>NZ_JAIZEO010000002.1 GCF_024189315.1 Halobacillus sp. A5 | reverse complement strand
CAAATGAACATGGGTCACTTTCACTTCCTGAGGCATCGGTCGCTATACACGTGACAAGTGTCGTCCCCACTGGAAAGAAACTCCCTGATGCTGGAGTGCAGGTGGAGGTAGCGTCTGGACAATTGTCGATGACGGCAGGGGCTGGATAGGTGACAACAGCTCCGCACTCTCCTGGATCATTGGCTTGAACAATATCTTCAGGGCATATGATTTCCGGTGGTTCTTCATCAATGACCGTGACCTCAAACGTACATGGTTCACTTTCATTTCCTGAGGCATCGGTCGCTATACACGTGACAAGTGTCGTCCCCACTGGAAAGAAACTCCCTGATGCTGGAGTGCAGGTGGAGGTAGCGTCTGGACAATTGTCGATGACGGCAGGCGCTGGATAGGTGACAACAGCTCCGCACTCTCCTGGATCATTGGCTTGAACAATATCTTCAGGGCATATGATTTCCGGTGGTTCTCCATCAATGACCGTGACTTCAAACGTACATGGTTCACTTTCATTTCCTGAAGCATCGGTCGCTATACACGTGACAAGTGTCGTCCCCACTGGAAAGAAACTCCCTGATGCTGGAGTGCAGGTGGAGGTAGCGTCTGGACAATTGTCCATAACGGCAGGGGCTGGGTAAGTCACTATCGCCCCGCACTCTCCCGGATCATTGGCTTCCACAACATCTTCAGGGCATATGATTTCAGGTGGCTCTTCATCTATGACTGTAACTTCAAAAGAACAATCAGCAAAGTCCCCACTGGCGTTGGTTGCTTCACAAATAACTTGGGTAACACCCACAGGAAATAAACGTGTTTCAGTTACCTCCACTGTATTTTCAGGAGGCGAATAAGTGTGTACATTTCCATTACAAGAAACTTCTACAATCCCGCAGTCATTACTGTTTGCTATCACGGTATAAGTTACCTCTGATGTACATTCCCCAGGATCACTCGTTGTATTTATATCTTCCGGACATACAATATTAGGGTTACACACCGGAGCAGCTTCCTCTAAGAAAGGAGTATAATCCACGTTCCCTACAACTGTATCTCCTCCAGGCGTGTTAGGTCCATCAGGACTTCCCCACCAATTATTTTCTGCATCTAAAGGTTCTCCCATATTTGAGTTATAAAACAGGCCGCCGTCCACGTTATTAAAAATATTATTAAAGTTTACGTTGACATTTGTAGGGAGTTCATTCCCTATTCCAACCCGTACTCCATAGGTAGTTTTCATATCTCCTTCTGTGCCATTATCATGGATACAGTTATTCGTAATGGAAATGTTGTCAATTGTATAATCTAAAAACAAAGCTCCATTTGTGCTGAAAGAACGGTAAATCTCATTCCCTTCAATTGTTGTATCACTCATTTTCAAAGTAATTCCATCTTCGATTACGTCATGGACGATATTATCTATTATAAAGCCTCCTGAGCGGCCCTCATCCGCTCCTGCTGCATCCCCCAGCTTTATACCATCGTTAACCGTCACGTTATACACTAAATTTCGTTCAATGGTTGTGTTGGTAGCTTCATAAACGTAGATAGCTGCATCTGGGGAACGAATATCATGGACTTCATTATAACTTATAGTAGAATTCAGGGCACCACAGCAAACATTAATTCCATCGCCAAAGGTATCGTATACGTGGTTATAACTTATTACTCCATCCAAGATATTTCTTAACTGTAACCCCTCATCACCAGTTGCCTGATGCACAATGTTATAAATCACATTTGGTCTTTCTTTAACGGGCGCACCAGCTAATGATGCAATTAGATCTCCGGTACCGTTACGTACTTCCAACCCATTAATTGAAACGTCACTCGCTTCAATCCTAATAATGGTAGACAACATTCCACCGCCATCTACTATGGCTTCCGTAGCCGGATTTCCGGGCGTTCTACTTGTTGAACAAGTCGGCCGTGGATCCACATCAGCTTGTGGGCCAAGGAGTGTCACTGGTTTGTTCACTATAATTGTGGCCCCCGGAGTGTACAGTCCGGGTTCTACATGAACAGTGCCGCCGTTATCTACACCATTTATTCCGTCTTGTATTGTTGGATAGTCCATACTCGGTACAACTACTTCTTCCGGCATTTTCCTCCTCCTTATCCATAAATAAACCTAACTTATTATTATGAGAAAGAAGAGTAGAATGAGTGGGTAAAGTCATTAGCTTGATATCAAATATTTTATATATATTGCTGTTAAGATAAACTCCAGAACTTTGGTACCAGGTACGGCATTTCTCCTTTTGTGTACCTGGTACCCTTTTTTGGGTTTCACCTATTTAATGTTCTTCTTCATAAGCGATGCAATAATTCGATCATCCTGCTGCGAAGAGTTCTCTAATTGCTTAATAACTCGTTCCTGCCGTTCCACCGAATGATTTTGGCTTAATTTAGCTTTTGCTTCAATTTTAGTGATATTTAGTCGAAATGGTACAATTCCTTTACTCATGCCTTCGATAAAACCATGCTCCAAATGATTTAAATCATACGTACTGTCAGGGCTTTCATATTTAGTCACCAGGTCGTGCAGGGTATCGTAGGTCGTTTGGCTGTCTTCAATCATTTCCAATGTTCCATAGACATGGACCGATACATAATTCCAGGTAGGGACGGCTTTATTTGTTTCATACCAGGACGGGGAAATATAGCAGTGCGGTCCCTGGAAAACGGCAAGAGTCTGCTGGTTTTCTGCATCCTTCCACTGTTCGTTCGCCCGTGAAAAATGGCCGTACAGCGCATGTTCTGATTCTTCGTACGTGAGCGGAAGATGTGTCGCGCACGGTTCTCCGTTATGCTGTGAATAAAGAGTTGCAAATCCATAGGTTTCCATAAAATCATAAACTTCTTCTTCATTCATTTTGAAATGCTTAGGAATATACATCAGCATCCACCTTTCTACCTGAGTATTTTCACCATGTCAAAGCGATTCCCTATCCAATTACACTTTCCATTATCTTCACTCACAATCATTCGACCTTTCTACCAAAGCAAACTTACTATTCCAAACATCATCAACCCAAACAGAAAAGCAGCTGCTCGGTATATTTTGCTGTGTATCCAATGGGGAAATAGCTTTTTCGTCATCCACAAAAACACTTCCCCCACTATTTGAAGCAAATTCGGACAGGCAGACATGATATCTAAGAAATTATCGTCAGAGTTGTACCGTTTAAAGGCATGGTAAAAACCAATCACTCCAAAAAACCCGAAAACCAGTGTAGCTAATAAGGAGACAGCCAAAGCCATAACTATTCCCCCTTTTAAATAAATTCTGTGGGAGATGGTTCTAATATCCCCACTGCTATGTAATCTGTATGATTATTTCTCCCGCAGACTTGCCATTTCATTTTTCTCATCCTGGAAAATAAATATTTACTATGACCAGGACAGCTGCAAAGAATCCGTATAATGACCAGGCGATTTTCTTATTTCCTTTGGGCGCTTCTTTGTTTTTTATAACCTGAATCAGTTTATACGTTAAAAATATAACAGCAAGAATGGAGACTAGGAATACTCTATTCATTTTTATCCCCCCACAAATGAAATAATTTAAGTGTATATACACTTCCTTAAAGTTGAGGTTCTGAATTTCTTACAAAATATCATGTATGCCTTCATAATTTCTCAGTTTATGAACAAAATAAGCAAAAACTCGGGATTAAAGGCGGGATCAATGTTGAAGCAAAAATCTAACAACCAAACATCAGCCGCTTCAAAGCCGCTTATTCCTGATTTGGAAGAAAGCTTAGCTCATATACGTTCTACTATGGGCGACAGCTCTGATCTTGTCATTCGTCCTATGGTGATTCACAAAACTTCCGCAGCGGTTTTATTTATGGACGGGCTTGTAGATATGAACGCTGTACAGGACTTTATCCTTGATGCTTTGATGCATGAGATGTCGTCAAAGCGGGTGTCGAGTCACCAGCTTTATTTGACCATCAAGGAAAGTTCATTGCCCATTGGTGAAATGGAAGAAATCGAGACGTACAAGGAACTTTTCGATAAGCTGCTTTCAGGTGAAACGATCGTACTGATCGAAAAACAAAAGAAAGCATTGTCTGCAAGCACAAAGGGCTGGCGTGACAGAGGGGTGCAGGAAACTACTTCAGAAAGTGTGATCCGCGGCCCTAAGGAAGCTTTTACAGAAACGTTAAGGACCAACACGGCATTACTCCGAAGAAAAATTAAAGATCCCGCCCTACGTGTTGAGCCTAAGAAAATAGGAAGAAAAACCCATACGGATGTAGCGGTTGTCTATTTAGAAGGAACAGCGGAAACGGAAGTCATTGAAGACGTGATGCGGCGCCTGGATCAAATCGATATTGATGGGGTACTAGAAGGCGGGTATATTGAAGAATTTATGCAGGATGCCCAGTATTCTCCCTTCCCTACCGTCTATAATTCTGAAAAACCTGACGCCATCGCGGGGGGCATTCTTGAAGGCCGAATCGCTATTATTACGGATGGCACGCCCAATGTTCTGCTGGTTCCCGCCTTATTCGTTAACTTCATGCAATCCAGTGAAGATTACTACCAGCGGTCGGATATTAGTACATTTATAAGGATATTGCGCTTGTTCTGTTTTTTTGTCGCTTTGTTTATGCCTTCTCTTTATATTGCGTTCACCACGTTTCATCAGGAGATGCTCCCGGCTCCTCTATTAATCAGCTTGGCTGCCCAGAGGGAAGGGGTGCCGTTTCCTGCTTTAGTCGAAGCTTTGATGATGGAATTGACGTTCGAAGTACTGCGGGAAGCGGGGATAAGGCTCCCTAAACCTGTAGGTTCCGCTGTATCGATTGTTGGTGCGCTTGTGCTGGGACAATCCGCTGTCCAGGCCGGCCTTGTCTCTCCTGCTATGGTTATCGTCGTTGCTCTCACGGCCATCAGCAGCTTTGTTTTTCCGGCTTATAATATGGCGATTTCAGTTAGAATCCTGCGTTTTCCTATGATGATGTTAGCGGCTTCGTTCGGCTTATATGGCATCATCCTGGGTATGATTGCGATGGTTCTCCATTTATGCAGTCTAAAATCCTTTAATAAGCCGTATATGTCTCCTTTTGCTCCTTTTATCCCTAAAGATCAGAAGGATGTACTGGTTCGTTTTCCGCACTGGGGCCTGTTATCCCGTCCTAGTTCCTTAACAAAAAAAGACCAAAAACGTGTAGATTCTACATCAAAGGAGCGCTGATGATCGTGATGAAGAGGGGCATCTTTTTCAAAGTTTCAGCTGCAGCTTTATGCTTACTTCTCCTTACCGGGTGCTGGAACAGTAAGGACTTGGATAAGCTTGGCATTGTGGTGGCGATGGGGATTGATAAAACGGACGACGACCAATACCTGTTAGTGACTCAGGTCATTAACCCATCTGAAATCGCCACAGAGGCACCGACTACACGCCCGCCGGTGTCGACTTATTCGACTACCGGCGAAACCATATTTGAGGCATTCAGAAAATTGGCCAGTGAATCCTCGCGTGATATGTACTTAGCCCAATTAAGGCTCCTTGTGATCGGCGAAGATTTAGCTGAAGAAGGAATGATGTCTTCCCTTGATTTATTTTACAGGGATCATCAGTTCCGGACGGCTTTTTACGTAGCAGTTGCTAGAGATACGGACGTAAACACGTTATTAAGTATTCTTACCCCCTATGAGAAGATCCCGGCTAATAAACTTATGTCGGCTATTGAAGCTGTAGAACAAAGTCACGGTTCCTCAAAAGGGGTCAGAATTGACGAATTAATCTCTCAAATCCGCAATAAAGGGCAGAACCCTGTCATTACCGGTCTCCTCAAAGAAGGCCCGTCAGATACAGGTAATAACATTACTAATATAGAAAATATTGATGCACCATCCAACCTGACGATTGATCACTTAGGCGTATTAAAAGATGACCGGCTTGTAGGCTGGCTTGATGACGAGGCAAGCAGAGGGTATAACTACATTCTGGGAAATGTCAAAAGTTCAGTCGTCACCCACCCATGCACAGACGGAACGGCAAGCATTGAAATATTAAGGACTCAAAGTAATATGGATGCGGTATTTAAAGGTGGTGAACCCTCCATTGCCATTGAACTGGATGTAGAGGGAAACGTGGGGGAATTGGATTGTCCTATTGATTTAGGTGAAGCAGATTCTCTTAAAGATTTGAATAAGGAAACAGAGAAAGAAATTAAAAGACTAATGGAAACCTCTATTCAAATATCTCAAGACGATTATGGAATTGATATTTTTGGTTTCGGCAGCGTAATTCATCGTAAAAACCCAAAATATTGGAAGACTGTTGAAGACGATTGGGATACACATTTCAAAGAATTAGATGTGGACATACAGGTCAAAGCGGAGCTTCGCAGAAAAGGGAATTCTACACAACCGATCAAAAAAGAAGGCTAGGTGAATAAATATGTGGTCGATGCTGGCGATTCTCATTATCGCAGCGGTTATCTTTTTTATGGAGTTTCCGTTGTTGAAAAAGAAGAAGAAAAAGAAAGACCTCTGGTTTTTCAGCATTCTTTTAGTGTTCTTCACCGCTGTTAGTGTGCTGGAGGCCTCGGAGTTCCCTTTACCGAACCCGCTGGACTATATTCAGGGCTTTTATCAATTTTTCTCAGGGTCATAAAAAGTGAGGTGTGAAAATGGATAATCAGACGATCACTCCCCGTCAGTTCATGTTCTTAGTTATTTTGTTTACTGTAGGAAGCTCCATTCTTATTGTTCCCGGTCCCCTGGCAGCGCAGGCGAAGCAGGACGCCTGGTTATCGATCATCCTCTCTATTTTAATCGGGCTGCTTCTTATCCTTTTCTATGATCACATGACGAAATTGATGGAAGGTAAGACATTTGTTCAGGCGACGATTATGGTATTTGGAAACTGGTTCGGCAGGTTTCTTCTATTCTTTTACCTTTCTTTTCTGTTTATATTAGCCGCCCTCGTTTTAAGAAATATCGGGGATTTCATGACGACAGAAATCATTCCGGAAACCCCGTTGCAGTTTACCCATATTCTTTTTTTGATCGTTGTTATATGGGGGGCTTATTTAGGCTTGGAAGTCATGGGGAGGTCTGCTGAGATCTTCATGCCCTGGGTATTTCTTTTATTAATATTTTTTACGATTACTTTAGTGCCCCAGATTAAAATAGAAAACCTTCAGCCCTTTTTAGGTGAAGGGGTGATGCCTGTGCTCAGTACTTCTACTCTGGCACTCGGCACCCCTCTCTTAGAGATGGTAGTCTTTCTAATGATCCTCCCCTATGTGAAAGACGCGCAGCCGAAACGAAAAGCGTGGGTGTTAGGTGTGTTGATCGGCGGGTTTATTTTGACTGTGATTACGCTCCTCTGTTTGCTGGTGCTTGGAAGCGATCTCGCTGCGCTGAATACCTTTCCAAGCTATAGACTGGCACAAAAAATCAATATTGCAGGATTTTTAGAAGGGCTGGAGGTCGTTATTGGTATCATCTGGATGCTGACGATTTTCTTTAAAATGGTGGTTCTCTATTATTGCGTGACTGTCGGGATTGCCCAGTTCCTCACTATGGACGACCACCGTCCGCTGCTTCTGCCCCTGGGAATGGGCATCATTGTTCTCTCCATCATCGCCTACCCCGATGTCGCATACTTTGAAACATTTGTAGCCACTACATGGTTTCCCTACGCGCTCACCCATGGATTCCTCCTGCCCGCCCTCGTCTGGATCGGCCTCCTAATTAAGAAAAAGAGGAGCGGGTAGCCGTTGTGTGCCGCCGTTGTTGTTGTGTACCGTTGTTGTGTACCGGGTACAGAGGATGGCCATTTGTGTACCCGGTACACAGAGAAAAAAGAAAAAAATGTTTTGGGATGGCTGCCGCATGGTGGTAAATGATTTATGGGCGGAATTGAGGCGGTTGTGGGTTTTTATTAGTAAAAGGTTCATTTTTTCAAAGTAAAAATGTTCCAAAATGGAATTATTGAAGGGTTTTGTGTACCGGGTACACAAAGCCACCTTCCGCGTACCCGGTACACAGAGAAAAAAGAAAAAAAGAGGGGAGCCGCCAGGGCTCCCCTCTTTTTTGGGGGTTATTCGGATTCCCAGCTTCCTTGTCTTCGGGGGTCGCTGGCTCCGTGGATGTTGTTGTTTTCGTAGTCGATGACTAGTCCTTGCACGCTTCCGAAGTAGGAGGTGCGGTCGGAGTATTGAACGTCGATGCCGAGTTTCTCTGGGTCATCGAGAAAGACGTAGTCGTTCTCGACTTGCAGGGTATCTTCATTCAGCTCCAGGAAGGTGCGCGGCTCTTCGACTGATGCCTGGATCGGTTCATTGAACTTGATCATGCGTACGAGCTGCTGGGCGACGATGGGTGTAATGCGCCGTCCGCCTGAAGCGCCGATGCCAATGACGGGATTGCCGTTTTTCGACAGGATGACCGGCGTCGTGTAGCTGAACGGGCGTTTGCCGGGTTCTGGACGGTTCGGCGAGTCGTCGTTGTTGCTGAAGTTTTTCAGCTGGTTGTTCAGGAAGAAGCCTTCGACGTAATCTCCAGAACCAAAGAAGTTGCTGAGCGTATTGGTGACCGAAACCATCATGCCGTCTTTGTCGACGACGACGAAATGGGTCGTATTCTCATGATCTTCAAGATCCGCGTCCGAATCGAGGTCCGATTGGTATTCTTCCGTGAGTTCGGAGCCTTCGATACCGGAGCTGAGCTTCTCAATGTGCTCGTCTGACATCATCTCTTTGACCGGAACGTCGGTGAATTCGGGATCACCGACATGCTTGAGCCTGTCCTTGTAGCTGACGCGGTTGATCATGCCCATCGTCATGGCGTAGTCGACAGGTTTATCATTTGTTTCCTCGATATTAAGTTCTTCGGCCATAGCGAGGGTTTGCAGCAGCATAATCCCCCCTGATGGCGGCGGGGGTGCCAGGACGTCATAGTCGCCGAATTCGCCTTCCATCGGTTCGGACGTTTCCACCTCATAGGATTCCAAATCTTCCTGATCGAGCTTGCTCTCTTCATCGTTCATGTCATCTGACAGATCGCCGGAGTAAAAAGCATCCGGACCGCCTTCTTGAATGCCGCGCAGTGTATCGGCGAGCTGCTGCTGTTCGAGCACTTCACCCGCTTCGATCGGATCGCCGTCCGGGTACATGTGATCCAGCTCCGGCATGCGGTATTGAGCGTCCGACAGCCGGTTGTGCAGCGTTTCGGAGACGGTGATGCCGTTGCTGGCAAAATTAATCGACGGCTCGATCAGCTGCTCCATCTCTACAGAGCCGAAATCCTTGTGCACTTCATCCATGCCTTTGACAAATCCAGGTACACCGACGCCGCTGTCCGGCACGGTTTCTGAATCCGGGGCGGTTTCACGGTAATCGTAAATGACGGGCGATTCGCCGCTCCCTTTTTCCGGATGGATCAGCATCGTCCCGCCGCCGCCGATGCCTGATCCATAGGGCTCGGCCACACCTAAGACGTAGCTTACGGCAATCGCGGCATCCACAGCGTTTCCACCCTGATCGATCACCTTCATGCCGACTTCTGTTGCGATTTCACTATCAGATGTCACGCCGTATGAGCCGATTTCCTCTTTCTCGGGAGCGGTATCGTTTAACGTATAGTCGTCGCTCGAGTCACGTTCCTCCCTCATCCCGCCCTGCTTCACCGACAATAAAATGAGGATTAAAATAAACAGGCTGATGATGATGAGATTGAACGTTTTACTTTTTCCCATCGTTCTTATACCAGACTGATTAAGAAGAGGATGGCCGAAATGATTAATCCGATCGTGGCATCTGTGGTCGTGCGTTTCTTATGGCGTTTGATCGTTTGCAGCACCCACTGGCTGAACGATAATTTGTATTCTTTGCGTGTTTTCTTTTTATATTGTAAAGTTGCTTCCATTTTAGATTCCTCCTCCAATCATGCTTGTGCCGGCCACAATGCCGAACGTCACTCCACTGAGCAGCAGGGTACTGGCTGTCGTCGGGAGCACGCCCTGCTTTTGAATAGTATTGGCGATCAATCCCGGGATTATTACTCCGATCGCCATCATGCCGTCGACGATGTCCGGCGTCGAGTAGCCCGGCACCGCCATATCAAAGACAATTTTCAAAATAATTCCGACGGTCAGCATCGCGGTGAACTTCCGTCGTCCGTATAAAATGGTGAATTTCGCGATGACTTTCATGACGACTAAATAGGTCACAAAGCTGATCATAAAAATGACGGCGACACTGACGGGGAACGTGAACAGCATGGCCATATAGCCAGGCACGACAAGTCCCGCAGGCAGTACGCCAGTTTTTTCTGTATAAAATAAACTAAGAACAATTCCTGCAACTAATGCTAAATATACGTCTCCAGTATCAAATATAAACATGATGAATTCCTTTCTATGCCGTTCCTTTTATAATTTTCTTCTGTTCCAGACGGGTGGTCAGTTCTTCTGCTCCGCCGTGAATGTTGCCGATGCCGTAAATCGTTTTGCCTGCCATGTAAGGCTGCAGGACGCGGACAATCTCTTCGGTTTCATAGCCTTCGAGATCGAGCATATTCTTCACGGGGAGGGCACCTTTCTTATACGCATCAACTATTGGTCCTGTCGTCTGTCCCATGAGGATGAGCGTTTCGCACGGCAGATACGGCAGCACCTGCTTCGCAAACTGATCGGTTCGGTCAACGCGGTCCTCCCGGCAGTTCATAATCACAACGGGCTCTTCCGTCGGATAGCTGAGCTGCTTGACCCGTTCCCAAATGTTCAGCGTAGATGTCGGGTCATTCGCTGAAAACCCGTTAACGAGAAAGGTCGGATTGTAGTTGTCTCCAATCGGCAGAACCTGCATGGCGCCAGGATCCGGCCACGCTTCAAGCATGCCCTGTCTCGCCATTTCATGATCTATACCTAAGATATCCGCGACCACTAAAGCAAGCGCCGCATTCTCCGGGAATACCATGTATTCAAATTTTTTCAAAAAGTCTTCCGAAATGAGTGATGTGTCACAAACATGCACTCTCGTATTGCGCTCCGCCGCTAGCTCCCTAAAGCGCGGCACGTAAGGACTGTCGTTGACAATCAAGTCGCCGTCGTACGGAATCGCCTCTCCGAACGAGTCGGCAACCTCCTCAAGCGTCGGCCCGAGCACGTCCATATGATCCTCAAGCACATTCACAATTAATCCAATGTTCGCCTGCAGCAGCTGGTCCTGGAAAATCACCTGATAATCCGGTTTCACCGCCATGCACTCACTGACGAGCGCATCCGCATCAAGATCCACCGTCTTGTTGAGAACCTTACGCTGCTCACCTATGTTCGGCCCTTCCAGCCTGCGCTGGATCGGCTCCTCCTGGCCGTCAAACCAGTACAACATTCGCGCGTCAGTCCCCGTCGTCTTGCCAACCGTCTTATAACCGGCCTTCTGAAGAACACCGGTAATCAGTCGAGTCACCGTCGATTTTCCACGGATACCGTTCACATTGATCCGTACCGGTATGCTCTCTATGTTTTTATTATTTTTCATCTTCTCCTTTGCTCCAAGGAAAAAAGCAATTGCAGCCAATATGAGAATAATAATAAGTTCTACTACCATGTTTTACCTCCACAGCCAGTGTTGATTGTTTTTGGACTTAGGAATAGTCCGCAACCCAATATACTAGAGAAAAGTTACCTCATCGTTACATCACAATTAAAATTAATAACAACTACATGACATACTAGATCTATCATCTGGTGAGTCGTTGGATGGGATTTTTCCATATTTGGCGGCAGTGGTTCCATTATTATCCTGTTAAATTAGGAGTTAGGTTTGACAAAAACGGTGCAGGATCAAGGAGTCCTATGAGGAGAGGCTTAGAAACGGTGAATTCAAAACTATGACAAGGGTGCTATGCACGGTGTTGCATCGTTGAAATAATTAAGGAAGGACTAAACTTTAATGTAAATTTATGGTTTATTTCTAAATTTTAAATTAGCGTTTCCTTGTGCTTCCCGGCAATATTTTTTACATTTTAGGTAAAAGTCCTCATTTGTGAGATATAACGGTGTGTAACTGCTCAGAAGCTTCCCATGAAAAAAACCCCAATCATTGAGAAAGATTGAGGTTTCATTGATTATCTCCCTAAGTATCCTCCATCAACAGCGAGGGTAAAGCCGTGAATATAATCAGAGGCCCGGGAAGCTAAAAAGATCGCTGCTCCACGTACATCCTGTGGTTCCCCCCACCTTTTAGCGGGAATCCGTCCGAGAATTTCCTGGTTTCTTTGTTCGTCATTGATGAGGGCGGTGTTCATATCGGTCGCCATATAGCCTGGCGCAATGCAATTCACATTGACTCCGTGCGCTGCCCACTCATTGGCCAGTGACTTCGTAAACTGCATCACCGCGCCCTTACTTGCTGCATAAGCTGGAACAGTGTATCCCCCGTGAAAAGAAAGCATTGACGCCATATTAATAATTTTGCCGCTGCCCTGTTCAATCATTTTTCTGCCAAACTTCTGGCATAAGAGAAAGACAGCGTTTGCATTAATGTCCATAACGAAATCCCAATCTTCTTTTGGAAATTCAACAGAAGGATGACGTTTCTGCACGCCGGCGTTATTGACTAGAATATCTACTCTCCCGAATTCATTCGTGATTCGATCAATTAACTCATCATACTGCTCGCTGTTCTGCAGATCGAAGTTAATGCCTGCCGCTTGTACACCTTCGTTACGCAGTTCGTCTACTACTTCTTCTTTCACGTTTCGCGCAATAACAACGACATCAGCACCTGCGCCTGCCAGGCCTAATGCGATGTCTTTCCCAAGTCCTCGGTTCCCGCCGGTTACGACAGCCACCTGATTCGATAAGTCAAATAGTTGATTCATAAAAAAACTCCTAACATCTTTTTGTTGCTGTATCCGCGCTGAAGGCTTTGCTTCAGCCGGCATTACAATGTTCGTACCCATCTTCTCGAAATCCGGAGGTTTTAGCAACCCTTATCTGATTCTTATGTGGTGTGGGTAGTGAAGGGCTGAGGGTTTAGCTAAAACGGGATGGTCAGATAGCGACCTAACGCCGTAAGATAACACCCCAACGCGACAGGATAGCTCCCTAACTCGGATAGATAACGCCCTAACGTAAAACCGAGCCCCCGGGAGGAGCTCGGCGATTTTTGTTTAGTTGCTGATGATGCTCTCGTCTTCTTCATTGTTGTTTTGCTCGGCGTTGAAGTTCTCGATAAAGGTTCTGTCTTCGTCGTTGATCGTGTCGACTTGTTTGAATGTGGCCATGGCGATTATGACCAGTCCGAGCAGAATAAATGAGCGTGATTCTTTAAGAAATTTTTTGATCATATGGGTCTCTCCTAATTTTCTTTGATTTGCCAGTCACCGGCGCGGCGGCTGTCGGCGGCGCCGTACATAAGGCCCTGCTCCCGGTCGATGACGAGGCTGTGGATCGCTCCGTAAAATTGGTCAGAGTCGTACGTGTCGAGTCGGTATCCTTTGTCCTGCAGCTGCTGTGTGACGTCTTCGTCTAAGCTGTCGGCGAAGGCTTCTTCCATAATCACCTCCTCTTCTTCGACGTAAAAGCGCGGCTCCTCGACGACTTCTTCAAGCGGCTGATCCAGCAGCAGATGGCGTGTGAGCACGTCGGTGATCATCATCGGGATCCGCTTCCCGCCTGGTGTGCCGATGCCGATGACGGGCTGGCCGTCTTTGGCCAGGATCGTTGGTGCGGTGTAGCTTCTCGGGCTCTTCCCTGGCTCGGGGGCGTTTACGGATCCCGGTGTTTCGCTGAAGTTTGAAAGCTGGTTGTTTAAGAAATAGCCGTCGACGAATTTGCCGGATCCGAAAAAGTTACTGAGCGTGTTCGTTGTTGACGCCATGTTGCCTTCTTTATCGACGATGACAAAATGGGTCGTGTTGGCGTGATCGGCTTCATCGGCCGGGCTGTCGTTAATCTCGATATCCTCGGACAGCTGATCCGTGGATATATCCTCAGCAAGATTCTCGGCGTAGGCGTCGCTTGTCATCGTAGCGACATCTATTTGATTAAATTCAGGGTCGCTAATGTGAGAGAGACGATCGCTGTAGCTCTGCTTAATGATCTCTCCTAAGAGGTGGATGTACTCTTCGTGATTCGCTGCGGATTTTTCCAGTTCCATGTCTTCAACCATGTGAAGCGACTGTATCAATGCGGTGCCGCCAAAAGGCGGGGGCGCTGTGATGACATCATAACCTGCAAAGCTGCCGGTTGCGGGCTCGGCGGTTTTCACTTCATACTCGGTTAAATCCTGCTCGCTGTGCCCGGATGTATTCGCAAGAAAATTCTGCCCGAGTTCGTCGTTGTAAAAGCTGTCCGCTCCCCCGTCGCGTATCGCTTTAAGCGTCTGGGCGAGCTCTTCCTGCTTGATCGTAACGCCCGGATTCACTGGGGTTCCATCAGGATAAAGGTGAGGCAGATCGGATATCGGCATGCGATACTGAGCAGCCTTTAAGCGGCTGTGCAGACTATTGTCTACTTCAAAACCCCCTTCTGCCACGTCAATAGCAGGCTGGAGCAGCTCGTTCATTTCCAGGTTGCCGAGGTCGGCGTTCAGCTGCTCCATTCCTTTGACAAATCCCGGGAGACCTACGTTATCCTCCGGCATTTCTCCGTTGAGCGGAGCGTTTTCGTTATACACGTAAGTGACCGGGTCGCCGTCTGCGGGATGGTAAAGCGTTTCGCCGCCTCCTCCGATGCCTGAACCATAAGGCTCGACGACGCTTAAGACGTAAGAAACCGCGACGGCTGCATCAGCGGCAGAACCGCCTTTTTCTAAAATCTTCATTCCTGCTTCTACAGCAGCTGGGTTAGAGGCGCTGACGCCATACCCCTGATCCGTTTCGACAGGGTCTTTATGTTCTTTATTTGAAGATTGGCTGAAGATCGAGTTCCCGGGTGTTACGCCTTCGACTTGATAGTAGAACCACATGCCCGCCACGACAATGACGGACAGCACGGTAATGAGTATTTTATTCTGCAAGGCTGCTCTCCTCCTCGGCTGTAATGTGTGAGTGATCGACTGGGATTACGGCGCGGCTGCCTTGTTTACTCCAATCCGCTTCATCCAGCTCCTTCGTCATTTTTCTTAATATGGTGGTAGTGCGGTAACGTTCGTTCTCCGTCAGCAGAGATGGCTTCGTTTCTTCAATATAAGAAGGCAGCACCTCAAACCGGGCGGAACCGTCTTCCTCTAAATGGTACTGAACGACTGCAGATTCCTTCGTGCGCGACCAGCCCTGGTCAAAAATGAAGTTGCCGAGACTGTAGAAAATGACCGTGTCCTCGTACTTCTCAATCGGTGCTATAACATGAGCGTGCGATCCAAAAATGGCGTCTGCTCCGGCATCGGCCATCGCATGGGCGTAATCACGCTGTTTGGGCTGAATATCATTTTCATATTCTTTGCCCCAGTGAACGTGGACGAAGACAAGATCAGCATTCTCCTTCGCTTCCTGAATCAGCGGAAGAAACGTCTCGGGATCAGCGCCGAGGACGCCGGCTGCCGTGTCGGTGGCGCGTGTACTGTATTCAAGAATGTCGTTAAATCCAAGGCTTGCGACCGTCACGCCGTTATATTCCTTGTAGTGAATCTCTCCCGCTTCGGTTAAGTTCTGGCCGGCCCCGATTACGTCAGTTTCTGAATCATTAAACGTATTGACGGTATCGGTTAAACCGGTAATTCCGTAGTCGAGAATATTATTATTGGCAAGATTAGCAACGGTAAAATTGGCGTTCTCCAGCGCTTCAACGGCTTCCGGCTGCGTTTTAAAATTGTACGCTTTCTCAATCGGAACCGCGTCTTCATTAAGTACAACCGGATGCTCGAAGTTGCCGGCGACATAATCAGAGTTATTAAACAGCTCACGGACGTTGTCAAAATGAGCATCATAGGAGTCTTTTTCTGCGACATGTTCTGTGAAGCGTCCGAACATGATGTCCCCTACGACAGAAGCGGTGAACCTCGAATCGTCTTCTTCCACCGCTGTTGCCGACGGCTTCATATAATGGTTCAGCGGATAGACGAGAGCGAGCACAACGAGCATGGCGATTAACGTATGGAGCGACGTGCGTTTTTTATGCCATTTGCTCTGCTTTAACATCTTTTCTTTGAAGTTCAATTTTTTTGCCATATGGTATTCACCCTAAAATAAGAAGTAAGCAAACATGATTAAAAAAGTCAGACCACTGAGGAGCAGCGTGCTGATCACCGTTGGGAACAATCCCTGCTTTTGAATCGTGTTTGCGATTAAGCCTGGAACAATGACCCCGATCCCCCGGAGTTCATAAATTTCAAACGGCACGACGGGATAAACAGCATCGAGCAGCAGTTTAATAACGATGCCTGTAGTAAGCATGGCGGCAAATTTTCTCCGCCCGTAAAGAATCGAAAAGCGCGCGATGCCGTACTGGACAATAAAATAGGTTAAGAAGCTGATTAGAAAAACAGTCAGCATATACACAGGCTGATCGAAGCTCAACGCTAAGTAGCCCGGCACAATGAGACCGGCGGGAAGGATGCCGGTTTTCTCAGAATAAATCAGGCTTAAAATCACACCTACAACTAACGATATATACAAATCGGATCCAAACATGGGAGGCCTCCTAGCTGACAACTAATTCTTTTTTTGGCTGATGCTTTGTCTTGAATTTTTCAATTAACGGTTCAGCGGCGCCGTGAATGTTGCCGACGCCGTAAATTACCTTTTTGTTGAGATAAGGCTTTAGGGACTGAAAAATCTCTTCGGTCGTATGCTTCTCAAGATTCATGAGATACCTGGCGGGAATCCCGCCCGCTTCATAGGCATCGACGATTGGATGGGTCACTTCACCGATAAGGACGAGACGGTCAGCATGAATGTACGGCAGGACGTCGCGCGCAAACAGCTCGGTACGGTCGACGCGGTCCTCCCGGCAGTTCATAATCAAAATCGGGTCGCTGTGCGGGTAGCTTGTCTGCTCAATCCGCCGCCAGATGTTCAACGTCGAAGCAGCATCATTTGCCGCAAACCCATTGACGAAAAAGCACGGCTCTTCCTCGTCCATAACCGGAAGAATCCGCATTGCCCCAGGGTCCGGCTGCGCCTTCAGCATGCCGCGGAGCGCCGTTTCTTCATCAATCTCAAGCGCTTCTGCCACCGCCAGGGCGAGCGAAGCATTCTCCGGAAACACCATATATTCAAACCTGCGTAAGTATTCTTCTGAAATACGAGAGTTATCTGCCATGATGACGCGTGTTTTGCGCTTTCTGGCAACTTTTCTAAAATATATCGTGTACGGCGAATCGGTTAGAATCAAGTATCCGCGGTAAGGTATCGTAGCCGTGAACGCTTCCGCCACCTCATCAACCGTCGGCCCCATCACATCGAGATGATCCTCAAGTACATTGACGATCACACCAATATTCGCCTGCAGCATCTGATTTTGAAAAGTAATCTGATAATCCGGATTCACCGCCATACATTCACTAACAAGCGCTTCAGCTTTCAGCTGGTGGGCCTCCTTAATCACATGCTTCTGCTCACTTATATTCGGCCCCTCCAGACGGCGCTGAATCGGTTTCTCTTCCTTCGTATGCCAGTAAATCATACGCGCGGACGTCCCGGTCGTCTTCCCGACCGTCTTCCTGCCCGCTTCCTTCAAAACACCCGTAATCAACCGCGTTACCGTTGACTTCCCTCGAACCCCATTCACATTCACCCGGATCGGAATGGAGCGGATGCGGCGCTGATGCCGCTTCATTTCATAGATGCCCAGACTGAGCGCGATGATGATCATAAGCGGTATTAATAACATCGAATCCCCTTCCCTCTCTTTTACAAAAAATGCTGTTTCTTTCTATACTCGTAAACTATCACACGAATTTGTTAGTTTTTTTATAGTTATGTAAGGGTTCTGTAAAAGTTTTCAAATTAATGTAAATTAGCTTTAGATTATTAGTGTAAGGTCGACGGGGATGGTGGGGGTTCGACAAGGATTTTGGGGCGCTGGGAGTGAGCGCGGCACGGGTTATGGGCGCATTGAGGTCGGTTGTGGGCGGGATTTTCTTTTTATGGGCGTTCCGGGGCAGTTATGGGCGGAAGCAGACCGCTTATGGGCGGATCGCGCTTTTTATGGGCGAAAACGATTTGGTCTCCGCAGAAAATAATGAATTATTTCCCCGGAAATAATCGAATATTGACCGAAAATAAAATACCCTGCCGAGACCGCGGCAGGGTATTATGGTTAAGCTTCGTCGCGTCTTTTGCGGAAGAAGCCGGTTATTTTTTTGGATAGGTCGTCGAAATACGTGTAGACGACGGGGATTAATATGAGCGTAAAGAATGTCGACACCGTTAAGCCGAAAATGATCGTGACGGCGAGCGGCTGCTGGGCTTCGGCGCCCTGCCCGATACCAATTGCGAGCGGTACCATGCCGAGCACCGTCGTCAGTGTGGTCATGAGAATCGGACGCATCCGGCTTGGACCGGCGTCTAAGATCGCTTCGGTACGGTCGTATCCTTTTCTACGTAATATATTAATGTAGTCAACGAGTACGATGGCGTTGTTGACGACGATCCCGGCGAGCATGATGATCCCGACGAAGGCCGGCAGACTAAACGGCAGTCCGGTTAGGAACAGACCGGAAGTAATGCCGACGACAGTAGCTGGCAGCGAGAACATAATGATGAAAGGAAACAGGAAGTTCTCGAACTGGATCGCCATCACCGCGTAGACGAGGAAGATAGAGAAGATGAGCGCGAGACCTAAATCTCCAAATGCTTCCTCCATATCCTGTGCCTGACCGCCTATTTCATACGAGTAGCCTTCAGGAAAGTTGAGGCTCTCGAGTTCAGCGCGCACATCTTCGGTCGTACTGCCGAGGTCGCGGTCAACGACTTCTGATTCTACGTTCACCTGTGGCTGCTGATCTTCACGTAAAAGATTTACGGGTCCCTGCACCTGCTCGAGTTCGGCAACTGTAGACAGCGGAATAATCCCGCCGTTAGCTGTCTGCACGGACATGCCTTCTAAATCATTGATCGTCTGTCGTTCTTCTTCAGGTAAAATCATCTGCACGTCAATTTCTTCACTGGCTTCGCGGTACCTTGTAGCCACCTGGCCTGTGAAGGACGTCTGGACCTGCGCGATAATTTCCTGCTCGGTCAATCCATACTGAGACGCTTTGTCGCGGTCGACTTCAATATTCATCTCCGGGCGTCCTTCCTCTGTAGAAGAGGTCGGCTCGCTGACTCCTTCGACGTCTTCCATAACGTACGTCACCTGCTGGGACAATTCATCAAGTACTTCGTATTCAGGTCCGTTGAGCTGAATCTGGAGCGGTGATCCGGTTCCTAGACCCGCGTCAAGTTCAGTCACGGAAATTTCAGCACCCGGGATATCGCGCAGCTCTTCGTCGATTTGCTTAATGACGTTTTGAGTAGAATGTTCCCTCTGATCAGGGTCGACCAGCTGCAGGGTGAACGTGGCACTGTCGGAGCTGCCGTTTCCGATATCCCCTCCCATGCCTCCGCCGCCAATAGACAGGTAGCTGACATCGATATCTTCGCTGAAGTTTTTCAGGCGCTGGTCGATGGAATCGGTCGTCTCCTGGGTGCCTTCTAGTGACGTCGCGGCTGGCATTTCAACGTTGATTTCGATTTGTCCCTGGTCGGACGGCGGAATAAACTCAGTGCCGATGCTCGGGATGAGTGCGACGCTGCCGACGATGGCTGCGAGTGTGAGAGCAACCGTTGTTTTGCGCCATTTAAGCACTTTATTCAGCAACGTTCGGTATTTGTCGTTCACTTTTTCTAAAAATCGGTCGAACCAGTAGCGGCGTCCACTCGTCTGCAGAGGCTTCGTCAATAGTTTGGACGACAGCATCGGGATAAGCGTAACCGATACGGCGAGCGCAGTGATCAGGGCAAAGGAAATCGTGATCGCGAGCGGTGTGAACAGTTCGGATGCAATGCCTTCTACGAAAATGATCGGCAGAAAAACGACCAAAGTCGTTGTGGCTGATGCGATTACGGCGGGGGCGAGTTCAGATGCCCCTTTCTTAGCTGCTTCGACCATTGGATAGCCGCGCTGCCGGTAGCTGACGATGCTTTCTAATATGACGATCGAGCTGTCGACCATCATGCCGATGCCGAGCGCGAGTCCTCCCATCGTGAGGACGTTCAGCGTTTCGCCGGTGAAATACATGAGCGTAAACGTTGAGATGATGGCAATTGGAATAGAAATGCCGATGACGAGTGTCGCCCGGAAACTTTTTAGAAAAAGCATCAGGACGAGGATCGAGATGATGCCGCCAATGATGATATTGAGCACGACGCTGTTAATCGATGTTTTAATAAATTCACTTGTATCGAGCACGACTTCTGTGTCGGCGCTATCAGGCAGATCGCCTTCAACTTCATCGAGAGCGTCGCGTATGTTGTTGGCGGTCTCTACCGTGTTGCCGTCGGTCTTCTTCATAATCGAAAGCGCTACGGATGATTCTCCGCTTACTTCTGAGACGCTGTCGGATTCATATTTTTCTTCAACTTCGGCGATTTGATCAAGGGTTACCTGGGCACCGGATGGAGATTGGATATTCGTTTGTTCTATGTCTTCGATGGAGTCAAATTCGCCGTCGATCCTGATTTGGATATCCTGGTCGCCTTTTTCTACAGAACCGGCTGATGCAGCCTGGTTAGAAGCGTTTAGTGTCTGTGTAATGGTTTCCGTATCGAGCTCGTAGCTGGCCATTTTCGCACGGTCGATGAGAATGTCAACCTGGCGGGTGCTGCCGCCTTCGATATCGACAGACGCTACGCCTTCCTGTCGTTCAAGCTGTGGAATTAACTGGTCTTCGGCGACACGCTGAAGCTGCTCGGGTGAATCGCCCGATAAGCCGACCGTCATGATTGGAAGCGCCTGTGGGTCAAAACGGAGCACGCTAGGCTCTCCTGCTCCTTCAGGAAGCGCTTCGGTGACCTGGTCAACGTTTTCCCTTACTTCAAGGAGCGTACTGTCGAGATCGGTTCCCATGCTGAACTGCATGAAGACGAGCGATGCTCCTGATTGTGACTGGGACTGCAGCACTTCTAAGCCTTCAATTGCACTGACGGACGATTCGACCGGCTGACTGACGAGCCGTTCCACTTCCTGCGGGGCAGCTTCCTCATAGGAAGTCGATACGACCGCTACGGGCAGATCGATTTCAGGATAAAGGTCGATCGTAAGTGAGCGCAGTGAAACAAAGCCGAGGGCAAGAATCGCCGCTACGACCATAATCACGCCGACGGGGCGCTTTACGGATAGGTTGACGAGCTTCACTTAGTCGTCCTCCTTCATAACTTCGACTTGCGCTCCGTCATCAAGCGTCAGCTGTCCGTTCGTGACGACCGTATCGCCTGCCGATATGTCCCCTGTGATCGCTGTGCGGTCGGACTGGGACTCTTCGATTTCAATATCAACGCGTTCTACTTCATCGCCGTCAGCATTTAATAAGTAGATATACGATTCTCCGCTCTGTTCTACGACGGCATCCGCCGGGACAATTAATGCATCTTCTACAACGTTTTCAGGCAGGAGAAAAGAAGCCATCATACCCGGCTTAATGTTTTCTTCTGCATTGTCCACCGCAGCTTCTACGGGGTAAAGATTCGTATCGTCTGGAACAGATGGAACATAATCGATGGTGGCAGTTACTGTTTCATCTATGGTCGGGATTTCTATGTCGATTTCCTCGTCTTCATTAAAAAGGGACAGCTGTTCATCGGTGATCGATGCAGTGATCGTTATCGGATTTAAGCTGATAATTGTGGCGAAGGGCTGCTGGTTTGAAACTTGATCGCCTTCGCTTGCTTCGACTGAAGCGACTTCCCCTGTTTCGTCGGCAATCACAGCTTCGTTTTCGGATTGTTCTCGAGCGTCATCCAGCTGAATCTGTGCCTGCTCTAAACCTAGCTCCGCCTGTTCCACAGCAGATTCGGCCTGACTTACTGCCTGCTCCGCCTGTTCGACCTGCGCTTCGGCTTCCGCTGCAGCTGACGAAGTCATGCCGCCTTGGTCGGACGCTTGATTAAGCTGAGATTCAGCTTGATCGGCGCGTTCCTGGGATTGTTCATAAATTGATTCTGGTACAGTTCCTTCGTCAGCCAGCTTCTTCGTTTCGTCAGCTATTTGCTGGGCTGACTCATACTGCTGGCGGGCTTGTTCTGTCGTCTGCTCAGCTTCTGCCCCTGAAGCCTCACGAGCGAGATCTACTTGTTCCTCGGCGGTATCAACTCCTTCGACGGCCTGGTCATATTGAGTGCGTGCGTCATCGAGCTGGGACTGGGCCTGCTCGACGGCGACCTCCTGCAGCTCGACCTGGCTTCCCTGGTCGGCCGGTGACACGACGCCGACGGTCTCCCCTTCCTCGATACGGTCTCCCTTGGCTACGTTTAACGTCACCAATTCCCCGGCGATGCTCGGTGTGACGGGTGTGCCTTCATCTGTAGCCGCTCTGCCGGCTATTTTTCGTTCAATGGTGAAGTCTTCCTGAGTCACTTCGGCGACTTCAACAGGTGTGGTGCGTTCTTCCTGGGTGTCGTCGCTGTTGCTGCTACAAGCGGTGAGGGTCGTGGCCGTGATGAGCAGGAGGCTGAGAATCGTTCGTTTCATATGTAGGTCTTCCTCTCTCTTATGTGTGACTGGGTGGTCATAATTATGGATAATGTTACTAGAATTTGGGGGCTTATGCAAGGTTTTGTCGATTGTTGATGTGACAGTTGTGTGAGAGGATGGCGGGCGGTAATTGTTTTAATTTTTTGAATTGTTTTGTACCGGGTACAGATGTGGTGGATAGGTGTACCCGGTACAGGGTGCTGCTTTTTGTGTACCCGGTAAAAAAAATAATAATAAAATTCAATTTTACTGTTATTATTGTTGGGTTTTGAGTTTTTTGCTGGCAAACCATTGTTTGTAGGGGGTTTGTCCAAGATAGGAGTGGAATAAATCTTTTGTAATCATTTTGTCTGTTTCGTCGTGTGTGTAGTAGTAGTGGGATGACCATAGGGGGTTGATTTCTTCTTGATCATTAAGATTGGCGCGGAATGGGTTAAGGTGGATGTAGCTGAACGCGTCCATAAAGTAATAACGGTCTATAATGAGCTTAGCGTGATATCTTCCTTGAAAGAGATGGCCGTTGTGATCGTACTTTTTATTGAAGTATTTGGCGTAGTTGAGGTGAAGCAGATGAAGGATTTTACCTGGGGGGAATTGATTGGTTTCAAGGAGCAGATGGATGTGATTGCTCATCAGACAGTACGCGTGGAGCTTAAATGGATATTTTTTGTTCACGTATTTAAGGGTGTTAAGGTATCTTATGCGGTCGTAGTCGTGGAGAAAAATATTTTCTTTGCGGTTGCCTCGTGATGTAATGTGATACGTGGCTCCCGGATACCAAATGCGTTTAATTCTGGACATAGAGCACCTCCGTTATTTTTTTAATAGTATACCACATTGAGGATGGTACCGGGTACAGAGATCGACGGCCGGTGTACCCGGTACCAATGTGCTGCTATGGTGTACCGGGTACACAGAGAAAAAAGAGAAAAATTGAAATTAGGAGAGAGATCAGACAGAGTGGTGTTAGGGAAAGCAAAGTGGGAGTATAAAAAATAACCGCGGGCCTTGTGGGGCCTGCGGTTATGTAGGAATGCTTACTGCATGCTGTGGCCTAGCTGGCCGACGATAAGTTCTAGTTTTTTCACTTCGGGCAGTTCACGATGGTCAGGGAATTTCTCATTGAAATGCACAATCAGCGGCTGAACGGCTTCGTCTTCCAGCAGTTCTTTGTACGTACTGAAGGCGTGCTGGTATTGTCCCATATAACGTTTCATTTTCTTATCGAACCCGGATAAGTGATAGGTAGATGAGAAGTCGAATGCTTTTGCTATGTCGCTGTCATAGGACGGGAACACAGGATTGATGGCATGCAGCATGGCGGCGGCAAGCGGGAATTGCATCGTTGGGTTCCCTTTGTGGTTCTTGATGTTGTAAAGGTTTTTCGTAATCTGAACGATGTTTGGGCGTTCTTCGCTGCGCTGCTCTTCCATCAGTTTGAAGTATTCTTCTTCGAATTCGTTGGTGAGGCTGGGATTGTCCAGCTTAAAGAAGTGGCGAAAGACGAACTGGTAGATCGTGTCGTCCGGCACGTATGTGCTGTCAAAGTTGTAGTTGAGATAGGCATACACGTCTACTTTCTCCCTAGGGATCTGGTTGACGACTCTCTCTTCTTCGTCGAACAGTAACGGTTTTAAGTCTTCGGCTGTTCTGTATTTCATCGGAAATCACCTCTTTTTCCCCTATTCCACACATAGCGAACCGGAAAACTCCTATTTTTTATTATGTGCAAAATATTTGGGGGCTTTCTTCTATTCTACCGAATTGTAGATTCTATTGACAATCATCCGGACTTAGTTGTTCATTTTTTCTAAAATTCGTCGATGGTAAAAGGGAAGGGAGTGTGATCCAATGGATGTAGCGAAGACGTCGATGGCGATGAGTCAGGCGAATGTGAAGCAGCAGTCCACACTGGCGGTGATGAATCAGGCCAAGAGTCATGCTGAACAGCAGGGCAGTCAGATGGTTGAGATGCTGTCTGATTCGGCTCCTCACCCGACAAAGGGGAGTCAAATTGATGTAAAAGGGTAAATAAGAACTAGGCGGCGGTATTTGCTTTGGGCCGTCTAGTCTTTTTTAAAAAAAGTCGGGGGACGCATGACGCGGATGTCAAAGGGGCTGGCGCTGTTCGGTGTGGTTCTTTTCTACGCAGGATTGGTTTGTTTATCGTTGAGTGGTTTAATCGGCTAGTGTAGGTCGTACCGTTCTTCATTATGGGCGGGCTGTCTGCGGTGGCGGTTGCTGTAATTGTGCAGGAACCCAGGTTGAGGGAACATAAAAAGAGCCGCTTCCCTGAGTAGGAGCGGCGGTACATAAGAGAATATTACTCTTCTTCGTCTTCTTCCATTGTATCTTCGTTAGTTTCTTCGTCCTCTTCCATTTTTTCCTCGTCTTCTTTCATATCCTCTTCATCTTCTTCCATCTGCTCTTCTTCTTCCATGTTACCTTCTTCTTCCGTGCTTTCCTCCTCGGCCGGCTCCTCTTCCTGAGCGCAGGCTCCAAGTACAGACACAGCTAACATTGCGATGAGTAGTTTAAGTAAAGCATTTTTCATCATGTATTCCTCCTTGATAGTTATGTTTACGATTGCTAGTGTGTCCAATTTTATTTATGGGTATACATGGGCAGAATGGGACTTATGATCCTTTTTTGACTTGAGAAATAGGAAGAGCCGCCCTGGTTTTTGAGGGCGGCTTTATGAATGAATCCATTATTTAAGGGCGAACATGATTTCCGCTTCGCAGGCGACTTCTCCGTCAACGGTTGCGGTAGCTTTTCCTTTGCCCATCGGTCCTTTCAGACGTACGATTTCAACTTCAAGCTTAAGGCGGTCTCCCGGCTTAACCTGGCGCTTGAAGCGGCATTTGTCGATTCCCGTAAAAAAGGCAAGCTTGCCCTGGTTTTCTTCCTTTTTCAGCATGGCTACAGCGCCGGTTTGGGCAAGGGCTTCTGTAATCAGCACTCCCGGCATAACTGGGTAGTTGGGGAAGTGTCCCTGAAAGAATGGTTCGTTTACGGTGACGTTCTTGTAAGCGACCGCACGCCTGCCCTCTTCGATTTCTTCGACTTGATCGATGAGAAGGAATGGGTAGCGGTGCGGGATGATTTCTTTAATTTCTTGTATGTCCAGCATAGTTTGGCTCCTTTCCGTACAAACTACTCCTATTATAAAGGTATCGACTCATTTGGACAAAATTTTTTCGTAAAAAGGTTTTACGTAAGCTTTGCAAGGAAATCTAACATTAAAAGGAGGTTGACTGATTATGCTTTGGACTATTGTTGTCGTTATACTTATCATCTGGCTGCTTGGTCTGGTTCTCGACATTGCCGGCGGTCTCATTAACTTGTTACTGATAGTTGCAGCGATTATTATTATCATGAAAGTCATTAAAGGACGAAGAAAGCCATAACGAAATCCGTCACCTGCTTGGGGTGACGGTTTTTTTCTATGAAGTCTGCGTCAGCTGGGGCTGGTTCTGCCCTGTAATCGTCTGGTCGTGGTCATCGGTGCCGGTTCTCTGGTGGAGGTTTTTAATATGAACGCTCGGGCTGAGCCAGAAGGTAAACCACGATCCTTCCTTAATAATCGGATCGAGATCGAACATTTCGAACTGGCAGGATTGAGAGATGTCCTGCAGCTGAAGCTTATTCGGGAGAGCAAATAAGTTTGAATGGGCGACGAAAAAGCTGTTGAAAGCTGAAGAAAAAGCCTCGCCGTGCTCGGTTTCGCTTAACGGGGTAATGACAGAAATGAGTCCGTCCCTTGCCACGTAGCTGTTCAAATGATCGAGGAGCCCCATGCGCAAATTGGGATGAATGTAATGAAAAATGTTATGCAGCAGGATGACGTCACTTCTTCCTTCCTCCGGAGTCCACGCGTTAATGTCGCCGACTTCGAAACTGATATTCGGGTAAGCCGCCGATTCTTCACGGGCACGGACGATCACATTTTTATTAATGTCGACACCGGTCATTTGCACGTCCGGATGATCGTCCGCCAGTTTGCGCAGGTAGCCGCCGTGGCCGCAGCCCAGATCGACGATGCTTTTTACGTTGCGGTCGCGGATCATTTTTTTAATTTTCTTAATGGCGAAGTGCTCGAGGAGAGCGGACGTTTCGGCGACGACTTCCCCGTGAAGTTCATGGTCGAACCTTGCCCTGCTCTGTGATCTCATGTATTCAGGGTAGTTCAGCAGGGTTGGCATGTGGAGCTCCATAATTTCTTTTAAAAGTGCTTTAACCCCGGGGGATGCGTTGTTGCCGACAATTGATGCGCAGCGTTTTTTTGAAGTACGAAAAGTCTGGTTCGGACGGCGCTTCATGTGTTTAACGGCCACTCCTACGCGGACCCATGAAGTCAGCAGATCAACAGGATACCCAGTTTCTTCACTTACTGATTCCACGGTGCGTGCTTGTTTAAATTGATCGAACAATTGCAGTTCTGACCCGACATAAGCGTGCCAGACCGGTAAAAAGGATTCGTTCTTCTTCATCCATTTACGTGCCTGCATCGCATTAACCCATTCATTCATACTTACACCTTCCCTTTTTGTTCATATCTCCACGGATAATCTTCCGCTTCGCTAAACAGCTTCTGCTGCTGTCTGTGATCACTAATCTGCTTCGAACGGACAGGAAGGACACTCCCCTGAATCGCACGGTCAACTAGTGAAAAATTCCATCGGCCAAGGCCTGAAATATTGAGCATCTGCTTGACGTGAAGCTGGTCATCATCGTAAATCCGCTGGACGGCCCGCATCCTCAGCTTCCGCCACCATGGGTTCGGAAATGAATAGACGAGAGCTGACATGTGGCTTAAGGTAAGTAAAAATGAAACACGCGGTTTACGGACGTCTTCATAATAATGGAGGTTCTCATGAAACGGTCTGCCTTCTTCCCTGCACCAGGCAAGCAGCTCACCGAGCACATCGGCGTCCTGGATGGCGAGATTCATGCCTTCGCCGGCCATCGGGTGTACAGTGTGCGCGGCATCGCCGATTAAAGCGAGATTCCCGGAATAGTAGCGGTCGACGTGATACGTATACGGGATCATCAGCTGGATCTGCCGCCAGTCATCGAGCGATTTCACCGTTTCCGCAAGCTCCGGTTCAAGCTCGTCGTAAGCTTTATAGAGAGGCTCGAGTCCCTTCTCTTTCATTCTTTTAAACTCGCCGGCTTTAATGAGGTACACTGTGCGCACTTCATTATCCGGCAGTGGAAACAAGCCGAGAAAGCAGCTGGCCGTCGTAATAATCTTTCCTTTCGTGAAAGTCTCAGGCCGTGGAATGGTCACGGTTAAGAAGTGGTGGTTATAATCCTTTCGTTGGACACTGACGTTCATGGCGTCCCTTGTCGGCGAAGTACGCCCCTCTGCCCCGATGTATACCTGTGCTTCAATGTTGAAAATTTTCTTCTGATGACGCACCTTGGCCATCCCTTTTTCAAATCCGAGAAAACGAGCGCCGGGCAGGTAATGGAAAAATTCTTCATACTCCTGACCTTTTTCCCGAAGTATATCCTTCGTCGTCTCGTGCGGCACCATGAGCGCATGATCATATCGGCTGGCGACGCGGCTGTAGTTCAGTTCGGTCAGCTGCAGCGGCTCGGGTGTATCGTTTGAACAGCGGTTAATTTCGAGAAACCGGAGCTGGTCGATGATGTGTCCGCTTGCTTCAATAGGATCAAGAACGCCGAGGCGGTCAAGGATCGCGAGTGTCTTCGGCTGCAGCAGCTCGCCCTTGTACGCATGGGATTTGGATTTCAGCTGCTCCGCAATCGTCACGTGTACACCACGGCTCGCGAGCTTTGTCGCAAGTGCGAGACCGCCTACGCCTCCACCAGCTATAAATACTTCTGTTTTCAACGTAGACGTCCCTCCCCTGTTGCTCCTTTTTTCTATTACTGAATAGTTCCACAAAAGGGAGACGGGGAAACCTCTGGATTGGCTTTAACTAAAAAAACACGAGCTCTTATTAAAGAGCTCGTGCGTTCATAAAACAGGTTGTCCTTTCATATATAGTAGAAAGTACAGCCTTTAATCACCTGTGACAATATCGATAATCTGCTGCCAGGTTGACCAGCTGAGTGCGTCAAGCGGATCGCCGTCTCCAAGGACGCCGTAGCCGATCATAAGGCCAATGGCCAGCGCCAGCACACTGAGTACGAGAACAATGAGAATTCGAAGCCAGATCGGAAGCACACGACGGCGGGCATTGGCCGCGCGCTTTTCTTTTGGCTTTTTATCTTTTTTCTTTTGTTGTGGTTTACGATGCTGTTCTTTCTTTACGTTCTTTTCCTCTGTTGCCATGGAATGCTTCTCCTTACCCTTATTAAGATCTTAGTTGATTCACAAGCCCCATCATTTCGTCCCCTGTAGAAATAGAGCGTGAATTGAATTCATAAGCACGCTGTGCGTTCTGCATATCGGTCATCTGCTTTGCTAAGTCCACATTGGATGATTCAAGCCGGCCGGATTGAACTTGAGCTTCAGCGCCGATTAGAATTTCATCTGCTGCGGCTTCTGCTCCTTCTGGAAGACGGAACCGATTTTCACCAGCCGCTTCAAGCATACGCGGTCGTACTGCTTCGACAATACCGAGCTGACCTTCCGCTTCCTCAACACCTCCGCGGGTCACCATGATGGCGCCGTCTTCGCGGACATTAATGTCTTCCATATTATCAGCAAACGTCAGCTGCTCTTCATTTTCATCAAGAACAGGCCGTCCATTTGAATCGGTCAGCATAACTTCATCATTTTCCGTCGGGCTTAAGTAAAAATTCCCAGCGCGGGTGTACTGCGTTTGGGGGCCATCTTCTGTATCTACTTGCAATTGAAACAAATGATTGTCCTCAAGTAAAGCAATATCTAACCCGCGGTCCGTTTCCTGCATCGTGCCCTGCGTTAAATCCATATTCGTATGAGCCAGCTTTGCACCGGATCCCACACGAATACCGTCCGGCGTTAAGCGGTTCACTTCCGCTTCTTCGTCCGACTGGTTATTGACCTGCTGGGACAGCAGAGAAGCGAAGTTCGCTTCACGGCCTTTATAACCAGGGGTATTCATATTCGACATGTTGTTACCGATTAAATCAAGCTTGTGATGAAGCTGTCCCATCGTATTTGAAGCTTGCAGCATAGATAGATTCATAGTCTAATCCCCCCTGCTATCCTAGTTTACCAACGTCGTTGACGGTTTTCTGCATGCTCTGGTCATAAGCCTTTAACGCCCGCTGGTTCATTTCAAACGTTCGGTATGTATTCATCATTTCCGTCATTGTTCTGGATGGGTCCACATTCGATCCTTCCAGGTTGTTCTGTCTAATTTCAAAATTCACACCGTCGATGTCCCGTGCATTTTCAACAGGGTCTGCATCCTCACCGGGTGTGTACAGGTCATCGCCTTCTTTTACCATATCAGACGCGTTTGCGGAATAAGACAGGCCGAGCTCCACCTCTTCACCGCCGATTTCAAGCGTACCGTCTTCCTGAGCAGTAAACTCCATGCCATCGGTCTGGATCGGCTCACCGTCGTTATCAAGCACGTAATGGCCCTGGTTCGTCGTTAGGAATCCATCACCATCGACGGTGAAATTCCCGTTACGCGTCTGCCTGACTTCGCCGTCCGCATTTTGTACATTAAAAAAGAGAAAGCCTTCTTCGTCAGGTAAATCACCATTTAAGAGAGCCAGGTCCGTCCCGCTGCCTGTCTCCCTTAAATCGCCCTGAGAAAATTCAGGTACGGCCTCCTGCATATAAACACCTGTGTTCAGGGATCCAAGCTCCTTCTGTGTCGGGAGGGTTAAGCATCCATTGCTCGTCGGAATCGTTTCCCCGCCCATTTGCTGCAGCAATAACTCTGGAAATGCTCTCATTGTTCCTTGATCTGCCTTATATCCCGGCGTGTCTGAGTTTGCTATGTTGTTCGATAGGGTTTCCTGCATGCGCTGGTTGGCTATCATTCCTGATGCAGCCGTATTGAATCCTCTCAGCAAGACGATCGCTCCTTCTTAGCCAATTTTATTACGAGTGACCTTGTCGATATTCTCAAGCATGATGCCTGTCCCCTTGGCTACACAATCCATTGGATCCTCAGCTACAAAGACAGGAACCTTTAATTCTTCTGCCAGCAGCTGGTCAATTCCATGCAAAAGCGCGCCTCCACCTGTCATAATGACTCCGCGGTCAATAATGTCCGCAGAAAGCTCAGGCGGTGTGCGCTCAAGAACCTGCTTGGCTGCTTGTGTAATGGTTTGAACCGGCTCACGGAGTGCGACTTCGATCTCTTCGGAATTTACCGTAATCGTACGCGGCAGTCCAGACACCATGTCACGGCCGCGGATCTCGATCTCTTCGCTGCGGGAGCCTTTAAATACGGTAGCGACCTCTACCTTTATGTTCTCTGCAGTCCGCTCACCAATGAGGAGCTTGTAAGTCTTCTTAATGTATTGCAGAATTTCGGCGTCGAACTTATCTCCGGCCATTTTGATAGATGAAGCGGTTACGATATCCCCCATCGAAAGCACGGCAACATCTGTCGTTCCTCCGCCGATATCTACGACCATATTCCCACTCGGCTGGAAAATATCCATGCCCGCTCCAATTGCTGCTACTTTAGGCTCTTCTTCAAGATAGATTTTTTTTCCGCCGGATTTCTCCGCTGCTTCACGAATCGCTTTCTGCTCCACTTTCGTAATGTTCGTCGGGCAGCAAATCAGCATACGCGGCTTCGAGAGAAAACCCTTTACATTTGTTTTTTGAATAAAATGACGAAGCATCGCTTCCGTCACGTCAAAATCTGCGATTACTCCGTCTTTAAGCGGACGCAAAGCTTCAATGTTCCCGGGTGTACGTCCCACCATGCGACGGGCAGCTTCTCCCACCTCGAGAACCTTGCCGCTATTGCGGTCCATCGCTACAACTGACGGCTCGTTCAATACAATGCCTTTACCTTTAACGTGTATAAGTACGTTCGCTGTACCTAAATCAATTCCAATATCTCGCGCAAACATCTTTTAGTAGATCCTCCCTATTTATCAGAAAAACTATTCGGATGGTTTCAATGTTAAGAAATGCACATCTAATTCTATATTCTATCATAAAGTTACATCATTCGCTTTATTTCTTATGAAAAAAGTTCCATTTCAAAGGGTGTAAAATGTCCCGGGAGGAAATAAGGCTTAATGAGTAGGCTCAACAGGTGTATCTTTTCCGATCGTACGGTATTTCATACGTGTGGCTTCGCCGCCTCTGAGGTGCCTGATCTCCTTGTGGTGATCGAGGATCTTTTTCACTTCCTTTGCCAGCGGCGCGTTTATTTCAGGCAGCCGTTCCGTTAAATCTTTATGAACCGTACTCTTCGAAACACCAAATTCTTTCGCAATCACGCGTACCGTCTTTTTTGTCTCAACAATGTACTCACCAGTCTTGATCGTTCGCTCTTTGATGTAGTCATGCACATCTCTCGCCTCCTGATATTGACTATCCAAGGGGGTGGGGTGAGACGGGATAGGGTTTTAGCGTCTATGTTGGTAGTGAAGCTCTCGTTGTATCACCCTGGATGGTACCGATTCTTCGGTTATGACCATTCTATTATTGCAACCGCGGAGTTATGCGCCATGTTTTAAGCGAATATGAGCAAAGAAGGAGCAGGGCGAATATTGAATTGTGTGGTACCCGGTACAGGAGATGACAAATTGTGTACCGGGTACAGATGAGCCGCTTTTGTGTACCCGGTACACAGAGAAAAAAGAAAAAAAGAAAAATGGAGGCCGTATCAGCCTCCATTTTTAGCACGTGGGTAATGCTTTGCTTTTGCTATTTACGATTGTGTTGATGAAGAGCTTTCATCTTCTAAAGATGGCTCTTCTGTGTCTTCGCCTTCGCCTGCGTCATCTGATTCTGTTCCTTCGCCGTCTTCTTCAGGAGCATCGTCCTGTTCAGGGGCTGGCTCAATATCTGATTCCGTCGGCTCATCTTCAGGAGTAGGTTCATCTTCAAGGATAGACTCGTCTTCAGCGGCTTCTTCAGATTCCTCAGAACCTTCAGATCCCTCTTCAGAAGTAGCTTCAGCTGCTTCGATTGTGCTGACTGCCTGACCAAAGAATGTTTCTGGGTTAACAGGTTCGCCATCTTTTCTTACTTCAAAGTGAACGTGAACGCCACTTTCTTGTCCAAAAGAATTTTGTCCTGATTGACCAAGAACGTCACCCTGCTTCACTTCGTCACCTGACTGAATCGCTACCTCACCTAAGCTGGAGTAAACCGTCGTTACATCATTGTCGTGAGTTAACTCAACAACATTTCCATATAGTGGATCTTCTTTAACTTCTGTTACGGTTCCAGATAGGGCGGCAGTTACGTCAAACGCTTCGCCTTCACTTGTCGCGACATCGATTCCTTTGCTCTGGTAATACTTATTGTTGTAAAGGACTAGTGCACTTTCCTGTTCATCGTCTGCAGCTTCATAGTCAAAATACTTTGTGACAATCGCTGCTTCTAAATCGCTTGTAACCGGCATTTCCAGATTCTCATCCTGACCTGTAACAGGTACAGCTTCCTCGCCATCCTCGTTTACAAACACATCATCTTCTGCCTGGTTGCCTTCATTCAGCTGGTCTGCTACATCATTCGAACTTTGCTGATACCAAAACACTCCAACCAACACCAACGCGGCTACCGCTAAATATAAAGCGGGATACAGCCATTTCTTGCGCATTAAGCGTTTAAACTTTAATTTAGTCACGCTTTTCTTTCCATCCTCTCTCATGTTCATCACCTCAAAAACCATTCTGAACGCTTTTATGGAAATATATACATGGAGTACAAAAAATTTTATTGGGGACTGAGAGAGTGTACCTGGTACCGAGACGTGATTAACGGGTACCAGGTACACAAAAAACCGCCAATAACGGCGGTTTCATTGGGGATGTGATTGAATTGTGTGGTACCCGGTACACCTCAGTTAAGAGAGGGAGGCGGTTTGTTTGCTGACGGGTGTGATTTCTGTGTTCTGGTAGTAGTGCTTGATGATTTCTTTATAGGTTTTGCCGGCTTCGGCCATGCCGTTGGCTCCGTATTGGCTCATGCCTACTCCGTGGCCGTATCCTCTCGTCGTAAAGATGATGTGATTCTCTTTCTGTTCAATTGTAAAATCACTGGATTGGAGGTTCAGTTTCTCGCGGATCTCACGTCCGGTAAACTTCTGTTCCCCGACTGAGAGTTCAGCTACGCGGCCTCCCGGTGTTTTTGCTAGATTTATATTCTCTAATCCATTAGCAATCTTGACGTTTAATGCGGACTCTAATTCAGCAATCGGCACAACCTTTTGATCAAAAAACTTAGGAGAATCTTCATCCCACGGACTTTCTACGCTTTTTAAATAAGGGATTTCATTTTCCCAGTAGTCTTCGGAGTTTTCCGTGTACCCGTTACTCGTTGAAAAGAAGGCGGCCGTGATTGGCTCCTCCTCATACGTAATAATTTCACCGGCTGTTTCTTTGACAGCCTGATTGATGCGGCTCATGTTTTTCGAGTATTGTTCTTTCCACTGCTCCCGGAGCTCATCCTCATTTTTGTACACCTGGTGCTGGGTGGTGTCCGTGACGTCGGCTTGTTCGGAATAAGGTTCGCCATCGGTCAGCTGCTGTGTAATGTAGGTGCGGGCGGCGAGGGCCTGAGCCTTTAACGCTTCCAGTTCAAAGTTAGCCGGCATTTCAGACGCGACGACACGGGCGACGTAGTCTTCGAGTGGCACTTCTTCCACTTTCTCGCTTGTTGCTCTCATGACATTGATGCTGAACGGAGAAAGACTCGCCGGGATGTCTACCGTCGAAGAGTCACTGGCAGCCGTAGTTTCCTCCACGCTGGCTGTGTCGTTTTTTCCGATAAAGGGTGCGACGATAAGGGCAGGAATAATAAGGATGCCCATAAACATACTTATAATGGTGATGATCCCTATGCGATGCTTTCGATTCATATCTCGTCCTCCTGAAACATTAGTAGACCTTTCTACTAAAATATATCCATCAGAAGGCTTTGATAGAACTAAAAAAAGCAATCCCCATCTAATAAAAATGAGGATTGCTTCGGTTATAAATAATTATAAGGTCGATACAGATTCGCTAGGTTCCACTTCTTCTACATACGTTTCGTCTTCATTGATGCGTTCAATATCTGCACCAAGATCCTGCAGTTTCTCTGCAAACTCCACATACCCTCTGTCCAAGTGTTTGAGTTCAGTAACGCGTGTATATCCTTCGGCTACGAGCCCAGCTAAAATGAGGGCTGCTCCTGCACGCAGATCGGTTGCCTGAACTTCAGCACCTTGTAGATCAGATGGTCCTTCAATAATTACGCTGCGTCCTTCGATTTTCATTTTCGCGTTCATGCGGCGGAATTCTTCCACATGCATAAAACGATTTTCGAAAACAGTTTCCGTAATGACGCTTGTTCCTGTGGCATGTAACATAAGTGCCATCATCTGAGACTGCATATCAGTTGGGAAGCCTGGATGCGGCATAGTCTTAATATCGGTTGCTTTTAAATTCGATGGTCCGATAACACGCAAGCCTTCATCCTCTTCTTCAATGATGACGCCCATTTCTTCCATTTTTGCTACAACAGATCGTAAGTGCTCGTGCATCGCACCCTTAACGAGAACATTTCCACCAGTGATTGCCGCTGCTACCATAAAGGTACCCGCTTCAATTCTGTCAGGAATAATATGATGAGTGGCGCCGTAAAGCTTGTCGACACCTTCAATTTTGATCGTTTCCGTACCTGCACCAACAATGCGGGCACCCATTTTGTTTAAGTAGTTAGCGAGATCTACAATCTCTGGTTCTTTTGCACAATTTTCAAGAACAGTTTTGCCTTCTGCCAGTGCAGCGGCCATAATAATGTTTTCCGTTGCCCCCACACTTGGTACGTCAAAATAAATCTTCGCACCCTTCAGGCGTCCTTCAACATTAGCTTCAATAGTGCCATTGCCTACTGTAATTTCTGCACCCATCGCTTCAAACCCTTTTAGGTGTTGATCCAGCGGACGGGACCCAATCGCACAGCCGCCTGGCAAGGCAACCTTTGCGTGTCCATAGCGGGCTAGAAGTGGTCCCAATACAAGCACAGAAGCTCTCATTTTGCGTACATATTCTATAGGTGCTTCTGTTTTTAAATCAGTAGAAGCATCAACGGTAACGGTTCTTCCATTCATTTGAACATCTGCATTCAAATGGCGAATGACTTCATTAATCGTGTACACATCAGCTAATGCTGGTACATCGTGTAAAACACTTTTTCCTTCGCTTGCGATTATACTTGCTGCGATGACAGGCAGTACGGCATTCTTTGCACCTTCAGCTCTTACAGTGCCTTCAAGCTGCCTTCCACCACGGACGATGATTTTTTCCAAGGTTCATTCTCCTCCGCGTCCATATTCATTATTATTAATATTCAGCAGTTAGTATGGGTGTGCCAAATGTAACGGTTGTCCGATTGCCCAAATTCCGTGTAGCGAATTGGACATTCATCGATCCTTCAGGTAATTCAATGGCTTGACCCCATCTTGATGTGTAGCCGGATCTGCTACTCCAGCTTTCTTCGGTAGATTCTTCAATCGTTGCTATATTGAATGTTTTTTTGAATTTTTGATAGAATAAAACTTCATTCATAATACCACTATATTCACTCTTAATAAATGAGTAATAAGTGACATCTTTCGTGAATATTTGATGTTTCACTCTATCGACGAATTGTTCCATTATTTGTGGTGCTAGTGGTGTAGTACCCGCCGACGTTACCGTATAAACTACTTCAAATGAATTGATTTCACTTTTTGGCACAAGCACGGTAAAGGTTTCGACGATGTCATTGTCTTTGTGTCCGTCATGAAAAATGTATTTAGTCGCCTCACTAGTCGTTTCCTGTTTCATCTCTGGTTCATCGAAGTAGTTTGTAATTGATTCTCTAGTCTGATCTAATTGTAATTGGTTGAATTCTTCTTTTAATGTGATGTTAAGTTCTTGCATATCCAGATGTTCATCCTCAGCAAAGGCTGTCAGTTCAACTAAAGGTGACGCACTGCTCCAACCCTCAGCCGTTCCCTGAGGATAAACACCTGAACCGATAGCTGTAATGGCCACTAAACATATAATAAGTAGTTTCATATGTAACCTCTCCCGTTCCCTTAGTTACTTCAAGTGTGAACGGAAAAAATGAGATTCATACAAAACATTTGCTGACACATTTAGACATTTGGCAGAGTAAGCTTTTTAAATCCTGGGAAGCACTAAAACAGATAGGTTATACTGCTGGACCAGTTGATTAAATCCAAGAAAAAATTACTTACTGACGTAGCAATAGCTATGGTTATAAGAATCATTAATACTCGAATCTCAAATACTTTTCCTTTTCTAAAAAAAGCATCCAGATTCACCGCCTGTAAAACCTTCCACGTGATAATGATGAAAATAATGTGGGAAGTCATACTCATTATGGCTTCTTCAACAAAATATTGATCCACTGCTTACACCTCGCTTACGCTCCTGCCTATTATACGCACATAGTTTAGAATCACATGATATGGATGTATTGTCAACCAGATGACTGGGAATGATTGCGCTTTAAAAATGACAATTTTGTGAACTTTCATCTATCGGCAGGAAATGTCATGAAAATAATTTCCCGCGCAATATTATTTATTTCCCGGGGAATAATGACAACTCAGTCGAAAGAGGGTGGATCGATGGAGCACTGATGTCGATAAGCAGTATTACTGCGGTCTTTAAGCACACTACCTTTCACTTTTAAAAAAGTTGGAGGGCAGATGCTTATAATTTCTTCTGGCTTTTAAGGTCGTTGCGGAACCTGGCATCGTTTTGTTTTCTGGATAAGAAGCTGGCTGATGCACTGCGGCTCTCCTCTTGACTTCCCTCACCGCCACAAAACCACAAAAAAACTGCTTTCTTAGAAAGCAGTTTTTTAGAAGTTATTGTTTTTTACGTCTAAACGGTTAATGGCTCGTTTCAGCGCGAGTTCTGCTCTTCGGAAGTCGATATCTGATTGTTTGTTGGCCATTCGCTGCTCGGCGCGCTCTTTAGCACGTCGGGCTCGATCGATATCAATTTCGGAAGGTTTCTCGGCTGACTGCGCCAGGATAGTTACTTTATCTGGGCGGACTTCGAGGAACCCGCCGCTTACAGCGATGCGTTCGGAGCCGCCCTCATGTTTGAGGCGTACCGCGCTAATGGTTAATGGAGCTACCATGGGGATGTGTCCAGGCAGGATACCAAGCTCCCCGCTTTCCGCCTTACAGCTAACCATTTCATAGGCGTCTTCTAATACCGGGCCATCAGGAGTGACAACACTCACCGTTAGTGTTTTCATAGCTATTCCTCCTAAGGCAGATCATAAGCGCCGGTGTCAGATGCTCCTGTAAAAAGAACATCTGAATGACACTTGCAATGATATGCTTATTGCATTTCTTTTGCTTTTTCGACGACTTCTTCGATGCGGCCGACTAGGCGGAAGGCATCTTCCGGGATGTCATCGTACTTACCTTCAAGAATCTCTTTAAATCCTTTGACTGTTTCAGATACCGGCACATAAGAACCTTTTTGTCCGGTGAACTGCTCAGCCACGTGGAAGTTTTGAGATAGGAAGAATTGAACACGACGGGCACGGGCCACAGTCAGCTTATCTTCGTCTGACAGTTCATCCATACCTAATATGGCGATGATATCCTGCAGTTCTTTATAGCGCTGCAGCGTTTGCTGGACTTCACGAGCAACTTCGTAATGTTCATCTCCTACGATGTCTGCATCAAGTGCACGTGAGGTTGAAGCAAGCGGGTCCACAGCAGGGTAAATCCCTTGCTCAGACAGCTTACGTTCAAGGTTTGTTGTTGCATCTAAGTGGGCAAACGTAGTCGCCGGGGCAGGGTCAGTATAGTCATCGGCTGGTACATAGATCGCCTGGATGGAGGTTACTGAACCTTTATCCGTAGATGTAATACGTTCCTGAAGCTGACCCATTTCTGTGGCAAGTGTCGGCTGGTAACCTACGGCTGATGGCATACGGCCAAGCAGGGCAGATACCTCAAGACCACCTTGCGTGAAACGGAAGATGTTATCGATAAAGAATAAAACGTCCTGTCCTTGCTCATCACGGAAGTATTCCGCCATCGTAAGACCAGTCAGGGCTACACGCATACGTGCTCCAGGTGGTTCGTTCATCTGTCCGAAAACCATAGCAGTTTTCGAGATTACGCCTGAGTCTTTCATTTCGTAGTAAAGGTCATTACCTTCACGTGTACGCTCTCCAACGCCGGCGAATACGGAAATACCGCCGTGCTCTTGAGCGATGTTGTTAATAAGCTCCTGGATTAGTACGGTTTTACCTACTCCGGCACCACCGAACAAACCGATTTTACCACCTTTTACATAAGGTGCCAGCAAGTCTACTACTTTAATTCCTGTTTCAAGAATCTCTGTTTCGGTTGCCAGGTTTTCGAATACGGGAGCTAAACGGTGAATCGGGTCACGACGAACATCACCAGGGAGTGGATCGTCAAGATCAATTTTGTCACCAAGTACGCTGAATACTCGTCCCAGGGTTACGTCACCTACGGGTACGGAAATTGGTCCGCCTGTATCGATTACATCTGTACCACGCTTAACACCTTCTGTGGATGACATGGCAACGGTACGTACAGCATTGTCTCCGAGGTGCAGCGCAACTTCTAGTGTAAGGTCAACGTTTTTTTCGTTTTCTGATTGTGCTTCGAAGCTTACGTGCAATGCATTATTAATGTCAGGGAGCTGACCGTCGTCGAAGGCTACGTCAACAACGGGACCCATAATTTGGGTTACGCGTCCTTTACTCATCGATTTCCCTCCTTACTTACTGTTCAAAGTCCAAGCACCTATTCGAGGGCAGCTGCACCGCCAACGATTTCGGTGATTTCTTGGGTAATGGCTGCTTGGCGGGCACGGTTGTAAGAGAGTGAAAGGTCGCCAATAAGATCATCGGCATTATCTGTCGCACTCTTCATGGCCGTCATACGTGCAGCGTGTTCACTTGCTTTTCCGTCCAGTAATGCGCCGTAAATCAAGCTTTCTGCATACTGCGGAAGAAGAACTTCAAGAATTTCTTCTTCACTCGGTTCATACTCATAAGAGCTTGTACCTGCTTTACCTTCTGGATTTAAGTTTGTTAATGGAAGTGCTTTTTTCTCAGTAACTTCTTGCGTAATCGCACTCACATAGTGGTTGTAATAAATGAAGAGCTGATCGATTTCACCCTCTGTGAATAGCTGAACCGTTTCAGAAGCGATATCTTTAATATCGGCAAAATCCGGCTGGTCAGCGATTCCGGTAATATCTTTATCGACCGGCATATTACGTTTCCGGAAAAAGTCACGCCCGATCCGGCCCATCGTAATTAGACTGTATTCTTCAGCTGATGTATGGTGCTGACGAATCTGCTGATACACTTTACGAAGAACACTGCTGTTATAAGCTCCTGCCAGTCCACGGTCCGACGTGATGACTAAGTATCCGGTCCGTTTCACTTCGCGCGCTTCGAGCATAGGATGGCTGGCATTACCGCCTCCTGAAGCTATACTCGCTACAACTTCCTGTATTTTCTCACTATAAGGAACAAAGGATCTGGCGTTCTGCTCAGCTTTGTTCAGCTTTGAAGCCGATACCATTTCCATTGCTTTTGTAATCTGCTTCGTTTTTTTCGTCGAATTTATCCGGCCTTTAATATCTCTAAGGGATGCCACGCTGTTTCACCACCCTTTCCAGCTATTTTACGCATCAGCTAAGTGCCGTTACTTATTCAGATACTAAAAAAGTTTTGCTGAATGCTTCAACAGCTTCATTCATGTCTTCTTCTGCTGCTAACTTACCAGTGGAGCGGATCTCAGACAGAAGGTCTTTGCGGTTGTTATCTAACCAGGTATGGAATTCGCTCTCAAAACGAGTCACGTCTTCTACTGGAATATCATCAATATATCCTTTAGTTAATGCATAAATAATCATAACTTGTTTTTCGACTGCCAATGGCTGGTGAAGTCCCTGCTTCAGTACTTCTACTGTACGTGCCCCGCGGTTCAGCTTCGCCTGTGTAGATTTATCCAAATCTGAACCGAACTGAGCAAATGCTTCCAGTTCACGGTAGGATGCTAAGTCGAGACGCAGTGTACCAGCTACCTTCTTCATCGCTTTAATCTGTGCTGATCCACCTACACGGGATACAGATAGTCCGGCGTTAATCGCTGGACGAACACCTGAGAAGAAGAGGTCAGATTGCAAGAAAATCTGTCCGTCGGTGATGGAGATTACGTTGGTTGGAATGTATGCTGAGATGTCGCCGGCCTGTGTTTCAACGAATGGAAGTGCTGTTAATGAGCCTCCACCTTTCGCATCACTCAGCTTAGCGGCACGCTCAAGCAGACGGGAGTGCAGGTAGAATACATCCCCTGGGAAGGCTTCACGGCCCGGCGGACGACGTAACAGCAAGGAAAGCTCACGATAAGCGGCTGCCTGCTTCGATAAGTCATCATATACGACGAGTACATGTTTTCCGTTGTACATGAAATCTTCACCAAGTGTAACACCTGCATATGGTGCCAGGTAAAGAAGCGGTGCAGGTTGAGAGGCACTCGCTGTAACAACGATTGTATAATCAAGCGCACCATGGCGGCGAAGTGTTTCAACTGTACCACGTACCGTGGATTCCTTCTGGCCGATGGCTACATAAATACACACCATGTCCTGGTCGTGCTGGTTTAAAATGGTATCTACCGCTACTGAGGTTTTACCGGTCTGACGGTCACCAATGATCAACTCACGCTGTCCACGGCCGATTGGCACAAGGGCGTCAATCGCTTTAATACCTGTTTGTAGAGGCTCATCTACGGATTTACGATCCATAACTCCTGGTGCAGGAGATTCAATTGGACGGGTTCTTGTCGTTTCGATCGGTCCCTGACCGTCAACCGGCTGTCCAAGCGGGTTCACGACGCGGCCAAGCATCTTCTCACCTGTAGGAATCTGCATGATGCGTCCGGTACGACGAACTTCGTCCCCTTCTTTAATATCTGTATATGGTCCAAGAATAACAAGACCTACGTTACTTTCTTCCAAGTTTTGTGCCAGTCCCATGACACCGTTAGAAAATTCAACAAGCTCCCCGGCCATGACATTATCAAGACCATGAGCACGTGCGATACCGTCACCAACCTCGATAACTGTACCTACATCGTTGACTTCAATATCTGATTCGTAGTTTTCAATTTGCTGCTTAATCAGCGCACTGATTTCTTCAGCTTTGATGCTCATGCCATTTCACCCCTATCATCTATTATTCGGAGAAACTAACTGACGTTCGATCCGGTTAAGCTTCCCGCTGACAGAACCATCAAATATGCGATTACCGACTCGAAGACGAATGCCCCCAAGAATCTTTTTGTCGACAACATTTGTCAGGTTTAGAGATTGTTTGCCTACTTTAGGTGCAAACGTTTCTGAAATACGTTGTTTTTCGGCTTCAGAAAGTGGATTTACAGAGTACACAGTCGCATCTGCAATTCCTTTGATATCGTTCATTTTCAGAATAAAGTGATCCGTCATATCCAGAATAATCTCTTCACGATGACGATCGATTAACAGCATCAGGGTGTGGAGCGTCTCTTTTGAAAAACCTTGCAGAGAATCGTTCAATAGCTGCTTTTTCTGATCGGCCGATAAACGAGGATGTTTGAGGAACTTCATAAGTCCCCTGTTCTTCTGGAAAATCTCACGTAATGCACGTAGTTCTGTTTCAATCTGTTCTAGCTTAGATCGTTCCTGTCCGAGTTGAAAAAGAGCGTTAGCATAGCGCTTGGCAACGATTAAATCACTCATCGCTCTTCTCCTGCCTCGTTAATGTATTGGTTAATGAGTTCCTGCTGATCTTTCTCGGAAAGTTCTTTTTCAATGACTTTCGATGCGATCATCACAGACATGGAGGCCACCTGGTCTTTAAGGACCTGTACAGCTTTATCGCGCTCCTGCTCAATCTCCTGACGGGCAGACACTTTAATGCGTTCTGCTTCATTACGGGCAGATTCAACAATGTCTCTCTCCTGCTGAGATGCTATTTTGCGGGCATCTTCAATAATGCTCTGTGCGTCTGCACGTGTCTTCTTCAATTCTTCCGCGGCTTCACGCTGCTGCATCGCAGCTTCCTCGCGGCTTTTTTCTGCGGTTTCAATCTCGTTCGCTATATAATCTTCACGATCTTTCATCATGGTCATCAATGGTCCCCAGGCGAACTTCTTTAAAAGTACGAGAAGAATGATGAAAAACGCGAGCTGGACCATCATATCGCCTAAAGCAAATCCTGATGCACCCAGGGATAAGTTGGAAGTAATTCCTTGCACAGTTGTCACTCCTTTTCACAAAAAACCCTTATAGAAAAACGGAGGCGTCCTTTAGACGCCAGTAAAAGCCAGGTCATAGAAAAAACGGCCTGCGCCGAGTTCTCTCTTGAAATAAACTCGATATTAGATGCTATAACGGAAAGGCAAAGATTCACAGAATATGAACTTCGCCACCCATTCTGCTTACTGTCCTAATACGATAAATGCTATTACCACACCGATAATCGGCAGGGCCTCTACTAGTGCTACCCCGATGAACATTGTAGTCTGAAGAACACTTCGTAATTCCGGCTGACGGGCAATCCCTTCTACTGTTCTCCCTACGATCAAACCGTTACCAATACCTGCACCTACTGCTGCAAGTCCTACTGCTATTGCCGCTGCAATTAGACCCATTTAAAAATCCTCCTCTTATTTTGTAAAAGTATTTATGTTTTTTTATTAATGGTCTTCGCTCACTTTGTGAGACATGTAAACCATTGTTAACATAACAAAGATAAACGCCTGGATGAAACCGATAAAAGTACTAAAGCCCATCCATGCTACCATTGGAATAGTAGCTCCAAGGAATCCAAGTACACTGCTTGAAGCAATACCAACGAGCAGCGTTATTAGAATTTCCCCGGCATAAATGTTTCCGTAAAGACGCAAGCCAAGAGTCAGAGTATTTGAAAACTCCTCCAGAATCTTAAACGGTAATAAGAATGGCAATGGTCTCACAAAACCTTTTCTATATTCTTTACCACCTCTCAGCTTCACTCCGTAATAGTGAGTTAACACCACTACCATTACAGCCAGCGTTAAGGTAATTCCTGGATCCGCTGTCGGTGATTTCCACCACAGGTCGTGACCAACTACACCGTTAGTAACGACACCGAGCATATTGGATACAAATATATAGGCGAAGAGCGTCAATCCTAGCGGCAGAAAGAGCCGGCCAGTACGCCAATCCATATTCGAACCGATAATGCCTTTAATAAAATCAATCAGCCATTCCATAAAGTTTTGAAAACCTTTTGGGGCACGCTGCATATTCCTGGTTGCTGCAACCCCTAGAATGAATACTATTAATGAAGCAACAAACATCATTAATAAGTTGGACAAGTTGAAATCCAGCCATGGAATCCCAAATGCATCCTCCCACATCGGTGCTTCGTGATTCAATCTGTTCACCTCTCTTCCATCATGCTAATCTGTTGCTTTGTTGAACAGGTAATCTATAAGAATGACAAAATAGGCTGTCATTAGGCCCAATACTACTGAAATTAAATGGAAATGTTCTTCAAATTGTAGGGTGACTACAACAGCTAGTGCTGCTGTGGCCATTCTTGTAATCGTTCCTAAACCTCTTTGTGGTTTATCTTTAGTTGATGGCTCGCCAAATTTTTTAATTTTTTTCTGCATCAACCAGAGATTGTAGAAACTAATAATGCTTCCTAAAAGAAGCCCGAGGAAAACCGGCTGCCAGGGAGTTACGCCCCAGCCTAAAACGAGAATTGCCAGAAGGTAGAACATCCATTTTCGCTGACGGGCTGTCATTTGTTGATATTCTTCCAAGTTAATCGTCTCCCGTATAAGCTTGTACTAAATGAATCGTTCCGTATGTACCTGCTCCCAACCCGAGAAGTAATCCCAGGATCAGAAAGAGTGGACTTGTGGAAAATTGGCTGTCCACCCACTTTCCCAAAAACACTCCAACAAGCGATCCTCCAGCTAGTTGAGATACAATCGCACTTGTAAGCGCCATTGCTCGAAATGGAAATTGTAAGTGTCTCATTTCAACACCTCTTTTTACAAAAAAAAAAGCGCTACCACGTATGAAAACCTTATCATTCCACACTATGTAAGAATACAATAGGGGTCATATCATGTCAATGTGTTTGTGAGCAAAAGTACAAAAGTCCGACAAACACTTATCATAAATTTGTCACATTTTTCACAAACCAAAAAGGAACAGCTTATAAAGCGGCTGTTCCTCTACTTTTTACATCTGAATTGGGAAAGGATAGCTATGGGTTGTCCCGTCTATTTCGACTGTAATAACAGCCAGATAGGGGCCGGTATAATCATCGCTCATTCTAAGGTCAATATCACCTTCATTCAACCCTTCCTGAGCGTCTTCGATTGTGAGCAGACGCCCCTCGTGAAGCAGCGTCCCTGCCCGGTATAGGTCAATCGTTAACTTATCAGCAGCTTCCGTTAAATTGAATCGGTACGTTAAGTCCGCTTCGGTTTCCCAGTCCTTATACAATTCCAGTCCTGAAACCTTCTCATAATTGGACGTATCAACCATAAAAAGGTACGGAATGTGGTAGGTGTTCTCCTTGTTTTCCACTGTAATGAACCCTTCGTGAACACCTTCTTTCATAAACGATTTATTCATGTTCACTTCGATCGATAGTTCTTTAGACTCTCCCGGGCTCAGCTGGAAGGTCGTCGGCATACTCCAGCCTATTCCGGGCTGCTTCTCCGGCTGCTTCAGATGGTAAGTCTGGCTGGTGTCCCGCTTATTTTCCACTTTGAGCTTTACTTTTTCACGGAAAAGGTCTCCTTCTATTCGTCCAAAATTAAGGGCTCCGGGCTCCATCCATAATTCGGGTTCGAGAGCGGAGGCGGTATCAACATACCCCGCTCCCTGCTCTGTCGGTGGCAGCGGCTCTTCGTTTTGCTGCAAAAGGTCAGCGGTACTCATGAGTGACTGCTTAATCTCTTCAGGTGTCCAATCAGGATGCGCTTCTTTTAATAGAGCGGCCACTCCAGCGATATGCGGCGCGGCCATGCTCGTTCCCTGCAGGGCCTGGTAACCTCCGGGCACAGTGCTGACGACGTCGACGCCTGGTGCTAAAATGTCAGGCTTGACGCTCCAGGATGAGGTGACAGGCCCCCTCGAGCTAAAAGGTGCGATCCCATGTTCCACCTCTTCTGTTGTGGTATCAATCCATTGATTGCTGACAATCCCTTTGTCAAGCAGCCACTCGCCCTCTTCCTTTGTAACAGCGGCCACCGGAATTGGTAAGTTCAGGCTTTGGATCGAACCCCGCAGCGGTTCATTTGTGTTATTCATAATTATGAGCGCTTCCGCTCCCTTTTGATACGCGTGCTGCGCTTTTTCTGCAAAGCTCGTACCGCCGCGTCTCATCAGTACAATTTTCCCCATCGCTCCTGTGACCTGCTGCCCTTCCATTTCCAGAAGCGGATATTTCTTCGAAAGCTCCCACGGCTTTGACCCCTGCAGCAGTCTGACAGGTATCTGTTTATCCTCGCCCTGTATCGTTAGCAGCGGCTGGTCAGCTGACAGTGCGGAAGCTCCGACGGTAATGGCATGCTCCGAAGTAGCGGGTGAACCGATCGTCCACGTCTCCGGCCCCGCGTTTCCCGCCGCTACTATTACCGTTGTCCCGAGTTCAATTGCTCTCTCGACCGCTTTCGTCGTCGGCCAGTCGGGACCATTAACATCGTTACCCAGCGATAAGTTGATGACATCCATTCCGTCTTCAACAGCTTCCTCAATCGCTGCAATCACCTGCACCGATGTACCCATCCCTCCCGGCCCTAAAGCACGGTAGGCATAAAGATCAACATCAGGTGCCACCCCTTTCATATCACCATCCGCACCAATGATCCCCGCCACATGCGTGCCGTGCAGCGTCTTTCCCTCTTCCGTCGTTTCCATCGGATCATCGTCAAAATCAATCACATCAAACCCACCCTGATAATTCTCTTCCAAATCCGGATGCGTGTAATCCATTCCTGTATCCACCACCCCGACTTTCACTCCTTTTCCCGTATAGGAAGTATCCGGACGAACGACATCCGTCGTAAGACTCCCGGACGGTTCGGTCAGTAATTCCTCCTGAGTTGTATACGTTTCAACAGGAAATTGATTGGCGACTTCTTTTAAGCGTGAGATTTTTTCAAGCTCTGACGGAGTTCCCTTTACCGCAATGCCGTTAAAAATCGTCTCGTACTCAGCAACGACTTCAAGCCTCGGCAGCCGAGTTTCGACATGACTTTTAAATGAGGCAGCTGACGTATCCTTCAACTCGAGAATAATTGTAATTTCTTCATCAGGGTCGGGCTGGGCGAAACCGGTCAGCAGGAAGAAAGTAATGAGGGCAGCGGCGATATTGTAAGGCATGATGAGTTGAACTCCTTTTTACCGATAGTTTGCGTTGTTCCCAGGTGAGTTATGCGGAGTGCAGGAGGTTTGTGGGCGGAGTTGTGGTGTTTATGGGTGGAATTTTTATTTTATGGGCATTTAGAAAGATTTATGGTTTATTATTAGAGTTTGTGGGCGATTCAGTAAGATTTATGGCATTTCCCGTTAAAAAAAGCCAGCCTCTCTTTATTAAAAGAGGCTGACTTTTCATTCTGTTTTAAATGGATCCGGCTTATCTGCACGCTCCCCAAAGAAATAACGGATGGCTTCGGCAATACGTGGAGAGGCTTTTCCGTCGCCATAAGGGTTGGAGGCTTTCGCCATTGCTGCATGCTTCTCATCATCAGACAGCAGCTCGTCCGCGAGATGAAAGATGTGGTCTTCGTCTGTCCCGGCAAGCTTCAGCGTGCCGGCTTCAATGCCTTCAGGCCGCTCTGTCGTATCCCGAAGGACGAGTACAGGAACGCCAAGTGAAGGCGCCTCTTCCTGCACACCGCCGGAATCGGTTAAAATGAGATGAGCGCGGGCGGCAAAGTTATGAAAATCAATTACATCAAGGGGGTCGATCAGCTTAATCCGGTGATCATTCCCGAGGATTTCGTCCGCTGCTTCACGCACGGCAGGGTTTAAATGCACAGGATAAACAACTTCTACATTCTCATGCTCCTCAACGAGCCGTTTGATCGCACGGAACATCTGCTGCATATTGCGTCCAAGATTTTCACGGCGGTGGGCGGTCATAAGGACGAGACGCTTCTCGCCGATGGAATTCAATACGTCTGATTTGTAGTTCTCATCAACGGTTGTCTTTAGTGCATCAATCGCTGTATTCCCCGTCACAAAAATATGCTCCGCTCGTTTATTTTCAGCCAAAAGATTATCGCGCGACTTGTTGGTGGGCGCAAAGTGCAGGTCAGCCATAACCCCTGTGAGCTGTCGGTTCATTTCTTCCGGGTAGGGTGAATACTTGTTCCACGTCCTCAGCCCCGCTTCGACGTGGCCTACCGGAATTTGATTGTAGTAGGCGGCGAGCGAAGCGGCAAAGGTCGTCGTCGTATCGCCGTGAACGAGTACGATATCCGGTTTGGTTTCTTTCATTACGCCGTCCAGCCCCTCGAGCGCTCGTGTGGTGACCTGGGACAGCGTTTGGCGATCCTTCATAATGTTTAAATCGTAATCGGGTTCAATGCTGAAAATGTTCAACACTTGATCAAGCATCTGTCTATGCTGAGCGGTCACTGTGACGATGGGCTCAAATTGCTCTGACCTTTTTTTCAATTCCAATACAAGAGGCGCCATCTTGATCGCTTCCGGTCTAGTACCGAAAATGGTCATTACTTTAATCATGGGCTGCCTTACTTCGTGCCGAACAGGCGGTCGCCGGCATCGCCGAGGCCTGGCTCGATGTAGCCTTTTTCATTGAGGCGGTCATCCATGGCAGCCAGATAAATGTCCACATCCGGGTGGGCCTTCTGTACTGCTTCTACGCCCTCGGGTGCAGCTACAAGACACATGAGGCGGATTTGGCGGGCTCCGCGTTTTTTAATAGAATCGATGGCTTCATTGGCCGATCCGCCGGTGGCCAGCATAGGATCGATGACAATCAGTTCGCGTTCTTCGATATCGCTCGGAAGCTTGACGTAATATTCAACGGGCTGCAGTGTTTCAGGGTCGCGGTAAAGTCCGACGTGACCGACTTTCGCAGCTGGAATAAGCTTAATAATTCCATCTACCATGCCTAGTCCTGCGCGGAGAATAGGAATCAGACCAATTTTCTTACCTGTAAGCACCTGGGCTTTGGCGTTTGAGACTACAGGTGTATCAATTTCAACTTCTTCAAGCGGCAGGTCGCGTGTGATTTCAAAAGCCATCAGGGCAGCTACTTCATCGACGAGCTGGCGGAAATCCTTCGTGCCTGTCTCATTCTTCCGTATGTACGTTAACTTGTGTTGAATTAATGGATGGTCCAAAACATATACTTTTCCCATGTCAGTCACTCCTTTTAATAGTTTGCATCCCGATAATTGTACAGAAAAAAATTGCCGAGAGCAAGAGATGATGTGTTGAATAAGCAGAGGGGATTTTTGGTACCGGGTACACTTTTTTCTCTTCCGTGTACCGGGTACCACACAATTTATCTCCTGTACCCGGTACACCTTCCTCTCTTCTCTGTACCCGGTACACAGAGAAAAAAGAAAAAAAGTCTATCTGCTTCTTCGGCAGATAGACTTTTTTGGTTTATTATGGCGTGCTTGGCATGAGTGATTGGTAGAGTGGGAAGCGGGATGTCAGGTCGCTTACGCGTTCGGCTGCTTCCTTGAGCTTCTCGTCGTTGTCGTGATTCTTAAGGGTGAAGGCGATTAGTTCGCCGATTTCTTTCATTTCGTCTTCTTTGAAGCCACGGCTCGTTACGGCAGCTGTACCGATCCGGATTCCGCTTGTTGTAAATGGTCCTTCTGGATCAAACGGAATTGTGTTTTTATTCGTCGTAATTCCGACGGCATCCAGCGCTTTTTCAGCGACTTTACCTGTTAAGCCGACTTCACGGAGATCAAGCAGAAGCAGGTGGTTGTCGGTTCCGCCTGAGACGATACGGACGCCATTTTCTACTAATGTTTCACCGAGCTGCTTCGCATTTTTAATGATTTGACGGGAGTACTGCTTAAAGCTCGGCTGAAGCGCTTCTTTAAAGGAAACGGCTTTAGCTGCGATAATATGCATAAGCGGTCCGCCCTGCATGCCGGGGAATACGGTCTTGTCAATTTTCTTCGCGAACTTCTCTTCGCAGAAAATCATTCCGCCGCGTGGGCCGCGCAATGTTTTGTGAGTTGTCGTTGTCACAAAATGCGAATGAGGCACCGGGTTCGGGTGAAGTCCAGAGGCTATCAAGCCGGCGATATGGGCCATATCAACCATTAGATAGGCATCTACTTCATCAGCAATTTCCCTGAATTTCGCGAAGTCGATTTCACGCGGATACGCACTTGCACCGGCGACAATCATCTTCGGCTTCACTTCTTTTGCTTTTTCCATTACAGCATCATAATCGATACGCTCGTCCTTTTCATCTACACCGTACTCTACAAAATTGTAAAGCGTTCCACTGAAATTCACCGGGCTTCCGTGAGTCAGGTGTCCGCCGTGGCTAAGATTCATTCCGAGCACCGTGTCGCCCGGCTCCAGCACAGTAAAGTACACAGCCATGTTGGCCTGGGCACCTGAGTGCGGCTGTACGTTAGCATGTTCGGCGCCAAAGAGTTCTTTCGCGCGGTCTCTCGCTAAGTTTTCTGCAACGTCGACGTGTTCACAACCACCATAATAACGGCGGCCTGGATAGCCTTCTGCGTATTTATTCGTTAATACAGAACCCATCGCTTCCATTACTGCTTCTGATACGAAGTTCTCTGAGGCTATCAGTTCGATATTGTCCTGCTGACGATTCTTTTCATCCATTACCGCATTATACAATTCTTCATCTGAATGTTTTACATGTTCCATTTGTAAAAATTCCCCTCTCTCCGATTCCTATTGTTATCGTTCATAAACAGCTCGTGGGCCTCCAACGAGCGGCGGGCGTGTTCGAGCAGCCGAGACGTGAGCGTAGCCGATTGACTTTTGATCAATGCGAAGCGGTACGGCGACGCGTTTTAAATGCATCCCGATCAGTGTATCTCCAATGTCGACTCCACCCTGCGCCTGAACTGATTCTACGAGCACAGGGTCGTCCATGTGTTTAAAGGCATATGAGGCCATCGAACCTCCGGCGTGGGACACAGGAACAGCTGCCACCTCGGTACAGCCGTATTTCTTCTGCACTTCCCTTTCTACCACGAGCGATCGGTTTAAATGCTCACAGCATTGAAAGGCAAGATCAGCGCCTGACTGTCTGGAGAATTTGCGCCATTCTTCAAACAACACTTCGGCGATCGCTTCACTTCCTGATGTTCCTATGCTTTCACCTGCTACTTCACTGGTGGAGCAGCCAACGACAAACAACCCGTCTCTCATATGACCGGTCTCAAGCAGCTGGCGTGCCACATTTGCTGCATCCTGCTGAATCGCCTTGATATCTGCCATGTGGGCCATCTCCTTTTTTTATACAGCTAAACGAGTAGACTTGTGGACTTCTTCACTTATCTAACCATTCTATTACTTATTCTCGTATTCGGCAATCTTATTTATACGGTTTTTGTGTCTTCCTGCTTCAAACTCAGATTGTATCCACGTTTTCACTATTTCCCGGGCGAGTCCGGGTCCGATCACACGCTCTCCCATGCAGAGCATATTAGAGTCGTTGTGTTCGCGTGTCACCTTTGCCGTAAAAAGGTCATGAACGAGTGCTGCACGAATGCCTTTTACTTTATTTGCCGAGACCGACATACCAATGCCTGTCCCGCAAATTAAAATGCCTTTATCAAATTCCCCGCCGGCTACACGTTCGGCTGCAGGGAGGGCATAATCAGGGTAATCGACAGATCCTTCACAATCGCATCCCAGATCCACATATTCAATCCCTAATTCCTCTAAAACATCAGCTGCTTCACGACGCAGATTAACTCCGCCATGATCAGAAGCAATAATGACTTTCATGCTGTCAGCCACTCTCCTCTATCCAATATTCAATTCGTCAATTTTATAGTGACAGGAATACCGTTCTCTGTCAATCCAAATAAGGGAGTGTAAACGTTTTAATGAGAGGCTTTTCTTCCTATTAAATGGGTAGGGGTGCTGAGGTAGATGAGGAGGTCCTATCCAAGTGCTATGAACAGGACTTTACGCTGGAGAGCTACTCCTTTTCATATTTAAGTTTATCTACTAATCCTTCAATGGTTTTCTCTAGTTCATCTCTTGTTTCTCGATACACCTGGACACTCTGCCCGTAAGGATCGATGATATTTAAATTTGGAAGCTCCTGCTCAGCCTGCTGAATGGCTTTAATCTCTTCATCTAACTCTTTTAATAAAAACTGCTCCAGCTCCACTTCATTTAAATTCTCATCCGCCTGGCTGAGCACCCACGCCCTCTTTTCTTCAAATTGAGCGTACAGGTCGGTTAAATGTCTCCATTGATCTTCATCAATCAGGACGTATTCTTTTAAAGTAAAAAATTTATGCTGGAGATCTGGGTACTGCAGGGCTAACGTCTGTTTATGACTCTCCGTCATGCAGAGAACGATGTCTGACCACTCAAGGAGCTCCTGCGTTACCGGGGTTGATGTATTATCAAAGCTTAAACCGATCTCAGCCAGAACTTCATGGGTGTTTGCCCCCACAGGCTGGTTCAAACCGGCGAAGATTCCTGCAGATTTAACACTTGCTTCTTCGTCTTTTGATTTCATTATAGCTTCTGCCATTGGGCTGCGGCAGGTATTGCCTGTACAAATAAATAGTACGTTCATGGTGACCCTCCCCCTTCACATCATCTTTTCCCATTTTAACACACGTCACTCTATTAGAATATGGTATAGAGTCCGAGGGCGCACAAAATACTGCCTCCGAAGATTTCACTGTAAGCGCCTATATAGCTTGTGGCTCTGCGGCCGACGAGGAATCCGATCCACGTTAAACCTGTACTCATTACTCCAAAACTGATAATGGAGACGATGGTGTTCATATTATTTAAGCCGAGACTGAAGCCTACGGGGAAGCTGTCGATACTGACGCTGAAGGCAAAGACCCACAATCCAAATCCAGCCATCGAGTGCGCAGGGGAATGTGTTTCTGCGAAGGATGCAAAAACCGTATAAGCCCCAAGCGTTAATAGTAATAATCCTCCGGCAAGCGATGCCCACTCGCTGACGTTGACGAACAGCCATTTTCCAAGCAGCATGCCGAGACCGGGCATGACCATATGTAGAAGTCCAACGAGCAGACCCGCAATTCCAACGTATTTCAAGCGTACGGACTGCATACCCATTCCTAATGAGATCGAGAAAGCATCCATACCTAACGCGATCGATAATAAAATGATAGATGTCATATTTTCTAATTCCACGAAAAAGCCCCCTCCTCGGACATGCTACTGTAAAGTATGCGAGCGAGCGGGGGCATATGATTAGTACTGTTTGATTTTCTGAGTGGCAGCTTTACGCAGGCGGTTCATTATTGCGGCACCTACACCGTATTCCGGGAAGGATTCACATAAGATGACCTCAGCCTCCGATTTTTTGTAATGTCTCAGCGCTCGGTATAATCCACCAGCCACTTCGGTTAACTGGGCACGTGATCCACATACCGTCACCGGCTCATGGTTCAGCTGACCGGCCAGCTCCTGGCTGGCGATGACAGCAACCCGCTGCCCTTCTTCCTTCATGGACTCGAGCTGCTCACGAAAAAACACATCGTCTCCTTCAATGAGCCAAAGCGGTGCTTCCGGCGCATAGTGAGTATACTTCATGCCGGGTGATTTAGGCTGTTCGCCGGGTTGATCAGCTAAGGCCGGGTCAATAATAACATCAGGTACAAGCGGCTCTATATCCTCTTTCGTAACACCACCCGGACGGAGGATGATCGGAATCTCCGCCGCGCAGTCAACAACGGTCGATTCTACCCCGATCCCTGTCGGTCCGCCATCCACAATTCCGGCGATCCGCCCCTGCAAGTCCTGATAGACGTGATCTGCCTCCGTAGGGCTCGGACGGCCTGACCGATTGGCACTGGGCGCGGCCAGCGGCAGTCCCGATTCTTTTAAAAGAGCCAGAGCAATCGGATCATCAGGCATTCGAATCGCCACGGTGTTCAAACCAGCAGTGACATTGCGGGCGGCCTGATGATTACTTGGAAGTACAAGCGTCAACGGCCCCGGCCAAAACTTGTCCATCAGCTGCTTCGCCACCTCTGGAATGTGGGTCACGAGCTCCTCCACCTGGGAACGCTCTCCTACATGTACAATGAGCGGATTATCGGCAGGTCTGCCTTTTGCTTCGAATATTCGCTGAACAGCTTCTTCACTCGTCGCGTCCGCCCCTAGTCCATATACCGTTTCCGTAGGAAAAGCAACGACCTGTTGATCTCTCAACAGCGCCGCTGCTTCTTTAATAACTTGATTCTGTTCCCTGCCTGCCGTCGCTTGCGGCCATATTTTCGTTTCCATTGTCATGCCTGAATACTCCTTTAATCCACACTTTTGTACTCTCTATTATGAAGAATGAGGGGCGGATTCGCAAATTCAGACACTACTCACAGGATATCCTCAACTTACCCACAGCTTTATACACATATCCATAAGCTGGACTCACTTTCTTCGTTCGCTGACATTTTATATATCCACAAGTTATCCACTAAATTAACACTAATTGTGAATAACTTTGCTAGTTATCAACAGTTAACGTAATACGTCCACAGCTGCTCTTTTTTATCTTTCAGCTGAAAACGTTGATGATGCAGCAGCGTGTCGAGTTCTTTCGAATGACTCTTCACTTGTATTTCCGGGATATTTTCCTGTTCCACGTATTGCTGGATCAGTTCAAATACGTAGAGAATGGCGGCTTTGGAAACATTTCCGTCCACTTGAAGGTTTCTTAACCTTTTTACACCATTACCCTGCTCGCTTAAAATAAACCGGCCAATTTCAGTACGTTCTCTTTTAATAGCATACTGGCTTTCCTCACCAGCTCGAATGCGTTCAATATACATACATAGGCACCCACCTTTCTTCTACCACTCTATGAAAGGTGAGTGCCTGTTATGCTAGGATATGAACTTGTTCCAAATTTTCACAAGGAAGAATTCCACTTCCTGTTCCTCTTCTTCCTCAGCTGCTTGTTTCTTTTCCTGTTCATCTTCATCTACGCTTGTCCCGTTGGAAAAGTCAAGAAAGCATAGAGGCGGAAACAATACGCACCACCAGTTGTCTCCATCCCCTTCGCCCAGAGTGATTAAGATAGCTTCATACTCTCCAGCAGGATATACGTAGGAACCGTACAGCTTTGTTGGGAACGTAACCTGAGTGTCGTAATCAACGGTATAGGACTGCTCTGCCCCTGCTGACTGAACCGTTTCAGCTACGATCTTATCGATTTCATCTATCCGTTCTTGAATCAGGCTCCGTGCCGCTTCAATAGTTGTTAAAGACTCCACCCATTTCGTAATTTCTGCATTCACTTCATCGCGTACCTGACGCTTTAGCTGCTGCGCTTCTGGATCGTTGTTATCTGCAAGGATTCGCAGCCGAATGGCTTCATCCGGAATTACTTGATATTCGGCTCCGTCTGCCTTTTCTTCCGTTACTTTAAATGTAAGGGTGGTGAAACACACTGTGGATAAAATAAGAATTATAATAACATTTTTCATAAAAAATTCCCTCCCTGTTGATAACTATTGTGGGCAGGGGGGAATTGTTTTAAACCTATGAATCTAAAATTGCGTAAATCATACGATCCTTCTGATTGATGTCTTGCTGGATGGTAACTTCATAGTCTGCGAGGTGGGTGTGGATGAGTTCTTTAACGTCCTGTCCTTGTTTGTGACCGATCTCAAAAGCCAGCAGTCTCGGCTTCTGCCTGCGTAAGACGAGCTGGTTGATCATCGTTTCATATGCGGCGAGTCCGTTGTTGTCCGCAAACAACGCCAGTTCCGGGTCAAAATTTTTCACGGTATCAGAAAGGGTTTCGCTTCGGTCGATGTAAGGCGGGTTGGAGACGAGTACGTCTATTGTTTCGTTACGCAGCGGCTCAAGAAAATTGCCTTGCAGTATGTCGACCGCTGCACCGTGCTGCCGGGCATTGGCCATCGCCGTCTCGATAGCCTGTCGGGAAATGTCCGTAGCAATGGTGCGTCGTTTTGTTTCCAGCTGAAGCGTAATTGCGATGATGCCGCTTCCGGTGCCAATATCCGCAATCGTCTGATCATCTGTATGCAGGCGCTGGAGCACGCCTTCAATCAGCTCTTCCGTTTCCGGACGGGGAATGAGCACGTTCTCATTCACGGCAAACCGGCGTCCGTAGAAATGAGCTTCGCCGATGAGATGCTGTACCGGGACCCCCGTTTCTGCATGCTGCCGGACGTGATGCTCAAAAAGCTTGAGCTTCTCTTCTGGAAAAGGGTCCCGTTCATACGCCATGATCATGGCCATATTTAGACCGAGCATGTCCTCCAGCAAAAGATCAGCCACACGCGGCTCGCGGTTATGCTGTTTCAAAAAAAGAGAAGCCCAGCGACGGGCTTCTTCAATCGTCATTTGTTTCATCATTACTCACCAATCGACTCTAGTTTTTTCGTCTGCTCTTCAATGAGCAGAGCGTCGAGAATTTGATCGAGATTGCCTTGTAGAATCTGATCCAGCTTCTGCAGGGTTAAACCAATGCGGTGGTCAGTCACCCGTGTCTGCGGGAAATTGTACGTACGAATGCGTTCTGAACGATCGCCCGTTCCAACAGCAGACTTACGGTTTTCATCGTATTTCGCCTGCTCTTCCTGCTGGAATTTATCATAAACCCGGGCACGAAGCACTTTCATCGCTTTTTCTTTGTTTTTAATCTGCGATTTCTCATCCTGACAAGAAACTACAGTACCTGTCGGTTCATGGGTCAGCCGCACAGCAGACATCGTCGTGTTTACACTTTGCCCACCAGGTCCGCTGGATGCAAATGTATCTACTCGTATGTCTTTGTCGTGTATTTCGACTTCGACTTCTTCCGCTTCAGGTAATACGGCAACCGTAGCGGTCGAAGTATGAATACGTCCTCCTGATTCCGTTTCCGGTACACGCTGGACGCGGTGAGCTCCGTTTTCAAACTTCATTTTAGAATAGGCGCGATTGCCTGAAATCATAAAAATAATCTCTTTGTAGCCGCCAACTTCATTCGGTGTCGATTCAATGACTTCCGTCTTCCATCCCTGCGACTCGGAATAACGGGCGTACATACGGTACAAATCACCTGCGAACAGCGACGCTTCGTCTCCGCCTGCTGCTCCGCGGATCTCCATAATAACGTTCTTATCATCATTCGGATCACTTGGAAGCATTAAGATTTTCAGACGTTCTTCAAGCTCTGTTTTGCTGGCAGAAAGTTCACTGATTTCTTCTTTGACCATTTCTTCCATATCGTCATCCATGCTGTCGCCAAGCATTGCCTTGGCATCATCCAGCTGCCCGGTTACTTCTTTATACTCACGGTAAACCGTAACCGTATCCTCTAGGCCTGCCTGCTCTTTCGAATATTCACGCAGTTTGTTTGTATCCGATATCACTTCTGGATCGCTCAAAAGTTCATTCAGCTTTTCGTAGCGATCTTCTAAAGTTTGTAAACGTTCGATCAATGGTATGCACCTCTTTCTCCATAACAGTACAATTATATTATAGAGAGGTTGCGGTTACAACCACATCCAGTTATTCATTACGCCGGCTTTACTTTCACCGTAACGTTATAATCTGGTACAGCGTTTGTAATACGCTCTTCCACATTGTGCGTCCAGCGCTCGAGTTCATTCCCGCTGAGATCATCTGCGACACTCACCGTGACCCAGGCATTATCCGCTTCAATGATAATCCGCTCGACATCGACACCGGGAATAGTCTGAGCTGCTTCACTAATTTGCTGGCGGACTTCTTTAACTCCCCACGTATCCCCGACGCGTTCAATCGAACGAGGATTCTCAGGTGTCGTGTTAGGATCATCCTCCAGCCCCATGTTCATAATGTCCTGGCGGTTCGTATGCCCCTGGGATTCATCAAGGTTCTGACCACATCCTACGGTAAATAAGATCAAAAGAATAGCTGCTGCTCGAAACATAACTTCACCTCTTCTCTTTTTCTCTAGTTTGACCGAGAAAAGGGTGATTATGCTTATTTAGGCACTACGATTTTCGAGCAATGGGCAGTGTACAGCAGCGGAACGATCCGCCCGACTTAATAATTTCTGATAAATCAACTTCTATAATAATAAAACCTGCATCTTTCAGCCTTTGGTTCACCTTGTGATTCTGAGGAAGGCTGATGACGAGACTATCACCGATCGATAAGACGTTTGTCCCCATTTGGAACTGTTCTTCTTCATCCACTTCCACGCACTCAAACCGCTTCTTCAACAGCTCCACATCATTGTCTTCCAGAGCGGGAGAATGAATCAACGCGGTGTTCTCATCCACGATGTTAAAAACACAGTCTAAATGCAGGATATCCTCACGCAGTTTTAACGGAACGATTTCATAAGCAGGAAGCGCTTTTTGCAGATGTTCTACAGCAGCCATACTCGTCCGCCCGCTGATCCCTACATAAATCGTGCCGTGATTAATAATGACATCTCCCCCTTCGATTGAAGGACCAAACAACCTGGTAAAAGAAAGGTTTTCCTTGTCAAGAAAATCAAGAAGCGGCTTCACCTCTTCCTGACGCACATCACTCGCAAGGGAAGAAACAAATAATTGGTCACCAATACAGAACCCTATGTCCCGCGTGAACACCTGCTCATTTAACTGCGGACTTGTCGGTAAGTATTCTACTTGAATGTTGTGGCTCTGCAGCACCTTCACAAATTGAGTATGCTGCTCAACCGCCAACTCAATATCGATATTCTCATTGGCAAAATGCTTCTGGGTTTCATTGATGATTTCTGTTATTTTCATATGCTCCGGTTTGCTGACGAGCACTTTCTTTAAGGCATCAAATTCATTCCGACACCCTTTGGACTGGTTTGAATTCGCATTCTTCGTTTGCATCATGATTCCTCCATCGACCGGATTGTGTATTTCTTATATTTTCACATAAATAGACATACTCTAAACATAAATCATAAATTTTGGAATTATTTCTTATATGTCGGCTCTCTTCAGCGCGCTGCCTGCACAGTTCAATTGATGAATCCACCGCCCAGCTGCTTTCTGATTTTTCATATACCTCTACAGCATAGACGTAAGCATCAGAGCATTCTTTTAACAGACGTGCTTCTTCGAGTAAAGCGGTCTTTGAATTCATGTCATTCCCCTTTTTATATAATTATACTATAAGAATTCCTTTTTCCGGGCTGATGAAACGGAGGTGAGCACATTAAGGACAGGGGGTGCCCTGGTTTGGAAGGATTGATATTGCGCCCTGACCCAAGCCGATTGCCCCCTGACGCGTATGAATTGCAACCTAATTCCGCGGAATTACTCCCTATCGTTCAAGCAGTCAAACTATAACAAACACCCGCTCCTATTATTAGAAGCGGGTGCTGACGTTATTTATAGCTTTCAGCGTGAGCCTTCACTTGCTCTTGCCTGGGTTTATTAGGAACTTCATGATGATGACGGCAGCGAGGCTCGTACGACTCAGAAGCACCTACTAAAATAATCGGATCGTCATAGGAAGCAGGCTCGCCATTGATCAACCGCTGCGTACGGCTCGCCGGTGATCCGCACACAGGACAGATCGCATTCAGCTTCGTCACGCTTTCACTGAGCGCCATCAATTCAGGAACTTTTCCAAAAGGCTCCCCGCGGAAATCTGTATCCAGACCTGCCACAATGACACGGATGCCGCGGTCAGCCAGGCATTCCACGACTTCTACAATATTCTCATCAAAGAACTGTACCTCATCGATGCCGACAATATCAATGTGATCCCCGACTTCGTGCAAAATCGCTAAGGATTCACTGACAGGGCGCGCGAGGACGGACGTTCCATTATGAGAAACGATGGAATCTTCTTTGTATCGATTGTCAATTACTGGTTTAAACACACGAACAGACAAATTGCCATATGTAGCCCGGCGTACACGACGGATGAGTTCCTCCGATTTTCCACTGAACATACTTCCACAGATGACTTCAACCCAACCACTTTGCTTCATTACATACACGTTCACTGCCGCTCCTTTCTCCTACCTGCACATCTCAGATCTCCTCTGGCTGACTGCCAGAAAGAGCTTATACTTATTAATAACCGAAACGGACAGGAGCTAGACGCGCCTTTCCGCTTTTCTTTACTGGCCAGCTCCGGCTCGCAGGATCTAGCGACATAAGCAACCCGGCTATGTGAAGAAAGAACACTTCACTTCGCCGGTTTGCTTATGCGTACGCTCCTGAACGCTCGCCTTCGCTTTTCTTACTGGCCAGCTGCAAGGGGCAGGCCTTCGCGTCGTAAGCAACCCCATTACGTGGCATAGAACGCCACTGCATGGTTTTGCTTACGCGTGTCAGGCCTAAACCGCCCCTTTCCGCTTTTCTTTTTACTAACAAAAAACAGGCAAACGGTTTGCTATTTGCCTGTTTTTGTTCAAAATTATGCAATGACCTCCTGTGAAGGAAGCCATTCATTATTATGAAAGGTTATATTTTTTCTTAAAGCGATCAACACGGCCGCCAGCTTTGTCAGCTTTCTGCTTGCCTGTGTAGAACGGATGAGACTCTGAACTAATCTCAACACGGATCAATGGGTACGAATTACCGTCTTCCCACTCAATGGTTTCTTCTGAAGATTGAGTAGATCCGCTTAGAAACTTGAAATCAGAACTTGTGTCTAGAAATACCACTTTGCGGTATCCTGGATGAATTCCCTCTTTCATGTTCTTCCACTCCTTTTTGCCCTGAGTCATTTTGAAACAGAGTTATTGTAAGAGCCTTCGAAGGTTAGTCGTTACACCTTTTACTAAAACTCACATAGAAAGATTATATCAGCACTGGAATAGCAATGCAACAGCTTATCTTATTTTCTGGATCCGGCTTTTGCCGTCTTGGCCTGTTTTCCCTGCATCTCTTGATCCATCAGTTCGAAAAATTCTTCGTTGTTTTTCGAAGCACGCAGACGGCGCAGGAAGCGGTCGGAGAAATCGTGAGAATCGGACATCGTTTTGCGGATCGCCCAAATCTTATCCAGCTCGGCTTTTGGCAGAAGCAGTTCTTCTTTTCTCGTTCCCGAGCGGACGATGTCGATTGCCGGGAAAATCCGTCGTTCTGCGAGACTGCGGTCGAGGTGCAGCTCCATGTTGCCGGTTCCTTTAAATTCTTCATAGATTACGTCATCCATGCGCGAGCCGGTATCGACGAGGGCGGTGGCCAGAATCGTTAAGCTGCCGCCTTCTTCGATGTTACGAGCAGCGCCGAAGAACCGCTTCGGACGGTGAAACGCAGCCGGGTCAATCCCGCCTGAAAGCGTACGGCCGCTTGGCGGGATGACTAAGTTGTACGCACGGGCAAGCCGCGTAATGCTGTCCATCAACACAATCACATCGCGTTTATGCTCAACGAGGCGCATGGCGCGTTCAAGAACAAGCTCGGCGACTTTAATATGGTTCTCTGGTACTTCATCGAACGTTGAGCTGACCACATCAACATCAGGAGCGACAGACCGTTCAATATCTGTCACTTCTTCCGGGCGCTCATCCACGAGAAGAATGATAAGCTTAGACTCTGGATGATTCGTTGTAATGCTGTTAGCCATCTGTTTTAAAAGCATCGTCTTCCCTGCTTTAGGAGGAGCGACAATCAAGCCGCGCTGTCCGTAGCCGACCGGGGACATGATATCCATAATTCTAGCGGAAAGCTTCTTGCTCTCTGTTTCAAGCTTCATTTTACGGTCTGGATAGAGAGGCGTTAACGCTGGAAAATGCACACGTTCTTTTGCCGTTTCAGGATTCTCTCCATTCACAGCGTCTACGTGCAGCAAGCCATAGTAGCGTTCGTTTTCTTTAGGCGGGCGGACTTTACCTGAAACTTTGTCACCGTTCCTCAAATCAAATCTACGAATTTGAGATGCGGAAATATAAATATCTTCTGCACTTGGAGAGTAATTAATCGGTCGTAAGAATCCAAAGCCTTCTGAAGGAATAATTTCTAAAATCCCATCCATAAATAAGAATCCGTCTTTTTCTGCCTGCGCTTTTAAAATTGCAAAAATCAACTCCCGCTTTGTAAGCTTTGCATAATAGGAAACTTTGAATTGCTTAGCTAAAGAGTAGAGTTTTTTCAAGGTCATCGTCTCTAAACTTGAAATTGTTACTTCTGACACATGATCACCACTTTAATTTATTTTTTTCCTGTAGATGTTGTATACCCGAGCGTGCCTTCAATACATCGATCCTGTTGACATTCTTAAGATTGGATGAATATACGTGAAGATAATTTGGAAGGTAAATGAAGTCTGCAGAGGTTACGACGGTTTGTTTTTATCTTTTAAGAAACACTATACATTGTACAACTTGTTTGGATAAGGATTCAAGAATTTTATCGGCAGGTAAATTCAGGAGAAAATGTAAAAAGGGAAGAAGACCAGATAGGCTCTGGTCTCTACTGTATACCCTTTTTGCAGAAAAAGTATAACTATTTGATTACTAAATTCGGTTTCTTTTTCAGGCTGTGGTCGCCGTCAATAAACCGCACCGTGCCGGACTTCGCTCTCATGACGAGTGTTTGAGTAGTCGCTTTCTGTCCTTTAAATTGAACGCCCTGCAGCAGTTCACCATCGGTTACTCCTGTGGCCGCGAAGATAGCGTCATCTCCTCCTACAAAGTCATCCATATAAAGCACACGGTTTAAATCATCAATTCCCATCTGTTTGCAGCGTGCCAGCTCCTCGTCATTGGAAGGAATCAGCTTACCTTGAATTTCTCCCCCAAGACATTTTAATGCCACGGCTGCCAATACACCCTCAGGTGCGCCGCCTGACCCAAAAAGAATGTCGACCCCTGTATCGTCAAAAGCCGTATTGATCGCAGCAGCAACGTCTCCATCAGGAATCAGTTTAATTCGGGCGCCAGCCTCGCGAATCTCCTCAATAATTCCCTGGTGGCGTTTCCGATTTAATACTGTAGCTACCACGTCTTCTACGTCTTTATTCTTCGCCTTAGCCACAGCGGTTAAATTATCAGCAATCGATGCATTAATATCTACTTTTCCAACAGATTCAGGTCCCACGGCAATTTTGTCCATATACATGTCAGGTGCATGCAGAAGCTGACCATGATCAGCAATCGCAATGACAGCCAAAGCATTCCAGGTTCCTTCGGCAACGATATTTGTTCCTTCTAATGGATCTACAGCTACATCCACGCGAGGACCATATCCGTTACCTAACTTCTCCCCTATGTAAAGCATCGGGGCTTCATCCATCTCACCTTCACCGATGACGACTGTACCCTTCATTGGAATCGTATCAAACACGTCACGCATGGCAGAGGTGGCAGCATCATCAGCCTCTTCCTTCTTTCCTCTCCCCATCCAGCGGGCGGACTTTAATGCGGCTGCCTCTGTCACTCTTACTAATTCCATCGATAAACTTCTTTCCATGGTTCTTCTCCCCATTCTATAAGAAAAATTTTCCCTCATTTCCCCATAGAAAAACCACTACTGCTTTTTGCGCCTCAGTCCTTTTATGGCTGTTGCGCGGCGGTGCTTTTTGCGCCTCAGCCCTTTTATGGTTGGTGCGCGGCGGTGCTTTTTGCGCCTCAGCCTTTTTTGGCTGTTGCGCGGCGGTGCTTTTGCGCCTCAGCCCTTTTATGGTTGGTGCGCGGCGGTGCTTTTGCGCCTCAGCCTTTTTTGGCTGTTGCGCGGCGATGCTTTTTGCGCCTCAGCCCTTTTATGGTTGGTGCGCGGCGGTGCTTTTGCGCCTCAGTCCTTTTATGGCTGTTGCGCGGCGGTACCAGGTACACAAACGCCTTGTAAGATTCATTGATGCTTTTGTGTATTTGTGTACCTGGTACCGTGTGCTCTTACTTTATCCTGTGCTGATACCGTTGCTCTCTTACTTTATCTTTAAGAGTTTTGAAACTGTTCTACTTCTTCTGGCGACATTTCTTCGTACCAGATGTTGGCGCCTAGTTCTATGAGTTTGTTGGTGATGTTTTCATAGCCTCTTTCGATATGGTCGACGCCTGTGATTTCAGTGATGCCATTTGCCATTAATCCTGCGATGACAAGAGCGGCGCCTGCGCGCAGGTCGCTTGCTTTGACTTTGGCTCCTTCAAGCTTGGATGGACCGGCTACGATAGCGGATCCGCCTTCTACTTTAATCGAAGCATTCATCCTTCGCAGTTCATCAATATGCTTAAAGCGGGCCTGGTAAATCGTGTCTGTGACGACACCTGTGCCCGAGGCTTTCGTCAGCAGTGTAGTAAAGGGCTGCTGGAGGTCGGTAGGAAACCCTGGGTAAACGAGTGTTTTTATATCTACGCTCTTCAGGGCCGGTCCAGGCTTCACGTAAAGCTGCTCGTCGTTTTCTTCAATGGTCACACCCATCTCTCTCAGCTTGGCCAATAACGATTCAAGGTGTTGAGGGATCACGTTGTCGATGATCATTTCCTCGCCTTGTGCGGCAGCCATGATTGTATAGGTCCCGGCTTCAATCCGGTCAGGGATAATTGTATGAAGGCAGCCATTGAGCTCTTCGACACCTTCAATACGAATAACATCAGTTCCTGCTCCCTTAATTTTAGCTCCCATACTTGTCAGCAAGGTGGCCACGTCAATGATTTCCGGCTCTTTTGCGGCGTTTTCAATGACGGTTCTGCCTTTCGCTTTAACAGCTGCAAGCATAATGTTAATCGTTGCTCCTACACTGACGACATCCAAATAAATACGGGCACCGCGAAGCTCTTCAGCCCGCAGGTAGATCGCGCCCTGTTCATTCGTGACTTCAGCACCTAACGCTTCGAAGCCTTTAATGTGCTGATCAATCGGTCTCGGCCCTAAATGACAGCCGCCCGGCAAACCAATAACAGCTTTCTTAAAACGGCCAAGCATCGCTCCCATAAAGTAGTAAGAAGCTCTTAATTTCTTCACGCGGCCGTTTGGAAGGGGCATCGAAATCATTTCGGATGGGTCGATTTCGACCGTCTGGCCATCTTTATGGACAGTCCCTCCGATTTCCTCCAATAACTCTGACAAGGTATGCACATCAGATATATTAGGGAGCCCTTCAATAGTTACTTTTGAATTCGCCAAAATCGCTGCCGGAAGTAAAGCTACAGCACTGTTCTTCGCTCCGCTGACGCGAACTTGTCCGCGCAGGGGTGTACCGCCTTCTACTAAAAGTTTTTTCATGAGTAACTCCTCACTTTAAGGTAAAGATTCTGACCTTAGTGTATGCATGTTTTTCCAATTGACTCGTTACTTTTGATTATTCCAGTCATTTAAGAATTTTTCAATACCCTGATCAGTGAGTGGGTGTTTGACAATCTGCTCGAAAAGTTTAAATGGTACAGTAGCAATGTGGGCGCCGTTAATAGCGGCTTCAGTAAGGTGGACAGGGTGTCTGACAGATGCTGCGATAATCTCCGAATCAATGGCATGACGGTCGAAAATCTCTGCAATTTGAGCAATTAGCTCTACCCCATTATGGCCAATATCATCCAAACGGCCTAAGAAAGGAGAAACGTAGGAAGCACCTGCACGCGCAGCAAGCAGGGCTTGATTGGCTGAGAAAATTAACGTTACATTGGTTTTAATGTTCAATTCACTTAATGCTTTCACAGCTTTTAAGCCTTCGAGTGTCATTGGTACCTTAACAGTAATGTTAGGTGCAATGGCAGCCAGTTCTTTTGCTTCCTTCAGCATGCCTTCTGCATCAAGAGAAATAACCTCGGCACTGACAGAGCCTTCTGTTACTTCACTTGTAATTTCGTGAAGACGATCGTGAAAAGATACTCCTTCTTTTGCTACTAAGCTTGGATTCGTTGTTACCCCATCAAGCAGACCAAGTGCATTGGCTTCTTTAATCTCTGAAATATTTGCGGAATCAATGAAAAATTTCATTACTAATCCTCTCCCAAGTTAAGATTTTGTTGAATGGTGGCGTTTTCATAAATGTTCAAAAGGAAACCGCTACATCGTAACGGCTTCCTCTTTAAATTTTTATGCTCTTTGTGAAGAACCAAACTCGCGCATTTTGCCAATCACTGTTTCTTTGATGGCGTCGCGGCCAGGTCCAAGGTATTTACGAGGGTCGTACTGCTCAGGCTGTTCAGCAAGTACTTGACGTACAGCTTTACCCTGAGAAATTTGGTTTTCTGTGTTTACGTTAATTTTTGCTGTACCGAAAGAAATAGCTTTCTTAATGTCAGCAGTAGGAATTCCAGTACCGCCGTGAAGTACAAGCGGCTTGTCCACAAGACCCATAATTTCTTCCATACGGTCGAATCCAAGGTTAGGCTCACCTTTGTAAGGTCCGTGAACAGAACCTAGCGCTGGAGCAAAAACGTCAACGTCTGTTTCGTCAACAAGCTGCTTACACTCAGATGGAATCGCGTATGCTGCTTCTGCATCATCAACGATTAGATCGTCTTCCTGCCCGCCTACACGTCCAAGTTCAGCTTCTACAGACACACCATGGATGTGTGCAAGCTCTACAACTTTCTTCGTTACTGCAATATTCTCTTCAAGAGGATCATGGGATGCATCGATCATTACAGAAGTGAAACCAGCGTGAATTGCTTCTGCACACTTCTGGAAGCTTGATCCGTGGTCTAAGTGAATCGCTACTGGAACGGTTGTACCGTAGGACTCCATAAGTGATTTAACCATTGCTACAACAACGTTAAATCCTCCCATGTAACGGCCGGCACCTTCAGATACCCCGAGGATAACTGGAGATTGCTCTTCTTCAGCAGCCTGAAGAATCGCTTGAGCGTACTCTAAATTGTTAAGGTTAAACTGTCCTACTCCGTAGCGTTCTTCCTTAGCTTTTTCTAGCATTTCTTTCATTGAAACTAACGGCATGAAAGATCCTCCTTTAATAATGTATCTAATCTATTACTAACATATATTTGTACATTTCCAACAAAAATATGTCACGTAAGCTGATGTACAGTATTAGAATACCAATACCCATAAGAAGGTGCAACAGCAATCAGAATAGATAACGCTTTCATGCCAAAAAAAGATTATGATTCTTTTTCAGAAATGGTTTTTGCTACTAATTCTCGCATCATATGGATATCAAATGGCTTTGAAATGATGTCTTTCACAAACGGATAATTCGTATTTTCTTCGATTGAATTCGGAGCCAGCCCTGTCATGATTAACACGGGTTTACGGAGGTTTTGATTGTCCAAATAATTGAGCACCTCGCCGCCGCTCATCACTGGTAGTTTATAGTCCATTAAGATAAGATCTGGATGATGTTCTATCGCTTCCTCACATGCTTGTTTCCCTGTTTTTGCTGTTATGATTTCATAGCCGTCGCCTTTAAGCAGTTCTTCAAGCAACATGCGTATGCCTGGTTGATCGTCTACTACGAGCACTTTGTTTCCCATCTTTATTTCACTACCTTTCCATCTAAACATACATCCCCTATACCCATTAAGTCTTTTGGTCTATATTTCTACATACTTGCGGTGGAATCCTGCATTTTTTTAAAAAAAGTGAAAAGTTTAAAAGAAATTCTGGTAGAATACGACAAAAATCACGCTTAAATTTCCGTTAATTACGTGTAGGTCCGTAAATTTTCAACAAAAAACTGCCTAAAAGCTCCGCTCATATGCGCGGACCTCTTAAGACAGCGTTGTTTTACTTCGTATTCATAACGGCTCCGATAAATCCGTGGAAGAGCTGCTGCGGGCGCTCTGGACGAGATTTAAATTCCGGGTGGAACTGACTCGCTACAAACCATGGATGATCTTCGACTTCGATAATTTCGACAAGGCGGCCATCCGGGCTTGTGCCGGAGAAAATAAATCCGTTCTCTTCCATTTGCTCGCGGTAATGGTTGTTGAATTCAAAACGGTGCCGGTGACGCTCGTACACCACTTCTTCACCGTAGGCCTCCATCGCTTTCGTACCATGCTTTAAGCGGGATGGATAAATGCCGAGACGCAGCGTTCCACCAAGATCAGAAATTTCCTTCTGCTCCGGAAGAAGGTCAATAATTGGGTGCGGTGTTGATGGATCGATCTCTGCGGAGTGGGCTCCTTTAAGTCCCAGCTCATAACGGGCAAACTCCACGGTCGCAAGCTGCATCCCTAAGCAAATACCGAGGAACGGTACTTTTTGTTCGCGTGCGTAGCGGATTGCCTGAATTTTCCCTTCAATTGCACGGTCGCCGAAGCCGCCAGGTACTAGAATACCGTCCACGCCAGACAGATAACTGTCTGCATTCTCTTCTGTTACCTCTTCAGAATTGATCCACTTAATTTCAATATCAGCATCGTAGCTGTATCCGGCATGCTTCAACGCTTCTACAACGGAAATGTAAGCATCAGGCAGTTCGACATATTTTCCTACGAGGCCGATCACTGCTTTTTCTTTTAAGTTTTTTACACGGTTCACAAGACTGTTCCACTCGGTCATATCAGCGGGGTTTGTCTGCAGGCCAAAATGTTCGCACGTAATATCATCCAGCTTCTGCTCCTGGAGAGTAAGCGGCACATCATACAATGTATCTGCGTCACCTGCTTCAATAACGGCGCGCTTGTTAATATCACAGAACAGGGCAATCTTCTCTTTCATATCTTCGGAAATCGCCATTTCGGTACGAAGGACGATCACATCCGGCTGAATACCGAGGGAACGAAGCTCTTTTACGCTGTGCTGAGTCGGCTTTGTTTTCATTTCTCCGGCTGCTTTTAAATAAGGAACGAGCGTACAGTGCAGGTACATGACATGCTCACGGCCAATATCACTCTTAATTTGACGAATCGCTTCCAGGAATGGGAGAGATTCGATGTCCCCTACTGTTCCGCCGATTTCCGTAATGACAACGTCAGCGTTCGTTTCATGTCCGGCACGGAAGACACGGTCCTTAATTTCGTTTGTAATATGCGGAATCACCTGGACTGTGCCGCCAAGGTAGTCGCCGCGACGTTCTTTTTTAATTACGTTCGAGTATACTTTACCCGTTGTTACGTTACTGAACTTGTTTAAGTTAATATCGATGAATCGTTCATAGTGGCCAAGGTCCAGGTCCGTCTCCGCCCCGTCATCTGTAACAAAAACTTCACCGTGCTGATAGGGACTCATCGTCCCTGGATCCACATTAATGTATGGGTCGAACTTTTGGATAGTTACTTTAAGACCGCGGTTTTTTAATAAACGGCCAAGCGACGCCGCTGTAATCCCTTTACCTAAAGAAGAAACAACGCCTCCAGTTACGAAAATATATTTTGTTGCCATAGAGTATCCCTCTTTCTACTGAATTCATTTGGTTGGCTATTCGATCTATTGAAAAAAGACATACCACTAGTATGTGTTAAAAAAACAAAAAACGCCCCCCATGTAAGGGGAGCGTTCTCACGTTCTAAATTAAAGAGCCCAAATAAAATAATACTCATTCGGCCTTTGAAAGTCAACCTTAGGATTCATCTTCCTCATCTTCATCACCGATGAAACTGGTATCATTGTTAACGATTTCTTCTTCCTCTTCATCGAGATCATCTTCGTCATAATCTCCTTCGAAATCATCATCGTCGTCTAGGTCAAGATCTTCATCTGTGAGCTCAAGATCATCAAGACTTTCCTCTTCTTCATCGTCAAAGCCTTCCACACCGAGCTCATCTTCAAGCAGCTTGGATGGCTTCTTCTTTTTCTTCTTTTTGCGTTTCTGAGGAAGAGCAGCGATCTCCTCTTCAAGCTGCTCGACAGGGTACCAGCTTTTTAATCCCCAGCGGTTCGTACCAATCGTCATAAAGCTGCCATCTAAATTCAAATCTGTATAGAATTGTGCAATATATTGTTCTCTCTGTGAGTCACTGAAGTTTTTCATATCTGCGATTTGCTCAAAAATGTCATTGAAATCCTTCGCTTCTCTTTCTTCTTCTAAAATGACCGTAGCCAGTCTAATCATTGAAATTTCTTCAAGTTGGTCTTTGCTTAATTCTTTAATCGTCACGATCTCAAGCACTCCTTTAATCATTCAAATGCAAGCAATAGGCAGACGAATGACATATAATCATACCCCTCATTATATGGTTAGCTTTGACAAAAATCAATCTTTCTAAAAAGAATAGATAATCTTGTTTGGTCTTGATCGAATTTTAGCGTAAAATAATAGCAGCATGTGCAAAAAGGAGAGTCGAACAATGTTAAAATCACACCCCTTTAATTGGATCGCTGGCTCTGTACTTATCATCGCTGTCTGCATATGGCTTTATATGAGCTTCGGTTATATTTACGAGGAACATGTGACGGAAGCTACACTGGAAGAGAAAAGTCACGATGACGAAGGCTACTATGTCACCATTGATGGTGAAGAGATCGTCGTAGAGGACGAGAGCTTATGGATGGTGCTTGAAGAAGACGAGGACTATGAAGTAACGTACGAATGGTACGGAAAGAAACAACCTTATATGGTAGATATTAACCAGGCCCACGATGATGATTCAGTCGGCGGCAGTCACTAAGCGAGCTTCCCCTAATGGAGCTCGTTTTTCATTTCCTTTATTAAGAAAAAAGTCGTTCTGCTCATTATGGAGAGAAAAGGGTTTCAGGAAACAACTCGCTTTCCGTGATGCCCCGCGGAAAGCGACCCTTTTTCCTTCCCCCTTTCTCCATAAAAATTTTCAAGAAGCTTTTTCTACCCTGTTCTGGAAACAGCCCATAAAAAACCCGCCGTCCGTATAAGGCGGCGGGCTTCATTGGGTTACATATTGCGGCGGTATTGGCCGCCTACTTCGTATAAAGCATTGGTAATCTGGCCGAGACTGGCGACTTTGACTGTCTCCATTAGTTCAGCAAAAACATTCCCTCCGCCGCTTGCGGTCTGCTGCAGCCGCTTCAGGGCAGCGTCGGCTTCAGAATCATGTGCACTGTGAAAGCTGCGCAGTTCTTTAATCTGGTGCTCTTTTTCTTCTTTAGAAGCACGGGCCAGCTCCATCGAGTCGATCTCCTCTTCAGATGGCGGGTTCGGATTCAAGTACGTATTGACACCGATAATCGGCAGTTCTCCTGAATGCTTCTTACCCTCATAATATAAGGATTCTTCTTGAATTTTCCCACGCTGGTATTGACGCTCCATTGCACCTAACACCCCGCCGCGGTCATTAATTCTCTCAAACTCCTGCAGGACGGCTTCTTCGACGAGGTCGGTCAGCTCGCGGATAATGTAGGAGCCCTGCAGGGAATTTTCGTTTTTCGTCAAACCGAACTCTTTGCTGATAATCATCTGAATCGCCATCGCACGCCGAACGGATTCCTGAGTAGGCGTGGTGATCGCTTCGTCATAAGAGTTCGTATGCAGCGAGTTACAGTTATCCTGAATGGCGATTAGCGCCTGCAACGTCGTACGGATGTCGTTAAAGTCGATTTCCTGTGCGTGCAAGGAGCGGCCGGATGTCTGAATGTGATACTTCAGCTTCTGGCTGCGCTCGTTGGCACCGTATTTATTCTTCATAACGATTGCCCAGATGCGGCGCGCCACGCGGCCGAGTACTGTATATTCTGGATCAAGGCCATTCGAGAAAAAGAACGACAGGTTCGGCGCGAATTTGTTAATATCCATACCACGGCTTAAATAATATTCCACGTACGTAAATCCGTTGGCCAGCGTAAATGCAAGCTGGGTGATTGGGTTCGCACCGGCTTCAGCGATGTGGTAGCCCGAAATCGATACCGAGTAGTAATTGCGGACTTCATAATCAATAAAATACTGCTGAATGTCCCCCATCATACGCAGGGCAAATTCTGTAGAGAAAATACACGTGTTCTGACCCTGGTCTTCTTTTAATATGTCTGCCTGCACGGTACCGCGTACAACTTTAATCGTGTCTTCCTTAATTTGAGCTGCCTCATCCAAATTCGGCTCACGGCCGTTTTCTTCTTTAAATTTGTGGAGCTGCTGATCGATTGCTGTATTAAAAAACATTGCCAGAATGATTGGAGCAGGTCCGTTAATCGTCATGGAAACGGAGGTTGTCGGATCGATGAGGTCAAAGCCGGAATACAGCTTTTTCATATCCTCAAGTGTACAAATATTCACACCGCTCTCCCCGACTTTCCCATAAATATCAGGGCGTTCATCGGGATCCTCCCCGTAAAGGGTTACCGAGTCAAATGCGGTGCTTAAGCGCTTCGCTTCGTCGCCCTCTGATAAATAGTGAAAGCGTCGGTTCGTACGCTCCGGCGTTCCCTCTCCGGCAAACTGGCGCTTTGGATCCTCACCTTTCCGCTTAAACGGAAAGACACCTGTTGTAAATGGAAACGCGCCGGGCACGTTCTCCTGCATAAGCCAGAGCAGCCTGTCGCCCCAGTCGTGATAGTCAGGGAGCGCCACTTTAGGAATTTTCAATCCAGACAGACTCTCCGTTGTAATATCCAACTTAATTTCTTTACCGCGGACTTTATACGTGTACGTATCGCCGCTGTATCGCTCGTGCAGATCATCCCATTCGTTTAACAGCGCAGCAGATTCGCGGTCAAGCTTCTCTTCATAATCCTCAATCAGCCGCTCGATGCTTTCTTTTTGTTCCTCGTCTTCAAGAAGGGCGGAGGTCCCTTTTAATTGGTACAGCTTTCTTGCCTCGTCCGCCTGATTATCCGAGTGTTTATGATAGTCACGGACAGCGAGCGAAATATCAAGCAAATATTGTTTGCGGTCGTTAGGAATAATGACGTTCTGCTTCTCCACCTTATCCACGCGCTCAAGCGACGTTACATCCTGCCATCCGTAGTCTTCATTCAGCTTATCAACAATACCGGCAAAAAGGGTATTCGTGCCGGGGTCATTAAACTGACTGGCGATCGTCCCGTACACCGGAAACTGAGAGGTATCCGCATGAAACAGCATATGGCTGCGCTCATATTGTTTGCGCACCTGATTTAAAGCGTCCTCTGACCCTTTTTGCTCAAATTTATTAATAACGATAAAATCGGCATAGTCTATCATGTCGATTTTTTCGAGCTGAGACGGGGCACCAAACTCAGCTGTCATGACGTACATGGAAAGGTCCGTCACATCTGTAACCGCTGCGTCTCCCTGCCCGATTCCACTCGTTTCTACGATAATAAAATCCATCCCTGACGCTTTCATCACTTGAATCGATTCTTCAACGGCGGAAGACAGCTCCGACCGGGCTTCCCGCGTAGCCAGCGAACGCATGTAAACACGCGGATTAAATATGGCATTCATGCGGATCCGGTCGCCAAGCAGTGCGCCGCCTGTTTTCTTTTTCGTCGGATCAACAGATAGAATGCCAATCTTTTTCTCCGGAATTTCGTTTACAAACCGGCGGATCAACTCATCCGTTAAAGAGCTTTTACCGGCGCCGCCCGTTCCTGTAATCCCAAGCACCGGGATTTTACGTTCCACCGATTTCTCTAAAGCGCTTTCAAAAGTAGCGACGGCTTCCCGCTCTTCCTTCGGGTTATTCTCTACATACGTAATAAACCGGGCAATCGACTGGTGGTCTCCTTTTGTCAAACTTGAAACCGCTTCTTCTACATTTTGAAGCGGCGGAAGAAAATCGCACTCTTCCATCATCATGTTGATCATGCCCTGAAGTCCACGCTCGCGTCCGTCCTCCGGTGAGAAAACGCGCGCGACCCCGTATTCATGGAGCTCTTTAATTTCACGGGGGATAATCACCCCTCCGCCGCCTCCATAGACACGGATATGTCCTGCTCCTTTTTCGCGGAGCAGATCAACCATATACTTGAAATACTCAACGTGACCGCCTTGATAAGATGAAATCGCAATCCCCTGTACATCTTCTTGAATCGCTGCATTGACTACTTCCTCCACCGAACGGTTATGTCCGAGATGAATGACCTCTGCTCCTGTAAACTGCAGAATGCGGCGCATTATGTTAATCGAAGCATCGTGACCGTCAAATAAGCTCGATGCCGTCACAAAGCGGATCGGATGCTTTGACTGATAGACATTTGGCTTTTCCATACCATGTCCTCCCCTTTAGGTTAATTCTTTTTCCTCTACCTTTAATCCTTGCAGCAGCAGCTTGATCTGCTGCTCCGTATACGTTTCTAATGTAAATGTACGCTGAAGAATCCAGCGCCTGAAGCCCCACATTTGTCCCTGTACAAAAATATTATTAGCAATCAACGTGACTTGTTCTTCTGATATGGAAAAAGGAAGGCTGTTTCTAATGACCGTTTCAAGCATTGCAACCATATCGCGCTCTTTCTGAAGCACGTAATCCTGCGCGTCCTTCGAGAGCGACTTCACCTCCTGGTACATAACGAGAACTTCGCCCTGCATGTCATGCATAAGAGTAAAATAAGCGCGTATCGCATGAACGAGGTTTGCGATGCTTTTCTCCTCCTGGTTAATGACCCCCTCCATACGATCCTTCACCCGCTCGTAAATCGAATCGCAGACGAGAAACAGCACATCGTCCTTTGTCCGGATATATTCATATAAGGTTCCGATGCTGAACCCTGAAGCCTTTGCGATTTCACGGGTTGTCGTTCTATGAAAGCCTTTCTCTGTAAACAGGGCCACCGCGCCTTTGACCATCTGGCGCCGGCGTTTCTCTACAAGTGCTTCATCTTTAATTGTCGAAGGTACTTGTTTTTTCTCCATTATGAATCACCCTTCCATACTCCATACCACTCCCGGGCTAATTGATAAGGATCGGCTTCTGGATCCCGAAGCTGTTCAACCTTACTTTGATCAGATTGAACGCGTCTTTCGACATCGCGCCAGATCTCTTCCCGGATCAGCTCATAGACTTCAAGCTCAAGCTGCTTTAAGCGGCGTTCTTCCCCCTGCCTGGTTTCAAATAGATAGCTTTTGTGCTGCTCTATACCTTTCCACAGCTCCTCCATGCCTTTGTTTTCGGTAGAGATCGTTTTAACGATGAGCGGAGACCACCCCTTCGGCTGTGCAATCATCATATATTCCTCAAGAGTCGCTTTAAGCCGGACAACTCCAGGTAAATCGGCTTTGTTAATTATGAACAGATCGGCTATTTCCATAATCCCTGCTTTAAAAATCTGGAGCACATCACCGCTGTTCGGCGTAAGGACGAGCCCTGTAGTGTCAACGACCTTCATTACATCAAGCTCGGACTGACCGACTCCGACCGTTTCCACTAAAATTATGTCAAATCCGTAGGCATCACACACGCGGATGGCGTCTTTCGTAGCCCGGGCCAGACCCCCTAAGCTTCCGCGCGTAGCCATGCTTCGAATAAAAATACCTGGATCCAGGAAGTGCTGGTTCATCCGCGTCCGATCCCCGAGCAGCGACCCGCCGCTGAACGGACTCGTCGGATCCACGGCAATCACAGCAACCGTTAAACCCTTTCCACGCAGGTAAGTAAGCAGCCGGTTGATCAGCGAGCTTTTACCGGCGCCGGGGGACCCGGTAATCCCGATATGATGAGCTTTCTTCTGAATCGAAAAAATGTCACTCATAAGATCGAGTTTTTCCGGATCATCGTTTTCGATTAAGGAAATCGCACGAGCGAGGGCCCGCATGTCCTGCTGCTGTATTTTTTCGGCTAATGAATGCACGACCGGGCCTCCTCTCGGTTAACTCGTCACCATTCGTCCAATGACGAGGCGCTGAATTTCATTCGTTCCTTCGTAAATCTGTGTGATTTTCGCATCACGCATGTATCGTTCCACTGGATAATCCTTCGTATAGCCATAGCCGCCGTGAACCTGTACGGCTTCAACCGTAATCCGCATGGCCGCATCTCCAGCATAAAGCTTTGCCATTGCAGAAGCCTTCGCGTACGGCTTGCCTTCTGATTCTAGGCAGGCCGCCTGATAGGTTAACAGACGGGCTGCTTCGATTTCTGTGGCCATATCGGCCAGCTTAAACGACACTCCCTGGTGCTGAGCGATCGGTTTACCAAACTGTTCCCTTTCCTTTGCATAGTTAACCGACTCATCAAGAGCTCCTTGAGCGATTCCTAAGGCTTGAGCAGCAATCCCGTTACGCCCGCCGTCGAGTGTCATCATGGCGATCTTAAAGCCCTGACCTTCATCCCCGAGCAGGTTTTCTTTAGGAATGCGGCAATTATCAAAGATGAGCTCAGTTGTTGGAGAGGAGCGGATCCCAAGCTTCTTTTCTTTTTTGCCAAACGTAAAGCCCGGCGTGCCTTTCTCCACGATAAATGCACTTATACCACGGCTTCCCGCTTCCGGGTTCGTCTTCGCAAATACAACGTAAAGATCACCGACGCCGCCGTTCGTAATCCATACTTTACTGCCGTTTAGTACGTAATGATCCCCGTCGAGCTTCGCCTGTGTACGCATCGAGGAAACGTCACTTCCCGCACCCGGCTCTGATAACGCATAAGCCCCCAGCTTCTCTCCACTCGCTAATTGAGCAAGAAATGTTTTCTTTTGTTGTTCAGTCCCAAATTTATAAATCGGCCAGCTTGCCAGTGATATATGGGCCGACAGTGTTACACCTGTGGAAGCACACACTCGGGACAGCTCTTCAACCGCGATCACGTAGCTGACGAAATCCGATCCAATTCCACCGTATTCTTCCGGCCAGGGAACTCCGGTGAGCCCAAGCGCCGCCATTTTATCAAATATTTCTCGATCAAACCGCTCTTCTTCATCACGTTCCGCTGCAGTCGGCTCCACTTCTTTCTTCGCAAAATCACGAACCATCTTTCGCAGCATTTCCTGCTCTTCTGTTAATGAAAAATTCATCCGTCGTTCCTCCTAATCTTTCGTTAGATGATTACTGATGACAATTCTTTGTATTTCACTTGTGCCTTCGTAGATTTGACATACCTTGGCATCCCGAAACAGCCTTTCAACAGCATAATCTTCAGTGTATCCGTAGCCGCCGTGCACCTGAACCGCCTCAATTGATGCATCCATAGCGGTCTGCGAGGCAAACAATTTCGCCATCGACGCTTCTTTTCCGCACGGCCTGCCGGCACCCTGCAGAGAAGCTGCCTGATAAACTAACAGCTTAGCCGCTTCAACGTTCGTCGCCATATCTGCGAGTTTAAAAGAAATCCCTTGATGCTGGGCGATGGGTCTGCCAAACTGCTCCCGCTCCTTCGCATAGGCCACGGCGTGCTCTAGCGCCGCTTCCCCGATGCCGAGCGACTGGGCTGCAATGCCGATCCGTCCTGTATTTAAGTTGGCCAGGGCGATTTTAAATCCTTCTCCTTCAGCTCCAAGCAGCTGGGAGGCAGGTACTTTACACTGATCAAAGCTCAACGATACGGTGCTCGATCCGTGCATTCCCATTTTTCTTTCTGCTTTTCCGATCGTAAAGCCGGGGGTATTCTTCTCAATAATAAAAGCACTCACACCCCGGCCCCGCTTCTCGTCCCGGTTCGTACGGGCAAACACGATGAACGTATCGGCCGCGCCTCCGTTGGTTATGAATATCTTTTCACCATTTAAAATGTATTCGTCACCCTGCTTATCCGCTCTGGTTTTTAAACTGCCGGCGTCAGACCCTGCACTCGGTTCGGTTAAAGCAAAAGCTCCCAGATACTCCCCTGAAGCGAGCTTCGGAATGTATTTCTGCTTCTGTTCCTCCGTGCCGAAATAAAGAATTGGGTTCGTACCGACTGAAGTATGAACAGATAAGATCACGCCCAGCGTGGCACTCACCTTGGAAATTTCATGGATCGCCATGACATAGGAGGTATAATCCATTTCAGCCCCGCCGTACTGTTCAGGTATAGGAATTCCCATTAAGCCGAGCTCCCCCATCCGCCGCACAAGTTCTATCGGAAACCGATCCTCACGCTCCATCCGCTCAATGGCAGGCGCCACTTCTTTCTCGGTAAAATCACGAACCATTTTTTGCAGCATCAGCTGCTCATCCGTAAACTGTAGGTCCATTTCGTTCTCTCCCTCACCTGTTATTCATAGCTGTAGAATCCGCGGCCGGACTTCTTCCCAAGCCAGCCGGCTTTCACGTACTGCCTAAGCAGCGGGCAGGGACGGTATTTACTGTCCCCGAAACCTTCATGAAGCACTTCCATAATCGATAAACATGTATCCAAACCAATAAAATCAGCTAATGTGAGCGGGCCCATCGGATGGTTCATACCGAGCTTCATGACTTTGTCGACATCCTCTACTGAAGACACTCCTTCATAAACGGTATAAATCGCTTCGTTAATCATCGGCATTAAAATCCGGTTTGATACGAATCCAGGAAAATCATTAACCTCCACAGGAGTCTTGTTGAGCTTCTCCGTCATCTGCTTTATCGCTTCAAACGTTTCGTCGCTAGTCTGCAGTGCGCGAATCACCTCCACCAGCTTCATAACTGGCACAGGATTCATAAAGTGCATACCGATCACCTGCGAAGGACGATTCGTTACTGCGGCAATCTCTGTTATTGGCAGTGAAGATGTGTTGGACGCTAAAATCGCGTGATCCGGCGCAACAGCATCTAAGCTTTGAAAAACCTTTGTTTTAACTTCCATTTTTTCTACGACCGCTTCAATGATTAGATCGCATTCGGAAGCGGCACGGAGATCAGTGGCAGCTTCTAAATTCTCTAGCACCTGCTGTTTCTCGCTCTCAGTCATTTTCTCTTTTTCTACTGCTTTATGGAGACGTTTCTTTATCCCCTCTACTCCTTTATGTAAGGCTTCTTCGTTTAAATCATTTAATTTCACTCGAAGTCCGGACTGTGCAAATACCTGAGCAATACCCGCACCCATCTGACCCGCACCAATGACCATTACCTGCTTGATTGCCATTAGTCCTGACCTCCTGCTACTTCAATAAGTACGGCATCTCCCTGTCCTCCGCCGGAACAAATAGAAGCTATACCCAGTCCTCCGCCCCGGCGTTTCAATTCATGAGCGAGGGTTAAAATAATACGGGCACCGCTTGCTCCGATCGGGTGGCCGAGGGCTACAGCCCCTCCATTAACATTGACTTTCTCCGGCTCAAGACCAGCGATTCTGCCGCTTGCCAGCGATACAGCCGCGAATGCTTCATTGACTTCGAACAGGTCGATATCTTCGAGTGCCATTCCTGTTTTCTTAAGCAGCTTGTTAATAACGAGACCTGGAGTTTGCGGGAAGTCCTGTGCTTCGACAGCAATTTCTTCGTGAGCAATAATCGTAGCAAGCGGGGTTACGCCGATTTCTGATGCTTTTTCATCAGACATGAGCAGCATAGCCGCCGCGCCATCGTTGACGCCCGGAGCGTTACCTGCCGTAATTGTCCCGTTAGGATCAAATACCGGCTTCAGCTTAGCAAGAGATTCCACAGTCGTATTGCTACGTGGAGCTTCATCGTTTTCAATAACGACCGGTTCTCCTTTACGCTGCGGCACTTCTACTGGAACGATTTCTTCCGCTAATTTTCCTTCTGTAATAGCTGCGCCGGCACGCTGATGACTCTGGTACGACCACTCGTCCTGCTCCTCACGAGTCAGCTCAAACTCAGCAGCAGTGCGGCTTCCGTAATTACCCATATGCACATTTTCAAATGCACACGTCAGCCCGTCATGGACCATCATATCTTTAACCGCAGCATCACCCATACGCAGACCCCAGCGGGCTTTAGGCATAAAATACGGTGCATTGCTCATACTTTCCATCCCGCCCGCGACGATGATTTCTTCCTCTCCAAGACGAATAAACTGATCACCCATCGTTACACTCCGCATACCAGAAGCACATACTTTGTTGACCGTCTCTGTCTTTACGTCCCACGGAATGCCCGCTTCTCTTGCAGCCTGGCGTGAAGGGAGCTGACCCTGTCCGCCCTGCAATACGGTTCCCATAATGACTTCATTGACGTCCTCCGCCTGGATTCCTGAACGCTTTAATGTTTCTTTAATGGCAATGCCGCCAAGCTGTGCAGCTGTTAAAGGCGCAAGCCCTCCGCCAAACTTCCCAAAAGGTGTTCTCGCTCCTGCTACAATTACTGTTTTACGCATCTTATCGTTCCTCCTCTATAATTGTTAACGCTTTCATTTAACGGCGATTGAACGCTCGCTCAATTTACTCTCATAAGGAAAGTGTACAAAAAATTCTGTACACTTTCCACCATTATTTGCTAATCCTCATTTAGTTTTCGCTTCCATTTCCAAAAACTCAGCGAAAGCTGATTACGCTGTCTTTTCTACTTTTTCGGGAAAAATTGAGGCGGCCAGAATCTCTGCGATATCCATCGTACTGACCTTCTCTTCGACTTCCTTCGCTTTCGTGCCATCTGAAAGCATCGTTAAACAGAAAGGACATCCGCTTGAAATCATCGTCGGTTCCACTTCTAACGCCTGCTCTGTACGAGCTACATTCATGCGGTTTCCGGACTTTTCTTCCATCCACATCATACCGCCGCCGGCACCACAGCACATACCGTTAGAACGATTCCGCTTCATTTCAACGACTTTGACGCCTGGAATCATTTCAAGAACATCACGAGGCGGCTGGTACACTTCATTGTAGCGCCCGAGGTAGCAGCTGTCGTGATAGGTAATCGTTTCGTTCACCTCTGCTTCCGGCTTTAACCGGCCATCCTTCAGCCACTCCGCCAGCATTTCCGTATGGTGAAAGACCTCAGCTTCAAAGCCTAAATCAGGGTATTCATTTTTAAAAATGTTATAAGCATGCGGATCGATCGTTATGATCTTCTTCACATCGTTTTTCTCAAATTCTTTAATATTTTTTTCCGCAAGCTCCTGGAATAAAAACTCATTACCCATACGGCGCGCGGTATCGCCCGAATTCTGTTCTTTGTTCCCTAGAATCGCAAATTTAATGCCAGCTTTATTCATCAGTTTCGCAAAAGCCATAGCGATCTTCTGGCTGCGGTTATCATACGATCCCATCGAGCTGACCCAGAATAAATATTCAAACTCTTCTTCTGATTTCTTCAATTCTTTCACTGTTGGAATGTGTACGTCCTCCGCATCGCGCCAGTTCTCCCGATCCTTCTTGGAAAGTCCCCACGGGTTCCCCTGGCGTTCAATGTTCATAATCGCGCGCTGGCCGTCCGGATCCATCTTGCCTTCGGTCAGCACGAGATAGCGGCGTAAATCTACAATTTTATCTACATGCTCGTTCATAACGGGACAAGCATCTTCACAGTTACGGCACGTCGTACATGCCCAAAGTTCTTCCTCCGTAATGACATCACCAATCAAACTCTTATTCTGAACCGCATCGATACTGGCTGCTGCTTCCTCAGACCCGTGTGTCTGCGCCATCTGCGCCAGTGTATTACCTTCTGTATTCGAAAATGCATAAGCCGGCACCCACGGCGCCTGAGCTGTCACTGCTGCTCCTTTTTCCGTTAAATGATCACGTAATTTAACGATCAAATCCATTGGAGAGAGCATTTTTCCCGATCCTGAAGCTGGACAGACATTTGTACAGCGTCCGCATTCTACACAGGCATAAAAGTCGATCATCTGCAGCTGGTTAAAATCTTCAATCTTACCGACACCGAACGATACATCTTCTTCATCGGCTTCTTCATCGATTTCAAAATCAATTTTCTTCAGTTTGCCGGGAGGATCCTGCCGACTCAAAAACGTATTAACAGGAGCTGCAATTAAATGAGCGTGCTTGGACTGCGGCACATACACGAGGAAGGTTAGTAAAATCAACGTGTGAATCCACCACATCACGAAAAACACAGTAGCAGCAACAGCAGCCGGCAGCCATCCGAAAGCGCTTGCAATTAAGCTCGCAATAGGTTCTGTCCAGGTTGGTTCATGACCATGCCAAATGATGCCCATCCCATTACCGATGAGAACGGAAGCCATCAGCCCTCCAATAAAGATCAGCACTAACCCCGCTTTAAATCCCCGCTTCAGACGAACAAGCTTTTCAACGTAGCGGCGGTGAAATGCCCAAATTACAGCAACAATAATCGTTAGTGTGACAATCTCCTGGAAAAAAGTAAACCCGGGATAGAACGGGCCGAGCGGCAGGTGCGAATCAGGGGCAAGCCCTTTCCAAATAAAATCAACCGCTCCAAATTGCACGAGAATAAAGCCATAAAAAAACATAACATGAATAATGCCGGATTTCTTATCCTTTAACAATTTCTTCTGACCGAACACATTCACCCATACTCGATTAAGACGGTCCTTTATTTCCCCGTCAAATTCAAATTTGCGTCCGAGCTTGATGTATTCCACTCGAGTCCGCACAACCCGAACAAATAAGTATAAACCGTAGGCTGTAACCCCAAGAAATAGTAACCAATTGGCGATCAACAACGGATTCATATGTTCTCCCCCTCTTCGTTGTTAGACCAGAAACTGCTAATTTTCTGAATCGTATAGCTTTACTATAAATTATGAATGAGCATTCAGTCAATATATTTCCGAAATTTTTCATGTTCAATAGCTGTAATAATAGGGAATACTTACTAAGGAATCGAGGAAGGAGATTAGTCATGATTCTACTAACTGTGTTTATTGTCATTATTTCTATCATTATATTAGCGATTATCGATTTTAAATTAGGAAGAAGAGACCATTTAGCAAAACAGCGTTTCCTTCCATTCGATATTACGACAGGGAATTACCAGCTTTACAAAAACGGCTCCCCCCTATATGAAGATTTATGTCAGGACATCGCTAACGCGAAGCATCACGTCGATGTGTTTTTTTATGTCATCAATATTGATAAAGCCGGACGTATGCTGCTTGAGTCATTGAAGAAAAAAGCGAAAGAAGGAGTGGAAGTGCGGCTGCTGGGCGATCGTCTGGGAAGTTACCAGATTAATAAAAAAGAGCGCCGGGAATTAAGAGAGGCAGGCGTCCAGTTTCAATTCGCTGAAACACCCCGATTTCCGTACTTTTTTTACAAATTCAACCGGAGAAATCATCGGAAAATCGCCGTTATTGACGGTAAAATCGGATACGTCGGCGGCTATAATATAGGCCGGGTCTATATGGGGGAAAGCTCTTATTTCCAGGATTGGCGTGACTATCACCTTCGTTTGACTGGACCTGTTGTATCTGACCTGCAGCGTACTTTTTTAGATGACTGGGGATTGGCGACAAAGGAAGTGGATGAACCCTTCATTCGTAACAAAGATGAAGAGCATACCGTACGTATCGTAGCAACTGATGGTGGGGAGCTTGAGGATGACTTGTTTGAAATGATCCAGAATGCAAGAATGGAGATTTTAATAGGTACTCCTTATTTTATCCCAACTAAAATGCTCCTGGCCGCCCTTAAGGAAGCCATTGACCGGGGAGTAAAGGTTCACGTCATGATCCCGATGAAGCCCGACCACCCTTTAGTTAAAGAAGCCGGGCTCCCGTTTATGTATGAACTGTTTCGCCACGGCGGGAGCATCAGCTTTTTTGACGGAGGATTTTACCACGCTAAAGTAATGATCGTCGACCGTACCTTTGCCTACTTAGGAACAGCCAATTTCGATCGGCGCAGCATGTTCTTAAACAAAGAAGTCAACATGTACATTTATGAAGATGAATTTGTAGAAGACCTTCGGCAAGCGTATTTGGGCGATACGGAAGAAGCATTGTTATTAAATGAAGAATGGATTGCCAACCGATCCTTGTCGATCAAAATCAATGAACAAATTGCTAAGCTGTTCCGCCCTCTTCTTTAATTAAGGGGAGTTACTTCGTTTTCACCTGACTATTAACAGAAACATTGACATAAAACCTTAATTAAAAACGGAAGCAACCATTGGAGCCACCCATGCGATAAATTTAAAGCCTAAATAAATACCAACAATTCCTGCTATTCCTGCGAGCGCAGGAGGGGCAGGAATTGGGAGCCTGAATATAGCAAATACCGCTCCTACAATAAAGCCTGCAGCTAGTGCCAACCCAATTTCTTTCATGCTTTCGCCCCCTTGTCTTTACTATACCCAATTGGTTATTTTAGATGAATGAAAAAACCGTCTCACCTATTTTATGTTGATAAGCTTTTCAGCTTGTTGAGAAACCATGATTTCTCTTATATTTTAATCTTGAAATTGTAACCCTTGCTTAGATGAAGAAAAGGAAAGGGTTTTAGGAAACGTCGTCTCTCCCGTAGGAGTGTCTACGTTTCCTAAAACCCTTTTTTGATAATAGATCACTACGCCAAGCTGCGCTTTTTCTTTAGATTCAAATGGAGGAACCATGAGATACCATGTCTACTATCCATCCGAGCTTATTCATCAGCCTCAGTGCGCCCAGGATAGGGGTCAGTTCGATGTTGCCACAGGACGTGGCGACCTTAGTCGAACTTCCTCTGACCAGGCCTTAACGCCCCTTTTCGCTTTTCTTTTGTCCAGCTCCAAGGGGCAGGCCTTCGCGTCATATGCAATCCCATTTCGTGGCATACACCGCCACTGCATGGTTTTGCATATGCGTGCCAGGCCTTAACGCCCCTTTTCGCTTTTCTTGTTACATTTTTTCTGGTGCGGAAACTCCGATTAGGTGCAGGGCATTCTGCAGGGTGTTTCTTACGGCTTTCATCAGTGCTACGCGGGCGACCGTTCGTTCTTTGTTGTCCGGGTCGAGTACTTTTTCAGCGTTGTAAAAGCTGTGCAGGTTGGATGCAAGATCAAATGCATACTGCGTCACGCGGTGAGGCGTGCGTTTTTCTGCTGCATCGGCCACAATTTGTGGAAACTCCCCTAAGCGTTTGAGCAAGGCTTCTTCTTTTTCAGAAGACAGGTGGCTGCCGTCAAATTGTCCTGCAGATAATCCTTTGTCGATCGCCTGTGTGAGCATTGTGCAAATGCGGGCGTGAGCATACTGAACATAGTACACAGGGTTTTCGTTGGATTCTGAACGGGCTAAGTCCATGTCAAAATCCAGGTGGGAATCACTTGAACGCATGGAGAAGAAATAACGCATGGCATCAATCCCTACCTCTTCCATCAGCTCCCGCAGGGTAACGGCTTTCCCTGTACGCTTACTCATCTTCACTTTCTCTCCGTCCTGGAACAGATTCACCATTTGAATGATCTCGACTTCCAGCGTTTCTTTACTGTAGCCAAGTGCCTGGATCGCCGCGCTCATACGGGGGATATAGCCGTGGTGGTCGGCTCCCCAAATATTAATTAACGTATCAAATCCGCGGTCAAGCTTGTTTTTGTGGTACGCGATATCTGGTGTTAAATACGTATAGGTGCCGTCATTTTTAATTAATACACGGTCTTTATCGTCGCCGAACTTCGTCGTTTCAAACCAGGTCGCGTCATCCTTCTCGTACACAAAATTCTTGTCCTTTAATACTTGGAGGGCGTCTTTAATTTTATCTCCTTCATAAAGAGAGGTCTCCGAGAACCACTCATCAAAAGGAACACGAAACTCTTCTAAGTCGTTCTTTATTTTATCTAATTCAAACTTCAGGCCGTAGGAACGGAAAAATTCAAGACGCTCTTCTTCAGGGGTATCCGCCCACTTATCACCGTCTTCCCCGGCAAGCTTTTCGCCAAGCTCAATAATATCCTTACCGTGGTAGCCGTCTTCAGGCATGCCCCACTCTTTACCAAGTGCCTGCATATAACGCGCCTCCACAGACAGTGCAAGGTTCGCCATCTGATTTCCGGCATCATTAATATAATACTCACGAGACACTTCATATCCAGCTGCATCCAACACGTTGCACAATGAATCACCAACAGCTGCTCCGCGCGCATGGCCTAAATGAAGGGTGCCTGTAGGGTTTGCAGAAACGAACTCCACTTGAACCTTATGGCCATTCCCTGTGTCCGTACGCCCATAAGCCTCTCCTGCTTCAAGAATCGAGGGCACGAGATCCGTTAAGTACTCATTGTTCATATAAAAATTAATAAATCCCGGCCCGGCGATCTCAATTTTTTCAATCGATGCTTCCGAACGGTCAAACTGCTCCACAAGCTCTGCTGCAATTTGGCGCGGGTTCTTTTTCGCCACTCTTGCCAGCTGCATAGCCATATTCGTCGCATAATCGCCGTGAGACTTATCTTTCGGCTGCTCGAGTACGACCTCCGGCATTTCTTCGTCTGCCGCCAGTTCTGCAGCCTTTACAGCCCGTATGATTTCATCCTTCAGCTTCTGTTCCGTCTGCTCTACAATATTCATTCGCTTTCCTCCTCAAAAAGTAACGTCAACCGATGACGCTGCGTCACTTCATGATTCAGCGTCATTTGATAGCTAATAAACAATCGTCCACGATCTCCAGCCGTTATCGAACGGTACTCGATTTGATCGGTAAATGTCTTCATATGAAAATCACCATACGTGTGGTGGTAAATATTTTCCGTTTCCGCCTTTTTCTGAAACACCTGGCGCATATCCACTCCGCCTGTCCGTTTAATGCTGACATGACCGGGTTTGATCGTAACCATTGTATGAATGGGTTCGCCTTCTTCAGGAGTTTCTGTGAACTTCACGACTTCCGTTTCCCCGCGTGAGAAAAACTGACCCGGCTCAGACAATGACATCTCTTCTTTACGGTCGTCATCACGGATCTCAGTCACAAGCTTTACGCGCACCTCTTTAGCTGACATTGTATCGCTCCTTGCTTTTTCGCGTACATCCTTAACCTTTACATTATAAGAATTCACAACCGAAAACTCAAGCCTTGTCTACTTTATAAGTGCATTTACCCGTTCATGCACGGATTGAATTTCTCCAATATACGATGGGACAGTAGCTACAGCGTAGATAGCAATAATACCGATTGTGATCCAAACGAACCAATTATGAGGAAGCTGCTCTTTAAATGGCTGTGTTTCTTTGAAAACAGAAAATAAAATCAGCGGAAAAAACAGTGAAATGACAACTAAGTCTACCTGCCAGTGGCTCTCCACATTTTGAATGGCTGTCTGCAATAGTAGAATTTCTGACATGTTCTCAGCTATATCTAACTCTGCTGCTTCATTTTGACCGAGCCCTTCTTTAATAACAACGGTCGATCCGTCGCTCTCATACGAATACCCGGAAGGATTCCAATTATAATTCAACGTTATAAACAGCAGTGCTGCCATAATAACGGCATAAACCAATGTAAAAGCAATGATTTTTTTATTCATTATAGCCATATCCCCTTTATTTGTATCTCTTCTCAAAAAGAAAAACCCGCTACACAGTTGTAACGGATTACAATTATTTTATCATCTATCTCACAAAACCTAAAAGCATTTCCCTAATGAATTTACTGGCAGCGATCGCTGTCTGTTCGGAAGGGTCATACGCCGGTGCCACTTCCACAAGATCACAGCCGACAACGTTGACACCGGAATCAGCGATAGCATGAATCGAAGCAAGTAATTCTTTGGAAGAAATCCCTCCAGCTTCTGCTGTGCCTGTTCCCGGGGCGTAAGCTGGATCAAGTACGTCAATGTCTATCGTCACGTACACATTCTCACCGGCAAGATCCGGTAAAACGCTCTTAAGCGGCTCAAGCACGTCGTAGCGGTACATATGCATGCCGCTTTCATCCGCGTACTGAAATTCCTCCCGCATGCCGGAACGAATTCCAAAGGAGTACACATTCTCCGGGCCAAGCAGCTCACACGCTTTTCTGATCGGCGTCGAATGGGAAAGAACTTCCCCCTCGTACTCCTCCCTCAGGTCGGCATGGGCATCAATATGAATAATCTTCAGGTTTGACAGCGATTCGTGACACGCCCTGATGACCGGCCAGCTGACGAGATGCTCTCCGCCGAGCCCGATCGGAAACTTTCCTTTTTTAAAAAGCTCTTTCGCATAGTCCTCTATAATGTCCAGACTTTTCTGTGCGTTTCCGAATGGAAACATAAGATCGCCGGCATCGTGATAGGCGACTTTCTCAAGGTGGCGGTCGAGATACGGGCTGTATTCTTCCAGTCCGATCGACGCTTCGCGGATACGGTTCGGGCCGAAGCGTGAGCCTGGGCGGAAGCTGACGGTATAATCCATCGGCATGCCATAAATGACGGCCCGGGCCTCTTCTTCTGTGGCACGGCTCATAATGAAGACCTTGCCTGAGTAAGCTTCGTCGAAATAATGGGGCATTGGTTCGGCCTCCTTTAAGGTGTATCAGTTTATGCAAGCTGGTGTGCTCAAGGTAGTGCTGTTGCTGGGTGCTGTGCTCAGGGTACCAGGTACCGATTAATCTTTTATGGCTACAGAATGCTTTTTAGTCTAATCGGTACCTGGTACCCAATTGCTCTCTTTCTGTATTGCAAAGTATACTCAATGACTCTCTTTCTGTATTTTGAAAGACATCATTTTGCTCACTCACTATGCTGTGAGCAGCACCCATTGCTCTTTTTATTGCTATTCAGTCAGCTCTTTTACAAACTTTGGCAGCACAAATGAAGCGCTGTGCAGCTCGGCAGTATAATACTTAGTATCAATTTCGGTAAAACGGTCTGCCGGGACTTGCACTGGGTCATAAATTTTACTTCCCATGGTGAACGTCCACAGCCCGCTTGGATAAGTTGGAATGTTCGCCGTGTACACTTTCGTAATCGGAAATGTTTCTTTTACATCGGCGCACACCTGGCGGATCAGGTCTGCTTTAAACCATGGGTTGTCAGTCTGTGCGACAAAGATCCCGTCTTCTTTCAGGGCTTTCGCAATTCCTTCGTAAAAGCCTTTTGTAAAAAGGTTGACGGCGGGCCCCACAGGTTCAGTTGAATCAACCATAATGACGTCATATTCACGCTCACTCTCCGCAATGTGCATGAAGCCGTCATCGACTTTAACCTCTACGCGCGGATCTTCGAGCGTGCCTGCAATCGCAGGCAGGTACTGCTTTGAATACTCAATCACTTTGCCGTCAATCTCAACGAGAACTGCTTTTTCGACGCTTTCGTGCTTCAACACTTCACGGATTACACCGCCGTCTCCCCCGCCTACAACAAGAACCTTCTTCGGACTCGGGTGGGTAAATAACGGAACGTGGGCCAGCATTTCGTGGTAGACGAATTCATCTTTTTCCGTCGTCATGACCATGTCATCAAGAACGAGCATATTGCCCCATTCTTCAGTTTCAAGCATCTCAAGCTCCTGAAAATCTGTTTTTTCTTTATGCAAAGACCGCTTCACTCTAGCTGTAATGCCGAAGTGTTCGGTTTGTTTTTCTGTAAACCATGTACTCATGTATGATTCTCCTTTCACTACCTGTAAACAATGAAATTATAGAGGAATCTGTGGAAAAAGCAAGAAAATGTTTAATTTATACTTGGTTTTCCCATAATAATAGCAATTAAACAGGTGGGAGATTGAGAGAATGCTATTATTTATACGTTTATCATGGAAGTGGGTGCGACGCGGCTTTAAAGCTTTTTTCACTTTAGGGTTACTGGGGATTATTGGTGTGCTTGGTCTTATGGCTTATGCGATTGTACTCGGTCCTCCCTCCCTCTCGACTCCGCACAACACGACATACTATTTAGCGGACGGCGAGGTTATGGAAGGGTATGATGTAGGGGCCAGCCGTAAGTGGATCAGTCTTGAGGAGATACCTGAAGAGGTCATTGATGCCACCCTCGCGATTGAGGATCACCGCTTTTACAATCATTATGGCTTTGACTTTAAAAGAATTGCTTCAGCTGCGTTAACCGATTTAAAGACGATGGAAATGGCAGAGGGGGCAAGCACGATTACACAGCAGTTTGCGAGGAACCTTTATTTATCGCATGAAAAAACGTGGACACGGAAACTGAAGGAAGCCTTTTATGCCATTCGTCTTGAAATCTTCTACGACAAGGATGAGATTCTCGAAGGCTACCTCAATACGATTTACTATGGCCACGGAGCTTACGGGGTTGAATCTGCCAGTCAATATTTTTTCAACAAAAAGGCTGGCGATTTATCATTGGCGGAGGCTACGATGCTCGCCGGAGTTCCTAAGGGGCCAACTTATTACTCCCCTCTCGCAGACGAGGAGAATGCTGAGTTAAGACAGGAGCGCATTTTGAATCGGATGAACGACCTTGAGTTTATTACGAGTTCCGAGAAAAATGAAGCAGTCACAGCTTCGCTCGATTATTATGATCACTCAGCTGAGGAAGCGAAAGCCGTCGGTCCTTATTTTCAGGATGAAGTCGTGCGCGAAGCGGCAAGGCTTCTGGACGTTGAAGTAGAAGCCGTTGAATCGGGCGGATTCCATATTTATACGACGTTAAATCCGGTCCATCAAAAAGAGCTTGAAGCTGCGCTTGACGAAGAGTTTGACAGTGCCTCTGAAATCGAGACCGCTGCGGTCGTAATGGACAGTGAATCGGGTGCTGTAACGGCGATGGCCGGTGGACGCGATTACAGTGGAAGTTCGTTTAACCGCGCGACTCAAGCGAAGCGAATGGTCGGCAGTACGATTAAACCGTTCCTATATTATGCAGCATTAAAAGAAGGCTACTCTCCGTTAACGATGCAGGAAAGTAAGCCGACCAGCTTCGAATTAGAGAATGGAGAAGTTTATTCACCGAGCAACTACAACAATTATTATGCCGATGACGAAATAACAATGGCACAGGCACTTGCCCTCTCAGACAATATCTATGCGGTTCAAACCAACCTGGAGATCGGACCGAAGAAGATGGCAGAAACGTTACGTGATTTCGGAATTAAGGAAGACCTGCCGGCTGTTCCTTCGCTGGCACTGGGCACTCCATCCATATCACTTTACGATATGGTGAATGGTTATTCCAAGTTAACCAGTGGTTCGCCTGAAGCAGAGAAGCATACGATTACAAAAATTACGGATCACCGTGAAAACGTTTTGTATGAAGTAGATGAGGAGACCCCAGGTGAAAAGCTTAAGATAGATCAACAAGCTGCTTTTTCTGTCACTCATATGATGACGGGGATTTTCGATTCCTCCTTAAACGGATACACAAGTGTCACAGGCTCTAGCATTGCAGATCAGCTGTCCCGGACCTACGGCGGTAAATCAGGTACGACAGATTCAGACAGCTGGATGATCGGCTTCAGCCCTGATTACGTAATGGGTGTATGGAGCGGCTATGACGATAACCGCAGCATGACTCAGCCAAGAGATCAGCAGTATTCCAAAGAGCTGTGGGCGAATACGATGGAAAAGATTCATGACGATGTACCCGCTTCAGCTTTTAAACCGCCACGCGGATTAAGGGGCGTCTACATTAACCCTGAATCCGGCAAACTCTCCGGCCCCGCTTGTCCTGAAGAGCGGCTCGTCTATGTGAAGAAAAAAGACGTCCCGAGAGAAACATGCGAAGAAGAAGACTCCGACATAGAAAAAATCGAAGAAGAACTCGAAAATGACCCATGGTACAAAAGCATCGTGGACTGGTTCCAATGAAGTTGATGTACCGGGTACACTCTTTCTACCTTTGTGTACCCGGTACACAGAGAAAAAAGAAAATAAGAATTTAAAACTGAGATATAAAAGATAAAAAGAAAAAATGATAAATAAATAAAAAAACAAAGAAAACGACCGGCATTTGACCGGTCGCTTTCTTTGTCCTAGCATACATGTATATCCCATGTATTAATAAATATATTACTCTCTTTGAGCATTAGTCAAGATTCGCGGCATCAAAAGTTTTTGAACGTTTTGTGAACGATTGATAAACGCTTACACAATCGTAATGTCGGTAATCTCTTCAAGCGAAAATAACACCATATCTTTCTCGTCCACATCCCATGCTTTTATTTTGCGTTCCCTCTTATTCACGCTTTCAATTTTCAGCCGCCTCGTTTCATAATCGAAACTATTATGGAACTTAAGGTCCACAGTCAATTGGTCATGCACCGCTCTTTGCAGCACAAAATCAATCTCTGCTGCCTTTTGTTCATCCAATATCCCTTTTTCTACCCGTTCATCCTCCTTCCACACCTTTTTTATCATTTCTACGTGCTCCGGCAGCATCAGCGAGGTCCATTTAATCGTGCCTCGATCACGATGATCCATAAGTAATCCCCCTTACAAACGAACGTTTGTTCTTATAATAGCACATACGTTCCTATTTTACACCTGGTATTTTACGGAATCCATTCCTGTCCTCCTCAAAAAGGTCCCCCTCCTGAGGAAAGGAGAGGGACCTTTTTTATTTATAGAATAAATTGTCTTGAAGAGTCACATCCGGCTCCAGCGCCCAGACAATCGCTTCATAAGCAGTCCACCCGGAAGCGAAGGTCACCTTCCTCCAGACGTTTTACTTATACGTTTCGTGTCTTCCAGGCCGCTTGCGCCTTCTTGCTTAATAATGTTATTGGACACCAAGGCTGTCTTTTAATTCCTGTGCTGTATTTTCCCACAGTTCTGGTTTAAATTCGCGCAAATATTCACCTAGAATGTGCTTCGACTTTTCATCCATATGATCGACAACGAATCGTCCTTTTAACGATTTATCCATATGATTCACATGCTCCGGCAGCAGCTTGTAACCACGTCTGATCTCACGGTCCACCACTACCTCACTTCCGGCCACACCATGATAGCACGGCTTCCCTTCTTGATGATCCACTGTCACCCACGTGATCCAGTAAAGCTTTCCGTTCGGAACTTCTGAACGATCGGTGAGGAAGCGGATCCGTTTCTCTACGGCGCTTCTTGCATGAAGAGCTCCCATATCGACAAAAGCTTCGCCTTCATTAGGATCGACAATCACAGGGGTCATATTTTCAAGGCTGATCGACCCTACACCATAGCCGCCGTGACCATCGGTTGAGTCATCCTTTAGAATCGTAAACTGATTTTTCTTCTTATCGCTGCCTTCTTGCTTATTATTTTTAAATTGGTCAAATTCCTTCATTGTACCGTTGATCCTCCTTTAATGCTGACTGTTGCTCTTATTTTAACATACGCCTCCCCATGATTTCAGAATACAGAACTCCCAAAAAAATAATCTTTTTAAATAAAAAGGAAGGAATTCGAGATATTATAACGAATAGAGTTAAAGAAGAGATTTATTTATAGGATTAAAGGGGAGAACGTTATTATGCCGATCGTAACAGTCCAAATGCTGGAAGGGCGTACTGATGAAGAGAAAAAGGCGTTAGTTGAAAGTGTGACTAATTCCGTTATAGAAACCATAGGCGCCCGTAAAGAAGCAGTGACGGTAGTGATTGAAGAAATGAAAAAACAACACTACGGGGTCGGTGGAAAACGCCTCAGTGATTAAGGTAGGAGCTCTCAAGCGAATAGGCTTGAGAGCTTTTTCATGTATTCAGGCCAGTACGAACCCCAATTCATTGCCGTCTGTATCAACAATCGTAAACTTACGGCTGCCATACTCAGGATCAAACAGCTCTTCCACTACTGTGACCCTGTGCTTCTGTAAACGCACCCACAGCGACTCAACATCCTCTACGTAAAAATTAAAACACCCGGGGGTAGAAGCGGCACCTTCCATTAAACCGAATACTGCCAGTCCGCTGCCCTTTCTAAATTCCCGACGTTAATTCTTACGTGCTCCAGTCTGGTTATCATCCTTCCCCTCCTTAATCAAGCGTTTGTTTAACCCTCTAATTCACTTTTTTCAAAAACGTAAACTGTTTCTCCTCAGGATTCCTTCTTTCATGCTGTGACTGCGCTTCTCTCCTCCGTTTCCACCGAGTCAGCCATGTATTATACTCTATAGGCACGCCTACCCGCCGCTGCTGTACATCCTTCATTCCCTGGATCATCAGCTGCATAGCTAAAATGAGTACCATAAAGCCTATCAGTGCCGGCATAATGTACCACCACCTGCCGGTCATGAGGGCATCCTTAGAAGCTCCTATCATTCCCGACCATTCATACGTCGTCGACATGGGCGGGTCGTTGGTCATCGGATCGTAGGTAACCTTCGTGCCCCCGAAATAAAGATCAAACACACCAAGATGAATAAAGATTAGCAGAGTTTGAATAAACTGCTGGCCGAAAATGATCCCTGTCCTTGCACTTAGATGAGGCATAAGATGGCGCCATAGCAGATGAATCGAACTTCCCCCGAGCACTTTTGTACTTAAGACAAATTCTTCTTTCATAATCAGCTTCATTTCATTTCCAAACAGGCTCATTAACAGTGGCACTGCAAGCAAAGTAAGAATAAAGCCCTGATAAACGATCCGCTCGGTTTCCGTTGTGGCAAACCCACCTTCAGGCATCCATAAAACAGGATACAACAGCAAATATGCGATAATCGTCATCGGCAGAAAGTGCATACTGTCGATTGTTTTATCCAGAAACCGCTGAAGCTTTGGCGGAAAGAAGAAAGCATACGGAACCGCCAGAACAAAACCAAGCAGGACACGAAGCAACGCAATAGCCACCGCAAAGAGAACCGTATATTTAGCACCCGTCATCAACTGATCAAAAATACTGAACCCCAGTTCATCAGTTCCGAGGAAAACAAATTCAGGGGAATGAGGCGCCGCACTTTCCAGTACACCGTCCTCATCGTAAATTTGAAAGTACTGCTCAACTAATGGATCAGTGGTTACTGTGTATATAATGCTCACAGCTGTTACCGTAAATAAAATAAAAAACCCGATTAAAAATTTCACATTTTTAAAATGAGCTTCTGCCTCTCCAAGCACACGTCTCAGCCAGCCGTGCTTAATGGTAAAAGACCGTGAACCAATAAAGCTGTTCATCTTTATATTTGTTTCTTCTGCTACTTTGGTCTCTTTAAAAATAAACAGTTCTGTTCCCTGATAAAACACATAAAACGGTGTGAACAGCATAAATAAAATCATGACCGTCACCATCGGGCTGTAGCCATTAAGCAATGCATTTGTCACTCCATTTATATTGAATATGTATTCGATCATCAATAAGCTTGATAACGCACCCCACAGCACAATCTTTGAATGATAGAAGATGCTCTTCACAATATTTCTCAGCACGTGGACATTTAAAATAAACAGCCGCCACATCCCTTTACTCCTCGCCATATCCACATAAGACTTTGTCATTTCCTCATTCAGCTGAACAAGCACTACTTTATACAAAGTAATCATCGGCAGAACAGCCAGGGTGAGCATCGGAAGCAGGTAGATTCTTTCTCCTCCCACCGCAATGAAATCCATAAGCAGCAGATCCGACTGCTTGTAAAACCAGACAATAAACAGTTGAATACAGAAGGCAAGCAGCAGATCGGGCACTGATTCAAGCAGGTTCAGTAAACGGGAAACAATCCCCCTCAATACCCCCGGAAGGAAAAATGTTCCCATAGCCAGTACAAATGCCATGACTGCGGCGCCCGTCATCGCTCCTATGAAAATAGTCATGGAATACGAATACGGTTCCCACAGAAACTCAAACAATGGCTGTGGAGTTTCATTATGAACGTATACCCAATCTGATGGGGTCGTCAGCGTACTGATTAAGCCCCCAGCTTCTTCTATGTAGCTTCCGACACTGAAATAAGCACCCTCGCTGAACAAGGCGGGCGCTGCACTAATTAATACGATCCCGCACAATCCAAGTATGTAATACAGCAGAAACTTATAGACTTTCATCCAGCTGCTCCCCCATTTTTTTATTTTTCTGAAAATCATTGATAAAAAAAAGATATACCGTCACACAGTATACCTTCTCTACATCTTAATGAATCTGACGGATATTTTCAATAAATTTCCAACCCTCTTCTATATCCTCATCTGTATAGTTCTGCTTACTTTTTACTGAAAATACTTTTTCCGAAATTTCATCTTTAGGTAGATGCTCGAAGAAAAGCATCGTTGAAACAAGTTCCAGGAATCGAGAGCTCTTATCATTCATTGCGTCAATACGCCTGTTGAGCGGCGGCAGCTCAGTATGATAATGCTTCATAAATTCTTTACCTGACTCTGTCACTTCATATCGGTATTGATAATAGTTCTTCATTTCTTCCTTCGTTTCACGAATAAACCCGAGATTACACATTTCTTCAATGCGAAGGGTTAACTCTTCAGAATATGGTCCGTAAAAATGAAATTGATAGCGCTCCTCAAATGGGATCTCACATTTTTTTAAAATATAGATCATTTTCTGCAATCTTTTTCTTCCTATAATTGCGTCAGAGCTTGAGAAGAACTGCATCAGCCTGGCATGGTTCTCCAACATAGCGTCCCCACTCCTTATCCATACAAAATTTCCATAATACGCTTCTTCGTTTTGCTGCGATTCGACATTCCTTCAAGTAGGTCCTGAGGCACATACAGTTTATGATCTGTCCGTTTCTTACCCGAAATCGACTCGACAATCTCCGATAACCGCGACAATTCCTTCAGCTCCTGATTTGGCTGGAGAAGATGAATGGGCAGACGCTCTCCTTCTTCTCCCGGCCGGTAAAAGTCATACGGCAGATCCGAGCTTGAGTCCACAACTAAATAATAGTCCGGATGGATGCCCGCCTTTTGAAAAAGCTTGTACAGCTCCATCCACTCCGCCATCTGAAGGTTCGGATTAAATTCAATATATTTAAACAAACGACGATTAACAAAGCGGTCACATAAATCGGATAAAATCTCATCCTCTTCCTGTATCCACATTTGGAAGTAATACAGCGTAATCGACTCATCCAGCCCTAAATATTCACTCAGAGTGGGCTCTCCTTTGAAGAAGGAAAGGAAATGGGTCGGCTCCAGTTTAAACCGGTATCCCTCATCATAAAGCTCTTTCGCCCGATGCAGTATTTTGGATAATATCACTTCCGCACTGCGTGTCACGGGGTGAAAATACACCTGCCAGTACATCTGGTAACGACTCATTATGTAATCCTCGACGGCATGCATTCCGCTTTCTTTCACCACGACTTGATCCTCCATTGGACGCATGACACGCAGAATACGTTCCATGTCAAAATGCCCGTAGCTGACCCCTGTAAAGTAGGCGTCACGCTGCAGATAATCCATGCGGTCCGCGTCAATCTGACTGGAAATCAAGCTGACGACGAGCTTGTTCTGATACGTTTTATTAATGACATCGGCTACCTGCTTCGGAAAATTTTTATCCACTTTCGTAAGAACTTCATTTACTTTGGTGTCACCAAGTAAAATCGCCTGCGTAAAATCTTCATGATCGAGCTTGAACACTTTTTCAAACGAATGCGAAAAAGGGCCGTGCCCCAAATCGTGCAGCAGCGCGGCTGCCAGACAAAGGAGGCGTTCCTTCTCGTCCCAATTCGGCCGATCCTTAAAATTCGAAGTAATCCGCCGCACAATTTCATAAACTCCCAGCGAGTGGTTAAACCGGCTGTGCTCCGCTCCGTGGAACGTCAAATAACACGTCCCCAGCTGACGGATACGGCGGAGACGCTGAAACTCAGGTGTTCCAATTAAATCCCATATTACCTGATCCCGCACATGAATATAACGATGAACGGGATCTTTAAATACCTTTTCTTCACTTAACTGCTCATCACGATAAGCCATCAGACGATCCTTCCCTCACGACATTTTCCCCTATTATATACCTTTGATACCACGTACACAAAGACAAAATTTCAGCACTTCGTTTTTCGTTTCAGCTTCGCGATATTAATAGCAATAGGTACCAGGTACACAATAACTATATATGGTTCATTGATGGAGATGTGTGCTTTTCTATGTATCAACGCTTCGTTTTGAGTCTCAGCTTTGCAAGGATGACAGCACCTGGGGTACCAGGTACACAATAACTATATATGGTTCATTGATGGAGATGTGTATTTGTGTACCTGGTACCCTTATGCTCTCTCCCCGTTCTATTTTCTGTACCATTACCGCTGTCCACTTTTTCTGTTATAATTATTCTGCTATGAAAAAGGAGAAAAGTTGTATGCTGAATCAATTATTACATCCACCAATATATCGGTTTATTGACCAAAGCAATATGGGGCCGACATTTTCGGCACTTCAATCTTTCGCGATCGATGACGCCCTGGCGACTTCTGTCGGCGACCACAAATCCCCGACCACGGCCCGCCTCTGGGTGCATCACGATACGATCGTTCTCGGCATTCCGGACGCCCGTCTCCCCTATATTTCAGAAGCGATCGATTATTTAAAGGAAGAAGGCTATCAGGTCGTTGTCCGCAACTCAGGTGGCCTTGCCGTTGTGCTCGATGAAGGGGTGCTGAACCTGTCACTCATTTTTCCAGACGCCAAAAATGTGAATATACATGACGGCTATGACGCAATGGTTGAATTCATCCGGCACCTGTTCGCCGATCTCACTAGCAATATTGAAGCTTATGAAATTACCCAATCCTACTGCCCGGGCACTTATGATTTAAGTATCGGGGGGAAAAAGTTTGCAGGAATATCCCAGCGGCGTGTCAAACGCGGGTCAGCGGTTCAGATTTATTTAGACGTTACCGGAAGCGGAGCCGAACGTGCCGCACTGCTCAGGAACTTTTACAAGGTCGGTCTTAACGGTGTACCCACCCGTTTCCAATACCCGGATATCGACCCTTCAGTGATGGCGTCGCTCAACGAACTACTCGGTGCAGACCTTACTGTAGAAGACGTCCGCAGCCGGATTCTTTATCAACTAAATGACTGGTCTGAGCGGATTACAGCGAATTCATTGGAGGGTGAAGAAATTGAGACGTTCACAAAGCGGTTTGAACAGATGATTATCCGCAATAATAAAGCACTGGAGCAGATTCATGACTAAGCTCCAGTGCTTTTTCACACGATTTAATTTACGGTTTTGTTTAGATCAGCTGTCATTCTCTTTAAATAAAGTCTGATAGAAAACCAAAATACAAAGTAGATACTCAGAAAGATTAATGTGCTGACCAGCAGCGCCTGCCCTGTAAACGGCACCCATCCCATAAACCCTGCAATCGTATAAAAAACGGCGAGTGATAAAGTCAGGTGAGTAATTGTTTGTTTTAATAAACTCCATGAATCTATCTCATAAAACAAAGAAGCGAGACTAAAATAAACCCCCAGGATCATACTCCCTAACATGTTTAACCAAATTTCGGATACGTCGGTCTCTACATTGTTAACGACAAGTATGGTTATTGCAATGAATGTAACGACCCCCGCGAAAGCCAACCCAGTGAAGATTCTCGGCATAATTTGAAACTTCATTTATGATCCTCCTCCAGTTAATTTCTCCTTCAAACGACGTACATACCTGCGGGAAACATATTCCTTATTCCCTGAAGTAAAGTAAACGCAGAGGTTTCCGTTAAAAGATAATTCAAAACGCTGAATTTGATTAATGTTTCCGATCACAGATTTAGAAAATCTGCTAAAGCTGTCCTCTCCAACAGCCTCTTCAACTTCATAAAGTTTCATCTTAAGCTCTGTTTTACTGGAGCCGCTCACCGCAAAAACCTTTCCCTTTTCAGAATAGACAAATTCAATATCTTCACAAGGAATAAGCACAGACTGATCCCCCTCTACACCAATCAGCCGTTTCCGGTTGGTGCTGTTGATCATTTTAATGAGTTGATCCAGCTCAGTACTCCACTCTTTTGCATGAATTGTGATCGAGGTTTGATCATACTCTTCATTCAAATCAATTTTGACATTCATCGAATTCACCTCGCTTACTTTACTCTAATTCCATTGTAAACAGGATTTTCCTTGTTTTTTGTTCATTTCTTTCAGAGGTACTTTACTTCCAATAAGCGGTCGTTATTAGTAACTGAAATCATATGGTGTTATGTATTCCTTATATTGCTGTCCAGGCGGCCGCTATACAACCTGGAACTCAAAAAAAGCTCAGAGATCTAACATCTCTGAGCCTGCTTATTCCTATTAAAGAGATTGTGCCGCTGTAATAATCGCGAGCTTGTACACGTCATCTGAGTTACAGCCGCGGGACAGATCATTCACCGGCTGATTCAACCCCTGAAGAATTGGGCCAACAGCATCAAAATTTCCTAAACGCTGCGCAATTTTATATCCAATGTTTCCTGCTTCAAGGCTCGGGAAGATAAACGTATTCGCTTCCCCTTTTAATGGAGAATCCGGGGCTTTTTTCTGAGCAACAGATGGTACGAATGCAGCATCGAACTGGAATTCACCGTCGATCACCAGGTCTGCGTTCTGCTGCTTTGCCAGTTCAACTGCTTCATTTACTTTTTCTGTTTCTGGAGACTTTGCCGATCCTTTTGTGGAGAAGCTGAGCATTGCTATTTTCGGGTCAATATCAAAGAGTGCCGCTGTCTCTGCACTGGCTGCTGCAATTTCGGCAAGGTCCTGACTGTCTGGTGAAATGTTGATCGCGCAATCTGCGAACACATACTTCTCTTCATCACGCACCATTACAAATATACCTGACGTCTTCTTAATGCCGGGTTTCGTTTTAATGATTTGCAGCGCCGGACGGACGGTATCAGCTGTAGAGTGAGCTGCTCCGCTTACAAGTCCGTCTGCTTTGTTCATATATACGAGCATCGTACCAAAGTAGTTACCGACTTGAAGAATTTCACGTGCCTGCTCTTCCGTGGCTTTACCTTTACGGCGTTCTACGAAGCTTGCCACCATTTCGTCGAAAGCTTCATAATCAGCAGGGTCAAGAATCTCTGACGTAGAAATATCGACTCCTAATTCATTCGCTTTCTGTATTACTTCATCTTTATTTCCAACTAGTACAGGCTTGACCAAACCTTCTGCACCGAGCTTACTCACTGCTGTTAATATTCTTTCATCCAAAGCTTCAGGGAAGACGACCTTCTTACTTTCGCCGCTCATTTTAGCTTTAAGTGTATCAAATAGGTTACTCATGTTTTAACCCTCCAATTTCATTTCTGTACTATATGATAAGACCTTTTGTGTTCAATGAAAAGCATTTCGAATAGAAAAATTGATTTTAAGCGATTACATAATCACTTTACCCTATTTTATTGTTCACAATACTTTCAAATTAGCTGAAATGATTAATTAGGAGGAATTGTGTTATATTGATAAAGGATGAAATTACTATAACAATTCACATAAAAGGAGCGACCCTATCATGCCAGAAGCAGTAGTAACAATGGACGGATGGTATTGCCTTCATGATTTTCGTACGATCAATTGGACTGCATGGAAACAGGCGGAAGAGGAAGACCGCGAGCAGGCAGTCCATGAATTTCACTCTTTAATTGAAAAATGGGAAACAACGGAGAAGAGCAAGCAGGGGAGTCACGCTCTTTATACGATCGTTGGCCAGAAAGCAGACTTGTTGATGATGATTCTACGCCCGACAATGGAAGAATTGAATGAAATCGAAACGGCATTCAACAAATCCAAGCTGGCTGAATTTACAACGAAATCCTACTCTTATGTATCGGTTGTAGAGCTTTCCAATTACATGGGGAACGCAGATGAGAACGACCCTGAAATCCAGGGCCGATTGAAGCCGATTCTGCCGAAGTGGAATCATATTTGCTTCTATCCGATGGACAAGCGACGTCAAGGCAGCGATAACTGGTACGTTCTTGAAAAAGATGAGCGTGCCAAGCTCATGTATGCTCACGGAATGACAGGTCGTCAATATGCAGGTAAGATTCGCCAGATAATCACAGGATCTATCGGTTTTGATGACTGGGAATGGGGCGTAACCCTATTTGCCCATGATGTCCTCCAGTTTAAGAAGCTTGTTTACGAAATGCGGTTCGATGAAGTAACATCCCGCTACGGCGATTTCGGTTCATTCTATATAGGAAACCTGCTAAAAACAGAAGAAATCTCTCAATTTTTATACGTTTAACCTCATTCTCCGCCGGCCCTCCCGCCGCGGAGATTTCTTTATAACATGGCTCCTTATTTAAAACACCACCCCCTTATAAATTTTATTCATATCTTAGGCAGGCTCTTTCATATAGTTTTAGAGAGTTCGTTTATGAAGTGAGATGACAGCGTGGATGTCGTTCCATACAACGAGCAAGAAATCAGGCTGCTGTCCCGATTAATGCGAGCTGAAGCAGAAGGGGATGGTAAGCAGGCGATTCTGATGGCTGGAAACACGGGGGCAACCCGTTGGTCAGCCGAACGTCGGACGTTTAAATTTTATGCGCCTGACCAATCTGAGTGTCCTACTGTTTATTAAAATAAGAAGGAGTGGTTCTTTTGGCTAAAAAGTACCAAGGGATGCAGGGAATGCAAGGGATGGGCCCGGGGGTGCCTTACTATCCTGGTAATCCGTACATGTATCAGTATGCGATGGCCGGAGCGGCTGGTAATAACGGATATTACAGCACAAACGGCAGCAATGGTAACAATGGGAATAATAACGGAATGAATGGTATGAACGGGATGCAGGTTCCTTATATGTCAAATGGAAATAATAACAACGGGAACAATGGGAATAACGGAAATAACAATAATAATAATGGGAATGCGAACGGTAATGGGAATATGCAGGGGATGCTTCCTGAAGAAGAGTCCTACATTGAGAACATCCTGCGCTTAAATCGAGGCAAAGAAGCTACGATTTACATGACGTTTGAAAATAATGAAGAGTGGAATGCCAAGGTATTTAAAGGAATTATTGAAGCCGCCGGACGCGACCATATTATTATAAGTGATCCCCAAACCGATAAACGTTATATTCTGCTTATGGTTTACCTGGATTATATTACGTTTGACGAAGAGATCAATTACAGCTATCCGTATAACGGAAGTAACGGCATGTCCAATTATTCCCCTCGTTAACCATCGTTTATTTTCCCTGAAAGGGGTGATCGGATGAGACATCCCTATGAACCGCTGGTACGCTTACAGGTTGCTTCTCTTTGTATTGCTGTTTTGCTTGCGATTATTGCTATATTCCATCTTGATAATCAGTGGCTCATTCTGTTAATGTTTTACGTTTTAGCGATCAGCCTGCTTGTAGAAAGTTTGGTGGAATATAAAAAGCAGCAGCTGGCTTCTTGTATCAGTCAGTTGCTGCGTGCCGTCATTATTCTTCTCTTTTCAACCGTCCTCTTTTTTTAAAAGCCCTTGATAACCGCATACCCCAGCAAAATCCAGCCTACAAGAAAAGATAGACCGCCAAACGGGGTAATCATAGCAAACATTTTGATAGAAGATACAGCATAAATATATAAGCTTCCGGAAAAAAGTAAAATTCCAATAAAGAAAAACCATCCGGCTCCAGACATGATTCCTGTCTGGAGTTTGCTCATTAATAAACCAGTGATGAACAAGGCCATCGTATGAAACATTTGGTAGTTAACCGCCTTTTCCCACTGACCTAAGCTCTTTTCAGAAACCTTCCCTTCAAGCCCGTGAGCTCCAAATGCACCCAGCGCTACAGCAAGAAATCCATTGACCGCCCCTAAAATTAAAAATAGTTTCAACATCCTTCACTCCTTAAAAATCAAAAATGGACTTGCCATTAGCATCATCATGGCCTTCTGTTTGTGATGCTGGTTTTTGGACAGGCTTCTCACTGCCCATCATCTTTCTAATTTCTTCTACTGTGGGCTCCTGGACAGAGCTGGATTCAGATTTGGTATAAGAGGAGACTGAAGATTCGCTTCCTTCATCAAGTACAAGATCAGCGAGCAGCTTCACCGCTCTTACGTGTTCACGTACACGGTGCTCATCCCCATGGTTTAACATGGCTTCCTGTATTTCACCCGACATCTTTTTAAGTATTGTTTGGTTTGAGATTGCCATTTAATATGACTCCTTTTACTGCTTAATTAACATATCGAACCTATCATAACACGGTTAACAAATCACCGGCTATTCTCCAGGTGAAAAGTGATACTGAGTTTCTTTTTCCCGTCATAAAATAGTCACTAATTCCGGCAGATGCCTTTATGTGAAAGCTATATTGAAAAAGGCTGCCGGGAAAGCCCCGACAGCCCATAGACGCCTCAATAGGAGGCTGATCTTCTTCATTAAATGATGCCTAAAGCATTTAAAAATATGAGAATAATTAAGATAGGAGCAACGAATTTAACAATAACGTACCAAATTTGCCCTATAATCGACCCTGTGAAGTCTGTTGCTTCTAAAGCCTGCTCCTTCTTAAAGTACCAGCCCGCAAAGAGAGCCATTGTCAGTCCGCCAAGCGGCAGCAGAATATTAGACGCTACATAATCCATTGAGTCGAGGATATCATTATCTCCAATCGGTGTTACTCCGGACCAAATGCCGAATCCAAGGGAAACGAAGATGCCCAGAGCAAACATGATCGCGCCCATTAGTATACTCGAAAAGCGGCGTGACCAGTTAAACGCCCTCATAAAGTAAGCAGTTGGCACTTCCAGAATCGACACAGAGGACGAAAGAGCTGCCAGCACAAGAGCAAAGAAAAATACAAGACCGACAATCCCCCCAAATGGCAGTTGTTCAAATATAGTTGGAAGCGTAATAAAGACGAGCGGCGGTCCTGAAGACGGGTCGATGCCAAATGCAAATACTGCAGGGAAGACAACAATTCCTGAAATAATGGCAAACAACGAGTCTGTCAATCCTATCCCTAATGTTGCTCCAGGAAGCTTATGCTCTTTCGAAAGGTAGCTTCCATACGTCAGCATAGCCCCCATTCCTAAACTGAGAGAGAAGAAAGCCTGCCCTAACGCAGCAATATAAATCGAAGGATCACTGAAGGCTGACCAGTCAGGAGCAAATAAGAACCTTACCCCTTCCATAGCTCCATCCAATGAAACACTGTAAAACGCAAGAAAAATTAATATAATAGCAAGTACCGGCATAAATATTTTATTAGCCGCTTCGATCCCTTTCTTAACTCCACTGACAACGATAAAAATCGTTAACGCCATAAATAACGCTACCCAGAACAACGGCTGCCATGAATTCGAAATAAAAGCACCAAACGCACCTTCATACCCGGCTGCAGGCTGAGTAGCAAAGTTCCCTGTAATATAGTTGGCAAAGTAATAAATCGACCATCCTGCAACTACACTGTAAAAACCTAAAATTAAAAATGCACTTAATACACCAAAGAAACCAGTTAAAAACCATGGGGTCCCCGGGGCCAGTTCTTTGTAAGAGCCTACGACGTCGCTTTGAGCCTTTCGTCCAATACTGACCTCTGTCAGCAGCAGCGGAACAGCAATTAAAATAACGAATAAGAGGTATAATATTAAAAAAGCGCCTCCCCCGTTGTTCCCTGCTACAAAAGAGAAACGCCATATGTTACCTAAACCGACGGCAGAACCCATTGCAGCGAGCATGAAGCCAAGCTTCGTTCCCCACTTTTCTCTAGCCATACCAGTTCATCTCCCTTCCATCTCATTTCAAATATTTTTCAGCATACCATACTTTTTACGCAGAGAATATATACAATCTGATATTTCATTATATTTACAGATTACGACGTTTTTCATGCATAGAACCGTCATGTTTCAACGATTTGCGCTCATATTGAAGACAATTTGTGCCTGTCGTCCGCAGCACGGTGCCAGAAGGCATTTCTCTCCCCTTAAACCCATAGGCTCTGCAGCCTCTCGGAAAATGGGGGTTCCACTTCGTATAAAAATGGCGGCACGTAAAACAATTGACCTTGACCATACTCCCACCTCTTTCCAGCGAACAATATGGTAGAATCATAGCACAGGTACGATCGTACCACTAGGGGGATTTAACAATGACGGCATGGTTTGCAAGTGAAAGTAATCATCCCTTTGTAATGTTTAGCTTTAGCCACATCACTATGCTGATTCTATTTGGTCTAGGTTTAGTGCTTCTCTTTATTTATAAGAGTGAGCTGATGAAAGGGAGAGCCTCACATACAATAGTAAGATGGACACTGCTTTCTGCCCTGCTCCTTTCTGAATTAAGTTATCAGTTATGGGCTTTATCTCATAATCTTTTTACTACATTTGAACACCTTCCGCTTCACTTATGCGGAATCGCATCGATTACTGGAATCTTTGCACTCCTTACGTACAATAAAAAATTAATACAAATTAACTTCTTCATTGCGATTGTTCCTTCGGTCATTGCGTTAATTACTCCAGAAATTCCTCACGGCTATGAGCATTTCCGTTTTTGGAAATTCTTTATTCATCATATGGCTATTCCATGGACAGGTCTATTCCTTATTCTATCTACACGTACAACCGTCCACTTTAAAGTGATGTGTGAAACTTATTGTTACCTTGTGGTTTACGCTTTAGCTGTCGGTTTGTTTAATCAAGCGTTTCAAACCAATTACTTGTTTCTCTCCCAGCCTCCATCGTCGTTTCCAGCTTTAGCGCTTCTTTCGGCAGGACTCGGCTATCAGATTAATTTAGCGCTTCTTGCTTTTGGTGTTTTTTATCTATTCCTTGTATTCTATAAGGTGATCCATACGAGAAAAAGGAGCGATGGCAATGGAATTCAAGGAAATGAAAGAGTTTAAACCTTTTACAGAGATGCTGAGCCGCTGTTATCCCATGATGGAACTGACTACAGCTGAAGACAAAGAGGAAGCGGCGAAGCACCGTGAACGAACGTCCCAATATGAAACCGTTACGCCGATGGGAGTCTACGAGGAAGGAACGTTAAAGGCAGGGTATATTCACTATATGTTCCCAATGAATGTCTATGGCCAGACAATGCCTTCTACAGGAGTGGGGACGCTGGCTGTGGATCTGCCATACAAAAAACAGGGACTGGCTAAGCAGATGATTTCCTATGCAATTGAAAAATCAAGAAATGAAGGCTTCCCTCTGATACAACTGTACCCTTTCCGCCCGGACTTTTACCGGAAAATGGGGTTCGGATTTGGGCCGCAGTTGAATGTATTCCGGTTTTCTCCTTATCAGGCGCCGTCGTTTACTGATGCCGCGCCTGTCGTCTCTTTAGGAAAAGAGGACGTCGAAGAAATCAAACGCTGCTACCACGATTGGGCTGAAGATACCCACGGTGCCTGTGATAAACAAGATTATGAATTCAGTCATATTGCGATGGACTATACGCATACGATTGGCTGCCGGATTGACGGCAAACTTCAAGGATATGCTGTCTACGAAATGAAGCATCATCACGATTTCACTCACGACTTAAAAGTAATCGACTGGTTCACGAATTCAAATGAAGCGTTTCAAGCTATCATTAATTTTCTTCATCTGCAAAAGGATCAAGTGAGCACGATTATCTTCCCTACTTTTGATGACGATTTCGCATTTATGCTGAACGATCCCCGCCACGACGCGAATCGGTTAATTCATAGAATTTATCATCAAACCCATGAGCGGGGTACAGGCTTAATGTACCGCATCATAGATGTACCGCTGTTCATGGAATATATTCGTGACCATTCTTTCCGGCCTCAGACAAATGCGGCCATTAATTTCGATATCACGGATTCACTCTTAAAGAAAAAAGAAATTTTCTCCTATCAATTTAAAAATGGCCGTCCCGAGTACTCGGACACACCGTTATCACACGGAGTGACATTGGCTTTATCCATTGATGATCTCTCGTCCTTACTTATGGGCGCTGTATCACTTAAAAAATTGCTCTCATACAACAAGGCGTCCGCAAGCGGAAATGAAGAAGAATTGAAAAAAGCTGTTCATTTATTTAATGAGCCTGAGAAGCCTGTCAGCTGGACATTTTTCTAAAGTTCAGAACTAGTGTTATAAGGCTTTGAAGATGAACAGACTCAGATCTAAAGGAGGGCCCTTTTCCAAGTTAGAAAGGACCCTTCTTTTTATTCATCCATTTTGTTTTGATTTTCTAATCGAGTCAGCCTCGCTTCAAGCAATTCATATTCTTCGCGGGTGACGAAGCCAAGCTCTTTCACGTGCTCCTGCATACGTGCCTGCGCCTGCTCATTCCATTCACTGTTCTTCTCTTCCCCTTTAGCCACCCAGGAGTTCATCATTTCCCTGGCTTCCTTTGGTGACACTTCTCCCTTACTCACCATCTCGTTTAATACTTTTTCAAATTTCTCTTTGCCGCTGATGGCCGCTCCTAATCCTAAATAAAACCCTTTTCTCAATAAACTCATTCTAACTCCTCCTTACTTATTGTCTGATATTTTTGATCATACGAAAATGTTTAATTCCTGTAACGAACAGACCGAGAAAACCGAGAGAAACCGCGATCCACGCTAAAACCAAGAACTGTGAGCCACCTGTATTAATAATATACAGGAGCCCGCCAGTCCCCCCAATCAGCAGCAGGAAAGAGATCCATGAATAGAAAAGGTAAAATTGATGAAATAAACGCTGCTGATGATTTTCTGTTTTCCATTCCCTTTCTTTGTCGCCATCCTCTAAATATTCAATTAAAGCGCGCGGGAGAGACATAAGCGGTTTCGCTGTATCCTTTGCAATATCTTTATATAAGGAAAAACTGGAGCTCTCGCCTGTCATCCATTTCTTGATCACCGGCCTTCCCCATTCCACTAAGTCCACCTGGGGGTAAACCGAAGTGAGTACTCCTACAATAATCGAAGTAGCTCTCCCGAGAAAAGCATAATCCGCAGGCAGCTGAATCGGCTGTTCTTTTATAAAATCCTGCAGGTCTTCTAAGATGTCATTCATTAAATGGGCGTCCAGTTTATCAATCTCTCCATCTAAATACATGTCAGTTGTCTGCTTTATCATCTTCTTCACTTTTTCCGTGTCGGCATTGGATAGAAGGAAGTCCATTTCCCAAAGGGCATCAATGACACGGTCATAGTCATCTAAAATGAAGCCCTGTACCATCATCCGAATGGAGTTGGCATCGCGCTGTTTCACTTCACCTACCATGCCAAAATCAATCACCACAACGGTCCCATCCGGTTTCAGCATCAAATTTCCCGGATGAGGATCTGAATGAAACATCCCTGCGAACAGAAACTGCTCTACACAAAGATCAAATAATACCTTGGCTATGTGCTCACGGTTAATCTGGTGACGGTGAATAAACGCCAAATCGGTAATTTTGGCTCCTTCAATCCATTCCATTACAAGGACACGCCTGGTTGATAAATCACTATAGTAATCAGGAATATAAACATCTTTAAAGTCTTTGAATCTTTTTTTAAAATGACTGCCGTTTGAAAGCTCCATTGTGAAATCAAGTTCATTGGTAATCACGGCAACAACCTCACGGTAAAGCGCGGGAAGATCAGCTTTTTTTCCATACTTCGTAAAGGTAGACAGTATAAAAAATACAATCCGCAGCGCTTTAAAGTCCATCTGGAAGATATCTCTTACGCGGTAGCGCTGCACTTTGACAGCCACAGGTGTTCCATCGTGAAGCTCCGCCTTAAACACTTCTCCAATGGAAGCTGAAGCAACCGGATTCTCATCTATATGGCGGAAATGCTCTTCAATCGGTCCTCCCCAGTCCTCTTCAATAGTCTGCCTTGAGAATTTAAAAGGCACAGGCTCTACCCTGTCGACCAGTCCTTCCAGTTCGCGGATAAACGATTGAGGCAGTAAATCTCCGCGGGAGCTGAGAAACTGGCCGAATTTAATTAAGAGACCACCGAGACGGATGGCATTGCGCCTGTACTCTTCCGCCTGTTTCATGAGCATGCGTTCCCATTTCTGCTTCGTTTCCTTATCCCAAATCCGATTCGTATGTTTAAACCAGAAAATCTGAAGCAGGAACTTTATAGACATCCAGACAATAACTGAAATTCGATAAATCGATATGTATTTAAAACGATCATGCATTGCACGTCTCTCCAATCTTTTCAACCCATTAACCATTACCCTGCCGATATTGTTGTTAATCTGGAATTGCTAAAGAAAATTCCTGAGTCGGGAACGGTTACGCTGACACATACTGTCCCCCGCCCACGTATACTACTTTAACTGCGCGATCTGTTTCTTAGAACCAGAGACAAGGAGGCTTTCGTTATGCGAAAAAAACAAAATCGAAACAAGGATGATCTTTTTGCTGATAAAAGCCTTGAATTTATTGCCGCCATTCTCATCTTATGCGGCCAGCTCTCCGTGGACCGCGTCCTCATTTCACGTGATGGAGAAGTTGAATTAAGAATGATCGGGGAGTTCCGCAGTCCCAAAAACCCTCAAGTGGATGAGCTGCAACGCTTTTTAAAGAACAATGGAGACATGAGTATTGATCACGTCATTGAAGCCTTTAAACAAAAGTTAAATGACTGAAGGAGGAAAATCTATGAACGAAAATACTTTTGACGGAGAAGCTATTGCTTTTTTCATCATTCTGTTTGTTCTGCTTGCCCTTGGATTATTCGGCCGGTCGACGTATGACGATTAATGACTGACCCTTTACGGTACTAATGTTTCACCCTGAACCGTCATCATATTGTGATAAAAGATGTAAACCACCACATATAGTCAATTATGTCTATATTATAAGACTAAAGTTCGACAAACTTATTTACCGTTTGACTTAAAAATCCTTCCAATTTACTATTCAAAATATTTTGAATATTTCATGGTTACCCCTTATAATGGAAATTGCGGGTCACGAAATAAATTCCACATAGGAGGTATTCATGCACATGAAAAAGAAATTGACTGCTTTGCTATCAGTCAGTGCACTTACCCTGTCGCTGTTCTCCCCTGCTGCAGCCTCGGACGTCAGTGCAAGTTCAACAGACAAAAACTGGAACACGAAACGTTACGGCGATCGTATTGATATTGACGGTCAACTCCAGAAGGAATCTGAGCAGGAAGGTTTCGAGCAGAGAGCTAACCAAAAGATTAAAGAAAACGGAGAGAGCGCCAACCTGGATGCGGAATCATCTTCCGGAGAAGAAAACAATACAGCAAGTTCTACATACAGTGAAGGGGAAACAAAACAATTTCTCGATCGTGATTTAACATTTAAAGAATTTACGCTTCGCAGTGTCGGTGAGCATGCTGAAGTGTGGGTCGCAAATGACTTATCGTTTGGGGAAGGAGATCCCCGCCCTGCCCATGAGATCACCCAGGAGCAAGTGGAAAAAATGACGGAAGAATTCGACAGTAATATGTACCCTGTGGCTACTGAATTCTTTGGTACGCCTGATGAATTGGATGGAAGTAATGCTACTCTGCCAGAATTGGTTGGTCTGCCTGAAGGCTACTATGAAGGTGACGGCGACAAAGTAATGATTATGGTCGATAATGTCAAAGATGAAAACTACGATGACCCGGAATACCCGTTTTTCGTTGCCGGTTTCTTCTGGCAGACGTTAGAAAACTATACAGACCGAAACATGATTACGATCGATTCAAGAGATTGGGACACTCGACTTGAGAGCACATTCTTCGGAACAACGATCCATGAGCTGCAGCACTTAATCCATGCTGACAATGACGGCGATGAAACGAGCTGGTTAAATGAAGGGATGTCTACCTTCTCTGAATTCTTAGGCGGCTATGGGATGGACAGCGGTTCGATCAACTTCCTGCTTGACCACCCGGAAAACTCCCTTACCAGCTGGGACGAGCATTACGATGCAGAAACTGGGCCTGAAACAATCGCTGACTATGGATTAGTACAGCTGTTCACTCTATATAACTATGAAAGATTTGGACAAGAGTTCATCCGTTATGTAGCTAAGAGTGAGTTGAACAGTATTGAAAGCTATGAGCAGGCTTTTGAAGAGTTCGGAATCGATGCATCTTTTAACGAAGTCTATCAGGACTTTACGTCTGCTTTAGTGTTGGATGATAACAAATACAAAGGCGGATTATACGGCTTCGAAAACATCGATCTCCGCGACCTACCTGTAGGTGATGAAGGTGATACCCGCGGCATGACCGTAGACTTTGAAAAGGCAAAAGACTATCAAAAAGATGGTGTTCCAGCCTGGGGTACAGACTTTAAAGAGTTCAACATTGAACCAGGACAAAAAGTAGAAGACTTCACCTTTAACGGCATTGACTTCATGCCCATTCAATGGGAAACAACGGACGACCCTCTAGGAAGCGGAGAACAAGTACTGTTTGGCGGTGACGGAGATGAAGTCGATAACAAACTAATCGTTGAAGCAGATCTTACCGGCTTAAGCGAAGCAACATTAAATTTCGACCACTACGCTGACATTGAAGAGCAATGGGATTTCGGAGTAGTACAGGTTTCTACCGATAATGGAGAATCATGGACTTCTTTAGAGAACGAGAACACCCGCTCTGACGTTGTCGAGGAAGGCTACCCTAAGATCAAAGAAAATGTACCTGGATTCACAGGAACATTTGATGGGTACGAAAATGAAACATTCGATCTATCTGAATACGCCGGTGAAGAGGTGCTCGTCTCTTTCCGCTACTTAACTGATTGGGGAACAACTAATGAGGGATGGTTTATTGATAATATTACGATCCCTGAAGCTGACATTGCTCTTAATGGCAACAGCAGTATTGAGGAAGATTTTGTCAACGAAAATGAGTTAAAAGAAAACTATGTCAACTATGGTGTCACTTTCATTAAAGAAAACAAAGGCGGCAAGCATCAGGTGATTGAAGTCGATCCATTTAACGTGACGGAAGAAGACGCTTTAAACATTAAGAAAGCCTTCCGCCCTGGAAAAACGTATATGACCACATACTATGCAGCCCCTCAGGATGAACTAAATCCTGTACCGTTTGAATATGAAATTGAATATAAAGAAAAAGGCCCCAAAAAAGATAAGCCCGGGAAAGGTCATGGAAAAGATAAGCCTGGAAAAGGGAAAGGCCACCCAGGGAAAGGGAAAGGACCTAAATAAGACCTAAAACCAACCAGCCCCCGCACTGGTTGGTTTTTTCTTTACTCCCCTTCCCTATTGTGGCATGCTTTTAACAAAAGGGAGAAAGGTGATTCTTATGCACATACAAGAGCTAGAGGTGAAGCAATTACATACAGTAGCCGAGTGGCTGCACGGGATGAATGAGCAGGATAAACATTACGTAGCCTGGCTGGCTTCCGATCCTAATGAAATTTTCGAGCAGATTTGGACGCTGACTCAATTTCACGAACCACTTGCCTTTGTCGCCTGGGAAGATGAAGAAATTGTAGGCTTCATTGGTATTCTGCCTTTTTTTGAGCAAAAGCTGTGCCGGCTGCTCGGCCCTTATTCACTAAAGAAAGGAACGGAAGTGATTGAAGGGCTGTGGGACAAAGCTTCTTTGACCATTCAACTGCATTTTGACGCCGTTAAGGTCGCCTGCTTTAAAGCAAATAACGATCTCGTGGCTTTTGCCGGTCGTCACCAATTTAACCTTTATAATATAGAAAAAACATTAGCTCTGCATCACTCTCGTTTCTCCCCTTCGACCAAGAAAGAAGAGAGCATCGAAGAAATTCAGGAGCACGAACATAAGGAGCTTGATGAGCTCCATCCTTCAGGCGCTTATTATACAACGAATGAAATGATTGACCTGTCAGAGAAACATACAAATAAACTGTGGGGATATAAATCGGACGGAAGCTTAAAAGGATACCTCTACTTTGAATTGGTAGGTACTGATGAAGGAGAAATATGCTTCGTCAACGTCCACCCTTCCGCAAGAGACAGAGGAATCGGCTCTGCTTTACTTGAACATGCTCTGCAGTATGCTTTTTACGTATATAAAGCAGAAATTGTAACGATTTCTGTCCGCACCAATAACGAACAGGCTGAAAAATTGTATAAAAACATAGGGTTTGCTGAAATCAACACGATTTATGCGTACGAAAAGGAATTTGGCGTGGATCCCAGCAACACTTTATTACACTAAAGAATCAGAGGGGATCGTCTTCTGGTTCTTTTTTATGTGAATTTATACGTTCTTAAGATTACGCTTTATTGAATTAGGGAATGAATCAATCACTCATTTAGTCAGGAGGTTTATTATGAAACAGCAAATTGAACGCGTACTAAATCAAATCGGTGATCATTCAGCTATTCGGGAAATAAAGCCCGTCAGCGGAGGTGACATTAATGATGCGTTTTATACAGCCACGGATGAACGCTCTTATTTTATGAAAGGGAATCGAAACGTTCCTTCTCATTTTTTTAAGGCTGAAGCTGCAGGACTTGAAGCCATTCGGCAAACTCAAACAGTTTCTGTTCCGGAGGTCTATTATTACGATGAACCTGAGCCCGACGAAACAGCATTAATTGCTCTCGAATGGATCGATGGTAATGGAAATGGGCCATCGCAATCATCAGAGAAACTAGGCAGGAATCTTGCCTTAATGCATCAGCATACGGCAAAGAATTATGGGTTTAGTGAAGATACCTTTGTAGGCGAGCTTGACCAGCCCAATGACTGGAAAGACAGCTGGGTCGAGTACTATAGAGATAACCGGCTCTACCGTCAATACAAGTTGGGAATGAGAAACGGGCGTATCAGCGGAAAGAGACAGGATCGTTTAGAAAACTTGTTAAGTCATTTAGAAGACTTTATTCCTATGCACCCAGCCTCTGCTCTGCTTCACGGCGACTTATGGGGTGGAAATTATTTAACGAGCAGCTCTGGTGAGCCCTATTTAATCGATCCTTCAGTATTATTCGGCGACCCACAGTTTGAAATTGCATTTACAGAATTATTCGGAGGATTTGCCTCATCGTTTTACTCGTCTTACCAGCAAGTTACACCTTTAAGCAAGGAGTACGAAGAGGTTAAACCAATTTATCAACTTTTCTACCTGCTGGTCCATTTAAACATCTTCGGGGAAACTTATGGATCAGGCGTTGATCGAATTTTGAAAAAATATATCGGTTCCTAGCAGGAATTTCCCACTATTATATAGAATTGTAAAGGAAACTATATTTTTCTATTGGTTTTTTAGGTCATTCGTATTAAAATTAATAACGTTGCATAATTATTCTATTTTTATTTGACAGGAGAGCTCTTTTATGAAAGCAGGCGACTTTAGCCCTTTATCTCATTTGAAATTTATTATCCCCTCGTTACTCGGCATCATTTTATTTATGGTTCCCTTCTCCAGTGACGGAAGTGTCACCATTCTCATTGCCATATTAGCCGGCTGGGTCGAGGAAGGCCTGGCTGACCAATTATCCTTTATTATGATGCTCATTATTTCCATTACAGCCATTATCACTCTGCTTGTTAAAATCGCCGGTCCTGAAAAATTAGACCGCACCCCTTTCTTCCAATCACTATTTAATGTGCCGTGGGTCTGGGTAGCAATCCGCGTGCTCGGGATGGTTTTTGCCATTATGGTATATTTTCAGGTTGGACCTGAGGCGATTATTTCCGACGTTACGGGAGGACTGCTGCTGGACAGTCTGCTCCATGTGCTGTTTGCCGTATTTTTGTTTGCCGGCCTATTCCTGCCTTTACTCCTTAACTTTGGTCTCTTGGAAATGTTCGGAGTCCTGCTGACAAAAGTCATGCGCCCTTTATTCAGACTGCCGGGACGGTCTTCAATTGATTCCTTAGCTTCATGGTTAGGAGACGGAACGATCGGGGTCCTGCTGACAAGTAAGCAGTATGAAGAAGGATATTATACAAAGCGTGAAGCTGCCGTCATCGGTACCACCTTCTCTGTCGTTTCGATTACGTTTAGTATCGTTGTTATTGAAGAAGTGGGACTGGGTCATATGTTTATACCTTTTTACTTAACAGTAGCCGCAGCAGGCTTAGTAGCTGCCCTCATTATGCCTAGAATTCCACCGTTGTCCCGTAAAGCAGACACGTATGTTACTGAGGAAGCCGACGACATCGAAGAAGAAATCCCTGATGAGCACAACACATTTTCGTACGCTTATACCCAGGCTGTCGAGCGGGGGAGCCGTGCCAGCGGACCGGGTAAATTTTTTAAAGAAGGCGGACAGAACATTTTAGACATGTGGATGGGCGTCGCCCCTATTGTTATGGCATTAGGAACGATTGCTCTCGTATTGGCAGAATTCACACCTGTCTTCTCGTGGCTCGGCTATCCGTTCATACCGCTGCTTGAGCTGCTGCAGATCGAAGAAGCTCAAGCGGCTTCGGAAACGATTCTCGTCGGGTTTGCTGATATGTTCCTGCCGGCAATAATCGGTTCGGGCATTGAAAGTGAAATGACGCGCTTTATCATTGCCAGCCTTTCCGTGACTCAGTTGATTTATATGTCTGAGGTAGGCGGACTGCTGCTCGGCTCCAAAGTTCCGGTTAACCTGAAGGATTTATTCATCATTTTCCTTTTACGTACCATTATCACTCTTCCGGTTATCGCTTTGATTGCTCACTTGATTTTTTAATCTTAAAATAAACGAAGCTGTGACATAAGTTAAGCGATGATGTCAAAAAAAGAAAAATTAAATAATATAAACGCAGACCATTAAAATGCTCAAGAATCCTGTGGGAACAGCGCGAGTCGAAGCTCCCGCAGGAAAGCGCTCTTTGCTTTCCGAGAAAGCTTAAGGCCGTGAAGCGTTTGACAGAGCGGTGGTAAGAAACTTTCTTGCCACATAAATAATCCGAACTGATTTCAATGGAATCGTTCGGATTATTTTATGCTTTATTCATTTTTCCCTGCTATGTTAAATCTCCGGGAACCGTTATGAGGATAGATGTTCTTTAAATACCTCAGCTATACGATGCGTCGATTGCGGGTTCTGGCCTGTAATGAAATTTTGATCCACGACGACATGATCAGCTTCAACTCCGCCTGTTTCATAGCTCCCGCCAGCTTCCTTCAATTCATCCTCTAATAAAAAAGGCATCACATCTGCTAATCCTGTTCTCTTTTCTTCTTCATTCGAGTAGCCTGTTATCTTAATTCCTTTTATAAAAGAAATATCATTTACATTTTGGTTTCCAATAAAAGCTGCAGGGCCGTGGCAGATGGCACCGATTAATTTATCATTTTGCTGAAAATGATCAAGCAGAGCTGCTATTTCTTTATTGTTTGGAAAATCTACCATCGCTCCATGACCTCCACAGAAAAAGATGGCATCGTACTCTTCTGGATTCACTTCTGTAAGTTTAACCGTGTCATGTATAGGCTCCATCACTCCATCCCATACACGAGGAAGCTCATTGCTGTAGCTGTTAGGATCGATCGGTATTCTGCCGCCCTTCACGCTTGCACCCGTCACTTCAAAACCTGCATGAGTCCACTCTGTCGCAGGCTCTATAAATTCAGACAGCCACAAGCCGGTCTGCTGATCACCGATCTGATCCACGTTTGTTGCCACCATAAGAATATTCGTCATAAAAAAAGTACCCCCTTCTGTTTTGCTTATTCTCTCACAAGAATAGCTTTTTCAAACGTAAGGGAGCACTTCACTTATTTAATTCGTTCGATATCGATTTGAATCATTCATATTTGTAAACTGCTTCCTTAATAATGCCGAACGGCCTTCAATTAGAGGCTGTGTAAGAGTCCGGATCGTGCTCGTGGAAAGCAGATACACGATAAACCCACATAATACAAAGTATACGGTGAAATCCAGAACGCTGTTAATTTCAACCCAGCCATACTGTCTAAACAGTTGAACGATAAATCCGTGCAGCAAATAGACATAGAGTGTCTGACCGCCAAGGGGCGTAAAACTGAAATGTTTATTAGGAATCCATGCCAGCACACTCATCGTCATTAATGCCCCAATAAGGTAGACGCCAAAGCGGATGAGACCGCCTAGCTCAATCGCGCCCATCGTTGCATATGACTTGGAACCAAGAAGCCAGTCTGAATTAAACTCAGGCGCCAAAGCGATGATAACGCCTAGAGCAATCATAAATACAAGACTTGCCGCTCTTGGTACAGCACTTCTCCATTTTTTTACGTGATCCTTCGTTAACCAGTATCCGGCAAGAAAGAACGGAAAGAAAACAAAGGTTCTTGATAGACTGAACGTTTGGTCAATACTGTCCGCATACCCCACGATGACACCGATGGCCACAGCAGCCGCAATCCCGATCCATGGGGATATTTTACTAAACAGGATCAACAGGATGTGCCAGCAGAACAAGCTGAACAGGAACCAGAGCGACCAGTGAGGATAGAATGGTGCGTTCAGCCAGTCGTCCTTTCCGATAAAAAGAAAGTATGCTGTAAAGACAAACTGAAAGATGATATAGGGCAATATAAGTTTTTTAGCTAAGTTAATAATATAATCTTTATTTCCAGACGCTTTAGCAAAAAATCCGGCCAGAAATATAAATGCCGGCATGTGGAACGTATAAATCCAAGTGTAAATTGTATACATTTCTCTTGATCCGTCCGTCGTTGGCTGTACCATATGGCCAAACACAACGAGAAAGATAAGGATCAGCTTTGCGTTATCAAACAGTGCTTCCCGCTTCATGTTTTCACCTTCTTGTTTTCTATAATACATACTTACACCAATTTACAGTTTTTAAAACCTGTCTTCTACGTTTTTAACATACTTGACGTTTAATTGACTAACTTTTCACTTTGATTTAACCAAACTGTAACGTATATGTTACGGGTGTTATCTTTTAAATAGAATTTACATTGAATTGACACAAAAAACGAACCCCTAAAGGTTCGCCGGCTTGTAAAGAAATTCAACCTTCCCTATTAAAACTTTCCACAACAAAAACCTTGCAGGCATCTCGCCATATCCTGCAAGGTTTAAGCACTTCATCTGAATTGATTTAAACCGTTTTTCGTTTGTGCTGAAGGTCAGCCAGTGGATCACGATTCTTATTCGTAGCGATGATATAAACCGCAATCGTCGTTATGATCGCTGCGATGATAGTTCCGACATTGAATATCCCTTTCTCTGCTGTCCATACGATCGAGTAACCAAGAGCCCCGGCAAAGGAAGCATAGTAAAGGAATGGGAAAATTGTTTTCCGGATAATATCCCCTTCTTTACCGACTAATCCGACGACGGCACACGCAGCTACAACGTTATGCACACAAATCATGTTCCCGGCCGCTCCCCCGACCGCCTGCAGGGCGACGATCCAGGTAGCGTCGACACCCATTTGAGATCCTACGTCATATTGGAACAAAGAGAACATCATATTGCTGACCGTGTTACTGCCAGCGATAAAAGCTCCAAGGCCTCCGACAAAGGAAGAGAACAGCGGCCATAAGTCACCTGTTACAGCAGCTACTCCATTAGCGAGCTCAATCGGCATACTTCCGAATCCTGCCGCTCCCCCTCCGGAGTTCAAAAACACCTGGACCATAGGCACTGTAAAAAGAAGTGCAGCAGAAGCCGGAATCATGGTTTTTCCTGATTGAGACAACGCGCTCTTGAAAGACTTGACGTTCATCTGATGAATCGCAAACGTGATCAGCGATACAACGACAAATATAGTGCCTGGTAAATAGAGCGGCTGAAAGCTTGCCGTTATTTCCGTACCGAAAATATTTGCCATTGTTACATTTACCGAAGTTAACCATTCATTTAAAGGCAGGAAGGTCAAACGTGTCATCACCAGGAACAAACCTACTAGAATGTAAGGCGTCCATGCCCGGAACATCGACATTTTTCCACTTTTGTGAGCAATATCTTTAATCTCAATTTTTCCTGTCCAGGAGGGATCCCACTTGGACTGTTCCTCGAAATCCCAATGTTCTTCTTTAGGCGGCATGAGGAAACCTTTCTTAGCTGCAGGCACAACGATGGCCAATCCAACTAAACCGCCGATCATGGAAGGAAATTCAGGGCCGAGGACATTAGCGACAATTACATATGGAATCGTCATCGCAAAGGCTGCAAATAAAGCGAATTTCCACACTTTGATGCCTTCACTGAATGACTTGTTTTTACCAAAAAAGCGAGTCATGAGCGCTACGACAAATAAAGGAATCAATGTACCGACAATGGCGTGAAGAATAGCGGCACGGCCGCCGACCATGGTTGTAAGAGCGAGAAAGTTATCCGTAATGCCGGCGTCAGCTGCCAGACCTGACTGCACACCAACAAGCATCGGTGTGCCTACAGCACCAAAGGAAACAGGCGTGCTCTGTATGACCATTCCCGCTATCACGGCTGCCATAGCCGGGAACCCTAACCCAACGAGTAAGGGAACGGCAACCGCGGCCGGAGTACCAAAACCTGCTGACCCTTCAATAAAAGCACCGAACAGCCATGCAATAATGATCACCTGGATACGACGGTCCGGGGACACATCAATGAAACCTTGACGGATTGTCTTGAGCCCTCCGCTCTCCTGCAAAGTATTTAATAAAAGAATTGCGCCGAAGATGATGTAAAGAAGTGTACCAGCCACAACGAGTCCATTAATCGAAGCTGCTGCGACAGTCGCTCCAGGAACCTGCCAGACGAAAAGGGCAAGTAAGATGGCTACTATGTACGAGATAGGCATCGCTTTACTTGCCGGCCATCTGAGTCCTACGAGAAAAATCCCAACAGCAATAATCGGTAACAGTGATAATAACGCTAACGTTCCGGTATTCATGATTCACCCTCCAATGATTTTATTGTCATATGACTTCGGTGAATACTTCCGCCCTCCTTTTCGTTTCTTATTGCGCAACAACGTTTCAAATTAGAACTAAAAAAATATCAGTTTTTTTGTAAGCGTTTTCGTAATAATTATACGGTTACCTTTGAGGATTTTCAATCATATTCAGAAAATTGTGTTATATCAATTCATTTTCATAACATTCGACAAAAAACGCAGGTTCCCACAGCCTGATATGGTGACCTGCGTTTTGCTTCTCTACTGAAGATACCCTAAACGTGCGGATATCCCTCTTCCTGCGTCAATTACTTTATCCTTTAAATCAGTGAGCCTCTCCTCAGTCATTCTAAGGGAGGTGCCTGAGATGCTTAAAGCAGCGGCCACCTGCTGTGTATGATCAAAAATAGGGGCTGCGATACAAATAATTCCCTGCTCATTTTCTTCTAAATCTAAAGCATAGCCCTTTTGTTTCACATTCTTTAATTCGGTTAGAAACAGACCGGTATCTGTGATCGTATGGTCCGTATGCTTCGGCAGGCCTTTTCTTTCAATAATGTCTAACACGGTCCGTTCCGGCAGTTGAGAGAGGATTACCTTTCCAACCGATGTGCAGTGCATAGGGGCGCGCCTGCCGACTTTAGAATGCATCCGCAGGGTTTCTGTCCCTTCCATCTTCTCTAAATATACTACTTCGCCTTGATCATAGACGACCAAGTGGATGACTTCACTCGTGTAATTCTCGAGTGTCTTTAGAAACGGCTGCGCTTCTGTCCTTAAGTCAATCGATTCCAATAAGCGTGAGCTGATTTCCAGCAGCTTATAACCAAGCTTGTATTTGCCGCTTTCCTCATTCTGCTCAATAAACCCATACTCTTCTAATGTATGCAGAATTCTATAGACCGAGCTCTTATTGATATCCATCTGTTGGGCAATATCAGTGACACCCATGCCATTTCTGCTCGTACTTACCGCGTTTATAACGTCCATTGCCCTGCCGACTGATTTGACCATATTCATCCGTTCCAAAGAACTCACCTCACTCCCAATTGTCTTCATTATAGCATAGGAAGACAGCGCTGAATGAGCAGGGAGTGAAGATAGTTACTTTAGGAATTTACAGACACTGAGGACTTTACGGTTCTATTTTTCAACGTTCCGATTTCATCAATTTTACATTCAATTACGTCCTGGTCTTTGACAAAGTGTGCTCCAAGTGGACTGCCTGTTAAGATACAGTCCCCCGGCTTTAGTGTCATCACTTTCGATAAATACGAAACCATGTATGTCAGCGAGACAATCATTAGATCAGTGGGGCTGTCCTGGGTTTCTACTCCATTGATATCGGCTTTAACTGAGACGCTGGAGGGGTCCAGGTCTGTTTCGATGTAAGGACCGACCGGGGTAAAAGTATCAAACGCCTTTCCTAAGGTCCAATGCCCGTTTTCGTGGAAAAGCTGCGGTGCTGTTACGTCGTTCCCTATCGTATAACCGAAAATATGATCCAATACTTCTTCTTCTTCGATGTCTTTAGCTTCTTTCCCGATAACTACAGCCAATTCGGACTCAAATTTGACTTCATCAATTACCTCCGGGATAACAATTTCCGCTTCAGGACCGACAACTGAGGAGGCAGGCTTGAAAAAGAAAACCGGAATCTCGGGTAATTGATCTGGCTTCTCCTCTTTACTGCCTACATAGTTTGCTCCGATGCCGAGTATCTTCTCTGGATTGACGGGAGCTAACAACTCCACCTGTTCAAGAGGCAGCACTTCCCCGGAGTAATCCCAATCTCCATAAATATTTCCCTTAACCACACTAACGTCGTCTTTAATTACGACTCCATATTGAACTTCACCTTTGTATTCAAATCTGGCAAATTTCATACCACTTACTCCTCCTTCTATTATTGGACAGCCACGGTGTCCTTCACTATTTTCTTCACATCCATACAGCGGCTCGGCGTAGGGAAAAGCTTCCCTTTATTCAGCAGGTCGTCTGGATTAAACACTTCCCTTATTTTGATTTGAGCTTCTAATTCTTCGTCGGTAAATACAAAACGCATTTCTTCCTTCTTCTCAATTCCGACGCCGTGCTCTCCAGTAATTGACCCTCCTACATCGGAACAGGCTTTTAAGCAGGCTGTCCCTGCTTTTAAAGCTTTTTCTGTCTCCCCGGGCTTGCGGGAATCAAACAGAATTAAGGGATGAAGGTTTCCATCTCCCGCGTGGAAGATATTTGCGATTCTTAATCCTGATTCTCTGCTGATCTCATAAATGTTCTCCAGCACTTCAGGAAGCCTGCTTCTCGGAATCACACCATCCTGGACAAGGTAATCGGGCGATATCGCCCCCATTGCTCCGAAGCCTGTCTTGCGGTTTGCCCACCAACGACCCCGTTCTTCTTCACTTTCAGCTACCTTCACTTCTCTCACATTACGTCCCCGGCAGACGTTGAGAATTTCTTCAATTTGTTCACTGATTCCGGCTTTAATTCCGTCCACTTCTATGAGCAGGAGCGCTTCAATATCATCAGGATGCCCGACAGGATAAGCCCCTGCTTCCACTCCTTCTATTGCCGTCTTGTCCATCATTTCCAGTGCAGCAGGTACAATTCCGGCAGAAATGATATCGGACACTGCGCGGCTGCCATCTTCGATATGGTCAAAATAGGCGAGCACGGTCTGCTTTCCTTCTGGATTTTTCAAGATTCGCACGGTAATTTTTGTTACGACGCCAAGTGTCCCTTCAGATCCGGTCAGCAGCCCCATCACGTCGTATCCCGGGCTGTCCGGAACTCCTGCTTCGCTGATTTCAATAATCTCACCATTTGGCAGAACGACTTCAAGGCCAAGGATATGGTTCGTTGTTACCCCGTATTTCAGGCAGTGAGCTCCACCCGCATTTTCCGCGACATTTCCGCCGATCGTACATACATATTGACTGGATGGATCGGGAGCGTAATAATACCCTTTGTCCGAAATAGAATTGGTCAATTTCAAATTGACAAAGCCCGGCTGTACGACAGCCTGCCGGTTTTCGTAATCGACACTGAGCAGATGCTTCATTTTCACTAGACTGATGATCACTTCACGGTTCAGCGGTATTGCCCCTCCGCTTAATCCCGTACCTGCACCACGGGCAAGGAAAGGGATGTTATTGGTGGAACAATAGCGGACAATGGCAGCCACTTCTTCTGTATTTGCCGGAAAAACAACAGCCTTAGGCATTGCTTTGTGGACTGTGAAGCCATCACAATCATAAGACAGGAGGTCAGCATCTTCATAAAGCACTTCTTTCTCCCCGACAATCTCGATCAGCTTGTTAATATGAGGGTCTCTCTGCGGTTTTTTTCTCTTTTTGCTTCCAAACATCAGGCTTCCTCCTCTCCTGCTACAGCTATTGACTTCTCGAGACCAGCGTTTTGCTCATCTTTCTGATAAGCCCAGTCGAGCAGTTGAACGGTATGAACGATTTCACTTTTCCGTCCGTATTTCCGGACCCCCATTGCCATCTGCAGCATGCAGCCAGGATTCCCCATTGAGATCATCTCAACATCCTCCGGGACATTTTCCATTTTTCGATCTAACACCGCTTCAGCCATCTCTGGATTCGTAATGTTATAGATTCCTGCGCTTCCGCAGCACGTATCAGCATTAGACAGCTCGGTATATTCGACGCCTGGAATATCCTTTAGCAGCTGCCTCGGTTCATGTCGGACACCCTGTCCATGTGCTAAGTGACAGGCATCGTGGTACGTAATTTTTTTATTCAAAGAACTTCGCGGTTTCTCATACCCCGTATCATAAAGATACTTGGATATATCCTCCACCTTTTCTGCAAAAACTTCAGCTCTCTCTTTCCATTGCGGTTCATCTTTAAATAGTTCCGGATATTCCTTTAACGCACACCCGCATCCTGCTGCGTTGACAACAACTTTCTCGGAATTTTCAAATGCTTCAATGTTTTGCTTCGCAAGCTTTCTTCCCTTTTCCCGGTCCCCTGCATGCACGTGCAGAGCTCCGCAGCATGTCTGCTTTTTCGGAATTGTGACTTCGTTGTCGTTATGAGTCAGGACGTCGATGGTGGATTGATTGATGTCCCCGAACATGACATCCATAATGCAGCCTGTGAGCATGGATACCCTCGCTTTAGGTACACCTTTGGTTGGAATGACATCGACATCTTTATATTTCTTTTGAACCGGTGTCTGCAGCTCTGGCATGATGCTCTCCATAGAAGCCAGGTGATCAGGCATCACTTTTAATGCCCCGATCGTACGCACTGCCTTCTGCAGTCCGCTTTTCTGATAAAATTTAAGCAGCCCACTGACGGTATGCATGCGCTCCTGGTGAGGGAACAACCCTTTTAAGAAGAAAGTGCTGACTGCACCCTTCCACCCTTTAAGCGGCATTGCCTGCCGGACCTGACCGCGGGCTTCCTCGATCAATCCACCGACATCGACGTCTGCCGGACAGGCCGTGGTACACGCGCGGCAGTCAAGACATTGGAAGACGGGATCAGCGAATTGTTCTTTGAGCTGGATTTTTCCTTCCGCCACTGATTTAATCAAATGCACACGGCCGCGGGGAGAATGCTGTTCTTGTCCGGTTTCTAAATAAGTGGGGCAGGCTTCTAAACACATCCCGCAGTGGACACAATCTGCCCATTTATCTTCATCCGGATGGTCGGCACTGAAATAATTGCTTAAACCTGCTGATGAACAAGGAGCTGTTTTTTCGGGCGCTGCCATTTCCTTAAGCAAATTAAATCCCTCCTATAAACCGTTGATGGTTTAAAGTATTCTTCGGATCGATCGTACGTTTAATTCCCTCAAACAAGAAAAAATACGACGTCTTTTTGCCCCATACATCAATTTCGTCCCGCAGGTGATATGGAAGATGCTTCACGATGGCATAGCCTTTCTTTTCTTCTGCGGTTCTTCGCAGATGCTGGATGGCTGAAATAACTTTCCGCTCCGGTCCTGACAATGTATAGTAACTAATTCCGTGGCCGAGGCCGCCATGAGCTTCTACCTTCACCCCTGCCTCGATACCTGCCGACTCTTTCATAATTTCATAGACATCCATGTTTTTACTTCCTATTTTAATCACAGCCTGTGTTTCTTCAAAAGCAGGGGCGGTGAGGCCGCTGGGTTCCAGGTTTTTAAACGTCTTCCAAAAATGATGTGCTTCCTGTTGATGGATGACTTCCACATCAGCTCCTTCTGGTTTATGCTTATAAATCCATTCCTCTTGATAACGGCATGACTTCTCTACATCCTCAAAAGCGATCAGCAGCGTATAGGCCTCCTGATTTATTATTTTTTTCGATAAGGCCGTGTTCAATAGTTCAAGAGAAACGGGTTCGATCATCGAATCCTGAACCCTTACAGCCAGATCCTTTAAATCCTGCAGCTTTTCTTCAGGTACGGACACCTGGACAAGACTCTCACATTTAGGCTTCGGACGGAGTTTCATCGTAACTTCTGTGATCACTCCTAACGTCCCCATCGATCCGACAAACAGTTTATTCATGTCATAACCGGCCACGTTCTTTACCACCTTCGCCCCGGTCCGAATAATCTCTCCATCTGGATAGACCACCCTTAAACCAATCACTAAATCTCTTGCCGATCCGTACTTTAATCTTTTGGGACCGCTTTCATTTGCGGCGATGACTCCACCTATGGTAGCCTGATCCGGCCAGTTCGGATGAATAGAGATCATTTGATTGTGTTCCTGTAGAAAATCCTGAAGCTCAGTAATCGTCGTCCCTGCTCGTACCGTAACCGTCATATCACCGACCTTATGCTCTACAACCCCTTTATTCCCGGCCATCGAAAGGGTGTAATCATAATGCTCCTTCGTGCCGCCATACCCGCGTTTGCTCCCCCCGCCTTCAACCGCTATCTTCTTTCCTTCTTGATTTGCCTTTTGGAGGATTTCTGCTATTTCTTCTTCACTCTTTGGTGTAAGCACTTCCGCACCCCTGTTACCGAACGCGTCAGCTAAAGAAACCGATGTGTCTTTTCTAGGCTCTTGAGGCACCTCTTTTGTTCCCACTTTCATCACCTCTTTTTTCGTATTAACATTCAGCGTTTTCTTTTATGCCCTTTTTTTTCATAAAGTTTCTTACAAACTCCAGGTGATCCATCATCGCTTTGCCAGATTGTTCAATTTCCCCCGCTTTAATATGTGCAAAAATCCGTTCGTGCTGCTGGATGACTTCTCTTAATAGTATGGAATCTAAAGCAATAGCGCTATGAAAGTCGACCATCGATTTTTTCGTTGACGATGAGATGAAATCCATCAATTGACAAAGGATGTGATTGCCTGAAGCCCTGGCAATGCTGGTGTGAAATTGATAATCAGATAAACCTTGATCCTCTCCACCCTTCGCTTTCATTTCGTTTACAGCTTCCTCCATCGCTTGCAGGTCTTCATCTGTCCGGTGCTGCGCCGCAAGCTTTACCATTCCATCCTCTAACATCTCCCTTACTTGAAACAACGCTTCAATGTCTTCCATATTCGGTAAAAGCAGAAACTGATCAAGCAGCTTAGCCGAGTTGAAATGACAAAGGTACGTTCCTTCCCCCTGCCTGATTTCCACCAGCCCTTTGCCTTTTAACGACGTGACGGCATCTCTTACTGCAGATCTTCCTACGTCAAAAAGGTCACATAATTCACGGACCGATGGCAGCTTTTCGCCAGGCTGATACGTTCCAGAACGGATAAAAGTTTCTAATTGCTCTTCCACACGTTCAGATACCTTTTTCGCAGAAATCTTTTCGACGTTCAGAACCCATCACTCCTATCTGTTATCACATATCTGACAAGTTATCTCGTAGATAGAATAAACTACTTTATATGCAACAGGAGCCACTAACCTTAAGTTAATGGCTCTGTTGATATGTCGTAAACAATTACTTATTTGCGTACATTTTCTCCTTCACTTCTCTACGGCGGCGATGCAGAATCGGCTCGGTATAGCCACTCGGCTGTTCATACCCTTTGAACACCAGTTCGCATGCAGCCTGAAAAGCGATGGATGCCTCATAGTCAGCAGCCATAGGGTGATATTCTGGATCTTCTGCGTTTTGCTCATCAACCACTTTAGCCATACGTTTTAACGTATCCAGTACCTGGTCATCATTCACGATTCCGTGATGCAGCCAATTCGCCATATGCTGGCTGGAAATACGGAGAGTGGCACGATCCTCCATAAGTTCAACATTGTCGATGTTCGGCACTTTCGAACAGCCGATTCCATGCTCTACCCAGCGGACTACATACCCAAGAATCCCCTGTGCGTTATTATCCAGCTCTTGCTGAATCTCTTCTGAACTCCAATTCGAATTCTCCGCAACCGGTATTTGCAGAATGTCCGCTTGGTCATCCGATTGGTTTTTCGACAACTCGGTTTGCACCTCTGCTACATCAACCTGATGATAATGGAGGGCGTGTAAGGTAGCTGCTGTCGGCGATGGCACCCAGGCAGTATTCGCGCCTGCTTTTAACTGTCCGTCCTTTGTTTCCAGCATATCCGCCATTAAATCAGGCATAGCCCACATGCCTTTGCCGATTTGGGCTTTTCCCTGGAATCCGCTGGCAAGACCGACATGGACATTCGAACGCTCATAGCCATTAAGCCATGCGGAGCCTTTCATATCGTTCTTTCTGATCATCGGCCCTGCTTCCATGGACGTATGGATTTCGTCCCCTGTACGATCAAGAAAACCGGTATTGATAAAAGCGATCCGTTCTTTAACTTCATGAATACAGGATTTAAGATTTAATGTCGTCCGGCGTTCTTCATCCATGACTCCAATTTTCAACGTGTTGCGCTTATAGCCGAGCAAGTCTTCCGTCCGGTTAAACAGATCATTCGCAAAAGCGACTTCCTCAGATCCATGCATTTTCGGCTTCACGATATACACGGAACCTTTTTTGGAGTTTTGGTATTGGCCGTTATTTAACACATCGTGCTTTGCAAGCAGCCCGGTGATCACGGTATCCATGATCCCTTCAGGAACCTCTTCCCCGTTCTCATCGATGACTGCATCGCTGGTCATCAAGTGCCCGACGTTACGCGCAAACATCAGGGAGCGGCCAGGCAGCGTTAAATCACTGCCGTCCGGTGTGGTGTACGTACGGTCAGGATTCAGTCTCCTTGTTACCTGCTTGTCACCTTTTGGGAAGGTCACCGATAAATCTCCTTTTAGCAGGCCTAAATAATTTCGGTACACCTCTACTTTATCTTCGGCATCGACTGCGGTTACAGAGTCTTCGAAGTCCATAATCGTCGTTAATGCTGATTCAACGAGAACGTCTTTCACGCCTGCTTGATCAGTCTGGCCAATCGGATCAGTAGGGTCGATCTGAATTTCCAGATGAATACCATTATTTTTCACCAGTATGGCTTTAGGTGTTTCGGGTTCTCCAGAAAAACCAGCAAATTGACCTTTATCCTGCAGTCCCGTGGTCTCACCGTCTGCCAGCTTTGCAACCAATTGTCCGTCAAAGAATTGGTAAGCTTCGACATCCTTATGAGAGCCTTGCGCTAATGGTACTCTTTCATCAAGAAACTCTTTTGAAAATGCAATGACTCTTTCCCCCCGGGCCGGGTTATAATCACCTTTGATTTCCGCCCCATCTTCTTCACTAATCACATCGGTCCCGTATAATGCATCATACAAGCTTCCCCAGCGGGCATTCGCTGCATTGATAGCATAACGGGCGTTATTGACAGGCACAACGAGTTGAGGACCAGCCTGCACTGCGATTTCATCATCAATATCTTCAGTAGATACTTGAAAATCTTCTACTTCCGGCTCAATATAATTTAATTCTTTTAAAAAAGACTGATATGCCTCAGCCTGCAGCACAGGATTTTGTTTATGATAGCTGTGGATTTGACTCTGAAGGTCGTCTCTCTTCTTTAATAAGGCTTTGTTTTCTGGTGCAAGGTTATGAATGACCGCCTCTAACCCGGACCAGAAGTCATCACTGGAAACGCCGCTGTCTGGAATGGCCTCTTTGTTGATGAACTCATACAAAACAGGTGCCACTTTTAATTTTCCTACAGATACATAGTCTTTCACCGTACATTCCTCCTTAAAGAATAAATGGTGTAAAACGCTTACAAAAATCTGTCGCAAGATTCTATCTATTTGTTGTTATTTATCATATAATAAAATTTACCATACCAAAAATATATATTTGGAATGATCATTATTCCTATTCGTTATAATCCTTTAAATCTAAGGCAAATGGAGAGTGAATCGTTTGGACATTCGTCATTTGGAATATTTTTCAGAAGTGGCTAAACAATTAAGTTTTACAAAAGCAGCCTCCACCCTGCATGTTTCCCAGCCTTCACTCAGTAAAGCCGTAAAGCAGCTGGAGGATGAATTGGGCGTGCCGTTATTTTACCGCTCCAGGAAGGTAGAGTTAACCGATGCCGGAAAAGCAGTGCTCGTTAACGCCATTGACGTATTAGACGCCTTTCATAATTTAACCTCTGAGTTAAGCGATATCATTGAACTTAAGAATGGAGAAATTAAAATCGGCATCCCCCCGATCACCGGGGCTGCGTTTTTTTCGAAGCTGATCAGTTACTATCGCGATCAGCACCCTCAAATTAAAATCCGTTTAAGCGAAGTTGGATCCAAAATGATCAAACACGGAGTTGAGGATGGGTCTCTGGACATAGGGTTAGTGTGCAACGTACCTGTAAAAAATGAAAATTTGGAAGTGCTCGAATTGATCAACGATCCCCTTATGCTGCTTGTTCATAAGGATAATCACCTGGCTCAGAAAACAAGAATTGATTTAACTGAACTAAACGAAGAGCCATTCATTCTCTATAGGCAGGATTTCTCCCTTCATGACCGGATCCTCGAAGAATGCAGTACGAAAGGATTCAGTCCGAATGTCGTCTGCCACAGCTCCCACCGTGACTTCATGATCGAAATGGTCGAAGCCAAAATGGGGATCGCCTTACTGCCGGGGGAAATAGCCAATAACATTCAAGACCGCCAGATTGAGGCGATTCCGCTCGTGAACTCAAACTTAAGCCTCGAGCTGGGAATGGTGTGGAAAAAAAATAAATACTTACCGTTTTCGGTTCGCGAATTCATCTCCATGTCCAAGCAATATTTAACAAAGGTTTAGGAACATAAGCGCAAACACCCTGGCAGACACTCTTTTAAACCCGGGATTTTATAATTACCTAGACTAGAAGTATAACAGCGTCCAGACTTTATTCTCTGGACGCTGTTGGATTTCAAAAAAAAATGCTTGCAGAGAAAATCTTTTTTCTCTGCAAGCTGAAAAAGGTTCTACTTATTTATTTAAATTCAATGGCCCAGCCGCCGTTGCGGAAAATAGGCTCAAACGTCCCGTCCTGGGTTTCTCCATCTATATCAAGCTCTGCAGACCCCATCATAAAGTCCTCGTGTACGAAGCTGTCATTTACGCCCTGCTGATCCATCTGCTCTTTCGTCATGGTTGAACCGCCTTTAACGTTGGTAGGATATGCTTTTCCTAAAGCCAGGTGACAGGAGGCATTCTCGTCATAAAGAGTGTTAAAGAAGATATGTCCAGACTGTGAGATCGGTGATTCATCAGGTACGATTGCTACCTCTCCAAGCCGCTTTGCCCCATCGTCTGATTCCAGTAAATGCTTCAACGTTTCTTCTCCTGCTTCAGCGGTATAATCAACCACTTTCCCGTTTTCGAAGGTTAACGTAAAGTTCTCAATCAAATTGCCTCCATAGCTGAGCGGTTTCGTGCTGCTGACAGTTCCCTGCACTCCATACTTATGAGGCATTGTAAAGACTTCTTCCGTCGGCATGTTCGGATTAAATTCAATGCCTTGTTCGGAAGTCGCAGATCCTCCATGCCAAATATGGTCTTTCACAAGGTCGATCGATAAATCCGTCCCCGGGCCTTTAAAATGCAATTTCTTATATTGCTTCGCGTTCAAATACTCCCTCGCCTGACGCAGTTCTTCATTATGCTCATCCCACGCTTTAACAGGATCATCCTGATCAATACGGGTAATATGAAAAATCTGTTCCCATAATTTCTTCTGCGCGTTCGATGTAGTATCTTCCGGAAATACTTTTTCAGCCCAGGCAGCTTGAGGGTAAGCCACAATCGACCACGTAACTTTATCATTCATAATGGATTCACGGTAATTCGTCAAGGCTTCGCCGCTTGCTTTATTTGCTTTCGCGATGCGCTCTGACCCCACCCCTTTGAGTAAGTCCGGGTCTGGTCCATATACAGTAAGTAAAGAGTAGCCTTCGTTAACCATTCCTTCAAGAGCGTCCACTTTCCATTTTGGAAAATTCTCAAGCACGCTCATTGGCGCGTTTTTCATTTTCATGTAACTCAGTATTTCATCACTCCACTCTACGTGGACATTTTTAGCTCCTTTGCCGTAGGCTTTAGCCGTAATAATTCGAACGAGATCTGCCGCTTCTATCGGGGCATTGATAAGCAAGCCCTGGTCAGATTGAAGGTTCACCCCTTTATTTAAAGCCAGCTCTGCATATTTTTCTAAACGATTTTGGTTTGTTGTCATCCTAATCCCTCCATAATTAATCCTGTACTTTTTTAAATCGATCAATAGCTTTATTGCGCATAGTTTTATGATCTACGATCGGCGCGGGATAGTCCTTTCCTATTATGCATTCCGCCCCGGCCTGGATGTCGTCCGGCATTTTCCACGGCTCGTGGATGTCGTTTTTTTCGACCTTTTCCAGCTCAGGAATCCACTGTTTAATGAAGCGCCCATGTGGATCAAATCGTTCGGACTGACGCGTCGGATTGAACACCCGGAAATAAGGTACAGGATCTGTCCCTGTAGATGCCGCCCACTGCCACCCGCCTATATTAGAAGCAGAATCATAGTCCACAAGCCTTTCTTTAAAGTAACGTTCTCCAAGCCTCCAATCAAGCAGCAGATCCTTCGTTAAAAAGGAAGCTACAGCCATCCTCAAACGATTGTGCATCCATCCTGTTTTGTTGAGCTGCCTCATTGCGGCATCAATCAGTGGATAGCCCGTCTGTCCGGTTTTCCAGCGCTCCAGTGCTTCTTCATCGTTGTCCCAGTGAATGCCTCGATACTTTTCCACCATTTCCTTATCGTGCGCATTTGGATAAAAATGATAAATCATATTATAAAAATCACGCCAGGCAATCTCCTGAATATAAGCATCCACGCCCTGCTGGCCTTTACGCCCATCGGTTTCTTCTTTCACTTTGTGAAAAATGGTGCGGGGAGAAATGGCTCCCGTCTTTAAGAATCTTGACATTAAGCTTGTTCCGTCAATGGCAGGGAAATCTCTTTCTTTATGGTAATCATATACAGCTGCATCCAGAAACCAATCCAGTCTGTTGAGTGCAGCTTCTTCTCCAGTATCCTCACCCTTGTACTCAAATTGTTCCTTAATGGATGTCCATTTATTCCAGCCCTTTTTAAATCGGTCCCGTACATCCATACCGTAATGCTTTATTTTGTCCTTATCTACATACCTAATCCCAGGCTTATCCACCTGCTGCCATTTTTTATAATATGGAGAAAACACTTTATAAAAGCTGCCATCCTGTTTGTGAATTTCCTCAGCCGAATGAATATGATGATCGATGAACGAATATACGGTAATGGCATGATCCTTAAACCAGTTGGTCATGTAGTCATCCCGTTCTCTGCCGAATCCAACCTCATCATAATTAAAGTACACAGCATCAATAGTTAATATTTGATTAATCAGCTGCTTGAAAGCAGTATCGACTTCTCCGTAAAGAAAATGAACAGGGGCCCCGATATTTTCACATTTCTGCTCGAGGTGCTGAACCGTTTGAAAAAAGTAATCATGCCTGATAGTGAATTCTTCAACTAATTCAGGGTGGATATGAAAAATAAACAATATACGATCGCCTTCTCCTGCATCCTGTACCGCCTGTGAAAGGGCCGTGTGATCGTTCAACCGTAAATCACGTCTGAACCATACAATTTTCGTGCCCATGCTGCATCCCTCATTTCAAATTGCCCTGTATCCCATAGTACCCGCTTATGTAAGAAGATAATCGTACTCAAAAGATACAAAAACATCGAGCTCTCCTTTTGAGAAACTCGATGCTCCTGGTGTCTTATACTTCAAATTGACGATTTAAGTTCGCCATTTCAATTGCTGCCGTTGCTGCTTCCCAGCCTTTGTTGCCTGCCTTAGTTCCTGCTCGTTCAATGGCCTGTTCAATCGTGTCGGTTGTAATGACTCCAAAGATCACCGGTACACCGCTTTGAATGGAAGCCTGCGAAACTCCTTTTGCTGCTTCCCCGCACACGTAGTCAAAGTGTGGAGTCGAACCGCGGATCACTGCTCCAAGCGTAATTACAGCGTCATACTTTCCAGAGCCCGCCATTTTATTAGCAACCATCGGGATTTCGTAAGCTCCCGGAACATAGGCAGCTTCTACATCATCGAGATCAACACCGTGTCGTTTTAGAGCGTCTACAGCTCCCTCGTACAGCCTTCCTGTAATAAAATCGTTGAAACGTCCAACGACGATCCCCACTTTTAATCCGCTTCCTACTAAATTTCCTTCTAATACTTTAACCAATTTTCATCGCTCCCTTGTTAGTATCGTTCGTATTGCTGCCCCTGTACTCTCTTTAATAATGAAACAGGTGGCCCATTTTGGATTGTTTTGTCTTTAGGTAAAGTTCATTTTCTTTACGAGACGGCATTTCGATCGGAACACGTTCAACGACTTCAAGACCGTAGCCGCTTAATCCGGAAATTTTCTTAGGGTTATTAGTCAGCAGCTTAATTTCAGAAATTCCGAGTTCTCTCAGGATTTGCGCTCCGACACCGTAATCCCTCAGATCAGGACCGAACCCTAATTTTTCATTTGCTTCTACAGTATCTAATCCTTCCTCCTGCAGCTTATAGGCAAACATTTTATTCAGCAGTCCGATGCCGCGGCCTTCCTGTCGCATGTACAGGAGCACCCCGCTCCCGTTCTCTGAAATCTGCCTTAACGCATTGTGCAGCTGCGGACCGCAGTCACAGCGGTAGGAGCCGAACACATCTCCCGTCAGACATTCGGAGTGCACACGTACGAGCGTCGGCTCATCCGGCTTTATATCGCCTTTAATTAAAGCGATATGGTCTTTATTGTCAATATCGTTGGAATAGGCAACTGCACGGAAATCACCATATTCAGTTGGCAGCTGGATTTCAACTTCCCGCTTCACGTGGTCCTCGTGACGGTGACGATACTGGATTAAATCAGCAATCGTAATCATGGGAATATCGTATTCGTCAGCCATTTCTCTTAAGTCAGGCACACGTGCCATCGTGCCGTCGTCTTTAATAATTTCGCAAATCACACCTGCCGGCTCAGCACCGGCTAAAACAGCGAGGTCTACAGCAGCCTCCGTATGGCCGGCACGGCGCAGAACGCCTCCTTCTTTCGCAATTAACGGAAAGATGTGGCCCGGCTTCTGAAAATCTCCCGCCGCTATGTCCTTGTTAAGCAGCTCGCGAATGGTTAACGCACGTTCATCGGCAGATATGCCTGTCGTCGTACTTTTATGATCAATGCTTACAGTAAACGCTGTTTGATTAGGGTCGGTATTCGTCCCTACCATAGGGAGCAGTTCCAGCTTCTCCGCTAATTCAGCAGTGATAGGCGTGCACACAAGACCACGCGCCTTAGAAATCATAAAATTAATCATTTCTGGGCTGGCATACTCGGCAAGTCCGATTAAATCCCCTTCGTTCTCACGATCCTCGTCATCACATACAATGACCATTTTCCCCTGCTTTAGATGTTCCAACGCTTTTTCAATTGAATCAAACATTCTGGCTGCTCCTTCCATTAAGCAAATCCATTTTCACTTAAGAATTCTTTTGTCATGTGCGATTTTTCACTCGGTTTATCTTTCCCTAGAAAGTGAGCGACATATTTACCGATCATATCGCACTCAACGTTGACACGGTCTCCAGGTCCCTTATTTCCTAACACAGTATACTCCATCGTGTGAGGAATCAGCGAAATCGTCACACGGTTCTCCTCAACTCCGAATACGGTCAGGCTGGTGCCATCCACCGCAATGGACCCTTTGTATACAAAATAATGAATAAGTTCATCTGGTAATTCGATTTCATAGTAGACAGCATTGGATTCCGGCGTCTTACTGACGATTTGCCCCGTGCCGTCAATGTGACCGGATACGAGATGACCGCCGAAGCGGCCCCCTGCGGCCATCGCCCGTTCTAGATTCACCGGGCTGCCCTGCTTCAGCTCATGTAGATTGGTCGCTCGGAACGTTTCCGGCATTACATCAAATTCGACACTCTGATCAGTGTAACTCGTCACAGTTAAACATACGCCATTTATGGAAATGCTGTCTCCTAAATTGACGTCGTTTAATATATCCTTTGCTTTTATGCTGATTTCCATTGCTTCAGTTTTCGTTTTGATTCCTTTTATCGAACCAATTTCTTCAATAATACCTGTAAACATAACTTAACCCTCCTTTTTCACGGAGATAATTTTTAAATCTTCGCCGATTCGTTCGCTCGATATGAACTCAAACCGATCTACGTTTTTTAACTGGCTGAAACCTTTGCCGGCCACTGAGGTCAGTGCTTCTTTTCCACCTATAAGCTTCGGGGCCATATAGGTAATCACTTCATTAACAAGTCCGGCGCGTACGAACGTATCGGCTACGGTGGCACCGCCTTCAATAAGCAGGGAGGTTATTTTCTTTTCTCCGAGATAGTGTAAAACGGCTTCCGGCTCTATTTCTGGTGTATTTAATGAAATAACGTGCACATGCGGGTGGCTTTCAAGTGCTGTTTTCTGTGCTTGATCATGGTTAATTCCTGTAAAAATCCAAGTAGGAGCGGCCGGGTCCTGAATCAGCTGAGAGGACTGCGGAACACGAAGGTGAGTATCCATCACAACCCGTACCGGATTCCTGCCTCCCCCCTCGATTCGGGTAGTAAGCTTCGGATTATCCATCAGTACAGTGTTTATCCCTACTAAAATCGCTGCTGACTGATGACGGTAGCGATGGCCGTCTTCACGCGCTTCCTTCCCGGTAATCCACTGGCTCTCGCCTGTAGAGGTCGCAATTTTCCCATCCATGCTGATGGCTGACTTCAGCCGAACGTAAGGACGCTCTGTTTGAATATAATGAAAAAAAGCTCTGTTCAGCTGATCGGCTTCCTCCTTAAGGACAGCAGTTGTGACCTCAACGCCGGCTTCCTTCACCATTTTAATCCCGCGTCCGCTCACTTTAGGGTTGGGATCATGAGAAGCAATAACCGCCCGTTTAATTCCTGCGTCAATTACGGCCTGGGCGCATGGAGGAGTGCGTCCGAAATGGCTGCACGGTTCAAGCGTTACATAAATAACGGCTCCCTGCGCTTTTTCCCCAGCCATTTGTAAAGCGTGCACTTCAGCATGCGGCTCTCCTGCTTTCACGTGGACCCCAAGCCCGACGACCTGATTATCCTTGACGACGACCGCAGCCACTGAAGGGTTTGGCGTTGTCTGCCCTACCGTTCCTTTCGCCATTTCTACTGCCATTCTCATATATTGTTGATCTCGATCCATTTCCTCACCCCAGTTCATACAAAAAACCCTGAAGAAGACACACTTCCCCAGGGTTTTTTCCTACATTTTTTTAAAAATGTACATAGGTACGCCTAATAAAGGGTACAACTGCAGAATTTCTGCTGTACCGCTGACGTTCTCCATTCCTTCTCCCATCCAGACTTTAACTGTCGGCTTTGGATTATGCACCAAATCAGGAGGAAACGCATAGCTGCTGCTTCCCCGTCGCGGGCTCGGAACACAAAGGTTCATTACCGCCGGCTGGGATTTTCACCCGACCCCGAAGGACTAAATATTTAGTTGTATTACTATTAATATAATGGAAATGTCATAATATCGCAATCCATTTGACTTCCATCTGATGGAATTTAAATTAATTTCGGCTGAAAATAACGAAAAAGTTCCTTATCCTTGAAGTTTTAATAAGAGGCTGATTAAGGAAATCTATATAACAGATTGATTACTTAACTTTGTATTCTTAACCTTGAGTTCTCCTTCAAATGTATATAGAGTACCCGTATAATTAGACACGATTATTGAATCGAGAGGTTTAATCATTGATGGGTTGTCTATTACAATCAAAAGTATAGCAATTGAATACTCCATGGGAAGGACATAATCTTACCTACGTATAGTAAGACAAATGGATGACTGTTAATTTAACGTTTCGTATACGTCATAACAAAGTGAAGTACAGCTTCATCTTCCGTTTCATTTACATAAGTATGAGGGCGGTCTCCGTTAAATTTCAATGAATCGTATTCTTCCAGTCGATACTCTTCCTCCTCAATTCGGATGACAGCTTTCCCTTTCATCACCGTCACATACTCCTTTACCCCCGCCTGGTGAGCGCCGGGAGAATATTCGCTATACGGTTTCAAAAAAGCCCGGTGAATTTCGAGAGAGCCAAAGTTTGCCGCATCAAACATCGGTTCCAGCGTGCACGCTTCATTTGCACTTACGACTTTATTTCCTTCATTTTTTCTTGAAACTGTTACACCTTCATCTTCATTGAGGAGTGAAGAAATTGGAATTTGCAGCCCGTTTGCTATTTTCCAAATCACAGTCAGCGACGGATTCGCTTCTCCTCGTTCAATATTTCCAAGCGTCAGCCTACTCACTGTTGTTACTTCCTCCAATTGTTTTAGGCTAAAGCCACGTTCCCTGCGGATATTCCTTAATCTCTGGCCAACCTGCCGGGTAATTTTTTCTGGATTATTTGATTCATCTTTCATTGATTTGAAATCTCCTTACCTATTCACTCTTTATTTTTGATATAATATATTAAACATTATGTATATTTTATTATGATGATGAGGAGGATCTAATCATATGAAGGAAATCATTATCGGAATTACAGCTTCCATGTTTTTTGCGGTAACGTTTATATTAAATCGTTCGATGGAGCTTGACGGAGGCAGTTGGCTATGGAGCTCTTCGCTGAGATTCTTCTTCATGCTTCCTTTTCTCCTTTTCATTGTACTTGTAAGAGGGAACGGGAAACAAGTCCTTCAGGAAATGAGGAGCCGGCCTTTGCCGTGGCTTGTGTGGGGGACGGTCGGTTTTGGGTTATTTTACGCACCGCTTACATATGCGGCTTCTTACGGTCCAGGGTGGCTTGTAGCCGGAACGTGGCAGATGACAATTGTGGCAGGAACTTTGCTGGCTCCTTTGTTTTTTGTAAGTAATAGAGGTGAAAAAGCAAGAAATAAAATTGAGGTGAGAGCGCTTTGCATCTCTTTATTTATTCTGCTCGGGGTAGTACTCATTCAACTTCCTCAGGCCGGTCAGTTAAACCCGGCGCAGATTGCGGCAGGCATCTTACCCGTAGTTCTCGCTGCCTTCGCTTATCCGTTAGGGAACCGCAAAATGATGGAGCATTGCGGCGGCAGACTGGATACCTTCCAGCGAGTACTTGGGATGACGATTGCAAGTCTCCCTTTGTGGGTTATTCTCAGCACCTATGGACTTATGACTGTGGGCGCACCACCTTCAGAACAGCTCCTGCAAACGTTTATTGTCGGCATCTGCTCCGGCGTGATTGCCACAACGTTGTTCTTTATCGCTACCGACCGCGTGCGGACCCACCAGGGAAAGCTGGCAGCGGTTGAAGCGACCCAGTCAACACAGGTTCTCTTTGTTATGCTCGGTGAAGTGGTGCTGCTCTCTACTCCCCTGCCAGGCGGATTAGCCGCTCTCGGCCTGTTCATTATTATTGCTGGTATGGTGCTGCACAGTTATTTCACAAAAAAATTAAGCACGCGGAGGCATACCTCCACTCCCCTTTTAAAACAAAAAGAGATATGAGTGGAGTTACCCCTGGTCTTCTGAAGTTAAAAACTTCTCATAGGCTTTAAAATCCTGCTTACTAAACAAAACAAACCTGATATGTCTTACGGATTGTAACTTATCGAGCGAATTGAGGACAGCCGGCAGTGCCGTCTGAACCGCATCCTCCAGTGGATACCCAAAAGCTCCCGTAGAAATCGAAGGAAAAGCGATGCTTTTTACTTCTTTTTCTTCTGCTCTTCGTAAAGCATTCACATAACAATCACGTAGTAGTTTCTCTTCTGGCCGGTCGAGTCCATATACTGGGCCCAGACAATGAATCACATAATCATTAGGCAGATTAAAGGCGTTTGTAATCACTGCTTCCCCTGGCGATATCGGAGAAAAAGGGGCCCCCGCATCCGCAAGCTCCGGACCGGCTGCTTGATGCAGAGCTCCTGCCACCCCTCCTCCCATCAGTAATTCAGCATTGGCTGCATTCACCACAGCTTCTATATCTGTTTAAGAGGCAATATCCCCCTGTACCGCTTCCACGAGAACCCCATCCATTTCTTTTCTCACGGTAATCCTCCTCTGTAATTATTGGTTACAGAGTTTTTTCCACGAAATTGATTTTTTAATCCATATAGGCGTCACTCAGGCAAAATGCCCGCCGATTTTCTTGCTGCGCTCCGGTGTAATCCCGGCTTTTGTAAAGCTGCTTGCCCGTAAAATTGCCGTTGACCCGTACTTATCTCTAATTTCATCCATGACATTTCCGATGTCTTTCTTCTTCGGGCGATCGTCAAATAACGTAAGCTGCGTAGCGATATCATCGTCGAGGTTGGTCAGCGTCACACTCGTTCGGCGGATTTTACTTTCTCCGTCATAGAAGGTTCGGTAAAGACGCATGCATAAATGGAACATATCCATCGTAATGTTCGTCGGCAGATCCATTGACATTGAGCGGCTGAACCCCCCTCCCGTTTCACTCGAATACGCAACCGAAAGATGCACGGTACGCCCGGCTTGATGATCTCTCCGTGCCCGCCGGCATGCTTCCTCGCACAAATCTAAAATTACAGTCGGCAGCTCTTCCCCCGTATAATCACGCAGAAGAGTAACGCCGTGTCCGTAGCCTTTCTGCTCTGTTTTCGTAAAATCCCCGATGACGGGACTTAAATCAATTCCCCATGCGTGCTGATGCAGCTGTTCACCCATGATGCCGTAATGCTTTTTCAAATACTTAACAGGATGCTTCGCCAGCTGCCCCAGCGTTACAATCCCCATACGGTTTAAGTTCCTCATCATCCGCCTGCCGATACCCCAGATGTCTTCAATCGGGGTGGGCCACAGCATCCGCTCCACATCTTCGTACCTGCACTCTGCTATTCCGTCATCGGCTTTTTTCGAATGAATGTCCATGACGACTTTAGCTAAAAATTTGTTATCGCCGATTCCAATCACACACTCGATGCCAAACTGATCGCGAATGTTGTCCTGAATCATGCGGGCGATGTCATAAGGCGAGCCGTACAGCTTCTCTAACCCATCAATGGTCACCCACAATTCATCTACGGAATACACATGCACCGCTTCCGGCGGCACATAATTCATAATCATTTTTGTGATCTCCACCGATACCTCGAGGTAATCCCCCATGTGAGCCTGGGCGATCACAAGCTGTGGGTCATCAGGTAATTCGAAAAAACGGCTGACATTACTGATGCCGTGTTTTTTCTTTAAGGCCGGGGATGCTGCTAATACAATACTGCCGCTTCGACTCGGGTCCCCTACTACAGCGAGCAATGCTGTGCTTGGATCAAGGCCGCGCCTCGTACATTCCACACTTGCATAAAAGGACCGCATGTCAATACACAGCACGTCATGCCGCGGATAACTTGAGTAATCCATTTTCACCCCTCCACATCACGAACGTTTGTTCTTATTATAACCAGATCCTTCATTTTTGAACAGTGGCGATTTTACCCATTTGGAGAAAAATCCCTTATCAGCATGTTGTTCATTACGAGGTCTATGTTTGTCACCAGCATTCTCACTCTATTTAAATTCAGCCCTCAAAAAATTTCATAAAATCTATTGCCATCTATATTGAAATCGTTTAGCATATAAATCAGAGAAAACGTTTGCACAAATCAGACGTTTTTATTTGTCTCTTTTATGGAAACGATTCCAATCTATATACTAAAAAGGAGAGTAACACATGTCTAAATTAAAGCAATTACCGATTTTTTCTTTTGATTTTTGGCAGAAGTTCGGGAAAGCCCTTATGGTCGTGGTAGCCGTTATGCCTGCTGCAGGAATTATGATTTCCCTGGGTAAAGCTTTGGATATGGTTGTCGATGACATAGCCTTCATGCAAGCGGTTGCACGGATAATGGAGGATATTGGCTGGGCGATTATTAATAATTTACATATTCTGTTCGCTGTCGCTATTGGTGGTTCATGGGCTAAAGAGCGGGCCGGCGGTGCATTTGCTGCTCTGCTTGCGTTCATTTTCATCAACCGGATTACTGGCGCCGTCTTTGGGGTCAGTTCAGATATGCTTGCTGAAGAAAGTCCAACCGTTCAATCACTCGTCGGTACGGAAATGGTTGTCGGTGACTATTTCATTGACGTTCTCGGCGCTCCCGCTCTTAATATGGGAGTCTTTGTTGGTATTATTTCGGGCTTTCTCGGAGCGAGCTTATTTAATAAATACCATGCGTTTAACAAGCTCCCTGAAGCTCTCGGCTTCTTCAACGGTAAACGATTCGTTCCTTTTGCAGTTATGGCCGGATCAGTGGTTGTGTCGCTGCTGCTTGCTTTAATTTGGCCTCCGATTCAGACAGGCTTAAATAACTTCGGTGAATGGATTGCAACCTCACGAAATACAGCACCTGTGGCGGCCCCGTTTATTTTCGGAGCGGTAGAGCGATTAATGCTTCCGTTCGGTCTGCACCACATGCTGACAGTACCGATTAACTATACAGAGCTTGGCGGCACATATATTATTCAGACAGGGCAGAATGCAGGAGAAGCTGTTGCTGGACAGGATCCCTTGTGGCTTGCCTGGGCTGCGGATATGTATAACTTAATGGCTCAAAATGACATGAGCGGTTATCAACAGCTCGAAGAAGATGTGACGCCGGCGCGTTTTAAAGCGGGTCAGGTAATTATTTCCACTGCTTCTCTCATCGGTATTGCGCTTGCAATGTATTTAAACGTAGATAAAGATAAAAAGCATAAGTACAAGTCCGTATTTCTTTCTGCTGGTTTAGCTGTATTCTTAACAGGTGTAACAGAGCCGATTGAATTTATGTTCATGTTTGCAGCTCCCCTTCTCTATGTAGCCTACGCCCTTACAACGGGAATGGCTTTTGCTATAGTAGACTTAATCGATCTTCGTGTTCATGCTTTTGGTATTATTGAGTTGCTGACGCGGACTCCGTTGATGATCAACGCCGGAATCGGCCGGGATTTGATTAACTTTGTGGTGACGTGCCTCGTATTTTTCGGATTAAACTTTGGTATGGCTCACTTAATGATTAAGAAGCTGAAGCTGCCAACACCAGGACGGAAAGGAAACTACATCGAAGAAGCATCACCTGCTGAAGGCGGCGCGTCTGTACTGGATGATGACAGCTCTCAAGCAAGTAAAGTCATCAAGATGCTCGGCGGACGAAACAATATAGAAGAAGTTGATGCATGTATGACCCGTCTGCGTGTGACTGTAAATAATCTTGACCTTGTCGCTGATGAAGCGGAATGGAAGCGTGACGGGGCGATGGGGCTCGTCGTTAAAGACCGCGGCGTTCAAGCGATTTATGGTCCAAAAGCAGATGTATTAAAGTCTGATATTCAAACGAAGCTGGGGGCTTAATTTATGAAACTGATAACAATCAACGTTCATGCCTGGCAGGAAGACCATCAACGGGAGAAAATCAGGAAACTGGCTGAAGTCATTCACGAAAAACGATATGACGCAGCTGCCCTGCAGGAGGTGAGCCAGCATATGGACAGTCCTTTTGCTTATGATTCCATTCGTAGAGATAACTATGGATTTATTTTACTTCAGGAGCTGAAGGAGCTGGGCAGTACAGATTACAAACTTCACTGGGATATTTCTCATATAGGTTACAAAGTGTACGAAGAGGGTATTGCCTTATTAACACGCCATCCTGTTGAAAAGATCGATAAATTTTACATTACTTCTTCAGAATCCATAGATTATTGGAAATCAAGAAAAATCGTAGGAGCCAGAATTCAAGTAAACGGCTCCCCTCTTTCCCTCTATTCCTGCCATTTAGGCTGGTGGGGGGACGAGGACGAACCATACAGCGGGCAAATTGACCGTTTAACGAACCGACTGGACAACCCCTGTTTCTTATTAGGAGATTTTAACGCGGCTGACAGCCTTACTGGCGAAGGGTATGATTACCTTCTTCAAAAAGGATTCGTTGACACTCATAAACACGCGCGTACCCGCCGGGGAAACCGTACCATTAAAGGAAAGATTGCAGGTTGGGAGAACAATGACGAAGCTTTAAAAATTGACCATATCTTCACAAACGACGAGGTCCTCATTCTTCACTCTTCCGTCATTTTTGACGGGGAGAATGAGCCTGTCATATCTGATCACTATGGTCTCGAAATCGAATATAAACGAAAGTAACAATAAAAGTGAGGTTTTGACAGTGGAAAAAGTTTGGTGGAAAGAAGCGGTCGGATATCAAGTCTACCCGCAAAGCTTTCAGGATTCAAACGGTGATGGCATTGGTGATATTCAAGGGATGATCCAGCGTCTCGATTACTTAAAAGATTTGGGCGTCGATTTCATCTGGATCTGCCCGATGTATAAATCACCAAAGGATGACAATGGCTATGACATTTCTGATTATCAGGATATTCTCGAGGAGTTTGGTACGATCGAAGATTTTGATCAGCTTCTAAATGAAGTGCATAAGCGCGAAATGAAGCTGATTATCGATCTTGTTCTAAATCATACAAGCGATGAACATCCATGGTTCATTGAGTCCCGCTCCTCGAAAGATAACCCGAAGCGCGACTGGTATATTTGGCGTGATCCTAAAGATGGCGGGGAACCGAATAACTGGGAGAGCATTTTTGAAGGATCAGCGTGGGAATATGACAAGAAAACCGGTCAGTACTATATGCACATTTTTTCCAGAAAGCAGCCGGACTTGAACTGGGAAAACAAAGAAGTACGCGAAGCTTTATATGATACTGTCAACTGGTGGCTTGAGAAAGGAATTGACGGTTTTCGGATCGATGCCATCAGTCACATTAAAAAACGGGAGAATTTCCCGGATCTGCCGAATCCAGAAGGCAGTCCCTTCGTACCCTCCTTCGATATGCATATGAATCAGGAAGGGATTCACGATTTTTTACAGGAATTTAAAGACCATACGTATTCGAATTATAATGCGTTAACCGTTGGAGAAGCGAATGGCGTAAGTGCAGAACAGGCTGATCAATGGGTCGGTAAAAATGGCAAAATGGATATGATTTTTCAATTTGAACATTTAGATTTATGGGATCAGGAGGCGGACCAGCCGCTCGATGTTCCCGCTTTAAAAACTACCCTTACCCGCTGGCAGAAGACGCTTGAAGGTGATGGATGGAATGCCTTGTTTCTCGAGAACCATGACAAAGCCCGGATAGTCTCCACCTGGGGGGACGATGAAGAATATTGGTATGAGAGTGCTACAGCCATGGCTGCGATGTACTTCCTCATGCAGGGAACCCCTTTTATTTATCAAGGGCAGGAAATCGGGATGACCAATATTGAATTCACTTCCATTGAGGAGTACGACGATGTCCAGGCGAAGAACTTCTATGCTGCTAAAAAAGATGCTGGCTGGTCTCATAAAGAGATCATGAACGTGTTAGGAAGCACGTCACGCGACCACAGCCGGACCCCGATGCAGTGGAGTGATGGAGAGCAGGCCGGCTTTACAACTGGAAAGCCCTGGCTGAAGGTGAATCCGAATTATCAAGAGATTAATGTGGCCCGCCAGCTTAAAGAAGAAGGTTCTATTCTATCTTTTTATAAAAAATTAATTAGTCTTAAAAAGAAATATGAATTATTTACGTATGGTACGTATGAGCTGCTTCTTCCGGAAGACCCTCAAATTTATGCATATACACGGACGTATGGTGAGCAAACCGCTCTTATTATCACAAACCTGACTTCAGAAGAAACAGAGTTTGAGAGTGAGTACACGCTGCATACAGATCAACTGCTCCTCTCAAATGGAAAGGCTCCTGAAAAGGATACCGAAAAGCTTCAGCTTGCTCCTTTTGAAGCCCGAGTTTACCTGTTTTAAGACATAAGTAAAGCAGTGGTGTCAAAAAACGAACATCTGTATAACGCAGATGATTAGCGTAGTCACAATGCGAAGACTCCTGTGGGAACAGCACGAGCCGAAGAAACGCTCTATGCTTTCTGAGGAATCTGAAGCCGTGCCCACGGAAAGCAAAGCATTTTGACGGAGCGACAGTGTGAATGCTCTTTAACATAAATAATCCGAACTGATTTCTACAAAATCATTCGGATTATTTTATGTTTTATTCAGTTTTGTCCCGACTTCTTATCATTGAATCACTGTTTCCGCCTGCAGTTCAAGCTCCACATTCCCTGCAATCGCTTTTGAAATCATACAGCTGCTTTCCGCTTGTTTCACCAGTTTGTCAAGTCGCTTCAGCTGTTTATTCTCTGCCTTATTCGTGAGGTAAACCTTAGGCTTATGAATAATTTTCTTATATGTGAAAATGCCGTCGGTTACATCAACAATCCCTTCAGAGTCCATCTCCATATGAGCTAAAGGAAGTCGGGCACGCTCGATCATAGCTGCTAAACTGATAATATAGCAGGTGGCTGCAGCTCCTAGCAGCAGCTCATCCGGATTTGTTCCTATATTGGGCCCGTCCATTTCTTTCGGAATCGATATCTTTGTCTTTAACTGCCCGGCTTCAATGCGGCCCACTTCATTCCGGCCGCCGGGCCAGTCTGCTTTTAAATGAAAATGATGCAGTGCCATGGTTACTCACTCCTTTGGCTCCCATTTTAATCTATATTCCTGCGATGAGACAACATTGTGAACTACCGCTCTTCTTTCCAGTCCTTTTTAAATCTTTTCATTTTAAGCTGCAATTGCTCAATCATTTCAAGGACACGTTCATAATCTTCATCCGTTACTTCCTGCTCGTCCATGGAAGACACAACTTGATGAAGCATGCGGATCCGATTTTTAACATACGTGAATTGATCAGCCCGATTATTAGCTGCCTTTCCCATTGTGAACCCCTCCTGATTCTTTTACTATAACAAAAAACGTCAATGGAAAACTGCAGGAGGATCTCCTGCAGTCATTTACGCTTGCTCTGTATTCTTTTTACCTGATAAGAACCATCCGGCAACCGCAATTCCTACTAAGATTGTGTAAAAGGAAACCTTCCACAGGGTAGAATGCGCAAAGTGTTCATCTAGAACTTGAATATTCGGATGAGCCAATGTCGATACTACCAGCTTTATACCTACCCAGCCAACGATAACGAAGGCGGCGATCTCAAGTCCGGGACGAGAGTGCAGCAGATTAACAAAGACATTCGCTGCAAAACGCATAATGATAATCCCAATCATTCCTCCGGTTAGAATAACAGCAAACTGTCCGCCATCAAGACTTCCTACAGGCGGCAGCGGGGTTGCCGGCAAAGCTACAGCAAGGGCGACGGCAGCAAGAATGGAATCCACAGCAAATGCTAAATCCGCCAGCTCTACTTTTACCACGGTCATCCAGAATCCAGAGCCTTTTTCCTTCTCTTCTATATGTTCGGCGGGTTGATTTTCCACTATGTTCTTCGTCCGCCATTTATCGTACAGATGTTTACCTGAAATAAAGAGTAAGTAAGCTGCTCCAATTGCCTGTACCTGCCAGACATCCACAAGAAATGAAATAACGAATAGAGAAGCGAACCTAAGTACAAATGCACCTAATAATCCATAAAATAAGGCCTTTTTACGCTGTTCTTCCGGCAGATGCTTCACCATAATAGCTAAAACCAGTGCATTATCAGCCGCGAGAATTCCTTCTAAACCAACAAGTACGATTAATACCCATCCGTACTCAATTAATAATTGCGCATCCATATGAGATACTCTCCTTTTTACATAAAAAATGATCCCTGCCCAGAAGCAAAGATCATAAAAAAACAGACCTTTACCCTTGTGCGGGTAAAGGTCTCGCTAACAACGTCCGTTGCCAATAAAGCCGGGGATCCCTCCCGTAATGACGACTTTATTGTCCAGCTACTCCCCTTTAGGAATTGCTATATTCTTCTTTCATCATAGCATGGGATCGTGATTTGTCAATTAATATTTGTACCCTTCCCATTCCTCATTATTTGGTTCCCCTTCTTGATCTATGCATCGAGGTTATGATTTTTTTCTACATGCAGACGGGCTATTTCTACAATAACCTGCACGGCCTTTACCATATTGTTCAGCGAAATGTATTCATATTTTCCGTGAAAATTTTCTCCACCTGTAAACAAGTTGGGTGTCGGCAGCCCTTTGTACGAAAGCTGTGCCCCGTCTGTACCTCCACGGATGGGTTGAACAATAGGCTTAATATTTAAGTTTTCCATAGCTTGATATGCTGTATCTACAATTTCTTTAACAGGTTCAATTTTGTCACGCATATTATAATACTGATCTTCTAATTGTAATTCGATTTGCTGTGAACCATAGCGCTCCTGCAGTTGTTTTATAATTTTTCGAAAGCGTGCTTTCCTCTCTTCAAACTTTTCATTATCATGGTCTCTAATTAAGTAAAGCAGTTTCGCTTTCTCTACATCTCCTTTAAAGGTCAGCAAATGAAAGAAACCCTCATACTCCTCAGTAAATTCCGGTGCTTCCTGAGCAGGCAGCTGTTCCATAAACTCCACAGCTATCTTGGAGGCATGAATCATTTTTCCTTTGGCAGTACCCGGGTGAACACTATTTCCCCGAAAGGTAATCTCAGCACCGGCTGCGTTAAAGCTTTCATATTGCAGTTCACCTAACGGACCACCGTCCACAGTATAAGCGAAATCAGCACCAAACCGTTCGACATCAAACTTATGGGGCCCTCGTCCAATTTCCTCATCTGGAGTAAAGGCAACCCCAATAGCTCCATGCTTGATTTCAGTATGTTGAATCAAATAGTTCACAGCTGTCATAATTTCTGTGATGCCTGCTTTATTATCTGCCCCAAGAAGTGTAGTCCCATCAGTTGTAATCAATGTATGCCCTTTGTAAGCCAGGAGCTCTTTAAAGTCACGCGGAGACAGCACCACGTGATCGTTTAACCGGAGGTCTTCCCCATCATAATTCTTATGTATAAGCGGGGTGACCCCGTTTCCGATGAAATCGGCAGAGGTGTCGATGTGTGCTAACAATCCCATGACTGGAACTTCTCTGTCTGTGTTGGATGGAAGTGTAGCCATCACGTAACAATGCTCATCAATTGATACATCCTTCATTCCTATTTCTTTTAACTCTTTTACAAGCTGACGGGCCAGCCACCCATTGAGTATCTATTCTGTCATAGCTTGTAAATCTTTTCAGAATCTCTTGTTCCATAATGATTCCTCCCTTTCTACATTATAACGTCAATTACTAAAATTTTACTCGAATCCTGCTCCTCCGACCCACACATCGTTTTCTTGTAGTATACTGAAATTAAGAATGAATAAAGGTGCTTAATTACGTTCAGTTTAGGGAAATGGCTGTTTACAATCTATTTGAATAAAGGTGTGATTCTATGGTACATAAACGTTGGTTTCAAATATTGATCACAGGGATTCTTCTCTCATTATTAATATTTCTATTACATGAAATTCAGTTCTTTTTTGACCCTTTTCTTACATACGCAGGGGCCATTGCATTCCCTTTAATTGGGGGAGCAATTTTATTTTATATCTCACGGCCTGTAATGCAGTTTCTTGAATATTATAAAGTCCCCCGGATACTGGCGATTATCATTGTATTTCTTTTGTTTATCCTGTTAGGGTTTATCATCGTTCAGTTTATTGCTCCGATTGCACAGCAGCAATTCACCCGGCTGGTTGATAATATTCCGAGGATGAGTGATATGATTGCTGAAACGATTACGTACTGGCAGCAGAACCAGGATATTATTCCGGATCAATTCACCGATTCTCTCAACGGCGTAGTCGACACGCTGCAAAGCTCTTTAGATGCTGCGCCCGGGGTGATCATTGACGTGATTAGTCAATTTGTCGGATTTGTCTTTGCCTTAGTGCTGATCCCGTTTTTCTTGTTCTTTATGTTAAAGGACGGAGATAAGCTTGTTCCTTTTTTAACACAATTTATGAACAAAAAAGTAGCTTCCAGCTTTAAGAGACTGACAAAATCTCTCGACCACACGCTCAATTCATTTATTATCGGTCAGCTGACAGTCAGTGTATTTGTCGGACTTATCCTGCTGGTAGGTTATTTAATCATCGGCTTACATTATTCTCTGACGCTCGCACTGTTCGCTATGCTTATGAACGTGATTCCTTTTGTCGGACCGTTCTTAGCCGTAGTTCCAGCCATTTTAGTTGCTCTGTTCCAGGAACCGATTATGGCCTTGTACGTAACCATTATCATGATCATTGCCCAGCAGCTGGAAGGAAACCTTGTATCACCGAATGTGATGGGTAAGGCTTTAAACATTCACCCCCTTACTATAATTACAGTGATTTTAGCGGCGGGAAGTCTTGCGGGCTTCCTGGGACTGCTTTTCGCAATACCAGCCTATGCGGTTATTAAAACGATCATCAGCCACTTATATCACGAATGGCTCGAACACAGAGCCGTACATGATTAAATTAGTTCTGTTATTTGTAGTGGTATAACGACTAACACAAGATACGGGTACCAGGTCACTTTTGCGCCTGGTACCCTTTGCTCTAGAAAGAGAGGTACACCCTATGAGTTCAGATTCAAATCAATTATGGACATGGCCATTCATTTTTCTTGTATTAGCTAATTTATTTACCTTCATGAGCTTTCAAATGCTGCTGCCTAACCTTCCGCCTTACATTGAGTCTATAGGAGGCAGTGAGCTGCAAATTGGATTGGTGACTACGATGTTCTCTATTGCCGCCATTCTCATCCGTCCGTTTATAGGTCATTTATTAACGACCTCTGCACGAAAAACCCTTGTCCTTATAGGTGCCGTTTCTCTGTTGGCAATTACTCTGCTTTACCCCATTACCCAAGTGATTGTCTTAGTCCTGATCATTCGATTCGCCCATGGGATTGCCTGGGGCTGGTCAACCACAGCTAACGGAACTGCCGCCGTGGATCTCGTTCCTCGCAGAAGGGTCGGGGAAGGAATGGGATACTTTGGTCTTTCCATTACGATTGGAATGATTATGGCTCCTAGTTTCGGTATTTACCTTTTTCAAAACTATACCTTCGATTTGCTTATATGGATTTCAGCCGGCTTAGGCATGATCGCCATTGTCTTATTTACTTTAACTAGCTTTACCACTCCCGAAAGTGTCTATGAGAATAGAAAAATTAAGCCCCGATTCTCTTTCTTTGGTTCACTAATAGAAAAGAAAAGTGCTTATCCTGCCCTGGTGACGTTTTTAACTACGTTTGGGTACGGATCAATTGTGACTTATATCGTTATTTTTGGTGTAGAGCAAGGTCTTGATGGTGTGTTTCTGTTTTATTTCTTCAATGCCCTGTTAGCCACTGTCTCTCGTCCGATTACAGGTAAATATTTTGATAAACACGGACCGTGGAAACTGATTATGATATGTTCCGCACTGTCCTTCATCGCGATGTGGCTGCTGGCCTGGGCAGATTCTAACGTAGATTTGATGATTTCAGGTGCTCTGTTCGGTGCAGGCTACGGATCAATGATGCCGGCTTTCCAGGCCTGGGTCATTTCTAAGACTACTGTAGACCGCAGCGGAATTGCTAATGGCATGTTTTATTCATCCATTGATTTAGGTATCGGATTAAGTGCATTAGTCTTAGGATTGGTTTATTCCTTTGTGGAAACAGCTGACTTATTCAAACTTTCCAGCTTTATGTTTCTCATCGTTATTTTCCTAACGTGGAAGGACTATCGCAAGCAGACCGAACCCTGGCAGCCCGCATAAAGAAGAGGCCGTCCCACATAAGGACGACCTCTCTCTGCTTATTGAGAAACCCTGGTTTCACGCAAATGCTTTCTTACCTCCATGAACGAACGCCCCTTCCCTTTTCGCGGACGTGCGCCCGAACTTCCTCGTGAAACTCACGCTCGGCGATCTCGGCTCACTCGTTCTTCCGCAGGAGTGGAAGGGTCCTCCATAAGATTGAAAATGCCTCTCCTTCACTTGGCTCATCTTAGCTGGAAGGATGGGCACGCTTCTGCCTGTTATGGCGGACATCTGTGAACAGCCGCTGTTCTCAACCTTTCGCTTTTCAACCCAAGTTCACCATAAACCAGCCTTTCCCATTTTTTTATTCTGCGAAGCTGCGCTCGCTTGAACCGGCTTTCCAATGAAGGAAAGTGGATATACCGTATGAGAAAAGAGAAAGTTGAGCGTAGCTTCGCAGATTCAAAAGAACTGCATGGGCTGCGCTATTGCCGCTTGAGCGGAAGAGAAAAAGTTCGAGAGCAGGCTTTACTGACGGCTGCCTGCCAGAACATGAAAAAGATTGCCCTAGGTGAAGGAGAGTCTTTTTCGGTGAAGGGCGGTCAAATACCAGGAGACTCCTGCGGAAAAACGGGCAATCCGAGACCCCGCAGTGGGGTTTTCACGAGGAGGATCGGGCGTTCGTCCGCGGAAAGCGAGTGGTATTTGTCCGCACAGGCGCACAAAAAAGCTTGTAGTAAAAAACGGGGTTTCTCTACAAGCTGAGGCCGTCCCACACAGGGACGGCCTCTTCTTTATGAGCTTTACTCTTCCATTTCTTCAATCTCCTCAATCAGCTTATCAAGAATCTCACCATCTACAGTAGAAATTTCTTCTCTGTAGTAGTCACGTACAGGTTCCGCCTTCTCACGGAAAGCATCACGCTGTTCTTCGTCTAGTTCGATGATTTCTGTTGCATTCTCATCATCGTTTTCAATCGTTTCCAGCCACTCTTCGTTCTGCGCGTCCTGCTCGTCAAACGCCCACTCCTGCATTTCCTGGGTCGTTTCATCTAACATCTCCTGCATTTCTTCCGGAAGATCGTCATACCAATCTGTGTTCACCGTTGTCATAGCTACGTAGTTATTATGGTTAGAGATAGTCATATAATCTTGAACCTCATGAAATGAAGCATCTCCAATAAAGAAGATAGGGTTCTCCTGGCCATCAACGGTACCGCGTTCGAGTGAAGTATAAAGTTCAGACCAACTCATAGGTGTCGGGTCTGCCCCGTAAGCCTCATAGGATTCAAGAATAAGCGGAGAATCCTGTGTACGCATTTTAAATCCTTCAAAATCCGCAGGCTCAGAAATTTCGCTGCTGCTCGTCCACTGCATTGCACCTTCTGTCCAATAGGAAAGAGGCGTAATGCTGTGTTCTTCATACTGCTCTCGTAAATCAGTGTTTAATGCTTCACTATCATTTAGAATGTTCTGTGTAGCCTCTACACTGTCAGGGAGTAGAAAATGCAGGGCAAAAATCTGGCCCTCGTTGACCATGTTACCTGTAAAACCAGGAGACATAACAGCCATTTCAACCGTACCGCTCTCCAGTTGTTCTACTTGGTCTGTCTCGCTTCCTAAACCACCAAACTTATAAACTTCGATATTCACCTGACCATCGGATTTTTCATCCATTCGATCAGCAAATTCTTCTGCGTATTCATACTGAACCTGTCCTTCTACTTCTTCTGTGACGAACTTCCAGTCATAGCTTTCCTCTCCTTCATCGCCACTTCCTTCTTCCTGCTGACCACAAGCAGCTAAAGCTAAACTAAGCGATGTTGCTGCAACTAAACCTAACATTTTCTTTTTGTTAAAAATGTTAATGACCTCCCAATAGATTTTTTTATTTATTCTTTCACCCGCTCTCTTTTATAAGAGCATGAGGGAAAGTTCTTCAAAATAGATAAGCAGCACAGATATGACTACCATTATCACGATGTAGGGCGGTGTGCCTTTAATGACCTCTAAATACGGTTTGTTAAAGACAGCACTCGCGGTGAATATGTCTACACCGAATGGAGGAGTAGCTGAACCTAAGGCAGCCTGAAATGTAATAATAACGCCAAGGTGTACAGGATCTACGCCGGCCGCCATTGCTGCAGGGTAAAAGATTGGCGTAAGTACCAGGATCACGACAATCGGATCGACAAACATACAGCCGATAAAGAAGAATATAGTTACCATAATCAGCACGTATATGGCTGTAGGGTTTGGTCCTAGTACGGTATCCGTAATCATTTGCGGGATTCTGGCAAAAGAAATCACCCATGTGAACGTTTGTCCGCCCGCTACCAATACGAAAACCGCTGAAGTTACCAGCCCAGTAGATTTAGCGATTTCCGGCAATTCTTTAATATGGATGGATCGATAGATGATTACTTCTAAAATAAACGCGTACAGCACAGACATACCTGCTGCTTCTGTAGGGCTGAATAAGCCAGAATAAATCCCGCCTATAATAATAACGGGGAACCCTAGAGGAAGCAGGGCTTTCCTCGTAAACTTCAACCTTTCACTCCAGGTTGCTTTGTCTGCCAACGGGATATCAGCTACTTTGGCATAAATAATACTAAAAATAGTAAAGCTTACGAAGACGATAATACCGGGAATAATCCCTGCTATAAATAAATCACCTACCGAAGTCCCTGATACGAGTCCGTACATAATCATCCCAATGCTGGGGGGAATCAGCAGAGCTACATCACTCGAATTTATAATTAGAGCCATGGCAGATGAATCTTTATATCCCACTCGAAGCAGTCGTTCACGCATTGGCTTACCTATAGCTACTACAGTGGCCTGAGTTGAACCGGAGATAGCTCCAAATAATGTACAGGCTGCTGCCGTGGTAACAGCGTACCCACCTCGTATATGTCCTATAAAAGATCCTATAAAATCTAATAAACGTCTGGAGGTTTTTCCAGCCGTCATAATGTCAGCTGCAAAGATAAACAAAGGCACAGCCAGTAATACGTAGGCTTCAATACCTGTTGAAAATTGTTTCATTAAGATCATTGGGTCCAATGTTGGAAAATATAAGAATGCAACGATGATCGGGGCTACCATTAGAGGAATCATCATTGGAAAATTCAATAACAGAAGGACTACCATGATCGTTAGTAGGGTTGCGACCATATCGTTATCCTTTCTATGAATGTATTAGTAGTTTTTTATAGATGAGCGGCTTCATCAATATCAGTCTTCTCTTCATCATTGTAATCTTTAGCATCAGTTCCTAAATACACGTCTTCACGCCGTACAATATTGATGATCATATTCCTCAAGAATTGAATGCCTCCCATAAAAAAACCTAGAGGAATAGCAATATAAATAATGTAAGCCGGCATTTGAAGAGCTGAGGTGACTGTACCGGAATCACGAACATTCAGCACATATAAGTAGGAATAATAGGCTAAGACAAATAGAACAATAGCCACTAAGAAAGGGATAATTGTAGATACAACTTTTCTCACCTTAAATGGGGCTAAGTCATAGAATGCAGACATACTGATATGACGGCCTTTTCGCGCGGCATAGCTGATTCCCATAAATGTTGCTACAAGAACGGAAATTTGACTCACTTCATTGGCAAATGAGAACGAATAACTAAAAATTGCGCGGCTTAACGCATTTCCCACCACCATAAGTGCAATGATAATTACAGCATAACCAAGAATAAATTCTTCAATTTTAAGGACGACTTTGTCTAGTAACCTAAAAAATTTCAAATGTTTGTGTCCTCCTCTAGTGAGCATATTGTATGAATTTTAGATCAATTACTTTAAATCATACCGAACATACAGAGAACGTACAAATGCGTTTATGCAGTATAATTTGTACTAACTAATTATTTTTAACTCTTAAGAGTATGCTGCTAATCATTTCTTACCTAAAGGTCCTCATATCTTACAAAAGATTCTAAATACTCGATATTCGGTAAAATAAATGTAATTAAATGTGAATTTGGTCCTAACAAGCAGGTTGATTATTCAATAAAATGGTAAACTAATGATTCTCCTGACTTTTCATAGCCGATTTTTTTGTAAATAGAATTGGAAGCGGAGTTTGTCAAATCCGTATACAGTGCACAAAATTGACTGCCTTCCTGAAGTAGTTTCCTAGTTAATAGATGGACAGCTTCTGTGGCATAGCCATTTCTTTTAAAACAATCGGGCGTATACACGCCGTTAACAGTAGCTCCATTCGGCGTGCTTCTTGCTCTGCTTACCATAGAAACGCTTTCTCCCCCGACTTCATAGATGTACGTTTTTTCCATACGAATAAGCTTCTGAACTGTTTGCTCTACTTCATCCAATTCATGGGTCTCATTGGTTTCCTTATAGTACTGCTTAAACCAGCCCAGCAGCCATTCTTCATCGCTTTCTCTCGCTAAACGCAGGTTCCCTCTCGCTTTCTTCATATTATTTAATTTCGTTAAAGCGTAAACCCCTTGTTTCATATGTATCTTGGCTTTCACCCTCCTTCTTTTCTTCCATGCGTCTACAAAAGCTTGAACTGCCTCAGCTTCTCCCACTACTCCCGGCACCTGGTAATTTTGTTGATCTAAGTGCTCAGCCAAATGGCAGATTACTTTATGTGAAGCAGATTGAACTGAAGGTAAGACCCATAGGTGCGGCGGCGTACGTAAGACAGAGTAAACACAATGACCATTTTTTAGATGAATAGATAACATATAGATCCCTTTTGGTGTCATCTGAGTTTGATTATGTAAGATACCCAGCGATAAATTATTCTCTGCTTCCCTTTTCAACAATAGTGGTCCAACTAATTTTGTGTATTCTTTAACAGATACGTGATGTTTAACCTCCACTTTTCTCTCCCCTCCCCCATTGTATTAAGTTTAGCAATAATAATCAGAATTTTCACTCCATTGTTTTAAAAAATTTCTTCGTCTACAATAACAATGAAGGAGTGAGTATTTATGACAAAACAAGAAATACAGGACGAAATAGCGTCCCTAAAATCGGATTATATCCGCATTCAGAGTGATTTAGAGAAACTCGATGCAGCTGGAGGCAACGTCGAAAATGCTGAGAAACAGCTGGCACGTATGGAAGATGAACTTAAGGATTTAAAAAAACAGCTGGCTCAGGCGGAAAACTAATCAGTGAACGCCCTATAAAAAAAAGCAAGCCATCCATGCTGGATGACTTGCTTTCAGCTTGTTGAGACACCATCGTTTACTCGAAAGTCTCTTTTAATTTTAAAGGGACGCAAAAACGTGACGGCTGCTGCAGGACAAGCAGACTGGAAGGTCACTACAGTCGCAGCACGAGGAGGCTTGCCGCCTCTCCCGTGGAAAGCAGCGCTTTCCCCTGTTACCATATTGGAAATTGTATGAGTGCAGCACCCGTCCAGGCTTCTTTATTTCTTTTCGTTTACAGTACGCTGTTTTTCCAGCTTTTCCTGAATTTTTATATGTTCTTTGCTTGGAGGAGTCAAAGAAACAATAATATCTCCGTTTTCCACTTTTATATCATTCTTGTGACTAAAGAACTCAACTTTATTAGAAGGTTTTTTAACAAAAACGAGCATCGCCGCTTCGTCTTTTTTATTTAAATAATCCTTGTACGTGAACTGATTCGTGATCGTTGTTTTCCTAAATACATATCCGCTCTCTACTCGTTGGTTCAATTCTTCCCAAGTGGCGTCCTCTCCTATGAAAATACGGCCGCCGATGGTATGCACCAGATCCTCAAGCGTGTCTCCTTCGCTTTTATCCAGACCTAACTGAAACAGATTGTTACGGCCGAACTCAGGTACGAATGTAGTACAGACAAGAGCATTGTACGAATCGTATTCTGTAGCAGCAATCATGTATTCATAAGGCGTCATTTCCAAATGGTACTCTGTTTGTTCAGACAGGATCTCTCCATGGTACGTTTTTAACCCTTTAGACCGGGCTTCATACAGCCTTTCCCAGGAGGAATCACTAATTAATACAGGAATCTTTACATCCTCCAGGGCTTTACCAAGACCCGTTGAGAATGCACTCCCTCCAGCAATCAGCACCCCTGGAGGACCTTCTAAAGAAAGTCCGAGCTTTCTTGAAAGCCACCCTATGGAAAAACCATGCGCCACTACTGTGGTAAACACTAAAGCAAACGTTAAAGACAACAGAATAGATGCGTCTTCGAAACCGGCATCTAAGAGAGCGGTGGCAAAATAACTCGCTACCGTCAACGCGACGATACCACGCGGAGCAATCCAGCTCACCAGCAGCTTCTCGGGTGTGGTCAAATCTGTCCTCCATGTCGAAATCATAATGGAAAGAGGACGAACGATAAAGAGCATAAGCAGCACGAAGCCGATAATCTCAATATTAAAAATCTCAACTAAAGTTTCCCTGTTTAGGGAGGCAGTCAGCATTACAAAAATTGTTGAGATAAGCAGCAAAGAAATATTTTCTTTAAAATGTCTCATATCCGAAATGGATGAGATATGCATATTCGCCATTGTCATCCCCATAGCGGTAACAGATAACAATCCTGTTTCGTGGGTTATTTCATCTGCAATGGTAAAACAAGCAATGACTGCAGCTAATACTACCGGCGATTTAAGAAATTCAGGAACATATCCTGTTTCAAACATCCACCCGACACCTTTACCAAGTCCATAGCCAAGAAATACAGCAAAGATTGAAGCCAGGAAGAAGGTCAACAGTGCAGAAGGTGTACCGTTATTACCGATTAAAAACTCAATAATTTCAAATGTGAAAACGGCTAATAGAGCACCAATCGGATCTATGATAATACCTTCCCACTTAAGGATTTTGGCCGGACGCGGTTTCAGCTTGGCCTGCCTTAATAAAGGAAGAATAACGGTCGGGCCGGTAACGATAAACAACCCTCCGATAACGAAAGATACAGCCCAGGACAAATCTGCTACATAGTGAGCTGACAAGGCCCCCAGAATCCAGCTTATAAACGCTCCGACAGTCACAATTCGAAATACGGGTCTGCCTAACCCTCTGACCTCTTTAAAATCCAGATTTAAGCTGCCTTCGAATAAGATAACTGCAACAGCTAAAGATATAATGGGACTATACATATCTCCGAAATCCTGTTCAGGGTCAATCCACCCAAAAACAGGACCAACGAGGAGTCCCGCAATAGACATAATAACAATGGCAGGCAGCCGGAAACGCCAGGCTACCCATTGTGCGCCTACTCCAAGCATTCCTATAAGCATAAGTTGAAACAATAGGGAATCGAACATAGCGTTATCTCCTTCACTCACGATGTATCAAAGGTTTAATCATACTGATTCATTGTAATAACACTTTCTCAATATGTAAATAAAACTGTTCTTTGTTTATTCACTTATAGTTTAAGAAAGCTTTCCAGAAAGTACTAGAACCTTTTTAATTATTTTTTTAAATTTTACGTTGACATAATTTTTCGACATTGGTACGATTACGCCTGTGACAAATTCGGTCTATACATTTTCAAAGTTCCTCGCCTCCGATTGAGGAACTTTTTTTACGTAAAAAAACCAATACATCTTTAGAGGAGATTGACGTATGAACAAAAAAGACACAATATTCATAGGCTTCATGCTATTTGCTTTATTCTTCGGGGCAGGGAACTTAATTTATCCTGTGTCGCTCGGTATGGAAGCTGGTTTTTCTTATTGGCCGGCCATTATTGGTTTCGTTATAACAGGAGTCGGCCTTCCGATCGTTACAGTTGCCGCTATCTCACTGGTCAGGAATGGAGCCGTAGAATTAGCCGGACGGGTTCACCCGTTGTTTGGACTATTATTTACATCTGTGGTTTATCTAGCTATCGGCCCTTTCTTTGGCATTCCACGAGCAGCAAATGTAGGGTTTGAAATGGGCATCGCTCCCTGGATTGGCGGTGTAAGCAGTCCCGGTCTTCTTATTTTTACCCTTCTCTTTTTTGCTTTAGTCTTTGTAACAAGCCTGAATCCAACGAAATTAGTGGATCGAGTTGGTCAATGGCTGACGCCCGCGCTTTTCCTGGCGATTTTCGGACTCGTTGTTGGTAGTTTCTTCTTATTAGACGGAGATATTCAGCCTGCACAGGAAAAATACAGTACTCAGCCTTTTTCCGCCGGATTTATTGAAGGGTATTTAACTATGGATGCCATTGCTTCATTGGCTTTCGGCATTATCGTTGTCACTTCCTTCCGTGACCGCGGCTTAACAAATGCACGTGACATTACAATCCGTACACTACAGGCAGGTTCTGTCACAGCCATCGGTTTAACTGCTGTTTATGTATCCATCGGCTGGATTGGTGTGAAAATGGCCACAGAAGGCAGCTACGCTAATGGAAGTGCCGTGTTAGCTGGTGCTGCAGACTTAATGTACGGAAGTCTGGGCACGCTGCTTCTTGGGGTAATTGTTCTTCTTGCCTGCTTTACAACATGCGTAGGATTAACGGTAGCATGCGGACAGTTCTTCTCTAAACGTTTTAAATCTTTATCTTATAAAAAGGTAATCTCGATCATTACGATTGTAAGCTTATTAGTGTCAAACCTTGGATTGAATGAAATTATTGCCTATTCTGTCCCCGTACTGGTGTTCTTATATCCAATTGCTATTGTGCTCGTTGCTCTTACATTTATCGGTAAGACATTTAACCATTCACCTTATGTCTACCGCGGTACTGTTTTGTTAACAGGGCTGGTCAGCCTCTACGATGGTCTCGTTGAATTTGGGTTCTCTATGAGTTTCGTCGAGCCTGTGATCACCGCTATGCCTTTCTATGAGCTTAGTCTGAGCTGGATCGTGCCGGCCATTACCGGGGGGATCATCGGCTGGTTATTCACCTATATTAAGTCACCCAAGGCGTCTCATGATTATCAAAGCTAAAAAACACATATCAAGCACAAAGAAATCGAGTATGAAATTATAAATGTTTCATACTCGATTTTTCATTGTGTAAAAGGATTCATTAAAGACCAAAATAGTTTTATTCATTTGTGTGCAGCGAAACAGGAACCTGGGTCAACCCGCTTTTAGTGCCTCAGACATACCTCTATCCTATACCGGCTTCCCGTCCTTATAACTCCATCTTAATTGCAGGGCTGCCCTCCGATAGCCGGTAAATTATTGATCTAATAGGGTGACGCTCACTTTAACATCAGAATGCTGACCGCCACCGCGATATACACCTTGCAGCGGACTCACATCTGCGTAATCTCTTCCTGTGCCGATTCGGATATGATTCTCCAGGGCCTCTACATTATTTGTCGGGTCGAGCCCCACCCAGCCGATACCCGGAATCATTACTTCCACCCAGGCGTGAGTGGCGGCATCTCCGACAAGAGCTGAGTCCTCTCCGACATATAGATAGCCGCTTACGTACCTCGCAGGAATTCCTTTATCTCTTAGTACGCCAAGCATGATATGAGCATAATCCTGACAAACCCCCGCCCGCAGAGGCCAGGATTCATGAGCTTTTGTTCCTACCAGTGTTGCTGTGCCGTCATAGAAAATTGAACGATGAAGATAACCCATTAAGTCGATGGGGAATTGAATCGGGTCATGGGCCTCCCCTATAGCATTTGTGATTTCATTAATTTGATCTTTATATAAGAATGTGTACTGGGTATCGTTTAAATATGGCAGGTAATGATCATGGAAAAGCTCTGAATGAAAAATATCCCTCATCTCATTCGTATATTTCAACAGGTGAATAAACGGACTTTTTTGAATGCTTACCGTAGAAATGGTTTTAACAATTAAGTCTTTATGTTTATGAGCGATAAAGAAAGTTTCTACGTGGTTCCCCCATAAATCAACGTGCTCTTTTGTTAACGATGCGGGTGTAATTTCCGTGCGGTAAAAAAGCAGACGTTGACACTCATCAGTACGAGGCTTTAGACGAACTGTGTTCATACTTTGATCCACATCATTATCATAGTGGAAAAAGTTCGTATGCTCGATTTGATACTTCATGGTATTTCTCTCCTTCTTGCCCTTTCAATGACTAGCGTGAACAGGCTCCACTAAATAATAAGTTTCCGAGAAAATCCGGCTGACTTTGTGACAGTTATCCTGGAAATTATCAAGGAAGGCCATCAATTCCTCCACACTCATGCTCGCAATATCTGTCCGGCCCATGTCTTCCTGGATCCCTGCTAACAGCTGGAAGAGATCCTCCGAGTAATGAGAAATCTTTCCTGATTCCAGGTTATGAACAGCTTGAAGAATGTGATCCACACAATATCGTATCGACCGCGGGAAGTTATGATTTTCGATTAAAAATGTAAGGACATCCTTCGGGTTCATTGTAGGAGGGTTCTCTTTAATATAAGAGTCATACCCATTTACAATCTGAAGCGCAGTCAGCCAATAGTAATAATTTTCTGTATCCGTGCAGCTTTTTTCTCTAATGGTCTTCTCACAAATTACATTTAATATGCGCGCAGTTTTTTCCGCGCGTTCAATCCATTTCCCTATTTTAATAAAAGTGTATGGGATCCCTCTCGTCATAGTTGATTCAATAATACCCTGTGAAGTCATCGACATATAAATCGTATCCTTCAGATGAGTCTGAGTGGCCTGGGGAGTCATCGGCAGATCCTGCTGAGAATTTTTATCCAGGTAGAAACGATTAATAAGCTGCCAGAGCTCATCAGGAATATGGTCGCGTGTAGCTTTAGCATTCTCCCTCGCATAAACGATGCTGTTCTGCAGAGAATTAACGTTTGCCGGACTCAGTGTAATGTATTGAATAACAGTATCACGATTTAATCTTGCATACCTTTCATAATACTCTTCTTTAGACGCACATATTTCTAAAATTTCTTCCCAGTCCCGATCCATTACACTTTGGTCAGATGACTCCAGCATATGAATAAGCTGGGTGCTTAAAATTCTGGCATTGTTCTCTGACCGCTCAATGTTACGGGCCATCCAGTAAAGTGAATCAGCTACCCGGCTAAGCATGATTCATTCCCCCTTCTGCTAACACCCACGTGTCTTTCCCGCCTCCACCTTGCGAGGAGTTAACGACTAAAGAACCCTTCTTTAAAGCTACACGTGATAATCCTCCAGGAAGGACATGAGAATCCTTTCCATTCATTACAAACACTCTTAAATCTACATGGCAGGGATAGAACTCGCCTTTTTGGTAAGCCGGAGCTCTCGACAGCTTGATCGTGGGCTGAGCAATATATTGACTCGGAGTTTCAATAATCTTTCTGCGGAAAACACTTCGTTCTTCTTCAGTAGAATGAGGACCGATCAGCATATCATATCCTCCTGAAGCGCCGACGTTTTTTACCACCAGTTCTTCCAAGTGGTCCAGCACATAATCCAGCTGCTCAGGATCCCTTAAGAAATATGTTTCAACATTCTTGATGATCGGCTCTTCATCTAAATAATAGCGGATCATATCGGGTACATAGGCATACATAGCTTTATCATCTGCCACGCCGTTGCCTATCCCGTTAAGTATAGCTACATTACCTTTTCTGTAAGCTCGTAATAAACCGTTCACTCCTAAAGTGGAATCCGGCCGAAAAGCTTCCGGGTCAAGAAACTCATCATCAATACGTCTATAAATAATATCCACCTGCTTTAATCCTCGGATCGTTTTCATATAAACGATATCGTCTTTAACTATCAAATCACGTCCTTCAACTAATTGGATCCCCATCTGCTGAGCTAAAAACACATGGTCATAGTAAGCGGAATTATACATTCCAGGTGTCAGCAGCACGGCACAAGGCTGAGCCGAACGATTTGCAGGGGCATGACTGAGTAATGCTCCGTGCAGGTCTTTAAATTGATGTTCCAGCGTACGGATCGAATGCTGAAAAAACAATTCAGGATATACCTGCCTCATTACATATCTGTTTTGAAAAACATAAGACATACCTGAAGGATTCCTTAAATTATCCTCGAGTACACGGTATTCTCCGTGTTCGTCCCTAATTAAGTCAATACCTGCTAAAAATATATGATTCCTTAATGGAATTTCTAATCCAGAGACCTGCTTCTTATAGTAGTATGGGTTGTCCGTAATCAGCTCTTCAGGAATGATTCCATCTTTTACAATCTCCTGCTCGTGATAAATATCATCGAGAAAACGATTTAACGCCTCCATACGCTGCCTCATGCCTCTTTCAATTTTCCTCCATTGTTCATCTGTAATAATAATAGGAACGAAATCAAATGGCATCGTGCGCTCAGTACCGCCGGCATCATTGTACACAGTAAACGTAATCCCCTGCCTCAAAAAACTTAACTGGGCAGTTTCATGCTTATCCCTCAGGTCATCATTAGATATTTGTCGAATTAGTTGATAAAAAGAATCATAGTGCGGTTTTGGATTTCCTGATGGGTCCATCATTTCATCAAAAAAACTGCCTGTCTGGTAATTTTTCAACACAGCTCCACGCCTCCCCTTGCGTAACCTTATGTAGAAAACTATACCCTATAAACCGAGCGAATAGTCAAAAAACTTTAAAATATATTTACAATAGCTTATAATTCTACTTTCCCAAAAATCCGGGTACAAATTACTCGGATTTTTGGGAAAGTAGAAACCAGCGTTTTCTCTTTCAGCTCAATGTAGACTTTCCTTGCATAATCAAGAGGAAAGGGTTTTACGATAAATGATCACTTGACCAGTGGAGTTTAAGAGGTCCTTTTCCATAAGGCTCCATAATCTAATTGTTCCGAGGGGCTCTTTTGATGAAAGGAACGAAAAAACGTGACGACTCCGGCGGGACAAGCAGACAGAGGAGACTTTCCGTCTGCTGTGCTTAAAAGCGATGCTTTTTCCTGTTCCTTTTTCTTCAGATTTTAATAGAGGAACCATGAGATACTATGTCTACATCCACCCAAGCTTATTCAACAGGTTAAGGAGAGTCTTTTTCTTTCTTAAGGAACGATCAAGAAACCAGAGCTTCTCAACACGCTGAAAAATCCGAGTACTAATGACTCGGATTTTAGGTTATGATGGAATAGTAATAACAATCTTTCCTGTTGCATGATGAGATTCACTCAGTTGATGTGCCTCTCTTAATCCTTCCTGTGTTAAAGGAAAACGATGCCCTACTTTGGAAACCATTTCACCTTTCACCATTAAGTTCGCTAATTGAGCCAGCTTCTCTCCATCAGGTTCCAGCCATTCAAAACCAGCCTTTATGCCGAGCTCTCCCGCTTTATTTTCATCCGGAGCCTGCACGATAGATACTAAACGTCCTCCTTCTTTTAATACATTATAGCTTTTCTCCTGTACTTCCCCGCCGATCGTATCTAACACAATATCAAAGTCATTTAACACCTCAGCGAAGTCTTCCTCCTGGTAATTTATAAAACGGTCAACCCCCAGCTGCTCAACCCAATCTTTATTTTTGCCGCTCGCAGTAGCCGCTGTATACGCTCCAAATGATTTTGCAATTTGAATCGCATAGTGTCCTACACCGCCTGAACCTGCATGAAGAAGAACCTTCTCCCCTTCTTTAATTTCTGCGAAGTCGACTAAGCACTGTCTTGCTGTTAATCCGGCAAGCGGAACAGCAGCGGCCTGCTCGTAAGATATTTCTTCCGGCAGGTGAGAAAGTACGTGCTCATCCACAGCCGCATACTCTGCATATGTTCCAAATCTGGAAAGCTCAGGACGGGCGAATACCCGGTCACCTACTTTAAATTTCTGAACATTCTCCCCCACTTCCTTTACTATTCCAGCGGCGTCCCAGCCAAGTGTAATAGGAAATTCAAAATCGAGCATTTCTTTTAAATATCCCTCTCTCAATTTCCAGTCAATAGGGTTAATTGAAGTTGCGTGTAACTCTACCAGTACTTGATCGCTTTTTATCTCAGGAACTGGAATTTCTTTCTCAACGAGTTGTTCCTTCCCTCCGTACTGTTCAATTACTACAGCTTTCAAATGACACACTCCTCTTATAGAAAATCTTATACTAATTTTCCCCTAACTAATGATTTAAAACATGATAAGATAGGAAAAGCATTTGAAAAGGATGATCGATAAATGATAGAAAAAGCACAGCTTTTATTAGAAGAATACTACGGCTTCACTTCTTTTCGAACCGGTCAAAAGGAAGCCATTGAATCGGTATTGCAGAAGCAGAACACATTAGCGGTAATGCCTACAGGCGGCGGCAAGTCTTTATGTTACCAAATTCCAGGGATGACCCTAGAAGGCACAGCCATCATTATCTCTCCATTAATTTCTCTTATGAAAGATCAAGTAGATGCGTTAACATCTTACGGAATTCCAGCTACTTATATAAACAGCTCACTTTCTTTTGAAGAACAGCGGGATAGGATAGCCGGCTTAAGACAGGGGCGCTATAAATTTGTGTACGCCGCCCCTGAACGATTTGAATCCTCTTCCTTTCTCTCAACCATTAAACAAATTAAGCTGTCACTCATCGCTTTTGATGAAGCACACTGTATTTCTCAATGGGGGCACGATTTTAGACCAAGCTACCGTTCCATTGTTCAAACGCTTGACCAAATTCCAAGCCTTCCTGTCGTTATGGGTCTTACAGCTACAGCTACTCAGGAAGTCATACAAGATATTAAACAATTAATCCATGTAGAAGATCATTCAGTTATTAATACAGGATTCGCCCGGGATAACCTCTCTTTTCGTATTATTAAAGGGCGGGACAAGCGTGATTTTATAGTTGAATATTTAGGACAGCGTGCATCTGAAGCAGGTATTATTTACACTGCCACCCGAAAGGATGCCGATCACCTGCAGAATTTTCTTGAGAAGAGAGGCTACTCTGCAGGTAAGTATCACGCCGGTATGTCCGAGCAGCAGAGAAAACAAGTACAAAGCGATTTTGTCCAGGATGAAATCACTACTATTGTTGCTACGAACGCTTTTGGCATGGGGATTGATAAATCCAACGTCCGCTACGTCATTCACTACTCAATGCCGATGAACATCGAATCTTACTATCAGGAAGCCGGACGTGCCGGACGAGACGGGGAGCCGGGTGACTGTGTTCTTCTTTACTCTGGTCAGGACATCCACCTCCAGCGCTTTCTTATCGATCAGTCGATGATGGAGGAAGATAAGAAACGGGATGAGTTTCGCAAGCTTCAGTCTATGGTCAATTACTGCCATACCCATATGTGTCTGCAGCAGTATATTCTCGATTATTTTGCCGATCCGAACATTCACGATCCTTGTGAGAAGTGTTCCAACTGTCTTCATGAAGGTGAGGAGAAGGACATGACCCGGGAAGCACAAATGGTCCTGTCCTGCGTAAAAAGAATGGGAGAACGGTTTGGTGCCGGGTTAACCGCGAAGGTGTTAAAAGGATCATCGGACCAAAAGGTAAAACAATTTAAGTTTCATAACTTATCCACTTACGGTATCTTATCGCACTATACAGAAAAAAATTTAACCCAATTCATTAATTTTCTAATCTCTGAAGGTTTATTAACCCCGGGGCAGGGTCGTTATCCGACGCTGCAACTAACAGAGCGCTCTGTCAGTGTGTTAAAAGCAGAACGGCCGGTTACGATGTTAGTTGAAACGACGACATCTGAAGCCGACGTCAATTACGACGTCGAAAAATTCGAAGAACTGCGGTCACTGCGTAAATCGATCGCAGATGAAGCCGGTCTGCCTCCTTACGTCATTTTTTCAGATGCCACCCTTAAGGAACTCACTATTTATATTCCTAAGGATCGTGATGAAATGCTTCGTATCAAAGGGATAGGCGAGCAAAAATTTTCTCAGTACGGACAAGCATTCCTAGAAATACTGACCGGATGGGCGGAAAATGCCGTGGAACGCCCTCCCCTTCCAACACAGCCCGGTTTAACGAAGAAAGAACCTCGCAAACCAATAGATGGAGCAAGCCACGAAGAATCATTTAAGTTGTGGCGGGAACAGAACCTTTCGATTGAAGAAATTGCTGAGCAGCGTAATATGAGCGAACAGACGATAGAAAATCATTTGTTCCGCTGCATGAGAGAAGGAGCAGATATAGACTGGAACGAGTGGTTCTCAGACGACCAGGAAGAAGCGATATTAATGGCTCACAGTCAATTAGATGAGAAAAAGCTGCGCCCTTTAAAAGACAACCTGCCAGAGGGATATTCCTACCGTACGATTAAAGCGGTATTAGTCAAACATGGTTATATGAAATAAGAAACGCGAGCCTTAACATGGGCTCGTGTTTTTCTCTATGGATTAAAATCCTATATACTAGTAGAAGGAGGCGATAAAATGAAACGTGAAGATGTGCAAAAGCTGGATCAACAGGACGAACTTAGTAGTTATAAGAAAGAATTCTATACCAGTCCGGGTACATACTACATGGATGGAAACTCTCTCGGTCTGCTTAGTAAACGTGCCGAAGAAACCCTTCTTACTTCGCTGCAGGATTGGAAACAGCATGCCATTGACGGCTGGACAGAAGGCAGGCAGCCGTGGTATTACATGTCCGAAACAATCGGATCGTTAACCGCTCCTTTAATAGGGGCAAAAGCTAAGGAAGTAATCAATACCGGCTCCATCACAACGAACATTCATCAATTATCAGCTACATTCTATAAGCCAAAGGGAAATAAAACGAAGATCATAGCTGATGAACTGAACTTCCCTTCTGATATTTATGCCTTAAAAAGCCAGCTTAAGCTGCACGGTTATCAGCCTGATGAGCATCTTATTCAAGTTCAAAGCCGGGACGGACGTACTTTGTCAGAGGAAGACATTATTGAAGCAATGAACGAGGAAGTGGCTTTGCTCTTACTCCCCTCTGTCCTCTACCGGAGCGGACAGCTGCTGGATATAAAAAGAATTACAGAAGCGGCTCATCATCACAATATCATCGTCGGGTTTGACTTAGCCCATTCAATTGGGGCACTCCCCCATCAACTGCATGCATGGGGAGTTGACTTCGCAGTATGGTGCACGTATAAATACTTAAACAGCGGCCCTGGAGGGACGGGCGGCTTGTTTGTTCACGAAAAACACCTAGGGCGTGCCCCCGGACTCGCAGGGTGGTTCAGCTCCAGTAAAGACAAGCAGTTTGATATGAATCATGAACTAACCCCGGCTGATTCTGCAGGCGCGTTTCAAATTGGCACCCCTCACATTTTAAGCTCTGCACCATTGTTAGGCTCGCTGGAGATTTTTCAGGAAGCAGGTATTGAACGGATCCGCAGTAAATCATTGCAGCTGACTCAGCTGCTTATGAGATTAATTGAAGAAGATCTTGCTCCCTATGATTTCGTTATAGCCAACCCAAGAGAAGACGCACGGAGAGGCGGGCACGTAAGCCTGGTCCATCCAGAAGCCGCCAGCATTTGTAAAGCATTGAAGAACGAAGGAGTGATCCCTGACTTCCGCGCTCCAAATGTGATCCGCCTTGCCCCCATCGCCCTTTATGTTTCGTTTGAAGATGTATACGATGTGGTATGTAAGATAAAAGATATTATGAAAAATAATAAGCAGCAGCAATTTTCTAACCAACGAGGGACAATTGCTTAAGGAGGATATCCATGAAACTCATTGACATTTCAATGTCACTTAACGCGAAAACTCCACCATGGCCGGGGGATCAAGCTTTCAGCTATAAGTTGACATCGGGTATGGAAGAAACAGGCTCTGTTAATGTGGGGCAATTTCAAACAAGCAACCATACAGGCACCCATGTAGATGCCCCTTTTCATTATGATAACGACGGCTCCACTATAGGAGAATTGCCAATTGAGCGATTTATAGGAGATGCGCTTGTTGTCAACGTTGAAAATAAGAGCATGATTGAGGCAGGAGACCTTGAACCTTTTAAATTTGAGGCGGTTACTAAAGTTCTGTTTCGTTCCTTGAGCTGGGAAAACCGTTCCGAATTTCCCGGGAAGTATACAGTAATCTCAGAGGACGTTGCTCCATTTTTAAAGGAAAAAGGGATCGATTTAATCGGGATTGATACTCCCTCTGTAGACTCTGAAACAAGTAAAAATCTGCCGGCCCACCACTCCTTTAAAAATGAAGACATTCTCATTCTAGAAGGTCTGGATCTTGATCATGTGTCTCCCGGCATTTATGAACTGATGACCTTTCCGCTGAAAATGGATGAAGCGGACGGCAGCCCTGTCCGTGCCGTACTTCGTCATAAATAAGAGATTTGAAATTAATTATTACTAATAACCAAATGAAAAACAGTCGTGAAAAGCACAAAGCTTGTAGAGCTTTCTTCTATTGAAGCAGGACGTGGTGCCAACGCACAGAAAAGTCAGGGACGGCAAGCTAAGTCCCTGACTTTTTATTTACTTATATTTTGTTACTGCGCCATCAGCTTAGCGACCCGTGGAGCGAGCCACACCAGAGGAAGAAGTATTAATGACACTGGGACGGCTGTTACAACAATAAAGTTTTGAAGTTGAGTTATACCGCTGTCACCCGTAACTAATAAGATCGCAGCAACCATTCAGCTCCTTCTTATGTAAAGGAAAAATACATAGATTAAGGACTACAGCTAATCAGCTGTAGTCACAGGCTGTTGAATGGGAGAGACGAATAAGGTTTGACCTGGAGGGCTGATAAAGCCTGAGGATGTCTTAATATAGGAAATTCGATTAAGTACGGCACATACTCAATAAAGGCGTGGTCTTTTTCTGTGATGGAAATCCAATTATGGCGTTCAGGTCTCCCAACATTACCGCCCCAACGTTCTGCAGGTAGATTGAAAAGGGCGTCATCTCCAAATATCCTTTCCTCTTGATCATTCAAGGAATCCATTAAAAAAGCTTTCAGAAAGAACAAAGTTTCTCTGAAAGCTATTCTTTCTTATTTAGGACTGTTTTTCATTCATTGTTTTCCTACTACTTCTTCGCGGGCCTTATGACGATCCTGACAATCTTTGCAGAGCGTAACTTTCGCTTCCTTTTTGGAAGTTAATATGACACCGCAGCTGCTGCATTTCCCAAAATTATTAGGATTGGACTGAAAGCCTGGCAGCTCACTCTCTGGACCTGGCATATGATTTCCTCCTTAAGATTCTCTATATCTACCTATACCCTATTTCACCCTCATCAATCCTGTGAAATGAGTTTTGCAGCCATCCGCCCTGACAAAGCCACACCTAAGGTTCCCGCCCCGGGAAACACAGTGTCCCCGCACTGATATAGATTCTTCACTCCCGTTCGGACAGAATAACTATTGATCCAGCTCCACCTTCCCACAGGAGCATACCCTCCTACCTTGCCTTCATTGCGCCTTAGCCACTTCTGAAAAGTAACCGGTGTACCAGGGAGCACCAGATCCAGACCTTCAGCAAACCCGGGAAAATAGTGATGAACAATGCTTATCATGCGCTCCGTCATTAACCTCTTCTTAGTTTCATAATGTTCCTTCACCCACCACTGGGTCGTTTCCGTATGAGTAGACATCGTTAATGACCGCATTCCTGCAGGAGCCATAAATTCGTCTTCCGGACGGGCCAATGATAATAAGAACTGACCTCCCTCGTGTAAGCTTTCTGGATGGGAGGGATCGATAAATTGGTGATATAAACTAGAGGTTTGGTCGAACACTTCCTCTTTGACACCAGCATGAATAATAAAGGCGCCCCAGGCCTCTCTCGTTCCCTCTTTCTCTTTTTTAATATACGTTTGGTCTGCAAGCGCAGGGGACAGCGTATCGTTTAGGTTATGAGCAGAGTTGTTCATAACCACTTTTTTACTGACCCACACCTGCTCCCGCTTTGTTTTTAACTCGAATGCTCGTCCGTCATGATTCACTTCATAGACGGGGTGCCTCTTTAGGACGTCGTTTCCCTGTTTTTCTATATACTCAGCGAGATCCTCAGCGATTGATGCTAATCCCCCCTGCACCGCATACGCTCCTTTATGAAAGGTCTGCAACGCCGCATACCCTAGAAAAGCCGGACATCGATCTACGCTCGTTTGTACGCTGTCCATTAGTTCACCATTTAAAAACGTAACAAACAAAGAATGTTTATGAAGATTATATCGCTTCAGGCGCTGATAAATGGTTTGTGTTAAAAAAGGAATCAGCTTAAGAGAATGCTTATTTAGCAGTGGCAGCAGTCCTGTCCAATCACGAAGGTCCCTGGGCGGAAAAATAGGCAGACTCTGGACAAGCTTGTCCACGAGCGCTCCGACTTTAAAGACCTCATCGTAGAAAGCTTTGGCTTGATGCTTCACATCAGGAAACTGCCTCTCAATCTCTGTATACCATTCATGACGATCCCGAAAATAGTGAATTGTTCGGTCAGGAAGATGAATATCCATTATAGGATTAAGCAGAGTCATAGGCGGCAGGCGAATTCCTAATGATTGATAAAGTGAATGAAACACGCCGCCCTCCTCAAATCCCATCCCTACGGTGGCCCCGGCCTGAAAGCGGTAACCACCACGGTCATATTTTCCGGCACTTCCCCCTAATTCGTTGGATGCTTCAAATACGACTACCTTACAGCCCTGTTTACTCAGCTCAGCAGCTGCGGTCAATCCGCCAAATCCAGCACCAACAATGGCTGCATCATACATCTCAATCGCTCCCTTCCTATCTCTATTATTTTTATACCCTGTATGGAACACTTTTAAAGACTGAAGATATGGTGGGAGACTGTTATGGGCGGATTCAGATGGTTTGTGGGCACATCTGTCATTTTAAGGGCGGATTGAGCGACTTATGGGTATTAATTCAGCTTTATGGGCGATTAGTGTTTTTTATGGGCGAAACAGCATAAAGGCGCAAGCGATCTGGCTGAAGTCTAAATCTACCAGATCGCTTGCGCCGGATATCGCTCTATAAAGCAGGTTTCTCAGAATTTTGGATAATTTCCTTGAATACAAAAAAAGCACCGACATTTTCGTCGGCGCTTCCTATTATTAATCGGCAAAGTTTAAAGCCCAGCTTCCCTTGCGCATGACCGGCTCTGTCGTACCATCTTCAAGGACTCCATCAATATCAAGCTCCTCAGACCCCATCATAAAGTCGACGTGACTTAAGCTGTGGTTGACTCCATTTTGATCGAGCTGTTCTTCATTCATATTCGATCCGCCCTCTACGTTGTTTGGATAGGCTTTACCGAGCGCCAGGTGACAGGACGCGTTCTCGTCATAAAGCGTATTATAGAAAATTAATCCAGATTGTGAAATCGGCGATTCATGCGGCACTAATGCAAGCTCCCCTAAGCGTTTAGACCCTTCGTCTGTCTCAAGCAGATGTTTCAACGTTTCCTCGCCTTCCTCTGCTTTATAATCAACGACCTTACCGTTTTCGAACGTAAGTGTAAAGCGGTCAATTACGTTACCGCCGTAATTCAACGGCTTCGTGCTTGCTACATGGCCGTTTACTCCGTACTTATGAGGAGCAGTAAATACTTCTTCTGTCGGCATGTTCGGATTAAAAGCTATTTGTGCTTTTTCTGTTTTAGCAGAGCCGCCTTTCCAGACATGCCCCTTAGGAAGCTCTACTTCAAGCTCTGTTCCTGGTGCTTTGTAGACGAGCTTCTTATATTGTTTGCGATTTAAAAATTCCCGCGCCTGCTGAAGTGTTTGGTTATGCTCTTCCCATGCCGCTACAGGGTCATCCTTATCCACTCTTACTATACTGAAAATCTGCTCCCAGAGCTGCTCAACAGCTTCTTCACCTGAAAGCTCAGGGAAAATCTTCTGCGCCCATGCTGGAATTGGAATACTGACAATTGACCATTGAATACGGTCGTTCATCGTATAATTACGAAAGTTTGTCATCGCTTCTGCACGAGCCTTGTTCGCTGCAGCTACTTTACCTGCATCAATTCCTTTTAACAAGTCTGGATCGGTTGAACGGATGGATAGAACAGCTGCGCCTTCTTCTCCGAAGTAATCGAACATCTGACGCTGCCATTCCGGTACCTCTTTAAGAACTTCTACATCAGCATGCTCATAGCGCATTCGTGTAAGTTCATCGTCTCCCCATACTATGTATACATCTTTAGCTCCCATTTCATAGGCTTTTCCAGCTACTACTCGTGTGAAAGGTGCCCCTTCGACATTGGAATTAATCATCAGCCGTTGATCCTTCTGCAGATTTACGCCTGTCCGTAAAGCAAGCTCAGCATATTTTTCTAACTTTTCCTGACTTGGAAATTTCATGTGAACGATCTCCCCTTTGATTTAATTTAGTGCATGTATCCGCTATCAATTATTCCATAATCGATGCTCAAATACAAAAAGAAACCTGAGCATCAGCGCTCAGGTTTCCTATTCTATTCATTTTCAATGGATTCTATGAGCAAAGATAACTCTTCCCAACGCTCCATTTTTTCTTCCAGCTTCGTTTCGAGTCCTTGTTTCTTCGTCGAAAGCTCCTCCACTTTGCTATAATCAGTCGCTGCTTCCGCCATTTCAGTGTCTACCGCTTCGATTTCAGCTTCAATTTCGCCAATTTCATCTTCTATAGTTTCCCATTCTTGTTTTTCACGATAAGAAAGCTTCCGTTTACGGTTGGAACGTCTCGTCTCTTCCTGTACGGAAGGTGACGGACGGCCGGTATTTTTTTCTGAAATCACGGATTCCTTATGTTGTAAAAAGTCGGAATAATTGCCGTAGTACCTCTTTACTTTTCCTGTTCCATCAAAAGCAAGAAGTTTATCGACTACCCGGTCAAGGAAATACCTGTCGTGCGATACCGTAATTACGACACCAGGAAACTGTTCCAGGTATTCCTCAAGTACACTTAAAGTTTCAGTATCTAAATCGTTTGTCGGTTCGTCTAAAAACAAGACATTCGGCTCTTTCATAAGCACACGCAGTAAATAAAGACGGCGGCGCTCCCCGCCTGACAATCGCCGGATATACGTCCACTGCTTCGATCGTGGAAAAAGAAAACGTTCCAGCATCTGTTCAGCTGTAACTTCTTCTCCCTCAGCGGTATAAATGACTTCAGCAACCTCTTTAATATATTCGATTACTTTTAGCGAGCCATCAATTTCTTCATGATCCTGAGTATAATAACCGATTCTTACCGTAGAGCCTGCAGCTGCCTCTCCACTGTCAGGGGTCACCTGCCCCGCCATGATGTTCAGCAGGGTTGTCTTCCCTGTACCATTAGGACCTATAATGCCAATACGCTCTTTAGGAACAACGAGGTAATTGAATTGATCAATCAGCTTCTGTCCGCCATAGGAATGAGTAATGTCTTTTAATTCAAGCACCTGCTTACCTAAACGTGCGGATCCGATCGCCATATCGACATCCTGCTTATCCGTCGCAAAGCTCTGCTCCTGCATGGCTTCTACTCTCTGTTTTCTTGCCTTCTGCTTTGTTGTTCTTGCTTTAGCTCCACGTTTAAGCCAGGCCAATTCACGACGCAGTGCATTCTGATGTTTTTCTTCAGCCTGACGCTCCCATTCTTCACGCTCAGCTTTCTTTTCCAGAAAGGTTTCATAGTTTCCTTCATACGTATAAAGCGTACCTCGATCAAGCTCATAGATTATATTCGTCACCCGGTTCAGGAAGTAACGATCGTGGGTGACAACCATTAAAGAGCCTTTATACTGGGACAAATATCCCTCAAGCCATTCAATCGTTTCATTATCTAAATGGTTAGTCGGCTCATCCAGCAACAGCAGGTCTGCCGGCTGTATAAGAGCTCTGGCTATCGCAACCCGCTTCTTCTGTCCTCCCGAAAGCTCGCTCGTCTTTTTGTCAAAAGCTTCTACGCCAAGCTTCGTTAAAATGGTCTTCGCCTCAGTATTCGCTTCCCACGCATTATATTCATCCATCTTCTGCTGCATGTCGAGCAGGCGTTCCTGCAGCTTCGTGTTCTCAGGATCTAAGGAAAGCTTCTGCAGCACCTGTTCATAAGTACGAATCGTGACCATAACATTTGATTCACCAAAATATATCTGCTCCAGCACAGTTAATGCAGGATCAAGCTCAGGCTCTTGAGGCAAGTATTCAAGTGAAAAATCCTTTGCATGCTGTTTGCTTCCGGTATCGCCTGTTTCTAAATCCGCCATTATTTTCATTAAGGTGGACTTCCCCGTGCCATTAACTCCGATCAAGCCTATTCGCTGGCCGTTGGATATGGTAAAAGATATATTATCAAATAGAGTTTGGTCTCCATATGATTTACTAACGTTCTCAACTGATAAAATGCTCATCCCGTTCACCCTTCTTATCTCAATCTAACCCTACTTTATCACAATGGCGCTTTCCACCCTAAAACAAAAGCACAGAAGCATATGGAAAAATCATGTCAAAATAAAATAATGCGCTGTAACCATTGTACAGCGCATTACCATTCTCTTATGATTCTTTTTCTGAGGATTGATCGCGCCGCCAGTATTCCATTCCCTCAACTCCAGGAAGGTGATCCTGGTAAAACACGGGATCTTTCCCTTTCTTACGCTGACGTGTATAGTCCTTCAAAGCAGCATAGGCGACTTTAGACAGCATGAAGATTGCAAATAAGTTAATTAATGCCATGATTCCCATAGTTAAATCAGCCAGCGACCAGACAAGTCCAAATTCAGCAATGGCACCAAACATGACCATAGCTAATACAGCAATTCTGTATATTAAAATATTGCCCCGGCTCGTTTTGATAAACTCTATGTTCGTTTCACCGTAATAATAGTTTCCAATAATAGAACTGAACGCAAACAGGAATATTGCAATTGCAATGAATATAGCAGCCCATGCTCCCAATTCTGTTTCAAAGGCTAACTGGGTGATCTGAATCCCTTCTAAATCCGTATTCATGTATTCGTTGGAGAATAAGATAATAACTGCGGTCGCACTACAGATTAATAATGTATCAGTAAAAACTCCCAGCGTTTGAATAAGCCCCTGCTTCACAGGGTGTGTCACTTCTGATGTTGCCGCCGCATTAGGTGCACTCCCCATCCCTGCTTCATTTGAGAACAAGCCGCGCTGGATCCCGATCAGGATCATCCCACCGAACGTACCTCCGGCAAATTCTCTAAAGCCAAATGCACTTTGGAAAATCAGTGCGAACATTTCCGGTACTTGAGCTATGTTATTTAAAAACACGACTAACGCTATAATAATATAAAAAACAGCCATTATTGGAACGACAAACTGCGTAACCTGTGCAATTCGTTTTAACCCGCCGAAGATAACAAGAGCCACGACAGCAGTTAATAAGAGGCCAATGCCCCATTTGCCAATATCAAAGGACTCTTCGAAGGCAAGGCGGATTGTATTGGATTGTACAGAACTAAAAACAAGACCATAAGTGAAAGTAATTGTAATTGCGAAAATGATTCCAAGCTTTCGGTTTTTCAGCCCTTTCTCCATATAGTACGCCGGACCACCACGGTATTGATTTTTTTCGGGGATTTTATACACTTGAGCTAATGTACTTTCGATAAAGCTCGACGCTCCGCCTAATACAGCCACCATCCACATCCAGAAGACTGCACCAGGACCCCCGACCGAAATTGCTGCGGCTACTCCAGCTAAGTTCCCTGTTCCGACACGCGAAGCCGTACTGATGGCAAACGCTTGAAACGGCGACGTCCCTTTCTTTCCTTTTGCAGATACAGCCCTTTTGTCAAACAACACCCGAAACATCTCTGGTATGTAAGTAAACTGGGCGAATTTCAATCGAATACTAAAATATAATCCCAGCCCCAGGAGCACGATCACCAGGATATATTCCCAAATAATCTCATTTAAAAAACTTATGACTGTTTCCACTACAAGCACCTCCAAATATTGAAAAAATTTACAATCAATCTTCATTTCCCTCTTCGTTTCCAATTAAAACGATTTTCTAACACATAAAAAATACTTTACCAATAAAAGCGCATCATGAAAATACTAAAGTGAAAATATCGATCTTTTTACTCCTGAATGGAATATAAAGAAAAAGAAAAAATCCGGGGAAGCTGATAGTCAGCTTCCCCGGGGTTCTCCAATTGCTGTTCCCTATAATATCTACATACCCGCCCTCGTGGGCACGCAGCTTTTCTTTTGGACAGCTGCAGCAGCCACTGGGTGCTTAGCTTCAGCGCTGCTTATTTCCACGGCAGGTTGGTTCCGAACATTTCGGCTAGTTCTTTGGATTCTTTTCTTCTGGCTTTTCGGTGATCGTGGCGTTTTGGGGCTCCGTTATGCAGCCACTTTTCTTCGTCTGACTCAGGGTAAACCCCGGGCACAGTAACAGGCTGATTGTTTTCATCCACGGCGACCATAGATAAAAACGCAGTCGTACATAATTTTCTTTCCCCTGTGAGAAGATTTTCTGTCACGGCTTTAACGAAGACTTCCATGGATGTGTTATGGGTCCAGGTGACAAAGGCTTCGAGACAGATGGTATCTCCTTCAAACACAGGATGGAGAAAATCGACCGAATCTGTGGAAGCCGTGACGACGGGTCTGCGGCAATGACGTACGGAAGCGATCGCTGCTACGTCATCTATATAAGCCATAAGCTTTCCTCCAAACAACGTCCCATGGCTGTTTGTATCAGGCGGAAGTACGTGTGAATTTTTTACTGCTAATGAATCAATACAAGGTTTGGCGTCCATTTGTATTCCTCTCTTTCCTCTCTTTCCTCTCTTTCCTCTGAATCGTTCCCTGACTATTATACCATTATTGTCGATCTTCCATTCTTTGGTTCAACTGGATTTCAAATTTAGCACCTGCCCCACTATTATTTTCAGCACTGATTGTTCCACCGCTCCGTTCAATAATGGCGCGTGAGATCGCCAGTCCTAATCCGGTTTCTCCTTCTTTTCCTTTAATGAATCTTTGGAAGAGCTGGGGCAGCAGCTCTTCCGGAATCCCGTTCCCATCATCAATAACCTGTACGGATATGCGGTCACCCGTAATCTGGGAGAGGATTTCCACTTTACCGTGCGCATGCCGCACAGCATTTCCAATAATATTGATGAAGGCTTGAAGCACACGTTCCCGGTCCACATAACTGTAAAATGCATCCTCCCCGCTATAGTACAGCTCCACCCCTTTTTCATTCGCTAATGGAAAAAGACGATCCTTAGCCTGAGCGACAACATCAGCTACATTCACCTGTTCCGGATGATAAACGTCTTCACTGCTGTCCAATTTAGCCAGCAGGATCATCTCGTTTACAATTTTTTTTAATCGTTCGGTTTCACTAACCATAACATCAAGACCACGTTCAGCTTCGTCCCCTTTAAAAATACCGTCACGAATGCCCTCTGCATAACCCTGGATAGACATGAGCGGCGTTTTTAATTCGTGAGATGCATTTTGGAAAAACTGTTTCTGTGAGTTAATGTACCGCTCCAGTTCTTCCGACATGTGCCGTACGCTGCGTTCCACTTCTTTAATTTCTCCGCTTGCCTTTACGGGCTCTACTTGATCAAATTTACGCTTTTCTATCTTTTTCACTTCTTTTTGCAAGTGGCTTAATGGTGTTACTAACCGATTAGTCATAAAATAACTGACAGCAAGAGCAAGAAGAAGCCCGATGATAATAATTCGAATCATGCGCTGAGCGAATGCGTTTTGTACGATCTGCAAGTCATCTAACGGGGTTACCATAACGAGGATGCGCTGGGCACTGTCTGGAGCGACGCCAATGTTATAAGCTACATAGCTTTCTCCACTCTGATCTTCCCACACCTCTTCATCGACTAGTTCTTCATCATAACGGTCCAGCCAGTCCACAGCTGTATTTGCCGGCAGAGTACTAAATAACACCTCGTCTTGATTTAGATCAAACAGGAGCAGAGGATAATTCTGGTCCTGTACGAGCTGTGTCAGCTGCGGCAGACGTACTGAGGCGTCCTGTTCTTCTGTAATTTGTTTAAGCAGCTCTGCACGTTCTTCAAGCTGCGAGCGCTCATCTTGAATAAGCATGTCCATGATTAAGGAATAGACAAAAAATACAGTAATAGTCATAACAATAAGAATAACAACAGCAAATGCTGCATTTAACTGATACTGCAGCTTCATGAAGAATCACGGCTGCTGCGGAGGCGGTATCCGTGCCCCCACACCGTCTCTAACGGTAAGTCTTTCATCTTCTTGCGGATTCTTTTGACAAGGTCGTCTACTGCACGGTCGCTGCCAAAGTAATCATCGCCCCACACTTTAATAAGCAATTCTTCCCGGCTGTATGCACGGTTCTCCTGCTCAGCGAGGATTTTTAATAAATCATATTCCTTCGTCGTCACCTCTACTTCTTTTCCATGGAAATAAGCACTGCGCTCTGTTTCGTTTAAAGAGAGGAGCCCTGCTTTAATAATAGCAGTATCTTCTTCTTTTTCTTCAGGCTTCATGACGGTCCACCGCTTCAGCTGGCGCTTGACCCGGGCAACCAGTTCTCTAGGGCTGAACGGCTTGGTCAAGTAGTCGTCGCCTCCTAATTCGAGTCCCAGTATTTTATCAACTTCCTCATCTTTGGCTGATATAATGATAATCGGCACCTCTGAAGTCTGACGGATTCTTTTACAAAATTCGTACCCATCTATTCCAGGCAGCATAATATCCAGCACCCACAAATCGGGCGGCGACTGCTGAAAAAACTCCCATGCTTTTTCTGCGGTATCTAAAGCTTCTACGCGATACCCTTCCTTATCTAAGTAAGCAGAAACAATGTCGCGAATGTTCGGATCATCCTCTACTACTCCTATGGTACGTTTCATACGATTCCTCCTTACTACTAGGATTCTATAACCATTTTCGCATATTTTACAACAAACGAGGTGCATTACATACTTTTTCCACAATTCCTCCGAAGTCATGCCATATCTCCTGCCTAAAATAAGAATTGTACAGAGGAACCCATTGATTCATGCCAATGATCAGCAGTTGAGAAAGGGGTCATTGATCACTCATGATAAATGAAGAAGAAAAATCAGTTAGAAGACGTCGTAAACGGTCAGGTTTCGCTTATGGTGTTTTAGGTGCTATTGTGGCTGCGTTTTTAATAACGGCCGTGTTTCAGTGGAAAGGAATTACCATTAACGTGGAAACGAATGAACCCTCTGCACAAGCTGATGAATTAAACCTTGGTGAAGACCAAAGTGAAGTGACGCAAGCCATTAATAAAGCCTCTGAAGCTGTTGTTGGAGTCAGCAACAGTCAAGAAGGAATACAAGGAAGCCAAGAAGCCGGCACTGGATCCGGGGTCATCTACAAAGAAGATGACGGTCAAGCTTTTGTTGCAACAAACCATCACGTAGTTGAAAATGCCTCCTCCCTTGAAGTTGTATTACACGATGGTACAAAAGTGGAAGCCGAGCTTAAAGGAAGCGACCCACTGACAGATCTAGCCGTTTTACAGATAGATGGCGATCATGTGGACGAGGTTGCTGAGCTAGGATCAGCCGAAAATGTAGAGGTTGGTCAAACAGCCATAGCAATAGGTAACCCGCTCGGCATGGAATTCGCCGGATCAGCCACGCAGGGAATTATAAGCGGTGTAAGTCGTAACATACCAGTGGACATTAACGGGGACCAGCAGCCAGACTGGGAAACCGAAGTGCTCCAAACAGACGCTGCAATTAATCCCGGCAATAGTGGGGGTGCGCTGATCAATCTTCAGGGTGAAGTTATAGGCATCAATTCTATGAAAATAGCCCAAGCTGAAGTGGAAGGCATCGGTTTCTCCATACCTATGGATATAGCCAAACCCATCATCGATGACCTCGAGACGACTGGAGAAGTAGAACGCCCTTACATGGGTATTGAACTACAGGACGTTAGCCAGCTTCCGAGTTCCGTTCTGGAAGGGGAATTGAACTTACCTGAAGACGTACAGCAGGGTGTACTTGTCGGAGGGGTGGAAGAAGGCTCTCCAGCAGCAGAAGCCGGTCTTGAGAAATACGATGTCATTACACAAATTGACGAAGAAGAAGTTGACTCACTTATGAGCCTTCGCCAGTACCTCTACAGCGATGTAGAGCCTGGAGATACCATTAATGTCACCGTTTACCGAAACGGTGAACAAACGGAAGCTTCGCTCAAGCTTTCCTCCCAATAGTTTTTTAATATAACCTCTCTTTTATCTAGTGTCCTAAAAGCCACAGCTTTTAAGGACACTTTTTTTCTTTTTTCTCTGTGTACCGGGTACAGAAGATAAATTGTGCGGTACCCGGTACCAAACCTTATTTTTCTTTTTTCTCTCTGTACCTGGTACCAATAAAAAACCACCTCTTTTTGAGATGGTTTACAAGATTGGTGACAATAGTCGGGCGACTGCTTCTTTAAATCGAATCCACAGCGACCTTTTTTTATATAGTTTATACGTCAGTTCAGTTGAATCTATAATATCTTCATGAAAACGATCGGCTAACTCGTGAGCAATGTCAGGGTGATACAAAAAGGCGTTCACTTCGAAGTTCAGCCGGAAGCTTCGCACATCAATGTTAGCCGTACCTACTGAGGCAATATTGCCATCTACTACTATCGACTTCGCATGGAGAAACCCTTTTTGATACACGTACACGGTGGCCCCCGCATTCAGCATATCTCCTACATTAGAGAACGTCGCCCAATACACAAAAGGGTGATCCGGCATTTTAGGAATCATTATACGGACATCCACCCCGGATAAAACAGCTATCCGCAGAGCATCCAGCAAACTATCATCAGGAATAAAATATGGCGTTTGGATATAAATATACTTCTTGGCAGATAGAATCATTTTAATATAACCGTGCTTGATCTGTTCCCAATCCGAGTCCGGCCCGCTTGAGACAATCTGCATCGCCACGTCACCTTCAGCTTCAGCATGATAATACCGTTCATTATAATGAATATCCTGCCGTGAAGCATGATTCCAATCGAGGATGAAGCGGGTCTGCATGTTATGGACGGCTCCGCCCTTCACTCTTAAATGAGTATCCCGCCAATAGCCAAACCTTTTATTAAAACCTAAATATTCATCCCCTATATTAAAGCCGCCAATATAGCCGACCTTTCCATCAATAATGGCAAGCTTTCGGTGGTTCCGGTAGTTAATTTTCATATTAAGTTTCGGGATAAGTGGAGGGAAAAAGGATTCCACCATCCCGCCTGCCGCTTCAATTCTTTTAATGAATTTCCGGCTTAATGTACGTGATCCCATATCATCATAGAGAAGCTTCACTTCCACATTTTCTTTCGCCTTGCGTATTAAAACCTCAGCAAGTCTCTCCCCCAGCTGATCATCCCGTACGATGTAATAAAGCAGATGAACATGATCCGTTGCGCCTTCGATGTCTTCTAATAAGGCGTGAAATTTTTTCTGTCCATCTGTGAATACTTCAACTTCGTTATCCTGCGTAAGAAGAGCATCATTATTCTTTAAATGCATGAAAATGAGGTCTTCGTATTGCACTATGTCTTCATGCTGCACCTTCAAGCTATGATCTTTAATGGCGCGAAGCTGCTCCTGCACTGCGGTAAGCAGTCCCAGCCGGCTTTTTTTGTCCCAAGTAAATATCTCTTTATTGCTCAGTCTTCGTCCAAAAATTAAATAAAGAAAGAACCCGGCAACAGGTATGAATAATAGCACCATCAACCAGGCCCACGTAGAGCTAGCATCCCGACGTTCAAGGAAAATGATAGCGAGTGCCAAAAGCACGTTCAATACAATGATCGTACTAAATATATATGGTAGAATATTCAACTCGAAACCACCTTCCTTTTCTTAACAGCTGTCATTTCTCATCATAGCATACCCGCAAAAACAGGAAAAAGCGAAATTCTATGAAAAAGAGAAGGCCTATAAGACCTTCTCTCAATTAAGGCTCTACTAAGATTCCTTTTCTGGCAAGTGCTATCTTTGCTTCCTCTAAAGCATCCCGCTGGTGGGCTGCTATCGTATGTGTGTGCAGCCCCCCTGTTAACTGAGCCAGATACTGTGCTCCAGTTTGATCAAGCTGCTCAATCAGTCTAGCTACATCCCTGCGGTTCGATATTCCAAGACTTGCTGTTAAATCCCCATAGACCGGGTGTTCCACAATAACATCAATCACATGTACACCGTGATCCACTAAAATAGTAAGCTCTTCCTCTGTCTGGTCCGGACGATGCTGACATACAATGATTTCACGATAAGCGAATTGGTTATTCGCATGGCTCATATAGACATAGCCCTGACTTGTAGCAACTATCGGTTCACCACCTGCTTTAAGGAGTGAAATATCCCCTACAATTACCTGCCGCGTTACGTTCATCGTGTTTGCCAAGGAATGGCCTTTGATTGGCTCTTTGCTTTGTTTTAAATAAGATAAAATGTTTTCTCTCCGCTCCTCGGCTTTGAGCTTTGAATAATGCATGCTCTTTTACCCCTTCGTCAGTGTTGATTACCCTATCGTACCATACTTCATTAAAGCTGAGTACGGTAACCGCTCAGCTTCCACTTTTCTATAGAAAATGTAGAGTTACCTAATGACGTAAACAAGATATCCTCATCTTCCGGCTGAGGAAATATCCTGCTCGTGAATACTTCTTTACCGCCATTTACGAAAATCTCCAGAGATGAATGGTCAATAAAGATACGCAGCTCTTTTAATTCTTCCTTCAGTACAGTCTGGCGGAATTCTGTTTTACTCTTATCCTCCAGCTGGGGGCGGGATAAGGTGAGAATGCCATCACGCCTTTTGTAGCTGAACGATGCATAATGAAAAATTTCTAATGCCAGCTGATCCTCAACTTCTTCTATTTCAATCCGCAGCTCAACAGGTTTACCTCCTACACCGCGGACCGCTTTTTGGTCATTGGAAATCGTAATTTCGGAATGCAGAAGGACAGCTTCTCTCATCTCTTCAAGCTCAGATACAGGCTGTTGGATCAGCTGCCCTTCCGTCCACTCTAACACGCGTGGAATTGTAAGCGCGTGGATCCATTGATTTACCACTGTAGGATGGGAAGGCTCATTTTGATCGGGCACGCCCATCCATCCGTACAGGATACGGCGGTCCTTATTATCAAGGAAAGTCTGCGGCGCATAGAATTCAAACCCCCGGTCTAGTTCACAAAATGTTCCATGTTCAAAGCTCGCCTCTTCTTCTCTCAGCTGACCGGCAAAATAGCCGCTTTGGTAGGTGTTATTGTACTTCATACCATCCTGCTGCAGTCCCTGGGGGGACACTATCAAAATATCCTGCTCCTCCAGCCTGAAGAAATCTGGACACTCCCACATGAAGCCGAAATCACCGAGACGATTTTCATTCGATCCGGCAATAGGTCCTAGCAGTTCCCAATCCAGAAGATCTGTTGAGCGATACAGGAGCACCTTTCCCTGTTCATCATTATTCTGCGCTCCTACAGCCAAATACCAGCGCCCTTCCCCTTTCCATACTTTAGGATCACGGAAATTACTCGTATATCCTTCCGGCACATGGATAATTGGCCCTTCCTTTTCAAAGTAGAGCCCGTCTGAAGAGGTGGCAAGACACTGGTACTCCTCCTGCTCCCCTTTTTCGTTGAAGACGTTACCTGTGTAAAAAAGGTAAAGCTGCTCATTATGAACAATCGCACTTCCTGAGTAACAACCATCCTTGTCATACCACTCAGATGGGGTGAGAGCGATGCGTTCATGCCTCCAATTCACCAGGTCCTTACTTATGTAATGACCCCAGAACTTCTCACCATGGCCCGGTTTAAACGGCATCCACTGGTAAAATACATGATACTCCCCATTCCAGTGCACCAGGCCATTCGGGTCATTGAGTAAACCGACCGGGGGCATATGGTGAAACGAAAGCCTGTAAGGATCTGACTGGACTTTCTCCTCGTGTTTCTTTATTTCTGCCGCTGCAGCAGCTCTTAATTGCTCATCTTTTGTATTCACTTCTTTCCCCTCCTTAGCTGTTTCATAGGCTGTATTAAAGAGTAAATTTACACGGAATGACACTAAAGCGTTTTCCAATAAATTCTTTCCATTCAATTTCGCAGCACCCTTATAAAAGAACCTAACGCTGTGGTAACGTTAGGTTCCCGGCCGCATTTATTATTTTGTCTGCAGAGTAATGACAGTTGTTTCTCCAGCGTCAGCCGTATCACTATACGCCGGCTCGAATTGTTCAACCACGTCATCATAGTTTGTAATGACGATTGGGGTAATCGTGCTTTTCGCTTTTTCATTAACTAAGTCAGTATCAAATGTAATAAGGGCATCTCCGGCTTTGACTTTATCTCCTGTCATGACGTGACCTTCAAACCCTTCCCCTTCCATAGCTACGGTTTCCAGTCCGATATGAACGAGCACTTCAATCCCTGACTTCGTTTTTATTCCTACAGCATGGTTAGTTGGGAAAAGCTGAACCACTTCTCCATCAACCGGGCTGACCACTTTACCATTCGAAGGCTCAATAGCAACACCATCCCCCATCATACGCTGGCTGAAGACAGGATCCGGTACTTCATCAAGTGAAACTACTTTTCCGCTTAATGGGGCTACGATATTTTCTTCAACACTTTTTTTACCAAATAATTTCTTTAACATGTGTATCCTCTTCCTTTCGGTGGAATGAATGTGTTAATAATCTGCTGATATCTTTTTAGTTCCCTTATTCAATATCAGTAAACCTTATCATATGTAGGGCTGGACATCTCATCCAGCGTATTAAAGTCGATCCAGCGACTGTTCTAAATCATTCCAAATATCTTTCCATGATTCCAGCCCAACTGATAAACGCACCATCCTGTCATCCACTCCCATTGCCTCTCTATCTCCAGGTGGAATAGCAGAGTGAGTCATGGCAGCAGGGTGCTGAATCAGCGTTTCAGCGTCTCCAAGACTAACAGCAATCTTTACTAAGTTCAACTGATTCATCATCTTCATGGCGTCTGATTTAGACCCTCTTATTCTAAAAGAAATGACCCCGCCTCCCTTTTTCATTTGGTTACAGGCAACCTTGTAATCAGGATGCGCGGGGTCAGTAGGATAGAATACTTCAGAGACATTTTCATGCTGCTTTAAACAGCGAACCAGCTGCTCAGCATTGGAACAATGACGGTCCATTCGAACATGAAGCGTTTTTAATCCTCTATTCAACAGCCAGGCGTCAAAAGGGTTCATAATGCCGCCCATATCTTTTCGAACAGTGTAAGCCAGTTCTTCTATGAAGTTTTTATTTCCCACCACAATACCGCCGATCATATCCCCGTGTCCATTTAAATATTTTGTGGCACTATGAAGGACGATATCACAGCCAAGGGTGAGCGGCTGCTGCAAATATGGTGAAGAAAACGTGTTATCCACCACTACGGGAATGCCATGCCGGCGGGCAGCTTCTGACACCATTTTAAGATCAATGACTCTCATCGTAGGATTAATAGGAGTTTCAATAAAGATACACGATGTATTGGGTTTGATTTGATTTAGAATTTCAGCTTCATTCCGCATATTAGAAAAATGATGAGTAATATTATACTTTTTTTGCAGTAAACTTAACAAACCATACGTACAGCCGTAAAGGCCATTTGAACAAAGGATATGATCTCCAGCTTTGGTCAGGGCTGTAATTATTGCAGAAGCCGCTGCCATCCCCGAGGCAAAAGCTAAAGCCCTCTCTCCACCTTCCGCTGCTGCTGTCTTTTCTTCCAGCGCCTGAACCGTCGGATTGCCTAATCTTGAATAAATATATCCCTGTTCTTCTCCCGCAAATCGCCTTTCTCCCTCCTCAGCCGTTGGAAAAGCGAAAGTAGACGTTTGAAAAATAGGCAGGGACAGGCTTCTATGAGAAGTTACACACATATCTTTTCCATGAATATACAATGTCTCTTTATGTTCCCTCATATTAAAATTCCTCCCTTCTTTACAACCTATGCAGCTTGTCCTGGTTGTAACCGTTAAAAAACTTATGAGAAGGGATGTGTTTCCTCAAAACATCCTTCATTTACAGAGCAGTCCTGACTTAATGAAAGCCCGCCATCCTCCTATCACTCAGAAAAGCAAAGTATTAGAAAAAAGAGTACTCTCCCTTTTAAGAAGAGTACTCCATTTTAGACTGAACACTGGATTTCATTTTTCGGCCATGCAGCCAAATGTATAAAAAGACTGCTGCAAACACAAAGAAAGAGCTTTGGAAGTAAAGAGATGATAATCCTATACCTGAGGCCGCAGCCCCTACCACGTAGGAACCAAACCCTACTCCAGTATCAAAAATAGTGAAAAATGTAGCCGTAGCAGAGCCGGCCCGTTCCGGTACTTTTTGGAGTGCAATGGTCTGCATGCTCGGCACCATCGTACCCCATCCGAGTCCGATCAATCCTCCTGCAATCAGCAGCATGACTGAATTATCAGCCAGACTTAAAACAATCAGCCCGACCCCGAAGGTGATAATGGACGGAATCACAATTACGTTCTCTCCGTAACGGTCAAACCACCGGCCGGTAAAGGGCCTTGAAATTAATAAAACAACAGCATATACAACAAAAAAGTAACTTGAAGCTTCTTCAAGCCCTAAACCTTTGGCATATACGGAAACAAACGAGAGTACTCCGGCATAAGCTAAAGCTACAATAGCTCCAGTAATGGCGATTGGGATGACTGACTTTTCAAACAGCCCGTCCAATTTAGGGATTACGCTTTCTCTCTCACCTTGAGATAAACGCTGAGCCTTTGGAGCTTTAATTGTAACACCTGTAAGAAAAGCAATGACAGCTGCTGTGATACAGCTGATAAACATGACAGGGTAACTGAATGATTGAATAAGAGTTAAACCAAGAAATGGACCAACGACCATGGCAAAATTCATTGACATAGCAAAGTACCCCATCCCTTCTCCTTTCCGTTGCCGAGGAACAACGTCTGCAGCCAGGGCACCCAGCACAGTAGATGCCATACCAAATCCAATCCCATGAAGAAAACGGATCAATAAGATCATAACAAGCGAATCTGTCGTTACATAAAGCAGCGAGCTGATCCCAAAAATAGAAAGGGCTATTATTAGAATCGGCATCCGGCCAATGGTTTCGACCCAGTGTCCTGTCAAGGGGCGTATTAAAATGGCAGCTAGTAGAAAGATCGTAATAACAAGCCCGGCTGCTCCTTCACCCGCTTGTATATCCTCCATGACATATACGGGCATTGTGACAAACAATAAGTAAAATACAAGAAATACAAAAAAGTTACTAATCCAAACGTTAATAAAACTCCACGTCCACAATTTAGCGCGGGAAGTCATTGATCTCCCCCCTTTATGTTATGAATGACAGAAGACAATGTCTGAATATGAGCGTCTAATTCATTTTTACGCTGCTCGCCAAGTTGGTTAAGAAGAATGGCTTCAGCCTTTTGGATAGAGGACTGCCACCTCGGATAATTCGACTCGCCTGCAGCTGTAAGCTTAATATTATTGGTCCGTTTATCAGCACTTGTGAATTTCTCTACATAACCCAGCTCCTCCAACCGCGTTATAGTACGGGATAAGGGCGGAGCTTCTATGTTTAATTTATCCTTTAATTGTTTTTGAGTTAATTGTCCATTTTCATGAAGCTGAAAAATAACAGCCCAATGAGACATATAAATATCCTCATCTTTAAGAGCTTCATTCAGATAATAATTCACTTCACGTGACAGCTGTAAAATATGGTGAAACACTAATGACACTTTGATCCCTCCGATTCGTTACCTGGGTAACGGTTATACCAAAAAGAAAGCTTGCCAATGCAAGCACGTCCTTTAATATATCATAGTGGATTTGTAAATTCTACCCGTGCACTTCCTCAAGACTTAAGTGGCGATTATAAAGCTGCTCTGTCCAAGCAATTGCCTGACCATATATTTCAAGAATCTCATTTAAACTGATCCCTAATTCTTCGAGCTTAGGATCTAAGCAGTCGAAGTCTGCCTTCTCTACGGCCACGACTACGTCGAGTATGCATCGATGCATGTTCTTCTCTCCTTTTAGCGCTTGTTTAATTGATAGATCCAAAGGCAGAGCAGTCATCACTTCCTGTGGAGAACTGCCAGTTATTATATCGACAGACGACAGCAGCCCTGTTAGAAAGTATTCCTCACCGACACGGTTATGTCCTATGCTGATCCCAATCTGCTCACACATTTTTGCCCTCTGCAGACTGGACTTCATCGCTTCCTGAGAAGCAGGGGCCGGTCCTTCCTCTTCGACTGTAAAAACATACAGCCATTTTTTAAGCGGCTTCATTCCAAATAGCTGAACCGCCTGTTTTATCGTATGTACCGGTTCAGATAAGGCAGATGAAAAATTAATTAAACGGAGAAGCTTATACGTTAAAGATAAATCACCTTGAAAGATTTGAATAACTCGCTCTTTATCAATTTTGTCTTCTTCTACCGAAAGCTCTTTAATAACTTGATAATAGGAAGAGTGGTAAAGCGGAATGTCCACTGCTGAAATAATAACCGGCCGGCTGATATAATAGCCTTGAAAAAGCTCAAACCCTTCCTCCCTGCACTGTTCGAGCTCATCCGAAGTCTCTACCTTCTCTGCCAGTAATGTGATTCCTTTACTCAGTGCGATCTCTGCAATTTGTTTCCGGACTTCAGCCGAAGACTGACGAATGTCTACTTTTAGAATATCTACATATGTAAGAAGATCATCAATATCTGTCTGTTCGACACTCATAATATCGTCTAATGCAATGGAGAATCCCTTTTTCTTGAGTTCCCGGCACACCCTCACTAAATCTCTGTTCCAGGCCACATCTTCTAAAACCTCCACAATCAATTTACTTGAATCAAAGTATTCAGGTATCTTTTCTAAAAGTAAGTCTTCTGTGAAATTAATAAAGCACGGCTTGTTTTGGGAGAGACGCTCAAGCCCAATCGTTAAAAAACTATTAACTAATACTTCTTTCGTTGCTTTGCTGCCGTCTGTATGAGGGAACGTATTTTCTTCACTATTTCGATATAAAATCTCATACCCGTGAATCTCATTCTGTAGATTGATAATCGGCTGTCTGGCAACAAATACTTCCACTCACCATTCCCCTTTCTATAAAGGTTCTTTATTCCAGTATACAATGAAGATATACAAATTTCTCTTACATGATTTTTCTCCCATGGGACAAACTGAAAAAAAGCGACCCTCAGGAGGTTGATTATGGATAAAAAATTAGATTGGACGCATCCAGAACCGCTATGGAAAAAAGAAGCAAACCTTCCTTCCTTCGAATCATTAACTGAAGCTCAAGATACTGAAGTGGCAGTGGTCGGAGGAGGAATTACCGGCATAACAACAGCCTATCTGCTCGCCAGGGAAGGTAAAAAGGTCACGCTTATTGAAGCAGGCCGTCTGCTGAATGGAACGAGTGGTCATACTACCGCAAAGGTTACCGCCCAGCATGGGCTGATTTACCATGAACTCATCGACCATTTTGGTGAAGACCATGCAGCTTTATATTACCAAGCCCAGTCCGATGCCATAACATCCATCGAGAACAGCATTCAGGAATTGGATATTTATTGTGAATGGTCACGCCAGGACGCCTGTCTCTATGCTACGACAAAGGAAGGAGCGAAAAAATTAGAAAGAGAACGGGAAGCCTATGAACGACTGAATATTTCTCAGCCAATTGAAGCTCATCTCCCGTTTGATGCAGAAGTGTCTTCAACTCTTGCTATGACGAACCAGGCTCAATTTCACCCTCTTCTTTACTTATCGACGCTAATTGAAGAATTTTTAAATTCAGGCGGAAAAATATATGAAAATACGACTGCAGTAAAAGTCCATGAGAATAATCGTATAGAAATAGAAACAGACCAGGATTCTGTTCTTTCTTGTGATCAGTTAGTTATCTGCACTCACTTCCCTTTTCACGATGGTAAAGGATTTTATTTCAGCCGGATGTATGCAGAACGTTCTTACGTGATCGCAATTGAACCTGAGAAGGAATGGAAAGGCGGAATGTTTCTATCGATCGATGACCCCAAACGGTCCATCCGATCCGCTGAATACGATGGAAAAAAACTACTGCTCATCGGCGGGGAAAGCCATCGCACTGGAGAAGGCGGCGAGAACCTGTTCCACTACAATGCACTGGAAGAGTTTGCGAGCCGCACGTTTGGAATCAAATCGAAGCTTTTTCAATGGTCTGCTCAGGATTTAACCACTCTCGATAAAATTCCTTATATTGGACCGATTCGTAAGGACAATAAACGAGTATTTCTCGCAACTGGTTTCAGAAAATGGGGGATGACGAACAGCCGGGTTGCTGGTGAACTGCTCACCGACTACGTTATGGGGCGCGATTCGCTCTATAAATCCATATTTACACCATCCCGCTTTAAAGCCGACCCGAGCATGAAAGAATTTTTGAAGAACAACTCAAACGTAGCCGCCCATTTAATGGAAGGCAAACTAGAACTTGTAGGAACCCGCCCTGAAGCGCTGTTAAAGGGTGAAGGGGCTGTGATTCAGTGGAAAGGAGAACGGGCTGGCGCGTATAAAGATGAAAATGGTGAGCTGCATGTATTAGATACCACCTGTACACATATGGGGTGTGAAGTGGAATGGAACAGTGGGGAACATAGCTGGGATTGTCCATGTCATGGATCACGCTTCTCATTTGACGGCGAGGTTTTAGAAGGCCCGGCCAAAAAGCCGCTGAAGAAAATTGCATACAGTGACACAGATGAAGTCAGATATATCCCTTATGACGACGAAGACTTAAGCGAACAGTCCGATCAACCGTAACGCATTCGTACCAGCATGATAAAACACATAAAACTACAAGGAAATGGAAAAAGAATAGACCGTAACCAGTATAAAGAGGCTGAGACAAAACTGAATAAATCATAGAATAATCCGAATAATTCTGTAGAAATCAGTTCGGGTTATTTATGTTAAAGAAAATTCACACCATCGCTCCGTCAAAATGCTTCGCTGATCATCTTCGTTTATACAAATGTTCGTTTTTTGACATCACTGCTTCATTTATGTCCGAGCCTCTTTTTTCCTCGTTTATAGTTAGGTCAAGTATCTTTTCATATTCTAAACAAGCGATTAACGATTGTGAGTGGTCTTTTGGAGGCTGGACGGGTCATTTAGCTGGATTGGGTAGAACCCAGAAGGCGTCAGCCTATGGATCGTCAACATAGCCCGCCCCCCCTATTAGATGGGTACATTTAGAAAAATCATCATGAATGAACAGACTCTTACCTTTAAACCTTTTCCTTTTCATTTGCACTTTAGTTGGCTAAAATAGCAGTAGTATTCAGGAAAGGGTTTTAACTTATGCTTGATGACGATAAATTAGGAATTATATATACTACCGGAGCATATGTGTTATGGGGATTTCTCCCTATTTACTGGAAGCTGATGCAGCACATTCCTCCATTCGAAATATTAGCTCACCGTATCATCTGGTCCGCTGTTTTCATGACCCTGGTTATCCTTGTACTTAGGAAAAAAAAGCAATTCATCGATGAAGCAAAGCAAGTGTGGCGTAAGAAGCGAAGTCTGGTCGGCATAACCCTTGCCTCCTTTATGATCAGCCTCAACTGGCTGACATACATATGGGGCGTGAACAATAATCACGTAATTGAAGCCAGTCTAGGCTACTACATCAATCCCCTCGTCAGCATTTTACTTGGAATGATTGTATTAAAAGAGACATTCAGCAGACCTCAGTGGATTGCTTTCCTGCTTGCCGGCAGCGGCGTGATTTACATGACCATCCACTTTGGCTCGGTGCCATGGATCGCCCTGTTACTTGCGTTCAGCTTCGGCATGTACGGCCTTCTCAAGAAATTAGTTCCGTTAAATGCTATGTTTGGACTAATGATTGAAACATTGATCGTCTCCCCTATCGCCCTTATTTACCTCTTAGGGATTAAGCAGACCTACGAGCAGGTCGAATGGGTGTCATGGAACACGGTGCTCGTATTTGGAGCCGGTATTGCTACAGCGATCCCGCTGCTGCTGTTTGCGGCTGGGGCTAAGCGTATTCCTCTATCGATGGTCGGTTTCCTGCAATATATTGCACCTTCGATCATGTTGATTCTTGGCGTATTTTTATACGACGAGCCTTTTACAGAAGTGCACGCCGTCTCATTCACTTTGATTTGGGCGGGGTTAGCGGTGTATACTTTTTCCCGAATGAAGCGATTGAAAAAATATGAATCGCGTGCGAGTTAGAGAGCACGGAATTCCGTTATGGGCGGATTTTTAGAATTACGGGCGGATAACTTGATTTATGAGCATTTACAGTAATTTATGGGCGTTTATTGATTTTTGTGGGCGATTCTCAGAGGTTTATGGGTATTTCCACAAACCAGCGGACATCACTTTCAAAGGATGTCCGCTGGTTTTATTTCATGATTGCCGCTGCTGTGTCCACCCCTGATATAAAGGCGCTTTCGAAGCGTGTTCGGCCGGCGGAATCATCAGAACGTAAAAAAGCATCTCCAGCCATAAATACTCCATCAGCCACTTCTAGATAAGAGCCAGAAAAAGTATCGGCAGCCTGGGCATAACGCCACTTTTTCAACTGTTCCTCTTTTATATCATCAAACGGAAGATGCCCCTTTACCTGCTCTTTCATCAGTTCGAGCACACCAGTCTCCCCGTAGTGTTCATATGACCACACAGCTGTCATATATACACTGACAATGACATCTTTGGAAATCCCTTTTTTCTGATGATCCACTATTCGTTCAACACCTTCAGGCAGTTGGTGATCAATATGCCCCGACGACGGAAGATCAGTCTTTCTCATGAAATGAAAGATACCCACATAAGTAGGCAGAAAAGAGATTGCGTTTGCAGCGCCTGAGTCGATTCCGCTTTTTTGTAAAAGTGACACGGCTTGCGGAGCGGGCGTTGTTATGATTAACTTACTTCCCCGCCACTCCTTCCCATTATCCGCTGTAACGATAAACCCATCTGCAGATCTAGAAACACGAGTAACTTTATGATTTAATTCTATCTCCAAACCTTCCGATAAATGTTTGGCGAGCCCGTTCATTCCGTTGACAGATGTATACCTTGGATAGTCCTCACCAAACCAGTGCATTATCCATCCTTTTTTAAGCCAATGTTCTACTTCCGACTGGAGTTCCTTCGTACGGACGGTAAAAAATTGAGCGCCGTGATCAGCTTTTCCTTCAGCTACGCGCCTCGTCGCCAGACGTCCCCCTACACTTTTTCCTTTATCAACGAGAAGAAATTCTTTCCCTGCTTCTCTTAAACGAGAAGCAGCTGTTAACCCCGCCAGACCTGCACCGACCAAAATAATATCGTACGCTTTCATTCCCGGGAGCCCCCTTTTGACTTCACTCCTCACCTTACCCTTTTCACACAAAAAGAACACCCCCACAAAAGGAGGTGTCCCTATAGATTATTCAGATTTTACCGGCTTCTTTCTCCATTTACTTAAAATTTCGTAAACGAGAGGAACAATTAACAATGTCAGCAGAGTCGAGCTGGCAAGACCGCCGATAACTGTAACGCCGAGTCCCTTGCTAATAATCGATCCGCCTTCGAACCCTAAGGCTAACGGAAGCAGAGCACCGATCGTAGCCAGTGCAGTCATTAGAATCGGCCGCAGTCGTGTAACGCCTGCATCAAGTAATGCTTCTCTAGTCGTGAACCCTTCATTTTCTCTGTGGATCACTCGGTCAATTAGAACGATGGCATTTGTCACTACAATTCCGATCAGCATCAATCCGCCAATCATGGCAGAAATACTTAAGGTCTCTCCGCTGATCAATAATCCAAGTACAGCCCCAATGATTGTAAACGGAAGGGAGAATAGTATGGCAAATGGAGCCAGTGCCCCTCCGAAGAAAATTACGAGCACCAGATAGACTATAGCAATGGCTGCAAGCATAGCTAAGCCAAGCTGAGTAAATGATTCTTCAATATCCTCTGTGACCCCGCCGAGAGAGATATCCATTCCAGATGGTATATCCATTTCATCAATTTCCTCCTGAATTTCAGAAGAGGCAGCACCAATATCATCAGAGGTCACCGAAGCACTGACGCTGGCGTATACTTGACCGCCCCGGCGTGTCACCGTATCCGCTGTGCTTCCTTCTTCAACTTCCACTACTTCACTGATTTCGATGGTTTCACCCGTGGCTGTTTCCATCTCTTTACTCGTTAAGTCGTCAATCGCCTGATATTCTTCATCCTCTGTTGCTGTATAAACATTCAATTCTTCAGAGCCTTCTTCAACCGTTGTGACGACTGAACGCTCAGGACTTTGGTTTAATTCCATGCCCACCTGCCCAGCCGTTAAGCCTAATTCGCTTAAACGATCATGATCGATCACAAGCTGGTATTCTTCATACGATTCTGAAACACTGGAATCTATACTTGTAAGGTCATCTCTTTCTGATAAAATTCCTTCAACTTCTTCGACCACAGGATTAATCTCATCTAAGTTATCGCCATAAATCAACAGTTCTACTTCACTGCTCGACCCTGTTGAGGAGAAGTCCTGTGAAGTCCACTCTCCCCGGTCTGTTAAGCTTTGCAGGTCTTCAATTACTTCTTCGGCTTCACTCTCAAAGTGCTCGGTATCATCATTGTACTCCACATTAAACGCAGCCTGATTAGAGGCACCAGGACTCATCGGGTTCTCCCCGCCTACAGAATATTGAATGGTATCTGCGCCCTCTCTTCCCTCGAAGTAACCCTGCGCTTCCACCGCGATCTCTTCCACATCTTCTGTCGTCTGCCCTGGTTCAGGGTTGTACGTCGCCATCACCATTTTCTGATCCTCAGATGGCAGGAAGCTTACCCCGACAAGGGGAAGGAGCGCAATACTTCCGACTAAAATACCCACTGCAAGGAGGGAAGCGATAATTTTATGATTCAACGTACGATTTAATAACGATTGATACCATTTAGCTAATCTGCCATTCCCTTTTTCTTCCTGATGCGGTTTAATTTTTTCAGGTTTCAGCAGAGAATGCGACATCATAGGAACTATGGTTACAGCTACAATCAATGATGCAATTAAGGCAAATACTACCGTCAATGCAAAGGGCAGAAAGACCTGCCCCACTACGCCTTCTACCAGTCCCAGCGGCAGGAAAACAGCGATGGTCACAATTGTCGAGGATAGAATCGGCATGAACATTTCCCGGGTCGCTGAACGAACAAGCTCCTTACCTTTCAGCTCTTCACCTGGAAGTGACATTCGCCGGTAAATATTCTCCACGACTACAATAGAGTCATCGACCACCCTGCCGATAGCTACCGTCATAGCACCAAGGGTCATAATATTTAAGGTAATATCCATTTGATTTAATACCAGGATGGCCATTAATAAAGACAACGGGATCGAAATAACAGAGATCAAAGTCGTCTTTATATTTCGTAAAAACAACAGAATGACGACGATGGCAAATAATCCGCCGAAGAGTGCTTTATTTAGCATTGTGCTTACAGACTCTTCAATCGGCTCCCCCTGATCAAAGGAATAAATAAACTCCATTTCATTAAAGTCTTCTTCAAACTGAGCCGTTTCATCTTTGACTAGATTGACCACATCAACCGTATTCGCTTCTTGTGATTTTACAATCTGCAAGGAAACGGAATCCTCTCCATTTGTCTTGGAAATAGATTCGGCCTCACCTTTTACTTCGATGGCTGCAAGCTCTTCTAGTGGCACCGTGGGAATATCAGCCGCATTTTCCTGCTCCCCTTCCGGCATCTGTCCAGAAGGATCTCCCTCATCCATTCCTTCCTGAGGCATCTGCTCACCCGTCTGATTTCCGCTTTGCGAAGGAACTGCAGGGATTTGCAAATTCTCCAACTCTTCTATGCTCCCGAGCTCACCATCGATCAGAACGGACTTTTCAGTTTCATCAAAGGTGTATAAACCAAGGGGCATTAAAACGTCAGACCCTTGAATCATATCTACTACCGTACTCTCATCAAGTCCGTATTCTGATAGAGCCTCCTCATCAAAATCGAGGTTGATCTCCTCAAGCTGCTGACCCGATACTTGAACATCAGCTACTCCTTCCAGCCCTTCCAGAGATGGAATAACCTCGTCTTCAAGCAAACCAGTCATTTCTTCTAGTGACTGGTCCTCACTGATCGCGCTCAAACTAACCACAGGGAACGCGTTAAAATCTAAGCGCGAAACCTCGGGGCTTTCTACTTCGTCAGGCAGATTTACTTCAGCTACCGCTTCATTTAGTTCATCCTCTGCCTCATCCAGGCTCTTATCATAAGAGTATTCAACCTGAACATTTGATGCATTCTGATAAGAAGTGGAGCTGACTGTGCCTACCCCGCTTAAATTTTGGATTTGTTTCTCCAATGGCTCTGATATTTCTTCGGCTACTTCCTCAGGTGTGGCTCCGGGATATGTAGAAGTAACCGTAATCACCGGAGGATCAATATCCGGAATTGTTTCCAGTTTCATATTTAATCCTGCATACAAACCTGCTATGGTTATAATAATGGTCATGAACCATATCGCAAATTTGTTATTCATTGAAAAATTAATAATCGATTTCATTTCTCCACCCTTTCAATTGACTGTTCGGTCAGTTCATTCTAAAATATAAATGACCGAACAGTCACAAGTCAAGGGTAAATTATTAATATGCTCAAAAATGAAGGAGTTTACAAGATGGAAGATAAGAAGATTAAAATTATAGAACAAGCCATAAAACTGTTTGCTCAAAAAGGATTCAGCACAACCTCGGTGCAGGAGATTGCTAATGAATGCTCTATTTCCAAAGGAGCATTCTACCTTCATTTTAAATCGAAGGACGAGCTGCTGTTGTCTATATTTACCCACTATTCTCAAGAAATCGAGAAAAAAACCGACGAAATTCAATCAATGGATTTAGACCCTCGCACAAAGTTTGTCCGCCAGTTGACCGTCACCTATCAAGAGGTAATTAAACACCGGGACTTTATTATTATGCAGATTCGCGAGCAGGCCATTCCATTTAATGAAGACATCGAATCATTTGTGCAGAAAATGAGGTTCCACTCCTACCTTTTTTATAAAAGAAGTCTGCTGTCCATTTATGGAAAGAAAGTCGATCATGTTATTTGGGAAGTAACTTTACTCATGCAGGGGATGTTTAAAGCCTATATGGACTTAATCATTATTGAAGGTGTGAAGTTCGATATAGAGGAATTGTGTAAATCGATTTTAAAGCGAGCTGATTTTATTGTCGACGGATTTGACCGCACTGGTGACCATCCAGTCATAACGGATCAGTTAATGAATGAGATTATTCCAGGGGATTTTTATTACAATCAGCTTGATACAATTGTCAGCACGTTAGAGGAAATGGTAGAGAAGTCAGAAGGAGACATTAAAGTCACAATCACCGTTTTATTAGAAGAGATCCAAAAATCCACACCACGCCCAGCAGTGATCAAAGGCATGCTTTCTAATTTGGAAGAAGATGATTCGTTTAAAGGGATAACCGGACAGATCCGTACATTCTTTCAAATTTAAAGAACACGATAAACAAAAAGGCACTGTCCGGACTGGAGACAATGCCTTTTTTTGTTAGGGTTTTTGAGAATGGCTTACTTATTCATTCTCAGCCTCCACTATTTCATCAAGTATTGGATAGACTGACTCTACCCCTTCCTGAGCAACCAGGCAGGCGACTCCTAAAGTCGTCGACCAGAAGGAATCAGGGATATAAGGGTTCTTCAATCCTGCCGGCTGGAAGAGGGAACGGTAAATACGGCGGAGATGTCTTTCTGTTTCACCTGGATCGTGCTCTTTTTCTCCCCGGGCCAGTAAGAAAACGTAGCGCATTGACTGAAACATGTTGTCTCCGGGCATGAAGGTGTACTCTTTAAAAAACTTCAGCTGTTTTTCTGCTTCTTCCTTCAATCCTGACTTTACAGCTAAATCATCCAAATGCTCGTATAGGTGCCGGTATATCTGCTGAAAAATCCTGCGCTTTTCTTCTTGCATAACTTTATCCGTATAAATCTCCTGCAGCTTAGCAAATGCTGTTTCTTTTGTCCATGTCATAGCTTCCCCTTCTTTCAAGAGTAGTCAAAACCAAAGCTTCTGGCTTCGTGTTCAACGGATTGATAAAGCGTCGGAATAGATTGCTGCTTTAAGAGTTCCGGCAGATGAGGCACGACCTTATTCCACACCATAGGATTGGCTGCCATCGCTTGAAAAAGGGCATCCTCGTTATGGGACAATTCCCTTCTTGACTGGATATAATCCAGCGTAAGACGATACCCGGGACCAAGGCGCACATCCCTTTCTGTTTGAAACTTGTGAACCAGATCGTCCCATGGTTCCCCCTTCTCCCGCTGTTCAATTGCTTCCGCCATCAGAAAAGCCTGCATGAAGGCATCATTGATCCCTAAGCCTGTACTCGGGTCTTTACTATGTCCAGCATCCCCTATTAACGCCCAGCCTTCACCGCCCGCCGTTCTAAAATAGTTAGGGACTCCCGGGGTGCCAATAATTCTTCCTTTTAATGACGCTCCCTTGAGCCTGTTATTCATCCCATATAATTGGCGGTAGATCTCTTCAAAGCGTTTGGGTTCCCTAGCTATCTCCACGAACTCATCAGGAAGCACCTCTAATCCTAGGCAATCTACTCCCGGTTCCATCGGAAATAAAAATCCAATTCGTCCTTCTTGTAGAAAAATTTCAGTGGCTGGCTCTATTAGTGGACGGACGTTATGAAAATATCCGTAGAAAACAGGACGAACAGGGGAATGCTCTGCATACTGTTCAGCTCCTGACCACTTCGCCACCATCGAATGTTTACCATCTGCCCCTACCACAAGAGGGGCGCAAAGTACCTGCTTTCTTCCTTTTCTATCTTTAATTCTTACACCGCGGACCCTCTGCCTTTCTTTGATAAGAGAAACAGCCTGCCAGCCTTGTTTTAGTTCAACCGTTGGGTAACTCAAAGCTTTATTTACTAATATGTAATCTAACCGCTCACGTCTCGGAATGATGGTATACGAAGAACGGGGCCCTTCTACAAAACTATTTCCTATGTACGTTCTCATCCTATTAACCTTTCTTAGACCGGCTGCTTCAACTTCTTCCAGCACATCAAGCTTACTCAAATATTCAAGGTGAGATAAATAATGAGTGGAGAGCGTGTCACTGGGAAATGAAGCTTTATCAACCATCACTACTTTCTTTCCCATTCTGCCTAACAACACAGCAAGACTCGCCCCGGCCACTCTTGCCCCTACAATAATTACATCAGCATAAGACTTCATCAGGACTGCACATCCTTATTATTAGTAACTTCAGCGTAACGTTTTTATCCGTTTTATTCCATAAAAAAACTCCCCGGCGGGAGCTTTTCCTTAATATTTAATTTCTTCTTCAATTTCATGATTCTGATCCAGTACTAAAACTCGGCTCGGCTTGTTCTCCTGAGCCAGTTCTTTCGCTTTTTCTACTGCTGTATCACGCTCATCATATTCGTCAGTGGGAGCAATATCCTCTATTTTTACGATCCAGCCTGTTACATCTTTATTTGGTGCTACACTAAATTCTTTCATGATAAAAACTCTCCTTTTTTTGTTGGTCTTGCTTACCTACTTTCCCAACCTTTATAGCTTTCAAACGTACTGGGGGACTTTCACAAATAGTTTGACATTGGCAGCTTCTCATTCTATAATTCGATACATACCTTTAATGCAACGACTTAATTAAATAACTCTTATCTAGAGCGGCAGAGGGACTAGGCCCTGTGATGCCCGGCAACCTTCAAGCAATGGCTTGAAAAGGTGCTAATTCCTACAGATCAGAAGTGATCTGACAGATAAGAGGAGGACCCTAATGAAAAGCCCTCTTCTTATTTTGAGAAGAGGGTTTTTTAATATGCCGTCAATTATCAAGGAGGCTCTTATGTCCGTTAAAAATATTACAACCGAGGATACTCATTCGCAGCAATCAATTGGCAGCTTCACTCTCGAGTCCGGTGAGCAGATTTCTGATGTGACTTTAGCCTACGAACGTTACGGCCCTGAGGATGCCCCTGTCATCCTTATTTGTCATGCTCTTACAGGCAGTCAGTATGCTGTAGGTACTGCTGATAACCCAGGATGGTGGAACGGTCTCGCAGGGGAAGAGTGTCCGATTGATACTACCGTTTTTCAAGTGATTACATTTAATGTGCTGGGAGGCTGCCACGGATCCACGGGTCCAGCAACTCTTCACCCGCATACAGGGGAACGATATGGCCTTTCCTTTCCAAAAATCAGTATCCGTGATATGGTCCATTCTCAATTTAAGGCTTTGCAGTTACTGGGGATCCATGAGGTGCACGCTGTCATTGGAGGGTCATTAGGAGGAATGCAGACACTCGAATGGGGGCTGCTTTATCCTGATTTCATGAAGCAGCTGTATGTTCTTGCAGCTACACCTTATTTAAGCGATTACGGGATCGCTTTTAACCATATTGGTGCGCGTGCTATTCAGGATGATCCTGCTTTTTCAAATGGGAATTATGATAAGAACGAGCAGCTGCAAGGGTTCGAAATAGCCCGAATGGCTGGGATGGTCACCTATCGGAGCGGAACATTGTTTCAGAAACGATTTGACCGCAATCAGAGCGAATCGCTGTTTGATATCCAATCTTACCTGGACTATCAAGGAGAGAAAATTAAAGAACGTTTCGATGCCAACAGCTATCTTTATTTGCTGGAAGCCATGAATCATCATGATATAAGCAGGGGCCGCGGGACACTGAAGGACGCTGCAGGACTTTATAAAGCCAAGCTGTACACGGTCAGCTTTCAACACGACTTACTCTATCCAAAAGAACTGATCGAGCCATTAAGTCAAATTACTCCTGATAGTGAGCACTGTCATGTAGAGACCGATTATGGACATGATGGGTTCTTAGTCGAATTTTCATACTGGGGAGCATGGATTAAAGACAAACTTAACGAAGGAGCAGTGAATTAATATGACAATTAAAGCAGCTATACTCGGGTTTGGGACAGTCGGCCAGGGTATTTATAAAATCATTCAATCAAAGCGTCAGCAGCTTTATAAACTGCTCGGTGATGAGGTTGAACTGGAAAGTGTCCTTGTAAATGATATTCAAAAGGAACGGGCCCTGCCAGAGAAAATCGTTGTAACTGATCGTTTTGAAGACATTCTCTCTCAACGTCCGGATGTTATTTTTGAAGCTACGGTGGGAGCTGAACCGAGCTTTTCCTACCTTAATCAAGCGATTGACCAAAATATTCATATCGTGACCGCTAATAAAGTAATGTTCGCTGCCCGTGGCCATGAGCTGCTCCAGCGAGCCTCACAAAACGTCGGAATTGGATATGAAGCAACAACCGCAGCCGGGATACCAATTATAGGTACATTGAAGACCTTGCTGCAGACGAACCAGGTAACTAAAGTACAGGGCATATTAAATGGAACAAGCAATTATATTTTAACCGCTATGCAGGAAGAAGATAAATCATTCTCAGAAGCCCTTCACGAGGCACAAGTAAAAGGGTATGCCGAAGCGGACCCAACCAATGATGTAGAGGGGCATGATGCTTTTTACAAGCTTATGATTTTAAGCCAGCTTCTTTACAGCCGACAGCCTGTATGGTCAGAGGTTCCCTTGACTGGTATTTCCCATCTCGGTCAAAAAGACCTGCAGGCGGCCAAACGACGAGGAGAAAAGATTCGCCACGTGGCTTCACTAGAATTCGTAGATGGTATCTTAAAAGGAAGAGTCGAGCCCCTTTCGCTCCCTTCCAGTCACGGGTTATTCAGCGTAGAGGGCGTGGATAACGCGATTGATGTAACAGGAGATTTAGTAGGTTCAGTCACCTTGAGGGGTCCTGGAGCAGGACAGATACCTACAGCCAGTGCTATGATTGAGGACTTTGTGCAAATCTGGCAGGCTCGGTCCATCCGCCTTCAACCTTCTTTATTATAAAATGCTGTAGTTGAAATTCAATAAAGTAATTCTGGGTACTGACAACGCATCCGTCCCCTGCAGGCTTCCTCTGACGTTAGCGCCTGTTACAAAAAAGAAAGCCTGAGCGAATGATCGCTCAGGCTTTCTTTATGATCTTAATCAATCCATGAATTATGAATCTCTGCATAACGCGGCCGCATTAAGTCTTTTAACTCGGCCTTTGGAATTTGAATTTTCTTTGAGTCGGCTTCTACATCTTTCTTTTCTCTCTCTGTAAGATATACTTCCACTCGATCGCCAATAACGGCTAAATTACGGAACCTATCATCACTCATGAGATTAAAATTACCTTCCACCCGGTCATCTGCCAATTCATTCAGGGTGTCTAAGTACTCTTTATCTTCCGTAAAAATATGATCAAGATCCAGTCTCTTTCCGTTCGACTTATCAAAATTTAATACGGTGTACTTTTCCTGCTCCGGTTGATTACCCATGTCCATCTTTTCAGTAAATTTAACAACAAATACCCGCTCGTCTTCATGCAGAATATCATACGTTACATCTAACGTATGTTTTTGGTGGCTGTTCTTCAATTTTGCATCGTAACTTTCTTTTTTAAATGCATCTTTTGCCTGGTTAACGTAATCAATGATAGACTGATCGATTTGATCATTACGTGTTTGCGGGTACTCTATGGAGAACAGGTACTCTTTAATATCTTTCGTCTCTGTTTCCCTGGTTATCTTATAAGGCTCCTGTTTATCAGAGGCCGCTTCGCCCGAATCATTCGCGTCTGCTATCATAAATGAACATGCCGTCAACAACACTACACTAAGGAGTGATAAATATATATTAAATGAATTCATGTTAATTCCCTCTTTATTCTCTATCTATTCAAACCTTAGTGTAACATAAATGTAATAATGAATTAACACATTTGTTATAAAGAATCTATTTTTTTAGATTTTCGTTCGTACTTCCCACAATTCTGGGAAAAAACGGTGATCCAGTACCTTTTTTAAATATCCAACCCCCGACGATCCTCCTGTCCCTATCTTATGACCGATAATTCTCTCGACTGTTTTCATGTGCCGGAACCTCCACTGTTGTAGCCAGTCTTCAATGTCTACAAGCTTCTCCGCTAATTGGTAAAGCTCCCAATATTCATCTACATTTTTATAAACTTTTGCCCAAGCTGCTTCAACCGAAGGATCTGCTTCATACACCTTGGTATAATCACGTTCTATCAGCTGAGGGTTAATTGAAAATCCAGCCTCTATTAACTTTTCGATCGCCGCATCATATATGCTCGGAGACTCAAATGCTTCTTGTAACTGCTCGTGCAGAGCAGGGTCTTTTTCATAAATTTTTAAAACGTGCGGAGTTTTATATCCTAAAGCAAACTCTACCATACGGTATTGGTACGACTGAAAACCTGAGGCCTGACCCAGTTTATCTCTGAATTGTACATATTCTGCTGGTGTAAGCGTAGACAGGACGTCCCACCCATGTATAATCTGTGTCTGAATGTTGGACACGCGGGACAGCATCTTAAACGCTTCCTGCATTTCTCCTTTGCGAATAGAATCCACTGCTGCCCAAAGCTCATGCAGAATTAGCTTCATCCATAACTCACTTACTTGATGAATGATAATAAAGAGCATCTCATCATGATGATCAGATAAGCGTTTCTGGGCGGATAACAGCTGTTCTAAGCCAAGATATTCCCCATAAGTCATTCGTTCTTTAAAGTCTGTATGAACATGCTCATTTCCCTTTGATTCCTGCTCAGCCACTTTCACTCACCTCGTTTAAGATAAAATTCCCCGATCAGGTATATGATTCATCGTAATAGGCAGAAATTCTGTATGAACGACTCCCTCATACATGATCAGCGTCCCTAACCATGGATGTTCAACATGAACATGGACTCTAAATGCCTGTTCTTCTTCATCATAATGCTCATATAAAGAAGTAGTCAGATCCGTCGTCGTCCATGAGCTTTTTACGTTCAGTTTTCTCGATTGAAGAAGCAGTCCGCCTTCTTTTGTCACATCTGTTTCTAGTACAGTCGTTATTGAGGAGGATTTCCCCAAACAGTCTACGATCGCCTGTTCCTCTTCATCATAATACATAGCAGCATCAAAGCCTCTGATAGCATAAGGAAAGAAGAACCTGCGCACATAACTGACCGCTTCCCTGCCCTGCTCGTCAACATAAGAGTAATTTTCAAGTGTAAAAGGAACATTCTTCCCGCGTTCAGCAAAAATTAAATGATCCTTCGCACCCAGGTTCAAAAAGGGGCGCAGCCATAGAGGAGTGCCTCTGATTTCTGTCATTCTACCCTGACCAAGAATCATCACTTTCTGTTCACTGGTGAGACCAAACTTTTTTTGAAGCTCCGGATGTAAACGATTAAATTTTTCACCGAGTGCCCGATGAAAGATAGATTTCATGTAGACGTCCTCCTTGATTGCTTATAATCTAATGTATGTATGGCAGAGCTCGTATTAAGAGCTCTGATATAAATTTCTCACATAACCTCTTCCGCAAATTGACTGATCGAATAGCCTTTTTGCTGTTTCATAAGCCATCCTTGTTTTTCCAGTTGATTAAAGAGCCGCTGAATATGTTTCTCAGGCCAATCTTCAAGAAGGCCAAACCAGCGTGTTTCATGAAGCTTCAGTCTTCTCAGCTTATTCGTTGATTTCCCAGCCAATACTTGAACTAGCGTATGCGCCGGGTATTGGGTGCCGTAATAATGAATAAGATCGAGAACATGCTGAACTGAGTTATAATCTAATGACCGGCCTTTAACAGTAATAATAATGTCGTCATCCTGGTAGGTCACTTCGTTCAGAAGCTCCTGCAATTCCTCCAGCAGATGGTCCAGTGCCATGTCCATATCTTCAGGAAGATCCCTCAGCCATTCCTCTATTTGTTTTATCATCGTGACGTTGTAAAGCTCAACTTGAGAAAGCCATAAGAGATTGGATTCGAATGAATCGACAGGCAGTATTGATGCTTCCAGCTTCTTATACATTTCAAGTAATGGATAAGAGGCTGCCAAAGGTTCATCTACCTCATAACGCTCAATTTGCTCAGACAGCTGCAACGCTTCTGTAAGCTTTTGAACATAAGGTTGAAAGCTCTCTTTTAGAAAAGACAGCTGCCGCAGCTGATGCAGCAGCTCTATATTCTTGTCGGCAATCTTATTAAATTGGTGGTGCAGCGTGTCCACCCGCCTGCGGGCTAAGTGAACATCAAACTTCTCTTCCAGCATCATTTCATTATCTGCTGTGAAATAAAAAATTCTAAGATCACAAATTTCACACACGCAGTGAATCATGGATTGATTAGAGACAAAATGAAGATCTTTATCATGAGAACAGCATTCTCCGGTTTCATTGAGCCAGGCGTCAGGAAGACTCCGGAAAGGCCGCATCACAATATCTACTCGGTTACGCCAATAAGCTACATCTTCTGGATATTTTAACAAAGAAAGCAGTGCTGATTGGTTCATTGTCTCAATCGATGAGATTATCTGCTCCTTTTCATGAAACAGAGCCGCGATCGGATGGTTATGAAAGCTTTCTGTTATTTGATTCACCCATTCATCCCTGGACTGTAAGCTTACGGAAGCCACGAACTCATAATCATCGATGACTTGTCGAATGTGACGCTCTAATTGTGCAGAGGACAAACGAGTAAAATCTGTTTCATACCTGTATTCGGCTTTAAGAGGCAGCCCGTGCTCCGCAGAGTGCTCCTTCCATAGAAAGAACTCAGGCTTAATCAGATGAGGATGTAATATTCCATCCTTGGAAAATGATACCGGCAGTATCGCCCTTCCTTCTATTTTTAAAAAAGATTGTATCTGTTCAACGTTAATACTTTTTTCGGCAGAATATTCGTTGATGGCCTCGTTAACTCTTGAAAGTATGCCTCTTTCAAACTTGTGGCCAATCGATCGGATCTGCTTATTTTTCTTCCCAATTGGAGTCAGAATAATGTACGGGTAACGTGCGTCGTGGTACATTAGGCTAGCTGGAAGTCCCATAGTGATTCCCCTTTGTGATGGAAGGATATACTACTATTATAGAAAAAGTATGAAAACATACCAATGATTATTGAATAAATGGGCTTAAGAAGTTAAAATTTCCACTTTATAATCAAAAAACAACCCTGTTTCTATAACTCCAGGCAATGCTTTAATATCCTTGTCCATCTTATAATGAATTGTATTAAATTTAACATCTAAAAGTATATTTCCTGATTCAGTAATAACGGGTCCGTCTTTTGCTTCAGCCATCCTTAATTGGATCAGCTCAGGCTGAAACTCTTTAATCATCAGGTTTTCTACAAGATGAACAGCTCTTGGGTCAATTTCAACAGGGACGAAGCTTTTCTCTCCAAGGTGCTGCACAAGCTTGCTTTTATCTGCCAAAATGTAAGTTTTCGGCGAACTGGCCATCACCAGCTTTTCAGCAAATAAAGCTCCGCCACGCCCCTTTATTAAATTACCCTGATCATCTACTTCATCTGCCCCGTCAAATCCCCAATCGGGCCGGGCGGAAGTAAGAGCTGTAATCGGAATCCCATAATAGAGGCAATTAAGAGCTGACTCCTGAGATGTGGGGACAGCCATTACTTTCAAGGATTCTTCCTGCACCCGCCGGCCGATTGCCTCCAATGCCAACAGAGATGTGGATCCTGATCCCACTCCTATTATGTCTCCGCTTAAAGCTCTGGTGCTTATGGTTTGAGCCAGCTTTTCCTTCTCTGACCGATTCTTTATTTCTCCTGACCAGCTGAGCGTTTTTGATAAAGGATTTTCCCATTTCAAAGACATCACCTCTTCTTCTTGTTATTCCCTAAACAAAAGAAAACAAGCACAGTATTCATCGAACAACCTTTTCCAACATAGGATGAAGTAGGTTTCGGTCCTAAGCTTCTCAGAAAAGGTGATTACATGCGCAGACTTTATATAAAATTAATGATCTTTTACCTTGTACTGCTGTTAGGCTTTCTATTTGTTATGTTAGAAAAATAGCCTCCACTGTAAGATAGTGGAGGCTTATTGAATCAAGTCGTGTTTAAAAGCGTAGATTACTGCCTGGGTACGATCGTGAACATCTAATTTACCTAAAATATTGCTCACATGAACTTTCACTGTTTTTAAAGCAATGTATAACTCACTCGAAATTTCCTGATTCGTTTTCCCTTCGGACATAAGCATTAATATTTCCTTTTCACGAGTGGTTAACTGCTCATGGAGTGGTTTATTCTGAGTGGCACGCATCTTATTCATAATCTTGCCGGTTACTTCTGGTTCAAGAATGGATTGACCGTCATAAGTTTCACGGATGGCTTTGGCAATTTCTTCAGCTTTAGAAGTTTTTAACATATAGCTTGTTGCCCCTGCTTCAAGAGCCGGGTACACCTTCTCATCGTCAAGAAAGCTTGTTACGATAATAATCTTAGCATCAGACCATTGCTCAACAATTTTCCTTGTCGCTTCAATCCCGTCCATTTCCTTCATCACCAAATCCATCAATATTATGTCGGGCCGGTGTTCTAACGCTAATTCAACCGCATCCGTCCCATCATCAGCTTCCGCTATAACATCGATGTCCTCTAGTGAAGACAGGTAGGCAGATACCCCAATTCGCACCATTTCATGATCATCTGCAAAGAGTACAGTAATCAAGACGGTTCCCCTCCTTTAGTTAAAACGGGCACCTTAACTTCAAGTCTTGTGCCTTCTCCTTCTAAGCTAATGACTTTCACTGTTCCCCCAACCTCAATCGCTCTTTCCTTCATATTCTGCAGGCCGTAAGAGCTGGTTGCTTTAGATTCTTCTACATTAAAGCCGACTCCGTCATCAACCACCCGGAGAATAATATGCTTATCTCTTTCGATCAGCATGACTTGAAGGGAATCTGCTTTTGCATGCCTGAGTGTGTTAGACACCGCTTCCTGCAGTATTCTAAACAATTGATCCTCAATTCCTTTATCAAGTGATAGGGGTTCCACTGTCCAGTCTACTTCCATAGGCACCTTCTGTGTCAGTTCAGCTAATAATTCTTCTGACCCTTCGGATAGTGATTTTCCTTTTAAAGCTACGGGACGAAGGTGAAGAAGGAGCGCTCTCATTTCAAGCTGTGACTGATGAATCATATTCTCGACCATGGCCAGTTGACGTTTAAGCTCCTCCTCTTGTTCAAGGGAACGATTTTCGTTAACAGCAGACATAAGCATAGAAGCTGCAAATAGCTGCTGGCTTACAGAATCGTGCAGCTCTCTCGCTAGTCGATTCCTCTCTTGGATTACGACTTCCTGCAAACTCTTCTCACGCTCCTCAGCCCGCTCGGATGCAAGCTTTTGTGCCATTTCTGCCTGAGAGGAAAACTTGCCTTCAATTTTCTTCATTTTTTCCTCAATCACTGACAGCTCTTTATGCTGTTCGTATTCATACAACAGCTCCTGTCCATTTGAAATCTCTTCCAGCTGATGTTCAATATAGTTCATTTTCCGGCGGCTAAACCAGGCCTGCCCCCCTCCTATAAACAAGCCGATAGCGACGGCGAGAAGCAGTACAAATACAACAAACGGCAGGTCTATGACCCGGGTGCTCCATAAGTCTCCCCAATTCTGTAATGGAAAAGCAATTAATGTCATACTCAATACAGCAGAAGCCAATAAGACGCACATCAGCACACTGATAGTCAGCTGTTTTTTCCACGTATTCATATCCGCTTCACCTCAATATCTCCAGAGCCGATTGAGGTGATAATTTTGACTCTTGGTTTACGAGTGGAATACTCAGGAGTCTGATAACTAATAATTTGATTGATGAGCTTTGTATTTCTATATTGAAAAATGCTTGCTCTTCCAAAGACCGAGCTATGCTCAACCGACACTTCCACTTCATAGGGGACATAAATATATACACTGCCTATTAGATGTCTAATGGATATGACAGCCTCCCCCTCAGGAAGGACCGTATTGCTTAAATCCACTACACGCTCACCGAATCCGCCATGAATATTAATGTCCTGCCATTTATAAGCTCTGCCTGGTGTAGATTCGTTCCCAAAAAACTTTTGACGGAGGACAGGATCGCCACTATCCAGTTGGGATTCAACGATTTCCGGCTCTATCCGTTTCGGTTCATTTCTCGAACGATGGTAATGGAGAACGGCCATAACTAGAGCAGCGATGATCAGAAAACGAACAGCTATCATATTAATTGCCGTTATAAATAGACTCACCGCTCCAATCCAGAAGATCACTTTGCCCCACAATTTAGCGTAGCGCGTCCACCCCAAATAGATAAGCAACCCTGAGAAAGCAACAGAAAAAATTAATCCACCATTGAAGAAAACGACTTCCATTACCAGGAGAACCGCTCCGATGAGCAGTATGAGATTAACCGTATCTGTAGACAACCTTTTTAACATTGCGATTCCCCCTTTCAAGCGTCTTGCTCTCTCTATTTATGTAACAAGAATCAGTTTACTGCGTCTTCAGGCTGTTGAAAAAGCTTGGATGGATGTACACATGGTATCTCATAGTCCCTCCATTAGAATCTAGAGAAAAGGAACAGGAAAAAACGCCGCTTTTAAGCGGGGCAGGCGGAAAGTCTGCTTGATCTGGAACCCACACCGATTGGGCCATGGAAAGGGAGTCGATTCCTAAAACCCTTTACTCCTAATCCTGCAAGAAATGTGTACACACTTTCTAGATGAAAGAGAAAACAATGGTTTCTCAACAAACTGAAGACGCAGTTCACTGCGTCTTCTATCATACCATGGTTATAATTAACCCGTAATATTCTCTTTATCCTTCATATCCTTCTCAAGCTGCGCTACTTTACTGTCAAACGTGTTTCGATAGTACGAGCTATTCACTTTGTACTCCAAATCCTCAATATAGCGGTCCATTTCCGCAAATCTGGAATATGGCTTGTCCGATGTATCTTCTATCACCTGGTTCATACGGTAATGAGCGCGTGCAATATTTTCTCTCCCCATCAGATCCATCCGTTTTAAATGCATGTCTTTAAGCTTGTGCTTCATTTCTTCGTATTTTTGTTCCAATACGCCTAATTGCTCAACTGCCTCTAAACGAGACTGCTTCAAACGTTCAGCTCTTGCTTCATATTCCTGCTGTTCCTTAACAGCAAATTCATGCATCGTGTCTTCCCCGGCTCTCTGCGCTACTTCAGCTTGGTGTTTTCTCTTTGCAGCCATTTCTTCAGAGCGCTGATATTCCCGGGCAAATTCGTCTTTTAAACGGTATTGACGTTCCACCAGCCTGCGTACCTTTTCTGTTTCCTTTTCACTTTCGCGTAAATATTGATTCAACATAGCAATTGGATTTTTCTTTTCCTTTTGATCCAAAGCATCGTGAAAATCAGCCGAAATGGTGTCTTTCAAGCGAGTAAATAAATTAGCCATCGTTCATCTCTCCTTAGGAATTTTTTAGTTCTGACCACTGTTTTTCAAAATTGGTAAACGGATCATTGGCCTCATTGGCCGGCTTTGAGACTGAGTCTTCTTTACTGCTTGTCCAGTTTTTCGCAATAAGGTAAATGGCATAAGCCGCAGCCAATCCAATGACGGCATAAATATTAGAAACCGCTACACTTAATACAATCAGTCCGGCAATTACCCATCCAACCTTACCGCCTGTAGAATCGCTCTTCATAAATTGCTTAAATACAACGTAAAGAAGCCATACACTAACCCCTAACAAAATCATAGGACCCAGGTTCGCCAGTACAACAATCAAAGCCACCAACGCGGCAAGAAAAAGCAAAAATTTCTTCATTTCCATGTTTCCCTCCTTCTCTTTAACTTACCTTCATCATACTGGCAAAACCCAGCCGGCATAATGATCCAGAGACATATCTTTCACTAAGACCTAAGACGTATAAACCCATTGTGTACCCGGCACCCAGAGAAAAAAGAAAAAAAGCCTGCGGGCAGTTTCGATGCTGCCTGCAGGCTTTGGTTTATTTAATGATTCTTAGTTCTGTGGGGGTTTTAGTTAAGGTTTCGCAGCCGTGCTTTGTGATAAGGACGTCTTCTTCTATGCGCACGCCTCCCACTGTCGGATCATAAATTCCAGGTTCAATTGTAAAAGTCATCCCTTCTTTCAGGATGCCGTCATTTAAATGACTCATCGATGGAAACTCATGAACATTGATGCCCAGCCCATGTCCAATCCGATGAGGAAATAACTCACCGTATCCGGCTTCGTCAATGACTTCTCTGGCTGTCTGATCTAGATCACCTATACGACTCCCAGGCTTACTTATGGCCAAAGAAGCCTGAAGAGCTTCATGCACTTTGTCATAGATGGATCGCTTCTCTTCTGTAATCGACTGAAAAGCAAAGGTTCTCGTAATATCAGAGGTATATCCTTTCCACACAACCCCAAGGTCAAACAACACGAGGTCTCCTCTGTTCAGCTTTCTATCTCCTGGATTTCCGTGAGGCTGGCCGGACTTTTCTCCGAATAACACCATTGTAGAGAAAGACATTTGAGAAACACCTTTTTTCTTCAGCTGGTATTCAATTTCAGCGAGCACTTCCATTTCAGTAACCCCTTCGGCTAAGGCGTTAATTCCAGCCTCGATCCCCTCATCAGCCAGCTCAGCTGCTTCCCGCATAATTTTCACTTCTTGTTCATCCTTCACTAGGCGCATTTCATTCAACTCTGATTCTATATCTATAACATCGGGACCTTCAAATAACTGTAGAAGGGCTTCACTTCTCCCGTAGCTCAGCACCTGTTTCTCAATTCCTGCTGTTCTTACCTCAGCTAAGTCATTACGGCGTAATTTTTCTTTAACTTTCTCCCATGGATCTTCGTGATCTGCATATCCAATTACCTCATAAGACCAGCCTGCGCTTTTAATTTGTCCTTCTTCCATGGCCGGCAGTACGACGATTGGATCAACTTCAGGGAAAACGAGCAGTCCCAGTAATCGTTCATGAGGGTCCGTTAGAAAACCAGTTAAATAAAATACGTTTTCCGGTGAATTAATAAAAGCGGCCTCAATATTATTCTCCCTTAAGTATGTAGAAAATCTGTTCAATCTCTTCTCCATTTTAACGCCCCTTCCCTATTTTCCTTATCATATAAGAAAAAGGGTCGCTTTCCAAATAAACAAGAAATATGAATCTTTTCCGACATTCCTCCAAATTGGTTTCTCTTCGTTTTGACTTTGCTGTATAATGACCACAGAATCTATAAGTGCGGAGGTTATTCCATGGATCGAACACGTTTTTTTGTCAGGGTTGCAGCCATTTATGCTTTGATCGGCTCTTTTATGGGCTCTCACATGGCTGGGGGAGGCAGCTACCAGCTAAATGCCGTACACGCTCATATATTAGTCGTTGGATGGCTTTCTTTATTCGCTTTCGCTATTTTTTATAAAGTATTTCCAATACCAAAGACATCCAAGCTTGCTAAATTCCACGTTTGGAGCTCTTTCGTCGGCGTATTTGGATTAACCGTCGGAATGTGGCTGTACTTTACTCAGCCATTTGGCGGATTAGGCGTCTTTAACACGATTTTCTTTATTGTAGGCGGAACAATTCTCATGTTCGCTTTTATCAGCTTTGCTATATTAGTCTTTGTTCAGGGCAAAAATATTTCCGAAGCATAACAAGAAGCCAGAGTGGTTAAACGAACTCTGGCTTGCTTTATGCTTTAAGGCTTCAAACGAATCAGCTGATCATCTTGATCTTCAGGACTTCCCCGTCCGTCCGTATTGTTACTGATAAAGTAAATCTCTCCGTCGATCACTTCAACATCTCTCAGCCTTCCATATTCTTCTGTCACGTTTTCAGGATTGCTCCCGTCCAGGTTTATCCGTTTTAATGCCTGACCATTCAACGAAGCTGCATAGATCTGATCATCGACAACAACCATTCCTGAAGGAGCCCATGTATCGCTGCCCGTTTGAAAAAGAGGAGTTTCCATCCCTTCTTTTGCTTCATCTCCTACGATTTCCGGCCACCCATAATTACTTCCTGCCTCTATTTGATTTACTTCGTCATGGTTTGTCGGCCCATGTTCCGTGGCAAATAATTGACCGTCTTCATTCCACCCCATACCCTGGGGATTTCTATGACCGTAACTATATACATAAGAATCTTCAAAAGGGTTATCTGCCGGGACATTCCCTTCTACATCCATGCGGAGAATTTTTCCTGCTAAGTTGTCTTCATCCTGAGCCAACTGCTCATTCTGGGCATCTCCTGTAGTAATGTATAAGTTTTCGTCCGGTCCTATCTCGATTCTCCCCCCATTGTGAAAATTGCTTCCAGGTATATCTTCAAGCAGGGCTCTCTCCTCCCGCCATCCTTCGCCATCATACCTTATCTGCACCACCCGGTTATTAATCTCCCCTTCTTCTTCATACGTGTGGTAAGCAAAAGCTGTTTGATTGTTTTCAAAATCAGGGTCGAGCTTTAATCCGAGCAGACCGCCTTCCCCAATTTGAGTGATTTCTTTATCTGTTGATAACGACTGTCTTTGAATTTGATTATCACTCGAAACACGGGCAATCGTTCCTTCCCGTTCACTAATATAAATTAATCCATCGTCCTCTTCGATATCCCAGGGCGATTCTAAACCAGAGGCAACTTCAATAAACCCTTCATTTGAAGTCTGGGTCTGATCTTCTTCCTCAGGCTGAGTTTGAGGTTCATTCTCAGGTGATTGACAAGCTGCCAGTAATACTATCAAGATCCAACCAAATCTCCTCATCTGAGCCCCTCCACTTCTTTATGTTACTAATATTGTACAAGTTTCTTAATGATCAAACAAAAAAACCGGCCCGAGTGGACCAGTTTATTAAGCAGCCTGTCTAAGAAAAGTTGGCTTTATAACTTTTTAAAATTGACTTATACATTTCTTCTCTGATTTTGCTCTTCCCTCATGATGGACTGCTTTTTCCTTATGTCTACTTTAGTTAATACGGAAACGATTAATGCCAGGATAAAAAGTGCTCCAAAATAAACCATACTGTTTGCATAACTGCCTGTGACATCATTCATTATGGCTGCAAACTGGGGCCCGGCCAAACCGGCGGCCGCCCATGCAGTGAGAATATATCCATGGATGGCTCCGAGCTCTTTCGTCCCAAATAAATCCCCAATAAAGGCAGGAAGCGTAGCAAATCCACCTCCGTAACAGGTGTAAATAACGCCAAAGAATACAACAAATAAAGTAACTGATGTTGTGACAGGCAGAAGCATGAACAGGGGAATCTGCAAAGCAAAGAAGATAATATACGTATTCGAACGACCCATATAATCCGATGCCGAAGCCCATCCAATGCGGCCGAGTCCATTAAATACACCCATAACCCCGACCAGAGTGGCTGCTGCGGCAGTTCCCATACCTACCGTATTCTCAGCCAGAGGTTTAGCGGCTGAGATCACTGCGATTCCACAAGTGATATTGATAAACAACATAATCCAAAGGTAATAAAAGCGTTTTGTTTTCAAAGCTTCTTTGGCACGAATGTTAGCCAAATCCTGCGATTTAACATCCTTCTTTTCTTCAGGATTAAAGCCTTTCGGGGTCCATCCTTCAGGCGGTCTCGATAAGTATAAAGAAGACAAGATCATTATGGCAAAATAACTTACTCCCAGAACAAAAAACGTCATAGCGATTCCGGCTGTTCCAATAAGCCAGTCCATAACCGGACTTGCAATAGCTGCTGCAAATCCAAAACCCATAATAGCCATTCCAGTAGCTAACCCTCTTCGGTCTGGAAACCATTTTACTAAAGTCGATACAGGAGCAATATACCCGACTCCAAGTCCTATGCCTCCTAATACTCCATAAAAGAAATACAAGGCCCATAGAGATTCTAATTGGATGGCGAACCCTGAGCCGAATACACCAACACCAAAGAGGACAGCAGAAGTAATTCCCGCTATACGCGGTCCATATTTCTCAACAAACCAGCCTAAAAATGCTGCAGAAAGCCCGAGGAATAATATAGCAATACTGAATGTAAGCTGCACCTGTTGAGAAGACCATCCAAATTCTTCTCCTAAGGGCCCTGTGAAATTACTCCACGCATAAACGGAGCCGATTGAAATATGTATCCCAACTGCTCCTAAAGCAATGAGCCACCGATTCTTAACTTTTCCTCCCGCCATAAACTATCCTCCTATATTTTTTGACTATTTTATGAACATTACCTAAATGCTCTACAATGAAACTTTTATTTTTCTCTATCATCGACTAAATTTGAACAGCCTCCCCACACATATGCACAGGGGAGGCTGTTCATCTCTTTTTTCGACAGAAATACGTTTTATTTCCCAGGAAATGATTTTATTTTTCAATTTCATAATGGCGCCACTCTTCAGGTAATAGCTGCTGATACGTTTGGTTTAGGAACCTGTCATCGACTAATTGAATAACACCATGATCACCTTCTGACCTGATTAAGCGTCCGCCTGCCTGCAGCACTTTATTCATACCAGGATAGACATAAGCATAATTATATCCATTCCTGCCCAGCCCGGAGAAATAGTTTTTTATTAATTCTTTTTCAAAACTGCGGGGAGCCAGACCGATTCCAACCACAGCCACTCCATTTAACCGATCACCTCGCAGGTCAACCCCTTCAGAGAAGACGCCGCCCAGCACAGCAAACCCCACGAGAGATCCTCCCGGAACAAACTGAGCCAGGAAATCATCCCTTCTTTCTTCCGTCATACCGAATTCCTGGACAGCTGTGGCTGCATTCCCCAGCGGCAGAAAAGCTTTATAAACCAAGTTCATATATTGATAGGAGGGAAAGAAAAACAAATGATTGCCACTTTGATTTTTCACCTGGTTATACAATAGTTCAGCTAATTTATCTGCATTTTGTTCTCTATCTTTAAACCTTGTAGACAACGGGGCAATCTTCACCATGATTTGATCGGCATTGTACGGGGAAGGAAGTTTTAATATATAGTCCTCTTCCCGGCCGCCCAGCATTTCTTTGTAATAACCGAAGGGTGAAAGTGTAGCAGAAAAAAAGATACTGGATCTAAAGGATTTTGTTATATTCCTCAACACATTAGAAGGATCTACACAATATAACTTTACGCCTTCATTGGAAGTTATAATTTTATAATGATCATCCAGTAAAGCAAGGATTTTCGTAAAGTTCTGACTGGAGAAGTAGCAATCAAGTAACTTTTCCACCTCTTCTCCCTCATGTTCTTCTCTTAAAACATTCTCTGCACGTTCTACAAACCTTTCTAAGTTTTCTTCCAGTGCTCCAGGCACCTCATCAATAATACTTTCCGTCTCACTTCTTAATGCGCGTAAATCCTTCTGTACGGATCCAGCTGACTGAGATAATTTTTCATCTTTACCTGCCCATTCTTCCTCTACCTCCCAAAAAGCATTTCTTAAAATTGAAGCAGAGTACATCTCACGAGCCCGCTCCACTAGGTTGTGGGCTTCGTCAACCAGCAGAGTCGTTTTCTTTTTGTTTTCCGGCATCAGCCTTTTTAAGGCTACTCTTGGATCGTACACATAGTTGTAATCACCGATGATTACATCTACGACATCAGTTAAATCCAGAGAAAATTCAAAAGGGCAGACGCGATGTTTTCTTGCATACCCTTCCACGACTGCTCTCGTTATTTGTGTTTCATTTTGTAATACGTCAATTACCGCCCCATTAATCCGGTCATAGTAACCATCTGCAAATTCACAATAATCCGGCTGGCAGATTGTCTCTTCTTTGAAGCAGATTTTATCTTTAGCCGTTAAAGTAACGGAACGCAGCATCAAGCCGTTCTTTTCCATAAGTGCCAGGCCTTCTTCTGCTGTCTGCCTGGTAACTGTCTTTGCAGTTAAATAAAAAATCCTCTCCTGCTTACCTTCTTCCATTGATTTGATCGCAGGAAATAGAGTAGAAATTGTCTTACCAATACCCGTGGGTGCCTGGGCAAATAGATTTCTTTTTTCTTGAGAAGTTCGGTATACAGCACCGGCTAAATGACGCTGGCCGCTCCTATAGTTCGGGAAAGGAAACATCAGGCCGGGAATCGAATTCTCCTTCTCTCTTTTTATATAAGTAAGTACTTTGGCATAAGATAAATACTCCTCTACAGACTCGTTCATAAAGCTTTCCAGCTCTGCAATAGAAAAATTATGAACAAACCGCTTCTTTTCTTTTGTTCTTTTCTGTACATAAGTAAGCTGGACCTTTATCTCTTCTAATTCTTCATTTTTCGCATAAATATAGGCATAACCCTTTGCCTGTGCCCAATAAACAGGATAGCTTGCCTCCGAAATTTCATCTAAATCCATCGCTGTAGATTTAATTTCATCAATAACTACGCCTTCAGAACTATTCAAAAGACCATCACAGCGGCCATGAATAAATAAAGTAACTTGGTTCGTTTGATATTCCCGTTTTAAATACACTTCACTTTCGTCACCCTCTGCATACTCGCGCTGAACAGATTGGTGGATCGCTGTCCCCTCTACTAAAGAAGTGTTTGAACGAAACCGATCATCAATGCTGCCTCTCCTATAGACATATTCCATTAACTCTCGTACAGAAATACTTACTTTATCCGGCATACCCGGCACCTCCCCTCAATTTCTTCTAACACGTACCGTCACCTCTCATACGTTTATATCGAATGTCTATTTTATAGTTTTAAGTGCTATAATATAGGTTACAAGTAATGAAAAATAATCCATTATCATCAAGGGTAAAATACCTGTGAGAAAAGTATCTCTTTTTATCCCTTATTTAGACCCATGCCCATATAATAATCATAACTCATTAAATAATAACAGGTGTGATCATAGATGAAAAAAACTAAATGGCTCGTGCTTCTCATCTTCTCACTCATCTTCCTTACTTTAATCGTCTTCACTTTTGTCAGTAACCCTTTAGAGGATCAACAAAATGGGACAGATAACCGTGCAGAAGAGCAGACCCCTGTTGAGGAGGAAGATGAAAATAGGGAAGATACAGATGATACGGAAGAGAGGCCGGATGAGGAAGAAGACGATACAGAGGATACATCTGATGAGGAAGAAGGAACAGTTAGTGACGGACTGAGAGAAGTCTTTTCCGGAGTCATTGATAATGCACGGAACTTATTTGTACGAGACGATTTAGAAGTGGTAGCTATGGGTGATTCCCTTACCCAGGGCGTAGGTGACGGAACAGATAACGGGGGCTACATCGGAATTTTAGAAGATAATATTAATGATAATGATGAAACGGCTGATTTTACAATCGATAACTTTGGCCGAAAGGGAGACCGAACCGACCAACTGCTTACTCGTATGGAATCTGAGGAGATTTCTTCTTCAGTTGAAGATGCAGATTTAGTTCTAATTACCATTGGTGCTAATAACGTTGTACAAGTGATCGAAGAGAACTTCACAAGTCTCAGCCACGACGACTTCTACCCTGCCCGTGAAAATTACCGTGATGAGCTTGAAGAGATCCTTACTCAAGTTGAGACATCAAATCCAGATGCTTCTATTTACCTTATTGGTTTATACAATCCTTTTAATCAATATTTTGATGACATCCCCGCTCTCTCTCAAATAATGACTGAGTGGAACAATGTAAGCGAAGAGGTAGTGGATGACCATTCAAACGCTTCCTTCATTCCGATTGAGGACGTATTCGAAGAAAAAGAAAATGAACTCTTATGGGAAGAAGACCACTTCCATCCTAATGAGGAAGGCTATAAACAAATGGCTGAGCGCGTGTTAGAATATATCCGAGAAGAAATAGAGGAATAATACAGGTGGAATGCATTTATGCTTAAGCGTATGTTTTTAAAAAATCGCTGGAAAACTTCTTTTTTTATATTAGCTGTGATTAACATAGTGATCATTGTGTGGGTGCTTTCTCTTATCTTCCTCCCAAGCTCTTACACACTAGTTAACGTAGATCGAGAGAAACAGGATTCTGATGCCGAATTTACGGTCGTTTCTACAAAGGAAAATATGGAACAGTTAGCTAATGAGTATTTAAGTGAGCTTTCAACTCAAACTGTGTTTGATTACTCCATTTCACTTGACCGCAATGTTACGCTTTCAGGAAACATTCGTGCTTTCGAGCAAACTATTCCTATTAAAGTTGAACTGACACCCGTTGTTCAGGAAAACGGTGATTTAGTACTTGAGCAAGAGAGGATTTCCCTTGGTCAGCTGCCTCTCCCCAATAAAAAAGTAATGGAATTTGTAGCTGAAAACTATAAATTTCCCGAATGGGTGACTGTTAACCCAAATGAAGAAAACATTTATGTAGCCGTTACCCAAATGGAAACCCAAAGCAATATTGATATTCAAGTTGACCGTTTCAACCTGAATTCAAACCAATTAGCATTTAAAATCGCTTTTCCCGAGCGTTCGTTCAGCTTTGCTGAAGCCCTCGTAGAAGATAAATTACTGGAAGAGAAAGGTTTTAAAGAGCAATAAGGTCTTTTATTATTTAAGCATAGTATTTCTGTATGAATAAACAGATATGGTAATATTTAATTAGAGACTCATAACAAAGGAAGTGACTTCATGCGTGTCGTTGACAATATAGCTGATCTAATTGGTGATACACCACTTGTAAAACTAAACCGGCTGGCTCCTGAAGGCGGAGCAGACATTTACTTGAAGCTTGAGAATTACAACCCAAGCGGCAGTGTGAAGGACAGAGCATCCTATAACATGATTGTACAAGCTGAAAATGAAGGGTATCTAAAGGAAGGCTCGACTATAATTGAGCCCACGAGCGGCAATACAGGAATAGGAATCGCAATGAACGCGGCAGCCAGAGGATACAAGGCTGTGCTCGTAATGCCTGATACGATGACTCAGGAGCGGATTAACTTATTAAAGGCTTATGGTGCTAAGATCGTTCTGACTCCCGGGGACGATAAAATGCCAGGTGCAATAGCTAAAGCTAAAGAGCTGGTAGAAGAGATTGACGGAGCATTTATGCCGATGCAGTTTGAAAATACTGCTAATCCCGACGCACACCGTTACACGACAGCTTCGGAAATCATTGAAGCTATGAAAGAGCTTGAAAAACCCCTCTCAGCTTTCGTTTCCACTGCAGGGACAGGCGGAACTGTTACAGGGACGGGAGAAGAACTAAAAAAGTATTATGAGGATCTGACGGTTCATGTCGCAGAACCTGCAGGCTCACCTGTTCTATCAGGAGGAAAGCCAGGAAAGCATAAATTAGTGGGAACAAGCCCGGGTTTTATTCCATCTATTTTAAATGAAGAAGTATATGATGAAATTTTCCAGGTAACTGATGAAGACGCTTATGACGTTACACGAAGACTAGCCCGTGAAGAAGGACTACTGCTGGGTACTTCGGGCGGGGCTGCCTGCTGGGCAGGGATAGAAGTTGCAAAGAAAAAACAGCCAGGCGAGGTTGTAGTTATCATTGCGCCCGATACAGGAGAACGTTATCTCTCAGGTGACCTTTTCCGTCAATAAATAGGGGGCCGTGACAAAACAATCATTGCCACCTACAATGCAGCCATACGAAATCCCCGCATGAAAGCGGTCTTCCCTTTACGAAGAAGCTGTGGCCGTTCCCGCTGGCAAGCGAAGTATATGGACAAAGCGGGACTGCTAAATTCAGAAATACCCGGTCAATTTCGAATGAATTGTCCGGGTATTTCCTGGATTAGTACCTTTTTGGCTCAGCCTCTTTATTATATCCGGTATAAATCTCGAAACCGCAGGTGCCACCCCATATGATAAGACATTACACGAAGTCCGATAATAAATAAGAATAACAAGTAATATTGGGCACTGCTTTCCACGTTTATAACCCCTGTTCCCACTAGTAATCCAGTTAACATTGCCCACACAGCATATATCTCCTGATGAAGAACCATCGGTTTTCTTTGGGCCAGCACGTCTCTTGTTACTCCCCCTCCTACTCCTGTCAAAATAGCTGCAAAAATAATACCGCCCAAAGGAAAGTTTTCATCGAGAGCAAACACGGCTCCCTGGAGAGCAAATGCGGACAGACCGACCGCATCTAAATAAATGTTCCATCGATCCCAGAACATGACCCAGCTTTTAGGAAATATATAAACAATACTTATCGTAATAAGGGCCACGTACAACAAATACCCTTGCTCCCATACATGGACGACCGGAACATCTAATGCCATATTCCTTATAATCCCCCCTGCAAAAGCTGTGGCAATTCCTAATATAAAAGTCCCAAATATATCGTATCTTTCGCTTAAAGCCACTATAGCTCCACTAAAAGCAAAAGCACTAATCGCTATAATATTCAGTATCTCGAAAGCCATTTTAAAAAACCCCTATCTATTCATTCCTGACTAATCATAGCAGATATTCTACCTATTGATCAGCCACAAATATTACTATACCTTATTTAAAGATGGACAAAGCCTGCCACATCAGCTGAAAAGGAATATTTTTTGGGTAAAAGGGTATATAAAATCATGGACTTGCTTTTGTTGCAAACTGCCACAAGGATACTTAGGGCAGGAATGCGAATATGTTATGTAGGACAATAGACATATTGGGTGTGATTAATAATGAGAGACTGGCTCATTCAACTAAGAAAAGAAAAAAAACTAACACAACAACAAATTGCAAAGGGCGCTCATATTGATCGTGCCTATTATGCACAAATCGAGAGCGGAACAAGGAACCCAAGCATGGCGGTAGCCGCTCAGATCGCCAGCTTTTTAAATATTAACACTTCTCTCTTTTTCACTGAACACCTTAGCGAGCCTTTTACAGTAGCGCTGAGAAATTCTCCTATCATTGTCGCACACTGCGATTTGGATTTAAGGTATACCTGGATGTTTAACCCTCACCCCGACTTCAATACCGATATCGTCATCGGCAAAAGAGATGATGAACTCGATCACAATGATGGAACACTTGCCCTGATGGAAATTAAACGTCAAGTAATTGAATCCAATAAATCCATTCGTGAGTATGTAGCTTTTCCTTTATCCGATGGACTCATTACTTATGATGTTTTTGCACAGCCCATCTACAACGACCTAAAAAAAATAATCGGAGCAGCTACAGTGTCAACTGAACTTCTTACTTAGAGCAAGGGGGGACCTCCCAGTGAATTTAAAACACCTACCTCTTCGAATTCTTCTAATAACATATCGAAGAGCGGTAGAGTTAAATTTAGACAATGATTTTATCAAATGGATTAAACAAGAAATACAGGAAAGAGAGACTGAAAGGGAAACAAGAAGCAAAAAAGCGAACTTATAATAGTCCGCTTTTTTTTATGGTTATAAAGTGTAGAAGGATTGACGTTTTCTGTTAAATTTTATATAATTATCTTGAAATCGAGATTAATTAATTCAGGAGGGGTTACGATGCAAATTAAAGGAATACATCACGTCTCCGCTATAACAGCCAACGCTAAAAGTAATTACGATTTTTATACTAATGTACTTGGCATGCGGCTGGTAAAAAAAACAGTTAACCAGGATGACACATCGATGTACCACCTGTTTTATGCTGATGAAAAAGGAAACCCCGGCACAGATTTAACTTTTTTTGAAATCCCGCGAGCAGGCCATACCTATCCCGGTACTCATAGTATTTCGACCACATCTTTACGAGTGAAAAATGACGAGGCGTTACATTTCTGGCAGGAGCGATTCAAACAATTCAATGTCGACCAGGACACCATTACCATTTATGCAGATCGAAAAGTATTATTATTTAGAGATCCTGAAGGCCAAAGACTTATGCTTGTTTCTGACGAAAAGAACGAAGGAGTCAAAGCAGGTGTTCCCTGGGAAAAAAGCACAGTTCCTAAAGACCGCGGTATTACAGGTCTGGGACCAGTTCACTTAACGGTAGCCAACTTAGAGCCGACCAGACAGGTCCTTGTAGATATCCTTGGTTTTAGAGAAGCCGGACAATTTGACAATAAACTAATCCTGGATACAGGTGAAGGAGGGACAGGAGCAGAGGTTCATATTGATGAACGAACAGACTTGTCCCGCGAAAAACCCGGCAGAGGCAGTGTCCATCACGTTGCTTTTAGAGTAGAAAATGAAGATGAGCTGTCACGCTGGCAAGAGATTATACAGAAGGCCGGCTTTCCAAACTCCGGACTTGTAGACCGCTTTTACTTTAAATCTCTCTACTTCCGGGAACCAAATCATATTCTCTTTGAACTCGCAACCGACGGTCCGGGTTTTGCTACTGATGAAGATTTGGAGAACCTCGGCCAGCGTCTTGCCCTTCCCCCATTTTTGGAAGGACAAAGAGCAGAAATCGAAAAAGGGCTGACGCCATTAAATACTACTAGTGAATAAATAAACCTGCGGCTGAGTGTACAGCCGCAGGTTTATTTCCTATTTGTCTAAACGATCTTTCAGCCAGTTGATTAATCCGCCCTTCTCCATCATCTCCAATTGTCTAGGAGAAAGAGCATGCTCCAGCTGAACAGTTTCATTCTTACCTTTAATTTCTACTTCAAATCCCCCATCGCGCTTAATATTCTTCCGCAGCTCCTTAAACACCAGTGTATCCCCCTGCTCTACTTTTTCATAACCCTCTTCATTTGAAAAAGTAAGCGGCAGAATTCCGAAGTTAACCAGGTTCTGCCAATGAATTCTGGCAAAATCTTTAACGACGGCCACTCTTAATCCCATGTATCTTGGTGCCAGAGCAGCATGTTCACGGCTGGAACCCTGCCCATAGTTAGAACCTCCGACAATAACGTGACCGCCTTCTTCCTTTTGTTTCATGGCACGGTCATAATAGGTATCATCTACAATTTCAAAAGTAAACCTGCTGATTTCAGGGAGATTACTTCTGTAAGGAAGCACGCGAGCCCCTCCAGCTAAAATTTCATCCGTTGAAATATCATCTCCTACCTTCAGCAAGACAGGAAGTTCCATTTCATTAGGCAGCTCGTCCATCTTAGGAATAGAGGCAATGTTTGGTCCTTTTACGAGTTCTACTTTTACAGCTTCTTCTTTTGGCAGGGGAGCGTCTAGAAGGTCTGTATCAATAGTCGGCTGATCAAGCTCCTCTACTTCCGGATAATCAAAGCCAGCATTTCGGGGATCAGTGATCCTGCCAGTAATCGCAGAAACTGCAGCTGTTTCCGGACTGCATAAGAAAACACTGTCTTCCCTGGTGCCTGACCTTCCCGGGAAATTCCTCGGCGTAGTACGCAAACTATTTCTCCCTGACGCCGGGGCCTGTCCCATACCAATACACCCATTACATCCTGCCTGATGCAGGCGCGCTCCTGCTTGAAGGAAATTAGCAATATGACCTTGTTGTGACAAATCAATCAGCATTTGTCTGGACGTTGGATTTAAATCAAATGACAGCCCGTTTGCAATATGCCGCCCCTCGACTATTTTAGAAGCAATGGCAAAATCCCGGTAGCCGGGATTAGCGGAAGAGCCAATGTAAGACTGGTAAAGATTCTCTCCCTCCACCTCTTTCACTGGGACTACGTTACCTGGACTGGAAGGCTTGGCAATCATAGGCTCTAAAGAAGACAAATCAATTTCGTCATGTCGATCGTATGAAGCATCGTCATCAGCCTTTAATTCCTTCCATTCATCTTCACGGTCCTGAAGCTTCATATATTTTTTAGTTTCATCATCTGAAGGAAATACAGTTGCAGTTGCTCCGAGTTCCGCACCCATATTGGCAATAACATGTCGATCCATGGCTGAAAGATTTTTTAATCCAGGTCCATAATATTCAAAAATATGGTTCACCCCGCCTTTTACTCCATGTCGACGCAGCATTTCTAAAATCGCATCCTTAGCACTGACCCAATCCGGGAACTCTCCAGTCACTTTCACTCCCCAGATTTTAGGCATTTTGACATAGAAGGGCTCCCCGGCTATCGCCATGGCCACGTCAATTCCTCCAGCTCCCATGGCAAGCATTCCCATGCAGCCATTCGCACAAGTATGACTGTCGGAACCTAACAGGGTCTGCCCGGGCTTGGCAAGCCTCTGCATATGGACGGGGTGACTTACTCCGTTACCCGGCCTGCTGAAATAGAGCCCGAATCGTTTTGCAGCACTCTCAAGAAACAGATGATCATCTGGGTTTTTACTGTCTTCCTGGATTAAATTATGATCGACATACTGTGCAGACGCTTCTGTTTTGGCGCGGTCAATCCCCATCGCTTCGAGCTCGAGCATGACCATCGTACCAGTAGCATCCTGTGTTAATGTTTGGTCAATTTTCAAACCAATTTCCGATCCAGGTGTCATTTCCCCTTTAACTAGATGATCTTTAATTAATTTCTGCGTTACATTATATCCCACTCATCTTCCTCCTAACTTTTATAATGACAGACAAAGATTTATCTATACCATTTATACCCTTTTATCGGGGAGTTTACTCATATCCTTCGGAGTTAAAAATGGGAAATAGCGTAAATTTTCAAATGCTGTTTATCAATCTTCTAAAAATTAAACCTGATTCACAATAATACAACCTGTGAAAGTTGGTCCTTTTTAACCCCTCTTAAGCTATGAAAAAAGAACGACTTGGGAAACCTCGTAATATAGTTGAAAATTTTTCATCGAACGTGTATTCTGAAAATAGATTTGAAAGAGCAACCTTCTCTCAAATCATCAGTTGATCAACTAGGTGTGTGGAAAATGGAATATGGTAAAGCGCTTCGATTTCATCGGGTTAAGCAAGGTTTAACTCAGAACCAGCTTGCTGATGGCATCATTTCGGCTGCCTATCTTTCAAAGATCGAAAACGATCAGACGGTTCCGGCTATTGAAGTTCTCGAAATGCTTTACGAGCGGCTTGGAATAGACTTTAACGAGTCTACTATTGATCACCCTTCCAAGGAAAAATTAATGGAATGGTATGAATCAATAGTTTTCAAACGAAAAGATGAGGCAAGAAAGATCCGAAGTGATCTAATTAATCAGAAAAACACGCTGGAAAACCATCAATTGTATATCTTTTTCGAGCTTTTTCGCATTCGATATCTCTTTTTAGAAAATGAGATAGAGAAGGCTTATGAAACTTGGGAAAATTTAAAGCAGCATAAAGATACTCTTGATGACGAAATGGAGTTTTACTACCATTTAATCTCAGGTCTAGTTAAATATTATAAAGGTCATTTTAACGATGCGTTTCAAGAATTGATGGAGGCCAAAAATTATAGTCTTTCAATAGAGATTGAGAGTTGGGAAGCAAGCGATCTCTATTATTTATTAGCACTAAGTACAAGTCAGGCATTTCATGTATCTGCGTCTATTTTTTACGCAGATCAAGCATTAGAAATGTATAAATCTCAATATGATTTATCAAAAAGCGCCGACTGTCATATAGTTCAAGGCATAAACTATAGTCGTTTGAAGAATTATCCCAAATCATTAGAAAACTACCATCTTGCCAGGAAAATAGCTATCCAAACAGATGATACTGTTCAATTGAGATTAGTTTATATTAATATAGGTACTTTAGAAGCACGATTAGAAAACCACCAGGCAGCTATTAGTAATTTTAAAAAAAGCTTAAATTACAATAAAGAATCTACCTCTTCTTTTGATTATATGGAATTATTGAATACAATTCACAGTTTAATCATGGAAAACTATAAGCTCGGTGATATTGAAGGATGCTTAAAGTGGGTTCAATTTGGGGAAGAGAAATTAGAAACATTTCCTTCCAAACCTTATACTTATCATTTTTCATTTTATAATAAAGTTATTAAAGATGATCCCCTTTTGGGTGAATATTTGGAATCAGAAGTGATTCCATATTTTCAAGGACGAAAGGATCATATATACATTACACGTTATGCTATGTTTCTTGCTGATTTGCTGGAAAAGCAAAGAATGTACAAAAAAGCTTCATCTTACTTAAGGTTAGCAATTCAATTGTTAAATAAACATTCTCAACTAGGAGGGATACTCTTATGAAGAAGATTTTTGCTGTAGTCGCCTTAGCTACTTTACTAGCTTCAGCGGCAGCACCTGTTGTTTATGATACTACTGAGGACCAACATCCTAGGCCCTTAGTTATCGAAGCATAAGCTTTCTTTTGTTATTTAGTTAGTTTTTTGTTTTTTGGTGTTTTTAATTAACACCTCCCCTAATCCTATACCTATAAATTTTTCATCCTTGCCCCTTGTGGGTAAGGACTTTTTTTACTTAAAAAAGCTTGTCCACATTTAAGGGGACAAGCTCTTCTACTCTTCTTATGCGATTTTTCCTCCGTACTCTTTCCAGGCACTAAAACCACCAGTTAAGTTAAGGACATCTTTAAAGCCATAGGCTTGCAGGAGGCTGGTTGCAATAGCTGAGCGTACACCTGATTGACAGTGGACAATTGGTGTTTTTCCTTCAGGTATTTCATCTAACCGATCTGGTATGGTACCCAGCATTACGTGAAGCACTTCTTCCATATGCTCTTCGTCCCATTCTGATTGGTTTCTTACGTCGATTACAATATAGTCATCTCTACCTTTATATTTAGTGTCAAGCTGGTCTGCCGTTATGCTTTCATACGCTTCCAAGTTTTCCTGCCGGTCCACTTCTTCTCTGGTTAGAAATCCTTTTAATCGATCCAGACCTATAGACTGTAAAGCGATTTTGATATCGTTTATTTGTGAGGCTTCGCTTATTAAAACAATATCCTGGTCATAATTAATAAGCCACCCTGCCCAATTGGCGAATGATCTATTAAATGGAAGGTTTATTGTACCTGGTACGTGACCGTCTGCAAAAGCTTCTTTCGATCTTGTGTCGATCACAGCGTTTCCTTGCTCGATTGCTTTTTCCACTTGTTCCAAGCTCAATTGAGCCACAGTTTCCTCTTTTAATAATCCCGGACCTTCTTTGTTTAATTTCTTCATCATTGCAAAATATTTCGGAGGTTCTGGCTGACCTTCCAAAAGATCTTTGCTAAATGCCGCTTCGTCTGTATGAGCTAACGCCCAGTTATTCTTTTTCTCATACCCGATTGTAGAAGATGGAACAGCTCCTAACGATTTGCCGCATGCACTTCCTGCTCCGTGACCCGGCCACACCTGCACATAATCAGGTAACTCTTTAAAATGCTGCAGTGATTGAAACATCTCTCTTGCTCCTGCTTCTGAGGTTCCTTCTGCACCAGCTGCTTTCTCTAGTAAATCCGGCCGGCCCACGTCCCCGACGAATACGAAGTCGCCCGTAAAAATACCCATAGGAACGCTGGCGCCTCCACCTTCATCAGTTAATAGATAAGATAAACTTTCCGGAGTATGACCGGGGGTATGCAGAACATCCAGTTTAACGTTCCCTACATAGAATTTATCTCCGCCTTCAAGAAGCTGATGAGAATATTCCTTGGCAAACCCATACTTCCAATCAAGATCTCCTTCATCTGACAGGTAAAGCCTGGCCCCTGTCTTGTCGGCAAGTTCTCTTGTGCCGGATAAGAAATCAGCATGAATATGAGTTTCAGTAATACTAGTAATATTGAATCCTTCTTTTTCTGCGGTCGTTACATAAGGGCTGATATCTCTTGCAGGATCAATTACCAAGGCTTCTCCAGTCTTCTGACAGCCTATCATATAAGACATTTGAGCTAAGTTTTCATCAAAGTATGATTTAAAGAACATTCATGATCCCTCCATACATAAAACGTTTATATTCAAATAATATACCCTTAGGGGTAAATTGTAAACCGCACATTCTTCATTATCTTTACCCTATCCTGGAAAAAAACAACTTAAAAAACCGTACCCTGAAATGGGTACGGCTCTTATGGTATTGAAATACCTGTTTTACACTTCCTGGCTGTTAAACGGATAGTTACTCTGGTTTTCTGCTCATCCTAAACCTATTTATGACTATTGAAAATATTCTCTCAATGCTTCCACAGGCGTCTTGGCTATTGGGTTAAAATAAAGCTCGGCATTGCTTATATAATTGATTTCCGCTGCATCAATTTCTTCATATTTTAACCCGTCCGCGGCGTCCTCCACTAATAGCTGTACCTGATTCATCATACAGAGGACCTGTCTGTTGTCAGTGTTCGTATAGACGAAGGGCTCTGCCTGCTTTAATAATTCATCAATAATTTCCTCTTCCACTTTAATTAATTGAAGTAATTGCTTGAGTGACCCTTTAATAACATTGTTTAAGTTATCAAACTGCTGTTTCCTGAGTCCAAATAGAGTTAAATTAATGCCTGTTTTATTATTCATAAGGATGAGGCATTTTCTTCGATTAATCGTGATCAGGTTGGCATGCCACCTATTAATTAAAGGAGTATCTTTATATTCATTTAAGTCTTCGAAATCTTTATGAATTTCTTTTGACAGCTTTTCTGTTGCTCCTATGACAAACATACTGTTCCACCTCTTGTTGGTTACTTTTCCTTAGTGTAACAGGTCAAATATATTTAACCTATTCATATCCATTTCTCTATTTTATACAAAAAGACCTATGATATAAAATCATAGGTCTTTATTTGGTACGCCTGGCAAAATCGACAAATTGAAATTTGTCTGGACGGTGTCTGGATTCTGTAAATTGAAACAAAGTAGCATCAGCCAGGTAGACGTAGCTGCGAATAACGACGACCTGCGAATGTTCTTCTACATCCAAATACTTCCGGTCTTCTTCTGTAACCTGCTCTACCACGATTTCTTTCTTAGCAAAGCTTATGTCCAGCCCTAATTCATTTTCAATATAATCGTAGATCGAATGTTGAGCGACGGATTTCGTTAAGTTAGGAACAATATCTTCTCTAATGTAGTCTTTGTCTAAGATCACTCGTTCTCCGTTAATTTCTCTTGATCTGGAGACCTTCCAGATTTTCACACTGCTGTGGCAGTTCAAACGTGATCGCAGACGATTATCAGCGGTTTCAACAAAAACTTCATGTACATGTGTTTTAAAATCCTGCCCAAGCTGATCTGACAGCTCTTTAAAGCTGGTTAAACCAGACACGGGAAATTCAAATTTATTTTGATCTAAAACAACAGACCCTTTCCCTCTTACCTTTTGAATGTAACCATTTTGAGAGAGAAGATTTAATGATTTTCGAATGGTCTCCCTCGATGTAGAGAATTGTTGAGAGAGATCATGTTCAGATGGCAATGTGTCGCCTGACATGAACTCTCCTTTACGAATCATCTGGACTAAGTCGTTGTAGATGATTAGATATTTATTTTTCATACTCACACCACCGTTATTATCCTATCACTTTGTGTGAAAATGGTAAACGATGGATTCATATGGACGCAGCTTAACCTCATTGTCATTCATCTCTGGATCTACATAGTTACTGATTAAGATTTCGGGTTCTCCCTGCAGGTTTATATCATCAGGCAGTGTGAAGGTTGCACCTTCCCCGTAAAAGTTATTCAACACCAGCAGAGTCTCACCGTTCCACTGTCTCGTAAAAGCGAATATCCGCTCATCACCCTTGTCGATCCACTTGTAATCTCCGTGAGTAATAATGTCATGTGTTTTACGAAGCTCATTTAATTTCTGGTAATGAGTAAATATAGAATTTTGTTCATTCATCACTTTTTCCGCGTTCACTTTTGGATAGTTATCTGCAACGGGAATCCAGGGAGTTCCAGTAGTGAACCCGGCATGGTCTTCATGACTCCATTGTACTGGTGTACGCGAATTGTCTCGTGATTTCTGTTTCAGAATTTCTATAATCTCTTCTTCTTTCATGCCTTTTTCTTTCATAATCCTAAAAGCATTCAGCGATTCAACATCCCGGTATTGGGTGATACTTTCAAATTTAGGGTTCGTCATCCCGAACTCTTCCCCCTGATAAATATAAGGAGTTCCCTGCATCATGTGAATCGTCGTTGCGAGCATTTTTCCGGATTCGACAGGATAGTTTTCATCATCCCCAAACCTTGATAATACACGAGGCTGATCATGGTTGCACCAGAACAAGGCATTCCATCCGCTTCCTTCATGCATTCTCTCCTGCCATGTAGAAAGAATCTGCTTCAGCTCCTGAAAATCAAATGGAGCTTTAGTCCATTTTTCGCCGTTGAGATAGTCTACCTTCAAATGATGAAAATTGAAGGTCATGCTTAATTCATTACGTTCAGGAGCTGTATAACGAATGCAGTGCTCAATTGTTGTAGAGGACATCTCCCCTACTGTCATTAAATCATATGGAGTAAATACTTCCCGGTTCATCTCCTGCATGTATTCATGCACTTTCGGTCCATCTGTATAGAATTTGCGGCCGTCACCTGGAGCGGCACTTCCATCGTCATTAGGAAAGTCCTGATCTTTAGAAATTAAGTTAATGACGTCGAGCCGGAAACCGTCAACACCTTTTTCTCCCCAGAACCGCATCATTTCATAAAGCTTCTCTCTTACTTCTTCATTCTCCCAATTCAAGTCTGCCTGAGTGACATCGAACAAGTGTAAATAATACTGGCCTGTTCCCTCATCAAACTCCCAGGCGTTTCCTCCAAATTTGGACTGCCAGTTGCTCGGAGGTCCGCCGTCCACGGGATCCTTCCAGATGTAATAATCGCGGTATTGGTTATCTTTAGACTTCACAGCCTCCTGGAACCATTCATGCTCTGTAGACGTATGGTTAATCACAATATCCATAATCAGCTTCATTCCACGCTTGTGCGTTTCTTCTAGAAGCTTTTCAAAATCATGCATCGTTCCATATTCATCATGAATGTCATAATAGTCGCTGATGTCATACCCATTGTCGTTCTGCGGAGATTTATACATCGGGGTCAGCCAAAGCACATCGACCCCGAGTGTGTTTAAATAATCTAGTTTTTCTATGATGCCCTGGATGTCGCCCACACCATTTCCTGTTGTATCATTAAAGCTTTTTGGATAAATTTGATAAACTACAGCTTTTTTCCACCATGGTTGTGCGGTCATATGAGCTCCCTCCATTTCTAATCAATCTTATACGTCCCGTTTACGTTTTGCATAAAGGTAAGTGGCTGCGGTCGGAAGTACAATAACGATGACCATACCAATAATAAAGTCAAACCAGTATTCTGTCACAATAGAGAATATTCCTGGTACACCGCCGACTCCAATTGAGTTAGCCAGGACGCCTTGAGAGGCAATGTAAAGTCCTGCGATAGCCGAAGAAGAGATCGCGATCACAAACGGATATTTAAACCTCAGGTTCACACCGAATAATGCTGGTTCTGTTACACCCAGCCAAGCTGAGATACCAGAGGATAACCCTAGTCCTTTAAGCTTCTCATCACGTGAAGCGAGCATAATTGCAAAGGCTGCTGAACCTTGTGCAATATTGGATAAGGCAAGCATCGGCCATAAGAAAGTTGTTTCTGTACTCCCGATTAACTGAATATCTACAGCCAGGAATGTATGGTGCATCCCTGTAATAACCATTACGCCATATAGTCCACCGTAAATGAAGCCGCCAAGAGCCGAAGCAGCATCGAAAATTCCAACTAATCCATCTGTAATAAAGTTACCGATAGCAAAGGTTACAGGTCCAATTAGAATGAACGTTAAGAAACCAGTAACAAGCAGCGCAACAGGGGCTACAACTAAAAGCTGAATAGCGTCAGGCGTTCGTTTCTGCATAAAGAGTTCAATCTTCGTCATCACCCAGGCCGCAACGAGTACAGGTAAAACCTGACCCTGGTAGCCGATCTTATCGATTTCCCATCCGAACAAATTCCAAATTGGTACAGATCCTTCGTCTACTGCATCTCCATACTCCCACGCGCTTAAGAGTTCCGGGTGTACTAAGGCTAACCCTAATACAATACCAAGAAGCGGATTGCCTCCAAACCGTTTAACGGCCGACCATCCAATTAAACCAGGTAAAAAAGCAAATGCTGTATTGGCAATGATGAAGATCATATTGGCAAGACCTTCCCATTGAGGGTAAACGTCTATTATGGATTCTTCGTCAAAGAAGATTCCCGGCCCGGTTAAAATGTTATTAATCCCTAATAGTAAACCAGCAGTAACGATGGCAGGTAAAATTGGAATAAAAATGTCAGCTAACGTTTTTATGCCTCGCTGCAGCGGGTTCATTTTTTTAGCGGAAGCTTCTTTTACTTCCTCCTTAGAAGATTCATCAATTCCTGCAATAGCTACTAATTCTTTATAAACCTTATCCACCGTTCCTTGTCCAATAACAATCTGGAACTGACCGTTGGTAGAAAAAGAACCTTTAACGGCTTCTATATCATTTAACTTCTCTTCATCCACAATGCCTTCATCATTTAATGCTAAACGAAGACGTGTTACACAGTGAGTAGCGGCATTAATATTTTCTTTACCGCCAATAGCTTCAAGAATTAACTCGGCTTGTTTTTTGTGGTTCATAATCTTCCCTCCTCAGATTATTCGTTATGAACTTTCATAAGTACCGTCGTTCCCGCGGCAGCTTCCTCGCTGTCTAAAAGCTGCACCTTAAGGTCATTGCTGTTCGTAATGATAATTGGCGTTATTGAACTTTTCGCCTTCTCTTCTACAAGACCTTTATCAAACGTAATCAGTTTATCCCCGGCTTTAACCTTATCTCCCTGTGAAACGTGCGGTTTAAACCCTTCACCTTCCATGCTTACAGTTTCAAGGCCGATATGAATAAGGACTTCAACTCCATTTCTTGTCTTTAACCCTATGGCATGATTAGTAGGAAACAGTTGAACAACCTCACCTTCCACCGGACTGAACACTTCTCCATCTGCCGGTTTAACAGCTAACCCCTCGCCCATCATCTTTTCTGCAAAAACTGGATCCGGAACTTCCTTCAAATCAACCACCCGGCCATTGACAGGAGCTACCACCTCCACAGTTTTCTCTTTATGTCCAAAAAGCTTCTTAAACATGTTTTCCTCCTTAAACGCTTACATGTTATTCCAGCGACTTGTCTATACAAAATTCAGTTATGATTATAATTTGTATATACAAGTTTTGCAAGCGTTTTTATGAATGGAAATTTTTTTATTATATATAGATTCCCTGAAAAACAACTTTTACTCCCAGCATTTCCTTTATACAATTGATTACTTATGGTATAAATATTTAGTGTACCGAAATAATGAGGAAGAAGGGGTTATTATCCTTACTCAAGAACAAAGAGCCAAGCGAAATGTTTGGATTATGTGGTTCGCAAATTTTTTTATTGCGGGCAGTATAACAATGGTTCTGCCTTTTTTATCACTTTACATAGATGATCTTGGAAATTATTCAGATTCTTATGTACAAACTTGGTCCGGGTGGATATTCGGAATTACATTCGTAACTGCTTTTATCTTTTCACCTGTTTGGGGGAAAATAGGGGATCGTTATGGAAGGAAAAATATACTCATCATCTCGTCCACAGGCTTAGCTTTATCCGTACTGCTTATGGGGTTTGCTGATTCTGTGTGGGAGTTGTTCTCTCTACGCTTTTTCATGGGTATCTTTACTGGATTTATACCTATGTCCCAAGCATTAATCGCTACGCAGACACCTAAGCACATGGCTGGGCGTGTCCTTGGAACCCTGCAGACAGGAAGTATAACAGGCACGCTGATGGGACCGATGATCGGCGGAGTCATAGCTGATGCCATTGGTTATGGTTTAACCTTTCAGTTTGTCTCCATTTTCGTTTTTATTTCAGCTTTCATTGTGTTTTTTGGGATTCACGAACAGCAGATTAAAGAAGAGGATGACGAGAAATCCAGCTATACGTCCAAAGAAGTCATTTTACATATTATACGGCACCCTGTATTGCTCGTGGTGATGATTATCTCTCTGTTTATTCAAGTAGCACACTTTAGTATCCAGCCCATCCTTTCCCTTTATGTTGGAGAATTACATGGCCCTGAAAATTTAGCGTTGTTTTCAGGAATTGCTTTTTCAGCTGCCGGGCTGGGGAATTTAATGATGGCAAGACGCTGGGGAACCATCGCTGACCGCCAGGGTTATATTAAGATCCTAATCTTTCTTTTATTTATGGCAGGCCTTGTCTACTTTCCTGCGGCGTTCGTCACAAATATTTGGCAGCTCGTCATTTTACGTTTTCTTTTAGGTATTTCAATCGGAGGAATCATTCCGGTTCGGACCGCCTATATTCGTCAGGAAGCTCCTATTGCTATGCAGGGAGAAGTGCTGGGTTATAATACAAGCTTACGATTTCTCGGTAACATCATCGGCCCAGCGATGGGCGGCATGCTTTCCGGGTGGTACGGTTTCTCCTCCGTGTTCTTCGTAACAAGTGCCCTGTTGATTACGTGCGGAGTGGTGTTATTGGCAGCTGTCCGAAAGAATTCCAGTTCCGCAGTTGATACTGCATCTACTTAAATAGAACTTCCCTATCTATGTTAATATAAGTGTATATACAGTACATAAGGGGTGGATAAGCGAAAATGGAAAAAGCATTAATTGTCATTGATTACACGTGCGATTTCGTCGCAGATGATGGAACATTAACCTGTGGAGACCCTGGACAGAATATTGAGAGTAATATTACAAGTTTAACGAAAAGTTTTCTTGCTCAGGAAGAATATGTTGTTTTCGCGGTAGATGTTCATGAAGAAGGCGATCCTTATCACCCGGAGACACATTTATTTCCCCCTCACAACATCCGGGGCACACACGGCAGAACTTTATACGGGGGGTTACAGGAGATCTATGAATCAAACAGCTCCAGTCCTCATGTTCTCCATATAGATAAAACCAGATACAGTGCTTTCTCGGGTACTCAGCTGGACCTGAAGTTAAGAGAAAGAGGCATTACAGAGCTGCACTTAACGGGTGTGTGCACAGATATATGTATTCTGCATACTGCTGTTGAAGCCTATAATCTTGGGTATAATATTGTCGTTCATAAAAACGCCGTTGCCAGCTTTAACCAGACGGGTCATGAGTGGGCACTCGAACATTTCGAAAATGTATTAGGCGCAACCGTGAAATAGTTTAAAAAGCACCCTTTGTTCAAAAGAGTGCTTTTTCAAGTTGATGAAAAACCATCGCTTTCTTGTAACCATTCCTTGCTTGTCCAAGAGGGAAGGGTTTTAGGAAACGACTCGCTTTCCGTGGGCGTACGGTAAGCCTCCTCAGGCTATCGCCTTCCGGGGTCTCACCATGTCCGTTTCTCCCACAGGAGTCTCGCCGCTTCCTAAAACCCTTTTTCAATAAATAATCACTAACCAAGTGACATCTATGATTTCCTCCCACATGCTCCATGCTCTGATGACTCCTGCAGGACGAGCAGACAGGAGATGCCCCGGAGGTCGCAGATCGAGGAGAGTTTCCGCCTGACCTGCTTAAAGTAGTGCTTTTCCAGTCCCTTTCTACATATTCGAATATTGAACCATTTGTACATCCATTTATGCTTTTTCAACAACTTGAAAAAGTTCCTTTTTTCCAAATGAGTGCTTTTTATTTTGGTCTAAATTCAGAAAATATTGTTCAAAAAACTGCCATTTGCTATTCTTGAAAAAATCGAATATGATGAAATATGGACATTTGCGTTTTTATATATAAGCAGTAAATGATATAGGAGGAATCACCCATGAGCTCAAAAGATTATCGAGTTCTGTTGTACTACAAATATGTAGACATGCCTGATTATGAAGAATATTGTCAAAGCCATTTAGAATACTGTAAAGACTTAGGACTCCGCGGCCGCATTATCGTTTCTCCTGAAGGGATTAACGGAACGGTATCAGGGACAGTGGACCAGGTTGAACAATATATGGAGTACGTCCGCTCCGAGGAACGTTTTGCGGACATTCACTTCAAAATCGATGAGCACGAAGGACATGCTTTCAAGAAAATGCACTGCCGCGTAAAACCGGAGCTTGTGAACTGGAGCATCGATAATGACGACATCGATCCTAAAGTATTTGGAGGTAAACATCTAAAGCCAAAAGAATTCCACGAAATGCTTCAGAATGAAGATACGATTGTTATTGATGGACGTAATGAGTACGAATACCGCATCGGACATTTCCGAAATGCGATTCGTCCAGAGGTCGAACACTCCCGTGAATTTCCTGAATGGATTGCAGAAAATGCAGACCAATGGCGAGACAAAAAGGTCCTCACCTATTGTACGGGAGGTATACGCTGCGAGAAATTAACAGGAATCCTTATGAAGAATGGTGTAGAGGATGTTTACCAGCTTGAAGGCGGCATTACCACTTATGGAAAAGACCCTGAAGTAAAAGGCGAGCTTTTCGACGGGAAAATGTACGTCTTCGATGAGCGCATCGCTGTTCCCGTTAATCAGGTAGACGAAAAAGTAGTCGCAGAATGTGAACATTGCGGTAAAGCAGAAGATCGTATGATTAACTGCAGCAACCCGATTTGCAACCGCCAATATGTATGCTGTAAGGATTGCGAAATTGAACAGCATGCAGCCTGTACGGCCGAATGTAAAGAGCACCCGGAAAACAGATGGGATGCAGAGCGTCAAAAACAAATCGATAAATATGACCGTATTTCCGGTTAATCAAAAACTCGCTTAGATCTCTCGACTAAGCGAGTTTTTCAGTAGTTGAAAAAACTTAGATGGTTGTAGGTCTCCATTAAAATCTAGAGAAAAGGAACTGGAAAAAGCGCCGCTTTTTAAGCGGGGCAGGTAGTTGTCACACTTGGTTAGAGATTTTTTATCGAAAAAGGGTTTTAGGAAACGGCGAGACTCCTGTGGGAGAAACGGACTTGGTGAGACCCCGGAAGGCGATAGCCTGAGGAGGCTTACCGTACGCCCACGGAAAGCGAGGCGTTTCCTAAAACCCTTCAACTTATGTGATAAAAATGAAAACGATGGTTTCTCAACGAGTTGAAAAAACTCGCTTAGACCAGTGATCTAAGCGAGTTTTTCTTTTCTTATTTTCCGATCATCAAACGCGTAATCCACAGCGACTAATAACAAAGCAAAGATCCATTGAGACCAGAAGTGCATTGTTACACCCGCAATTAATTCATCCACGATATAAACTGACACCCATGTAAATAATAGGTCGATTCCAATTATAAATTGAAGTCCTGCTCTTTTCACTTTTACTGCTTTAATAAGCTTAGCCAATGCTTCAAATATAAAACCAATCGCAAACACCATCATTCCAAACCATACAAGAGAACGATTTGATTCGTAATCGACTCCTAACAGTTGAAACAGACCTACCATACCTAAGAAGAAGACGCCGAGCAGGAAAAATAATCCTAACAATACTAAAAACGTCAAGCTGGTAATCACCATTAATTTTGTTTTCGAATCTAATTCATTAAAAGGTTTCTTCTTGGACATAACTGTCATCCTTTTCCCTGCATAAATGAAGAATAAGACCTTTCCACATAGACATAGCCTTCAACGGCGGTCATCCCCTGCTCCGTTAAATAAATACCTGATTGATCAGCTATACCGTAGCCCGCATCAACTCCAGCCTTATGAACAGCTTGTTTTAAATGATCTTCTTCCTTCCAGCTTAAATAATGTGCAGCTACAACAACATCTTTGACAAGTCCTAAGCCGCCTTTATATAAGGGCCCACCTTCTTTAGTATCCTTTGGCGATATTACACATGTTTCCGGTGCAATCAGAGCTCCTGCAGAAAAACCGGCAACCGGTACACCTTTTGCATATAAATCCCTTATGATCGAAGCTGCCTCGGTTTGAACGATGCCCTGCTGATATCTCACTGTGTCTCCGCCACCGATCATTATTCCGTCTGCCTTCCTAAGCTGATTAAGCTCACTTGAAGGATAACTCTCTTTAATCGAAACAAAAGAAAACTGCACGTGAGTAGACTGTGAAGAGACCGGGGCGGTATAAACAGAAGAGTACTCCTCAATTCTCATTCCTTTTCTCGGGATATACAATAAAACCACCGTGCCTTCACCCGCTAAACCCGCAAAGATTTTCGCAAGCTCCCCAGGCATCGGAGGACCGCCTCCCATTAAAAACAAATGCTTCCCCATGATCTTCCCTCCTTCTACTTATATTTTCGATAAGCTGCATGGTTGGTTGAACCAATTCCACGATTAAAAGAGAGAGCGTGTTCAATGGCTTTAGTTACAAATATCTTTGCTTTCCTTACTGATTCTTCGACTGACTTCCCTTTTGCAAGCTCTGCAGTGATCGCTGCAGAATACGTGCAGCCGGCACCACTTGTATGAATCGTGGCTACCCGTTCGGATTGCAGATAAGTCATTTCTTCTCCATTGTAGAGGATATCAATTGCTGGATAATCCTGTAATGACCCTCCTTTTATCAGTACATATTGCGCGCCGACGTGGTAAAGTTCACGGGCGGCCTGCTCCATCGCTTCAGGAGAATCGGGGGTGGAGATATTCAGCAGCCGTGCCGCTTCCTCCAGATTGGGTGTGATAATGGCCGCCGTCGGCAGCAGGTGTTTCGAGAGCGCTTCTACCGCCTCGTCTAAGAGCAGCTGCGATCCCATTTTTCCGATCATAACGGGGTCGACTACTACATTTTTTATTCCATAATAAGAGATCAGCTCACTTGTGCTGTTGATAATTTCTTCTGTAAACAGCATACCTGTTTTTAGGGCCTGAGGACCTACGTGCTCGAAAGAAGCATGAATCTGTGCTTCTACAGCTTGAAGGGGATGAGTGAATATTCCTTGTTCCGTTGTTGAATTATTAGCTACAATAGCTGTGACGGCACACATACCGTATACGTCTAATTCCTGGAAGGTTTTTAGATCTGCCTGAATTCCTGCACTTCCCTGCGCAGCCGACCCGGCAATAGTCAAGGCTCGTGGTATACTCATACTTAGATCTCCGTTCTAATTATTGTTTAGATGAATTGTACCAAATTTTGTTATGGTTCGGCTATTGATGTGAACGGACGGACAAGGAGTTTTTCTATGAATTCTTTTACCGAAAAGGCGGTACATATTATTCACTCCATCCCTAAAGGAAAAGTGATGACTTATGGAAGCATAGCGCGTGAGGCGGGAAATGCACGTGCAGCCAGACAGGTCGCCCGTATTCTTCATTCGATGAGCCGTAAACACAATCTCCCCTGGCATCGTGTAGTGAATGCGAAAGGGGAGATCGCGATTAAAAATGAAGAGACCGCATTAGAACAGCAGTTACGGCTGGAACGTGAAGGAGTAACTGTCACCAACCGCATCATCAACTTGAAAGTATTCCATTGGTAAGGTGAGGATTTATGAAATTTGAAGTGAGAAAATACCCTGAAATGTCATGGTCGTTATCCAGACATAAAACGATGCTTACCTGCAAGCGCAAATATGCGTATGATTATTACGTTTCCCATAATGGCTGGCTCAATGACGCTGATACGCTCGCCCGACAAGCATACCGTTTAAAGAAGATCACTAATTTAGAAATGCATTTCGGCAGTGTGGTTCACGATTTAATCTATCAAATCATTCAACGTGTGCTTAATAACCAGGAGATCCCGAGAGAAGAAGCAGTCGTAGACGAAATCCGCCATCATCTGAACCGAAGCTTTATTGAATCGACAAAAAAGGAACACTTATGGCAGCACCGGCCTAAACACTTCACGATGCTGCACGAAATCTATTACAGTCAAACCAACCAATTGCCAGATCACAAGATTAAGAAAATCACAGAACGTCTTCATACGACGGTAAGTAATTTTTTCGCCAGTCGTTCATTTGCCGATGTCCTTAATAAACAGCAGATGCGTTTCTTGGAATCTGAGAAATTTCGTTACATGACTGTGGACGGGGTAAAGATCTTTATCGTAATGGATTTGCTTTACAAGGACCTCACAGAGAATAAATGGGTCATTGTGGACTGGAAAACGGGTAAATCTTCTGAAGAAGACCGAGGTCAGCTTGCTATGTACGCATTATACTTGCAGCAGAAGCATCACATTGAGTCACTCGACGATATTGTGATTCGTAATGAATACTTGCTGGATGGAACACACGCGGAACACCAATTAACCGAGCAGGACCTAATCAACGTCCAGCGTTTATACGGCATAAGTCTGGAACAAATGCAGACGTTGCTGATAGACGTTGAGAATAATATTCCGCAGCCGATTGAGCATTTCTCCATGCAGGAGGACCCGCGTATATGCGCCCGCTGCAATTACCAGGAACTATGCTTCCCTTCTCTATCTAATGTTTAACATGATTATGAATCGGATACATATTAGGTGGATGCAGATCACACTTTGAAGGGAGTTTTTGTGAGTTATGAAAGTACTGGTAGCAGGAGCAAATGGTAATACTGGACGTTTACTTATACAATATTTAAAAGCCGATGGACACGAACCATACGGCATGGTGCGTAAAGAGGAACAAAAAGCTGCGATCGAACAGCTTGGAGGAATCCCTGTGCTTGCTGATTTGACTAAAGATGTAGGTCATACGGTTAAAGGGATGGACGCCGTTATATTCGCTGCAGGCTCAGGTTCAAGTACAGGACCTGAACAGACAGAGGCTGTAGACCGTGACGGAGCCATAAACTTAATTAAACACACCGAAAATCTCGGCATCAAAAAATTTGTCATGTTAAGCGCTATGAACGCAGATGATTCAAGCGAAGCCTCAGGCAACTTTAAAGTCTATCTTGATATGAAACGGGAAGCTGATGATTATCTAAGAGGGACAGAGCTTGACTACACTATTGTCCGCCCCGGCGCGCTGACAGATGAGGAAAGCACTAACAAAATTCAAGTCGGTGAAAAAGTGGAGCGTGGCGAAGTACCACGCGCTGATGTCGCCAAGACGATGATCACGTGTATGCAATATCAAAATGCCTATCACAAGACGTTTGAAATGATTTCCGGTGATACTCAGATCGAAGATGCTTTAAAAACTTTATAATTGTTCAAGTAAGAGCAGTATAAGCCGGACGGCTCATACTGCTCTTGCTTTTACACAAGAATATTATGTAAAATTACCCAATTTTATTATTCTATTTATAGATACTTTGATATAATATACCTTAGTCTTATGATAAGCTATTGTTGATGAAGAGGTGACCGTGTTGAAGGGGCAATTAATTAAGCAGCATCGTAAATTTAAAGATATGACATTAGAAGAACTGGCAGACGGAATCTGCTCTGCTTCTTATCTTAGTAAAATTGAACACAATACTATGAACGCAAGTGATGAAATTTACCGCCTGTTAGGTGAAAGGTTAAATATTCGTTTAGAAAATCTAAATGAAGAATTTGATGATGATATATATGACGAGATCATCCACTGGCATGAAACTATTCAATTAAAAGACTTTGCGTTGATGGACCAGCTTCAGAAACGATGCCACCGGAAGCTTCAGAAAAATCATAATATAGAACTGGCCAACTTATACAAGGTTGTAGATTCCAGGTTCAGAGTGACGAAATTTAAAAAACCACTTTCCAAAAAGATTGCCAAAGAACTTCGTGATGTATTGTCACAATCCTCAAATGAATATCGCTTTCTCTATTATAAAACAATCGGTCTGCATCATTTCTTAAATTCAGAGTACAAGAAAGCTATTAATCATTTTCAATGTGCTGAAGAATTGATGGAGAAGCTGCCGAATCATGATAGTGAACTATTCTATCATTTTTCCCTCACCTATACACGCCTCCGAATGTATGTTGAGTCCAATTATTACGCCAATTTAGCTTTAGAAGGCTACCAAAAATCTCTTACTTACTCCAAAATTACTGATTGTTATATGATGCTTGCCATTAATTATAATTTCTTAGGTGTCTATAATGTAGCTGAACGTTTGTTTCAGAAATTGTTAAAGGGATCAAAGGAGCACTTGAGTCTGGAAGACGAAGGACGGGTTTTTCATAATTTAGGCTACATTTACAGTAGTCAGGAAAAATATTCATCTGCTATGAAACACTTAGAAACTGCATTGGAGCTTAAAGAGAAAGAAGGTTTATCCACCGTCAGTACATTGTTTTTGCTGGCTCAGACTGCTTTTTATACCGCGGAGGAAGAAGGAAGCTGGGAATATTTCAAACGCGGTGAACAGGAAGCTGATGAACGTGAAGATCTTAAATATAAACATAAATTTTATGTCTTAAAACACAAAATCAATGAAACAACCCAGGAAGACGCATTTATTAAGAAGCTTGAGAAGAAAATTATACCTGATATGCTGCTTCTAAATGAGTACAATGATTATAAAAACTATTTAGAATTTCTTGCGGAGCTCTACTATGAGCGCAGAATGTATAAAAAAAGCTCAATGTTCTTTATTGAAGCAAATCAGTACAAGTCTGCACAAATTAAAGATCTATTTTAAAAAAACGATCGGTCCTCAGCCAGACCGATCGTTTTTTAATTACATCCCTATAATATTTTTCTGCCAGTTTTTAAATTCTAATTCGTCAAATTTGCTTGCCATGCGTGCTTCATCAATGAAAAACAAGGCATCTTCCAGTGAACATTCTACATCTGCTTCACAATGAATCGCAGCAAGCTTTCTCGAAAGGTGCAGCATCTCTAAATCCTGTTCAATCTTTGAGCGCTGGCCTTTGGTCAGCACTTCAAGATTTTCAAGGATTCCCTCAATGGTTTTATGTTGAATAAGCAGCTTTAAAGCTGTTTTTTCGCCAATGCCGCGGACTCCCGGGTAATTATCGCTGCTGTCCCCCATTAACGCTTTTAAATCAATCATCTGCTGAGGGGTGATTCCTTTTTCTTCAAAAAACGTTTCTTCCCGGTACTCAGCATAATTCCCATAGCCTTTTTTTAGTAGAACGACTGAAATATTAGGCTTGAGCAGCTGCAGCATATCCTGATCACCTGTCAGAATAAAAACGTGAGAGTTCTCGCTGTAGACTCGGCTGAGCGTACCCATACAATCATCTGCTTCATACCCTGCCGTCCCCACATTTGGGATATTAAGAGATTCAACGACTTCCTTTGCTAAATCAAATTGCGGAATGAGTTCCTCAGGAGGCTTCCTGCGGTTCGCTTTGTAGTCAGGAAATAAATCATTACGGAATGTCTTGCTCCCCATATCCCAGCAGCAAATCACATGAGTAGGCTGATACGTATCAATGGCCGTAAATAAATGCTTCATCATGCCATATACACCATTCGTCGGGGTTCCTTTACTATTAACCATATAATAATTGCTCATAGCTGTAGCGTAGAAAGCTCTAAACAGAAGGGCCATCCCATCTACAAGCATAATCCGGTTGGTAGTTGTCATAATTCCTATCCTTCCTATCATAAAGATGACTCTATTATAACAAATTTAATAGAAATTTGATCGATGATTAATCACCAGTATTATCTAATAATTGACAAAATTCAGATACAGTGATAATTTCAAAATAAGTGCTTATCGCTTTTTTTGTGCATTTTTGTAAGCGTTTGCACTAAAAGCTATAAATTGGGAGGAAATTAACTCATGGTCTACGCATTTCCAAACTCAGAAGGATCCATTGTACAATTCAAGGAACGCTACGACAACTTTATTGACGGTAAATGGACCGCCCCCGTCAAAGGGCAGTACTTCGATAATGTTTCACCAGTAACAGGCAAAAATTTCTGTCAAGTAGCCCGCTCTACAGAGGAAGACATTGAACTTGCTATTGATGCAGCCCATAAAGTTAAAGATGCCTGGGGCAAAACATCTGTCACTGATCGATCACTGATCTTGAATCGGATTGCGGATCGTATGGAGGAAAACTTAGAACAGCTGGCTGTTGCAGAGACATGGGAAAACGGGAAAGCCGTCCGTGAAACGCTGAACGCAGACATCCCATTAGCGATTGACCATTTCCGCTATTTCGCCTCCGTCATTCGATCCGAGGAAGGAACGATCGGAGAAATTGATAACGACACCGTGGCTTATCACTTTAAAGAGCCTCTCGGCGTGGTTGGGCAGATTATTCCATGGAACTTCCCGATTCTCATGGCAACGTGGAAAATTGCACCGGCCCTTGCTGCAGGAAACGCTATCGTATTAAAACCGGCAGAACAAACGCCGGCTTCCATCCTGTACTTACTTGAAATAATTGAAGACTTACTCCCTGCGGGTGTATTAAACGTAGTAAACGGCTTTGGATTAGAAGCCGGTAAACCTCTTGCTCAAAACCCGCGCATAAATAAAATTGCCTTTACTGGAGAAACGACTACTGGTCGGATGATTATGCAGTATGCTTCACAAAATATCATCCCTGTCACTCTCGAGCTTGGAGGTAAATCACCAAACATTTTCTTCGAAGATGTAATGGCCGAAGACGATGACTTCCTTGATAAAACAATTGAAGGCATGGTAATGTTCGCTTTAAATCAAGGGGAAGTCTGTACCTGCCCTTCCCGTGCGCTTATTCACGAATCCATCTATGACAAGTTCATGGAACGAGTCTTAGAGCGCGTAAAAGCCATTAAGACCGGCAATCCGCTGGACCCTGAAGTAATGATGGGAGCCCAGGCTTCCTCAGAGCAGCTGGATAAAATCTTATCCTATTTAAATATCGGGAAAGAAGAAGGGGCCGAATGCTTAATTGGCGGAGAACGGAATCAAATGGACGGTGACTTTGCTGACGGATATTATGTTCAGCCTACTATGTTCAAAGGAACCAACGATATGAGAGTTTTCCAGGAAGAAATTTTCGGACCAGTTCTTTCTGTTACAACCTTTAAAGATCATGAAGAAGCGATGGCCATTGCCAACGATACCCTGTACGGTCTCGGTGCCGGTGTATGGACGCGTGATATGAATACAGCCTACCGCTTCGGTCGGGGGATTGAAGCAGGCCGCGTGTGGACGAACTGCTATCACTCTTACCCGGCACACGCCGCTTTTGGAGGATACAAGATGTCCGGCGTTGGCCGCGAAAACCACAAAATGATGCTCGACCACTATCAGCAAACGAAAAACCTGCTCGTCAGCTACAGCCCACAGAAATTAGGCTTCTTTTAAGCGAAAGAGATAGGCGGTTCGGCATGAGATTCTTAGGTAATAAGACAGTGTGGTGAAGGGATCTTTCTTCATGCACGCCGATTGCTTATACCGCTGACTCCTGCGGATGGAAAAATAAGGGTAGGTTATACGTACTAAAACTCCCCTATCCTTCACACCCTAGTCATACACTATAAAAACCGGAGGTGAAAAACTCATGGTTGAACGCGTAACGGCAACTGATGCTGCCCTTGACCTTTTAGCCACTTTAAAAGAGAAGCATGGTCCTCTTATGTTTCATCAGTCAGGAGGATGCTGTGACGGGAGCTCCCCTATGTGCTATCAGCAGGGGGACCTTCTCATAGGAAGCCAGGACGTGAAGCTCGGTGAAATTGGGGAAACCCCTTTCTATATTAATAGGAAGCAGTACGAATACTGGAAGCACACGCAGTTAATTATTGATGTAGTTGACGGAAGAGGCGGCATGTTTTCCTTGGAAGGCGTGGAAGGAAAGCGATTCCTGTCCAGATCACGCGCCTTTACAGATGAGGAATATAAACAGTTAAAAGCTGAAGAAGCGTTATAGGCAGACATTCCCCTCAGCGACTTTAGTGTGGATAACCTATAGTAAAGCAGATAAGTATTCGAGGGGGTTGCACGACACACTTTTTACTATTCACCTTTCAAATCCGAACTCTTGTACATGAACGGACCAAAATGTCTCAGATGGAGTGATCTGGATAAAGGACCTTAATAGAAATAAGATACTATAAAAGCACTTCGCCTGTTCATCGGCGAAGTGCTTTTTACATAGTATTGTTCTTTTCTTCAATTAAGTGTTTGATCTCTTCTATTACTGATTCTAATTCTCGTACACCCTGATCCGGGCTGGAGAGAAATACTCGATCAAGACGATTGTTTACGTCGTCAGGCTTTATATTCATCAAGTTTAAGCTCTGTTTCTGCCACTTATAAGAGGGGTGATGCACATAAAGACAGTTAAGTCCAAATAAGAGACCCATAATTTTTGACTGGGTTTCTGTCAGTAATGAGTATAACATAAGCCAGTCTTCACGTTCTATTAAAGCATAGCGGTGATTCCACTTTTCCCCTAAGTCCAGATGAGCTTCAACCATATTTTGACTAAGTACTTCTGGATATACGAGTACTTTAGCCTTTAACCCATCTAATAATTCTTCTCCATGTAAAGGGACTCCATAGTGAATGGAAGCAGCTAAACACTGATCCTCAATATTAACTTGAAACTCTTTAGTCACACGCTGGATTCTCTTAAGCACCTCTTCTGTTAAGAAACTGCTGATTTCAAATTTCACACCATTAACTGTATATACCTCTGACCACTCTTCATCTTCGTAATCGTTAAAGTGAACTATAACCCCGTTCATTCTCTCTATAACGACTTTTCGGTCTTCATCGCTCGGCGGCTCTGTCCAGCATATGTTTAATTCTATGTCTGAATACTGGTCTTCCCATCCCCTCGAAACCGAGCCCACAATATAAACCGCTTCCACTTTCTTATTTTCCTTATAAACGTCCGCAGCTTGTTCAGCTAACTGTTTTAAGTTCATGGGGCACTCTCCAGACTTTTAGATAATAGCTTTCTGTTCCTTATTTACGTCTTCTTCACCTTACCAAATATTTACCAACATTGCTATACATCCGTACGTATTTAATTGATCAGCCGGGTTTTCTTAAAGAGATTTCTTTTTGCTTTTAGATTACATCCATTGGCTTCAAATATTCTTAACATTGGAGTATTGTTATGACTAGTCGCACCAATATAATCTGAAGCACCGAATTCCTTACGAAGCTTCGTTAAAGCTAAGTGATGTAACTCTCTTCCTCTGCCCTGCCGGCGAAACTCCGGTAACACACCGAAGTAAAACAGCCGCCCTTCTTCCTTAGTGCCCGGTTCAATATGAGGCATAATAATTCCTATAGCCTGCTCATTTTCATAGGCGGTCAAGCACGACTGTAAATAAGGGGCTCCGATCTCTTTTTTCAACCCTCTCATTTGTTCTTCCATATTCAGCTTGGATGGGGCATTTAAAGAGTCCGTCATCGTCTTCTCCCATACGTCCCGGAAAAAAGATTCCGACTGTAGTCTTACTTCAATTGATGATCCATCTTCTGTATGCTCCGCGAGAGTTTTATGAACATAGATGATAGTGTCCTCCTGCACATAGCCATTTGCTTTTAATTCCGAGCCTGCTAGAAGGGTTCTTTTCTCATTTAACAATATCGAGAAGTGTTCCACCTCAGAGTATTCAGCCTCCAAATGTGTCATGAGGTTTATAACCTCCTCCTCTCCCGCTTCCTCTACCATGATAAAATTCTCCCCTTCGATTAACTTCACTTTAGAGCTCACATGCCTGCCTCCTTTTCTCCTACTCTACCACGGACAGTATTCTATAGAAGCTGATTATTTTATGACTCCGTGTCATGCCGTTACAATAATAAGCAACCCAATTAAAAAGGAGTGGAAAGAAGTGAACCGCGAAATTCATTTAGTGAAAAGACCAGAAGCTGCACCTACGCACGAGCATTTAAATATAATAGAACAGCCTGCTCCAGCCCCCAATGAAGGTGACGTACTGCTGAAAACTTTATACGTATCAGTGGATCCTTATATGAGAGGCCGTATGAACGATGCAAAATCTTACATTGAACCTTTTCAATTAAATGAACCTATTTCAGGAGGCGCCATCGCTCAAGTTGTAGAATCACGTACAAGTCAATTTGAAATAGGTGACATCGTAACGGGTGCATTAGAATGGAAAGAATATTCCACAGCAGATGGAACAGCCTTAAGAAAAGTAGACCCTTCCCTCGGGTCTGTGACGACTTCCTTAGGTATTCTCGGGATGCCTGGTTTAACCGCCTACTTCGGTCTCCTTGATATCGGAGCTCCTAAAGAAGGTGAAACCCTGGTTGTCTCAGGTGCAGCAGGTGCTGTAGGTTCTGCTGTTGTACAAATCGGAAAAATTTACGGCTGCCGTGTTATCGGGATTGCAGGATCAGAACAAAAAACAAGCTACCTTAAGGACAAGCTCGGAGTTGATGCTGTAATCGACTACAAAAAAGAAAATGTGGCTGACGCTTTACAAACAGCCTGCCCAGATGGAGTAGATATATATTTTGATAATGTAGGCGGCGATATTTCCGACACGGTTTATCCACTGCTTAATAAGTTCGCTCGTATTGTCCAATGTGGAGCTATTTCCTCCTACAATACACCAGATGACAAGGGACCTAGAATCCACATGCAGCTAATTAAATCCAGCGCACTGATTAAAGGCTTTACAGTAGGCGATTACCAGGATCGCTTCAGCGAAGGCTTTCAGCATTTATCAAAATGGGTGAAAGAGGGAAGCCTCACTTATGAAGAAAACATCGTAGAAGGTTTTGAGAATATTCCTGATGCATTCTTCGGGCTCTTTAAAGGAGAAAACCTGGGTAAACAACTCGTTAAAACAGCAGAAATAGAATAGATAAAAAGCGCAGGGGCTTGTCCCCTACGCTTTCTCCAGACTAATTCCTATTTCGTTTAATGCTTGTTTTAAATTTGCTCTCGTTTTCACCTGACTGAAATTCACACCTTTTTCCACAACAGATCGTGCAATTTCAGGACGAATACCAGTCAAAGTCGTATCTACCCCTACTAATTCTAAGGAATGACTGACCTGGAAGATAAAGTGAGCTACTGTTGTATCAATTTCCGGCACACCTGAAATATCAATCAGTAAGTACTGAAGCTGATATTGTGCGCTTTTCTCTAATGATTTTTCCATAATTAGCTGTGCACGGTCCGGATCAATCTCCCCAATTACAGGCAGAACGGCTACACGATCCGCAATCGGGACTACCGGGACAGACAGCTGATTGAGTTTATCCTGAGCTTTTTCATAAACTTCATTGTTATGCTTAATATAGATTTGACTAAATTGAAAAATCACTTTATCCAGCAGTGGGTTTATGAATTTATTCACATCTAGCACCGTAATGGCTGCAAACTGATTCTCCTGAAGCTCCCGATCAAAAGTATTCCAGATCACCGACCTGTAGAAACCCATAATCGCTATCGTTTCATTAAGCGGAATTTGCTTATCTACGGCTTCTTCTCCAATTGAGTTGGCCCACGCAACAACCTTTTCTTCTACTTCTTGGTATTCCTCAATAAGTGATTCCCCAAGAAACTGGAACAAACGAGCCCTCCATGCAAGAATCTGCTCCCTGCTTAAATCGGAATGCTGAATCTTTTGCACATAAGATCCTTTCTCATAGTTTTCGATCTCTTTGGCAAGCTCATGCTTATGGTTAATAATACGATTACCGATGTAATTCAACTCTTCTTTCATCCGTAAAGAAGCTCCTTCATTCTTTTTTATTTATTATAAGTATTTTTTACCCAATTTGTAAAAAGTTTTATGAATCCAATCTCGGTTTTTCATATTGACCAAACCATTGGTAGCGTCTGGCTGAGAACCATTTGTAAAAACGGGCACCCATCATTTCCATACCTGGCAGATACAAATAAAGAGCTAATAACGAGAAAACAGGAAGCTGCAGTAAAATAAATCGAATTGATTTAAAACCTTCAAGCACCCTCCCTTCTTTTGTAAGAAGGTGAATTTCTTCAAGAATCGGCTTTCCCTCTAAATAAGGGTATTCACCATTTTCCTTTACTTCCTGTACAGAAACCCATTTCATCCGGTTATTCCAATCAAATCGCTTAACTGACTTTTTTACATGATAGCAGAACGGGCACTGAGCATCGTAAAATACAATATGTTTCATCGTTTATGCCTCCTCAGTTAAATCTACCTGAATCCAACCGCGGACACCATTAATCATCCATATTTCTTCACACGTGTCCAGTTCATTTTTATAAATCGTTCTTTCTTTAATCTTACCTTGTTCAAGCAGCTTCCCTCGTAATGTTCCTGCCAATAAACCTGAACTTACTTTTGGCGTCCAGTACTCGCCTTCTTTCTTAACCACTAGATTCGCTATTGTAAATTCGGTCAACTCTTCCTCAGCATTCCACAGCAAAACCGAGAAAACCCCCTCCTGCTTATGAACATCATAAACAGAACGATGGGTTGTTTTATGATATAGAAAAGGATCCTTATCATCGATTGGCTCCTTGGCTAACGCACAAGTTACCCGGGTTGGAGAGTGGGGGATTCTGTCTGCTCCGCCGCTCACTGTACCGTTCTCATTCACCAGCAATCTCACTTTATATGATCCCTCCTGGTGTTGTTTTTTCCATTTTTCCAGCTGCCCGTAAACCTGTTTATCATCGAACTGGAAGTTAAAATACCGGGCAGACTTCCTAATACGGTTGATATGATAAGGAAGGAGCGGCCATTCCCCATTTTCCAATTTCATTGATTCCAGCAATTGAAACTCAGGTCTTTTTTCAAATAAAAGCTGAGCTTTCGCTTTAATTTCTTCATATTCTTTTGCCGATGTGGAATCCCAGGTGACGCCTCCACCTGTGCCGTAGACGGCTTTATTACCTTCGAGCATAATGGTTCTAATCGGAACGTTAAATACGGCATCCCCTTGGGGAGTCATAAATCCAATAGCCCCGCAGTAGATTTCCCTGGGTGATCGCTCTATGTCAGCAATGTACTCCATTGTTCTGACTTTAGGCGCACCTGTAATTGAACCGCATGGAAACAAAGCACTGAAAATCTCCCACAATGAAGTTTCCTTTTCCAGCTCTGCTTCAATGGTTGAAGTCATTTGGTGCACAGTAGGATAAGTTTCTATTTCAAACAAGCGGGTCACGTTCACTGACCCTGAAGCTGCTATTTTACCCATATCATTTCTCAGTAAATCTACAATCATGACATTCTCAGCTTTTTCTTTCTCAGATTGTAATAGAGCATTTTTTTGTTTTTCGTCCTCTTCAAATGTGCGCCCTCGCCGGGCTGTTCCTTTCATTGGTTTTGTTTTAAATCTCTTTCCTTCTTTACGAAAAAATAATTCCGGAGAAGCAGATACGACTCTACGCCCTTCTCCATAGTTCAGATAAGCGCTGTATCCAGAGTTTTGATTGTTAGTCACCTGCTTATAAAAAGCAAGATCATTACCCTCAAATAAGCAGCGCAGCTTTGTCGTGTAGTTGACCTGGTATGTATCCCCGAGTTTAATGGCTGATTTTATTTTGTTCAAACCTTCAGTATAGGCAGTGAAATCTCCATCCATTTCCCAGTTTGAAGTGTAATAGGCATCTTCACTGAAAGACGGTTCTTCAGTTACTGGTGCTTCAAATACTCCAAACCAGACCAAGGGCCACTCAGCCCCCCGGCTCACTTTATAAGAGGAGTCGAATGCAGGGGCGGCTTCATATGAAATAGAACCCGCAACATAACAGCCCTCCCTCAAAGCCTGTTCTGCTTTAGTAAATGCTGCCTCGACTTCTTCGATCCTGTAAGCTTCTATAACAAAAACAGGATCAGAAAACTGCTTAGGATCGATCTTCCCATTGCTGTCTTCAAATTCAAAAACTAAATGTATACCGCTCATACTTTGCTCCCCTTCTTCTCCCTCAAAAACTTCACCGCATTGGTATATACATTCTTAAGCATATCAAACCCCCGCTCTGTCAAAATTGCCTCAGGGTGAAATTGAATTCCTTCAATAGGAAGAGAGTGATGCCTAACTGCCATTACAACACAGTCTTCCGACAGTGCACTGATTTCCAGACAAATCGGCATATCTTCTATTGGAGTGTGAAGAGAATGATAGCGGGTGACTTTAATCGGCGTGGGAAGGCCTTGAAAGAAACTTCTTCCGTCATGTGTAATCGTCGTAACCTTGCCATGCATTGGCTGCTCCCCTTCATCAGTCCGTCCTCCAAAATATTCGACGATTAATTGATGCCCGAGGCAGACTCCCAATATAGGAACTGATCCGGCAAAATGCTCAAGGGCTTTTCTGCAGATCCCCGTTTCGCCCGGGTGACCAGGACCTGGCGAAAGAACAAGCAAAGCAGGTTTTTGCACGATCAGCTGAGCTAACGTAACTTCATCGTTACGAAACACAACAACATTCTCGTCCATCTGTTTAAAGTATTGAACTAAGTTATACGTAAATGAATCATAGTTATCAATAATGGCGATCATGGTAAACACCTTCACTTTATATTAGTACCGCATACTATTATAGCGATCCTGCACTTATTTTTCACGCTAGATCTTTTTTCCTATTACATCCAATTCCACTAAATTATCACTGAAATGTATCTAATATTTTGATAAATCTGTAAAATTCATTGAAAGTATTTTAAATAACATAGTATAATGAACCATATGTAAGCGTATACAAGAAGAAGCTTACATCTCTATTCACTTAAGGAGGGGTTAAGATGAGTGCAATCTGGCTGGCTGTAGCTGGAGGTATTATTTTTATACTAGGCTATAAGTATTACTCTAAATTTATTGCAGAAAAGATTTATCGATTAGATCCGAACTACACAACTCCTGCCCACCAATATAAGGATGGTGTAGACTTCGTCCCTACCAACAAATTTGTCTTATGGGGACACCATTTTACCTCAGTGGCCGGGGCGGCTCCTATTGTAGGTCCTGCGATCGCTGTTTACTGGGGATGGCTGCCTGCACTGCTGTGGGTATTACTGGGTACGGTTTTTGCAGCTGGTGTACATGATTTTGGGACACTTGTGCTTTCCGTGCGTAACAAGGGACAATCTGTTGGCACCTTAGCCAACAAGCTCATTGGTCAACGAGCAAAGGTATTATTCCTATTTATTATCCTACTGCTTGTCCTCATGGTAAACGCCGTATTTGCCTGGGTTATTGCAAACTTATTTATTTCATTCCCGGCAAGTGTTATTTCCGTATTTATCCAAATCCCGCTTGCGATCTGGATTGGTTATATTGTGTACAAACGTAAGAAGAGCATGCTGCTTCCTTCACTTGTTGCACTTGCGGTCATGTATGCTGCAGCGATTATCGCAAGCTATGTGCCGGCACTGCAGATTGATTTGGTGAGCTATTTCGGAGGCGATAATGCAGCACCGATCCTTGGATTAGATGCAACCGCCATGGCGTTCTTTGTATGGATCATTATATTGATGGTTTATGTGTATATCGCTTCTACACTGCCCGTTTGGAAGCTGCTGCAGCCCCGTGACTATATTAATTCACACCAGTTAATCGTAGGGCTCGGTTTACTTTATTTAGGGCTTCTATTCACAAATCCTGAGATTACAGCTCCGGTAAACAATAGTTCAGCTGATACTTCATGGTTCCCGCTGCTATTCATTACGATTGCATGTGGAGCGATTTCAGGATTCCACGGGTTAGTTTCATCCGGAACTTCCTCAAAGCAGCTCGATAAAGAAACCGATGCCCGGTTTGTCGGTTATTTAGGTGCAGTAGGAGAAGGTGCTTTGGCACTAATTGCGATTATTGCTGTAATCACTTTCTTCCCAAGTACAGCTGAATTCTCGGCCACCTACAGTGGGTTTACAGCCGCAAACGGGGAAGGGCTTGGTGTATTTATTCAAGGTGCAGCAGCGCTGGCATCTGGTTTAGGAATTCCTGCATCTGTAGCCTCAACCATTGTATCTGTCATTGTTGTAAGCTTTGCTGCCACAACACTTGATTCCTCTGTACGTCTCATGCGTTATATTATCGCCGAGCTTGGTACAGAATACAATGTAACACCATTAACAAAAACTCACGTTGCTACTACTACTGCAGTTTTGTCAAGTGCGGCTTTAACACTTATTCCTCAAGGACCAAATGGGTTTGGTTCAGGCGGATATCTGTTGTGGCCGTTGTTTGGGACATCAAATCAGCTTCTGGCAGGGATCAGTTTACTGCTGATCGCCATTTGGCTGAAGCGTCAGGGCCGTAATTATTGGCCGGCTGTTATTCCAATGGCCTTCCTAATGTTCATGACTCTGTATGCAATGTTCCTGCAGGTCATGACCCAATGGGCGCCTTGGGCCGGGCAGAGTGACTGGCTGCTCTTCATATTCGGAGCGATTATTTTCGTCTTCGCCCTGTGGATTATGTTCACGGCAGCTTCTGCCTTAATGAACAGTAATAAAGACCGTATTTCTAAAAGTGCTTAACTAATTATTCAAGCTTAAAAAGAGGGGGGCCCCTCCATCAGAGAATATGAACATTATTGTTGACAAAGAGAGTCGCGCATTGCATGTGCGGCTTTCTCTGTTTACCCGGTCCCACCATAAGAAAGGAGACTTATTATGGTCGAAATAATGATACTCAGAGCTGAGAAAGAAATTGGAATGGGCTGCTGCGGGGGTGTCTGCGGTGAAGGGTTTATAGAAATGAGAGATGAATTCAAACATCACGAAAAGGACCGCATACAGCTGGGCGAGCTTTATCAATACCTCAGCACTAAGTTTGGGGACCAAATTCAAATCACTTACCTCGACCCAAGAAACGTACTTATCATCGGGGCCTACTTTATTAAACAATGGAGAAAAGGACATATTACGTTCCTCCACGCTTTTAATAACGTAACACGCCAGATAAAGTACAATGCGATTTTCGTAAACGGTAAATATTCTGAGAGTTCTGCAGGCTGTGATACACTTGTTGAAGAAATGCTTACCCTCTCACACTAACCTTTTATAAGAGGTGAACCTAAATGGCTGACCGTAAATTCTCATTAAAACGTCTATTCCAATTCTATGATGAAGTCCTCAGTCTCCCCCACAAAAATGAGATTGCAAGGGAATTAAGAGACGAGGACGATCTTTTTCTTCTGCTCGTCTACTCTGATATGCTCGGAATTCCTAATCCGGCTTTTTATTATACGCTGGAACTCTACCCATTCATTATTGAGAGATTTCACGACTGGCACTTACGGATGGGGATGGAGAAGTCACCGTTAGATGGTATAAGATGCTGCTAAGAGAGGACTGTCAAAAATGACCGATATCCAGGCTGATAAAATTTTATTTGTGGGAGGCAAGGGCGGTGTAGGAAAGTCCACCTCTTCTGCTGCCTTAGCACTCGCTTCGGCCAGATCAGGCTATAAAACACTTGTTGTCTCCACTGATCCCGCTCACAATTTAGGAGACATTTTTCATAAAAAGATAAAGCACGAGAAAACCCTGCTTGAAGAGAATTTGTGGGGGATTGAAGTGGATCCTGCCCGCGAGTCTAAGCGTTACATTCAAGGAGTAAAAGATAATTTACAGGGGCTCGTGAAATCCCGGATGGTTGAAGAAGTCCACCGGCAGATAGATATGGCCAGCGCTTCTCCCGGAGCTGATGAAGCTGCCCTATTTGATCGTCTGATCTCTATTATTTTAGAAGAAGCAGATGAATTTGATAAAATTGTATTTGATACCGCTCCAACCGGTCATACGATCAGGCTGCTCACCCTCCCCGAACTGATGAGTGTATGGATAGACGGAATGCTTGAACGAAGAAAGAAAATCACGGACAATTATACTGAGCTTTTGAATGATGGTGATCCTGTTGATGATCCAATCTATGATGTGCTTCAAAAAAGGAAGGAAAAGTTTGCCGCTGTAAGAGATATTATATTAGACTGTAAACAAACAGGCTTTATTTTTGTTTTAATTCCTGAGCGTCTCCCTATTCTGGAGACACAACAGGCCATCAAGCAGCTTGACCAGCACCACCTCCACATTAGGACATTGATTGTTAATAAAGTACTTCCTGAGCACGCGGATGGTGTATTTTTAGAAAAACGCAGGATCCAGGAAAAAAACTATTTAGATGAAATTGACAGGGTATTTAAGAAACAGCGGCTGATTAAAGTTCCTCTTTTTGAAGAGGACGTGTCCGACATGGACAAACTGTCGATTTTCGCAAAGCATTTATCCACATTAATGAAGGAGGATTCACCTTAATGAAAGCTGTTAACCACTCAAACATAGAAGGACTTGAAGGATTATCTTACTCCGATATGGAAACTCCTCAGATAGAACCTCATACGGTCAGGGTCAAACTCAAGACTGCCGGTTTGAATCGAAGAGACGTCGCCGTTACGAACCGTCATAAAACGGATCAGCCGCCTCTTATTCTTGGCTCAGACGGTGCAGGAGTCATCGATGAAGTAGGAGCTGAAGTCAAACATTTAAATGAGGGTGATGAAGTTATTTTAAATCCTGGTTTAGGATGGAAGCATAACAGTGATGCCCCGCCGGCCGGATTCGAAATTCTAGGCCTCCCTGACCATGGCACTTTCACAGAATATATCACTATAGATGGAGACCATGTTGAACCAAAACCTTCCCATTTAAGCTGGGAAGAGGCCGGTGTCCTGCCGCTTGCTTCTCTTACGGCCTACCGCGTATTATTTACGAGGGCAAAAATCAAACAGGGAGACACGGTGATGCTCCCGGGAATCGGAAGCGGTGTGCTCACCTTCGCCTTAAAGTTCGCTAAAGCCGCTGGAGCACGGGTGATCGTCACCTCCCGCAGTGAAGATAAATTGCAGAAAGCAAAAGAACTGGGCGCCGATGTTGGAATTTTAACGCAATCTGACTGGAACGAAGAGTTAAAAGAAGAAAACGTGGATGTACTAGTGGAAAGCATAGGTCAGGCTACTTTTTCTAAATCCTTGAAAGTCATCCGAAAAGGCGGAACAATCGTTACTTTTGGAGCGACCACGGAAGACGAAGTCACCATCGACATCCGTCAGTTTTTCTACGGTCAGTATAATCTTCTCGGGTCGACAATGGGAAGTGGTGAAGAATTTAAAGCCATGCTTCAATTTATTGAACAGCATGACATTAAACCAGAGGTCGACAGGATGTTTGATCTGTCCGATTACAAGAAAGCGTTTAATTACTTGCGTGATACAAAAAACTTCGGAAAAATAGGATTTTCGATCAGCTAGATCTTACCCTGTGACGGTGTCCGTCACGGGGTTTTTCATCGCTTCTAGAAACGACCTAGTAATGTTTTAAAATTTCGAGCATAAACCATTGCCAACCTTGGCGTTAAATTATAATATTAGTAGTATTAACACGGCGACGCGGTAAACAACATGAAAAGGAGGGCGATTTTCAGTGAGGTTATTAATTGTCGATGACGACGAAACATTGCGTGATATGATGAAAAACTTATGTGAAAGAGATGGACTAAATGCTGATACTGCTGTGGACGGGCGGGATGGACTATACTTATTTAATAAAAATCATTATGATATCTTAATCATTGATTACCATATGCCAATCATGGACGGATTAGAGCTGGTTAAACAGGTAAGGTATGAAAATCAACAAATTCCTATCCTCGTATTAACTGAAGATGACCGGCATGAAACAGCTGAAGAGTTTATTAAGGAAGGGGCCACGGACTTTGCTCTAAAACCAATTAAAGCTCTTGACCTCATTTCCCGCATTCATCTTCATATACAAATCGTTAATATGAGAAATCGTTTAAAAATTGAAGAAGACGTTTATACAGCTAAAGGCATCAGCAAAGGAACACTTGATTCCATCGCTGCTTATTTAAAAGACCACCATACCCCGAAATCGGTAGATGAAATTTCGTCCAGTGTAGGGTTGGCCTATCCTACGGTGTATCGCTATCTCATGCATTTATTAGAGGATGGCATGGTGAGGCAGGTCGTGCGTCATCAAAAAATCGGCCGGCCTAAGAAGTTATACGAATGGTATACTCACTAATCAAACGACGAGCCTGAGAGAAAACACGATTTTAATCCAGAATAGACCCGAACAATTCATTCGAATTTGATCGGGTTTTTCTCTATTTAGCAGTCACCATACTTTGCTGCAATATATTCATTTATTAATTATAAGTTTAAAATTTCAGCTGATTTACAGACATTACAACTAAAATATGCATATTTCGCCCCATATTTCATCCTACTTGAACAAGTTCTGTCGAAACCCGGCCCTTTAAACCCTTAAAATCCCCTCCCCTTTCCCAATAACAATTCCATTGTAACCGTGTTATCATAATATTGTAACAATTTAGATATTACATAAATTTTGCCCGGGCTTTATGTAATCAACACAAGGAGGACATTTAATGAAAAAGCAGTTGAAATGGATAGGCTTCATGATATTGCTCGCACTTGCTTTAACCGCGACACTTGGAAGCGCCGTAAGTGCCGATTCTAAAGAATCTCCAGTTGAAGATTACTTAATTGGTTTTAAGAATGATGCTCAATCTAACGCAGTTAACAGTTTAGGCGGTGAGGTGGAGCATCAGTATAAACATATGAATGTCGTGAAAGCGAAATTGCCTGAACAGGCTGTGGATGCCCTTTCCAAAAACCCTAACATCGATTTCGTTGAGAAGGACCAGGAAGCTAAAGCTTTTTCTCAAACGACACCAGAAGGCGTTCCACAAGTTAACGCTGATGACGTTCAGGAAGATGGAAATAGTGGATCTGGTGTAAAAGTTGCTGTTCTGGATTCCGGTATTGAAGCTGGTCACGAAGACCTTGATGTGGCTGGCGGAGAGAGTTTTGTAAGTGATGAACCCGATCCGTTCGATGATCAAAATGGCCATGGTACACACGTCGCCGGAACAGTAGCCGGTGTTGATAACGACCTGGGTGTTCTTGGCGTAGCTCCGGAAACTGATCTATACGCTGTTAAAGTGCTAGATGGTGAAGGAAGCGGTTCATACAGTGATATTGCTGCAGGAATCGAATGGGCTATTGATAATGATATGGATGTTATTAACATGAGTCTTGGTGGATCCATTGGTTCTTCCGCCCTTGAAGAAGCAGTAGATAATGCAGATGACAATGGTTTATTAGTCGTTGCGGCTGCAGGGAATGAAGGGTCATTTGGTCCATTCAATACTATTGGTTACCCCGCTAAGTATGATTCCGCTATGGCTGTAGGCGCTGTTGATGGTGATAATAACGTAGCCTCTTTCTCAAGCCGCGGCGATGAATTAGAAGTGATGGCACCAGGAGTAGACGTACTTAGCTCCGTACCGGAGAATTCTTATGAAGAGTTTGATGGAACATCAATGGCCAGCCCGCATGTAGCTGGCGTTGCAGCTCTCGTCCTTGCTGATGATTCAAGCTTAAGTAATGACGAAGTTCGCACAATCTTAAACGAAACCGCTACCCCGCTTGGCGATTCCTTTGATTATGGAAATGGTCTCGTTAATGCCGAGGAAGCTGTTCAATAAATTCCCCCCCCTTTTTTCCTGGCCGGCAGCTAATAAAGCTGCTGGTTTTTTTTCGTTATTAATCCACGAAAATGATAACCTTTGCAGCTGGAAAACAGAGGTGCAAGCGTCCTGGCAGACACAAAACGGGTAAGCAGAACGTCTGAAGGAAGTTGGCTGGCCCTTCCGAAGGGCGCACTGCTCGTGACGTGCGTTGGATTTTTATAATTTCCCAGCCCATAAAAAAAGTGAGCTTGATTCAGACCAAGCTCACCCTTTCCATTATTTACGTCGAAAAAATTCAAAGAAATCGATAAATGCTTGAAACATTCCTATAGATTGAAAGGTAATAAGGCTTAACGCTGTTAACGAGAAAAACCCAATAAATAGAAATCGAGCAGCTTGGATTCCATGTAACCAGGCCATTTTAATTCCTCCTTATGGATACACCCCTTATAGCGGATACATTCATTTTACTCTTCTTTATAAAATTTTCAACTACTTTATTTGTCGAGCTCCGTTATTATTTTTCTGCGGAAGCTCCAGGACATTTTAGCATTGAGTTCACCTTTCATTTGGCTGGCCTTCCCGGGAAAAGATCCGCACCCCGTTTTTATCTTTACTCTTCACTTTATATAATGCTTCATCTGCATGGTTCAGAAGCTCGCTTTCTGTGTAACCGTGCAGGGGATAAAGAGAAATCCCGATAGAAACACTAAGCTGCAGTGTGATGCCATCTACTGATGCCGTCTGACTAATATGTGTAACAATTCGCTCAGCTATTTCAACTGCCGATTTTTCTGTATCAACATGTGGAAGCAGGACAGCAAATTCATCCCCTCCGATTCGAGCGAATAAATCCTCTTCACGCAGCACGTTTCTTACTCGATTCGAGAATATAATAAGCACTTGGTCCCCAATATGATGACCATACGTATCATTAATCTCTTTTAAACTGTCCATATCCATATAAAACACTGCGAAATGTGGCAGTGAACCTTCGCTGTGTATTGAATTTACCAGCTGTTTTAAGAAATATCTCCTGTTGTATACTTCTGTGAGCGGGTCGATATAGATCATTTCTTTTAATTGCTGGTCTTTCGTCCTTTGATTCGTCACGTCCTTACAGATCGTCTGGATGGCATAATCCCCCTGGAAGTTCATAACTCCGCCATGCATCTGGACAAACAGCAGCGAGCCATCATAACCTTTAAAGCACCTTTCCAGCGGACCCGACACAAATGTTCCAGCAAACAGCCCCCTCAATCTGGCGCGAATATGCTCTGCCGGCTCACTGTGAAAAAGACTGACAATATCTTTGCCCAGAAGATCGTCTTCCCGTTCTGCTTTAAGCAGCCTTACAGCAGCTTTATTTACAAATACAATTCGATCATTACGGTCATGTAAAAATACAGCATCTTTTGAAACCTTTGCCCGTTCCAAATACCTTTCTTCTATATCTTTCAATTCCTTTTTCTTATCGTTTGGAGAACTGGAGAATTCCGATGCCTGAAACACGATTAAATAGCTGACTGCGTCCTGATCAAGTCCAATAATCGAATGAATTAAATAATTTTCATTTAAAAGAGGATGAAAAAAACGCTGATTATTTTGTTTTATATCATCCACTCTCTGAACCGATTGAATAATTACTTTAAACTCCTCGCTGTCCTCGAGAAGAGTATTTATTGAAAGAACCTTATGAAATTTTTCCGCTGCGAGCCGGCTGACAAAGCTGCATATATATTGATCAGCCGCCTTTTGGATTAAAATTGCTTCCATTTCTAATGCTTCCATCATATCCTCGATCATCTGCTGATACATATTGTATTTCAAATAACCACCCCGCCCCTCATCCCATATCCAGCTTGGTTAAGTTAAAATCTCGCGTTGAATAGATTCCATCACATCAATATAACGAATGGTCTCTTTTCGGTAAGTTTCTAAAGACTCACCATTATTGACCGCATTCATAAAGGCTTGTACCTGAAGACTATACTGATCGCCGCTTTCCACAAATTCCTGTCTTCCTTCATTATTTTCCAGAGTAATTTTTCCTTGATGGTCTTTTTTGTCTGGCCGGTAAGAATTATGTACCGTAATGACGCCTTTCGAACCTATAACTTCATAGGTGTTTCTTGATGCTGAGTCAAAGCTGCAATCCACCTGGACGACAACACCATTCTCTAACAGCAGAGTTGCAGAGGATGTAGTATCTACCTTAGCCATTGGATCGATTTTAGCTGCAGCCTTTACACTTTTGACTTCCTTATTTAGAAGGTGGAGAGCAGAGTACACCCCGTAACAGCCGACATCCCATAGTGCTCCCCCGCCCTTATCTGCATCAAGTCGAATGTTGTAGCTTTCACGATCGAAATAAAACGAAAAGCTTGATCTAACGAGGCTGATTTCACCGATCGCTCCATTCTTAATTAAACTTTTCACTTTCTGATGCTGAGGGTGGAACTGGTACATAAACGCTTCTAAAAAATGAACGCCATGCCTATCACACGCTTCGATCATATCCAGAATGTCCGATCTAGTTAATGCTGCAGGCTTTTCACATAGAACATGCTTCCCAGCTTCTGCTGCTTTAATGGTCCAATGTTTATGCAGATGATTCGGCAAAGGAATATAAACGGCTTCCACTTCAGGATCGTTTAACAGCTCCTCATAATTGTTATACGTTACAGGTATCTCAAACTGTTCTGCGAGTTCTCTTTCCTTTCCACTTTGGCTGGCTGCGGCATAGACTTCCGCTCCCTCTGTTCTCAAAAGAGCCGGAATGATCGCTTTCCTAGCTATATTTGCCGCACTGAGTATACCCCACTTCATATGTACCTTCCTCCTTATTTACTACTTTTTTAAAATTATAACATTACTTTTGAAATTATGTTATAAATTACCTATTTTCCATCCTTTTCTTCTTATTTATCTATACATCACTCATCATTCGGACCCTCTAATTGCTGTCCTGAAGAAATGGCAGATTCCCTTTCATAATCGGTTAATAGCTCAATAATAAATGTCGGACTGCCTCCATTTTTATAAGTCATTAGGTTTAGGTCTATTTACTTATTTATGTTCTCTGCTTTATTTAAAATAAACAATTGGACAGGCACGGTTTAACTCGCTCTAAATCGGGAAACTTATTAACAAAGCTTGAGGAGATGATTATTGTGAGCCGTTCCTTTCTTCGTTCCCCTCCTGTGATTATTGCTGCAGCCGCCGCAGGTATCCTTGCCTTCTTTTTCACCAATGGATTTTTCATCGAAAATTTAACCCGCTCTCTCATTATCTTTATCCTTGCACCATCAGCCATTATTTTCGCAAATACCCGCCGCCTCTGGTTCCTGCATTCCTTTCGCTGGCTCCTTTATTTCAGCCGTCATTTGCTATTAAGCCTGACCATCTTTATCCTGGGCGGCTTACTTAGCTACGAGCTTCTACATCTGGTGCCTTCTCCTGTTGGATTTGTCTTACATCTTATTATTTTGCCGGTCAGTTCCCTCATTTATTGGGCACCGCTTCTTGTGAAGTGTGCATTTCATAAACCTCGAGAATATTCAGATAAGATGGCGTATTTTTCTATCACAAGCGCTCTCTTCTTCATTTACCACCAGGCAGCTTTCCTCTACTACGACGGAGCTCCGACTCTTGGATTTATGATTGCGGGATTAACAGTTATGCTCATAACTCTGCTCTATTTATTTATTGCCTGGCATCAGTCCGAGAAACAGATCGATCGTCCAACCGTAGAAGGTTATGTTCGATCCGTTCCTAAACAAAGAAATTCATAAATAAAGACAGGCATCATCTGCCTGTCATCCTGTAGAGAAAATATTGTTTGCTCTGTTAGTTAAAAGAATTGAGTCTGCTTTTCAACTATGGGAGTACGCTGGAGGCCGGAGTGAAAAGGGGCTTAGGAAACAAGCTGGCGAACCGTAAGCACCTAAGGCCTGCCGTGGTCTCACTAAGTCCGCATCTCCCACAGTAGTCTCTACGTTTCCTAAATCCCTTTTACGATAATGTGCTGAACCTGTTAAACGGCGGATGTGAAAGTATGAATCGTTGAGAAAAGTTCAAAAAATAAGGCTGTCGAGAACTTTCCCGACAACCCTGCAGGCTTCTGCCTGTCTTTCTTTAGCGGGGCGTCATAAACATTTGAGTCCAATACGTCCCGTACCGATCTCCGCTTTCCTCCACATAGCCTACTCCGATATGGGTGAAATCTTCTTTCATGATATTCTCACGGTGCCCCGGGCTGTTCATCCATCCTTCAACTACCTGTTCTGGACTTCTCTGCCCGGCAGCAATGTTCTCCCCTGCAGACCAATAAGAAAACTCATACTGGTCCATCATTTCAAAAGGAGAACCATAAGTAGGAGATGTATGATCGAAGTAATCCTGGTCTGCCATATCCTGAGATTTTAACCTCGCTAAATCACTTAAACGGTCATACATTTCAAGTGGTTCCAATTCTTCTTTTGCTCGTTCCTCATTAACAAGCGTTACGACCTCTTCTTCAAAATCAGAAGGGTCTTCAGATTGAAGGGAACTTTCAGGCTCTTCTGCCCCTTCCTCATCTTTTATTGCAGCTCGTTCATTCAGCTTTTCTTGTAACTCTCTTTGCTCTGGCTGACCCTCTTCTTCAACCGGCAGCTGCTCCGGATTAAATAAGTTTTTCAAGTTCGTTTCAAATTCTTCCATCGTTATATCTTGTTCAGTCAGCCAGTCTTTTATATTCATCGACCATTTGCCAAAGGTCGTTGACCCTTCATTTTCGTTCTTCCACATCTGATCTGCTAATGCAGGAGTGGCGACAGATACCATAAACAATAGACCAATAAAGACAAGGACATATTTTTTAATCATACAAGCCCACTCCTTCTTGCTGGATACCATTTAGTATTTCACCTTAAGTGGTTTACGTCTAGAGGACTTTCATTTATTTTATGATAAAAACTGTTGGGAATGTCACCAAGTATTACAACTATTCCCTTACATCACCTTTTTTAAAACTTAACAGGCTCCCTATTTCATTTAGGGAGCCCCAGACTGTCGAGAAAGTCTCGACAGCCTGATTTTTTTGATTTCTTTTATTTTTCACCACGTTCATTTGTTATCCTATAGATAAGAATCTGTTTAGGCGGTGATCTTTAGTTTCAGTCCAGAAAAGAACGACAAAATGAAATGGAAATCGTAACGATTGAAGAGCTTGTCCCGGAAAATCACTTACTCCGTAAGATTGACTAATACATAGATTTCTCCTTTATCCTCGAAAAAGTTCGAGAGCAGGCGTTACTGACGGCTGCCTGCCAGAACATGAAAAAGATTGCCCTTCACCTAACTAAGGTGAGTTAGGTGAAGGAGAGTCTTTTTTGGTGAAGGGCGGTCAAATACCAGGAGACTCCTGCGGAAAAACGGGCGATCCGAGACCCCGCAGTGGAGTTTTCACGAGGAGGCTCGGGCGTTCGTCAGCGAAAATCGAGTGGTATTTGTCCGCACGGGCGCACAAAAAAAGCTTGTAGTAAAACACAGGGTTTCTCTACAAGCTGAGGCTCCCTATTTCATATAGGGAGCCCTGACGCCATTAACGATATTGAAGTTGACCTTTTATAATTGAAGCTTTTGTTAAAGTAAAATCATGATCACGTGCAATTTTCTTTAAGCGTTTTTCTTCGACAGGATTAACGAGAGAAATTACTATTCCTGAAGACGACCCCACTCTTGCGGTTCTTCCTGCTCGATGAATATATGAAGTGAAATCTTTTGGGACGTCAAAATTCACGATATAGTTAATATCCTGAATATCAATTCCACGAGCAGCTACATCAGTCGCCAGCAATAGTTGATATTCACCCGTACGATATCCTTTTAGAGCTTTTGCCCGCTGTTCTTTTTTCGCGTCACTGTGTAAAACAGCAAGGTCAATTCCTTTATAACGCAGTTTCTCAGCATATACGTTCAAGTTGCCAATATCCCGCATGAATGCAAGTCCTTTAAAATGATCAAGGTGAATCAATTTTCGTAAGAGCTCCACTTTTTCACGATCTTCACAAGAAATGTAAAAATGTTCTACTTCCGGCTTTTGAGCTTCTTCCTTCACACGGACAATTTCTGGTGAACCCATGTAATCGAGGGCTGTTTTTTCGATCTCTTTAGGGAGAGTAGCGGAAAAGAGCAGAATCTGCCGTTCCTTCAGTGTGCTCTTGATAATGTCTTGTACCGTCTTTATATGCTCAGGCACAAGAAGTTGATCCGCTTCATCTAACACAATGGTCTTAATTTCATGGGCCTTTAGCTTTTTCTTTTGCATTAGTTCATACACTCTTCCAGGAGTGCCGATAACCAACTGTGGTTTCTTTTTCAATTTCTCCATTTGACGTTTCACGTTGGCCCCGCCGATAAGAGTGGTGCTTTGTACACCACTCCCCTTCGACCACAGCTGGACCTCTGAATGAATCTGCATCACCAGTTCGTGGGAAGAAGCCAGAATTAAAACTTGAGTATGTTTTTTGGACGTATCAATACTCTCAAGCATTGGAAGTAAATAGGCAAGGGTTTTACCACTGCCTGTCGGGGCTTCTGCGATGACATCTATACCTTCAGTAATCAAAGGGATCGTTTTGTTCTGGATCGTTGTTGGTTTTTCAAATTGTGAGGCTGTCCAAGCTTCTTTCGTAAACGGCTGCATCGCCTGCATCCATTCAGGCAGATTGGAATGTGTCATAGGTGCTTGCATCTCCTTCGTCTCAGGCGATAAAAAAAGGCCTGCTTATCGGCAGAACCTTGTACCCGAACTTTATCTTTCTTAGATTATAACATTTCTCGTTTACTATGCGCTACTGCTGTCCTTCTCAAGGTATTGCTTTAAATTATCTAAATGATTTTCATCTTCTTTTTTAATAATTTTCTTGATTAGAGGCTGAGCCAGTTTATTTCGAATCCCTTGCGTAAAGAGCTCTCCTTTAAACTCAATCTTCGTTCCTTCTGTTGTTTCTACGAATTTATAATGATAGCGCAGATCCAGTCCATTCTGCTCACTGCTTGCTGTAAAATATTTATTTTGCTCAAAATCGGTAATTTCAATGGTGGAAGCTGCCTTTCTTCCTCTAATTTCCCGCACTTCCTTAAATTGATATCCCTTGCGTACAGGTCCCTCTGTTAAAGGCTGGACTTCTACAACAGCGTCCATAATTTCAGGACTTTTAGTAAAATCAGCAGCAGTATCAAATACTTCTTCTAGAGGTTTTTTTACAATAACAGTTCGTTCAAGGAAAGCCATAAGACTCCCTCCTCTTCTAAATGTAGTCCTTCATAACTTTATTCGTCATTAGGTCTGAAAATCCTTTTTTATGGAGCGAAACCGTAAAATATAAGAACGAACATAAATAAGGAAATGTAACCGCCGCCACAATAAGATACCTTTCACAACTGGTGTGTTAGTTGATTGTAGCGGCCATTTATATAACTTAAAAACGAAAAGCATTATTAAAGGCAGGACAAAAAAGTACTTAAATGCAGCTACCCAGTCAAATAATGCTGAAAAACCGCCTTCTAATGGTCGACTGCTTAAATTATAGCTGGATGAAATATAAAAATGACCAACTGTAAAAATAATAGTCAGAAGTACAAAATACGTCATGACTGAATACCTCAATGTTGGTTTTTCTTCTTTAATTAATGTATAAATGCCAATCAGACCCGCAGTTAATAACAGTACCTTAAACATAGTCAGCATCCCCTGTGCATTAATTGGAAAATGATACCTTTTTATATTATCACAGGTGAGCTATATATGATAAAATAAGTCCACCATATATAGAGGAGCATTCAATATTATGAAGAAAACACTTGACCATATCGGAGTTGCGGTTCGTCATCTGGATGAAGCGGTTAATTTTTATACAAACATTCTTGGAGCGGTTATGATTGATCGTTATCGCAGTGAGGCTCCGGGCGTTGAAAGCGAAATTGCCATTATGGACGTAGATGGAGAGCGGACGGAACTGCTGTGCCCGACGAATAATACAACGTCCCCTATTGCCCGCTTTATCAAGCAGAAAGGTAAAGGAGTGCACCATATCGCCTACCGGGTAGAAGATTTAGAATTGGCCGTCAGCGATTTAAAGAACCAGGGAATTCGCGTTATGGAAGATACGCGGCGCACAAACAAGCATGGCAGAAGGTTAATATATTTAAACCCTGTGGACACCGAAGGAACGATTATTGAATACTGTGATTACCCTGATCAATAAATTAGGCCGTCATGAAAGTTCGAACAGTCACGCCTGCCGGAACATGAAATAGACTTCCCTCCATCCAGACAAATGGAGCTGGCTGGGTGAAGGAGAGCCTTATTCTGCCTTAAGTAATTTTCAAAAATCCTTTCCTTGATGATGAGAGAAATATGTACACTTTTGAAATAAAAGAGAAATCGATGGTTTCTCAATACCCTTAGAGCCAGGAGTTTAAGTACTCCTGGCTCCTCTTATTTAAAACATATCCGGGCTCAACATCTCTGGAATGTAGAAAGCTACTCCAGGTATGAATGATATGACAGCTAAAACGACTAATACGATGGCTATATAAGGCATTACTGCACCAAATGAACGTTCAATTGGCATCTTACCTATTTTCGCAGCCAGCAGCAGGCATAAACCGTAAGGAGGGGTAACTAAACCAACGGCCAGCGTCATAATGGTGATAATCCCCAGAAGAAGAGGATCAACCCCAAAGCTCTCAGCTACCGGTAAAATCACCGGAACAAAGAGAATCATCGCGGGTATTGCATCCATAAACGTTCCTACAAAAAGGAAGAAAGCAATAATGATCAGAATAAAAACCCACTTGCTGTCGACTGAGCTTGCAAAAAATTGTTCCGTCCATGAGGCTAATTGGTAGTAACTCATCAATTCCCCAAGAGCATTTGCTGCTGCGAGCGCAAACAATGACAGCGAGCTCAGTGTAAGCGTATCCACTAAAATTTTTGGGAAATGCTTAATTTTCAAAGTTTTATAGTAGAACATTCCGATTATTACAGTGTAAATCGAGGCGAAGGCCGCTGCTTCAGTGGCCGTAAATACTCCCGAAACGACGCCCCCTATTAAAATAATAGGAGTAAAAAGTGCCGGCAATACGTCGATGAACTGTTTAATAAAATTACTTAGAGATGCTCTTTGATAAACAGGGTAATTCCTTTTCTTAGCCAGAATGTAAACCAGTACCATCATTCCCAAGCCGATCAATGCCCCGGGAATGATTCCGACCAAAAATAATGCCCCTACTGATACATTTGTTAATCCTGCAAAAATAATCATTGGAATACTCGGCGGGATAATAACCCCTATGGTCGAGGAAGCAGCTGTGACTCCCACAGCCGTGGCGTTATCATATCCTTGTTTTTTCATATTGGGAATAAGAATCTTACCTACACCTGCGGTATCAGCTTGAGCAGCACCGGAAATTCCAGCAAACAACATCGAAACTAAAATGTTGGCATGAGCCAGACCACCTCTTATGTGGCCAACGATAGAAAGGGCAAAATCAATAAGCTTCTGAGAAATTTGTCCGCTGTTCATAAGGTTGGCGGCCAAAATAAATAAAGGAACTGATAATAATACAAAAGAGTCTAAGCCATTTAACATTTTAACGGGCATTAAAGCTTCTGGTGTATAAGGGATGTTCATAAAACCGAGTAAGGCTACAATTCCAATAACAAAAGCGATTGGAATCCCAATAATCATCAATAGTATAAACAATCCCAGCAATAGCAGGCCGATCATTGAGCAGACTCCTCTCTATTAAATGTTTTGACGTTATTTAGCATATGAGCCAGGGTGTAAATAATCATTGTGCCCGCCATTGTCGGGATAGAAAGCCAGACATATCCCATTTTCATCTCGGGCAGCGACTCCCACCTGAAATTCCAGAAGCTTTCTACCACAGTACTGCCAAGAATAAACAAGGCAATACTGAAGAGTAAAAGAATTGTGTCGTTTATGAGGTAAAGTGTTTTTTTCTTCTTCCCCTTCAGCTTGTTCAGCAGCAGATCAAACTGAAAGTGATCTCTCTTATTAAGCATGACTGCTGTGCCCATAAAGATAGACCAAATAAATGAATAAGTAGCAACCTCTTCCGTCCAAATAGCGGAAACACCCATAAATCTAGTTACTACTTGAATGACAATAGTGACGAAGAATACAATAAGAAATAGTATTCCTACAGCTAATTGAGTACGTTCCAGCAGTTTAATAAACAATCTGCTCTCCTCCTTCTCAAAAGTTTTTTAAGACTACTCTCATTCCTCTTTTAAACTCCTGATTTCCTCTAGTAGATGAACCGCATTAGATCCGATATCTTCCGCTAATTTTTCTTGATAAGGTTCAGCTAATTCAATGAAAGGCTCCCGATCAATCTCATTGACTTCAGCCCCATCATCAATGGCCTGCTGCTTATATTCTTTTTCTTGTTCCATATCCACTTCTCTTTCTTCTTCTACAGCTGCGTCTGCCGCTTTTAATACAATTTCTTGCTGTTCATCGGTATATTCATCAAACTTATTTCCATTCATGAGTAAGAAGCGTGTCGTGTAGTCATGTGCGGTTTCGGTAATATATTTTCCGTTCTTCGTTTTATGGTGATTTTGCTGCACGAAATAAGGGTAAGAGTTTTCAGATGAATCCACTATCCCCTGCTGTAATCCCTGGTACAGTTCTCCCCAGGACACATTCGTAGGGACTGCCCCGGCTGCTTCCCAATATTCCGCTATAGCACCGGAGGTTTGTGTACGGTATTTCATCCCTTCCAGGTCGTCGATTGATTCTAAAGGCTCTCCACCATAGTAGTGACGTACGCCCGCGCTCCAATAACCCATCATTTTAAAATCACCGTCAGATTTCTCCTGAATCGACTGAGCTACTTCTTCTCCGACTTCACCGTCAACTACCTGCTGCCAGTGCTCATAGTCTTCAAACATGTAAGGCATGGCGAACAGATCAATCTCCCTGATCCCTGTTTGAGACATAAATCCGGGCGATACAAGTACAAGGTCCGCTCCACCGAGCTTCAGTTTTTCTATCAATTCTGATTCACTTGTTCCCAGTGTTCCGGCATGTACTTCGACTTCAATGTCCCCGTTTGATTCTTCTTCTGCCACACGTTTAAACTCTTCCATTCCGAATTGATAAGGGTTGTCTGGAGATGTTTGGTTATGAGCGGCAACAATCTTAATCTTTCCATCATCCTCCTGGCCTCCTGCAGCATCGCTGCATCCGCTAAGAACGAGAAATGCTAAGATAATAATCCACCACACTGCGTTTTTCATATATGCTCCCTCCTGCGCTGTTTTGAACACGCTTTCATAGAATGATAAAAATTATTGAGCCTTACGAATATAACGTTCCGCTTCTGTTGTTAATCTGCGGTAATCCTCACCCGAAGTTAACTGATCTGCTGATACAAGCTGACTGCCGACACCTACAGCCCCGGCCCCCGCTTGAAAGTATTCATTCATGTTCTCTAAATGAATTCCTCCTGTGGCCATAATTGGAATATGCGGGAGCGGACCCCGAATGTTTTTAATATAATCAGGTCCCATTGAGCCTGCAGGAAAGATTTTGACCATAGCTGCTCCTGCTTCATAAGCCGTTAACACCTCAGTAGGTGTCAGCGCCCCGCTGATAAAGGGAATACCATAGCGGTTAGCCAGACGGATCGCTTCCTTATTTAATGTCGGGGAAACAATAAACTGGGCGCCGGCAGCAATAACCGCCTTTGCTGTTTCTGCGTCTAACACCGTTCCAGCTCCTACTAAAATGTCTAAACTGCTGTTTCGTACTTGTTTAATCAATTCTTCAACGTCAGGAGTTTCGGCAGTAATTTCGATAACATTTATGCCTCCAGTTTCTAAAGCTTCAGCTATCGGGAGTATGTTATCTACGTTCGCTTTTCGTACGACGGGAATGACTTTTGCCTGCTGTAAGATTTGATTCATAAATGGATTCCTCCTATTCGAGATTGGCGTGACGGCCGGTCATTTCTTCATTGTCTGTTTTCTTTGATTGATCTACGGCATAAATAATAATGGCATCTAAAAGTAAATGCAGAGATTGGTCGAACTGATTCCCCAGAGGCTGAATCGTATCCGGCTCTTCAGGAAGTCTTTTCTTCGTAGCTGCCGGTACAATAACCATATGATCACTGACTTCTGCTAATAGAGAGTCCTTATTTGTTGTCACTGCTGTAATCACAGCCCCTTGCTGCTTAGCTTTTTCTGCAAATTGACATATAGAAGATGTGGAACCTGAACCAGATATAGCCAGCAGTAAATCTCCCTCCTGAATACTCGGGGTGATAGTTTCTCCGGTTACGTAAACCTCGTAACCGGCATGCATCAGCCTCATAGCGAAAGCTTTTCCCATTAATCCGGAGCGCCCTTCTCCTGTTACAAAAATTCTACCTGCCTCTTCAATTGACCGGGCCGCTCTGACCGCCTGCTCCTCGTCTATACCAGCCAGCACCTGGCTAACTTCATAACTAACGGTGTGTATTGTTTGTTTCATAAGATTGGATGACCTCCTTCATTTTTTTTGCTGCTTCTTTATGATCTTTCGCTTTTGTAATGGCGCTGCCCGCAATTACTGTGTCAGGCTGATGAGAAAGTATAGCGGGTAACGATTGAAGATTAATCCCTCCTGCAACCGCTACTTCTAAATGGCGAGAATCCTTAACAAGTTCAAATAAAGACTGATCCATTTCATTGTTTTGCTGCATGTCTTTGCCAAAATGAAGGCTCACCAGGTCTATACCTAAAGTATGAAGCTCCGTCACCCTCCCCGAATCGGCTACATTAAGTAAATCAACCATTATCCTTCCGCTACACTCTTTTGCTTTCTGGACCATATCTTTAATCGTTTGATCAGCAGCAAAGGCCATTACTGTTGTAATATCTGCTCCCGCTTCAAACACCTGTGCAGCTTCATGCGCTCCTGCATCACACGTTTTCATATCAGCCACAATCACTGCGTCTGGATAGTGATCTCTTACCCTTCGTACTATTGACATTCCATACTCTTTAATTACACCCGTCCCAATTTCAATCCAGTCCACATATTCATTCGTTTCACTTAATATCGTCATGCATTCTTCATCAGTAAGCCGGTCCAGCGCAATTTGAAGATTCATGCTCTCACCTCTCAATTAACTCTTTTTCTCCAAGCTTCACCAGAACATCCTCAAGCTCCGGTAAACCTTCATTGTCCCCCGTGACACTAACAACCATTGAACCTATCGTATTGGCCATGTGCAGAATACGTTTAAGCGGCCACTGCTTGAGCAGACCATAAATAAATCCTGCATCAAACCCATCACCTGCTCCTACTGTATCGACTACTTTACCTGGGAGAACCGCTGCCATTTCAATTGTTTGACCTTCATGATATGCCGCAGCTCCGTATTCTCCTTTTTTCATAGCCATCGTTGAAATCCCAAAGGTTGTACAAATCTCTATTACTTCTTTAATTTCATTTGTGCCAAACAACAAGTCAGCTTCTTCATCACCAGTGAGCAGCACATCTACATAACTTAGCAGCTCAGTAATTTTTGCTTTAGCTTGATGCTTATCCCACAGCTTTAACCGAATGTTAGGGTCGAGTGAAACGACAGCCCCGGCGTTTCTGGCGAGAACAGCTGCTCTCTTTAACAAAGGAATGTTTTTATCTGGATCAATAGCTGCAAAAACCCCACTAATATGAAGAAGTTTACACTGAGCGAAGGTTTCTTCGGTAAGAGACTGTTCCGTTAACTCCTGAGTGGGTGAATTCTCTCTATAGTAAAAGGTCCTCCCGCTTCCGTCCTCGTTAATTTCCTTGAAGTTTAACGATGTTGGATAGCCGTCGAGTAATTTTACATCCGTTACGTCAATTCCTTCCCCGCGAGCAAAATTTCGAATAAATTTACCAAATTCATCGTTTCCTAAGCGGCTGATCCACCCTGTCTGTAAACCGAGCCGGGCACACCCTATAGCAAAGTTAAATTCAGCGCCTCCTGCTTTCCGTTCAAATGATGAAGCAAAACGCATCGGCCCCTGGCGGGAAGGATTAAAGGTGACCATTGCATCCCCAATCGTGATGACATCTCTATTCATGATTAAACTCCTCCTTTCTCTAACACTGAAGCACGTATGATTAACTCCGGATCAAACCGGTCATCCGGTCTGTCATCCTCCGGCTCCTTTTTATGAATTTTATCAAGCAGCACCTCAGCTGCCGTTTTACCCATTTGAAAAGTAGGCTGTGCGACTGTTGTTAAAGGGGGATTGTAGAAATCCGCGTAAGGCACATCATCAATTCCGATGATTGAGAGGTCAGCCGGGATAGACAGGCCATTCTCTTTGACGAACGTTAAAATCTCTTTCAACACACGATCGTTCCCAGCTAATATCGCCTCAGGAGGTTCGCCGGCCCGCCACATCTCTCTCAGCGCCTCCTTCACCTCATCCGGCTGAACACTTTTCACATATTCTTCTATAACCACAAGATTCAAAGCGCGGAGAGCTTTTTTAAAGCCGTCGATTCTCTCTACTCTCGGGGATACATTCTCAGCAATTGAAGCCGTTATCATTGCAATTCGCCGGTGCCCTTTCTCATAAAAATGATTTACCGCGATTTCAGAAGCTTTTTCATTATTCAACATGACTGATGAGACGGATATATCCGGGACAGGGCGGTCCAGGAATACGACTGGATACTTCTCGTCGAGCATTCTTTTATATAAATCGCGGTTATTTCCTGTTGGAAAAATAATTAACCCGTCAACCTGTTTAGCTCTCAACATTTCAATGTACTTCTTTTCTTTCGCCGGATCATCATCAGCGTTACAAATGATCGTGTGGAAGTCGGCTAGCTGGCATACATCTTCAATGGCTCTGCTTACTTCAGTAGAAAAAGTGTGAAGTATATTAGCCACGATTACACCAATTGTTTTCGTGGATTTCTGTTTCAGGCTCCTTGCTACAATATTAGGCTGATAGCCGAGCTCTTTGATGGCTTCCTCAATTCTCAGCTTTGTTTTTTCACCCATGTAGTCATAGCGTTTATTTAAATATTGCGAAACAGTACTTTTGGAGACATTTGCATGCTTAGCCACATCTGCCATCGTCACAGTTCTCATCATTTTACAACCTCAAATCTGTCTTCAGGATTTTTACTAAATCGGTTTAGTAAATCGATTTAGTTAAGTATAAATTTTATGAAAGCGTTTTACAACCTTTTTTTCTAAAAAAAATTGCAGAAAAGTTTCCTGACCTTATATCATAGTTCCTCTCCGGCTTTTTTCATAATCTAATGAATACTATTGTCCCTCTTCACTCAAGCTAATGAAGTAAATGAGCTATGGAAGAGGTGGCAGCATGGAATTTATTTCGGTCATTCCTTTTATTGTTGTAATCGCAGCTGCAATATGGACAAAACAGGTTATTCCCAGTTTATTATTCGGTGTAGTAGTTGCCGGGTATTTAGTAGATCCTCACTGGTTAAATGGAATGATCAAAACCCTTCAATTTATTATGGAAGGTTTATCTGACGAAAGTAATTTAAAGATTATTATTTTTTTATATGCTTTTTCTGCTTTAATTGGATTAGTCCGTATGTCAGGCGGGATTAAAGGATTTGTTAAAGCAGCCACAGAACGAATTGAAAATAAACGCGGTGCATTTATACTGACCTGGGTCTCTTCTGTCGGTACATTTGCTGCTCCAAGCTTCCGTATCGTAACAATTGGTCCTGTTATGAAAGCAATGCGAAAGAAAATCCCGATGGCCAAGCAGGAGCTGGCCTTCGTTATTGAAACAACAGCAACTCCTCTGGTTGTTTTAATACCAGTCGCCACTGCTTTTGTAGGGTACATGACTTCAGTAGTGGATCTGTCTCTCCATCAAGCTGGTACCGAAGGAGATGCCTATACGCTTTTCCTTCAAAGTATTCCTTATAACTTCTTCGCTTTTGCCATGCTGATTTTAGGGTTTTATTTAAGCTTCTTCCACAAAGGAAAGCCTGCAAACGATAAAGAAAAGACTCCCGAGGAAACAAAGGATGAGGAAGATGACCGCTGGGAAGACTGTCACCCCGCCGTGATGCAGGATCTTCCAGCTAAACCGTGGAACTTAATTATTCCTCTCTTCAGTGTGATTCTTCTCACCTTTGTCTTTATGTATGCGGTAGGCGTTGAAGAAGGAAAATCAGGGATTGGAGCGTTAATTAACGATGGTGTATTAGATGCTATGGTGTTAGCAGTTGTTGTCACTATTGTCTGGTTTGTTGTTTACTTAAAAATTAAAAAAGAACACCTCAAGAAGATGATGGACGGATTGATCGATGGCGGTAATGATATGATGAATGTTATTTTACTGCTTGCGATGGTGTGGGGGTTAAGTAAAGGAACAGAGGCACTGGAGTTTGCTGATGCAATATCCAAATGGTTTGACTGGATTCCTGAAAATTATGTAGCCGTCGTCATCTTTGTTGTAGGATGCGGACTTTCCTACTTCATCGGCTCAGCGTGGGGCACGTGGGGAATCCTCATGCCTGTTGCTCTCTCCATTGCCGTAACAGCGGGCAGTTCATTACCGATTACAATTGGAGCCGTATTTGCAAGTGGGACGTTCGGAGCCTTCTCTTCTCCACTCAGCGACGATACCAACACTTCTGCTGGAATTTTAAACTTAAATACGATTGAGTATGCTAAATTCAAGCTTAAGCCGGCATTAATTGCCGCTGGAACTGCCGCAGCAGGCTATTTCGCACTGTCTTTCTTCATTTAAGCTCCTTTTCACTTAAAGGCCACCCTGAAAAGTGAATGAATTTGACCGATACTAAATGGTAGAGCATACTTTCTTGTAAAGAAATCTACTAATGAAGTGGAGGTTAAATGATGAGTCTATTGTTTAAATACTTGAAAAAACAAATCGTGGCTTCAGTGCTTTTATCTATGGTTATGACAGGAGCTGCTGTCTGTGCACCTTCTCAAGATGCTGAAGTGATGAGCTGGAAACAACAGCTTAAACAACAGGAAGATCTTAAGTACACCGCTGAAATTATCGAAGGTGTCTATAAAACCTTAAGAGAAAAAACAAAAGGGTCTCTTCCTATTGAAGACGCTTTAAAAACGATCAATGAAATGCCGAAAGTTGAAATCATGGACAGCTACCTAGACCATTTTGAAGAGAAAGTGCCTCCTGAAAAGGTACGAAAGATAATCAATCAAGTATATAACATAGACCTAAATGCTGTGTCAGATTTAGATGCAGGGAATTCAAACGGCTATCCAGACAACATTATTGAAGGAGTCAAACAATCACTAAATCCGAAAGAAGTCGATCACAGCTACATTAATAACCTTTCAAAAGCAGAAGTCATGAATCTTTATATGCAGACCCTCGACGGAAAGGTAAACGGTGATGAAATACGTGCATTGGTCAATGAGATATTCGGTATTAACCTTGATGGGATCTCACATCTTGAAGGATCCGGCGTATCACTTTTCTCTAAGAATCAATGGATTTCACAATATGATCAAGATCTTTTTGTTGTTCACACAGGATTAACAGATGTCGATGTCTGGGTTTATCCCACCGAATACTTTACTCAAGAAACCGGATTGAACGAATTACCAGATGCACTTCAGAAGGCTTTAGAAGAGATCGGCTTTTCCTACAATAAGGAAATTGGAGCTTACTATTACAGCAACCCGGGCGGCACATCTGTACCCGACTCTTTTAAAGAGCAGACACTTGGCACGATTATTGAGGTAATTGAGGCATATTATAGTGATTTAAAGACAGGATCCAAAGCTCAGCCAGCTTTGGATCCTTAGTTTGTTGAGAAACCATCGTTTTCACTTTTATCACAAAAGTTTAACCATTCCTTGCTTGACCAATAGGGAAGGGTTTAGGAAACGACTCACTTTCCGTATGCGTACGGCAAGCCTCGTCAGGCTAAAAGTGGCGCTTTTTCCAGTTCCTTTTCTTTAGGTTTTAATGAAGGAACCATGAGATAACTTGTCTACATCCGTCCTAGCCTGTTTCGACAGCCTGAGGATCCTTTTTATACATTATATTGATTTCCTTCCTGCCTTTTTCGGCCAAATAAAGTTACTGATGGCAATTAATAAATCAATAACGAGGACAACCGTCCAAAGACGAAGCGCACCTTCTAAGGCCTCGGTCTGGGCAGGCTCACTAACAAAGTAAATGAGTATGATCAGGAGAACTGCTCCGATGACGTAAGCCAAAACATGCTGCCCCCAGCTTTTCAAATAGTGTTTCGCATAATCCATACCTGTCCGTTTCGTCGGTCGGGGCCCCTGCTTTGTAATATAGTATTGAAAACGTACATCCGCCCATTCGATCATGCTTTTACCAAAAGCAATGGATACACCTATATAGACAGCAGCAATCGCATGAGCCATCGTTGCCGTCGACCCATGGTATAGATCTACAGTGGTTGTCACGAGCAAAACCAAATCAATGACAGGAGTTAACGCTAACAGAAACAACCCCAGCTTCTTCTGGTTGAACACGTATCTCATTACTAAACCTAACCCGATGACTATCCAAAATCCGATTTCGCATGCAACAATCATCCACCCTATTATATTCAAATCTAAACCATCTCCTGCCATCATAATCTTGTAATCTCATTGTACAGGAGGACACAGCGCATTCTTTAACTTATTTTAAGTGACGGTAAATTGAGTAACCAAGGAAGTCGAAATAATCTTCAAAAACCCTTGGTTTCACCCCCCTGTCCCAAGCAGTCAGATATAATAAAATACTGAAAAAAATAAACCCAACTGAAAAAATTTCAGCTGGGTTTACTGAATAAATTATTTTGGTGTTTCAATAGGATCATCAAATAAGTCAGTATATTTAGCTACATTCTCGTAACTAAATTCAAAGGCCATTTTCACTTCACCAAATCCCGGCTGATAAAAATATCCCTGCACCTCGTAGCTGCTTTTGTTTTCTCTTACCTTAGTAAGATGAAAATATGGTCTGAAGTATTGAGCCATCTCTTCAAGTTTCTTATTCCGTACCTTAATCCATTGTTTTTTGAGTTCTTCTGTGGGAAAGTCTGTTTCCTTTAACATTTGTTCACTCCTCTACGGAAATCATATCTCGGACACTCTATAGACATAATGATATAAGAGCTTCGACTTATTTTCAACTGCTTCTTATAGAAGTCTACGAAATAAAACGTGCCCTCTTTAATTACTTATACCCAGAAATTCTCGATACTAACATTCTTACCCTATTACGTTTCAATAAAAAATATGACTGTTCAGCCAGATTAGAGTTAAGACCGAGGCTTTTCTTTTTTCTTCTTCCCGGTTATTTCCCGTCCCTTCCAGGTTGACTGTTTAAATAGAAAAGTTTTCAGCAGGGAATAAGCAAAAATTAAGGCAAAAAAGATAAAGTGCAAAGGAAATAACAGGGCATCATAGAAGCTGAAATTTCCTATATCCTTCAGAATTCGATTCAGCCAAAAAGCAAGAAACAAATAGCCGATGACTCCCCACCATCCTGTTCCCTGAATGTTAACAATATATGAAATAACGACTGAGATCCATGCTATATTCGCAAGTGTCATCAGGGGTGAAGCTGTTTTAGCTCCTGAGGCAAAGCTTTTTGACCATCCTTCTGCGACGGCTTTAAAGCTGGCTGCATACATACGCATGTTAACAACGTTCCTGCCGCTGAACGCATAAGTCCTCACTCCGTTTGCTTCCGCCCGCCTTGCCATCGCGAGATGTTCTACCACTTCACTGCGGATAGGGTGATGACCGCCTAAATTCCAATACGTATTGGCATTGACCAGTAAGCAGGGACCGAATCCTCCGCGTGTCCCTGCCTGATCTCTAAAAATGGTTGTAATACCTGAAGACGCAAATACAACTAAATGAAAAACGGCTGAGAGCTTTTCCCAAAAAGAATGCATGAAATGGAAAGGATGGACCGTAATTAAAGCGTCCTCCCCCTTCATTTCTAAGTATCGGATAAGCTTTTTCGGACCATTGGTGGAGAACCACGTATCGGCGTCAAGAAATAGTAGGGATTTGCCTGTCGCTTCTTTAGCTCCGTTATAGCAGGCCCATGATTTTCCCATCCAGTCTTCAGGAAGTGGTGGATTGCTTATCACCTTTACCCCATAAGCCTCGGCTGCTTCCCGCGTGCCATCTTCGGAATGATCATCTACGACGATCACTTCCCCCTGTTCATGCCCACCGGATATAATCGACGGAAGCAGCGTCTTCAAGTTATTTTCTTCATTGCGTGCAGGGATTATAATCGAATAAGAGGATACATTCTTCTCTTCCACGACAGGAAAAGAAACCCTTTTCCAAAAAAGCAGCAGGGTAATCCCCACTGCCGTAATCACAAACCACATCAGGATCCCGCCTCCTTTATTGACTATCCGTACATATGTAATTGATAATGGTGTACCCTTTTCTCTTTCCTTTTACTCCACATCAGCCGCACCCAAAGCATCTTACACAGATTACAACGATAAAATAGAGGGTACATGAAGAAAAAAAGAGGGATGTACATGCTTACACATATCTTAGCAAAAACGCTGAGACTTTTACCCAATCAGGAAAAGAAAGCTCCTATGGTTTCCCATCAACAGGTAAAAGACAAGCGGGAAATCATTATCGAAACAAGTGTGAAAGATACATATATTTCATGCTATTACCCGTTAGGTGCAGCAGATGATAAGCTGCCCGTCTACATGAACTTCCACGGCGGCGCTTTTATTATGAATGAAAAAGAAATGGATGATCCTTACTGCCGGCAGATAGCTAACCACACAGGATGTATGGTCATTAATGTTGACTATGCCAAAGCTCCAGAATACCCTTTTCCAGCTCCTGTTGAGGAAGCGCACGATATCATTCAATGGGTCCGTTCCCATGCCGGCTTTCTTGGCATCGACCCGGAAAGAGTGGCTGTAGGCGGTCAAAGCTCAGGTGCTAATATCGCCGCAGCTCTCTGCTTATTATTAAAAAATCGACAGGAACCTCAGCCGACGCTGCAGGTTCTATGTTATCCGATGCTCGATTTCGTTACTCCCCATGCAAATAAGCCTGAGCCGGACCCTTACAGGGCTAAACTTCCTCAAGTGGCTAACTTCTTAAACAAATGTTACGTCCCAAATCAGGAAAAGGCACAGTACCCCCTCGCCTCCCCAGTAATGGCGGACGATGTGAAGGGTGCCGCACAAGCGCTTATAGTAGTAGGTGAGTATGACGCTTTTAACCCTGAAGCCGTTAAATATGCAGACAAGTTAAAGGAAGCCGGTGTATCCATCCGGTTCAAAGAATTTGAAAACTGCACCCATGCGTTCACACACCTGGGCCCAAAGGTCAAGGCTGAAGAAGCATGGTCTTTAATTGAGGATGAGATTCGAGAAGCTTCAAAAGCTAAGGATTAAAAAGCATCCCCCGGAAAAGGACAATCCACTGTCCAACCCGGGGGATTTACCATGTTACACTCTTTCTTCCCAATTCTTCTTTTCTTCCTCTTTCATCATGTCTTCGGCTTCCTGCGGGTAAGCTGTACGGAAAGCATGATGATCGGCTTCAATCACTTCTACCATCTTGTTGATCATATCCTGAGGGTCGTACTGCTCATCTAATATTTTTTCCGTTTCAGCGATGGAAGTTCTCGGTGTAAAGTTTTTATTTTCGTCATACCATTTGTGTTTCTCTTCAAACATCCGGTCATTAAACCCAGTCTCAAACGGTCCTGGATTGATCGTAGCCACCTGCACGCCAAACTCTTCAAGCTCAGCCTTCATCGTTTTCGCAATAGCTTCTACCGCATGTTTAGAGGAAACGTAAGCACCAAGGTAAGGCATCCCGACGATGCCGACAATAGAGCTGAGAAAGATAATTTTGCCTTTTTTCTTCTCTACAAATTTCTTCGCTGCAATCTGCGCATTTTCCAGTGTACTAAATACATTGGTTTCATAGACTTCCCGAACACGGTCTACTGGAATTTCAGCAATCGGTCCGCCTTCTCCTATAGCTGCATTAGTAACAAACACGTCATAGTCGTACTCTTCAATAAGCTGCTGATCACGCTTGCTTGTAATGTCTAATTTAATAACTTCCAATTCCACGCCTGCTTCTGAAGCCGCCTCACGCAGGCTTGTAATCTGAGAAATAATTTCAACAGCCGCGATTACATGGTGGCCTTTTTCAGCTAGTCCGATCGCTGTTCCTTTGCCCAAACCAGTACCTGCGCCAGTAATAAAGATCGTTTTACTCATACTATTCCCTCTCCTTTATTAAATCCTATCGTGTAAGGAGAATACCCGCCTCCGTTTTTTCTAAAACTTCCCAACACTCCTTGTATTTCTATAAGTTATTTATAATCAGGGTCAAATCTGACTGTCCCCCTCCTTTCTTTAATGAACTAATTTCTAAATTAGCCTGTCCCAAGTACCTGGACAGGCTAATCAGCTTTATAATTAAGTTCCGCAGAACGTTCGGTAAGGACCGCAGGAGGGGTCAGGCAGTTCTGCATATTTATCTTGTTCAGGCGAATAAGCAAAAGGAGCTGAAAGAGCATCCATTAACCGCTCCATTACGCTGTAATCTTCTTTTGCTACAGCCGCTTCGAGCGCCTCTTCCACCCGGTGATTCCGCGGAATAATGGCGGGGTTCGATTCTTTCATGAGCTGATAGGCAGAGGATTTTGATTCTTCCTGACGGCCAAGGCGGGCCTGCCATTGCTCATACCAGTGTTTAAACTCTGTCGTACCGCTCATTGCGGTTGTCCCAGGTTCATCTAACGTTAGAGCACGGAACGTATTTGTAAAGTCAGCAGCGTGTTTTTCCATAATTCGAAGAAGATCTTCGATTAACGGTTCGTCCTGCTCTTCTTCATTATGCAATCCTAGTTTTTCTCTCATACCTGACAGCCAATAGGCGTGGTACAGGTTCTCATATTTGGCATGAACCTCTACTGCCAGCTCTACCGCTTGTTCCTGCTCGTCATGGAGCAGCGGTAACAGTGCTTCAGCAAAGCGGGCAAGATTCCATTGTCCAATCGGAGGCTGATTCTGATAAGCATAGCGCCCTTGAACATCAATAGAACTAAAGACCGTTTTCGGATCATAAGCGTCCATAAACGCACACGGACCATAGTCAATCGTTTCGCCGCTGATTGTCATGTTATCCGTATTCATTACTCCATGGATAAAACCGACCAGCTCCCACTGAGCAATCAATGAAGCCTGCCGCTTAATCACTTCTTCAAATAAGGTAATGTAGCGGTCCTCGTTGACTTCAATAGTAGGATAATGGCGTTCAATTGCGTAATCAGCAAGCTTTCTAAGCTCTTCTACACTGCCCCATCTTGCCACATACTCGAACGTACCGATACGCAGATGACTGGAAGACACCCTGGTCAAAACAGCACCCGGCAGTTCGGTTTCACGCATAAGAGGTTCTCCTGTAGTCACAACCGAGAGACTCCGGTTGGTCGGAATACGAAGCGCATGCATCGCTTCACTGATGATATATTCGCGCAGCATCGGCCCCAGCGCCGCCCGCCCATCACCTCCACGCGAGAATGGTGTTCTGCCGGAACCTTTAAGCTGAATATCAAATCGATTACCAGAAGGCGTAACCTGCTCGCCTAGAAGCACAGCCCGTCCGTCGCCAAGTATTGTAAAGTTTCCAAACTGATGACCGGCATAAGCCTGGGCAATCGGCTTCGCACCTTCAGGCACCTTATTCCCCGCTAAAATATCTAAACCTTCCTTACTTTTCAGCTTATCCGCATCCAGCGCTAGAAAATCGGCCAGCTCGTTATTAAAGATGACGAGGCCTGGGGAACTCACCGGCGCAGGCTCAATCTGTTCAAATAAAGTCTCCGGGAGACGGGAATAACTATTATCCAAGTTCCAACCTATTTCTTTATTCTGTATCATTCTATCTCCTTTGCATTATGACATAACTCTCTCCACATATATTCTTCTACAAAATCCACATAATCATCGCAAAAAATTAAGATTCTTTTATATTTACCTCCTACTTTTATTTACCCTTCAAAAGGTAGTATGTAACTCATTAACATCATTAAAAACCGGGCACAATCTGTGTCTTTAAAATTGCGCCCGGCTGCCTTCTCTAGTTACCTTTACTCTCTACATTTATTTTAGAAGATGCAGCCTTTGCCTGTTCGCATGCTGCATCCGCGTTTTCACCTTTGCTAAGCACCACAGCCATCCGCCGTCCTTCTTTAGCATTAGGTTTTCCAAAGATGCGTACTTGAGTACGTGGTTCAGCCAGAGCTTCTTCCACTCCGGTGATTTGATAGTTATAGCTTTCAACTGAAGATTTAACAGCATGGCTTGCCCCCGCAGAGATGAGTTGAACGGGATCTACCGGAAAACCTAAAATGGCCCGTACATGCAGAGCAAACTCCGAAAGCTCCTGAGTTACCAGGGTCACCAGCCCTGTATCATGTGGACGGGGTGATACTTCACTGAAGTAAACACCATCAGATGTAATAAAAAGTTCAACGCCAAATACTCCGCAGCCTCCGATCTCATCCGTAACTTTCTTTGCGATCTGTTCTGCTTGTCTTATGTGTTCCTCACTCATAGCATGCGGCTGCCAGGATTGAATATAATCTCCACCCTGCTGAAGATGACCGATCGGAGGACAGTAAAACGTGCCTGAAGTAGAACGGATAGTCAGCAGCGTGATTTCAGAATCAAAATGGATAAATTCTTCTACAATAACCCGTGTACTTTTGCCTCTTCCACTGCTGATAGCTTCCTCCCATGAATTCTCAATATCAGCTTCTGTGCGGCAAAGACTCTGCCCTTTCCCTGAAGAACTCATAATCGGTTTGATTACACAAGGAGTTCCAATAGAAGCAACAGCCTCTTTCAATTCCTCATAGGAATTGGCAAACTCGTATGCAGCTGTTGGAAGCCCCAGCTTTTCATTCGCGAGCCGTCTAATGCCTTCACGATCCATAGTAAGTTGAGCAGCATAGGCAGTAGGGATAACATTATAGCCTTCCTCTTCTAATTCCAGAAGTGTTTCTGTCGCAATAGCCTCAATCTCCGGTACGATCAAATCAGGCTTCTCCTGTTCAATTACCGCCCGCAGCTGTTGACCATCCAGCATATCAATGACATGAAAACGGTGAGCCGTCTGCATGGCAGGCGCCCCTTCATATCGATCTACTGCAATCGTTTCTACTCCGAGCCTTTGGGCCTCGATTACTACTTCTTTTCCTAATTCTCCAGCCCCTAGAAGCATCATTGATTTTGAATAATTATGATTCGGTGCTCCAATCATGTCGCCACTCCTTCTGAACGTATTGGTTTACAGTAATTTTAGCGTTTATCGACAGGTTACATCAAGGGGAACAGGGTTAATTTACGAACATTTTAATGAAAATAATTATTAATGTTCATCTTTTGTTAATTTGAACATGAATCAATGAACCCTTCAACTGTCCAAAAGCACCGAATCTTCTATCCACATTTTTTTCTTATCGGCCATTTCCCAAAACAAATATTCCAGTTTACTTGTATGAATAAAGATTTCTTCAAGACGGGCTTTTTCCCGTTCGGGCTTATCACCTGCAAGTTGATTCATAAGCCGCTTCATATCTTCAGCGAGCTTTGTAAATTCGTCGGAAGCATACATCTTAATCCAATCCCCATAGAACTCATGTTCACTGGCTCCCTCTTTTTGGTTCAGGGCTAAGCCTATTTCATTATAGCTCCATGCACAGGCAAGCACACAGGCAGCAACCTCGGCTTCAGAACCCTGCTGGGCTTTGTTCAACATATAGCTGGTATAAGCAAGAAGCGTTGCAGAAGGTTTTGTGTTTTCCAGATCTCCTCTGCTGATACCAATTCTCTCCGCGTATTTTCTGTGCAGCTCCATTTCTTCATTCAAGGTTGAATGCAGTAAGTCAGCAAACATGGTCATAGTATCCAACTGAGTGGCTTTTACGCTTCCCAATGCAAATACACGGCAATAGTCGATTAAATATAAATAATCCTGTTCCATAAAGAACTTAAACTTCTCAAGTTCTAATGACCCATCCCCAATTCCCTTAACAAACGGATGTTCAAGATACTGTTCCCATATAGGCTGAACCTTTTTATAGAGTCGGTCTGTAAACATTATTCATCATCCTTTCTTTCTGATTGCTGAAACCAGTCATACAAAAAAGTAATCATGGTTTTCGTAAACTGCAGGAGCTGTTCCCGCTCCAGTGACTCATTGACTGCATGTGCTTCTTTAAGCTCTCCAGGTCCGTATAAAACCGTCGGAATGCCAGATTCAGCTAACCACCCGCCGTCTGTTACGGTAGGGGACATTGAATATTCGACTGGTTTTTCATGTATTCGCTGGTGTGCTTCTGCCAGCAGTTGAACTCCAGAATGGAAGGTGTCTACTGAAAATGCCGGAAAAATTTCTCCCTTGTCCTCAATCATCGATTTCCCTCCCCATGAAAATTGAGGAGGATGATCTTTTAACCAAAGGTCAGCCTGAGCTGCACGGTTAATATGGTCTTCTATCTCGCGGATCACGTCTTTATAATATTCTTCTGGATAGTAATGGACGGTGATCCATAATTCGCAGCGGTCGGCGATGAAAGCTGCATGCCGGCCCCCTTCAATGACCGCAGGATTAATGGTATTAGAGCCTGCAGGAAAACCAGGACTGGATTTCGTTACAGCCCAGTGCCGTTCCAGCTCTTGTAAGGAAGAAATAACCTTCATCATCTTCTCTATCGCACTGGCGCCCTGCATACCTCCGCCAGCGTGGATCATAGAACTTCGACTGGCATCATGAAAGACTTGCGGACTTTCGATCGTGATCCACCCTGTAATTACTCCTCCCTGACCTTGAATGCTGCAGTCACTTGTGTCGACCACCAAAGCTAAGTCAGCTTGATACCCTTTCTCACAGCAGGATTTCGTGCCAGCTTCTCCTACCTCTTCCCCTACAACAGATTGGAAGTAAAGGTTTCCTTCCGGCTCAATCCCTGCCTCATAAAGTACTTTCATCGCAAACAGAACCCCCGCCATCCCTCCTTTCATGTCTGCTGTACCACGTCCATATACTCTTCCTTCCTTTAATGTACATATGAACGGATCCTCTTCCCACTGTTCATTTTCTTCGATAGCGGCAACGTCAAGGTGGCCGTTAATGATGAGACTTTGAGCTTGATTATGTTTATATCCTTGCTTTGTCCCTGCCACAATGGGATCACCTGGATAAAGATTCCACGAATCAATTTCAAAATCCAGGTCCCTTAGTTGTTGAGCAACATACTCCTGAGCTTTTTCAGAATTACGGGCAGGCGGACTCAAGGTTGGATATGCCACTAAATCTGCTAAAAGCTCGAGAAGTTCATCTTCTCTTTCTTCTACTTTGTTCAGTAAGTCATTTAATACACTGTTCACCTTTCTACGCTCCTCTCTTAAATAGGCTCCTGAAAGGGAGCCGTCCAGACCTCCATTATTTATAAAAAACAGAAAAAGCCCGCTCCTGATGAGAAGGAGCGAGCTTTTTTAAAAATGCACGTGGATTTGTCTACTCGCTTCACTTCCCTACGCTGGTATAATCCAGATCAGGTCATAAGGGTCAAAGCTTTATTGCTTCTCTCAGCCGGTTAACGGCTCCCCTAGTGAAGGTGCTTATTTTATTAGGTTATCCATAATTAGAACATACTCCATTGAATATAACAATCCTCATTTGTAGGTTACTACCTATTGTCATAAACTATCGCTGAAAGGACTAAAAGTGTGCACAGTTTTAAAGAGAACGCTGAGTTCAACCTTAACTAAATGTTTTCTTTCGTTTCGGAAATATCTAGATCCCATCGCTCTTCCACCAATTTTGTGCCAGTCCACGCCTCATTTGTTTTTTCTTCTGATAGTGTGAAATCAAATTTTTGGTAAAGGTGTCTGGCTGCGTCCAAAATACTCACTGTCCATAAGAAAACATGCTGGAATCCCTGTTCCTTACAATAATTCACGGCCGTCTCCATAAGTTTCTTCCCAATGCCCATGCCTTGATAATTTTCATCGAGAATAAACCACCTGAGCTGCGCCACTGTAGAATTAGATTTTGTAATCGCAATCGACCCGGCAATTTCTCCATTAACTTCTGCTACCCATAGTCCCCCTCCTGCAGAATCTGCCATAAATTCTGTCAGCCCTTTCATCACATAATATTCGAACATCGATCCAAAATTGTAATTTTCATTGTAGTATTTACCGTGTAGATGAGCTACATAACCAAGATCTCCCGGCTTAAATGAACGAATAGACACTTTATTGTGTTGAGTGTTTTCGTTTAGAAATACGTTTTCGATCGTTTCCATAGAGTTGAGAAGCTTTGATAAATCACGTTCCGGGATACCTTGGATCATTCTGCTTACACCAACATTGGCATCTGTAACCAGACGATTATAAACATCTTCACCTTGAGCAGTTAAGTAAAGATGATGCCGCCGTTTATCAAATGGAGATTGTTCTTTCATGATTAATTTATCTTCTTCTAATTTCCGAATGATCCTGCTCATATAGCCTCGATCTATCCCGAGGTTTTCTCTTATTTCTGTCGCCGTACACCCTTCGCGAAAATGTATCTCCGTTATAACCCGCGCCTCCGTAAGCGGCAGCGGCTGGTTGTAAATATCTTGGTCGACTCTCCCCAAAAAGTTGGCATAGTGCCTGTTAAACTGTCTAATCTTCTCAATGCTGCACAGTTGATCCATATGTTTATCCTCCTGGCCTTCAATCATTATTTTTCTTTGTTTATATTGTAATTAAATAAGTTGACTAAGTCAACTTATTGATAGTGTTTATATTTAAAAATTTTTTTGATCGGTCAGAATTGTTGAATACCCAGGTTCTGTTACGTTTAAGTCGATAAGGAGCATCATTTTTACGCTCTCAAAATTAATTGAACTCCGCATAATAAACCAGGTGAAAGAAAAACTATATGTAACGAATCAAAGCCATTTATTTAGTAAAGGGGGGGTATCAATGAAAAAAAATCCACGAAAAATGACAACCGTAATGTGTACTATCGCTCTTATGCTCAATTTCTTACTCGTCACGGTACCCGCCAGTGTCTCCGCTCCTGATATTACTCATGCTCAATCATCAAAAGATCGCTATGAAACGGTTTATAATCCAGTATCAATCGAAGCTCCCTTTGATTATACTTTTGTTTGGATGTCCGATACCCAGTACTACTCAAAACGTCACCCGCACATTTACAGGAGTATGGTCGACTGGATTACAGCGAATAAAGAAAAACTATCTATCCCCTACGTCATTCATACAGGTGATATAGTAAACAACTGGGACAGTAAAGAGCAATGGCAGCATGCTGAAGATACAATGAACGTGCTGGAGGACGCAGAAGTCCCTTATGGAATTTTAGCGGGAAATCATGATATCGAGTTAAAGAACAAAGATTATACACCATTCTCCACATATTTTGGACAGTCACAATTCGAGAAGCAGCCCCACTATGGAGAATCATATAAAGATAACCGGGGGCATTATGACTTACTAAGTATGAACGGCAATGATTTTATCATGATTTACATGAGCTGGGGGATTACGCAGGAGGAGATCGACTGGGTGAACGAGGTGTTAGAGAAACATCCTGATCATATGGCTTTTATCAACCTCCACCAATATTTACTGCCTACCGGTAAACGAAGCCGGATCGGTGAAGATCTCTTTGAGCAAGTGGTTAAGCCAAATGAAAATGTAGCAGCCATCTTAAGCGGTCACTATTACGGTACGGCGAAAAAGGTTGATAAGATTGACGATAACGGCGACGGGACTCCGGACCGTAAAGTTTACCAGCTGTTAGCCAATTACCAGGGCGGTCCTGAAGGAGGACAAGGATACATGCGGTTATTACACGTCAATCAAAAGGAGAATAAAATTCATGTAAAAACCTATTCTCCTTTTCTGGATGATTTCAATTATTACGATACCGGACCTCACCCCGGTAAAGATGACTTTATCATGGAGATTCCATTAGAACCTTAAAGTGAATATTCCCACACCAAACGTACTACGACAGGAAACCTTTAATGTAGTACGTTTGTTACATAATAAAAGGAATTTAACATCGGTCATGATCTTTGGATTTTAATAGCCCGGCGGATCATTGGATAACTTTTCATATGTAATTCAAAATCTTCCTGTATTAAAAAATTCATAAGAACAAAGGCGCAAGAATGAGTGTCTGGTCGCTTGTACCTGCTGCCGCTATTTAAAAAGACGATTTTCACAGTTCGAAATTTCAGACGAACAAAAAACAGCCCAACCCATGTTGGACTGCTTTTACTACGAATTTGGTTTACCAATGACAGATTGCAGAATGGCTTTCTGAACATGAAGTCTATTCTCCGCTTGCTGAAAGACTGCCGAATGAGGACCGTCGATTACAGAAGCTGTTACCTCCTCCTCGCGGTGAGCAGGAAGACAGTGCAGAAAGTGAACGTCGTCCTTGGCAATGTTCAACAGTGTATCATTAACTTGATAATCAGCTAAGGCTGTCAGACGTTCTTCAGCTTCTTCCTCCTGACCCATGCTGGTCCATACGTCTGTATAAATCACGTCAGCACCCTGTACGGCTATAGCAGGGTCGTTTTCTACCTTTACGGAACCATTATTTTCTTCAGCGACCTGATTTGCTTTCTCCACAATGGCAGGGTCGGGTTCATATCCTTTTGGCGAAGCTGCTACAACCTCCATTCCCATCATAGCAGACAGGATCATAAGGGAATGAGCGACGTTATTTCCGTCGCCTATATAGACAACTTTAACGCCGCATAAACGGCCTTTCAGCTCAAGGATCGTAAATATATCCGCCAGAGCCTGGCAAGGATGATAAATATCGCAAAGACCGTTAATTACCGGAATGGAGGCGTGCTCAGCTAATTCAGCCAGCTTTTCATGCGATGAGGTGCGATACATAATGGCGTCAACATATCCTGATAACACCTGTGCAGTATCAGCAATTGTTTCTCCACGCCCGATTTGGATGTCGCGGCTGTTTAAATAAAGGGCGTGTCCTCCCATCTGCACCATGCCTACTTCAAAGGAGACGCGCGTACGAGTAGACGATTTTTCAAAAATCATCCCCAATGTTTTACCACTCAACGTCGTATTGTGGGGGTTTTCTTTAAGATTCTGGGCCTGAGCAAGCAGCTGAGAGACATCGGTTTGATTGAAGTCAAGCCATGTCAATACATCTCTGCCTTTTAATGTGTGGTTCGAAGTTGTCATCATTTCCATTAAGTTCATTATACGCACTCCTTCGCTTTACTCCCGGGCAGCGGGGTTGGTTGGTAAGGGTTGTAAGCAAGTGAACCGACGTATGCGTTAAACGTCGCGGCTTGTGTAAATACCGTTACGCCGGCTTTTAATGCCTGAATTCTTTTCACCGAGTCAATCTGCCTGTTCCCATCGTTCATATAAACCTTCGCTTCCTTCAGCTCAATCCATTCCGCAAAATTCAAATCACTGGACTTACCCTTCACCTCATGCTCTGATTCAATTAAACAGGCATTCTCCGCTTCATAAAGGTTAGGAAGATGTTCAAACACTTTCGCCATCGCCTCTTCTGTTGTATCAGCAAGGCACATTCCTTCACCTGTAGAGAGCATGTTAGCACCAAGTTTATGATCTAGCTCCGGCAGCGCATGTGAAGAGAATAGCGGAAATTTCACGGCTGCTTTTTGAATGGATGGCTGAGCGGTATCGTTAAGAGCATCCGACTCCTCGTCGACAAGAACTTTCACAGCTAAATCGACCAGTGACACCTCGGATACTTTGCTGATAATCGGAACGGTTCGGCTTGCACGCGGATTCACTTCTAAGACATACACAATACCGTCAGATAGTAAAAATTGAATGTTCATTAATCCCTTATAGTTCACCTTTTGCACAATTTTCTGTGCATAATCTGTAAGTTTCTTTTTGACCTCAGATGTTAAGTTTTGGGATGGGAAAAGAGCCATGCTGTCACCTGAGTGGACCCCGGCAGGCTCGAGGTGCTCCATAATATCAGGAACAAACACATTCTCTCCGTCCGCAACGAGATCAATCTCCGCTTCGCTGCCTGTCATAAACTGATCGAGCACAATTGGATAATGACGTTCATCCGTTTCCCTTAAAGCTTCTATTAATTGCTGCTCATTTTCTACTTTAACCATGCCCTGGCCTCCAATGACGTAGGAAGGACGGCATAGGAGCGGGTATTCATAGGAGCCTGCCGCTTCAAGAGCTTCATCCATCGTATGGCACATCTCGCCTGGAATATGCGGCACGTCAATGCTTTGCAGTACAGAATAAAATTGTTCCCTGTCCTCAAGCTTGGCGATCGTGTCGACACTTACTCCCGCAAGAGGGACCCCGGCTTCACTAAGTTCCTCTGCAATATTAATGGCTGTCTGCCCTCCAAATTGGGTAAAGACGAGGTCAATCCCTTCATGCTCGACAATGGATTCAATGACTTCTTTATTAATCGGATCAAAATAAAGGCGGTCAGCAGTCGTGTAATCGGTGCTGACGGTTTCTGGATTGTTGTTAATCATTACTGTCGTCCAGCCGAGATTCTGAAGGCTTTGAATAGCCTTAACTGCACTGTAATCGAACTCAACCCCCTGGCCGATTCGGATGGGGCCCGAGCCGATGATTAAAGCTTTCTTGTTAGGAGGCAGCGGCGCAATTTCATTTGTGCCTGCATATGTGGTATACACATAATTGGTTGCTGCTTCAAATTCAGCTGCACACGTGTCAACCATTTTATAACTTGGCGACACTTCAAACCGGGTACGCTTCTCTTTCACTTCAGCTTCATCGATTCTTTTGAGCTCGGCGATCTTTTTATCTGTAAAACCCTGTACTTTAGCGGTTTTCAATAATTTTTTATCTAAATTTTGATTTTTTAATTGCTGCTCTGTCTGAACGAGGTTCGCGATGACCTGTAAGAAAAATAAATCAATAGCCGTTGTGTCATGAATTTCTTTTATTGTCGTTCCCTGCTTCAACATTTCTACAATTGTGAAGTATCGCAAATCTGTAGGCTTTGTTAAGTGTTCTTCAAACTGCTCTTCTAAGATTTCAGGTATGGTTTGATCAAGCGAAGCGACAGCCTTTTGAAAGGCCCCTTCGAGGGTGCGGTCAATCGCCATCACTTCTCCTGTTGCTTTCATTTTCGTTCCCAGCCTGCGATCAGCATTTGAAAATTTATCAAACGGCCAGCGCGGAAATTTCACAACCACATAGTCCAGGGCAGGCTCGAAGCTTGCGTAAGTTGTACCTGTTAATGGGTTGATCAGTTCATCCAATCTATAGCTGAGGGCCAATTTTGTTGCCATTTTCGCAATGGGGTAGCCTGTTGCTTTAGAAGCAAGAGCTGACGACCGGCTCACTCGTGGATTAACTTCGATGACGTAATATTTCTTGCTATAAGGATCGAGCGCGAACTGGACATTACACCCGCCGATTACATCAAGTGCTGATATAATCGTAAATGCTGCGGTTCTTAACATTTGATATTCTTGATCTGTGAGCGTCTGGGACGGAGCGACTACGATAGAGTCTCCAGTGTGCACTCCAACGGGATCAAAATTTTCCATGTTGCAGACACTGATGCACGTCCCGTTCACATCCCGCATCACTTCGTATTCTACTTCTTTAAAACCGGCGATACTCTTCTCAATAATCACCTGGCCGATTGGACTGGCTTTTAGGCCGTTCGCTACTAATTCCTTTAATTCTTCCTCGTTATCAACGATGCCGCCGCCACGGCCGCCAAGCGTATATGCCGGCCGGCTTATTACAGGATAACCATATTCAGCCGTAAACTGGAGCGCTTCTTCTACACTTGCGATGACCTCACTTTCAGGTACCGGCTGTTTCAGTTCATCCATCAGCTCGCGGAACAGCTCACGGTCTTCCCCCTGCTGGATCGATTGGACACTAGTTCCAAGAAGCTCAAGATCATATTCAGCAAACAAACCATGCTTATTCATATCGACAGCCAGGTTAAGTCCTGTCTGACCGCCGAGGCCGGCGAGAACGGCGTCCGGCTTTTCTTTTTTTATAATGGCTTCAACACTTTGCACAGTTAACGGTTCGCAGTACACTTTATCGGCAATCTCATTATCTGTCATTATCGTAGCCGGGTTGTTGTTTACTAGTATAACTTCGTGTCCCTCTTCTTTGAGTGCAAGGCATCCTTGCGTACCGGAATAATCAAATTCCGCGGCCTGACCAATAACAATTGGACCTGAGCCGATAACGAGAACTTTCTTAGGCATATACCTGCACTCCTTTCTTGTGGTTTACACTTGTAAAAAATTCATCGAATAACCATAACGCATCTTCTGGTCCCGGGTTCGCTTCAGGATGAAACTGTGCCGACAGAATCGGTTTGGACGGGTGCATTAACCCTTCGACCGAACCATCGTTGACGTGGTTGAAGCTAACTTCAAGCACAGTATCTGCTACGCTCATATCGTCCACCACGTAGTTATGATTTTGAGAGGTGATAAAGACGCGGCCGGTCTGAACATCTTTAACCGGGTGATTAGCACCGCGGTGACCAAATGCGAGTTTTTTCGTATCTGCTCCATAGGCTAAAGCAATCACTTGATGCCCTAAGCAAATCCCGAGCGATGGATACTGCTCCAGTACCCCTTTAATTTCGGATAAGAATTTCATGGCGTCTTTGGGGTCCCCTGGTCCGTTGGATAAGACCACTCCGTCAGGCTGAAGGTCATGAACTTTTTGCACTTGAGTAAAAGGAACAACCGAAACTCGGACTCCGTGCTCTTGCAGCTGGTCTACGATTGAGCCTTTATAGCCGAAGTCAATAACCGCGATATGCTGTCCGCCATTCCCATAGGTTTCCACTTCTGATTTCGAAGCCTGGAAGATCTGTCCCACAAGCTTCGTATCTGATGGATTAATTGTTTCATGAGCCATCACAGCCTGGCACGTACCTTCACTGCGGATTGCTTTCGTGACTTCTCTCGTATCGACCTCTGTTAAATAAGGCACGTTCCATTTATTTAAATAGTCTTTTAAAGAAGTTGTCGCCTGATAATGATAGGCTTCTTCTGCACACTGCATCATGACCACCCCGCTTACCTGCGGATATCCACTTTCAAAATCATCTTCATTGATGCCGTAATTACCGATCAATGGGTAGGTAAATACAACGATCTGCCCTTTATAAGAAGGGTCTGTTAATACTTCTTGATAGCCTGTCATTCCAGTGAAGAACACAACCTCTCCTTCCACTGGTTTTTCCCATGTACCAGATGCTTCACCTTGAAAGCTCTTGCCTTCTTGTAATGTTAGGAATCCCTGCATCTCTCTACACCTCGCTGTATATTTATTAGTATTAAGGTATTTTTATACATTGTTATGATTAAAAATACTTTGCAGGGGATCCCTGACAAAGTATTGGCTTCATGGAGTACTTGATTTCTCCAATTGCAGTACATCTTCAAGGATGGAAACAGCCCGGTCGATTTCTTCCCCTGATACGTTTAACGGCGGAAGCAGTCGAATGACCTGTGGACCAGCTAATACAGCCAGTAATCCTTTTCCTCGCAGCTTATGAATAAATTCAATAGCCTGAGTATCCATTTCAATACCTATCATCAAGCCTTTTCCTCTTACCTCTTTCACACCGTCAATTGGTGAAAGCTTGGACTTAATCTGCTGCTGAAGGTAAGAACCTTTTTCCTTTACATCCTGCAGGAATTGTTTCGGAAAAATCGTCTGCAGTGTAGCTTTTACGGCAGCTGAAGCTAACGGGTTTCCGCCGAAAGTCGAACCGTGTGATCCTGCTGTAAATGTCTCAGCCAGTTCGGCCTTCCCAAGCATAGCTCCGACTGGGAATCCGCTGCCCAGCCCTTTTGCTGAAGTGACAATATCCGGGTCTAAACCAAAGTGCTGATAGGCAAAGGGTTCTCCTGTACGGCCAATGCCAGTCTGCACTTCATCGATGATAAACAACGCTCCCGTCTCCCGGCACTTCTTTTGTACAGCCTGCAGGAAAAGCTCCGTCCCTTCCACGACTCCGCCTTCACCTTGAATGACTTCGACCATGATGGCTGCTGTATCTTCCCCGTCCCATTCAGTCACAGCCTCTGAATCATTATAAGGAAGATATTCGAACGTAGGAAGAAGTGTACCGAAGCCCTGATGAACTTTATCCTGACCGGTAGCACTCATCGTCGCGAACGTCCGGCCGTGGAACGACTGTTTAAAGGTGATGATTTTTTCTTTACCGGTATGTTTTCTCGCCAGCTTGATAGCTGCTTCATTCGCTTCAGCTCCACTATTGCAAAAGAAAGCATAATCGAGGTTGGTTTCAGCTGTTAAAAGTTCAGCTGCTTCCTGCTGCACAGGAATTTGATATAAATTAGACACATGCCACACTTTTCCAAGCTGCTCCTGTATGGCCTGCTCAACTGCCGGCGGACGGTGGCCGAGATTACACACAGCAATACCTGAGACAAAGTCTAAGTATTGATTTCCTTCATCGTCTGTTACGACCGTCCCTTTCCCTGACTCAATCGTTAAGGGGAAACGGTTGTACGTTGGAAACACACTCATTTGACGACTCCTTCCTTCATTTCCTGATAAATCGTTGTTCCTTTAATAACGTCCCCTTGAACCAGGGATTGTTCTCCGCTGACTATGAGTACTTCATTTAAGTGTACAGATAATGCATTAACTGCCGATTTCACCTTTGGAATCATTCCACCGTAGATGACGCCGTCAGTAATGAGTTGTTGAATTTCTTCGGGAGTGATCTGTGTGATCATTTCTCCTTCATGCAGAATACCCGGTACATCTGTAACGAAGAGCAGCTTATCTGCTTTAAGCGCATTGGCAACAGCAGCTGCTGCAATATCTGCATTTACATTTACCATCTGATCGTCACTTGTCGTTGCAAGCGGGGCGATAACTGGGATGTAATTCTGCTTAAGAATCTCCTGGATCAGAGTGACGTTAACTTCTTCGATATCTCCAACTAAACCAAGCTTCTCTTCATTGATTAACCGCGCTTTTAACAAGCCTCCATCCGATCCTTTAAGACCAACACAAGGAACTCCCTGTTTAGTAAAAGCAGAAGTCACTTGAGCGCTGACTGTGCCGCCTAACGTCATCGTCACGACTTCGAGTGTTTCAGCCGTGGTCTTCCGTAAACCTTCAAAGAACTCACCCTTAATATTTAAGTCCTCTAATAAGGAAGTAATCGCCGGTCCTCCACCGTGAACGACAACACATTGATACCGCTTTGTCAGCTCGCAGAAGCTTTTGTAAAAGCTTTCTGAAATATGGTCAATCATGCTTCCACCCAGTTTAATAACTAATACTGGTTTATGATTATGTTCGGTAGCTTGCATTGATTTTGACATAGTCATATGTTAAATCACACCCCCATGCAGTTCCTGCCCCTTTTCCTTCATGAAGCTCAATCTTGATTGTTACCTTTTCCTTCTTCATATCTTCTACAGCCTGTTCCTCGGAAAAAGAGCAGGGTGTTCCGTTACTAAAAACGAGCTGGCTTTCAATATAAATGTCGCAGCTTTCCGGGTTCACCTGTGCTTCACTATGGCCAATGGCACCCACAATACGGCCCCAGTTGGCATCTACTCCATAAACCGCAGTTTTCACCAAACTTGATCCGACTACTTTTTTAGATATAATACGGGCTTCTTCGTCCGTTAAAGCCCCTCTTACATTCACTTCTATTAATTTAGTGGCACCTTCTCCATCTTTCGCAATCTGCTTTGCCAGGTCTTCACATACGAGCTGGAGCGCTTGTTTAAAAGTATCCCAATCTTCGTGTTCAGGAGTGAGCTCGGCATGATCTACACTTCCATTTGCCATCGTCAGCACCATGTCATTTGTTGATGTTTCACCATCGACCGTAATTTGATTAAATGACTTATCAATTGATTGACTCAAGGCGGTCTGCAAATGCTCAGACTCAATCTTTGCATCCGTTGTAATGAAACCAAGCATCGTTGCCATATTAGGGTGAATCATTCCCGACCCTTTTGCTGCGCCGGCCACTGTAACGGTCAGTCCGTTGACTTCAACCTGGTAGCAAGCTGACTTCTCACACGTATCTGTTGTTAAAATCGACTGCAAAAAATCATGGTCCCCTTCGATTGAAGGGGATACGTTCATGGATCCATGCTCAATTTTGTCCATTTCAAGCTGCTGTCCGATTACCCCGGTAGATGCTACAGCGACGTGATCTTCTGGAATAACGTAGCGTTCAGCAATTAAAGTTCTCATCTTATAAGCATTCTCAAGCCCCTCTTCCCCTGTACAAGCGTTAGCAATTGCGCTGTTGACAGCTAAGGCTTGAATCTTTTGTGAGGAAGCTATGCTTTCCTGGGTCACTTGAAGTGGAGGGGCCTGGAAATGACTTTGCGTGTAAACGGCCGCGACAGAGGCGGGCTGAATACTCATTAATAATCCATAGTCTTTCTTTGAATGTCGCAGGCCGCAGTGAATACCTCCAGCCATGAAACCTTTAGGCGACGTTATTGTCCCGTCCTCTGCTTTCACAATCTTGTTCGCGTCCGTTAGTTGAATCAATCGCTCTCTCCCTTTCTATATGAGTTATGGATAAACTGGAATATGGTGTAAACCTGTAGTTTCTTCCATTCCCAGTACTAGATTCATATTTTGTACGGCCTGACTGGCGGCCCCTTTCATCAGGTTGTCGATGACAGAAACGATCGTCAATCGACTAGTCCGTTCATCAAGAGCTAATCCAATGTCGCAATAGTTCGATGCATACACGTCTCGTGTGCAAGGGAACTCCCCGGCTTTCCTTATTCGAACAAAAGGTTCCTTTTCATACGTCTTCTCGTATAATTGAACGAGTTCATTAAGAGAATAATCACCTTTTAAATCAACATAGATGGTCGACATAATCCCGCGCGTCATAGGAACGAGATGCGTCGAAAACGTAACGGGCTCTGCGGTCGTATCCCAGTGCATTAACTGCTGTTCAATTTCGGGAATATGCTGATGCTGATTCACTTTATAAATGCGAAAGTTCTCTTGTGTATTGGCGAAATGAGTTACAGTGCTGGCTTTCTTCCCTGCTCCGGATACCCCTGATTTAGCGTCAATGATAATGCGGGATGGGTCAGCCAGCTCCCGGCTGACGACTGGACCTAACCCGATAAGCGTCGCCGTCGGGTAGCATCCGGGGTTCGCAATGATGCCGGCTGATTGAATGGCTTCCTTGTTCCACTCGGGTAAGCCGTACACCGATTGTTCGAGCACGTCTTCTGACGCAGCTTCGTTTTTGTACCAGGTGGTGTATAACTCGCGGTCTTTAAGCCTAAGGTCACCCGATAGGTCGATGACTTTACCTTTTCCTCCTATTAATTGAGGTGTCAGTTCACTCGATACCCCCGCCGGCGTGGCCAGGAAAATGATATCAAGCTGCTGCTTCATTTCATCAGGATTCAGGTCTTTTAATGTGTAGTTTTCATTATTCACATGAGTGTATATTTCTTGAAAGAACTCTCCATGTTGTGTTGATGAATATAGATTTATATTTTCCACTCCAGGGTGGCTGTATAATAAGCGGAACAGCTCTACACCGCCATATCCTGTAGCTCCGACAATTCCAATTTGCAACGTTCCTTCACCTCTTTTTTGTATATGTATAAATATTATAAATAACGTATATTTATGCTATTATTACTCTTGTAATAAAATCTGTCAACAGGTGGAGCAAAAGTTTTATTTCAAGCTGAAGCATTCCATAGAAAAAAGTATGATAAAACTCCATTAGTAAGCGGTTACATTTATATTGAAATTTTTTTGTTAAAATTTCATTTATACAAATTCAAATTTATGTGAATAAAGAATGATTTTCAGACAGAGGTTGACTTAATTCAGGAAAGACCGGCAAAATGAATTAAAATGGTAATGAAGGAAGAGCTTGCACCTGAATAATACTACGTGGGTTTCGCGAGGAAACTCGGGCACTCGTCTGCGGCTCCTTCAGCTCCCGGCAGCAAGGTAAAAAGCTTGCAGAAGTTTCTCCACAAGCAGAAAGACCAGCTGGAAAACAGCTGGTCTTTCTGGATTATTCAATATCGAAGGATTGGAAAATACTATGATCAGGCAGCTTGTACATTTCGCGATCCAGGAGGTGGTTAATAATCACCTTATTACGATGAACAGCGAGCCCTAAATTCGTTGAACCAACGCCGTGGGTATGGGAAATTCCACTGTGTACATATATTTCGTTCTCGACGTTTTCGGTCTTTTTCAATCGATAATCTGCCTCTACTTTATACCGCCCTTGCTCGTCCCATTCGAGGAAATTACTTAAATAATGAATGAACTCAGGAACATAAGGCTTGTACCCTGTTGCTGTGATCACGACTTCAGATTCGTGCTCAAATGCTTCTTTTTTCTGCCAATGAAAGCAGTCGAGTACGTAGCCTGTACCATCCCTCTTCTCTTCAATGCCGCGCACTTCACTAAGCACCTGTAATCCGACATTCAGCTGATCACCGCCAATTGAATATTCGTACAGTAAGTTATAAATGTCTTCAATGGTATGATTGCTGATCCCCTTATAATATAACCCTTGATTCGCAAAGATCTCATCCTTGTCTTTTTGCGGCAGCTGATAGAAGTATTTCACGTAATCTGGTGAGAAATGCTCGAGACTCAGCTTGGATTCTTCCATTGACTCAAAGCTGGCCGAGCGGGTAATCCAGTCCAGTCTAAACCCGCATTCGCGTTGTTCTTTAAGAAGCTCACGAAATGTCTCAGCAGCGCTTTGTCCGGAACCAACCACTGTAACAGATTTTGCGTTTTTGCAGCGGTCCTTGTTAGGAACATAATCGGCAGTATGAAAGACATCCTTCTCAGGTAAGTTTTGAAATGATTTCGGCATAACAGGAACACTCCCGGTCCCCATCACAATGTGCTTCGATTTATATACGTCTGTTTGGTTGGTATCCAAATTCTCTACCGTCACTTCAAAGTAAGTCTCTTCCTCTCTAACATGACGGATGTTAGAAACACGGTGTCCGAACAAGCAGCTGCTTAAACGCTTGGACACCCATTGACAATAGTCGTTATACTCACGGCGTGGAATATCGAGCCGCTGCAAAAAGTAAAATTGATACATTCGATCATTTTGACTGATGTAGTTTAAGAAACTGTGCTTATTGGTTGGGTCCGCCATAGTAACTAAATCCGCTAAAAATGGAACCTGCAGCTTGGTTCCTTCAATCAGCATGCCGGGATGCCAATCAAACTCCTGTTTTTGTTCAAAGAACAAACTGTCTACTTCTTCGATTTCATCAAGCAGAGCAGCTAGACTTAAATTAAAAGGGCCGATCCCTACCCCCATTAAATCGTATATTTTATCATGTTGTGCCATTTAAGTTTCACTTCTCCTTTGGTGGGCTATGTTTATTTCCTTGTTAATATTATTCAAAACGAACATCCATGCAGCCAGAATTAATTACTGAGAAACCCGATTCCGACTCCAATTATACGTTTGTGCAGTGAAATCTTTATCCCTGACCAGCGGTTTTTCATAAAGACAATAAGATTGCACAATGAATAAAGAATGATAATAAAGAATGATTTCAATAGCTAAAACCTTATTTATTATAGCGTTCTTTTAAAGAATCCGTCCGCATTTCTTAATTCTTCTCAATATTATCATAAACAATTTAAAAACTATAACAGCTTTCGTCTGTTTAGGTTAACCGAAAAGAGGAGTTATCATTATTCATTCAATAAAAGAGCTTCCTTTCTACAGCTCTTGGTGCGTGCCCCCGTTTAAGGCTATTCACAGTTTAGAATTCGATAATTTCCCATAGCATATAAAAAAACCAGGGGGTCCCTGGTTTCACCGTTTAATTAATGAAGAGGAGAGTTAAGATTGCTGATCTTTAAACTTCATAATACCCGAAAAGAGCAGCAGAATAGCACCTAATCCTATTAATACCGAATCGGCTTCTTGAAAAGCAACTTCTATATTTAAAAGCCAAAGTCCTACCCCAATTAAAAATAGTAACCACCCAGCGATCGATAATTTTCGTTGCATGGGATCTCTCCTCTCAAATCATGCTTATCAAAATTGTAACATAACGAAACCTTTTTGAATGAATCGACGTAAAAGAAGGAAACTAATCAAAGGGGCCACACTATGACATACCTAAACCCGGTACACTGCCGGCAGGACTACCTTGCATTACTTCTACTAGCTGATGAAAGCGAAGCCATTATATCTGAATACATAAACGAAGGTGAAATGTATACGATCAATGAACAGGAACAGCCTATAGGCATCTGCCTATTCATTTTTCCACAACATGACGTAGTAGAAATTAAAAATATTGCGATTCTCCCTGATTATCAACGAAGAGGGATAGGAAAGAAAGCCATCGCCGAAGCACATAGTATGTTTCAACGACGAGGTTTTAGTGAAATTATAGTAGGGACAGCGAATTCAAGCTTAGAGAATATTTTATTTTACCAAAAATGCGGGTTTCGAATGCAATCAATTCGAAAAGGTTTCTTTATAAACTACCCCGCTCCTATTTATGAAAATGGGATTCAAGCTCTCGATATGATTGTTTTTCAAAAGAACTTAATTGAAGGAGATGAGTAGGTTGAAAAAGAAATTGTACAAGTCTACCAGTAACAAAATGCTGACCGGTACGTTAGGCGGGGTAAGTGAGCTTTATGATATTGATTCAAGCCTGTTACGTATATTGTATGCAGCAGGGATCTTTTTAAGTAGTGGATTTCTATTGCTCGTCTATATTGTAGCTGCATTTATTATGCCGACGGATAAGGAATTGAATAAAGAAGTATAAGGAAAACCCCCGCAGCTACAATAAAACGCTGCGGGGGACTTTTACCTATTCATCCATAAACGTATTCAGTTCCTTTTAGTCTAATTCAGCCTCCTACTACGATGTAAGCAACCATTGGCCCATCCGTTTCAAAATCAGCGTGCGTCGTACAGATCATTCGATAAACTCCTTCTTCATCAAATTGCACGTCCACCACCGTCTCATTCCCTTGATGAACCACCCCTTGTTTTTCTGTTCCCTCAATGACAAAAGGATGTTCTTCTCCGTTTACTCCGTAAATATTCAGCTGAAGCGGCTCCCCTTTTTCAGCAAAAATAGTTCCAGGATCCCAGCGATACGTTTCAATTTCCTCACCATCAGCTGTTTCAGCTTTGAATTCTCCTGTGACAATGTTAACTTCTCTTACCTCCTTCTGCTCCTCTCCGGAGAAGGTAGGCAGACTATCACCAAACGATCCAAATACGAATAATAAAGCCAATAGTAAAGCACACCCGCTGACAGCCCACATTATCTTTTTTCCTGACAGAACTAACGCTTTCAAATGATTCCCTCCTTAAAAGGCATATTTAGCTCATGTATATGCGGACACGTCCCTAAAACTTGTCTACTTTTTCTATTTAAAATATGAGTGATTACTCACTTTACTTTCTTGATTCTTCATCGTATACTTTAAGTGAGTAATCACTCACTTAAAGGGGGAGCCCGTATGAATAGTGTCGTGAACCTTCAAAATGTCTCTCATCAAATTAAACAAAAATCCATTCTTTCGAATATAACTTTTAGTATTCCTCAAGGTGAAGTCTTTGGGTTATTAGGCCCTTCTGGATCAGGAAAAACCACTCTCGTTAAATTAATTACAGGTTTGCTGGTGCCTGCCGGCGGCACGGTTTACGTGAATGGAGAAAGAATGCCTTCTCTTGAACAAATGAAACGCTATGGATTTATGGCACAATCTGATGCACTATATCAAGAGCTTACCGGAAAAGAAAACCTTGAATTCTTTGCATCGATTTATCGGTTAAGTAAGCAGAGGAAGAAGCAGCGGATAAAAGAAGTGCTGGAAATGGTCAATTTAGTCGAAGATTCTCATAGAGAAGTCGAGAAATATTCTGGTGGTATGAAAAGAAGGCTGTCATTGGCTGCCGCCCTCCTCCATGAACCAGAGTTAATCATACTTGATGAGCCTACTGTCGGTATAGACCCTGTACTTCGGCAGTCGATCTGGAAGGAATTGAACCGACTGAAAGATAATGGTGTGACGATCATAGTTACGACTCACGTTATGGATGAAGCAGAGAAATGTGACCGACTCGCGATGCTGCAAGACGGAGAGATCATCGCACTGAATGCCCCGAAACAGCTCAAAGCAGAAATAGGGGCTGATACCATTGAAGATGTATTTCTACACTACGGGGGTGCTTCTAAATGAATACCTGGACGATCACCAGAAGAATTCTTCTTCAGTTTAAAAGAGATAAACGCAGCATAGCCTTGATGATTGCTGCTCCTATTTTTGTATTAACCCTGATGTGGCTTGTTTTAGAAAGTGGTGAAGATGAATTAAAGATTGCAGCTATTGATGTTCCGGAGGCTTTTGAAGAACAGCTCGCTGAGAAAGAGGAGGTGAACTTGATTCCCATGGAAGAAAGTAAAGCCAAAAGTGAAATGGCTGATGCTGGACTTGACGCTTTTGTTTTATGGGAAAACGGTGAGCCGTCTGTTACGATCGAAGGAAGTGATCCTAATACCACGTCAGATGTTAGAGATTTACTGCAGAAAGCTTTGGGAAGTGAAAGCCGTGCAATGGAGATCGAGTTCTTACACGGATCAGAGGACCTTGGTTTATTCGATTATATAGGTCCTGTATTGATCGGCTTTTTTGTCTTCTTCTTTGTGTTTATTGTCGGCGGTGTTTCTCTTCTTCGTGAGCGAACACAAGGCACCCTGGAGCGTATACTTTCAACGCCGCTTAAGCGAAGTGAATTAGTTTTTGGTTATTTATTAGGCTTCGGATTATTTACAATCGTCCAATCCTTCCTGATTGCTGCTTACTCTATATACGTCCTCGATATGTTTATGGAAGGTCGTTTTTTCTACGTACTGCTTGTTACGTTTTTACTCGCTATGACAGCCTTGAGCCTGGGGACTCTTCTATCAGCCTTTGCGAAAAATGAGTTTCAAATGATTCAATTCATCCCTGTAGTCATTGTACCGCAGGTTTTTTTCTCCGGGCTGTTTCCTTTAGAAGGCATGGCCGACTGGCTGCAGGCCATCGGCAGAGTGATGCCATTGACCTACGGAGCAGAAGCCTTACGCGGAATCATGATTAGAAATGAAAGTTTCTCCGATTTTCAACTAGAACTGTATGTATTAACTTCCTTCATAGCGCTGTTCACGCTGCTTAACATTTCAGCCTTGAAGAGGCACAGGCGCATATAGTACGATTATTGCAATGACAAGAGGTGTATGTAATGACGAAAGATTTAAATGAACTCATTCAAATACTTGAAGAAGGCGAGCAAAAAAAAACTCCTAAACAAACCCAAATCCTTAAAGCCGCTGTAGAAACCTTTGCTGAAAAAGGGTACGCTTCCACTTCTACAAGTGAAATTGCCGCGAAAGCCGGGGTAGCCGAAGGCACCATTTTCCGCCATTACAAAACTAAGAAAGAGCTGCTCTTATCCATCGTTACTCCTGTTATGGTGAAGTTTACTCTGCCTGTATTCGCCTCTCACTTCGCAGAGCAAGTGTTCGAGCAGCTTCCACAAGATTTTGAAGAGCTTCTTTATAAAATCATTAAAAATCGGTACGAATTTGTGAAAGAAAACCATCCGCTCGTCCGTATCATGCTGCAGGAAATGGCTTTTCATAAAGATCTGCAGGAACAATTCAGGCTTGTATTTTTAGAGCACGTTTACCCGCGCTTTGAACATTTAATTGCGCATTACAAACAGGAAGACAGGATTATCGAACTTCCTGCTCCTTCAGCAATTCGAATGATAATGACATCTTTAATTGGTTTTATCTTCACCCGTTTCATTATAGCTCCCGATCTGGAGTGGGATGATGAAAAAGAAATGGAGAGAACCGTGCAATTTATCATGCACGGTCTCTCCAAATAAGCAGGGGCCGGGCCAAATGGAAACAGCATTCCTTTGAGAACCCGATACAATTCAGGTCTTTTGGGATGAATATCGCTTTGACCGGGTCTTTTCTTTTATACGGAAGCTTTACCTTCAGCCTGCTGGGCTCTAACTAAACCGGAATAAAACCCTTCCTGCTGGAGCAGCTCTTGATGGCTGCCTTTCTCTATGATCTCTCCGTGCTGAAGAACTAATATTAGGTCAGCCGCACGAATTGTATTAAGCCGGTGAGCGATCACGAAGCTCGTTCTTCCTTTCATCAGCTTCGAAAGAGCATCATTGATTTTGATTTCGGTCACCGTATCAATACTGCTCGTAGCCTCATCTAATATGAGTAAAGCCGGGTCTGCCAGCATAGCCCGGGCAATTGAAAGCAGCTGCCTTTGCCCATGGCTGACTCCTCCCCCATCAGAATCGAGTACAGTTTCATACCCATCAGGGAGGTGGGTTATGAATTCGTGAGCATGAGCCGCTTTGGCAGCATACTCTACTTCTTCATCCGTGGCATCTAAGCGGCCGTAACGTAAGTTTTCTCTAATGGTCGTATGAAACATAGTAGAATCCTGCAGGACAACTCCCATTTGACGTCTTAAGCTGTCTCTTGTCATTGAATGAATTTCCTGACCATCAATAAGAATCGAACCTTTGTTTATTTCGTAAAAACGGGACAGCAGAGAAATAATTGTTGTCTTCCCTGCCCCGGTCGGACCGACTAAGGCGACCGTTTCTCCAGGAGAAGCGTGAAAGTTAATATTAGACAACGTTAAATTCTCTTTCTCATAGGAAAAATCAACCGAACGAAATTCAATATCCCCTTTTATCTCTTTAATATCCTCCGCCAGCTGTTCATCTTGTTTTTCTTCATTCTCATCGATAATTTGGAAGACGCGTTCAGCCCCGGCCACTGCAGATAAAATCATATTATATTGATTGGCCAGATCATTAAGAGGTCTTGTGAATTGTCTGGAGTACGTAGTAAACGTGACGATTACCCCAATAGAAATACTCCCATTTAAGGCAAGTAAACCTCCTGCTCCAACTATGATTGCGAAGCTGACGTTATTAAGCATATTCATAAGCTTAGGGATAAAGCCGGAATATGTCTGGGCCCAATACCCCGAATTTTTTAATGCTTCGTTTTTGGCTTCGAAATCCTTTATGACACGCTCTTCTCTTGAGAACATAGATATAATGGTTTGTCCTGAAAACATTTCTTCCACATATCCGTTCACATCACCTAAGTGCTTCTGCTGCTCTTTAAAATACTTCCCTGTCCGCTTAGTAATCCATTTCATTCCAAAGTACATCACCGGTACAATGGTTACCGTAAACAAGGTAAGCAGCGGGCTCAGCCATAACATTATCAATAGAGTCCCCGTGATCGTTAATATACTTGTCACGAATTGAATAACCGCCGTATTTAACGTTCGGCTCACATTCTCCATATCATTCGTCAGCCGGCTCATTAGTTCTCCTTGCTGCCTTTTTTGAAAAAAAAGTATCGGGAGCCTCTGCAGATGAGAAAAAAGGTGATTACGCATTTTATATATAGTGTTTTGTGAAATATTGATCATCCAGTAATTTTGCAGCCAGAGAAAAAGAGATTGAAACACGTATACACCAAACAAAAGACTCAGCATTGTCCAAAGCGTTCCTGTATTAGGTTCTTCAATAATTTCGTCAACGGCAGCACCCAGCAGATAAGGTCCGAGCAGCGATAATCCTGAGCTTAGTACAATCATGGCGAGAACTACATTAAATTTCTTTTTCTCCTGATACATATATCTCCAAATGCGTTTTAACGTTGCCTTCATGTCATCTACTTTAGGAGGAGCAGTGCCAATCCCCTGGTGATGTCGACGAATGACCGGCTGGTTACGTGATTTATCTTTCGTCATTACATCACATCCTCTTGCTGAGATTTATACACCTGTTGATAGTACGAGCTTAAAGACAGCAGTTGTTCATGATTACCTTCTGCTATTAATTCTCCTTGATGCATGACAATAATCTGATCCGCCGCCCGTAAAGAACTTATCTTCTGAGCGACCATAAAAATCGTACAATTCTGCTGTTTTAATGTCTTTAATAAACGGGCTTCCGTGTGAGCATCAAGAGCACTTGTGCTGTCATCCAAAATGAGAATCTTAGGCTTTCTCACCAGTGCTCTGGCAATAGAGAGACGCTGCTTCTGCCCGCCGGAAAAAGTGACGCCTTTCTGTCCAAGCATAGTGTCATAGCCATTTGGAAGAGAAGTAATAAAGGAGTGTATTTCTGCCTGCTTCGCTGCCTCTATAATTTCTCCCTCTGCCGCATTCTCTTTGCCCCAGGCAATGTTTTCTTTTACACTTCCCGAGAACAGGTGAACCTCTTGAGGGACGAGACTGATCTGCTGCCTAAGGCTCTTCACATTCACATCATCAATTTCCACATCATCAAATAAAATCCGGCCTTTACTTTTATCATGCAATCTCGGCAGCAAATGAAGCAGTGATGTTTTACCTGAACCTGTCTCTCCCAGAATTCCAATGGTTTCGCCCGCTTTCACATCAAGAGTGATCCCTTTCAAGACCTCTGCCTCGTTCCGTGAAAAAGATACCTCTTTCAATGATACATTCCCTGAGAGGTTAAAGTGTGGTCTCCCTGCAGCATTTAAAAATTGAGGTACCGGCTCCTCTAGAACTTGACTGATTCGATTAGCTGAGGCATTTCCGCGGGAAAACACCATAATTAAAAATGAAAATATTGAAAAAGTGAACATAATACGAGTCGCATAATTAATAATAGCGACAACCTCACCTGCTTGGGCTCCCCCTATATTCAACTGGACAGCTCCGACGAACAGCAATACGAGAATGATGACATTCATGCCGAGCATAATAATGGGCATGGCAATCTCCATAAGCCATAAGGCATGTTTATTCTTTTCCATGAGGGAATTATTTACTTTATCGAAACGTTCTTCTTCATAATCACCTCGGTTAAACCCTTTGATTAACCGGACTCCTGCAAGATTTTCGCGGATGACCGTATTTACATGATCCAGCCGGCTCTGCACACCCTTAAAGAGCTTGACCCCTTTAAGTAAAACCCAAAAAAGAAAGCCGCCCAGCAGAGGAACAGCTGCCACCAGGATGAAAGCTAATGTAACGTTAACTGTAAAAGCCATAACGAGGGCAAATATTATAAAAAGCGGTGCACGGAGAGCAATTCTCATCAGCATCAAAACAAGATTTTGAATTTGAATAACATCATTTGTCATTCGTGTAACTAAGTTTGGAGTAGAATAAGATTGGAAGTTGTCATTCGTAAAGCTTTGAACCTTTTTAAATAAATCCCTTCTTATATCAAAACCTACACCCTGACTAACATTGGCAGCAAAAAAAGAATTAATAATACCAGCTGCAAATGCGAGCAGGGACAGTCCTGCTAATACTCCTCCATATATGGAAACAACAGTATAATCTTCTTTCATAATACCTTCATCTATAATGTGAGCCATCAAAAGAGGCTGAATAAGCTCTACAGTAAGTTCAAGAAGCATAAGTAATAGAGCAATAATGGCAGAAGCTTTATAAGCTGTAGCGTATGAAAAAACTTTTTTCATAGGAAGTCCTCCGCTTTATCTTGAAAGTTCCTATTATTATACAGGAATTCACGCTTTGATAGTACTGTTTAGACTTTCCTCATGTCAGCCCGTCTTTTTGGTATCGCCAAACAAAACTAAGCAGCTATACATTACATGTAATCTGTTTGACGGTAACAAATTTGTAACTACTGGTAGAGATTTGGAAAACGGCATCTTATGGAAGCTCGTCCAGGAGAAACGGATGCGCTTCAACGAACTCCGGCGGGAAATTGACGGAAATATTTCATCACGTATTCTTTCACGGGAGCTTCGAAAACTGGTTGAGGATGGACTTGTTGAACGAATTGATTATGGTACGGTCCCTCCAAGAGTGGAATACCGGTTGACACAATACGGACAGACAGCCTCTTCTTTTTTAGAATCGATGAACAAATGGAACCTGGCTCATAAGCAAATGAATGCCTCTAAATCTGAAATGGATGAGATCTTAAATAAAGAAGAGCTGAATATGAATAACCACAAAAAAGTGGACTGATCAGGGTCAGTCCACTTTTTTACTTATCTGCCGGGAAAACAATCCCCATCTGTTTTCTGGATTCCTCTAATAGCTTCGCCGCAATCTGAGTGTTGTCTAAAGAATTATTTCCGGCCGGACGGTTTCGATCATTAATTTTGCTGCAAAACTCTTCAATTTCATAATACATGGGAGGATATTGATCAGGAAGATCCAGGCTTTCCACTCCTCCATTGTTATATTGAATATACACATCCTTAGGTTCAGAAATGTTAGGAATGATGATGACTCCTTCTTCTCCTTGAATTTCAGAGGAAGTATGAGAGTGGCTGATCTTAGAATGCATAATTACAGCTTCCATATCTTCATAGTGAGCAATAATGCTTCCCTCTCCGTCAACACCAGAATCCAGCTTCACTCCATTAGCCTGGATTCGGTCAGGTTTCCCAAAGAGAACCACCATTGGATAAATTCCATATACTCCTAAATCCATTAAGGAACCATTGGAAAAATTTGGATTAAACGCATTGAGTACGGTTCCTTCCCGGTAGGCATCATAACGTGAAGAATATTTACAGAAGTTACCTACATAGCGGCGGATCCTGCCTATCTTATGGAGGTTCGATTGAATGGATAAGAAAGATGGCATCAATGTTGATTTAACAGCTTCCATGAGCACGACATCGTTTTCCTCTGCTGCCTGAACCATCCTGTTTACTTCAGATTCATTGGACCCCATCGGCTTTTCACACAGGACATGTTTACCATGCTCCATAGCCAGGACGGCCTGGTCTGCATGAAACGAATTAGGACTGGCTACGTAGACTGCATCAACTTCTGCACTTTTTACCATTACTTCAATTGAGGTGAAAACCAACGGTGCTCCGTAAGTTTGAGCAAACTCTTCAGCTCTCTCTTCCGAACGTGAATATACGGCTTGAATCGCAAAGTCCTCCAAATGGCTGCCCGCCTCTATCATAAGCTTTGTAATAAAATTAGTACCTATAATGCCAAATCGAATCATATGTAAATTTCTCCTTATCCTATAGATTACACTCATTATAACAAGATCAGGAATGAAATCATAAAAGAAGTAAAGTCCGCGGCTCCATGCTTCCGAGATCCTCTTTTGATTAAAAGGAACGGAAAACGCGACAACTCCTGGCTGCCCCGCTTAAAAGCGGCGCTTTTTCCTGTTCCTTTTCTCTAGATTCTTATGGAAAAATCATGTGATACCATGTGTATATCAAGCTTTTTCAACAGACTGAAGAGAAGTCTTGGACATAAGTAAAGCAGTAATGTAAAAAAATGAATATTTGTACAAACGCATATGATTAGCGCAGCTAAGCAGGAACAGCACGAGCCGAGATTCCGGAGGAAAGCGTTCTTGCTTTCTGAGAAAGCTTAAGGCCGTGCCCACGGAAAGCAAAGCATTTTGACGGAGCGATAGTGTGAATGCTCTTTAACATAAATAATCCGAACTGATTAATCATTCAGATTATTTTATGTTTTATTCAGTTTTGTCCCGACCTCTTCTCTAATTTCTTCAGCCCAATATTTGCAAGTACAATCTGCCCCTCAGCCGTTGGGTGGACATCATCTTTTAGAATGTATTCTGGATGTCCTTTAAACGCCTGATAAGCATCCACCAGCTTTACATTAGTAAAGTGACTCAATAATTCAATCAAGGAACTGTATTGAGCATTGATATAGTGAAGCGGCTGGTCTAAGGATTTTCCTTCTTCAGGATATGGATTGTAAATATTATAGACAAGAATTTCGGCATCAGTCAGCTTATCCAGTTCCATAATTGTCGAGTATACATTAAATAATAAATTGCGTACGACGACCGCAGTTTCATCCATTTCAATGCCTTTGATGCCTTTATGTTTCTTTAATAAATTCAATAGATCATTGCCGCCTATATAAAGTACAATATAATCTGAATCCTTTATTGTATCCCTGAATATTTCATTTTTCTGCACAGCTGTTAACAGCTCATGAGAAGTTAATCCAGGGATACCCAAATTGGTCACTTCCAATCCAGCTTGCTGTCCGATAGTATAAGGGAATGCTTTTCCTGAAGGATAATGATTATTTTTATTTAAATTGTATCCATAAGGGATAGAATCACCAATAGCGCTAAGCTGCTTAGCATCAGCGTGGATCGTGTACGGTTGAATATAAGGTATAAGGAAAAGAATGCATAACAGCAGCGTTATTTTCTTCACTGGGATCACCTCTTTTTTAATATCACTCCTTATGAATAGCATGTCTGAGAACAGGATATATCAATCAATGTTAATTCTTCCAAATGTAAAAGAAGTAAAGCATACCGCTGATTGGCACAGTCCTTCTAGTCCAAGTCAACTTTAAAAAGGTGATATTTGAGGTCCAAGAAATTAAAAATGCTTGCAGAGAAATTAGGCTTCCTCTACAAGCTTAAAACGTTGATTAGCGCGGCAGTAGTTAATTACCAATAAACATTTGAGTCCAGTGATGACCATTTTCTTCATAGCCTATACCGATTTCAGTCATATTTTCATTCATAATATTTTTTCGGTGACCCGAACTGTTCAACCAACCATCTACTACTTCTTCAGGTGTGCGCTGTCCTGCCGCAATATTCTCGGCGGCTGTATTGTAATCGACATCAAACTCTTGAAGCATATCAAAAGGGCTTCCGTAAGTCGGAGAAGTGTGGGAGAAGTAATCATTTTCAGCCATGTCTTCAGATTTCTCCTGAGCTACTTCAGATACCTCTTCATTTAATTCCAATGGTTCTAACCCCTGCTCTTCACGTGCTTCATTCGTTAATTCAACGACTTGTTCGTGAATATCTCCTGTAGCCTGCTGTCCTTCGTCCTCATCATCAGGACCTTCCTGTTCTGGATCTCTTTCCTCTTCTCTTTCTTCCCCGCCATAAGGGTAAGGGCCATCATTGTTATCATCATATCGATCGTCTTCATCTGTAAACCGATCATACGGATAATAAGGTGTTTTATTATCAAATGGGAAATTCTCGTCCATACGATTCAAATCATTCATACGGCCGTCTTCATCTGTACCGCCTGGTCCATATGTGACTTGATTATACTCAGAAGCGGCATTATCCGCCGGATCGTTATTATCAGCACCACACGCGGTAAGTGCTGACGCACATAATACCATGCATGAAGTGTAAATTATTTTTTTCATCATGTTGCCTCCTTAAGGAATTTCCTCTTCCTTAATGTGTGCATCGAAAGGGATAATATCCTTTGAAAGCAAAGGAAAAAGCCACTAAAATTTAGTGGCTTTCCCTGTAAATTTTAAAGTAATTTTTCCTGAAGTCTAAAAGATACAACTTTTGCTTCTGTCATCGCTTCTATCGCAAATTGAATGCCTTCCCGGCCGATCCCTGAACCTTTTGTCCCTCCAAAAGGCATGGCATCTATCCGGTAATCACTGCTGTCGTTAATCATAATACCGCCGACATTCATGTGTTTTACAGCATAGAAGGCTTGATTAATGTTGCTTGTGAAAATACCAGCCTGGAGACCATAATTCACGTCATTCGATCTTTCTACGGCTTCATAAAGTGAATCTACAGGATAGACTAATACTACAGGACCAAAGATTTCTTCCTTTGCAATCGTAGCATTGGCTGGAACATTAGATAATATCGTAGGTGTATAATATGCCCCATCCCGTTTACCGCCAAATTCGAGTGTAGCTCCTTTATCAAGCGCCTCTTTCACCCACTCTTCTACGCGTACAGCTTCTTTTTCGTTAATCAGGGGTCCCATATCTGTTAATTCATCCATTTTATCTCCAACGTTTAATTCAGAGGTTCGATTGACGAATGTGTCCACAAAGGTGTCATAAATGCTTTTCTCTACGTACACCCTCTGCACTCCGATACAGTTCTGGCCAACCGCGGAAAAAGCTCCTGATACGGTGGACTGAACGGCATCATGTAAATCGGCATCATCAAGTACGATCACGGGTGAATTAGAGCCAAGCTCCATGCTCAGTTTCTTCGTACCCGCCTTCCGGGCGATTTTTTCTCCTGCATCTGTCCCGCCTGTAAACGAGATCATTTGAACAGCAGGATGCTGGACCAGCGTATCGCCAATCTCACGCCCTGAACCTGTCACAATGGAGAGAAATCCTTCAGGAAGCCCGGCTTCCACAAAGGCCTCAGCTAATTTCAATGCACTTAAAGGAGTCACTGTGGCTGGTTTAAGCACGACTGCATTGCCCGAGGCTATCGCCGGACCAATTTTATGCGCAACCATATTTAATGGGTCGTTAAAAGGTGTAATGGCCCCGACTACACCGATTGGGAAGCGGTAGTAATAACCAACGCGGTTCTCACTGCCTTCATTTTGATCGAAGTTGAGAGTTTCTCCATTAATGCGGCGAGCTTCCTCCGCACTAATCTGTATCGTTTGTGCGGCACGCTTTACTTCCCCGCGTGCCTCATTAATGGTCTTGCTCCCTTCACTCGCAATTACCCTGGCGAACTCCTCTAAATGTTCTTTCATATAGCTTGATACTTTCGATAAAATTGCGATTCTTTCGTGAGTCGGCCAGACAGTTGTTGTCTTATAAGTCCTCTCCGCCGCTTCAATCGCTTCAATCATCTGTTCCTTCGAGGCCAGTGGTACGGTGGCGATTGGTTCATTATTCTGGGGATTAGTGACTTCAATCGACTTTTTTCCCTCTACCCACTTTCCACCGATCAGCATTTTCATCGCTTTCACCTTCGTATGCATAGTAATCACCACCCATTAAATTTTGGCTAGCTTTTTCTCTTTTTGATAATGGATTAAATCAATTAACAGCGAGAATCCCGTTTCTTTTAAACCAGCGCCTGCCCCCGTTAATAGGATCGTCCCAGATAAATCACATTCATAAACGATCGCATTGGTAGCACCTGTAACCCCCGAAAGCGGATCACTGCTCTCAATACACTCCGGTTTCACAGACGCTTTCACCTGGCCGTTTTCATTTCTTATACGCGCCATAAGCTTCCATCTTTTTCCTTCTGTTAAAGCAGCCTGCACCTGTTCCAGCGTGATGCCGCTGATGCCCTCACATTCCACTTCAGTATGGGAAATAGGAGTGTTCATAATATAATTGGACAGGATAGCTGCTTTATAGCGTGCGTCATAGCCTTCTACATCACTTGTAGGGTCTGCCTCAGCATATCCAAGCTTCTGTGCCTTTTCCAACGATTCATCATAGGATTGACCCTTTTCCATTTCCGTTAAAATATAATTTGTTGTTCCGTTTAAAATGCCGCGAATTTCAGTAATTTGGTTACCTGCCAGTGTTTCAACAGGCATTCGCAGTGCTGGTGTACCGCTCATTACGGTTCCTTCAAAGCCGAAGAACGCATCATTCTGTTCAGCTAATGCTGCCAGCTCCCTATACGCTAAGGCGACAGGTCCTTTGTTAGTCGTCACTACACTTTTCCCATGTTCAAACGCGGTCCGGCAGTGAGTAATTGCAGGCTCGCCCGTCTTCACATCCGTAAACGTTACTTCGACGATGACATCCGCATTCGAGTTCGTAATAGTTTCAATACTGCTTAACCCGGTGGAAGCTTGAGCAGCACCTTCATACGCTTCTACTGTTCCCTTTTCCCGAACAGCCTTCAACAATTCATCTATATCCAGCCCCTCGGGGTTATAAATCGAGCCTTTCATCACGTCAGCTACAGCTACAACTTTCGCATCCAACCCATAAGACGAGAGCAGGCTGTTTTTTCGGTCCCTTATAATTTCAGCCAGTGCCTGGCCGACGCCGCCGAAACCAATAAACGCAATATTTGTCGTCATTATTCTCCTCCTTCCTTTGTTAACAAATACAAGGCAGATTTCACTAAAATCGCTGTTCCATCGATCATTGCCTTCTCATCAATATCAAACTTAGGATGGTGTAAGCTGCGTTCTTCCTCCAGACCACAGCCTAGAAAAAACATAGCCGCCGGGAGCTTCTCGGTTATATAGCTGAAGTCTTCGCTTCCCATTCCAAATGGTTTCTTCACGACTTGGAATCCGTCCGCGGCTTTCTCAATTACTCTATTGATAAAAGGATGATTGAGCAGGGCAGGCTCACCATTATTTATATTTAACTTATATGATCCCCCCAGCCCTTGAGTAAGCGATGCCGCATTTTTTAGTTCTTCGTGAAGCTTGAGTCGAACGTTTTCCTCATAAGAACGGATCGTTCCTTTAATCACTATTTGATTTGGAATAATATTATGAGCTTCCCCGCCATTGATCTGGCCTGCGCTGATTGTACCTACTTCCAGGGGGTCTACCTTACGTCCGGTCAAACTGTAGATAGCTTGAAGAACATAAGTTGATAACCAAATGGGGTCAATAGTGTGGTGGGGATACCCTCCATGACCTCCACGGCCATTAATTACAAGTTCAAACTCATCATTGTTAGCCATACTCGGACCGTCATGAAGTTGGAGGGTTCCCCTTTTCTGCCACGGACACATATGCAGAGCAATCGCCCTGTCCATATCATCTAATAATCCAGATTGAAGAATTTTGACCGCTCCAGATTCACCTTTTTCGTCGCAGGCTTCTTCTGCCGGCTGAAAAATAAGCTTAATGGTACCTTGAAAATTCTGCTTGATTTCACTTAAAATTTTTGCTGTTCCCAGCAGAATAGCTGTGTGGGCATCGTGGCCGCAGGCGTGCATCACCCCGTCATGCCTGGATACAAAGCTGTGATCAGACTGCTCTTGAATCGGCAGAGCGTCCATGTCTGCCCGGATTCCAACAGTAGGACCTTCTCCGTTGGTTAAGGTGGCTACTACACCGCAGCCGCCTACATGAGAGTGAATCTGATAAGCACCAAAACCATTCAAAATTTCGATTACCTTTTCACTCGTTCTTTTTTCCTGAAAACTCAGCTCAGGATATTGATGAAAGTCGCGTCTCCAGGCGACTAATTCTGAATAAAGAGCTTCGGCTCTTACATTTAATACACTCGGATTCATTCAGCACCACCTCAGTCAGCTTTGTACGGCTAAATCCTGTGGAAGCGCCTGGAACGCCTGTTCTAAATCCTGCTTTAGGTCCTCGATATCTTCAATACCTGCAGAATAACGAATTAACCCTTCCGGAATACCCATTGCTGCACGCTCAGCCGGCGTGCATTCCACGTGACTTGTCGTACGTGCCGGTCCGACTACTGTTTCAACGCTGCCGAGGTTCGCTGCACGGTTTGCGTATCTCAATTTAGGAAGCAGGTGACGAACGGTATCGACTCCTCCCTTAACAGCAAAGCTCAGCATTCCTCCAAAACCTCTCATTTGTTGTTTAGCCGTTTCGTGACCCTTATGCTCCGTTAAGCCTGGATAAAATACGTCCTCTACAATATCGAACTGCTTTAAGAATTCAGCAATTTCCTGAGCATTTTGGTTTTGCTTTTCAATTCGAAGGTGCAGAGTTTTCATCCCTCTTAGTAACAAGTAAGCCGCCATTGGATCGAGCGTCGCTCCATTTATTTCACGGTAATGATAAATTTTCTCTACCAGCTCTTTGCTTCCGCAGACTGCTCCGCCAAGGGCATCTGCATGGCCGCCAAGAAATTTAGTCGCACTGTGAATGACGAGATCCACCCCTAATTCAATTGGGTTTTGATTCACTGGAGTGGCAAACGTGTTGTCAACTACAACAGTAGCCCCCACGGCTTTCCCAGCCTGTGCCATTCTTTTAATGTCTGTAATTTTAACCGTTGGATTCGTAGGACTTTCTAAATAAAGAACTTTACACCCTTTTTCAATCTCCTGCTCAATCACATCGTGGTCACCGGTGTCACACAGCATGACATCGACGTTCAGCTGAGGAAGAAATTCAGTGAAAATCTTATTCGTTCCTCCATACGTATCTTTAATTGATACAATTCTATCTCCTGGATGCAGCAGTGTCCCCAGCGTATTGCTTATTGCAGCCATACCGGTTGAGAAGCTTGTTGCAGCTTCTGCTCCTTCAAGGATACGAATTTTTTCCTCAAAGGCTTCAACAGTAGGATTTGTATTGCGTCCATAAATATGGCCCTTTTTATTCCCAATTGCCACTTCATACCATTCGTCCATGTCGTCATAGCCAAAAGATACACTGTGCACTACTGGAACCTGAGTCGCTCCAAAGGCCAGCTGATCTTTCTCTCCTGCCCAGATTGATTTCGTTGCAAATTTAGCTTCCTTCATGATCATCATCCTCCTTAGTATCCAGTAATTGATATACATACCGGGCAATCGCTGTATCCTGAGCGCCTGTACCCGTCAAATCACAAATCGTAATTTGATCATAGCTGCTGCGTCCCTTCTTCATTCCGCTTGTAATTTCACCAAGCTCAACAGCAGAGTTGATCACTTCATTATTTGAACAAGACCTTAATTCTCCAAGTCGAGTGGATTGTTCAACGACATCGCACACAAATAGTCCGGCCTTTTCTAAAGCTTGAGAGGACAGCTCTTGTTTATGCTCTGCATCTGAACCCATCGCCGTAATATGAAGTCCTTCATGAAGCCAATCCACTTCAATTACCGGTTCTGTAGAAGGTGTAGTAGTCACAACAACATCACTGTTTTCCACTACTTCTCTGGCAGTTTTTATCTCCACAGGAATTCCGAGCTCTGATTCCATCTCTCTTTTATAAATTTCTGCTTTCTCTTCACTACGTCCATAAACTAACACTTTTTCGATTTGCCGGACATTCATGAGAGCTTTAAGCTGGTATCTCGCTTGAGAACCTGTACCAATAATTCCTGCTGTATGACTATCTTCCCGGCTTAACAGACGGGAAGCTGCAGCACCTGCAGCAGCTGTCCTTAAATCAGTCAAAAGTCCGTTATCCGCAAAAACAGCCAGCGGCTCCCCCGTCACAGCGCTCAACAATATCATCATTCCATTTGCGCTTGGAAGACCCATTTTGGGGTTGTTAAAGAAACCCGAAGAGAGCTTTACCGCAAAGCTGTCTAAGCCTTCGATATAGGCCGACTTTATATCTACTTCCCCGTTATTCTCCGGCACATCAATGCGCATAATCGGCGGCATCGTTACCTGCTTAGTTGATAAATCAGTAAAAGCCTCTTCTACTATATTAATTAATTCAGTGTCTAATCGAATCACTTTGTCGATTCGATCTCGGTTATACAAACGAATCGCTCCCACCCCCTTAACTAATTTGATCGCTGCTGTTTAGCAATATTGATGACTCCCGCTTTACGATAAGCTCCTGCGGATAGGTGGTAAACCGCTCACAGCCTGTTTCGGTCACTCTAAACGTCTCACTGATCTCAATTCCGTCATAATCAAACCACAGGCCCGGGATTAAGTGAAAAGTCATATTTGGCTGCAGGATCGTTTGATCACCTTTTCTAATACTTGCTGTATGCTCTCCCCAGTCCGGCGGATAATTGAGACCGACTGAGTATCCGAGCCGGGATTCTTTTTCAAACCCGTGCTTCTTAATGCTCTTTGCCCAAATCGATTCTAAATCACTGCACGTCATACCTGGTTTGGCAGCCTCCAGAACATTTTGAATTCCTTCTAATACTACCGGCGCCAGGATCTCTAGTTTCTGGCTGGGTTCTCCAATCGACACAGTTCTTGCAAGTGGTACATGATACCGTTTATAACAACCCGCCAGCTCTACTATTACTGGACTTCCATCTACAAAAGGACGATCTGACCAAGTAAGGTGGGGAATTGACGTATGATCTCCTGTAGGCAGCAGCGGTACAATCGCTGGATATTCCCCGCCATGATCCGGGGTCCCTTTAACGAGCTGGTAATAGATTTCTGCCGCCGTATCACACTCTCTCCGGCCAGCACATATACTTTCAACACCTCTTGCCATTGCTAAATCCGCAATTGAAGCAGCCCGTTTCATATATTCAATTTCCTGGTCTGATTTTACAATTCGAACACGATTCACAAGCAGGGAGGCGTCCTTAAACTGGGCATTCGGCATCCCTTTCTTTAACCGCTCAAGGGCCATACCTGTAAAATAGTAATGGTCCATTTCAACTCCAACACTTCGATTTCCCTGACCGATCTGAGTAAGGATCTCGGAAATGAAATCCATAGGATGGTATGTGTCTGAATGAACATAATAATCCGGATAAGCAATTACATTTTCTTCATAAACCCATGTAGTCGCACGGGCACCATTGGCATCCTGATAACGGCCGATCCAGATCGGCTGCGGCTCATCAATCACAATGACGAGCATTTGATGAACATAGAAGGACCAGGCATCATAGCCAGACAAATAATTCATATTTGCCGGGTCCGTAATAAGCAGCACATCTATTCCTTTCGCAGCCATGCGCTCTTTAGTCCCCTTAAGACGTTGGTGATATTCTAAAATATCAAATGGAAGCACCATAACTATCCCTCCCCCTATTATCTGAATATTTAATCTACTGTACTTTCATTGTATTCAATGGGTATTTGTTATGTAATGTAAAAGTTGTATGAAATTTTATATTATATTTTTATACACATGTTTCATTAGACAGGCTTCGACGAGCAAAGACTTTACCGCTCTCCTGAGACTGAACAGCTAAAAAGTTAATCAGCCCGGAATCATTTAGCCTGTAAACAAAAAAACGCGTTTCTCCGTAAAGAGAAACACGCTTTCAGGCTGTTGAAAATCTTGGATATAGACATGGTATCTCCTGGCTCCCCCATAAAATCTGGAGTAAAGGAACAGGGAAAAAAGCACCGCTTTCCGCGAGGCAGGGTGGAAAGGGAATCGTTTCATAAAACTCTTTCCTCTTTTTTTGTGCAACGAATGTTTACCTTTCTAAATAACAGAGGAAGTGGTTCTCAACTCTCTTTTTAATCTTCCCCAAACATATAAGTCCTGTGATGATAGGATACTGAAAAAGCTAAGCCGGCAGCTATTAAAAAGGCCAGCAATGAACTTCCCCCGTAGCTGATGTAAGGCAGAGGAATTCCGGTAATCGGAAGCAGTTGGATAGACATTCCGATATTTTGAAAGACGTGAAAGGATACCATACAAATGAGGCCTACCATTACATAAGTACTGAACCTGTGATTGGCTCTTGTTGCAATCGTAGTCAACCGATAAATAAACAGAAAAAAAGTTAATAAAACGACACAGCTCCCTAAAAATCCATATTCTTCTCCAATAATACTAAATATAAAGTCTGTATGGGCTTCAGGCAGATACAGTTCTCTTTCTCCAAGACCTTTTCCAAACATCTGACCTGAGCCAATTGAACGCATAGCTCTAATCAGCTGAAAACCTTCAGAAGATCCATATTGCTGAGGATTTAACCAGGCATAGATTCTCCCTAATTGATATTCCTTTACACCAAAGTACTGATCCAATATTTGAGGAAATTTAAGAGCGAGCCAAATTAAGCTTAGGCCGGTGGCAGCTAATGAACCGAAAATGGGAGTGATAATTTTCCAGCTGATTCCTGATATTAAGATCATCCCTGCCATAATAGCCAGGAAAACTAGTGACGTTCCTAAATCAGGCTGCTGCATAATTAAGGCTAATGGAATAAAAGTCAGCCCCGTAATTTTACCAAGAAGAAGAAAATCACTTTTGATTGTGACAAATTTCACTTTCTCATGATGGTTCGATATTGCATTCGATAAGATTAGGATCGTGAAGACCTTCATAAATTCCGATGGTTGAATCGATCCCATACCAGGGAGGATAAACCAGCTTTTTTGTCCTTTAACCACAGGAGCAATAGAGGGAGGCGCAATAACCAGGGCTAGTAAAACAAGAATACCGGCAATATAAAGAGGCCAGCTTATCTTTTTATAGAAATCAGGTTCAAAATAAAGCATTATTCCAATAATAATGCCGCCCGCTCCAAACCAGACAAGCTGCTTAAGCATAAAATTTTCGTTATATTGAGGACTTTGCTGCGCACTATACAAAGCGACACAGCTTATCGTAATAAACATACAAATAATAAAAAAAAGCTTCCAATCAAAACGTTCTTCAAAGTTCAATGGATCCCTTTTCCTCCTTTCCAAGGGATGTGATAAAAATTACCGCAATCTATTTAATCATATCTTGCTCATAAAAAGAAGATTGACCATTAATAAACAACAAAATCTTCACATCTTCAAAGTTTTATTATATCACAAAAGTCGATTGTAAAGGGGGTTTCCCTGCTTACAGCTGAACTTTATGCTGGTTACTTTATAGACTTCATGTTACCTTTAAAGGTATATAATTCCATATATTGAATGCAGGTGAGATAATGGATAACTTTTCAAATATATTTAAGCAGTTTTCTACAGAAGCCATTCTAGGCTCCAGCAAATTATACAGCTCTTTAGCTGCGGAAATCGCTGAGGATCCCTTCTTACTGAATTTAGCCTCTCACGTCCGTTCAGGTCAGCCGCCTGCCAATCTTTTACTTGGCAGCATTCATTATCTTCTGCTGAATAATTATAATCATCCCTTAAGAAGCTATTACCCCAGCATCTGCCCCTCTCCCGCTGAAGAAGGTACATTTGCAGCATTTAAAGACTTCTGTAAAACCTACAAGTCCGATATAGTCAGACTGCTGCAGACAAAGCTCGTTCAAACAAACGAAGTAAGGCGCTGTGCATATTTATATCCTTGCTTTTCATATATTTATCAACAGACAAACCAGCCTCTAGCTCTTATAGAAATAGGGACAAGTGCCGGCTTCCAGCTGCTGTGGGATGAATACAGCTATACATACAATAGTTCGAAGACCGTAATAACTCATAAAAGCAAGGTACATATAAAAGCACAGATCATTGGGAAGGGTGAACCCCCTCTCCCATCACATACACCTCCAGTTACGCACAGATACGGCATTGACCTTCATCTCAATGACATGAATAATACCGAACACCATGCCTGGCTGCACGCCCTAATATGGCCTGAACACATTGAACGCAGGAGATTATTTGAACAAGCTGCTGACTCTGTGAAACAAGCTTCCATACAGCTGATTGAAGGGGATGGTGTAGAACTTCTGCCTTCTGTGGCAGAACAAATCCCTAAAGACTCAATCATTTGTGTCTTTCACACTCATGCAGCCAATCAAATGACAGCTGCCGCTAAAACCAAGCTGAACGAGCATATTGAAAGGATCGGTTCAAAAAGAAATATAGCCCATTTGTATAATCATATGACAGATGCGAAACTTCATTTGGACTTAATCGTAAATAAAGAGAGACAAGAAAATGTGGCAGGAGAGACCGATGGGCACGGCCGCTGGTTTACGTGGGAATTACATTAAATGATAGGAAGGTGATCTAATGCCATTTACAGCCCTGTTTTTTGGTTTATTGTTAACAGGTATATTCGGGGGACAGTTCCTTATCCGGTTGTTAGGTGAGGGAAACTTTTATTATATGGAATTCGGCGTCGGCATAGCTGGACTACTGCTCCTTATTACAGGTATAGTTTACAAAAGCAGAAGGGGCGGTCACTCAGAGAAAGAAGAAACCTTATGAAGAAATATGTTACGTTTATTATAAGCTTTGGCATCATCTATTTTTTAATTGAACTGGCTTCCGGTTTGTGGCTCACCATGATCCATCAGCCTGATTTTACTTTTGCCCGGCAGCCGAAGTCAGAGGTCCAGATATCGTACATGCCCTTTATTGCAGCTGCACTCGCTGCAAGTATTGCATATTTTATAACCCAAATAATAAGCCGACGCAAGGAGACTCGCTATGAATCATCCAAAAGTCAAAGGACTTGATGTGGACTCGAACACCCGCTGCAGGCATTATCACAGCGAAGTAGACATAATTGCAATCAAGTTTAATTGCTGTCATGAATACTATGCCTGTTATTACTGCCATAAGGAACTAGCCGGACACAAGGAATCTACATGGCCTAAAAACAAACGAGACGAGTATGCGATCATGTGCGGAAAATGCAAAAAAGAATTAACAATTCACCAATACATGAACACAACCAACTGCCCGCATTGTCAGCACACATTTAACGAGAGATGCCGTAACCACTACCCTCTCTACTTTGAAATGTAAATAGAGGCTGGAACATAAGTAGAAAAAGAAACATTTGTATAAACGCAGATTATTAGCGTTGTTAAAATGCGAAGACCCCTGTGGGAACACCACGAGCCGAAGACAGACGACCGTGCCTAAGGAAAGCGAAGCATTTTGACGGAGCGATGGTGTGAAATCTCTTTAACATAAAACAATCCGAACTGATTTCTACAGAATCAGTTCGGATTGTTTTATGTTTTATTCAGTTTTGTCCCGACCTCTCGTTCTTATTATAATCCGTTTACCGCCTCACGCACATCAGAAGCAGCGGTAACAGCAGAAATAACAGATACACCATCTGCCCCTGCCCCTATTACTTCAACGGCATTTTCTACAGTGATTCCTCCTATGCCTACAAGCGGGAGATCCGGATGCAGCCGCTTCACCCTCGTAATCCACTCCACTCCGACTGCCTCCTTCGCGTCAACCTTCGTCGACGTAGCAAAGACTGGTCCCGCACCAAGGTAATCGACAACTTCCACAGCACTTCTCTCTAACTCATCCTCATTTGAAATGGACAAACCAATCACCTTTTTTGGAAAAAGGGTACGGAGCTCCTGTACATCAACATCGTCCTGACCTACATGGATACCATCTGCCTCAAGAGGCTCCACCAAACCGCTGTCATCATTTACAATAAACAATACATTATGCTTCCGGCATAAATCGCGGAGCTTTCGGCCCAGTTCAAGCTTTGCTTCTCCACCAAGCGACCCAGGCCCCTTCTCACGATATTGAAAGGCCGTAATCCCGCCGTCAATGGCTTCTTTTAGTATGTCGACTGGATCACGCTCACAGTTTTGACTACCCATGATTAAATATTTTCTTAACCGGCCGCTAAGCTTCACTACTCAGCCCTCCTCAAGCTTCGTTAAATCCATTGCTAATGCATCGATAAAACGGGCGGCAAACGTCCCAGGACCGTTTACACTCGTATGTCGTGCGGCCTTCTCAGCTGCCAGTCCATAGAACCTGACCGCAGCACAGGCCTGCTCCAGCCGTGTCCCTGTAGTCGTCAAACAGGCCGCTAGTATAGATCCTAACAGGCAGCCTGAGCCTGTAACTTTCCCCATCCATTCATGTCCAGTTTCATTGGTCACTGCCTCTTCTCCATCACTAATCACATCTACTTCTCCTGTAACTACAGCAATCGTATTAAAACGGGAAGCAACCTGCCTCGCAATAGATTTGGTATCTCCTTTCCCGACCGAATCGACCCCTTTTGTTTCTAAAGAAACCCCTATAAGATGGGCCATCTCCCCAGCGTTTCCTTTTATAGCCGCCGGCTGAACTTCTTTAATAATTCGGTTAAATGCTTCAGTTCGATAAGGTGTTGCCGCAACACCTACAGGATCAATCACAACAGGAACTCCCTGTTCATTAGCTGCTTTTCCGGCGAGAATCATCGCCCGAAGATGAGGCTCCGTTAATGTTCCAATATTAATCAATATCCCATTAGAAAGCTTTGCAATATCCGCCGCATCCTCTTCAGCCATGGCCATAATTGGAGACGCTCCAAAAGAGAGCAAGCCATTTGCACTAAAATTCATAACGACTTCATTGGTTAGATTATGAATCAATGGTTTCTTTTCACGGACTTCATTTACAAGCTTAATTGTCATTGATATGCTCCTCCTTACGCATTGCAAAATGGTTCGTCGGACCACTTCCTTTACCAAGATCCAACGAGTGGCGGATAGCTTCTGTCACAAAACCCTTCGCACGCTTCACTGCTTTCTCTAAAGGGACGCCCTGGCTTAAATAGGCTGTTATAGCTGCCGCGTATGTGCAGCCCGTACCGTGAGTGTTAGACGTAGGAATGCGCTCGCTCTTAAATTCATGAATGGTTGATCCATCAAACAAGAAGTCTACCGCATCTCCTTCCAGATGTCCCCCTTTCACAAGTGCCGCTCCTGCACCAAAACGAGTACATATCTGCTCTGCGGCTTGTTTCATATCTGCTGTGGTCTCGACATTAGCATCCAGCAGAAATTCCGCTTCTGGTATATTGGGAGTCACTACTGTTGCCAATGGAAGCAGGTGATCCCGCAGGTATCCTCGTGATTCCTCCTCAATTAAAGGGTCCCCGCTGGTAGCCACCATGACGGGATCCATAACGTAAGGGGCGGAAACTTCAGGAATCCATTCAGCGATGACTTTCATCATATCCATGCTTGCGATCATTCCCGTTTTGAACGCGTGCACAGGCATGTCAGACGATACGGCCTCTAATTGACTTCGAATAAACTCAACAGGCAGATGATGAACATCTTTTACCCCTGTTGTGTTTTGTGAGACGACTGAAGTAATGACACTCATCCCGTAACTTCTCAACTCTTGAAATGTTTTTAAATCTGCCTGGATACCGGCACCGCCGCTCGGGTCCGTTCCTGCAATGGTTAAAGCCGTTGATACCTTACTCATTTACTGCTCACTCCTTCTCCTTGGGGCCATTCTTCGCAAGTGTACGCCATATCCCAGAACTTTAATTCCAGCTGACAACTCTTACGAAACGCTTCCTTCATACGCTGGCGTTCCGAATCCGATGCTTGTTCGGCCAGCTCATCGAGACGGTGCCGCATAGCTTCGGACAGCGTTTCAAATTCCTCATTGGCGTAAAACGCGATCCATGGGTAGAACGTGTCATCTGGTGATGGCTGATACTTTTTCATTAAATGCTTACCGATTTCAAGATACGTCCAAGGACATGGGAGCATGACGGCCAGAATTTCTCCCAGGCCACCTGTCTGAGCATAATACATCATGTGTTTTACATAGTGATCAGCTGTAGGAGGAAGCGGGAAGCCGTGGAGTTCATTGTAGCCGACCGCTATGACATCGCAAAAATTCTGATGCGGATGAGCCTCACTGTTCATCGTAAAGCTGATCTGCTCGTTAAAATAATTGATATCTCTTCGTTCGGTAGATTTAGAAATCGCTATTCCGTAAAGATGCATAAAGGCATTTAAATATTCATAGTCAGCTTTAATATAGTGAGCAATTGAATCGTGCGGAACGTCTCCTTTCCCAATTCCGTCTACGAATGGATGGTCGAAGATTGCTTGAAAGATGTTATTGTTTTCCCTTCTTAGATCCTCTGTAAAACTCATACGTTTGTCCTCCTTTAGTCTATTACTTATCCTTAGTAGTTCAATGGAGCTAGTTGTTTAGTTTGTCTTAATCTTGCCGCAACAAACCATCCAAGCAGGGCTCCACTAATGCTGCTGACGAGAAATGACGGTAAAAAAGCGAGTGCGCCGGCTGAGCTGCCCATTAATAGTTTGGCGAATGGAACGGCAAATAGAGCGCCGATCAGTCCCGAGCCAACCATTTCACCTGAAGCAGCGGCCAGGGGTTTCTGTGTCCATTTATATAAATATCCAGCGAATAAAGCTCCAATCATCCCTCCCGGGAACGCCAGCAGCGTTCCTAAACCAAGTAAGTTCCTCAGCAAGCCTATTGTAAAGGCAATAGCTACAGCAGGGACCGGACCCAGAGTGATTGCTGCCATTACATTCACTGCGTGCTGGACAGGATAAGCTTTTGCTATACCTGCCGGAAACCATAACAGCTGTGATGCCAGGGTTCCTACAGCTACAAATACTGCCATGGTCGTAAGTAATCGTGTTCGATTCATCAACTTCCTCCCTTCTTTTTGTAAGAGAGTTGACAGGGCAAAGGCGCAAGCACCCTGGCAGACACGACATGCCTAAGCAAAACGGCCGGAGGAAGGCGGCCTCCCTTTCCGCAAGCCGGTTTGCTTATGAAGCGAGTGTCTGGGCGCTGGAGCTGGATGTCACTCTTTTAAAAAAGAGATCCACAGTTTGGATTTTCACTATTTCCTGGACCATAAAAAAGTCAGGCCCTCAAGGAGGACCTGACTTGTAAAGGTAGAGTAATAGACTTGGCGTCTGACTACTTCCCTCCGCTGGTGTTAACCAGATCAGGTGTATAAGAGTTGGAATGCCTTAAGCTTTCCTCTCAGCCCATCCGGGCCCCCCTAGTAGTGTTACTGTGAATATTTGTTTAGATGCATACATCATAACAAAGGATCTTGTATTTGTCATTGAGTACAGTGTAATATTTGAAGTAAATAGACCTTCTACAGAATGGAGGAAAAATAAATCATGAAAAAATGGTTGCTTCTCATTTTTATCGTATTGTCCGCTTGTGGAACGACTGACGAGGAAGAGGAGGATGGATCAACCGGAGATTCATCCAATGATCAAGAAGGGAAGAATTCAACTTATTCTGGTTATGTTATGGACCAGAACGAAACAAGTATATTAGTGGTAGACACAATTGAGCCTGACGGGGGAGAGCCTATATGGGTAACTGGAGTCAAGGATGATATGTGGCTGGGAAAAAAAGTTGAAGTAACTATAGACGGTGCTGTAGCCGAGTCTACACCTATGCAGGGAGAGGCAGCTGAGGTGAACGTTGTTGAGCCAGAGCAGCCTGAGGGGGCGGATTTAACGGAGTCTCAAGCATTAGCAAGCGCCCTTTCAGAAGTGGACCGTGGCAACGCTCTTTCCATCGAATCTTTATCTTATGAAGAACAAAAGGACGAATGGGTGTTTAAACTCAGGTCGACAGTAACGGAAAGTGGGACAGAAAAAGTCATCGTTCCAGATAAAAATTTTGAAGAAGGGTAGACGAAAAAGGTGTGACCCCGGATGTCTGTTAAAGCGCCCGTGGCCACACCTTTGCACTAAAAAAGAAGTCGTTTCCTCCTGGTCTTGCAAGGGGTGTTTACATTTTTAACTGGAAAGAGAAAACGGTAAATTAATGATTTAAATTTGTTCTATTATTCATTCATCGACTTTTTTAAGCATCCACAGCCGGACGCTTAATTCCATCAAGAACATGTCATCGGCATTTAATAAGGACAGCCCTGTTAATTGCTCAATATTACGCAATCTGTGGAGTAAGGATTGACGGTGTAAATTTAAAGCCCGGGCTGTCTGGCTCACATTACTGTTGTATTTATTGTAGACAATAAACGTGTGAATTAAGTCGGTTTGTCGTTTTTGATCGTATTCAATCAGGCTTTGCAATGTATTCTTTACAATCTGCTCAATTTCTTTTTCATGAGATAGAGCCATTAGTAAACGATTCATCTGCGTATCACTAAAAAAAGTACGTTCTCCAATTTCATGCTGCTGGCGTCCGATATTAAAGGCTGTAACCGCTTCGTTATAGCTTTTATGAAATGTATACACACCCTCTTTATGCATGGATATTCCCCAGGAAATATTTATCCCGGCAAGCAGTTCATTAAGCCTTCGTTCGACTAAATCGAGGAATTGGTTTGCCGTTTCCATGTAAGGTCGATTATCTGCCTCTAGAAATACAATAACCTCACCATCTTCAAAAGTCGCCATTGTCCGCCTTTTTAATACATCCCCTGCATGTGCAACTTCTTTCTGAATGTAGTAATTTCGACTATGCATAGAGGAAGACATAACAGCCTGGTCCGGTGTTCCGATATGATCATCGACTTTTTTCTCAAAACGGATTTCACCGACAAGGCAAATGTATGGTTTCGTTAAGTCATAGCCGAGCAATTGAGCTTTGGATTGTAATTGCTTATCCATCTCCATATCGGTCTTGGCTAAATCAAGAAGAAAATTATCTTTCAACCGAATTTCCGTCATTTCTATCGCATTTTCTTTCACAAAGTATAATGCACAAGCTGTTAAAGCATGCTCAAGAATATTTAAGTTAGACCAGGTCAACTCCTTATCTGAAGACGGTTTGAATAATAGATAACCCTGCTTTTTGTAATTCGATAATATAGTTAATTGATAGCAGTAATCCTCTCCTATCCGGTACTCTTCTATATAGTGATATAAAGGGTGGTCCTTAAATGGAGTTTCATGTGACGGTATGAGCTGGTAGTCCCCCTCCACTTCTCCATTTAACACTTGAATCATGTGCTGATTGAAATAATAATTAGCGCGGACGAGCTTGTTGTGATCACTTATAGCCACAGGGATGCTTGTATTTTCGTACACGATTTTCATGATTTCCTGGAGGCCCTTCCCATTTAACACACAGTTAATTAATTCCTGTCTTATTTCTTCTGTCCGCTGCTGCTCAGCGTGTTTCTGCCGGCTGATTTCCTGGAGGACATCATGAAGCACATCACCAAACCGTACTTCCCAGGGCAGCTCCATAAGGACAAAACCCTGACTGGATGCTTTTTTAATAATACGGTCAGGGATTTTGTAAATATGCCGCCCTGTGGCAAAAGCCAGAGCCGAGGCACCAGAATCAATTACGTCCTGCACATACCCCTCTAATGCAACTGGATCGTCACTGCAGCCAATTCCTGTACTTAATACAAACTCATTTTTCCTCACAAAGTTTTCGACCGGCGTTTCGATTACTGATATCCATTCAATCTCCCTGTTATCCATGCAGGCTTCACCTGTCAGTACTCTGGCAGGCTGCAGCACAGGAATTTGCAAAATATCCTTTACGGGTATCCCCATTCTCCCACCCCATTCACTCTTTTCTCTAGATCAAATCACGAATGGTCTGATGATCGACGTTATTTCCACTAACAACTATCACGATGTTTTTGCCATCCCCATCCTTCTTCTCCAGCACTCTGCCTATTCCTGCAGCGGCAGCACCCTCTATTATCATTTTATGAAATTCCATCATAAAAACGATTCCTTTTTCAATCATTTTTTCTGAGATTAACACACTGTTGTCGATATAGCGCTGTGTTAGAGAAAATGTATATTCGTTGTCAGGCCCCAGCCCTCCGAGAAGGCTGTCGGCTAATGTGTCTGATTCTTTCAGCTGAACAGGCTTTCCCTCCTTAAGACTCTCGTGCATCACAGCCGATTTCTCCATTGAAACTCCTTCAACATAAATAGTTGAAGCCGCGGATTTCAAAGTATAGGCTATCCCGGAAAGGAGCCCTCCGCCTGAGAGAGGAATGACAACCTCATTCACATCAGGAAGCTGCTCGAGAATTTCAAGGCCGATGGTCCCCTGTCCGGCAATTACATGGAGATCATCAAAGGGCTTTATAACTGAAAGTCCTTTTGTTTTCTCAAGATTATAACAAAAAGCTTCTGCATCGTCTTGATTTTCTCCTACCTTTTCTACATGAGCACCCAGCCGCTTGAGCCGGTTCACCTTCTCATTAGGAACCCGGTTTGATATACAGACGGTCGCATGAAGTCCTAATTGTCTGGCTACATAGGCCACAGCAATTCCATGATTTCCTGTAGAGAAGGTGGTAATTCCTTTTTGTTTCTCCTCTTCTGTAAGGGATAAAATCTTGTTAGCAGCCCCTCTAAGCTTAAAGGCACCTGTCGGCTGCATGTTTTCTAATTTTAAATAAACACTGCTGCCTGTCTCGTTAGAAAGCGTTTCTGAGTAAATAAGCGGGGTTTCTGCAGCAATCCCTTTGATGCGCTGTCTGGCTTTAAATATAGAACGTAAGGATATAGATTCTTTCACATTTCCCCTCCTCCGCATCATTTCAGATTTTTCTGATAATATATCATAAAAAATAAGATCGCACTATGTGTACGACCTCATTTATTTATTTTTGTTAACGATTCAAAGATCACTTTTTTTAATTGTTCCGGGTCACGAACAGACTCAATGCTCGCCTGTAACACAACTTCTTTCGGCATTGCTGCCCAGTTAATAATAAATTCTGCTTCGAGAGCAAGACACCGGATAAATTCACGAAGACTCCTGCCATTGCCTTCCCGAAAAGGGTGCAGCACATTTATTTCAGCCATATAATAGGCCAGCCGCCGAGCCAGTTGTTCTTTGCCCATACTTTCCCAATCTTCTGCTATAAGTTGAGTAAATACTTCTTCAGCTGCTTCGTGTATAAACTGCGCCTGAGCGAATGTGAATCCACCTTTTCTTATGTTTTCACTTCTTAACTCGCCGGCAAAAGGATAAAGGTCTTTAAATATGCATTCATGAATTTTCTGTAAATGACGTAAATCAAAGTCACCTGGTACAGGGGTATCCTGAAGCTCAGACAGCCTCTGAGTTGCTAATATATTTTCCATGCTCTGCAGCTGGCGGTCATCCTTAATATCATAATGGTTAATAAGAATTGATGTGTCCGGATAACAATAGCGGGAGGATCCACTCCCATACCTTGAGTCAGGCATGACGGGACAATTCCAGTGCCCGCTTCAAAAATTCTTTATGGGTAATAGAGCCGGTTAAACACTTCTTAACAAGGCTTTCTTCTCTCTGACTCAGGTCTAAACCTTCAATAGCCATTGATGCCTTTGCAGACTGCATCAGGCTTTCTGCCTGCTCATCCGTACGAACACTCATCTAAACAACCCTCCGACCGAATTGATCTACTATTATTATACTACAAAACTCAGTATAAATACAGGGTTATAGTTCGACAAAACGCTCCATATCAAGGGTTACTCTTAAGAAGATTTCTTTTTGCGAGTAGATTTTTTGGCCGTTGTTTTCTTTTTAGGAGATATTTTTTTCGATTCCTTTGTACTCTCCAAAGATTTCTCTAATGCTTCCATTAAGTTGCTTACATTTTCAGGAGCAGCTTTTTGTTTTGTTGTAGTTATTTCTTCATTGTTGCGTTTTGCATCTATTAATTCCAGTAACGCTGTACGGTAGTCATCTGTATATTTCTCGGGATCAAATTCAGCCGTCAACTGATCAATTAACGTAATAGCTGTGCTTACTTCTTTTTTACTTAGCTCTGTCTCTTCAGGAACATTAGGTACGTCTGCTGTATCCCGGACTTCATCAGGGAAATGGATCGTTTCCATGATGAGGGTGTTTTGGAAAACACGGACGATGGCAAGCTGCTCCTTTGAACGGATAATAATTTTCGCAATCCCGATCTTACCTGTATCATTAAGTGCCTTCCTTAGTAGTCCATAAGCTTTAGACCCTCCGTCATTCGGTGACATGAAGTAGCTCTTATCAAAATAAACAGGGTCTATTTCCTCTAATTTCACAAAATCAAGAATTTCTACCGACTTATCTTCCTGCTCTTTCTTTAGGTTTTCAAGATCTTCAGCATCGAGTACAACAAACTTATTTTTCGTGTATTCATAAGCTTTCACTATTTCTTCGTTACTCACTTCTTTATCACAAACCGGACAACGCTTTTTGTATTCAATTGGTGACTTGCATTCTTCATGAAGCTGCCTCAGCTTAACATCTTTATTCTCCGTAGCCGCATGCAGCTTAATCGGGATGTTGACTAACCCAAAGCTGATCGTCCCTTTCCACATTGTGTGCATGACTCTCACTCCTTTTTTACTAGCATGCGTCTTGTAACAAAAATTATGTTTAAGCTGAAGCGAACGGCTTAGACTAACGAGTATAAAAGAGGGTGAAAAAAATTGAATAAACCTATGCTTCCCACTCTGACCGCCGATCCTCCTGAAGGAAAAGAGTGGCTGTATGAAATAAAATATGACGGATTCCGGGCCTTCCTTATTTGGAGGGAAAATAAAGTGCAGTTAATCAGTCGTAACGGAAAAAACTTAACAGCACAATTTCCCGAGCTGACTAAGAGATTTACAGGCTTTACATCCGATGAATTAATAATGGATGGGGAGATTGTCATTCTAAATACGCCCTATCAAGCTGATTTTGAACAATTACAAACACGGGGACGCTTAAAAAACAAGGACAAAATCAGCCGCCACTCTTCCCGCCGTCCTGCCGCTTTTATGGCTTTTGACCTAATTAAATATAATAAAGATTTGACTTCCACCTCTTACACAACAAGAAAAAATGAGCTTAAAAAACTAGTTAACTCTTTAAATCTGTCGACGATTCATTATGTGAACGAGTATGCAGACTGGCAGACAGCCTGTCATATCGTGTTTGAACACCTCGGTGAAGGGGTGGTAGCAAAACGAAAAAATAGCACCTATGCCTATAACAAACGATCATCTGACTGGTTAAAAGTGAAGGTATGGCGTACGGTTTCAGGTTTTCTAACCGAATATAACCGGAATAACGATTATTTTAAAACTGAAATTTATGATGAAGAGCAGAGGGCTGGGCTGGGACAGCTGAAACACGGTTTTACAGACGAGCAGTTTCAGACATTAATACAGTTTTTTAAAGAAAAAGGGCAGAATGGGAGAATTCACCCTGGTGTGTGTGTTGATATTAACTGTCTGAACGCTCAGGACAGAGAGTTAAGAGAGCCTGTATTTCATGACTTTCGGTTTGACTTAACCCCAAAGGAATGCACGAAGAAAAAGCTCCACTGGGACCTTGCATTATTTCCTGAGGAAGTCGATTACACACATATTGATAAACCTCTATGGCCCGGTGGGTTAACCAAGGAGGATTACTTGCTCTATTTACGACATGCCGCTCCCTATATGCTCCCTTTTTTTACAAATAAAAAAGTCACAGTGATCCGATACCCTGATGGAATACACAAGCAGTCATTTTTTCAAAAGCACCTGCCCGATTACGCGCCTTCTTTTGCCAGAGGGTGGGCAGAAGAAGAGGGAGAGATATCCTTGCGTGCCGATACCCTCTCGTCTTTATTATGGCTTGGAAATCAGGGGGCGTTAGAGTTTCACCTTCCGTTTCAGCGGGCATTATCAACTTATCCCGATGAAATCATCTTTGATTTAGATCCACCTTCCCGGGAACACTTTCAAATTGCTGTTACTGCGGCCAGGTTACTAAAACATCTGCTTGATCAGCTGAAGGTCTACAGTTTCGTTAAAACCTCAGGCAATAAAGGACTGCAGATTCATATTCCTATTGAAGAAGGAAAGATGAGCTACGAAGAGACGAGAAAATTCACTGAAAAGTTGGCACATCTTCTCGTTAATGATAAACCGGAGTTGTTCACTATCGAACGGTTGAAGAAAAAGCGCGATGACCGCCTTTACATCGATTTCGTCCAGCATGCAGAAGGAAAAACTATTATTGCCCCTTATTCGGCCCGGGCAACAGAGGAAGCAAGCGTAGCTGCGCCTTTGTATTGGAATGAGTTAAATAGCAGCCTCACTCCGCTTTCTTTTACGATTGAGAGCATCCTGGAACGTGTACGCACGATGGGCTGCCCCTTTCAATCCTATGATGAGGTGAGAGCACTGCAGCCCATTAAGACCATTAAAAAACTGTAGGATGATGGCTGGGGGAGTTTCAATAACGGTCTAAACACAAATACAGCCGGGCATAAAACCTATGTGGTTTCATACCCGGCTCACAATTGTTTCCCGCTATCAGCTATAAGAATTTACGCTCGTTCTTCAAGTTGTTCCCGAAGCTTAAACTTCTGCAGCTTTCCACTTGCGTTTCTAGGCAGCTCGTCGACGAACTCATAGCGTCTGGGTCGTTTATAGCGGGCCAGCCTGTTCGTTGATGTACAAAATTCCTCAAGGTCAGCTTCTGTTAAGCTTTTTTCTTGTGGTACCACGTAAGCCACTACTCGTTCTCCCCACATTTCATCCGGCTCCCCTATTACGGCTGCATCCATAATGGAAGGATGATCGAACAAGACGTCTTCCACTTCTCTTGAATAAATGTTCTCTCCGCCTGATATAATCATATCCTTCACTCGGTCGCTCACCCATAAGTAGCCGTCCTCATCAAAGGAACCGATATCCCCTGAATGATACCACCCTTTGTACATGACCTCTTCTGTATCCTCCGGCCTCTTATAATATCCTTTCATTGTACTCGGCCCCCGTACCACAATCTCTCCTAATTCACCCGGGCTGCAAATGTCATCGGGATCTGCCGGGCCCCCTTCACTAGTCCTTACAACGCGTACCTCATGGTTAAAGAGTGCTCTCCCAGCCGAACCTGCTTTTGAAATTTGTTCATCTTCAAATAATACCGTAATAGCAGGTCCCATTTCAGTCATTCCATAGGCCTGCAGTAACTGAACACCCAGTGACTCATGAAGACGGGTCGTTAAAGCGGGAGCCATAGGAGCACCTCCGTACAAACCTTGTCGGAGAGTTGCGAAGTCCTTTTGTGTGAAGTCTTCCTGAAGGACCATGTTCCACATTGTTGGAGCGGCAAACATCGTTGAAATCTGCTCTTCCCGAACCGTTTGGATCATAGCACCAGGATCAAAATGATGCAGAATGACATTCGACGCCCCTACCATTACTCTAGGAAAGAAGGTACAATGAAGCTCAGCACAGTGAAACAGCGGGGCAACGCTTAACCCTCTGTCCTCTGAAGTGAGTCTCAGAGTTGCCGTCAGTATTAGAGCTTGATCAATCATGTCTCTATGTGTGTGAAGCACGCCTTTAGGTGCTCCCGTGGTACCGGAAGTATACATAACAGCATAGAGGTCATCCTCGTCTACAAGTATGTTTGGCGCCAGCTTTTGATGTCCTTCAATTACATGATAATAATTTTCTGCATAATCGAGATGGACCTCATCAATCGACCAAAAGCCGATATCTGCTCTTAGAGCTGCCATTTCCTTAACTGATTCAGCAGTCGCCTTTTCGAAAATTACAATTTTAGGGGCAGCCTCGTGAATAATGTAGTCAATTTCCTGAGCTGTTAAACGGAAGTTGATAGGATTAAATACTGCCCCGATTTTCATACAGGCAAACAGCGTTGTTGCAAATTCAGCTGTGTTAAAAAGTACCGTCGAAACACGATCCCCTTTCTCAACACCCTGGGCAAGCAGAGCATTAGCCAGCCGATTGACTTCTTCATCCCACTGGGCATATCTCCATCTAATTCCTAAACGAAGGTCCACTAAGCCTTCTTTATTTGGGTATTTAGCCACTGTTTGTTCAAACATACTTGTTAACGTTGGTCCCATACCTATCCCTCTCCCTTTATAAAGTTAAGTCGACTCCCTCTCCTACCTCGGCTCCAGCCTTATCGCCCCATCAAGCCGGATCACCTCCCCATTTAACATAGAATTCTCAATGATGCTTAAAGCAAGTTTTCCGTATTCCCGGGGCCGGCCGAGACGATTAGGAAAAGGCGTGGCTTTTCCGAGCGCCTCTTTAGCTGATGCTGGAAGTACGTCAAACATCGGCGTTTCAAATAAACCAGGTGCAATGGTCATGACTCTTATACCATAGCGCGCGAGCTCTCTTGAGATTGGAAGAGTCATAGCGGCAACTCCACCTTTAGATGCGCTGTAGGCTGCCTGTCCAATCTGGCCGTCGAAAGCAGCAATAGAAGCGGTATTAATGATAATGCCTCGATCACCTTCTTCATTGGGTTGATTCGTCCTCATTTTTTCAGTAGTTAATCGAATCATATTAAAAGTACCGGACAAATTAACTTCGAGTACTTTTTGAAAAGAGCTCAGCGAATGAGCACCTTTCTTCCCCGCTACCTTTTCAGCTATAACGATTCCGGCACAGTTGATCAACCCATTAACATATCCGAAATGGTTAACCGCCTGGTTCAGTGCTTCACCTACTTGTTCTTCTTTTGTCACATCTACCGAATAATAGGCAGCAGACCCGTTCAATTCTTCTGCAAGAGCCCGGCCTCTTTCTGCATTTAAGTCAAAAACAACAGCTTTCCCGCCACATTCTACGATACTGCGGACGGCTGCCTCTCCAAGTCCCGAGGCACCTCCTGTTACAACAGCGACCATTTCCTTAATCAGCATCCCTTACTCCCCCAGTCGCTCAATAATGGTGGCGTTGGCCATCCCCATGCCTTCACATACAGCTTGGAGTCCGTAACGGCTTTGACTTCTTTCTAACTCGTGGACTAAAGTCGTAATCAGCTTGGTTCCTGTCGCTCCAAGTGGGTGTCCAAGCGCAATTGCTCCCCCATTAACATTCAGTTTATCGCGATCCGCTCCTGTTTCTTTCAGCCAGAAGAGCGGAACAGATGCAAAAGCTTCATTCACCTCAAATAAGTCTATGTCTTCAAGACTCAGCCCGGCTTTTTGCAGTACTTTATACGTTGCAGGGACAGGTCCTGTAAGCATAAACGTAGGATCAGAACCTACGACGGAGCGAGCTGCGATTCGACATCTCGGGCTGACTCCGAGTTCTTCGGCTTTAGTACGGGACATTAAAAGGACAGCTGAAGCCCCGTCACTGATTTGACTGGCATTTCCTGCTGTAATCACACCATGTTCTTCAAAAACGGGCTTAAGTCCGGCAAGCGTATCCGCTGTCGTACCGGGACGCGGACCTTCATCATGGTTCATCATGACAGGAAGTCCCTGCTTATCCTTAGCTTCAACAGCCATAATCTCTTTTTCAAAACGATCTTCTTGACGGGCTCGTAGTGCTCGAACGTGGCTGTCTGCTGCGTATTCATCAAGGTTTCTGCGGCTTAACTTCCAGTGGTCTGCAATTCGTTCAGCAGAAAGACCTTGATTAATTATTTCATAGCGATCCGTAAGCTTTTCACTATACTCCGTCCCTTTCATATTTGAAAACATGGGAATTCGTGACATACTCTCCACCCCGCCGGCTATGACTATATCCATATCCCCACTGGCGATAGCCTGCGAAGCAAAATGGAGCGCCTGTTGACTGGAGCCGCATTGACGGTCAATCGTTACCCCCGGTACTTCTTCAGGGAATCCGGCAATAAGTGCAGCCGTCCGGGCCACGTCTCCCGCCTGCTCTCCGACTTGAGAGACACACCCTGCAATAACATCATCAATTAACTTCGGATTTAAGGAGACACGATCTACGACCTCTCTTAATACTTTAGCCAATAATTCATCGGCTCTAAGATCACTCAGCATTCCATTTCTCTTACCTACAGGTGTACGAACAGCTTCAACAATTACCACTTCATTCAAAATTGTTACCTCCTAATATATATTTACAGAAGTCCCATTTTTTTAGCGATGATCGATTTCATAATTTCATTGGATCCTGCATAAACAGCTGTTACAGGAGCATCTCTGAACCTTCTTGCTATCTCGTACTCTTCCATGTATCCGTAGCCCCCATGGAGATGCATACAGGAAGAGGCGACTTTTTTCACAAGGTCTGTGATCCACCACTTAGCCATCGAGACTTCTTTAACTACGTCTTCTCCCCTCATATGGGCCTCAATGGTGCGGTCTAAAAATGTTCTTCCTATTTCAACTTCTGTCTGCAGTTCAGCCAGCTTAAACTGTGTGTTTTGAAACGAAGCAATCGATTGACCAAAAGCTTCTCGGCTCTTCACATAATCTATTGTAATTTCCAGCATTCTTTCACTTGCTGCTATACCGCCAATCGCCACAATCAGCCGTTCCTGCTGAAGCTGATCCATTAAATAATAGAACCCTCGGCCTGCTTGCCCCAGCAAATTTTCTTTTGGAACCCTGGCATCTTGAAAAACAAGCTCCGCCGTATCCTGACTGTGCAATCCTACCTTCCTTAACTTCTTTCCCCTGGAAAAACCTTCAGTCCCTCTTTCGACCACCAGCAGACTTAACCCTTGATGAGGGCGTACAGCTTGAGAATCTGTCCGGCAGACGACAAGAATTAAGTCCGCATGAATTCCATTTGTAATAAATGTTTTCTCTCCATTTACTATATAGTCGTTTCCATCCAATTTTGCACTCGTTTTGATATTCGCCAAATCAGAACCCGCTCCCGGCTCAGTCATGGCGACAGCTGTAATGATTTCCCCGCTCGCACATTTAGGCAGCCACCTTTTCTTCTGCTCATCTGTCCCATAATGATGGAGGTAAGGTACAACGATATCGTTATGTAATCCTACACCAATCAACCCTGTACCCACTTTTTCTAATTCTTCATTAATGACAACAGAATATCCAAAATCCGCTTCAGCTCCACCATAAGCTTCCTCCAGCCAAGGACATAGAAAACCTTGCAGCCCTAACTTTTCCCAGAATGAACGCGGTATCGATTCATTTTTTTCCCACTCTTCAAAGTATGGGTAAGCTTCTTTATCAAGAAATTTTCTTATCGAGGCCCGAAGAAGATCGTGTTCTTCTTTTAAATATGAGGCTTTCATGTGCTACCTCCTTTTACGAAGTACTAAGACAAAAATACTTCTTCTTTTTATTATTCGTGCCCAGTAAGTAAATTCCTGCCTCTGTACGTAAGCGTTTTCAAATAAAAATATAGCACAACCACCCTGTTAGACACGAAACACAGAAGCAAAACATCTGAAGAAGCCGTCCATTTCTTCTACAGAGCTGATCGCTTATGAATTTCAGTGTCCGGGCACTTGCAAAGGAGGCTGCTAATTAATGCAGAATTACCTACACCTCGCCATTTATAATTTCCTGTTCCACAAAAAAACACGGAGCTTATAATGATAAGCTTCCGTGCTTTTCTGTATAGGAGGAGACTTTAGGTAGGGTAGTATTATATTATGAACGCAGAAGATTTCTTATGCCTCAGTTGTTCTATAATACACTGCGGATTGCCTTTGCTACTCCATTGTCATTGTTAGTATCTGTTACCCATGCTGCAGCTTTCTTTACATCTTCCTGAGCATTGCCCATAGCAACACCTATTCCCGCTTCTTTAATCATGGCTAAGTCATTTAGACTGTCACCTACAGCCATTACATTGTCCAAATTGAAGTTTAATCGCTCGGATACTTTAAGAAGGGCAGCGGCTTTATTGACTCCCGCAGGATTCACCTCAATATTGGTGGGACTTGAATTGGAAATCTCCAACGCTTCATTACTATTGAGTTCATCCAAAATAACTTTCCTAATTTCATCATCTTCAATATCAAACCCAAATTTCAGCCAGTCATAGTCTCTGACTTCTTTGTCAAAATTTTGTGTACTGTTGAACTGCCCTTGAACTGTGGTTGACCAATAATGCACTTCATGCTGTTTACGAAGCTCCCATAACCGCTCAACAAGTTTCGAATCTAATAACGTTTGATCCACCAGCTCAAACCTGTCATTATAAATCTCGCCGCCATTAATGGTTACAATATAAGAAGATCGCCCAAGCGATTCTGCAATTTCCCGGCAGCGGTCTAATGAACGCCCTGTACTTAATACGACATGAATCCCTTTATTTTTTGCTTCCTGGATCGCTTTATAGTTTTCCTCACTAACCTTTTCCTCTGTATTCAATAACGTCCCATCCATATCCAGGGCGATTAATTTAATATCTTTTTCTATCCTCATTGATGTCCACGTCCTCTCTTTTGCTCCCCTTATTCTAATATAAAAGAATAAAATGATACAGGCATATGATCAATCTTTTTCCAATTATTAAATGAAAATAAGGAAATACGCTGGATTACATTTATACGTACAAGCGTATATTACGTATGAAATATCCATTACAAGGAGGGTGTTTATGTTTGATTATTCTGTAGCGGCAACAAAGGAATTGACGAAGCTGCAGCAAGTCTTGAATCCAGCCTGAAAGAGGAGCAGTTCGGTGTACTATGGACATTTTATAATAAAGATAAGCTTCAGGAAAAAGGACTTGAATTCGATAAAGAGTACAAAGTATTAGAAGTGTGCAATACAAAAGGAGCACAGCGGGTGCTGACGGAAAATCAAATGGCAGGTTATTTTCTTCCATGTAAAATGGTAGTCTACGACGATGGTGGTACCACGAGAATTGGAATGCCTAAACCAACCGCCCTTATTAGTATGGTAAATGACGAAAATATTGAAGCTTTAGCTAAGGACATTGAAGACCGTTTGATCACTAGTATGGACCGAAGCGTCTAAGGAGAGGTGTAAATGCTCCTAAACTTATTTTAATGTACAATAGGAGGCACGGTCCCCTCCCCTTCCTCTTTAGTGGAATACACAAATTTCCCTGCAGGTGTAAGAGCACCATAAAACACTTCTTTCATGTCAAAAATGCTATGGTTGTTTAGTTGTTCTTGCACCCACTCTTTATCTTTCCCCAACCTTTTTAGCATTTCTTCCTGCAGTTCACCGTCTAATATAATCGGAACGTCATATTGCCCGTTTGTAATTTTCCCTCCAACGTCTTCCTTTGTCGCCCATTCTTTGTCTCCTTTCAGCTTAACGGAAAGTTGTCCATTCGCTTCCACCACTGCAATTTCTACATCTTGAATAGTAAATACGCTTTTCTCCCTAAGCATCTGCCCTATATTATCAATAGCATAATGCACTTTCTTCATGTTTTTATAAAGAAATTTACCATTATAGATAACAACAGTTGGTTCAAACGTAAGTAATTTACCAATTTTACGGTTTTTCAATTTCATATAAATGATGAGCTGATGAAGCAGCGCAATAGCCACCATAGCAACAATTGTATGAATGTGATTAATATCAGGGTCAGCGATATCAGCTCCTACTACAGAGCCCAATACTAAAACGACTAAAAAATCAAATACAGGAAGCTCTCCGACTGAGCGCTTTCCCATATATAACCCGATAACAAGCATAAATGGAAGAATGGTCACAATTCTTCCTAATACTTTTAATGTATCCATGAAAATGTCCATAATTTCTCACCTCCATTTTAGACTCTCCCAAAAATATAATTTTAAATGTTGACAATATACCCAATGGGGTATATTATGAACTCCTACTCGCCAAAAAAGAAACTTCAAAAACAAGGAGGTTACCCTATGCATTACAACAGTTCGGTAAAAAACCGCGTCAAACGAATGCAAGGTCAGCTGCGAGGTATCCTCAATATGATGGAAGAGGGCAAAGACTGTAAAGACGTTATTACCCAGCTGTCAGCTGCATGCAGTGGACTTGACCGTACAATTGGATTAGTCGTAAGTTCTAATCTGGTTGAATGCATCCAAGATGCACAGGATGAACAATCAAAGGAAGAATCTATTAACGAAGCTGTACAATTATTAGTGAAAAGTCGATAATTTTTTTAATATAAATAATACCCTTAGGTGTATATGTATATAGGAGGAAGATATTATGTCTGAAACTAAGAAAACGAACATTATTTTATTCAGCGGAGATTACGACAAAGCTATGGCAGCTTACATTATTGCTAACGGAGCAGCCGCTTATGATCATGAAGTAACCATTTTTCATACTTTCTGGGGATTAAATGCACTGCGTAAAGATGGTCACGTAGCAGTTAAGAAGAACTTTATTGAAAAGATGTTCGGCAGAATGATGCCGCGTGGAGCAGATAAAATGGGCTTGTCTAAAATGAACTACGCCGGCTTTGGTCCGAAAATGATTAAAGATGTTATGAAAAAACACAATGCTATGCCCTTACCTGATCTTATCAATATGGCCCAGGAACAAGAGGTAAACCTGGTTGCTTGTACGATGACAATGGATTTGCTTGGACTCCAAAAAGAAGAACTACTTGATAATATTGAGTATGCAGGAGTAGCTGCATACCTGGGAGAAGCTGAAGACGGTAACGTTAACCTGTTTATCTAAGGAGGAAATACAAAAGTGAAAACTATAACACCCAAAGAAATAGAGATGACCTATGAAGAAGTAAACATTATCGACGTGAGAGAAACCAATGAAGTGGCTGCAGGAAAAATACCCGGTGCTTTAAATATACCTTTAGGACTTATTGAACCTCGAATGAATGAGCTTGATAAATCAAAAGAATATGTCCTGGTCTGCCGCTCCGGGGGACGCAGTAGTCAAGCGGCTCAATTTTTAGAAAATCAAGGGTTCAACGTCATGAATATGGATGGCGGAATGATAAATTACAAAGGAAAAATTGAATAATTTTAAGGAGTGTTATATCTATGAATATTAAAACAAATGAAACCTTGGATGCGAAAGGTTTAGCCTGCCCGATGCCAATTGTAAAAACTAAAAAAACAATGAAGAACTTAGAGAACGGCCAGGTTTTAAAAATTGAAGCTACGGACAAAGGCTCTACGGCTGATATGAAGGCATGGGCTGAAAAAACAGGTCATCAATACCTTGGAACTACTGAAGAAAATGATGTATTAAGCCATTATATTCGTAAAGACGGAAATGAAGATTCTCAAGAGAAGAAACACCCCCAGGTGGTAGATAATGAGACGGTCCAATCCCTTGATAAGGATTCAGTGATTTTAGATGTTCGTGAATCTGCCGAGTATGCATTCGATCACATTCCGGGGGCGAAGTCTATTCCACTTGGGGAACTGGATGAGCGCATAAGTGAAATCGATGGTACGAAGAATATTTATGTTATCTGCCGGACGGGCAGCCGCAGTGATATGGCAGCCCAAAAGTTAGCAGCTAAAGGGTATGAACACGTCTATAACGTAGTTCCAGGCATGAGCGGCTGGTCAGGAGAGACTACAAAGTCCGAATAATTTTTTAACTAAAATAATACCTTAGGGGGTAATTGTAATGACTGTTAATCCTATGACAGCTCAACAGGTCACTCAAAAAATAGTAAACAATGAGCCGCTGTTTATTTTAGATGTTAGAAATGAAGATGCTTTTCAAGACTGGAAAATTGAAGGAAAAAAAGTCACATATTTAAATATCCCTTACTTTGATTTACTTGACGGCGTGGAAGAAATCCTTGATCAACTCCCTGCCGACCGGGAGATCTTAGTAGTATGTGCCAAGGAAGGGTCTTCTGTGATGGTGGCAGAAATGCTTTCTGAAGAAGGCAAAGATGTATTCTATCTTCAAGGGGGTATGAAATCCTGGAGTGAATATCTAGAGCCTGTTAAAGTAGCCGACTTAAATAACGGCGGAGAACTCTTTCAATTCGTGAGGATCGGTAAAGGCTGCCTTTCTTATATGGTGGTATCAAATGGGGAAGCCGCAATTATTGATGCCACGCGAATGATAGACATTTACACCTCTTTTGCAGAGGGAAAAGGAGCTAAAATCATTCACGCTTTCGACACTCACTTACATGCCGATCACATTTCAGGCGGTCGAAAACTTGCCCGACAAACAGGTGCAGCCTATTGGCTTCCTCCGAAAGATGCCGGAGAAGTGACGTACAGCTATGTCCCATTAGAAGATAATGAAATCGTGAAAGTCGGAAATGAGGAAATCATCATACACGCCTTGTATACTCCAGGACACACGATTGGCTCTACGTCCTTTGTGATCGATGACCAGTACCTTCTTTCTGGAGATATTTTGTTTATTGATTCAATTGGACGTCCTGATCTTGCAGGTAAAGCAGAAGACTGGGTACAAGACCTGCGCGAAACACTTTATTCTCGCTATAAAGAGCTTTCTGAAAATCTGATTGTATTACCTGCCCACTTTATGAGTATGGATGAATTGAACAGCGATGGTACTATAGCAGCGAAGCTGGGAACCTTGATTTCTAACAACCATGGCTTAAACGTGAAAAATGACGCTGAATTTCGAAGAATAGTCACCGAGAATCTCCCGCCTCAACCAAATGCCTATCAAGAAATAAGAAAAACAAACATGGGTATAATTTCACCAGATGAAGAGCAGCAGCGTGAAATGGAGATTGGACCTAACCGTTGTGCGGTTAGATAACAAAAAAACATACAAATCAGGAGGTAATAAAATATGAACTCTACTAAAGTATTAGACGCGAAAGGAATGGCGTGTCCTATGCCTATTGTTAAAACTAAAAAGGCAATGAAAGAGCTTGAAACAGGAGATATCCTGGAAATCCATGCAACGGACAAAGGTGCCAAAGGTGATCTTAAGGCCTGGGCAAAATCCGGCGGACACGAGCTCCTTAAAAGCGATGAAGATAATGACATCTTAAAATTCTGGATTCAAAAAGGATGAAAATAAAAAGGGAACCTGGAGCGGTTCCTTTTTTTTAAGGAGTGATGGTTGTGGAATTCGGTCTTATTCTTACTATATTCTTAATCGGTTTTGCTGGCTCGTATATATCAGGAATGCTGGGGATTGGCGGCTCTATCATTAAATACCCTATGCTCCTTTACATTCCACCTCTAATCGGCTTCACTGCCTTTACAGCTCATGAAGTATCTGGAATCAGTGCAGTACAAGTCTTTTTTGCTACGTTAGGCGGAGTGTGGGCATATCGTAAGGGAGGCTATTTAAATAGATCCCTCATTCTGTATATGGGTGTAAGCATTTTAATTGGAAGCTTCGTTGGTGGATATGGTTCTCGTTTTATGCCTGAAGATGGTATAAACATTGTATATGGGATATTAGCATTAACGGCGTCTGTCATGATGTTTGTTCCAAAGAAAGGCATTGATGAGATTCCGTTTGAACAAGTGAGCTTTAGTAAATGGCTTGCTTTCGCTTTGGCCTTAATTGTTGGTGTCGGAGCAGGAATTGTAGGTGCCGCCGGGGCGTTCTTATTAGTCCCTATTATGCTGGTAGTACTTAAAATTCCTACACGAATGACCATAGCATCCTCTTTAGCCATTACGTTGATTTCATCAATCGGCGCCACTGTCGGCAAAGTTACTACAGGACAGGTTGACTATACGGCGGCAGGCATTATGGTTATTGCCAGTTTGATCGCTGCCCCTTTAGGAGCTAAAGCCGGAAAATCGATAAACACTAAAGTTCTGCAAGCCATATTGGCGGTGCTAATTGCAGTTACTACGATTAAAATATGGATGGATATTATCTAAAAGATACCATGATACAAGCCTTCACCCTAATTGGGGAAGGCTTTGCAGCTTATTGAGAAACTATCGTTTACTCTTAAGTGTAAACATACCTTGCATAAACAAGAGGTAAGGGTTTTAGGAAACGACTCGCTTTCCGTGGGCGTACGGTAAGCCTCCTCAGGCTTTGCCTTCTGGGTCTCACCATGTACGTACCTCCCACAGGAGTCTCGCCGTTTCCTAAAACCCTTTTTCGATAAATGATCACTAGACTCATAGGAGTTCATGAGGTCTTATTCTGTGATTCAATGGTTCCGAGAGCGTCTTGTGATTAAAAGGAACAGAAAAAGGAAGGACTCCTGCGGGACAAACAGACTGGAAAAGCCCCACATTTCGCAGACCGAGGAGACTTTCCTCCTGCCCCGCTTAAAAGCAGCGCTTTTTCCTGTTCCATTTTCTTCTGGTTCTAATGAGGGAACCATGAGGCACGATGTACACCTACACCCAAACTTTATCAACAGCCTGAAAAGCCTTCACCGATTGGGGTGAAGGCTTTGTTAATAATATTATTCTTCTTCGTCTGAGGATGACTCTTCCTCTTCGATCATTTCTGTCTCATCAAGATAGCGAAGTAAGTCACCATAGATAATCGAATCAGACATTGCCAGTTCTTCTTCTGCTTCTTCAAACAATGGGTCGCAATTATCATTTTCTACTTCTTCTCCAGTTTCACGTTCGTAACAGGATCCTTTAACACCAACATAGTCTTCGTTAGCAAAGTCTCCATCGCGCGTTATCATCATTTCACGACGGTCTTCGCTAAATAGATCTTGACCAAATTGAATTGGGTTATCATCTTCTACTCCGAGCAGGTTCATAATTGTCGGACGTAAGTCAATCTGCCCGCCGACTGTATCATGCTCCTCTGGTTCAATTCCCTCTCCAATCATGAGAAGAGGAACACGCTGCAACTGGAACTGTTCGTATTCATCAATATCTTTGTCTAAATATTGTCCCATTGCTTCCTGATGGTTTTCAGAAATTCCGAAATGGTCTCCATAAATCACAAGGACTGTATCATCATAAAGATCAGACTCTTTGAATTCTTCAACAAATTGTTTCAAAGCCTCATCCTGATAGCGAATCGTTTGGAAATAACGATTGACCGTCCCACTATTCGTATCGCCTTCATCAATATATTTCTTATCTTCAGGAAGAGTAAACGGATGGTGGTTCGTTAACGTAATCATCTTATTATAAAATGGCTGGTCCATCTCTTCCATTTTATCTAAAGACTCCTCAAAGAAATACTCATCCAGATAACCCCACCCATAAGACTTTTCATCTGTTACATCATAATCTTCTTTTCCATAAAATTCGTCATATCCTAACGAATCATACATCACATTACGATTCCAGAAAGTTTTGTCGTTGGCATGCATGTTAGATGTTGTATAACCGTTTTCTCCTAAAATTTCAGGGGAAGCTTCGTATTCATTACCTGAATGTGTAAAGAATGCAGCTCCACGGTTTAAACCATACATAGAATTATCAAGAATAAACTCTGAATCAGAGGTACGACCTTGCTTAACCTGGTGGTAGAAGTTACTAAAGTAAGCCCCTTCTTCTTTAAGGTCATTAAAATAAGGCGTCAGCTCTTCACCGTTAACTTCATTATCCACGACAAATGTTTGAGTACTCTCAAGAGATATTGCAATCACGTTTTTGCCTTCAGCTTTTCCAGTCATTTCACTATTCGGCTCTGTTTTCTTCTCATTTAAATAGTTCAGAGCTGGAACTAATTCGTTACTGTCAGCAAAGGTTTTCTTCATTTCTGTTTGCCCTTGAAGAACAATATCATAAACATGATAGTTAATGACTCCAATGTATTTAACCAGCATGTTACGATCAAACGCTCTCTCAAGAAGATCCGTTCGTTCCGTTTCAGCCCATGCTAAATTCGCAAGGAACAACGGTATAGCTATCATTGCCAGTATAATTCCTTCTCTGCGTTTAGGCGCGAATTTAGGAAAACGAGTAGATTTTAAATAGAATAATAGAAAGACAGCTGCAAATACATCTACGAAAAGCAGAATATCCATCATGGAAAGAATACTTGTAATACTGCCGCCTAAGCCGGCAAGGTTTGCTACCTGCCCAAGCATGGGTATGGTAATAAAATCATTGTATTCACGATAGAACAAAACATTTACATACAGGAGGATCGATCCGATAATATAAGTAACTAACAGACCTCTTCGTCCGCCTAATAGAATTCCTATACCAAACAACAGAAAGATACTGCTGAGCGGATTAAAAGCCAAAATAGCAGCTTCATTAGCATTCTCTACGTCCAATGTAAAGATGCTTCCTTGAATAAAGTACATTTTCATCCAGAAGATAGCAATTACAACAGCGTAAATCAGCCATTTATTTAATTTACCTTTGGTGAAATATTTGTTATTTGTAAACATCGTAAAACCTCCGTTAATTTTCCACTCACTCATTTTACCTTATATCCCCTATTTTTTGAACTTAAAACTGTCTCATTTTAACAAAATGAAATATTTGTAATGAAATGTTCAATTTTTTGCCACAGAAAAATAGTTCTTTTTCCTCGTGACAGGCACTTATACCTACCTTAAATTTCCAAATAAGATTTACCCCAAGCATTATCGTTGACCCATTTAATCCTAGAATATATCTTTGAGTTGAGAATTTTAATTTCAAAAGGAGGATTCAAATGAGTAAAAGTACTCGTTTTACTGACTATTTTCTATCCCATAGGGAAGTAACTAATGAATTAACAGCTAAAATTGATAAAGACTATTACAACTACAAACCCACTCCTTCTTCTATGGAAGCTCAAAAACTCGTGATTCATATCTATGAAACCGCATATATGTTTGCGAGAATGGCAAACGGCCAGGAACCAAATAAATTATTTACTGCGGAAGACACCAGCAGCCTTACTGAACAAGCTGAAACTTATACAGAACAAACATTGCAACTGATTCATGCTCTTTCTGATGATGATTTTAATAATAAAGTTGACGTATCTAAAATTTTCGGAAGAGAATTAACGGTTTCTGAGCTTTTACACACAGCTGTCGACCACGAAATTCACCATAAAGGAAATCTATTTGTATATGTAAGAGAGATGGGACATACAGACCTTCCTATATATGTGAAACTCAGCAAATGAAGTTTCTGTAACAAACTACTCCTCTCTAAAAGTTAGCGTTAACTTATATCCGGGTGGATATATTTCGGTATTATTGCCTCCGTATGTACCTGGAGAAAACCAAATTCAATTGACCCCCGGGTAATAAATACTGAGACTGCAGAGAAGATCGTTATACTTTTATTCGGTGACTTGCAGCTGAAATTTTACATGGACTTGAGCTGGATTCAGGCTTCAGCCGACGGTGTGTATCCTTTTTTGGCTGCAGGTTTAATTAAATCTAAATCGTATTTGGCAGTCTGCATTAGTATCATTGTGAGAAGAAGTCTAATTCGTGTCCATTTGTTTATTCCTGAGAAACAGAAGTCTGCTTAAAACCATCCTTTTAAGGGTGGTTTTATTGTTTTTTCATCGAATATTACCCTTCTGATTCTGCTATAATAGGACAAAGATAGAGATTACTTTGTCCTATTATAGGAGTTGATTGACGTGAAAAAATTTTTAAGTATTATCATTTTAGGTGGATTGCTAAGTGGATGTTCTGGGTCCCTGGCTGATCCTCCACTTTCCCATAGCAAAAAAAACATTAACCTCCATGAAAAACCTCCTTACCAGATGGAAGAACGAGTCAGCGTCACTGCAGTCGGGGACATGCTCATTCATGACCGCGTCTACAATGATGCAAAAACCTCAGATGGCTTTAACTTTATGCCTATGCTTGAAAAAGTAAAACCATACTTAGAAGATACGACTATTACTTTGGCTAATCAGGAAACAATGATTGGAGGAGAAGAAATAGGGTTATCCAGTTATCCTTCATTTAACACACCTAAAGAATTCGGAACGACATTAAAAGACTTAGGAGTAGATGTCGTATCTCTGGCGAATAATCATACGCTGGACCGCGGAGAAGATGCAGTAATGAGCGCCCTTGACCACTGGGACCATATAAATATGATGTATACAGGTGCCTATCGAAACGAAGAGGATCAAAATAATACTAGAGTCTTAAAAACTGAGGAAGGCATAGATGTATCATTTTTGAGTTATACATACGGAACGAACGGTATTCCTGTGCCGCAAGGAAAATCACACCTGGTGAACTTAATAGATAAAGAACAAATAAAACAAGACGTAGAAGAAGCTCAACAGAAAAGTGACGCGACCGTACTAAGTCTTCACTTTGGAGATGAGTATGAACCTCTACCTAACGAGGAACAACAAGACTTAATGGAGTATACAGCTGATTTAGGTGTTGATGTTGTAATTGGTCATCACCCTCACGTTCTCCAGCCTATCGAATGGGTTGATGGAGAAGATAATCATAAAATGTTAGCTGTATATTCCCTGGGAAATTTTTTCTCAGGGCAGGATGCATTAGAAAAAAGAATCGGCGGAATAATCAAGTTCGATTTTGCTAAAAAGGATGAGGATATCAGTGTGGAGGATCCCCGTTTCATGCTGACTTATGTTACCTCGGAAGGTCCGCATGCTTATGAGGCTGTACCTATGCACGAGTTAAATTCAGACCTTCTGCCGGAATACAAAGTCTTGATGGAAGAAAACAAACAACACCTTTCCCAGTGGATGCCGGAATTACGGTTTATCGAATAGAAACCGCTTATTGAATTCTTTGAGTAGGGAAACCTATGTTATGAGGTTTCGCAGCTAATCGTAATTTTCATCTGCTTTCATTTCCAGCTTACTTTTTGTAAGTTAATGTGCCTTATTTATTTAATTACTTAAACGTTCGTGGTATATTTTATTTAGGAGTGATAACTATGAATAAGGCTGTGTGTCCCCGCTTTGAGAAAGCCATAACGATCCTTAGTCAAAGATGGACCGGGTTAATTATATATCAGCTTTTGGAGGGAGAACAAAGGTTTAAAAGTATCGAATCTTCTATCGGAATCAGCGGCAAAGTACTTTCTGACCGACTAAAAGATATGGAACAGGAAGGACTTATTATTCGTGAAGTATTTCCTGAGACCCCTGTAAGGATTGAATATTCCTTAACTGAAAAAGGGAAATCGTTAAAACCAGTTATTGAAAGTGTACAAGATTGGTCTCATGATTGGATTTCTATAGAGAACTGATTTACCTGTTATTAAGACGAGTGCAAGACTCTTTTCGACATTTCCCGGGAAATGTCTACATATTTTTTCATGAAAAATAATTATAAAATTTATAAAGAACGTCCATAATAGTAGCTATACTATATTTATGGAGGAAGCGAGAAAATTGAAGCCTTATTTATGTCCCAACTGTAAAACCAATCGTTCCAGGTTTAACAGAATCAAACAGGTCGCAACATCTATTAAACTAGATCCTCGTTCTGGTCAAATCATATCTGAGTGTAACCCTGATCAGCTCGCTGTATATCATGTAGACTACAGAGGACCGGAGTTTAAAGTTCAATGCGGCGCTTGTGGAACAATTGAAGACGAACAAAGCTTCTTAAGTTATGCTGAGCACAACCCTTTATCTTAGCTTGTTGCGAAAAAGTAACCCTCAACCTTAAAGTAGGTTGAGGGTTACTTTTTATTTATTCATGCTTGAAAGAAAGTCTCCTAATGGGTCATCTTCCTCTTCGTTTTCTCCCGTTTCCTCTGAAGAGTGCAGGTCTTGGAGACTTTCCAGGCTTAAATCATCAAGTTCCTCATCACTGCTAGTCTCTAATACAGAATCTTTTTTAGAGTTTTCACTTTCCTCAGATGGAAATGCTTGATCAGACGCAGCAGCAGCTTCTTCTTGCAGATAAAGAGCTTCATCAATATCTACCGCATTACTGTTTAGTGAGGCCAGCAGTGTCATAGCCCTTGTCGGATCACTTAACAGCTGGTAAAGAATGGTCCCCATAAGTGCTTCAGAATGCTCATGTTTCAGCCAGTTTCGCTGTTCTTTCGTGAGCTGTCTTGGCAATGGAATGGTGACGGTTTCTTTCTCTTTAGTTAAAGACTTGTTGACTCCATCCATTACAAACTGTGCAATTTTACTAGAAAAGTTGCGTCGTTCTTTTTCTTTTAAAGAGGTTAATTGCTTCAACATATGGTCTGGCGTATCCGAGGGGACCCGAAATGTAATGGATTGCCCCCTTTCCACACCTTTTTTAGCACTACTCATCTAATCACCTTACTTTGATGGTGCTTTTTCTTTCTTAACTTCCTTCTTATTTTGTGCAGCTTCTGACTTTCGAATATAGTCAGAAATTAATTTGTAGTATGCATTGGCCATCATCCAAATACTTTCGTTCTCATCCTCAAAGAAGTCAATATTAAAGCCGTCGAGTTTGTTGTTAAGAGTCTTGATATATTCCTTTAATACCGCTGAACCGCCCCCGACAAAATAACAAATTTCTGATTGGGAATTCTTCTGCCATACATTTCTTAAGAAGCGGTATTGTTTTTTTGCAAGTTCCAGCAGGATTCGGTCAGTAATATCGTGGACACTTGTACGGCTGCCCTTAACCATAATGTGATGGCGGTCATTTTTTCTTGTGATGATATCTACTACGTCTCTACGGCTGTCAAGTTGTACTCCATGTTTCGTAAGTATCTCGTCCCGTATTTGCTCGAGTGATTCTGCTACTCCTAAATTAAAGCCTTGTGCTTTGTCATCATCAACATTGCGGTTACGGATAACTGCGATATCTGTAGAAAGACCTCCAATATCCTGTATTAGAATTTGTTTATCAATAAGGTCCTTATTGATAATATTCAAGTCATTATCCATCACTAAGTTCACGTAAGCTGCAAATCCTTCTGGATACACCTTCACTTCATCAAATTTGATATTTACTTTCATGCCTTGATACTTAGGTGTAACTAAAAACTCAACCTGGTGTACTGACCCAAGTAGTTGAGATCGGTACCCAACGTCTTTTCCTTCTTTTACTTCACGTAATGGCAGGCCAGTTCCCAGAGTGTAATTTGCTTCGACTACGCTGTTTTTTGAAGATTGAGCGTCTTTACCTGCTACGGCGTCTAGTGCTAATGACGTAAACAACATGATTAATGTCTGATCTTCTTCTGATTTACTGCTTCCTGGATCAAGTTCTGTTGAGTTATCACTTTTAGCCGCTAAATTCCCCACACGATATATCGCGTTGTTTTCCTGCAGTGCAGGGGAGTGTACGCGAATATGTATGTTATCCAGAGGTTCTTTATCATCTAATTCTTCGATCCCAATAACTGGTCGGTCTTCTAAATCACGCGCAATTACGTTTGGTATATATAGTTCAGATTCCAGCTTGCCGAAGTTTGCTTTTACTGCATCGTTCCCCACATCTACAGCGGCAATTTTTGATTTTGTCATTTAATAGCTCTCCTTTAATATAAAAGAAATTAGCTAGATTACTAGCTTCACTATTAAACATATTAGATCGTATCGTATTAGTCAATGTGACTATTTTCGTGTTCGTATTTGTGTACATGTTTATAATTTGTATACTTGTTTACTTATTCGTACACATGCTGATATTACAGCATGTGTACGAAATTGTATACAAGTATGCGGATACGTGTACATTTGCAATCTTATTTGTACACATGCAAACATTTATGTATACTTTCTGAGAGAGAAGTGTCGAAATACACTGAAACATAAATCATCAAAATTGTATTAAAATTGACAAAGAAAAATCGACTGTAGAAAACAGTCGATTTTCAGGAATCCAATTTTAAAAATAAGACTTTTAGATAATTTCCTTCTTTAAAAGCAGAGATCGTTTTGAAGTCGTTAGGAAGAGAATATTCTTCCACGATTTTATAAGAACGAGGGGATTGATTAAAAGCAGTTTCAACAAAAGATTTAAACTTTTTCATATTGAATTTTGCACAATTCGTAGAGGCTATAATAACCCCTTCTCTCTCTGTGATCGAAATTGCTTCCTGTAACAAGGCAGGGTAATCCTTCTCTGCTCTAAACGTATTTTTCTTAGAACGTGCGAAGCTTGGAGGATCTAAAACCACTAAATCATAAAGACGTTTTTTCCTATTAGCATATTTAAAATAATTAAAAACGTCCTCAACAATAATGTCATGGGCTTCATAGTCAACTCCGTTTAAACTAAAGTTTTCTATAGTTTTGGCATAACTTCTATTTGCTAAATCTACACTCGTTGTATGAGATGCACCACCAAGAACTGAGAAGACTGAAAAAGCACCAGTATATGAAAAAGTGTTTAAAACCCTTTTACCAGAAGAGTAAGAGTTTCTAATTGCCTGCCTGACTTCTCTTTGATCGAGAAATAAACCTACCATCGCACCCTCGTTAAGATATATAGCGAACTGGATGCCATTCTCTTTAACAATAATGGGGAAAGAGCCCCTCTCCCCCATCACGAACTCCTCATCCTCTATATACTGTCCCTGCCTGCCAAAGCGTTTCTTTTCATAAACCCCATCATAACGGAAAAGCTGCTTGATTGCTTCGAGTACATAATTCCGGAATTGATAAGCTCCTTCACTGTACCAATTCAATAAGTAATAATCGGCAAACTTATCAATGGTGAGTCCGCCGAACCCATCCCCCTCTCCATTGAAGACTCTAAAAGTATTAGTATCTGTATCCTGAAAGAGAGATTTACGAAGCCCAAGTGCATTACTTAACAAATTTGAAAAAAACTTTTGATCTATAGTTAGATCAGAATTAGATGTTATTATCCACCCTATCCCCTTGTTTTGAAGACCATAGTATCCTTTACCAATAAACGTGTGGTTTTCGTCAATAATATGAAGAAGGTCTCCCTCCTTCAACCCGCTGTCGAAATCTTTAATAGACGATTTCTGCAGTAAAGGATAGCCTTTTTTGAATTTGACAGCTTCTTTATTTTTTATCTTAATTGTTTTCATTATAAACTCCTGTCTGTCTTATATTCATTTAAATATCATAGTAAAGTTAAAACTACATACTTGCAAACTGAAGCATAAAGCAAATTGTTTTGTGTCTCGAAATAATATTGATACGATAGCGGTAATAATCCGATGAAAAAAGGAAGATGTAAATATGTCTAATAAGAAATTAAATGATATAAAGTATTCTGTTCTTGATTTAGCCCCTGTAACTGAAAGAGGGAGCCCGTCAAAATCATTCAACAATTCCGTGGATCTTGCCCAGAATGCAGAGCAATTGGGCTTTACACGCTATTGGCTGGCTGAACACCATAATATGCCTTTTATTGCCAGTTCGGCTACAGCCGTTGCTATCAGCCATGTCGCTCATCATACTTCATCTATTCGAGTAGGGGCAGGAGGTATCATGCTCCCAAATCATGCTCCACTTATTATTGCAGAACAATTTGGGACGCTTGAAACTCTGTTTCCCGGGCGGATAGACTTAGGGCTTGGCCGTGCTCCAGGAACAGATCAGACGACCGCATATGCCCTGAGGCGTAACCTCGACGGCAACGCCGAAAATTTCCCTGCAATGGTCGATGAGTTAAGAGGCTATTTTAACCCTGAACTCGCAACAGGTCTCAGCAGCGTCCGGGCGATACCAGGTGAAGGCTTAACTATTCCAGTCTGGCTCTTAGGTTCCAGCGGATTCAGCGCTCAATTGGCAGGGCAATTAGGCCTTCCTTTTTCTTTTGCCAGTCACTTTTCACCAAACAATACCATGGGGGCCATAGATCTCTATCGACGTAATTTCACCCCTTCAGAGACTCTTGACAAGCCCCATGTAATGGTAGGCATAAACGTTATTGCTGCTGATACTGACGAAGAAGCAGAACGATTGGCCACTTCATTGTATCAGCAATTCTTAAATCTTGTACGTAATACGAATAAGCTATTGCAGCCTCCAGTTAATAATATGGATGATGTTTGGATGGAGCACGAGAAGCACGCACTACAGCAGCAATTGGGTGCTTCGATCATTGGCGGCCCGGAGAAGGTGCAGCGTGAATTACAGCATTTCTTAGATGAAACGCAAGCGGATGAAATGATGATAATTTCCCAAATTTATAATCACGAAGCCAGAGTTCACTCCTACAAAATTGTAGCCGATATCATGAATACCTAAACCCAGCCGTACTGGCTGGGTTTTGTTTTATAATGAAAAGTAAGGGAAATACTAAATAAAATTGATTATCACCAGTATTTGAAAAGTTAGTATAAAGGAGAATGACAATGTTTGAACTCGTTGGAACTTGTTCGGTGTGTGGTAAAGCTGTCTATTGCAGGGATGGGTTTTTAGATGGGATTATAGATGAAGAACAGATGCTGAAATGTAATGAGTGTGAAGAAAAAGAGAGCCATTAGAGACTCTCTTATATTTCATTTAAGAAATCACAAACCGTTTCTATTCCTTTAGTAAAGTTCTCAATATGAAAGTGCTCGTTAGGTGCATGCAAGTTCTCCGTCGGCAGTCCGAATCCCATGAGAACAACCGGAGCTGATAATACTCTTGAGAAGACTTCCACAATGGGAATAGACCCTCCTTCTTTAGGAAACAGAGGACGTACTTTGTAAACCCGTTCAAATGAATCGGCAGCCTTTTGCAAAATGGGATGCCTTGAATCCAATGACACAGGTTTAGCCGTTATAAGTTGATTTAATCGGACTCTGCACCCCTGAGGTTTATACTTATCTACGTGCTGTTCAATTTGTTTGTAAATATAATCAGGATCCTGGTCCCCTACAAGCCGGCAGCTGATTTTGGCTTGCGCTTTGCCCGGTACGATTGTTTTAAGCCCCTCGCCAGCAAAACCGCCGCTGACCCCGTTAATTTCGAGAGTAGGACGAATACCCGTACGTTCTTGAAAACTAAAGCCCTTTTCACCATAAAAGCTTTCTAAGTCCAAAGCTTCTTTCGTAGATTTTTCATTAAAAGGAATTTTTGCTGCTTCGCTTCTAAGTTCTTCTGTTGGCTCAGGTACACCTTCGTAGAACTGCTCAACCGTTACTTGTCCATCATCACCGTGAAACGAGGCTAAAAGTTCCGTCAGGCCGTGCACAGCATTGGGAACGCCGCCTCCATAAGAACCAGAGTGAAGATCGGTGTTTGCCGTTTCAACCTCCAATTCTAGAGCCAAAGCGCCTCTTAACGATGTACAGATGGCCGGCTGACCCTTTTCGATAAAAGAAGTATCAGATATTAAAACGGCATCAGCGGCCACCTTTTCTTTGTTTTCACTAATAAAGGGACCAAGGTTAGGGCTGGCCACCTCTTCTTCTCCCTCAATACAAAATTTCACATTAACCGGAAGACTTCCTCGTTCCTTCATTAGTAAATCGATGGCTTTAACGTGGATATAGAGCTGACCCTTGTCATCAGTTGCTCCCCTGGCGTATATTTTCTCATCCTTAATTACCGGCTCAAAAGGAGGCGAGTCCCACAGCTCAAGAGGATCTGCAGGCTGAACGTCATAATGTCCATAGATGAGTACAGTAGGCTTACCTTCAGCGTGAAGCCAGTCCGCATAGATAATAGGGTGTCCAGTTGTCTCAATGACTTCGATATTTTCCATACCAGCCTTCTCTAATGCATGAGCTAGCCACTCCGCACTGCGTTTCACCTCACTTTTATATTCTGATAAAGAAGAAATACTAGGTATACTTAAGAATTCTGTTAATTCGTTTAAAAATTGTTCGCTATGTAAGTTAATTTTCTCTTTCATTTAACCAACTCCCTATTTAAGTCTTTCTTTTATTATAACAAGGAGTCAAAAGAGAAATACAATTCTGGATCTTCGTTGTGTTAAAGCTGAGCCTGCAAAAAAGAGCTCATAGACTTTTCAGCCCACAAGCTCATCCTCTTACTTATAATATTATAGCAGTGATAAAATAAAACCTATTACTACAATTGCGCCTATAATCATTAAAATTGTTCTAAGCATGGTTAACATCCTCTCTTCGTCTTTACCTTACACATACCTTATTTATCAGCAAATTAAACAGCAATTATTCAAATTCCATACAAATGCTTATATTTCTCAAAAAAATACCAGTCCCCTAAAGGACTGGTTCTTATATGTTACGGAAGTACAGTTGACCCCATTAAGTAGCGGTCACATTCACGCGCCGCTTCACGGCCTTCATTAATGGCCCAAACAATTAAGCTTTGACCTCTGCGCATATCTCCGGCAGCAAACACTCCGTCGATACTCGTCTCATATTTCCCATATTCAGCTTTCACATTTGATTTAATCGTTGTCTCTACACCAAGCTTTTCAATAAGGTCCTGCTCAGGCCCGCTAAAACCGATAGCAAGAAGGACAAGATCTGCCTTCCACACTTTTTCTGTGCCAGGGATTTCACGGCGGGAGCGGTTGCCTTTTTCATCAAAGATCAATTCAACATTTACAGTATGAACCTCTTTTACTCGGCCTTCCTCATCCCCGACAAATCGTTTAGTCATTACGGCATACGCTCTAGGGTCACGCCCAAGGTTGGCATCTGCTTCGTTATGACCATATTCTACGCGGTGGACGATAGGGTATTGCGGCCATGGATTTGTTAAGTCATCACGGTCTGAACCTTTTTTATCGTAAATATCGAACTGGGTCAGGCTCTTACAGTTATGACGTACAGAAGTAGCCAGACAGTCTGTACCAGTGTCCCCTCCGCCAATTACAACAACATCGCGGCCTTCTGCAGAGATATAGTTACCATCCTCAAGGTTTGAGTCCAACAAGCTTTTTGTATTGGAGTGAAGAAAATCCATTGCGTAATGAATTCCTTTTAAGCTTCTTCCATCTGCTTCGATATTGCGGTGAACTGTTGCACCTCCGCAAAGGATGACAGCATCATATTCTTCACGCAGTCTTGACACAGGATAATGACGGCCTACTTCAGTATTTGTTACAAATTTAATACCTTCTTCTTCAAGGATTTTCACACGACGCTCGACTACAGAATAAGGCAGTTTCATTTCCGGAATACCATACGTTAATAATCCGCCGACACGATCGTTACGCTCGTACACAGTTACCCAGTGGCCTGCTTTATTAAGCTGGGCTGCTGTGGCTAAGCCTGCCGGTCCTGAGCCGACAACAGCTACCTTTTTCCCTGTTCGGGACTTAGGAGGTTCGGGCAGGACCCATCCATTTTCAAAGCCTTTTTCAATAATCGAACGCTCGACAGTACGAATTGCTACGGGCGGCTCATTGATGCCGAGTACACATGCTCCTTCACAAGGAGCAGGGCATGCAAACCCTGTAAATTCAGGGAAGTTATTCATTTCATGCTCTTTCTTTAATGCTTCTTTCCACTGCCCGCGATAAACTAAATCGTTCCATTCCGGAATTAAGTGATAAACAGGACAACCCGTCGTTGATCTGTTGATTTCCATACCCGATTGACAAGTAGGAACGCCGCAGTCCATGCAGCGTGCCCCTTGCAATTGTACTTCTTCATCAGTCAACGGAAGAGTATAGTCATCCCAGTCTTTCGTACGCTCAGCAGGGTCACGTTCTTTTTGTGACTGCCTATCGTACTCCATAAAACCTGTTGGCTTTCCCATAAAATCCCCTCCTGATGATTATTAAGCTTTTACCGGCTCTTTTGTTCCTTCTTCAAATGCCGTCATTTCTGCATCGAATTTATCTAAACCGCTCTCTTTCAGCACTTTAATTCTTTGCTGCATACGCAGATACGATTCTGGAATAACTCGTTTAAACTTAGGAAGCGTCTCTTCCCATTCATTTAAGATGCGTTGAGCCTTTGGACTCTTCGTATATTCCACGTGCTGTTGAATCATTTCATACAGCCCTGTGATCTCTTCATCCGCTTCTAATGGCTCAATTTGAACAAGCTCTTTGTTAATTTTCTTATCGAAGGTATCAGCCTCATCTAAAACATAGGCGACACCGCCGGACATTCCTGCTGCAAAATTGCGCCCGGTTTCTCCAAGGACCACTACGATCCCGCCTGTCATGTACTCACAGCCGTGATCCCCAACACCTTCGACTACAACTTCTGCTCCACTGTTACGAACACAGAAACGTTCTCCTGCAAGACCATTAACATATGCTTTACCGTCTGAAGCACCATAGAAGGAAACGTTACCGACAATAGTATTGTCTTCAGGCACAAAGGTAGATTTGCGTGACGGATGGACAATAATTTTACCGCCTGATAAACCTTTACCAACATAATCATTGGCGTCCCCGATTAATCGAAGTGTCATTCCTTTCGGGATAAAGGCTCCAAAGCTCTGTCCTGCAGATCCTTTAAAAGTTAAGTTTACTGCATCTTCAGCCAGCCCTTTTTCTCCGTAGCGGCGTGTAATTTCACTGCCTAAAATGGTTCCTGTCACACGGTGAATATTACGGATCGAACCGGTCCAGGAAACTTTTTCACCTTTCTCAAAGGCATCTTTACACATCGGCAGAAGTTCTTCTTTATCGATAGTTTTCTCTAAACCGTGATCTTGAGTTTTTGTAGCAAAACGACCTACACCTTCAGCTACTTCAGGCTTGTGAAGAAGAGCAGACAAATCGACTCCTTTGGCTTTCCAATGGTCAATGTCCTCTTTCGTCTCAAGCACATCCGTACGTCCGATCATTTCATTGATCGTTCTAAAGCCTAATTCAGCCATTATCTCTCGTGCTTCCTGCGCAACAAAGCGCATGAAGTTGGCTACGTGTTCAGGATCTCCTGCATATTTCTTTCGAAGCTCAGGGTCTTGAGTCGCAATTCCTACAGGACAAGTATTCAAATGACATACCCTCATCATGACACAGCCGAGTACCACAAGTGGAGCTGTAGAGAAACCATACTCCTCAGCACCTAATAAGGTAGCCACTACGACATCTCTTCCAGTCATCATCTTACCGTCCGTTTCTACAACGATACGATCACGCAGGCGGTTTAACAGCAGGGTCTGATGAGTTTCAGCCAGACCGATTTCCCAAGGAAGCCCTGTATGCTTCAAACTTGTTCTTGGAGCTGCACCTGTACCTCCATCGTAACCACTAATAAGCACAAGATCAGCACGGCCTTTTGCCACGCCGGCAGCAATTGTCCCAACCCCTACAGCAGAAACAAGCTTAACGCTGATTCTGGCTTGTGGGTTGGCATTCTTTAAATTGTGGATTAATTCCGCCAGATCCTCAATTGAATAAATATCGTGGTGCGGCGGTGGAGAGATAAGTTCTACGCCAGTCGTAGAACCACGTACTTCAGCAATCCACGGATACACTTTTTTACCAGGAAGGTGTCCGCCTTCTCCAGGTTTTGCCCCCTGGGCAATTTTAATTTGAATTTCATCTGCGTTAACTAGGTAGTGACTCGTTACACCAAACCGTCCGGATGCTACCTGCTTAATGGCGCTTCGGCGTGAATCCCCATTCTCCTCAGGGGTGAATCGATCAGGATCTTCTCCGCCTTCTCCTGTATTACTGCGGCCGCCGACACGGTTCATTGCAACTGCAAGTGCTTCGTGTGCCTCTTGACTGATAGATCCGTAAGACATTGCTCCTGTCTTGAAGCGGCGGCAGATATCTTCTACAGATTCAACTTCGTCAATTGGAATGGCACCGCGTTTCTTAAAGGAAATTAGACCCCGTAAGGACTGCAGGTTATTTGTCTCATCTGTCAGCATCTTAGAATAGGTTTGAAACAGTTTATAATCATTTATTCGACAGGCATGCTGAAGCGTGTGAATCGTTTTTGGATTATATTGATGGTCCTCTCCATTTGCACGGTACTGATAATCATCACCAGCATCGAGTGTTTTATAGCTCTTACGGTCATCACCATAAGCATTTGCATGTCTCATGAGCACTTCTTTTTCAATCATCTCCAGTTTAATCCCGCCAAGACGTGAAGCAGTTCTCGTGAAATAACGTTCGATGACTTCAGGGTGAATGCCGACAGCCTCAAAGATTTGAGCCCCTCTGTAACTTTGAATGGTTGAAATCCCCATCTTTGAAAGTACTTTAATAACCCCGTCTGTAACAGCATTAACATATCGGTTTACAGCTGTATCTAAAGAATCAACCTCTAGATCTCCTTTTTCAATTAAATCATGAAGAGATTCATACGCCAGGTATGGGTTGATCCCTTCTGCTCCGTATCCGAGCAGGGTAGCGAAATGGTGCACCTCACGAGGCTCACCTGACTCCAGAAGGATACTTACTTTCGTTCTTGTACCTTGACGGATCAGATGATGGTGGAGCCCGGAAACAGCCAGCAGAGCAGGGATTGCGGCATTTTGACTATTTACTCCGCGGTCAGAAAGTATCAATAATGTCGTGCCTTTATTAACTTCTTCATCTGCTTTTGCGAAAAGCTCTTCCAATGCAGCTTCCATTGAATTCTCTTTCGCTTCAAACAAAATAGATAAAGTTTGAGATTTAAACCCTTCTATATCCTGATGTCTTAACGATTCCAACTGGTCGTTACGCAGCACAGGACTTTTCAGACGGATCTTTCTACAGCTTTCCGGCTGTGGATCCACAAGGTTCCCTTCTGCACCAATTGTCGTCTCCACCATCGTTATAATCTTCTCACGAATAGCATCAATCGGCGGATTGGTTACTTGGGCAAACAGCTGTTTAAAATAGCTGTACAGCAGCTGTGGTTTTTTCGAAAGCACAGCAAGTGGTGAATCATACCCCATTGATCCCACCGGGTCTTTGCCATCAGAAACGAGCGGCTTCAAAATTTTATTTAATTCTTCTGTTGTATAACCAAATGCCAGTTGATTGTCTAATAAGTTCTCAACAGACTTCTCACTGACGCCAGCTTTTGGCAGGTCTTCAAGGTCCATCTTATACTCTTTCAGCCATTCTCCATAAGGCTCTTGTTCAGCAATCTCAAGCTTAATTTCCTCATCAGGAATGATTTCTCCCTTTTCAAGGTCGACTAAGAGCATTTTTCCAGGGTGAAGACGATCTTTATATAAAATATCGTCCGCAAAAATATCTAAAGCCCCTACTTCAGAACCAAGCACAATCATACCATCTTTAGTTACATAGTAACGGGCAGGACGCAGGCCATTACGGTCAAGACACGCACCCACCCGCTTACCATCTGTATAGGCTAAAGCAGCTGGGCCATCCCATGGCTCCATAAGACAGCTGTGATATTCATAGAAATCTTTCTTCTTCGGATGAATGGAATCATCGTTAGACCAAGGTTCAGGAACCATCATCATTGCGGTATGCGCTAAAGAGCGGCCTGATAAGTAGAGGAATTCAAAAGCGTTGTCGAACATAGAGGAGTCACTGCCATTGGAATCGATAACAGGTAAGATCTTCTGTAAGTCTTCATCACTGAAATGTTCAGATTCGCAAAGCTCCTGCCTCGCTCTCATCCAGTTTACATTTCCTCTAAGTGTATTGAATTCTCCATTATGAATGGTGTATCTGTTAGGGTGCGAACGTTTCCAGCTCGGGAATGTATTTGTACTAAAACGGGAATGGACTAATGCAAGTGCTGTCTTAAAGTCCGGGTGATTTAAGTCGATATAAAAAGAGTCGAGCTGTTCCGGAATAAGCATCCCTTTATAAACAATAGTGCTTGAGGATAAGCTGCTGAGGTAAAAATCATCGTAGCCTTCCATACCGGCAATTTCGATCTCAGCACGCTTACGAATAACATACAAACGGCGTTCAAGAGCCATCCGATCCTTAATATCTTTAGAAGGAGCAATAAAAGCCTGACGGATAAACGGCTTTGTTTTCTTAGCATCGTTACCTACAAATGAATCATTGATAGGAACTGTGCGCCAGCCAAGAAAGCTCTGACCTTCTTCTTTAACAATTCTTTCAAATATCTTTTTACATTCCATGCGGCTCTCATGATCTTCCGGCAGGAATACCATGGCAACCCCGTACTCCCCTTCAGGCGGGAGTTCTATATCTTCCTTTTCACATTGTTTCTCAAAAAAGTAATGTGGGATCTGGGTTAGGATCCCCGCCCCATCTCCGGTGCTTATGTCAGCAGCCTGGCCTCCACGGTGCTCGAGGTTACAAAGAATTGTAATCGCGTTTTCAACAATGCTATGTGATTTTGTTCCATTAATATTAGCAAGCATTCCGATTCCACAAGCTTCGTGTTCATTCTCAGGATGATACAAACCTTGAGGAATTGGATATCCATTTTTTTGCATAGTGGTTCCCCCTCATCTACTTATTCTTGAAGTCTGCAAGCAAAAGTGACAAAATTCTGTTTTTTCAGTTTCATACTAGTATAGCATGATGAAAATGACATTTCACTCTTGAACTGTGATTGTGTAGGCATTTGGAGTTTATTTTCAGATAATTCAGTTAAATAAAAAAGTGCGGAAAATCCCTGAAATGAATGGAGTTTACTAAAAATGAATTTCATATGAAAGCGCAAACAAATTTTATTGAAAAAAATTTATATTGAAAGATTTTCTCACAATATTCTTCATAAATATTCCATTTTATACACGATATACGGTAGTTTCTGTATAACTAATCATAATTATGCAAAAATGAATAGAAGGAGGAATTAGTGTACATGAGTTATAAAAAACGAACGAGGGATTACGGGGTCATTATCGGGGAACTGCCTACCGGAAAACAAAACTTAATTACAGACGTTGATGGAGTCACCGTGGGGCAGGTTACATTAGACGATGGTGAAATTCAAACAGGAGTCAGTGCCATCCTTCCCCATCAAGGAAATCTTTTTCAGGAAAAAGTAATGGGCGCCAGTCATATTATTAACGGTTTTGGCAAAACCATAGGCACGGTACAATTAGATGAATTAGGTACAATTGAAGCACCGATTGTATTAACCAATACCCTGAGTGTCGGAACTGCAGCCAGTGCTGTCATTGATTACACTCTGCAAAACAACGAAGAAGTCGGACGCACAACAGGAACAGTCAATCCTGTTGCAGGTGAATGCAACGATATGGTGCTGAATGATATCAGGAAACAGTCAATTACAAAGCGGCACGTGTTATCGGCCATCAAGAATGCATCCTCCCATTTTGAAGAAGGATCAGTCGGCGCAGGAAGAGGAATGCTTTGTTACTCGTTAAAAGGCGGAGTAGGCTCATCTTCCAGATTAATAGAATTACCACACGGGACGTATACATTAGGGGTTTATGCAGTATCGAACTTCGGCACTCTCAAGGACTTGACTATAAACGGCAGGGCTGTTGGCCGAACGTTAACTTCTATATTAAAAGAGAAAAGAGAATCAGAAAAAGGTTCCATCATGCTGATAGCTGCCACTGATTTACCCCTTACAGAGCGTCAGCTAAAACGAATTCTTAAAAGAAGTGTGGTGGGTCTGACCAGAACAGGCAGCATCATCTCAAATGGAAGCGGAGATATCGTTATCGGCTTTTCAACCGCAGTCAGGATTCCCCATGAACACCCGGATTCGTTACTTCATTTTTCCTGCCTGCATGAAGAAGACATGGACCTGGCTTTTAGAGCTATTGGCGAAGCTTCTGAGGAAGCAGTACTCAACTCTCTCTTTACAGCCACCCATATAATAGGAAGAAATCAACATGATAGACCGACACTATCAGCCTTATTAGAAAAATATGAAATCAATCTTTGAAAACTTCTAAAAAGAGGTCAGCCCTTCTTAGAGCTGACCTCTGAGCTTTTTATAAAGTTGTAGAAATTACGAAAGGATTAAGAATTGCTTTGTTCGTTCAACAGACGGTAGAAATATTTACCATAACCGATATGAATCAAGACGCTTCTTTCTCTGAAGGAAGAAGCAGTGGTTTTGGTTTACATTTATTTTTAGTAAGCTCCGATACTGCAAAAATTAGAATAAACGCAGCAATACAAGATAATGTTCTAAATGGAAACAAAACTATTCCGTCTGGATCGATCATTGGATATGGAAGAAAAGCGGGCAGCCCTAAAGCAGGCTCTCCTCCACCTAATCGAAGGAATAAAGCCACAGAGAACCCTGCAATCGATCCATATAAATTCGCATTTTTATAAAACAATGCCATCGTCAGCTGTGGAAATAGAATGGTATAAACTAAATCTGAAGCTAAATACCAAAGAGTATAAACACTTTGTACGTTAAGCGCAATAACCATAGCGCCGACCCCGACAATAATGATCGTGCGTTTAATGACTTTCTTTAGTTTATCCTGACTCGCTTTAGGATTGATCAATGGCCGGTAGATATTCCAGGATGCCATGGAAGATGCCGACAAAATGGAGGAATCCATTGATGACATCACAGCCGCAGCAAGTGCACCAAGACCAATGGCCGAAACTATTTCAGGTGTTAAATACCTTAACACGTGCGGTAGTACAACTGAGGCATTGTCAGGAGATGGCAGTCCCATTCCCGCCCAGTCAATGTTATAGCCGACCACTCCGATAATAACTGCTGGAATTGCAGCAATAATACAAATTACACCAGCAGTAATAGACAGCCACATCGCTGTTTTTTCATCTTTAGCTGAAAGAACTCTTTGGAAATAAACCTGCCATGCTATACCACCAAAAATAAGCAGTAACGCATAGTCTATCCAATTCCAATAATAATCGCCCCAGTCCGGATGGTTCCAACCATCCAGCGGCGGAAACAAGTTAGAGAATGTGCCCATTTCTGACGAATAACTCCCCCATGCGGATTCCAGACCTCCTACATGACCAAGTGTGAAAGGAATAACAAGCATTAATCCTATAAGGAGAACGGCCATTTGGAATACATCTGTGTAAGCCACGGCCCACATTCCACCTGCAACCGTATAAGCAATAGCTATAACACCAGATAAAATAATGGAAGTAGTAAAATCAATATTTAATATGGTACCAAACGTTGTTCCTAATGCTGTAAGAATGGCCGCACTCCAGAACATTTCACCTAATAAAGCGGGAATGTAAAGTATACCTGCCATTTTCTTGCCAAAACGTTGATGGAGAGGGTCAAGAATCGTCATAAACTCGTAGCGGCGCATTTTTCTAGCGTAAAAAATACCACCGATAATTAAACTGAGAGCATACCCCCACGGAGCCTGCGCCCAAACTAAACCATCACTGTAGGTGAACTCTGCGGTTCCATTTATATAACCACCACCTACCCAGGTAGCAGCCATTGTGAACATTGCGACACCAAGGGGGATGCTGCGCTTGGCAACCATCATATCTGAGAGGGAATTTGATTTTTTCGTAGCGTAGTAAGCTCCAACGTAATAAACGAGAGCGTAAAAAACAATCATAGCAATGAATCCACCCCAATGGATGTTTTCATTGGTAGCAAAAAGGTAAATCAAAAATATCGCGACAAAAGTACCGAGTAGTAATGATGTTGCATTCTTTTTTAAGAATGACTGACTGTGATTAGACTTTTCTGACATCGACTTCACTCCTGTTTTCTGAATATTCTGTATTTTATAAAAGGCGGACGTCTCCCAAAAAATAACCAACAGTTATTTTGGGAGAGGTGTTATTCTATTTTTCTTCGTCTTCTATAGGGAGAACATCAAATATTTCTCCACTTTCAATAGAGGACACTAATTTTTGAAGCCAGTGATAATAAGGCTTAGAAGCTTCCATTTGACGATCAATGAGGACAGCCTCATTTTTTAAAACCTCGTCAACTTCTGGATCCTCGATCAATTCATTAAGCTCCTGCTGCGCTTTATGAATCGCACCTAAATTAATTTTTGCTTCTCTTATCCACATTTTTGAGAAAAAATTAGCGAAAAATTGAAAGAAATCTTTTTCTGCTACGAAAGTCTGTCTGCGGGTGCCCTTACGGAACGTTTGTTTAACAATGTTATAATCCTGAAGCTTCTTTACACCTGTACTCATACTAGGTTTGCTCATTCCAAGCTTCTCCCGCATTTCATCAAGAGTCATATCCTCTTCAAAATACATGGTTCCGTACAGATTACCTGCACTCCGGGTTACTCCATACAAATCCATCGTTTCAGCAATGGAATCAATAACCAATGACTTGGCATTCTCTATAGAAGCCCTTGCCTGGTCTTCATGTTGGTTCGACATTTACGACCTCCTCCAAACCAAACTTATTAATTTTGTTAATTTTTTTCTTTACAAACTTATCTTAACGAATAATCTCAGCTTGTCAAAAAATAAAAAAGTTTAAACCTGTGCTCCCGCCTATCGTGACATAGGTTGAGCTAAAATTAAATTTTTTTCTGCTTTGACAAGATTTTTTTAAGCTGATATCGTAAATATCGTTAAAAACGTTAAATATTTTGTTAACAAAATTAACGATTTTCGCAATTAAAAGCAAAAAGTAAAAATGTACATTATTGGCACATAGGGAAATGCCACTTACAATCAAGATGCGGCAGAGCAGAAACTACATCTTACGGTAATATTAGTAATAAAAAGGTATTTTTGATATATTCACAGCTGCACTAGCTAAACACGCAATCCGCATCGTTTGCTGAAGACACCCATACCTGTCCACTTATTTCAGCCGAACACCTTACGAAAGTTATGTAGAGATTGAGCAAAAAGAAGAGGTCCTCCGAACGGAAGCACTTGGGCTTCAAGGCGGCTTCTTCTATTTACCAAGGACCTTTATGCGGCGTAATCTGATGGTGCACGAGGAAGTATGGAGTTTCGTAAGAAGTTTACTGCAAAGGAGGAGGCTGAATCACTTGCTAACGATACTATCTATGGTTTGGCTGATGCTGTTTGATCAAGGGACCTCAAAAAAACCACGTTCGTAGCATTTAATCTGTGCCTTAATGATTTCCACCCATACTTTGTACAGGCATAGTGTCAATTGACGGGCATGTAACAGCTTTGAAGGGATCGGTGCATTTGCTCGCGGTGTCTAGGGCCAGGCTCCCCCTTTTACATATAAAAACCTACCCCTGACCATTTAAGGTCTCGGGGTAGGTTTTCTTGTCGATATTTCCCGGGAAATGATTTAAGCAGCTTTTGGATAAGTTTTTTTATGAGGGACAGATAGAATAGTTAACCCACTAAAAATCAACGCTATTCCAGCCCATGATAATAACGAAAACATTTCACCAACTACAAATACTCCCAGAATAGCTGCAGTTAACGGTTCTGCGAGCGAAAGAGAAACCGCTGTTGAACCTTGAAGCTGAACTAACCCTTTTGAGAACAGGAGATACGCGGCCCCTGTTGCCAGAACACCCAGGTGGAGGCTTACCAATACCCCATTTAGGTTAAGTAACCAGCTGCTGTCAAATAAAAATAGAAAAGGAGCGAGTAACACTGCACTTATTAAAAAAACAACCGCCGATACGGAAACCGGCGATTCATTTTTAACCAGCTTTTCACTTAATAACGTGTAGCCCGCAAATGACAGTCCTGCACCTAAGGCAAATAGTATTCCGAGCGGGTGAATAACAACATCTTCACTATTTACAAACAACAGCAGGCACCCAAGAATAGAAAGACTTGTAGCGCTCCACCATTTCCAGGATTTATTTCTTTTCATAATCAGCCAGTCTATAGCTCCTGCCATAATAGGCGCGCTTCCAATACCTACAACAGTACCTACAGCCACCCCTGTCATACTTACCGCAGAAAAGAAAAACGGCTGATAGCAGGCCATACAAACAGCTGCACATGCTACATATTTTTTTGGTAATCCTTTAAAGGAAAACTTTCTCAGGGAAACAGCCACCGCAAACAAAAACACCCCGCCTACTGCTAATCGCATAGCGCCTACCGATATGGGGTGGCTGTTCTGCAGGAAGGTTTGTGCGGTCCCTGTAGTTCCCCACAGTGAGGCTGAAAGGAGAACCATAAAAAAAGGAGTTTTACTTGTCAAACTACCACCTCGCATTTATTCAGTAACTATGGCGTCTGGTTCTATCGAACGTAAGAAATACAAGTAATTGTCTCACTCTCTTAAAGCTCCGTTTTCTTTATATACACGGATTGAATGAGAATAATAGGCGGTTCGTTTCACACCATCCCTTTTTCCAACCAAATGCGGCGGGAGTGTTTTATTGCAGACTTTCCGGCCGCTGGACAAATATTAAATGGCTGCAAAATCAGTTGTTCATAGTAAATGGAGCATAGCTGTTGTTTAAAATACAATCGTTTTATTCTCGTGAACTATCAAACGATCTTCCAGATCCCATTTCACCCCACGTGCCAATACAGTACGTTCCACAGACCGCCCCATTTTCTTAAGGTCTTCTACACTGTCCCTGTGATCAACCCTGACAATATCCTGTTCTATAATCGGCCCTTCATCCAAATCGTTAGTTACGTAATGGGAGGTAGCTCCAATGAGCTTTACTCCGCGGTCGTAGGCTCTCTGATGAGGATTAGCTCCAATAAACGCCGGAAGAAAAGAATGATGAATGTTGATAATCTGACAAGGAAAAGCGGCGACAAAATCCGGCGTAAGAATTTGCATATAGCGTGCAAGAACAATTAAATCTATCTCATATTCTTTAAGCAGTGAAAGCTGCTTTTCCTCGACCTGCTTACGGATATTTTTATTAGAGGGAATATGGAAAAATGGAAGCCCGAATGACTCGACCAGCTCCTTACAATCTTCATGGTTACTTACAACCATCTTAATATCAGCCAGCAGATCTCCACTTTGCCACTCTAAAAGCAATTCACGTAAACAATGAAGCTCTTTAGATGCAAAGACAGCCGTTTTCTTTACGTTATAGGCCCCTTTAAGCGACCATTCCATTTCAAATGACTGGGCGATGACTGCAAAGTTTTTCTTAACATCTTCTTCTGCTGCAGGTAGTTTAGGCGATTCAAATTCAATTCTCATAAAAAACTTTCCGTCCTGGGGATCGGTTGTATATTGATTGGATTCAATAATATTTGCCTCATTCTCATGCAGGAATCGGGTAACCGCTGAAACTATACCCGGCTGATCTGGACATTTAATGAGGAGACGCCCCGTATGTTTGTGCTTTTCTTTGTAAGCTTGAATTTGTTCTTGTGGATATGATTTCATGATGATACTCCTTTTCTGCCTTTTCGAAGGGCTTTACGTTAATTTTCTTTTAAAAGAGGAAGGGATATTTAACCCTACTCTGTATTTTGTCACCGTGCGGCGGGACACTGCAATATGATACTTTTGTTGAAGCTCATTCGCAATACTTTGATCTGAATCTGGTTTTCGTTTATCTTCCTCCTCTATGAGCTTTTCAATTAATTCTTTGACATATTGAGACGAAACTAAAGTTCCTCCGTTCCCTTCAAGACTTGATGTAAAAAATTGATCCAAGCGGAAAATGCCTTTTGGGCTTTTCACAAATTTATCAGTAAGCGTGCGGCTTACCGTAGATTCGTGCATACCAGTTTCTTCTGCAATCTGCTTTAAAGTTAATGGAGCAAAAGGCCCCTTCTCTTCTGCTTCTAGATAGGTTGTCTGCTTATCTAGAACCGCTCGAGCCACCTGCAGCATCGTCTGTTTACGATTATCAATACTGCGCAGGAGCCAGGAAGCTCTCTGATAACATTTCTTTAGAAACTCTTCCCCTTCTTTATCTACTTTTTGATTGTATGGAGTAATATATACGCTTGGTTCATCCAGCTGGTTTAATGTAACTTTAAAGCTTCCGCTGTCATATTCCAGTAAGAAGTCGGGCACAATGTACGAATTAGGATCAAGCTGTGCCAGCAAAGGACGTGGCTGCAACTCCTTTAAATAATCAATGGATGATTGGACATCTTTTATGTTTAATGACAGCTTCTCTGCCAACTCTTCGATGTGACCGGCTGCGACTTCAGGGAGATAACGTTCGATAAGCAGCTTCGTCACCCTTGATTTGTGGTCATCTTCCTTAATCTGCAGGAGCAGAAAATCTTTAAAGTCATAGGCGCCGGTGCCGCGAGGTTCAAGTTCAATTAAATACTTACGCAATACTTTTACTTTTCGCTCCTGCAGTTGAAATAATTCAGCAAGGTCTTCATCGTTGTAAGGGAGAAATCCTTGATCATCCAACCTTTCAATAAACCCTTTAAGACAACTTCGGTCAGAGGGGGTTAATGGTAACACACCTGCTTGTTCGATTAGAGATTGACGCCAGCCCTTAACTGCTTCTGGAAATTGGTCAACTGTATAATCGTGCGCTGAAGGAGATTTCCTGCTTGTATCCATCTCCAAAAGAGGATTTTCCATCACCTGTTCATTTATAAATTCGATGATTTCCTGTTGAGAATATTGCAGTAGAGATATAGCTTGACGAAGCTCTTTAGTCATATTCAACTGAGTGGTCTGCTTCTGTTGTAAGCCAAGCTTCACATTGTCCCTCCTCCACCTGTGCGTTATTTATATTTTCCTTGATATGACATTATTTTTCAAGAATGTTCCCTATGAGAGTAGAGAATAGCTTGTCATAAAGCAAACCTTTTATTCTTCCTAATGGTTATGATTACAACATTACTATCAGTCATTGTTATAATAGGAGAGTATATCAAATTCAAACACGAAACCATCGTCTCGTGTCATGGATTGCAATTCTTAGGAAAGGTGGATGTCAAATGAATGCGAACAAACCAAAGATTTTAGTCCTGGGTGCAGGCTATGCAGGAATGATGACAACAAAAAGACTCTCTCAGCAGCTTAGACCTGATGAGGCAGACATCACGTTGGTAAATAAACATAATTATCATTATTTAACCACGTGGCTTCACGAAGTGGCAGCAGGTACTGCTACGCCAAACAGTTCGAGAGTCATGATTAGTGATGTTATCAATACAAAGCGGGTTCAGCTGCATTTTGATTCTGTTGTGAAAATAAATAAAGACGAAAAACGAGTGTTACTGGAAAATGGTGAGCTCAGCTACGATTACCTCGTTATTGCTTTAGGTTTTGAAACAGCGACCTTTGGCATTCCCGGTATAAAAGAACACGCACTTAAAATTGAGAACATTAACAGCAGCCGTCATATTCGGGATCACATTGAATTCCAATTTGCCCGTTACAGCAGCGGGGCGGAAAAAAGTGAAGATGCCCTTACTATTCTTGTTGGGGGAGCAGGCTTTACTGGTATCGAATTTGTCGGTGAGCTTGCTAAACGTGTTCCTGAATTGTGCATAGAATATAATATTGAACGTGAAAAAGTACGGATTATTAACGTAGAAGCAGCCCCAGCCATTTTACCTGGATTTGAAGATGACTTAGTGGAGTACGCTCAAAAATCCCTTGAAGAGCGAGGCATCGAGTTTAGAATCGGAGCTAAAATCCAGGAGTGTACGGAGGAAGGCTTTATCATTGGGGACGATCATGAAGTAATTAAGGCCGGCACAGTCGTATGGACCGGAGGTGTACAAGCCAGTCCAGTAGTGAAAGACTCCGGCTTTGAACTAGTGAAAGGAAAAGTTAACGTGGACCATGACCTGCGAGTACCTGGCCATGATCATATTTTTATAATCGGAGACTGTTCCTGGGTGATGGATAAGGAAAACGACCGCCCTTATCCGGCAAATGCTCAAAGTGCCATTCAAGAAGCTGAAACTTGTGCTTCAAACGTGAAAGCCTTGTTGAGAAATGAAGAGCTGCAGGATTTCGCATTTGATTATAAAGGAACAGTGGCTTCCCTGGGAGGCAGCGATGCCATGGGTACCATTCTTGACGACAAGAAGCTTTACGGTATAAAAGCAAAAGCGATGAAGAATATCATTGATGACCGCTATTTATATTTAGTGGGCGGACCAAAGCTGGTTCTTAAGAAAGGAAAAGTTAAATTAACTTAAATGCAGAGAGGAGATCTTCTTATGAAGAATTTCTTTTGGCTGATCACTTTAGTTTCATTAAGCGCAACTGTATTGTATACAGCTGTCTGCCGTGTAAATGAGGCCAACAGAGACTTTAGATAATAAAACACAGAAAAGTCAGCTCCTTATACATTGAGCTGACTTTTTATTTACGCCCATTTTCTTAATGCATGTGACGAAGCAGAAAACATTCAGAAGGCTGGAGCTTTAACGTAAGCTGATCATTTTTCGTTTGAAAAATCCTTCGCTTATTGTCCAGATGCTGCCATTTCCCTTTGCGGGCGGATATATTAATTTCTATTTCTTCATCAATATTCCGGTTCATGAGAAAAATGATGTGTTCATCATTCGCTTCTTCACCAAAAGAATCAACACCGTTATCTGTCCAGCGTTCAAAAGCAAATACATCCTCATGCAATGCGTGCGGTACCCAATTACCTGTTCGGAGCGCCTGGTGCTCTTTACGCCACAACCCAATGTTCTTGTACCATGTCATAAGCTCTTCTTCTTCTCTCCCCCACGGGTAAGGCTTGCGATTATCAGGATCTCCGCCTCCAGTAAGACCTGCCTCATCTCCATAATACAAAGAAGGAACGCCGGGAAAGGCATAAAGCCAGAGACTAAGCGCTTTTACTTGAGCCTGCACGATCCCGTCTCTTTGGTCTTCATTGATCTCTTCCGGAAGGAATCCGTCCAGCATTGTTTTTATTCTTTCCACATCATGACTCGACAGCATATTCATTAATGCATAGAAGTAAGGCTTAGGGTAATGCTCACTTAAAGTTAACAACCTGCGCTTTACGTAGTAAGCATCAACCTCTCCCTTCATAAAATGAAGCATAAGCTCTCTAAGGGGATAATTCATAACGGAATCAAGAACTCCACCTAAAAAATAATCTCTTCTTTGTCCGTATGCCGATTTATTCGACGCATCTTCCCAGACTTCCCCGATCAGGACACTATCTTTGTCTTCTTTCTTTAACTGCTGATAAATCTGCCTGATAAGATCATCTGTTAATTCGTCGGCAACATCTAACCGCCAATGATTTAATCCAGACTGCTGCCAGGTTTTAATCACGCTGTTTTCATCGTGTATTAAGAAATGCTGATAGCTCTCCTCTTCCTTATTTAACGTCGGCAGAGTTCCTACTCCCCACCAGGCTTCATATTCATCTGGATGATTATGAAACTTATACCATGAATAATAAGGAGAATCCTTAGATTGATAGGCTCCGACTGAGTCATATTCGTCCCGCTGATTGAAGTATATACTGTTGCTGCCGGTATGACTGAAGACACCATCAAGCATAATTTCCATTCCACGCTCTTTCGCTTTCTTGATTAATTGCTCGAAGTCATCTTTTGTACCTAAGAGTGGATCTATACTGTGGTAATCGCCGGTGTCATAGCGGTGGTTGCTCTCTGCTTCGAAGATCGGATTTAAGTAGATTACTGTAACGCCCAGTGACTGAATATAATCGAGCTTTTTTTCAATTCCTTCTAAATTCCCTCCAAAGAAATCCCAGCGAACCACACCGCCGTCTTCGTCTCTAATGTAATAGGGATCATTTTCCCAATGAGTGTGCATTAAGCTTGTCTTTGGAGCCTTCTTTAGGTCCGGTTCACCTTCCCGGTAAAAGCGGTCAGGAAAGATTTGATACATCGTAGCATGTTTCCACCAGCTTGGTGTATCAAAGCTTGCATCATAAACAGTTATCTGCCAGGATGGCGGGACTTGTTCGTAAACAACTCCATCTCCGCTCTCTTCAATGTTTACACGACCGTAAAAGTATGTGGCTTCTGTTGTGATGACCTCGAAATAATACCAGACCAACTGTGGTTCTTCAGGCATTTCCACCACACATTCAAACGAATTGTACTGGTGTTCCTCACTATAAAGGTCCATAATCTTCGTGTGCTCTTGATCCGATTTGTCTAAGATGTAATGAAGAACAACGCGTGACACATTTATCCGGCTGTGAACATCGATTGTTAGTGTAACGTTAGAACCTCTTGGAACTGCTCCAAAAGGTTCTCTATACTTTGTTTCGAAACTGTTATGATTCATATCCAGTTGTCTCACAAGAAGTCCTCCCTCTACGTCTTATTTCAGTATTCCGGTAGGCTGAATCTTCCAAATATCGGAGGCATATTCCTGTATCGTCCGATCGCTTGAAAATTTACCGGAACGTGCAATATTAATCAAACTCTTCTTATTCCACAGCTGTACATCCTTGTAATCTTTACCGATTCTAGCCTGCGTATCAATGTAGCTTGCAAAATCCTTTAAGACAAAGTATTCATCGTTAAAGGTTATTAGATTATCGTAAATATCCTGAAATTCAGTTTCACCTTTGGAAAATGGGCTGTAGTGAACAAGCTGATCCAGTGTATGTCTAACCCTGTCATCCTGCTCATATACCCCGCGCGAAGAATAGTGGCCATTCCTGTAATACTCAAGCACTTCATCCGCACTTAAACCAAATGTATAAATATAATCGTCACCTACCAGCTCATGGATCTCAACATTTGCTCCATCCATCGTGCCCAGGGTGAGTGCCCCATTCATCATAAACTTCATATTACCTGTGCCTGAAGCCTCTTTGCCTGCAGTAGAAATCTGCTCACTGATGTTGGCCGCAGGAATAATCTTTTCTGCCAGCGATACAGAGTAATTAGGCAGGAAGACGACCTTAATATGCTCATTCACAACAGGATCGTTGTTCACAACCTCAGCGACCGTATGAATGAGTTTAATAACTTTTTTAGCAAAATGATAGCTGGGTGCTGCTTTTGCTCCAAATATGAACGTTCGAGGTGTCATTTTATAACGGCGGTCCGTTTTTAATTGATTATATAAGTGCATAATATGCAAAGCATTCAACAACTGCCGTTTATAGCCGTGGAGACGTTTGATCTGTACGTCAAAAATCGAATCAGGGTCTATTTGTACTCCTGTATACCCTCTAATAAAATCAGCTAACTCATTCTTCTTCTTCTGCTTAATTCCATTGATCTCCTTAAGAAACGCACGGTCACTCTTATATTGCATAAGATCCTCTAAGCGATCCGGCTCTTCTATCCATGTATCACCGATCGCTTCTGTAATTAAGTTAGATAAAGGCTCGTTCGCATGCAGCAGCCATCGCCTATGGGTAATACCATTGGTTTTATTATTAAAACGTTCAGGAAACGTGTCATAAAAGATTTTCATTTCTCTTTTCTTTAAGATGTCTGTATGAAGCTTTGCCACACCATTGATACTATGACTCCCAACAATAGATAAGTGAGCCATTTTCACATACCCGTCAGCTACTATGGCGAGGCTGGCAATTCGATCAAAATCTCCAGGGTGCTTCTCCCAGAGGGACTGACAGAACCGTTCATTAATCTCATCAATAATCATATAAATACGGGGCAGCAGAGTTCGTACAAGCCCTACCGGCCATGTTTCTAAAGCTTCACTAAGTGTCGTATGGTTCGTATAGGAAACAGAAGACTGAGTGATTTCCCATGCTTCTTCCCAACCCAAACCTTTCTCATCCATAAGCACGCGCATTAATTCGGGGATAACGAGGGCAGGATGGGTATCATTGATGTGTAAGGCGGCATGGTCCCGAAAAGATGATAAAGGCAGGTTTAATCTTTCAAAATTACGGAGGGCACTTTGAACCCCGGCAGACACTAGAAAATACTCTTGTTTTAAACGAAGTCTTCTACCATCCTCATGAGAATCATCAGGATAAAGGAATTCTGAAATCTCTTCTAAAGAACGTTTATGCTCAAGAAAATTGTTGAAATCTTCATCTTTAGAGGCTTTTACTAAAGTGTCATGATCAGTTGCCTCTGCGGACCAAAGTCGAAGAGTATTAACTGTGTCATTCCCGTATCCGACAACCGGAACATCATACGGAATCGCCCGTACCTGCTCGTAGTTATTATGACGGCATTTAAGGCTTCCATCAGACGTTCTTACCATATCCACCTCTCCGCCAAAGCGTACTTCCACCCCTTCATCCGGCCGGCGAACCTCCCAAACGTACTCTTGTGTTAACCAGCGGTCGGGCAGTTCCACCTGGTAGCCGTCGATAATTCTTTGGTCGAACATGCCGTATTTGTATCGAATGCCGTACCCATGTCCAGCGTATCCTAAGGAAGCCAGTGAATCTAAGAAACAAGCTGCCAGCCGGCCCAGACCTCCATTACCTAAACCTGCGTCATTCTCGATCTCTTCAAGCTCCCCTAAAGAAAAGCCAAGCTCTTTCATCCCTTCTCTTACGAGGGAAAGCAATTGCATGTTTAATAGATTATTACCAAGCAAACGTCCAATTAAGAATTCCATAGAAAAGTAGTACACTTGCTTTTCCTTGCTTTCCTCATAATGTCTTGCCGTTTTCAGCCAATTTCTGTTCATCTCATCCTTGACCAAAGAACCAAGGGCCCGGTAAGCATCAGCCTCTGTGGCCGAATCTACTTTTTTCCCCAAATCAGTTTGCATTTTCTCAGAAAAAGCCTGCTTGAATTCCTCTTTATTGCTGAACATAGGGTGTCCTCCCATTCGCGCCTACTCTAATGCTGCTTCATACAATTCACTGTAACGGTTAGCTGAATACTTCCACGGATACTGACTTTTGGCCATATTCTTAACAAGCTGCTTCCACGCGTCTGAATCCTGATATAAGGATATGGCACGGCGAATTGTGAACAACATATCGTGGGCATTGTAGTTAGTAAATGTAAAGCCGTTGCCTTCTCCTGTTCTTTCTTCAAAAGACTGCACGGTATCAGCCAGACCTCCAGTCTCCCGTACAATCGGGGCAGACAGGTAGCGAAGGGCGATAAGTTGACCAATACCACAAGGTTCAAAGCGAGAAGGCATCAAAAATAAATCACTGGCTCCATAGATCTGACGAGATAAATCTTCACTAAACATGATATTCGCGGACATCTTATCCGGATACTTGGATTGTGCCCATTGGAGCATATGTTCATACTCCGCTTCCCCTGTTCCTAAGACAACGATTTGAACATCCTCTTGTTCTAGTAATTCTTCCAAAACTCTCCCTACCAGATCAAAACCTTTCTGTTCGACAAGGCGGGAAACGATTCCAATCATTGGTACCTCCTTACTTACCGGAAGTCCCAATTTCTCCTGAAGCCACATTTTGTTCTGCGCTTTCTTTAAAAGCGATGTTCGAAAAGGAAATGCAAGGCTTTCATCCTTCATTGGGTTAAATGCTTGATTGTCGATACCGTTTACAATACCCGACAATTTCTCTGATCTTTCCCTAAGTACTCCATCTAGGTTTTCCCCATAATAAGGAGTTTGAATCTCTTTTGCATAAGTTTTACTGACCGTGGTAATATGGTCAGCGAAATTAAGGGCACCTTTCATGAAATTGATATTCCCGAAAAATTCTAACCCTCCTGTAGTCATCATATTCCCGTCAAAGCCAAGTAAATCATATAAAACCGAATCTGGATAAATTCCTTGATACTTTAAGTTATGAATAGTGAACACGGTCTTCATATCCTGGAACTTTGGATCGCTTCCATAATGAGTATGAAGAAGCACTGGAACTAATCCAGCCTGCCAATCATGACAATGCAGCACATCAGGCTTCCAATCCATTTTGCGGATCATTTCCATAATGGCTTTATTAAAGAAGACAAAACGTTCCGCTTCGTCGTCATACCCGTATAGGTTTGAACGCTTAAAGTAATATTCATTATCAATAAAGTATACAGGTATTCCGTTATGTTCAATATATTGCACTCCGGCATATTTATTACGCCAGCCAATCTCCACATTAAATGTTTGAATAGTTTCCAGCTTAATTTTCCAATCGTCACTCATCGTTTCATACTTTGGAAGTACGACACGTACCTCGTGCCCGTCCTCCTTCAATGCATGGGGCAGTGACCCTAATACGTCTGCCAGCCCGCCTGTCTTAATAAAGGGTGTACACTCTGAACCAATCATTAACACATTCACACTTACTCATCTCCTTCTTTTCATTAAGCAATGTTAAATGCTTGCCTTAAAAATAAGTGAAAGTAAAGATAATCCATATTAATGGGTTATCACATTAATCCCTTGTAATAAATCAGCGAGGTAATCAACCCGCTTGATGTGGAGGACTTGATAAATCTTTAAATCTTGGAACCCTGTCATGGTCTTCCTCAGGGGCCGGCAGCCTCTTTCTTTAAACAAAAAAGACTGTCAGAAACGTACATTCAGACAGCCTCTTTTATGTTGTTTACATCGTTTTACTTTTCGCAACGACAAAAGGCTTCTCGGGAGCACCTATAAGTGTGCGCCCTGATGAGATCGTACAGTCTTTATCGAGAATAACGTTTTCAAGCACTGCGTTTTCTTCGATTTCACACCTCTGCATAATGATGGAATTTTTAATAACCGCTCCCTTTCCAACCTTCACCCCTCTAAAAAGGATGCTTTCTTCTACATGCCCGTTTACAATGCACCCATTAGCCACGAGTGTATTTGTAACATTTGATGACCGGGCATATTTGGATGGTGCTTCATTTTTTATTTTTGTATAAACCGGCGAGTCTTCTTTAAATAACTCATCATGGGACGAGCGGTTTAACAGCTTCTTGCTGTTTCTATAATAGCTTTCCACAGAGTTAATTAAGGAATATGAGCCTTTATATTCATAGGCTTGTATATTTATTTCCGGCAGCCTTCCTTTAATTCCATCGAGGAAGAAGTGCGCACACCCGTGTGCAATACACTGTTCAATTAAATAATAAAGGTAGTCTTTTTCAATAATATACGTATCCATATACACATTCGAGCTTTGCTGATCATTATGAATGGCAGCCACCCGGCCGCTGTCATCGATCGTCAGCTTATGAGCAAGGTTATGCTCAGGCTGGAGATCACGGACTTTTGTATAAACGACAGTGACATCGGCTCCCGATTGTTTATGAGCATCAAGAACATCGCGATAATCAATATTGCAGATGCTCTGTGAACCGGATACAACAATATAATCCGCCAATGTTCGTTTAATAAAGTCAATATTATTATGAAAATGCTGTAAATCGCCTCTTGATAAATCGGTAGGGTCATTCCAGTCTGGAGGTAGAATAAATAACCCGCCACGCTTTCTGTCTAAGTCCCATGCCTTCCCTTGTTCCAGATGATCCATAAGTGAACGATATTTGCGCCGTGCGAATACGGCAATGGCTTCAATTCGGGAATTGGTCATATTCGATATAGTAAAATCAATCATACGGTAGCGTCCTGCAAACGGAACAGCCGCTCCACATCTAAAATAGGTTAGTTCATCCATTAAGTCTTGTTCATGATCCAGGTTAATAATTCCTGCAATTCGGTCCATCTCGTCACCCCTTACTTAATAATTGTTGCATAGCTTGATGCCATGACGCTGCCCTCTTCAGCCACTAACGTAATTTGGCTGTCAGGGTTTGGGTCTCCTATTACGGAGTTGTCTTCAATATTGCTTCCTTCTGCAATGATGGCCCGGTGGATCTTAACGTTTTTACCGATCTTAACGTTGGGCATAATGACCGAATCTTTTATAACAGCACTATCTTCTACATGGACACCATAGAAAATAACGGATGTATCAATGCTTCCGTAAATGCGGCACCCTTCATTAATCAACGCATTTCTTACAGTAGCGCAAGGCGCAATATATTGTGCAGGCTGATTAGGGTTCTTTGAGTAAATCCTCCATTTATTATCGCTTAAGTTCAGCTCAGGATCTTCTTTTAATAGATCCATGTTCGCTTCCCATAAACTGTCGACTGTACCGACATCTTTCCAGTAACCTTCAAATTTATATGCGTGCAGGTGCTTTCCATCCTGAAGCATAGTTGGAATAATGTCTTTTCCGAAGTCGTGGGAGGAGTTGTCTTTTTCTTCATCTTCTAACAAATACCTTTTTAATACTTCCCATTTAAAAATATAAACGCCCATGGAAGCAAGATTACTTAAAGGGAAATCCGGCTTTTCATCAAACTCTATAATTCTTCCATCGTCATCTGTATTCATAATGCCAAAGCGGCTTGCTTCATCCCACGACACTGGAATAACAGAGATCGTTGAATCAGCGTCCTGCTCAATATGCTCTTCAAGCATGCTGCTATAATCCATTTTATAAATATGGTCCCCTGATAAGATCAACACGTGTTCAGGTTCGTATCGATCCAGAAACTCAATATTTCGATAGATCGCATTCGCCGTTCCGGTATACCAGCCTCCACCTTCAGACTGCATATACGGAGGCAGAACGGACACCCCGCCATAATTTCGGTCAAGATCCCAGGAGGAACCTATGCCGATATAGTTATTCAATATAAGTGGCTCATATTGTGTCAATACGCCCACGGTATCGATACCAGAATTCGAGCAATTACTTAAAGGAAAATCGATAATTCGATACTTTCCACCAAAATAAACGGCAGGCTTTGCTATCTTCTTAGTTAATGATTTCAGTCTTGTGCCCTGCCCCCCTGCCAGAAGCATGGCTACGCATTCTTTAGTTTTCATTCGTTTTCCTCCTTTGGTGAAGAAGTTCTTTTTAGAAAGCTTACGGCTAACGGCGGGATGGTCATCGAGACATGATGAGGCTGGCCTTGCCACGGCTCATTTCCCGTTTGTAAGGCTAGTCCATTGGTCTGACCTGATCCTCCAAAGTGGGTGGCATCGCTGTTAAAGATTTCTTTATAGCAGCCTTCTTTCGGCACCCCTACTTTGTATCCGTGATAAACCTCTGGAGTAAAATTACAAACAATAATGAGTTGGTCGGATGCATTGCGGCTGCTCCTTGCAAAAGAAACAATGCTTTGCTCATAATTGTTAGGGTCTATCCAGAAAAACCCTTCTTCATCATGGTCTAATTCCCATAGAGCCGGCATGTCGTTGTACAGTTGGTGAAGCTGTTTCACGTACTCTAATGTAGAGGAATGTGATTCGTAATCGAGCAGCTCCCAGTCTAAGTCTTCGAGATCTTTCCATTCATCGAACTGACCATATTCTGTCCCCATCATAAGCAGTTTTTTACCTGGGTGTGCATACATGTAAGCGAGAAAGGCTCTGAGATTAGCGAACTTCTGCCAATAATCACCCGGCATTTTATTGAGTAGAGATTTTTTTCCATGAACCACTTCATCATGTGAAATCGGTAAAATAAAGTTCTCAGAAAACGCGTAGAAAAATGAAAATGTAATTAAGTGATGATGATGCTTTCGATGAATAGGATCCATTTCGATGTACTTTAACATGTCATTCATCCAGCCCATGTTCCATTTATAGTTAAAGCCAAGGCCGCCTAAGTAAGTTGGGGCACTTACCTGTGGCCATGAAGTAGATTCCTCAGCCATCATCAGGATGTCTGGAACCTCTTCAAAAATGGCTTCATTCAATTTTTTTATAAAAGCTACGGCCTCTAAGTTTTCTCTTCCGCCGTATTCGTTGAGTTCCCACTGGCCGTCTTCCTTGCCAAAGTCCAGATAAAGCATGCTTGCAACAGCATCTACTCGAAGTCCATCCAAATGAAATTCTTTCAACCAATAGATAGCATTTGAGATTAGAAAGCTTTGGACTTCATTTCTTCCAAAATCGAAGGTAAGCGTTCCCCACTGCGGCTTCTCTGCTTTAACTGGATCTTGATACTCGTACAGTGGCTCGCCATCGAACCTTCGCAGACCATGCTCATCCTTACAAAAGTGAGCAGGCACCCAGTCCAGAATAACGCCTATTCCGTTTTGATGGCATTGATCAACAAAATACCGGAAATCGTCGGGCGAGCCATAGCGGGAAGTCGCCGCAAAGTATCCCGTCGTCTGATAGCCCCAGGAGCGGTCAAAAGGATGTTCTGTAATCGGCAGTAGCTCGATATGAGAGTAGCCGAGTTTTTTTACATACGGAATGACCATGTCTGCGTATTCTCTGTAATTGTAGTAAACTTCGGTTTCAATATTCTTCCAGGAGCCTAAATGCAGTTCATAAATTGAAATTGGAGATTCATAGATATTTAATTTCTCTCGTCTGTTCATCCATTGATCGTCATTCCATGAATATTGATGGAGAGGATAAGTGACTGAGGCTGTATTTGGGCGCAGCTCACTGGAAAAGCCATAGGGATCGGCTTTCAGCCTCAAATGCCCATGTGGTGTTAAAATTTCGTACTTATACACTGTTCCTTCGGTGATCTCTGGTATAAATCCATACCAAATTCCATTCTCGTTTAATTTTTTCAGTCTATGGTTCGACCCATCCCAATTGTTAAAATCACCGACGAGGCTTACTTGCTCAGCATTCGGTGCCCATACCGCAAAACGGTAACCTTCCTCGCCATTCTCTTCATGAGGATGAGCTCCGAGGAGTTGATAGCTGTAGCGTAAATTTCCTTGATGAAATAAATAGAGATCGTGTTCAACTAATGTTTCGTTTAACACGCCACCGCCTCCTTAATCTGTGCTTATTATTAAGCATAAAATGTTACGGAACCGATTACAATTAATTTCTTACAAAAAGTTCCGAAAATTATGTAACTTTTTGTCGGATTATGTATGACAGCGCTTTATAAGACAAAATAAGACAAAAAAATAAAGCTGTGCGTTACAGCCACAGCTTTTATTAATATCAGTATTCAGCCCTTTATGGCTCCTTCAGTCATTCCTTTAGCTATCCGCTGCTGGAATATGGCATAGAGAATAATCACAGGAATAATGGCGATTGCCAAACTGGCAAATAGCGTCCCCCATGCATTCGTATACTCCGCTTCATTGCTAATATAATCAATCGCAAGAGCAAGGGTGTAATTCCCTTCTGATTGAAGGAAAATTAATGCCATAAAGTATTCATTCCAAAACTGAATCGCATTCATAATTGTCACAGTTATAATGCCGGACATCGAAAGCGGGGTGATTATTTTCAGCAGAATACCATATGGCGACAACCCATCCATTGAAGCCGACTCTTCAAGTGACTTCGGTATCGTGCTCATAAAACTGGTCAGCACGAAAATAGTAAAAGGCAGCTGACTGACGGCATAAACCATTGCTAACCCATAAATATTATCTAATAAATTAAACTGTTGTAATAGGAAAAACAAAGGAATCCAGCCCAGCACCATCGGAATCATCATAGCGGATATGTACAGCGTAAATAAAATGTGACTGCCTCTAAACCTTAAGCGTTCAATCGCATAAGCAGTAGGTATCGCTAAAACTAATGTAAGAACAGCGCCCAGTACGGTCACAATTAAACTATTAAATACACTCGTATCAATGTTAAAATCAGTCCAGGCACTTGAGAAATTTTCAAAATTAAACTGATCAGGCATTCCCCACGGATTCGCATAGATTTCTCCATTTGATTTAAAAGACCCGATAAACATCCAGAAAATCGGGTATAAAACAGCGATTGACCACAAAATGAGCGGGATTCTAATTCCGGCTCTTCCTAACAATTGACCCACGCTTTTTTTCTGCCGCATGTTTCTTACCCCCTTAAAGATTCCAACGCCAGCTTAATACTCTACTCGTTCCCGCCGCATCAAGAATTGTAAAATAAGCACCGTAATTAATGAGATAATGAGGATCATTACCCCTATGGTTGCTCCATAACCAAAGTCATACTGTTGAAAAGCCTGCTGGTATAAATACGAGCCCATCACATGCGTGGAGTTATTCGGCCCCCCGCCAGTCATTACCTGGACGATAATAAAAGAACCATTTAACGTCGTAATGACAATATATAAGATGGAAATTTTTATCTGCGGCCATACAAGCGGTAATGTGACTTTCCAAAACTGCTGCCATTCGTTGGCCCCGTCAATTTCCGCAGCTTCATAGTAGCTTTTCGAAACGTTAGCTATACCTCCCATGAGCATCAGCATAAACAGCCCGATCCCTGCCCATACAGAAGGCAGGACCAGACTTGCCAGTGCCCAATCCTCATTACCGAGCCATGCCCGCGTCCAGCTTTCAAGTCCAATCGCTTCCAACCCAGAGTTCACAAGCCCCATGCTCGGGTTGTAGATGAATGCCCAAAGGATACCGATAACTACAACAGACATAATATTAGGGAAGAAGAAAACGATTCGATAGAAAGGCGCCTCTTTAATTTTTAACTGAGTTAGTGCCACGGCAAAAAATAAAGCCAGCACCATAATGCCCACAACCTTTGTAGCCACCAGAAAATAATCATGGTAGATCGTGCGGGGAATAATAGAATCGTTGAACAGTTTTATGTAATTATCAAAGCCTATAAATGTCTTCTCCTGTGTTGCACCTGACCACTCAAAAAAAGAAAAGTACAATCCGCTGAATAGTGGATAAAGGGTGAAAATCGAGAACATAATGAACGTCGGTATAAGACAAAAGGCCAGGAATGTATATTTTTGCTTCTTAGACTGTACCACCCACTCACCCTTTCTAAATAAAAGTAGAAAAACAAACCTCAACTAAAAAATAAGGATATGGAATATAAGGCTGCGCCTTATATTCCATATCGTCAGCATCATTAACTATTCATTGCTCTCACGATATTCTGCCGCAGCTTGCTCTGCCTCTTCCGTGAACTCTTCTGCTGTGATGTTACCCAACATCAGCGAGACTAATGAGTTGCCAATAGGCTCTTCTAAATCGGAGCTCATCGGGTGTGGCTTATTGTTAATTTGTACTTGCTCTTCATCATTGATCATATCGTTTGCTTCAATTAAATAATCCGGCACTTCTTCGTTCTCAGACAAATCTACACCGTTTAAGTTCATAATGGCGCCCGTATGTTCTGAGAAAGAACGTGCAAACTCCTTCTTAAATACAAACTCTACAAAAGCCTCGGCTGCCTCTGGATTCTCAGCTTCTTCAGCGATTGCAAGCGGACGCAGGTCCGGCACAATTGAATACGGCTCTCCCGAATCGTTCATAGGAGAAGGAACAAACCCAAATTCAAAATCCTCAGGGATATCATTTGCCATTTCATTTGGCAGCCAGAACCCAACAGGAATAAAGGCATTATCTCCCATTAAAAAATCCATTTGTGATTGCGTATGGTTTAAAGCACCGAAGCCATCGTCAATATATCCTGCTTCCTGCATTTCCTGTACTTTTTCCATTACTTCAACAACAGGATCACTCGTCCATGCTCCTTCAGCACCTGTAATCACATCATTCAGCAGCTCGTCACCGCCTGATGCACCAAAAGCAGGGTAAAGCACACCGCGTAAGAAGTAATATGGATGCTGTCCAGTTGTAACGAATGGAGAAATATCTTCACCCTCCTGAACTTCGCCCATGGTATCCATAAAGCCGTCAAAGTCTGCAGGCACCTCATAGCCTTCATCTTCAAACAATGCTTCATTGTACCAGGTTCCCCATGTATCAAATACGAGCGGCAGAGAGTAAATCTCATCATCATACGTTGCCGGTTCTACAATAAAGCTGTCAAGAAGCGGCTCACCTTCAACCTCAATATCTTCGACCAAATCAGAGAGGTTCATCAACTGACCATCTTCTACCATCTGCGTTTCACTCGACCCAGCACCGTCGATGTACACTACATCAGGTGGATCTCCAGACACCCAGCGCGATCTCATTTCTTCATTAATATTTGGACCTGCATGCTCGACGACGGATACATCAGGATACTCTTCTTCAAAATCCTCAATGACTTCTTTCCACCAGGAGTCCCCGTATCCACCAACAAAGTATTGAAGTTCAAGCTCTCCTGACACACCACCTTCGCCTGATCCGTCACCGCCGCCGTTATCTCCTGAAGAGTCATCATCAGATGAACAACCAGCAGCCAGACCAATAGTGAGCAGACCCATCCAAAGCAATGAAACAGGACCTTTAAGTAGCTTCTTCAAATTACTTCCCCCTTTTAATGTTGTTAAGTATATGAAACTCATTAACAGACTGAAAAGCCATTAATGTTGTTTCTGAAAGTTACGTGCTCTGCTTTAATATGTGAGCGATCGCTTTCCTTACATAACCATTATTCTGATGGATAGCCTTTTGCGCTTCTTTGAAACCGGCACCCGTCTCAATCATTACCACAGCTGGTTTCACTTCATGATTCGTTTCTTTTAAAACTTTCTCTGCTTCGTCGTAAGAAGCTTTGGTGATTTCCATAATTGTTCTTTTTGCTCTTTCCATCAATTTATAATTACTGGCATGGACATCAACCATCAGGTTCTCATGCACTTTTCCAAGTTGAATCATTGTTGTAGTACTGATCATATTAAGAATCATTTTGTGAGCAGTCGCTGCTTTCATGCGTGTCGAACCTGTCAATACTTCAGGTCCCACCACGACTTCAATTTCACAATCTGCGTGACGGCTGATCTCTGAGTGCTCATTGCACGATAACGAAATGGTATACGCACCTATTTTACGGGCATATTTTAAAGCTCCAATTGGATAGGGAGTTCTCCCGCTGGCTGTGATCCCAATGACCACATCATCCGATGTCAGCAGTTTAGCTTCCAGGTCTTCAGCCCCTTGATTCTCATTATCTTCACAACCCTCTACTGCACTGAAAAACGCTTCATTTCCCCCTGCCATTATGGCCTGCACCTTCTCTGGCGGGGTCATAAAAGTAGGCGGACATTCTGATGCATCAATAACGCCGAGCCGGCCGCTGGTCCCTGCTCCCACGTAGAATAACCGGCCGCCTTTTGCTAATGATTTATAAATCTTTTCGATTGATATGTTTACTTTTGGAAGGACAGACTCTACAGCCCGGGCTACTTTCTTGTCTTCATCGTTTATTGTATGTAAGGCTTCCATGATCGACATTTGATCCAAAGTCATACTGCTCTTGTTTCTTTTTTCAGTTGTTAGATTCGATAACTCCATGAACGCAATCGACTCCTTACCTCTAGTCTTTTATATATGCCTCCTTTAATAAAGGAGTTTTACTGATTGTGATGGAAATCTGGATGAAATGCGGCGGGAAAAAAGGAGATGATAAATATGTAAGCGCTGTCTTGTGGTTTTGCTAAAATTGCGACAATTTAATAGCTGACTTCATCATATTCTTTTTGAATTATTTTGTCAATGTTATGTTTATGTTTTAGAAATTTTATTTCAGATTGTATAAAAAAAAAGGATTTGAAAAAAGTAAAGCAGTGGTCCCGCAGGAAAGCGCAGCATTTTGACGGAGCGATAGAGTAAATTCTCTTTAACATAAATAATCCGAACTGATTTCTACAAAATCATTCGGATTATTTTATGTTTTATTCAGTTTTGTCCCGACCTCTTCCCGGCTGTTGAAAGAGTTGGGGTAGTTGTACCTCATGAGGTCTCCATCAGGGCTTTTTCCGTTCCTAGATCAAAACAGACTCGTGGAACCTTTGAAATACGGAGCAGAGTTAAACAAGAATCTTAGACGCCGCTTAGTTTAGTGACCTTTTAGCGAAAAAAGATCAAAGAGAAAGCGATGGGTTCTCGACAAACTTCTCCAACTATTCGCCTGTTTCGTCTTCTACTAAACCTTCCTCGTCTGCAATCTGCCAGGTTCCTAATCGACGCTGATCTCCTCCGCCAAACATCTCTTGTACTTCTCCATTTGAGCGGACCCCTAACCCTTGAATCCCGCCATAATAAAGCGGAGAATCATGAGTAATAACAGAATAGTTCATCCCTTCACGTAAGGCCTCCAGGGAAGTATCTTCCACCATGTTCTCCAGGTGGACAACGTTATCTTCCGTGTAGAACCTTGGTCTCATGATCGCCTCCTGTAAATTTATTCGTTCCTCATTGTCATCTCTGCCATATTCATACTGTAGAAATGTTTGAATCAGCATAGCCGGTATCCTTGAACCGCCCGGGGAGCCAAGCCCCAGCACTGGTTCCTCATCTTCCGCAAAAATCATCGGAGATACAAATGAGCGTGGGCGCTTTCCAGGCTGATATTCATTAATTGAACCTTCGACAGTACTGAAATTATTCAACTGGTTATTAAGGAAAAAACCATTTGAGTACCTTCCTGAGCCGAAAAACTCACCAAGGGAATTCGTTGCGGAAGCCATCATGCCATCCTTATCGACAACCACAAAATGTGTTGTATTCCTTGAGTCATTTATTTCATTCGGACTGTCCAACAATTCTGCGGAGCTTGTCATTCCGCTTCCATCCTCAGAAAATTCCTGCTCAAACAGCTCATCTGTATAATCTTCAGATGTAAGCTCTTCCTGGTCGACTTCTTCAAACTGAGGGTCCCCAAGAGTACTTACTCGTTCACTGTATACCTTATCCGTAATTTTATTAACAAGGTGAATGTAAACGGCCTGCCATTCCTCGTCATTCACTACAGCTTCCATGTCTTCAGGAAGGCCATCAGCCAGATAGTCAGGCAGTTCTCCATTTTCATCTTCGAATTCACTTTGAATGACTCCTTCAAAATCTTCCTCCAGGCGTTCCATCATCTGCAGTGCCTGAATCACGATAACACCAGACGTTGGAGAAGAACCTGCATAAACCGTCTGATCTTTAAAGCTCCCTGCAGCCGCTTTCCTTTCCGCCACTTCATAGGAGGATAAATCACTTTGAGGAACATTTAGCTCTGTGGCAATCTGTTGTCCAAGCTCCCCTTCGTAAAACCCATCTGCGCCATTTTCCTGTATAATCTTCAGTGTTTCAGCCAGTTCTTCCTGAACGAGCGTCTCATTCATGGCAATCGGCTGTCCCTCAGGGTAAAAATTGGTTCTTTCAGCTTCAGGAAGCTGAAGGTAACGGTCAGAGCTTTGGATTTGTTCATTAAAGATGCGTCCCACTTCAAACCCTTCTTCTCCATACTCAATAGATCGGGATAATAGTTCAGCCCACTCCTTGTTTTCTCCATAATCCTCATACAAGGCTTCCATCCCTTTAACAAATCCTGGAACAGCTACGCCTCTTTCAGGCCATTCCCCACTCTCCGGGGCCGCTTCTCTGTAGTCATAAGTCATTGCATCCTGTCCCGGTTCCTGAACGACCATTTGACCTCCGCCTCCGACACCTGAGCCATAGGGTTCAACCACGCTTAAAGTAAAAGACACAGCGATTGCGGCTTCAGCAGCATTACCGCCTTCATTCAAGACTTCCATTCCTGCCTCAACAGCTAATGGATGGAGAGCACTTACTCCATAGGCGTATGACTCCTCATCATCCGCATCAATTTCCACCGCCTCCGAAGGCTCCTCCTCCTGATACGGCTCTCGAAATGCATCAAACTCATCTTCAAAATAATAATTCCACCCTACTAAACCAATGAACACAATAACAGCGAATATGTTCGTCACTTTTAAGTAATTCATGAGTCTGACCCTCCGTAATCCAGTACGCCTGCTTCTTGTAAATCAATTACGAGCCGGCTGTCTTCAACTTTCCATAAATCAGGGTCAAGCTCTTTCCTCAGCGTCCTAAAAATACGGTAATCCCGGTAAGGCTTTAATATCCCCTTTGTTTCCCGCGGCTTCGTGTCAGTAATCTGCATTGGAATAAATGAAAGATCTGTGCTTCCATCCTCTAAAAAGTCAAGCTGGGCAAGGGTGGATTCTTTAGTCCGCGACCACCCCTGGTCAAATACAAAGTTTCCAAGACTATTCATGACAAGAGACGTATTATTTTGAGTTTCTACTACAGTAACCGGTTCGAGGACATGGGAATGGTGGCCGATGATAATATCAGCCCCAATGTCTGTGAGAAGCCAGGCGAGATTTTCCTGCTCCTCGTTTGAACCGACCTGGTATTCATCCCCCCAGTGAGCGTGTACAATAACTACATCTGCTTCCTCACTCGCTTCTCTAATGCGGTTTTGAAGAACATCCAGGCCGTCTCCCGTTAGAACTCCTCCAACATAATCTCCAGCGCTGTAGCCTTGAACGAATACGTCCGTAAACCCTAGAATTGCAGCTGAGTAATCGTCGCTTATATCAAAATAAGAAATCTCTCCAGCATCTTTGACTTCTTCTTCCTCACTGTCCGTTTCTACCTGTGCTTCCCCAGAATCAAGGACGTCACCTATTCCGAGCAAATCCATATCCAGGCTTTCCATGTGGTTCAGTGTCTCGGTTAATGATAAATCTCCATAATCCATGGTGTGGTTGTTTGCTAAAGTAACTGAATCAAATCCTGCATCTACAAGAGCCTCCTCAGCTCCTGCTTCAGCATAAAGATGGATATCCTTATTATGTAATTCATAGTCTTCCATCTGACTTTCAACTTCCTCGTCACTTGTGTCAATTACCGGGTTTTCAAAGTTACCTGTAGCGTGATCGGACTCCTGTAAATATGGAGTGACGTAGGAGAAAACACGGTCAACCGGCTCCCCTTCTCTTAATGCCGCGTCCTGAACGTGCCTGCCAAGCATCATATCACCCACCATGGATACACGGTAATCAACATTGTCGGGCCTTGTATCCTCAGGCACCGGAACATTATCAATCTGTTTATGAGCAAAAAAAGGAATGGACAAAATGATAGCGAGAATAATAGAATGAGAAACAGTTTTCTCTCGATGTTTTTTGACCCATGCCTGCATAAATGTCTTCAGCTTTGTTTCTTTCATACTAAAACTCCCCTACAGCAAATGATAGACCGTAATAAAAACAAATGTAAAAAACGCAATAACAAAAGTGGAGCTGAACGTAGGGATAACCCCCTGCCTTTGAATCGAATTGGCTATTAACCCAGGTACAATAACCCCGATCCCCCTGAGTTCCATGACTGGAAAGGGTGTGAGTGGATAGAGGTAATCCATAGACATTTTTAATAAAACCCCTACTGTTAACATGGCAGCAAACTTCCGCCGTCCATAAAGAACAGTAAATCTGGAAAGCACTTGAGTCACCAGAAGGTAAGTAAACAAACTAATCAATCCTACAACCAGGACATACATCACCTGGTCAAAAATTAAAGCAAGATAGCCGGGGACCACCAGGCCCGCCGGCATAATTCCAGTCTTCTCTGCGTAAAGCAGACTCAATAAAACCCCAATAACGATCGCAATGTACAAATCCGTGCCAAACAATTCGTCTCCAACCCCTTTTTAAACTCAAAACTTATTTGTTTATTTATTCAATTGATAGCTTCTCTCTGTAAATTCCACGGCTGACATGGAGCCGTCCTGCTTCTGCCGTTCTCTTTGTGATAATTCCTTTTCTTCAATTGCCGCGGCAAACTCCTCCCCTCCCCCATGGATATTGCCTATTCCGTAGACGAGTGCATGGTCAGGTAAACGATTAATGTAATCAACCGCCTTTTCAACCGGCTGCTTTTCCAGGTTTACAATGTGGTTCGTTCTTATCTTTCCTTCATCATAGGCTGACAGAATGGGATGAGCTTCCTTTCCAATGATTACAAGACGGTTGATCTCCATATAAGGCAGCACCTTTTCGGCAAACTCGATCGTACGTTCCACGCGGTCATGACGGCAGTTCATAACTACGGTAACATCATCCACCGGATATCCTTGTTCTTTAATGCGCTCCCAAATGTTTAAAGTAGAGGTCACATCATTAGCTGCAAATCCATTAAAGAAATACTTAGGCCGTTTCTCATCACCAAATTGGTGAACACGCATCGCACCAGGGTCAACAGGAGCATTTAACATTCCCTGCAGTGCCGTGTCCCGATCAACCCCCAGTATATCAGCCACTGCTAAAGCCAAAGCTGCATTTTGAGGAAAAATCATGAACGGAAATTTTTTTAGATATTCCTCATCAACTGTACTTTCGTCCGCAATGATCACTTTTGAGTTCCGTTTTTGAGCTTCTATTACAAAATAGCTTTGATAAGTGGTTTCGGGAATAATCAAATAACCATTATGAGGGATAGTGGAGCTGAAGGCGCGTGCTATATCATCGAGAGTGGGTCCCATGATATCCAGATGGTCTTCCATAACATTTGTTATGATCGTTATATTGGATTTCACCAATTTCTCCTGGAATATCTTCTGATACTCCGGGTTAATTGCCATACATTCACTTACGAAAGCATCGGCTTTCCGATTCGTAACTTTATGTACCATTTTTCTTTGTTCACTAATGTTCGGCCCTTGCAGACCACGTACGATAGGCTCTTCTTCTTCTAAATCCCAGTAGAACATTCTTGCAGAGGTGCCTGTTGTCTTGCCGACTACTTTTTCACCGTTCTCCTTTAGAATTCCCATTACTAAACGAGTCACAGTGGACTTTCCCCTGATTCCATTAATAAGAATTCTAGTAGGAATCCTCTTCAATTTATGATCCAGTGAATTTTTTTCCCATAAACCGATAACAACAACAATTACTGTAAAAATAACCAGGTAGGTTAGCTCGTTCACAAATTCACCCCTTTTACTAAATAGTTATATGTATCCATATAAACCAACAAATAAACTAAAATTTTACACTTTTTCGCTATTTTTATAGTAACATAATTTCCATTCTCTGTTTATCGAATTTAAAAGATGGAAAATAAACCTAAGAAGAGGACTAGTTAATAAAAATATAGAGGATGGAGGAAGAATTTGTGTCGGTTATTTTAAAAAGAATTTACGATGAAGATCAAAACATTGGAGGATACCGTGTGCTTGTAGATGGAATTTGGCCCAGAGGCATCTCTAAAGAGCAAGCCCGGTTAGATGAATGGATGAAGGAAATTTCACCAAGCTCAAGTTTAAAAAAATGGTTTAATCATGACCCCGACAAGTTCCCGGAATTTAAAAAAAGATATAAAAAAGAACTTCAAGAGGACCCCGAAAAAAAAGAAAAGGTTAAGGAGCTGAAGAAACGGGCAGCCAGAAACCGCGTCCTCTTACTTTATGGAGCCAAAGACGAAACTCATAACCATGCTGCAGTTATAAAAGAATGGCTTGAACAATAGTCGGAATAGGCGTCCTTAACCTTCATGCGGCTGATCGGTAAAAAGGACGCTTATTCAAATAAATTTTAATCAGCGGAGGAAGAAATACACCTAAAACGACAGGAGAAACATATACCCCGGCCCCTAGAAACAAATATCCGCAGAGCCTTAGAACTTCCTGAACCTGTATGTTTTTCTGCTGAACAACATTTACCCTCTCTTGTAATCGCAGGTGTAAATCGTACATGCTCCAAAAGATCAGGGCGATGATTTGAATAATAAAAGCGAGGTGAAATCCTTTTAAAAAACCGACAGCTGCTGCAAAGAAAATAAATAGAATGACCAGCCCTCCGGCTGCCCAGCGATAAAAAGTACTGAGCCACCCTTTTTCTTCTATTGGAATTATATTTAAAAGAGGATGCTCCTGAAATTGATCTGCAAATAAACTGGCTGCCATTTCTATATAGACATATACAGCAACAGGGAGACTAATATATATGACCCAATAAGTTTGAGCAGGCAGAACAACGACGATGACAGCACTTATAAGCAAGGTTTTCCATACATAACTGAACTTATGATGTAAGTGATGGCGCCAAAGCCGATGATATAATTGATGAATCTCATTAAAACGCTGCTTCGCCCTCCGGCTTCTCAGGAAAGTTTGAAGAACTCCGTAACGCTTCGGAGGTTTAATTGAAGTGCCTGTTATGTGACTGATTAATTTAATATTCCACACTCTTGCATCGTTAACTTCCACCGTCCGACCCCAGTCCACTCCCTGCAGGCTGCGGGGAAGGATATATATATTTACACCCAGCAACACCAAGCCAAGCAGCCACCCGACCCATCCCGCATGCAGGTCTAAGGCAGACACGACGTAACGTAATCCCGCAATAAAAAGAAACGCAGTTACGACACTGCTTAATTTTTGCCAGCGCGAGAGCGAAAACAGCTTCCACTGGATGAGAATAGTTAGAATGAAAAACAAACTGAAAACGGCTGCCAGGTAAAAGACAAATGAATACGTAAAGGGAGTAATCCATCCAAAAAGCAATGCTGCTGCAAAAGCTCCCGCCAGGTGCATACCTCCTCTTATTAAGGCAATGTGCCAAAGCAGGTGGCTTCTCGTATGCGGCAGCATGCTCATATTAAGCTCACTCGTTGTAAAGGCTAAGCCGGAATGAAAAAAAGACTGAGAGCAGGATCTAAGAAAAACAACTGCAGGAAGCAGCCACACTACTTGCTGGATCTGTGCCTGCGAAGATTCTACCAACGGAAGAAATCGGTCTAACCAATCCGCAGTTATAAATAAAAGCAAAACACCAAAGATCAAACAATAGACGATCACCGTGATATCAAAATTCACCAAAAAGGCCTGCTGATACAGATTCCTTTTCTTCTGGAGCCTCTGGCTGCGTACCCAGCAGTAAACTTCCCATGTCGAGAAATTCATGAAGACCCTCTCCGATCCAGTTGATCAAATTCCTCCACTATTCCAGCCGAAGAAACCCGGCCGTTTTTCAACATAACAAAATCATCTGCCAGGTCATGGACTTTTTCAAGCTGATGAGTCGTAAGCAATATACTCGTTCCCAGGTCCCGCCGCTCTTTAAGCAGTTTCTCTAAATATGCTCCGGCATACACATCTAAGCCCATAAAAGGTTCATCAATGAGCAGCAGCGGAACGTCTGGAAGCAGTGCACAAATGGTTTGAGCTTTTTGTCTCATCCCTTTTGATAAAGCTTCTGGATACTCATCCAACTTATCCATCAGTTCAAACGCCTCGGCATAGACTTGGATACGCTCAATAAATAGATGATCAGGAATATCGTAGCTCTTTTGATAAAGCTGAAAATGCTGAAACACTGTCAGTTCATTCAAGAGCAGAGGTTCTTCGGGGATATAACTGAATTGATATTTATATTCTGAGAAATTCTGATCCTGATTTATGCCATTGATTGAAATAGTTCCGCCTGCTTTCTCCAGTGAACCTGTAACAGCCTTCATTACCGTTGATTTCCCAGCCCCATTATGGCCGACTAAAGCTGTAATCCGGCCTTTATCCACTTCAAACGAAACTTGCTTCAATATAGATTGATCTCTAATGATAATATGACAGTCATGAATTTGGAGTACAGGATGAAGGCTCATATTTCATTCCTCCGCTAACTATTTTCTTTTTACTACGTATATGAGAGGGAGTAGGTTTCAATCATAAAAAGAAAGAGCAGAAGCAATGCTCTACTCTTTTCATTCCCGTTTATGGTTGTTCCGTAACCTCGGTCAACTGTTGAGATGAGGCAGCTACCTGGGCTACAGCTTCATTGATCTCCTGAATAACCTGTGAAAATCCTTCCAGTTCCTTTTCGATTCCAGAATTATACTCCTTATTCCGGGCCATTGCTGCTACAATTTCTGTGAAAAAGTCATTAATTTGATTCATGTTCTCTGTACCCTCTAAGATCAGCTGCTCAATGCCTCCTACGTTATGAGAGACCTTATGTATCTGACCGTTTGTAGACTGAATTAACTCAGAAACCTCTGAAACGGAGCTCTTCGTTTGTTCAGAAAGCTTACGTACTTCATTGGCTACCACTGTAAAGCCAGCCCCGTGTTCCCCGGCACGCGCTGCTTCTATTGAAGCATTCAATGATAATAAGTTCGTCTGCTCCGCAATAGACGACACGATCGTTACGATTTGACTGATTTCATCTGCTGTTCCTTTTAATTTTTCCATTTCATCTTTGATTTGTTGAATGCTTAGCTGGATATGATTCATCTGCGACTGCTGTACTTCAAGCTGTTCTTTTCCTTCTGTTGACTGTGCTTCTACGTTTTGAGCCACTTCTGTTCCTTTTTTTGAATCGCCAAGGATTTTGTCACTTTGTTCAGTCAGCTGTTCCGTTGAGGCACTGGCCTGCTGTGAGATAGCAGCGAGTTCTTCAGACATTTCATCTATTTTTCGGTAAGCTGCAGCTTTCTTTGCTGCTTCCTCTTCACGTATTCTTAGGTTTTCCTGCTCAAACAGTTCCAGTACGATCTGCTGTTCAAAGTTTAATATTTTTGTAGTTGCCCGGACGGCCCGCCGATACTCCTCTCCATTTATGATTTCCTTATCATAGATGGAGAGGAGAGAATTCAATAAATCCTGAAACGAACACATATACCACTTAGGCTGCAGACCGATTCTCACATGAACTTCTGCTATAATTTTTCTTTGATGAATAAACTTCTCATTAATAACGCCATTAAACATTTCTTGAATATGGTTTGTAAGAGTTTTCTTCAGCCTCTCGACTGAGCTGTGATCATCAATAATATCCATCAGAGAGCCTTCATATTCTATATTGGTGTAAAACTGATCCACGATGCTTTTTATATTTTTCTTAATAATAGGCTGTAACGATTTCAATACCGATAGATCAGATTCAGTTAATTCAATCATTTGAAATTGTTTATGTAGCTCTGGATCTTTAATTTCAATGCTGCCTCTGGATTGAGAATCCAGGACAAAAGCGTCCGACTTTGTCTTTGTTATAGCTGCAAAAAGCTGAAACATCCAATTCCCCCATTAATCTTCCCGTTTTCTTTATATATCGGTATCTTAGGGACATCTTTTAGGAGAGTCACAAAAGTGTCATAAGCCGGAGGATTCATGTATGCTTATTATACATTTATTGCAAGGAGGAAGACCAATGAGTACGATTGTCATTCATGGCTCTACACGCGAGAACGGCAACACAGAATACTTAGCTCACCAGGCCGTACCAGAGCAGCACACTACCCACATTTACTTAAGAAACTATCACATTGAAGCTATTAAAGATGAGCGGCACTCGGAAGAAGGCTTTAAGAAAATTGAAGATGACCACCACACGATAATTGATCAAATGCTGAACCATGATGTCATTATTTTTGCCACCCCTATTTATTGGTACAGCATGTCCGGTTTAATGAAAAACTTTATTGACCGTTTTTCGCAGGTGGTAAGAGAACCAGGATACGAAACATTTAAAGAAGACCTGCAAAGTAAACAAGTCTATGTCATTGCAGCAGGCGGTGACAACCCTGGAATTAAAGGTCTTCCTCTAATCCAGCAGTTCGAGTATATTCTCCAGTTTTTTGGAAGCTCGCTTGATGGCTATTTAATAGGAAAAGCAGGCAGACCCGGAGATATAAAAAATGATTCAAAAGCTTTATCTGAAGCACGAATGTTAAAGGAAAAGCTGAGCCTGTAATTACTAAGGAGAAGGTCACTTCAGCAGCGACCTTCTCCTTAGCATGAACTCCATATTCTATCGTATGACAAATCAGCAATCGGACGCTGCTTCACTAACCGTTCCCGAATCCCTTGAAGAAGCTGTTTTTCATCTCTTTTCAGGGCAGGGATTTCCCATTTCTTATGCAGCACGGAGTAAAGTGTATAATCACGAAGCTTTAAAAACAGAGGAACCGTTCTAAGTATATCCTGTGTTAAAGAGTGCTTGCTGCTATACCCTTCAAGGAAGGAAATAAACAACTCTTCCATCTCTTCATTCCTTAAATTCCCGTTAGACCACATAGAATAATAGACGGGTACCGCTAAATCATGAGCAAAATAAAAATAGCAGCTGTCATCAAAGTCAAACGGATGTATGATGTCACCTTCAAGGAAAAAGTTACCTTGATGCAAATCGGCGTGAATTAACCCGAATGTTTCCTTATTTTCAGGCAGGGAACCAATTTGCTGCTTCAGCCTTTGGCCCGCCTCTATAATTTCCCGGTCCTTCTGTAGGTCTAAATATAGCTGGAAATCGAGAAGCTCGTCTTCATCCCATCGCTTTCTGCGATTCTTTGGATTGTAAGTTATCACAGCGTTGTGCATCTGCCCTGTAATAGAGCCCCAACGTTTAAATAAAGTTGTATCTCCACTCTTGATCTGCGCCCTTTTGCCGGGAGCTTTGTGAAAAAGGCATACATAGAAAGCAGACTTCTCTGCAGGGATTTCTTCCACAAAGTGACCAGCAGCTGAGCGCTTACATAGAGATGCGGGAATGCCTTTTACGTATAAGTCATTCACCCACTCCACTTCGGCTTCAATTTCCTGCTTCTTTCGATGAGAGGAGTGCGTAATCCTTAGAATCATAGGTTTACCTTTGTGCATCACTTCATATACATAATTTTCAAAGCTTCCCACTTTCTTAATCATTTTCACATTAAATCTATGCGCAGCATCGTCTAACACTTCATCTGTGAAAATCCGGTCCACCTCAAGCTCCATACAAGCCCTCCCTCGACTCGCAGCATTTTTTATATTTCTTCCCACTGCCGCAGGTACATGGTTCATTACGTCCCACTTTAACCTTTTTCACAATCGGCCGGTTATTCATTAAATCGGAAATATCCTTCCCGCTCTTCTGCTTCGTTTTTCCACAGCATGAGGTCCGGATGCTCTCTATTCATGACCTTAAAATAAGTATAGGCCGTTTCATCCATGTCCACCATTCCTGTAAATTCACCTTTTTCCATAAAGGACTCCACTTCAGGAATGCTTTCCTCTGAGAAATGAAGACACATGGACTCTGCAATAAGCTCCCGGGGCTCCAGTTCATCAATATCTTCATATAATCTTCGAAGTGTAGATAAAGCATAATCCGTCTTTGTTTCCCCAAGCACCCCTATAGGATAAATAAAATCTTCTTCAAAACAGAGGGGGTATAGCTCATCTGCTACAATGTCGGTTTGAAAATGATTAAGGGTATCAGCAGCTTCTTCGAGTAATAAATCATTATTACTCGTAAGCAGCTCCGCAAGCATAGGAACATACCGATCTTCTCTAAAATAACGAAAAGCATATACATGGAATAACCCATTTACATTCATGTCAGGGGCATTTACACTTTCTTTCACTTTCTCAAATGACTCTTCAGCCGTCAGCCATTCTTTCTCAACGAGACGGTCCACTACCCGTTTTCCTTTGGCAAGCAAACTTGGCGAAGGGTTGTCCGCCATTTCATTAAGAAGGTCAGTATAGACCGTATTAAGTTCATCTCTATGATCCGCATTCCTTATCCGCTCAAGGAACGCCCAATCTTCTTCATGAATATAAGGCTCAAGCTGCTGCCGGTATTCAAACAGCTTCTCTAATTTAATTTGTTCAATGAAGCGATTATAATGATTGGAAACCTGAAGGCATTTCAAAAGCTCTCGAATAGATTCATCACCAAGTGTCACTTTCTCTGTATTAGCTAAAACTGACGTCTGCCGTGCGTCTGATTTCCTGCTCTGCCTCAGCAGCTCAGCCATCATTTTGTCCGGAACATGAGGATAATCACTGATCGAATATAAAATGACTCGAAACACCGTCTCATCTTCAGTATTTATCTGCTCTTTTATTCGATGCAAAAATGAATTCATAATTTTCCCTCCGTTTTATACACGCTTTTCTTGATCATAACATTTTTACTTATAATTTTTCCCAAGAAAAAATCCAGAGAAAGGCATTTCCTTTCTCTGGATCAATATTTTTATTGCGTTTCCCATACTTCTTCTTCAATTTCTACAACGTGGCGTATTTTTGCCCACTGCTCGTCCTCGGTTAAGATATTGCCTTCTTCCGTAGAAGCAAATCCGCACTGAGGGCTTAAACAGAGCTGATCTTTAGAAACATATGACGCTGCCTCTTCTATCCGTTCTTTTACCCGTTCTTTATCCTCAAGCTCCGGATATTTAGAAGTAATTAAACCGAGCACAACCTTCAAGTCTTTGCGTTTTACGTGCTTTAGAGGCTCTAGTCCGCCGGAACGATCGTCATCATATTCCAGGAAAAGACCGTCTACTTCTAATTCATCAAACAACGTTCTGGAGATAGCATCGTAGCCACCCTCCGCCGAATACGTAGAGCGGAAGTTCCCTCGGCAGATGTGCATCGTAATGACCATATCTTCTGGACGATCGGCAATCGATTCATTAATTGCCTGTACAAATAAAGACCGAAGCTTCTCCGGCTCCTGTCCACGTTCTTCAATTTGCTTTAATCCTTTCTCCGAGAAGAAAACAGCCCACGAGGTGTCATCCAGCTGCAAATAGCGGCAGCCTTTATCATAAAACGCTTGAATGGCCTTCTTATATGCTTTAGTTAAATCCTCCAGCAGGACTTCTTCATTGGAATACACTTCACGATCAATGTTTCCTCTAAAGAAAAGCATGTTTGGACTGGGAATCGTAAATTTAGGCACGTGTTCCTCTCCTACAATGGAATGAAGAAACTCATAGTCTTCCAGCATCGGATGGCTGTCAAAATCAACACGGTCAAAAACTCGTACAGAATGAGCTTTCGTTTTCACCCCGCTGAATTGGATTCCCTCTTCCGGCTCATACCCTTCAACACCGACTAACCCTTCTAAAAAGTCAAAGTGCCACCATGAGCGGCGCAAGTCTCCATCTGTGATCGATGTTAAACCCGCCTGCTTTTGTTTTTCGACTAGTTTAATAATCTCTTCATCCTCAATATTTCGAAGCTCTACGCCTGAAATTTTCCCTTTCTCCTTTTGAATACGTGCTTCTTTAATACGTTCAGGGCGGAGAAAACTGCCTACATGATCTGCTGTGAATGGGGCTTTTTTCGTTAGTGCCAATTATATCTCTCCTTTAATAAGTAAAAAGCCTCTTCTGTAAATAAGAAGAGACTAGTGTATTTCATACCTCGTCTTCTTATCTTTCAAGCTTTCCGGCCTGCAGGGTGGAGCAGCTTGTCCTTCACAGGCTGCTCAGGGACCAAACTCTCCACCTCACTTGATAAGAAATTTTATTTTTTATCGTAACAATTTTCCAACAAAAAGAAAAGAGTTACCTATGGCTTGCAGTTGAAAACACCTTCCTATGCTTCTAATTTCAACTAAAGAAAAGACTGACTTGCTCACCTGTTTTAATTAGCCCCTTTCAAAATAGAACGATTCAGAGCACGAACCGATGTCTCACCCGCTAACGCCATCGTTAAATCAACATCAGCCAGCAGGTTTTGCAAAACTTCCCGCACACCTGTTTCACCGGCTGCTGCGAGTCCATACATACATGGCCGACCTATTAATACAGCATCTGCTCCTAAAGAGAGAGCTTTAATTACGTCAGCTCCCCGCCTGATCCCCCCATCGAATAGAACAGGAATTTGATGGTGAAGCACTTCGCATATATCAACTAATGCATCAAGTGCCCCAATGGCTCCGTCCACCTGCCGGCCGCCATGGTTGGACACGATAATTCCATCCATTCCCTGCTCCACAGCCATTTGTGCGTCATCTGGATGGAGAACGCCTTTCAATACTATAGGAAGGCTCGTCTGCTCTTTAATGAAGCTTAGATCCGACCATGTTAAACTAGGGTTACCGAATGTTTTAGTCCAATGCATAATCGTAGCGGCAGGATCCTCTTTCGGTGAATGAGTCAATTTAGAGCAAAAGGCAGGATCGGATAAATAATTGCCTACCCCCTCCCCCGCAAGAAAAGGCAGGTATACATTTTTCAAATCAAATTCACGCCAGGCCATCATCGGAGTATCAAGCGTGACTACGACAGCTGAGTAGCCTGCCTTTTCAGCACGCTTAAGAAAGCTGGCCGTTACTTCCGGGTCACGATTCCAATATAACTGAAACCATTTGGGGGCATCTCCCATTACCTTTGCGATCTCTTCCATAGGCGCCGTAGAAGCAGAGCTCGCAATATAAGGAACACCCATAGCAGCCGCTGCTTTTGCTGAAGCAATCTCTCCGTCAGGATGGATAATAGACTGTACACCTATAGGAGCATGCATCAACGGAGACTCATATGTTTCACCGAAAAGCATAACGGTTAAATCCCTATTCTCCACATTACGCAGCATACGTGGTACTATTTTCCATTGATTGAAGGCTTCACGATTGGCCTCCATTGTTTGTTCTCCGCCAGCCCCGCCGGCTACATAATAATAAGGCCCGTCCTCCAGCACTTGACGAGCACGTTCCTTCCATTCCTCATAGATGACCGGAAGCCTGTCAGGATCTGGGTCTGACATGTTTTGATAGACTTTAAACTGGACCTCGTTACCGATATTAGCCATACTATCTCTCCTTATTTCATTGCTGTTTATTTCCATCTTATCACAAATAAAGAAACCGCTTACATATAAAGCAGCCCTTTATACATGACAAATGTCATGCTCTCCACGTGACGTTTATGTCTTACACCTTTCGCTCCAATCTTCTATGCTTAGAAAAGTGATCAAATGAACGTATAAGGAGTCCTTATTATGAGTCAGCATAAACAACGAGAGTTAAAAAAGAATGTTGCATCTTTCGCGAAACCTAATAATTCAGTTGGAATACGCCAATTAATTAATACGCTGGTTCCCTTTTTCCTGCTTTGGTTTGCCGCATACCAAAGTCTGGCAGTATCTGTGTGGCTTGCTGTTCCATTAGCAATGCTCGCCGGCGGGTTTGTGATCCGCATTTTTATCATTTTCCATGACTGCACGCACATGTCCTTTTTTAAAAATCAAAAAGCCAACCGAATCGTCGGAACGATTACCGGTATTATTACGCTGTTCCCTTTTGAAAAGTGGAAACGTGATCACTCGATTCACCATGCCACGAGCAGCAATCTGGATAAACGAGGGACAGGAGACGTCTGGGTTATGACGGTTGAAGAGTATATTGAAGCTTCTGTGTGGAAGCGGTTAGCTTACCGTCTTTACCGTAACCCTCTGGTAATGTTTGGGTTGGGTCCTCTGTATTTATTTTGTATATCCAACCGTTTTAACCGAAAAGGCGTAAAGCGTAAAGAACGCTGGAACACTCATGTAACGAATGTGTCCATTGCCGCAATTTATGCCCTGTTGATTTGGGCGATCGGCTGGCAGGCCTTCCTCATCATCCAGCTGCCGATTCTATATGTATCCGGTGTGCTCGGTATTTGGTTGTTTTACGTCCAACACCAGTTTGAAGATTCCTATTTTGAAGATGAATCCGAGTGGGACTTTGTGAAAGCCGCTGTTGATGGAAGTTCTTATTATAAGCTGCCGAAAATTCTTCAATGGGTTTCAGGCAGTATCGGTTACCACCACGTCCATCATTTAAGCCCGAGAGTACCGAACTATAAATTGGAGGAAGCTCATGAGTCAACGCCTCCTCTGCAGAAAGCAACAACGATTACACTGCTATCAAGCTTAAAATCAATCCGGTTCCGACTGTATGACACGGCAAACAAGACGTTTGTCAGTTTTAAAGAAGTTAAGCCGCGCCTTCAGAAATCAATCTAAGGTTGAATGAGTAAGGACGAGCTGTAAGGATAAATAGTTAAACCTTAAGAAACCCTATTTATACGGAATAGGGTTTCTTTTGGTAGAATATAACCAATGAAGTTAAAAAGACGGCGTAAAGGAGAAACTTATGCAGAACTGGTATCAAATCATTCCTAAAAATACGGGGTTAAGCTCTTACATATGGATCATTTTTTGTTTACTGCCCTTCTTCTTTATATTTCGTTCTTCCTCGGTAACTGAAATTATTTTCGGATTCTTTATGATCATTCTTTTTTTCCTTTCTTACCGTCTTTCATTTATTTCAAACAGCAGGATGGTCTATGTGTGGGTCAGTATTGAAATGGCTATCAGTATTACAATGACGCTGTTGTTCGGCTATATTTATTTTGCTTTGTTTCTGGCTTTTTTCATAGGTAATATCCAGCGGCTGAGCGGGTTCCTTACTTTATATATCGTCCATCTCGTAACGACTGCCGGAACCATTGCTCTCGTCTTCTTCATGCAGAATGAAGCCCTGTTTCCCCAGCTTCCTTTTGTCATTATCTGTCTGATAGGAGTCATTCTGCTGCCGTTTACCATGTACTACAGAATTAAACGCGAAAAGCTTGAAGGTGAACTGGAAGATGCCAATGAGAAAATTTCACAGCTCAAAGTAATTGAGGAAAGAGAAAGAATCGCCCGCGACTTACATGATACACTTGGCCAGAAACTTTCCTTGATCGGATTGAAGAGTGATCTGGCCGGGAAATTAATTCATAAGAATCCCACTGCCGCACAGAATGAAATTCACGACATTCGACAAACGGCTAGAACTGCTTTAAAAGAAGTGCGGGAAATGGTCTCTAACATGAGAGGTGCCAGACTCGAGGATGAATTGCTGCGAGTGCAGCAGATCCTGCAGGCTGCGGAAATAAAACTGCATACGGAAGGCAGTCCCGAATTCGGCCAGACGCCTCTTCTTGTTGAGAATGTGCTCAGCATGTGCTTAAAAGAAGCTGTTACAAATGTTGTGAAGCACAGTCAAGCTTCCAACTGCCGCATCATCATCGATCAGCCGCCGGATGAAGTCGTGCTGCGAATCAGTGATGACGGTACCGGCCTATCCGAGCGGAATATTTCACTGAGTGGTCACGGGCTTCAAGGCATGCGTGAGCGGCTGGAGTTCGTGAACGGCAGCCTGGAATTGACATCCAATCACGGGACGACTCTGACGATCCGTGTACCCAAGGTCATTCAACAGTCAAAACAGGAGGAATTGAAATGATACGTGTAGTCATTGCAGAAGACCAGCGTATGCTCTTAGGGGCTCTTGGTTCCCTGCTTGATTTAGAAGAAGATATGGAAGTAGCAGGAACAGCAAAGAACGGCGAAGAAGCATGTGACCTCGTGCTGCAGCTGAATCCTGATATTTGTATTATGGACATTGAAATGCCTGTAAAGAGCGGCCTCGATGCTGCTGAAGAATTAAAGGACCACCCATGCAAAATCATTATTTTAACGACGTTTGCCCGTGCAGGATATTTTGAACGCGCGCAGAAAGCAGGGGTAAGCGGCTACTTATTAAAAGACAGTCCGAGTGAAGACCTTGCCAATTCCATTCGTACGATTATGAATGGAAAGAGAATTTTTGCACCGGAATTAGTGGATATGGCGTTCGGTAATGAAAATCCGTTAACAGAGCGGGAGAAACAGGTAGTAGAGCTGATCGCAGATGGAAAAAACACGAAGGAAATTGCCAGACAGCTCTACATTACAACCGGAACGGTCCGCAACTATATCTCGGTTATTTTAGATAAGCTTGAAGTAAGCAACCGAATTGAAGCTGTCTCACGTGTGAAGGAAAAAGGATGGTTTAAATAACGCGGCAGAAAAAGCAGCCTTAGGGATCTCTCCCCCGGCTGCTTTTTCTTATTCTTCACTTTCATGTTCTTCAAGCATAACGATCCGCTCCATCATTGTCGGATGCCCGTATCGGAAGAACTTCACAAGGGCCGGCGGGTTTACTTCACTGCGCCCATTAATCGTCAGTTCTTGAAAGGAGCCGATCGCTGCTTCCCGGTCCGGCATCATCTCGATTGCATATTTATCTGCTGCCCGCTCTGCCTGACGGGAAACAGCTGACTCTGCCGGCGCCGAAACTATTGACAGCAAGGATAACAATAAGAAAAGAACAGGAAGGGAGGTAATCTCAGAAACACTCTTAATCCCAAACTCCCGACCCCACTTATTAATAACTACATGTAGTAGACGGTAGGTTATATACAGGCCAACTAGACTCGATAAAATCACTCCGGCCAGATTCATATACAAATGGTTCATCACATAATGGCCGATTTCATGAGCCATAATAAACAATGTTTCATTTTCATCAAGCTCATTAAGAGTCGTGTCCCACAATACAATGCGCAAATTAGAACCAATGCCGTTGACATAGGCATTCATAGCATTGGTTTTCTCCGACATGTCCACTTCAAAGACACGATCGGCAGGAATGTCTGCTTCATGGGCCAGGGCCAGAATTTTTTCTTCCAGTTCCGGGTTCTTTAATTCGGTAAACTCGTTGTATAACGGATCAATCAGTACGGGCTGGATATACATCATAAATGTAAAAAAAGGAATGAGCAGCAGCCAGGCATACAGCCACCACCGTTTCTGTGCTTTTTTGATCAAAAGGTAAAGAACGGTAATTAATAGTGCCATAATAAAAAAACCGATCCAGAAGCTCATTAACTCATCTCTCATCCAGCTGGAAAAACTCTGCGTTGATATTCCATATTGAGAGGACAAACGATAACCAATGAAATCAAGCGGAAAGCTGATAACCCATACAACGGTGGAGAGCAGTAATACAAAGATCGGAATGTTAATGAAAGAAAATCGGGAAACTCGTTCACCAAAGCTTTTAAAAATAGGAGACCAGCCAAATACGAGGACAGCTATGTAAATAAGAATTTCAAATGGCAGCCCAATAAAGTAGAGAAGATTACGATACCTGGAATATTCCTGGCTGAGGGCGATTTCCTGGGCCGACATAAAAGTAACTGGATCAGCTGCCGTGCCTCTGTACGCTTCAGGAACCCCCGCACTCGTCCAGTGGAACAAGTACAAATAAACTAAAAGCACGTAAATCGGAAACAATATTATCGTCGTGAGGACTAAGCGCTTCTTCATTTTATTTCCCCCGCCTGTTTTTATACTTTCTATTACTTGTACGAGCTCTTTCCTTATTTATACCACTTTTTATAAAGAAAAATGAGTCCTTCTTGTAAAAAAGGAAGAACTGGCGATGTAAGTAGTTCATTTATATAATACCCCAAAATGCTCAGAGCATTTTTTGAGCTTTTTCATTAAAGGTCCCGTTTATTTAACTTTTGGCTCACATCATATAGTGAGTAAAAATGATTTCTCTTCAATTACAGATTTTATTGTTGAAACACATCGTTCGATTGATTGATGTGTTGTATCAATAATATTGGATTCATAGCTGCCTAATTTGTTAAATTGATTCCACATTTTTTCTACCAATTCGATATTGCCATCTTCGTCCAATTGGGCACGATTCACTGCGCGTTTCATAGTTTCTTCTTTTGTCGCTCTTAAAATAATGTAATGGACTTCATAATTATCTTGTACGACTTTTAACAACTGCTTTAAGTACCAAGGACCCACTATTCCATCTATAATCACATCGTACCCACCACGTGCAAAACGTTTTGCAGCTTCCAAAAAAGCTTCGATAACAATTAAGTTTTGTTCTTGTGATTCCGGTAAAATTGGAAGGATTGCCCCTTTTTGAATATAGTTATAAAAATCATCCGTGTGCATATGTACTGATTTTGGTAAATTAGACTCTTTAGCAAGAATAGAGGCCGTTGCACTTTTACCAGTCCCTGGCGAACCAGTAATGATAATAATCCTGCCTTGTTTCATTTCTGTTATTCCTCCTTTCTCCTTCATTTCGGAATGATGCCTCAATAGGTCATGTTTAAATGGCTGTTTTGTGGATTAATTTTCAAAACAATCTTATTTCAGAATACTGCTTTTTCATGGAATCCTCTCAACCCCTCAGTGGTTCATCCCTGTATAAAAAAACGGGTTGAATCTTTAAGATTCAATACCCGATTTTTTATGTTGATTCGGTTATTTCTCACGATACTGAGCTGGTTTACTCCAGACACGCACCTGCTATTAACTACGCTACTTCCTGCGCCCGCCGCTTCTTCCTCCGGTGACGGACCACATTAATCTCTGCTCCAATCATTAAGATCATGCCCGTAGCGAAGAACCAAAGCATTAGGATAATGATCCCCCCAAGGCTTCCATACGTCGCCGAATAATTCGCAAAGTTACTTACGTAAAAGGAGAAAAGCAGGGAAAATAACTGCCATAGCACTGCTGTAATCAGAGCTCCCGGAAGAATTTCTTTAAAAGGTAATGTCTTATCGGGTGCGAAACGATACAGGGCCATTAACGTCCCTGCCATAACTACAATACTTACTACCCAGCGCAGGATTTGAAAGAGGATCACTGTCTGTTCTGGCAGATTTAATAAATCTCTTAACATTGTTATAATGACATCCCCAAAAATAGGGAGAGCCAGGGCTACTGCGATCGCAACAATCATTCCAACAGTAAGTAGAATGGACAAGAGACGTACTTTAATAAAGGAACGAGTCTCTTCCACATTATAGGCAATGTTGGAGGCTTGAATGAATGCGTTCACCCCGCTTGAAGCAGACCATAACGTACCAAGAATACCGATCGTTAACAAGCCGCCGTTCGGCTGTTCGACCAGCTCGACGATATTTTCCTGAAAAATATCCGTGGCTTCCCCCGGTACAACGTTCTGAACGAAGCTCATGGCTTCTTCAGCACTTATGTTTAAATACGGTAATAATGATAATAGCAAAATGACTAATGGAAAGATCGCTAATAAATAATAGTAAGCCTGTGCAGCGCCAAGCAGCGGCACATTATCTTTCTGAAATTCTGAGAAGACTTCCTTCCCATAGTTGATAATCTTCTTCATAACAAGGGACCTCCTAAACCTGTGGTATAGGACTATCCCCTCTCAGCTGCTTTTTCTAACCTATGTTCGAAAAATAAACGAGATCAATCAGCCGCGTTAAAGATATTCATTTACGCTTAAACCGGCTCCCCCTGCTGTTTCTCTTCAAGTTCCTTCTTTTACTTTTCACCTTTTCCAGCTGGGCAGCAGCTGCTTCAGGATCACGAGTAATGGAGATAATTTTATCCCCCTGTAGAGTGACCTCGAACCAGTCATGCACCTTACTTCCTTCAGGCAGCCTCTCTTTGTCAACGATATACTCTCTGTTCGTCTCTTCCACCAGCAGGACTGCATGACGGTCTTCTTCCAAACGATCATATACAGCTTTCATCGTTTTATCCTCCTGTACAAGCTATTCCCTGCGCTTTTATTTCATCAATACGGGCAGGGCCAATGCCGTCGATTTTGGTTAAGTCGTCAACAGAATCATAAGGTCGTAACTCAACTAAATCCTCAGCACGTGCCGGCCCGATTTGAGTGATTTCCTGTACCTCTTCCACAGAAGCACTGTTAATATCTACACAATCACCTGCTGGTTCGGTATCTTCCCGCTCCTCTTCTTCCTCTTCGGAAGCATCCGGTTCACCTTCTGAAGGACCGCTTTGAGGTGATGCGGTTCCATCTTCGTTCGTGGCCACATCATAGCTTTCTCCATCTGTTGTTACTTCAATCGTGCCGTGTACATCTGTTCCGTAGAGGTCAATGCCAGCCTCCTGAACCCGCTCGACGACTTCCGTGCTGGGGTGGCCATACTGATTGTCTTCCCCGGCACTGTATATCGCCGTTTCCGGCCCTACTTCATCTAAAAAAGTTTGACTGGTGGAAGTAGAGGATCCATGATGACCTAATTGCAGTATTTCGGCATCTACACTTGAAGCTCCCTGCATCATCTGCGCTTCGTCCTCAGCCTCAGCATCCCCGGTGAAAACGAAGTCAACCTCACCGTAGCTCATTTTAAATGAGATGGACTCTCTATTTGTATCTCCTGTAAGTGTCTCCGGGTAAAGCAGATCAATCGTTAACGGACCAATATTATAAGTTTCTCCTGCTCTTGGTTCAACATAATCCGTGCCATTACTCTCAATCGATTCGAGAACTCTATCATAAGTTTCTGAGGTGCTTTCATTACCAGACATCCAAACTTCACCCACATTAAACTGGTCCACCACGCGATCCAGCTGGCCGATATGATCGGCGTCCGGGTGTGTTCCGATAGCAATGTCGATTTGATCAATATTTTCACTATGTAAGTAATTAATTACCCGATCATCATTCCAGTTCCCTGCATCTATTAAGATATTAATAGGCTGACCTTGATCTTCAAACTCAACCAGCGCAGCGTCCGCCTGACCCACATCAATATAGTGCGCCGTCAAATCAGAAGACAACGACTCTTTCTCAATATCTTTTTCCTTTTCTTTCTTAACCTCTGATTCCTCTACTGTTTCCCCATCAGATTCTACATTATTGTCTTTGGAACCTGAAGACTCGTCTGCCTCTTCCCTCTGCTCTTCAGACTCATTCTCTTTTTCGTCTGCACTATCTCCCTCATCTTCTTCAGCATCACCTTTCTTCTCTGACTTCTGTTCTTCTTGAGATTCCTCGGTCTCCTTATTGTCTTGATCATCAGCTGTGTCCATCGAGCTTTCTCCACAGCCGGCCATGAATACAATCAAGAGTGCGCTGAAAAAAACTAAAATTGAATTTTTGAACATACCGAACCTCCTATTCCTATCATTTTATCATAGAAAAAACCTTATTTTGCCCAGTAAAAAGAGTCAATTTTTGCAAATCGTATAGTGATATATACAAACCAGTCTCTTCTTTGGTGAATAGAATACTAGAGAAAGGGGGGCTTACTATGTTCTGGGAGCATGACTTCAAACGTCGTCACCACCACGATGACAGATTAGATTTTTTTTCAAGAAAATGTTGTGAAAAAAAAGAAAAACCAAAATGCAAATGTCAATGTAAATGCTATTGCTGTTTTAAATTCGAACAAAAATTCGAAAAACATCACGATTCCTGTGGATGCGGCAGACACTTCGACAAATTTTAGTAAACCCAAAGCACCTGGTTCAATACCTGGTGCTTCTTTCATGCAATCGGGGCACCTCGACGCCTCCTGCACCTGGTGATGCTTTTTATGGGCGAATAAAAATTTTTATGGGTTTTTACATGAATTTACGGGCGATTCCATTAAAAAACCGCCTCCCTGTCGTAAGGAGACGGCTGCAATAATTATGCTTTCGTACGGTAAGAAGTCATGTGATCCTGCAGCGTATTATCAGATCCAAACAAGAAGTGCTTTTTCATGTCTGGTGAATACGTGGAGTTTACAGCCTTGCGTCCGACCGTTTCTGCTACCTCACGCAGCATGCTCGGCGAGGCTCCACAGCATAGTCCGAAGTAGTTAACACCGCTGCTTTGAGCATCCTTCGCCCATTGGGCCAGCTCATAGCGGTTGCAATACAGCGGATCCAGGGAAGTCGGGAATGTTGTTTCCGTTGGTAAACTGCACGAACATCCACCGTCCGGAAGGTTAAAGAATGTAGGATGTTCCTCAGATGTACGATACGGAATCGGCAGTGCACCTACGTAGCCGTTTACGTTCTGGGTAATTTTTTCAATATAAGGCTGCATAGTTGCCGGTCCTCTAAAGCAGTTCATGCCTACTACCAGTGCGCCTGCCTCTTCAAGCAGACGACATCCTTCCTCCACGCTATACCCATCGCGGAGGACGTTTTCGCCCATCAATCCAAACGTAATAACTGCAGGCAGACCCTGCTTTTGAATTTCCTCAAGAGCGATTTGTGCTTCCTCGTAATAATAGAATGTTTCCCCATTTACGAAATCAACATCTTCTTCTTTACACCACTTCACCATTTCAGCAAACATTTCACGTACTGTTTGCTTTGAATCTGCATCATCGGGATTAAATAAGTTCGTATTTGAAATGTTCCCAGCGACAAGTGCTTCCTCTTCCGGGTGCTCCTGCGCTACTTCTCTAGCTAAACGAATAGCCTGACGGTTTAACGGTTCAAGCAAATCCTCTTTGCCGATAATACGCATCTTCTCACGATGGGCATTATACGTAAATGCCAGCACTACATCTGACCCTGACAGCATATAATCACGGTACGTCTGCTTTAAGGCCTCTGGATTATCAAGGGCTACTTCAGGAACAAACGATCCCGCCTGCAAATAACCTCTTCTTTCAAGCTCAAATAAATATCCTTCCCCACAAATCACTGGTCCGTCCTTCAACCGCTGCTCTAAACTACGCTTCATTCTGCTCATCCTTCCATGATTTATTAAAATTACATAAAAAAATCCCTCTTAATAAGAAGAGGGATTTTGTGTGTGCGTCCGACTCCTCTTATCTTTCAGACCATTTCAATCTGTAGGAATTGGCACCTTTTTCAAGTGTTGCTTGAAAGGTTGCCGGGCATCATAGGGCCTAGTCCCTCTGCCACTCTAAATAAGAGATTTATATGTAATTATTCCCGTATTATAAACACTCGACCCACTTCTCGTCAACCGTTTTTTGAATATTTCCTGCACTTGTCCTCATACATTAAATAAAAAAGGAGGACAAACCCAATGGATCGTTCGTTTCAAATCCTAAAATTTTTGAAATTCACGGTAGCTTTTGTATTTATTACTTCTGGTTTAATGAAGGTTGTCAACAGTGAACTGGCTGATTATTTCACAAGCCTGCCTCTTCCCTATCCTGTGGAAACAATGTATACCGTAGCCTGGGTCGAAATTGGAGGAGGTCTTTTACTACTTTTTAATAAATACTTAAAACCGGCATTGCTGGCCCTTATAGTGGTTATGGCCGGCGCACTTCTATTAACCAAAGTACCCGCGCTTCACGGAGGCTTTGTTCATGCATTGTTTAGTGCAAGACTCGACATTGTTATGCTCGTACTGCTGATTGTCCTTTACCGCAATCGAGTGTTGACGACATAAGAAAACCGCCCCTGAAAGAAGGCGGCATAGCTTATAAATTTTCCAAAAATACCCGAAGCACATCCGCCCCCCCAATCAACGTACCAAGGGAGCTTCCGACATTTGAGAGGACAATAATCAAAAGTATACGGGTGACCCGGTTATCCCAGAAACCTTTTAAAGACGAGGCATCATCAGATAAATTCTCAAAATCCTTCACATTAGGACGTCTGAAATAAGCTTGAACAATTCCAGCAAACCAGCCAGCTGCAATGAGCGGGTTTAATGAAGTAATTGGAGCTGCAACAAAAGCCGTCAATACAGCCAGCGGGTGGCCGAGTGCGGCTGCCGCCCCAATAGCAGAGAACGATCCATTCCACAGGATCCAGCTGATCGTCTGCTGAGTTCCTGCGGCCGGGTTGGTCATAAAGGTATAGACAATAATCCCAATAATAATAAGAGGGATGGTCCAGCCAATTATTTTTGGTGCTTTGGATTTAGGCGGCCGCTTTGTTAATTTATCTAAGTTATGCTCATTATGAATTTCCTTTTTCACCCCGGGAATGTGGGCAGCGCCGAGAACGGCAACTATTTTTTCACCGGGTGCTTCTTTAATTTTCTGGGCTAAATATTGATCCCGCTCATCAATTAACGGCTTCTTCAAACGAGGGAAATGTCTCGTTAAATCTTGAAGCATGGAATCCAGCATATCCTTTGATTTTAATTTTTCGAGTTCATCTTCAGAAATAGTTTCACTGCTGAATATGCTCATTACAATCTGCATGAGGAGCTTAGCCTTACCCCACGCCCCTAAATTACCCCAGATTCGGGCAAATGTGATTTGAATATTACGGTCTGCAAGCACAAGTGTGGCGCCAGCTTCGTCAGCCGACTCGATGCCCTGAATCATCTCCTGACCCGGCTTGATGCCCATTTGTTTAGCCATGCGCTTCTGAAACGAAGAAATAACCATGTTCATGAGAAGCAAGGTCGCTTTCTTTTGCTTAATCACACTAAAAATATCGGTATCCTGCCACCTGCTCCCTTCTTTAATGGATTGATACCGCTGTTGGTCGAGCTCTACACATACAGAATCAGGCTTTTCATGTTCAATCACTTCTTTTACCTGATCTGCACTCTTCCTGGACACGTGAGCTGTACCGATTAGAATCAATTCTTTATTATCTAAGAAAATTCTCGTTATATTTTCATCATTTATAGACATGTGGACCTTCCTTTTGTGTAATCTATCCATTTCTTTAATGTTAACTGCTACTTACCATCTTAAACCACATCGAGTCAAAAGAGAATATTTCTGCCAATTAAAAGGTTATTCCCCCTCTATTATGGGTAAATTAAAAATAATCCAGTAAAACTTGTGAACATTATGTGTCATTTACGAGAACTTTTTGTTACAATAATAGTAAGTTAAAAGAATGCGCTTACATCTAAATCCTTAAAAGGAGTTGTGTTTACATGGATGTTGTAATGATTTTCCTTATGCTTTCCACGCTCACACCTTTCTTGTTTATTAAATTGAAGAAAATGCCTCTGGCCATTGTTCAGTCTGTTCTGTTAGTAGGAATGTGGATGTACTACTTCCAGGCTGTCTTTAATACAGCACCGGCGACTTTTTCACCGCTGTGGATCATTTTCTACGCAGGCTTGTTTGTCTCACAAATCGCATGGATTATGTTTATCATTTACGTAGTAAGCACGCAGGAAGCCAAACTGAAGAAGAGCTATCAATAAAAGAAAAAATCCCGCTGCCTACTGGAGGAAGCGGGATTTTTTATGCATTTATTGCTCTGCTGAACGTTTCTGTTCATGCACTAATTGAATCATCGCCTGCGAAAAGGCTGCAGCCGCCAGAACGTATAATAAAAGCTTAGGCGTATAGGCTGAATATAAAGCTCCCCATAGGGACAAAGCCGTCAACAATATGCAAAACATATATCCAATCACATGCTTTTGAGAAAACGCTGATGCCGTATGACTTTCCTGGTTGTAGAGTTTCTCATTCATTTGCAATTTCATCACCACCATAACTTGTTATATACGCTCAGACCACCGGCAGATTAATGTCCTTCGTGCTCTCCCTCATCATGCTGTTCCTGACCATCATCTTCCTGCTGCTCGTGCTGTTGATGATCGTCTCCATCATGATCATGAGTAAATCCAAAGGACATAACAAATAGTGAACCGGCAACAATAATAGCTGCTAAGACGGCGCCGTGGAACATCATATTCCATGGTACATGGCCGTTCTGACTTTTAAATTCTACGACGTGCATAAACATAAACAGCTGGATGCCCGCCTGGATTACAGCAAGAATCATTATTCCTGAAATAATCCACGTTGTAGACAGGTTAGATCCCAGCGCTGCCCACGTAGCTAAAAGGGTCAAGGCAATTGACAAAACAAAACCGACGACGTGCTGCATAGGAATTCGTTTATTATGCTCTGCCATATTAAACCACCATCCCTATTAAATAAACACTAGTGAAAATAAAGATCCACACGACGTCCAGGAAGTGCCAGTATAACCCGATTACAAAGAATTTCCGGCTGGTTCTCGGGGTTAACCCGCGCTTCGCTACTTGAATAAGCAGCAGGATCGCCCAGCCGATCCCCAGCGTGACGTGCAACCCATGAGTTCCTGCCAGAGTAAAGAAGGCTGACCAGAAAGCACTTGACTGCATGGTCGCTCCTTCATGGGTGTAGTGAATAAATTCATATATTTCAAATCCAAGGAAGCCGAGACCTAGAAGTAACGTAATCATCATCCAAATAAGAAGTCCTTTTACCGATCCTCTTCTCATTTCATGGATCGCAAGTCCACATGTGAAACTACTCGTTAATAAAAGGAACGTCATGATCAGTACGATACCCGGCTCGAACAACTCGCCTGGAGGTGTAGAATCAGCGGTTCTTCCAAACAATACAGCATACGTGGCAAAGAGAGTCGAGAACAACACGATTTCTGCCGCTAAGAAGATCCAGAATCCCATAATTGTCATTTGACCTTCCTGGGTTCTATATTCCAAAGGGCCTGTTTTCAGTTCATGAGAACTCATATTATAACCCCCTTGTCGAGCGTTCAGTACGCTTGATTTCATCAATTTCTACATGGAAGCCTTCATCATAATCGAAGGAACGGATCACCATCATGACAACTCCGGCAATTAATCCGGCAATAGCCATCCACATCCATTCGAAAACAACTCCGAAGCTTGCTACAAACAGGAAGGCCATCATGATAAACGGCTGACCTGTGTTACTAGGCATGTGAATCGGTTCCAGTTTATCTTCATCAAATGTTGTTTTTCCTTCTTCTTTCAACTTTACATAAGCATCCATGCTGTTGATATGCGGAACTGTTGCAAAGTTGTAGAAAGGAACCGGTGTAGGCGTAGCCCATTCAAGCGTACGTCCGTCGTCCCAGCTGTCTCCTGTTTTCTCGCGCTCGCTGTATCGGTAGCTGTAAACAACCGTGAATACGAAGATCGCAAAACCGATCCCCATGCCAAAGGCGCCGACACTGGAGATAATGTTAAGCGGCATCCATTCTGGAATAATCGTAAACACACGACGCGGCATCCCGTCCAGCCCTGCAAAGTACTGCGGGAAGAAACAAACGTGGAAACCAATAACAAAGAACCAGAAGCTCCATTTCCCAAGTCGTTCATTAAGCTTGTGGCCAAACATTTTCGGATACCAGAATACAAGTCCTGAGAAACAGGCAAATACAGTACCAGCAATCAGCACGTAGTGGAAGTGAGCCACTAAGAAGTATGAGTTGTGGAACTGGTAGTCAGCAGAGGCCATTCCGAGCATCACACCCGTGACCCCGCCGATAACGAAACTAGGGATAAAGGCGAGAGACCACATCATCGCGACGGTATTATTAATCCGCGATTTATACAGCGTCCCGAGCCAGTTAAATATTTTCACACCTGTCGGCACAGCAATCAACATCGTTGAAATGGAGAAAACTGAGTTAACAAATGCGCCGGCACCCATTGTGAAGAAATGGTGCACCCATACTAAGAAGCTGAGTCCGGCGATTAGAATAATCGCCCATACCATAGCTTTATAACCAAATAACTGTTTACGGGCAAAAGTTGCGATAACTTCCGAGAATATACCGAATGCAGGTAAAATTACGATGTATACCTCTGGGTGACCCCACATCCAGAACAGGTTTGCCCACATCATCGGCATACCTTCACCTGTTAAAGTAAAGAACTGAGCACCGAAGACTCGGTCAAGCGTCATGAGAGCTAAAGCCACAGTCAGAATAGGAAACGCAAAAACGATAATAAATGAAGTAATCAGAGTAGACCATGTAAAGATCGGCATCTGGAACATCTTCATTCCCGGCGCTCTCATTTTCAAAATCGTTACCATAAAGTTAATACCTGTTGCAAGGGTACCTATACCGGACAGCTGCAGACCCATAAGGTAGAAGTTCTGCCCTGGTCCGGGACTCATAGCTGCACCGGCAAGCGGCGTATAGCTCGTCCAGCCAGCATCAGGCGATCCGCCGATAACAAATGAAATGTTAAACAGCATCGCACCAAATAAAAACGACCAGAAGCTCAGAGCATTTAAATATGGAAATGCTACGTCACGCGCACCAATCTGCAGCGGTACGACAACGTTCATTAAACCAATGAGAAACGGCATCGCCATGAAAATAATCATAACCGTTCCGTGAGTTGTAAATATTTCATCATAGTGCTGAGCATTCAGGAAATTCATGTTCGGGAAGGCAAGCTGAGTACGCATCATAAGCGCATCGGCCCCGCCACGGAACAACATAGCTAAAGCACTGAGAATATACATAACACCTATCTTTTTATGATCAACGGTTGTTAACCACTCACGCCACAACCAACCCCATTTTTTAAAATACGTTAATATAAATAGGATCGCGGCAGACACGAGGGCGATGGAGACCATCCCCGCGTATATGAGCGGTTCACCCGTAACGAAAAATTCATCAAGTTGCATAGTTGCTCACCTGCTTTCTTTTAATGACTTTCATGATCCTCTTCATTCTCTTCGTCCATGAAATCTTCGGCCTCATGATCACTGTACAAGTGCATCAGCTCGCCGTATAAGTCATAGTGACGGTTCACCGCATAATCACGTCCGTCATTAGTGCCGTGATCGACCCATTCTAAGTGAGTGGAGGAATATTCAGCTTCTGTTGTTAAACCAGGCTCGAGTAGTTCATCATACTCTTCCTGAGACAGCTCAGGAGCTTCATTCTGAGTTTCCTCAACCCAGGCATCATAATCTTCTTCACTCTCGGCGTAGACTTCAAAAGTATGTTTTGTAAAGCCTTCACCATTAAAGTTAGAGTTTCTTCCATCGTAAACTCCTTCTTCATCTGCCTGCAGATAAAGGGTGTTCTCCATTCCGGCCATGTTATACTTCTGTCCGCCTAATTGAGGGATCCACATTGCTGCCATCGAGTCGGCAGATGATAATTTAAATTCAATCGGCCGGTCAGTCGGAATGTGTAAGTAGTTTACGGTTTCTATGTCTTCTTCCGGATAACTGAAGAACCATTTCCAGTCTGCCGCTGTGGCATGAACGACAAGCGGTTCTTCCTCTGTATCCTCTGTTGCAGAATCAGTAGACTCAGGAGGCTTCTCTAACTCAAATAACGTGTTCACCGTAGGAATACTTAATGCAACGACAATGACGAATGGGATGATCGTCCAAACGATCTCGATCATCGTATTTCCATGCATATGTGGCTCATAGTCGCTTTCCTTACGGTTCGGGTTTGTGTCACGATATTTGTAGACAAAGTATCCGAACGGCACAAACACGACGACAACTATAAATAACATGAGGATAATAGAATAGATAATCAAATCGCTCTGAGTTTGAGCTACAGGACCCTTCGGATCAAACACAGCCATCTGACTGCACCCGCTCAAAAACAATACAAGGCTGAGCGGAAGTAAGATCAGTCCTCTTTTGAAGAATTGCTTCATGCTTTTCACTCGGTTCACTCCTTTTTCAATTTATTTAAAGGCTCTGCCGCATAATAAATTAATGGATTGCACTTTAACTGAAAGTAGTATAGCAAAAATATGACGAATTGAAATAATGTTAATGAAATTGTCATTGATCGCTCACATATTTTTATACTTTTGACGAAAATTTGTCACTTTTTTGGAAAAAATTAAGAAGAATAGCGGGGATCAGCAATCTTAAGAAAGAATTATGCGCCAATTAGTCATTATATCTGTAAGTAACCTTATCTATTCATTACAAAACCTAGAAGAAAAAATCCTAAATATATTTTCTTCTCTAACAGGAAAAAGAAACTAATATCCCCCTTGCTATAATGAGGAAATTCTGTTATAGTTCAGGCAACTAAATACTTTCTTCCTTCAATTCATTGAAGAGAGGATAGAGGTGCAAAGACCATTAGTACACAATGTGAGAACTATGAGATTCATCGACCATTGTGAAAAGGGGGATTTGCCGAAGCGGAAAGAACTCATATTCTGGATGCTGGTTCTGCTGTTGAATAAACACGGGACTGTCATATAGGAGACTATATGGAGGGCTATCTTTGCAGGAAACGATGCGACAATTAATCGATTTCTTCAGCAACAGCGATTCCCTTCGTTGTTGCTTTTTTGTGCTTATACTTAAAAGCCCATTCCATCTCTGTATGTATAATTTTTAAGAAAAGGGTGTGAAGAGATGAACTTTGGCCAGGTATTAACGGCAATGGTCACCCCATTTGACCAAAAGGGCGAGATTGACTTTAATGCAACAAGGACATTGGTTAATCATTTACTTGCGAACGGCACGGATGGATTAGTCATTGGAGGAACAACTGGTGAATCACCAACGTTAACTTCTGAGGAGAAAATGGAGTTCTATCAGTATGTAGTGAAGATTGTAAATGGACGGGTCCCTGTCATAGCAGGAACAGGCTCCAACAATACTCAAGCTTCTATTCAATTAACACGAAAAGTTGAGGAGACGGGCGTAGACGCCGTGATGCTTGTTGCTCCATATTACAACAAGCCCTCCCAGGAAGGATTATTTCAGCACTTCAAATCAATCGCTGAATCAACCAGCCTCCCCGTTATGTTGTATAACATTCCAGGAAGAAGCGCTGTCAACATGGAGCCGGACACGATCGTTCGCTTGTCCGAACTAAATAATATTGTTTCCGTTAAAGAATCAAGTGGAGACTTGGATGCTGTTACGGATATCATCAGTCGTACATCCAATAAATTTTCGGTTTACAGCGGTGACGATGGTATGACTCTGCCCATCCTTGCTATTGGCGGAACTGGAGTTGTATCAGTCGCCTCTCACATTATCGGAAATGAAATGCAGCAAATGGTTCACAGCTATAACGACGGTGACGTTCAATATGCGAGTGCAATGCACCGCAAATTACTCCCTGTAATGAAGGCGTTATTTACCGCTCCAAGCCCGTCGCCGGTTAAAGCAGCACTGAACATGAAAGGAATATATACAGGCGGCGTCCGCCTGCCAATGGTTCCATTAACAGCTGAAGAGAAAAACGAACTGCAAAAGATGCTTCCTGATCATAATATTGAAGCTGTCGGCTAAGGAAACAGCCCCCAGAGATAACAACCTGGGGGCTGTTTTTATTTTGTTGAGAAACCATCGTTTTCTCTTTCATCTAGAAAGTGTTTACACATTACTTGCAGAATACGTAGGAAAGGGTTCTAGGAAACGACTCCCTTTCCATGACCCTACATGATTATCAGCGGTTTTCTATTTATATCCGCGATTCAACGCACCGACCATGCTTTCTCAACCTCCTGCAAACAGCCCCATAAATAAACCAGGGGGCTGTTTTACTTTTAAACTTCCTATTGATTATACTCCCGGCTCTCTTCTAAATTACACTTAATCATACATAAATCTTCTATATTACGCAGGGAGCTCATCTTTTATAGGTCGTCACCACTTTCCAACTCCAAACAGTCGACTCCAGCCGGATATAACCTGCAAAACAATGCATAATTTTAATTTTTCTGAAAAATTCGTCGAATAGGGGTGCAATTTAATTTCTATCTGTTATAATACATTAATAACGGAACATTAAAGGACAATGTCCTTAAATAAAGGAGGTTCTTTTTTGGACACCATCAAAGAATTAATCACACCTATAGAAACGGAAATTAAAGAAATTCGCAGAGCCTTGCACAAAAATCCAGAACTAAGCAATGAAGAACATAAGACTTCTTCATTAGTGAAAGACAAATTAACGGAATACGGGATTCAATGGCAGTCCGGGTTCGCAAAAACCGGGGTCCTCGGAATTATTAAAGGGGCAAAGCCAGGCGGTACAGTCGCTTTGCGTGCTGATATGGATGCTCTCCCTATACAGGAAGCAAATGACCATGAGTTTGCATCTGCAAATAAAGGAAAAATGCATGCCTGCGGCCACGATGCGCATATCGCCATGCTGTTAGGTGCAGGAGCCGCTTTACAGAAAATACAACAAGACATCCACGGTACTGTCCTGCTCGTCTTCCAGCCGGCAGAGGAAACATCACCTTACGGAGGTTCGCAGCCTATGATGGAGGATGGAGTCTTTGATGAATATATTCCTGACGTTATTTTCGGCCAGCATGTGTGGCCGGGCCTTCCTGTTGGTCAGGTAGGGATTCGTGACAATGAAATGATGGGCGCTTCGGATCGTTTCAAAGTGACGGTTAAAGGAAAAGGCGGACATGCGAGCATGCCTCATGATGGAAATGATGCATTGATTATTACGAACCAAATTATTTCAAGTCTGCAGACGATCGTCAGCCGTAATGTCAACCCGCTTGACTCAGCAGTCGTAACCATTGGAAGAATTGAAGGCGGATACAGCTACAATGTGATTCCTGACGAAATCACTTTTGAAGGAACAATCCGCACGTTCAAAACGGAAGTAAAAGAAAAAGTGAAGCAAAGATTTCACACGATTATAGAACAAACGTGTGAAGCGTTCGAGGGATCCTCTGACATTCAATACTTTGACGGTTATCCCGCTACGATAAATACACCTGAATGGGCAGAACAGGCCCGGATCTCTGCTAAAAGCATCCTGGGAGAGGCGTCCGTTCCTGAAGTAGACCCGGCTCTGGCTGGAGAGGATTTTTCAAGATTTTTATTAAAGTATCCCGGCGCTTTTATATGGCTTGGCACTCAAATTGAGGATGCGGAGAACCAGAAGCCTCTTCACGACCCAGGATTTCTGCTAAACGAAAAAGCATTACCGATCGGTAGTGAATTTCTAGCAAAGGTAGCTCTCGATACACTTAACACTCTTAAATAAGGAGCGAGGTACAATGGCTGTTCAGCCTAGTGGATTTGTAAAACAAATAGAGCCTTACCTGAATAAATGGCGGCGGCATCTGCACCAATATCCTGAATTAGGGTTTACGGAATATTACACCACTTCCCTGCTCGGAGAAGAGCTTAAAAAGCTTGGATTCACAGTTTATTCAGGCAGGGAGGCTCTGGAGACCGAAGCCCGTTACGGTGTGCCAAAGGCCAGCGAGATCAAAGCAAATGAAAAAAGGGCTATTGAGAACGGCGTCAGTGAAGAATGGATGGATAAGATGCGTGACGGTCATACAGGCATAGTGGCTGTTTATGACACGGAAAAAAGCGGCTCCCACCTTGCCTTTCGCTTTGACATTGATGCCCTGCCGATTGAAGAAGCCGAGCAGGCAGAGCATATCCCTCATAAAGAAGGGTTCGGTTCCAGGTACAAAGGGATTATGCACGCTTGCGGGCATGACGGCCATACGACAATCGGACTTGGACTTGCCCGTTTTATCGCAGAAAATCACGAGCATTTAAAAGGAAGGTTCACCCTCCTCTTCCAGCCGGCTGAGGAAGGTGGCCGCGGAGCCAGAGCGATGACGGAAAAAGGCTGGCTTCAGGGAGTGGATGAATTTTACTCCGGGCACATCGGTATAAATTCGCTCCCTGTCGGTACAATTGCTGCTACAACGAGAGGGTTCTTAGCTTCATCAAAGCTGAATGTTTACTTTAAAGGTCAATCCTCCCATTCAGGCATGAAGCCCGAAGCCGGACGAAACGCATTACTTGCAGCAGCAACTGCAGCTACTCAGCTGCACGGTATTTCCCGCCACAGTGACGGCATCAGCAGAGTGAATGTAGGGAAGCTCATTGCAGGGAATGGACGGAACATCATATCCGACCGCGGTTACCTCGAATTAGAAACCAGAGGAGAAAACCAGGATATTAATCAATACATGCAAACCGAAGCACGACGAATAATTGAAGCCTCCGCCTTGATGTATCAAGTCGAAGCTGAAGTCGAATTTGTTGGAGAAACTGAAGAAGTAAAGTGTGATGAATCGCTGATCCCGTCAATTACGAAGGCATGTGAATCCAGTGAATTCATTACAAGGGTGGATCCTTATGCAATGGTTTCGGGTTCCGAGGATGCGAGCTTTATGATGAATGCAGTACAGGCGAATGGCGGTAAAGCAACGTACATGCTGTTTGGTACTTATCTGCCGGATAACCATCACTCACCGAACTTTGATTTTGAAGAAGAGGTCCTGCCTGTTGCAGTGGATGCCTACATTCAGATTGTGAAAGGAGTGAGCGAAATTGGCTGACTTGCACGCCTGGCTTGAGACCCATTTATTAAAGCTTAATTTAGTCAATGAAATGGACTATGAGCAAGGGTTCTCCCGACTCAGCTATACAAAAGAAGAGAAACAATCCCATCAAGCTTTTCAAATGATCGCACAATCACTTGGTTTGACGACAACAACAGATCAAGCCGGCAATCAATGGGCCACATGGACAGTTAAGGAAGATGCCCCCACTGCTGCCGTCGGTTCACACGTAGATACCGTTAAAAATGGCGGAGGCTACGACGGTGTGGCTGGCGTTCTCACAGCACTGGCAGCCATAAAAATACTAAAGGACCATGAATTTCAACCAAAGAAAAATATCAGCATTATCTGTTTTGCCTCTGAAGAATCGGCCCGTTTCGGGGTCTCCACAATTGGAAGTAAATCCATATCCGGATTACTGGATAAAGACGACATCGCACCTGTTAAAGATGCAGAAGGAATAACGATTAAAGAAGCAGTAGAAGACTTTGGACTCCCGTGGGAGAAGGTGGGTGAAGCTGAACTTTCAGAACAAGATTTGGAAAGCTTTCTTGAACTCCACATTGAACAAGGTACTCAAATCGAAGACAACCAAGCCGATTTAGGAATAGTACGGGGAGTGGCCTGCCCGATCCGTCTGCAAGTCAAAGCTGTAGGCATGGCGAACCATACAGGTACAACCCCGATGAACCGCCGATTCGATGCATTTGCTGCCATTGCTCCCCTGGTTGCTTTTGTCGAGGAACAGGCCAGCCTGCTCAATCGCGAACAGGACATTCCGCTTGTAGCGACTGTAAGCACAGTACAGCTTGAGCCTAATGTGATGAACGTCATTCCTGGTGAAGTGACACTGGGAATCGACATACGAAGTGTCAACGACTCCTTGAAGAGAGAGTTGGCGGATCGAATAGCGGCCTACTGTAAAAAAATCGAAGAAAAGCGCAGCGTCCAAATCAAAATCAACACTCTGGTCGACAACCCATCCGTCTTTTTAAACCCTCAAGTACATGAGAGGCTTACTCATGTCACTGAGAAAATGGGCTTAAAGCCTTTTACAATGGATAGTGGAGCTGGTCATGACGTGATGAACATGGCTCATAAATGGCCTTCCGGGCTGCTGTTCATCCCTTGCGAACAAGGAATCAGCCATCACCCTAAAGAATTTGCTTCAATTAAAGACTTAGCTAAAGGTTCTCAAGTGATAGCTGAGTATTTAAAAGAAGAAACGGGTGAGGGTCATTGAAGACTAAAATCGGTGTCATTGCCCCTCACGATTCTTTACAGAGAATCATGTATGTGGCCAAAGAATTCGAGGACATTTCCTTTGTCCCTTACCCTTATGAACAACTGGAAGAAGTATCTGCAATCTTAAAGCAGTACCGAAATGATGTGGATCAGTGGTTTTTCTCAGGGGTGTTGAATTATACGTACGCTATGGACCACAATTTGATTACCACTGAGGAAGGAGCCTTCCCCCCTCTTCACGGGGCCAGCTTTTTCGGAATACTTCTGGAAGCCCAGCTTAACTCAAACCAAGTTTTCAGACATGTAAGCATCGATACTATTACCAGCAAAGAGTTCGATAAAATTCTTTCCTATTACCAACTGGAGGAATTAACCTATTACACCCACCCCTTTGAAAGCAACAAAAGCACTAACGAACTCGTAGAATTTCACACTGAATTATATGACCAGGGTAGGGCGGAAGTTGTTATTACTTCCATTCAGGATGTTTATCTCCAGCTTAGGGAAAAGAACATCCCGGTCTACCGTGTAACGCCCTCCTATTTATCTATTAAAATGATCATACAGTTTTTAGAAGAACGTGCACAGTCTAATCTCTACCGTAACTCGCAGGTAGCAGTTATCGGCTGCCGAATCGAAATGGAACCGGATAATCTCGAAGAACTTTATTATTCGTTTAAAACTAAATACCAGGAATTAGATGTCAGACGGCAGCTTTTCGAAATTGCAGAAAAAACAAACGGCTCCGTGATGCAGATGGGAGACGGTTTGTTTTTCATTTTCACTACCAGAGGAGAGCTGAGTATAGAGACAGAGGGGGACTTATTTTCCTTAATTGATGAGATTCATTTACAAACCAATCTGCAGGTGAAAGTGTCCATTGGATTTGGCGAAACCGTCCTTCAGGCCGAACAGCACGTACGGTTAGGCTTCCGTCACATTAAAGACTATGAGAAGCCTACCCTGCTGGTGGTAGATGATGATCAATCGATTACTGCCAAGCAGCAGGAAGATGAGATTAACTACCGCACCACAGAAATCGGCCAATCCTGGAAGGAAAAAATGAAGGATGTCAATCTTAGTCCGGGGGTGGTATCAAAGATAACAGCTTATGCGAACCATTATCGGCGGGAGCAGTTTACCTCTCAGGATTTAGCCCGCTGGATGAAAAGTACAGAGAGAAACGGCAGGCGGATCCTTGCAGAGATGGAACGGGTCGGAATCGTTGAACAGTCCGGTGAAGCACAATCCGGCGAAAGAGGAAGACCTAGAAAAGTTTATCAGTTTACAGGGAATTAATAGAGAATAAACAATACGACGACATCAGTTTTAATAAACAGATAAAATTAAAGAAAAACTTCCTAAATCGAAGAAAGGGTGAAAGACATGAGTAAGACGACTGAAGAGAAACAAAACAAAGGAATGACCAGATTCCTTAATGGAATAGAAAGAATGGGTAACAAACTGCCCGAACCGTTCATGTTGTTTGTTTATTTAGCCGGTTTCATCATCTTATTTTCCTGGGTTATATCTCTATTCGGCGTTTCTGTAGAAGAACCAGGGACAGGAGAAGAGATTGCAATTAAAAGTCTTGTCTCCGGGGAAGGCTTAGAATATATTTTAACTTCCATGCTCGATAATTTTACCGGGTTTGCACCGCTCGGCCTGGTCCTCGCTATGATGCTCGGGATTGGACTTGCGGATAAAGTAGGATTGCTGGAAACGGCTATTAAAAGCACCATTCTAAAAGCACCGAAATCTTTAATCACGTATGCAGTAATCTTTGTCGGAATTATGGGTAACATTGCATCCGATGCAGCTTTTGTTATTATTCCACCTCTGGCTGCGATGGTTTTCTACACGATTGGGCGTCACCCTCTAGCTGGTTTAGCAGCAGGCTTCGCTGGTGTAGGTTCTGGTTTTACAGCGAACTTTATGATTACTGGTACAGATGCATTACTTGCCGGGATTTCAACCGAAGTTATGGAAAGCTTAGATTCTAATATTACCGTCACACCTGTTGATAACTGGTACTTTATGATTGCCTCAGTCATTGTGCTGTCGATTACAGGTGCACTAATCACCGAAAAAATCGTAGAGCCGCGCCTCGGTAAATATGAAGGTGAAGGCGGCAACGAACTGGAAGAGAGCTCCGCACTTGAGATGAGAGGGTTCCGAAATGCTGTTATTACAGGTATCGGCTTTATTATCGTACTTGTCATTGCCATTGCCTGGCCCGGTTCAGCGTTACGCAGTGAAGAAGGCGGACTGGTCCCATCTCCATTCTTAGACGGGATTGTTCCGATCATCCTCTTCTTCTTTATTGCGATTGGGTTAGCTTACGGGATTACAGTTAAAAAGATTAAATCGTCACGTGATATTTCCGGGTTTATGGGAGAAGCGATGAAGGATATGTCCGGCTTTATCGTCCTCATCTTTGCAGCTGCGCAGTTCATCGCTTACTTTGATTGGTCTAATATCGGTACGTGGGTAGCTGTAAGTGGTGCCAATGCCCTCCAGGCGCTGGATATGACAGGGCTTCCTATTGTGGTTGGTTTCTCAATCCTCACTGCATTTATGAACCTGTTAATCTTCAGTGGGTCTGCCCAGTGGGCTCTGGAAGCACCGATCTTTCTGCAAATGTTCTACTATTTAGACTATCACCCAGCCTTTATTCAAGCGGCCTACCGTATTGCCGACTCTTCCACAAACATCATTACACCGATGAACCCTTACATCATCGTTGTGCTGGCGTTTATGAGAGAGTACAATAAAAAAGCCGGCCTGGGAACGTTAATTTCATTAATGCTTCCTTACAGTATTATTTTCTTTACTGTATGGGTCATCCTATTACTCGTATTTGCAATTTTCGGTATTCCATTTGGACCGGGGATTGGAGTAAATCTATAATTTTTTTAAGAAGCCGCGGAGCTGCTCCGCGGCTTTTTTCAGCTTGTTTAGAAACCCCTGTCATAGATGATGGCAGGCTGTCAGGAAACGACTTCCGTGTAATACAGTCTTTTTATTAAACCGCTTTAACAACTCTCTTTTTTTGACCACATCGTTCACATTGATAGACAGCAGCCGAGGGTGTTGATGCATCCCAGCCCGTCTGTTTATTTTTATGAAGACCGATCCTGCACAAAAAGCTTCGCCCCCTCCTTGTTATTCCTCTTGCTAAACTAACTAAAATAATGCCGGCTCCTGATATCAGCAAAGGGAGCAGCACGCCGGATGAATCCACAGAAACCCAGAGCAGGAACCCTATTACTATAAACAAAACCCCTGCTGCCTGTAACCTGTGCAGCATTATATCGTCCTCCTCTCCTTATATCACTTCCCTTATACCTCTAACTCTAAAAATTTGTAAAAACCTGAATAAAACATGTCATGAGGGGTATGAATCATAGATAGGCAATTTCGCAATTAATGGAGGGGTCGGAATGAACAGAGGCATAATTACTTCACTTTCTGCGATTATCATCGCACAAGGGTTAAAAATAGCAACCCATAAAAAAATCAGCGGGAATTGGGACTGGAAGCCAATTCTTCAAACGGGCGGCATGCCGAGCTCCCACTCTGCAGGCGTCGCTTCACTAGCTACCTACGTAGCAGCTAACCGTGGAACGAGGCATATCGAAACAGCACTCGCTGTTGTATTCGGTACTATTGTTATGTATGACGCTCAAGGTATACGGCGGCATACAGGCGAAATAGCGCGTTTAGTTAATGATCTTGAGGATAACATTGAGGCAATATCAACGGATTATCCAAGTTTAGAATTTGTGAAGCAGGAAAAAGAATTGAAGGAGCTTCTCGGACACCAGCCGGCTGAAGTGGCGGTAGGTGCTCTGTTTGGATTCTTATATGGGTTAGCTTCTGCTAAGCTCGAAGACCGTAAGCATGGTGAATAATTATGATGAAAGAAGCCTGAACCAGTCGATGGATAGGCTTCTTTGTCTGTTGGCTGTGTTAACGGCAAAACTTCTACAAATCAGGTAGTTTTTTTATTGTTATTGGCTTGTTAAACCAAAGCCCCTTTAATTTAAGTACTTCATTTCACATTTTATTCCACAATTGCACCCGATTACGGAAGACAGGAGTTTATGAATGACTTTCTCCTCTTTTACTATAAATTTCATATGCAACATACCCAAATAGTAAGCCTGTTCCAGCTCCTAAGGCAATCGTAGACAGTAAAGAGATTGGGAAAAATATGCTGAGGAGTACACTAAAAACACAACCAGTCATCATTCCCAGTGGTATTAAACTATCTAATAAATTTTGAGCTCCCTTTGATTTTTTCTTGCCCAAGGTATTCTTCTTATATTTATGTTTCATTCTCATAACTACAAATACTGCAATTCCACCGACTAATACAACAGGAAGTAAAATACGAACAATTTCCATATTACCCCTCCTTTCTTCCGCTTTTATAATAATTCATTTATACATAATCCGTTAATTGAATAAGAAACTGTGTTTATATCGTGAATTTAGATAACCTAAGCGTATCATACGTTCCTATGTTTTGTATTAATTTCCATTTAATAATCAAGTCTACAGGGTTCATTGATGCCGAATGGATTCTAATACTTGGAACCAACCACAATAGTTGAGTATTTCTCCTGCCTAACAATACACTCAGGACAATGATAACCACCCTTATTTCTGCGTTCAGCTATCAGTTCCAGTCGAGGAAGATGCAGTAAGAGCCTCAATTTAATAAACACGTAAACGATGTTTTTCTGTCGGGTTTAGTTTTTGATTTATCACCAACCTCCCCCCTGCTTAGAATAATTCATTAGGCATAAAAAAAGTGCCTGACTCAACCTAATGGCCAGGCACCTTAAATTATTTAACTTCGATCACCCATTTGTAATGGTCTTCAATGTTACCTCTCTGAATACCGGTAATCGTGTCATAAAGCTTTTGAGATAATTCTCCAATTTCGTGATTGTTGATCGTCATTTTCTTTCCGTCCCAGTTCAGCTCTCCTACCGGCGAAATAACTGCTGCCGTCCCTGTTCCGAACGCTTCTTCTACTTCACCACGCTCGTATGCTTCATGCAGTTCATCAATCGAGATTCTTCGTTCAACTACAGGCACGTCCCACTCTCGTAACAGCTCAAGAATCGACATACGGGTAATCCCTTTAAGGATGCTTCCACTTAGAGCCGGAGTGACGACTTCTCCGTTTATTTTGAAAAAGATGTTCATGCTGCCGACTTCCTCTATGTAGCGCTTTTCTACGCCATCCAGCCACAGCACATCAGCACTTCCTTCTTTATAAGCACTCGCCTGGGCCTGATACCCGGAAGAGTAGTTTCCTGCTGTCTTCGCCATACCGGTACCGCCTTTTACAGCACGGGTAAATTCGTTTTCTACTTTAATTTTCACCGGATGAATCCCGCCTGAGAAATAAGAACCGACCGGAGAAAGAATGATCATGAACTTGTACGTTTTGGATGGAGCTACCGCCAAATTAGGATCCGTCGCAATAATAAATGGACGAATGTAAAGCGATGTCCCATCCGTAGACGGAACCCAGTCCTTTTCGATGCGGACTAATTCCTCTAGATAGCTCATTACCTCATCCTCATCAATGGGTGGAATGCTGAGGCGGTCACTTGAGCGGTTAAGACGCTCGAGATTTTTTTCGGGTCTGAATAATAGAATACGGTCTCCGTCTGCGCGGTAAGCTTTCAACCCTTCAAATACCGTCTGCCCGTAGTGAAAAATCATTGCAGCTGGATCAAGCGTCACTGGCTCATAAGGAACGATGCGGGGCTCGTGCCACCCTTTCCCTTCTGCATAATCCATAACAAACATATGGTCTGTAAAGGTCTGGCCAAAGGAAATTTGGTCTTTTTCAGGTTTTGGTTTTAAGTTTGTACTTTTGGCAATAGTCAGTTCATTAGCGCTCATCAGCATAGCTCCTTTTGTCATTATTATAGGAAGTCCGCTTATTTAAGAAAACGGACGTTAATATTAGTATCCATTGTACGCTGTACCGCTCCGTTTTTAAAGTCTGCGGCCCTGTAATTCTTTAATGTAATGGAGAACAAGGGATTATGGGCGAAAGGGGTGTATTTGTGGGCGCTCAGCTGCCGTTTGCGGGCGAAAATCATATTTTATGGGCGGGTATTAGTCACTTTTGGGTCAATCCATCCCACTTATGGGCAAAAATACTCCTGCTAAAAATCACCTCTATCCACAGACAGAGGTGATAATTTTTACAAAATTCCTATAGATGATAATAAGATAACAACGGCCACCGAAATAACCGGAATGAGTACGGCGACGACGAAGATATCTTTATAGCTGTCTTTATGCGTCATCCCTGTGATCGTCAGCAGCGTAAGGACGGCACCGTTGTGCGGCAGGGCATCAAGACCACCCGAAGACAGGGAAGCAATTCGGTGAAAGGCTTCCGGACTTATCCCTGTATCCATCGCAATTTCATAGTATCTCGATCCAAGCGCTTCCAATGCAATTCCCATACCGCCCGAAGCAGAACCGGTCGCCCCGGCAAGGACGTTAACGGCGACAGCCTCTGAGATAAGCGGGTTGCCGCGGACGCCCATTAATACTTGTGTTAATTGCTCGAATCCGGGAACGGCACGGACAACTGAACCAAATCCGACGGCTGCACTCGTATTAATAATGGCAATAACAGAGCCGCCAGCTCCCGCGTTAATAGATTTAACGAACTTCTTGAATTTAGCAAAATTTAAAACCATAATAAGCAAAATACCTAAAATCAAAGCAACAACGATATCCCAGTTAAATAGGTTTAACGTGACGAGGACAGTAATCAGCGGCAGGACTGATAGAACAAAATGAGGAATTTTTTCATCATCTGCTACTAGATTGTTATCCTTCGGCTCTGTAAAGAATTCTCCCTTATCCGTCAGCTTCTTCTCCCGCCAGCGCAGGTAAAAGTAACCGCCGACGGCCATAATCAACGCTGCAATAATCCCCATAATCGGAGCAGCCGAAGCATTCGTCTGAAAATACTCCATCGGGATTAAGTTCTGAATCTGCGGTGTTCCCGGGATCGCTGTCATCGTAAAGGTAAAAGCGCCTAAAGCGACAGTTGCCGGAATTAAACGCCGGCTGATATTGGCTTCCCGGAATAAAGAGATGGCCAGTGGATATACGGCAAATACAACGACAAACAGACTTACTCCTCCATAGGTTAATACAGCCGCTGACGCCAGCACCCCGAGAATGGCACGTTTAGTTCCAATTAATTTTGTTAAAGCAACAGCAACTGACCGTGCCATCCCTGTATCTTCCATCAATTTCCCAAATACAGCTCCCAGCATAAAGACAGGGAACCAGTCCTTCGCAAATCCAACAAAACCTTCCATATATGTGTCCTTGTATGCGTCAAGCAGATCGAGTCCTCCTGTAAGCGCGACGACCCCCGCTGCAATCGGGGCGACCCAGATGATCGACCAGCCTATATATGCTAAGGCCATGAGGACAGCTAGTCCTAATAAAATTCCAAGCATCATGATTCCTCCTTCAACCTTGATTTATTAAAGCGCTTCTACTATCATTGCGATTCCTTGTCCGCCGCCGATACACAGCGAAGCGACCCCATATTTCTCATTTCTTCTTTGCAGTTCCTTCACTAAAGAATAGAGCACTCTTGTGCCGCTCGCCCCAATGGGATGTCCGAGAGCAATGGCACCTCCGTTCACATTTACTTTCTCCCGATCCAGGCCTAATTCTTTTTCTACAGCCAGGTATTGAGCAGCGAAGGCTTCATTCACTTCCACCAATGCCATATCGTCCAACGTTAAGCTTGTTTTGGCTAAAGCATTCTGAATAGCTGTGACGGGACCGATCCCCATATAAGCTGGATCAACCCCAGCTAATCCATAAGAAACCACCTTCGCTATCGGAGCAAGACTCTTCTCTTCTACAAAATCTTCACCAGCTACAACCACCGCTCCAGCACCATCATTAATGCCGCTGGCGTTGCCTCCTGTCACTGTCCCATCCTTTTTAAAGGCAGGCTTCAATTTAGCAAGCCCCTCGGCCGTGGTGTCAGCGCGTACATGCTCATCTTCGTCCACAATGAAAGTACCTTTACGGGATTTCACTTCTACCCCTGCGATTTCTTCTGCCAGCCGTTCTTTTGCACGTGCCGCCCGCTGATGACTTAAAGCGGCATATTCGTCCTGGGCTTCACGCGAGATTTCATATTTTTCCGCCAGGTTCTCAGCTGTTACGCCCATGCCGTCTCCAATATATTCATCAGTTAAAGCAGCCCAGAGCATATCATCTACTTTAGGTGCAGCTAATTTTGTCCCAAATCGGCTTCCCCTTAAAGCATGCGGGGCAAGACTCATGCTTTCTGTGCCGCCGGCTAAAGCAGCTCTTCCGTCGCCAAGCTGAATAGACTGCACCGCAGAGACCACGGACTGAAGCCCGGATCCGCACAAGCGGTTCACAGCTAACGCAGGACTATAAATCGGCACCCCTGTCTTGAGGGCCACGTGCCTCGCTAAATAGGGAGCGTTTTTTGCCGAGTGAATGACATTTCCAATGATGGAAAAATCAATATCTTCTGCCTTAATGCCGCTGCGGCGGATCGCTTCTTTACTTACAGTGACGCCTAATTCGGTTGGATCCACATCCTTTAATTTCCCGCCAAATGTACCAAAAGGAGTACGCGCTCCTTCTAAAATATATACACCCTTCATAAACATCCTCCTTTATTGAGCGGTATAGCCGCCATCGATAACAACAGCCTGGCCGGTAATCCCTTTTGCTTTCTCATCCGTTAAATACAGCACGTAATCGGCAATCTCCTTTACCGCCAGCAAACGTCTCTGCGGGACAAGCGGATAAATGACTTCTTCGAGAACCTTCTCAAGTGATACACCGCGGTTCGCTGCTAAATCCTCCAGCTGATTACGGACGAGAGGCGTGTCCACATAACCCGGGCAGATCGCGTTCACCGTAATTCCGTGCTCTGCTCCTTCAAGCGCTGTAACTTTCGTCAGACCGATCACGCCGTGTTTTGAACTGTTGTACGCCGCTTTCCCGGCAAAGCCGATTAATCCGTTGATCGATGCCATATTGATAATCCGGCCGAAGCCCTGCTTTTTCATAATCGGAAATACGTGTTTTGTAGCCATAAACGGAGCGACCAGCATGACGTTGGTAATAAACTGAAACTTCTCGGTCGGGAAATCCTCAACCGAAGCCACATGCTGTAAACCGGCATTGTTAATTAACACATCCAGCCTTCCATATTGGTCAACCGTTTGATTAATGGCCGCCTTCAGCTCCTCCTCATTCGTAACATCGCATTTCACCCCGATACAGTCATGCCCCCGGCTTCTAAGGTCAGCTGTCACTTCATTCAGCTTCTCTTCGTTAATGTCACTAAACGCCACCTTCGCCCCTTCTTCGGCAAAAGCCAGACCAATTTGATAGCCAATCCCACTTGCTGCTCCAGTAATAAATACAACTTTCTCCATCTACAACTCCCCCTTTGATGATTAAAAAGATGCTTCAAGTAAGTTCGGGTGAACCTTTAAGTCTGCTTCCGTCGAATCTTTAATCTCCTGGACCGTCCACCCTTCATCAACTTCCACTAATTCGAGCCCTTCTTCCGTTACGTCGATCACTGCTCGTTCGGTAATGATACGATCGACTACGCCTTTGCCCGTTAACGGAAGCTGACATTGCTTTAATATTTTCGACTCCCCATGTTTGTTGACGTGGTCCATGATGATGACAATTTTGCGGGCACCGTGTACAATATCCATGGCACCGCCCATTCCTTTAATCATTTTGCCTGGGATCATCCAGTTGGCTAAGTCACCCTTTTCATTTACTTCCATGCCCCCGAGAATAGCCAGATCAATATGCTGTCCGCGGATCATCGCGAACGACTCTGCACTACTGCAGTATGAAGCCCCAACCGAAGCAGTGACCGTCTCTTTCCCGGCATTGATTAAGTCTGGATCGACTTCATCTTCGTAAGGGGAGCGGCCGATTCCAAGTAAGCCGTTCTCCGATTGAAGCACAACCTCCTTATCCTCCTGAATATAATTCGCCACCATCGTCGGCATTCCAATGCCTAAATTTACATAGAAACCGCTTTCAATTTCCTGTTCAGCTCTTCTTGCAATCTTCTCCCGAACGATTGCTTTGTCCAGTTGTACAGCCATGTCTAACTCCTCCTCTATTTATGCCTACTGCCTTAGTGTAAGACGTTCGATGCGTTTTTCCTGGGATCCTTCAATCAGCCCTTGCACGTAAATACCCGGTGTATGAATGTGATCAGGATCAAGCTCACCTGGTTCGACGAGCTCTTCCACTTCTGCAATCGTCACCTTTCCTGCCGCTGCGATCATCGGATTAAAATTACGGGCCGTCTTGTTGTAAACCAGATTCCCATATCGGTCTCCTTTAGCTGCCCGGACGAGACTGAAGTCTGCCTGCAGTCCCTTCTGCAGTAAGTATTCTTGCCCGTCAAAGGTCCTTACTTCCTCTCCTTCTGCAAGCGGCGTCCCAACCCCTGCAGGTGTGTAAAAGGCCGGAATCCCTGCACCTCCTGCGCGGATCCGTTCAGCTAACGTTCCCTGCGGCGTAAGCTCGACTTCAAGCTCGCCTGCTAAGACCTGACGTTCAAATTCTTTATTTTCCCCGACGTAAGAACCGATCATTTTATCAATTTGTTTATTCTTTAACAGCAGGCCGAGACCCCAGTCATCGACCCCGCAATTATTGGATATGACCGTTAAATGCTTCACCTTGGATTTCACCAGGGCCAGAATTAAATTCTCTGGGATCCCTACCAGTCCGAAGCCTCCCACCATAATTGTTGAATAATCTTTAATTTCATTTACTGCCTGCTCAAATGACGGATGTATGGTTTTCATCATCTATGCACTCCCTTCATTCTTATACATGCAAAATTCGTGCCAACTTTTTATATCAAGCTGAACACTGATAGACAGGGAGTTGTATGCTTCAACAAGTTAAATCACTTTTCGAAATTCTGGAATCCATTCTACAGCCTGCCTCTAATATTTTGAAAACCCTTACAAAACAAACGAAAAGAAACCATTCCAATTTTGTGGAATGGTTTCCGTATTTATGGAATGATTCATATGTGATACTTTTTCACTTTCTCATAAAGACTTGATTTACCTATATTAAGCGTCTTCGCTGCTTCAGCCCGATCTCCGCTGACTTTTTTTAAGGTCTGTTCAATGGCCTGTTTCTCTGCCTTCTCCAACACATCCTTTAAAGTATCTCCTTCTTCAAAAGCATAAGTTTTATGCTGGATATGGTCAGGCAGATCCTCCACTTGAATGGTTTCCGTATTCGTTAAATGTACCGCCGCTTCAATGACATTCTCAAGCTCCCTGACATTGCCGGGCCACTCATACTGCTGAAGACACTGGTACACCTCCCGATCGAAATCAACCACCCGCTTCCCTACGCGTTCCGTGACCTTCTGCAGTAAATATTTTGACAGCACGCGCAGATCTTCCGGCCGCTCTCGCAGCGGAGGAATTTTTACCTGGACGACGTTAACTCGGTAAAATAAATCCTCCCGGAACTGCTGCGATTGAATCAGTTCCTCCAGAGACTGGTTGGTGGCGGCTATGATCCGTACATCAATCTGCTCTGGCTTCACACCACCGACAGCCTCCACTTCCCCTTCCTGCAGCACGCGGAGAATTTTTACCTGAGCATGAAGCGGCATATCCCCTATCTCATCTAAGAAAAGCGTGCCGCCATTGGCCAGTTGAAACTTACCTGGTTTCCCGCCTTTTTTCGCGCCGGTAAACGCCCCTTCCTGATAGCCAAACAGTTCAGACTCCAATAAGTGCTCCGGGATCGCTGCACAGTTCACTTTAATAAAAGGCTTCGTATGGCGCTCACTCAGCTGGTGGATGCTGTGGGCAAACAGCTCCTTCCCTGTCCCGCTTTCCCCTCGGAGTAAAATCGATACATCTCCAGGGGCGAGTTTCATAATCTTGTTTTTGAGCTGATCCATTTCAGGCGAGCTGCTGACAATATCATGAAGCGAATACGTGGCCCCGTTTTTCTCATTCATTTGTTTGCGGTAGGCTTCAAGCTCCAGCAGCAGGGCTTTAATATGGCTGTTCATCTTCAGCCACTCCTCTGTATCACGGAATAGAACCATCCCCAGAGCGCCCACAATTTTTCCATCCGAACGAAGCGGTATACGGTTCGCCACCATGTATTTACCCCGGATTTCCTGAAGGTCGGCCATTTCTTCGATCCCTGTCTCTGCCACAATGTGCATCCTCGTGTTATCGATGACCTCTGTAACATGCTGTTCTTTCACTTCAGATTTATTGAGCTCAAGGAACCGGCAGTATCCGTCATTCATATATGAGATAAAACCATTGTGGTCTACAATCACAATACAATGATTGGCGTTACCGAAAAAAGTCTCAAAAATGTCATTCTTATAATCCTCAAGTATCGATAACATATATCCCAACTCCTGTGATAACGTTTTCAAATCTTCTTACCTAGAAGTTTATCACTTTTAGGGACGCGCTTCTATACCATCAGTCGTTCTGTGTGGGGTTTATGGGCGGATGTAGACGATTTATGGGCGAATTTGAAAAATTAAGGGCATTAATCGGAAGTTATGGGCGCGGACGGGATTTTATGGGCGATTCAGAGTAATTTATGGGTATTTACAAAGTTTTACGTACAAAGGAAAAGAGTGCCCTGAAGAGCACTCTTTTCTATTCTTATTCAGTAATAAGCTCCAATTCTACAGGGATAAATTCATCTACTTCTTCCCCATCTACTACCTGACCAGCCGTCGCGATCGCTTCTTCTCCAATTAGTTCAGGCTGCTGCGCAACTGTGGCATCCATACGCCCTTCGGAAACAGCGTCGCGGGCGTCAGCGGTTGCATCAAATCCTACAACGACTACTTCATCAGCTAAATCATTAGATTCAAGTGCTTCAACTGCACCCAAAGCCATTTCATCATTATGGGCAAAAACAGCATCAATTTCATTGTTGCTTTGAAGAATATTCTCCATTACGTTTAAGCCGTTGGAGCGGTCAAAGTCAGCCGACTGCTGGGCTGCCACTTCCATTCCATCCAGTTCATCAACGATATTATGAAATCCTTCTCCTCTTTCCCTTGTCGCTGATGCCCCGGAAATTCCTTCAAGCTCTACTAAATCTCCCTCTTCTTCCAGCTGTTCAGCGATATACTCGCCAGCCATTTCTCCGCCTTCCACATTATCTGAGGCGATGTGTGTAACTACTTCTCCCTCATCTGCTGTACGGTCTACTGTAATCACCGGAATGTCTGCACTGTTGGCAGATTCAATGGCCGAAGAAATAGCTGATGAATCAGTAGGATTTACAAGTAAAACGTCAATGTCCTGCTGAATAAGGTCTTCAATATCACTAACCTGTGATGCTGAATCGTCCTGGGCATCTGCAGTCGTAATCTCGTATCCTGCTTCTTCCGCCGCGGCTTCTGCTCCGTCGCGTAAGGAAACGAAGAAAGGATTATTCAGTGTAGAGATGGACATCCCGATTTTGATAGATTCATCGCTATCTCCGGATTCATCATCAGAAGAGCTGCCCGGACTTTCTGTTGAACAAGCTGCCATAACAACCAATAAGCTTACAACACCAATTGTTTTTAACCATTTTCTCATGTTTCTTTTCCTCCCTTTTATATAATTAATTATTTGGATCTGCGGTCTAGTAAGACTGCCAGCAGAATAACGCTGCCTTTTACAATTTGTTGATAGAACGAGGAAACGTTTAATAGATTTAACCCGTTATCGAGGACACCTATAATCAAAGCACCTATTAACGTGCCGGTGAGCCACCCCCGTCCACCTGTAAGGCTTGTACCTCCGAGAACTACAGCGGCGATCGCGTCTAATTCATACATCGTTCCCGCTGTAGGCTGTGCGGAATTCAGCCGGCTCGTTAAGATAATGCCGGCTAATACAGAGAGCATACCAGTAATAGAATAGACCCAGATCTTTACTCGGTCTGCTCTGATTCCAGATAAAATAGAAGCTTCTTCGTTCCCGCCTACCGAATAAACCTGACGGCCAAAGATGGTATTTCTCAGAATAAAAAACAATACAGCAAAAGCAATCAGCATTAAAATTACCGGGAATGGAACACCAAACACATAGCCTTTTCCAATCATTTCAAACGAGAAGCTGTCAGAAAGTCCTGTAATCGGACGCCCGTCGGTATAAACTAGCGTAGCTCCACGGAAAATAGTCATCGTTGCCAGCGTGGCTATAAATGGAGCGACTTTTCCCTTAGTAATAATCAACCCGTTCACAGCACCCATGAGGAGCCCTGCTAACAGACCAATAAAAACAGCTAACATTGGATCCATTCCACTGGCGAGCATTCCAGCCGTTAAGGCACTGCCAAATGCAAGAATGGAGCCGACAGATAAGTCAATCCCTCCAGTCAAAATAACAAACGTCATTCCGAAAGCGATCAGAGCATTAATTGAGATTTGCCTTAGTAAATTTAAGATATTATTCATAGTGAAAAAGCTGTCACTCGTAAAACCGAGGATAATGACAATGATAATCAAACCTATTAAAGGTCCTAACTGTGAAAGATTGTTAACGATTTTTTTCTTCATTCCTTACTCACCTCCTGTAGCCGCATGCATGATCTTCTCTTGATCGGCTTCGCCCCGTTTGAAGACTTTTGCCATCTTTCCTTCGTGGATCACCATAATTCGATCGCTGACACCTAGTATTTCCGGCAGCTCAGAGGAAACCATAATAATGGCGACGCCCTGCTCTGTTAATTGATTCATAATATGGTAGATTTCCTTTTTAGCTCCTACATCGACACCTCTAGTCGGTTCGTCTAATATAAGTAAACGCGGCTCGATACCGAGCCACTTGGCAATAACCACCTTTTGCTGGTTGCCTCCGCTTAAAGATTTAACCTCCTGATCCCGCCCCGTCGTTCTAACGTGGAGCTTCTTAATTAAATCATCAACTAAATCTCTCTCACGGGCATTCGAAACCCACCCGCCACAGGAAACCGCTTTCAAATTTGTTAAAGCAACATTTTCCCTGATTGATAAATTAAGTACAAGTCCTTCATCTTTACGGTCTTCAGTTATAAAGCCTATTCCAGCTCTAATCGAGTCACGGGGATGAGTGACGTCTAGTGGCCTGCCTTGTAAAAGCACCTGTCCTTTTGACTTCTTAGCTGCACCAAAGATCGTCTCCATAATCTCTGTACGTCCGGCGCCCATCAATCCTGCCACCCCGAGGATTTCTCCTTCTTTCACTTGAAAGTTAATCCCTTCAAACCATTCATCTCTTGCTAAGTCCTTCACCTCTAGTAATGTATCTCCTATTACACTCGACCTCTCTGGAAATCGTTCGCCTAAATCTCTGCCTACCATCATTTTCACGATGGCTTCAAAGGAAGTTTCCTTAATTGGTTTGGTTCCGATATACTGACCATCCCGGAGAACCGTGATACGGTCACATATTTGAAAAATCTCCTCCATCCGATGAGAAATATAAACAATACTTACACCTTGTTTGCGGAGCGACTCAATAACTTTAAACAGGCTGGTAATTTCCCGGTCAGTTAAAGCGGCAGTGGGTTCATCCATAATAATCATTTCTGCGTTCGTTGATATCGCTCTGGCAATCTCAATCATCTGCTGTTTTCCAACGGAAAGGTTACCGGCTGTTTCATTAGGTGGAATATTTTCCACTCCCAGGCGTTTTAAACTTTCCAACGTTTGTGTTTGCATCTCCCGTTTCCGCAGAATTCCTGTTTTTCCTATCGACAGCTCTTTTCCTAGAAACATGTTCTCCGTTACGGTCAGGTGGGGGATAATATTTAATTCCTGGTGAATAACTACAATGCCCTGTTTTTCGGCTTCTTTCGGGTGAGAGAAGATAACATCCTTCCCTTTTACAGTGATCGTGCCGCCGTCTCGAGAATGAATGCCTGTTAATACTTTGATCAGCGTCGATTTTCCCGCTCCATTCTCCCCCATCAAAGCATGAACTTCTCCAGCCTGGACGGAGAAATTCACATTTTGTAAAACACGGTTTCCCGCAAAGGATTTATCGATTTCACTCATTTTCACTAGATTCTGATCGTTCATACCACTCACCCCTTTCTCTTAAAAAATAACGCCCGAATGTAAAATAATGTTGGAATATGGTGTCGCTTCTCCTGTTCTAATAATAACCTTTGCCTCGTTTGCTGCTTTTTTAAATTCTTCATGAGGAAGGCTGGAGAATTTTTCTTTAGTAAAATGATTATGCAGTTCAGTAAGTATCTCCTTGTTATCACTTTCCATTTCAACAGCCACTGTTACGGATTCAATCTCCATATCTTCTTTTATCGTTTCTAAGACCTGAATGACTCCAGGCGTCCCTAAAGAAAGTGAAACATCAATACATTTCATATGGTCAGGGATAGGTAAACCGCAATCTGCAAGTACGATCGTATCGGTGTGTCCTAAACGCGCTAAAGCACTGGCGATCTCTCTATTTAATACACCCTGCTTCTTCATAAGCCACTTGACCTCTCTTTTAAGAAGCTTTGAACCTCTTCCAGCGCGGGCATTCCTCCCTGCGCCCCTTTACCCGTAACAGATAAAGCGGCTGCTGCATTAGCAAACGATACAGCACTCTTTACGAATTCACCCCGTCCAAGCTGAGCAGCCAAAGCACCATTAAAAGTATCACCGGCGCCTGTGGTATCTTCAACAGGAACCGTATAGCCGGGAACCAGAACTTCTTTTCCTTGAAAATAATAAGAGGCCCCTCGTTCTCCTTTAGTAGTAATCCACTTCTCTAACAACTCATTACTGATCAAATCATTCTTAAGCAGATCCGCCTCTATCTCGTTTGGTGTCATAAAGTCGATTTTACTTACAACAGCTGCTGGTAACGGCTGATAGGGTGCCGGATTTAATATAACGGGAACCCCTGACTCTTCAGCCACAGCAGATACATAGGCAATCGTTTCAATAGGTATTTCCATTTGCATTAATATGATGTCGCTCCCTGCAAGAGCCGACCTGTATTTTTCAACGTAAGAAGGTGTAACGAATTGATTAGCTCCTGGAGCAACGATGATTCGGTTATCGTTGTTGGATAATATAATGGTGGCTGTACCCGTCGCTGTTTCATCCAGTAGAGCAGTTGCCGAAGTATCAATTCCTTCAGCTTGAAGATGATCCATAAGACTTCGGCCAAACACATCATTGCCGACAGCGCCCACCATTTTAACTTCGCTTCCTAATCTTGCTGCAGCTACAGCCTGATTTGCTCCTTTACCCCCCGGGTAGGTGGCAAAGCTTTCGCCCAATACTGTTTCCCCTTGGTTTGGAATTACTGAGGTAGAAACGGTTAAATCCATATTGATACTGCCTACTACGCAAATTGTTGGTTTTTTATGCATCATTGATTCTCCCCCTTCTTTCGAGTCGAATCTCGTTCAATAAGCTTGACGGAGAATTCTTCGACTAACGTTTGAGCTTCATTTTGTTCCACCTGCTTTATAAGCATCTCAGCTGCCCTTGCTCCAATTTGATAAATGGGCTGCGCCATCGTCGTTAAAGCTGGAGAAGTGGTCTCTCCGAGTTTAATCCCGTCAAATGAAATAATAGATAACTGATCAGGAACAGAGAGACCAAGAGATTCTGCCGCCTTAATGGCTCCTACTGCCATTAAGTCATTGGCCACAAACAATCCATCAATTTCAGGATGTTTTGTTAAAAGTATTTGTGTGGCTTTTTTTGCCCCTTCGAAGTTATACTCACCCTGTTCAATATACTCATAGTTAAACCATTCACTTTTTTGAGCGATATCTAAATACCCTTTTAAACGCTGTCTGGCATTACTTACGTGTTCAGGTCCTGACACATGAGCAATTCTCCTGCAGCCAATATCCTTTAAATATTGCGTGGCTTCTTTTGCCCCTTCACGATTATTTACAGTTACTGAGGAAATATTAGTGTGGATAATACGGTCCAAAGCTACAGCAGGTATATCAAAGTTTTCCATGTACTCAGCCGTCATGGTACTGGAAACAATAATAATACCGTCTACAGACTTTTGTTTTAATGCTTCTAAGTAAGCCATTTCTTTATTAAGGTTGTCGTCAGTATTACACAAAACAAATGTAAAACCTTGTTGTGTCGTCATATCTTCTACAGCACGTGCCAATTCCGGAAAGAAGGGGTTCATGATATCGGGAACAAATAAAGCAATCATTTTTGACCGTCCCTTAAACAAGCTCCGGGCGACATCATTCGGCCGGTAATTCAACTGCTTAATAGCTGCTGCTACTTTTTCCCTTGTATTATGGCTTACATAACCATTTCCGTTAAGAACACGAGATACGGTTGCTACTGAAACTTGAGCCAGCTTTGCAACATCTCTTATCGTTGACATTTCGGTCATTCACTTCCCTGTTTACTTGCGTGTGTAACCCGTTACATATTCGGCAAAAAATATAGAAATAAAACATGTAACCCGTTACACATCATCTTAAAGCGCATACATAAGATTGTCAACCTCTTATAAACATTTCAAAATTTAAGCTCAACAACTAATTGGAGCCTCCATAAACTACTCATGGAATGGAATGAAATCAAAAGGAGTGCACAATATGAATAACTATTACCGAGGCAGCGGATACCCTTACCATCACCAGGCACAAGCTCCCCTTCAGTACAGCCAGTACCAGGCAGGACCTCAGTTTTTTCACCCAAATCCCCAGGAATTGCAAGCCTGTCGGGACAGGTGTTTTCAGTTAGGCTACCGACCTGGGACTCCAAACTGGAGAAATTGTGTTCACGGATGTATGGGATATTAAAATGAGCTCTCAATTATAACTCACGAGAAGAATTTTAGACTACCAGAACCCCGTTCAATTAAAAAAAGCCTTTATGCCGGATCATCGCGTCCAACATAAAGGCTTAATCTATAAATCAATCACTTCCTGTGATGAGTAAATCATCTCTAAGAACAGTCAGCACAGATTCAGGTGTGACTTCTTGTCCAGGTGCCAGGTCGATTTGTGTGATCGTCCCGCTGACGCCTACACATACTTCCACGACTTGCTTATCTTCTGTTTCGATTAAAAATAACGGTTCCCACTCATATACATAGGCTTCGTCATCTACACAGACTTCCTTAATCGATCCATAACAAGGACTGTACACCTTTTCGAGTACTTCTTTCATAGTTTCGCTCCTTTTCTAGTTTCCACCTTTCCAGAGTTCCTTTAAAGAAAGGTTTCTGCTTTTGGAATCCCAATATGTTCCTGGTGAGGATGCAACATTTGTTTCATGTACACTACTATATTCACCTCATGGTCAAGGCATTACTTGAGCGGAGGTTTTTTTACATAACTGTAAACCACCGACTATTTTAAACCCGGGTATCTTTAAAAATCAAGACCCAATCCTTCACATTTTTAGAAATAATCATAGAAGATTATATTAAATTCTTGCAACAAAATTATGACATGCAATAATAGGAAAAGAATCAATAAATTAGAAGAGTTAAATAGGAGAATGAGAATGGCAGAGCAACTTTTAAAAGACATTAATAAACATCAAAAAGACCGGAACTGGCATAAGGCTGTTCAACTCTATCACCAGTACTTCAGTAAGAACGACAATATTGAAGCCGCTGTTTATGCAGATTATGCGAGGAGCTTACGAATCAATAGTGAGACGGACAAGGCTGAACAGATCCTGAACCAGGGGTCAAGCCGCTATCCCAATCATGAACGATTGTTATCAGAATTTCATAACCTTTATGATTATTTAGGAGATTGGGAAGCTGCAGAGAAGACAGCTCAATGGTTAATAAAAATAAAACCTCAAACCGCCAGCTATCATTTTCGTCTTGGGCGCTCCTATGCCTTCCTAAAGAAATACGATAAGGCTAAGATTTCTTATCAGAAAGCCCTGTCTCTTAAACATGGCATGACTTTTGATGAACTCATGAAAAGAATTCAAGAAGGCTTCGTAAAGGAGGGGGACGAGGTCAGAACGGAATACATTTTTATCAATGGAAAAAATAATTTCGGGGCTTTTCTTCATGAAGCCGGTGAGCGAAGGTTCTTTACTAAGGTTTCGAATTACACGAACCAAATGACCGGAGCCGGACGCGAAGAGAATTTCTATAGGACCGTACGAAAGGATTGCTCCCAGCTGCAGGACATCTCTCCAGCTTACATAGATTCCTTCGTGATGGATAAAGTCTCATACATAACGATTGAACAAGTGAAGGCAGCACCTGCTGCGTTAGCTCATTCTGTAGTCATCGAAGCTGCTAAAAAAGTGGCCTCTATCCCCTACAGTGAAGCAGTCAGCCGTTATCCGATCCCAAACTATGTCTTTCAATTTAAAAAGGGACGCGCCATCTCTGTTGTTCACTATTTCACTCAAATCCATAAAAAAGAGTTCAACGAGAAGCTTTTTAAATCAATTAACCTTATTACAAAGCAGCACCGTTATCCGAAATCAATCCGCTTCTTAATGGACAGACTTCAGTCAGCCATTATGGACAACGAATGTTATCAATGGATGATTCCAAAACAGCATTATTCTCTGCTTCACGGGGACTTTGCTTATCAGAACCTGATGTTTGATGAACAGAAAGATTCCGTTCAAGTGATCGATTGGTCCTCTTATACCGCAGGACCCCACTTTATTGATACAGCCAGATATTTTACCAGCTTACTGACTCCTTATACGGAAGTGAAAGCCTCCTATTTATTAAAAGAGAAGCTTTCTCCCGTTGAGCACATTTTCTTTTTGTATGCCCTGATTGTCTTTTATTTTCAAAAGCTCGGCCCAAAGGGGATGGCTTCCCGGCTGTCCGAATTCATCCTGCCGGCGTTGGAAGAATTAGAACAGCTTGTCCTTCAGTTAAAACTAAATGCAGAAGGTGATGAAATGAAAAAAGATTCAGCAAAGATAGAACTGCAGCTTGAACAGCTTGAACAAAAAAATTCGGTCCTTACGGAAGAAAAGGAATTCCTGCGCAAGGAATTAAAAAATCTTAAGAGCAGTAAATCCTGGAAAATTACCCGCCCTTTACGATTGTTCACAGAAAGACGAACTAAATAGGAGTGAGTCGATGATTGCTGAACTATACAAGCGACGGATGAAAGGTTCACTCGTTCTATCGATTATCATCGGCGTCACCGCCATAGCTGTCGGCATACTTGCTCCTCCATTATCGGGAGAAGACTGGTTCAGTCTCTCCTCTATTTCCGCCCTATCTTTATTCATGCTTGGAGCTTCAGCCGCCAGCCGGAGAAAATATCATCAACTCCTGAAGCTGGACATACCAGAATCCGAAGAATCACTTATTCATCTTGATCATCTGGTTATTAAACAAGACTCCGGGCTGCTGCCTAAGCTGATGCTTTTTCTAAAATCAGGCGCCTCCGTTGGTTATGTGAAGGCAGTATCCGTCCCCTTCTGGGCTTATCCGCTTTCTATTTTCATTCGGAATGGGGTTACTTTCCTGCCGCTGACCTTCGCCATGTACTCAAGCCGCGGAGAACAAAAGTTTCGTTTAAAACGAAAAGGAATCCGCCAGTCTATAGTTACTGTCGAAGATCACAATGGAGAAGTTCTCGGCACTTATGTACAGAATGATTTCAAAAGCTTGATGACGATGAAAGGGAAGATTTATGACCGGGACAATAAGCTGCTTTTACCCGTTCTCATCAAGGGGGCTTCCGGAGATTTCACCCTTCGTGATGAAGAAGGCCGGCAGTGGGCGCATTTTTACAACGGGTATTTTCCACATGAGTACACAAAGATCTTTAGTGATATTGATAATGATATCGTGGATATAAACAACCAGCTCGAGAATGAAGAAAAGCATTTACTTATAGCAGTAATCTGCTTTCTGTTTCTTCAAAGAAGAAAATAAAGTCAGTCTTCTTACTGCCCTTTATTTTCATAGGCAAGCTTAAGGATAATGTCCTCATGCTCAGGATAACCTTCCAGCAGTTCTTCCTGTGAAAACAATTCAAAATCAGCAAAGTCAAACCCAGGGGACACCATGCAGCCTGCAAGCGCGAAGGTGTTCTCTTGTTTTACAGATGATCCAAAAATCGTGTTCTTCGGGACAACGAACTGAGGCACTTCTCCACGATCCACCCTCAAGCCTAATGTCACCTCCTCGTAATCACCACACGCAGTAATCATATGAATGGTCAGCGGACTCCCCGCATGAAAATACCATAGTTCATCCGATTGCAGCCGGTGAAGATGGGATACATCTGCAGATCGTAAAAGAAAATAAATACTCGTGTACAATGGCCGGCTCCCCTGCTGAAAGGATTCGCTGATTTCTGATCTATAAGAAGGTCTATAAAACCCTCCCTCTGGATGCGGTTCAAGCTCCAGCTTTTTAATATAATCCTCTGCCTTCATTTATTCTCCTCGCTTCCTAACTGTGTTATTAAATTGGAGCAAGCTACATTACAAAAAACCTAACTTTTTAGTCATGATTACTCTGAAATCAGAATATTATTTGTATATTGAGATCACTCAATGAAAGGAGGTCATTCCTTGAACCAGCTGCTGCTCTCCATTTTGAGTTCTGTCAGCTGAATTACAAAGAACACTTATCTTTCATCTTAAGGAGGAACTAAATGTCGGCATCCAGAATCCTAAGGTGGGTCACCGGCGGGCTTGAAGCCATACTGGGCATCCCGATTATCGGAGGCACTATTATCATTTCATTATTATGGATCCCTCTAGCCGTTATGCTCGCCTTACACATCGTAACGTTAATTTTAACTAAACAGGATAACGGTCGTACTAGAGGCAGTATACTTGGAATCATCGCTTCCTCTATTGGATGGATTCCGGGGGTTGGCATGGTCATGCATATTCTAGCCGCTGTTTTCCTCATGATTGATGCGGCACAGCCTGACCCTGAACCTGAAACTGAAACAGTATAAAAGAAAAAAAGATTAATTCCAGGAGGAGTTAATCTTTTTTTCTTACTTACAGAATGCGTTCACCTTGTTTGTATTTATTAATATCAATACAAAATACAACACGCCAGCCTTCAGGATCTTCAAAGGTATAAGCTTTATCCTTCCAGTACGGATTAACAGGCTCAACAGGCTCCACTCCATGACCTTTAAGCTTTGTACGTACGGCTTCTACCTGTTCTATTGTATGTAAATAGAACACGAGTAAATGATCGTCGTTCGGGGCCACCGTATTAAAATCGTGGTCGCTTTGAAGCAGTTCTAAGTGAACCTTCTGGTCAGGAAGGCCAATCAATAAACCATGGTAACCGTTATGATTGAATTCCCCAATTTTTTCTAGACCAAGTACTTTTTCGTAAAAGGTACGCATTTCCTCGAGTTTATTAGTGGGACGTGCCAATCGCATGTAATTCCAGGATTCCAACATTGTTCACTCCTCGTTAAAAGTACTCCTGCCGTTAAACAGAGGCACGCCTTCTCACTTTAACTCAATAACCCCGCCACAGTGGGAGATGGGGGTGAATTCACAGGAACAGTGTTCTGCTAAAGAAGCCGCCAGCTCTTCATAAACAAAATAGTACTCATTCTCATCCCACACCTCAATATAATTCCGCCTGCATTGGTCAAGCTCTTGATGCGTCTGAAAAGCAACGTCTCCAATTAGAATTTGACCCCCAGGCTTTACCAAAGGAAGCAGTTGTTTAATCAGGCTTACTTTGCCGGCATCCGTTAGATGATGTAAGGCGTACGTACTGATGATCGTATCAAACGATTGGTTCATAACGGCCGGCGGAAGACCGTTTGTAATATCCCACTCGTACAGTTGAGCTTTCGGCATTTTGGATTTGGCAATCGAGATCATCTCATTTGAGAAATCGACCCCGGTCAAATCGTGACCCTCCTCATAAAGCCTGCCTGCTAACAAGCCGGTGCCGAAGCCGATGTCTAATATACGAGACTGTGGTGGATGTACGGCTCTCTTATAAATGGCAGTCACTATCTTTTGGTAGCCTGCAAAAGGGTATTGGTTCTTTTTATCAATTTCCCGGACGGTTTTATCGTACTCGCCCGCCCATGAATCAAATCCTTGTTGATTTAACATGAATGCTCCTCCAATGATTCGGCTGAAACCGGGCATTCATTAATACTCCGCTCCTCAGCCGTTGATTCCTTTATTTGTATTAGTCGTTTCTTTAGTTAGATTGCGCATATAATCTACCACCTTTTTCTTATTTGTTTAAATTTTAACACAATTTTATGAACGGCCGGGTTTCTGTACACCCCCTTTTGGAAATCGGTCGTTATATAAAAGTCTGCAACGCTAACTACGTACCTGATCAGATAAAAGCAGATGTCACCCCAAACAGAGCTGCCACAGCTCTAATAAAGAGGAAAGCTGGAATGTTTCACGTGAAACATTCCATATATTGTTTGTCACACCCCTTTTAAATCTTTTATAATTTAAGGACACTGACCGATCAGTCAGAATATTGAACAAGGGGACAGTTATTATGGAGAGCAGCGAAACTATCAATTATATGTACATACGAAAAGCTAGAGCCTATGCTCCAGCTTTTCGTTTTTTTCTATCAGCTCTGTTTCCCCTAATCCCTCAAGACACTATAAACTAATGTGCTCATCCTGTTTTCCTTTGACGGTCTAATTCATTTAATAGTTCATCTAAAGATTGAGAGATTTTTACTAACCGGGGGTCTTGAGGATTGTCTAAATAAAGCTCCTGCATTGCTTTTCTCAGAAGCTCCACTTGTTCTTCTAAATCATAAATATTTATACTAACACCCCCGTTTTTTGTATTTACCCGATATGACGATAATATAACTTCCGAAATCCTAATGTTATGTTGTCTACATTTTTGTAAAAAATTGTATCCAAATTATTATATTAGATACATGAAATGTTTCAAACTCGTAGTGATAACCGCTAATGATCAGAATAAATAATTGGAGTGAAGTCGGGGCTAAAAATTAACACTAGACAACCTCTGGCAGAATGCGATCAGAATAACTGATCCTCACCTAAGTAGATCCGGAGTTTTTTGGACTTCCTTTCACCGGGCTGGCTAACCTGATTTGTGCAGCAGGTCGAGTGGCAGGAACCTTTGCGATTCAGCTGGAGGAACAAAAAGAATGAGAATTAATGCGGATTTCAGACCAAATTGTGAGCTCACTCACAACAGGCTGGGGGTAGTGCTGAAGGATGATCTGAGGCAAGGTGACAATTTGCACCCGTAATCAAAGGAAGCGGATGAAGTATTAATTGGAGACCAGACCAATTTATCAGGCTTAAACCCAGCTGATTGAAGCAGCACGTGACGGAGATACAGGAAGAGGCTTTGAAGCAGCAGCTGACGAAATTAGGAAGCTTTCTAACGAGACGGCGGCTTCTACTGAAAAGATCAGTACCACCCTCACGAACATTCAAATCTCAATGGACGAGACTTCAGCTTCTATTGAAGAAGTTGCCGCTGTGGGGAAGCAGCAAGCTGAATCAACAGAAGGAACATCCGATTTAATTGATAACACTGAGAAGAAAAGAAAGGAATTAAATAAGGACGCAGCTAGTTACTTTTAGGAGTTTTTTGTAAAACCTAACAGCACTTTTTACAGCAACCGTCCAAGTATGATTCCTATAAACGCAAGAAATATACCACCGCCATAGCTTATCACATTATAAAGAAGGAACTGCTTCCTCTCCTTATCTACCCGAAGCTGAATACCCTCTAATTTAAAGGTGGAAAACGTAGTAAATGCCCCGAGCATTCCGACTCCGAAAAGAAGACTTATCGGTTCAGCTGTCTCCAGAGCAGTAAGTAAACCTAACAGGAAGGACCCTGATAGATTCACAAATAATGTGGCGGCAGGAAGCTTAAAGGAGTAGTTTTGTTTGACGTGTTCGCTGACTGCAAACCTAAGGACAGCCCCTATGAACCCTCCTACACCTACTAACACGATCGATATCAGACTCATCCTGCCCGCCTCCTTGCTCCTAAAGAATAACCCAGGTGGGATAAAATGAGCCCCCCTATAATACTGACCAGTACATAAACAGAAGCAAGAAGCACACTTCCCTGGTTCATTAAGGTGACTGTCTCCACACTCAAAGTGGAAAATGTGGTGAACGATCCAATGAACCCTGTGCCAATAGCGGATTTGGTTGCTTTGGAAAGGGAAAATCGATGAATCAATTCAAAAGTAAACCATGCCAGCAGGAAGCTTCCTGTTAAATTAGCCGTCAAAGTAGAAAAAGGAAAAAAGGCATCTGCATCATAGAACAGAACACCTAGTGCATATCTCAGTACAGCTCCCATGAAGCCTGCAGCTCCTACCCAAATATAAATCATGCAGCAGCCCTCCACCTTTCCAACATTCTATATATGAAACAGCCATACAAATAATGGACCGATCACAGAACCAAACACCGCGCTTAAGCTCATCGCCACCGAGCTCATCGAAGCTGATTCCTCTCCATATTCAAAAGCCTTAGATGTGCCCAGCGCATGGGAAGCACTCCCAAAGGCCATTCCTCTGCCGAGCGGCTGATCGACTTTTATTAATCTCAACAGCAGAGGACCTAGAACGATTCCTGTAAAGCCCGCTATCATTGTAAAAACAATCGTCATTGAAGGAATACCTCCTATTTGATCAGAGACAGGGATCGCTACCGGGGTCGTTAATGATTTAGGCACCATGGTTAAACTAACCGTGCGGTCGATTCCGAATAGTTTAGCAAACCAAACCCCTGTCAGCAGTGCCGTACATAAGCCGGCCAGCACCCCCAGTAAAATGGGCACCATATGAGCCTTAATGACGTCCTTCTGGCGGAAAATCGGATAGGCAAGCGCTACGACCGCAGGTCCCAGCATGGAATCAATCCACCCGCCTCCAGTCATGTACGTCTCATAAGGAATTTGAAACAGGATAAGAACCGAAGAAATGACGACGGTTGACGTAAGTACAGGAACAAATAATGGATGGTATAACCGTGCATAAAGGCGGGTCATCAGCAGGAACACACCAATGGTTAATAGAAACATAGTAATGGCCAGCATGCTAATGAACTTCCTTTCTTTTATTTTGAAAATATTGACTAACCATACCTGCAGCCGTCATCGTTGCAAGCGTGCTTAAGCTGACAATACCGGCAAGTAAGACCCCCGTCCAGGATAGAAAATCCGGATAGTTAATAACGCCCACTGTGGCTGGTATAAAGAACAAAGGCAGATATACGAGAATAAACCGGGCGCCATTTTCAATCCATTCCACCGGAATTATTCGGAGCGACAAAGCGGTAAACAACAGAAGGAGTCCGATAATACTTCCCGGGATTGGTATATTCAGTAATGACCTTATTCCTTCTCCTAAAAAATAAATGCCGTACAGCACGGCAATCTGAATAATGATCTTTAGTAATTTCATTCTAGTAAACCTTTCTTTCCTAGAGACCCGTACTCTCTTTATTAACAGATGAAAAATGTTTCACGTGAAACACTAGTTAAAAATACCATTTATTTAAATCAAGTCAATGAGAAAATATATAACCTTTTCAAACGATCTTATTAAATAGTAACACAAAAGGACTTCACCGGACCTGTGTGTCTATTGGGCACATTGGTTGAAGGGGGTGTGAATAAGAGGAGGCCGGGGGACCCGCTCCAGTTTAAAAAAACGATCAGTTCCTCAATTATGAGAGTGGTCAAGCATGTATGTTCACCTTTCATCATGGCAAAGCTTGTACAAACAAGATGAGAAGGAGCTTTGACTATGAAGGAAAAGAAGATTCAAAAAATGTTGGTCGGCTTTATAATGGGGGTCATGATCGCTGTTGGTTATCAAGTGGGAATGGCGTTTACGGAGAACCTCATGCTCAGCGTCATTGTTGCCCTCTGCTTCGGTATCATCACCCGCTCCATTGGGCAGATGTTCACTCTCCCTTCTTCACGCAGCAGTGAATAATCAACAGTTCTACTTTTTCTCAACATCGAATAGGCTATTGATGGTACTTCGATGGAGAGGAGAAAAAGGATGAATGAGCGAAACACGAACCAATTAGCTCAACAAGCGGCCCAGTATGATTTATTGGCTGATTACTACAAGTATATCGATCCAAATAGACATATCTATTATTATCAAAAACATTTAGAGACCATGCAACAGCTTATCAATGACAGTCAGCGGCATAACATGATGGGGATGAACGATAACGCAATGGTGCGGGTGCTGCACGCTTCCCCTGATGCCCCGTCTGTGGATGCATACGTTAACGGTCAAAAGGTGTTAGAAGGGTTTTCTTATGAAGAGCAAAGCGATTATTTAAGTGTTCCAGGCGGGCAATATCAAATTGATATTTTCCCTGAAGGAGAGTCTAATAGACCAGTCCTGTCCCAGATGATAGAGATCGATCCTGGCAGAATGTATACTGTGGCGGCCGCGGGAAGACTTGATGAACTGGAGCTTATAGCAGCGATCGACAGTGAAGGAGTTTCACCCGGACGGGCTAAAGTAAGGTTCTGGCACTTATCCCCTGATGCTCCTGAGGTGGACGTTGCTGTAAAAGGTGGAGATGTCCTCTTCCGCAACGTTCCTTTTGGTAAATCTACACGCTATGTGGCTCTTCCACCAACAACAGCTGATTTGGAAGTACGTGCGGCCGGAACGAATAACGTCGTTCTTCACCTTCTGAATATCTCACTTAATCCAAATCAGGTCTACACCTTCGCGGCCGTCGGGTTTGCTGAAGATGATCCTGCACTGGAGGCCTTGATTTTAAAACCGTAAACAGCCGATTCTAACCAGAGCGGCTGTTTTTTTATGGAATTAGACTCCTTACTCACCCTCCACGGCAACTCGAATACGATGAAGCATAGGCTCTGTAATTTGTGAGGAGTGAAGCATATGAGCGTTGTTGATCGTTCTTTTATCCTTTATCCAGTTCAGGCTAGAGATACGCTATATTCCATTGCCACAGGACTTGGAAGTCAGATCCCTCTGATTGAGAGGGCCAATGCGCTCTATCCGCCTTTTACTGAACCCGACCTCATTTATCCTGGCCAGATGCTTGTCGTTCCCGTTTTTCATGATAATCAAGTAAACCAAATCATCAGCCGGGGAGACACCCTTTATCAAATCGCCCGCGATTACTACACGAACATAGATATACTCCAGGGGTTGAACCCTGAGATTCAGCATCCGAATTTCATTTACATCGGTCAGGTTCTCCGTGTCCCCGGTTTTATATATGAAGTGGAGCAGGGCGATACGTTAAACTCCATCTCGCAGCAGTTCGGATACACATTGACCACTCTTCTGCAAGCAAACCGCCGCAGACCGGGTCTTTCCGCTGATGTGATTGTTCCCGGCTATCAGCTTGTTATTCCGTATCCCTCCTCCACCAACATCCTGGTAATGAGGCCATTTCCAGGAGCAAAAGTGCGCAGCGGCCAGACGTTAAGCGGTTATGCGCGTGCTTTTGAGGGCAGTATTCTCTATCAGGTGCTGGACAGCAGCGGGCGCACGATCATCCCTGAAACGGCGGTTCAGACTTCAGCCGGGGGTCCTTCTTACGGTACTTTCTCTGTTGCGATGAGCTTTGAACAAGAACCCCCGGCTTCTTCAGGAGAGATTTGGGTGTATACAAGAAGCGCGAAGGATGGAAGCGTGCAGGATCTAGTAAAAATACAAGTAAGGTTTCACTAAAGCAGCTTTTTAAAAATTTTTGTAAGGCGAGGAAACGAATATGAGCTCTTCCGTTGATTACACATCTCCTTCGGCCCAGTTTACGTTTGATGTAAATCAAAGTCCGCTTTTTATAAAGGATAAGCAGAACTACATTAACATTCTCGGTATTCAGCAGTTGAACACCCTGCAAAACTCATCCCTGCTGGATATTTTCATGAGTCCCGGCAATGTCGTTGAGCCACACTATCATCAGAATGCCGCTGAATTGGTTTATTGTATTTCCGGAGCTGCCGTAGTTTCGATATTAAATCCATTTACGAAGGAGATACTTAATTTCTCAATTACGCCCGGGCAGGTAGCGAACGTGCCACAAGGCTGGTGGCATTACGAGACAGCGACTAAGGAAAACACCCACTTACTGGCTATATTCGATGCAGATACACCTGAAGTGATTCTCGGTTCAGATATATTAAAATTTACGCCGGCGAACGTAATGGCACATACGTATTGTATGGACGAAAAGCAGTGGAAGGAAACGACCAGCCCTGTGAAACCGAGCACTTACATCGGTCCTTATGCTGATTGTGACAGGCCGCAGATGATGCCTTATCAGCAGCAGGTGCACTATCAGCCGTATCGTCCCTATCCTTATTTTTACTAACAAAAAGCGATCGACGCTGATGAAGCCGTCGATCGCTTTTTTCAATTAGAAGTCAAAGTTATCCGGGTCTGGGCCGACGCGATGGTTCTGGTTCAGCTCATCGATTCTTCTCATATCAGCATCCGAAAGAGTGAAATCATACACGTCAGCATTCGAAATGATCCGGTGTTCTTTGGTGGATTTAGGAATGACCACCACCTCATTCTGCAGGTTCCAGCGTACAATGATTTGTGCAGCTGTTTTATCATATTTAACAGCCAGCTCTAGCAGCGTTTCATTTTGTAAAATTTCTCCCTGCATGAGCGGTGACCAGGCTTCAAGCTGAATATTATGAGACTGACAGTAGGCTTGAAGCTCTTTTTGAGTCAGCCTTGGATGCAGCTCGACTTGATTTACCATAGGTTTAATTTCAGCGTTCTTCAACAGCTCCTCTAAATGAGAATTGTGAAAATTACTCACGCCGATGGCTTTGACTTTACCCTGCTTGTATAAGGTCTCAAGCGCCCGCCACGCATCTTTATACTTCCCTTCGACCGGCCAGTGGATTAAATAAAGATCTAAATACTCAAGACCAAGCTTCTCAAGACTCGTTTCTAAGGCCCGGATGGTGGAATCATAGCCCAGATCATCATTCCACACCTTCGAAGTAACGAAAAGATCGCTGCGGTCGATGCCTGTTTCATCAAGCCCTTCGGCAATGCCCTTGCCGACTCCAGCTTCATTGTCATAAATAGCAGCAGTATCGATGCTGCGGTAACCATGGCGCAGTGCAGATTTCACCGCTTCTACAAGCACCGGACCTTCCTCTACCTTAAATACTCCGAGACCAAGCCCCGGCATCTTTACTCCATTTGATAACGTCGTTGTATCCTGTAAATGTTTGTTCATTTCATTTCCTCCTTCAAAATTAGCAAGCTTTTTCTTCTATAAAAGGCTTTTGAGCCCGATCAATGTTCTCCATTCGTAAGCTCCACCCTGTGAGAATGACGGCAAATGTAACCATAACTCCGCCGATCCAGCCGGTGTGAATCAGTCCAATTGAATCCGTAATGGTTCCACCTACGTAAGAGCCAATGGCAATCCCTGCGTTAAAGGCAGCGATATTAATGGCTGACGCTACATCGACGGCACTCGGAACAAACCGCTCCGCCAGGGTGACAACATATACTTGCAGCCCGGGCACGTTCATAAATGCAAATAATCCCATGAGTACGATGGTTAGTAAACCCGCCACTTTAAATGGCGCTGTCAGCGAAACCGTAAACAGAACAACCGCCTGAATGATAAACATGAAAAACAAGGCGCGAACCGGATGATGATCCGCTAACCGCCCACCTGTCATGTTACCGATCGCAATAGCAATTCCATAGACGAGCAGGATCACTGTGACTGTGTTGGCCGTAAAGCCTGTGACCTCCTGCAATAATGGCGATAAATACGTAAATGCTACAAAAGTTCCTCCGTAGCCTAAGGCTGTAATTGTGAAAACGAGCAGCAATCTTCCATTCGTAATCAGCTTCACCTGATCACGCAAATGAGTGCGTGCTCCTTTTTTCAATCCGGATGGAATAAGCATACTGTTGGCAGCCAACGAAATAATTCCTATTCCAACAATGGTTAAGAAAGCCATTCTCCACCCGAATTGCTGGCCGAGAAAGGTGCCAAACGGAACTCCTGTAACTGTCGCTACTGTGAGTCCTGTAAACATAATTGAAATGGCGCTCGCCCGTTTATTTTCCGGCACTAAGCCTGCCGCAATCGTTGACCCTATCGACATAAACACCCCGTGGGAAAACGCTGAAATCACACGTGCAATCAGCAGCACCTCTACACTTGCAGCACTGGCCGCCAAACTATTTCCGATTATAAAAACAACCATAATCCATAATAATAAAGACTTTCTCGACATCGTTGAGGCAAGTGAAGTCAGAATCGGCGCACCGAAGGTAACTCCAAGCGCATAGAGTGATACCGTCAGTCCTGCTGTTTTTACTGATATATTCAAATCCTCCGAAATGAGAGGCAGGAGGCCGACACTGATAAATTCTGTCGTACCGATCGCAAACGCACTAACCGCTAACGCGAGAAGCCCTAAGAGACTTCGTTTCTTCTCCATCAACATCACCCTTCTTTCTTTAAAAAATATATATTTTCAAGCCGGCAAATGTTATTATGATCTATAGTTGAAATAAAAGGAAGTACGCACTTTAAAGTTCTATAGACACCTTAATGTATTATAGATACTTTTAAGTGCCTATAGTGTAGGAGGAAAAATAATGGATAAGAAGAAATACAATATCGGCGTGGAGGCGACGCTTGAAGTGATCGGCGGGAAGTGGAAGTGTGTTATTCTCTGCCACCTCACTTATGGAAAGAAACGCACGAGTGAGCTTAAACGTCTGATGCCGAACATTACCCAGAAAATGCTTACCCAGCAGCTGCGGGAGCTCGAGGAAGACGGCGTCATCCATCGAATCATTTATAATCAGGTGCCGCCGAAAGTAGAATATGAGCTGAGCGAGTATGGGTGGAGTCTGCAAAGTATTCTCGACTCTCTCTGTGCGTGGGGGGAAGGTCATATCGTGAAAGTTTACGGAGACAAGTCGGAAGTGTTAGAAGATAGTATTTTGAACGATTAAAAAGATCAGCCTTCGCGGAAGCAGCGGCGGCTGATCTTTTTTATGGGCGTTTATTTGGATTTGTGAGCGAATATCTTAGCTTATGGGCGATTATCCCTGTTTTATGGGCGAACACACACCATTTACATATCTTCGACGACGATATACGTCGCTTTGACCGGGCCGTGAACGCCGACAATCAAGTTCATTTCAATATCAGCACTGTTGCTCGGACCCGTGACGAAGCTGACGCAGGAAGAGACCGGGTTTCCCTTACTTTCCTCCGCGTGAATCAGCCGCCCTGCCTGTGTCATCCGCGGTACAATCGTTCTTTTCGGTACGATGGCGATGAACGTTTCCGGCAGCAGGCTGATCGACCGGCCGTTGAAGCGGTCGTTAAATAACGTCACGGTGCCTGATTCGGCGAGTGTTAAATCGCTGAAGACGATGCCGGCGCCGGCACGTTCGGCAAATTCCACATTATGGCGGCCTTCATGCTCATCCCATACGTGAACTTCATACCCTTCACCGGTTAAGCGATTGTAAAATTCGTCAAGACCGCTCACTTCATTACGCGGACCTGCGGCGGCAGCAATCGAACGAACATCATATCCTTCAAGTACGGTACGCAGCACTTCCGGCAGAGTTTCTACTGTCGCTTTTTCCAGATTCGTATGAATGACTTCGCACTGTTTATCCAGCACATCGACCAGTTCATCAGCGGTGGCTCCGGCAAGCACGCGGTCCTGAGGCTGAACTGAATATTCCGGAGGTTCAACCTCTGTACGGCGAGGTCGACCGAGCTGGTCAGCGATATTATTTAAAAAGCTTTCGCGATGATGAATGGTCATCCGTCATTCCTCCTCTTCTCCCGTTGTTTGTACCAGCTGCGGAAGCTCTGACGGGCAGGAGCAGGAAAGTCCCGCGAGTCTGTCCATCCTTTGAGCGGTCCCGGCCCGTTTGAGATGTAGTCATCCTCTGTCCATGGCTTTAAGGCAGTATGCGCCATTTTGGTACTCAGCTTGTAGGCCGCCGAAGTGGAGGCCCATTTGGCATACCCCTTCATCATGACGCCTTCTGCTTTTGACCCCATATTCTCGCGTTCCACAATGATTTCCCGGTGGCGGATCAAATGCTCGTGGAGCGGGATTTTTACTGGACAGGCTTCGGTGCAGGCGGCACACAGCGTTGAGGCGTAAGGCAGATCTTTATGATCCTCATAGCCGTCGAGCAATGGAGTAAGCACCGCTCCGATCGGCCCCGGGTAAATGGAGCCGTACGAGTGACCGCCGACGTGGCGGTAAACCGGACAGGCATTAATACAGGCCGCACAGCGAATACAGTGCAGTGCTGACTGAAACTCCGTGCCGAGAATTTTCGAACGTCCATTATCCACGATGACGAGGTGGAAATCTTCAGGTCCATCTACTTCGCTTTCCAGCCTTGTGCCTGTCAGCGCCGTAATATAGCTGGTCAATTTCTGGCCGACAGCCGCCCGGGTCAGCAGACTCACCACGACTTCAAGTTCTTCCCACGTCGGGACAATCCGCTCCATCCCCATGACGGAAATGTGCGTATCGGGAAGTGATGTAACCATACGGGCATTGCCTTCATTCGTGACGAGCGTGACAGCTCCAGATTCAGCCACGGCAAAATTACAGCCCGTAACACCAATATCAGCCGACAGAAAATCCTGACGCAGTTGTTCGCGCGCAAACGCGGCGAGCGCCTCGGGCTGATCCGACCCTGTATAGCCTTTCTTCTCCGCAAACGTTTCGCGGATTTGCTCTTTGTTTTTGTGCAGGGCGGGAGTGACAATATGAGAAGGCGGATCTTCATCCAGCTGAAGGATCCATTCTCCTAAATCAGATTCAACCACCTCACACCCGCTTTCTTCCAACGCTTCATTCAGTCCGATTTCTTCCGTCACCATTGATTTCGATTTAACGACTTTCTTTGCTTCTTTTTCCCGGGCAATTTTCTGAACGTATTGATTCGCTTCCTCGGCCGTTTTCGCAAAGTATACCGTGCCGCCGCGCTTTTCTACCTGTTCACTCAGCTGGTGCAAATAGTAATCCAGATTTTCCATCGTGTGACTTCGGATTTCTTCTCCACGTGTACGCCATTCCTCCCAGTCGCCAAGATCTTCTGCTGCTTTAAGACGTCCCGATCGGAACCGTCCCTGGGCTGAAGAAACAGCCTGTCGCATAAATGCATTGTCAATACCGGCTTGAATCCGTTCTGCATACGTCTTCTTTCCAATTTTTATGCTCATCTTTCCGCCCCTTTCTTATTGACTGTTCAGCACCTGTGCAATGTGCAGCACTTTAACATCTTCATCGTTCCGCCTTAAACGTCCGCCCATATTCATAAGACAGCCCATATCTCCGCCAATTAAGTATTCAGCTTTCGTTTCACTGATGTGTTCAGCTTTTTCATGGACCATCTGTTCAGAAACGGCTGCATTTTTTACGGCAAACGTTCCGCCAAACCCGCAGCAGTCTTCTTTTAAAGGAAGGTCGATGATTTCAAGTCCTTTGACATTCTCCAGTAAAATTCGCGGAGCATCTTTGACCCCGAGCAGGCGGGTCATATGACAGGAAGGGTGATACGTTGCTTTTCCTTGAAAAGTCGAGCCGACGTCTTTAACGTCAAGCACATCGACGAGAAACTGTGACAGCTCATATGTTTTATGAACGAGAGCTTCCGCGCGTTCCTTCCATTCAGGCTCATCGTGCAGTACCTTCGGATATTCCTTCAGCATGTGTACACACGATCCCGATGGGCCCACGACATACTCGCTATCTTCAAAAGCTCTAATCATCTGCTTCATCGCCTGCTTTGATTCCTTAACGTAACCGCTGTTATAAGCCGGCTGACCGCAGCACGTCTGCCCCTGCGGAAAATCAACTTCACAGCCAAACCGTTCCAGCAGCTGCACAGTATCCTTCCCGACATCCGGTGTCAGTGTGTCACACAAACAAGTTATGAACAAAGATACTCTCATCCCCGTCCCTCTCCCATTCTTAAGTTAGATTTTTAAATACTGTTTTAAGGATGCTTCGACATGGCTTAAGTGCTTATACATCGCGTCTTTCGCCTCCTGCTCATTACGCCCGGCTACCGCAGTGAAAATCTGTCGGTGCTCTTCTAACAGCCGTTCCGTCCCCTCTTTCGTATGAAGCAGCTTTCGCGTTTCCCGCATCGCCTGAACCATAATATCGGCCACACTTTTCATCAGGTGGATAAACATTTGATTATGCGTTCCCTGAACAAGTGCGACATGAAATTCAAGATCAGCCTCATCCCCGAGCTCGCCGTTTCCTTTCGCTTCTTCCATCGCAAGAAGGGCGTCCTCCATCGGCTGCAAGTCTTCGTCTGTGCAGTGAAGCGCAGCCAGACCTGCTGCCCCAACTTCAAGGACGTGACGTACTTCAAGCAAATCTTTCACATCCTCACGTCTCATCAAAAATGCCACCGAAACAGGAAGAGAAAACCTGGACGCATCAAACGCTTTGACGTAGGTTCCTTCCCCCTGGCGCATTTCGAGAATGCCCATCGCCCGTAAAGCACTCAACGCTTCCCGAATGGCCGAACGCCCGACGTTGAAGCTTTTCGCTAAATGTTCTACACTGTCGAGCTTGTCTCCTGACCTTAAGTCCCCCTGTTTTAATGATTCAAGCAGGGCATCAGCAACTTGCTCATAAATCTTTTTCGAACGAACGGGTTTGTATTCCACAGCTATGACCTCTCTTACACTTTAGTTAGGTCATCAGATGACCTGTTTTACTATATTGTAGGCTCTTAGACTGGAAAAAACAAGGAACGGCAGTATAGAAAAATTACATGAACAAGCTTATCACCCAGGCTGCGATTCCGGCTGCCGCTCCATAGAGAAGAGCCGGCCCCAGTGTCTTTCGAATAATATCACCTTCTTTTCCAGAAAGTCCGACCACTGCTCCTGCAGCTACTACGTTATGCACACAGATCATATTCCCCGCTGAAGCGCCGATCACCTGAAGAGAAAGAACCGTATTGGTGTCAAGACTTGTCGCTTGGGCGATATTATATTGGATCGGAGAAAACGTCAGCTGGGAAACCGTCGCACTTCCTGTAATGAAAGCCCCCAGCTCCCCGAGGAATGGGGCGACAAAAATCCACATCGGTCCAAAGCTTCCCGCCAGAGTCTGCGCGATATACTCTGGCATGCTCGCTAGATCCTGAGCATTGATGCCAGAATTTGTGAATACTTGAACAAGTGCAAGCGTGGCTACAAGCGCAAGTGCTGCATCTTTCATCGATTGAACAGACTCTTTTGAAGCTTTTACAAAATGCTGGAAGGAGGCCCGCTGAATAACAACCGCTAGAATTGCAGCCGCAACAAGTACTGTCCCCGGAGAATAAAGGACTTGCCACTCCGAAGTAATGTCTTCTACACCAAGGATATTCGTCCATGTTAGATCAACCCACGACATCGCTGCATCTTTAACTACTGGAATTATGCGTGTGACCAGCAGCAAGACGACAATAATTAAATAAGGTGACCACGCTGTTACTAATGACATGGAAGACGTCTCGCTCACTTCTTCCGCGTCCTCTGCAAGGGCGTCCTGCCAATTGCTTTTCGGCAGCAGGAACCCCTTGCTTGCTGTCACAGTTGAGACAACAAGAGCAGTCAATGAAGCTAAAATCGCTACAAATTCGTGTCCGAACAACGTCGCATACAGCCACGCGGAAGAAGTATATGAAATACCGACCAAAAAAGCCCAAGGAAACAATTCGAATGAATCTTTCCACCCTTTCCCTTTGCCAAAAAACAGTGTTAGAACAACGACTAATACAAATGGAACGAACGAACCAATGAATAAATCAAGAAACGCTACTTGAGCACCAATCTCTTTATAGAATGCAGTCCCGGCGTCAGGTAGATTGCTTAATCCCACTTGAATCGGTGTCCCTACCGCTCCATAAGATACCGCTGAACTATCCGCGATTAAAGCAAGAGCCGCAGCTGCCATCGGAGTAAAGCCAAGAGCCACCATTAACGGACCCGTAACCGCAGCAGGCGTGCCAAATCCTGATGCTCCTTCAATTAACGAACCGAACAAAAAGGCAACAATAATGACTTGAACACGCATGTCCGTAGAGATGCTGCGGAAACCCTGATTAATTCGGTCAACAGCACCTGTCCGCCGCAGCGTATTTAATAGAACAATCGCACCGAATAATATAAGCAGAATCGTCATCGTTTTGTGAGCGCCTTCAAGAACAGAAGCAGCAATCACACGCGCATCCACTCCCCATACGGTAAACGCTAAGGCAAGCACAATGAGCGCACTGAAGAACATTCCCTTCTTAGCCGACATTCGTAAAAGAACAAGAAAAATAAAAGGTGTAATAATTGCACTAAACGCTACCAGCAACAGCATACAGTACCCCTCCAGCACTTAATCTTCTTTTAGAAGTAAGGTCATCAGATGACCTGATATTATGTTTTTATTGTAAGCCTTTTCTCATGAAAAAGCAATCTAATTTTTCCCATAAAAAAGCGTGAGTGTCTGGGCGCTGGAGCTGGATATCGCTCTATAAAAATATCCACAGTTTGGAATTCTATAAGGACAATAAAAAACGGTCAGCTCCTAATGGAACTAACCGCGGGATGCTTAGAGTTTTAGACTTCTAGCAGTGATTTTCTGATCAGCTGCGTGTATGAATTCATCTAACCTGAGAGTCTCAGATTCTTTCTGACCGTATTTCCTTACATTCACTGTCTGCGAATCCATCTCTTGATCGCCAACTACAAGCACATAAGGAACTTTATTCATTTGGGCCTCCCGTATTTTATAGCCGAGCTTCTCTTCTCTAACATCGGCTTCTGCGCGGATCCCTTCCCTCTTCAGCTGATCTTTTACTTTTTCGACGTATCCAGAATGAGCTTCGTTTGATACACCGATCACCTTCACTTGAACAGGAGCGAGCCAGACGGGAAAAGCTCCGCCGAAATGCTCGATCAAAATACCGAGAAACCGGTCGATCGACCCAAATACTGCACGGTGAATAATGACAGGACGCACTTTTTCATTACGCTCGTTTACATAAGAAAGGTCAAATTTCTCCGGCATTTGAAAGTCCAGTTGAACTGTCGCACACTGGTGGCTTCGATTGAGGGCATCTTTTATATGAATATCAATTTTAGGACCATAAAAAGCACCGTCTCCTTCATTTATGCTATAGCTGTAATTCAAATTGCGAAGCACGTTTTTCAGTGACTGTTCAGCCTGATCCCAAAGTACGCTATCTCCCATATAATCTTCCGGACGAGTGGAAAGCTCAAAGCTGTATTGAAAACCGAACGTGCTGTAGACTTCATCAATCAATTGCAGAGCCGCCTTAACCTCCTGCTCCACCTGGGCTTCTGCCGCAAAAATATGAGCATCATCCTGACAGAATGTACGAACCCTGAGGAGTCCATTTAACGCACCGCTGAACTCGTGACGGTGCACCTGACCGAATTCTGCCATCCTGATCGGCAGGTCACGATAAGAATGAAGCTGATCTTTAAAGATCATCATGTGGCCCGGGCAGTTCATCGGTTTCAGCGCAAAGCTCTGATCGTCCACCTTTGAAAAATACATGTTCTCCTTATAATGATCCCAGTGACCCGACTGCTCCCACAGCCGCTGATTCATCATAATGGGAGTACGCACCTCCTGATAATCATACAGGTGCTGGACTTTTCTTAAATAGGCTTCGAGCTCATTGCGAAGCACCTGCCCGTTCGGCAAATAAAAGGGCATCCCCGGAGCTTCTTCAGAAAACATAAACAGATCAAGCTGACGGCCCAGCTTCCTATGATCTCTTTGCTTCGCTTCCTCGAGAAAATGAAAATACTCCTCCAATTCAGAGACCGAGCCAAACGCGGCACCATAAATGCGCTGCAGCATTTGATTATCACTGTTCCCTCTCCAGTAAGCACCGGACACGTGCGTTAATCGGAATGCTTTAATATACTTAGTCGACGGTACGTGAGGTCCCCGGCACAAGTCTACGAATTCCCCCTGTCGGTAAACCGATACCGCTTCATCCACGGGAATGCTCTCCAGCAGCTCAAGCTTCAACGGATCATCAGCAAAAAGAATTTCCGCTTCCCTGCGTGAAAGTTGCTCCCTGCGAATTTCAAGATTTTCCGCAATAATTTTTTTCATCACTTTTTCGATTCGGGGCAGCTCATCCACTGGCAGAGATTGTACGAAATCGATATCATAGTAAAATCCATTGTCCACCACCGGCCCGACACCTAAATGAACGTCGCCATATAAACGTCTGACAGCCTGAGCCAGTAAGTGCGCGGCTGAGTGCCTCATAACTTCCACACCTTCAGCCGAATCGAGGTCAAACAATTCGATCTCTGCGTCGTGGCTGATGCCGCGCTTCAAATCATACAGTTCCCCGTTCACTTTGCCGACCACGGATTTCTTTTTCAAACTCGAACTAATCGAGCCGGCGATTTCCTCAAGACTCACCCCCATCGGATAACCTTTTTGGCTTCCATCAGGGAACTTAACAAGCACTTTCTCTTCGTTCATGTGGAACACTCCTTTTGAAATCGGCTTAACTAAGCCTCAAAATAAAAAACACACACTATCCCTAAACAGGGACGAGTGTGTGTCCTACCCGTGGTTCCACCCAGATTCCCGCTCGCCCATACTTGAGACGAAGCGGCTTCGTTACTAACGATATCGTCGTTAAGACGGCACTGAATACTATTCCTTCACCAGTGCAGCTCCAAGGCGGTAAGCGATTCTCCTGCGTCAGGGTGATCTCAGCCCCCACCCCTCTCTGTTAACCGGTCAGAATCACTATTGTCCTTATCATAGCTATGTATTTTTTCATTAAAAAACGCACCCATCCCTTATAAAAAGGGACGAGTGCGTTGGTAACATAACCCGTGGTTCCACCCAAATGATACCGATCAACCGGTACCGCTTCATTGGCGCAATAACGCTGCGATGACGATGCTGGTTACTCACGATTCCCCAGCACAGCTCCGAGGTGGTAAGCTATCTACGGCTGGTTAGGGAGCTCTCACCTTATCTCCCCTCTCTTTTAACCGCTGCACATAACCCATGTCCTCTTCTTGGCTTTTCTATAATTGTAAATAATATACACAAGGTACGGGATAAAGTCAATAGGCATTTTCAGAATATTATGTTTTACTTTCCATTCATTTGTCTATTTATTAACAAAGGAAGTGAACATATGGAAATTCTCATTGCGTTCTTAATGATGATCGGCACTCTCTCCCTCTGGGGGATCGGGCTCATTTATCCAGACCTTAAGCGTTGGAAAGGGGAACACGTCTCCGAATGGAAAGGGTATGGCTACAGTCTGCTTGGCGTCGGAATCTTTCTGCTTATTTTCATCGCATGCTGGTTTTTAATTAAAGCTTAGGATCCTCTTCTTCAATCGTCAGTCCATCAACATGCCGGCGATCCAGCTGCTTCGTCACTTTACGGTATTCCTTGGATTTAAAAATAATATCAAAATCATAATCCGCCGGGTACAGTTCTTCCGCCGCAATATACAGCTCCAGCCGCTTATGATTGATCTTCAGCTTTTCTCCTTTCTGCTGTACGATATAGTCACCATTCTCATCCGGCCCTTTATAAACGATCGCTGTTTCTCCTGTCGATTTCACCTTCACGTTGTCGCCCATGTTAAAAAGGGTGGCAGAGGTCTGCTTAGGAGCGGCGTGTTTCTTTTTTACATAACGGTTCACGATGATTTGCTGTTTCATTTCATTGCTCTTCAAAAGGGACTCCTCTACTGAATAGCTTTCTTTTTCCTGATAGGTGACTTCATGTGCCCGCTCAATGATCGTAGGATGCAGCCCGAGCTTCAATGCGATTTGAAAAGCCTGGCTCTCTCCTGCTTCACCGATCACGAGGCGATACGTCGGCTGCAGCGTCTCTAAATCAAACGACATCGAGCCATTGATAAAATCATCACGTTTGTTCGCAAGCTCTTTCATTTCGGTAAAATGCGTCGTCACCATCAGCTTCGCTTTTTTCTCAACAAGCTGCTCTAAAATCGCCTGCGCCAGACCCATGCCTTCATTCGGCTCCGTTCCTGATCCGATCTCATCAATTAAAGCCAGTGTGTTCGGGCCCGCCTTCCGGAGAATGTCAATAATGTTGACAAGTCTTGAGCTGAATGTACTTAAGTTGGCTTCGATGCTCTGCCCGTCGCCAATATCGCAAAAGATGTCGTCATAAATCATTACGCTCGACTCCGCGCTTGCCGGAATCCACAATCCGGCCTGGGCCATCATCGTCAGCAGGCCGGTCGTTTTCAGTGTGACGGTTTTTCCTCCGGTATTCGGCCCTGTAATCATTAATGCCTGGTCCTCTTCCTGCATGGTAATCGTTAAAGGCACCGCTTCGTGACCGAGCTGCGGGTGACGGGCATCGACGAGCGATATGACGTTCTCTTCATTTAACTGAGGGGGATGAGCGCCGATCTCCCGGGCGTATTTCGCTTTAGCAAAAATCACATCGTACTGGTGCATAACGTCAATCGCGATTTGGATCGCCGGCTTATGCTCAAGGACAAGGCCGGTTAAATAGTACATAACCTGCTCGACTTCGTGCTGCTCGGACAGCTTCAGCTGCTCGATGGCCGCCTGTCGATCCGCAAGCTCCGCGGGCTCGACAAACAGCGTGGCCCCTGAAGACGACTGATCCATCACGGCCCCCTTCACCTTTTGGCGGTGCTCTCTTTTGACCGGAAGGGTGAGCCTTCCGTTTTTCTCAACAATCATCTGCTCCTGCAGGACGGAAGAACGTTTTTTCAAAAGCTCCTGCGCCCGGTTTCTCAGCTTTGTCTGCTCCTGCTGCAGATCTCTGCGAAGCTTCAGCAGCGCTTTTGAAGCATAGTCATCAACCTGACCATTTTTAATGCAGCGCCGCAGCTCTTCTTCAAGCTCTGTGAGGTCCGCCATGGAATCGACGTAAACGGAAATCGTCGGAGCCGCATATCCTTTATCATCCATAAACCTTTTCAGCTTACGGCAGTGATCGAGAAATTCGATCATCCGGCTCAGGGCCTCCACGCGGATGTACCTCCCTTTCTCTCCTTCCTCTAAAGACCGAGTGACGGAATCAAGCGAGTAAATCGGTACGCTTGAATTAATGGTAAGAATTGCAGCCGCTTCTTTAATCTCCTGAAACGACCGCTCGATCCGCCTTCGCTCCGTCATTGGTTCCAATTCTTGAATCGTTTGTTTCCCTATATTCGTTAACGCATAAGAGCTGATCTCTTTCACGATTTGATCAAACCCTAATTTGTGAATTGCTTGTTTATTCAATGGAAAATCTCCTTCATTTATGAATTTTTACATACAAAAAACCACAGCAGGCGGATACACTCCTCCCTGCTGTGGCTCATCAACCAACCATTCTGCAGTGTAAAGATACAAAAAAAGAACTACGACAGGCGCGTCACAGTTCTCCCTTTGATCTCCGGGTATGCCTGTTCTTAACTACCCCTGCTTTCGTTCAACACAAAGAGCACCCGGCAATCAGGTGTTTTTGGAACGAGCAAGGATTATACGATTACGTATTAGTTAAGAACATACACACTCATAAAACAATCTCCTTTTAGATACCATAACTGCAGAATGGTATGTCTTATTTATACGCCAGGGCAGCTTCTTTTGTCAATATTTTCTTATCTTTTACATTCAAACGAATAGTCATTAGTGAAATTATTATGGATTTCAAGAAGGACCTGTCCTCCATGGTCATAGCACTGCGAAGTAAATGAATTGATCTCCTTCGTGTTAAAATAATAGTTCGTCAACAATATAAAGCTGCCCGCAAGCAGCAAAGCTGTGATTACAATAGAAGCACTGATAAAGTATTTATTCGTTAATAAAGTCATCCTAACCCTCTTTTCTTCCGTTTCCTTCTATATAGAAAAATCCCCGCACCAATGAGCACGAGCACGGCGGCGCCAGTGATGATGATATTCCTCACGTTCGGCGCATCGGCTTCAACCATAATGTCATTACTGCCTGTCGGGTTAATCTCCCACGTCAGCTCGTTTCCATCTGCCTCATCAGCGTTGTGCTCCTTCGCCGCAATCGGCAGAGCAAGGGTAAATGTCAGATCCATCTGATTGGCGACCATCTGCTCAACCCCGCCCAGGTCAAATGAACCGCCAAGGTCGAATGACCCTTCAAAACGATACGTGTTCGTAAAGAAACCCTCTTCAACATTGAAATCTATGTCCTCCTCGGTGGAGGAAGCATCCATTTCTTCTTCAATATTTTCAGTATCCGGTATAAAATCCATTTCCTCAGCATCTTCGAATTCTTTCGTTGCTCGGAGTCCTATGTAGCCTTCTTCATCAAGCTCCTCTATTGTATAGCCTTGCGTTTCTAAATCCGCAGTTGTGTCATCCAGCATACCTTCATCTCCGCCAAACTGCGTGAACGTTTCTTCCTCCACCCCTAGAGTGATCGTATTGACACCGCTGCCGTCCTTATTAATTTTTACAGCGAAGTCACCCTTCACGCAGCCTGCGAGCAGCAGGGTGAGAGCTGTTAAGACGAGTATTATTCTTTTGTTCATCTATCCATCTCCTTTATTTAACTATGAAACTACATGCCTTCGTTCGTATTGAATAAGACCCGTCACCGCCAGTAACGCGAAGAACACAGGAATAAAGTAATATATAAGAACTTTCATCAGGTAAGGTAACCCCCTTTCACCTGTATCAAAAAAGAGCACCAGCCCTCCTGCGGTAATGAAGAAGACGAGTACCAACAGAAATAAAGATCCCCCCTTTCTTAAAAACAGAATGGAAGCCCCGGTTACTGTCATAGCCATTCCCGCAGCTAACACTGTGATCAGCGCTATGTTCCCCGCACTTCCACTTATCCAGCCTGTCATTAAACTTACCCACAAAGCAAAAGCCGTACCTGTTAAACCAAAATGAATCCACGCCAGCGTTTTCTGTTTCAACATAACGTAGATGAGCGGACTTAAGAGAAATACAAGGATGAGGATCTCCATCAGCTTCCTCCTTTTCTTGATTAAATGCCATACTATCATAATTTTTTCCAGTAGAGAAGATATGTAGTATTTAAAGGATAGGAAGGAAGAAGGCTAAAATAGTTAGAAAACTAATGACGGGTATGAGGACCTTCAGTATATCCAGCTTCTTTTCCAATTTTGCCAGCGTCGTTTCTGGCAACCGCCGCCCTTCTTCCATCTGCTTTTTTAGTATTTTTTTAAATTGATAAGCTTGCCCAATAATAATCAACAGCAATACAGCACTACTGACAAATAAGATCTGACTCATAAATCCATATTCATTTCCTTTCGGTTTCGTAAACTGCTTCGAGATTAATGGAGGAAAAATAATTAAGTTACATCCATATGTAACATATGATTTAAAAAATGTAACCTTATGCCCTTATCAAAAGGTATTTTATGGTAAAATCCGAAGTAAGAAAAAGTTAAGGGAGGATTTGCTAATGGGTTTCTGGGCTTCAATTATTGTAGGGGTTTTATCTATTATGGGATGGATAAGTATTTCGTATTTTCAATCTAAAGCTGAAGAATATGATCAGTCACACTAACAAAGGAGGGGAGAATGATCAACGTTTCCAAGTGGTTTAAAGAAGAAGATAATCGTAACGATACTGCCAATTTAATAATTGCGCCGATTACGGTCATTTCCGTCTACTTCATGTTAGATAGTCTGGACTATAGTTTCAGATGGAATATTTTACTTGCGATCTTTCTTTTAATAGGTATGGCCCTCTTATTCACTGGAGCAGGGAAACTCCTTAGGCGGATGCTGGGCGACCGAAATAAAGAGGTGAGTTCAGGTTATCTTTTTTTGATTTACTTCGTCTTCGTCCTTCTGCTTGTTTTCTTAGATTAATTGTTAGATTTAGTTTGGTTGAAACCATATCCTGATTGAAACGAATAGTTTTAACATGGGGGTTCTAACAATAATTCGGGAGTGAAACGTCATGAAAGAATGGTTGGAAAGTAAAAGAACAGTTATGCGGGCACGGAGGAAAGGAGACCTTTCGCCGGGAACATTCTTTGCGGACTTGCTCAGCTGGTTTCCTCAACTCCTTATCCTGCCGTTTCGGATCTTAATGTGGCTGTTCAAAGGTTTGCGAAACTGGTAGTGTTATAGTTAATTTAATATACGAAGGAGGTTTTCTATGATTTGGACAGTTAAAACGATGCTTTTAGGACTTTCTATTATGTTAGCAGCACTGCTGCTGCAGGGAGAAGGCGTACTAAATGGATTTCTGGTATTATTTATTGGGCTTATCGGTTTGATCATTACAGTCGTAGCGTTCTTTTCTGAGGGACGTACCAATAAGGCATGAAGGAGTTTTTTTGATGGAATGGAAGCTGCGAATTCCTATGATAATCTTCGTCTTTGGAATAATATCGGGCATTTATCAACTTTTTCCTTCCATTACGATATTTGAAAACAGCTATGTGTTACGAAGCGTGCAGTACATAGGCAGTCTTGCCATCGTGATTTTTCTATTGGAGTTAACGGGAATGCATGAGAAGAAAATTAGTGTGTTTTTCGGCATTACTCTTATTCTGAATGGATTCCTGTTTGATTTATTTACATCCCTTCCTTTGACATTATCTAGTTCCAAGTAAAGAAGCATGGAAGCTCCCCCGGCTCCCATGCTTCTTTCAATTTAATCCCTTTTTATCGAGACTTTCCCAACTGAGCGGTCCTTCGCTTCGCCAGTTACTTCTATTTTTAATCCGTGATCCGGAACATTCCGTCCGGCATCCGGCAGCGTTTTATTCGAGTAGTTCCTGCTGTCATCGAATTTTTTCACAAACTGCTTATTCTTATCTTCAATAGTACCTCCAAGGGAGTCACGGTAGTCAATGAACATTTTTTCATCATGCCGCAGACTGAATGCAGCGTCGTGGACCTGGAATCGTGTGGAAGCTGCCGTTCCGTCATCCCAGAAAATCCCCTTCTGATCCGCATCGACTACTCCTAAATAACCTTCCCCAGGGTGAAAACCTGTCCAGTTATCGCTGTAGGTGTTATCTGCATACCACATGACGAGTCCCGGGTCATAGGACATTAAGCTGGCTCCGCGGCGGATATTGCCGAGCCCTTCATCCACCCCCTGATGGTTCCGCCATTCCAGCAGATAATAATTCTCCGAGGTTTTAATGCCGGTATCTTTTGTAAACCCGTTCAGCGTCACTTTAGGGTCTCCTTCTGCATCATCAAAAAGCAGGTCCGTGTCTGCTCCTTCAGCCGTGACGAGAATGTCGTCCACGTACAATCCGGGCTGACTGACGGCTACATCCGTCCAGTAGTTAATCATCACTTCTATATTCTTCCCGGCATAGTCACTTAAATCAAACTCAGCGTCGACCCAGCCGCCAGATTTACCAGTGATGCCGTGACCCGGGTTTTGCTCATTTGGGTCTGTATCTGTCGTAATGTTTCCGGAAACTGCATTCCACTCATCTGATTCTGACTCTCTCACTTTTACAGATCCATAATCCCAATCCGTCTCGATGTCGTACCAGGCTTTAAATTTAAGTTCTCCTGCTGAAGCGTTCGTAAGGTCGACATTAAATTCAGCCGCGTGATCCAGTTCATCGCCGCTGCCGCTGAAATATTGGTACTTCCCGCTGTACGGCGTATTTATGACGGTTTTTTTATCCGGAAGATTAATACGCATCGCATCTAAATTGGTGCCCTTCGTATTGGCCTGATCAAGCAGAACCTCCATCCCTTTTTTATCAATGTCCTCGAGATCTACTTCATCATACTTCAGCCAGTTGCCGCCGTGAGCCGCCTGCAGGTATTCCTTCGACCAGGCGCTGAATCCGGTCGGCTCAGTTCCCGGTATGTCACCGGCCCAGCTGCCGCTCGACATGATCGACCAGTAGGCTACCGGCTCCCCTTCGCCTGAATACTGCGTGTCGTACTCGTCGGGAAGTCCGAGATCGTGGGCATACTCATGAGCGAAAACGCCGGCAGCTCCATCGGCTGGTTCGATTGTGTAATCATAAGCGGCCATACCACCACCCCAGTAATCTACCTCTGCTTCCGGTGATCCTGGAATTCCATATACACCGCCCAGGTTCCAGCGGTGCGACCATATCGCATCCCCCTCTAACTGCCCGCCGCCGGCCTCTTCTCCAACACCGGAATGAACGACCATGAGGTGATCAACCAGGCCGTCCGGTTCGCGGTAATCACCGTCCCCATCGAGGTCATAACGATCTTCCTGGTCAAATTGTGATAAATCCAGGTCAGGATCAGCTGCCGCTGCCGCTAATGCTTCTTTGACAAGGGAGCGTGGGTCTTTGTCACTTCCATCCGGGGCAGGGACGTTGGCTCCATAATGCGCAGCTGGATGTTCGGCTTCATACCAGCCGGCGACCTCCCCTTCCACGGTGTACGCTCCGTTTGTCTGCTCTTCATAGAACTGCTTCATCGATACGAGGTTCTCTCCGCCAGGACCCTCATATCCGTCATCTCCAAAAATCATGTCCTCATAGTGTTCTTTTACATATTCGTCATAATACATATCCGTATCCTCGGACTTAATTTGATCCGCTTGGAAGTCCGGGAATTCCACTAACAGCACGAGTACGTTATCTGTCCGGACATCGCCGTCATACTCTTCCTCCACTACGGAATCCATGTTTTTCTTTCCTTTTTTCGATTTATCTTTGGCTTTATTTTTATTATCATTTTTAAGCTTTTCCTTAACGTCTTCTTCAAGCTTCAGTTCTTCCTCATTTAATTCGCCGTCGTCCTCCATCTCTTTAAGAGCCTCTGATTTCTTTTTCAAAAATTCCTCCAGGCCCTGTTCAGCTTCTTCAGCCGAAGCATTCTCATCAATCTCTCCGTTCTTCTTCAGCATTTCGATAAGCCGCTCTTCGTTGGCCACAGCCAGGTCAAAAGGACCTTGTCCATGCACATGTTCTTTCACTTTTGCTGAGTCGGCAGCCGTTACACTTGAAGCTGGTACTGCTGTAAATAACCCTAAGCTCATTGCAGCAATCATCGCCATTGACAAAACCCTGTTCACCTTCAACCTTCCACTCTCCCGTTATGTATATTTTCACAACGTCTTAACTATATGTCACTTTCAGAAAATTGAGAATCATACCTTTGACTTATTGTTTCTTCCTTATATTACAAATAATTCCTGTGTTTTTAGGGAATCTATTTGATCTGACAAAATAGGCGGTGGAGAGCGATATAAAAAAGCCAGCCCCTTTGAAAAAGGACTGACTTGTATACGTTAAGATGTTTCTGCATAGTCTTGAATCATTTGATGCACCTTCTGTACTTCTCCATCAGGAACGAGCAAATACCAGGTGTCCCCGATATAGGTTCCATCCCCTTCTACTTGATACGTGTCGATGTTTTTCCGTGCTGCTCGATAATCGGTCGCCAGCGTCCTCATATCTGAAAATTGCATGTTCGTGCTGACGTTGTCCCCGAGCACCTGCAGAATATCATTGAACTTGTTGACGCCGCTGAAGCTTGCGCCCTCACTAATCACGCCTTCAATGACCTGGCGCTGTCTTTCATTACGGCCGGCGTCTCCCTGCGGATCATCCTTACGCATTCTTACGTAAGCCAACGCTTCACGTCCATCTAAGTGCTGCTCCCCTTCAGGAAACGAGTAGCTGCCATTATCGAAAGCAAACTCGTTATCAACCGTCACACCATCAACCGCATTGACCAGCTGCTGCAGGCCTTCCATATTCACGCGGGAGAAATAATCTATCTCTATATCGAGGAAATTCTCTACCGTATCGACCGCCATATCACTGCCGCCGAATGCATACGAGTGATTAATCTTATCAACGGTCCCATGCCCGATAATATCCGTACGTGTATCCCGTGGAACACTCACCATCTGCATCTTCTCATTATTCGGATCAAGCGTTAATACGATCATTGTATCCGAGCGGCCGCGGTCATTTTCCCGTTCATCGACCCCAAGCAGCAGAATATTAAGAGGCTCCTGATCCTCTACCTTCTTCTTCGTCACATCATTATCAATCGAATCTACTGTTTCATGCACATCTTCATCCACTGTACTCTTCACACTATTATAGGCTGTGTATAGTACAGATCCCCCCACGACAACAAATAAAGCCAATATGAAAAGCGAAACCTTCCACCAGCGGCCCTTCTTCCTCTTTATTCTTTTTCTTTCTCTTCTATTCATTTTTATTATGTACCTCCAAAAACTGTGTTTTCTCTAATTTCTAGTATAGCGTAAATTGACGAAATCTGTAAGACAATAGATGGAAATTTTTTTATGGGCGGATTAAGAGGGGTTATGGGAGGAAATTTGAATTTATGGGCACGATGGCTGGGTTTACGGGCGAAAAAGTGGATTTATGGGCGCTTTCTGATAATTTATGGGCGGAATACAAGATTCTGTTATAATTTTACTATCAAAATAAAGGAGCATCTTCCATGACGATTATCGATAAGTTAAAACTCAGCCGGTACACCCATATGGCCGTCCTTAACGATCCTGCCGATTATAACCTGTTTACAGACTATCCGCCCACGCTCTCAACTCAGCACGACGCCATTTTTATTTTTATTGAAACAGTCGAAGATATGAAGCGGCATGCAGACCATATCATTAACAACAACCTTCTGCTGGAAAATGGCTACCTATTTTTCGCTTATCCGAAAAAAGGCAACAAACGCTTCAGCACGTACGTTCACCGCGATGAAATCTTTCCTTCTTTAAAGGTTGGGGAAGACGGATACATGGAAGGAAGTGACGTGAAGTTCTCCCGCATGGTCAGCATGGATGAGGTGTTTACTGTGGTCGGATTAAAGCGGCAGAAGAAAAAGGCAGGTAAGTCGTCGGCTGCGAGCCAGTGTATAGCAGATTACGAGAATCAGGTGGAAGATGTGAAAGCACTTCTCGCTGAACATCCAAACGAGCTGGCTTTCTATGAAAAACTGACGCCCGGCTATCAGAAAGACTGGGCGCGTCAGATTTTCTCAGCTAAGCAGGAGAAGACGCGGGAGAAGCGCCGCCAGCAGATGGTAGAAGTGCTTGGCCAGGGATATAAAACACTGGATTTGTACCGGAGGAAGACGTAAAAATTCAAGCCCCCGGGACCTGATTTTCTCCAAAAAACAAAACGTGAAAAATGACCGGAAGGACGAGAACCGCTTCCCTGTAAACCTGGCCGCTTTCTATCTCTATCTCATATTGATCTCCCGGTGCTGCCCATTCTTTTGCATGAGTGGACCATTTCTTTTTATAAAAACGGCCAATCAGCTTGCCGTCACGGGCGGTCACCTGCAGGCAATCTCCCATTCTGTCCCCGGTCTACACGGCTTCCTCCTCTTCCTGCTTATTAAGCAACACCAGCTCAAACTGGAGGCGGGATCTATTTTTCAATGTATACAGCTTCTTTCGCTCCTTCGTGTAAATATGAAAAGAAGCCGCAGCTCCGTCTTCTTTTTCAAAATAAACGACCGGCAAGTCCTGCGGATCAACCAACTGGTAATAGTGGCTGTACCATGTACTGAACCGCAGCAGGTGCAGCAGACGGGATAAGAGTGTTCTTCTCCCTATACGGTTCCCTTTCACTTCACCTATTTGCTCGCCTTCTCTATTATAATAATACATTGTGTTGCCGAACCCGACTGCTTGTTTAATAGTAAGGCGGGAACTCGTCAGCAATTCTATCAAGGTTTCTCCGCCACCACTTGAATGACATGGCCAAGTCCTGTATGGCGGTCTCCCTCATGACGCACCGCCTCGCCATAATAGAAATGAAGCATTTTCCATTTCTTCAACCAGCCGAGCATATCAGCAGGATCATACAGCAAATCACAGGAAGGCGGGCCGCCGGTACCATATTCCAGCTGCTCTTCAGAATACACCTCAAGCATGATAACGCCGCCCGGCTTAACGGCATTCAGCATATTCTCAATTAAAAACGACTGCCCCTCCTTCGGCACGTGACCAAACACCATCACCGCCGCATCATGCTCAGCCTCTCCCGCACGCTCCTTCGTTAAATCGAGCTGCACCGGCGTCACTTCAACTCCATGTCTGGCAGCAAGCTCCACCATTTTATCCAGCCCGACCTGTGACTGATCGTAGGCTGTGACTTCATGTCCGCGTCCCGCCAAATAAACGGCATTCCGCCCTTCTCCTTCTGCGAAGCAAGCGACCCTAGCCCTTTCAGGCAGGACCTCCGCATGCTCACCAACAAACTGGTTAACCTTAGTGCCGTACACAAATCCATCTCCCGAAAAACGTTGGTCCCATTGACTTTCCGACATTTTTTCCAACTCCTTTATTTAGCTATTTACGATGTTGACGCCGGCCGCCGAACAACCGCAGCATCAGGCTGTATACAAGCGTGAAAAAGAAAGCCTGAATGAGGTTGACGCCCCAGCTGACGCTGTCGAACCGGATATAATCGATCAGGGCGCCTAATGCAAATACTAATAGAAATAGAATGATCAACTTCTTCCGCAATCCATCCCCTCCCGTTTCCTAACTGCTGTCTTTAGTGTAGCAGACATTTGAGAAAGTTGACTTTTATATTGTTCCCAATTATAATTCGAAACATGTCGAACTATAATAATATTAACTTACAAGAGTATAGTGATAGGTTTAAAGCTTTATCCAACCCTCACCGGTTAAACATTTTTCTTTACCTGGCCAAAAATTGTTACCCAGGCGAATTAAGTACAGAGAAAGAAATGCGGATGACAGTGGGAGAATTAGGGGAAGGATTAGGTATCGTGCCCTCGACGGTTTCTCATCATTTAAAAGAACTGCGAAATGCCGGGCTGATCAGAATGGAGCGTAAAGGTAAGAACATTGAATGCTGGGTGGAGCCGCGTTCAGTAGATGGTTTAATCGAATTTTTCATCGATGCAAAAGGAGGCGAATAATTTTTTGATTAATAGTTCGATTGTTTTCGAAATATAGAATTGAGAGGATGAGTAAGAATGCTGAAATTACTGCTGAGTGGATTTTTTATAGGATTTGCTTCTTCCCCGACCTGCCCGAGCAATGGAGAAGAAATTAAACATGGGACAAAGTATGGGTTCTTCTCTTCCTTAATGGTAGGATTAGGGGCTGTATTTGGCGATGCTGTGGTGCTTGCGGCCATTTTGCTATGGCTGATGCCGCTCATCAACGAGAATTCGCTTGTGATCACACTGCTCTGGCTGGTCGGCGGAGGCGTTCTCCTCTATGTAGCTATGGGGATTTTTAAAGAAATGAAAACTGTGGAAAGTGTAGGAACAGCAAGTAACGAGTCTGCCGCTTTACCAGGAAATCATTTCTTAAAAGCATTCTGGACGGGAGCAGTCATAACGACATTTAATCCTTTTACATTTCTATGGTGGGTTGGGTTATTGACGCCTATGATGGGGTCGGAAAATGATCTTCACCTTAGCTATCCTCTTGCTGTGATTGGAGGGGCTCTAGCCTGGTTTGTGCTGCTAGCTTGCTTACTTCATTTAGGGGAGAGATGGTTAACGAGAAAGCGCAGACAAGTCGTGTTATTCGTAAGCGGATCCTCCGTTTTATTTTACAGCGTGTATTTCTTTATTCAATTTGCCAGGGAGGTCATTTAAAAAAGGAGTTCCTTGTTTATCCGCAAGCTTTTTTTCTTGCCGCCAGGAGCGGATGCCCTTCCGCAGACGAGCGCCCGAGCTTCCTCGCGAAACAAAAAAAACCAGGTTCCCCTCATGCCATGCATGAGGGACAGGATCTTTATTTTTATCAGCGTTTTTTGCATTTTATCCGAGGTTTTCTATTTATATCGGCGCTTTTTTAAATATATCTGCGAAAATCAAGTTATATCCGCGATTCAATGTACTAGCTTTCTCAACACCCTGAGAAGTTCAGCAGACTGATGGTTAAGCCGTTTTTCTCAGAGGAACGCCCTGTTTTTTGCCAAGGCCGTTCACTACCACTACGCCTAATATCGCGACTCCTCCGCCAATGAGTGAAAGCGTACTCGGCCATTCCTGCAGCCAGACCCAGGCCACGAAGATGGCTACGACAGGTTCTAAGTACATCATGCTGGAAACCGTGCTCGCGTTCCCGATCGAGAGTGCTGTTGCCCAAGTGACGTAAGCGACTCCTGCTGGGAATATGCCTACGTAAAGCGCGGATAAATTAGCCTCTACAGTTGCGCCTGCGACAGATTCCCATACGCCCGGGGCGAATAAAAGAAAAGGAAGCGTGCCCGCCCATGTAAAGTAGGCTGTAAGCTCAAGCGGCCGGTAGCGGACCAATAAAGGCTTTTGAAAAACAAAGAAAATGGATGTCGCTACAGCTGCCATCAGGACGAGCAGGGCTCCTTCTGAAATTGTGAAGGTACTGCCTGAGGAGCCGAGCGTAATAAGCAGAATGCCGCTGAATCCGACGCCGAGACCGGCCCAGCCGAAGAAGCCCAGACGTTCTTTTAAAAACAGGACGGCAATGAGAGCTGTAAAGATGGGCGCAGAGCCGATCAGCATGCCAGCCGTTCCTGCTGAAACCGTGATTTCTCCAAAGGTGACTCCTATATGATAGACGGTGATACCCATCCAGCCGAGCAGGCAGATTGTAAGCAGATCCTTCCTGCGGGGGAGCTGAAAGCGAATTCCCGGCCACAGGGCCAGTAAAAGAAAGACAGCAGAAGCGATTAAATACCGTACAAGAACGAGGTGGCCTGCTGTATAACCGCCGTGAAGACTGGCGCGTATCCCGGCAAACGTCGATCCCCAGATGATAATGGTGGTTAAGGCTAACATCATAGCTTTTGCGTTCATGTGATCTCCCCCTTGCCGCTTTCATACATTAGTGTATAAAAGCAACCTTTTACCTTCCATCTTAGAGGGTGTGTACTAGAAAAACAAGGGAAATTCAGGAATTTTTCGTTAAGAATCTTCAGGGTTGATGAGAGCAAGCACTTGATGGTCCTCCCACCTTCCATTAATCTTCACATTTTGTCTGGCAATTCCTTCTTTATGAAAGCCAGCTTTTTCAAGAACACGTATGGACCCCTCATTATGAGGCATGACGCCCGCTTCAATCCGGTGCAGCTTCAGGAATTCGAATGCATACGCAACGAGCAGCTGAGCCGCTTCCGTCGTAAACCCCTGTCCATTGTGCGCCTTATCTAAAAAGTAGCCGATAAAGGCACTTTGCAAAGCACCCCGCATCACTTGAAAAAGACTGATCGTTCCGATAAGCCTGTCTTTCTCCACAGTAAAGATGCCAAAGTTATACTGCTGATCTTCCAAAGCGGCTTTAGCATATTGCCTGATCTTTTCTACCTGAGCATCCATGGTATAATAGTGGTCGCGCCGCTCCATTGAGAATTGCTCAAAGAACGTACGGTTTGTCCTCTGCAAGCGCAAAAGAGCAGAAGCATCCTCCACCTCAAAAGGTCTTAAATAAATCCTATTCCCTTCTATCATTAATAAACCTCCTTAAAGATTCTCAACGAGCAAATAAAGACCTGTAAATAACAAAATCACATAAGTAAATAGACGAAACAGACCGGGGCTGATCCAGCGAAATAACAGCTGCCCGGCATACATCCCGGCAAATACGAGCGGCAGCGCAAATGCGCTCCACAGCCAAATGGTCGCACTCGTCCCCGCGAACGTCACTTGAATGAGCAGGCTCACTAAATAAATGAACAAATAGAAAGCAAGCGTCGTCGCACGCAGCGTCTCTTTCTTCGTCTCCGTTCCTGAAAAATAAAGCAGAAGCGGCGGGCCCGGCATCCCGATGCTCGTCGTTAACATACCGGAGATCCCGCCCGCTCCCAGGTCCCGTTTCTTCGTCCGGGTCAGGCGGAGTTTAAAAATCAACAAAACCGTCAGGAGTAGAATGATGACACTGACCCCAAGCTTCAGCTTCACGATATCAATCCATAGAAACACAGCCATGCCGATTGGCAGACCTGCTGCACTGCTGATCGTAAAGCGTTGAACGATGCCGAAATCGATATCTTTATAAATTTTACGGATTAAAGCAAGGGATATAAACAGCGATAGAATTAAATTGATCTGGATCGCTTCTCTTGGTTCAAAAAGCAGCAATAAAAAAGGCGTGGCCAAAATTGAGAAGCCAAACCCTGTACTCGTCTGCAGAACGGAAGCAACGATGATGATTGCGGTAAATAATACGATATCCAATGAACTCCAACCTTTTCTTAATTAATTCCATCCCATCTTAATCATACCTTATATATGCCTTAAGCATTCTTTTTCTCTCCTATACATTCGAATTAATAATGAATACCCATTAATTTTCCAATTCACAACCTTAGGCTGATGTACATAGTATTTATAAAAGATAAACGGACTGTAAAGAGAGGCGTATAATAGTGACAAATGAAATAGAAGAAAAATCCCATTGCATTAATATCCCTGTAGTATATGACTGGGTCAATCAAAGTGAAAAGATAGAATTATGCAAGGATATATGCTTTCCAATTCCTTCAAAAAAGAAAATAGAGGATTGTCTCTGTATAAATTTTAAATCAAACTGTGCCAATAATGGACCCTCCGTTATTTGGAAGAGTATCGGCATGAAACCTTCTGCTGCTACATTTTCAATCACTCACTCAGGAACTTGTGAATTATTAGATATATATGTGAATGAAGAAAGAATGACTTCTGTTTTACCGGGACATACGTTTAATGCCACTGTAGCAGCTCTTCATACGATCGCTGTCCAATGCAGTCAAAACTGCTCAGGAGGGGAATGCTTCGGAAAACTAAATATCAAAGTGCATTTCTTATTAAAATGTGGAGAAGACGGCTCCTTAGATAATAAATCTTTTATTTGTTTTCTTTCAGACAAAGACGGAAACCAACAGGACGTCCATGATACAAATGTCTTGTCATATAAGGAATTATGTAAAAAGTCAGGTAGAGATACGATCCCATTCCATCTTCCAGAAGGTGGAAATTTAACATTGTATAAATCAGACCTGGAAGTTAAAGGCTACCTTACTCTAAAGGTTTTCGAGGATGATGGAACGCTATGTACAAAGGTTACTTTTCCTTTCTCATGCTTAACTCCCATTTACCTTTATGCTCCTGATGGTACGAATTTAAAGGTCCAACTATCTGATTTTTCCTGTGAGTCTTTTGTTTCTATTTCCCGTAAAAACTGCAGTCACTGCTTGACAATTAACATTTGCATTCATTTATGCTTAAGTATCCAATCTATAGCCTACAGCAAAGTGACTGTTACAGGTGCTGCTTGTAAACCACGACTAGAAAGTAGATTCAACTGCAAATAAAGAAATAAACAGACTCTAAAAATAGAATCTGTTTATCATAGTTTAAGCTGTATCATCATCAATTCTAATGATTGCTAATCCAGCTCCTTGACCTGATTGAAGAGTAGCCGCTCCTAACAATCCAAATAATTCTAATGTCACTGTATCTCCAGCATCTAGATTTATTATAACTTCAGCTCCAAGGCTGCTTACGGTTAAGACGGGACTTCTCTCAGATGCTTCTAGAGGCGTTCCATTTATTAATAGTCGAGCACCTATTAGCAAGCCAGCAGTAAAATTCACATTATAAGAAATATAGTAACGGCCAACTAAAGGCACGGTAAACACGGTATCAGTACCATCAACCGTGATATTCACTAAATTTTGAGCATCTGGTAATGGTACAGGAGTACCTCCAAGAACTACAGCAATTAGCGTTTCAGAAGTATTCGCCGCAAAGGCAGAAGTTTCTGTAACCACTGGACCTGCTGGACCTTCTGGACCTGCTGGACCCTCCGGACCTGCTGGACCCTCCGGACCTGTTGGACCCTCTGGACCTGTTGGACCCTCTGGACCTGCTGGACCCTCTGGACCTGCTGGACCCTCTGGACCTGCTGGACCCTCTGGACCTGCTGGACCCTCTGGACCTGTTGGACCCTCTGGACCTGCTGGACCCTCTGGACCTGCTGGGCCTGCTGGACCTGCTGGACCTCTTGGCCCCCTTATGCAATCGCCACAATCATCATTATTAAACCTTATACCTGACAATTTATATCACCTCTTTTAATAATTTCTTTCTATATGATCTTTGTTTGTAAAGTCTAAAAATGTAAGGGACACGGACGGTAGTTTATAACTTGATATCGCTAATAGGGCATGGATCATTTAACTAACCTATTGAATAAGCACCGCAAATGCAAGATATTTATATACTACAACCTGCCACTATTCAGTCCCCTATTCCAATCAGTCAGTTTCACAATTTACTTGATAACGAGGACTTACACAGAACTGGCCGGATGCAATATCGCCGACTTCCCCAGATAATACACTAACTTCGATACTAGTGAAGGTTGTGGCAGTGAATCCTACACTACTCCCTTCATATACGACTATTGGAGTGCCTACTTGTATACCGCCGTTATAAAATCTAAAAGTCACAAATTCAGGCTGCCCTTCATCATAAGATAAATATCCAGAAGCAACTACATTCACTCCGGAAACCATATAAACATCTTGGTCATTTCCTTGAGGGACACTCCATGCACTGCAAACTCTATCTCTGACAAATTCGCATGAAATTGAATCGTTAATCCCGCCTGAACATAGGTTGTTACAACAACCTTTTCCCATTTAAATACACCACCCTACCTTAAAAAAATCTTTTGTATAATACTATTTCTATTAATTTTTCAATTTTTTGTAACGGCTTAAAACCTATTAGACTTATATTTTTTGAAATGAAAAAAGTATGAAAATTATATGAAGCTTGCCCGTGGTTCCTATATAATGCATTTTTCTAAAGCTCTTAGCTATTAAGATAACCGAATCAAAGTTAACGCGGCTCCGGTAGCCCCTCCTCCTACCAGGATTATGGTGGCTACCAATCCAAATAATTGTAATGAGATAGTGTCACCTGCATTAAAGTAGGCTATAAGATCGTTATTATAACTTGAGGCAGACACAGCGGGAGATAGAACGGAACCCGGAAGCGGCGCACCATTTCTAACTAACCTTGTATTACCTAACAATCCTAACGTAGTATTCACTTGATAGGTAACATAATAACGACCTTCTTCCGGTATCGTAAATGTAGTATTCGAACCATTGACAGAAAATCCGTCTAAGCTTTGATTATTAGGCAGGGGAATATTAGAGCCTCCCAATAAGACTAAAACAGTACTTCCTACTGTATTAGAGGCATACATAGAATTAGTGGTAGCACATTCAGGTTCAGAAGAGTGGTTACAAAAATGAATTCTTGCACACATTCATATACCTACTTTCTCTCATCCTTTAAAACTTGTAATTCAATGAAAATGAAATTTTAACACTAGAAGAACCTGTTCCTTCCCCCACTACACCTATAGAATTAATATCATTTAAAGTTATCGACCTGCACTCTCCTGGAGCTAATACAAACCCCGCCACCGCAGTATCATCCACATAAAGCTCTACGGTAGGGGAAGTATCGGTTGTTCCATTGTTTTCCATCATTATTGTTCCATTAATAACAAAGTCCGTGGCATCTTCCCATATAGTCACAGGTGTTTCACCTGTATCCTCCAAATTTATCGTGCAGCACACCGAATCATTTACAGCATTCAGTGAATTAGAGCTGCAAAAGCCTAATTGGGCCAAATTTCACCCCTCCTTCCCTACTATCATCTTATGAAAACCGAAGGATAAGGTTTGGTTGTTTGTTACTATATCCCCAATTAAATCTTCCTGCATAGAACTTAAGAAAGAGTATTTATTGCAAAAAAGAGGTGAGTTAGGTGAGGGAGAGTCTTCTTCGGTCGGTCAAATTCCAGGAGACTCCTGCGGAAAAACGGGCGATCCGAGACCCCGCAGTGGGGTTTTCACGAGGAGGCTCGGGCGTTCGTCCGCGGAAAGCGAGTGGTATTTGTCCGCACGGGTGCACAAAAAAGCTTGTAGTAAAACACAGGGTTTCTCTACAAGCTGAAAGCTCAGTATTAAAAATACTGAGCTTAGTAAATTTCCTTTATATAATTTCCAAATAAAAATCTACACTTTATTCCCTTGCTTTCTCCCAATCGGCAATCGCGTCTTCCTCAACGTCATATCATCACTTAAATACTGCTAGATATTTGAACCTAAATCATCGCCCCAGCCAATCGCCTCTTCATTTGTTGCATATTCATAGATTTCTCTCGAGACAGGATCTGAGATTTCGAAAGCTTCAAAACCTTCGTATGCCGGGATGAAATTAAAGTCATTGATAACGGCGTCTTTTCCTTCCTCAGATGTATACATCCAATCGATAAAGTCTTTGGAAGCTTGAACGACCTCGTCATCATTGTTGTCATTGACACCCCAGTAGTTCGGAATCCCGACAGGCATCTTTCCTTCCTGCCCCTCTACCGGAATCGGAAGAATGCCCATATTGTTCTCCGCGAACTCAGGATCCATTTGTTCAACAGACGGGTAAATCCAGTTGCCCTGCTGAATGATTGCTGCTTCTCCCAGTGAGAAGTACTCTTCAACCTGCTGAGAATAATCCAGGCTCAGCGATGGCTGAATGGAATAATCATTCTGCAAATCGACCATACGCTTCAGCTCTTCTCCTCTTTCAAAGCTGACCGTGTCTGCGTTGAAGGCGTCTAACACGTTCTGATCAAATTCTGAAGCGATGAAGGCATTAGACAGATGGTTACCCGGCACCCACTGTTCTTTCGCAGGAAACGTGAAGACTTCTTCGATCCCGAGGTCACTCTTCTGGGAATCCAGCTCTTCGACGGCACTCTCTAATTCTTCATAGGTTGTAATTTCTTCAGCGTTAATTCCTGCTTCCTTGAATACTTCTTTATTGTAGATAAGGCCATACTCTTCTTGATTAAAAGGCAGCCCTTGCACCTTATAGCTTCACGCGCATGCTGCAGCATCCTAAGCTGACTACCATTAGCCGATCGACGCCGTCGGTAAAAACCTGTGCTCGTCCATCATAGATCAGATTGAAGAAGAAGGAGCGGAGACCCCGCGGAACACCGTGCTGGATGTGAAGCTTGTGGAAGGTGAAACGACGTAAAAGAAGGCATACAAAAAGCTCAAAGTCCTTATGACAGGCTCCTTTAAGTAAGGGGAAGCATATCAAGGACTCTGAGCTTTTTTTCTATCATTATTTTCTTCGAATCCCGATCACCCGTCCGGCTTGTTTCGGCTGCTCCTGTTCTGCGTGCTCCTCATAAACACCCTGAATGGCTGCCGCTGCGGATTCCGGAAAAGGGGCGCCGCGTCCTTCGTTCTGATCAATGCCCATCAGCATTTCTTCGAGGGTTGCGGCAAGCTCACCTTGTTCGTTCTGCATGGACAAAAACAAATGAATGCGCTTCGCGTCATAATCAAGAACCTGCGCTGTAATCTCAAATGCCGCGCCTTCTTTCAATTCCTGCAGGTAACACGTATGCGTTTCTAAAGTGAAAACCGTGTAATCCCACTCACTGCGTGCATTTTCATCAAGCCCGATGTAGTCGATAAAGGCATCGGTTGCCTGACTGAAGGCCCGGTTGTATTCAGCGTCGTTCATATGACCGTTGTAATCGACCCACTCTTTCGGGACAGAGTGTTGAAATGAAAAGGATCTCTGCATCATCGTTCCTCCTTTATACTTCTGTTTTTTTCTGCTCTTGCGGCCAATATTCCTGAACTAAATCGTACAGGCGGATTAAAAATTCGTTACGGTTTTGATCAAGCTCTGACATCGTCAGGCCGTTGGACTGCTGCTCACATCCTGATACCACTTTATCATAAAGCTCGTCTGTAAGCTCAGGGGCTTCAAGCTTCGTCCATGGCTTTTTCAATGCGGGGCCGAACTGCTTCAGCATATGGCGCATGCCGCCTTCCCCGCCTGCTAAATGGAAGGTTAAGAAAGGACCGTACTGGGCATAGCGAAGCCCTGCTCCGTGCGTAAAGGCTTTGTCAACTTCTTCCGTTGTCGCAATTCCTTCATTGACGATGTGAAGGGACTCTCTCCAGATGGCTTCAATCAGACGATCAGCTATGTGCCCTTCAATTTCATTGCGGACGAGCAGTGCACTCATCTGCAGACCTTCATAATAGGAATGAGCTTTTTCAACGTTCTCAGCGGTTGTCTGTCTGCCTGGCACGATTTCCACCAGCGGCAGGATATAAACCGGATGGAATGGGTGAGCGACGACAAAGCGCTCTGGATGCTGCAGGTTCGCCTGCAGTTCTGACGGCATAATGCCTGACGTGCTTGATCCAATCAGTGCATCCGGCTTCGCATTCTGATCAATGCTCTGCAGCACCGTCTGCTTCAATTCTTCAATTTCCGGTACATTTTCCTGAATGAAATCTGCGTCTTTCACGGCATCAGCCAGCTCACCTTCAAATGTTAACCGTTCTTTGGAAGCTCCCTCTGCAAGTCCGAGCGCTTCGACGTAAGGCCAGGCGTGATCGACGGCTTGGCGCATACGTTCTTCGGCTCCCTGCGCAGGATCTGTTGCCACGACATCATGGCCCTGCGCAAGCATACGGACAATCCATCCGTTCCCGATAACTCCTGTTCCAACTACTGCCATTTTCATAATTATTTGCCTCCCCGCGGGTTTCGTAGATTGAGATATTCGCGTGCTTCTTGTGGGGTCATCGGTTCTAAATCCAGACCACGAAGCATCGTTACAGCTTTATCAACGAGCTGTTCGTTAGTCGCAGGCACACCTTTTGACAGGTAAATATTGTCTTCAAGACCGACACGGATGTTTCCACCGAGAAGGGCGGTTTGAGACGCAATCGGCATTTGCATACGGCCGATGCCAAAAGCTGACCAGTGGGCGTTTTCCGGGAGACGGTTCTTCATATATAAAAGCGTCTCCGCGTCAGCGGCCGCTCCCCACGGGATTCCGAGACAGAACTGAAACATCGGATCTCCGTCAATCAAGCCTTCCTTCACTAATTGATTGGCAAAGCGGAGGTGGCCGGTATCAAAGCACTCAAGCTCAGGCTTTACACCGCTCTCCTGAATCATTTTCGCCTGATCGCGAAGCCAGTCTGTCGGACTCATATAGATCATATCGCCGAAGTTTGTGCTTCCGCAGTCGAGCGTACACATCTCAGGCAGAAGCTCTCCGACCGGCTCATGACGCTCTGCCGGCGTTTGAATATCTGTTCCGTCTCCGCCCGCGGCCGGAGTATTTAAGCTCGGGATAAAATCCCCGCCTCCTCCAGAAGTAATGTTAATAATGACATCCGTTTCGGATTCACGGATGCGGTCTACAATTTCACGGTAGTGCTCGAGATCATGGCTGATCCCGCCTGTTTTAGGATCACGTGCATGGACATGGGCTACTGTAGCCCCGGCTTTCGCCGATTCAATCGCTGAATCCGCAATTTCCTTCGGTGTCACAGGTACATTTGGGTTCTTTTCTATCGTGTCTCCTGCCCCTGTAACGGCAGAAGTAAGCAATACTTTATTTTTCATTCAAAAGATCCTCCTTTGAATTTATAATTATTTTTTAACGGTACAAAGTATACCAACCAGACTGTTCATTTTCAACCCCCTTTTAAATGATTGTGCTGTAAGTCACATCCAAAAGCTGCTCTTCCCCTTCTCTGAAAGGTTTAAAGACCTAACCCCTATTAGAAACTACATGATTAGCGTCAAAATCCGTGATAAAAGTCTTGTAAATCTGTATATCTTCTATATATTCATATATCCTCTAATTTGCTGACCAATCTGAACTTTGAAAGAAAACCGTCTGGATTGTACATTTTAAAACGTAAAGAAAAAACAATATATATGAAAAAAGGAGGATTCAATCATGAGGAATCAACTCATGGATTGGAAAACGTTCTGGGGAGCGCTATCGCTGTTAATCTGCGTCTCACTGCCCCTGATCATTTTCCCTGAACGAGGAAAAGAGGTTGTACTGGCAGCCAATGATATAGTGACACAAAAGTTAGGATTCTTGTTTTTATCTATAGGTTTAATCATGCTGCTGTTTCTGCTGTTTGTCGGCGTAAGCCGCTACGGCGATATTAAACTGGGAGATAAGGAGACGAAGCCCGAATTTAAAACGTGGTCGTGGGCAGCCATGCTGTTTACAAGCGGAATCGGGACCGGAATTCTTTACTGGGGCGTTATTGAATGGGCCTACTATTATGAAGGACCCCCATTCGGACACGAACCCGGTTCCAAGGAAGCCATTCAATGGGCATCCACCTACGGATTCTTCCATTGGGGACCGATTGCCTGGGCAATGTTCGCCATTCCAGCCCTTCCCATCGGCTACATGTTTTTCGTGAAAAAGACGGACGTATTTAAAATCAGTGAAGCCTGCCGTCCGGTCCTCGGAAAATATACCGACGGACCGATTGGCAGAATCGTAGACGTACTGTTTATGTTTGGATTATTAGGAGGCGGCGGTACAGGTCTGGCGCTGTCAGCTCCGATCATTTCTGCGGGTCTGAACCACCTGGTCGGCATGCCGGACACCATCGTGACGAAATCAATAATTTTACTTTTCTGTACGATGATCTTCGGATTCAGCGCGTATTCTGGACTGCAAAAAGGAATTCGCCTGCTCAGTGATATTAACCTGTGGCTTGCATTCGTCCTGCTAATCTTTATTTTTGCTGTCGGACCGACCACCTTCATCATGGAATCGACAGGAACAGCTCTCGGCCGGATGATGGATAACTTCTTCACGATGAGCCTGTGGGCCGAACCATTTAATGACCTCGGACCATTCGAGCGTTCCGGATTTCCAGAAGGATGGACCGTGTTCTACTGGGCCTGGTGGATTGTTTACGCCCCATTTGTCGGCTTATTTATCGCCCGTATTTCGAAAGGACGCACAATCCGGCAGATCGTGTTCGGAACGATTCTATTTGGAAGCTTAGGAACGATCCTGTTCTTCGGTATTCTAGGAAACTATTCCATGCACCTGGAACTTACCGGCCAGTTCCCTGTCGTGGAAACGATGAACCAGCAGGGGGATGCAGCAGCCATTATCGGTACGTTGACACAACTGCCGTTCTCCACGTTTGCCATTATCGTATTCGTACTGCTTGCGGTTATTTTCCTATCCACGACGTATGATTCTGGTTCCTATGTGATTGCCTCCGTTGTACAAAAACGCGTGGAAGAAGAGCCGCTTCGCTGGAACCGTTTATTCTGGGCACTCACCCTGTCCGTGCTGCCGATGATCTTTATGTATCTCGGCGGACTGACCACCCTGCAGACGATCAGTATTGTCGGAGGTTTTCCACTGCTCCTCATCCTCCCAATGCTTGGCTGGTCATTTATTAAGCTTGTCAATCAGGATAGAGAAGCAGAGGAAGCAAAAGAAGACCGAAATGTATCCTGACAACAAAGGAGAGACACCAAGATGAACCGTTATGACAAAGGATTGAAAACATTACAGGAATACACCGATCCAGATAAAGGCACGAACCATTTTGAATTGATGAAAGGGCTGGAGGATCTTGCGCCAGATATCGGCAAATACATTATCGAATTTGCCTACGGCGATATTTACAGCCGGAAGGGATTAAGCAGCAAAGACCGCACGCTGACTGTGCTTTCCAGCCTGATCACACAGGGATCCGGCAGTCTTCCCCAGCTGGAGCTGCACATTAACACAGCGTTAAATGCAGGCTGGGCAGAAGAGGAGATCGTCGAAGCGATGGTCCAGCTGATTCCATACGTCGGCTTTCCGACTGTGATCAATGCGGTAAAGCAGGCACAGAAGGTGTTCGCTGAGCGGGCGAAACAGCCGGCCCACGTATAAAAGTAAAGTCACCCGGTCCTGTTAAGGATCGGGTGACTTTTTTCTGCTTTATCATTGTATGATCAAGTGGAAAGGGTTTTAGGAAACAACTCGCTTTCCAGCCCTCCGGGGTCACACCTGATTCGTCTCTCCCTTAGGAGTCTCGCTGTTTCCTAAAACCCTTTTTCCATAATAGAGCACTAAATCAAGCGGAGTCTAAGACTTCCTTCAAAAAGTCTCCATCCTTCAATGGTTCCGTGAGCCACTTTTGATTAAAAGGAACGGAAAAAGTGACGACTCCAGCGGGATGAACAGATAGGAGAGGCCCCGGAGATCACAGATCGAGGTGCCTTTCCTCTTTTTTTGGCTATGAGTTGTTCTGATACGTCTGTTCCGTTAAGCGCTCCAGCACTTTTTTACGAAGGCTTGGATTGAGCGGACCCAGACCAAAAATTTCCGACAGCCATAATCCATCGACCGCCAGGCGGAGAATCGTCGCATCGACTTGATCCATTCCGTCGTGCTCAATGTGATTCTGCCAGTCGGCATATGTATCCTGTAAAGGCTTCAACAGCTTGGGATTCATTCCCTGAGCCGCCAGCATGCCCGCACTGATCGTTTCATTTTCCACACTTTTCGCATGCATGACATTAATGAACGACCGCGCCCATTTGCCGGTATCCTCAGCCTCTTTCCCTACAAGCTCTTCCACATTCTGACGATAGATTTCATTCATATGCTGCACGAGACCTTCTACTAACGCCTCTTTCGTTGAAAAGTGATACAGGAGACCGCCCTTACTGACTTCGGCACGTTTAGCCGTGGCATCTAATGTCAGTGCATCACTGCCCTGTTCTTTTACAATTAAAGCGGCAGCTTCTAAAATTTTATGCCGTTTCGATTCTCTTGGCATGGCCCTTCCCTCATTTACAAAGTCAATTTTTCTTCATGTTATCAGTCGCAGGGGTTTTTTTCAATTTAAGCTGCCGTCTTTTTAACGAGGGACGTTACCCTGTAATGGAACTCCAGAGGTGAAGAAAGAGAAGGGGAAGGCCGACTGCCGTAACCAGCCCTGCAGTTGACGATACGAGGATGTATTTATGAAGCTTAACTTGAGTAATTTCTCCTTTTTCATAAGCCGCTTTAAATAATTTAATGAATTGAAATACAGTGACCATGACGATAACAGCTAAGAACCCACTGGTAATCATGATTTCCATCCTAATCCGCCCCTTTATATGTAAAAAATTTACTTAATCCAATTATAGCACAAAAATAAAGGAGTAAACGCTCTGGAACGAATAAGCAGAACGGTTTGCTGGAATTTTATCTTCTCCTTCATAAACAGAAAAAGGAGCAGACCGCCTGCTCCTTTTCTGCTTACTGTTTATTCTTGATGATATCGTCCACTATGCCGTAATCCTTCGCTTCCGCCGCACTCATAAAGTAATCACGGTCGGTGTCTTCGGCGACTTTCTTAATCGGCTGGCCCGTTTTCTCTGAAATGATTTCATTGATGTGCTGCCGCAGCTTGATAATCCGCTTCGCCGAAATCTCAAGATCCGTCGCCTGCCCTCTGGCGCCTCCGAGGGGCTGGTGGATCATGATTTCGCTGTTTGGCAAAGCGTAGCGTTTCCCTTTAGCTCCTGATAAAAGAATCATCGCACCAAACGATGCGGCCATGCCGGTACAGATCGTCTGCACGTCAGGCTTAATATACTGCATCGTATCCAGAATTGAGAACCCGGCTGACGTGGAACCGCCCGGACTGTTAATGTACAGGGAAATGTCTTTTTCCGAATCATCGGCGGCAAGAAACAACAGCTGCGCAACAATACTATTGGCCATATGATCATTAATTTCCTCACTCACCATGACAATCCGGTCTTTCAATAATCGTGAGTAAATATCATAGGAGCGTTCGCCCTTGCTCGTTTGTTCCACCACATAAGGTATACTGTTCATTTTTCTTCCTCCCCTATCTATTCGTCAGGCTGCTAATGAGAGGACCGGAGTTGAACCTGGAGCTGATGGGACAAGGGCTGGAATCGATTGGATGAGAATGGAAGGATCCTGGTCGGTTAAAGAGGTAATCAGAATCTGGCAGACTTTTTCATGATATTCACGTGTCCATAAGGCTTCAGGCGTCTGGACATGAGCCAGCATTTTTAACCGGGTACGCGCCCGGTTCAGTAAACCCTTCACCGCTGTTTCGGACATGTCTAAATAGGCAGCAATCTCGGAATTTTTATACTGAAACGCTTCTTTAAGAACGAAGGAAATAAGTTGTTTCGGCGTAAGACGAGTGATCAATTGCTCAATTGCGTCCCCGCCGATTTCTTGATGGCCTTCTGCTTCCTGCTCTATTGAGGTACGTAACCCAATAGATTCCTTTTCCTTTTTACGCACTTGATCGATCCATAAATGGTAAGCGATCTTCTTAAGCAGCGCAGGACGCATGCCGTTTTTTATCCCATACTTGTTTACCGCTTTCAGAATGGCTTCCTGGGCAATATCCTCTCCATCCCAGCGATCCTTCGTAAGAAAAAGGCAATAACGACTCAGCTTTTCCCACGTCTCATCAAAAGTATCCTTCTCTGTCTCATTACGATTCCAGCTTCTTTCCACCATCATCCCTCCTTTAATCCTCTCACTTCTATAACGTCGGCCTGAGTTAAAAAGATACGGGTCAGGAAAATTTTTATACGGATGAACAGGAAATGTAAGAAAAAGCACCACAAATGTCAGAAAAACCAGGCAGAATGTCAGAATTTATTTTTATGGCAGCACGAGATCGGTATCGACGGGTTCGTACCCTAAGCGGCGGGCTATCGAGACGATCTGGCCTTTATGGTGGAATTCATGAGTGATCGTGTGAGTCATCAGCCAGAGCACGGAAAGCTCAATCTCGTTCTCCTGCCAGGATACTGTCCCTTTTATTTTAGTCTCGGGGGCTTCTTCATATTCATCGAGAAACTGTGCGGCGAATTTTAATATTAGTAAAAAAACACCCTGCCCTACAGACAGAGTGCCATTTACAACAGCCATTTCCCGCTTCTCCACAGCTTACTCAAATACTCCTCGGACTCCCCGGTATTCGCGTTAATGATGAACCTTTCCTTAAGAATTCGAGAATCCACCTCGACCTTCCACAGAGGCAGGTAGGCAAGAAAGAGCTCTTCTAACTGGTATCGCGGCTTCTTTAATACGTAACTGCGATTAATTTGGTTCTGCTGGATATCAGGGATGTAGGTGTCTTTAGCTTGCTGCTTCGTAATCTGAGCCATGGCTGCTTCACCGTGTTCTAATGTAATCTCATTCATGACCGGAATGCTTGAAAAAAGTCCGCGATAGCCGGAAACCGCGTCGATGAACACCATGTTGGGCTTTTTACGCGGGGGAAAGGGTTTTCGGTCAGCAATGACAAGCAGTTTAGCGGTCCACATCGGGTGGTAGAGCCGTTTGGCGTATGTGATATGTCTTTTAATATAAGCAGTGTCAATGTTTCGGTTCACTTTCCCTTGAACGCCGAGAGATTTGTAGATGATGTGAGGCAAGTCTTCTTCGTTTATCCCTCCGCCTGTTCCAATCAGACGGAGGTTTTTATTTTTCAATGTTTCCATAGAGCTCATCCTTTAATCAATATGCGTGTGATAACGGTCCACTTCTCGCTGCATCGCGTCCGAAGGCGGTGATGTCATTAAGCTGACGACAATCATAAGGGCCGCAGAGACAGGGGCAGCAACGATCGGTTCAGCCACGAGGGCGAACGGCAGAGCGGCCATGATAATAAAAGCGATCGAGCCGCCGATCATGCCGGCTAAGGCTCCTGCCATGTTCGCCCGTTTCCACCAGATGCCGAGCACGATGGGAAAGCCGAAAGCCGACAGCATGGCGCCGCTGACCCAGCCGACCATAATGGCGATCAGCTGGGGCGGGTCAATGGCAAAATAAATGCCGACGAGACTGGCTAGAATCATGACGACAAAACCAATTCGGGTGACCGATTTTTCTGAAGCGTTTTTATTAATATAGCCTTTATATAGGTCGTGTGCGACACCGGCGGATACCGCGAGCAGCATGGCATCGGCAGAGGACATGATGGCTGCCAGAAGGCCGGCAAGCATTACGCCTGCAAGGATCGGCGGCATGTAATGTTCAATAACGGAAATAAAAATCATGTCCTGATTATCAAGAGTATCGATAATGTCCAGACTCGCTCCAGCCGAGGCAATGATCGCCCCGAAGATAAAGACGGACAAATAAAGAATACATGCGCCAAGTGCGGAACGGCGGGCAGTCCTGGCATCACGGGAAGCGAAATTACGCATAACCGCGGAGGGCGATACGACGCCAAACCAAAGGAAAGCAAGAAACAGCCCAAAATAGGACCTCCATGGCTGCGTAACTTCACCGAATGCAGGGTCGACCGCAAGTGCATCCTGTATGAGCGTACCGACGCCTTCGTGATCAGCTAAAATAATAACCGATAGAATAAGCATACCGATGACCATCACCGCCCCCTGAATAAGGTCGGTATATGTAATCGCCCACATGCCGCCCAATGCAGCGTACAGAGTAAAGCCAATACCCAGGAAAATTACTGCAGTTGTGTATTCGATCCCCAGCACATAAGATCCGATTAACCCTGACGCCGTCAGCTGCGGCACCATGTAGAACGTCATGCTGAGGACAACGATGACAGCAGCGACAATCTGCACAGGCTTCCCAAAGCGGATCTTGAAAAATTCCGGCATCGTTTTTACCCCGGAACGGCGGATCTGACCCGCGATCAGAAAGAGCGCAAAGGACGGAATCGCGACAGCACCGAAACCATAGGCAAACAAAAACGGGATCCCGAGCGCCACACCTGACCCAACCGCGCCCATCAGGGAACTGGAGCTGGCTACGGCGGCAAACAGGGCGAAGGAACCTACAAAACTGTTAATGTTGCGCCCTGCTGTCCAGTAATCACCCTCTGAAGAGTGGGCTCTACGGGCAAAGTAGATGCCGATGAGAGTCATCCCAATTAAGTAAATCGCTAATATGGAGGTTTCCATGCCTTTCATCGTTTATCACTCTCCCCGTCCGGTTGTTTTTCAATTTTTTCAATCCATATCACATAGAGGAAGGTTAACAGCAGCCACACGAAGAAGCAGAAGAACATCAGCCATCCGGCTAACGAGATGCCCATCCAGTACACCTCTGTCGGCCACCAGATCCAGACGATCGCTGAAATAACGACGAGAGCGATGACCATAATAATGCCGGGATCCTTCCACTTTGATTTTGTCATTTGCTTCACAGCTCTTCATCCTCTCTTAGCGGATTTTTCATATAAAGCTTTCGTTACGACTAAATCAAAAATCGCCGCTCCAACTGACTTAAAGATAATAGACTGCTCTTCTGGCTGAGGAGGGCGGTGCTGGCGTTCGATAATTTCTTTGAGAGACAGCGTTTGTTCAGGATCCACGCCGAGCTCGCGGGCGCGGATCATATCGCCCGATTCACGAAAAGCACTCGGGGCGTCGACATACACTTGATCAACCTGCTGCAGCACGCTGTCAGGGATTTCCTGCATCGCCGGGCGGAACGAGCCGACACCGACAATTTGCTTTCCTTTATAGCTTACAGGGTCAAGCTCAGGGAGCACAGGTTTTTCTGAAATCGTTGTCGTAACGATAATATCTGATTGACGTACGACATTCTCAAGCGAAGCTTTTTCAATATGTAAGCCTGGAAATGCGTGACGCGCTTTTTTAATAAAGGCCTCAAGCTTGTCCTGACTGCGGTTATACACATGAACCGTTTGGATCGACCGGACGGCACAGGCCGACTGGAGGTGGCTCCACCCCTGCGTCCCCGTCCCGATAATGCCGAGGGAGGAAGCCTTTTGTTTAGCTAAGTATTTCATTCCGAGCCCGCCAAGCGCTCCTGTGCGAAGTGCGGTAATCGGTACAGCATCACACATAAGCAGCGGCTCCATCGTCTTTCGGCTGTACAGCACCATCAGGCCGTGGATCGTCGGTTTGCCAAGCGAAGTGTTTTCCGGGGCAACGCCGACGAGCTTCGTTGCGTAGTAATCGCCGTAGTAGGAAGGCATCAACAAACTCGTATTGGCGCCATCCTCGATATGCATGCGGTCCGGCATGATCATATCGCCCTGGCTGTCGTCTAAATAGAATTGTTCAATAGAACGGATCGTCTCTTCCATCGTGAGAAAATCGTTTACTTCATCTGCAGATAGAACATTCATTTAAGCTCTCCTTTGTAAATATTAAAGCTATACTAACACAATTTTCTGATTTGTAAAAATTGTTAAAATAAAGACAGTACGTCACTTTTACGTCCTGTCTCATTCTTTAAGTATAGGAGCCACTTTATTGATTCGGTTCGTCCATATTGCACCCTTATAATTGTCAGGGATTCTCTCTATATCTTCTTCATCGTCAAACCCTTCGGACCATCCCCCGTCTCCTGCAACGAGGACGACTCTTGTATCCACACTCTTCATGCGGTGTTGAAACTTCTCCGGCCATCCCCATATCCAGAAGGCGTATTTTTCCGGCAAGTGAATTTGTGATCCTTCACACTCCGCCGGCACATAACCTGTCCAGCCGTCGGCAAGGTAAGGAATCATACAAGCCTTTAACGTCTCCATGGACATGACTCTCATCTCCGGGAGCTGTTCTCCTAACGCCTGCACCGGCTGATCACCGCCGTACACCGCAAGAGACTCCTGCTGATTGGACGGCAGCTCATCAAGATAATCCGCCAGCTGCCTGCCTTCTGCAGCATCATCACTTTTGATATGAATTAAGAACTCTTCATCGGGAAAATGAGTGAGAACTTCATCCAGGGATGGCATCAACCCTTCTCCTTTTCCGCGAAAAGGATACGATTCTCCCCCGTCCGCAGTATAGCCATAGCCGATGTCCAGCTGCTTCAGCTCTTCCATACTGTGCTCCCTCGTGACGCCCGTTCCATCTGTACGGCAGTCGAGCTCCCAATCATGAAAAACAGCAAACTGACCGTCGGTGGTCGGCTGAATATCGATTTCTACTAGATCCGCCCCTGCATCAAAGGATGCTTCCATGGACGGGATGGTATTCTCTAAATAAGGATGCTCAGGTTGATAGATTCTTTCTGCTGTACACGTATCACTTTCAATCCCTTCCATCGGAAAGGTCTGCGCCATTCCTCTATGGGCCAGCAGCTCCGGTTCCTCTTCCCTGCTTTCCATAAATAAAGAACTGTTATTAAAAAATATAAACCCTGCCAGTCCTGCCAATACAATGGCCGTTATTTTCACAAAACGCTTCACGCCCGCCTGACCTCCGCCCCTAAATCATCAACCTATTCTACCACACATAAAAGAGACCGATGGACGGCCATCGATCCTCTTTCATGACATTAATACAATTTTCGATAAGCGGCTTTACGACTCAGCAGCTCTTCCTGGGGAGTTTGATGATAAGGGGTTACATCCTTAACTCTTCTCTCCCTGGAAATACTAATCGTAAAGATGAAAAAGTGAATCGTCATTCTGCTCCTTCCTTTCTATAAGAAGCTAATCCTACAGCATCAATTCACCTAAATTGTCCAGCCTGGAATCTTCCGTCTTTGTCTGAGGCCCTCGTACCATCCCTGTATTTAAGCGGAGAACCTGCTGCAGGCTGCCTTTTAACGACGGGGCTTCTACGACGACCACCCCGAGCAGGTCGAGCGTTTTTATTTTGGAGAAAAGCACTTCGATCTCCACGTCGCTGTCGAATGTCAGCACGCCGTCTACGATGAGTGCGGCCGGTTGAGGCAGAGCAGCAAGCTGGTCATTCGTCCAGTGCTCTTCTCCTTCGATATAAATAAATCGTTCCTCATAAGAGAGTACTTCTGTATCCAGTGACGGCGTAATTTCGTATACAAGGTCTTCCAATTCCTCCGGACACACGATGAGTGACGTGGACTGGATGGACGCAATATCGAACGCTTCACGCGTGACATCCGCTTCAATGATAAACGGCTTCTTCGTGTATAGTTTTTTACCTTTGAAACGTTTAATCGAGCGGCTGTTCACGCGTACCGCCTTCGTCAGCTGCAGGCAGCCTTCAGGAATAATTTCAACTTTGCCTGTGGTCAGCGAATCAGTTTTCTGATAAAAATAAGATTCCTGCGGCTCATAAAGGGAAGCGACACCGTTGACCTCAAGCTTATGAACCTTTTGCTGGAATAAATCCATGTCCAGATCTTCACTCAGCTGCAGCTTTCCATTCACCGTTAAGCGCAGGGTAGTATGGATCGAATGTAAATAAGCATTGGTGAGCTCGAACTTCCCATTTTCAAAGCGCAGCTCTTCCTGTCCATACGACTCAATATCGGACGCTCCGTGCGGCAGCATATGAAAAAGCGACCCGCTTACGTGCGCTGGGCAGTAAATGTTGCCACTTACCTTCACTTGAAGCAGGCTGTTCTTTACGTCGTCTGCCTCCGCATTCTGCGCAATAATTAAATTGCCGTTTACATATAACTGCAGAGGCTCTGTTAAGGATTGAAAGTAAGCCTGATCCACATTTAAATTACTGTTTACGACCTGATACCCCTCCGGCAGTTCAACACACTGGCCAATGTTGCCGGCGTTTAATCTCGGCACCAGGTGAGCCTTCTCTTTCGGATACAAAATCATCCCGATGTTTTCGATCCGTTCAATGTCCTTTATACTCTCCTCCGTAGCATTCATTAAATTCAGCAATCCCACATTCCCAATACGTTGACTCATCGTTCATCCTCCTCTAGAAATTTCCGTAATTGTTTGACAGCCAATTGAAGCTTATACCGCACGGTAGGAGCCGGGAGATGGATACGCTCTCCAATTTCCTTACTCGATAACTCCAGCCAATACCGTTTAAACACAATATCGCTTAAATCCGGAGACAGGCGCGAAAGCAGCTCCGTCATTTCCAGCCTTCCTGCGGCGAGCTCCTGAACCGGAAAGTCCGTCCCGTCCTCCCACTCTGTTAAGCGGCGGTCTTTTCTCCGTTCATCTATGAGCTTATTTTTCATAACACGGTAGAACCACGCCTTCTGCTTATGCCTCGGCAGGAAGAGCAGCTGCTCTTCCTTTAATGATTTAACCCAGGCGTCCTGAACAAGATCCTTTCCTTCCTGCTCATGGCGGGCGATCGAGAAAGCAAACCGGAACAGGTCGTTTTTCAGCTCCTCATAAAGATCACTTACTTCCATACGACCACTCACTTTGTCTGTTTATTGGCTCCTTCACTTAGATAACGAATGAGGCAGAGGAAGTGATGGAGGTTTTGAAAGTTTTTCTGCTTTACGAAAAAAAGACACCATTCTTCAGCAAAATGGTGTCCTCCCCTGTTATTCATGTGAAGCTTGAATGACGAGCGTCTGAAGCTGTTCCCCGTCTGCGAAAACCTCCAGCTCCCAGTCACCTTCACTCGGAAACGTCATGTTGGAAGGAGTATGAGCATCCGCTTTGTTGTTAGGACCCTCCAATTCACTGTCAACGAGGGTCTTCTCGTCTCCGTTGCCGAGGTTTTTGCCGGTTACTTTAAACGATTTCCCTTCCATATCTTCTCCCCATACATGCCACATGTATTTGTTAGTCTCCACGAGAAGCTCCGCACTGCCGGAAATAAAACCAACCTTATCCTTCTCTCCCACCATCTTATATTCACCAGATCTGAACGTTTCGCTGAGTTCATGCTCTTCTTCCGCTGAGGATGTGTCATCGTCCGCACTGCAGCCTATAACGCCTCCACTTACTAGACAAGGTAATAGAAACCATCGGAATGTTGGAATGAGAAGCGCTCCTCTCTTGTCCTTTTTGTTACTTCCAATTATTGCAAAGGTTTAGAGAAAACACAACGCTATTCCGAGACTTCAAAAAAAGCCGCCAGGACGACGTTTTCTGAGTGAACGGAAAATGATTTTGTAATCCTGTACGTGCCGTCCGTTAAGGAGCCTTCTATGTATTCCAATGGGAGCTCCTGCTCTTCACTTGATGAGGCTGAAAGACTGAGGCTTTCACTGGTAAAGCTGAGATCTTCGTACGGTACTTTACGCCACGAGTCACCGTCCCGCTTTTCCAAATAAAGCGCTGCTCCGTACCCAGCCGCCGCCTCTCCCTTGTTCTCAAATTGAACGGTGATGGCTTCGCCCGGAGAATACAGCTCCTTGTCCGTCGTCATAAGGATTTCAGCGTGACCTTCAGAGTAGCTGCTCTTTAGATCGCCGTATTTAGATGTCTCACCTAAAGCAGCGTTCGTCTCTCCCAAGCAGCCCGAGAGAAGCAGAATACTTGTGAATAATAGAATGCTGAATTTCATACTGCTGTTCCTCCTTCATCATCCTCGAAAGGGTTAGGGAGTAACCATCTACTCGTTAGGGCGTTATCTCCATCCCCCCTCCACCGCGGGAGGCTGGCCACGAAGAGAGAAAAGTCTTTACTCGAGCTCTTTGTCAGTCGGCATGACAATAGCGGCAACGATGTAAATCAGCCAGACCATGCCGCCAGTAAAGAAACCGGAAACGACTGTAAGCACGCGGAGCAGAGTGACATCAATGCTGTATAATTCACTGAGCCCGCCCAGCACTCCGGCGAACTGTGTATCCTTCGTAGACCTATATAATTTCTTCATTATACTGCCTCCCTGTTTTTATTTACTTGGCGGCTGCCTCGTTTTCTTTTTGTTCCGGCGGGGCGTGGGTGACATACGTTTTGGCTATGAAATCGTGAATTGCCCGTTTATCGTCTCTCACCCCGATCATAAAGAGCGAGGCAATCGCACCGAATCCAAGGGTGATGACATAGACGATTGTGGAGACGACCTCTCTTAACAGCATGGTTCCAAAGCCTACTTTTCTTCCATCCATACGCACAATCCGGTTTCCTGCTATTTTTCTCCCAATCGTGTACCCGTACCAAACCACTGGGACAATAATTAAGTAAGCATACCCCAGAAAATCCAGGAAGGTGTAACCATCGGTGAAAAAGCTGCCATAAATTAATAGTGTAATAAGTCCAATGACGACCGTGATGATGATGCCGTCTATAAGTCTGGCACCCACTCTGTTCCAAAAGCCTGCAGGTCGGTATACTTCCATTTATAAAACCTCACTTTCCTATTTTCCATACTTACTTTACGGATGACGTATTGATTCGTTTCACGAAAATGAAAAAGCCTGATTTCCAAAGGATAAAATCAAGCTTCCTTATTTATAATAAATGACTATTCGCCTGAAGAAAGAACTGGGATTGTTCAAAGTTGTACGTAACCTTGGAAAAGTCGAACGGCTGCCCGTTCGTTAAATGAAAAACACTTTCCATAAACAGTTTAGGGTCTCCCTTTTTCAATCCTAAATAGTCTGCTTCTTCATCATTGAGTTTATCGACGTGCAGATAAATGTCAGAGAAGCCTACCTTCAATCCGAGACCTTCTTTAATGTAATGAAAAATCGACTCCGAGGCGATCTCTTTGTTCAAATAAGTGATAAACGCTTTATTATAATAGGATTCTTCTAAACAGAGCGTCTTTCCGTTCACACAGCGGATGCGTTTTACATAATAGACGTCGCTGCTGAGTTCGATGTTGAGGTTATGAGCCGCTTCTTTGGTAGGCTTACATACGGTTAACTCGATAACCTCTGAAGTGACATTAAATTCCTCCAGATCCTTCTTAAAGCCCTGATTGGACAGCAGACTGATATACCCTTTTCTACTTTGTCGTCTGACAAAAATACCGCTGCCCCTTACCTGGTACACGACCCCTTTTCTCTCAAGGAGATCCAATGATTTTGTAATCGTGCTTTTACTCACCTCAAACTGGGCCATCAGGTGCTCAAGCACGGGCAGTTTATCCCTCTGCTGAAGGGCATGCTCTTCAATGTATTTTTCGATGTCGATTGCGATTTGCTGATACTTTAGCATAAACATTCCTCTTTACCTTTATTGTCCTGACATTACAAGAATTATAGCATATCCAGCCCATTGGCTCATTCGTCATTTTTAGGTATTTCTAATTATTTTGTTTGGGCATTGATAAATTGTATCGGTACAATTATAATGTAAACGTATAATAAAATAAAGGGAGGGTTTTATTTTGGCAGAAAAAGTGAGAGATTACCCTAAACTTGCAAGAGATATATTAGAAGCAGTTGGAGGAGAAGAGAATATAATTAAGGTTTCCCGGTGCGCGACGCGGCTGCGGCTGGTTCTGAAGCGGTCGAAGCCGCAGGCCAAGGAAGTAGTATCGTCTTTACCAGGAGTTATTACGGTTGTGGAAAACAACGGACAGTTCCAGGTCGTCATTGGCCAGCACGTTGGTGAGGTTTATGAGGCGTTCGCAAATCTAGTAAACGAGGATACATCGGATGATGATCAAAGTGAAAATAAAGGGACCGTCGTCAACCGTGTAATTGCGACGATGTCAGCTGTTTTCGCTCCATTTATTTACATTTTAGCTGCTGCTGGTATTTTGCAAGGTTCGTTAATCTTAATTAATTTGTTTTTTGCCGGATTTGAGGAAACAGGAACCTATGAAGTGTTGAGCTTTATTTCATGGGCGCCTTTTACTTTCTTACCGATTTTTATTGCCATGACCGCAGCGAAACATTTTAAGGTAAACGCGTATATCGCGGTGGCCTGCAGTGCCGCTTTAGTTAGTCCGACGTGGACTGATATGGCTGATCAGATTGCGTCAGGAGAAGCGATTTCCTTCCTAGGCATTGCATTATCAGAAACGGTGTACACTTCATCTGTACTGCCGCCGCTTTTCTTAGTGTGGCTCTTATCCTATCTTGAGAAGTTTCTAAATAAAAATATGAACGAAGTCGTCCGTCCGTTATTCGTACCGTTAATCTGTATGATCGTTATGGTTCCGTTAACGATTCTGCTGATTGGTCCGCTTTCCACTTTAGGAGCCAACGGCATTGCGAACGGCTACAATTTCTTAGCGGAAAATGCTCCGGCCCTCGCTGGAGCGATCATTGGCTCACTCTGGCAGGTGCTCGTCATTTTCGGCGTTCACTGGGGCGTTACACCGATGGTGCTCGCTAACTTTGATCAGTACGGCCGCGATTCCTTCCAGGCGTACCAGACGATTGCTGTTATTGCCCAGGTAGGTGCCGTGCTTGGTGTCGTTCTGAAGGCAAAAAGCCAGGAAACGAAAAAAGTTGGTGTATCCGCCGGCGTAACCGGGATATTTGGGATTACCGAACCTGCGATCTACGGAGTTAACCTGAGATTTAAGAAGCCGTTTATCTTTGGGTGTATTTCAGGAGCCGTTGGTGCGATTACGGCAAGCTTTTTTAACCCGTACTATTTTGCCTATGCCGGGCTGCCGGGTCCATTAACTATTGTGAATGGCATAGACAGCGCCTACCCGATGTCACTATGGGGCATTGTTATCGGCTCCCTGATCGCCATTGTCCTTCCAGTCGTACTCATTCAAATTTTTGGATTTGGAGAAGATACGGCCAAACAGGCTGGCAGCGAAGCATTAGTGGAGGAACAAGGTCAGGCTGGCGATACTGCTGCAGCTGCAAGTGATGCAAAAGTGAATGAAGAAATCGTGGACGCTCCGTTCAGCGGGAACGTCATTCAGCTTTCCGAGGTGCCTGATGAAGTATTCAGTTCAGGAGCGATGGGCAAAGGAGTCGCGATTCATCCGACAGACAACAAGCTGTATGCACCATTTGACGGCACCGTTGTGATGATTGCTCCAACGAAGCATGCGATTGGGCTGCGCTCTGAGAGTGGAGTCGAGCTGCTCGTGCATATTGGAATTGATACGGTTAAATTAGACGGCAGTCCGTTCACCTTACACGCCGAAGACGGAGCTGCATTTAAAAAAGGAGAAATCCTTGTTGAATTTGATGAAGAAGCAATTCAAAGCCACGGACTGGAAACGATCACCCCGGTTATCGTGACCAATGCCGGCGCGTATGAAGAAATCATTATTGAAGACCTGAAGCAAAGCACATTCAACCAAAAATTGATGACAGTCGTAAAATAAGGAGGAATTGAACATGAAACACATGCCAAAAAATTTTCTATGGGGCGGCGCGTTAGCCGCTCACCAATTCGAAGGTGGATGGAACGAAGGCGGCAAAGGACCGAGCGTCGTTGACGTCATGACTGCAGGAGCTCACGGCGTGCCGAGAAAAATCACCGCAAACATTGAGGAGAATGAATTTTACCCGAACCATGAAGCGATCGATTTCTACAATCATTACAAGGAGGACATCGCATTATTTGCTGAAATGGGATTGAAATGCCTGCGTACCTCGATTGGGTGGACCCGTATTTTTCCAAAAGGAGATGAAGCAGAGCCGAACGAGGAAGGGCTGCAGTTCTATGATGATGTGATTGACGAATTACTAAAGCACGACATCGAGCCTGTCATTACCCTCTCCCACTTTGAAATGCCGCTCCACTTAGCGAGAGAATACGGCGGATTCCGCAGCCGCAAAGTGGTCGACTATTTCGCTAAATTCGCAGAAGTCTGCTTTAACCGCTATAAAGACAAAGTGAAGTACTGGATGACGTTTAACGAAATCAACAACAAAATGGACGTCAACAACCCGATTTTTCTATGGACGAACTCCGGGGTTACAGTAAAAGAAGGAGAAAATGCCAAAGAAATTATGTACCAGGCCGGCCACCACGAATTACTTGCCAGTGCCTTAGCGGTTGCGAAAGGAAAAGAAATCAACCCGGACTTTCAGATTGGAGCGATGGTGTCACACGTACCGATCTACCCTTACTCCTCCAACCCTGAAGACATCATGCTGGCTGAAGAAATGATGAGACAGCGTTACTCCTTCCCAGACGTTCACGTACGCGGGTATTACCCGAGCTATGCGTTAAAAGAGTTTGAGCGCGAAGGCTACCATATTCCATTTGAGGACGGCGATGAAGAAATATTACGTAACGGAACTGTCGATTACCTCGGGTTCAGCTATTACATGTCCACAACGGTAAAAAGTGACGTAGAACAAGATAACAGTGGAGATATCGTCAACGGCGGGCTGCCAAACGGTGTAGAAAACCCATATATCAAATCAAGCGACTGGGGCTGGGCGATTGATCCGACCGGCCTGCGCTATACGCTCAACCGCTTTTACGACCGTTACCAGATTCCAATGTTTATCGTTGAGAACGGTTTTGGCGCCGTAGATACGGTAGAAGAAAACGGTGCGATTCACGACGAAGCGCGAATTGAGTATTTAAAGTCACACATTGAAGCCCTCGAAAAAGCCGTCACCTATGATGGTGTCGACTTAATGGGCTACACACCGTGGGGGATTATCGACATCGTATCCTTCACAACCGGTGAAATGAAAAAACGCTACGGTATGATTCACGTCGACCGTGACAATGAAGGAAACGGCACGATGAAGCGGTCTAAGAAGGATTCATTTGAATGGTATAAGCAGGTAATTCAAACGAATGGCGGAGACTTATCCATTCCAGACAGATTAAATGAATACTCACGCTAATGACGAAAACCCGGCTAATGAGAGATTCTTAGCCGGGTTTTCTTTTATTCTGCTTCCATCGCATCCTCCTGCGTTTCGTGAACCGTGCCAAATGGATGCTCTGGCGGCGCGTAAATGGTGTAGAGCTTTAAAGGAATCTCTCCAGTATTGGTTAAATTGTGCCACGTTCCTGCAGGCACCATGATGGCGTCATCATCTTCTACTTCTTTTTCAAAATCGAGCTGGTCTTCCCCTGGCCCCATTTGCACGAGTCCTTCCCCTTCCTCAATTCGGAGAAATTGATCGACCTCAGGATGCACTTCTAATCCAATATCTCCGCCGACTTCAATACTCATCAGTGTCACCTGCAGATGCTCTCCCGTCCACAAGGCCGTTCGGAACGTCTCGTTCTGCCTTGCCGCCTCATCAATATTAACGACGTAAGGCTCGCCACCGTAGTCCTTTAATTCCAGGTTGTCATTCGCTAAACAGTTGAACCGTTCAGCGAAGGCCGCATCCTCATGACACGTTCTCCAGAACAACCCTCCGAGCGGAGAATGCCGGGTAAGCTCCAGGCCCTGACGGAAATGTTCATACGCTTCAACTTCTCTTTCATAAGCCTTATTCAGACCATCAACATACGAATCAAAATCCACTTCCTCCACCGTATAGTCGGGATAGGTGCCGGTCATTCTCGTATACAGATCACTCCATTGATGGAGGCGGGCTTTTTTTCTCTGAGCAGCATCAAGAATCATCGTTTTCTGGCTGTGAGCCGGAGCCGATGCGGCCAGTCGTTCGTAAAAATCGACCGCCTCGGCCTCCGCTTTGAGGCCGGTGAGAATCGTATCTACAAGCGAGTAATCATACATGTCGCTCATTCCTTTATCAATTGATAAAATTATCCTATGCAATCTGGGCGGGAAGGTACATAGAATTGAAGCGGCAGACAACAGCATGTATGATAGAAAAAACAATCCAAGAAAAGAGGTACGCTTATAATGACGACTAATTCGATCTGTCCGTGGGCCCAGTCGGATCCCGAGATGACCCACTACCATAACACCGAATGGGGGCGCCCGGGCTACGACGACAGCCATTTATTTGAAATGCTTAATTTAGAAGGAGCACAGGCAGGCTTATCGTGGAGAACGATTTTACATAAGCGGGAAGGCTACCGCAGAGCTTTTCACCAGTTTGATATTGACCGATGCGCCGTCCTGACGGAAGCTGAGCTTGAAGCCATCCGGGAAGCCGGTGAAGTCGTACGCCATCCGCAAAAAATAAAAGCCGTGCGGACCAATGCTTTGGCAGCGCAAAAGATTCAGGAAGAATTCGGCAGCCTGTCGAACTACATTTGGCAGTTCACCGATCACAATCGGATCATCAATCACCGCATGGACTCCTCAGACATACCGGCTAAGGACGAGCTTTCCACCAAGATAAGCAAAGACTTAAAGAAACGCGGCTTTACGTTTGTCGGACCTGTTACAATTTACTCTTTTCTGCAGGCCGTCGGAATCATCGATGACCATTTAACGACGTGTCCGTATCACACGGACAACAAGTAAACTCGCCGCTTCAGATGGTCGTTATTTTTCCAGAACAAGGGGCTGTGCCGCCCCTTTTCACCTCTTCCCCCATTATCGAAAGCTCCTCCCTTTAAAAACAACTTCCCCCTCAACAAAAAGAGCAGAGAACCCTCTCCGCTCCTTACAAAATTAATCAAACATACAATTAAACGTCAGGTCATCTGCATTGAGAACCCGCTCTCCTCTCAGCATCCCTCACAAAAAAAACCGCTCAGCATATCAACTGAGCGGTTTAGACAAACTAATTAAATTGAGCAGCATGCAGACGGCTGTAAATCCCTTCCGACTGCAGCAGTTCCTCGTGATTCCCCTGCTCCGCAATTCCCTCTTTCGTCACGACCATAATCCGGTCAGCGTTTTTAATCGTGGCGAGACGGTGGGCAATGACAAGCGTCGTGCGTCCTTCCGTCAGCTCCTCGAGTGACTTTTGAATCGCGATTTCGGTTTCGGTATCTAATGCCGAGGTCGCTTCATCCAAAATTAAGACCGGCGGGTTTTTTAAGAACATACGGGCTATCGATAACCGCTGCTTCTGTCCTCCAGAAAGCTTCACGCCCCGCTCTCCAATAACCGTATCGAGACCCTGCGGCTGACTGGCGATGAATTCATCAAGACGAGCTCTAAAGGCTGCCTGCATAATTTCTTCGTCAGCTGCGTTTAAATTGCCGTAAGCAATGTTTTCACGGATCGTTCCTGAAAAAAGAAAGACGTCCTGCTGCACGATCCCGATCTGGCTGCGCAGCGAATCGAGGGTAATGTCCCGGATGTCGGTGCCGTCAATCGTAATTGCCCCGCCCTGCACTTCATAAAAGCGCGGCAGCAGACTGCACAGCGTCGTTTTTCCTGCTCCTGAAGGGCCGACGAACGCAACGGTTTCCCCGGACTCAATCGCCAGGTTAATTTCATTTAAGACCGGGGCAAGCCCTTCATAACCGAACGTGACATCATGATATTCAATCGTGCCCCTCAGCTGTTGATCTACTGCGCCTTCGCGGTCTTGAATGTCAGGAGCGGTATCCATAATTTCCGTGTAGCGCTTAAAGCCGGCAATTCCTTTTGGATAGCTTTCAATGACGGCGTTAATTTTTTGTATCGGTCCGATCAGAACATTCGCAAGCAGAATAAAGGCCACGAATTCACCGTACGTCAGCTCGCCGGCAATAACGAAATACGTGCCGAACAAGAGCGTAAACAACGTCACCATCCGCATAAGCACATAGTTTGCGGTAACGTTCTGCGCCATAATCTTATACGACTCCAGCTTCGTCGTACGATAGTGCTCATTGTTCTCCTGGAATTTCCCCTGCTCATGCTTCTCATTGGCAAAGGCCTGTACCACACGGATGCCGCCGATGCTGTCCTCTACGCGCGAATTGATCTCCGCGACGTTATGGAACATACGCCGGAACGTGACGGTCATTTTTTTATTAAAATAGATCGCGAATACGATAAGCAGCGGAATAACGATAAAGGACAGCACCGCGAGCTTCCAGTTAATCGTCAGCATTAACACGAACGAGCCTGTGAGCGTCATTAACGCGACGAACATATCCTCAGGCCCGTGGTGCGCGACCTCACCGATCTCCTCTAAATCCTTCGTTAAACGTGAGATGCTGTGGCCGGTTTTGCTGTTGTCGTAATAGCCGAACGACAGCTTCTGCATATGAGTGAACAGCTTCTGACGCATATCGGTTTCGATATTAATCCCAAGCTTGTGCCCCCAGTACGTCACCACATAATGAAGCCCTGTATTAAACAGGTAAACGAGCAGCAGCCCGACACAGGCTAGAATAATAATCGTCCAATTCTCCCTCGGCAGCAGCTCATCAATGACATGGTTGACAGCAAGCGGAAAGGCCAGTTCTAAGATCCCCACCAGCACCGCACAGCTGAAATCTAAAATAAATAACCACTTGTATGGTTTATAGTAAGAAAAAAATCGTGCTACCACGCATGAAACCCCTCTTCATAATTACAATTGAAATTCATTTTCAATTATACGTCCACGCTCAGAATTTCACCACTATTTCATTAGTTTACAGAGAGTTTAAATAATTCTAAAAAGTTTGATTTTACCAGTGTTACCATGTATCCTTTCTGTATGCGCTTACACTATAGGAAACAGAGGAGGATATTCATGAACGCAGTAAAGAACAGATGGTTGATTGCTTTATCAGCCATTGCCATTCACCTATCCATTGGGGGCGCTTATGCATACAGCGTCTACACCACTCCCGTCAGTGAACAGATGGGATGGACCCCAACCGAAGTAACGATCGCCTTTACCATTATGATGGCGCTGGCCGGTTCCTCAGCGGCCTTATTTGGAAAATTCGTTGAAAAAAGCGGACCAAGCAAGTCAGCCATGGTCTCAGCCGTGTTGTTCGGACTCGGCCAGGCAGGCGCCGGACTGGCCATTGTCGTTGATTCCCTCGTCCTTTTCCTGTTAACGTACGGACTCGCAAGCGGGCTGGGGCTTGGAATCGGCTATATATCACCGGTCTCCACCCTTGTAAAATGGTTCCCTGACCGACGGGGCTTAGCAACCGGACTAGCCGTTCTCGGCTTCGGAACAGGCTCCCTCATCACCGCTCCATTAGCCGCAAACCTCATGGAGGCAGTCGGCATTGCCAACACCTTTTTTATACTCGGAACGACTTATTTCATATTTATTATGTTAGGCGCATCTTACATCGCACCGCCCCCGGAAGGTTGGATGCCTTCAGGAATGAAGAAGGATATGGCCTCTGGAAAAAAAGTATTCAAAAAAGATTTACAGGAACTTACGTCTAAAGAGGCGGTAAAAACCCGCCGCTTCTGGCTGCTCTGGATTATGATGCTCATTAACACGACCGCCGGAATTATGATGATTTCCGTTGCCTCACCTATGGCGCAGGAAGTCGTTGGGCTCTCAGCCGCAGCAGCCGCAACGATGGTCGGGATCATGGGGATCTTTAACGGAGGCGGACGAATCGGCTGGGCTGCCGCTTCTGACTATATCGGCCGTCCGAACGTGTTCTTGATCTTTTTCATTATTCAAACCGTCGCCTTCTTCACCCTGCCAATTACGACGAACGCGATCATCTTTCAGTTGCTGATCCTGCTTGTTGTCAGCTGTTACGGCGGAGGATTCTCGAACCTGCCTGCCTTTATCGGAGACCTGTTCGGAACGAAGCAGCTCGGTTCCATTCACGGCTACCTGTTAACGACGTGGTCGTTAGGAGGCGTCTTCGGTCCGATGCTCGTCTCGCAAATCCGCGACCGCACCGATGGGTATACCGCCGTGTTTTACGTATTTCTCGGGCTGATTACCCTCTCCCTGATTGTCTCGATCCTCATGAAGCTTGATATTAAGCGGATTGAAAAAGCTTATGAACGCAAAGAAGAGACAGATGCCGTAAATTATTAACCTAGAAAAAACTCCGGCTGGATGGAGCGGCCGGAGTTTTTTCATGGAATGCAAATCGCGGGTTTTTGCTGATATATTCTTTTTTTCGCGGATAATTCACAAAAATCGCTGATAAAACTAAAAATCCGTTGATAACCTTCTTCTAGGATTAAGGCGTATCGCCCTGCGATACGTCTCTAAGATGCTCTTCTAAATCGCTTCGTATATCGTCTGGAATCCGTTCAGCTGCCTGCTTTTCCACGTTGAAATTCACATACGTCGTGTACCCTGCCGCACACAGCGTATCGCTTTGCCAAATTTCTTCATACAGGGTGAGGCTCGTGTTGCCGAGCTTCTCAACCCACGTTAGAATCTCCACATCCCGGCCGAAATAAATTTGGCTTTTAAAATCAATATTCATATTTATAATGATCATTTTCCAGTTGGAGAAATTGTCGTCCGGCGTAAACAGCTTAAAGATGGGGTTACGCCCCGCCTCAAGCCATACAGGAACGACCGTATTGTTAATGTGCCCAACGCCATCAGTTTCTGAGACGCGCGGTTCGATCGTTGTTTGATACATAGAACCATTCCTTTATTGAATGCTGGTCAGGCTGCCCTGCCAGGCGTTGTTGTAAATATGCTGGATCGCCTTCTCATCAAGCCTCATAGGACTCCGGTTAAGCAACCGCGTCTGCTTAGCACCGTTTCGGGTTAACGCCTCGTTATCCCCCACCTGAATATTGTAGTTCACCGTTCTCGTCGGAAGGCCGACATCCTCCACTAAATGATAAAGAGCCTGCACAACATCCCGCGCAATCGTGCGCTGATCTTTTCCTTCAGCAGGCAGCTTCATCGCTGCTGCCACATCCGCGAGTTTATCAAGACATGAAGGCCAGATGTAATCATATACATAAGGCAGCAGCACCGCATTCGCTTCACCGTGCGGGATTTTAAATAATCCGCCAAGCGGATAAGCGAGAGCATGCACCCCAGTCACCCCGGCATTGTAAAAACTCATGCCTGCGATCATGCTGCCGAGCGCCATTTGTTCACGTGCCTGCTTATCCTTTCCGTTCCAGACTGCTTTGCGCAGGTTCGCGCTGATCTTCGCAATTGCTTCTAAAGCAAGAGAATCCGTCAACGGAGTCGCTTCAATGGAAGTATAAGCCTCAATCGCATGGGTTAATGCATCAACTCCGCTGGCAGCCGTAACCTTTTCAGGGAGCGAATATGTCAAAACGGGATCCACGATGGCATAATCAGCCAGCAGATACTCATGCGTCATAACATCCTTCGTGTCCTGTAAAGAAAAGACCGCAATGTCCGTCACTTCCGCTCCCGTCCCCGCCGTCGTCGGGATTAATAGCTTCGGCACACCTTTCGTTTTAAGCTGCCGTGTCCCGGTTAAATTCAAATAATCCTCCACATGACCCGGGTTCTCATCCAGCACGGCCACAGCCTTGGCAAGGTCCATCGCACTTCCCCCGCCGATACCGATAACAAAGTCGGGGTTCTTTTCCCTCGCTTTCTCAACCATCTCGTTCACTGAATCGACCGGCAGTTCAGGCACTACGTCCGCCAACACCTCAAGCTCAATGTTTTCCTTATGTAAAAGGTCTAAAACCGGATCGATCACACCGAGCTCCTTGAGCGTCGGATCCGTAATCAGCAGAACGGTCTGAACGTTGAGACTTTGAATGATACCGGGCAGCTTACTGAGCGAACCTTCTCCGTAATAAACGTGCTTGGGTGAAACGAAAGCATTCATATTGGCAGCCTCCTAGTAGATTGATAGCGCTTGCTCTTGATTGTAAGAGCACGGGGCGCGGACGTCAAATATTTTCCAGTCCCAATAGGCTGCGCAGGCCTATCCAAATAACCGCAGCTAAATCAACCCCACATCCAGACTTAAAATTTGCTATAATTTCCATAGAAAGCGTGGTGAGTTCGTTGTTTAAAGTATTACTAATTGAAGATGACACTTCTCTTTTTCATGAAATCCGTGACCGTCTGGCACAGTGGGAGTATGACGTATACGGAGTTACAGACTTCCAGCGCGTGATGGAGACGTTCACGAGGGCGCAGCCGGATCTCGTCATTATTGACATTCAGCTGCCGAAGTTCGATGGATTTCACTGGTGCCGGATGATCCGCGAGCACTCGAATGTACCGATCATTTTCCTGTCTTCACGGGACCATCCGACGGACATGGTTATGTCGATGAACCTCGGGGCAGACGATTTCATTCAAAAGCCGTTTCACTTTGACGTGTTAATTGCGAAAATCCAGGCCATTCTGCGCCGCGTCTATAACTATAGTGCCGAAGCACCGGAGCTTCGAACGTGGCTTGGAGCGACGATCGATTTTGAACGCAGCCGGGTGACGAACGATCATGGCACGATTGAGCTGACGAAGAATGAGCTGTTCATTCTGCGCCTGCTGCTTGACCGGAAAAATCAGATCGTCAGCCGCGAGGATTTAATCCACCGGCTCTGGGATGATCAACGGTTCGTCAGCGATAATACGTTGACGGTCAACGTCAACCGCCTGCGGAAAAAACTGGCCGACCTTAAGATGGGAGACGCGATTGAAACGAAGGTAGGCCAGGGCTACACAGCCATTGATCAGGTGAGCGGATGATTGGCACATTTTTAAAAGAACGGCGCAGCTGGATCCTCCTGTTTCTCCTGCTGCAGCTGCTTGTCCTCTTCATCGCTTACCTGGATGCGTCGATGCCCATTACGTCGATTTTATATTACGTTTTCCTGTCATCCGTCATCTTTCTCGTATTTCTCGCGTTCCGCTTCCATCGGGAGACGAAGTTTTTCAAGGAGCTTAAGGAACGCAGCCATGACCTCGACGTAACGAGTGTACCTGATCCGGAGCGGCCGTTTGAAACCATAGTTGAACAAAATATTATCGAGCCGATTCAGCAGCTGAAGCAGGAAGCCGCTACCCACACAGGTCGGCTCGAGCAGGAAAAAGACGAGCTCCTGGCCTGGATCCATGAAGTCAAAACCCCGCTTACTGCCATGCATTTAATTATTGACCGCATGGAGGATCAGAAGCTGAAAGCACAGCTGACCCATGAGTGGCTGAGAGTTCACCTGCTGCTGGACCAGCAGCTGCACGAGAAACGGATCCCTTTTATTGAGAATGATTTATATGTAGAAAAGGTAGAGCTTGAACCGCTGCTCTTCCATGAAATCAACACATTACGCACGTGGTGTATGGAAAAAGGCGTCGGTTTTGACGTGGATCTGGACGTCCCGACTGTTCTTAGTGATGCTAAATGGCTCAGTTTTATTCTGCGCCAACTGCTTACAAATGCAGTGAAATACAGCAGCAAGGGCTCAGAAATTACGATCGCAGGCTGCCGGCAAAATGAACAGACGACGCTGAGCGTAACAGACAGCGGGCGCGGCATCGACACCCGCGATCAGCCGCGCATCTTCGATAAAGGGTTCACGTCTACAAGCCAGCATCAGGACAATGCCGCAACAGGCATGGGATTATACTTAGCGAAGAAAGCCGCGTCCCCCTTGAAGATCAGTCTGGACGTCCAGTCGAAGCCGGGACACGGCTCAACCTTCACCCTCACCTTCCCAAAAACCAACGACTTCAACAAGATTCAAGGCGTGTGACAAAAGTGTCACTCGCTTTTCTTTTTTGTTCGATGCATGAAAGGACTTCCGCGGCAGGAGCTTATACAATGGAATTATCATTGAAACAACGGGGGTAGGAGAATGAATATTTTAGAAGCTAAAAAAATTCATAAAAGCTATGGAAATAAATTTATGAAGCAGGAAGTGTTGAAGGGAATAGATATTTCGATTGAAAAAGGTGAATTCGTCACGATTATGGGGGCGTCCGGATCGGGTAAAACAACGCTGCTCAATGTGCTGTCCACCATTGACCGCGTCAGTCACGGAACCATCAGGATTGAAGAGAAGGAATTGACAGGACAGAAGGAGAAGCAGCTGGCAGAATTCAGGAAGCATCATCTTGGGTTTATTTTTCAGGAGTATAATCTGCTCGATACGCTGACCGTCAAGGAAAACATCCTTCTGCCGCTCTCCATAACGAAGGCGTCGAAAAAGGAAGCGAACGTGAAGTTTCACGCTGTAGCGGTCGAGCTTGGCATTGAGGATATCGCCGAAAAATATCCTCACGAAATATCGGGCGGACAGAAGCAGCGGACGTCAGCTGCCCGCGCATTCATCCACGAGCCAGGCATTATCTTTGCTGACGAGCCCACGGGCGCGCTTGATTCAAAATCAGCTTCCGATCTGCTTGGGAAATTAAGTGACTTAAATGAGAAGCGTGAAGCCACTATTGTGATGGTATCCCATGACCCTGTCGCAGCCAGCTACAGCAGCCGCGTCGTGTTTATTAAAGACGGACACATTTACACACAGCTCAATAAAGGCGGACAGTCACGCCAGGCCTTCCTCAAAGACATCATGAAGACACAGGGTGTGTTAGGCGGGGTGCAGTATGACCATTAATCAACTGATCTTCCGTAATATGAAGAAGAACCTCACCAATTATTACTTATACGTGTTCGCGCTCGTATTCAGTGTCGCCCTCTATTTTTCATTCGTGACGCTCCAGTACGACCCCTCCATGAATGAAGCCACCGGCACAATTCGAGGAGCTGCAGCATTGCGCGCTGCGTCAATACTGCTGGTCTCGATCGTCGCTGTCTTTTTAATTTACGCCAATAACCTGTTCATTAAGCGCCGCAGCAAAGAAATCGGCCTTCTTCAGTTAATTGGGATGACAAAGCAGCGGATCTTTCACATTCTAAGTGCTGAGAACTTGATTCTATACTTTGGTTCTCTTGTGATTGGAATAGCTTTAGGGTTTTCTATTTCAAAGCTCATGACGATGATTGTTTTCAAAGTAACAGGAGTTGAAGGTGTAGCTTCCCTGAACTTCTCTTCGGAAGCACTCGTTCAGACTCTGCTCGTTTTTGTCGGAGTGTATGGGTTGATTATGCTGCTGAATTATATATTTATTAAACGGCAGACCATTCTTTCATTGTTTCACGTGAAACAAAAGACAGAAAGCCGTGTGAGAAAGATATCGATTATTGAAATTGTAATGGGGATACTCGGGCTCGGTTTGATTGGCACAGGCTATTACGTTTCTTCCAAGCTTTTCGATGGAGACTTTATATCAATTAACAGTTTATTTGCGGCGATGATCTTCATTCTTGCTTCTGTGATCATCGGAACGTACTTTTTCTATAAAGGTTCAGTACGGTTTGTTTCAAACATGATTAGAAAAAATAAAGCCGGCTACTTAAATGTTAATGAAGTGCTGTCGCTCTCTTCTATTATGTTCCGTATGAAATCAAACGCGCTGCTGCTTACCATTATTACGACCGTTTCGGCCCTGGCGATTGGACTCTTGTCCTTAAGTTACATTTCCTACTACTCTGCTGAAAAAACGGCCGAGGGGGAAGCACCCGATGATTTCACCTTCGTCAGCACCGAGGATGCAGTTGAATTTGGAGATGCCCTTTCCGAGCAAGGGATCGGGTATAGTGATCAAACAACCGATCTAGTAAGAGCAGAGGTTTATATTGAGGACATCGTAGGGGCTGACATGGGGAATTTAAATTTTGACGGAAGCTGGACGTCAATGGCCATCGTCAGTGATGAGAGTGTGGAAGACATAGATGTCAGCGAAAATGAAACGAAGTTCGCCGGCTATAATGATGCCATGAACAAGTTAATGAACCTGGCTGATTCCGGAGAGATAAAAATTCGCGGCAGCGATGAGGAAATTGAACAGGAATATACGGGTATTTCAAAAATTGATGTACTGCCCACCTTTTTCACTTACGGCCTACCAACAGCGGTCGTTGACGACAGTGTCTTTGAACGGATAGAAAGCCAGGCTGATCCGGATCTGCAGATTCAATCCAGTAAATTTATCGGATTAACCCTTGAAGAAGGGGCATCTAAAGAGGAAGCTGATGAAATTTTCCAAAGTATGGAGGTGAGTGAGAAAGCCGGCAACACTTCGCAGTATGCTTCAACTCAGTTTCAGAAACAGAACATGGGTCTGATTATGTTTATCGTTGGATTTCTTGGATTAACGTTCCTGATCACATCAGGCTGTATCCTTTACTTTAAACAGATGGATGAAGGAGATGAAGAACAGCCGAGCTATACGATTTTGCGCAAACTCGGTTATACGCGTAAGGATTTAGTCAGAGGAATTCAAAGCAAGCAAGTATTTAACTTTGGCATACCGCTCATCATCGGCCTCATTCACAGCTATTTTGCCGTTCAATCCGGATGGTTCCTGTTCGGCACGGAAGTATGGACGCCGATGCTGATCGTAATGGGCGTTTACACTGCACTGTATTCAATCTTTGGACTCTTGTCTGTGTTGTATTATAAAAAAGTGATTAGAGAAGCGCTGTAATCATCAAAGTCCAGAGCCATCCATATGCTCTGGACTTTTTTAATGCAGCAGCTGCCACAGCCAGTTCTCTTCTTCCACTTCAAAAAAATGAGAAAACACTCCGACCGCCCGGATGGTTTCCTCCTCTCCTTCTGGATAATACACCGTTTGCCGCGCAGATGAGATGATAAGAGAATCTCTAAACGCAGCAAAGTGCTCAAGTGTGCTGTCGTGCTCATCCGTACATCGATCGTCTAAGCAATTCATCTCTTTTTCATCTAACAGCCATTCCTTGAAATCTTCAGAGTCCGGATTGGTAACAGAAGCGGCAACAATTACAACAAATAAAACACCAATTAACTTAAGCTTCAATTCAAGTTTTCCTCCACTTTAACTCAATGTTTCACGTGAAACATTTTATTCGAGTGATTCAATAAAAGCATACAACACGCGTGCTGTCAGCCCCCAAATCACCTTATCTTCATATTGATAAAAATATTCTTCCATCTTACGAGTCTGCCATTCATAGTCACGCCCATTGGCGATCAACTCAAAAGGAAACCCATCATCAGGAATCACGTCAAAATTCACATAATGGACCTCCGGCTTGTTTTCCTGGAAGAAAGACAGCGGCACGGTAAACACTTCTTCCACTTCAGCCGGGTTCGGTACAATTCTTTCCTCTGGGCAATTAAGAAAGCCTACATAGGTGTGAACGATCATGCCAAACGGGGACACCATATAATCAAACGGATACACCTCTTCAATCTCATGCCCCGTTATGCCAAGCTCCTCTTTAGCTTCCCGGACAGCCGCATCAAGCACCTGACGATCCTCACGGTCCACTTTCCCGCCAGGAAAGCAGATTTCTCCCGGCTGCCTTCTCATCTGAAGAGACCGCACTTCAAACACTAAATGCAGCTCTCCCTCTTTTTCAATCAGCGGAAGAAGAACGGAATAATTTGTAATTTGCTTCTGACCAATTACGGAAGGCTTATGATTTTTCATTTTGTGTTCAATGGCTTCTCTCTTCATATGTCACCCTTCTCTTTCCCACTAGTCATTTCTTCTATTATACGTGGATATGAAGTGTGTTTACAGAATATAGCTTATGGCTAAGCACAAAAGCGTAAGCGCCCTGGCAGACACGAAAAGCATAAGCAAAACGGCCGGTGGAAGGTGGTCTTCCCTTCCGCAGGACGGATTGCTTATGTTGCGAGTGGCTGGACGCTGAAACTGGATGTCAATTATTCACAGGTTGGAATTTTATAAATTCTTGATAGACAATAAGAAAAAGCGAACCATCAAGCGGTCCGCTTTGCTTGTTAGTTTTTGCTTTTGTCGAGTTTCTTCCAGAACTCTCTGGCTATGGCTTCATACCCTTCTTCGCTTAAATGAATATTCGAAGGATTAGGTAGAAAGCTTTCATATTTTCGTTCAATTACATCTTCTGTGGGTACGTACGTGTGGCCGTATGCAGCTGTGGCAGATTGGATCACCTGATTTAATGAATCAAGGAGTACGTCAAGCTGAGGCTGAAGCTCTTCCGGCTGATAAGGAAATGGGTTGTAGTAGCCCATCATGTAAACATCCGTATCTGGGTTAAGCTCATCGATCTTCGTAAATACATGATTGATATTTTGATTAAGCTGGGCTAAAACGGAGGCAACTTCGCGCTCTGAAGGATATTCCTGCTTCTCTAAATCCAGCAGCGGCAACAGATCGTTCGCTCCTATGTTGATCGTTATAAACTCGGACTCTTCAATATTACTCTGCGCAAGGTCATTATTAAGAACACCCGTCAGATGAGTAGAGTCAGCCCCAGGAGCGGCAAAATTATCATAATCCACGGTATACTGAGATTGCTTCAGCCGCTTCACGAAGTAATCGGGATACCCTTCCCCAATCTGGTTATACGGCGTAACACCAGCAGCTAAAGAATCTCCGAGTGCGACATAATCTACTTCCTTTTTTACGGGGCATTTGGCGTAAGCTGTTAACGGCAGCGATACAAATAACATAAAAACAAGCACGAAAATACGAACCTTTTTCATTAGTTATTCATCTCCGTCCATTCGTTATAACGATCACTTTTATCATACCAAAGGCTTTTAATAAATAGCAATCTTTATTACTAGATTAAGAGGTTTACCGGCTTCCACTTCCTAAGTTCATCCAATCCTCTAACGCTGGCCGTGCCACCAGCTCGTATCCCCTTCCTTCACCAAAAGGCTTGACGATTACGGTCCCCATATTCGGAATTTCTCCAAGACCTGCTCCTTCAGGGAAACTATGAGCCACAATGATGGTATTCACCCCTTCAGGAGGCGGAGTCTCCAGTCTTCGTGTTAACTCATTTAAAATGGTTTGCTTCTCAGAGCTGGATATAGCTGTGCCTAACGAGTAAATGGAAAGCCAAAAAGGATCCACTTGAACATTTTCTTCACCAAATGCGAGAACGGCCGTTTCTCTATTTCTGCAAAATGGACTGGTAAGAGCAGGAGCTGCCAGTGGAATCTGAAGGCTTCGGAGGGTACTACCGTAAGCTGCGGCCTGCCTTCTTCCTCTATCCGATAGATTCCGCTGCGTGGAACAATCGGCAAAGTTAACGTAGGCCAGGTCTTCCCCGACTGAAGCTTCTGCGTGCCTGGCATATAAAACATATCCGCCTTCTTTAAGCCGGGATAGAAGGGATGGACGATACCATTGAACTAAATGAGGGGAACCTGAGGGTATAGAATGATGACGCAACGCGTTCTCCTCCTTCGGGAACGTTTTGCGAATAGTGTATGACCGTGTGAGGACAGTGTGTCTTAAAACAAAAAAATCCCTCAGAGTGAACAGTAGACTGAAGGATTAAATCACGATTGATAGATTTTATTTACGAAACATCGCAAACAGCTTCCCAAAGCCGCCTTGAGGCTTTTCCTGTACAGACTCTTCAAGACGCTGATTAAATTCATTCTGCGCCTGCCATACTTTGTTCTGCTCCTCGCGCAGCAATTGCAGCTCCTGCCGCAGCGCTTCGTTGCTTTCCTTTTCCTTCTCAAGCAAATCCTCATAGTTCGCCTGCTGCTGGGCTGACAGCTTTTCAATTCTCGTGTTGGTTTTCTGTGAAAAATTCCCAACACCGGAGCTGATGACATGGTGATCCTGCTGAAGGCGGGAAACAGTCGTTTTCAGCTCAGTCATATCGGTTGTCAGCTGCACATTCATTTCACGAGAGGCCGCTAATTCATCGGCAATCACTTTTAAGAAGCTGCGCAGCTGTTCTGGATCCTGAATGGAATTCTCGTATGTATCGGGAAGCGATATATCGGTTTCTTCCTGGGAATCAAGCCGATCCTTCTGCTGCTCTGCAAGAAACTTCGCCGTCACATCTATTGGATTTTCCGTATCGCGTATCGCCCGAAGCGCTTCGATATCGGTTCGTACAAAAATACGACGATCCCCATCCTTGAAAAACTCATAACCATTCCGTTCCAGCACCTGACCATATTTCCGTACCGTAGGCGTAGCGATTCCTACTTCTTCTGCTGCTTCTTTTGTCGTATAAGCTCGTTCATTCGGTTGAATATCGTGTCGCACGCTGTCGAACCTCCTTTACTTTAAATATGAAGGTTTTTCGACGATTTTGCAAGCTAATATATCGGATTGCGATACGATATGTAAATCTGAGTCTTATGTCCCTTCTTCTAAGCTTGCAGCTCATGATTATATCGGGCGATTTTCATGGGCACGACAGCACATATCGCTCTACTGCAGAAGCGATACATTTATGAAATACACCCCCGTAATCAGCAGAAGCGCCCCTATATAAGCCACCCAGGAGTAAAGGATAATTTTAAAGAACACCGATTTCTCTCTCCAGGCTTGAACTTCTTCTTTAAAGGTATTTTTTATCAACTTCTCATCACGTGGTTTACCTTTTACATAATAGTCTTCCTTCGCATTCAATAATGCTTTGCCTTCCTTCGTAAAAAAACTGCCATATCCCTGAGAGAACTAAAATAACAACTCCCCCTATTAATACGCCCAGTAGACAGCTATGCAGAAATGCCGGTGACAAGCTCCCCCTCCTCTACTCAAACCTCGTTATTTGAATGAGCCTGAAGAGACTGATTCCCCCGATGAGGAGACCAAGAATCGCATAGACCCATTGAAAGTCATTAAGTATGTATGCAATAGTGATAACTGCAGCAATTACAGCTATGATAATTTGAAACACCATTTCAAACTTTCTCACTCCTGCATGTTCATTCATAGTGAACCTCCTCTTATTTTTCACAGGATACGGTCCAGTTCATGGCAAGAACGTCAATGTTATCTTCCGTAACCGTCCCATCGTTCTTCCCACAGTCACTTTTCGCTTCAGCATAACCTTGATAGCTGATCACAGAACCTGTAATCCCAACCGTTAACAAAACTCCCGCTGCCCATCCTGCCCCTCTTTTCAAACGGCTTCACCCCCTGCCTATTCCGCTTATAATATGGTGCCGCAGCCTCTCTCAGTCAATTCTTTCCGTTTATGTATGCAGCACTGAAGCCCCTTCGTCGCAATTAAGCCTGTCAGCATTAATGTCATTAGCGATAAATGTAAAGTGGACCCCTGATACTGAACAGGTTGTATAAATTGAAGTACCGAACCTAACAGGACGAGCACAGCCAGCATTATCGTTAAAGCCAATACTATGTTTTTTACAATCACAATTGTTTTCACGACTGAACCCTCCTATGACAAAATTGGAACAGAGATAAGAAAAACACCCACCGTAGCCTGAAAAACGTACTTCACTTTAACTTTTTCCTCATACATGTCACTAACTCCATTTAGAAGGAACGACCCTCCCACAATGGGAAATAAATAGTCGCCGTTCATCATTCCAGAAAAATATAAAAATATCGCTGCAAACATCCCTGCCAAATACACGTTCTGAACGATCCTCAATGCTTTCATCATCTTCCCCCTGTTAATTGATGCTGCCAACTACCAAAATTCCCAGTATGAAAAAAATACCAAAAGGGATTATACTTCTTCGTTTCTGCCCTTCCAAATAAGTCTCCACCCCTTTAAGGAAGATAAAAAGAAACATTCCAAGCATGATCAGCTTCGTTGAAAAGTTTACCGAAGTATTACTCGTAACAATTATGTAGAGCAGCATAACAAACAATAGAAAAAGAGTACTCTTCTGAGTGAATTTCAGCCGTTTATTCACTTCCTTAACCTCCCATCTGTCTATTACCCTTACTATTTAATACGAAAGACCAAGCGTTACGTTTCGACGTCCCTCTCGCTTTCAATATGTACATCTCTTCCTAAGACCGGCGAATGTCCATTAATCCAGGTCTCATCGGTCCGCAGTTGAAAATCCCAGCCACCCCATGCACCTGAACGCGGGTAGGTGATCAGTAATTCAATATCATTTTCGCTGTATTCAGTATGGAGCAATTGTTCTAATTGTACCTTTGAAACCGATAAAATTCCGAGATATATACATATGATCATAACGCCTGACAGCACAATGGCCCGCCTGCATGTAATAAAGAAAACAACAGCCGTGGCCAGTAAAGTCAGAAGCATCACGACATCAAGCCTGGATATAATGTGAAAATCATACTCACTTTTCTCAAATGGATAAAAAGGAGCCACCCCATTACCAATCAAATCGATGAAAATATGCCCAATGATTACAGCTGCTGCAAAGGCGCCCCAAGCCTGTAGGAAGGGCACCTTTCTCATAAGTATGCGAAATCCCAGAGCAACACTCAGCCCCATCAATGGCGCGCTCATCAGAGAATGGCCGTAGAGGTCGCCAAACAGCTTGGTGACGTCGGGAAAAACCCCGGCAATACCCCCAAATAAAAAAACGATCACGAGCTCACGCCTTGATCCGCATTTTCCATACAACAATAGACTAACCACAGCAGCCCCTATAAGGAAATGAAGCATACCATGTATTCCATCCCCCAACATAAAAAAATCTCCTAACCTTATTTAATTCATTACAATCCATACAAGAAACAACACGACTGCTATACCAGCCCACAAAATGAATGGCTTATTCATTGAGTGCTCACTCCATTCACTTTAATTATTTAAAGCGGGTTTACATTAAAGCGTAAGTGTACTAGAATATGGGATGACCTTAATATTTCTCACATATTTAACCAATTCAGTGAGAGATTGTAGAAAATGATCTAACCTCCAGGCCCTCACCACTGCGTGAGGGCCCTTCCTTTTTTATAAAAGTACTTAAGCCACGTTATTTATTCCTGTCTTCTTCGGCCTTCCACTTAATCGCATACCTTAAGGCTATTAATTGTAAAATTAACCCTGCCACCCACCCGATCAAGGTAGAGTATTCCAAATAGGGGTGCAGCACAAATCCCCCGGTTATAAAAGCAGTTCCAAGCATCACAAACACAATTGCCAACCGCTGATTATAACTTCTAAAGTCAGCTGTCATCTGCTATCCCTCCATAAGAGCCACTCGCACGAATGAGAAATTCATCAGAGGTTCCACCGTTATGATACACCGATTTTTCCGCTTCCTGGCTTTGACACCCCGCCAGTGTCAGCAATAATACTCCGTACCCCCATACTTTCTTCATTTAAATACTCCTTTTTATGTAAAAAAATCGTGTAAAAACTATTATTTCAAACTTCCAAAATTTTCACAACAGTTGATCAGGTATTTTTCCATAGAAAAAAGCCCTCCTTATCAGGAGAGCTTTTCCCATTAATTCAATACAACTGGCTGCCAGAGATATACGAACAGCACAATCACAATAATTGATAGAATATTCATCCAGAATCCGGCTTTCACCATATCATCAATCGTTAAATAATCCGAGCTGAATACCGCAGCGTTCGGCGGCGTGGAGATCGGCAGCATAAATGCACAGGATGCGGACAATGCCACAACCCCCATGATCGCGTAAGGCTCCGCTCCAATACCGATCGCAAGACCAATACTGATTGGAATCAGCATGTTGGAGACTGCAGTGTTGGACATAATTTCAGTCATAAACAGTACGATGGCAGCCAGCGTAATTAAGATCAGCAGGAATGGAAGCACTTCAAGTCCCTGCAGCTGTTCCCCAATCCATTCAGTGAGATTGGAAGAATCAAACGCCGCTGCAAGTGAGAGGCCGCCCCCAAATAAGAGCAATAGACCCCATGGGAGCTCTCTCATATCCTTCCAGACCATCAAGCCGCCTTTCGCCTGCCTCGCCGGAAAAAGGAACATAGAAACCGCACCAATCATAGAGATTGAAGTATCAGATAGCCTGTAGTCTTCAGGAATAAAGCCACTCGTCATCCAGAGCGCACCCACCACACTGAAAACCGTGAGCACCGCTTTCTCCTCGTAGGACATCGGCCCGAGGTCCCGCAGCTGATTCTTAGCAAAATCTGAAGAAATGTCTTTTTGACTCTTCACTTTAAATTGGATCTTTGTAAGGTAAAAATAAAGCCCTACAAGCAAAATAAGCGTCAAAGGAAATCCGAATAAGAACCAGTCAAAGAATGTGACCGTACGATCGAGACTGCTGTCCGCCACGGCCACAAACGCCGCGTTAGGTACAGACCCGATAATCGTCGCCAGACCGCCGATGGAAGCCGCATAGGCTACAGAAAGCAGCAGCCCCTTAGCAAAACGGTTCAAGGACGCCTCATCAAAAAAGTTCTTCTCCTTTACCTCGGTAATTAATGCCAACGCGATCGGAAGCATCATGAGCGCGGTCGCTGCATTGGAAATCCACATCGATAAGCCGGCTGTAGCAATGATAACCCCTAGAATAATCCTGTGGCTGCTCGTGCCGACAAATGAAATGATCGTCATCGCAATCCGTTTATGTAAGTCCCACTTTTGAATCGCCAGGGCAATTGTAAAACCACCCATATACATGAATACAATCGGATCCCCGTACGCCATCGAGGCCGTATCCTGATCCGCTCCACCCGTAATCGGAAGCAGAAAGATCGGCATCAGGGACGTCGCCGGAATCGGCATCGCCTCTGTGACCCACCACACCGCTACCCACGCCGTGACAGCCAGTACAGCACGCGGTTCGTCTCCAAGCCCTGTAATAGCCGGGATAAAGAATAGAATAGCAAACAACAAAGGACCGAGAATCAGCCCGATTTTTTGTCTAAACTCCATATGCAGTTCCTCCTTAGATGTCTTTGAAACCGATTTCACTAATTGATAGAAAAATACAACAATTTCAACTTTAGCACTTCAAAAAGAAAAAGTAAATATTGAAATCCACCTAATTGAGATGACTGATCCACATGATATTCCTGCTGACTTATCCCCTGTTATCACCGCGCCTACACTAAACATTAGTTTACTTCAGAGATGCAAAGAAGAAAATCCATAAGCAAAACGTACTGTATTTTATAATGAAATTCTATTTTGCTGCTATTCAATTAACGGGCAGAATAGTTGAAGATTGAGATTCGAGATATTGGGCGTTTGAAACTAAATTGGTTTGGTATCGTATGAGTAATAAGAGAATTTACAAGGTTAAAAATGGAAGAGAAAAGTTGGGATAATAAGTGAGTGACTATACTGTATTAATACCACTATTTCTTGTTGTAATTGCAATGCTAAATCGTTCAGAAGTATTTTCTAAGAAAGTTAAATATATCGGTTATGGATACTTTCTTATAGTTTCGTTGGTTTTTCTCTTACTAAGAGAGACAATTTACGCTCTTTATCATAAGGGTTCTCCTATCCCAGATATTTATTGGGAGAAGAATTCGAACTTGGCTGATATAGGATTGTTTTTATATTTAGTGCCGACTGCAATTATATTTCTAACCCTAAGTTTATCTTGGAATAAAAGAGAGAAAGATCTTAAAGGAAAAATTCTGATGTTTCTGTTCATAATAGTTGGGGTGGCAATTCTTTTCGGATATGCTTTTTTCTTTAGTATGAGCTTGGGTTATAGACCTTAAACTAATTTTATTTAAGTTACGGGGTAGTAATTGACATTACATAATCGGTGTGACTTAGGAGTGAGGTAATAGATTTTGCATTGAACTTTCATTTTTGATTATTTTTAACCTTGCTACAGCGGTAACACTTGATATACGATATGAGTTCTTCTATTTTAAGAATTATGTAGATAGCTTTATTTTTTTGTCTTACCTTCAAGTTTTAACTTACTTCCATTAACACTAATACATGGCGAGTCAGACGACAAACAAATGATTGCGAGATTTTAAAAAATAATTCTTTTCTCTACATTAACAAAGAAAATAGCTGGTTTCTCAAACGATATATCGAAATCAATATTCAATTTAATTTTATTATTTTTTCAAGTTTAAATGAAAAGAAAACGGAATTATACGGATTTTAATGTATTTTCTTGATTACTTATGCATGTTACTATACCTTTGAACTGGAGTGATTTTCATGAATAATAAAGCGTATTTAACATTATTATTACCATTCGTCTTAGCATTTATATTAACAGTTCTATATGTAGAACCTCCTGCATTATATTATATGGCTCCTTTTGTTGTAGTATTGTTTTGGATAGGCTATTTTACATGGAATAAAAAAATTTACCATTAATTTAGCAATATTAATGACTAATACAGCTGCTACAACTATTGAAAAAGTACCGCTTATAAGAGAGAAAATATAGTCAGAATCATCAAGACCATTAATAGTTAATAACACAGAAGAAAGCAAAACGACTGCAGGATCGATAATCCCATAACCTAACGGGCATTACTGCCAGTTTTATGACTTTTATCTTTTTTGGCATTCTCTAACATGTTAACGCCTCCCGTGTTACCGTCTACTACTCAACCTTAATATGATATTTTTCCATCAGCTCCCGCGCCTGCTTTTCTCCATCTTCCGTTAAAACAACCGACTTCGCCCGATTGCTCCCTACAATGCAGCGGGCCTCTTTTAATTCATCCAACGATTCAAAAGGATACCCCTTCCAGCTTCTCAAGACTTCAAAAGGTCCTTCATCATCTTTAAAAGATGTTAAATACAACAGCAATAATGTTAGTTCGTCTATCTGATCCTTCATAGAAAAAACCCCTTTCTCTTTTCATGATAAAAGAAATGTTGGGTAGAGGATACTATGGATAGTAGAGCAAAATCAATGAAATTTATGAAACTGCGAGCCGCTTCCCTTTTACCGATATGATGAATCTCACCCTCTTCATGGACTACAACCATACAGCCTTCAAGAGCCTTCACCTTTTTTCTGATGATTGCGAATCAGACGAATTTGACCCCGATGATTCAATTCATCTTCAAATACATGAAACCAGCAGAAGTAGTAATTGGCTTGATCGACAGGATTCAAGGGAGATATTTCATCCAGCCAACGATCCTCTTTATGCTTAAATAATTCGAGGGTCCGCTTTCGTGTTTCCAACAGCTTCTCTTTATAAAAATGAAGCTCCCGTCCTTTAATCACCTTATGAGTCTTCTCACCAAGCTCAACCCCTACCCCAAGCTTCTGCCATTCGTCCTGGGAGGGCTCTCTATTCTCAAAGGTGAAAATTTGATAGATTTCCTCAACACTGGCGATGTGATATAAAAGACAGCCTATGGAATTGCCCTTTCCATTAATCCGATAATCAAGCTCTTCTACAGACAGCCCTTCCGCTGCCTCGAGAGTAGTCCTGCGTGTATACTCCATCATGGATAACAATCTGCCTATGGAAGGAGAATATCCTGTCTTTCCGCTAATCATATACCTCTGCTCTTCACTCACCTTTACCACCATCCTTTTTATTCTTTTAAAAACGATCTCTTTGTTTCTCTTGAAACCTACTTGGAAGCATGCTGGTCTTTACTTTTAGTTTACTGGCCCAAATTACAAGTTTTATTTTATTGCTCCTTTATCACGTTAAGAAATTCCATCAATACCTCAGTGTACACGTCCGGTTTTTGTTCATGAACTAAATGGGAGGCAAAGGGAATCACGCATACATGTACGTTATCATGCAGTCTTTGGTATTTGGACGCAGACTCTACTTCAGCCTTATTTCCTTCCCCGACCATAAAAAGAATAGGCGCCTTAATACCTTCTAAGTCGCCTGTGTGTTCAAAAGGGTACCAATCCTCATCTCTCCCCTTATAAATGAATTGCTTCCAATCAGAGTCATGCATTTGATTAAGAACCTTGATTATTTCAGTATCATGAAGAAGGTTTTCCTGAGCTCTTATATCTTCCCCATGAAGCTCCTTCCAATTGTCCTGTCGATCAGCAGTGATACCAGACAACGTTAAACTTATCAGGAAATATGGATATTTTTTGGCGAAAATCAATCCCACTAATCCCCCTAATGAGCTGCCGACTAAATGAAATTTCTCTATTTCCAATTCCTCCATTGTTTCTTTTAAATCATCGGCAGCATCTTCAAAAAAATTATTTAAGTTATTACTGAGCGACTTGCCATGGCCTCTTAGATCAAGCGTAATGACCTTCATAAGATTTTTAATAGTTTCTCTTTGTTTCACAAAATCAGTGTTTCCAGTTTGCAAACCCGAATGCAAGAAAACGATAGGTTCCCCTTCACCAGCTGCTTCATTATATAGAATCATCATTTCCCCTCCTTACGCCTCTCTTCTCAAGATTATTTATTAATTCCAATTATTTCAAAACGCTTTCAAATAAACAAGCTCTTCCCATAAAAAAGACGCAACCCTTTTCTGGATTGCGTTCGGCATAATGCTGGATTTATTTTCTTTTCTTATTTTTTAGAGACAGTATTCCGATTAAAACACAAGGAAATGGTATAAGAATACTCCACCATACATCAGACTCTAAAAAGAAACGGAAAAACAAGAAACCTAAGATTCCTATAATTATATAAAGGTACGCTGTTTTCATACTAAATGATTCATATTTAGGTTGTGTCATATGACCTCCATCTAATAAGTATAGTCCCACTAGTCAATTACTTACATTTGGCTGATCCCCGCAATAGCCGCCCACAATAAATAAATCACAAGAGACATGATCATTGTAACGACTCCTCATAAAGTAAATTATATAGTATATAGAGACCACGGCCCCAGCCGAAGGGATCCCGAGCCAAACCACATCTTGAGCTATGACGCTTTTTGAACCTATATATCCAAGGATATTAGTAATAAACATAACAAACCATAAGATTTGTAGAAAAAATACAAATTTTATTAAAAAGCTAGATTTAACAGCTATAACCATCCCTCCTATGTCCAAGTATTATGAAAAAGGTGTATAATCGCTGCAGGAGATTTTCTGAGAAAGGGTGAAGTGACCAGGATGAATGAACAAACAAAGCAGACTCTAGCTATTGCAGATTCGTGGGTGAACTTTTCTAATAAAGCGGATATGGACGGCTTATCGGAAGTCACCTCAAATCAATTAGAATTAGTAGGACCTAAAGGAAAAGGAGTCATTAACCATCAGGAGCTTTATGACTGGATGCAGCGCGCGAAATTACAATTAAAGACCGAGTGCCGCTATGCCAGAGATCATTATGTAGTATTAGCACAGCACGGCACGTGGTTCAATGATGATGATACGATTAAAGGAGAAGCCGTGGTTTATACGGTTTTGAAAGTAGAGAACGGAAAAGTCTGTTTCCTCGCTCGATATGATGATTTAGAGAGTGCATTGAGGACAAGCGGTTTGAGTGAAGGAGATAAAATTGAGGGATAAACTTTTCCCTCTTTACTTTAAGTTATTAGATTTAATGATTTCTTCTTTCAGCAGTCTTTCAATATGGCAAATTGTAAAGCTAAGATAAATTAATAATGCAAATGAAATAATAAGTACAAGTGCCAATTTCTTCTCCTTAAATATTCGTGAGAACACCTATTTAACTATAAAGGGTTTTAGTCTGCGGATTTTAAGATTGGAAATGATAAATATAATAAAATCACACTAAGAATTAAAGGGATCGAACTCAATGCCATTAAAGTTTGGATTTTTATTCCCATTCCTAGAAATACAGACGTTACAGCATAGGATAGCGGAATTAATCCTAACGATCCTGTACGGATTAAACTCATGACCCTGCCGACTTTTTGGGAAGACGCATGGAACTGGACCATTGATATTAGCGGAATGTTAACAGCGGGGTTAAGCATCCCAATGACAATGATAATACTTACGGCAGCTCCTATTGAAGTCACCTGGCTGAACATGAGGAGGCCAATTCCTTGAAGGGCTATGAAATATAACGCATAGGACCCTCTTTTCCTTTGAATGTTCACCAGGCCAATGATGACTGAACCCAGTATCATGCCAAATGTGAAACCACCCTGAACAAAGCTGAAGTCTAAGGGACTCCCATTCAGTACACCTTCCACGAATATCGGAAGTCCCATCATTAAAGGACCAGATATAAAAAAGTTTACAATAACTGAAATGATCAGCAAAGCCCTTAACAATGAAGATTGCCAGGTATAAATAAACCCTTCCTTTAGTTGCTCCTTAAAAAATAAATGTGTCCTTTGTTTTGGCTTTTCGCTAATTTGCTTTATAAATAGCACTCCTATGCCAGAGAAACATAAACACATACCAATAAGAATTAAAACGAAACTATAACTTAAGAAATTGATCAATATTCCCGTAAGAAGGGGCCCTGTAAAGAGGGCAATTTGAATGGCAGCTTGAAGAAAGGAATTGGCTCGGGTCAATTGTTCCACTTTTACTACTTTAGGCAGTAGAGCATCTCTAGCAGGTTCAAAGAGCCCGCCACAAATTCCAAATAAAGCAGCATTAGCAGCAAGTACTCCGATTGGCACCTCTGAAAAATACATAAAGAATCCGGCCAGCAGTATAATGACACAGGCTAATGATAAATCAGAAAATGCCATTACCTTTGTTTGCTTGCTTCGATCGGCCACTACTCCACCAACGACCATGGAAATCATCCGCATGCCTGTTAAACAAACCAATACAATGCCCAGAGATGCTTCTTTTCCTAGGTCTTCCACCACATACCATGATTGAATAAACATAAACATCGACAAACTCAGACTTGAGGCTACCGTCGTCAACCATAACAAAATAAATGATTTAGACCTTGATAAAGGTGCGACTTCTTTTTCGCCAATCTTTTTTGCGCTCTCCATATCCATCCCCCTCATTAATTAAATTTACTCGGTAAGATTAATTTAACTAACAATCAAAAAAAAGAACCCAACTATGATTCTCCTTTTTTCTTTTCGAAATAACTTTCCTCTATTTGCAACCCAAGAATATGAAAGTAATAAAGCTTAGCCTCTGGAGATGGATCTGGGCGTTGCATTTCTGCCAGTTCTTCCATTAAATTTGAAAACTTTTGCTGCCAAGCCATGAAATCTTCCTCTTTAGCATGAATCTCATAAGCACTTGACCTATACTTCCACTCGTCCGGATCCTTTGAGCCAGACTGATCCTGTAAAGACTCTTCCGGAGCGGCAAGAATTCTTCGCTTTGACTGCTCTAGCATGCTCACCATCATTTGTCTTACCGTTTCTGTCATATCTGAATAAGGAATGAGTGATTGATCAGGTACGAAACCGCCGGCTACGGCTTGATAAAACTTTTGGACAATCCCGTTCTTTTCTTCTTTATGTACAATCTCGATGAGGTCGTTTTTCTCTAACTCCTTCAAATGATAATGAATACGTGCACGTGAAAGGTTAAATACCTCAGAAAGCTGCTGGCCTGTTTTTGGCTTTTCCATTAATCGTAACAACAATTCGGAGCGGAATGGGTCTCCTAAAGCTTTTAACTGTTCATATGTAGTCAATAATTTAATATCCTTCATCGGTACACTCCATTTACTCGGTAAAATTATTTTAACAATAGTATGTAACACGTACAGCATATTGTCAAACTGCTTTTTTAAAAGCTGGCCGGCCTCCGTGACCTCTGCACTGGTAATAGATACGCAGCATGGACTGGCTTATTAACTATTATCATAAATAATAATGGGCGAGAGCTTAAATTTTTGAATTCACAAAATAACCCAGTGCCATTAATATAACAAAGCTAAAAAGCATAAATGTGTTTATAATAACTAACCAGTAATTTTTAATGAGCAAAGCAAAAATTATTCCGGCAGGAGCTACTACAAACGTCAGTATCCACAACGGACTTGCTATCTGGAATACTGTGTTCGGTATCCAAACTACTACAGATAAAACAAAACAAGCTAAAGATAGTGATTTTAAATTTTTTTCTCTCAATTATTCCCCTCCTCATTATTAGCTGCAGGGTGGGTTGCAAAATGGGAACTACAATTCTTCTAATAATCGAATACCCACAAAAAAGCTGATCGGCTCCAACCACCAATCAGCTCCATAGCTCTTACCATCTCTTATTCTATTTATTGATAAAGATTTCCTCCAGACTTCTTAAATTCCTCCGCTTTCTTTTGCATTCCCTTTTCGATATCCTCCCTCGTAAACAATTCATTTTCTTTCGAGTAATTCCGGATATCCTGAGAGATTCTCATACTGCAGAATTTCGGTCCGCACATCGAGCAAAAATGAGCGGTTTTTGCTCCTTCTGCAGGGAGGGTTTCATCGTGATATTCGATCGCACGCTCTGGATCCAACGATAAGTTAAACTGATCTCTCCAGCGGAATTCGAATCGCGCTTTGGATAAGGCGTCATCGCGTTTCTGTGCGCCGGGATGTCCTTTGGCCAAATCGGCTGCGTGGGCTGCAATTTTATACGTGATGACTCCTTCGCGCACGTCATCTCTATTCGGCAGCCCTAAATGTTCTTTTGGCGTCACATAACAAAGCATCGCGGTTCCGTACCAGCCAATCATGGCTGCTCCAATCGCAGATGTAATATGATCGTAACCAGGCGCTACATCAGTGGTTAATGGTCCGAGCGTATAAAACGGTGCTTCGTCACAAACTTCCAGCTGCTTGTCCATGTTTTCTTTAATCAGGTGCATCGGGACGTGGCCCGGTCCTTCGACCATTACCTGCACATCATGCTCCCAGGCTATTTTAGTCAGCTCACCAAGCGTGTCTAATTCTGCAAACTGAGCTTCGTCATTGGCATCCGCTATGCAGCCAGGCCGTAACCCGTCACCTAGGGAGAAGCAAATATCATAGGCTTTCATAATTTCACAGATCTCTTCAAAGTGGGTATACAAGAAGCTTTCCTCGTGGTGATACAGGCACCACTGGGCCATAATCGACCCACCCCGGGATACAATTCCAGTTAAACGGTCGGCTGTCAACGGCACATATCGCAAAAGAACCCCGGCATGAATCGTAAAGTAATCAACACCCTGCTCGGCTTGTTCGATCAGCGTATCGCGGTACACTTCCCACGTCAGATCCTCCGCTACCCCGTTTACTTTCTCGAGTGCCTGATAAATCGGGACGGTGCCGACCGGAACGGACGAGTTTCGAATAATCCACTCCCGCGTCGTGTGAATGTCTTTTCCCGTTGATAAATCCATAATGTTATCCGCGCCCCACCTTGTCGCCCAGGTCATTTTTTCTACTTCCTGTTCAATGGAGGAGGTAACGGCAGAGTTCCCAATATTGGCGTTTATTTTAACGTGAAAATTCCGCCCGATAATCATAGGCTCCGTCTCCGGGTGATTGACATTAGAAGGGATAATCGCACGTCCCTGCGCCACTTCATCCCGCACAAATTCCGGATCCATATTTTCTCTTATCGCAATAAATTCCATCTCAGGCGTGACGATACCCTGTTTCGCATAATGAAGCTGTGTGACATTTTTCCCTTTCCTGGCTCGAATAGGTTTACGATTCAACTCAGGAAACACCTTATTATTAGCCCGCGGATCATCGATGCTCTTATACCCATTATCCTCAGGCTTGATTTCACGTCTTTCATATTCTTCAACATCACCACGCTCGCTGATCCAACCGCTGCGCAGAGAAGGCAGACCTTTCGTAATATCAATGGTGCACTTCGGGTCTGTATAAGGTCCGCTCGTATCATACACACGAAGCGGAGGATTTTCCTCATCGCCAAATGTACCTGTCGTCGGACTTAAATTAATTTCCCGCATAGGAACCTGAATGTCAGGCCTTGACCCCGGCACATAAACCTTCTGACTCCCGGCAAAACTGGACATAATCGACATGTTTTCTTTGTTCAATGAAGATGGTGACAACATCAATCTCTCCTTTTTTGTTTTGATAAAAGGACAAGACTGGCACGCCAAAACACATAGCTGAAGCAAAGCAAATAAAAAAGCCGGGTTCCATTCATTACAAATGGACCCGGCAACTATGTATACAGAAGTTGTATTACTCGTTTGGTACGACCGAACTTCCCTACGCTGGCATGATCCAGATCAGGTCCAAAGAGTCAAGAAACTTCAAAGCGTTTCCCTCTCAGCCCAGCTCATTGGGCTCCCCTAGTTACTACTATTCAATTTGACTTCAGTATACATGAACGATCAAGAACAGCCAACACCTTTTCGTATCTGATTGTATATTAGTAAATATTCCCCATGTTCATTCTACTGTTAATTCATAATGGTAAAATTGAGAATCCCGAACGTATCCATTTTTCTCATAAAGTCTTTGCGCAGACAGATTATCCGGCGCTGTACTCAGGCTAATACTATTCGCCCCCGTCTCAATTGCGTGTTCCTTCGCTTTATGTAAAAGCCGCTCCCCTATTCCTTGACCCCTCGCCTCTACATCCACATATAAATCATTTAATATCCATGCTTTCTTCATAGAGATAGAGGAGAATGTGGGATAGAGCTGCGCAAATCCTACATACTTATCATTGTTTTTCATCACAAATATCACAGAATCTTTATTTTCCAGACGCTTTTTTATGTAAGCTGCTGCACCTGCATCTGATACTTGTTCATAAAACTCTCGGTATAAATTGAATAAAACAGCTGCTCCGTCTAAATCTTCGATTGAAGCTTGATAGATTTCCATTAGATTTCCTCCAATTTTATATAACTACTTCAACACAAATGGCCATTAACATTGCTATTTAAGATTTTATTCCAGACTCGAGAGACCTATAAAAAATGATCTAGCTTAGTAGATTATTCTTAATTCTGAGCAAGAATCCGTTTAATAGCTCTAATTTGCCCTCGATGATTAATCTCATCTTCAAATACATGAAACCAGAGGTAATAGTTATTATAAGGGACTCCTTTTTCCCAGTACTTTTCTTCAAACAACCATTCATCCGTACGCTCTTTAAGTTGGATCAGAGTCTGCTTTCTTACTTTAGCTAACTCATTTAAATAGTATTCAATATTATTTTTCTTTATTTGATACCTCGCCTGCTCTCCAAGTTCCAGCGCTGCCTGCCATTTCTGCAGCTCAACCCCATTAATATCACGGCCCTCAAATGAAATTACTTGATGAACAAATTCAATCGAGGCAATATGTATTAATAGAGATCCAATAGTATTCGACCCTTCATCCACTAAATAATCCAAATCCTCTTGAGTTAGACGATTAATCTCTTCTAAGGTAACAGCTCTCGTATGCTCTAACATGGATACAAGTTCTCCAATCTTTTCAGAGAACTTCTCAGATTTTTTTATCCTATAATCAATCAAATCAATACCCCCATTTCCCATGTCTACACGCCTGACTTTCCTTCTCATATTCTTCTACTGGTCCTTCCTTTTAATTAATTTAACCATATTTATTAAAAGTGTAGCAGCCACAACAATTGAAAAGGCACCACTTATAAAAGAGAAAATATAGTCAGAATCATTTAAACCATTTATGGTTAGTAATGCAGAAGAAATAAAACGATGGCAGGAGCCATAATCCCATAACCTAACGGGACTTTTTCACGATTAATAGTAACTTTTTGTTTGTTTTCTGACAACACAATACCTCCTCGCGTTAAAGTCTCCAACAAGAAGTGTGACGAGGGGTCACCTTACCTCTCTATTATGGCTGCTCATAAAAAACTTGCCCACTCACGTTCATGTTTATCGGTATTTTCCTGCCAGTAGAGAAGACGATTATAGTAGTAATTGAGCTTTTCGCTTACAGGTGCTGAAAAGTTTTCTATGCCGTGCTTATTAACGATGGCCGTCAATTCATAGATAGGCAGCCCTAAAGCGTGTGTTTCTACATGTACAGTAGCTCCAGCGTGACCAATGGCTTGACATAAACCGCCGTATTCCCTGTCATCAATTTCTTTAGCTACGGCATGCGAAGCTAAAATCGCCTTCTGTGCCATAGGCATTTTGATTAAGCCCCTTGACCATTCCTCGCAAAGCTCCAGGCAAGCTCTTGGCCTGCGTTCCTCAGGGTACTTTGCTTCAAATTGTTCTAAAGGCTGCTTTGCACAATCCAGAGCCCACATGACAAGCGTTCTATGACTCTGTAATTGAATTAGATGATTCAATTCTTGTAAACATTGACTGTCACGAGAGAATAATAATTTATTCTTTTTCTTCCATTTAGCTTCTACGTCTGCAAACATTAAATTTCCCACCCTCGGTTTCAGTATGGTCTTTCTAATTAATAAAAAAATAGTGAGGCATTTTTTGTTTTCTAAAAAATGAAGGGGTTATACATAACCTTTTTATGGATGTTACAATTGCTGTAAAAATTATCTCAATGTAAAAAATTAATTTAGCGAATGTTAGTAACTAAAATTAATTACTTTACTGAAGGAGTGCACTTAATCTAATGATAAGTAAAAAAGCTCAACAAGTAATAAGAACGATACTCCTACTAATCTCTCTATTCTTTTTACTTGTCCAAGAAAATGTTGCCTTCTTTATTGGCGTGGTAATTGTATATATAATATTAGAGGTGTTTTTTCAATTTAATAATAAGAAAGCTGGCAATCGACAAAAGCAAATTAAAGAAGGATGAAGCGTATGACATGTTTGCTTTATACAGCGAAAGACTAAAGTATCCTCTAGTATTTAATAGAAAACTTAATATGGGTGTTAAAAGGAGAGATATTATGAGTAGGATCAAAAGTAAGCAAGACCTTACTATGATTACTTTATTGATACTGCTTTGTGTGCTTACTCTTAGTAGGGCACCTGAGCTCTATTTAAAAATTGTTATAGCCGCCATAATGATCTTTGGAATAATAAAAGGCACCATGGAAATAAAGAAAAAGAATCATTTAATGGGCGGAGTCATGTATGTAACAACCTTAATTTTACTCTTTGTAGTCTTTTTATAAATAAGAATCACTAGGACTGGAAAGAAGTTCAAAATGGTTATCTTCCTATACCTCTTCTTTCGGCTGAATCGAATACTTCGTAAAATAAGCACCTAAAAGCAGCAGAGTCATAGTCAGAATCCAGCTGATGATCCCCATCAAGTTAAACCAGATGGCAAACAGCTGCATAACGGCGATCAAGTAGAAGCAGATCGGTGTCAGCGCACTTTTGATTCCCTTATAACCAAGCTTCTTTCTTTTCTTAACAGTGAAAGCGATTGAAATAACTAGGAAGACTGCCAGGATAATTGATAGTATGGCTTCAAGCATGTTACCTCCTCCTAATACTTTTCCTTCATAAACGACTACAAGTAGATAGTAATTGCAAGAATCATTAATAGGATGACGGCCGGGATTTTAAATAAGGCCGACTCCTTCTTCGTAACACCTATCTTTTTTTCGGTGAAATCTATATACGTATTGATTAATAGATAACCAAACAATGCTAGAAAGCGCCCTGTGTTATTGTCGTATGTCATAAAAGCTAAACCCACAAGTACCAGACCTGTATAGCCCAACACCATAAAAAAATACAGACTCTTCTTTTCTTCAGTCATGCTTGTCCTCCGTTCTTTTTGTAAAAAATCAATGTTGTTTGTGTGTTCAACCCATAATTAAGGATAAATAATTAATAAAAGCGTGCCATCCGAAGCAAGCCAGGCTCAGGGAAAACACAGCCAAAGATAAATACGGAGAATAGCCGCTCTTTTTTCCCGATCTGATGAAAAAAATGCCGGACAGCAGTAAGCAGCCGATCCACCCGAAAGCCAGGCCCACGTTCCATGCGAAAGAGAACCTCATAGGATAGCCGGTTAAAACAACCGCCAGGTATAGTAGATTTAGAATTAATAGTAAAATCAATAAGATCCTTTTCATGATTGCTGCCCCTCCCTTGCTAAATATACGATTTCATCAGGAAATCGTTTCAATATAAGGAAACCTCACCTTGTGCTTGTCAGCATGTAAGGTTGAATGCTGGAGGGGAAAACATAAGTTCAACTGGCTCTCATGACCGAAACCTAAAAGAGGCAAACCTTTTACAGATCTGCCTCCTGTCTCCTGTTATTGATTAAATTTTTACTACAATCATGGTTTATAAACTTTATAAATTCAACAAACAAGCTGAGTCACTGGGTTTATGTACATTTCTGCTTCTTCCTTATAAACAGAGTAGCCTACAGAGCTATATAACTCTCAGTTCTTTTCGCACACATACGGACTTTTCATCGAAACCTAATTCTTCAGTAGAAAGGAATTATTCAGCGTTTCTCTTATTATTTTCTAAAAGCATACAAACAAAATAGCCTGAAAACAAGAGCAAAGTTACATATTTTGATAGTTCAAAATAATTATTGTTATCTACCCCCCAGAAAAAGCACAACACAATGAAAATTACATGAGCGAAACCTGTATAGAGGAATAAATTCTTTAATCTATGTATCATATAATTGCAAGGTCTCCTAACATTTAGAATTACATGGAGAAGATCTGATTCTGACTTATAAAATCTTAATCCTGGCGACCTCTCCTATATTAAGACCAACCCAGGTTCCGATAAATGGAAAAACGTCGATAGGAAAGTCCATTCTTGCAGATTCAAAATCCAAAACAAATAAAAGAACTGTAAAAACAACGCTTATAACGCTTATAACTCCAGCTTCTATCATTGTTTTTCGTTTCCACCGCTTCTCTCCCTTATAATCTTTTTCAAAATCCTCGACAAGGCGGCTTGTCTTTGTGCCGATCGTCTTTCCAGTCTTAAGCTTGTACAGCATATACGCTGTTATGATCCAGAAAAGCACGCAGCATAAACCAAGAAGGACGGGAGCTGCCCCTCCCTTCTCCACATAATAAATAAACAGAACGAATGACAGCAGCATTGAGATATTATATTGCACCAAACGCTTCTTTTTTAAGCGCTTAACTTCTTGAATATCCCATTCTGTTTCCTCCATCATATCCTCCCTTTCTATAGATCCGATTCTTATTCTTTTATTTCAGAATCACTGTGAATAACCAGCCCTATCTTCTTCACCACTATTCAATTCATGTTCTGTTAATCTTAATAAACCAGTCGACACCGCTTTAATAATCAAGATGTACAAAACAACCAGCGCACTATTTCCTATATATGATATAAACCACCAATTGCTATAAGGCTCTTCTGCTAACTGCCTCGTTAAATAAGAATTCATACCATTTGTAGCTAACATGAGAATATAATATATAGGTATATATAAAGCCAGTCTCGATCCGGTTGCATGTATAGATGAATTCTTTTTAAAATAGTCTGCCATCGTGGAATAAACGTTCCATAACCCATATAAATTGTAAAATGGGATCAAAACACGAGCCATGGCCCCACCTGGTGTAATAGGGTAAAATTCATCCAACTCTTGTAAATCCTTATGTACTTTATATAGCCAGAAGAGATACAGGATAGTATAGATAACCACGTTTAATCCTACTACAACAGAAACGATACTGTCGTAAGACAACAAGGCTTCCCCCGCCCCAACCAATCTTACAATGATTATATTTATCAATAGCAGCAGGGTTAATCCGATATCTGCCCAAAGAAATTTTTTTAAGATATTCCCTAACCGTTTAGACCTTAATTTCATCTAAACCCTCCTATAGAAACGATCCCATATTAACGAATTTCCATAATTGTCATGCTATTTAACCAGAATATGACACCAGTACACTTTTTCATACGATTGCACAAGTAATTGCGTTTCATAACTATCTGAAATTTAGTGTGTTGAATGACGTGATTAAAGAGCTTATCCCTCAATTTACGAAAAAACAGCTGCGCTTTTTGAATCAATAGCAAAGAACCATGCCTTACATAACGCGAATAAATGAACAGCACTAGCTTCATTAATACACGTTCGAAGAAATGGTTACACGAATAGAAAGCCATACAGAAAAACTAAAAATCCATTCTTACATTGGTGAGAATGGATTTTTTATAATGGGGCAATTCAGGCAGAAATACAAGTTGACTTCCAATAGTTCCTCCACTGAATGCCGCGATAGCCATTCCACCCAATCTCCACTCAAATTCCCCTAATCTTTCTCTAATATAACAAGTGAAGATACCATTGGTACCAACCCGACTGGACTCTGAGATACAACCTTCCATCCTTCTTGAAGTAATTGATTTAACTCACTTAAGTTATTCTTTTTATCGGATTGATAATAAACTGTGATTGCCTTTTGCATAATACCACCTCCCACTCTACCCCGATTATCACAACGCAACATATAAATCCTCTTCATACAAAAATGAATATTTTAATACATCTAAAAGCTCTCTAAATATTACAAATTCTAAGATAACACCATTTCAATAAAGTACTATATCTCATTTACGAAACAGTGCTTGTATAGTTTCACATATTTATTTTATCTCGAAATAAATTCTTTCAAACTAATGCCTTAATTTTAAATAGCTCCCCTTTACATGAAAACATTACCTGAAATATGTATTTTTATCTTATATTTGAACCTTAGACATCAAAAAAGCTTGCACAGAATTATAAAAAACAAGGATTTATGAGCATATTTCCTTTCTAAAACACTTCAAGTCCATTACTAACATTAATTTATTAATTTTTTTTTCTTTTTTTGATACTCTTCTTCACTTAATAACCCTTCTTCTCTTAATCTATGGAGTCTTCTAACCTCTGTTTCAAAATCTTCAAAATTGCTGCTATTGTGATTCTCCTCATTACGAGCTTCCAATTCGTATGGAGCTGCACCTTTACTAGAGAAAATATTAATGAGAAAGAAAATAGTTAAACCTACAGCAATTAACATCCAAATTACTCCAAAAGATCCAACTTCGGATACTACTTGTCCGCCGACTATTAAAAATAATATACCGACTATTGCTCCGATGATCGCAAAAACTTTATTAGGCTTAATACTGTATCGGGGTGCCAAAATTATAACCTCCACATTTTAAAATTATTAGCGTCTCTCTACAATAACCAATTTTTAAGGGGTTTGAGAAGAACTCCAAAGGTTGTCCATATCACCCTTTATGGGTATCTCTACATATATTGGTTTCCTTTTCATATCATCCCTCCCTCAAGAGACTATTGAACAGATTATATAACTACTACTCAATATATATATAAACTAACTGATATAATGCTATACTAAGTCCTAAAATAGTCGCTTTTATTTTAGATGGATGGTTTGTTTTACTGAGCAACAAGTAAAAGAAAACAACTATAAATCCCAAAGGAATCCATAACTCAAAGACATCCTCTTCCGTAATTCGAGAATAAATGGGAGCAATGTATGCGCTAAGTAGAAAATAAAAGAAAACCTTAAAACGTCCAGTTTCTAACTGCTTACTCCACCTTACTAAAAAGATAGTAATTATTATTGCGATAATCGTAACGTGTAAAGAGGGTAGAACAATTGCAGCGTCGCCAATTCTAAATTCCATTCAATTGCTCTCCTTTATAATTTTTTATATCGTTGTTTTACTTGTATTTAAAAATAACTATATTACACTCTTCACATCTTAATGCTGGAGTTTTTTTGACTTTAAACAATGGATCACTTATTAACACTTCATTTCCAAAATCAGAAAGTATTGAATCGGCCGATTCTGACCAGCAAATTCTGCGTGGAGAAAAAATATATCCCTGCTTTACTTCATTACTGCATTCAGGACACCTTACAGCCTCGTTCATTTTTAGTTACACCACCTTCGGCAAAACTGATAATCCATCCTCTATCAAACAGGAAGAGCTTCTTAATTTAATATCCAACTGCCTAATAATTGAAAAACCCCAATAACCACTGCAATGGCAGGACCCACAATTAATATACCTATCAATAAAGATCTTATAATGTCATAAACTGTGGGATACGACTCTTTCTCCTTACTATTAACATTCTGAATCGATTGATTTATGTTTCTTAATTCTTCTAATATTTGCTTCTCTGTATCCTTTTCCATATACCACACCACCTGTAAAATATTGCTTGTGAAAACACCCAAAATGCTATTCTCTAGTCACTCTACTTTTGTCTTTATCGGCCCAGCTATATAATATTTGAGTTCCATCTTTCTTATTAACGGCAACATTATACATGTAAGGATAGGTTCCTGCTTTTGATTTAAGAACTACAATCTCTTCTATTTCCTCTCCTGGTGTATCGATCTCAGGCATGGCCGCTGCCAGAATTTCCTCTCTTTCATCTGCTTCCTCTTTAGAGATCGTATGAAGGTTAAGATAAATCGCATATCCTGAGACCACTACAAGTAATAGACTCAATACTGTAATAATAATTTTACTTTTCTTTGGCATTTCTCATACTCCTTGTATTGATGGATAACCGCTTCAGTCGAAAAATTCCATATGAGTTTTCTCTTGTTTGTAATACTTTAATCTGTTTTGTAAGGTGCCTGTATGAAATTCAAATTTATGACCATCCGGGTCTGTAAAATAAATAGATTTCTTATCTCTTTCATCCCTTGGGCGGCCTGGCAGGATGTTGACGTTCAATGTTTGAAGTTTCTCACACATGTCATCAAAATCTTCTTCTTCAATGGTAAAAGCGATGTGGGTGTAGGATTGGTTTATTTCATGACGCGGGATATCTTTCTCTACATTAAGAGCAAGCCACATTCCATTTAAATCAAAGTAGGCCGTCGATCTTCCCTTAACTAACAACTCAGCATCAAATACTTTTTCGTAAAACTCAATGGATGTATCTAAATCAGAGACTGAAAACAAAAAATGATTTAGTCCTTTTATCGACACCTTTATCACCTCTTAAAATACTACACTCCCTCTTCATAAGGGCAGACAGCTTTTTTTGACGGATCACACGGACGATGCCTGTTCGCAAATACCTGGAACCACATTCCATATCCACTTCTCCTTACTTTATCTACGGTTTTCGTCGGGAAACCGTTTCAGTTTGAGCCGTTTTTTCTATGATAAAATGGGCGGTTTTATCTGTTATGATGTTCACGGTATTATCGGGATGTAATTTCTTTAACGAACAAAAAGTAGAACGTAAGATCCACACCTATTACCAGGCTTTGATAGACGAAGAGTTCAACAAAGCGTTTGAACAGGTGTATCTTTTTGATTATGATCCTGATGAAAAGAATAACTTTAATGACGGGACGGCATTATCCAACGAGGAAGCTGAAGGGTTTTATATAAAGAAGATCGATCGTTTAAAGGAACAAGATTACATACTGAAAGACTATGAGATTAGTGAAGCGCACTATGAAGACGGCCATTCCTTCTGGCACGAGGTCCATTTAGTCGTCGAACAAGAGGGGGAGCAGTATGAGTGGTCTGAGACTATAGAGGTGTATGAAGGAAAGTTGTTAATCGGGAACAGTGAGGATCCGCTAGTGAATTACCGGGACGGGAAGATGGGTTAAATATAGAAAGCAGAAGGAAAGAATTAGAATTCACTCTTCGCATGCTTTCCTTCTGAGGGTTTACAAGACCTTTCTTCCTCTATTCAAAATAACAAACCTGCAGCTGATTCCCATCAGGATCATAGAAGTTAAAATAATGGTTCACTCCGTCGTTATGTAAGTCGCTGACCCGAACACTCTGCATCTGCAGCTTCTCATACAGCTGGGTGATCTGCCTGGAAAAGAAAATCGGATAGGTCTGGTTCGCTTCAGGACGGACCTGCCCTTCTTCAATCGTCAGTGGTGTTCCTCCCTCTCCCACCTGCAGTACGCGGTAGCCTTCTCCTTTAAATACGACCTTAAAATCTAATACCTCTTCATAAAAGTGCTCGGATTTTTCAACGTCACTTACGATCATGCACACGGTATCAATTCGTTCAATCATTAGCATTTCTCCCTTTATTATTCAGACCTGGATTCCAGTGTTTTTATTTTTCTATTTATTCACAACTTGCTGTAGAAGTTTAGTTTTATAAGCTGTCAATAAGTATAGACCCCCGCTAACAGTCACATATATGACAAGAGCCAACGCGGAGTCAAATTGCCCGTTCTCATAATTAACAAATGGTTCTAAAACATTTCGAATAATGATTATAGAAAAACCCATTAAGAGTGTAAGTATAATAATAAAAAGGGATCGTTTGAGGATGGGTTTTAGCGAAAAATGGATAGATGTTTTTATTTTCCATATATTTAATAAGGATGCTGCTCCCACACCTAACATTGTCCCTATAATTGCTCCTTTTGCCCCGAATGTATAAATGAAAGGGATGTTTAATACAGCTTTTAAAATTAAGCCAACGGACAAACTCACAATAGTGAATTGCTGTCTGTTTATTCCCTGCAATATTGCCGCAGTGATAGTGAAAAGTGAAAAAAGTAAAGATACTGGAGCATACCAAGCTAACAATGGACCTGCAATTTCAATATTATTTATACCAAAAAAAGCGCCATAGGCTTCATTATGCAAAATAGATAAACCTACAAATGCTGGAACAACTACTACAAGTATGATTTGGAATGACTGATTTATTTGATTTATTACTTCAGCTTTATTATTATCTACGAATGCTTTAGTTAGAGAAGGTATTATTGCCATAGACAGCCCAATAGCAACCGTGACGGGGATAATAACTAATTTATGTCCATTTAAGTTTATTACACCCAATGCTATCTGGGAGATATCTCCCTGTCCTATATTAACCATTGCTCTGTCGAACGTCATTTGATCAATTATTTGATATAAAGGGTTGGCAATTCCTACAAGCACAAATGCGCTGGAATAGTAAAATAGCTCACGAAATAGACTAATAGAATGGAATTCATTAGGCTTAACTGAAGATTGTTCCTGATTTATTTTTAATTTGGAAGCTGAAATTCGCTTTTTCCAATAACCGCCTAGTACTAAACAGGAAGCTATTGCACCTATAAAAGCCGAAAAAGTGGCTGACCCGACTGCTAAAGTTAAGGATTCATTTAATACATTTATAATGAAGTAGACACTAACAAGCAGGAATATTATCCTTACTAATTGTTCAATTACTTGTGATACAGCTGTTGGAACCATAGAGCCGTGCCCTTGAAAAAAACCTCGAACCAGGCTCATACTAGGGATGATTAAAAGGGCAAAACTCACCATTTGTATAACAAACGAAACATCACTTTGGGTAATGGATTGATCTTGAGAGCTATCGCGGTTATTACTTATAGCAATAGTCGAAAATAAATCTGACCCTGCAAACATGATTAAGAAAGTTATGATTCCAGTAACACTCATCAGCACCATACTTAATTTGAACATCTTAAAGCTGACATCATATTGACCTAATGAGTTGTATTTAGATAAAAATTTAGACATTCCAAGCGGGATTCCAACCGTAGAAATACTTAGTAAAATACTATAAGGTACATACGCATATGTAAATAAAGCAGCCCCTTCTTCTCCAACCATGTAATTAAAAGGAATTACATACAATATCCCCAGGATTTTTGATAGTAAAGATGCCGCTGTAATTAGTACTGTTCCACGTACAATAGAAGTTGATTTCATAATTTCATCCTAACTAAGTATATAAATCCCGAGTTGTAAAAAATCGATCAGAGAGGTCAGGAGAAAAATGCCTCCAGTGCTCATTCTAATTTGAAGCAAGTCATACAAAACGGCTCCACCTTAATTTACCATATTTTTCTCAATTAGAAAGCAAGGAAGTAAATGATTCTTCCTTCATTTCGTGGTATAAAAAGAACAGAGAGGTCATCACGGAAAGGGGGGAAGCTATGGATGCTGCAGTCAAATGGGAAGCGGTGACAGCGTGTAATAAGGAATACGACGGCCTGTTTTTCTATGCGGTGAAAACGACGGGCATTTTCTGCCGGCCGTCCTGCCCGTCGAAGCCGCCGAAGCGAAGTAATGTGCTTTTTTTCACCAATCCGGTTGATGCAGAAGCAGACGGCTTCCGTCCGTGCAAAAGGTGCCGTCCGGATCAACAGGAAGATTACCAGCTAAGCGCCGGACTGGTGGAGGAGACGAAGCAGTTTTTACAGGAAAACTATCACAAACAGCTGTCCATTCATGAGATCGCCTCTCATGTGAGCGTCAGTCCGTTTCATTTCGGACGGGTGTTTAAGGCTCACACGTCAGAGACGCCGCACGCGTTTGTTGAGAGGCTGCGGATTGAACAGGCGATACACCTCATTCGCCACACAGACCTTACGAATACCGAAATCTGCTATGAGGCTGGCTTTCAAAACCCGGCCAGCTTTTATAAAGCCTTTAAGCGCCATACGAGCCAGACGCCGAAGCAGTTCAGGAAGGAGCATGCGGATGTATTACGATGAGTACGTGTCACCGGTTGGCCGCTTGCGAATAGTGGCAGATGAGGATGGTAGTCTGGTAGGCATCTCGTTAACCGATGAGCTTTGGGAGAAGTTTCTGAACCGATACGGAGAAGTACAGCCTGATGCGGCGCTGATTCAGCCGATTAAAGAACAGCTAGAGGAATATTTTCGCGGAGAACGCGATGCCTTCAGCTTACCGTTTACTCCAGAAGGAACCGACTTTCAGAAAAAAGTTTGGCAGGAAGTTCACGCCATCCCTTACGGTGAAACGAAGTCCTATTCAGACATTGCTGAAAGCCTCGGCAGCCCGAAAGCCGTGCGAGCCGTCGGGAATGCGAACCGGCTCAATCCGATTCCGATTGTCGTGCCTTGTCACCGAGTGATCGGAAAGAACAAATTGATGACAGGGTATGCTGGGGGTTTGCCGATGAAAGAAGAGCTGTTGAAACTTGAAGGAACTCTTTTGAATAATTCCTCCCCCTCTTAGGCCATTCTATAGGCAGGAGGGATCCGTATGAATGAAAGAGCATTAACTATTGAAGAGTTTAACCAGCTGCTGCAGCAGTGGAGCGGAGAGACCATCAAGGTGACGAAAGAGGAGCTTGAGGATGAAGATACGCTCATTATGCAGCTCCACGACATTTCTTATGAGACGAACACGAGAAGAATCGATGACTACGAGCCGATGCACGCACTGCATTTAAATGGCACAGGCACCACGCAGTCGGAGGAGCAGAACCTTCAGCCGCTGCCTTCCTCGATGTATGAGATTCCGCTTGAGGATTCGTCGCAGTATCAGTTTGAAGGGGAGCGTTTTTCGCTGGTGACGGAGCGGGGACGTTATACAATTGAGCGCGTAAGATCTTAAAGAGTGTACCTCCCCGGTGCACTCTTTTTTCAGGCCTTCTTTCGTTCGGCCAGTTTCATGATACTATATAAAACCGCCGAACCATCCGAAGTAAAAGGAAGCAGGTTCACTAAATTGATCAAACAAAAGAAGGCAAACGCGTTAAAATAAAGACCACTATCCAGGGAAAAGACGACGCAACCAAGCATCGGAAGGACGAGATTAGGAGCAGCTGAAATGACTAGGATATCAACATAGTTATGATCGTTCACATAAGCTGCCTTCCCGCCCCAGAAATTGATCGTGAACGATTGGACCTCTTTTTTATAAATTTTAATAAACAACAGGTGAATCAGCTCGTGAAGCAGCAGCACGGCAAACAAAAGAAGGTAGAGCGTAAATAACACCTGCATCATCATCACGAAATTGTCCATCGTTACTTATCAAATACTCGTCGATGGCTGATTCGTTTAGCCACGAGGTAGACGAGGCACACGATCAGGAGCCAGGACACAAAAGTGACTAGTACCTGCGGCGTTAAGGAGAAGTTCGTAAATAATTCTTGCTCGTTCATCGTCATGTCGATGCTCAGCCCCAGCGTAGACATGTATTCACCGGATTCGTCGATCGAAAACAAGGTCACAAGATAATCGATTAAAAAAAGAACGAGGTAGACGACGGTCCCGATAAAGATAAATTTAGTTAGTTTCATCGTAAAAACTCCTTGCAATAAGTAATATTTTATGGAGGTTAATACAGTGAAAATCACCAGGAAAATAAGCAGATGATTCGAAATTAAATATAAAGACAGAGCCAGCACGACACACAGGATGGATGCGGAAAATTCGTTCACGGAGCTCTTATTTTTCGGAAAAATAATGCCCATCATGAGCGCGGATTCAAAGATAATGAACGCATAATAAGTGGTCTTTACATAGTCTCCTGACAAAACCATCGCAGCGATGATGACGGGAAGGTTGATCATGACATTCATGAGCGCCGTCACCAGTGTTTCCTTAATTGCACTAAGACCGTAAAACGGGTTCATCTTCCGGTAGGACATCGTCGTACTGTAATACCTGATCGCTGAAAAAGAGATCACGGGATAAAGGTAAACGAGCGTGGTCATCGCCGTATACAAATTCCTTGTATCGATCCACGCCAGCAAAAAGAAGAGAAGAACGATGCCGCTCAGCCGCAGGGTTAACTTGTTTCGAATCATCCCTAAAAATAAGAGGGACAAGTGGTTCATCTTGACCGGAATTCTCGTCATCGAATAAAAGTCACTGGAGGAATAGACATCTTCCTTGCCGCTGGTCTGGAGTTTGGAAATGAACAGAGCCGCTAACAGCGTACCTGCCGCCAGCAGGACGATGAAACCCAGCACCACCAGAATCGTCAGTTCAAAGCTCAGCGACCTCACCGTTTGATCGATTTGAAAACGAAAAACAAAGAGATAAAAGAAAAGAAAAACCACTAACAGAATATGATTGAGGTTGAAAACAGTCAGCTTCATTTTCACACTGAGGGCGTGAAACAGGAAATAATATATAGAAATGCTGAAGAAAAACAACAGCTGACAGTAAACGAGAACGAGCAGATTAAGACCCAGCGAAAAATAAAACAAATTGAGAAGAGGGATGATAATCGCAAAGATAATTAAAAAAGAAACATAGCCTAACAGCAATTTAAACAATATGCTCCCAAGCCAGATACTCCCTTTTTCAAACGGAAGGATCTTCAGCTGATACTGCATACGGTTCGTTAAAGAAAACGAAATGGTCACAATTAAATAAATAAATCCCGAGATAATGATGATGACGTTCGTTAAACTGGAAAACAGCATATTCTGAAGAGAAGCGTTGGTCTGCTCTTCGGTAATGAAGATTTGGTTCAGCTGCGACACGTTCAATAGATAGTAAGCCACATAAATTACAAAAAGTAAGGCAAACAGTATATACCGATTTCTTTTCTTGTTGAAAATATGGTTCGACAGGATATTATTAAAAACTTCATTCAAGAGAATCTTTGTGATCGTGTAGGAATCTGTCAATTTCATCATAATATTTTTTTAATTCTCCATTATTGATTACGATTTCCTCGATTTGATAAATATCTTCGACCCTCTCCATTCTTCCGGCACTTAGTAAATACACTCGGGCAAGAGGGTTGCGTTTAATGTAATCCATATTATGTGACACGAGAATAAATTTACGGCTTTCCGCGAATTTATTGATCAAATATTCCGTGAGCAGGTAGCTTTCATAATCGAGCCCATTAAATACTTCGTCAGCTAAAATGTATTGAACACCCAATGCTAACGACACCGCAATCTGCAGTTTCTTTTTCATTCCGTACGAATAGTCACTTATTTTTTTATGTAAGGCGGATTCTAAATTATATAGGCGGATCACGAAGTTAAATCGTTCCACATCTTTATCTGTGTACCTGGAGAAGACAAAGTCCGCATATTCCTTCCCGGATAAATATTCCGGCAGATAAAAGTCTGAAGGAATGTAATACATTTTCGTTTTCGCTTCTTTTTCTTTTCTATCGATGGAATCTACGGTGATGGACCCGCTCTCAAACGGGGTGATGTCACATATGCAGTTTAAGAGCGTCGTTTTCCCCGACCCGTTGATCCCGACGATAATATCAATTCCCACGGGGTCAAATTCGATGTTCAGCTCATGTAACACCGTATTGTCGTTGTATGCCTTCTGAAGCTCGGAAATAGTAATCATAGATTCAATCCTAATCTAAAATAGTCGAATTGCATTTTGAAGAATAGCTCGTTAGTTTATTTTAATTTGGTTTACACCCTATGCCGATATCCCACACTCTTGGCCAATTCCATCTGACCTGGCCGGAGAAGCTGTACCCTTTGCTTGTACAGTAATACGCGTAACCAATCCCCCCGATTACCGCGATTAACACCACGACCCAAATGATCCATTTGTTTTCGACGACCTTCTGATGTTTTTCTTCAAGCTGATTTTTTAAAGCGTAAAACCACCCAAGTAACGTAAGCTGAATATTATTAAGAACTGCTTCCATTTTATCCTCCTCTTTGAGCTATTCTTCAAAATGTCAAATAATTCTAGTTAAACGATATCATATTTTTCTGAAAATTAACACAAATTATCCCATATTTGCGGAATAACAGTATTTTATGACTAATTTACAAATAATAAAGGGGGAAGGATGCCCCGCCATCTCTTGATTACACCCCACGAACTGCCTATGGATTTTTCTGGATGTCATTCTTTCTGACCGGGCCTTTCTGCAGTTTGCCAGAGAGGAAGAGACGCCAAAAACGGCTGACAGACTTACGTAAATCCATCATGACCAGGCGCCGATTTTGGTAATTCTGTTCATGTTAAAATTAAATTATAGGTATACAAAGGGTGGGGAAAAATTGAGTAAATACGTAAGCGGAATAACAGCGGTAACATTTTTTTCAATACTATTATTTCTTGGTGATCTGATATCTACAAGTAGTTTCATTCTCATCTTGATGGTAACTGGAATTCTAATTTTCATCATTGGATTTAAAGAGCTCTATCAAACACTCAAAAAATAAAGAGCACTTTTAACCCAAGCTAAAATGCTAGTAAAATTACAAATACAGCATCTGGTCACGAGTCCCGCCACCTACTCTTTCTTTTCTTTTGGCTCTGGTAAAGTTTAGTGTTGATATTACATATAAAAGAGGACTTCAAATTTTATGGAAGTCCTCTTTATATATATTTGCTTATTAAACTAAAGCCCCATTTTCATGAAGATTTGGAATCGAGATATCTTTTATTCTTCTTTTACTTTAGCACTTTTTAGTTGAAGAAGAATTGACTACTTTACAGCACTCCTTAAATTAACAATGTTGTTTCGATTGTTGGACCATTTAGTCATAAGTTCCATTTGCCTGTTTTTCAAATCAGCATATGGTTCTTCAATTAGTTCAACTTCATTAAACCTTTCAGCAAATACATTTGTTCCTTTTATTTTTCTGTAACCTCCAAACCCTAAATCGTCATTTAGTAACCAGACTACTTTTTTTATATTTGCAAATAAAATTCCACCTGTACACATTGGACAAGGCTCTAAAGAAGTGTATATTGCGAACTTTTGACGACTTACTTTTGCATTTAGAATAGCTTGACCAGCATTTCGTATTGCATCAATTTCAGCGTGAGCTGTGGCATCTTGATGTGTATGTACTTGATTTCGTCCTTTGGCGATTAAATTATAATTATCATCTACTATTACTGCACCTATTGGATATGTGTCTTCCTTCAAGGTTATTTCAGCTTCTTCTAATGCCAATTCTAAAAAGTATCTATCCTTATCGACATTCATAAATTCCCTTCTCTCCAGATTAAATTTTTTCTTCAATTAACCTGCTCCATTTGTTAAAAACTAAATACATACATGGTTATGTACTAAGAGCGATCCCTCTATTGAGCAATCGCCCCATAAACCTGAAGACTCGATATCAAGATAATATGCTTATTAATTTTCACTGAACTTTGGCTCTATGTTCTTTGGGAGAACAGTTCACCCTCTTCCGAAAATTTTTATAAAAGCTTGAAAGAGACCCATAGCCAACTTGATATGCCTTCTCCATTCTGATTTTTTCTAAATACATATGTGGAGTACAGCCGATCTTTGATTTGAATATTCGATTTAAATGAAAAGGGCTTACTCCTACACGTTGAGCCAAATCCTTAAGGTGAATCGTTTGAGTGTAATCCATATTAATAATAGTCACTGCTTGTTCAACAATATCTGCTTGAGGATCATATTTTTCTGATAAAAGGTCTGGTCTACACCTTTTACAAGGTCTGAAACCATTACCGAAAGCTTCTTCAATGACTATAAAGAAGACCGTATTATCGAATTTTGGGTTTCTAGATTTACAGGAAGGTCGACAGAAAATGCCGGTCGTTTTTACAGCGTAAAGAAACCGGGTGTCGTAGGTAGCATCACACGTCACTATTGCCTTCCACATAGTTAATGGGGAGAGTTCATTTTTTATCTCCACGTAGAGAACACCTTCTTTCGTTAATCAAGATATTCTTTCGAATAATCATATAGAGGGAATATAATCCGATAACTAATAAAGGTACTACAATGTATATTCTAAAAAATGGAAGAACAAATGAACAAAGAATTAGCGCTACTATAGAACAAAACCAAGACAGAGATCTTTTCTCAAGCAATTTTATGCCTGCAGCCATTGAAAAAATAAATACGAGAATTCCCAAAGAAGTAGGGATGAACAATATATCGTTGAAGCTCATAGAGAAAGATAAGGTAGTGAAAACACCTGTAATGGCAAACAAAATGACAAAAACAATCATCCGACGAGGTATCCCTGATGGATGGTGTATTTCAGATAACTGTTTGGGGAAAGCCCCGTTTCTTCCCAGTGAATATCCAAGCTGAGCCAGACTAGCTACAAAAGCATTGGACGTCCCTATGCAAATAATAAAAGCTAAAATAGCCGTTAATACTTGCGCGCCTATACCTAATTCATTTCCAATAATAACTCCAATAGGGGATAAATCACTTTCCTCATCGCCATACGTTGCTGTACCGATCGTAACAAAACTTAAGGCTAGAAATAAAACCCCAATAATCACTGCGCTAATAAGGGTACTTCTAACAATGTCTTTATGAGGACGCTTAAATTTAGTAGCAAGATTACATATAGCTTCCCAACCAAAAAATGCCCAATAGATTACAGTTATTGCTGTACCTATAGAAGGCCACCCTTTCGAAACAAATGGAGAAAAATGAAGAAGCTGCACTTTCGGTAATGATAGGAGGACCGTGATGACTAATAAACTTAATAAACAAGAACTGATAATTAAGGCAACTTTCCCACTGACTTCAATACCTAAGTAATTCGTAATTCCAGCAATCAATAAGATAGAAACGGCTACAAGGACACTTTGGAGATGCGACAATTCAAAAGCACTACTTACATAAAAAGCTCCTGTTAAGGCAACAATTGACTGACCAAATGCAGCCGTTACAAAATAGAACCACCCAGTAATATTCCCTAGATGATCACCAAACGACTTTCTAACAAAGGTGGCTGCGCCACCTGCATCTGGAAATTCCCGAGCTAAACAAGCAAATGAATAGGCCAGGGGAAAGCTCATAATAATAACAATCAACCAAGATAATAGTGAGGCTGGTCCGGCTATCGAGGCGGTGACTCCTGATAAAAAAAGCACGCCTGATCCGAGAATCGCTGCAACATATAATGCGATGGCTTGAAATAACCCAATCGTTTTCTTTTCCATAAGACCACCAACTTTTACTAAGATCATATCAAGTTAGTAATCTTAATTTCATTTCTAATATTGCTTTTTAATTCTGATAAGATAAATTAGTCAGAAAAGACGGCTTATTGAATAATCGCTCCCAATCGTATTATAAGGTCAACCAGTTTATCTGGTTGACCTATTTTTTATAGGTTATTCTTTAAGTAGCCGGGTAGGACGTTCGCTCCCGTGGGACTCTGATCCCGTCCAGTATACTGTCCACCCCCTACTTGTAGAAACATGTTTGAGGCTGGTTGGGACCTGGATCCCGTATAACAAGCGAAGCTATGACACTACAAGATAGGTTAGGGGCTGCCGGCGTATCTAACAAAAATTCAATAATTGCTCCCGTTTGTTGAAGACTCGAATTTAAGATAATCTAATAATTTTTTATGCTGCTTTACCCCACCATGCTAAAAGTTATATTACTTTTATATAAAGTAAAAATGGACCTTAAGGAAGAAAAAGTACAATATAGAATACGATGCCAAGACTTGGAACCTAATTCAGCCGTAAATCAACAAATAAGGGGCTCCTAGTTATTGAGCCCCTTTTCCTTATCCAGTTAAACATCCGTTTCATGAAGACTCGATACAAATTCAAGTAAACCTTTACACTAACGAAACCATTAGCAACTAAAATTTTCAACCACACTCTTAAATTCTTTAATGATGCATGGAATCAGATAAAATCAGCAATGAGGTTATTGTCTTCTGCTACATTCCCACAGTTTAAAATTTTAAAAGTTCCCTTTTTGGGGAATTTTACGTTTTGAGATATATTATAAGAGCATATAACTAACTTAGGAGGAGCCCATGGAAGGAATAATTTTTATTTTCTGCTTTTTGCATCGACTAACTGAGATTTTCCACAGCCAGATCCTTCGGGTTCTTGAGGGATTTTTGCGTCAATAATGTCCAAAAGAACTCTTGATAAAACAAAGTTCCTAAGGCTTATGTTGTTTTGCGAAAAGGAGTGATTAATCATAAAACCAAACAGAAGAACTGCTATCTTTCTTGGGCTACTGTTAATATCCAGTTTTGTATTTGGGATACTGAGTTCTGTTCCAATGTTACAGAAACCAGATTTCCTTGAAAAATTGTCAGAAATCGAAATGCAAGTTTTAATAGCAACATTTTTTCAAGCTGCAATGGCCGTAGTATATGTATTTATAACTGTATTATTCTATCCAATTATAAAAATATACAACAGAAGCCTGGCGGTGGGGTATTTCGGTTTCAGGATTATTGGAGCTGGGTTTCTTTTTGCCAGTATAGGCTCTCTCCTTCTTTTATTATGGTTGAGTCAGAGTTTTGTATGTGCTAACCCAGCTAACTCATCGTACTTTGAAATAGTAGCTGAATTGCTTAGACAAGGCAGAGATTTTCTGAATCATATAGGAATGATTTTACCATGGAGTATTGGCGGATTGATACTTTATTTATGCTTATATAAAACTAGACTGATTCCAAGTTGGTTATCGATATGGGGTATTATTGGTTCTGCATTTACTCTCATAGCTACGTTAATATTGATGTTGAATATCATAACAATAATGAATCCAGTCTACTTTATCTTAAATGCACCAATAGCTTTTTGCGAACTATTTTTTGCTATATTTCTGATATTCAGAGGATTCAATCCTATCGATATAAAAACGAAAGATAGAATAATATAAAGTATTAGTGAGGTAAACGACGCTACAGTAATCAAGTCATCGAGGAATTAATCAATCAAAAAACTGCCCTAATAAGGGGGCAAATCCTTTGTTACATATTTGCTCCCCGTTTGCAGAATACTCAGTACCGAGTTACCTCAAGTATAACCGTATAGTCTTATGAAAAAAAGGTTTTTCCATCACGGGGTACCTCTATATTACCTTCTATATAATCTTGTACCTCAGTAACAGAAAGCCCTAATAATTTCGCTTCTTTAATAAGTTCAATCCACTCTGGGTCCAATGAAGAAATTTGCATTTCAAAAATCGTTCGCATAGCCTCTCCCTTTTCTAAGAAAATTTAATCTTATAATAGCATAGGGCTCCAATATATTTTGTTGTTTTTTGTAAAGCTTTTAAAAAATTATATAATTTGAAGACCATTTTTAAGACAGCTAATGTTGTTTAATGGCGGTCCCCTCCCTAATAAAAACTAAGAACACGATTATCTGACTATTGAGTTTTCTATTGAAGTACTGTTACATAGGTAAGGAAGGGAGATAAACCAAATGTTCAGAAAATTTATGTCTATCTTGATTCTATCCGTAGTTTTTTTTGTTGTATCGTTAAGCTTTGCTTCTGCAGCAGAAGCAAAAACTTTCGGACCTTACCGATTCACGACTGATGATGGTCGATGGGATGGTAAATTAGAAGCGCATAGTGGGCAAACTGTCTATGTCAATATCGACAACTGGAGTTATTCAAGAGTTTCTGCTCGTTTGTGTAGTTCACAAAGTGGCAATTGTACGTCCTTTAAAACACCAACCTGGCCTTATGGTTCCGTTACTTTTACGAATATGACTTCAGGTACGTATTACGGGGATGTTATCAGTCTCGACGAGCCATATGCTACAGGAGAAATCACCTTTAGAGTACTACACTAAAGGTTTATTATGTTCAAGGTCTTACCTATATTCCCCTTACTCCAAATAGTGTTGCTGAAATTTGAATTTTAATCTCGTATTTATGAAAGAACAGATTGACGTTTCTACCCCTGCGGGAAAAATCATGTTTACCATCTTAGGTGCTATAGCAGAGTTTGAACGAGATATTATTAACGAAAGAGCTCACGAAGGAAGAGAACGAGCGAAGAAACAAGGAAAACATATGGGGCCCCCTGGGAAGAGTGAAAAGGACATACAACGGGCTCTGAAGCTTTATAATGGACGAATAGAAAAGGAACTCACGGTTCAAGACATTGTGATACAAACGGGAGTCCCGAAATCAACGATATATCAGAAGATGCGAAACACTAATGAACAAGAAAAACTAAACAAATAATGGAAGGAATCAATTGGACTGTACAAAATGTACAATCCAATTATGAACTATATGGTTTTTTATGTTATATCACTACTTGTGAAGTTCCTTTTCTAACTCTTCTGTTAGAATTCTAAGACCTTCAGGGCTTAACCAAATATTACTACCGAATAAACGATTATCATCTAAAATTTCTCCTGTCACGGCACAAGCTTTAGTCGCCTTATATTTTATATATATCAAAAAGTTAAATGCAAAATCCATTACCTCTCTCCTTAGTCACACCGATTATGTAAGGTCAATTACTTCTTAAGCAATAGCTCCCCGTTTCTATAAAACTCGAAGCTGAGATAGTTTGAATTAAAATGGAGGTTGTGTTTCATTGCCTTAATGTTCAGTAGCCTTAGTTTTTTGGCTATTCAAAATCGTAACAACCAAAATTCCAATAATGATGAATGCCAATGAAGTGAAACCTACCTTTCCCTCTATGCGGTAAATAATGGCAAACACAGAACCACTTAACAAGCCAACTATCGCTAAGTAAGTCCCAAGGGGGTAGCGAGTCAATAGAAATTGTATAAATCTACTCATTACTAGCACACCCAATATAACTCCAAAACCAACCGCAAAAACCACAGGAAGATTCATTGTCTTCAAAGATTGGACCGCCACTTCATATGTACCCAATATGGTTAAAATGAGAGCTCCGCTCATTCCACGCAAAACAAGAGCCGAACTAGCCAAAAAGCCAGCACCTATTAAAAAGGTATAGGTAGCTATAGAGAGTTGCTCTACGTCTAAAATCTTTACATCAACTAGAAATTGACTAAATATAACTATTAAACAGAAAAAAACTAAAATCGCCCAATGTTCAAATTTTAACTTCGAATTAGTGTGACCTATTGTCTCTTTCCATAAAACAGGAAGAAAACCGAGTACAACTCCGGCAAAAAACATTAAGGTTGGTGCCTGGAAATAATGGAGAAAATAATCAACAACGTATATAGACACCCCAAAACCACATAACATACCAATACCAAAAACAATTAAGAATGGAAGAGCCTCTTTTCTGCGAGGTGTTGTCAATAGACTTAAGGAGTATAACAAACGATTGTATATTCCTAAAATAATCGCAACCGTACTCCCGCTAACACCTGGAACAGATTCAGTAACTCCAACTGCCATCCCTCTCAACAATACATACATTAACCCTCCTCCTCCTTTACTAATCATAGAATTTAATGAAGCTACCGTCCCCCGTTAGTTACACATAAAGACTTACACAATAATTGCATTTATATAAATGATGTGACAATAAGTAACTATTTCTTACCTTTTAGTTCTAAAAGTATAGGTGCTATATTTAGTAAGATAGAAACAATTGTCAAAAACCATAATGCCCTTTCCATACTGGGTACTACATCTCCTAAAGCTGACCAATCTTCTGCTTTTACCCACTCAGATACAAGACTGTATTCTGCACAAAGTGTTAAGGTAGTAAATGATAATCCTAGCGCCATAGCAAGCTTATAATCCTTTCCTGCTCTATACATATAAAGATTTATAAAAGTTATTATTATTGCAATAACCCCAAATATCACCCACATAATTGTACCTCCATATATTTTTATTTATTTAGTGTAATAATACTAATGTGCATAATCTCAATTTTTTTCATTGCTTTTTTATTAGACATTAAAACGTCAAATCTTATTTTATAATAACTGCTCTTCTTTTTGTGATTTCTTATTGAACAAACCTGCTCCGTCAGTTTAATTAACTCAATTTGCTATGCTTATGTAATAAAGCTTCCTAATAACATACGAAATCGATTCAATTTAGTTTCATACAGTCTATTATCTCGAAAGTGAGCCTTATACAATCCTGCCCATTAGCAAAAAGCGATTGCTCATATTGAACAATCGCCCCAAATTCATTAAGACTTGACTTCAAGATATCTCATATATTCTTTATCTAACTTATCCGTGTCCTTAAGTTTATTATTTCACATACTTTGATATGTTACATTGTAGTTGTTAGAAGTTTTAAACCCAGTCCTACAAAAATAATTGTAGCTGTTACGTTCATATACTCATTGAAACGAGGTTTTTTTAAAAATTGTTCCCTGAAAGCACCTGAAAAATAACCAAATAAGCTAAATATTATTGCAGTCAAGATAATAAAAATCAACCCTAAGAAAACCATTTGCAGTGGTACATTTAACGTTTTATAATCTACAAATTGAGGAAGGAACGTTAGAAAGAAGATTGCCACTTTTGGATTTAAGATATTCATTAGTACCCCCTTAAGGAACAGACCATTAGAGCCATCATTACCTTCATTGTCCAGACGAACAATTACTTTTCTACGTTTGAAAGACTTAAATGCAAGATAAAATAAATACAATGCTCCTCCTATTTTGAAAATAGTAAATACAACTACTGAGGTTTTAATAATTAACGACAAACCTAGTGCTGCGGCTAAAGTGTGAACGATATTACCCGTACTTAACCCCATTGCGGTGATGACACCAGCTCGTTTGCCATTAGCCATTCCTTGAGTTACCGTAAATACCAAATCTGGTCCAGGGATGACAACTAAAATGATTGCTGTACCCATAAAAAGTAAAAGTGTTGATAAATCAAACATGAGATGACCCCCTTCAAAAATACCTTTTTTTAAAGATAAACCCTCCTGTAAGGGGAGGGTCAATACTTTACTGGTATTTGTATTTCGGTCAGGTAGTCTTCCTTTCTTTTTGAAACGTACTGGTTAATGATTGTCCTTTCAATGGCATCGCCAATCATTTGAAGACCATTTTCTTGGATGAAGTTTAGTAGTATCATGTAATATTGTAGTGAATCATTATGACTCCCCTTATAATAAATGCAGGCATATGTTCCTTCCCGTAGATTTGTCACTAAAGGACTTGTAATATCTTCTTCCTCGGCTAAAATAAATATGGAATTATATTCATCGAACTTAGATTCCTTTATACTATTCAAACTTACAGTAAGCCCAACTCCTCCTATAAAAACGGAAGCTTTCATATTAGACATATTTTCTAATTGTCTTAGGGAAACCTCCAGCTCTGGTTCTGAACTTATTTTTCCCATTAATCTTACTATTTTTCTTTCTTTAAAATGCTCTACCGATGCAACTCCTAATTCCGCTATTCTTCGAGCATGTTTTATGTCGTTAATTCGGTTTTGAAATTTACGGTTAACACGTTCTAATTCTTTGATTTTATTTTCTGATAATTCTTTTTGTTTTTCTAATAAATCTAAAAAGCTTTCAATGTCCCTTTGTACTAAGTGCTCCCCGATCTCCTTTAAAGAAAAACCTAATCCCTTTAAATAATGAATAGTGTTTAACTGTTCAAATTGTTCGGTTGAATAGTATCTATATCCGTTATTTTTATCAATTTGAATAGGCTTCAATAAACCAATTTCATCATAATATCTTAAAGTCTTGATAGTCGTATTATGAAGCTTTGCCATTTCTCCGATCGAAAATTGATTCTTCATTTTTTTCTTCCTTTACCCATAGTCAGATTTTAATTATTTATATTAATACAGCTATAATTTCTGCCCCTGATCTTACTCAACTACCTCCCTTAGTTCAATACTTTCATCCGCAATTTTGAAAAGGGAACCAGGTATTGAAGATTTGTCCCCAATACTTGAAAACTCAATGTCAAGATAATTTAACAAGAAACAGAATTTAACTGTTTTATTATTTTTGGTATTTCATCTAATTCATCCATAACATAGGCCGCTTCTACTTCATTCCATTGATGATCCCTTTTCCAAATACCTATCATTCCAACATCCTGTGCTGCCTTCACATCTTTCTCTGGATGATCCCCTATAAACACACACTCTTTCGGATACACCTTAAGCCTTTCCGATGCTCTTTTAAAAATGATTGGATCAGGCTTTTTAACTCCTTCCCAATCTGATATAAGAATAGAATCTATGTAGCTGTCAATATCCAAAGCCTTCACGTTATCCATTTGAAACTGACCTTTCCCATTAGTTATCATCCCAATAAGAAAGTTATCTTGTTTCAATTTCTCCAGCGTTGCTAAGAGTTTAGGGAACGGTACGCAGTTTTCTTTGAAGTAAGTTAAATAATCCTCTAACTATCTTACCTAATTCGGACTGGGCGGGATAAGATTCATTTGCTCCTCCCTTAAAGAAACCACTAATATTAAAATCGATATGAAATATGTGAGCGTCATACTGCTTACCATCTACATCAGAAAGTTCATTCAAACTCATATTAATAGCTTGTTCCTTTGTAATTCCATTAACTACTAATATCTCCTTATCTTCAACCTTAACTAAATAACCTTCGATTGTTGGATCACCTGTATAATCTTGATCTTCACTATTACAGCCTGCTATAAAAAAAAGAGAAAGGACAGAAAGGACTAATATTCTTTTCATAATTCACCCTCTATTTTCAATTCCCTTAATCAACTCCACTACTCGGTTAGTACAAGAAACGATAGCCACTGTGCAACTATAGCTCCCCATTACTGGAAGGCTCAGCATCGAGATAATATTGATCACTATTTCTACAGATGCTCATTCAGAAGAGCAAATTTATGAAAGTCTTCCCCCGGTTCCAAGTTAAATAGCTTTACGACTTATAAAGTTTTTTCCATTTTAATATTTTTTTCTATATACCCTAACTTTCCATATAAGTCTCGTGCTATGTTGTTGTGAGCAAAGACGTGGAGACCTATACTTTTCAATCCTAAATCATTGGCTAAAACTTCAATTTCTTGCATAGCTTTTTTTCCATAACCTTTACCCTGGTTTCCTTTCCAAATATTAATACTATAAATAAACCCTTTTTCATTTGATATTTGAGAGAGCCAAATCATGCCAACTTCTTTACTTCCATCGCGAATTGTAAATAAGTGGTTGTTTTCCGTATCTTGTCCTTCTGGGAGCAACCTTTCATATTCTTCTGCTGCCTTGCTAATTGCCTCTTCCGGCTTCCAATTACCAGACTTGATATGTTCCTCTGCAAAATGTTTAATTGCAAAACTTAAATATTCTTGGAATTCCTCTGAATTCATATGATCTAATTTTACATTCATTTTTCTCTCTCCCCTTCTAACTCTTAACTGCATAGTTAATGAAAAAGCGATGGCTCAAAATATATTGGAATTAATATTAGCTACTTTGCTTTTTTCATATGTTCCCATTCATTATCTAAGACACTCATTTCCCATAAACTCCAATATGCGTTCCCTATTTTTCTTGAATCCCTTAGTAAACCCTCTTTTTTAAACCCTGCTTTTACATAACATCCAATTGCAGAAGAGTTGAAATCAAACACACCAAGACTTACTCTATGTAAACCTAGTTCGTCAAATGCTATTTTAAGTATTTCTGTCATCATTTGTTGGCCAATACCTTTTCCTCTTACATTTTTATCGCCAACTAATACTTTCCCTACTCTTGCTGACTCATTTGTTCGGTCAATCTTACCCAGCGAAATATGTCCAATTATGTTATCTGTTTCTTTTTCAACCACACTGTAAATTAAAACCTTAGAGTTCTTTTCATTCGCACCCTTAAGATAACTCTCAAGTTGTGCTGCATCTAACGGGAATCTGAAATTTGGACCTCCCCACTGTAGTAAAAACTCAGGGGTTTCAATCCAATTAATAAGCTGTTGAAAATCTACACGTTCAAAAAACTTTAACTTAATCATTAGAATCACCTCTTAAATATAAGATCTTTCAGTTTTGCCCCAGTTTCTATAAGATTTGATATTGAGATAAAAATTTAGTCTTAATAGCTTATATAGTTCAGGTTACTTTTTTTCTCCTTGGGAAAGCTTGTCTATTTTTTTTTCCATTCGACTTAATTGTTTATTTCTCTTTCTAGCCTTCACAACGAATGTAAACACCCCTACGATTACAGCAACCAAAATAAGCAAGAAAACCAATTGAACAATTACATCACCCACATTTAAACCATCGATTGTTGATAATAAGAACATAATTAACCCTCCCATATTTAATTTTCAAACTTTAGACTAAACCGACCAACTTATTAAAGCAACGCTCTCCGATACGTGAAGACTTGATTTTGAGATAATTCTTTTCTTAAGGTATGTAGTTTGAATAACTAACTCGCTATTGAGAAGCTCTTATTACTTTATTTGTTATAAGCCAGTCTTCAAATTTCTGAAACGCTTCTTCATCAGAAAGATTTTGACCGCAGATAGAGAATATAAGCAGCCCATAATTTTTTACATGAATCCCTAATTCCTTCTCTAATACGCTCTTAAAAAATTCTCCTGGTTCATAGTCTTCTATAAAGACGTCCCAGATGTCTTCCCTTTTCCTTTTATAAGCCACTACTTCAAGATCGTGTCCTTCTTCATAGTAGCCTATATGATAATGCTGGTGGAGTACGTACATCTTACTTGCCCCCTCCCCTCGTAATTACTAAAAAATAAAGTCGACATTTTACAATAATGCTCCCTTTACCTGAAGACTTGGTTTCGAGATACCTCAGTTAAATTTAACTGACGCCCCCCTGTTAGTGTAGTAACAACTCTCATATTAACCCCACCACATAGCTAACACAAATAAAGACCAACAAGAAGTAAGCAACCCAATTCCGCCAAATACAGAAAAAAATAACCCCATTTTAGCCTTTTCAATTCTTCGTTTCTTATATTGAAGATATGTCAAAACAAAAGAACTTAAATATAAGATTACACTTATTATCGTTAAGACAGATAAATAGTATATCGGAGGTATTTTAGCGAAATTATCATTCAAAAAGTAAGCCATTCCTTGACCAAGTATTCCAAATATAGTTGCTAAAATTAAACTTGCGAATATGATAGCATTAGTTTTACTCACCAATATCACCCCATATTGATATTTTGATAATAAATTAAACAATTAAAGTTACATGACTTTCTTCCACTAACTTGCTCCGTTAGCGATAGCCGCTATGCAGCTATCGCTCCCATTTTCAGAAGACTTGAAACCAAGGTACTTCAGGCTTTTTAAACCCATAATTAAGCAAAAAATAAAGGAGTGGCCCTACGAACAAGATCTTGTCCGTAGGGCCCCTCCCATTTTAGCTCATAGTGAAGATTGTCCCAACCTCTTTAATAATTAATTTTTGGGGGTTTGCATTAACCCCCACACAATAAATCCAATCCCAGCAATTAAGGAAATTATTGTTAGTACCATTAAATTGCCTGGAACATGTGATAGTTCTTCAGCAAACTCCTTGGAACCCCATGTTGTTGCTCCAATACCTCCTATTGCTGCACAAATATAACGTGTTGCATAAAGTATGGTAGCAATTAACAAAAAGGAAACACCTACTCTTGTTTTGTTCATAATTTTTGCTTCTCCTTTAGTAAAGGTCCATTTATAAACTTACTACTCGATATTGACGCTCTACCCACTTTTTCGGATACACATATTGGGTATCATATACTTTGCCTCGTGAATCGTATTTTTCCTCTTGTTTAACTTTATATTTTTTGTACACATGTCTGTATTCCAACCTATATTCTCCACTCTTGTAAGAATGTGTGGAATAACTGACTGCTTTTGTCGTGCCGTATGTAATGTCAAAACCCACCAGCGAAGTCACTGCACTCTTTGTTGCCTGTAGTGAGCCAGAGTAAGTATTAGAAACAGAATTTGTGTGTGAAGCTGATAAGACACCACCACTCTTAGTTGAAGCTCCAGCATACATCCAATTTCCATAAGAAAGACCTTCATACGTCTCACTTACAGGATACCATTGTTTCGATCTTACAGCAGTAGAAAATTCAGCCCCTTCCTCCGATTCGATAAAATGCTTAGAGTTAAAAAAGTAACTAAAAAACCTATAGAAAACAAAAATTTCTTCATATTTCTCCTCCTCTAATTATTTGTTGGCAAAATTATGAACTAATGAAATTTAAACATATATTTCCATATAAACCAACGAAATTTCTTGATTTGTTTCTTTTGACTCAAGGCCTGCTAAGTTTTCACAAAGATAAAGTCCTAAATCAATGGATAACACCCCTTGCAGTGATGACATCACCTTCATCAACAATTCTATCATCGACCACTGTAGGGTGAGTTGTAGAGTTGTAGAGTTGTAGTTTTTTTAGGAAAATATCTCGAAATCAAGTCTTCAGCAATTATGCCTGTTACCTTAAGACTCAGTTTCAAAATAAATATCCCCTTAGGGCAACAAGATTAACAGAGCCTTTCTTTTAAATAATGCCTCCACGCTATCCACCACTCCTTCTGTTATCCCTTCCGCCACAGCACCCTCTCCCCTAAAGGTCATCTGATCCGCGTTCTTCCTCATCCCAACTACGTTTCTGTTAAGATAGAACTAAAAAGGAGCTTCCCCATGGACCTTACGGAAAAATTAGGACAGGAAATTATCCGCCGCTTATCCAAATACATAGATGTTCCGATCAACCTGATGAATCCGCACGGACGAATTGTGGCAAGCACCGATCCCTCGCGTCTTCACCAGCTTCACGGCGGAGCGAAAGCGGTGATCGAATCACAGCAGCCAAATATTATAACGAACGGAAATGCAGATGATTTTTCCAACGTAAAGCCCGGGGTGAACCTGCCGATCTTCCATCACGGGGAGCTTGCGGGAGTGGTCGGATTGACCGGCAAACCGGACGATGTGATGCAGGCGGCCAGAATGACGCAGGGCTCGGTGGAAATCACGCTCGATCAGATGCGCCTGCAAAAAGAAGCCTTTTTTCAAGAGCGGCAGTGGAACCAATGGCTGCAGAAGCTGCTGCACCCGGCAGGAATCGATGCCCAGGAGCTGGAGCGCGAAGCTGTCTACAGTCTCCAGGTGGAGATTCACAAACAGTGGCAGGTGGTTGTCTATCGCACAACTCAACCGTATGAACTGGCGGACAGGATCCGTGCGTCCAGCGAGCATCACAACCCCCTGTTTGTGCTTCCGTACGAGGGGGATTCTGTCGTAGCTGCATTTCCTGATCACCAGCAGCCGCTGCCAATCCACAGGGAAGCCGGCGTGATGATTGGTGTTGGAGAGCCCGGCTATTCACTCGCTGGCCTGCGTCAGTCCTATCATCAGGCGAGCGAAGCGATTGCTCTGGCCGGCGTCGATGGTGAAGTGGTGTACAGCTCTTCGTTAAAAATCGAACGATTGATCAACCAGATTGACCGTTCGGTTTACGAGGAAATCACCGGGGAGTACCTCCGGCTGCTCAACGAGCTGGACGATTCTTATATCGAGACGCTGCACTGCTTCTTTAACAACAACTTGAAAATGAACGTCACCGCCAATGACTTGCACATTCACAGGAACACCCTGATTTACCGGCTCGATCAGCTTAGCAGAAAAACAGGACTCGACCCCCGCCGGCTTAAGGATGCAATGATTTTAAAGACTATATTGTTAAAAGAATCGCTGTAAGCGGGACTGTCATTAATTTGTGCATTTGCACAAGTAAACGGTTTCATTTTTGTTTCTTTCATCAATTGTTTTACGGCTTTATTTTCTATTAAATGAGAGTAAGAGAAATTGTTGGAGGGATGAAGGATGAACGTTGTATTTGCACCCGATTCATTTAAAGGAAGTCTGTCTTCGATCGAGGTTTCTACGACGATGGCGAAGGCTTTTCAATCGGCGGACCCTGAAGTCACGCCTGTGATTAAACCGATGGCCGACGGCGGAGAAGGAACGCTTGAGGCGCTGACGCAGGCCGCCGTGCACGAAAAGGTCTCACTCAGCTGCACCGGGCCGCTGGGAGAGCCTTCAGAGAGCTGGTACATCAGCCTCAGCGACAACCGCGCCGTCATTGAGGGAGCAAATATTGCCGGGCTTCCTCTCGTCCCCGAGGAGAAACAAAACCCTGACCTGACCACGACATACGGCATCGGCGAAGCGATACGACACGCGCTAGACCGGGGCGGACGCGACTTCATCATCGCGATTGGCGGCAGCTCCACCAATGACGGCGGACTCGGCATGCTACAGGCGCTCGGTATGAAGGCGTTAACGGCTGGTGGGAAGGAAGCGGGCATGTTCGGGAAGGATCTTTTTACCGTTAAAAAGGTCGATTTCTCCGGCCTCGACGAACGCCTTCAGGAAGCCACGATCCGTATCGCCTGCGATGTCGATAATCCGCTGACGGGACCGCGCGGGGCAAGCTGCGTGTACGGTCCGCAAAAAGGTGCCACAAAGCAGCAGGTCTCTAACTACGATCAGGCGCTTGAAGCCTACGGTCAATTGGTTGAAAAAGAATTGAATAAGGAATTAGCTGACGTTCCGGGAGCCGGAGCGGCCGGCGGTTTAGGATTCGCTTTTCTCGCCATGGGCGCGCAGCTGCAGTCAGGAGCCAGACTCGTCGCTGAGGCCGTAGATTTAGAGGATGCGATTCAACAGGCCGACCTTGTGGTTACAGGCGAAGGCCAGAGCGATGAACAGACCGTCTACGGCAAAGCCCCTGGCTACGTAGCGGAACTCGCCCGCAAGCACGGAAAACCTGCCCTGCTGATATCCGGCAGTCTCGGGGAGGATCTAGACCAGCTGAACGAGCTGTTTACCAGTTGCTTCTCGATCGTCCAGCGGCCGGCTTCGCTGCATGAATGCATCGAGAAGGCCGAGCATAATCTTTATCAAACAGCGCGGCAGATTGCCCGTCTGATCATCAAATAAAGGAGGCACTATCCATGAGTGGAATTGGACTTATTTTAGTTATTATTGCCGGCGTATTATTCGTTATTTTTGCCACCGCGAAGTTTAACCTGCACCCGTTTCTTTCCCTGCTGATCGCGGCCTTTGCGATCGGAATCCTGAGCGGGATGCCGTTAGAAGACGTTGCAACGACCGTCAATGACGGCTTTGGCGGCTTAATGGGCAGCATCGGGCTCGTCATCGTATTCGGGACGATCATCGGCGTCATTTTAGAGAAATCCGGCGCTGCCCTGAGAATGGCGGAAGTCGTCCTCAGGATTGTCGGAGAAAAACGCCCGCAGCTGGCGATGAGCGCGATCGGCAGTATCGTCAGTATCCCCGTTTTCTGTGATTCCGGCTATGTTATTTTATCATCCTTAAAGAAAGCGCTTGCGAATAAGACGAAGGTGACCGTAGCCTCAATGGCGATCGCGTTATCCACCGGCCTGTTCGCGACGCACACGCTCGTGCCGCCGACGCCGGGGCCGATATCCGCCGCAGGTAACATCGGGGCGGAGAACTACTTAGGCACCATCATCCTGTTCGGATTAATTGTCGCTGTGCCAACGATTATTACAGGGTACATCTGGGCGATGAAAGCCGGCCCGAAGATCCACGTAGAAGAGAGAGACGACGACTCTGCTTACTCGTATGAGGAAGTTGTCCAATCGTTTGGCAAAATGCCGTCCGCATTTAAATCGTTTGCGCCGATTCTCGTACCGATCGTGCTGATCAGCTTTAACTCCATCATCACGTTTGCCGAATGGTCCGGCGGCGTATTCAGCTTCTTCCTATTCCTCGGCTCGCCGGTGACGGCCCTGCTCGTCGGGGTGCTGTGCGCCTTCGCCCTGCTTCCGAAGTTCGATAAGGAAACGATGAACGACTGGATCGGCATCAGCTTAAAAGAAGCCGCTCCGATTCTGCTCATCACCGGAGCCGGCGGCGCCTTTGGTTCCGTGATCAGCTCGACAAACATTGCTGACATCATTGAAGGCATCGCCCAAAATGATGCCGCCGCAGGAGCCCTGTTTATCTTTATCCCGTTTATCATCGCCGCTGCATTAAAAAGCGCGCAAGGGTCATCCACTGCCGCGATCGTGATCACATCAACACTCGTGGCCCCGCTCCTGCCGCAGGTCGGCATTGAAGGCGCCGTGCCGCTCGCACTCGTCGTCATGTCCGTCGGCGCCGGCGCGATGGTCGTCTCCCACGTCAACGACAGCTACTTCTGGGTCGTTAAGGAGTTCAGCGGCATGTCGATTACCCAGGCCTATAAAGCCCAGACGATGGGCACGCTCCTGCAGGGAATCGTGGCGATGTCGGTTACGGCCGTGCTCTGGTATATTTTCGTATAAGAAAAAGTCCAGCTCTCATGCCGAGAGCTGGACTTTCCTTTTAAATATAGGCATGCGTCCCGACGATACGGTCAATCTCCTCTTCAAACTCCTCAAGCGTCATCAAACGCTCCTCTTCATTCAACGAATCCCCTAAATAATGATCAACTTCCTTCACCGCGCCATCCTCATACGTAATCGAGGTGATACAGCTCGGCAAATCCGTAGCTGGAAAGCCATTGGCCTCATATTCATAGTTAAAAAAATCAAACCCGTCCATCAAAGCCAGCAGCCTCTTCATTTGATCATCATCCAGCTTCCACTCGCACTCCCCAATTTGGGCGACAAAGAATTCACCATGCCATTTCACCATGCCGTCGCTCCTGACTTCTACATGATACACAGGACAGTCACCAAAACAGCCGGTACGTGTAAGGGTTAGTTGGTGGAACATGAAGATCCTCCTCAGGAATTTTAATAGTGTTTGATTATAGTATAATAGGATTTGAGTCTATTAGAAAGGAACGGTTGCATGTATCAGTTAAATGCGGAAACGAATCAATTAGAAAAAATAGAAGAGACAACATTTTTTGAGAACGATCTTAAAGAGCGCGATCATATTCAAGAATGGATTCGTAAAAGTCCGGAAGTGTTAGGAGAGGATCTATTAATCATAGGCTGCGAATACGATAAATTTGAGATCAATGAACGGATTGACCTTCTTGCTCTAGATAAAGAAGGCAACGTAACAGTAATTGAGTTAAAGAGAGACATTACTGGGAGTCAGGTAGACTTTCAAGCGTTAAAATATGCTTCTTATTCTGCGAGGTTAAGTCCTTCTGATTTGATTGAGATTTATTCAGACTACATAACATCTGTAGGAATTGAAGTAAAGGCAGAGGAGAAGTTAGTTGAATTTCTCGAATTAGAAGATGAACAACAGCTTCACACGTATTTAAATACTAGCCAGCGAATTATAATAGTTGGAAAGGAAATTGATAAAAGAATTCTATCCGTGTGCACGTGGCTTCATGAAAACGGCATTGATGTGAAGTGTATCAGCATTAAACCTTATAAATTAAGTAGTGAACAGATTATTATCGATACCAATCAAATCCTTCCTCCGTTTAAGTTAGAAGATTATTATATAAGTAAAAAAGAAGTAAAGAAAGACCGACAGCGAACAACCGACGAAGACGTCGTAGAGTTTTTACAGGCTGTTTCAGACTTCATCAATTCAAAAACTGATTACGTAGCCAGTTACGGTGGGAAACGCGATTACTTTAAAGGGCATAAATTTCTTGATTATCCATGGGCATTCGTTTTCGCTTATAAGAAAAAGGAGAATAAAGCCTCTATGTTCGTTGAATCAACTGATGAAGAAACCGTGCAAATGATCCAACAGATCGGGGAAGGTTATAAATCTGGACTAGCCGAACAGTTCAATGCCAAAGTCGATTTTCGTCCAGGCGTTAGAAATAAGAGTTTACTCAGACTAGCAGTTGAAATTGAGTATACAGACGACCAACCTCTCGCCGAACGTATTGATAAATTTACAAATACGTTTGTAAAATATAAAAACTTTCTAGAACATACTGTAAAAAAAGATTATCAGGTTTGACATACAAAAGCATTCCAAATAAAATAAAAGGACAATATACAATTTATAAAGAGTGGACGAGAGAACTGGCTCAGTGACTCCACGGCAACCTGCTTCATGCAAGGTGCCCCAACCAGCCCTAGCGAAACGCTTTGGACTAATGAATGCAATAGTCGGGCAATCCCCGCTTTCATTCATTGAAAGCGGGGATTTTTTTGTCTCTCCCTCTTTACATGTATATTGAACGAAAGGAGAGAGAGTAATGAACGCAAACGGAACGGCAAGAGGCTACATAGCCAAGCAGGGAACGACGGAGCGGCTTACCCGTCATTTTATAAAGACGATTGAAAGAGTACTGGAAGAGTATGAGGAAGACTACGAGTTCAGCGTTGAGCAGGATCGGTTTATCATCGAAGGGAGCGGAACTTCCTATGAGGTGACTCTTCCCGAACGGCGCATTTAAGAATTAAAACAGAAAGGGCCTTATGCGCTGGATCGTTATTTCTGGAGGCAGTTAGAAGCCCAGGGGTTTCCCGTGAAGAAAGATGATCACTATATGCAAGTCGTGAATCCATAAATTAATAGAATCCTCGGCGAATTTAACAAAAAGCGTGAAATCAGATGGCGGTATCTGGATTCACGCTTTTTCCGTTAGTAAACCAACATTATACACTGTGAAAACTATGAAACTACATTTCCACAAACTGCCCGAATTCCTTCCTGAACTTCATCCTCACATTCCCGACAGGGCCGTTTCGCTGTTTGCTCAGAATCAGCTCCACCTCTCCCTCATCCTTATGCCAGTCGTAATAATCATCGCGATACAGAAAGCCAATCACATCCGCATCCTGCTCGATATTCCCGGATTCACGCAGGTCCGACATGAGCGGTCGTCTGTCTTTCCGCTGCTCGACACCGCGGGAGAGCTGAGACAACAGGATGATCGGCACATTATGTTCAACCGCCAGCAGCTTCAGCTCCCGGGTCATCGCACCGATTTCAAGGTCACGGCGTTCGTAACGTCCTGCAGTGCTCATGAGCTGCAAATAATCGATAATAATCATGTGGTCCCCGTTTTCATCCTTCTGCACAACCTCCCTCACTTTAGAACGGATGTCGCCGATGGTTCGTTCGGTTTGATGAATTTCAAGCGGCCAGCGGGCGATTTCCCCAATCGCGTCCATCACCTGACGGCAGTCCGCATCGGAAAATTTAAACGAGCGCCATTTCTGACCATCCACCGTGGCTTCAGCAGAGATAAAGCGCTGAAGGAGTGGTTTGGTTCCCATTTCAAGGCTGAACAATTGGACACTCCCTCCCTTCTTACAATGGTGAGCCGCCAGGTTTAAGGCAAAAGCCGTTTTGCCCATCGACGGCCTTCCGGCGAGGATGATCAAATCGCCGCGCTGGGTGCCTCCGGTCATGTGATCGAGCTCGGCATACCCTGTGGCAAACCCAGTCATTCCATCTTCAGGCGGGAAAGCAACATCACGAGCGATTTCGACAAGAGACTCATACTTCGTCGGCTCCTCGGTTACCACTCCCATACTGCTGAAGGTTTCCACATGCTGGACTAACGCATCAAATGCCTGATCACTGGGACTTTTCGCATAGTGGATGGCTGCTTCCTTCGTTTTGCGGTGGCGGTACGCATCGAGAACGAGGCGCTGGTGGTGTTTGAGGGTAGAGGTTGTGGGAATGGAGCCGGCCAGGTCACTTAAATAGCTGACCCCTCCGACGGCTTTTACTTGATCCTTTAATTCGGTAGTAACGGTCACCAGGTTAATCGGCTCATCTGCCTCATGAATCTTCTTCATCGCGGTAAGAATGAGGGCGTGCCTCTTCTCCGCAAAGTGCTCAGGCAGGAGCGTGACATCCTTCATAAGCGACCCCTCAAGCAAAATGGTGCCGATCACCGACTGTTCAGCTTCCAGATTCTTAATCATTTGGACACCTTCCTTATCAATTCTTCTAATTTCTCCTGAACAAGCCGCTTCGTTTCGTCGCTGACCTCTTCTGCCTCCTGATCCCATTTCTTCATTTTCTCTAAATAGGGGTTCTCCACCGGCGGGTACACCGCAATATCAGCGAGCGTCGGCGGAAACGGATACTGTCCTGCATACTCAGACAGCTTCTTCTTCACCGGTTCATACTCCATTTTCTCAAGCTGCGGAATTAGAACCGCGGCCTTCGTCTTCGTCACCTCAAACCGGCCCGGATACAACTCACGGATCGTCTGCAGCACTTCAACGGCTTGATCATAATTCATACATTACGCTCCCTTCGCAGCTCTTCAAAAATATCGTCAAACTCTTCCTTCGACTGCCCCTGGTCCGCCTTCTGTCTCACTCTCGACCGGCTCTCCACCTTCTCCGAACGCGCCTCCTGCAGCGATTTCACCCCAAGCGACTGCCAGCGGTTTAAGATTGCTTCAGAGTACTGGAAAAAACGCTTATTGTGCTGCAATGCCCGCTGCAGTGCTTCGATCACAAGTTCATCCGACAGCTCCTCACACCAATGCGTAATCCGCTCCGCAATGAAAGGACTCAAAATGCCGATATTGCACTGGTAGAATTCATGAGGGTTGGAAGGGCTCGCGCCTTCTTCATCTGTCTCTTTTCTTTTCATTTCATTTCTTTTAAATAATGGGACCGCTGGTTCGTCCATGGAATGGTCCGTCGGTACGTCCGCATGGGGGGCCGCTTCCTCGTTCACATGAGGTTCAATCACTCTTGAAATCATCTCGTAAACCGGCGCCTGATTCCGGCCAAGAGACGTATACATGATGTATCCCTTCTCCTTCAATTCCTTGCGGGCACGTTTAAAAGACGTCTCCGGCAAATTCGACTTCCCTAGAACGACCGAAGCCGGGAGCGTAAATTCTTTCTTCCAGCCCGTCTTGTTGTTAAGCTGCATCAACGTAAACCAAAGGGTGATGGCAGATGGCGACAGTGAATCCATATCCACTTGATCATTAAACGCGTTTAACTCTTTTAAATAATTCATTTTCTTTTTGCCTCCTTTTATTCAGGGCACAAAAAACCCCTGCACTTCTATAATCGAAATGAGTGCAGGGGGTGGTGTCGTTCATTTGAAAAGTTTTTTAAATTTTTTTTAGCAACCTTCCCAAAGGCCTTATGCGCTGGATCGTTATTTCTGGATGATCACTATATGCAAGTCGTGAATCCATAACTGTATCTCCTCCTCCTTATCTAAATAAGTTTCTGCAGAAAGAGTATGCAGGAAGGACATCCTGGAAAAGATAATAGAGTACTAGATTTACGGGGAGGAACAGGCAATGGATATGCTGGAATTAACGATTAAGCTCGTCATAGGCTTCCTTCTGCTCTTTTTCCTGATTCGTGTATTAGGCAAGAAACTGATCGATCAAATCACGCCCTTTCACTTCATTTCAGCTATCGTATTAAGTGAGTTATTAGGGAATGCCGTGTACGATGACGCTGTGCCTGTCATCTATATTGTTTATACGATTGTGATCTGGGGAAGCCTGCTGTTTATCTTTGAATACTTCGCCCAAAAGTCATTATTATTCAGACACTTTTTTGAAGGGCAGCCGACGATGGTGATTCGAAACGGGCAAATTGACTTTGAACAGTTAAAGAAGGCGCGTATGAACATTAATCAGCTGCAGAGCTTACTGCGCCAAAGCGAAATTTTCTCCGTTCGAGAAGTGGCCTTTGCTTTTATAGAATCGAATGGAGCCATCAGCATCTTAAAGAAATCGCAATATCAAAAAACAACCTTAGAAGACTTCAACATGCCCCCTCAACCTGTGTATCTTCCCGTCACATTGATTAAAGACGGAGAGGTGATTGAAGAAAATCTAGCAGAGATCAATCAGGACAGGGCGTGGCTGAACGGTCAATTGAAAGCCAATGGAATGAGAAAGGTGGAGAATGTGCTGTTAGCCGAGTGGTTAGAGAACGACGGGTTGCTGGTGATTTCTCATAAGGTCCAAAGTTAAATAAAAAAGGAAGCCTCGCCTGCCGTATAAGCAGATGAGACTTCCTTATCAATTATATCGATTCTGCAAGCTTCTCAGTTTCCAGCTTCAGCGTCCGATCCGTCGTTTTATGCACTTCACGGATCAGCTCCGGATTTTCCGATAAGGATTCACCATAAGAAGGAATCATTTCCTTTATCTTCGGCTCCCACTCTTTGATATGGTGCGGGAAGCAGCGTTCTAGTACTTCAAGCATGACGGAAACGGCCGTAGAGGCCCCTGGAGACGCCCCGAGTAGGGCGGCAATCGAGCCGTCAGAGGAACTTACCACTTCGGTTCCAAATTGAAGGGTTCCTTTGCCGGCTTTCGTGTCTTTAATGACCTGCACACGCTGGCCGGCTGTGACTAAATCCCAATCCTCGCTTTTCGCATTCGGGATAAATTCACGCAGCTCTTCCATACGCTGCTCTTTCGACTGGATCACTTGTTCAATCAAGTATTTGGTCAACGATACGTTTTTCACACCGGCCGCTACCATCGTCACGAGATTATCCTTTTTCACCGACGTTAACAAATCGGACAGCGATCCCGTTTTTAAGAACTTAGGTGAGAATCCGGCGAATGGACCGAATAACAGCGACGTCTTATTGTCGATTAAGCGGGTATCTAAGTGCGGCACAGACATAGGGGGAGCCCCTACCTTTGCTTTTCCGTAGACCTTCGCATAGTGCTGCTCAGCCACTTCTGAATTGTTGCAGACCATGAACTGGCCGCTGACCGGGAAGCCGCCGATTTTCTTCGACTCAGGAATGCCCGTCTTCTGAAGCAGGTGCAGACTTCCGCCCCCGCCTCCGATAAAGACGAAGTTCGCCGTGTGGTATTCGATCTTCTCATTCTCGTAATCGTGAATCTTCACTTCCCACAAGCCGTCGCTTGTACGCGTGATATCCTCCACGCTGCGCTTGTAGTTAACCTCAAGACCGTTACTGCGCTCTAAGTGGTCAAACAGCTTACGCGTCAGATCTCCGAAGTTCACGTCCGTACCCGAATCAATTTTAGTCGCAGCGATCGGTTCGCTCACGGTTCGGTTCTCCATCATAAGCGGAATCCATTCTTTAAGCTTTTCCGTATCGTCAGTGAATTCCATGCCCTCAAACAGCGGGTTGTTGGACATCGTTTCGAAACGCTTTCGTAAAAACGACACATTTTTCTCTCCCTGGACAAAACTCATATGAGGCAGCGACAGGATGAACTCCTGCGGATTGCGGATCATATGACTGTTCACAAGGTACGACCAGAACTGTTTAGAGACCTGGAACTGTTCATTCACTTTAATCGCTTTCGTAATATCGATCGAGCCGTCCGGATGCTCCTGAGTGTAGTTCAGCTCACACAGTGCGGCGTGCCCTGTGCCTGCATTATTCCATACGTTTGAGCTTTCCTCTCCTGCACTTCCCAGCCGTTCGAACACCTTCACATTCCAGTCCGGTACTAATTCCTTCAGCAGTGACCCCAATGTAGCACTCATAATTCCTGCACCAATTAAAATCACATCTGTATTTGCTTCTCTGTTGCTCATGATAACCATCCTTATATCCAAAAATTTGGTGAAAAGATGCAGACGTTCACTTAAGTACACCTTTTCTGTGAGTAATCCCTATGATAGCGTTTTATAGATTTAAAAATCACTCTTCTCTGATAATTAAATTATAAACTATTTCCAGTTAGGTTAAAAGTGAGAGTCTGAACACCAAATCAGCGGATCATATTTTTAATTCCTGACAGCTGGTGGCTATTTCTCTTAGGCGGCAAGTAGGGCCCTTGTACTTTTCTTTAAAGTTATAAATTATTAAGAAATTCAAGGTTTTGATTTCCAGTTAAAGTCGATAAAGTACGGCAGTTTGTGTAAGGTCTTGAGCCAAAACTAGAGGTAAGGGATCCTAGGAGTTAACAATGAATTCAATCGTAGAGGAGTAACCCTACCTATGTCCACTTGTATCAAGAAAGCCTTGACATTCAATTAGATCAAATGGTTCGTGACTTTGTAAAAACAGGAAACAATCATAAAAGTAGAGCGAGAAATGTTCTTTGACATCAAGCATCCTAATCACAAAAACAGTTACAAGAACCAATCAAATACCGAAAATGCGGATTGAGAATCTCAGACTTTCCGTTATCGTGACAATGCCGGAACCGCCCCCCTCTATCCAGCACCGAGAACAGTGGTTTGGAGAAACTATCTCACGGTGTGCCAAAAAGGTATGATCACGCGGGAACTCGGATCGTGGTTGGTCTGCCAGAACTGGGGAAGTCAAGAAAACCATGTTTCCAAAAGTCGACGTCCAGCTCTGTGTCAAAGACTTTCAGGCTATAATGCTAATTCTGAGGGCAAGAGCAAGATACGGAACCTGATCTTATTCCAAGAAGGTATAAATTAAAAAGGAATTCTAGAATACCGGTGAGACATACAAGACCTTGTTGACACTACCTAGAACCCGCGTTTAAAATGCAGAATAAACGTATTGATTCTTAGTTCTGCACTAAGTGGTTCAATCATCCGCCATTTATAGCTCAAAGATTGCATCAGCTAATATGCAAAATGCCGGCAATTACCATTTGAAGGGGGTTTCATAATTGCGGGAATTGAAAACGAGCAAAAGTTGTAAAATTTCTCTTCTCAAATCCAGTAGTGTTAACCTACTTAAGAGCGCCTATAACTTTAATTGAAATAATAAATTGATTATTTTGAGTTTAGAATGTAATTAATATGGAAAAACAGAAAACTCCCCCCTTCCTAGATGGGCAGATCGCTATCCCTAATAAATTTCGAGCACAAATATTATAAATACCTATTAAAAGATGGTGGCTAGTCGAAATTAATTTATACAAAATATCAATGAAAAGGAATATAAACGAATTGAGACGAAAACTATAAAATTATATATACTTAATTATGAGAGGTGACTAAATTGAAAACAAAGTTAATCTACAAGCTAGATAATGGAAAAGAAATTGAGACTCATAAGGTAGAGTCCGAAGATTATTTGTTCATACCACAACGAGGCGATGTACTTATGTATGAGGGATGGGGGTATCAAATAGGTGTTAGAGAGTTTTCTTATATGAATGATGCAATAGAAATCACCATATTAGGTTATAGGGAGCGGAAGAAAAGAAAATAACTTTTTTGAAGTTTACTCTTATATCTTAACGCTAAAGTTGCAAATTGCCATTATTAAATTTTCTATTAACAAAGCTGCCGTATTACTTGGCAGCTTTGTTTTATTAAAAACTTAGGCAATAAAAATTAGCCCCCTTAATCAGACTACTCACGCCCCGTTTATTACTCAATGAGTTCTATCCTTGGTAAATAATTTTAATCCAAATGTGGCCATAAAACATGCATTTATTATAATTGACACCTGACCAATTAAGCTATTCTGTAAACCTAAACTATATACTAATATTATTAATATCAAGTTGAAAATCACGATAGATAAGCTCATTTTGTTTAGTTTACTAATAATTAACCCTCCTTCAATAGAATGAAATCTCTAATGAATTTATTTATTCATAAATCTTATAAATATAATAGCATACATACAAATATTATCCTTCGTGTGCCTGAAGGGATTCAATTTTACAGAATTTTTCATAATTGATGGATGATGGATGATTGTAGTTTTGTAATTTAATTTTAAATCCTTGTCTTTTCTTTTGATTCTCCTCTCTCGAGGTAATGTACTAAGACTCCACAATATAACTACAACGATTCTTTATCAATCTTTATTTTTATTTATTAGAGGAAAGTTTGAATTACCTTCGTAAGAAACTATGCCACCTTCATATATTTTACCGTCTTTTAAATTTAATATTCTATTACTCAACCTTTGCTTCAAAGATTCTGAGTGTGAGACAAAGAGCAACGCAGCTTTTTCTTTATTTATATAATCTTTTAAAAGTGCGTGTGCTTGTTCAAACGATTCTTTATCCCACGAAGAAAAAGGTTCATCCATTAAAATAACACTAGGGTTTCTAGCTAGGTTAGCTATAAAAAAAAGCTTTTCTTTCATACCTAAGGAAAACTGTTCAATAGGCTTATCTAAATGTTCTTCCATGTATAAAACTTTCGAAAGTTCATTACACCTATTAACATATTCATTACCATCTTCTAACATCCATAAGTTTCTAATTAATTTTAAATTCTGATACGCCGTGAGAGAATCATATAATAACGGTTTATCAGGCAAGTAAGCAACTTTTTGTTTATAATCTTTCACAGTCATAAGCTTACTATCTTCAAAGGAAATTTTTCCATTGTAAGCTATTACTTTTGCCAATGTCTTTAGGAGAGTGGACTTTCCAGCACCATTTCGTCCAACAATGCAAGTTATTTCTTTACTATATATATTAAAAGAAATATCATTAAGGATATCGTTTTTTGAATCTTCATATGCAAATGTAAGTCCTCTTACTTTTAATAGTGTATTTTTATTGGCCATTAAATTATTGTTCCTCCAATAAATAATAATAGATTTATTACTAACAAAATAATACTTGTTGAAAAACTTACTTTCCTGCTAAAACCAATATAATTAACCAACCCAGTATAGAGAAATATAGATGCTACAAGAGAAAAAACTATTGTTAATATATATACAAACCAGATTATATTCATATCGCTTAAAATCAACATAGCATTTAAACTATTATTGAAGAAGATGATATTGTTAAAAGTTAATATTACGGCAAAGAATTCAGAAACTTTGACTTTATCTATAAAGAAACCTAATATTATTAAAAAAAACATTGATACACAAAAACTTATAATAATAAAAAATGGAGTAGTTATTAAGAAAAACAAAAGGTAAGAAGGAAAGAAACCAAAATCCATATTCACTTGCAAAATGTTATATATTATTAAAGTAATAAAAACTAAAGCAATTGAGAATAACGCAATGTTTTTAAAGAATATATTGACTAACCCTCTTTTTTCATTTCCATTTATGTAAAAACTTGAAACCAGATTGACAAACAACTATATCCCTCTTTTCTATTTTATACAAAACTAATATAATCTTCTATTAAACTTGCTACAAATAAAAGAACTGTACCAAAAATAAAAAAGGCAACTCCTATTTTAATGTATAAAGAGATAATATGGTGTGACACTTTATTCCTTAAGAACATAAGTAAAATATGACCTGAAAAAGTACCACAAATTGCAAATAGGATTAAGGCAGGTAATTCAATTATCAAGTGTGGTAACAAACCGTGAAAAAAACTGAACATTGAATTGTTTAGCTCCAAAACCTTTATTAATTCTCCTATTACTAAGCCATTTATAAAAATTATCAGAAAACTTATCACCCCAAAAGTTAATAATCCTCCTATAACTAACGTCACTGATAAAGTGAAGTTGTTAACAAATATACTCCGAAAATCAACTTCTGTTGGATTTAAAGCAATATTTTCTACATTTATAAATAAATAACCTAATATTATTCCAACTATAAACACTAAGATATAAATAAAAAATAATAACTTAACTGGAATCACATTTTTATACGATTTGTCTTTATGTATCTTTTTCATTTATATACCTAAAACCTTTATTCAATATTTTTCTTGCAATAATCATAAAAATAAAAATTGACAATAAAATATACATAATAAAATATACATGTATATTATTTAATAATTGATAGAGTGGTATAAATATATTAATAAAACTGACAATTAACATAGGCACAAGTATAACCATTCTTGGAATCCCTTGCATTTTAGTCTGCAATTTACTTTCAGCTTTTGTGTTTCCTGCTTCTTGTACGTGATCTACATTAAATTTACTTATATAAGGTGCCATGTATAGCTGAATCATTGGGGCTGTTAAACTTATTACTATAATTAAAACTGTTATTATTGGTATGTAAGAAATATTGGTAATATATATTAAAATAGAGCAAGTGAATAGGTATGTTAATACACTTGGTATAAATAACATTACTAATAATAGTGAGTATTTGGCAGCAAAAAGATGACTTACCCCACGAGGTGAGCTCTTTATCAAAACAATATTTTTTTGCTCTGAGCTAAAAGAAAAAACTTGAGGGTATTCAATATATAAAAGGTAACAGTGGATAAATATAACCATGCTTATGCAAGTAATTAAAACTGAAAACAGCATGCTCATATCTTCCATTACCGTAGCTAGCGCTGCGACGATTCCAAAATAAAAGAAGCTTTCCGATGGATAGATAATAGCCGAAAATACATGGGGGGATATTAACCACCTGTGATGTTCCAAAGTTATTAAATCTTTATTTAGAAGAGTAATGCTTTTATTACTAGAAAGTAGTTTTGTTAGTTTATAAATAACATTAATAAATATAGAAAATATATCTCCATACTTGCTTTTACTAAGTAATGAATTGTTGTAATCAAAGTTAGGTGGAAATAAAAAGACTATCAACATTGAAATCAATATTATAATCGTAAGTAACCAGAAAGCATTCGAGGAATAATCAATTATTGAATTTTCAATAGTACTCTCAATATTATATACGTTTATCTTCCCCATAATTGAATCAAATTTAATGGAAAGCTGATAAGATATATCATTTAAATAGGATTCCTCAACATAAAGATTAAGTTGATTAATATCAGGTCTTATGGTTATTACAAAAAACGAAATTACTCTTGTTAAAAAATACCCAACCAAAAACATAAGAGCAGACGTAACTAAATATAAAACAAAACGAAAGATTCCTATCCTTTTTTTTATCTTATATATTTGATATTCCCCATACAGCCTATTCCCTAAAATATAGAATAAAAAGCATAAAACAATATTAAAGACGATTAATACAAAAGTATTACTAAAACTCAACCCTAATCCTATCGAGAACAGTATAAAAATAGTTAGGAACAAAGAAAGATTTTTAACAAAAAATATTATTATTTCCTCTAATACTAAAGCTAAATAAATGAATCTATTAGTAAGGGGAGACAAGTTAAATAATTCATTCTGTATTGGAAAGTGTGTTCTTCTGTACGATAAAGATCCTGTGATTATTGAAATAAAGATAGTTAATAGTATTACTAATAATATAATACTATGTACAAAGTTTAAAATAGTATCTTGATGACCTGAAACAAAAAAGTATGCAAAAGGTAAACTAATCGCTATTGACAACAAATTTTGAATTATGATCAAGTGTATTGGTTTAAAAGAATATGGTATATATTTTTCTATAATTGAATAATCCTTCTGTAACCTTGATTTTATAGTGATATTTATTATACGGATGGCATACACTAACATAATTTTATACTCCTTAATTTATAAACCAGAAGGCATCTAGCCTTCTGGTCCTATGTTACCAAGCTATAAACGCCCTTCTTCCTCTTTCCTGTAACTCATCTTTTAAGTATTTCATTAATGCAGCCCTTCCAGCATTAGCGACTATGCCAAGACCACCAGTAAGGAACCCACCCAAGATACCAATAATAGTAACTGCGGTTGCTCCACCCGAAATGGAGTCAGCGACTAACCCCCCAACAGCTGATGGCACACCAAACTCCTTAGCCAAATCTGCAATTGGTGCAGTTTGGAGAATGAACGCGTATCCTACCATTAGCACTAACCCAAAACTCAGTAAAATAATAGGTTTTGAAATGTTAATAGATTTATGCATTACTTCACCTCCTTAATAGATTATATGGATTATAGTAACAAAAAAAATTCAGAAAAAAAAGGTTCTTAAAGAAAAATATTACATTTTTGAGTTGTATTAGAACTAAATTGATTAATACAGCTATAGTATTTTAAAAGGTGATTTATGGATTAAAGGGCCTTAATTCTAATTTTATCAGTCAATTCAGACAATATTGGTTTTAATAAATTTAGTATTTTTAAACTAATTAGGTTTTGATTTTTATTATATTGTATTATGCTAATTATTGTAAGAAAAACCAAACTTATTACACTCCAAGATAAGTTACATAAACAAGATTTTCTCAAAATAACTATTCGGTGGTGATTACTAGTATGAAAGAAGTGCTTAGAATTAAAAACGTTAATAAAGTAATTAAAGGCACTCGCATTTTGAAAGATATAAATTTTTCAGTACATTCTGGTGAAATTGTTGGATTTGTAGGACCTAATGGCGCTGGGAAAACATCTACTATAAAATTGATAGTTGGACTTTCGAAGATTGAAGAAGGAGAAATATTTATTTGTGGTTATAACGTGCAAGAAAAATACTCTGAGGCCATTAAGTATGTTGGTGCAATTAGTGAAATGCCACAATTCTATAATTTTATGAGTGCAAGAAAAAACTTAATTCACTACGCGAAAATGAATGGAAAAGTGGATAAAAAATATATTGAAGAAATATTGGAGGTAGTTGATTTATTAAAAGTAATGGACAAGAAAGTTAAAACATTTTCTTTAGGTATGAAACAAAGGTTAGGAATTGCTCAAGCACTTATACATAAGCCTTCATTATTAATTTTAGATGAACCGACAAATGGCCTTGATCCTCAAGGGATCATAGAATTAAGACAAAACCTAATGTTTTTCGCTAAAAATGAAGGAATTGCTATTTTAATATCGAGTCATATTATGTCTGAATTAGAAATTATATGCAGTAAAGTAATAATGATTTCTAATGGGGAAATACTTGAGATTCAAGACTTGCAAAATAATAATAATACTAAAAAAAATAGATACGTTATTACGGTAGATAGTAATCAATTGGCCATTACAAATGAACTCGTAAAACTTTATGATAACAATGCTGTAGTAGATGAAAAGAGTAGTAATCTAATTGTTAATCTACAAATAGAAAAGGTCCCCGATTTTATTAGAACATTAAGCAAGGAAGTTAATATCTACCAATTCAAGAACGCTAATGTAACTTTGGAGGAAAAGTATTTAGCATCTGTGAAAGGGAGGGGAGATCGAAATGATTCGGCTAATACAAAATGAGCTTATGAAACTAACACACAAAGTAAACACTTGGGTGATGATAGCAATTTTGCTTATAAGTGTACTAAGTCTAGGTGTATTTAAAATATATACTCAAAACGAATCGGACAAACAAGCAGATGCATGGAAAGAGGAATTGCGAGCCGAGATTATGACCAATGAAGAGTTTATTGCTAACAATGGTGAGGATTCGATAGCAAGATCAATAATTGAAGAAAATAATTATCGATTAAATAATAATTTACCTCCGCAAGAATCGTTGCCAGATAGTGTATGGACCTTTTTAAGTGATAGTCAAACGCTTATCCAACTAGTTGGTCTTTTTGTAATAGTCACAGCAGCTACAATAGTTTCAACTGAATTTAAAAATGGCACAATTTCACATTTATTAATAAGACCTCCATCGAGAATTGCTATACTATTATCAAAATATGCAACAATTATTATTTATTCAATATTTTTAATGTTTTTTCTATTCGCACTGACTTTTATAATAGGGGTTACAGTATTTGGATTTGACGGAAATTTTGTGCACTTAATCTATAAAAATGGAGAATTACATGAACAATCAATAGTTAATAATATCTTAGTTGTTTACACCGCAAACTGGATAGACATTGTGGTTATCTCCTCTTTAGCTTTTGGACTATCATCTATATTTAATAATGACTCTCTCCCTATAGCTTTAAGCTTATTTTTGTATATCTTGGGTTCTGCAATAACAAGTGTTGTAGCTGCGTTCTTTGATTGGCCAAAATATCTCTTTCTTACAAATAGTTTAGAACAATATTTTACTACTCAGGGACCGCCTATCGACAATATGACAATAGAGTTCTCAATAATTATATTGCTACTTTATTGGATCCTATTTATGACATTTAGTATCATTATCTTTAACAGAAAAGAAGTTTAACGAATAGACAATATTTGAATGATTAGAAGACTTTCTTACATCGCTATGAAGCTCGCTGGTAAACCTAACCTATTAAGACAAAGAGGAGTAAAATAATGAATGTACTTTAGTAGGAAAAAAGTGTTTATTCTTTACACTTTGTTTAAAAGAAACTTTTATGATGCATCATTTAAAGACTGCCCCATTATTGAATCTTTTTTAAGCGGTGAAGTAAACAAACCAGTCTCGCTATTGTAGTGCTTTAAATGCCGCTGATCACGGGTTTTATCCGATGTAAAAAGGATTGAACACTGTTCATATAGGTGATTGATTAAGTAAAAAAACACTTAATCAATCATTTGGAGTTTTATCAACAACGACGACTAAATAAGCATCTGTTAGACGATACTGATTTTACCTACACAAAAAACCTAAAAAGATGGGTTCTAAGGAAAAGTAGTGTTCATAGTATCTAGATAAATTTCAAACCTCTAGAACACAAGCCTAGATCTTTCCTCATGCAACTTTAACCCCCATTTGGGAGTGTTTTTTATAGCGGGCGAAAGACAATCAAATCGGATTGAAGTTAGAAGACCTTGCACCTGAAATACCGTTTCAACACTTCCAGAAAGCATTATTTAATATTGTGATTCAGAAACTTGCACATAAGAGGCATCATTGCTTGGAAAAGATAAGATGAGATAGGGAAGAAAAGTGATCTTCCCTTATGAATGGACCTTATAATTCTTATTGCTCGGTTCTCAGGCTTAACTTTCAGAGGAAGAGTCCCCTTCTTCGCCTTCGTCTCATAATTCCATTCTCCTTCGAGAAACGTAACTGTGAACACTCTTTTCCTATCCTTTGAGTTAGTCCTCCTTATAAAATTTGAAGTTCTTCTGGATTTTTTGTTAGTAATTGGTCGTAAATGGTTATTTATCTTATCTTCATAGGCAACCAACATAGATGGTCTTCCGTATTCTTATAAAAACTTTATAATACGATAAACAAATGAGCAGGGAACACGCTATCAATCGAAACGACGCTTTTTATAAATATAAACCGTGACCAACACACTGGCAACTGCCCATATCGATAAGACGAGGAAGGGTTCACCGACCGACTGGCCGTTTTTCAAATGGAGAAGCAGCTGGCCTAATTGCTGATCCGGCAGATAACCCATCGCATTAATAAGCCACTCGGATTCAATGATCGTTTGAAATATGTCGCCCATGCCGAAAATAAACAACACAGGGATGCCGATGACGGACGTTTCCATTACCGTACGAGAAACCAGTCCGAGAATCGTCCCGATACTGATAAAAATCGTGAGACTAATGAACATCGCTGCCGCAGTGAACAGCATCTGATCAGGCATAGTAATATTCCCGAGCAGGATGACTGCCACAATCATAATGATGCTTGCAACGGCGGAAAGTACACTTTTTCCAATGAAAATTTCCGCTGTATTAAGCGGGGACAGGAGCAGCCCTCTTAACGTGTTCTTCTCTTTTTCTTCGGCAATCACAGCTGCCTGGATAAATGCCCCCACGATGACCATCGTAAGCGTAATCGGCATAAAGACGGCCGCCGACTCGACCTCTTCTCCCTGACTTCTTAATATGAAAGCAAAGAACAGCGGGACGACAGCCGTAGACAGCATATACGCATTTTTCAGAAGATCCCGGTAATCCTTCATAACCACCGCTTGAATTCGTTTGACGGATATCATTAGAACAGCTCCTTTCCTGTAACACGAGCAAAAATATCACCTAAGGTCGGCTCATTGGAATGCACTGAGGCGAGCTGTTGACTGGCGATCGCTGCCCCAATGCGTTCCGCACCTTCATTATCGTTGCCGACGAGCTGCTCTCTTCCATCCTTCAGCAAAAGCGTGATCGAAGAATCCGAGTGACTCACCCGCAGCTCCCGCGGGGGGCCCTGCAGCTGGATGTGTCCTTTATTTAAAAACGCCACCCGATCACAGATCCTTTCCGCTTCATACATATCATGAGTCGTTAAGAAAATCGTGGTGCCTTCTTCGTTTAACGTACGTAAAATGCTGTGAATCCGCTCGGTACTGACAGGGTCCAAGGCAGATGTCGGTTCATCAAGAAATAACAACTCCGGCTTATGCAGAATCGTCCGCGCCAGGGTCACCCGCTGCCTCATTCCCTTGGACAGCTTGCTGACCACCTTCGATTCTTCTCCTGTCAATCCCACTTCATGCAGCACCTCGTCGATGCGCTTATAGGATACATCGTACAATTTACAATATAACCTTAAGTTAGCATCCACCGTTAACCGTTCATATAATCCAGTATTATCCGTTAATACACCAATCCGCTTCATCTGCTTTGGATCCTTTAACTCTTCAACCGAAGCCCCAAACACGTGAACACTTCCGGACTGGTACCCCTCCTGAGCCGTCAGCAGCTTAAGCGTTGTCGTTTTCCCAGACCCGCTCGGCCCTAAGAATCCAAACGTTTCCCCAGTCTGGATCGAGAACGACAAATCATCCAATGCCTTTTTCCCCTCATATTCCTTACGAACGTTCGCAACGTCAATAATGTTACTCATATTCATTTCCCCTTTTCTGCTTTCGCAACTGGATGACTTAAGCTTAAAACGATCTCGTCACCACAGCATTAAAAGAAGTGTGAAAGGAGTAGTTTCACAGGTTGAATGGAGCTATGAAACTATGAATAGAACACGGCAAATGGTCAATGGAGTATAAGAAGCTGTCAGTAAAACGACTTGTCCCGACAATTTCCCGGGAAATATTCACTTACATGCGCAATACCTGTTTTAAATCCTGGAGCTTTCCTTTCGATAATGGTATATTGCTCTTATGATGATCATCAAGAATCAAGCTGTAGCTGTTTCTCGTCCACGTCATCACCTCGCGCACCTTCTGCAGGTTCACGATATAGGAACGATGGCAGCGGAAAAACCCAAACGGCTCCAGCCGCTCCGTTAAATCCTGTAAGGTTATCGTACACGGAAACACCCCGCCCTTGACGTGCAACTGCACCGTGCCATCCACACTTTCCACATAATCAATCTCCGTCGGATCAAAAAGGATCATCTTCTCCTTCACCTTCGCTGGAATACGTTCGACTTGAACGTGCGCACTAGCTTCAGTCTCCGGCAAGCCCTCCGCTTCCTGAACATCATGCTTATCCCGAGCCAATGCCTCGTCCGGCTCCTGCACATCCATTGTCTTTAACCCTTCTTCATTCAAACGATACACATCATTCGTTAAAATCACCGCACTCTCCATATTGCTCGTGATCACTAAAGCCGCTCCGCCCTCTGCCGTATGCTCATTGATCAATTCCCGCAGAATCACCTTGCTTTCTAAATCAATGTTCTGATCCGGCTCTTCTAAAATGACCAGCTCTGGCTTGTGAACGAGAGCCTTCACAAAGGATAAACGCTTCCGCTCCGAATAATTAAGGTGCTTGATACGCTGAGACTTCCTGCTTGATAGATTTACTTTATGTAATAACTCATTAATATCGCCTTTTCTACCGTAAAGCTGCTGGAAAAACCGTAAGTATTCATAAGGAGTTAAACGCTCATATACCCCCTCCTCATGACTAACCCATCCAATACGATGACTATATCGCTTCCATTCAGAAGGATGGGACTGATCGAAGTAAGACATCCTTCCCGATCCTGCTTCTTCTCCGGTTAACACATTAAATAATACCCGGCCCACTATGTGATCGCATTGGATAGCGGCTACTTCGCTTTGGTTTAATTGGAAGTGAAAGGGACGGAACCATACTTTATCGCCTTCGACTTTTCCAGTGTTTTCTATTTTTAGAACAGGATTCTGGGACATGGCAGATTACTCCTTTCTGGAGTTACATAATTGAAATTCGTCATATACCTTTCATCGCTATTATATACAGGGGAGTTAAAAATTTCATTAAACACTGGAAATTACGATAACTTCTTTAACCTTATATATAATGGTGTGTAGTTTCTTACAAGTTATAAATTTTCACTCTCCGTTATAATTATTCCAATAGCTTTGGCTCCAACTACCTGTTACACCATGGTTTTTCTATCTCTGACGATTGGCAGCTTTCTGAAAGTTAGATGTAAACGTTAATCCAGAAAACCCTGTCATCGGCGTGCGTTCTTATTCAGAAAATCTGGATTGGGTTGAGGAATTAGGCTCTGCTCAAGTAACCTGATTTCAAAGCGAAAATGTATCAGCTACAGCCAACCACTTCCCTGGGCACGGTGATACAAACGTAGACTCTCATTACGGTCTGCCCATTATTAACCATGATTTAGAATCACTTCATGAAGTGGATTTAAAACCGTTCAAATCCGCTATCGAGGCAGGAATCGATTCCATAATGCCCGCCCATATTTACGTGCCGACCCTGGATGATTCAGGAATTCCAGCCACTCTATCCAGGCCTTTTCTGACAGATTTATTTAGGGAGAAATGGGTTTTTGAGGGAGTGATCATCACGGACAGCTTAGGAATGTCAGGAGCGAATGTCGTTCCGCCGGAATAAGCGCCGGTAGAAGCCTTCAAGGCAGGAGACGATATCCTGCTCAACCCGCCTAATGTACCTCTAGCCTACAACGTTTTATTTAAAGCTGTAGAAGAAGGAGAAATCTCAGAGAAAAGAGTCGATGAATCCGTATTCCGGATCTTAGAAATGAAATTAAATTTAAACGAGGTCTGTTTGATGATCCAAGTGTTTCAGAGGAAGCCCTTCAAAACATCGGACTGGAAGAAAACTTAGACTTAGCAGATCAAATGACAGAAGATAGTATTACACTTGTAAAAAATGAAGACGTATTACCTTTGGAAGCTGACGACGAAATGTTTGTCACTGGTCCCTCTATCGGAAGCCCGGATTTACTAGCAGATCTGCTCAACAATGAAGGGGTAGAAACCCAGGCAATGGCACAACAGGTATAACCCCCCTTCCAGTGAAATCGAACAGGCTGTTGAGCAAGTTGAAGGAGCAGACAAAGTGATCGTTACTGCCTATACATCTAATACAAATGAAGCCCAGCAGCAGCTTGTTGAAGAGCTGCAAAGCACAGGCAAGGAAGTCATCGTTACTTCTATGAGAAATCCATATAATATTATGGCTTTCCCTGATATTGAAGCGAACGTTCTGACCTACGGATTCGAAGAAATTTCAGTAGAGGCATTAGCCAAAGTATTGACCGGGGAAGTTAACCCTGCAGGAAAACTGCCGGTGACCATTCCAGAGTTATATGATTATGGTCACGGTCTATCCTACTAATTTTAAAAAATGAACCCTCTCAAGTAATTTGTGAGAGGGTTCATTTTTATTTAGAGAGTTTAATACCCATAAACCCTACTACAACCCTTCATTTTAAAGAAAAAATAAAGCTCTCAGCCACCCGTGATATTCACCTCTCAGCACATAATACATTTTCTTTCAGAGGTTTTAATCTTGTATAATAGTAAGCGATAAAATTTTCAAAAAGCACAGCATACATCTAAGGGGAGTTTGTAATGAAAGACTCAGATATTAAAATTTCACAACGCGAGGCGTTGGAGCATTTTCTCATGGACATAGAAATCTTAGATGAGATAGACTCTAAACTTGCACACTTTAATGTCTTCGAGACGCTAGGAATGATACATACGGAGATTCGCCACAGTAATGTCCTCAGTTGGTTACTATCACCAACTGAAAATCATGGGTTAGGAGACTACGTACTTAAAAAGGTGATTCAGTCTATCGTTTATCAAAACTATATCGATAGTGCGAATTTTGCATATTCACCCCTAGAAATATCCTTGCTTGATTACCATGATTTTGTGATACGGAGAGAGTGGAGAGACATAGATGTTGTTGCTGTATCTGAAGCAAACCAACTTGTAGTCACTATCGAAAATAAGGTGTGGAGTAAAGAATCAAAGCATCAGCTCCATAAATATCGTCATATTATTCAGGAGGAGTTTCCTAATTATCAACATCTCTTTATCTTTTTGACACCTTATGGGGACTCTGCTAGCGATGAAGAAAACTGGTTCAGTTTTGACTACAATCAATTCATAAAAATAATAGAAAAAGGAATAAACCTAAAAGGAGACACTATAAGTAATCGTGTTAAGCTTTTCATAGATCAATATATAACAATGGTGAGGAGGTATATTGTGGGGGACGAAGAGTTAGAAAGGATTTGCCGAGAAATTTATTATAAACATAAAAAAGCATTAGATCTTATATTTGAGCACAAACCGGATACATACTCTGATATCGCTAACGACTTGAAGGAACTAGTTACTCAAGAACCTGGATTGATCTTAGATACTTCTCCAAAAACATACATTCGTTTTACTACCAATGAATTAGATGATTTGATAGAAAAGAAAGGAGGAGGGTGGACATCTTCCAAACGCATCCTACTATTCGAATTTCAAAACAAAAACAATAAATTAGCTCTTAAATTAATAATAGGTCCTGGAGACCAAGTTTTAAGAAGAAAAATCTATGACATTGCTATAAACAACAAAAGTGATTTCAGAGGGAAAATAGGAAAATTAATGAACCAGTATACAACAATATATACACAAGAATTTCTCCCAAAGAACTTTGAGGACAATTATGATTATGAAGATATCTTGAAAAGAATAAAAACAAAATTCGATGCTTTTCTAAGAAGTGATGTCCATAATATTCAACAAACCATTATCGATAATTGGAACTCTTGAATGCCCCATTTAAACCTAGTTATTCGAAAGTCCCACTTCCGTGCATTGGATTAAAAAATCTCTTACGGAGAAAGGAGTTATACTTTGGATAGAGCTCAATTCATGAAAAAAGTAAAGCAAATTAACATTTGGAGAAAATATGATCAGCGAGCTCCCCACAAGCCATTATTAATCTTATATGCACTGGGTAAATTGCATACTTTCAAACAAGCTACTCTCCCCTTTTCTGAAGTAGAAGTTGATTTAAAAGCACTTTTGAACGAATTCGGTTGTAACCGTCAAGTAGAAACAAACCTTAACGGTTACCAATGAAGATTTGATCTTAGTTTCTCCCTATGCAACTGGCACAGGGAATTTTGATGAACTTGTTACTTCCTTTCACGATCAAAAAGCAAGGAATCCAGTGTTATCTTTGCACCAACCTAGTCAGGATTTTACGGAATGGCATATTAGAGAGGTTTATAAAGGGGAGAGAGTAAAAAACTATGCAAGAAATAGTGAGTAACCATGAGGGTATGGATCTAAAAAATTAAAGTAAGGGAAGATTAACCATATGTATGTTTTGAAGTATACGTCAGTTGATGAAGACGGGGAAAGATGTATGTATATAGAAGACACAAAGAACAACACAACGCTTATTTTGTATCCACAAGAAATAATATATGCTAAAGCTCCTGGCTTAAAAAAATATCTCTTACTGAACTTAAAAAAAATTAATGAGGGTTTCTACGATATACAGAATAAAGCTACAAACTAGGTCGAAAGAGAAAAGACTAAAGTTAGAATGATGAACTTTAGTCTTTTCTTTCAAAATAATATATTTTTTTGGATTGCAAATGGACTTCTGAATACAAAATAAGAGAAGAGAATAATTACCTACTCTCAGTAATAATTACAACATGCCGCCCATGGATTCACCTAGTTAAATAGAGTTAAATAAATACCGAAACACTTTCCGATTTAAGGCAATCTCAAGGGCAAGAACAAATTCTGGATTATTATAACGTAACCATAAATGCATCAAAGTATGTCATCAAGTATGTCAATTACACTAAGTTTAACTTTTTTAAAACGCTAAGACGGTTAATAACAGTCTTATGTTACCCAAATGTTACTCTTATCAATTCTAAAGTTATCAATTGATAACATTAAAATGGACGAGCTTTTTTATTTCCATTCAATTTCTGGAAGCATTTTCTCCGTCTAAATAATATAAAAAGCTTGAAGTTTCTTTTAGTTTTTTTACACGTTTCTTTTGATACGGACCATAACCTACAAGTTCATTCAAATCTTCTTTTAGTAGCTCCATAACATTATTCGGTATGTACCCCTTTTTTTGAATGAGATCTGCACCAGTATATTCTAATTCGAATTCTGGTGATGAACCGTAAGTTGCTGATCTCCCCCTAATGATAATGGTGTAAGGAGTCTTCTCGCTAACACCTTCAATATAAACTATGCATCTCAAAGCCATATACTTACGCACTCCTTTTTCACATTTAGCTTACCCTTTGAACATTTCATAATTTTCTAAATCCCAAAAGCGGCTGGAAATATTATTATACTTATTACTTCTAGCACCTTTGGATTTATTACAGCTTTCACAAGTCAATTGAAAATTAGTAGGGTCATTAGTTCCTCCATTTTCTAACGGAATGATATGATCGTAATTTTCTTTATTATCCAAGTTTAATACTTTTGTCAAATCGGTACCGCATATCTGACATCTACCTTTGTCCCTGTGAAACACGCCTTGCTTAAGCCATTGTGGAATATAACTACACCTACTTATTACCCCGTCCTTTTTAAAAATATCAGGGTACTCATCCATAGTCATATCAATTATTGAACTAGATATTTGTTTGTTAAATTCATTCAAAAAAACTTTGTTTGAGTATAATATCGAAAATATATCATCAACAACAATCGGCATCAGTTTATATTCATACAATTTAAACATTCGCCAAGCATAATCTTCTGCTTCCTCTAAATCTTCTGAATTTATATCTTCATCTGTTTTATCAAATAAGTTAAATGTACCTAATGATGAATAATCAACATTATAAAAGTCTAATATCTCTGCTAAATCATTTATTACACTCATAGGGAAATGCTTGTCTAAAATGTATTCAATATCAAAATAATATACATTCTCTATAAAATTATGGAGTAAGGTTTTACGGTGGGGAGAAGAACATTTCTCTAAGATGTTTTCTGCTTCAAGCCAATCCATAACTCCCATTTGATTTATTCCATTTATCTCATTAATCATATGAGATGCCATGATAATTGATACGTTTCCGTGTGTAATTCGGAAAATTCCTTTCACTCTAGTCACTTCCTTTAGCTTTCCTAATCAACTATTAATCGGTATAAACTTAATTAATTCTGGCATAAATTGTTCTCTTAACCTAACAGATCGTAGAACTTAGACCTTATATGACTCAAGCTATTATCTATTAAATCTTATTGATGGAATTTTATGTTAAAATTGTTATGCTATCTTATATTTTGACCGAAATTAATATTGAATTCAATACATTTTTTAAGCTAAGGAGGAAGTTTATGAGCATCCAATTCTCTCAAGAATATTTGAAAGAAGACCTTAGGAATCTTTTACTATTCTTTAAGGAATATAATATAGAAGGTGATTTTGACCGTTATTCTGATGACGATCAAAGTCGTGACAATGAAGATTTACTGGTTGATGAAGATACAGAGCTAACTCCTTGGTTACCTCATTCTTTTTATGAAGTATCTCATACAATTAGTGAACTATACGATATGGTATATGAAGCTAGAAGATCTAGAAAGATTGATGAATATAAGTTTATTGGAAAAAGGGTAGCTTTGTTTCACATAGATAGCCAAATACAAGAGATAATCCATGGCTTAAGTTTGGAAATACCAACCCATACAGAGATTATTGATAACCAACAGTACACATTAGATATAGTAGAGGGATTATCGAGTTACGGATTCAAATTGATAATTGATAATAATTACAACAAATATGTTCCACCCGTTGAAGATTCCGACACGTTTATAGAAATTAGATCAGAAGATAACATAGACGAGCAGGTACTTGAAAGCTTAGTTGAAGCATATTTGTTCGAAGTAAAATCATCATTAAATGTTAGTATTCATCTATCGCCAAGAGTGTTTTATGAAGCAGCGGAGGATCATACAGAATATGAAACAGTACCGTCAAGGCTAAGACCCTTGTTGCGAGGAAAAGGAATACACCCATTATTAAAATTATATAATTCGACTCTATCCACAACAAATGAGGAAATTTTAGTTTTGACATATACGAAAGTCATAGAATATGTTTCGCAAACTGTTATCCAACAAGATCTTATTAAGTCAGTTAATAAAAAGCTATTCAGCCCACGGACTCTTAATCCAGATGCGAATTATATACTTGAACTAAGTAAGATTTTCGAAGGTAATAGAAATAATCAAAAAGATTATTATTCTATTAAGTTAACCATTGAAACATGTTGCGACTTAATTGAAATAACTTCTATAGCTCCCCATTTTTTAAAATACACAAGGAAACTAACAGCAGGTAGCAAATCTGCTGAAATGGAAAAAGCTTATGAAGAAGTCGCTAATGCCATTAGTAACACACGAAACATGTTTGCTCACGCAAAAACAAATTATGAGAAAAAAGGTAAAGAGTGCCCTGCAGATCAATTAAATGATTTTACTAAATGCTTAGATATTCTTGCACAACAAATCATCCGATGGTTTTCAAAAGAAGATGAAGATAACCGGGTAACTTAAAAATCAAGCATGTTATCAAAGAACATAGCAGATGAACAAAACTGTCTCTTAATTATCCTTCTTTTTTTAACATAAAAGCTATAAAAAGCTCACCCTAGTTCGATAAGTCACCGTACATAGGATAAGCTTATTAGAAATAATAAGAATTAATGGTATTATTTTGAAGTTAAACCTTCTAATTGTTTATCAAAGGTAAGTTGCTTACCTTCAGCTTTTTCTTTACGTTTTTTTATGTTTTCTTCGAGTACTTCCTTAATTACACCCTTCCACTTGGGCTCAACGTATTCGTAAGGGATTTTTGCAAAAGACTTAAGAATAGCTTCTACTATAACTTTTGCAGCTTCAGGAGGTACTGCCATCCCAATTTGTTTTCGAACTGATTCTTTTTTTCCAATAAATTCAAAATCATCAGGGAATGTCTGTAACCTGGCTCTCTCACGATTAGTTAACGCACGATCATATTTATAGTGATACATGTGGGTTCCGCCCCCGCCAGAACCTGTTACAGTATAAGCAGGTAAATCTGGGTGAAGTCGTTTATATATATTACTCATTCGCGCACCTTTTACATTTAATCGCAAATGCTCAGGTATATCTTCACTCCAAGCATTATCACCAGGTTTTATATAGGATAGCATTTCAACCACTTTCTTTTGATGACGTGTAAATTCATGGTTGAAGGTGTCTTCTAGTATCGGAGGATTTTCTATAGCTTCCTTAGTTGTTTTAAATGTGTGAGGTGCTTTGTGCGTTGGTTTTGGTATTTTGAAATTAACGTCAAGATCATTTCGTATCCCCACAATAATAATTCTGTGACGCGCTTGCGGAACCCCATACTCTTGAAACTTATATAAATGAGGGGTTAATGTATACCCGTATTCCCCAGCACTCTCTAAGTCAGTAAGGATTTTTAAAAATGCTTCACCTTCATTAGCACTTTCGAGACCTCCTACATTCTCAGCCATAAACCATTTTGGATTATGGCTGTTTAAAACACGAACTCCATAAGAATACAGAGGACCATATTCACCTCTCATACCTTTAGTTTCGCCTACTATACTAAAATCATTACAAGGAAAACCAAACGCAAAGGCATCAATAGAACCAAGAGATTCTAAATCTAACTCTCGGACGTTTCCTTCAATTACAGAATCAGGGTTATCGGGACAAAGATTATGCCTAAAAGTCGAACAAGTATCTCCGTCAATATCATTTGCCCACTTATGTTGTACTGAAAATAACTCACCATTTTTATCATAAATTTGTGGAATGCTTGCGCCAAGAGATAAACCTCCAGGACCACAAAACAATTCTCCTTTTTGAAAAATCATAAGAAAACCCCTCTTACTTCAATGTCTAGTTTACATTATATAATAAAAGAAGTTTCTTGCATATTCGACAATATTATAAAAAGAACTTTAAGGTGATCACTTTACTTTACATATTTGCTAAATGCCTGGTATCCAATAATAAGTTTGACTGGAAAATTTCTATTAATTTGGCGTGAGAGATAGGTTTTTTTTGATGCAAACGTAATAATCTCATTAGGTCATATACCGTTATACAACAGCCGGCTATTCCTGTTTGTTCATATATATTTCTTAATTGGCGATTTATATTCTTGCTAAAGCCACCTGAGATGTACATATAGAAACTAAAAGCTTCATCACTCTCTTTATACTTAGGTATATAAGTATTAATCATTTTTAGCTCGTGCTCATGTCCTATAGAAAATTTTCTATATGCCTTATTATCTATAATTCCTGTAAAACCATCTTGAGACTCGATCCATATATCTGGGTTTCTGCCTAGATTACCAATATGCCGAACGTTGAACCCCAACTTCTTAAAGACTTCTAGAGTAGCAAGCTCAAACTCTTCTGCCAGTTCTCTGCCACTAAATGCCATATCAATAAATTTCGTTTCAAATATTCCAAAAGTATCTACATTAAATTTATTTAGTGTAGAACTAATTATTTGCTTAGGTATTCCTGTCTTCAATCCTAAGTGCTGAATTAAATCAGCCGTTACCTTATCAATAGGTTCCTCTCTTGCTAATGCTAGAAACTCATTTTTTATTATACGCTCAATAACTTTATTTTCACTAACAGACTCTTCCCTGAACGTCCTATTATCTCTATTCATTCCTGGGGGAAGGCCAAAGCTACGCTGGAAATTTTCCTGCCAGAATTCCCTCCTAGTGTCGAGCTTTCTCAAATCAGAGCCGTCATTTATTATTTGTTTGACAACTTCAATCATGTCCTGAGGAATAAAGATAGGAGAAGAAGATGTTAAACGAACAATTAATTGTGTGTATTCTAGGAAATTAATCAAAACGTTAGCGTTACTTTCTAGAGCATCAATAGTTTTCTCCTTTGTTCTATGGCCAGTTGTTGAACTCGGGAAAGCTTTTTCAAAATCGGGAGGCAAAATATCATATCCATATTTCCTAAATTCTAAGATTCTTTTCACAATATATTCATAACACTCCTCTGATTCATTTTCTGCTTCTACGGACACAATTACCCCAATTTCTCTTTTATTTAAATAAGGGTTAGCATTGATTTTTCGAGTTGTCTTTTGCCCTTCTTTTTTAATTGCTATTGCTGAGGTTCCAAAAAAATTTCTATTAGAAGGTTCACTTAATCTTTCATCTGTGAGCAAACGGAGTAAAAAACGAAATGGGCGGATCTTAAAACGTTCATGAATTCTTACTCTAGGTCTTTTGGAATATGGAGAAGGGTATTGGAATTTCATAAGTTGGTTTGTCATAAGCGGGACAGGAGGTGAACCATTTATTAACTCTTCTCCTACTAGGGTTAACCTAGTTTGTTTACTTTCTGTGTCAATAAATATCAGCCCCAAAGCATAAAGCCAAGATTCATAAGTCCTTGCTCCTCCTCCTCTACGATCTCGTCTAGGTCCTGGTCTTTTTAGACCCTTTTCTTCAAGGATAGCTTCAAAATCCAATTGTCTATTTATGTCGCTTGACCAGACATCTCCTAAGTTTTGAAGAGCAAATGCAGAGAGAATATCTACAACAGGGTATAATTTCCTCTTATTCCTTGGAACATGCCAATTATTAATCATATTAAGCCATCACCTAACATTATATTTTTAAAACTTCAGGTTGATAATTAACCTTTATTAGCTAAGGTCTAATTCCAAGTGGGAATATGAAAGACCAGATAAATTTAGCTTATATGTAAACTGAACTATGTGTTGCGTCAATGCTGTATTTTTAAAAGAATTCATATCAAAATAAGGAAATTTCTCATCAACTTGATACTCCCTAAGTTCTAGTAATTTAAATTCAATTTTACGAGAAACTGATTTCTCTTTAATACCTGAACGTGTAACAAGTTTGTTTAATTCACTATAGTCCATTCCTAAATCGACAAGTTTTCCTATTATTTTTTCAATACTTACACCTTGATTAGATTCCTCTAGTTTAATAAAAATTAGTGCCAGATCCTTATCAGAACTTAATTGATATTGACCAGATATTGTAACAACATCATTATACTTAATCGTAGATGTTTTCACTTCATAATCCTTTACAGGTGTTTGAATATCCACAGAACCTCCCAATGGTCCTTGCCAGCTCTCTTCTGAAATTTCTGTATTAAGTCTTAAATAATAGAGAAATAAAAGTTCACCTAATACTCCATGGATTGTCTGATCTACACTTTTATTACCTATCATGCTTTTCCATTGTTTCCACCATTTTAATGGGTCTTTAAGTAATTCTTCTCTCTTCTCACCGTTATCACCTATTTCTAAAAAAATGGCACATATACCTGCAAATTCATAACGTAAATTTTCATCTGTACTTGAAAACAATAAAAGGTGTTTTTCATCCCCTTCTATACTATAGAAACCGGTATATAAAGAAGCATTTGCAAATGATTCATTTATTTCTTTATCATTATCAATTTCAATACATACTCCATACTCATACTTAGTTCTTAAAACCCATGAATTATGTTTTTCACTAAATCCTGAAAGAAGGGAAGCATTGTTTGGGGATACATTCGCAAATTTCTTACGTACTTGATCAGCTAATTTCATATATTCCCCTCCGATTCCATGCAATGTTTGAGATTTTTAACTACACAGCGAGCGACTACTTTAGCTAATAAGGGAGGAACTGCATTTCCAATTTGTTTGTAAGCTTGTCCCATTGAAGTATTAAAAACAAAAGAGTCAGGAAAAGATTGGAGACGAGCAGCTTCACGCACGCTAATTCCTCGAGGTTCAAAAGGGTGTATATGACTGTATGTATCCGTACCAAGATGTGCCATCAAAGTATGAGAAGGCTTTTCGGGATCCAATCTTTTCCACTTACTATGGAACTTTGTATTATCGTAAGGAGGAACGTATGCCTTTTTTAACTTATTATATTGATCAAAATGATTAACTTTATCTACGTTTGATGAAGAACAGGCATCCATAAACATATCAGTAGAAATCTTATAGGCTTCTCTGTAGTCATCCCCTGGTATCATTTTTTCAAATATACGAAAGTCCCGCGGAGTATTACGGAAGCTATTTCCACTAACACAATTGTTAATCGCACCCTTACCTCCTCTCATTAATAACTGAAAGTTATTTACTGGAGGGGTCTGGTAGGGTAATAATGTATTTAGTTTAAGAGGGACATACTTTGCTCTTGAATCAGGAAACAAACCTGGCAGATCCGAAAGGGCGTCTCTTGTAGTGACCCATTCTGGCAAGCTATTGTCTGGTTCTAGAGGAATTTTGAAATTTCGAGCATATTTAAAGCGCTTGTCCTTAGTATAAGGTGATTCTTTTTGATTTTTATTCGGATCTATATGAGTTGGCTTTGGTAAATAATTTATCTCTCCATAAACTTTTTTAATTGCAAGAACAAATATTCTTTCTCTAGTTTGAGGTACACCAAAGTCTGCTCCATTTAAAACAGTCCATACAGCATTGTATCCTTTATCTTCCAATATCTCACATACTTTTTGGGGAATGTTTTCCCCATTAAAATTCACAGATTCTGGAACGTTTTCCATAACTATTGCTTCAGATCCCAAATCTATGCTTAACCGAATAAATTCCTTATATAAGTAAGCTCTTTTATCATTTTTTCCAAACTTATGTTTTCCAAGAGATCGGAGCTTAGCTTTTCCTATCCTAGAATATGCCTGACATGGGGGGCCACCTACCGTAATAACTGAACAATTATTATTTTTTAAATCGGAAGAATTAACATTAATTATATCTTCACACAGGTACTCTTTTTTTTGACCCTTCTTCCAATGCAAATTAAAAGAGGCAGTGGTACATGCAAATCGATCGACATCTACACCTGCAAGAATTTCTAATCCTTCAAGCGTAAAACCATAGGATAATCCCCCGCATCCTGCAAATAAATCTACTATATATGGTTTTTGAAATTTATCTTGTTGTTTCATAGGTTTCATGGAAGTAGTCCAGTAGTCTCTTAACATAAGATCTTGTTCCTCCTGGAGTGAGTGATGGCTCTAAAGATTTGACTCTAGCTGTATTTAGTCTCAAAACTTTTCTAAAGAGATCTTTTTTTGAACCACCTGTATCTAATTCACTAAATTGCTTCATAATCTCCCTGGTTAAGTCAACTCTATATCCGTGAAAACCTGAGCGTTCAACAAGCTGACCAATTCCATCAGTACTAAAATCTTTAAGAATTAAATAAGTATCTTCTTTGGTTTCATTCCATGAAAGGTACACAAACCACCATAATGTCTTAAGCCATATTCTTCTACTTTGTTTATAGAACCTTTCTTCTTTCAATCCCCATCGCTTATAAACAATATCTGGAATGACCTTCATAGAAAAATAAAGCCAGACTTTGTCATCTGAAGCATCCCGTGGAGTGAAATTATATTGCTCTTTTAATAAAGTAAATAACTCTAAACCAAATTTTAAGTCAATAAAATACTCTCTTTTGTCAACTTGGTTTTCATCAATAAAATTATTTATTTCTATATATTTTTTCGATAAACTTTCACGCAAACCACTATACTCCCCGCCGCATGAATGTTTAGGAGGTTCTCCTTCCTTAAATAGAAAAAATATCTTTTCGGCTTCTGAAGTGGTTATTTTTTTCCACATGTTATTTACCTCACTTAAATCTAGAGTCAAAGTCTTCACGAATGGATTTTGCAAGACTTTCAGGCGAACCGATGTCCCAATTTAATGTATTTATAAAGTAAAAAACAGCTTCACCTATACTTCCTGGTTCAGTATTTCTGTTTATTAATATTGATGGCCAGTCCCCTGACTCTTTTACTCTCTCTATTATTATTTGTAACCCACTTGCTATTATCTCAGTAAACAATGGAGAAGAATTAATGCCATTTTCAAGCAAAAGTTTTTTTGAAAATTTGTGCCCCATGTTTAATACTATAGCAACATTTTCCTCAGCAAATTGATCATACAAAGGTTCAGTAAAGTTACATTCTACCCACCATAGTGGCTGCGAAGAATCATTAACTTCTACTATTGGGAACATAGAAGCATCCCCATCAAGCATAATATTCGTACTTTCTAATGTTCCAAGTGTGATACCATCTCTCGCTGAACGATTTGAATAATCTGTAGTAGTTACTTTTGCAACGTATATAAAAGTTTCAAACGTAACATTTCCCCGTACTATTCCCTCTTCAATTTCAAAGTCTGCAACAAAGCTTAATGGCCCTTTATCTCTCACGGAGAACTCTGTTAATGGTATAACCCTCCTCTGAGATGACTCACGAGAGAACCACCTAATTGCTACTCCCAACATTTCCTCTTCAGATGCTATTCCATTTTCTCCAAAGAGAAACTCAGGATTCAATAAGATCATTTCTTTATTTAAAGAAATGTTATTTACAGCAGGATCCCATTGTATTCTTGGATCCACTATTTGTTGTGTACCAACTTGCCCCTCAACTGGTTCGGTTTTCATATGGATTTCTTCTCCATCCTCATTTTTATAGAAAGCTGTGAATGGCTGGGAAGTGAATCCTATTTTATTGAAGAGTTTTTCATCTATTATTCTGTGAAAAAATATGCTTGTATTCATTTACTTAATCCCCTTGAAAGATTCAGAGATATAATTTATGGAAACCTGTAAAGAGGTATCGTAGCTACTCAATGTAAGACTACCTTTTATCTTTCCTGAATTACCATTTAAATGAAGAAGTATTTTATTTTTCACTTCGAACCGCTTAGTATAAGAAAAATCTAATTTTAATAATTCAAGACCTTCACAATCTTTTATATTTACATCATTAATTTCAACGGGAAACTTAGTACCTATTACATTCTCTCTTTCCCATTGGTCTCCAGCAATTTTCTTATTACCCTCCGCCTCTATCTCAGGCTCAAGTAAGAAATGATTAGTGCGATTACTAATATTAATTTCAAAGCCAACTTGCATCTCACCAGTCGCAGTTCGATAAACGTTAATAATATTGAAACTGTCTTTTGGAAATGTCTTTTCCATTCCCTTTTTCGTTTTTTTATGATTTTCTGGGACTACCCCTGGTTGACTTCCAAATCCAGCTGGCGGCAATAGATGGGTTGCGAGTGCTTTACTTAAAGCTCCACTTTTATTTCTTGAGGTGGTTTGTTCGTTTTCTCTGTAAGCTTCTGATATGCTACTGGCTACCTTTTTTTGAATTCTATCAGTAATAGTAAATTTTTTATTGTTAATTGTAAGATCAGACCAAGAAGTATGATCTGCTTTCTCACTTTTACGCAAGTATTCCTCTAAAGTTATATTTTCAGCTGATTTCATAATATTATCTGAATCTGGCACAAAAATTCCTATTATATATTTGTCGTTTTCAGTTTTTTGTATCCCTCTAACCCACTTACCAACTGTTTCATAATTTATTACTAGACCTGGTTTCCTAGTAAAAGTAATTATAGGGTGATTATTGTCACTGTACTCGTCATTATATTCCAAGAATTGAAAAGGGGACTTTTTGTTGTAAGGTACAGTCATTCTTAGTTGGTCTTTATCAACTTTTGTAAATACTACATGCCCTGCTACATTATTAGATAGATCTCTATATAAAATAATATCTTTTTTCAATATATCTTTTTGGTAAATATATCTTGATGGTAGAGACACGTGTGACGTCGCTTGAATATATAATTCTCTAATAATAGAAAAAAGAGGCTCCATGTGTTCTCCGCGTATTAACTCCCCATTTACAGAAGGATTAAGTGGTTTGCCATATGGAAAACTCCAATTATCAATTCTAGGAGAATACCACCTTTGGATTGCAATCTGTAAATAATACTCAATACTACTATGCCACCATAGATTTTGATTATTTTCCTCTTGCGGGATGAGGTCTTTAGGATTGATAAAAGGAATAATTACAGTGGTACCTGTTTCATCCTCTGCATATGGGCTGACATCAAAATCTCTTAATATATTTTTTATTTCTGCCTCATTTGTAAGTGGCATTGTAGAATTACTAGTATGCTTAACTCCCCACCATGCTATCCCTCTTTTAGGTGAATTAATATTAACCGGCAGTAATGTATCCTCTTTAGATTCATCTTCTACCAAACAAGCTGCTAATCGAGATTCATACTGTCCGTTTTCCTTTTTTACTCTAGAATAGTAGACTACAAGTCCTGCTCCTATTCTATAGTAAACAGTTTTTCCTAGTCCCCAGGATCCTCCTGCATCTTTTTTGCTCTGAGGCATACTTATCTCATATACTAATTTCAATAAGTTACCGTACTCGTCATTTTTGATGTAATCATGGTGAATTGGTCCAGTTAACCCCGTAGTGTTCCAGTCTCGTACGATAAGACTACTTTGTTCTATGCCTGAAAACTTTTCTTCTAATGAATTTTCTATACCTGAAAAGTGTTGAGAAACGCACTTCTTATTAAATTTGTTTACTAATATATCAAATTTAATAGGGCAGCCCGAGGAATCAGCTGCATCTAAACTATTTTGGATAGATTCTCTTACAAGTAAATCCAGAACAGGCGTCTCCGTGTTTTGTATTAAGCGGAGAAGTGAGCTCCCTCTTTCAGACATTCTACTCATTTCAGCAATTTCTATATCCATACTTATACACCTACAATTACTCCTCAATTTCTTCATTCTCTATCTTTACTCTCAGACCTTTCGCAACAGGTTTACCGTTCGTACTACCTGGAATATTTATACAAACTCCGATTATATCTTCTGCGAAATTTAAATTAATTCTCTCTGAATCCGTTTTACTTTGCTTGTGAGCGACTGAGTCTCTTTTTATTCTATAAATAATAAGTTGAGGTGTCTTGCTCATATCATATTTTTTTCTGTATCTTTTTATAGTACTTTTTTTAATACTTTCCATTGATTTAAATTCTGGTATAAACTTTTTATCTCTTATATCTGCCAAAACATCGGAAGGCGCCCTTAATACTCCTATATTGACTGTATTTGAAGGGTAATCCATAGCAGTAGATTTAACTGAACGCTCTACCTTACCAATATTAAATCCCCCTATATTCCACTTAGCAGGATTATTTGAAAAGCCTTTTTCCACTTCACCAGCCCCACCGATAATTACATTCCAATTTTGAAGGCCGGTTTCTTCACTTACTTTCTCAAACCATTGAGTGAAAGCCTCTATTTGGTTAAAAGTCCTTGATTTTTTACTAAAACCCATTTTCATTAAAAAGTGTTCTTTAATATTTTGAAATTCTATATTTCTATATACTAAAGAGCTTTTAACAATAATTGATCGTTCTGGGCGACTACAATATGAGTTTAAGAATCCTTCCGTAACATTAATATTATGTTTTAAAACAGACAGTTTGTTTTCAAAATGAATAGTCTGTATAGAGGAACCTGTAAAATCCATTTCAACTTCTTCAGCATTTTGCATTTTATTTTTAGCTGTAACTCTTAACCACGATACTTTAGGAGTGTTTTTCACTCGAGGTCCATATTCACTAGGGCTTTTACTATCAATCTCAAACTCTTCCAATTCTTCTCTAAGTTCTTCTTCTAAGTTTGTTAGAAAAATAAATTTTTCATATGTTTTTTTGGTCATCCATATTCGCGGCAAAAGCTCATAGCCTTTCCTATAACCAAACCATCTTCCCATTTGCATTAAAGAATCTCCAGCATTAGAAGCACGCAAAAAATAAGTACTCACTAAACCTTCAATGGTTAAACCTCTTGATAAAGTACTTCCCCCTACAATAATAAATGCAGGTGCTTTATCGAGCTCTTTAAGCTTCCTTTTTTCAGGGTAAGCTAACCTAACGTGCATATTCTCGTCGTTGACACCATTAAACGAACAGTTATCGATACACAAATGGATATTTTCACGATATTTTAGTTCACCTTCTCTATCCATTTTTATATGTGAGATATCTTTAATTAATTCTCCAATTAAAGATTCTAATTCAATGAAATGAGGATAATCATTAATCTTGTCGTTAGGAATAGGATAGTTCTTAATTACAGCTCTAAATTTATCTATGTTGAATCGTTTTACTTCTTTCTCGAATAACTCTTTACAAAAAGAGAGTATTTTATTGTTCGGAGTTTTTGTAATCCAATCCTCTACCGCATTTGCCACATTTTTATGGTGATATTGTTTTTGACTTGTATGGATTAACATGCTTACGGGCATTTTAATGTTATAGTATCGTATAGTCGCAGTAGAAATTAAAAACCAAGCAATGCTTTCCTTCAAACTTTCTGGTAAAGCGTACGTCTTTCCTTCTTGTACAGATTGAATTCTTAAATGATCAGGACTAGAGATATCCCGTATTATATCCATACCTTCGAATTCATTAGTACCTTCCACTCCAAATATTTGTTTAGGTCCAAAGAATTCATCGGACACTGGCAATTTAGCAATGAAATCTTTTGGATATAGTGATTCTCTAGAAGATTCATTTAGAAAGTTAGAATAGGGAGTAGCTGTGTAAGAAATAAAGTTCATGGCTTTCGGTCTGGCTCCTATAGCTTCTACTGATTCAACCAGATTAACAATCAACTCATTAATTTTTGCACGTTCCTCTTCAATTTCCTTGGTGTTTATGCTTGCTTGATCAGCCTCATCGTCTATAACTAGTATTTTCATATTCTTAAATTGTTTTGTATCCGCCTTCAACCATGATATGAGGTTTTCCAACCTAGTTCTGTTCTTCAGACATATATTTAGGTATCTCCGTGAGCTCCCCTCATAAAGGTGAAGATCTTGTAACCGATCTCCTACCGGAGATTTTGTAGATAAATTAGAAAGTATTTCCCAATTGTTATTTCCAGCGTGATGCAAATCATTAAATAGGCGTCTCTCTGTTTGCTTTCTAAGGTTTTCAATCATACCCGAAAGTACAATAAAAGTATTCCATCCCCAATCAGAGGCCATTGCCATAAGAGCTGCCATGCTAGCAGTTTTCCCTGACTGCACTTGTCCAATAACTAATCCCTTAATAGGTCCTGTTGTAGTTGTATCAGCATTTAATTTTTTTAATATTCCTAGCGTGCTTGCTTCAATATTATCTACGGATTCTTTTCTCATTCCATTTCTAAGCAAGTGTTTTCTGTATAACATCCAAGACGATCTTTCATCATCAGGAACTTTTAGTTTATTATCTTCTTTTTGAGATAATATAGTAGAAGATCTATTTATCTTTTCTATCTGCTTAGATTGTTCTTCCTCTAATTTGATATCCTTAACAATATCAATCCAAATTTGTTCTGTAACTGAGTCGTTTATAATCATAAACTTTTTAAGGTTCCTAAGGTTTTCATCAAGGCTATTATCTAAGGGCCCACCATTAAAAGCTACTTCCCAGCTTTTATTCTCTCTCTCTAAAATATTTTTTACGGTTCTCCGTACATCATCAAAAGCAGGTAGATGAATATCTATCATATTTCCCCTCCATAAAAAATCAGACTTTTCTATATGTATTTTATCACAACTTTCGAACTATTATCAGATGATTTTTTTACAAAAGATTAATATGAGTAATGATAAAAAACCTAGTACTTACTCTTGTTTTCTTAATTTAGAAGGGAGGATATTGTCTAGATTTTAATGCCTAGTCTAATATTTTGGGTTTACTTCATTACATATATGGTTAAAGAATTTTAAGAAGTAATATACGTCTTTTCAGTTGAGCTTAGTTAATTAAAGTATTGGAGATGTAAATAATGGCGGATAATTTAACTAAATCTCAAAGAGTTAAAAATATGAAAGCTATAAGGTCAAGATCTAAATTAGAAGACCGAATTACAAAAGCCCTCTGGAGAAGAGGGCTTCGTTTTAGAAAAAACCAAAGGGACCTAATTGGAAAACCAGATATATCATTAAAACAATACAAAATAGCTATTTTTATTGATTCTTGCTTCTTCCATGGATGCCCTTTACATGGTAATATGCCAAAGACAAACCAAGATTATTGGAAGAAAAAGCTTAATCGCAATAAAATGCGTGATAAAGAAGTCACTAATTATTATATTGAGAATGAATGGAATATTATGAGGTTATGGGAACATGAGTTTAAAACTAATTTTGATGCCGCTATAGACAAAATCGAACATTTTATTAATGAAGCCAAATTAGAGTGAATTTAATTGCTTTTGTATTTGGATTTGGCTCCATCTAGGACCTCTTGAATCTTCTCGATAAGGAATTCCCGCAAACGTTTTTAAAATTGCTTCAATAATAACTTTTGCTGCTTGTGGAGGGACAGCCATACCAATTTGCTGGCGTACTTGCTCTTTATTTCCTGAAAATACAAAATTATCAGGGAAAGATTGAAGGCGTGCCCTTTCCCTATTAGTAAGGGCCCTTGGCTGCTCCCAGTGGTAAATGTGTGTCCCCCCTCCTCCACTGCCGGTAATAGTATAGGAGGGTTTTTCTGGATGAAGTCTCCTATAAATTTGGCTCATTCGAGCCCCTTTCACCCGTAATCTCATCTTTTCAGGTATTTTTTCTGACCAAGCATTTTCCCCAGGCGGAATATGGTTAAGCATGTCTATTACACGTTGCTTGTGTCGTGTGAATTGATGGTTTGGGGCATTTTCCAAGATAGGAGGATTTAATAAGGCCTCACGAGCTGTTTTAAATTTATCGATATAAGTAGGTGCTGGTATCTTAAATTTTAAGTTCTCATCTTTTTTAATCCCCACAATAATTATACGGTGTCTTGCTTGTGGCACCCCATACTCTTCGAATTTATACAGATGCGGGAATATATCATACCCTGAATTAATTAATTCCCTCATAATTAGCCTGAAGGTTTTGCCTTCATTAACACTTTTTAAACCTCCTACGTTTTCAGCAATAAACCATCGAGGTTGGTGTGTTCTAAGTACCTCTATTCCATAAGTAAATAAATGCCCATATTCTCCATCAATTCCTAATGACTTCCCTACAATAGAAAAGTCGTTACAAGGAAAGCCAAATGCAAAGGCATCAATACCCTCTAACTTACTTATATCTACTTTTTGAACTGGTTTGTATATAACTGATGCCGGCTTATTTGGAGAAATATTATTTATAAATGTTTTACATGCTTCCTCATTAAAATCGTTCGCCCATGTATGTTCAACACTATGCTCAATACCATTCCCATCAACTATTTTTGAAATTTTCGCCCCTAGACTTAACCCCCCAGGACCACTAAATAACTCACCTTTTTTAAAGACTGTCATATTCAAACCTCCAGTTATAATTTTTATAAATGACTTTTTTCAAATAAATCAACGGTGATGAACATTTACTAATCTACTTTTCCTAATCTTAGACTGATTCTGTATCTGAAATTCTCTTATCAAAACTTCATTCCAGTCTTTCCGTATAGGTAAATCACAACTAGATATTTTTTTGGTAAATAATCTATGATGTTTAGTAATAAACTCTCTACCAGCCTTATCATTATCCGTACAAAATGTTATTTGATTAACCTTATGACCTTCCTTCCCCATCCGTTTGATCTCGCCTATCATAGTCTGACGCTTCAGGCCTGACATAGACACCAAGCGAGTATCTTGCAACTTTTCTTTCTTTATACTCCAATAAGACAACGCATCAATCGGACTTTCAAAAAGGTAAATGGAATTCGGCTGACCAATATCTACAGAAAATCCTGCGGATCCATGGCTGTTCCTATCAATTCCTTTAAACTTTCGCCCATCTTTCATAGGAGAAGTACCTTGTCGATCTGCTCCTACGATCTCTCCTTGCTGCTTCCACTTAAACACCACATTCCCGAGCTTGTCCTGTGCGATTAAGTTTTTATTATCAAGCCAATTTACAATCTTAGGATGAATCTTCCGTTCCTTCGTAAGATAATCTTTAGCTTTTGTCCTATCATTCACTTCATAATTAGAAGGATATTGATAAGGCTCCTTAGGCTTTTGCTCTTGGTAATTGTCTTTTACTTTATAACCTTGCGCATTCAGATCGAGAACAGCTTCCGGAAAGCTCATCCCATAAAACATTTTGGCAAAGTTAATAACTCCAGCTCCTTTTTCGTCTCTGGAATTCCAGGCATACATTTGATCTTTAATTACTAGGCTGTCATGCACTTGGTGACGGTAGTATCTCCCCTCTTTCTTCAATGGTTCTCCTTTACGCTCAAGATAGTCTATGAGATCCACATTACGAGCAACCTCCACTTGGTCCGCGCTTACATGTTTGGCCATGCAGCACTTCCTCCTCTCTAAAATTAGATATAAATAAAGACAGGGAGATAACTCCCTGTCTAGCGTTCAATCTCTATTTTTTCTTTTTGCTTTTCCTTTTGCTGAGAAGCTTCTTTATTCCCTCCACTTTTCATTTCTGAAGTGGTGCTTTCTTTTTCTTTCTCTTCATTGAATTCTCGGTCCAGCTTGTTTTCGATTTGAGATAGTCGCTGCTCACCACGATCCGTTAATGGTAGTTCTTTTAATTCTTGAAGAGATTCTTTCTTAAGCTGATATACCTCTTCTTTACTGTGAGCCTCCTGAAAGGAACGCATTTGATTTAAACGTTCTTGCCGGTCTTTGTTTTCTTCTTTATCTAATTCTTTTCCGACTGTAGGTTCAATAAAGTTCATGAGCTCCTTTTTATAAGCGTCTTTGAAGTCTTGATGAGAATATTCCTCTTCGGCCTTTTCTTCCTTACCAAAAGGCCCGCTATCCTTTTCAGCCTTGCTCACTTGGCTTCTGTACATATCCTGAAGCTTTTCTGAAGGTAATTTCTCCACTTCTTGTTTCTCTTCCACTTCATGTTTTTGTTCTTTAATACTCATTGTTTTCTCCCCTTCCTTTTCTTGGTCCAATGATTCTTCAATGGTCGTTATGAATTCTTTAGCTGTTGACTGAACTTCTTGTAATAGGCTCTCATGGTCTTTAAATTCATGGTCCTTGGTCCAGTGATGCAGATAATCTAACGAGTAGTCACTGGTATCAATATTGAAATAAGAAGCAACGGTATAAGCTGTCATTTCCGCCTGAAATTCTTTCTCTGGTTTGGTGTAGTCATTCATGTTGTCTTTTGTATGAAGCTTGGCATGAGTTAATTCATGCAACAGAGTCTTTGTATCCTGGCGCTCAGAGTTACGCGGATTAAGAGCCACCTCACCTCTCCCGGTGTAACTTACGCCTTTAGCTGCTCCTAACTCTTCATAGGGTTCTACAATTTGAACATTGTCTATAGCTTCCATTCCTTGGCGAAGCTGACTGTAGTTTTCAACCTCCCCATCGATCCATTTGTTAGGAAAGATTTGAGGCAGATCTTTTTGGGTTGCTGTTGTCTGCGAAACATCGAACACACTTCCGGTTGAATAAACAAGACGGCCATCTCGTTTATCGAGTTGACCGCCTTTGACTTGTTGCTTTTCTTTTTTCGTTGCATATTTCAAAGGTTTCCATTCGCCCTATTCATCTTGAAACCGCTGTCCTAAACGATTAGGCACGAGAACCTTTAGACTTTTCTCTCCTTTGTTCACGGAAAACCCTTTGTCTTTCCAGAAGGCGTAGGAACCTACAGCTTAAGATTCCATAAACTGTCAATCAACTAGTGCTGTATTACAGTGATAATACCGATGGAACTTGCCCAGAAAGTCTAGAAACTCTTTCATTTGTTCAGAAGGAATGAAAGTGGTTCGTAATATTTACTTCCATTCCCACTGTCAGTCGATAGACTCACTTCAAGTTCCTACATAGGTATTCAGCACAAAAGTAAATTAAATATTCTGATATAATTGAGGTATTAATCCGAATGGGGTGAGTAAAATGAAAGCAACAGAAACTAATCTTCTACAATTTCTTAAAGGGCCAAAACAATTTGTTATTCCTATTTATCAACGTACATATAGCTGGACTAAGAAACAGTGTGCACAACTCTGGGAAGATATTGAAAGAGCTGCAGAAGACGAGAATTTATCTGGCCACTTCATGGGTTCCGTCGTTTATGTTGAAAAGGGACTTTACCATGTTACTTCTGTTCCTAAACTATTAGTAATAGATGGACAACAGCGTTTAACAACACTTAGCTTAATTCTTAGTGCTTTTTCTGAAATAATCGAAGAAAATGAAAAAGAAGCGACTTTAATAACAGCTAAAAAAACAAGAAATTACTATCTATTAAATCAAGATGAAGAAGACGAGGAACATTATAAGCTCCTTCTGACCCAAAAAGATAGAGATACTTATATAGATTTATTGGAAAAAAGAGAGTTAGATCAACAATACTCAAATAGAGTAGTAGAGAATCATGATTTCTTTAAAGAAACCATGAAACGAAGTGAGTTGACTTTAGATGAAATTTACAAAGGCATTAGTAAATTAATTATGGTAGATATCTCATTAGATCGGGACAAGGATAACCCCCAATTGATTTTTGAGAGCCTTAACTCCACAGGGCTTGACCTCTCACAAGCTGATTTAATTAGAAACTATTTCCTAATGGGCTTGGAAGAAAAAGATCAACAACGATTGTATAAAAATTATTGGTATAAGCTTGAGAAAAGGTTTGGGCATTTAGAAGATACCCGTTATTTTGATCGCTTTATCCGTGATTATTTAACGCTTAAAACCGGAAACATTCCAAAAATAGGGTTTGTGTACGAAGCATTTAAAAGTTATGTTCAGCAAAATCCGCATAAATCAATTGATGAGGTTATCCAAGATGTATTTAAATATGGGAATTATTATATAAATCTTACACTTAGAGAAGATGACCAATTGCTAGAGGAATGTTTCAAGGATATACGCACCCTAAAAGTTGATGTTTCTTATCCATTTCTTCTTAAAGTGTACGATGACTATGCGACGAAGATTATTGACAAGGAAGAATTTCTAGAGATACTTACTATCATCAGCAGTTATGTGTTCCGTCGAGCTATAATCGGGATCCCTACAAACTCTCTGAACAAAACATTTGCTTCATTGATTAAAGAAGTGGATGAATCAAACTATACCAAAAGTTTAAAGGCTTCACTATTAGTTAAAACAAGCTATCGCCGTTTTCCTTCTAATGAAGAATTTAAACGTGAATTAGTTATTAAAGATGTCTATAACTTCAGGAACCGTAATACATTACTGCGGAAGCTCGAAAATCTTGATAGGAAAGAACCTATCAGTGTAGAGAACTATACAATTGAACATATTATGCCACAGAATAAAAATGTATCAGCCGAATGGCAGAATGAACTTGGGTCTGAATGGAAACAAACCCATGAAGTATTCCTACACACTCTTGGTAATTTAACACTGACTGGGTACAATTCAGAATTAAGCGATCGATCATTCCAAGAAAAATCAAACCTTAAAGGCGGTTTCAAAGACAGTCCATTATGGTTGAATTCTAGTGTAGCCATGAAAGAAAAGTGGGATGAATCTGCTATTAAGGAAAGAGCATTAAAAATATGGCCTTTCCCTGACTTGAGTGAAGAAGAATTATCTAAATATAGATTACAAAAGTCGAGCGATGATGAACAAGGGTACAACTTAAATTATCACCGGGATGCCTTCAGTTCGGAAACTTTTGAGATCTATAAAGAGTTGAAGATGAGAATATTGAACCTCGATAGTGGAATAACAGAGAAATTTAAGAAACATTATATTACTTATAAAATAGAAGGACGCAATTTTGTAGACATTGAGCCTCTAAAAGCACACTTAAAAATTTGGTTAAACGTAAAAGCAAATAGTTTATATGACTCGCGCCACTTAACAAAAGATGTATCCAACGTTGGTCATCGCGGAAATGGGGATCTAGAGCTAAAGATTACCCCTAATTTAAACCTGGAACAAGTTATGGATTTGATCAGACAATCTTATGAGCATAATGTTGAATATGCTTAATCTTTATAAACTCAAAAAAGGTTCTCTAAGCAGGGAACCTTTTTCTTTTATTTTATCCAACCTTTTATAAACTAAATAAGTTTTTCATACCACCATTTCAAATAAATTTTTAATACGTTCTTTACTAAACTTCCATTCAATAGGTATAGCGTCTTCCTGGCCTTTAGCCTCTCCAGCTTTCCATATATGTTTCTCTCTTACTATAGTATTTCCCAACCCACCTCTGACCTTCTTCATATAATCACCAATTTCTTGAGGAGTAGCTAGATAAACTCTTGGCATCTCATCATTTTCAATTTCCACATTTTTAAATTGCACTAAACTGACGATGGTTTTTCCAGTATGTCGCCTTATCCACTCGTCTGCTGCTTCAGAGTAGCTTCTATTCTTTTTAAAGCTTTGAGTTAAACCCCATCCACCATCCTGACTTCCTTTAACTGAAACTTTTAACATTCTTTCACCTGAGACCACGACTAAGTCATATTCTGGTTGGTTTGCTCCATATTGAACAGAAACATCAAAACCTGCCCATGCAAAAAGTGTTGCAGTGAAGGATTCAGCTGCAACACTTACTTGATGTGTATTCATTAATATCTCCCTCCTAAATTCAATCAAACAAGTGTAAAAAGTATTAATATCCCATGTACTACCACCAATTTATAATTTTAAAAAGTAACAATACAAACCTCATTTACTTATGATACGGCTCCCCCCTCATAATCTTAAACGCCCGATACACCTGCTCCACCAACATCAACCGCATCAACTGATGAGGGAACGTCATATTCGAAAAAGACAACCCATAATCACTCCGCTTCAGCACCTCATCACTCAATCCTAATGACCCCCCAATCACAAATGCCACCTTACTCTTCCCATACGTCCCCAGGTCGTCGAGCTGCTTGGCGAGTTTTTCAGAAGTCAGCTGCTTGCCTTCGATCTCGAGTGTAATCACATATGTATCCTGCTGGATTTTAGAAAGAATCCGCTCCCCTTCCTTCTGCTTCACTTCAAGCATTTGCGCTTCACTAAGGTTCTCTGGTGCTTTTTCATCGGGGACTTCGATGATCTCGACTTTCGCGTATGGGGTAAGGCGTTTGATGTATTCGTCGATGCCTTGTTTGAGGTATTTTTCTTTTAGTTTTCCGACGGTTACGATGGTTATTTTCATGGGTTTCGTCCTCCAGGTTCGTGTTCTTGTTTCTATTTTATCATGGATGGGAGGGCTTACTGTCTATGGTTTTTTAGTGTCTTGTGAAGGTTTTCTTTCAATTTAGTTACATGGGTTTTTTATTTAGCAAATTGTGTTAAACTTCTCCATATTCTACTTAATTTTTATAACTGCATGAGAAAAAGGATGTGTGATGTGATGAGGAAATTGCTCTTGCTGCTTGCAGCTGGATTACTTATGTTTGTGCTGGGGGCTTGTTCGGATTCGACGACGACGGAGGAGGATAAGGAGAACGATACGCCTTCTGAGGAGAATAAGCAGGATGAGTCCGGTGATGATGAGAATAATGATGAGAGTAATGAGGAGGAAGAGCAGAAGGAGCCTGAACAGCCGTATAAGCCTTTAGAGCCTTCTGAGGATGCGGTGTCTCTGGATGAGAGTCTGTCTGAAGAGGAGCAGGAGGAAATGCCTGAAGCGCAGGCGCAGGGGGGCGATCCTGAGCGTTCGATTCCTGTGGGCGAAACGCTGGCTCCGGGGGTTGAGGATCCGTCTGAAGGACCGTTGAAGGATCATCGTCTTGTGGCGTTATACGGGACGCCGGAGTCTGAGAATATGGGGATTCTTGGTACAATGGAGCCTGAGGAGTATATGGAGAAGCTGAAGGAGCAGACGCAGGCGTATTCGGATGCGGATCCGGATCGTCCGGCGGTGCCGACGATTGAGCTGATTACGACGATGGCCCAAAGTGAGCCGGGGCCTGAAGGTAATTATGTGCGTAAGACGTCGGATAAGAACATTGAAGAGTATGTGGAGCTGGCGGAGGAGCATGATGCGCTGATTATGCTGGATGTGCAGCTTGGCACGGACTCTGTCATGAATCAGGTGAAGTCGATTGAGAAATGGCTGAAGCACCCTAACGTTCACCTGGCGATTGATACGGAATTCCATGTGGAAGAAGGGGAAACGCCTGGCGAGGATCTCGGTCAGGTTGACGGTGCGGAAGTGCAGGAGGCCGTTGAGTATTTATCTGAGCTGACGGAGGAGAATAATCTTCCGGATAAATTCGTCTTCGTTCACCAGTTTACGGATGCGGCGCTGACGAATAAAGAGGCGATCGAGCCGACGGACAATGTGGAAGTCGCGCTCAACTATGACGGCTGGGGTGAATCTGAAGCGAAGCATTCACTGTACCGTAAGTTTGTGCGTGATGAACCGAATCAGTATGGCGGGTTTAAGATTTTCTATGATAAAGATGAGCCTGTGATGGAGCCTGAGGATGTGCTGAAGCTCGATCCGAATCCGTCGATTATTAATTATCAGTAAATGAATGGCCTGTTCCCGCTGATTGTTGTGGGGACAGGCTTTTTTGGTCTCGGCATCCAGCCGATGAGGCTGATGGGCTTTTGGGACGTCTGTAACCAGTGTAAAATTGGATTCCGGCTTAAGCGGAATCTTTTTTTTCTGCGAATAGAGGTTTTACCATAGGGGGATGATGGGGTAAAGAAGGAGAAAAACGTTGTTGTTTGTGGAGGGGATTTAGATGCTGGATGCAAGAACGGTCAGTGTGACCATTGAACGAGATGCGAAGGATGTGTACCGGTTCATGCGTGAGCCGATGAATCTGGCGGCCTGGGCGAAATCATTCTGCCAGTCGGCGGCTTATAAAGATGGCGGGTGGTATGTCGAGACAGGAGAGGGTACGGCGCGCATCCGCTTCGAGGAGGATAATCCGTACGGCGTGCTCGATTATTATTTGAAGCTTGCGACGGGTGAGGAGATGCATCACCCGCTCCGGGTCATGCCGAACGGTGAGCGGTGTGAAGTCGTGGCGACGCTGTTCCGGCGGACGGATGTGTCGGAGGAGGATTTCCTGCTGGACAGTTCGCTGCTGCTTAATGATTTGGGGCGGCTTAAGGAAACGGTGGAAGTGCTGTTGAAAAACCAGCTGTAGGGCTGGTTTTTTTGCTTGGGGCTGGCGGGTGACTTTTTGGTTTTTTTTGTCATCATCTATAATGACGGGTCGAATTATATGGATGGTTTTTAGGGGGAGTTTTTCCTGCCGGGTGATTTGAATTTTTCTTCATCATGCTGAGAAATTTTTATTAAATTCGAGGATAATTCGAGGGAAAAACAGGGTATGTAGTTGGTGAAGGAGTTGCTGCCGATGTTTGAAGCGAAAACGATAAGTGTAACGATCAACAGGCCGATGGAGGAGGTATACCGCTTTGTGCATCAGCCGATGAACTTGCCTGCGTGGGCGAAGTCTTTCTGTTTATCCGTGGCCAAGAAAGATGAGGAGTGGCTCGTGGAGACGGAGGATGGGCCGGCGAAGATTCGGTTTGTTGATGATAATTCATATGGGGTGCTTGATCATTATGTTGCGATGGGGGAAGGGGCGGAGATCCTGAATCCGATGCGTGTGATTCATAATGGTCCGGGCTGTGAGGTGCTGTTTACATTGTTTAGGCTGCCGGAGATGTCGGAGGATCATTTTATGCTGGATGCGGCGATGGTCTCGAATGATCTGCAGATGTTGAAGGAAACGATGGAATTATAAAAAAGGTCCGCTCTCTCCTGCTTGCTTGAAGCTGGAGGGGAGCGGACCTTTGTTTAGTATCAGCGGTTTTTGGCATTTATCCGCGCATTTTTAAATATATCAGCGATCGCACGACGTTCGCCAGTGCTGAAGCCACGGCGTCGATTACACGAGCTGCATTTGCTCGAGGACTTTACTTTCGGTTTCGTCCTCTTTGCGGAGCTCATCAAAGGAGTAGACGCCTTCGATGTAGATCTGGTGCCACAGCATGAACATGAGGACAGTCCAGATTTTCCTGGAGTAGTCGCCTTTGTGCTGGACGTGCGCTTCCAGCAGGTCGCGGACGATATCTTTATGGATAAGATGGTCGGTGGCGCTTGCTTCAATCAGCTCCTTCGCCCAGTCGTAGAGCTCATCACGCAGCCAGTGGCGCATCGGCACTGGGAAGCCGAGCTTCTTGCGGTCGAGCACGTGATCCGGGACGATGCCGCGGGCGGCTTTTCGCAGGATGGATTTGGTTGTTCCATCGGCGATGGTGCGGTCCACAGCGAGCTCGCGGGCGACGTTGAAGACTTCTTTGTCTAAAAATGGGACGCGCAGCTCAAGTGAGTTGGCCATCGTCATTTTATCCGCCTTCAACAGGATGTCGCCGCGCAGCCACGTATGAATGTCGACGTACTGCATCTGGTGGGTCGCATGATATTCGTTGGCTTCCTGGTACAGACGCTTCGTCACGGACTGGTATGGATATTCCTTCGCATACTTCGTGAGCAGGCGTTCTTTCTCCGCTTCTTCGAACATTTTCGCGTTGCCGATGTAGCGGTCTTTAAGCGGCGTTGTGCCGCGTTCTAACAGGCTCTTGCCCCGTACGCCCTCAGGAAGGACGCGCGCCACCTTATTTAAAGCTTTCTTCAACAGTCCTGGCATGGATTGGAAAGCTATTAAGGATTCGGGTTCGCGGTAAATGTTATAGCCGCCGAACAGTTCATCGGCTCCTTCTCCTGATAAAACGACCGTGACGTCTTTCCGTGCCTCGCGGGCTACGAAATAAAGCGGCACGCAGGATGGGTCGGCGAGCGGGTCATCCATGTGCCACATGATTTTCGGCAGCTTCTCGACGTATTCCTCAGCTGTTATCAAGTAGGAGTGGTTCTCGACGTTTAATGCGCGTGCCGTTTCTTTAGCGACGTCGACTTCAGAGTAGCCTTCACGGGCAAAGCCGACAGAGAATGTTTTTATATTCGGATTATATTGTTTGGCGATCGATACGACCAATGACGAGTCAATGCCGCCGGATAAAAACGAGCCGACCGGTACATCACTGCGCATGTGCACGCCGACGGAATCGAACAGCACGTCCTGGATCTGCTTGATCTGCCGCTTCTCTTCTGTGATTAGAGGCTGGAATGTCGCATGGAAATAGCGCTCCATTTCAAGCGGCTGACCTGATTTTTTCACAAAGTAGTGTCCGGGCTCTACCTTATGTACGCCGTCGGTCATCGTCATTGGCTCGGGTACGAATTGATAGCTCAAATAGTGCTGCAGCGCAAGAGTCGAGACGTCATCCGCCTCGCCGGCCAGGCTCTTCTTCTCGGAAGCGAAGCGGAGCATGCCGTCGGAATCGCTGTAGTAGAGCGGCTTAATGCCGAATGGGTCGCGCGCGCCGTACAGGTCCTTCTCTTGTTTATCCCAGATTAAGATGCTGAACATGCCGCGCAGCTCGTTAAAGGCTTCGACCTTTTTGTCCTGGAACAAGACGGCGATCACTTCGGTATCCGATTCGGTTTCAAACGTATAGCCCTTCTCGATTAATTGCTCGCGGAGCTCCACGTAGTTGTAGATCTCTCCGTTAAAAACCATCCAGTAGCGTTCGTCTTCAAAATGGAACGGCTGGTGGCCGCTTTCAATATCAATAATGCTGAGGCGGCGGAAGCCAAGCGAGATGTGGTCATCATGATAATACCCTTCCTCATCCGGTCCGCGGTGCTTAATCAGCTCGTTGCTTGCTTCAAACGCATGTACATAATCTTCATTAACAGACTGCCCTTTATTGTGTAAAATACCTATAAATCCACACATAGAATAGATCTCCCCTTTAAAAGGTTTATTTCCTGAAAACCTGCGGGATTCCTTTTTCTTTTTATATCGGAATCCCTTTATTCATTAACAACTTCGAAGCTCTCCAGCATGGTGTCAAATCGGACGCCATGACCCTCTTCAGCTTCTAGAAAATATTTTTGTTTAATTACAAACAAGGCATTATTGTCATCTTCCGTCACGTAATACTTCTCCATGACGGAGTTCCACTGCTGTTCACCTTCTTCCGCCTCACTCGCTATAACGATTGAGCCTTCAAATGGTTTCACAATTTCAGTATTTTTTATAATTCGATAGTCCCGGTCTTCTAAGGACTGCCTGATCGTTTCGAGCTCCTGATCAGACGATGATCCTGTAATGGGCTCGATTTCCATTGAGACTTCGGGGTATTCCGGCCCAAGCTCCACAGCGGGCACAACCTTGTCGCTCTGCCCGCCCTCTTCCAGGCGGTAGCGCGATTCATCCACATAAATCACATAATCGAGGTCCGGATTGGCATTGAGCTTGGCATCATTGACTTCGCGCTGACCTTCAAGCTCGAATTCGACTGTTTTTTCCTCTTCAAACAGATCCCATACGCTTTGAATGACGGCCTGCCCTCTATTCGTGCTGAAGGACATGGCGATAAGCAGGATGGCGGCCGCGATCGTGGCGGCTTTCATCCAGAGAGGGCGCTTCTTCGGCTTCGTAAATAATTCCTTCTCAATATTGACCCACGCTGCATCCTTCAGCTCTTCCGCCGAATCGGTCTGCTTCTTTAGAAACTCTTCCATTGTGCCTTTTTCCTTATTCATGTTCGATCGCTCCCAAAACCTGTTTAAGCTTCTGTCTTCCTTTGTAAAGCCTGGACTTGATCGTATTCTGATTTTCGTCGAGAATCGAAGCGATTTCTTTTTCCGAAAATCCGTGCAAATACTTCAGGACCACTACGGTTTTATGATGATGGTCGAGCTGGTCGAGCGCTTCTCCTAAGTCCTCGTAATCCCCTTCAATCGACGATGCCGGATGCAGAAATTCGGAGGCCTCAACGTCCATGTAAATGTTCCTGGAGTCGGCGCGTTTCTTGAGAAGGCGGTGGGTTTCATTGATCAGAATCCGGTAGAACCACGGCTTAAACGGCTTCGCTTCCTCAAAGGAATCGATGCTGCGGTAGACGCGGATGAATGTTTCCTGTACGATGTCGGACGCGTCTGCTTCGCTTTTAGTCATCGCGAACGCGGTACGGAGCGCATAGCCTGAATACAAATCATACAGCTTCTTAAAAGCCTTCTGATTTCCTTTTTTTACTTTCTTAATCAGCTTGCGTTCCATGTCCGTGTCCATCATCTCTCCACCTTTTTTTGCACCTCTCTACTCTATATACCTGTGAACATGGGAAAAAGTTTTCAATGGATCGAATTTTTTTTAAAAATTTGCAGGAGGAGTATAATTTATCCATCCGCTGCCAAAAAATAGCCGATACAAGATACGCTTGCATCGGCCGTTTCTTTTATTATATTCTCATGTCATTTATTGTCAATGTGCTATCTTTCCTGATATGGGTATATGTCCCAGGTACCAGGCATCTTCTTAAGCATGCCGACCTACTCACTTTCACTGTATTCGGCTAATTGCTGTTCAATAAATTCTGCGTCTTTTGAACCGACGCCGCTCATAATGGTTTGGAAGATAACGTCCCGCTGCTGGATACTCATGTCTGTAATCTCCTGGTTATTGACAAACGTCATTAACGTGCGGGCGGTTTTCTGATAGAAATCGTAATCCGCTGTACTGCCTGGGTATAAAGACACAGAGGAAGAAAGATCCGAAGTCAGCCGATTTAATGAAAAGGCCAGGGCTTCAATCTCTGACTCTGAGGCGTCCTCATCTCCGATACGGACGGCGAGCTCCGTCATAACTCCCCGTATCGCTGTCAGGTCTGTAGATTTGGCTTCCATTAACTCATCCTGATGCGACTGATATTGATAATAATTGATTCCTACGCTGACCAGCAGCAAAAGTGCTGCGATGATGAACCATCGTTTCTTCATAAGGGACCCCCTCACAGTCAAAGTTCTTTCCTCTTATTATATCTAAAATTCCCCTAATCATGGGGAGAACTCACTAATTTCATAAAAAAAGTGTATCATGGCATTTGCTGCGTATTATTAGAAATGGCTGCGTTTTCGTTATCATACACTCCAGCTGATCGCATTCACACGATCCACGGCAGTCTTAATGTGCTCCCGGCTCACGTCAAAATGAGTGACGAAGCGCACGGTATGCCGGCCAAAAGGAACGGCAAGTACGCCTTCTTTCTTCAGCTCGGCTAAAAAGTGTTCTGCTTGTAGGCCGAGATCGGCAACATTGACGAGCACGATATTGGTATCGACGGGACCTTCCACTCTCAGCCCGTCAATTTGGTTGATCGAATCCGCTAAATACCGGGCATTCTCATGATCGTCTGCGAGTCTGCCGGTCATTTGTGTGAGTGCAACGTAGCCCGGCTCTGCGATTACGCCGGCCTGACGCAGTCCGCCTCCGAGGCGCTTGCGCCACTTTCGTGCGCGCTGAATAAATTCCGCTGATCCGGTAATGATCGAACCAACAGGTGCTCCGAGCCCTTTTGATAAACAAAATTGTACCGTATCGGCCTGCGATGCGTAGTGCTCGACCGATATGCCGGAGGCTGCCACAGCGTTGAACAGGCGGGCACCATCTAAATGCACCGGAATTCCGTATTCCCGTGCCACCTCATAGACCGCCTGCATATTGCCAAGCGATACGACCGCTCCTCCCGCTTTATTGTGTGTATTCTCCACACAAATCATGCCTGTCTTGGGAAAATGAATATCATCGGGGCGTACAGCCGCCCGCACATCCTCCGGGTCCATCGCTCCCCGTACGCCTTCAATCGTACGAGGCTGCACGCCGGCTAGCGCACTCATCGCAGCTCCTTCATATAGAAAAAGGTGAGTACTCGCTTCCACCAGGACTTCATCCCCAGGCTGGCAATGGGTTAAAGCAGCAATTTGATTCCCCTGCGTACCGCTCGTGACAAACAAGGCCGCTTCCTTCCCTAGCATCCGTGCTGCAGTTTCTTCTAATTTTAAGACGCTCGTATCTTCGCCGTATACGTCATCCCCGACCTCCACATCAAAGGCGGCCTGCCGCATCTCAGGGGTAGGGCGTGTTACGGTATCGCTTCGTAAATCGATCATATGTATTCCTCCTCATTAGCTTCATTGTACGAAACGCGAGGGGAGTGGACAACTTTTTTCCACTGTGGATAACTCACTCTCGGTAGTCGTTAGTAATGATTTGTGAAAAAAGTGGAACAATGTCGAGAAATGTTTGATAAAGTCAGGTGTATCGTGGATATCTTTGTGCACATGTGGGTAACTCGACTAACGAATTAAGTTACCCACAATTATCCACAGACTTATACACAGAAGTCGGTACTTTTGAGCTATGCACAAGTTATCCAAGAGTATAAACATGTTATCCACAAAATAATCCACATATGCACAAATCGATGAATGTATATGGTGTTTCGTATGTATGTTCGCCACCATATATGTACCTTATCCAGAAAGCTGTGCACATGGTGTGGATAAGGAAAATGGCTTTGGGATAACTTGATTTTATATGCAAAAGGAAAGTAAAAGCAGACCCGTTTTCGCTCGAACGTGTAACCATTCCTTGCATGGACAAGAGGAAAGGGTTTTAGGAAACGCCTCCCTTTCCAAGGCCCCACACGACGTGGGGTCGTTCGATGTTGGCACACGACGTGCCGTACTTAATCGAACTTCCTATTTTGAGGCCTCTTCAGACTTATCAGCCGTTCCGGGGTGGTTCTACCCTATTTTCCTATTCCTTTTTCTTCAGTTTCTAAAGAATGACGAGATACCACGTCATTATCTATCCACGCTTTTTTAACTTGTTAAGTAACCGTGGTTTCATGCCATTGCTTTCTTGCCGCATGGATTAGAAGGGGTCTCGTTCCTTAAGACAGAAAAAAGACTCTCCGTCACCAGGATGCTTCAGGTGAAGGAGAGTCGATTAACTAAACCCATTGGCGTCACAGAGATCCTTTTCCAAAGACTCCATTAATCCAATCTTCTTTATTCTTGAGTATCCAGGGTAAGCGTCGTCTGATTAGGTTCTCCGTCACGGTAATACGTAACCTCTAATTCTTCGCCTGGATCTTTTTCTTCATATAAATACTTGCGAAGGTCGATGATATTTTCTACAGGTTCTCCGTCAAGCTCGGTAATGACATCTAATTCTTCAAGTCCGGCTTTAGCGGCTGGTGACATTTGCGACACGCTCCGTACGTACAGGCCGCCTTCTACGTCTTCAGGCAGATTCAGCGTGTTCTCCCATTCGGATGTCGGCACTTCATTCAGTCCGTAGGCTTCCACTCCGATAAAGGCGCGGCTGACCTGGCCGTCTTCTTCTAATTCTTCGACTAAAGGAAGTGCGGCGTCAATCGGGATGGCAAAACCGATCCCCTCTACAGACGATTGGGCCACTTTCATCGAGTTAATGCCGATCAGCTGGCCTTCGATATTAATTAACGCGCCTCCGCTGTTTCCAGGGTTGATCGCGGCATCGGTCTGGATAACCTCCGCCTGCCAGTCTTCCTGCCCGTCGTTGTTAAAGTCTTGCGGTATGGCGCGCTGTTTGCCGCTGATGATCCCTTTGGTAACCGACCCGGCAAACTGCAGTCCTAATGGGTTGCCGATTGCAATCGCTGGTTCGCCGACCTTCAGGTTATCCGACGAACCGATTTCAGCCACCTGGGTAACATCTTCATCTGACATTTTTAAAACGGCTAAGTCTGAGAATACATCGCCGCCGATCAACTCAGCTGGAACGCGGGTCTCGTCGGAAAGGACGACCTCAATTTCGCTGGCGCCGTCGATGACGTGGTTGTTGGTGACTACATAGGCGTCTCCGTCTTCCTGCTTATAAATCACGCCTGAGCCGACTCCTGCTTCCTCTGAACCGTCCTGTTCATCCCAGAAATTCGACTGCGACTGCAGGTTGACCACACCGACCACAGAAGGAGTAACTTCCTCAACGACCTCGGTGATCTGTGTATTGACGTCTACTTCCACCTTTTCGCTGCTTATGCCCGTGCCTTCATTATCTATGGATTCGTTTTCATCATTTGGCGTCGTTATGCTATAAGGGAGTAAATTGGTTTGAACCAGCGCAGGTAACGCCAGCAGGACAAGAACCGCGCCGAGTATGATTCCGACCAGTGTAGGCATCATAAACCGGCGGCTCTTCTTCTGCTGCTGTGTGGCTGGTGAATGATCGTCGTAGTAACCCACGGCTATCACCTTTCCTTTCTTTCCACATCTTATTTACCTTATTGTTGCCTTAACCCTGTTTTTTAAAACCTGTTTATACTTTATACAGCGGGGTCGCCTGGGCGGGATCGGTATCGTGCAGTTCAATGCGCGATCCGATCTCAAACCCGCGTTCTTTAAGCACGTCTTCCACGGACATCCGGGCGAGATCCTTCATATTATTATCCTGGCTGAGGTGGGCTAAATAGACGCGCTTTGTCTCGTCATCCATAATGTCACAGAGGGCAAGCGCGCAGTCTTCATTCGATACGTGGCCTGAATCGCCCAATATACGTCGTTTAACGTTCCATGGATAGCGTCCCATGCGGAGCATACTTACGTCATGATTCGATTCAAAAACGAGCGCGTCCGAGCCTTGCACTGTTTTTTTAATTCGTTCTGATACGTAGCCAAGATCGGTAACGAGCGAGATTTTCCTGCCGTCTTTATGAAAGGTGTAGAACATTGGATCCGCAGCGTCATGCGATACGGCAAACGATTCAACATCAATTCCGCCAAAATCCTTCGTTTCTTCCATATTAAAATGAAACTTCTGATCCAGCGACAGCTTGCCGAGCTGGCCTTCCATTGCCTGCCACGTTTTTTCATTGGCATAGATCGGCAGGTTGTATCGCCTGGCCATTATGCCGAGGCCTTTAATGTGATCACTGTGTTCATGGGTGACGAGAATGCGTGAAAGCTCGTGAGGATCCACGTTGATCTGCTCAAACAAGCCTTCAATTTTTTTCCCGCTTAGACCGGCATCGACTAATATTTTTTCCTCTCCTGATTCTATATAAAAGGCATTGCCTGTACTGCCTGAGGCGAGCACACTAAATTGTAACGTCATTGTATGACACTCCATGTCGTTCTATTCATCAGAGTTCTCTTCTTCTTCTTCCTCATTGTTTATCACGTCTTGTCGATTCGAGGATATCGTCTCCTGAAAGTACTCTAATGTATCGCTGATAAACTCATCTTCTTCTAAATCGAGGACCTGACCTTCTCCCGTTACGGCATTAAGAAACAAATCCTCTTCGCCGTTAATGGTCACTTTCCAAATCGGAGCGAACACCTGCGTAGGTTCAAATCCGGCGGCAGAGTGATAGCCGACCGTCATATTGGTCACTTCATCACCGGAAGAAATTTCCCGGTCTTCATACAGGATATCAATGACATCGTCAGGATCCAAGAGTTCCCGTTCATCATCATTCTCATTTTCTTCTTCCTGCAATTGAGAAAGCTGATACCCCGTCATCTGCCCGTCTTCTATATCGACCATAAGCACCCCGGCCGAGTTATAGTAAACGGTTCGTGAATTTGTCGTTTGAAAAAAGAGCACCTTATCTTCCTCTTCGTTCAGCCCCCAGTAGGAATACTGATCACTGAAGGGGACATGTTCACTGACCGTCTCCGTAATAGACTCTTCGTTGTTCCCAAGCTCCACAGGCTCATCCAACGTAGAGACGAGCAGCTGGCTTCCATAGACTTCTGCCTGCTGATCTTCTAAACGTTCGATCTGATCAAGCTGGCTTTCAGAAAAGTCGCTGTGTGAGGCAATTAAGAAATTAACCTCGGGTGCTTCTTCCGGTATATCATCATCAATGGTAATGTTATCCTCCGCCGGGCTTTCTTCAAACATCGGCTCCTCAATCGTACCAATCGATGCTTCTTCCTGTTTAGTCAGAAACTGCTGAAGAAGGAACAAATCAAGCACGAGAAAACTAAAGATAAATAACATTTTAATTTGGCCCCATTGCATGAGTTTGTCCTCCTTTGTTTACTGAGGAGACATCCGTTATCTCTTTCCAGCTCCCGTTTTCTAATACGAACCAGGCGGGTACAAGGGTATAAACCTCGTAGGCATCCTGTGGCTCTAACGTGTAACCCACTTGAATATCTTCAATTAAATTCAAATTGTACTGTCTAGACTCTTCTAAATAGGAAGCCACCGTTTCTCCTGACGGAAGCTCCTCTGTATTTCCGGTTAACGGATATGACGCGTTAAAATCACGGAGCGGACGCATGTATCGCTCGATTTCCTCTCCTTCGTACTCAACCTCCATCAAATGCACATTGTCTGAACTGTCGAGAAGAGGAAGATCATTAAAGTACATATGAAATTGTACGAGCGACTGGGATGGATTTAATGTAGACAATAGGAAATCATCGGTCCATCCTTCATGGGTGTTGACAAAGTCCAGGCTGTTCTCTAAAAGTTCCTGTGAGCTTAACGCCGACTGAACATCCGAGCCGCTGTTGGACGTAAGCTTTGTGAATTCCATCCGGTTTCCATCCCCGAGTACTTCAAGCCGGTTGCTGTAGTCTGTTAAACGCTGCTCTGAAGTCGAGGACGACTGTTCCCGCACGACAGGAGAATCTCCAAACAGCTCGTTTCTTAAAGGCAGCAGTCCGATTTCTTTAGAGTCGACTTGATGCTCAGTGATTTCCATGCTCTCTCTCGGAATAAAAATGCGTTTTTCTTCATCTTCTCCGAACATGATCTGTTCCTGAAGGTCTTCCTCATCATCCATACTGCTCCGCAGCTCATTCGTATCACTGCTTCCCATCCGAGCGCGAAATGAAGTGGAGCTGCCCTCATCCGAGGTAAATAATAATTCGGACCCGTCATCCTCTTCATTAAACTCAACAAAAATCCGATTAAACTGCCCGACAGGAGGATCTACATCCGAGTTATCAAATGAAAAAATATCGGGAATGGATTGAGCCGGGAGCTCCGTAGGAAAAACAAGCTCAATCATTTCTCCATCATCAGGTGGTTCCTGATTTTCCGTGCTGCTGAAATCCGACAGCGTCCATTTTTTCATACTATTAAACGTTAAGGTCACATCTTCCTGATCTTCAAAGGAATAGTGGGCATCATCCCGGTGGAGAACGAATTCACGGGGACGGACGATCGAAGCGATATCACTCTCTCCGCCGCCAATGGTTGTTTCTTCAATCAAACCATCTCCCTCATCCACACTGTCATATTCCGGCTGATAGTTCCATAAAGCGACAGTAAGCAGCAAACTAAATCCGATTAAAATAACAAGTATAATAGATTTTAACGTTTCTACCTTCATTTGCGCTTCCTCCGCTTCTGGTTAATGAGCGGAAGAGTAAAGAATACGGTTGTTCCTTTTCCTTCTTGACTGTTCGCCCATATTTGACCGTGGTGGGATTCAATTATTTCCCGGGCAATAGCGAGACCGAGCCCCGTACCTCCCATTTCCCGGGAGCGGGCTTTATCGACCCGGTAGAAGCGATCAAATATCTTATCCACCGTATCCGAAGGCATCCCCATGCCCTGGTCACTGACACTGACAAGCAGCTGTTTCTTCAGCGTTTCCGCTTTGAAAGTAATGGTGCCGCCCTCCGGGGAATATTTAATCGCATTGGAAATAATATTGTCGAGAACTTGAGTGATTTTATCCTGGTCAATCCAGACGTATAGATTTTGAGCGGATAACTCCCGGTTAAATGTATTTTTTTCGTCACGATTCATCTCAAATCGATCAATCACGTGGCTGAAGTATTCAATGAATTCGACTTTTTCTTTAAACAGACCAGTATCTTTACGGTCCATTTTCGAAAGCTGGAGCAAGTCGTTTACGAGCCGGATCATCCGATCGGTCTCATTCTGGGTGACATCGAGGAATCGCGGCGCAATCTCCTTATCCTCCCAGGCTCCGTCGGTTAAAGCCTCCAAATAGCTGCGCATCGTCGTAAGCGGGGTGCGCAGTTCATGAGACACGTTGGAGACGAATTCACGGCGTTCCTGCTCTACTTTTTCCTGCTCGGTTACATCACTGATAACCGTAATAAACCCGTCCATTTCATCATTTTCGTCCTGAACGACGGAAAAGTTGGCTTTAAGCAGAAGCGGCTGATCATCCCCGCTTAAATCGACAATAATCGAACCAATCGATTCGACATCACCGATCTCACTGACTTGATCGGTAAGGTCCAGAATGTCGATAAGCGACTGACCCTGCACTTCTTCAAAGCTCTGACCGATCAGCTTAGAGGCCGGAGCGTTCATTAGTGTAATCGCCCCTAAGCGGTCTGTCGCTATAACACCGTCGGACATGTTCGACAGCACCGAGCTGAGCTTACGCCGCTCCCCTTCCGTCGTCGCCTGGGACTGTTTAAGCTTATCGTTTAGGTCGTTAAACGTGACACCCAGCTGACCGATCTCGTCATTTCCGTGCACACTGACCTTTTGCGAAAAGTCGCCTGTGGCCATAATCTGAGCTTGTCTTCTCATCTCAGATAAAGGCTTAGTAATGGTCCGCGCCACCAAGATACCAAGCAGAGCCGTTACCGTAATGGCCAAAATGGTTCCCCGCGCAAAAATATTGTTAATCTGCTGGAGCTGGCTGGTCACCCCGCTCACATCAGCTTCATAGTAAATAGCAGCGAGGACTTCCTCCTGATCGCTGCTCTCAACCGGCCTCGCTCCTACCCGCAGGCGGTTCTCCGTGTTTGGATCGAGCTTCCATTCCCAGTCGGAATTTTTGTAGAGGAGCGCGCTTGTCACCATGGAATGATTCGTCTTCTTCCCGACATCCTCCCGGGTCAGACCACTGTTATATGTAGCAATAACACGCCGATTTGAGTAATCGATGACTTGTACCTTCTGAATATCCCCCTGGCCGAAATCATCGATTAACTCTTGAATATCATCCTCTAATGAAGTGTCAGAGTCGCTGCGATCCGTTTCATAGGAATTCTGCACACTGTAGGCTAAAGAGCGCAGTCTGCCATCGATCGACTCGTTAAAATTCTCCTCTAACCGTTGTTCTAATTCTCCTAAAAAGTAAGACCCGATCACCTGGATACCGAGCAGCAGGAGGAGAATATAAACGATTGTCAGCTTCAGCCGGACAGACTGAAAAAAACCTACCTTCTTCATACACAAACACTACTCCTGCTCTGGATTTCTTAAATAGTACCCGACCCCGCGGCGCGTTACGATCCACGCAGGGTTACTTGGATTCTCCTCAATTTTCTCGCGGAGACGGCGAACCGTTACGTCAACGGTACGAACATCACCGTAATAATCATAGCCCCATACTGTTTCAAGCAAATGCTCGCGTGTCATAACTTGTCCGATGTGGCGGGCTAAGTAATGAAGCAGCTCAAATTCGCGGTGGGTTAATTCAATATAAGACCCGTCGCGCGTTACCGTGTAGGCATCAGGATGGATCGCTAAGCGGCCGATTGTAATATCCTTCGTCTGCTGAGACTTATCCTCCGGCTCCTGCTGCTGTCTGCGCAGATTCGCCTTCACACGAGCGATCAATTCACGGTTGCTGAAAGGCTTCGTGACGTAGTCATCCGCCCCCATTTCAAGACCGAGTACCTTATCGATTTCTGCATCCTTCGCCGTTAACATAATAATCGGCATCGCATGATTCTTACGTACTTCACGGCACACTTCGTTCCCATCTTTGTGGGGAAGCATAATGTCCAGCAGGATTAATTCCGGCTTCTCTTCGTCTGCTTTACGAATCGCTTCATCGCCATCGTAGGCGCAGACGACTTCGTATCCTTCTTTTTCTAAATTAAACTTCAATATATCTGCAATTGGCTTCTCATCATCTACAACTAAAATTTTCTGTGCCATTTTCAGTCACTTCCTTTTTTTCAACTTCTATTCTTTCCCTCATTTTAACTTATTTCCGAAGAAATGTCTTATTTAATAAAAAAGCCGCTACGATTCTCATCATAGCGACTATCATTAAATGTGGTCCAGCGGATTTTCCAGTGAACCATTCTTGTGAATTTCAAAGTGGAGGTGGACGCCGGTTGAACGGCCTGTAGACCCCATGTCACCAAGAGAGGAGCCTTTTTCTACGGTATCTCCAACCTCTACATCAATGGATTCCAGGTGGGCATATGTCGTTTCATACCCATTATTGTGATCTACAACCACTTTATTGCCATAAGCGCCGCTGTTTCCGGCTTCGACTACTTCTCCATTGTCAGCCGCTTTGATTGTACGATCTTTAACGCCTGCAATGTCAATGCCTTTATGGAAGGAACCCCATCGTTCCCCCTGCTTGCTCGTAATCGATCCGTCTACTGCCGGCCACTCAAAATCCCCCGTGCCTTTAGAAGGGATCTCCTTTGTGCCTTTTAATACGATTTCTTTCTTGGGTTCAGATCGTTCTGTCTCTTCTACCGTTCCTTCGTCCGTCGTGCGATCATTTCTCTTGTCTTTGTAATAATGCACTTCTTTCTCGCCGTCTTTACCTTCTTCTTTTGTCTCTTTTTCACCCTTGAGCAGTTCGTCTGTTTCGACTACTTCTGTTTCATGAGGGATGGTCTCTTTTTTTATTCCCTCTTCTTTCACTAGAACATCCGTTAATGGTTCAGTTTCCGTAACTTGAATTTCCTGATCGACCTGCAGTGACTCGTCTTTGTCTATATCTTGATTAAGCTCAAGCAGTTCGTCTTCGGAAATGTCATATCGGGAGGCGATATCCCCCAATACTTCACCGTCTTCTACGGTATGAACCTTTTCGTTAAGTGTTCCTTCTTCCAGGGATGCTACAGCTTCATCCATTTCGTCCATGTCATCCGCATCAATGACTCTCTCTTTTTGTGATACTTCTTCTGACAACTCAACATCGATAATGGTAGAATCCTTGATTTCCGGTTCTTCATCCTGTTCACGTTCTTCTACTTCCTTTAAATCCCCTGCATCAACGTATTGTTCCTTATAGCTGCGCACCGCTTCGTCAGCCTCTTTTTCACTTGGAAGAAATGCCACGGTTTCGTCCTCTACAGTCAATTCAACTGCAGCAGCGCCTACTTCTATGGATTCTTCAAGCTTCTGCACCGTATCCTCCGTTTGATCCTCAGGAGAAAAAACTTTTTCCGGTACGTATGATACGTCTTCTAAAAGCTCCACATCGTAACCCTCATGCTCTCCTTGAGCTTGCTTTAAGTTTTGATCGACTATCTCTTCTGCTTTTTCTTTCTGAGTTACTGTACCCATATGTTTATCCCCTACATACACGTGGTATACAGTCTTTAGGCTGTCTTCAGCATAAACCGTTCCAAAACTTAAACTAACTGCAAGTAAAGCAATGGCGGAAGCCTTCTTCCAAAGCCCCGTCGTCTCTTTCACGTTCATTTCCTCCTATGGCAACTTCTCTCTATCTTTCTGTAAATTTGTAGTTTTCTCGTATTTTTTGACACTGTACCAATTTATCATAGTAAGAAAGCCTGTTGAATAGATAATAGAGGATGTAATCTATTTATAATATAGTTTCCAAATATCTCATGTTCAAAGTAAAAAAATGATCAAAAAGTGTAATTATACACCCTTAATTGGAATATTTTTCATTCATTGTTGCAGTACATTTACATAAATCCGGGTCTATTGTATGAACAAAAAAAGCGCCAGCGAACCTTAGGTTCGCGGGCGCTTCTTTAAGAGTGGCTCGGGACGGAATCGAACCGCCGACACACGGATTTTCAGTCCGTTGCTCTACCGACTGAGCTACCGAGCCATATAGTATAAGTGCAAATCTTTTAAAACGTGTGATCATGAAAGATAAGTGGCGGTCCGGACGGGACTCGAACCCGCGACCTCCTGCGTGACAGGCAGGCATTCTAACCAACTGAACTACCGGACCGTGTATGGTGTTTCTTCTTGACTGCAACGAAGAATATCATACCATACCTTTTTTCAATTACGCAATAGATTTTTTGATTTACTTGTTCTCCAGCAATGAAAGCAGGTCCTGCGCATCAGCCGATTCGAGCAGAATCGTGCGGTTTTCAGGTGAGACGAAACCCGCTTCAATTGCATGATCCATTAAATGAAGCAGCGGTGTGTAGTAGCCCTGGATATTAAACAACCCGACAGGCTTCTCATGCAGTCCGATCTGAGCCCACGTAATCGTCTCAAATAATTCCTCTAATGTGCCGAACCCGCCGGGCAGGGCGATAAACCCATCGGCCAGCTGGCTCATCTTCTCTTTACGCTGGTGCATCGTATCGACTTCAATAAACGTGGTAACGCCCTCGTGGACGATTTCCTTCTCAAATAAAGGCGTCGGCATAACACCGGTCACCCTGCCTCCGTGCTCCAGGATGGCATCGGCCATGATGCCCATCAGTCCGCTTTTGGCACCGCCGTAAACGAGTTCAATGTTCTTCTCTGCAAAGGCTTTTCCTAATCTTTTCGTCTGCTCGGCAAAGGCCGGGTCGTGGCCTGCGCTTGAGCCGGCAAACACGCTGATTCGTTTCATATCCGTTCCTCCTGTTCATAAAAAACACGCCTCCCTCTAGTATAAGGAAGACGTGGCTGTCTATGAAAGTTATTCGCTGTACACGCTGCGGACTACATTTGTTTGTGAGCGGTCCGGTCCTACGGAAAAGATGGAAAGCGGGATGCCTGTCAGCTGCGACACACGCTCCAAATAGTTTCTTGCATTGACTGGAAGCTCGTGCAGAGAGCGGACACCTGTAATGTCTTCATCCCAGCCAGGAAGCTCTTCATACACAGGTTCACATTCAGCCAGAACCTTTAAGCTCGCTGGAAATTCTTCCATGATTTCGCCGCGGTATTTATAAGCGGTACAAATTTTTAATGTCGGAATTCCTGTTAATACGTCAATCGAGTTCAGAGAAAGATCAGTAATACCGCTGACGCGGCGGGCATGACGGACGACGACACTGTCGAACCAGCCGACACGGCGCGGGCGTCCTGTGGTTGTGCCGTATTCATTACCTACTTCACGGATCTGTTCACCCGTCTCATTTTCTAATTCTGTTGGGAAAGGTCCGTCCCCGACACGTGTCGTATAGGCTTTAGAAACACCGACAACATGCTTAATTTTTGAAGGGCCGACACCGGAACCGATCGTTACTCCGCCCGCAATCGGGTTGGATGACGTAACAAACGGGTAAGTTCCCTGATCGATATCGAGCATAACGCCCTGTGCGCCTTCAAATAGTACGCGGCGGCCATCATCAAGGTTTTCGTTGAGGACAACAGATGTGTCGCATACATATTTCGCGATTTCCTGCCCATAATCATAATATTCGTTTAAAATTTCATCGACTGTAAATGGTGTTGTTTCATACACTTTTTCAAAGAAACGGTTCTTATCGGCCAGGTTCTGTTCCAGCTTCTCGCGGAACTCATCTTTATCCAGCAGATCGGCGATACGAATTCCGGTACGAGCCGCTTTGTCCATGTATGCCGGACCGATGCCTTTTTTCGTCGTGCCGATTTTGTTGGCGCCTTTCTGTTCTTCCTGTAATTCATCGAGCTTCAAGTGGTAAGGAAGAATGACGTGGGCGCGGTTGCTGATGCGCAGGTTATCCGTCGATACCCCTTTGTCATGTAAGTATTGAAGTTCTTCTAATAAGGCTTTCGGGTCAATTACCATACCATTGCCAAGCACACATTCCTTATCGTCAAAAAAGATCCCCGATGGAATCAAGTGCAGCTTATACGTAATCCCGTCAAATTTAATAGTATGGCCTGCGTTGTTTCCGCCTTGGTAACGTGCCACAACTTCGGCATTCTGTGATAGAAAATCTGTTATTTTACCTTTTCCTTCGTCTCCCCACTGGGTTCCGACGACTACTACTGAAGACATAAGGCACCTCCGCCTATAAAATTTACTTTTTCATTAATTCCAACGTCAGTTTATCAATTTTACTGCTATCCGTCAACGCAAAACACGAACATTTTATTTTAATAATCTTGTAATGTTCGATTTATCTCAAATTCATAATTACTTATAAATACTTATATTGACTTAAAATACTTGATTTTTTTATCATAATTACTTAAAATAACTTATATAATAATGATAGGACGGTGGATGCTTTGTATCAAGAGGAACGGCTGATCGAAATCTTAAACTACTTGAAACAGACGAAGCGGATTTCAGTGGAAAAAATTTGTGAGCTTTTTCATGTTTCACGGGATACAGCCAGGAGAGATCTCGTGAAGCTGGAGGAGCAGCAGGCGATCGTGAGAACGAGAGGCGGGGCGATCCTGCCTACGAGTCACAATGAAGTCAAAGACTACTCAAACCGCCTGCAGACCGTCTCTGAAGAGAAGCTGGCCATCGGCCGTAAAGCAGCTTCTCTTCTGCGGAATGGTGATAAAGTGATTCTCGACGCTTCCACCACCGTGCAGTCGTGTGCTGCGCAGATCAGTGATCTCGATGTGACAGTAATTACAAATTCCATTAATTTAGCCGACCTCTTATCGACAAACAAACAAGCAGACATCCACTTACTCGGCGGCCAGCTGAACAAGGAGCACCGCTTTTTATACGGAACGTCAGTGATTGACCGTCTGTCGAAGTATTACGTCGATCATGCATTTATCGGCGTTGTCGGCATCTCGGAGTACGGTTTGACCATTGCGCATGAGGAAGACGGGATGGTCAAACGCAAGATGACCGAGCAGGCGCAGCAGGTGACCGTGCTCGCTGACCATACGAAGATCGGTGTGACGGACTTCTATCAATACGCCGATCTGTCTGACGTCGATCTCCTCATTACCGACCGGACGCCGGGCGAGGAATTTCAGCAGCTGTTAGAAGACAATCAAGTCGAATTATTGGTAACCGAGGAGGAGTCTTAACATGAAGATGATAGCCATTGATCTTGACGGCACCCTTTTAAATAATGAAAGTGAAATAAGCAATGAAAATTTAGAAGCCATTAAACGAGCCCAGCAGGAAGGTGTGGAGGTGGTAGTCGCCACAGGGCGCGCCGAGTTTGACGTGCGGGAAGTTTTTTCAAAAACGGGGCTGTCGACGTGGGTCATCGGAGCCAACGGGGCCACAATTCACACGCCGGAGGGGGAGTTATTTGATTCTGTCCCTATCGAGCCCAATGATGCCGAAGAAATCTTAAGCTGGCTTGAAGCAGAAGACTATTATTACGAAGTGTTCAGCGATGAAGCGATTCTAACCCCGGAAAAAGGACGCGACCTGCTGTATATTGAGCTGGACCGCATCCGTACAGCGAATCCCGATGCGAACATCGCAGAGCTCGAGCACGCCCTTTCCAAACAGTTCGGGCAGACCGGATTTAAGAAGGTTCCCTCGTACCGGCAAATCCTAGCGTCCGGGGCACCGCTTTATAACGTGCTTGCCTTTTCCTTTGAAAAAGAAAAACGCGACGCCGGCTGGCGCCGGTTTGAGGGCTGGGACGATGTCACCCTCGTCAGCTCCGGTCTCCACAACTTTGAGCTCGAGCATAAATACGCTTCAAAAGGCATCGCGTTAGAAAAGCTCGCCACGCACTTCGGTTACTCCCTGCGCGATACAGCAGCGATCGGCGACAGCCCAAACGACCTTTCCATGCTGAACGCCGCCGGGCACCGGGCCGCCATGGCCAACGCCCGAGAGTCTGTGCTTGAGGTGTGTGACTTTGTAACAAAATCAAATGACGAGCACGGGGTGGCGCACGCCATCTCTCATTGGTTAAACAGCGTTCATTCATAATCCGGCGTAACTCCTTTTTACGAAGAGAGGCGTAACGGAGAGTGATGAATATAAAAAAGAAGCCGTTCATCGCAGTAAATTGTGATGAACGGCTTTTTATTTGTGCTATTACGGTGTGAGTGCAATGTTGTATTGATTTTATGGTGGGAGTGCAACATTGTATGCTATTGCGGTATGAGTGCTAAGGGGTACCAGGTACCCGTAGATGCTAATACTATATATTCTGCTGGTACATCGTTGGCGCTCTGCTATTCCCTCATCTATGCCGGCGGCACATCGGCGTCGGTGTAGCGGTGGTCGAGGTCGACGAATTTGTTGTATTCCTTCACAAAGGCGAGCTCAACGTTGCCGACGGGGCCGTTACGCTGTTTAGATATGATGATTTCAATGATATTCTGATTTTCCGATTCCTGGTCATAGTAGTCATCACGATACAAGAATCCGACAATATCGGCATCCTGCTCAATCGAACCGGATTCACGCAGGTCAGACATCATCGGACGCTTATCCTGTCTGGATTCTACGCCACGTGACAGCTGCGATAAAGCAATCAATGGAACATTTAATTCACGGGCTAACCCTTTTAACGACCGGGAAATTTCCGACACTTCCTGCTGACGGTTTTCCTTCGAATTCGCGCTTCCCTGAATGAGCTGCAAGTAGTCAATTAAAATCATTCCAAGGCCGTGTTCCTGCTTAAGACGGCGGCATTTGGAACGGATTTCGTTCACACGGATCCCCGGTGTGTCGTCAATATATATACCGGCATTGGAAAGGCTTCCCATCGCCATCGTCAGCTTGTTCCAGTCCTCTGATTCCATCTGGCCGGTACGGAGGCGCTGAGCGTCAATGTTCCCTTCCGCACAGAGCATACGCGATACAAGCTGATCCGCGCCCATCTCCAGGCTGAAGATCGCGACGTTTTCATCTGAATTAACGGCTACATTCTGCGCAATATTTAAGGCGAAAGCGGTCTTACCCATCGAAGGACGGGCAGCGATAATAATTAAATCATTGCGCTGAAAGCCTGATGTTATATGGTCAAGATCACGATATCCGGTTGGAATACCAGTCGTATTGCCATCATTGTTATGGAGCGTTTCGATGTTATCGTACACATCGATCAGCACGTCTTTAATATTTTTAAACGCACCCGAATCCTTCCGCTGAGAAACCTCGAGGATTTCTTTTTCAGCAGCATTCAGGACGTCTTCAATGTTTTCCTCTTCGGCAAATCCGCTCGTCACAATGTTTGTCGCGGTGCGGATTAATCCGCGCAGCGTGGATTTTTCACTCACAATTCTTGTGTAGTACGATATGTTGGCTGCTGTTGGGACCGAGTTGGCGATATCACTTAAATAGGATACGCCGCCGACTTCCTCAAGCACTTTGTTGTTCGACAGTGCTGTAGTCACCGTCACGAGATCGATCGGCTCCCCGCGGTCCGACAGCGTCAGCATCACTTCAAAGATCCGCTGGTGGCTGGCACGGTAAAAATCTTCTGGAACTAAAAATTCCGCAGCCGTGGACATCGCTTCAGGCTCTAAAAAGACCGCACCAAGAACCGCCTGCTCAGCCTCAATGTTGTGCGGCGGTGTACGGTCATTCCATAATTCACTCACAAGCTGTTTCCTCCTCTACCTGCGAAACGAAAACGAACATTTATTTCTCTGCCACGTGGACACGAATCGTTCCTGTCACTTCATTATGAAGCTTAACGGGTACGTTCGTATAACCGAGGTTACGAATCGGATCGTCCAGTTCAATTTTACGTTTATCGATTTTAATATTATGGGATTTCTTTAGTTCTTCTGCGATCTGCTTGCTAGTAATCGAGCCGAACAGGCGGCCGTTATCACCGGATTTCGCGACGAGCTTCACTTCCAATTCTGCAAGCTTATCTTTCAGCTTCTCCGCGTCCTTCTTCACTTCTTCCGCTTCCTGTTCCTTCTTCGCATCCTTCGCCTGCTGGGCTTTCATATTGCCGCCCGTTGCTTCCACAGCCAGGTTGTTTTTTAAAAGATAGTTGCGTGCGTAACCGTCAGAGACGTTTTTAATTTCTCCTTTTTTCCCTTTACCTTTTACGTCTGATGTGAAAATGACCTTCATTCTTCGTCTCCTCCTTCATAATACTCATCAATAATATCCTGCAATAAAGCTCTCGCATCTTCAATCGTTGTATCTTCAAGCTGGGTGGCGGCGTTCGTTAAATGCCCGCCCCCATTCATGCGTTCCATAATCACCTGTACGTTCACATCACCAAGCGAGCGGGCGCTGATCCCGATGCGTCCGTCTTTTCGCTCGGAAATCACGAACGAACAAACGATGCCTGTCATGGTCAGCAGCGTGTCGGCTGCTTGAGCGATAATCACCGGACCGTACATTTCGCCCTTCTCGCCTGCGGAAATAGCAATGCCCTCACGATAAAGGTCTGCCTTCTCAATCAACCGGCTCCGCTTGACGTATACATCCAGGTCTTCTTTCATAAACTTCTGCACGAGCACCGTGTCTGCGCCCTTTGATCGGAGATAGGAAGCGGCGTCAAACGTCCGCGATCCCGTCCGCAGCGTGAAGGCCTTCGTATCGACAATGATGCCTGATAGTAAGGCCGTCGCTTCCAGCATTGACAGCTTCAGCTTCTTCGGCTGATATTCAAGCAGTTCCGTGACAAGCTCCGCAGTTGAAGAAGCGTATGGCTCCATATATACGAGTGTTGGATCGGCAATGAACTCTTCGGCACGCCGGTGGTGGTCAATGACGACTACGTGCTCCGTTTTGGTTAACAGCTTTTCCTCCATAACGAGAGAAGGCTTATGCGTATCGACGACGACGAGGAGGGTATCGTTCGTGACAAGCTCCATCGCGTCTTCCGGTGTAATAAAATTCGACCAAAGTTCATCGTCTTTCTCGATTTCTTCGATCATTCGCTGCACACCGGTATCAATCTCATCCGGATCGAGTACAATATTGCCTTCCTTCTGGTTCGCCTGGGCGATTTTTAATATCCCGATCGACGCGCCGACCGCATCCATATCAGGCGATTTATGCCCCATAATCAGCACGCGTTCACTGTTCTGCACAAGCTCCTTCATGGCATGGGAGATCACACGGGCACGGACCCTCGTACGTTTTTCCATCGGGTTCGTTTTCCCGCCGTAGAAGCGGACTTTACCGGTATCATCCTTAATCGCTACCTGATCGCCGCCCCGTCCTAACGCTAAATCAAGGCTCGACTGGGCGAGCTCGCCTAATTCAGGCAGACTGACAGGTCCGACGCCGATACCGTAACTAAGGGTGAGCGGCACATTTTGATCAGTTATTAATTCCCGTACTTCATCAAGAATTTCAAACTTATTCCGCTCCAGTGCCTGCAGAATCTCCTGATTCATCACAGCGATAAAGCGTTCCTGAGAGGTACGCTTTAAATAAATACCGTAATCGCCGGCCCACTTGTTTAAAATTGACGTCACCTGCGAATTAATCTGACTCTTCGCCGTATCCTCCATGCCCTGCGTAATTTCTTCATAGTTATCCAGGAAAATGATCGCCAGTACGGTCTGCTCATTTTTGTACAAGTTATGAATCTTCGTCTGATTCGTCCGGTCAAAGAAATACAGCAGGCGCTCATCGCGTTTCACCATCGTCTGCAGCTTGTATTCATCAATCTCAAGCCACACTTCCCCGTGAGCCTCTTTAATATAAGAGACGAGGTCATCCGACAAATCGTTGAGCGATTCACCAACAATCGTATCCTCTTTCGTGAACTTGTTCATATAAGGGTTCGCCCACTCGATCTTATAGTCTTCGCTGTAAAGAACGATTCCGATAGGCATTTCTAACAGCGCCTCTTCCCCCACCTTTTTTACACGATAGGAAAGAGTCGATATATATTCTTCTGTTTCATTAATCATGTTCTGTTCCGTTCGAACACTGTAAAAGATCGAACCGGCCAATAAAAGCGTCATCATCAAGCCGAGCGTCCACTGATAATACCAGATGAAGCCCAGCAGAATCAGCGAGATCGTATAAATGATCCACAAATGGCCACTCATGGTCGGTTTTTTAATGAAATTCGGCATGTCATTCAACTCCTGCCATCAAATACGAGCGTTCTCTACTTCTTCGTCTGCAAACGATCTCGAAGCGAAAATCCTAAATCAATTATACCTAAGATTCGCACAAGATACAGCAGAATTGTCGGGAAAAGTATCGAGCCAACAATTGCCAATATCGGAAGCGCCTTAGACTTATCCTTCACATGCGTGTAATAAAAAATAAATGCAAAGCCCTGCAGCACCAAAAACGCGCCTGCAAGTGTAAATACATTGATGGCCGCTAAATACCAAATGTTATTGCTTTCAGCGAACACGAACGTAAAGATAAGAGCAAAAAAGTAGTACCATAATACGGATATAGGAAGATTAAAGTGACGGAAATGAGGAAAATGAAACTTTTTACCTTCCACGCGGTTAATCACCTTATAGCTGAGCCATTGGGCGATAAAGGCATATACAATCCCCACCATCGCCAGAACACTCGGCAGATAATCGGGCAGGGAGGCCATCTGCTCCTGCAGCGCTGTCAGCTCTTCCTCAGGTCCTGCGCCTCCTCCAAAGGCATTCATCATGCTCTGAGCCGTGTCAAAAGCATCATCAAAAGTAAGGCGGATTTCCTCACTCCAGTTAATTCCTAATAAAACCTGGGAAATTACAAATACAGACACTAGACTAAAGATAAAACCAATTGAACCCATGGCGAGCGTCTCATACGAGTTCCTTTTATTAAACATTGCTCCTCCGATAAATAAACCACCTATACCAGATATTAAGGTAAATAGGGAAAGAACGGGGGCAAATAATAATGGTATAATCACGGCGACTGCAAGCATGAGCAGACCTGACTTCCAACCATGACGGTAACTGTAAAAAACATACGGGACTGGAAGAATAACTAGGAATAAAGGTCCTAAAAATGGTGGCGTAAATAGAATTATCAGCAATAATAGCAGATAAGTACCAGTCATTAAAGCCCCTTCGGTAATTTTTCTCGTATCATTCATAAGTGCATACACCTCAATATTCTATGCTAACCTCCCTATTCTAACATAGAAAACCTCTTTTCTTCCTCTCCCGCCACTTGAAAGAATGACCTTTTGTTTCTAATCTGCTAGTTTGATATGATAGGTGAAACACATAGAACCTAGGAGGCAATCATGCGCACAGATTATCACGTTCACATGGCAGAAACAGGCGACCTATCCGTCGACTACTTACGAACCTATATCGAAAAAGCGAAGCAGGAAGGTATCGAAGAGCTCGGAATTTCAGAGCACGCGTACTTTTTCCAGGAAACAAGAGACATCTTATCCAATGAGTGGGTCGAAAACCGCCGCACCCTTGATTTCAAAACTTACCAGCACATGTTTGATGAAGCCAATGAAGCCGGTCTTCCTATTAAAATGGGAATTGAGATGGACTACATGCCAGGCAGAGAAAAAGAAATGAAAGCCTTCATCGACGCGCATCCGTTCGATTACGTCATCGGATCGGTGCACTGGATTGACGAATGGGGCATTGACCTCGCTATTTTCCGAGAAGAATATGAAAAACGAGACCTCAAAGAAGTCTACCGACAGTATTTTGATAGAGTAGTCACCCTCGCTGAATCGGGGCTGTTTGATTTCGTCGGGCACATCGATGTGATTAAAGTATTCGGCTACCGTCCGGATGACCGGGAATTTTTACTGGAACAGTACGAGCGTGCCGCTGACGCCCTTGCGAAAACCGGCACATGCATCGAGATCAGCACCGCCGGATTGCGCAAGCCTGTTGGTGAAATGTATCCCGATCCTGAATTTCTCCGCATCTGTAAGGAAAAAGGCATCGGCATCGTTCTCTGCTCCGACGCCCACAAGCCCGATCACATCGGCTATGCCTATGAAGACGCGATTGAATTCGCGCGCTCAGTTGGATATGACGAAGTGCACGTGTTTACGCAGCGCGAAGCCCGTGTTGAAAAAATTGACTGACGGCGCGGGAGTTTATAAGCGCCTTTCTTGATTTATGGGCGAAAACCCGCGGAATGGCATCCGCGGGTTTTCTTTTATCCAATAAAACAGGCAGACCCACAGCGGGCCTGCCTGTTACTTATTCTATAAGGTTAAGCATTGCACCTGCTGGATATCAGAAACTCCTCCGAGCAGATACTGACAGTCGTCTTCTACGGCTTTATCGACGGTGAGCACCATCACCGCTTCTCCACCTTGGTTCGTACGTCCCACCTGCATTGTTGCTATGTTGACATGATGCTCTGCAAGCAGGCTTCCGACACGGCCGATCGCGCCCGGCTGGTCGGTGTGGTGAATAAGGATTAAGTGGCCATCTGGTACCACGTCGATAGAGTATTCATCAAGCTTGACGATGCGGGCACCGAGACCGTTCAACAGCGTACCTGCAATACTGCGCTTTTCTTTATCGGTTTCGACTTCGATGGTGACAAGATTCGTAAATCCTTTGGTCGACGTCGATTTTTGTTCGTTAATAACGATTCCTTTATCAGACGCTGTCTTATAAGCGTTAACGTCGTTGACACGCTCGCCGATGTAACGTTTTAAGATTCCTTTGACCGAGATTCGTGTCAGCGGCGTCGTATCGACATCAAGCAGATCGCCGGAATAGTAGACGTTGACGCGCTCTAACGCTCCATCGGTTACGTTTGAAATAAAGCTTCCCAACTTCTCGACAAGTGTAAAGTAAGGGGAGAGCTGTTCCATCACTTCAGAAGAGACAGAAGGCATGTTTACCGGATGCTTCACGGCGCCTCCGCGAAGCACGTCCATCACATCAATACTCACATCGGTCGCGACGTTTTCCTGAGCTTCAATCGTGCTTGCTCCCAGGTGAGGCGTTGCAATGACTTCTTCCAGAGAAAGGAGCGGGTGGTCAATTGCAGGCTCTTCTTCAAATACATCAAGAGCGGCGCCGGCAATTTTTCCTTTTTCAATCGCTTCATACAACGCGTCTTCCTCAACAATACCACCTCGGGCACAGTTTAGAATGCGGGCGCCCGGCTTCATCAGCTGAATCGTTTCTTTATTAATCAAATGCTTTGTTTTTTCAATTAACGGCGTATGCACAGTTAGAAAATCAGCCTGCTGGAGGACCTCTTCCAACGTTCCGTACTGAACACCGGCTTTATCCGCTTTTTCTTCTGTCAAAAAAGGATCGAAAGCAATCACGTTCATACGGTGGCCTTTGGCTCGCTGGGCGACCTCGTTGCCGATACGTCCAAATCCGACAATTCCGAGCGTCTTATTCTTCAATTCAACACCGACAAACTTCTTACGCTCCCAGCGGTTCTGCTTCAGCTGGTGGTAGGCCTGGGGAATGTTACGGGCCAGCGACATCAGCATCGCCATTGTATGCTCGGCTGTTGAAATCGTATTTCCGTCAGGAGCGTTGACGACCACGACACCATGATCCGTCGCTGCGTCTAAGTCGATGTTGTCGACACCCACACCGGCACGGCCGATCACTTTAAGCTGCGGTGCATGTTCAATTAATTCACGGGTCACCTGCGTTTGACTACGGACAATTAAAGCATCGCTCGTGCTGATTTCTTTTAATAATTCTTCATAAGATAAAGATGATTCCATTATGGCTTCAACATCTGCTGCTTCAAGTAAAGGCTTTATTCCTTCTTCACTCAGCGGATCACTAATAAGTACGCGGTACATTTAATCCAACTCCCTTGTCGCTTGTAAGTAGGCTTCTTGTGCTGCAGCTGTTCCAGCACCCTGTTCAAAATCATGACCGAGACGTTTTAATACAATTTCAATAATACTAATATACTGAAGCACATTGGCCGGGCGTGAATAGCCCATGTGGCCGACACGGAAAATTTCACCTTTCATATGCTGCTGGCCGCCTGCCGTCATTAATCCGAACTCCTGGTTGGCAATTTTTCTAAATTGCTCAGCTTCGAACGTTTGGGGACGCACGGACGTAACGGTGGAGGAAGCATCCTCTTCTGAAACGAGAAGCGGAACATTCAGCGCACGGAAGGCTGCACGCGTCATTTCCTTCATCACGCGATGACGTTCATGCACATTCTCAAGTCCTTCATCCTCCATTAAACGTAAGGCTTCCTGCAGACCAAACAGTAAAGATAAGGCCGGTGTAAAAGGCGTCTGACCGTTATCCACGCTCTTCTTGTAGCTGCGTAGATCTAAGTAAAAGCGAGGACGCGGGTTATCATGGATCACCTTCCACGCTTGATCACTGACAGCAACGAAGGCCAGACCAGCAGGAAGCATCATTGCTTTTTGCGATCCAGATACTAAGAGATCGATCCCAGATCCATCCATATCTACTGAAGCTCCCCCAATGGAAGACACTCCATCTACAATTACTAAAGCTTCACTTAAGGCATGTACACGCTCAGCTGCTTCTTCAATCGGGTGCATGACCCCTGTAGAAGTTTCACAATGCGTAAGGAAAACTGCCTTCACTTCTGGATGAGCCTGAATCTGTTCTTCAATGGCAGCAACATCTACAGCTCTGCCCCATTCCACATCGATACGGTGAACTGTAAGCTCATAAGTATGACAGATCTTCGCAAAGCGGTCACCAAAAGCTCCGGCTACCACGACAACAACTTCATCTCCTGGAGAAGTCGTATTGACGACGGCCGCTTCTAAAGCAGATGTACCACTGCTTGAAAGTACAAGAACATCACCTGTTGTGCCAAAAACAGGCTTCAGCCTCGGTGCGATATCTTCAACTAACTGTTTACACTTCTGTCCTCTATGGCCGATCATCGGCTGAACCATAGCCCTCTCTACACTCGGCGGTATAGGCGTCGGGCCGGGTATTTGCAGTATCTCCCACTCACGATTCATGGTGAATAATCCCTCCTGTACATCCTACGCGTACAAACTATTATCTACGGTAGAAAATTTTTAATATTCCTTTATCCTATCAAATGGACAGGCAATGTCAATGTAATCGGAACAATCTGATTAAAACGTTTTTTTCTTTTTTTTCTCTAAAGGAATTAATGAAAGAATTTGGAATTATCTATATACTTAAAAAGTGCTATTTTTTTGAAAATTTTAAATTGGGGGAGATTTATTTGAGAAAACACAAAAGCCTTTGGCTGATGTTTGCCCTGGTACTGGCTCTTTTTCTCGCAGCGTGCAGCGGCGGCGATGACACCGGTTCGGGTGATTCAGGCGAAGGAGAAGGCGAAGGTTCAGAAGGCGGAAGCAGTGCCGAACAGGAAATCACGGTTACCGCTAAGAGTGAGATTTCCAGCATGGATCCTTCCTTAATTACAGATACGGTTGGATTTCAGTGGGCTGGCGAAACACTTGAAGGCCTTTATCGTTTGGATGAAGAAGGAAATCTATCCGAGGGGATTGCTACAGACAGTTCTGTAAGTGACGATGGACTGACCTGGACATTTGATTTACGCGATGACGCCGAATGGTCTAACGGCGATCCTGTAACAGCGGATGATTTTGTCTATGCCTGGCAGCGTGCTGTTGATCCGGATACGGGATCTGAATACGGCCCTTACTTTTTAGGCGGAGTTATTGAAAACGCTCAGGAAATTGCTGATGGCGATGCAGAATTGGACGAGCTTGGCGCTACAGCAGTAGATGAACATACATTAGAAGTACAATTAGAACAACCTGTACCATACTTTGAATCCATGACGGTGTTCGTTACTTTCATGCCGTTAAATCAGGACTTCGTTGAAGAACAAGGCGAAGACTTCGGTACGGAAGCCGAATACACACTTTCTAACGGGCCATTTGAAATGACTTCATGGGAGCACGAAGAAGGATGGACCGTTGAGAAAAATGATACTTACTGGGATGCAGATACAGTACAGTTAGACGCTGTAAATGCTCAAGTTGTTAAAGAAATATCAACTGGTGTTAACTTATACGAGTCCGGTGACCTTGACCAGACCGAACTTAATGCTGAATTTGTTGATGAATACCGCACAACTGAAGATTTCAACGTAGCTGAGAAGCCTTACCTGTATTTCTTTAAGTTTAACCAGGAGGCCAACGAAGCGTTAGCTAACGTAGATGCGCGTAAAGCCATTTCTTATGCCATCGACCGCCAGGCTCTCGTAGATACGATCCTAAACGATGGATCTGTAGCGGCAGAAGGCTATGTTCCTTCTAACTTTGTAAACATGCCGGACAGCGACGAAGATTTCCGTGATGCGCAGGGTCCACTCGTTGGATTCGATGAAGAGAAAGCGAAAGAGCATTGGGATGCCGCGCTTGAAGAACTTGGAACTGAGGAAGTAGAAATCGAACTGCTCGGAGATGATACCGGAACTGTAAGTAACGTACTCGCGTATTACAAAGAACAGCTTGAAACCGTACTCGACGGTCTGACGATCAACGTCGTAGAAGTTCCATTTAACGAGCGTGTTGAGCGTGACCAGAACTCTGAATTTGAAATTGAAGCCGCTACGTGGGGACCGGACTATGTCGATCCGAATACGTATTTGAACATGTACCTCACAGACGGTCAAAACAATAACATGAACTATTCCAGCGAGGAGTATGACTCCTTAATTGACCAGGCCAACGGCGAATATGCACAGGATCCGGACCAGCGCTTTGAAACCTTCCTGGAAGCTGAAAGACTGCTTCTTGAAGAAGATGCTGCTGTCGCTCCAATGTATCAGGATTCTAAAGCACAGCTGTTCCGCCCGTCAATCAAAGGCGTATTTACAACCTCAACTGGGCCTGAGCTTGAATTTAAATGGGCACATGTGGAAGAATAATTAACAAAAAAAACAAGCAGCGGCTGAATAAGCGCTGCTTGTTTTTTATTGTAAGCTTAATTCTGGACCAAAGAACTCATAATGCACGTGCTCCTCAGGTACGCCCCACTCGTTTAACGCTGAGTATACAGCTTTCATAAAACCTTCAGGACCACAGAAATAAAACTCCGCATCACACGGCACCACAGACTTCAGCCATTCTAAATCAATGTGCCCCTTTTTATCAAATTCCTCATCAGATGGACGCGGATCGCTGTAAACGACCTTCGATTGGACAGCAGCAGCCGTTTTTTCGAATTGAGCCACATCGTTTTTGAAGGCGTGCACTTCACCGTTTTGAGAAGCATGGACGAAATAAACATCACGGTCTTCTCCGCAGTCAACCAGCTGGTTCAGCATACTCATCATTGGTGTTAACCCGACTCCGCCGCTGATCAGTACAGCAGGTTTCCTACTCTCCTCGTGAAGGTAGAATTCGCCCGCTGGGGCTGTAATCGGCAGGATGTCTCCTTCCTTAAGCTGATGATGCAGAAACGTGGAAACCATCCCATCCGGCTGTTCTCTATTTCCTTCTTCCCTTTTTACGCTGATCCGGTAATATCCTTTTCCCGGGGCGTCAGATAAGCTGTACTGTCTTAATTGAGTATACGCTTCCCCTGGAATAGTTACTTGAACGGTAATGTATTGACCGGGATGGAAAGAAGGAATCCCCCCGCCGTCTGACGGCTCTAAATAAAACGACGTAATGACATCGCTTTCTTTTACTTTTCTGCTCACTTTAAAATCGCGGTACCCCGTCCATCCACCTTGCTGCTCTTTTGTTTGACGATATTTCTCCTGCTCGACTTTAATAAAGACGTCGGCAATGGCCCCATAAGCCTCACCCCAGGCTTCCATAATATCATCTGTTGCTGCGTCTCCAAGAACTTCTTTAATCGCTAATAATAAGTATTCCCCTACAATTGGGTAGTGCTCGGGCTTCACGTTTAAGCTCCGATGTTTCTCTGCAATTTGATCAACTGCAGGAAGAATGGCTTCTAAATGATCAATGTGCTGAGCCGCTGCATACACAGCGTTAGCCAGCGCTCTAGGCTGCCTGCCCGCCTTTTGATTCGTCATATTAAACATATTTTTCAGCTCCGGATGATTCTCAAACATCCGCTTGTAAAAGTGTGTCGTAATTGCTTCTCCATACTCGGCTAACACGGGCACCGTTGATTTCACAGTTCGAATTGTCTTTTCACTAAGTTCAACAGCCATTGAAAAAACCCCTTTAAAAGATGTATTAACTTTACATCTTTATTATATAAATTTCTGAATAATTAAAGCAATATTTAAAATACATCTTTTGTGACAGAGTGGTGAAATCTCAACCTCAAAACAATTACAAAGACACTGTAATCTCGCTGTGATAAAATAAATATAAATGACCTATTAAAAAATGAGGGACAACCCAATGAGATTAAAAAAATATACAGATTACGCGTTACGTGTCTTACTATATACAGCATCCAAGCCAAAAGACGAGCTTGCCAGCAAGGGAGAAATCTCTAAGGTTTTTCATATTTCAGAGAACCATTTAGGAAAAATCATTCATCAGCTGAATAAACTGGGGATGCTAGAGACCATCAGGGGGCGCAGCGGGGGAATAAAGCTGGCAAAAGATCCAAAAGATATCAACATCGGCTATGTCGTCCGCGCGATGGAAGATGATTTCCACCTGCTCGAATGCTTTGACCGGGAGACCAACTATTGTGTCATTACCCCGGCCTGCAAATTAAAGCACATTTTAAACGACGCGCTGTATGCCTTTTTAAATGTACTTGAGCAGTATACGCTTGAAGACCTGCTCTCCAATAAAGATGAGCTCCGGGAATTAATGGATATTAAATAAAAAAAATCCGTGAAGTCTGCAATAGACTTCACGGATTTTTAGTTCTGCTGTTATTCAGCAGAGTACGGCAATAGAGCCATTTGACGAGAGCGTTTGATCGCTTTAGTCAATTTACGTTGGTACTTAGCAGAAGTTCCAGTTACGCGACGAGGAAGAATCTTCCCACGATCGGAAATGAAACGTCTCAGCAAGTCAGTATCTTTGTAATCGATGTGTGTAATTCCGTTAGCTGTGAAGAAACACACCTTTTTACGTTTACCGCGTCCACGACGTGCCATATGGCTTTCCCTCCTTACATTTAATTAAAATGGTAAATCATCATCTGAAATATCAATAGGTTCACCTTTGTCTGCGAAAGGATCCTCATTATTATTATTATTGTTATTATTGTTGTTGTTATAGTTACCAGGCTGTTGATTCTGATTTGGCTGGAATCCTTGCTGGCCGCCTCCACCTTGTGAAGAACCGCCTTTTGATTCAAGGAACTGTACGCTGTCAGCAACAACTTCCGTTACAAACACACGCTTTCCTTCCTGATTGTCAAAGCTGCGGGACTGCAAGCGTCCATCTACTCCGACAAGACTGCCTTTGTTCATAAAGTTAGCGAGGTTTTCAGCTGCTCGTCTCCAAACGACACAGTTGATAAAATCGGCATCCCGATCCCCTTGATTGTTAGAGAAAGGGCGATTCACAGCAATAGTGAAGTTGGCAACAGCTACTCCGTTTGGCGTATAGCGTAAATCCGGATCCCTCGTTAATCTGCCGACCAAAACGACACGATTTAACATCAGAACCACTCCTTATTGATCATCTTCACGTACAGCGATATGACGGATTACATCATCAGAGAACTTAGCTTGACGGTCGAATTCGTTGATAGCATCACGATCGCCTTTGAAGTTAACTGTTACATAAATGCCATCACGATAGTCGTTAATTTCATAAGCAAGACGACGCTTACCTACTTCTTTAACTTCTTCGAGCTCCGCACCATTATCAGTAAGAATCCCGCTAAAACGCTCAACTACGCTGGATTTAGCTTCCTCCTCGATATCTGGGCGGATGATGTACATAATTTCATAGTTTCTCATCCGTGTTCACCTCCTTATGGACTTAACGGCTCCCCCTCTTTTTGGAAGGAGCAAGGAGTAATTCAACTTTAATTACTCACAATGTTGTATTATATCAAAAGTCTATTATAAAAACAATAGTTAACGGAGAGATCCTCGCTTATACGTTAAAACGGAAATGAATAACGTCGCCATCTTTCACTAAATACTCTTTACCTTCCAGACGAACCCGGCCCCGATCCTTCGCTTTGGCCATGGTACCTGCGTCTGTCAAATCCTCGTAAGATACCGTTTCGGCACGGATAAACCCGCGTTCGAAATCAGTATGGATAATGCCGGCACACTGAGGAGCTGTCATGCCTTCTTTAAATGTCCAGGCTCTAACCTCCTGCTCCCCAGCCGTAAAGTACGTGGCCAGTCCAAGAAGGTTGTACGTTGCCTTTATCAACTGATCGAGTCCTGATTCAGCAATACCGAGATCTTCGAGGAATTCATTCTTCTCTTCACCTTCAAGCTCGGCAATTTCAGCTTCAATCTTTGCACAAACGACAATAACCTCAGCATTTTCATTCGCAGCAAATTCACGAATCTGCTTCACCCGTTCATTGTCCTCTTCGCCAATTTCATCCTCACTTACGTTAGCAGCGTAAAGAATCGGCTTCGACGTAAGCAGGTGCAGGCCTTTAACAATCTTCTGCTGATCATCAGAAAATTCAACTGCGCGGGCAGGCGTTTCATTTTCCAGTGCTTCTTTTACCTTTTCAAGTACAGCATATTCCGCAACGGCATCCTTTTCTTTTTGACGGGCCATTTTAGCCACGCGGTCGATCCGCTTCGAGACGGTTTCAAGGTCAGCTAATATTAACTCAAGATTAATGGTTTCAATATCAGAAATAGGGTCCACCTGACCTGAGACGTGAGTGATATTCTCATCTTCAAACGCCCGGACAACATGGCAGATCGCATCCACCTGACGGATATGGGATAGGAATTGGTTTCCCAGCCCTTCTCCTTTACTTGCACCTTTAACAATTCCTGCGATATCAGTAAATTCAAAAGCGGTCGGGACCGTTTTCTTAGGGTTGACCAGTTCTGTAAGCTTCTGTAAACGAGCATCCGGAACTTCCACAATCCCTACGTTGGGATCGATCGTGGCAAACGGGTAGTTTGCCGATAAAGCTCCGGCCTGCGTAATTGCATTAAATAAAGTAGATTTACCGACGTTAGGCAAACCCACGATTCCAGCTGTTAGTGCCATATCAAACTTCCACTCCTTAAGGATTTCCATACATGTATGTTGGTCATACCAATTATAGATACTACGCAGAAAAATAACAACCTGTAGAAAAACGAAAAAAACAAGCCCTGAGCGAGCCTGTTTCTCTTTTTTTATCTATTTAAATATTAAAAATCAAAGATCCATTCATAATGGAAAAGTAATTATTGTTCTTTTTTTTCAATGACCTTCTTAAGCTTGGATTCAAATTTCTTACGTGGAATCATTACACTGTGCCCGCATCCTTCACACTTTATGCGGATATCGGCACCCATGCGGATAATCTTCCAGCGGTTCTCCCCGCACGGGTGGGCTTTTTTCATTTGAACAATGTCATGCAGATCATAGGTTTTCTCGACCATTTGCTTATCCTCCTGTTTTGGATGGCTCGTGAGCCGTCTCTTCTTCATGACGCGAATACATGACGAGACGAGGAAAAGGAATCTCGATCCCTTCCATATCCAGCCGGTTTTTCACTTCTTTGCGGATCGCCCGCGACATAGAAAAATGCTCCATCGGTTCCACTTCGGCCATGATGCGGATCACCACTTCAGAAGCGGCCAGATTCTGCACTCCGAGCAATTCAGGAACCGTAATCATCTCAGGATACCGGTCCGGAAGCTCCTCCAGCAGCTCCGCAATCACCCGCTCCGCCTTCTCAATATTTTCTTCATAGGCAATGCTGACATCAACTATAGCAAAACTATTGTGAATCGAGTAGTTAGTCACCTGGGTGACATTTCCATTCGGCAGGATATGCACTTCGCCCGTGAACCCCTTAATTTTACATGTGCGAATTCCCACTTCCTCAACAATCCCCTCAACTCCCGAAGCAAAAATATAATCGCCTACAGAGAATTGATCTTCAAAAATAATAAAAAAGCCGCTGATGATATCACGCACGAGATTCTGTGCCCCAAAACCAATCGCTAAACCGGCAATCCCGGCACCGGCCAGCAGCGCTCCGATATCAAGAGTAAACGTTTCTAAAATCATAATAAAAGCAGTGAAATAAACGATATACGTTAACGCATTAATAATCAGTTTTTTCAGCGTCGCTTCTCTTCGTTCCGTAATAGAGAAAGGACCCTGTCTGCGCCTGGCGAAAAACTGAGAGATCACCCTGTTTCCTACCTTTATAATAACGTAGGAAATAATGATGATTAATAGAATTTTCACAGTGCCTCTTCCCAGCGCGTACCACAAATCTGCTCCCGTAAAAAAATCTACCGCTGCATCCCAGTCTTTTAAAGCATTTTCCACAGCTGTTCCCCTGCCTCTCATTATATGAGAACTATTTTAACAGGTTTTCAGCTTATTTTAAATCGATGGATAAGAGGATATAGGAGCAGGGACAGTAAAACGTACAAATTGAGCAGGCCATATAGAGGATAAAGATATCCAATCAGAGTAGAAAAGCCGAATGAAGTAAAGGGGAGCATGACAGCTACTATCGCGAAAGCAACAATCCAGAGCGGCTGCTCCCAGTAGTCGCGAAACCTCGTCACCAGACCGAGAGTCCCTGAAGCGGCCGTCGTAAAAATAGCAATCCACATCATAACGGACATAAACACCATCATGGAATAAGGATAGTGCTGCAGTATCGCGAACAAAGGAATCTCATAAACGAGAATCTCATCGGCAATTTGAATTAAACTGTTGTTGTATAGAAAGGAAATCCCTCCAAGAATAAGCCCGCTCCCGACACTCGCAATCCACACTTCTTTTTTACTCTTCATTTGGTTGCCGATCGCCCCGAGCACCGCAATTAACGGAAGCACATTAAGAGCGGTAAAAGGAAAAGCCGCTAACCAGTTATCCATTTCTTTAACATGTCCAAATAATGAAAGGTTCTGATCGGCAGCAAACATGAGAAGGACAAAAAGCAGCCCCCCAATTAATACAGGCAGCACAAGACTATTGACTGTCACGATCCCTTTAATGCCCCATACGAACAATAGAATGAGCGGAATGGCTATGGCCAATACGCCGATCCGGTAAGAAAGGTTAAAAGCCTCAAGCGTCGCACCGCTTCCTGCCAGCATAATAACGGTTGTGGTAAATAAGTACACAATGATCATCCAGTCATACACCCCTGTCAGGTGCCGTCCGACAACCCTGCGCAGAACAGGCAGGTAATGTCCGGTCTGCTGTTCAAAGCTAATGCTCATAATCGAGCCACAACAAATCATAAACATGAGAGTAAAGAGAAGAATGGCCAGACTGCTGTCTTGTCCAAAAAACTGCCAAAGCTCACGGCCTGAAGCGTAGCCTGCACCTATCATTGTACCGATAATTAAGAACATCCACTTCAACCCTGACATCATGTAAAAACCGCTCCCCGCTCTATGTATTTGCTACGTATAGAAAATTCAACTGCTTTATATACTGTTACTAATATGTGTGTGGAGGAGAAGCTATGAATAGGAAGGACAAGTTTTCAAAAAGCGAATACCGTTTTCAATCCGATGATCCACTCATGTGCGAACAGCTGAGTGACCGTCTGCTTGAAGCACTGCCCGTAAACAGAAACATTATTATCGTATGTATAGGGACAGATCGCTCCACAGGCGATGCTTTAGGTCCTTTAGTCGGTTCAATGCTTCGTGATCAGTCAATGCAGAGTTTTCACGTGTACGGCACGTTAGAAGAGCCGGTACATGCGTTAAATTTAAACGAAACGATGCAGTCCATTCACCGTCTTCATTCAAAGCCGGTCATCCTGGCTGTTGATGCCTGCCTTGGAAAGAAGGCTTCGATCGGATCCATTGTATTTGGAAAAGGATCGCTTACACCAGGGGCGGCGCTCAATAAAGACCTCCCCGCCGTAGGAGATTACCATATCAGCGGTTTAGTGAACGTCGGCGGGTTTATGGAATACGTCGTCCTGCAGAATACGAGACTTCATTTAGTAATGAACATGTCAGCCAAAATAGCGGCGTCCCTGCGCTTAACGGAAGCGAAGCGGATGAATGAACGTTTAAGAAACCACCCCTATCAAAACTTTCTCGCCGCAACAAAAAAACAGCAGTGAGCGGAGCCCCTGCTGTTAAAACAACTGTGCGATGTATACGACAACCCCAACCATTAATAAGGACGGGAGTAGATTAGCTACCCGGATCTTTGTCAGCTTTAACAAGTTTAAACCGAGCGCTACGATTAACAAACCACCGGTTGCTGTCATTTCCACAATGAAAAGGTCCAGCATCTCCTGTGGAATCCAACGGTTAATCTGCGTAGCCAACAGAGCAATTGATCCTTGATAAAGAACGACTGGGATGACAGAAAAAATGACACCAATGCCAAGAGTCGACGTTAAAACTAAAGCAACGAATCCGTCAATGACCGCCTTTGTAATCAGTATTTCGTGGTCGTTCCGCAATCCTCCATCTAATGCTCCAATAACTGACATAGCCCCAATCCCAAATATAAGGGAAGCCGTAATAAAGCCCTGAGCCATCGTTGACGTCTGATTCGGTTTAATAAATTTCCGCTCGATCCAGCGGCCTATGTACTCAAGTCTTTCTTCTAAATGAAGAGCTTCACCGATAATCGCTCCACTTAATAAACTCAAGAGAACGATGACGATATTGTCTGTTTCAAAACCCATCTGCAGACCAATCAGCAAAACGGCTAAACCCACTCCGCTCATAACGGTTTCCTTGAAACGTTCCGGAATTTTCGTGAAAAATAATCCAAGCAGTGTCCCAACAATAATACATATTCCGTTAACGATGGTTCCTAATAATGCCATAGTTCTCTCTCCAATAGTTAATTTGTTTCACGTGAAACATTATGTAAAATAATTAAAAGACCTGCGAAATATCTGCCAGGCCTTTTACAAAAGTCGAATCATTTATGATCCAGCCAATTTAAAATACGCTCAAGATCATCATTATCAAAAAATTCGATTTCAATCTTTCCTTTTTTCTTGCCTTTATGAATGGTGACGTCCGTCCCCAGACGCTCTCTTAAGGTGTCTTCTCTTTCTTTAATGAAAATATCCTTTTCCGGACGGCGCGTTTTTTTCTTCGCTTTACGTTCATTTAATTCGGCAATCAGCTTCTCCGTCTGCCTTACATTTAAGCGTTCCGATTCGATACGTTCAATAACGGCTGCTGATTTGCTTTGATCTTTTAACCCTAATAAAGCTCGTCCATGCCCCATGGACAATACACCTTCATTAATCTTTTCGATAATTTCCGGCGCCAAACCTAGTAATCTAACAGAATTAGCAATATGAGACCGGCTTTTTCCCAGCCGCTTCGCCAGTACATCCTGCGTAACCTCCAGCGTAGAAATTAAACTTTGATAGGCCTTGGCCTCTTCGATCGGGGTTAAATTCTCACGTTGAAGGTTTTCAAGTAGCGCCACCTCCATCATCTGCTCATCTGTCATGTCCTTTACGATGACCGGTACTTTTTCTAAATCAGCAGCTTTAGCCGCCCGATAACGGCGTTCTCCCGCTACAATCTCGTAGCCCTTAATACTTTTACGGACGATTAAAGGCTGCAAGATCCCATGCTCCTGAATGGATTGAGACAGCTCCTCAATCGCTTCTTCGGAAAATTGTTTCCGGGGCTGGTACGGATTAGGTCTGCAATCCTTCACCTTCACTTCTAGAAACTGTTCGTCTTCTTTCGCATTAAAATCAGTAAAAAGAGCATTAATACCTTTACCTAACCCTCTCGCCATTTGCCACCACTTCCTTCGCTAGATCTAGATAAACCTCAGCACCACGCGACTTTGGATCATACAAAATAATAGGTTTGCCATGACTTGGAGCTTCGCTTAAGCGGACATTACGAGGGATAATAGATTGATAGACCCGGTCCTGGAAATATTTTTTCACTTCATCAATTACCTGTATCCCAAGGTTTGTACGCGCATCAAGCATGGTCAGCAGCACACCTTCGATCATCAGGTCTTTGTTTAAATGCTTTTGAACAAGCCTGACGGTATTAAGAAGCTGGCTCAATCCTTCTAAAGCGTAATACTCACACTGAACGGGAATTAATACGGAATCCGAAGCCGTTAATGAATTAATCGTTAACAGTCCGAGAGATGGGGGACAATCAATAATAATGTAGTCGTATTCTTCTTTTATTTCATCAATTGCCTTCTTTAACCTGACTTCTCTGGAAATGGTAGGTACCAGCTCGATTTCGGCGCCGGCGAGTTGAATCGTGGCAGGGATGGCATCTAATTGCTGTACCATTGTTGTTGTGCGAACTTCTTCGGCACTTACGCTGTCGACCAATACATCATAGATACATTGATCGATACTGCCTTTCTCAACACCTACCCCGCTTGTGGCATTTCCTTGAGGATCTATATCAACGAGAAGAACTCTATGATTTAAGTAAGCCAGGCATGCACTTAAATTCACAGCAGTTGTCGTTTTTCCTACGCCGCCCTTCTGATTGGCTACAGAAATCACTTTACCCATGCTGGCACCTGCCTTTTTCCTTTAGTACTAAAACATGATTTTTGTTAAAAACACCCATCTCATTGCTGTTTAAGATGGGTGAGGTTGTTCAATCTATGATTTTTTCTTCGGTATTTTAATCGTAAACTGATAATAGTCTTCATGATCCTCTTCATTGGTCTCCAGATCCACGCCTGTATCCGTAACCATATCGAGGGATTGACGAATTGTATTCATCGCAATTCTCATATCTTTGTTTACGCCTTTTAACCTTGGCTTTCTCTTTTTTGGAGTAGAATCATTAATTTTATTAATGCGGTCTTCCGTCTGTTTTACATTCAGCTGCTTCTCTATAATTTCCTGAAGCAATTTTTCCTGCTTTTCTGCATCTCTCACGGCAATTAACGCTCTTGCATGACGTTCCGTAATATCTTTATTCATAACAGCATACTGAACAGATTCAGGGAGTTTTAATAATCGCAGCTTGTTGGCTACAGTAGATTGACTTTTTCCAAGACGCTGCGCCAGAGCTTCCTGCGTTAATTCATGAATTTCCAGCAGTCTAGCATAAGCCGTTGCTTCCTCAATGACTGTCAACTCTTCACGCTGAAGGTTCTCAATTAGAGCAACAGAAGCCGTTTCCGCATCATTCATATCACGGATGATGGCCGGAATGGTCTCCCATTCAAGCGTCTGTACGGCCCGCCACCTGCGTTCTCCGGCGATCAGCTCAAATTGATCCTCATTCAGTCGACGTACAACAATCGGTTGAATCATCCCATGTGTATGTAACGTCTGGGCAAGTTCGCTGATTTTTTCCTCATTAAAAATAGCTCTCGGCTGATATCGGTTCGGCTGAACACGATCGACAGGAACTTGAACAACTTCGTCAGGACTATATTCTTCTTCGTGTTGATTATCGTGATTCTCAGGGTCCGACTTATCCCCCAGTCCGAACAGACGGCTAAAAGGATGTAACACGATTAGACACCACCTTTTTCGATCAAGCACACGATTCACCAATGTTTCACGTGAAACATTGTATATAACAGAAAAAAGCGCTGCAGGCCTGCCGAACTGCTGCGCGTGCGTATGCCTTTTTCACTCTTAATCTATTTTATCACATCTTGGCTGTTAAAAGCATGAAGTAACTCTAATATTTCAAAGATCACTTTTTCTCTATATTCCAGATGGACAAAATTAAATTCTATTCCTTATTGTAAGAGTAAAACTTCAATAATTCGACTCCTTTTATCCAAAAATTAATTTCCTATTTTTTTCACCCATGCTTTAAGCTGCTCTTTTGGATAATAAATATTTTGATTAATCGTAATATGAGGTATTTCTGGATGGTCCTGAATAAGCTGTCTTCCGTCTTCTTTAGACACGCCTAAAAAGACATGAATATCTTTTTCTTTTACTAATTGATGATCGAGATCGTCATCAAATTTGCTTAAAAAATCCGGGGCAGAAGGATTTTTGAAGTTCTTTAATCCTTCTCCAATAAAATATCCAGCCGCTGCAATTCCTAATGCTAATAAAATGTCCATAACCTCTGATTCACTCCACTTCCTGTTTATAAGTGCCTCTTCGTTTTATACGTTTTAAACAGGAAATAGTTTCACAGTAACAATCACAAGCGATCCACATATTCTTTAGCTTCTACTAAAGTCAATCCATATTCCTTCCGCGCCCTCTTTATGGCCTGTACATCTTTTCCTTCGCGTATAAGCTGTTTTAATTCTTCATCAATAGAAGGAACCGGAAGATTGATTTGCTCAGCTGCCTGTCGCAGCGTCGATTCCATACGCTTTACTCTTTTTTCAAGAGAGTGCACACGGACTACAAAGTAAAAGAGAACGGACAGGAAGATAGCAACAATAAAAATATCCACAGTACTCCCCCTTTCTCTCAATTGTTCGATTGCTTCTCTGTATTTCTTCTTTATTTCCCCATTTTGTATATTTTTCGACGTGCCACCTGCTTAGCACAGGAGGCAGACCCTCAGTCTTCATCCACTGATGCAGGTCATGATAAGCCGGACGAATTGTTGTATTCACTCCCTTTACCTCGATCGAAGCATACATCTGCGCAGGAATCGTTAATGTCGTCATACCTTTTGGAATATTTTCATATTCATCGACAGTAAAACCGATCCAGTACCCTTCTTCATCCATTGACTCCGCTTGAATTATAAACGTCCCTGCCTGAGTAACCGGATCAGTTAAATAATTAATTTTCTGCTTCCTTTTATCAAGCTTTAAAGAGGCTTTAGGTATTTCTTCTATGTATGCTGAGCATCCTCACAGAACACTCTTTTATTTCATCGACATTCTTCAACACTGTCTTATTCGACATCTCTCAGCACTCCGATACCATGAGTGAATTTCCGTCTGGATCTTTAAACGTAAACCATTGATTATGTTGAATGTCCGTAGTGAGATGAACCTGCTTTGTTTTCATAAACTGATAGGCCGTTTTAATATCCCTCGTATTAAAATGAAAAGCCGGCACCTTATAGACCGCATGTTCCGAAAAAATTTTACTATCTAATACAATCCCCGTTCCATCCATCGGCAGAACGTAAAGATGATCGAATAAAATTTCACCCTCAGCCTTGACTCCTAATATGTCACAGTACCAATCGCGCGCCTTCTTAATATCCCTTACTGGAATAAAAGTTGTCCCAATTTGGTTTAATATTGGATGCAATGCTTCCGCCTCCTATAGGATAGAACGATGTTTCACGTGAAACATCAGCTTTTCTTTTGAATACGAAGATAGAATAAAATGGCTGCAGCCGCTACGCCAACGCCGATTAGCAGCACTGAGATATAAAAGTATGAAGACTTCGGTGCTTTGTGTTCATAAACTGCTTTAACATACTGACTGTCTTCCTGGACAGCTATTTCATTCTTTGGATCTGTCCCTGGAACAGCGTAATATTTCGTTCCAATATCGTATACATTAGAAGCATTGCCACGGTAATTTCCTTCTTCGTCAGGCTTTGACTTAACTTCTCCAATAACGTCATCAACGTCGGTGACGGGTTCTTCTGTCACTTGATACACGCCCCCATCCCAAACAACGAAAGGGTAAGCCCAGCTAAGTGCTGAGGCTGCCCCTCCGTGAATAAAAAAAGAAAGACACACACACATCAGTACTTTCTTCACGAGCTTCAACTCGATCCTTATAAAGACTTATTCATTACAGTTCGATTTTCTGTAAAACCTAAATTTTCATAAAGTTTTCTCGCTTCATTCCCAGCATAAACAACCAGCCTGATGGACGTCATGCCTTGTAATTTTAATTCGGTCATTGCGTTTTCCATCATCGCTTTTGCAAATCCTCGTTCTCGATAATCAGGCAGTACAAACAAGTCATAAATAAAGCCGATATGCTCCCCGGTAAAGCTGTCTCTTTGATGCCCGTAAAGAACCCATCCTATCACCTGGTTACTTTCTTTAGCTACCTGGATCTGGCCATCTTCGCTTAACACGTCTTGTACCATTTTGGCTGCCTGATCTTGATCAATTTTATAATAGCCTCTCGATCCCTCTTCAAGAGATTCACCTAAATACGGAAGGATCTCATTAATCTCTTCTCTTGTAGCATGCGTAATATTCATATATTTTTCTCCTTAAAAAGAATCTTCTACTCCCTTCTTTCCATTAAAACAAGCAGAATCCTTCTTTTGAAGATCTTTTTTCTAAATCACACAATTCTGCCACAACTTCTCAGGCCGTTTTTAACGAAGGATGCAGATAAATCAACGATGCCACAGTGGTAATGACGCCGCCTGTGAGTATAGCCGTGCCCGTACTCGTCCATTCGGAGAGGAATCCTGCCAGTAAAGCAGCTGCGGGCATAGAAATCCAGCTGATTAAACGACTTGTTGCTTGAACTCTGCCGAGCAGCCTCGAAGGTGTCAGTTTCTGCCGGATTGTAATGATGCATGGAGTCTGAATGGAGGCCGCAAAGGTACCGATCGCGTTCATAACAGCTAGACCAGTAAATGAAGCGGTGAAGCTGAAGCCTGCAATAGACAGGCCGCCTGCTGCAGAAGCCGTAAACAAGATCTGCTGATAGTTCCATTTTCTTTTTAATACCGGGGTCAGCAGAGCGCCGCTTATTGCTGCCGCTCCGCCAATAGAAAGAAGCAAGCCAATGGATGCAGCCGATAGTCCAATGGCCGCCTTTAGATGAAAGACCATCACCGTCAAGAATAAAGTCGTGCCAAAAATCGATAACATCATGGCTGCATTCGTATACAATATCGGCTTCCTGTCAAAAACATATTGGAAGCCTTCTTTGATATCTTCCCACACCTTCTTTTGCCGGTCAGAAGCATCCATGCGGGGAAAAGATAAACTTTTCACCGTACACCATGCGGCGATAAAGCTTATACTGTTGATGATTAAAGCATAGCCAGGATGAAACAAACTGACGACAACTCCTCCAAGTCCGGGTCCCAGAAAGACAGCCGTCTGAAAAAAGCCGGTATTTAAGGCATTGGCTTTTTCCAGATCCTGCTCCCGGACTAAATAAGGAATAGCTGCAAATTGGGATGTGTTATAAAGCTGGGTTAAAAATCCCATAAAAAAAGCAGCTCCATACAACTGCCATACCATCAATTCACCGTTTATAAAAAGAACTCCTGTGCACCCGACGATAAAGGCTCTGCCCGCATCACAAGCCAGCAGGAGACGTTTGCGTGACAGACGATCGGCTAAGACTCCAAGCCATGGCTGAAGAAGAACAGGCAGCCTTTCTAAAAAAGCCACCACCCCCATCGCGAGTGGAGAATTTGTTAAGGAGAGCACGATCAGAGGTATAGCAAGTAAGTAAATTTGATCACCAAAAAAAGAGATTACATTTCCGCTTATGAAACGAAAAGCGGGATAATTTCGTCTCCATTCAGGCTGGGAACCTCGTGCCTCATCGAACTCCAATCGATTATTATTCATTCTTTTTTCCTAAGAACTGTGCCAGATCTATAGGCATCGCATCGAGCTTATACTTATTCAAACGGTACATGGATTGACTAGAATCAACAATCCTCGCTGCCTTCAGCATCTTCAAGTGATGATGGAGAGTCGATTTCCTCATTTGAAGGAGAGAGGTCAGCTCCTGTAAGGATCTCTCACTTTCAAATAAATACTTCACCAGCTTTAAACGGACCTCATCCCCTAAAGCTTTATACTGCTGAACTAAATTTTGTTCAGGAATATAAGCATCATCCCGATATAAACTAGCGTTTGAAACAGGGTAATAGAACACCTTCGTCCCTTTTAAGTCTGCTTCGACATTCCACGGACGGTACGTATAATGAGGAACTAGCAGCACTTGATATACACTCGGCTCCGGGCGATAGTTAATGCCCCCGGTCGCCCATTCAACAAAAGCCTCTGCTTCGAGCTTTTCTTTCATTTTTTCTTTAGCCTCATAATCGCGCTTTAATAACTCGATCAATTCTTTTTCTTCAGGCTGAATAACGGTTGCGTACCAGACTTTCATAACCTGTTGTAAATGAGTTCTCAGCGTGCCTGCATCTACTTCCGCAATAAATGCAATATAAGCCGGAAAGAAAGAATGATCCTTCACTCTGTGCACTAATGCTTCAACGGCATCTTTTGAACCCTTTGACGCTTCTGTCCGCAGCTTCTCGAGCGCTTCTCCGACATAAGGTAAACACACATATTTTAGACGTTGATCATCAAGGCTGGTAATAAATGAGGTAAATGCTTGGAGAGAGGAGAAGGAATCTTGATGTAAAAGCTGAAGTAGTGCCTTCCACGTATTGTTTTTTTCCACAAATGCCAGTTCATTCGTTAAATCCTCGTTAAAATGGTCAATTCCCCACGTCTTTTTCTCAAGAGTATCGAGCAGCGGCTTATTCGTAACAGCCGCAATACCGAGGGCGCATTCGAATAATACCGAATGCTTAAGCTGCACATGATACGTTTCTCTTTTCTTAAAGCTGGACTGAATCACTTCCATGGGTTCCACCTCTTTTTTGATTGTTATCTACTATTCTATATTTATCGAACATATAATTCAATAAATATTGAACAAAAAACCAATATACATATATTTTTCCCCGGGTGGAACAATGAAAGCACAATAAGAAAGGTGTGAAATCATGGAAGCAGGTCATCAAAGTTATCAAGCTGGAGATATTGTCTATGTTATCTACCGAAATCCCCATACGTATAACGTAGCGAACGTCCAGGAAGCCGCAGTCGTTAAGCATCCTGAACAGCCCGGCCAGCTCGCCTTATTTTTATATGAAACGTATTTCCCGTTGGATGAAGATATTGCAGTGTACTCCTCGATGGCCGAAGCAGAAATGGCTTATGAAGAAAGCTTCGGATCTACCCACGAGGAGGGACTTGAGTGGTAAAGCCTTTTGTTCCTCAGTTAGTTTATATAGAGCCGAGAGCTCTGGAGTATCCCCTCGGACGCAAATTAAAAGAGAAATTCGAAAAGATGGATATTGAAATAAGAGAGACGACTTCACATAACCAGGTGAGAAATCTGCCGGGGGAGAATGATTTCCAGAAATACCGTGTGGCCAAATCGACACTTGTCGTCGGTATTCGAAAAACGCTGAAGTTCGACACGTCTAAGCCATCAGCTGAATATGCCATTCCGTTTGCTACCGGATGTATGGGACACTGTCATTACTGCTATCTACAGACGACGATGGGCAGCAAGCCTTACATCCGTACTTATGTAAATGTAAATGAAATATTTGACGCTGCCGAACAGTATATGAAAGAACGTGCGCCTGAGGAGACCAGATTTGAAGCCTCTTGTACATCGGATATAGTGGGAGTCGACCACCTTACTCATACATTAAAAGAAGCGATTGAATACTTTGGGGAGTCCGAGCATGGGTGGCTGCGTTTTGTGACAAAGTTTGCCCATGTGGATCATCTGCTTGACGCAAAGCATAACGGACGGACGCGATTCCGCTTTAGTTTAAATGCAGATTACGTCATCAAATTTTTGGAGCCGGGGACTTCGAGACTTGATGAGCGCATCGAAGCAGCTGCCAAAGTGGCCGAGGCCGGATATCCGTTAGGGTTTATCATTGCTCCCATTTATTTGTACGAGGATTGGAAACAGGGATACCGGGAATTATTTGAAAAGCTTGAAGCCAAATTGCCGGACTATGCCACGAAAGATTTAACATTTGAGTTGATTCAGCACCGCTTTACCCAGCCGGCTAAACGCGTTATTCAAAAGAATTATCCGATGACCAAACTGGAAATGAATGAAGAGAAAAGACAGTACAAATGGGGACGCTACGGCATAGGCAAGTACGTCTATAAAAAAGACAAGCAGGAGGATATGAAGGAAACGCTGGGCGGCTACATTGAACAGCACTTTCCTGAAGCCACCCTGGAATATTTCACGTAAAAAGAAAGCAGCCAGGTTATCCCTGTGCTACTTTCTTTTTTTAGCTAAACATCCGACAGCAGCACCTGTAAGTAATGCTGCCAGAAAAACAATTTTGTTCGTATCATAGGTGGGTATAAAAGCTGTGTACTCCTCAGTGACCTCATATACGCCCATCGGCTTTACTTTAATATATCCTCCTCCGCCTTCTCCGTGCGTTACGGGCTCGTTCTCGCTGCCCTCGGAAGATCCTCCCCCTCCGCCTATGTAATAGCTGGCTTCAGCCACAGGAATAACTTTTCTTGAGCCTGCTTCAATTGGAGTACCATAAACAAGCTCGACTTCTTTTTCCCGGGAAAATTTGTCGAAAATCGAACGAACGGGCGTACCTAACTTTTCAATATCCATAATGTCTAACTCCTTTTTTCGTTTCTACATACTTTCGACTTTACTGCGTGAAATTCCTTTATTAGATATTCGTGCAGTGAAAGATCGACAATCAGCACCTGTTCTCAAGCTCTCTCATCTCCCCGCAATTATCCATAACGCAGCCCCTGGCATTTATTTACGAGGCTGCGCTCAACTTTTTTCATCATATGGTATCTCCGTTTGCCCTGCCAATGAGATTGAATGAATGCAGGCAGATAAATAAATAAGACTGTCGAGAAAATTCTCGACAGTCTGGGAATTCCCCACTGGTCAACAGCGGGGGAGGGTCTGCTATTAATTTACCGGGCTTTTCGTTACGGTGTGGTCCGTATCATCTTCATCGTCCTGGTCGTTATTAACGGCTGACAGGTTTTCATTGCTCGTTGTAGCCGCTGCTTCGTCCTCGGAAGACTCGGTCAGCTCATCCTTAGCTTCTTTAACTTTATCTCCCACATCTTTTAGCTCCTCACCTGCATCCTTGGCGGTGGAAACGATGTCTTGAGATTCGTCCTTTACATCCTGAAACTTCTCGGTTAGTTCTTTCCCCTGATTATCAAGGATTTCCTGAATTTTATTTAGAGCTTCTTTTGTAATGTTTGCTGTTGCTTGGATGCGGTTTAACAGATCATTTTTCGCTCCGGATGGATCAGCCTTAACCTCTGCTACGTATTGGCTGACTGAGTCCTTCGTTGATGTTGAAGTCTGTTTAATACGGTTACGTGCTGAAGGGCTTTTCACTAGAACCAGCGCGCCCCCTGCTAAGGCTCCAATCGTAATGGCTAAAGACAGCTTTCCTTTTTGAGATTGCGTTTGCTGAGACTGTTGTTCATTTGGCATGGTCTTTTCCCCTTTCGATTCTTATCCATTAAAAGAACCTTGTTATTATTTTTTCATAATGGCATCTTTTCTGGCTTCAGACTTTAATCCCTGCTTTTTAATAAGGATCTTTTCGTATTTCTGTTTGCCGGTTTGATTAAGCCCGGCCGTTTTTGTTGTATATTTATCCTTCACATAATCCTTTGTGGTTTTACGGATGGAAGGATCGTCTGGTGCTAGTTTAGAACGTAACAATGCGCCGCCCAGTAAACCTGCACAGAGAGCTAAACCTGTGCATAATTTACCGGATTGTTTCCGTTCTTCAATGCTATGGCTCATGATTCAGCAGAAGACGCTTTGGACGGTTTCCCGGCCGCTGCTGCTTCCTTCAGCGCTTTTCGTCTTTGAGTGAGATAGTATCCTAAAGCTACGGCGCCATATAATCCGCTGACGTCTTTCTCTTTTACTTTCGTTTCCCCTGATGAAGTATTCTTCTTCATCGAGGCGGTTACATTAACTAAAGATGAAGTCAGTTTACGGGAGGAATCACCGATATCACCGACGATGTAAAACAGCGGGCTTAATGCTTTAATCTTTTCATTTACATCTGCCAGCGTATCGTTACTCGTATGAAGAACATCGCTGGTCTGGGTCATGACCTGATCCAGCTGGTCAGGAAGCTTTTCAACCGTTTTATCTACTCCATTTAACACATTAGCCAGATTGTTAAGAGCTTTAATTAGAAAAATCGACACAATGGCAAATACAATGCCGATAATGAAAACGCCAATGCCTAAAAAATCCATGCTGATACCCTCATTTCGTTAAAATTTTACTTCGGTTTATTCGTTATCCGTTCTAGATTGGAAGGTTTGTTTTCTTAATTTCCATTTCGTATATAAATTAATGCACGTGTCTCCCCATTTCATCACTTTTGCCATATCTTCTGAATGCTTCTGTGAAGATTTAGAGACGCTCGCTGAAAGCTGGTTCATCGTTTCGCCCATATGCCCCACGGACGTACCGACATGGTTAAGCGATGTGAACAGGCTGTCGAGTGATTCACTCTTATGCTGAACGTCTTCGGCTAACACATTCGTCTTTTGCAGTAAGTATTCAGATTCTTTCGTAATTCCGTCAATTTTACCTTCTACGCTTTCTAATGTACCAGCTACACTCTTCATTGTAGTGGAGGCCGCTTTAAGTACTTTTACTACAAATATAGCGATAAGTGCAAAAGAGACGGCAATAATAAATAGACTGATTGCTGTTAAGGACATTTCCATCATTCCTCCTTGTTATGTAAAAGATACCCTAATATGTAGCTGCAAAACGTAAAATTGCAACCAAATTTTATCCAATTTTTGCAGAAGGATATGAAAATACTTCAAATCACATCTGCTTTACGCCTGAGAAGAAATCTTGGCGAGGTGTTCTTTGTTTAATTTTCCCCCTTGAGTGGTTAATAAAACTCCTGCCATTACAATTCCTGCACCGATGATATGCATATGCGTAATCTGTTCACCGAGCCAAAGTCCTGCCCCGGCCATCGTGATGACCGGAAGAAAGTTCAAGAAAATCGATGCTTTCGATGCACTAAGCATCTCAACCGCCCGATTATAAAAAATCAGCGCGATAAACGATGGAAACACTCCTAAATAAAGCAGCCCGAGAACATACGGCCACTGCATTAAATCCGGCACGCCCAGGAACAGCCATTCGATAAACATAGCAGGCATTACCAGGAGCATCCCGATACCTGTTATGACAAGAACCGCACCATATGGTGGAAAGCGGAACATATGCAGCTTTACGAAAATAGAATAGAGCGCCCAGGACAGTATGGCTCCCACCATGATAAAATCGCCCACGTTCCACTGGAGACTGCCGAGCTGTAACAACCGGCCATCGACAATCACCCACACCGCTCCAAACAGGGATAACAAAATGCCAAGAGTCTGTGCTTTATTGATCTTCTCTTTCACCATGTAGATGCTTAATATTACAGTGACCGCTGGGATAGCGGACTCTAATATGGCGACATTAGACGAAGATGTAAACTGAAGAGAACCATAAATACTCATATTAAATAAAGCGATGCCTGATAAAGACAATACAAAGACCGGTTTTTTGTTTTTCAAAAAAGCGGACTTATGGGTGAGCACGCTTCGATAACCAATGGGCAGCAGTACAAGGAATGCGATTAATAATCGAAAGAAAGTAATCGTTAACGGAGGGAGATCATTCATCGCCTTTCCGATAAGTATATTTCCTGCATACATGAACACGACAAGCACCATTAGGACATATGGGTACACGTTGATTCCTCCTTCCTTTGATTACTACCTTACGAACCCACATGCCTCTTTAATACAAATCTCATATCTATTAAATTACCACTCTTCTTAAACAAAAAAAAGAGAAGCGGATCTCACCCGCTTCTTTATACTGCTACTCCTAAGAGGAAATTCTCCCCAGAAAGAACCCGTCGACTTCGTCAATCTTGCCTCTCCATTGGAACTCTCCGTCCGAAGGGGTGGGTTCTGAATCGCCATTGAACACCTGGGCGTTCTTCAAATGAATAAAAGAAACGTCTCCATTTGATTCTTCTTTAGCCGATTCACTTGCTTCAGCAAGCTTTTCACTAATGGCTTGGGAAACATCATTTCCTTCTTCAAACTTATGAGAAATTCCATCCAGGTATTCTTCAGCCGAAATCGTGGTTCCTGATACAAGTGCCCCTTTGATATTTAACGTAATATCTAAAGAAAAATCGTGGTTGTTCGCTGCTTTCACAAACGTTACTAGTACGTCATCCATACTCTTACCTCCCCTTATTTCTATTGAGTGGTGTCATCATTATTCGTTATGGAAGTCTTTTTTCTGGTAGAATTTTTGCTGGATGAACCACTGGATTTGCTCTTATTCTCGGCAGAAGGCTTGTCCTCAGAGGACTCTTCTTTTTTCTTAGTTTTTTTAGCAGCAGGCTTCGCCGTATTTTTTGGTGTTCTTGCGGATGATTTTTTGACGGGTTTTTTGTTTTCCGTTTCTTCTTGCTGCTCTTCTTCATCTTCATCCTCTATATTATCTTCCTGCTTCTTCTGCGGCTCTTCTTTTTCTTCGGTCTTCTCTTCTTTTTCAGGTGCTTCTGTGGTGGCTGCAGCTTCTTCATTGGCTGCTTCTGCTTCTACTTCCTCGTTCTGCTCTTCTTCCTGTTGGCCTTCATATTGGTCTTCATCCTCTTCGGCTTTCTGCTTATTCGACTTTCTAAGTTTACTAGCTGCACTTTTTGTCTTTTCCTTCGTACTGGCTGCTGCGTCTTTTGTCTTTTCTTTTGTGCTTCTTGCTTTTTCTTTTGTGGTGTCTCTCGCTTTTTTAACACCTTCACTTACTTTACTTCCTGCCTGCTTGCTCTTTTCTCTTAAGCCGGCTTTTTCTTCCGTGCTTTCCTGGTCTGTGTCTTGATTGTCCGCTTGATCTTTCCTGCGGGGACGCATGATGAGTCCTGCTGCGGTTCCTAATAAACCGCCGATCACTGCTCTCGTGAACGTATCATTATTCTTTTTGCCCAATTTCATCCACTCCTCTTGTCTTTTTTATACAAAGCGATTAGATTGACCAGCATTTGCATTCTTCTCAAGCTGTTCAATTCGCTTCTGTAATTCTTTATTTTCATCCTCAAGCTGCTTCGTGTTCTGTTCGGCAGCTTTTGAGTTTAAATATGGATCGGTTTCCCACCAGTCCATTCCAATTTCCTTCGCTTTATCGACTGAAGCTACTATTAATCTGATCTTAATCGTTAATAGCTCCACGTCTGCCAGCCCGACTCTTATATCCCCTGCGATTACGACACCTTTATCGAGGACAGTCTCTAGCACATCTACAATACTGCTTGACTGTGTAGGATGTTCAATAGTCATTTGTTGTCATTCCCCTTCCTCATAATAGGTTTCCAAGTGGTCCGAGATCGATGTTTAAGTCTTCATCCTCTAAATCAAAAATTTCTTTTAAATCTTCCATTTTTACTTCTAAATTCATAAGGGCCACGCCTAAATTCTCAATTTCTTCTTCTGTTAGTGTGCCGCCGTCCACTCTTCTGATCGCATGACGTTCTACGAGCTGTCTCAGGAGTTCAATTACGGTTAGCACTAATTGAGCCAGGCCTTGTTCGGCTCCCTCAGGATCTAAATTAATTCGCCCGCTTTGGGGCGGCTGGTGCTTAAGATCGCTCTGTGGCATTTGTCAGTTCCTCCTTCTCCTGGTCAAATCTATCAGACGACAGTGACTCAGCATCCATATTTGACTGTACGAGGGTTTCAACAGCAGAGATGAGCACACGTAAGTCGAGGTATACTAAATCAATGCCGGCAATAGAAATAATGATATCTCCTTTAATCGCCACCCCTTTATCTAATACAGTATCTAAAATATCGATTAATCCGACTTCTTTGTTTTCATAGGCTTCTCGATGTGTCATCTGCTTTCACCTCATTTCTTACGTTAATTTAGCAAAATGGTATGCCGGCCATGGTCCTGTCGCTTCTAGGATCCAGCCCGAACTCTTATGCTTTTCATTTTCATTTGTAATTATCTCTAAGAAATCTTCCACCCGCTCAAGCGGAACAAGATACGCGCTGTTCCAGCACATTTCTTCATCTTTTCCTGTCACATCACGATTCCAGTTCTTCTTGACCGTATCTTCAACGCTGTATGCCGTTAATTGCTCGTGAAGCGCTGAGCCAAATGCATCCTGTTCTCTTTCAACTTCCTGCTGAACATATTGGTCAAGCTTCCTCGACTCTAAATATTGACGCCCTTTGGACATTTGCGCTATTTCGTCTTTCTTTTCCTTTATATTTAAATTGTGATCAGCAACATTTTTTGATAATTGATCCCGATCACAATATACTTTCAAGTTCCACTCTTCCTTGCCATCTAATCGTTCAATTAGAGCTTTCATTTGATCCTGATGGTTGTGAACCATGTCATCAAGATTTGCTTCTGATTGGTAAATGGTGCAGAATTTCATCGGAATGAGAGCTGTGCGCTCTCTAATATTCATCAGTATCTCGTGATGATGAAACGCCTTCTCCTGCACCCAGTCCATTTGATTTGTTTTTTCCTGTAAAACTTCTTCGCCGTATTCTTCTTCTTCTACATGACAAAAGACAGCTGAAATGTCTCCATAGTTTTTCATTTGCAATTCGTGTTCATTGTCAATTCCTTTATGTGAGGAAAAAGGGTTGTCCCCATCTTCCGGTGTAGGAATGACTCCATATAAATAAACGTATAGACTCATCGGTACCTTCTCCCCTGCCTGAAAATCATGAACGTTTCGTCAATTCATCCCACTGTTCCATCTCCAGCCTTTTTGCTGTTTCATATCGTTGGAGCAGCTCTTCTTCCTGTTCTTTATACACTTCCTCTGACACTTCATCCAGCTCATACATCATTTGCAGGTGAATCAATTTCTGCTGGATGTGCTCAAGATCGTAATACTCTTTATCCACTTCTTCCTTAACGTGCTCGCCGACTTTTATCAATAGATCAATCGGGGAAGTGAATAATTTATGAATCATGTCGTTTCCTCCACTTTCAGTTTGATATTAATAAAGTTATAAGCAGGCCATGGACCTGTATACTTAAATTCAACTTTATCCTGCCATTTGTCGTGAAGCTGATTGACTTTTTGATCAAACTGTTCTTCTTTATCCCGGTCAATCAGATAAGAACCATTCAGCAGCATCTTTTCTCCGATAGGATCGTTCGATTTTGCAGAAGACGCAAGCTTTAGCAGTGGCTCATGGATGTCTTCTTCAATTTCTTTCTGCAGTGATTTAAAGAATCGCTGCGCCATTTCTCCTAACTGCATACGGTCAAAATAGCCCGCATCCTTCGACTTCTGAGCGACCTGCTGTTTCTGATCCATCACTTTAGAATCTTGAGAGATCTGTTTTTCCAGCCATTCTTTCCTGCCAACTACTTTAAGACCAACCTCAATCTTATTCTTAATTTCCGGGAACAGCTTGCTTAATTGAGGATATAAATTTTCCGTTAGAACTTGAACATCTTCCTTAGAATGAAAAACATTTCCGAAGCTGATGGGCACTACAGTATCTTCGCTTTCCATTACCTGGGAAATAACCTGCTGGTGAAGCATCAGGTTTTCCTTGTTCGGATGGTAGATTTTCATAGGAACTTCCGCTGCTACCATAGCCGCGTCTTTATAATGCACTGTGAATACTTCTCTTGTATCTCCTTCGAATTCGATTGCATCGAAGGTTTTTTCCTCATTCGTTTGAATTCCGCAGAATATATAAATACCTTGCTCCATCTTTTATCCCCCTTAAATCTTGCTGCATTCCTCTAAGATTCTCTCCTGGAGTTCTTCCCCGTCATAACCGCACGCCTGCAGCGGGAATAACGTGATATCCAGACAAATGTCCTGAAACTCCTCGTTATTACCGTCCACCTTCACGCTGTAGCGCTGCACGACTTGAGCGATCATAATGGAAGCTCTCAGGCTTAAACTAAATACCTTATCCTCATCCTCACACAAGTCTCTGACTCGATTAACAAAGCTGACAATCGCTTCAGCTTTTCGTTCACTGATCGATGTCTTGTTCATAACAACAGCAATTTCAGCCTGTTCATCCATCGTTTCAAGGGATAAGGTCACCATCCGGTCTAAAAGGGCATCCTGCGATTGATAAACCCCTGCATATTCGACTGGATTACTCGTAAAAATTACAGAGAAATCCGGGTGAACATTAATATAGGATTCGGTCCGCTTAGTTCCGTATAAAGGAAGTATGCCTTCTTCTAATATGGATAGAAAAAGATTGTTCGTCTCGGGCCGGGAACGTGTAAACTCGTCATATACGACGGTATACCCTTCTTTTACCGCTTCATAAAGGCGGCCGTTCACCCATTCCTCGCTCACATTTTCCTCAATCTTATGAACCGTGCGAACAAAATTATCGTTCAGCTTCTTTCTTCGATAGCCCGTATAAGCTCCAATGAGATCTTCATTTGACAGATCCTTATTTCCATTGATCAGCAGGACAGGACGACGGCGCTGCTTAGCAATATGAAGAGCGAGCGTTGTTTTTCCTACTCCGGATGGTCCTGTGAAATGTATGGGATATCCTGTTGCCAAATAACGCAAAGACCGTTTAATCAGGCTTTTGAAATAGGGCTCGTTGTAGACTTCCTGCGGTGTTGAGGACGTAGCTTTATTCTCTTTAAGAGTCGTCATCCTCTGCCCTCCTTTCCTCTATTGCTGCTGCTCTTCTAGATCACTGCGGAAACGCAGACTTAACCTTGAGAACTCGGTTACTTCTTTATCAGCATCTACGATCACTTCATAAAGACCAACCATTTCGTCATGTGCATATTTACGCATATACTCTTTTTCTTCGATCACTTCTACAAGCACTCTAAAGCCTTCCTCTTCTTCGAGTTTCTTTACTGATATAATTTTATGAGGAGGGGCTACATTTTCCCTAAAAAACTGTGTGACATTATCCATAATCTTCATACCTTCGATCCTCACCTTCCAATAAAACGATAAGGACTAGAGGAGCTCTAGCCCATTATCGGTTTAAATATTAAATTGAGCGCGTTCATTCTGCTGGGACTGCGACTGAGAATATTCCTGATCTCCCAGGCGGCCGCCAAGACCTTCTTCTTCTACCTCATCACGCAGTAAGCCTACAGCTTCTGCGTAACGAAGCCAAGTGTCGACACTAGCTACTACGACTCTTGCTTCTACTGTGATCAGTTCGATACCTACTACGGAAATACGTGCGTAAGCGTCAATTACAATCCCTTTATCCAGAATACGGTCAATTACCTCTGCCAAGCTTGAACTATCGGTTGATTTTTGAATAGCCATGATGAATGATGCTCCTTCCTAGTTATTAAAATAAGTTTTTATATGGTTGACCCCTTTAACATCCTGAGGGCCTTTAACTTGATCGTAGCTTTTTAGATTAGATGCGCCTTTTAAATCATTGGCGCCTTTAAGCTGAGAGCGGTTCTTTTTCTTGTTGTCGTTAATCTTCTCCTGCAGTTCTTCGCCTGATTCCTTAAAACTCGACAACCCTTCTTTTAATTCTAAAAGGTTGTCCTGCATTTTTCCCTTCGCTTCCTGGGCCTTCTCGTGAACTTTTTCTGCATTTTCTTCTTTTTTCTCTTGAAGGTTTTCACTTGCTTTGCTTGCCTGTGATTGCAGCTGCTTCTTAAACTGGTCGCGGACTTGATCGCCCATTTCATCTTTTGCTTCATCTTTTGCGTGTTCTTTGGCTTCGATTGGATCATCGGATTTTTTTATTACTCTAGAAACGCGGGGCCATTGGTTTTTAACGACTCTTGCTGTCTTCTTGACACCCCCTTCAACTTTACTCAGCATTCCTTGTGATTCGTTGTTCTCGTTTCCATTCCGGCTCAATTCCACCATCCTTTTAAAGTCTGATTTGCAACCTTCCTAGACTACCTTCCCATATGTAAAATTTTAAAAACATTGATTTTGAGGTTTTTTTCAAAAATTCCCATATTATTCATAGATTATTACAAACCGCGCACGCACTTTTAATGCTTTACATAAAGCCCCCTATTAGTTTTGAAGAATTATATTACAAACATTACTAAATTATTTTATTTTAAAATAATTTTTTCTATCTTAAATGTTAGTTTGAAAATTAGAGCATGTGGAATAAAAGGGTAAAGAACAGCAAAAGAATCAAGGAGGAATAGTAAATGGACCGCATGGATCGACAAACCGGAGGACAGCCGGGACAGGAGCAGAAAAGACAGCCAGGCTTTGAGGATAAAATGGACCCGCTGCCCTTGCAGGCAGACGATGATTATAAGAGTGGCAGTAAGCTGACAGGAAAAATCGCTTTGATCACGGGCGGTGACAGCGGTATTGGCCGTTCCGTAGCGATTGGATACGCGAAAGAAGGCGCCGATGTTGCCATTTCTTATCTTGATGAGCATGAAGATGCAGCTTATACAAAAGAAAAAGTGGAAGAAGAAGGAAGACGTGCGATTTTAATCCCTGGTGACGTTGGGGAGGAATCCGTCTGCCGGGATGCTGTAGAACAGACAGTCAATAAACTTGGCGGGCTCGATATTCTAGTTAATAACGCAGCAGAACAGCATCCGACTGAGGATATAATGAATATCTCAACTGAGCAGCTGGAGAGCACGTTTAAGACAAACATCTATTCTATGTTTCATATGACGAAAGCCGCCCTTCCCCATCTACAAGCTGGAAGTGCGATCATTAATACAGCCTCTGTGAACCCGTACAAAGGGAATGCGCAATTAGTCGATTATACAGCAACCAAAGGAGCTGTCGTAGCCTTCACGAGATCGATGGCCGAACAGTTAGTAGAGAAAGGCATCCGTGTAAACGGTGTGGCGCCTGGACCGATCTGGACACCGCTCATTCCGTCTACATTTGATGAAGAAAAGGTAGAAAAATTCGGGACTAATACACCGATGGGACGTCCAGGACAGCCTGTCGAACACGTGGGCAGCTATGTTCTCTTAGCTTCTGACGACTCTACCTATATTACAGGACAATTTATTCATATTAACGGCGGCATGATAATGACAAGCTAATGTTCTAAAAACCCGGGGTATCCCGGGTTTTTTCAGGTTGTCAAGAAAGTCTCCACAGCCTTTTTTATATCTAACTCATGCCATGCATGAGGAGGCGGACCTTTATTTTTATCAGCGAAAACCAAGTTATATCCGCGATTCAACGTGCCATCCAAGCCAATATTCTGAACTATTAATTGAAGGAGTACATAGACATGCCTGAAGGACCTGAGATTCGAAAAGCAGCTGATCAAGTGGAAAAAGCGTTAAAAGGCAGAGAAGTTCTTGATCTTCATTTTGCTTTTCCTCATTTGGAGGAGTACGAAAGTATTTTAAAAGGACAAGAAGTCATACACGTAGATACAAAGGGGAAAGCGATGCTGATTCGCTTCTCGAACGACTATACAATTTATTCCCATAATCAGCTGTACGGAAAATGGTACGTCCGCAATGCCTATAACTATCCAAAAACTAACCGGCAGCTGCGGTTAGCCATACACATTGAGAAAAAATCAGCTTTGCTTTACAGTGCCTCAAATATTGAAGTTCTTCGTAATTATGAGGTGGAAGCTCACCCTTTTATTGCAAAGGCGGGTCCTGATATATTAAGTGAACATGTCACGGCCCACGATTTGCTTCTCCGCTTTACAAGTGATCGCTTCCGCCGCAGACGGTGGACGGCGCTTTTATTGGATCAGGGGTTTATCGCTGGGATCGGCAACTATTTACGCAGTGAGATTTTATTTGCAGCGGGTATTCATCCCGGCCACAGACCCATGGACTGTACCTCCTCCCAGCTTGAGAAAGCGGCCAGAGCAAGTATTGACTTGATGTGGCGTTCTTATCAGCATAAAGGGATTACAAATGATCTGAGCCTGGCTGAACGGTTAAAAGCTCAAGGCGCAAAGCGATATCAGTACAGACACTGGGTATTCAACAGAGAAGGACAGGCATGTCGAATCTGCGGCACAGAAGTCGTCAAAATAATAGCTGCTTCAAGACGCTGTTACTACTGTCCCTATTGTCAACGTAAAGAAGAATAAAAAACATGCTCAGCATGAATTTGATTCTGAATCGTCAGTTTTCCGTAAGAGTAATAGGGCACACGGCGTTTATCCGTTGCAGATCCGGGATTAAAGAGCATCGTTTTTTTCATAAATCGAAGCAGCGGGAGATGGGAATGACCAAAAATAATAACATCAGGCTCATCCTCTGCAAATTCTTCATATACCCGCTTCTCCGTTGTTTTCTTTTCCCCATGACCATGTACCACGCCAATGGTAAACCCTTTAATATGTAAAAGTTCTCTTCGCGGAACCACCTCTTTGATTTCATCATGATCTATATTTCCATAAACACCTGCAAGCTCTCCAAATTCCCGGAATTGTTCATATACGTCAATGGTCTGCCAGTCTCCAGCATGGATGACTAAGTCCGCCTTTTTCATTTCTTTTTTCAGCTTCCCGGGGATCTCTCTGTTCCCTTTAGGCAGATGGGTATCGGCAACTACAACAATCTCCAATTTGTTTTCCTCCTTCTCTATTAAGCTTTACTCTATAGTTTAGTGATGTAGAGGAGAGCTGTCGATATATTGAATTCAAAACTAAGTACATTCAATCGGGGAGCTACAGGGAGGCTCGATTCCGAGATGGTTTTGCGGAGAGAGAAGTGTCGGGAACGACTCGCTTTATCATGGTTGATTCCCGAAATAAACGGAATCCTGCTTTTGAAATAAATTATGAAGTGGAGAAGGAAACGTCGAAACTCCTGCAGGACCGTAGAGGTTTTAAGTAGGAGCAGGCTTGCCCCCTGCCTCTTCTAAATATGGAATACTAGTCTATATACTATTCAACTATCAAAGGCTAAACAGGAATTGTTTAAGCACTTAAATAACAACACTTTCATATCACAAAGACAAAAGTTTAAAATGAGCAAATCAGGGAAGGAGAAATGGAAGAAATTATAAAAGGAGAAGATTAAATGCCCCTCTATATAGAAGTAGATCATCACGTTGAATTATTCGTTCAGGATATCGGTGAAGGTCAGCCGATCGTTTTTATTCACGGCTGGCCGGTCAATCACCAAATGTTTGAGTATCAAATGAACGAACTTCCGAAAAAAAGCTACCGCTTTATCGGAATTGACTTAAGAGGCTTCGGGCAGTCGGATAAGCCGGCGTTTGGGTATGATTACGATACGCTGGCACATGATGTTAAAGTCATCGTTGAATATTTACAGCTGGAAAACTTTTATTTAGCCGGGTTCTCTATGGGAGGACCGATTTCGATTAGGTACGCCACGAAATACGCAAATGAGCAATTAGCCAAGCTGATTTTAATCGGGGCTGCAGCTCCAAGCTTTACAATGCAGGAAGGATATGAATTTGGCATGCCGAAAGAAGAAGTGACCGGTCTAATTAATGCTGTTAAGCAGGATCGCCCCGCTGCATTAACCGATTTCGGAAGCAACTTTTACGAGTCTACTATTTCCCAGGCGCTGCAGGATTGGTTTCTCGGGTTAGGTTTACAAGCCTCTGCCCACGGTACCATTGCCTGTGCTGAATCGCTAAGGGATGAAGACTTAAGAGGAGAGCTTGATCAAATAAAGGTTTCTACCACAATTATGCATGGGAAAAAGGATGAAATCTGTGACTATCAGTTTGCTCTTGAACTGAAAAAACGTATTTCCGACAGTCATTTAATCTCGTTTGAGGAAAGCGGACACGGTCTCGTATACGACGAACGAGATAAATTTAATGAAGAATTGTTAAGGCTTCTCTAAATAGTAAAACCCCCACCTTTATTTGATCAAAGATGGGGGTTTTTCCTTTATTCAATGGGTGCTTTATTTGGAGTCCCTGCTTTACGCGGGTATTTCTTTGGTGTTTTGCGTCGTTTTTCAATTAATGCAATATTACGCTCGCTGCCTTCCTCCGGCAGTTCAAATGTATGAACATCGAGCACTTCACCGCCGACAATTTCGATGGCGGCCTTGGCCACTTGCATTTCCTCTTGAAGGTTAGGTCCCTTCATTGCCATAAACACGCCGCCTTTTTCTGTCAGCGGCAGGCAAAGCTCGCTTAAGACCGGCATGCGGGCTACAGCTCGTCCCATTACTAGATTGTAACCTTCACGGAACTTTGGATTTTTACCGAAATTCTCCGCGCGATCGTGATAAAAAGCGACATCCTTCAACCCTAATTCATGGGCTAAGTGGTTCAAAAAGGTGATCCGCTTCTTCAATGAATCGACAATAGTCACTTTCAAATGAGGGAAAGCGATTTTTAAAGGAATACTTGGAAAGCCCGCACCCGCTCCTACATCACAAATGCGGAGCGGCTTGCTGAAATCGTAGTAGAAAGCCGCTGTCAATGAATCATAAAAATGCTTTAAATAGACGCCTTCGAGATCAGTAATCGCCGTGAGATTCATCTTCTCATTCCATTCGACCAGAATCTCAAAGTACTGCTCAAACTGCTTCTCCTGCTGGTCATCCAGCTCAATACCTTTTTCTTTTAAAGCGGTGAGAAAGGTCTGTTTATCCATACCGTCATCCTTCCCTTATTCGCCGGAAACGCGGGCAATATTTCCTTGCTCAATATAAACGAGAAGGATGGAAACGTCTGCTGGATTAACACCGGACACACGGGAAGCCTGCCCTACAGAAAGAGGACGTACTTCTTTTAAGCGGTCGCGGGCTTCTGTTGCCAGCCCGTGTACTTCATCGTAATCAAGATCTTCAGGAATTGTTTTAGTTTCCATTTTGCGCATGCGCTCGATTTGTTCCAGAGCTTTTTTAATATAGCCGGTATACTTTATTTGGATCTCTACTTGCTCGGCTGCCTCATCACTCAATGGAATGTCGCTTGGCGTTAGTTTAGCTATTACGTCGTATTTCATTTCAGGCCGGCGCAGCAGGTCTGTGGCGCGGGCTGCTTCTTTAAGCGTACTGCCGCCTGACTCTTCAATCGCTGCCTGTACATCATCTGTCGGTTTTAAAATCACTTGCTCCAGGCGGTTCTTCTCTTCTTCAATTACGCGTTTCTTCTCGAGGAAACGTTCGTAACGCTCATCTGAGATCGTCCCGATGCGGTGCCCGATTTCAGTAAGGCGGAGATCCGCATTATCATGACGGAGCATTAAACGGAATTCAGCACGGGATGTCAGCAGACGATAAGGCTCGTCAGTTCCTTTAGTGACAAGGTCGTCAATCATAACCCCGATATACCCTTGCGAACGATCCAGAATTAATGTTTCAAGGTCGAGTGCTTTGGCTGCAGCGTTGATACCAGCCATCAGACCCTGACCTGCTGCTTCTTCATAGCCTGACGTCCCGTTAATTTGGCCAGCTGTAAACAGACCGCTGATCTTTTTCGTTTCAAGCGTCGGCCACAGCTTTGTCGGCACAACAGAATCATACTCAATGGCATAACCGGCACGCATGATTTCAGCTTTTTCAAGCCCTGGTACGGTCTCCATCATTTCCTTCTGAATGTACTCAGGCAATGAAGTAGAAAGACCCTGGACATACACCTCTTCTGTGTCACGTCCCTCAGGCTCAAGGAAAATCTGGTGTCTCGGCTTATCGTTGAAGCGGACAATTTTGTCTTCAATAGACGGACAGTAACGCGGGCCTGTTCCTTTAATCATTCCGGAATACATCGCGGATAGTCCAAGGTTATCATTAATAATTTTGTGTGTGTCTTCGTTCGTATACGTCAGCCAGCAAGGGATCTGATCGGTAATAAATTCTGTCGTTTCGTAGGAAAAGAAGCGCGGTTCCTGTTCTCCCGGCTGAATTTCCGTTTTGGAATAATCGATCGTACGGCTGTTCACACGCATTGGCGTTCCGGTCTTAAAGCGGACCATCTCAATGCCGAGTTCTTCAAGCTGCTCGGACAGAGACACAGACGTACGTTGATTGTTTGGTCCGCTTTCGTACGACAAATCCCCGATAATTACACGTCCGCGCATAAACGTACCTGTTGTTACAATAACGGTTGGCGCGTAATACGCTGCTTTCGTTTCAGTGACGACTCCTTTAATCTGATCATCTTCTACGAGCAGCTTCTCTACCATGCCTTGACGAAGCGTCAAGTTCTCCTGGCTTTCCAGTACACGCTTCATTTCTTTAATATATAAAGGCTTATCGGCCTGCGCACGAAGCGCACGTACAGCCGGCCCTTTTCTTGTATTTAACAGACGCATTTGAATATGCGTTTTATCTATTACTTTACCCATAGCGCCGCCCAGTGCATCAATTTCACGGACAACAACACCTTTTGCCGGACCGCCGATGGACGGATTACACGGCATAAACGCAACCAAATCTAAATTCAGTGTCAGCATGAGCGTTTTCGCACCGCGTTTTGCGGCGGCAAGCCCGGCTTCCACTCCAGCATGACCGGCACCAATAACAATTACATCATAATGCCCTGCATTGTAAGTCATTTTGGTCGTCTCTCCTTTAATTAATTTATTTCCCTAAGCAAAACTGTGAAAACAGTTGATCAATTAAACTTTCGTGGACGGCATCGCCGATAATTTCACCCAGCAGCTCCCACGTTCTTGTCACATCTATTTGTACCACATCAATCGGTACTCCCATATCCATCCCGTGCTGCGCGTCTTCTAAAGCCTGCCTGGCCTGCTTGAGCAGCTGCACGTGGCGGACATTTGAGACATACGTCATGTCTCCGGCATCCAAATCGCCTTCGAAGAACGTGTTCGCGATGGCGTTTTCGAGCTGATCGATGCCTTCCTCACGAATGAGTGCTGTTGAAATCACGGGATGATCTCCTGCTGACCTTTTTACTTCTTCAAGGTCGAGCTTTGGATCAAGGTCCATTTTATTTACAATTACAATAATGTTCAGGTCGTTTACGGCTTCAAAGAGCTTCTTATCTTCTTCCGTGAACTCATCTCCATAGTTTAACACGAGAAGGATGAGATCGGCTTCCTTCAACACCTGTCTTGAGCGTTCGACACCGATCCTTTCGACAATATCTTCTGTTTCGCGGATTCCAGCTGTATCGATTAATCGCAGAGGAACGCCGCGCACGTTGACATATTCTTCAATGACGTCGCGGGTCGTGCCTGGAATTTCGGTTACAATTGCTTTATTTTCGTGAACAAGTGCATTCATAAGGGAGGATTTGCCGACATTGGGGCGCCCGATAATGGCTGTTCCAAGTCCTTCACGCAAAATCTTACCCTGGCGCGCCGTTTCTAACAGCTGTTCAACCTCTTGTAGCACTTCTTTCGTTTTTTCGCGCATCATATCGTTCGACATTTCTTCAACATCATCGTATTCAGGATAGTCGATATTTACTTCGACATGAGCCAGCGTCTCAAGCAGCTTTTGTCGAAGGTCCCCAATGAGATTGGATAATCTTCCGTCCATCTGCTTAAGAGCGACACTCATGGCCCGATCCGTTTTCGCGCGGATTAAATCCATGACGGCTTCCGCCTGCGAAAGGTCAATTCGGCCGTTCATAAAGGCGCGTTTCGTAAATTCTCCAGGCTCAGCTAAGCGGGCACCATTCGCTAAGGCGATTTCTAATACGCGATTAACAGATACCAGTCCGCCGTGGCAGTTGATTTCGACAACATCCTCACGGGTAAATGTCTTCGGCGCTCTCATCACCGACACCATAACTTCCTCAGCGACTTCCTTTGTCTCTGGATCAATTAACTTGCCATAGTGCATCGTATGGGACTCGACTTGATTTAAATTTTTACCTTGAAACAGAGAGTCCGCAATTGTTACAGCCTCAGGACCGCTCAATCGAACGATTGCGATCGCACCCTCTCCCATAGGTGTTGATATCGCCGTAATCGTATCCATTTCCACACGCGGTCACCTCCTTCTAATAAAGTCATATATAAGTTATCCACACGGGGATTGTTTAGAAAATAATTAAACTCACTAACATAATAGATTATCACATTTAGGGGTAATTTGGGAAGACTTAACACAAATTATCCACATGTGAATAACTTTCTATACCAGGAAGAGTATCCTGCGTGCCCGGGCACCGAGTTTCTTTACTCGTGAACCTGGCAGCACATGCTTTTTTCCATAAAAAAATACTTCTGCCTGCCAGACAGAAGTATTTCTATTAAACGGGACGGATCACAATATGTCGTTTCGGATCATTTCCAGCTGAATCCGTTTCTACTTTTTGGTGGTCCTGCAAAGCCGCATGAATAATCTTTCGTTCATAGGACGGCATAGGCTCAAGCTTCACGGGCTCTCTCATACGCACGGCTTTCTCAGCCAATCGGTGAGCTAGATTCTCCAATGTTTCTTTACGTCGTTCTCGATAATTTTCGGCATCGAGAATAATCGTATAATATTGCTCTTTATCTCGATTTACGGCTAATTGAGCCAAATACTGCAGTGAATTCAGGGTTTGTCCACGTTTACCTATTAACATAGCGATTTTCTCACCTGTCATTTCGATAAAAATGTCCCGCCCGCTTGCCTCTGTTTTCACTTCGACCGGGGCCCCCATTTGTTCTGCTACTTCTAAGATGAATGACTCGGCGTCCTGCACAGGATCCTTCTGAATCACAACTTTCACAATCGCCGGTTTTGTTCCAAACACTCCAAAAAATCCTTTTTTACCTTCATCAATGACTTCAACATTTACCTGGTCCTTTGATGTCTGTAACTGATTTAGTGCTGATTGGACCGCTTCTTCAACTGTAGTTCCAGTAGCAGTCAGCTGCTTCACTTGGCTGCGCCTCCCGTCTTATCTTTCATCATTGGCTTACGGATAAATACAGTTTGTAAGATCATAACGATGTTACCGACGATCCAGTATAAAGCTAAGGCAGATGGGAAAAAGAATGCAAAGGTACCGATCATAAGCGGCATAATGTAAAGCATCATCTGCATCTGCGGATTTTGAGCCGCCGCTCCTCCAGCCATCATTAATTTCTGCTGCAAGAAGGTTGTCAATGCTGTCAGAATCGCTAAAAACGGATCGGGTGTTCCTAACTGCAGCCATAGGAAGTCGTGCGTCTGAATTGTTTCGGTACGCATAATGGCGTGATAAAAACCGATCAATACCGGCATCTGCACGATAATAGGCAGACAGCCAGCCAGCGGGTTGACTCCATTCTTTTGGAAAAGCTGCATCGTTTCCTGCTGCAGCTGCTGTTGTGTTTTTTGATCTTTCGAGCTGTGCTTCTGTCGCAGCTCCTGAAGCTGAGGCTGAATTTCCTGCATGGCCTTTGAGCTCTTCAGCTGCTTAACGTTAAGTGGAAGCAGAAGTAATCGAATAATAATCGTTACGATAATGATCGCCAGACCATAGCTTCCATTCGTTGAATCTGCGAAAAATTGTAATGTTTGAGATAAGGGATAAACAATATATTCATTCCAAAAGCCTGTACTATCCTTGGTGATTTCCTGATTAATTTCGGTACACCCGGATAAGAACGTAAGCACACCTGTCATTGCAAGTAATGCTATCCATTTGTTACGCAACGTCCTTCCTCCTTACACATTCACTGTCACTATAAAATAGTGTAGCACTTTTTAATAGGTAATGACTATATAAAAATGTCAGTTTCGCGACTTCTTGTTTAATAGCTTTGATTTATGAAGCACATGGGTCAAGCTGCTCTTTATTTCATGGAAGTCCATTTGATTCGTTGGTTTCCTGGCAATAATGACAAGATCATAAGACTGTCTAATTTCGTCTTCCATCTCGTGAAACGCTTGTCTTAGGTATCTTTTAATCTGGTTTCTCATCACAGCATGTCCAATTTTCTTGCTGACCGATAAACCAATTCGAAAATGGGATTGTTCCTTCTTCTTTAAGTAATAAAGGACGAGCTGCCGGTTCGCGAATGACTGACCATGCTGAAATACTTGTTGAAAATCTTTATTTTTTTTTATGCGGTAAGCTTTCTTCATGACCTCATGACCCTCCGAAAAGAAAAGCGCTCTCGTCTTCACCTGTACTTGAACTAGAAAAAAAGACCACTGAAGATCTCAGTGGCCTATGCTGATAATACTTTTCTTCCTTTGCTGCGGCGGCGAGCAAGAACTCTGCGACCATTCTTTGTGCTCATGCGGCTGCGGAAGCCATGTACTTTCTTACGTTTACGATTATTTGGTTGAAATGTGCGTTTCATTATATATACACCTCCTGCGGTTATTTCCAATTACAAATCATACATTTAAAAGGCAGTCCCGATAATTATAATCAATTGATAATTTTATGTCAATGATTATTCTTTTAGATTCCGATGCTCCAAAAGTGAACTGCGCCCTTCTAAACAGGAGCCCTGATTTCTCCGATCGAAGTTAAGTAAATTAGTTTAATTCAGCTTCTTTTACCAAAGTTGTCAGGGGTATTGTCGATGTGTTTGTGAGGAGAAGAGCGCAAGTTTACGTAGCCAGCGATATCTTCAAACAGCCGTCTTCCTGAAAAAAGACAGAGCGGACTTCATCAATTTAAAGATCTTACGAAATAACTTATTTACTCTCCTGATGATCGTATACCTCTTCACCTGGAACCACGCCATAAAACCCGTTATATAACAGCAGCTGTTACATAACAAAGAAACCGGACGTAAATCGACTGATTTAGCGAACATTCACAGAGGGTGTGAATAACTTTTTCTGCCTTTTTAGAGTATCCACAACAAATATCGACAAGATAATCACAAAATCTAGTATTGTGGAAAGAGAATATCTACAAGTTGTGGGGCTTGTGGATAAGTTTCCTTAAAGCATTGCATGAAGTGAGTTTATCTGGTATTATATTTGTGTTTAACCGTGAATTAAATTCATGCAGCAAAAAAACTATACACAATCTGTGGATAACGTGTGGACATTTATTAACACACTTGTTAAAACACTTATCAACATCTATGTGGATAATGAAAATAACTTGGATGATTCTCCTTTGTATAAGTATGCATGCGTCCACATCTTACACCGGATGAGTATCATTTACACATTAAACAAACATTGTACAATAGCCTTTCGATCTTTTGATGTCGTTCGAAAAAGAGAACGGAAGGCTTTTTTGTTTTCTTTAAACGGGAGAAAGGGGTGAAAATTTGGAGAATATTCACGAATTATGGGATAACACGTTAGAAAAGATGAAAGAAAAGATTAGTAAGCCCAGCTTTGAAACGTGGCTGAAAGCAACAAAAGCAGATTCTCTTAACGAAAATACCTTAACGATCGTAGCTCCAAACGAATTCGCACGTGATTGGTTAGAGAACCAATACGAAGGGTTAATCGTTGAAACACTGCATGAAGTCACGGGCGCTGAACTGACAACAAAATTTATTATTCCAGAAACGAAAGACGATCAGCTGGATGATGTAAAATTAGCTGATAAAAAAGTGCCGGATGTACGTAACGGAGGCAATGAAGAGTCAACGCAGAGCATGCTTAATTCTAAATATACGTTTGATACTTTTGTCATCGGCTCAGGAAATAGATTCGCTCATGCCGCTTCACTGGCCGTAGCAGAAGCCCCTGCCAAAGCATACAACCCGCTGTTTATTTACGGGGGTGTAGGACTTGGTAAAACACACTTAATGCATGCCATCGGCCACTATGTATTAGACCACAATCCAAACGCAAAGGTTGTCTATTTATCATCGGAAAAATTTACGAATGAGTTCATCAACTCGATTCGTGACAACAAAGCCGTCAATTTTCGTAATAAATATCGAAGTGTCGACGTTTTATTAATAGATGATATTCAATTCTTAGCTGGAAAAGAACAAACCCAGGAAGAATTTTTCCATACATTTAATACGTTACACGAAGAAAGCAAGCAAATTGTGATTTCCAGTGACCGCCCGCCTAAAGAGATACCTACCCTGGAGGATCGTTTACGTTCGAGGTTCGAATGGGGCTTGATCACAGATATTACACCGCCTGATTTAGAGACTAGAATCGCAATCTTAAGGAAAAAGGCAAAAGCCGAAGGACTCGATATTCCGAATGAGGTTATGCTTTACATCGCCAATCAGATTGACACAAACATCCGCGAGCTTGAAGGTGCACTTATTCGTGTTGTTGCTTATTCTTCTTTAATTAATCATGATATTAATGCTTCGCTCGCTGCAGAAGCGTTAAAGGATATCATTCCAAGCTCGAAGCCGCGTGTCATTACGATTGAAGCGATTCAGGAAATGGTCGGAGAGAAATACAACATTCGACTGGAAGATTTCCCTGCCAAAAAGCGGACAAAGTCAGTCGCATTTCCGCGTCAAATCGCTATGTATCTATCAAGAGAATTAACAGATTTCTCTCTGCCGAAGATAGGAGAGGAATTTGGCGGACGGGACCATACGACTGTCATTCATGCTCACGAAAAGATCTCTAAAATGATTGCAACCGACCAGCAGCTGCAAAGAGAACTCGATGAAATTACAGAACAGTTAAAAGCACACTAGCTGAATAGTGTGAATAAGTGAGTCACATTGATCAACAGACTGTCCACATGTGGATAAACTAGAGCGGCTAATAGATGTATGGGTTATCCACAAATCCACAGCGCCTATTACTTCTATTACTATTTTTTATAATAATAATTAATATATATACAGGAGGAATTTCTTCCATGAAATTTTCAATACAGAGAGCACAGTTGATGGAAAGCGTTCAAAATGTAATGAAAGCCATCTCTTCAAGAACAACGATCCCCATTTTGACAGGAATAAAATTAGAAGCGACAACGAGCGGTGTGAAATTAACAGGAAGCGATTCTGATATTTCGATTGAATCTTTTATTCCAGCTGAAGAAGACGGCATCGTTTATGTAGAAAACATTGAACCTGGAAGCATTGTACTGCAGGCAAAGTATTTTCCTGACATTGTCCGCAAGCTTCCTCAACAGCATGTAGATATTGAAAGCGACGACAAAAGAAATGTAACGATTCGTTCTGGAAAAGCAGAATTCCATTTAAACGGCCAGGATGCCGAAGAATATCCACAGCTTCCTCAATTACATACTGAGGACAGCTTTGAGCTGCCTATTGATCTATTAAAAAGCCTGATTCGTCAAACCGTCTTTGCTGTTTCTTCTTCAGAAACGAGGCCGATCCTGACAGGAGTCCACGTGAAATTAGAGAATGAAGAGCTTCATTTCACAGCAACAGACAGCCACCGGTTAGCTGCACGTAAAATTCCACTCGAAAATAAAATAGGGCAGGGCAGTATTCCTGCTGTTGTGATTCCAGGAAAAAGCTTAAATGAATTAAACAAAATATTAGCTGATTCAGAAGAGACTATAGAAATCAGTGTGACAGAGAACCAGGTGCTGTTTAGAACGAAACATTTATACTTCTTATCTCGCTTACTGGATGGAAACTATCCGGAAACATCACGCCTCATTCCGGAGCAAAGTAAAACGGTTGTTAAAATTGATACAAAGGAATTACTTCAATCCATTGATCGAGCTTCTTTATTAGCGAAAGAAAATCGCAACAACGTCGTACGATTGATTACGAAGGAAGGCAATCAAATCGAAATTAACGGAAATTCTCCAGAAGTAGGAAATGTCGTTGAGGAAGTTGTCGCTGATGAAATTGATGGAGAGGAATTAAAGATTTCCTTCAGTGCGAAATATATGATGGATGCGTTAAAAGCTGTCGACTACGATCAAGTAAAAGTCGAATTTACAGGAGCGATGCGTCCTTTCTTAATCCGTCCTGTCGATGATGAGCAGATTCTACAGCTGATCCTGCCGGTACGAACGTATTAATAGAGAAATTAAGCCGTTATGATGTAAAAATCATGACGGTTTTTTAATTTTTACTATGAATAAACGGACAATTTAGCTATTTTCTGTTATATTCTTCGGTTTGCTTTTCTTCACGCCATATCTTTAGTAAAATAGAGAGTAAGACAAACCATGAAAAATAGGGTGAATATATGAACGAACGTATTGAAATATCAACGGATTATATCCAGCTTGGTCAATTTTTGAAATTGAGCAATGTAGTTGAATCAGGTGGGATGGTCAAAATTTTTTTAGCCGAATTCGAAGTCTACGTAAATGGTGAACGAGAGCAGCGCCGCGGAAAAAAGCTTTATCTGGGAGATGTAGTGAGTATTCCAGAATTTGGAAACTACGAGGTTGTCCGGGAAGAATAGCCGGAATTGACCTTTTATGTATATAAATGAACTGTCGATGCGCTCTTATCGAAACTATGACCAGCTCTCACTGACTTTCGACGATAAGATAAATGTAATTATAGGTGAAAATGCGCAAGGGAAAACGAATTTGATGGAAGCGATCTACGCCTTAGCTTTTACAAGATCCCACAGGACGCCGCGCGATAAAGAATTAATACAGTGGGATCAAGAGTATGCTAAAATAAAAGGTAGCGTGTTTAAGCGTAATCGCCGCTTTCCTCTTGAAATCATTTTTTCGAAAAAAGGAAAGAAAGCCAAGCTTAACCATATTGAACAAAAAAGATTAAGTGACTATATCGGTGCGTTAAATGTCGTAATGTTTGCACCTGAGGATTTGAACCTTGTCAAGGGCAGCCCTCAGGTGCGTCGTCGGTTTATTGACATGGAAATCGGTCAGATTCAGCCCCGGTACATCTATCATTTAGGACAATTTCAAAAGGTGTTGAAGCAGCGGAATCATTTACTTAAAGAGCTGCAGCGCAGGCCATCGGCTGATCGAACGATGCTTCAAGTATTGACAGATCAGTTGATTGAGCATGCCGTAACCATTGTAGAGCGGAGGTTTAAATTTCTGCACCTGCTTAGAACGTGGGCGATTCCGATCCATGAAGGCATCATCCGGCAGCTGGAATCGCTGGAAATTGCCTATGATGCTAGTGTTCAAGTATCAGAGGATATGGATTTGGAAACACTGAAGATAAACTTTGAAAAAAAGTTTCAAGATATAGAAGCAAAAGAAGTCGAACGTGGAACCACACTGGCCGGTCCTCACCGCGATGACTTAGTTTTTTACGTCAACGGCAGGGATGTTCAGACATACGGCTCTCAGGGCCAGCAGCGGACGACCGCCCTCTCTTTGAAACTGGCAGAAATAGAGTTAATCCATAGTGAGGTGGGCGAATACCCGATTCTTTTGTTAGACGACGTATTAAGTGAACTTGATGATTATAGACAATCGCACCTGCTCCATACCATTCAAGGAAAAGTCCAAACGTTTGTATCGACAACGAGCATCGATGGGATTGAACATGAAGCATTGAAGGAAGCGGAAATCTTTCATGTCTCATCCGGTACAATCGAAGTTCAGAAATGAGGTGACAAGTTGTTCATTCATATCGGGGATGATCACGTGATCCAGTCGAAGGATGTTGTAAGCATTATTGACCACACTTTATTATCATCTTCTTCTATTATCGAAGAAATGATTTTTAATCAGCGGAAGAATAAGCGAGTGGTTGAAACGGATGAAAATGAGGCAAAAGCCATTGTTATAACGAAAGATTATATATATTTCAGCCCGCTTTCGGTTTATACCTTAAAAAAACGAGCGAACATGATGACCAGTTTAAATAGATTAGAAGATTATTCGGATGAAACGGAAGCTTAAACATATATCACTTGAGAAATGTAGGTGAAAGTACCATGAAGGAAGAAATCTTAGAAGAAAAACAGGCGTATGATGAGAATCAGATACAGGTACTTGAAGGGTTAGAGGCTGTACGCAAACGTCCCGGCATGTATATTGGTTCGACGAATGAGAAAGGTCTTCACCACCTTGTGTGGGAAATTGTCGATAACAGTATTGATGAAGCCATGGCCGGGTTCTGTGATCATATTCAGGTTATCATTGAAGAAGACAACAGTATTACTGTTATTGATAACGGCCGAGGGGTTCCAGTTGGAATGCACGAAAAAGCCGGACGCCCGGCGGTAGAGGTTATAATGACCGTGCTGCACGCCGGTGGTAAATTCGGCGGCGGGGGATATAAAGTATCAGGAGGCCTGCACGGTGTTGGTGCTTCTGTTGTAAACGCCCTTTCTTCTAAACTTGAAATTTTTGTTCACCGTGACGGTAAAGTTCATTACCAGGAATACCATCGTGGTGTCCCTCAGGAAGATTTAAAAGTTATCGGCGATACGGATATTACCGGAACAAGGATTCAATTTAAGCCGGACATAGAGATTTTCTCAGAAACACAGGAATATATCTACGAGACACTTGCGAACCGAATTCGTGAGCTGGCTTTCTTAAATAAAGGCCTTACGATTACGATTGAAGATAAGCGTGATGAAGAAAGAGAAAAGCAGAACTTCTATTATGAAGGCGGGATTGTATCTTACGTTGAACATATGAACCGTACCCGCGATCCTCTTCACGAAGCGTTCTTTATTGAAGATGAACAGGACGGCATTTCTATTGAAATCGCTATGCAGTATAACGACGGGTTTGCGAGCAACCTGTATTCGTACGCCAACAACATTCACACGTACGAAGGCGGTACTCACGAGTCCGGATTTAAAACAGGTTTAACGCGGGTTATTAATGACTACGCCCGTAAAAATAATATGTTTAAAGAGACAGATCCCAACTTGACCGGAGACGATGTCCGCGAAGGATTAACAGCGATTATATCCATTAAACACCCGGATCCTCAGTTCGAAGGGCAGACGAAGACAAAGCTCGGGAACAGCGAAGCCCGTACCATTACCGATGGTCTTTTCTCTGAAGGACTGTCCAAATTCTTATTTGAGAACCCGGATGTAGCCAAGAAAGTTGTAGAAAAAGGATTAATGGCATCAAGAGCCCGGATGGCGGCGAAAAAAGCACGTGAACTGACCCGCCGCAAAAATGCCCTTGAAGTTTCCAATCTGCCTGGTAAACTGGCGGACTGTTCTTCCAAGGATGCGAATATATCAGAGCTGTACATCGTTGAGGGGGACTCAGCAGGAGGTTCAGCAAAGCAGGGCCGTGACCGTCATTTTCAGGCCATCCTGCCGCTCAGAGGTAAGATCATTAACGTTGAGAAAGCCCGTCTTGATAAAATTTTATCTAATAACGAGGTTCGTACGATCATTACCGCACTGGGTACAGGGATCGGGGAAGAGTTTGATATTTCCAAAGCCCGTTACCATAAGATTGTGATTATGACCGATGCCGATGTTGATGGTGCGCATATTCGTACGCTGCTGCTCACCTTCTTCTACCGCTACATGCGTCCGCTGATTGAGCATGGCTATGTGTATATTGCACAACCGCCGCTTTATAAGATTCAGCAGGGGAAAGCCATTTACTATACGTATAGTGATAAACAGCTTGATGAGCTGTATGCCAAGCTTCCTGCTTCACCTAAACCAGGCATTCAGCGTTACAAGGGTCTTGGAGAAATGAACCCGGAACAGCTGTGGGAAACCACAATGGATCCAGAAACACGTACGTTATTGCAGGTTAATTTAGAAGATGCCATTAGTGCTGATGAAACGTTTGACATCCTGATGGGAGATAAAGTCGAGCCTCGTCGTAACTTTATTCAAGAAAATGCCCAATATGTAAAGAATTTAGATATATAAATAGCTGTTCCTTATGTGGAATGAGCAGGAAGACCCTGCAGGTAACTAGGAGGTAATGAAATGGTCGATCAACCAGAACGCCCACGCGTGGAGGAAGTAAATATAAGTAATGAAATGAGAACCTCATTTCTTGACTACGCGATGAGTGTTATTGTCGCGCGTGCCCTGCCTGACGTCCGCGATGGTTTAAAGCCAGTACACCGAAGAATATTGTACGCAATGCACGACTTAGGCATGCATTCGGATAAAGCTTACAAAAAATCAGCTCGTATCGTAGGAGAAGTTATCGGTAAGTATCACCCGCATGGTGATTCTGCCGTGTATGACACGATGGTGCGGATGGCACAGGATTTCGCGTATCGAAATATGCTTGTCGACGGCCATGGTAACTTTGGTTCTGTAGATGGTGACGCCGCAGCTGCGATGCGTTATACAGAAGCTCGAATGTCCAAGATTTCAATGGAGATCTTACGTGACATTAACAAAGATACCATTGACTACGATGATAACTATGACGGTACAGAACGGGAACCGCTTGTTCTTCCGGCCAGATTCCCTAACCTGCTGGTAAATGGCGGTGCCGGAATAGCGGTTGGAATGGCGACGAACATCCCGCCTCACCAACTAGGAGAAGTCATTGATGGTGTGCTTGCCTTAAGTAAGGACCCTGACATTACCATCCAGGAATTAATGGAGGATTATATATATGGTCCTGATTTCCCTACTCACGGTCAAATTCTTGGTCTGAGCGGGATCCGCAAAGCCTATGAAACTGGGAAAGGCTCGATCACGATCCGGGCTAAGGTTGATATTGAAGAGCAGGCGAACGGCAAATCACGACTTATTGTGACTGAGCTTCCATACCAAGTAAACAAAGCCCGTCTTGTTGAAAAAATTGCCGAATTAGCAAGAGATAAGAAGATTGACGGGATTACTGATTTACGGGATGAGTCCGACCGTACAGGAATGAGGGTCGTCATCGAACTCCGTAAAGATGCTAACCCGAATGTGCTTCTTAATAATTTATACAAAATGACCGCCCTTCAATCCTCATTTGGTATTAACATCCTGGCGCTGGTTGACGGACAGCCGAAGGTTCTTAATTTGAAGCAATGCTTAGAGCACTATTTAGAGCATCAGAAGGTTGTAATTAAGCGCCGTACCGCTTATGAATTACGTAAGGCTGAAGCGAGAGCCCATATTTTAGAAGGTCTGCGCATTGCATTGGATCATCTTGATGAAGTGATTCAATTGATTCGTGGTTCACAGACGACTGAAATTGCCAGAAATGGCTTAATTGAGCGCTTTGGTTTATCAGAAAAGCAGGCCCAGGCTATATTGGACATGCGTCTGCAGCGGTTAACCGGTCTTGAGCGTGAGAAGATTGAAGAAGAGTATCAGGAGCTGGTGAAACTTATCGCAGAACTGAAGGCTATTTTAGCCGATGAAGAAAAGGTTCTTGAGATCATTCGTGAAGAGCTTCTTGAGATTAAAGAACGCTTCAATGATGAACGCCGGACCGAAATTGTGTTAGGCGGAACCGACTTTATTGAGGATGAAGATTTAATTCCTGAAGAAACTGTGATTGTGACGCTTACTCATCAAGGCTACGTGAAAAGACTGCCGGCGAGTACGTATCGTTCGCAGCGCAGAGGCGGTCGCGGCGTGCAGGGAATGGGAACTCATGAGGAAGACTTCGTCGAACACCTATTGTCGACGTCCACCCACAATACGCTGTTGTTCTTCTCCAATAAAGGGAAGGTCTATAAGGCGAAAGGGTATGAAGTCCCTGAATTCAGCCGGACGGCTAAAGGAATTCCAATCATCAACATGTTAAACATTGAACGCGACGAATGGATAAATGCTGTGATTGCCGTGGAGGATTTCGTTGATGACTGGTACTTTATCTTTACAACGAAAAACGGGGTCACAAAGCGTACGAGCATTTCCCAATTTGCCAACATTCGAAAAGGCGGACTGATTGCGCTGGGTCTTCGTGATGATGATGAATTAATTTCTGTGAAGCTGACAGACGGCGCACAGGATATAATGATTGGTACGAAGAACGGATATGTGATCCGTTTTAACGAAGATCAAATCCGAACCATGGGACGTACAGCAGCGGGAGTTAAAGGTATTTCCCTGCGTAAAGACGATAAAGTGGTTTCCATGGAAATCATTAAAAACGACTTACAAGTGCTGACCGTAACCAGCAAAGGGTTTGGAAAACGTACACCAGCCGAAGATTATCGGATTACCAACCGCGGCGGTAAAGGAATTATCACATGTAACCTCACGGAGAAAAACGGCCAGGTTGTCGCAACGAAGGCTGTAAACGGTGAGGAAGATGTCATGATTATAACCGCTCAAGGCGTTCTGATCCGTATGTCGGTCGAAAGTATTTCTGAAACGGGAAGAAATACGCAGGGCGTACGATTGATTCGTTTACAAGAAGAAGAGGAAGTAGCAACAGTTGCCCGCATTGAGTCTGAAAAAGAAGAAGAAGAATTGATAGAAGAAGCGATTGAATCGGAAGCAGCACTTACAGAAACCGCCCAGCCTGAAGATCAAGTTGACGATTCAGACGACACGACTGAACAATAATTTTTGTGAAAAAGCCGCCTGACCTTTTAGAGGCAGAGCGGCTTTTTTATAAATAAAGAGGTGTGAGCGTATTGAAAGTACATCCATCCCAATTACAAGAAGGCTGTATTCTCGTTAAAGATGTTATGGTCAAAACGAAAAAACCGATTATTCCAAAGAACACAGTCGTTAATGACATACATATATCAGTATTACATAAATTTCAAATTCCTGCCGTAGAAGTCGGCCCCAGGCTTTCAAGCGGAAAACCTTTTGTCCCCTCAAAACAAATAGAAGAAACACCTATAAAAGAAAACTTCAAAGAACCTTCATCCAGAACTGAGCTTCCCTTTCATGACCATTACTTAGAAGCTGTGAAAAACTATCAGGAATGGTTTGAACAATGGCAGGGCGGATCTGCTATTCATATGCATGAAGTCCGTACATTTATGGTTCCGCTTATTGAAAGAGCTGTACACTCAAAACGCGAGCTTTTCCTGCTCCACCATTTTTCCTCAGAAGAAACCTATGGGGCCCATCATAGTGTAGCCATGGGGTTAATCTCTGCTTATTTAGCATCAAAATTAGGGTTCAGCCGCGGAGAGTGGATTCAGGCAGGTCTTGCCGGTTTATTGAGTGACAGCGGAATGGCGCGGATTGACCCTAAACTTCTTCAAAAAAAGGGACCTCTGACAGAGCAGGAATTTGAAAAGATAAAAAAGCATCCTACTTATTCCTACCGTTTAGTGGAAAATATCGCTTCGCTCGGGGGGCAGGCCAAGCTTGGTATTCTTCAGCATCATGAACGATTGGACGGAAGCGGATATCCGCTCGGTCTGAGAAAAGAAAAAATTCACCGCTTCAGCCAGATTATTGCAGTCAGTGATATGTACCATGCCATGACGTCTGAACGTATTTACCGGAAGAAGCAGTCCCCTTTTAAAGTATTAGAAGAGTTAATCCAGGAACAATTCGGCCGTTACGACCATCAGGTAATCCAAACCTTTATCAATGAAATGGCCAATTATTCGACAGGGACTAAAGTGAGGCTGACGACAAATCAAATGGCTGAAATTGTTTTTATAGAACCTGCTCATCCTACACGACCGATGGTGAGAATCGAAGAGAATTCCACTATAATTTCATTAAAGGATCATAAGGATCTCCATATTGATGAAGTCTATGACACTTGAAGAAACACGAAAACAGTCTCTAAAAAGGAGACTGGCAGCTTGTAGAGAAACCTTGTGTTTTACTACAAGCTTTTTTTTGTGCGCCCGTGCGGACAAATACCATTCGCTTTCCGCGGACGAACGCCCGAGCCTCCTCGTGAAAACCCCACTGCGGGGTCTCGGATCGCCCGTTTTTCCGCAGGAGTCTCCTGGTATTTGACCGCCCTTCACCTAACTCACCTTGGTTAGGTGAAGGGCAATCTTTTTCATGTTCTGGCAGGCAGCCGTCAGTAACGCCTGCTCTCGAACTTTTTCGGGGATAAAGGAGAAATCTATATATTGGTCAATCTTACGGAGTAAGTATTTTTCCGGGACAAGCTCTTCAATCGTTACGATTTCCATTTCATTTTGTCGTTCTTTTCTGGACTGAAACAAAAGATCACCCGATAACAAATAAACGCGGTGAAAAATAAAAGAAATCAAAAAAATTCAGGCTGTCGAGACTTTCTCGACAGCCTGCTAGTCTCTAAAAAGGAGACTGGTTTTTCAGTTTGTTGAGCTCGAAAGTGCGTATACATCCCTTGCAGGATTAGGAGGAAAGGGTTCTAGGAAACGACTCCCTTTCCTCGGGCCTTTATAGCCCTCCGGGTTCACCCCTTATTGTGTACATTCATCCAAGCTTTTTCAACAGTCTGGAACTCTAAAAAGGAGACTGTTTTTTTAGCCATGAAGACGTTAGATGATAAATTTGATGAGGCATGGAATCAAGAAAGTGATGAATAAATACATAATCTTCACGGTCGCGCAGCTGCATCATTTCCCCCCACCATTCCCCTTCGTAACGGACGAGCATACTCAAATTATAGAGTACAGCAAAAGAGGCAGTTAATTCTGGGAAAAGCGGTGTTTTCGGTGTTCTTTTTTCCTTGTAATCATAAATGGCCTGCATAAAAAGTAAGGGGTGAAGAAGATGGTCCATCGAGACTTTATTCGGGAAGGTTTGTATGCCGAATAAGCTCGATGCTGCATAAGGAAACAGTCCATGCGGCTGAATCCGAATCTCATCCTCTAAAAATCGATAATGCTGCTTTTTTCTTTTTCGGGTGGAGAGTCCGTGGGCCAGCACCTTAGAGGTTGTGGGATAAGCAGGATCCACCGTTACGATACAACTTTTTAAAAAATGAGTTAAACTATAGTAATAAAGTAAAGGCTTCACACTGAAGGGTGTCTGCGCAGCAGAAGTTAAGAATTCTTCTCCCAGTTGAAGACCATAACTAAACCGTTCGGCATTTTCATAAGCCAGCAGCTTCGCCTGTTCCTCTCCGTGATGCCGATAACAGTAATTTAAGTATTCCCGCGTATGAGAAGTGGATTTTAAGTACGTTAGAAACACGAGGTCCTGATTTGCCAAAGTCGTTCTCCTTTCCTATTATTTCAAGGGATACAGCTGATTTTATTCTTGAAAAAGCAGATTTATTGTCGTATTGTAATTAACAATAAGAAAGTGTATAACCATTACCCACTTACTTTACCCATATTTACCCAAACTATTTAAGGAGAGGATCAAGCATGCGTGAGGACAAGTTTACAAAAGAAGGATTAACGTTTGATGATGTTCTTTTGCTGCCTGCTAAGTCTGACGTTCTTCCAAGAGATGTCTCGTTAGCCACTGAATTATCGCCAACGTTAAAGCTGAACATGCCGATTATGAGTGCAGGTATGGACACGGTTACGGAAGCTCCTATGGCAATTGGAATGGCCCGGCAGGGTGGTTTAGGAGTCGTTCACAAAAACATGTCGATTGAAGAGCAGGCGGAACACGTCGATCGAGTAAAACGTTCGGAAAGCGGAGTAATTACCAACCCGTTCTTTTTAACTCCTGAACATCAGGTATTTGATGCTGAGCATTTGATGGGCAAATTCAGAATTTCAGGCGTGCCGATTGTGAATAACGAAAAAGAGCAGAAGCTTGTCGGTATTATTACGAACCGCGATCTTCGTTTCATGGACGATTATTCTCTTGCCATCAGTGAAGTGATGACGAGCGAAGATTTAGTGACCGCTCCGGTGGGCACGACTCTTGATGAAGCAGAGAAAATTTTGCAGAAATATAAGATTGAAAAGCTTCCGATGGTGGATTCGCAGGGTATCCTCAAAGGTCTTATCACCATTAAAGATATTGAGAAAGTGATTGAATTCCCGCTGGCCGCCAAAGACGAACAGGGACGGCTGCTCGTTGCTGCAGCGGTGGGTGTGACGGCTGATGCGATGACTAGAATTGATAAGCTTGTTGAAGCGCAGGTGGATGCCCTGGTAGTCGATACCGCTCATGGCCATTCACAGGGAGTGATTGAGCAGGTAAAACGTATTCGCGCGAAGTATCCTGACATTAATATCATTGCTGGTAACGTAGCTACTGCAGAAGCGACTCGTGAATTAGCCGAGGCTGGAGCGGATGTAGTTAAAGTGGGGATTGGACCTGGATCCATCTGCACGACACGTGTTGTAGCTGGTGTAGGGGTTCCTCAGATTACAGCTGTCAATGATTGTGCAATGGAAGCTTCAAAACATGGCATTCCTGTCATTGCGGACGGCGGTATTAAGTATTCCGGTGATATTGTTAAAGCAATCGCAGCAGGAGCTCATGCTGTAATGCTTGGCAGTCTGCTTGCCGGCGTTTCGGAAAGTCCCGGGGATACTGAAATTTATCAAGGACGACGCTTTAAAGTGTACCGCGGTATGGGATCAGTCGGCGCGATGGAGTCTGGATCTAAAGACCGCTATTTCCAAAGCGAATCAGAGTCGAAGAAATTGGTTCCAGAAGGGATCGAAGGCCGTATGCCGTATAAAGGACCACTCGGCGATTCCATTCACCAGCTGCTCGGCGGTCTCCGAGCTGGAATGGGGTATTGTGGTGCCAGAGAAATTGAAACGCTGCGCAAAGACGCTAAATTTACTAGGATTACTGGCGCAGGTTTGAGAGAAAGTCACCCACACGATGTTCAAATTACAAAAGAGGCGCCAAACTACTCCATTTGACCCTCAAAATAAATCATAGACAGGGACTTTTCCCTGTCTATTTTTTTATGGTGGCATATGGTAGAATATTAAAGATGCACATTATTTATTATTCCGTGGAGGTTGAGAGAGTTGAAGTTAAGATTACAAGCATCGTTGGTCCTGGGGATGGCCTTTATTTTAAGTGTCGTTACGGTTTTTGGAAATCCTGAACCTACATACGCAGACACAGTGGATGTTGAAGCCGATTCAGCAATACTAGTTGACGCAGAGTCAGGAAAAATTTTATACGAGAAGGATTCTGATTTAACATTACCTCCAGCAAGTATGGCGAAAATGATGACGGAATATCTCGTATTAGAAGCTATAGAAGAAGGCGAAATTGATTGGGAGACTACCACACAAATAAGTGATTATCCATATAGCATATCCGCTGACTCTACATTTTCTGGAGTTGGTTTAACACAAAGTCAAGATTATACGGTTCGTGAGCTTTATGAAGCGATGGCGATTAATTCTGACAATGCTACATCGATTGCACTAGCTGAACTAGTGGCAGGCTCAGAAGGCGAATTTGTAGAAATGATGAATGAGAAAGCGGAAGAATTAGGCATGGAAGATTACCAATTCGTTAATGCCTCCGGATTAGAAAATAGTGACCTTGGAGACAATTATCCTGAAGGTACAGAAAGAGACGATACGAACCTGTTATCGGCGCGGTCTGCGGCTATTTTAGCTTATCATCTTGTGAATGACTATCCAGAAGCACTGGAGATTTCCTCTGTGCCGGAAACAGAATTTGACGGCCAGGAGATTATTAACTGGAACCGTATGCTGCCTGGGATGCCGGGGCAGTTAGCGGCAGGAAGCTATGAAGGCGTGGATGGATTGAAGACAGGCTTTACCGATTTAGCCGGATACTGCTTTACAGGTACTGCGGAACGTGACGGTCAGCGTTTGATTTCTGTGGTTATGAAAACAGAAAGTGAAGATGCGCGTTTTGAAGAAACGAAGAAGCTTTTTGAATACGGCTTTAATGAATTTGAAGAAAAAGAATTATTCCAGGATGGCCACCAGATCGATGGCCAATCAGAAATTGAAGTTTCAAAAGGGAAAGATGATGCGGTAGAGCTTGAAACAGCAGGTGCGATTACGGCTCCGGTGAAAAGCGGCGAAGATGACCAATACGAGGTGGAAGTGAACTTATCGGAGGATTCTTTAGATAAGAACGGCCAGCTTGAAGCACCGTTTGAAGCAGGAGAAAAAGTAGGAACCGCTGAGCTTGTTTATAACGGTGAAGAAACGTACAGCGATCTGCATACAGGAGAAAAACTCCGTACAGAAGTAGATGTTGTCACTTCTTCAAGTGTAGAAAAAGCAAACTGGTTTATGCTGACGGTAGGTGCTGTAGGCGACTTTTTCAGTGATATTTACTCAAGTGCTGTAAGTGTAGTCAAAGGCTGGTTCTAAGCTGGGAAAAATCCAATTTATCTAGTAGGATTTAGCGCTCGTATGCGTTACAATAGATTTTAGGAAAAAAGATTCAGATCATTATGATCGACTATTATAGATATTCAGGGAGGAATTATCATGGCTCAAACAGGTACTGACCGCGTAAAACGCGGAATGGCAGAAATGCAAAAAGGCGGCGTCATCATGGACGTTGTAAATGCGGAGCAGGCAAAAATCGCTGAAGAAGCTGGAGCTGTAGCAGTAATGGCTCTCGAACGTGTTCCATCTGATATTCGTGCAGCGGGCGGCGTAGCGCGTATGGCGGACCCTACCATTGTAGAGGAAGTTATGAATGCCGTATCAATCCCTGTAATGGCTAAAGCACGTATCGGCCATATTACAGAGGCTCGTGTACTGGAATCCATGGGAGTAGATTATATCGATGAGAGTGAAGTATTAACTCCGGCTGATGAAATCTACCACATTAAAAAAGACGACTACACGGTACCATTTGTATGTGGTTGCCGAAACCTTGGGGAAGCGACCCGTCGAATTCGTGAAGGCGCGTCTATGCTTCGTACAAAAGGTGAACCAGGTACAGGAAACATTGTAGAAGCTGTCAGTCACATGCGTCAGGTCCAATCACAGATTCGTCAGCTGCAAAGCATGTCTGAGGATGAAGTGATGGTCTACGCTAAAGATCATGGCGCGCCATTCGACCTTCTGCTGGAAATTCGTGAAGAAGGACGTCTTCCTGTCGTAAACTTTGCTGCAGGCGGAATTGCTACCCCAGCTGACGCATCTCTAATGATGCAGCTAGGCGCAGACGGAGTTTTCGTTGGATCAGGAATCTTCAAGTCAGACAACCCGGCTAAATTTGCCCGTGCCATCGTAGAAGCAACCACTCATTACGACGACTATAAGCTGATCGCTGAAATTTCTAAAGGTCTTGGAACAGCGATGAAGGGTATTGAAATGAGCACATTAACAGAAGATCAGCGCATGCAGGAAAGAAGTCAGTAAGAAAGAAAAGCGGAGAGAGATGATTACGTCAAGCAGCCCCGTCCTCTTGTCCGCTCAAGTGAAGGGCAGCTTATGAAACAAAAAGGAGACATGCATCATGACTACAATTGGTGTGTTAGGGCTTCAAGGAGCTTTTCGTGAACACATCCGTTCGGTAGAAGCATCTGGAGCAGAAGGTATGGTCGTGAAGAAAATTGAACAGCTGGATGAGATTGATGGTTTGATAATCCCTGGAGGGGAAAGCACTACGATTCGTCGTCTCATTGATAAATACAATTTCCTTGAGCCTATTCGTCAATTTGGGCAGCAGGGAAAGCCGATCTTTGGTACGTGTGCTGGATTAATCCTGTTAGCTTCTGAAATTGATGGGTCTTATGATGTTCACTTAGGATTAATGGATATCCGCGTCCGCCGGAATGCCTTTGGCCGCCAGCGCGAAAGCTTCGAAGCGCCGCTGGATATTAAAGGTGTTGCTGATCAGTATAATGCAGTCTTTATTCGTGCACCTTATATTGAAGGGGTCGGAGATGGAGCCACTGTATTAGCTGAATACGAAGGCAATATCGTAGCTGCGAAGCAGGATAATTTCCTGGCCTGCTCATTCCATCCTGAGCTGACAGATGATCATCGATTAACCGAGCATTTTGTACAAATGGTCGAAGCTTCTAAAAAATCACTTGCATCTTAATCGAGAATCCGCTATTCTTATTTGAAAGATAGTGTAATTACGAAGATATGATGATAGGAGATAGTATCAGGTTTATTCTTCCTTAGAGAGTCAGTGGCTGGTGGGAACTGATGAAGAAGGCTTGAGAATCCGTCCTTGAGTAGTTTATCTGAACCTTTACGTAGGATAAACCGGCGTCTCACCGTTATGAGTCTTAAGCCGGAAGGTCATAGTGCCTTCAACCAGGGTGGTATCGCGGGAACTCATTACCAAGCTCTCGTCCCTTTTTTCAATAAAAGGGGCGGGAGTTTTTTAATTTTTATTAAAGGAGGACATACCATGTTAGACATGAAATATTTACGCCAGAACTTTGAAGACGTGAAGCAAAAGCTGCTAAAAAGAGGGGAAGACCTTTCTGATCTTGATACATTCGGTGATTTAGACAGCCGCCGTCGTGAGCTGATCCAGGAAACGGAAGAGCTGAAAGCAAAAAGAAATGAAGTATCAAAAGAAATTTCTACTTTGAAAAAGGAAAAAAAGGATGCGGACGATAAAATTAAAGAAATGCGTCAGGTAGGGGATCGCATAAAAGAGCTCGATGCTGAATTAAAACAGGTGGAGGAACGTCTTGATACGCTGCTGTTATCAATCCCTAACATTCCTCATGAAAGCGTCCCGGTGGGTGAGGATGAAGACGATAATATTGAAGACCGCAAATGGGGAGAGGTCCCTCAGTTTGACTTTGAAGCAAAGCCCCACTGGGATGTCGCCACAGATTTAGGAATTGTAGATTTTGAGAGAGCTTCTAAAGTGACCGGAAGCCGCTTTGTTTTCTATAAAGGGCTGGGGGCGCGTTTAGAGAGAGCCTTACTTAATTTCATGATGGACCTTCATTCCGACGAGCATGGCTATCAGGAAATGCTGCCGCCTCAGCTCGTTAACCGCACATCGATGACAGGAACCGGGCAGCTGCCTAAGTTTGAAGAGGACGCTTTTAAAATTGAAGATTGGGAATACTTCCTCGTGCCGACGGCTGAAGTCCCGGTTACCAATTATCATCGTGATGAAATTTTGAACATGGAGCAGCTTCCGCAAAAGTTTGTCGCCTTCAGCACAAACTTCCGCTCAGAAGCAGGATCTGCAGGCCGTGACACACGCGGACTGATCCGCCAGCACCAGTTTAACAAAGTAGAGCTTGTCCAGTTCGCTAAACCCGAAGATTCTTATCAAGTGCTGGAAGACCTGACAGGGCATGCAGAGAAAGTCCTTCAGCTCCTAAAACTTCCATACCGCGTCATGAGTATGTGTACAGGAGATTTAGGATTTACGGCTGCGAAGAAGTACGATATTGAAGTATGGATTCCAAGCAATGATACGTACCGTGAAATCAGCTCCTGCTCAAACTTCGAAGACTTCCAGGCCCGACGTGCCGGCATTCGCTTCCGCCGAGAAGAAAAAGGAAAACCTGAGTATGTGCATACACTAAACGGTTCTGGTTTAGCAATCGGCCGTACGGTAGCGGCCATTCTTGAGAATTATCAGCAGGAAGATGGTTCCGTGGTCGTCCCTGAGGTGCTTCAACCTTATATGGGCGGTAAAAAAGTGATTAAATAGTTTTTGAAAAAGGAACTGGCCAGCCTTTATTGGAGTCAGTTCCTTAATAAACATCATCGACATGACTGAGCACCGCCGTATTAGTATAATGGGCAGGCAGATAACCAATCTGTAAACAATTTCACAAAAAAATCGACAATAATATTGACGGATAAACTATGAAGTGATATATTATTTATTGTCGGTCACACGGAGGAGTACCCAAGTTCGGCTGAAGGGAGCGGTCTTGAAAACCGCCAGGGGCTTCACGGCCCGCGGGGGTTCGAATCCCTCCTCCTCCGCCATTATTTTCAACAATCGCGCATAAATATTGGAGATTATAGAGAACAGAAACCGCTGCAGCATGCAGCGGTTTTTCTTTTTATGCTAAAACCTAATGACAGGCCTGGGTCAGTTTAAAAGAGAATTCCTTCCCTATGCTGAAGGAATAGAAACAATTACTTTAATGACTTTATGCAAATAACTTAAAGCTCCCATAAAAAGCGCAAAAAACCGATACAAATATATAGAAGTATCCCCACGAGTCTTTATTCCTTCCTAAACTTCTCCATCCTATAATAAGAAAGTTAATACCTCCGGCAATCAGAGCGAAAGGCAGCAGTTTAATTGGGTGAGTTATATAAAAGCAAGACTAAATAGACCAAAAATCTTTTCGACTTTCATCCTTCCCCTCCTTATCTATTCTTATTATTTCAAAATTCACAAAATTAAACAAACCGTTTTTACACGTGCAATTGATGAGCATACTTTAAATCCAATAATAAAAAGCCCAAGCAATGAAAGGATTGCCTGGACTTCTGCTATAAATTACGTTAATAAGTGGCTGGACCGCCATTTGCGAGACTGTTGGATAAAGTGACCGATCTTCTCCAATACAGGATCGATGCTGGATTCATCATTTAATACATCGTAATCAGCGATATTGAGACGCAGCACAGGGCATGAATTAAAATTATCTATCCAGTTCTCGTATCGTTTAAACATCTCTTCCCAGTACTCTACAGGCGTCTGCTGCTCCATCTCGCGTCCACGTTCCTGAATGCGGCTGAAAATATCATCAAACGAGCCCTCAAGGTAAATAAGCAGGTCCGGATGTGGAAAATACGGCGTCATTACCATCGCATCAAACAAGTTGGTATACGTGTTATAATCTATCTCTGACATGGTCCCCTTTTCATAATGCATGCGGGCAAAAATTCCGGTATCCTCATAAATCGAACGATCCTGAATAAAACCTCCGCCGTATTCAAAGATCTTCTTCTGCTCCTTGAACCGCTCAGCAAGAAAGTAGATCTGCAGGTGAAAGCTCCAGCGTTCAAAGTCACTGTAAAATTTGTCGAGATAAGGATTGGTTTCAACTTTTTCGAAGGAGGTTCTAAAATTGAGAGCCTCTGCTAATGCATTGGTCATTGTGGATTTCCCTACACCTACCGTACCGGCAATCGTGATCACACTGTCATGAGGGATTCCGTAACGTTCACGTGCGTTCATTTCAATACTTCTCCTTTATTCAAGTGGCGCTTCACTTGGTCGACAATATAGTGTAAATCATCTTGACGCTTCACGAAGTCGAGATCATCTCCATTAATACGAATAACAGGAGTCTCTGGGTGTGCCGCTTCAAAATGGGTCATAAAATCCTCATAATCCTGAGACAGCTGTTCTAGATAGGATGGTTGAATGTTTGCTTCTATATCCCTGTTTCTCATGCGAATACGCTCGAGGAGGGTATCTAAACCGGCGTGCAGGTACACGACCATAGTAGGTTTCGGCATATCATTCGTCAGTATATCAAAAATTTGAGCATATTTATGGAATTGGTTTTCGCGCAATGTACGGCGGGCGAAGATCATATTTTTAGAAATGTGGTAATCAGCCACGACAGGCTTCCCCTGGTTTAAATAATCGCGCTCAATATCTTCCAGCTGTTTTACCCGGTTGCACAGGAAAAACATTTCCGTCTGAAAGCTCCATTCATCAATATTTTCGTAAAACTTGCCTAAAAACGGATTCTCCTCAACGATTTCCTTCAGTAAGTGAAAATCAAACTGGGAGGCGAGCTTTTTAGACAGAGACGTTTTACCAACCCCGATAGGGCCTTCCACTGCTATGAAAGGTAATTGTCTCATCTCTTATCCTCCTTATATCCGGTAAAAAACAAAATTCGATTCGTTTAGACAGACAAGTATTATTTTACCACACGAAAGAAAGGGAAGTAATAGATTGAATCGATTTATCAAATAAATTCCCTTTTCAATTGGTCGGTACTTTTGTATAATATGAATCATGTGCCCCCGTAGCTCAGGGGATAGAGCATCGGTTTCCTAAACCGTGTGCCGCAGGTTCGAATCCTGCCGGGGGCGTTTAGCCTACCATATCAGCGTTTGTCAACTCGTTAGCAATGGCGAGGGGAAACGGTCTGATTTCGTAAATAAGTACAAACCGACGTCTTTTTTCGTTCATTTGTCTGTATCGACAAATTGTAAACGAAAGGAGGCGTTTTTTGTTTGTCCAAAAACAGTCGTAAAGGTAAAGCAATTGTAAGACGGAGAACCACTAGTCCAAGCTATACTAATTCACACATTACGAATGATTATACAATCGAACAAGCTTTTGACAGTTTTATCTCATTAAAAAAAGCGACAGGTGTTAGAGATAGAACCATGAAAGATTATTATGTTCTTATGGATGGCTTTCGGAAATGGTTGTCAGTTAGTTATTCGGATATTGAAAACGTGTCTGATATTACAACTAATCTGTTACGTGAGTATATTGTTTACCTAAAGGAAGAACACATAAATCAAAAAACAAACGAAGTTGGATTGTCGCCTTTTACAATTAACGTGAGGATTAGATTTATGAAATGCTTCTTTAATGCTTTATACGAAGAAGAGATTATAAATAATAATCCCGTAAAGAATATTAAACTAATGCGGGTGGATGAAGATTCTTTTGAACCTCTCACGGATAAAGAAATAGACTTGTTGCTATCCATTCCTGATATTAGTCAGTATGCACAATTCAGGGATTTAGTAATGATGTATTTAATGTTAGATACGGGGATGAGAATTTCGGAAGTTTGCGATTTAGAAGTATCAGAAGTGGATTTTAAAACACGGTCAATTGTCCTTCCTGCGATTAAAAATAAGAATCGGAAGCCTAGAATATTACCTCTTTCAAATTCAGTAGTAAAACTACTCATGGAGTTGGTAACTGAAAATAAGGCTAACTTCGACACTGATTATGTAATGCTTTCGAATATAGGAACAAAATATAACCCTAACTCGTTTAGGAAGCGTTTAAACAATTATAAAGAACAAGCAGGAATAAGGAAGCGTATTTCACCGCATATGTTCCGACACATGTTTTGTAGAAATTTCATTATAAGCGGTGGCGACGTGTTCACCCTACAGAGGATAGTGGGACACGCGAATATAACTACTACTCGCAAATATATACAGATGGATGATAAAAGTATCCGTAACCAACACGCACTATATAGTCCGGTTTTACGTCTAAGGAAAAGGTAAAGGAGGGCTATTTAAGGAATATTTGAAAGCTTTGCATGAGAGGTAGCTTGTCTAAATAAAACCAAAAAGAAAAAGCCAGGCGTTCGCACCGCCTGACCAAATACTCGATATAACTAAATAGAAACACCGTTTAGCTACTTCCATATATTAACGAAAAAAGTTGATATTTGCAAGTTGTATTAAGTAATGCCATTTTTAGCAGCTATGCGGGTTTCCCGTCGTGGAATGCCCAATAACACGACGTAAATCTAACCTTGATAGGTAATGATTGAAGCCGACGCAAATAAATTCAATCGTAGCCACACTATAAGTGTTCCTTGTTTTGCTTGTGGTTACTAGGTGAGAACGACCATTAACGGTTCGGTTTGGTAGCTAGGCGTACTGCGGTACGGGTAGCAACGAATAGATAAAAGCACATAGGACTAGCTTTATGTGTAGAAAGTTCGTTGTTGGAGAAGTCCAAGCGTTCAAACAAGGTGATACTGCGGAACCCTCAACAACTCGGTTCAATTCAGAATTAAGGAACGTCTGCTTTTAGCATTCTTTTTTGAATGCTTCAAAGGTAGTCGTTCTCATGACCAACGTTTCCTAAGCAATCTGGTTAATTCAGGCATAGGGGAGAGAAATATACTAGAATCTAGTATAATAAACCCATAAAAAGAATTAATAGGAAGTGGGGTTTGGTCATGAGTATTTCTGTTTACGATAAACTAGAAACAAAAATTAGTTCTTTAAGAAAGATGTTAAGTAAAACTGATACTGAATCTTTGCTTTTCATAATAGCTGAAGAATTTGGAAATATGACAACCCCATCAGAAGATATATTTACGAAGACAAATTTAAGTTCTCCCTTTAAGCAATACATGTATGTAATAGGGTTAATCTTATCAAGTGAAGAAAACGAAAAGGTAACAATACTTCAAGAAGATAGAATGGAACGAATTAAAAGAAATCTCAATGAAATAGTCGATTTATATAGTGAGTTATTTGAACCTGAAGATGAAGAAGATGTTAATGAACAATGGATTAAATCAAGGGAAATAAGCATGCAGGTATTTTTGAATTATTTTAATACAAACTATCTTACATATGAAGAACAAGTAATAGATAGATTAAATGAATGGTTTTTACCTTATTCAGATTATATTAAGAGTCAAATGAGTATATCAGTTGAAGAACTAATAAATATTCACCTATTTATTCAAAATAAGCTTCAAGAGAAATTGGATAATATCAAAAGTCTTCAAGAAAAAGCACAGGGAGACCAAGCCATAATCTTTAATTATGTTAAAAAAAATGGAGGAACTTTTGAACAAGCTAGAAAAAATTTATATCTAGCTAATATGGAAAAATTCGATAGAGAATTACAATTAATGCCCCGACTTGAAGTTGCTGAGTTAAGAAATGAATTTGGTGAAGAAGTAGCTGAAAGATTTATTGAATTATTTTCAATGGAAAGGGAAAAAAGGGACTTTTTTTATTACACTGAAACAAATCCTTTTGAAAAATCTCCTATATGGAAGAAATCAGATAATTTATTATTTATTCCTATACAAAAACAAATTATACATGCTATTTACATCCAACTTAGTTCTCTAATGGAAAATAGTAAATTGAAATTAAGTTTCTATAAAAATCGGGATAACCAAACTGAGAAAAAGGCTGGAAATATATTTAAGGGCTTTTTTAAAGAGAAAGCAAATTATTATACCTCGGTATTTGAAGATAATCAGTCTCAAAATGAACATGATTTAGTGATAGAATTTGAGAATTATTTGTTAATCGTTGAAGTCAAAGCCTCTAAGGTTAAAGAACCCTTCAGAAATCCTGATAAAGCTTTCAAAAGAATTAAAGGTGACTTTAACAGTGATGGTGGAATTCAAAAAGCCTATAACCAAGCAAACAATCTAAAGAATATTATAAATTCTAAAGAAAAAACTGTATTGTATAATTCAAAAGGTGATGAATTGGTTACTCTTGAAAGAAGTAAGATACAAAAAGTTTATAGTATAGTTGTTACTGCAGAAGAAATGGGAATACTGGCGGTGAATTTATCATATTTACTCACAAAAGAAAGTGGTGAACAATATCCATGGGCTACTAATATTTTTGATTTGGAAACTGGCTTAGAAGGTATTAAATATATGAATAAAGACCAATATGAATTTTTGAATTATTTGGATGAAAGAGAAAAGTATCATCCCCAATTCATTACTACGGACGAGTTAGAAATACTAGGACACTATTTAGAAAATGGAAGTTTTGAAAACTTAGAAGTTTCAAATCACTTTATTTTCTTTGACCCAAATTTTTCAATGTTATTTGATGACATATATTTTGAAAAAGGAGGCTTTATTCCTCCATCTATTGCCATTGAGTCTAGTAGAAGTAAAAAGCAGTTTAACCCAAATAAAAAAAAACCAGGTAAGAAGAAAAATAAACGTAAGCAAGCAAAAAAGAGTAGAAAAGGAAATCGGTAATAGAAATACCGCTGAAATAATTTTAAAAATTTGAGGTGGTTATTATGAATACAAGCGAAATTTTTAACTTAATCACCATATTAGTAAACATCTCATTACTGCTTGTAACAATCGGTACGGTTTTATTTGCAAAACGTAATGTACAAGCTATTGATTCTCCAAGGCTTGTTGTCACAAGAACAAACAATAAGCTAACTAGGAAGGATGGAGAACAACAGTTCATTAAAGTAAGAGTAAAAAACTTTGGTAATGGAATAGCGTTAAGAACATATCTAATTGTCATAACTGAAGATAAACAATGTCACTTATCAAAGCCACTTGCAACATTAGAAAATAGTAGTACTGATGAAATTGAGGTCGAAGTTGGCTTTAGGGATGAGGTTAGAAAAGCTTTTGTAGTGAGTAATGATTTTTTTAATGACTATTACAAATTACAGGTCAACGTTAAGTTTGATAATTCACATCTTCACTCTATGGTTGAACCGGTAAGAAAGGTAGCTAAGTATGGTATATCTAGAGTAATGATTTATTATTGGATGAAAAAAGCAAAGAAACAAGGTAACACTTACCCTGATTTAATAGAACGCCAACGTAAAAAGGAACTGAAAGAAATAAGAGAGAAGTTAGGTGGGATGGTATTTGTACCAAAAGATAAAAATTCGGATTAGAGAGTAAGCTATGATAAATGAAGAATCTCTAAATAATCGTGTGATTTCACATTGTGAATTCCTAGTTTCCTTAATTGGACTAGGTTTTTTATATAGCAATATTTTCATGGTAAATATTTACTATTAATTGGAAGTAGTATAAATTAATTAAGAACAATAGTTAGGAGGGAAAATGTGTATAAAAACGATTATAGTAGAAAAATAGACATATCAAATATTGCTAAAAGAAAAGGCATAAGTAAAGCAGCACTCCAAGAATACATTGATAAGCTTGTGAAGGGAGGATTCTTCATACATAAAGGTAAAGACATGTATGATATAAGTCCTTATGTTAATGTCCTTACTCAATATACTTCAGAACGTAGGGAAGGTAAAGAAGTGGATATAAAGGAACTTGTCGATAAGACAATTGGGAGATAGGAGGATAAGTATGGAACAAGTAAGATATATGGTAAAAGACATGGTTTGTAAATTAATCGTCGAAGATATGAGTTTTCAAGAATTATGTTCTAAGCTGGATAACATGGGTATTACCGTGGACATTGATACTGGAATGTATAAAACGTTAATATACTTAACTAATGACTATTACTTATTGGCAGAGTTAACTGAACGAATTGAAGATAAATCAGAAGACGCAGAGGAAGCAATTGAATTAATTGTAGACCTGGTATTAGAAAAATACGGACTTAGTGATACTGTAATGAACTAAGACCGTCTTTCAACATAGAGTAGTCTTTCGACATTTCTATGTATCCTAACATGAAGTTATAAAACCCATAAAACACGCCCCACAAGCACACATATCTATGACTCTCCATTGGTACATATATTGTCCAATTCCTTGCCATCACTACATTTAAGGTTTATTCACCGTATGTAAAGAAGTATCAATTGTCACTTATTTAAATATTATTCAGTTAGTCTTATATAGATGAATTAACAATGATTATACAGTAAAAAGACGGCGAGAAACTTAATTCTCTACCGTCTTATTCCTCGTTCTTATAGTTTAAAGTCAGCTAAACTTTCCTCTATTTCTTCTTCGGTTATACCTATATACCTTTTTGTTATATCGGGGTGAGTGTGGTTCAAGATACTTTGTAGGCTTGCCATGTTTAAGTGCTTCTTATAATACCAATAGCCGAACGTCTTACGCATTGTATGAGTTCCTATGCCTTCCTCTATATCTACCATTACCCCTGCTTTATTTAACGCCCTATATGCTTGTGTGGTACTGATAGCCTTATCCCCTTTACGTGAAGGAAATAACCACTCACTATCCAAGCCCTTCACATATGCTTGTATATCCTCATACACACTATCTAAGTAAATGACACGGGGCTTATTAGTTTTCCCCTCTTTAATCTTAACACGCTTCTTATACCTTACGTCCTTAACTCTAAGTCTTAACATATCCCCCACTCTAAGCCCTGTATTAATTCCTAGTATGAATAGTATGTAATCACGTTCCCCACAATGGCGGCGAAGTGACCACTTCATATCCTCTATTACTTCCTTATCTCTTATCGGTTGAACGTCCTTAACTTGATTAGGCATTGTATATAGACACCTTTCTTAATCCCTTGTATAGCAGGGAAATGAATGTACGTTTTTGTTAGTGTATGTCTAATATATAACCAATCATTAACAAACGCAATAGATAAAAGGAAATGAATGTACGTTTTTATATGATTTCTTACATTAGATTAATCTACTGAAAGTTATTTCGGTTTAAAATAATTAAACAATATAAACCGTGTGTTTATTGTAATAACTTTATTGCTACCTTTATTCATAGAAACACAGAGGCAGCCACAGACGAGAATATACAACAGGAAATACGGCAAGAGAAAGAGGTTAGAACGTCCACAGATAAGCTAAGGGGCGGTATGGGGGGACGCGGGTATCCGTATAACGGGAACGGGCGAACAGTGAATTTCTACACCAAATTTAAACCGTCGGGTGATACGTCTAAACAAACTAACGTTACCCTAAAAGCGACTAACAATAGGATATGAACATCCGTCTACACCTTTCCGAACAATGGTTCAAGTTGAAATAGTCCTCATATTGTAGCCCCTCATACTTACTTGAAAACAAATTCAACCTCTCTAAAATCTGAAAATCGCTAGAAAAAATTCCCCACTAATTTTAAACCTTCGAATGAGACATTTATAACTTTTTGTCACGGATTCTTATTTTTACCCCAACTATTAAGAAGAATGTCACGGAATGGCGATTTCATATCCAATAAAAAATATAGATTAGACAAGATGAGTTCAGCAGAAATTAGTAGAGTTCACGTATATGTCAAAACTTTCAACAAAAGGTGGTTGTATTTGACCCGTAATTGAAAGGACTTATATAGGCACTTTTTGAGTGTCAAAACAAAAAGAGAGACGAAAGGGAGTTATCTAGTTATGGAACAACAACAGGTGAAAGCAAAAGTAGGAGAACTAACACAGGAGGGGTTTTTCTTGAAAGTGTATGCACCATTATTTAATAGTGGTATTTCTAAGGATATAGGCATGGACGGGGTAGGGCTATTAATTACTATTGCTTCTTACATGAACAAACACGGCGAAGCATACCCGACACAAAGACAACTAGCGGAGAAGTTAGGGGTTAGACCTAATACAATTACCCGACAAGTTAAGAAACTATTAGAGTATCGCTATAATGGTAAGCCAATCATTACAAGAGAACTACGTGAGAATAAAAGAGGGGCTAATAATTCAGTTTATCGGATTAAGCCCATTTCACAGATTGCAGTATTCGAAGGCAAGCGAGAAGAAGTTATCTTTCATAAGAAAAATGATTAATCACAAGGTTTGTGACAGGGGTTATATTCAAAAACGATATATGGTTGTATCAAAAAACGTTATTTGGTTGTATCGCGTATCAATACGTAACTAGAACCATTAACTAGAACCATATAACAAGATAAACATGAGGAAGAAAATCACTTCCTCTATTATTTACAAAACAATAGAAATTAAGATTTTTTCTACAATATAGAATAAAGATTAAGACCTAGACCATGTTCCGCACCAGACGACGGGGCGGTCGGTCATTTTGTAATGAATATTCAATAAGTAAAGGAGACTTTTAAACATGTTTACTATTGTAAAAAACATCCAAGGAGTATCCATAAAAATTGACCAGAACAACAATATAATTTCTTGTGAATGTACCGTATGTAAGGAGGAAAAAAACACAGATGGCTTCAAGAACACTACTAAAGGTATATGCCTAGATTGTGGAGAAGCAAGCGTAAGCGACGATGTAGAATCCCTTGACAAAGCTATGAATGAATTAATGGACGAGTTTGTAAAGGATGATACGACAAAGCGAACTGTTCAGCTTAATAATAAAACGGTTGACCGTATAGCAAGCCTACAAGAACGGTACGGCATTAATATTTTGTCCGTATTATCTAATAAGGTACTGAACAACGCATTAGACCAAATTGAGATTGAATATAACCAAGAATTAACGGAAGGAGTTAAGTAACGATAAAAATTGGCAAAGAAGTATGTGAGGAAATGACTTCGGAAATCTTACACGAAGTAGAGAGGAACGAAAAGTGTTAGGCATATATAGTTATGGTGTTGAATGGGAATCTTAGTCCACTAACCTGCAATATTGCAGAACGATATGGATAGGCGTATGAATATTGTATTTTAAAAAAATTAAGGTCTACGCTTGTTATTCTTATTGGAATAATGTCTAGTACATTAGGAAATAAGATTGGCTTTTATTCTTCTATTTCATCTATCAACCTTATTACATTTACTTGTATTTAACGTTGACAGTATGAGTAGAAGAATGAGAAAGGGAACTTTATATTCCTTAACTTTTTCTAGTGCTTACAATATGTTTCATTAGTTAAATTCTCCTTCTGTATTGCAGGGTTAAGCTTTCCAGCTTTCCCTGCTTTTCTTATGGAGAGAAGCGTAACATTTTTAATTAAATATGATTTTAAAGGAGGTTAAATATATGAAAGAAACGTTCGAACTACGCGGTACTGTTATTCGCATGGCACGTCTCATGAGAAATTTATCAGTCGATGAATTCAGCAAGTTAACGGGGATTAGTCCCAACTACGTCGCTATCATGGAACGAGAAGAAGCGACTATTTCACACAGAAACTATTACAGATTTCTAAGGGCTTTACGTCGAGATTTAAAAGTAAGTGACCAAACAATCGCAGCATTCACGTTAATCGTAGAGTTTGAAGAAAATAAGCAGGAGGTTTTAAAGAATGAAGAGGGATTCGAGGTTAAATGAAAAACAAATAAGAATTTTATTAGATTACTTCGACAGAAGTTTAGGCGGGGAAACACAGGCGGATATTGCTAAATCACATGGGATAAACAGGAAAACTCTATCTTTATGGGCGAATAGTGACCACGGTAAACAGAAGCACAACGAATGGAAAAAAGAAGCCACAAGGGACGCCATACCACAGTATTATGATGTCTTAAAAGAGAAGGCACTTTCGGGAAGTTATAAACATATGGAACTATTTGCTAAGGTATTTGATTTATTGTCCGCAGAGAAAAAAGAAATCGTTAGTAAGGAAGAAAAACTTGACCCTGTAAAAGATGGCTATACTTCCGAGGATATAGCAGAACTAGACGCGTTACTTTACACCGACGAAGAACGAAAACAAATGAAGGAAAAAGAAGAACAAGAGATACGCGAAAAAGCAGAACTAGAGGAATTAAGAAAGATAGCAGGTGAGAAGAACCCTTACATTAAACGGGTGAAGTAATTATAAATAAAGTTTCAAGAAGGAGAGAAAGCAAATGGGAAAGAGGAAACTTGGTGGTTTTTATGTGGATTATCACCAAAACCCAGTAACCATTAAAGACAATAGAGGGGAATATATTGAGGATAACATTAAGAAGGTAAAGAAACTCTATGATTCAATTTCTAAGGAGTTGGACAAAAATATCCAAAGCCGAAATAAGATTGTTGACAATATCATGGAGAAGCAAAATAATCCGAATTCTAAATATAACCTTTTGTTAAGAAAGACCGACAAAAGTAAGGCGGAACATGAGGAACTAACGAAAGCTACCATAGTCATTGAAAATGGTTATAACAAGCTTATCTATTTAGAAAGAAACATTAGACAGGGGAAACGGTGCTTAATTGCAAAGTACCCGCCCGAAGTAATGAAAGAGGTATATAGCTATCTAGGAGAACAATTTGAGGGGGATTTATATAATGAAATTATACAAGGGTAATGCAGTTAAACGAGTTGAGAAGCTACTAACAAACGGTGAGAAGCGTAAAGAGAAACTACAAACAAAGCTAAAGGACTTACGAGACGAACATAAGAATTTATATGAAGCCGAACAGGATGATTTAAACTTAGCTATCATTGAAGGTGGAGAACCAACTAAGAAGCTAACCACAGACCGTAAAAAGGTTGAGGAAGAAATTAAAGACGTTCAAGAAACATTGTCTAAGGTTGATACGGCTATTCAGTCCGAACTAGAGAAGGCTAAGAAGGAAGTCGAGGAAGAAAGAAAGCAGTTTGTAAAGGACGCAGGAGAGGACTTCTATAAGCTATATGACGAACTAAACGCAATTAAGATTCAGTACCTAGAGAAGTTAGTCGAGTACGCGGAGAAGAAAAGCGAGTTTACAAAGGACTACAATAAGACGTTTAACAATGTACGGAACACGTTGGGGCTATCTTATAAGAATCCCCGCGACTTCTACGAACTATCATTAAGCCGTCGTTATCAATCACGGGATAGAAATTACTACACGCCTATTGTGCTTCCCGACGAGTTAAGCACGGCATTACACGATAAGAAAGTTTCTTCTATCACATTGGAAAACAAGGAGACATTTAAGAAATAAAACACCTTATGTATTGTGGAATTAAAAGAGGCACTAAGCACGGATTAAATAAGTTTAAGGCGGGTTGGTCACTCCTTCCCGTCTTTTCTAATTTATAAGAAGGTGGAGGAAACAATGAAACAGGAAAACAGATTGTATGGAAGATTAGACATGCTAGTTATTGTTATAGGTTCATTCTTAGCTATTCATACAATTTTATAAAAGAGAGAGACACAGAAAAGGGGGATATAAGAAAATGTTAATCACTAAGAGGAATTGGAAAACAATCATATTTACAGATGATAAAGGAAGAATGACAAGCCGAGTCTGTACGGATTGTGGAAAGTTTAGAACGGCTAAACATTTTGATACTATGTCGAACGGGTTCAGCAATAAACGCCCTAATTGTTCTAAGTGCTACGAGAAGACGAACAGAAAAACAAAAGTTATAAGGGCAAACAAATACCGTGCTAAATTGGCAGGGTTGCCGTCTACTATGACTTTTGAACTTAGGGAACAAGCATTAAAAGAACAAGGATATAAATGTCTATTAACTCATGAAACCGAGGACATAACCACAGACCATTTTACCGCCCTTTCATGGGGTACAGGATTAGGCGACACTTACGAGAATGTTATTTATGTAAGCAGGGCTATTAATTCATCTAAAGGAACGAGAAACCCCTTTATATGGATTAGAACACAGTCACATGATATTCAGAAACGTTTCTACAATGTCTTAATTCCAATGTTAGCAAGCAGGAACGATATGACTACTAAGCAATTCGAAGAATATGTAAATCAAACTCACGCAGAAGGGACTATATAAAATGGAACAGTTTAGAAAAGCATTAAAACAGGGGCAAGAGATTAGAAAGAAGCAGGATGAAGCCCTAGCGTTATTTACTAGACGCGTACAGGGTATGGACGACTTAGGAACACTAAACGAAGTAATTAAACAACTTAAAGGAGAGGTTAAATAATGGCACATCAACAACAAATCAGAGAACTACAAGAAAAGGCGTTCGCAGGAGATACGGAAGCCCTTGACCTATACAATACTTTTGTAGAGAAAGGCGAAGCCCCTGCAATTTATTTCAATAAGCAACAAACAGACCTAGAAATGTATAAAAAAGCTACCCAGGAGAAGAAATCTTCTCTATTCGGTGACGTTGACCCCGATAAGTTACACGAAGCACATAAAAGCCCCTTAACTCTTATGAGTGCAGGTTATGAGTCACATAAGCAGGATACAGACCAAACAGAACGCAAGGCGGGCGAGTCTTATTCATTCGACGGGCAGAAGGTTAACCGTGAACTATCCCCAATGGAGAAAATGAGTGCGGGTTATAGCGACACAGGAAAGCAACTCACGGAAGCTAATGTAAATCCTAACGATATTATTATTGAGTAAGCTATAATTTATTGAAGAGAGTAAGAACAGTTACTATCCTGTTCTTGCTTACATATTACTCCCTTCGTTCTTATAGAATGTACCGGGTTTTACGGTGGAAAAATTCCACAAAGTTAAAAAGCACTAATTCTAGAAATTAAACTCTTTTCTTTAGTACGATTAACCTAATCAATAAATGGGTACTGATACTTAAAGGAATTTAAAGGTAATTTTAAGGGTTTGTTAGGAGGTGTATTTATAGCTAGAAAAAGTGGAAACCACAAGAGTTTTTTAAGGGATTAGACAAATTTGAAGATAAAGTTATCAAGAAAACTAAAGAACTCTATAATGAAAATGATAAGGGAGGCGAAAAGGGTATGAATACTTTTAAAGCTGAAAGAGAAATTATTTATAATGAACGTGGGGCTTTTGCGGTCGATGTATGGAATGATGGGAAGAATTATAATGCCCATGCTATCCAAGTGGACTCAATGGAGAGTAAGAAAGCTTTTACCAGCGATGAAAGCAGAGGAAAGGCGATTAATGAAGCAATAGAACATGTAGTTGAATTTAATCAGAGAAACCAATGAATGCATAATATTATATGAAGAACATTAAAAGATAGGAGAGGGATTTTATCCTCTCCTATTTTAATTAATGATGGTCTTGCTGATTGTCGATATCTTTTATGATTTTAATCTCAATGTGAGTGTTATTGAAATTATAATTTGATATTGGTTCATTAAATTTTGCATCGTTCTTACTACGATTGGAATCTAGCTTGTCCTTTAGATAATCGTTTTCCATGTTATCAATAGATTTATTTTCCGGTTTATTATCAATAAACTCTATTTGGTCAAACATTTCTTCCAATTCTTCACGGGTATTTTCATCTTCTCCACTTAAACGCATTTCATTATTTTCTAGTGTTCTGTCATCTTCTAAGTCTTTGAAAGTTTTTAGAAGTGGTGAGGCAACCGCAATCCCAATCAATAAACAAATAAGGTAAGGACTGTTATGGCTAATAGTTTTAATATCTATAAATTTATTATCTCTAGCTTGTTGATTTATAAAACTGTAACATAAAATTTGAATACTATTGGTTTCAGGGTAGTAGATACCTACAATAGGTCGAGTAAGGTCTGCAATAATCTTAAAGAATTTGTTGAAATATTCATTCTCAATTCTATTGTAATTTTTGTCCTTAGTTCTCAATAAATCTGTATAACCTTCACTTAATTCAGCTTCTAAAGTGGAAATTAGAGGTTCTTCTTTTTCAAATTGGTGATACCGATTATATATTTCATCGTATATTTCATTAACTTTCTTTATTAACTTTCTCTTATTTAGTTGAGGATTAGCGTTATAGATGATTATGTTTTCAGCCATGTCTTTTATCATATTTAAAGCTTCCTCAATGTCATTATACTTAGTACATAAGTCCACTATATCAATGAGTTTCTGTTTATCCGGTCTATCTAAGTTTTTCGAATTAAGGTATGTATATATCTTGCTGAAATAGGTAAATGATAATTTTACTCTTAACAAGGTCTTGTTAGGAAATAGTGAGGTAGGAACGCCAAGGTGGTAAAAATTCTTAACATCGTTAATTTTATTTAAATCAAATGTGTTTACATAAGAGTAACTACGGTTTACGTTAAATGAATCATCCATGATAAATATATTATTCGGCCGAATACCATTTTCAATTGCCAAAGAAATAGTGTTGAGTAACTCATTCTTATAGTAGTAACTAGACATTTTTGAAACTAGATTAGAAATTTGCCAAGGACTTAATAAACCTTCTTCTTTTCTTTTAAGTGTTAGTTCAACTCTCGTTTCATAATCTTTATGTTCTTTTTCATTAAACAATTTAACTCCCCCATTATTTATCTTTTTTCCCCTTCTTATAAATTTCTGCCATGATTTCTTTCCTTTCGTTTATTCTGGCTTCTAGGACATCTTGTTGGTGTTTTCGCTTATATTTCTCAATATCCTTCGCACTAAAATGAAGAGTGAAAAAGCTGATACCTAGACCAAACATTAAGAAAGCGGTACTGTTTATAGAAGTAACTAAATCATTAACATATTGACTTCTTTCAAATTGAGGAAGAACAAAAAGGGACATTAAAGCCAAAGTGTAAAACACGTATTTTAGTAAAGAGAATAAAGAAACTTTTTTATTCTCTTTAATTGGTTCATTAAACAAACCGGAAACACTAAGTAAAAAAGCAGCTAAGGTAAGACTGAATTCTACTAAAGGACTTAGAAAATCAAGGTTTAGCAAATATAAGATACCACTAAGGATAAAAATAAAGCCTATTATTAATTTTTCGTGTTCATTACCCAACTAAATTACACCTCATCCTCCTATTTTGGCATTTTCTTTTATTAGTATCGTTTTTAGAAATTTACGGTTATTACTTATAATACCAAATTATTATATGGACTTACATATATTCCTTGCATGCAAAAAAACCAAAAGATGGACTGACTCTAACATTAAAGGTTGTATGAATAACAAAATAACGGTATAATTTCCGTAGTGAAATAAATGATACGGATATATTGAACGAAAGACATTAGTATGAACGTTAGTTGTCAACGTTATAGCAAACGTTAGGGGAAACCCTTGCTATGAGGCTAAAACTAACGGTCATACCGAATATGTACCTTTACGAAACTGGTTTCCTAAACCGTGTGCCGCAGGTTCGAATCCTGCCGGGGGCGTTACTTTATTTTCTTAGTTTCTCCTCTTTCATTTCCTCCATTAATACAGTCAACTGCTTCATTTCATCAATTGTTAAATCTTCATACCGGTTAAGCTGCCCTTTTATAAAGGGTATTGTCGGGTGCCTGGACGTTTGTTCTTTTACGAAAAAAGTTGTAATGGACCCTGTCAGCATTCCGATCAGTCCGATGCCGATTAACATTAGAATGACGGCAATTAACCTTCCGATCGTGGTCGAAGGGGAGATATCACCATAACCGACGGTTGTCGTTGTTACGATCGACCACCACACCCCATCTGCAAAAGTCTCAATCCCTGGTTCCCATTTTCACTATGATCGCAGATCCAAAGATAAGCAAGAAAGAGACCGTCAACACGCAGTCCAGTCCGTTGGTACGTAAAATATGAAAAAAAGGTCGAATTTGATGTTTGGCTATGGAGAGGATGCGAATTAATTTAATAATTCTGGCCAATCTTGCCAGCTGAAATATACTGTCGAGTGGCACTGCTGCGACAAAATCAAAAGGATTGCGTTTGAAGTACGTCCATTTATTTTCTGCACTTGTGAAGCGTATGAGCACATCTATTAAGAAAATAATCCAAAGGTACTGGTCGATATAATAAATGAATGAGTTCTCTGTCCAAATGAATAACACTGAAAGTAAGGCAGCTGTAATAAGAATGCATTCATAAATGATCAGTAAGGCAGCGCGTTTTTTTCTCTTCGTTAAAGTCATAATAACCTCCCGTAATAGCTTGGCTCTATGATCATATACCCGCTTCTTTTAAAATAATGACAAAAGGTGACAAATGGTATCACCTCTCTTTCTATCATGCGTACTATACTACTATAAGGTCTGGTATAGAGGTGGTTTAGGAATCAGTTCTTTGTACCGGGTCTTTTTTTTTGGGAGGGGTGGTCTCTTGGAGCATGAAATAATGCAGGAGCTGCTGCTTTTTGTAACAGTTCTAAGCCCTTTCGTTGTAGGAAGTGTGGAAGTGATTAAACGAACGATACCGCTTCCAAAAAATTATGTTCCCTTACTCAGTGTAGGGACAGGTTTACTACTTGGATCATTGGCGTACCCGCTGACAGATATGGATCTTGTCCTGCGATTATGGGCGGGGGCAGGAGCCGGGTTATCAGGCACTGGATTATTTGAAATCGTGAACCGCCGAGATGGTTTTACAAAATCGTCTAAAGAAGATCGAGAAAAGGAGTAAATCTTCCCCGTATTTAATCTGAGGGAAAAAGCTGAATCTAATTTAAGATTCAGCTTTTTCATTGGCTTGATAGAATATCCCATATTTTTTTCAGCTTGTTAAGGTCTTTCTCATTCTCAAACGGTAAATTTTCGTACCAGCTTTGAAGTTCTTTATTTTTAAAAGAGGGGGCTTTTTTTCTTCCATTCAAGCTGTGGCCTGGCTCATCTGAAAGCCCTGTCAGCCAGTCAATAGAGACTTGATAGAGAGAAGCCAGCGTCGTCAGCATCTTTGTATCCGGTTCGCGGTAATTCCTCTCATACCCTGAGAGCCTGGAATTCGAGATCTTTAACTTGTCACAGACATGAGTCTGGCTCCAGCCTTTCCTCTGCCGAGCTTCTTTAAGTCTCTCACCTAGTGCATTCATTTCATTCACCTTCATCGTTAGGTTTACTCTATCATACTATAATTACACAATACGCAAAATATTTTACGCGTATAGTTTATTTTTATATTGACTTATGCATAATGCGCAAATATAATTGTAAACAACCGTTACGCGTAACGCGGAATTTATTGTGGAGGAGAGGATATATTTTGAGTTTCTTAATTGCGCTGGATGATGGTCATGGAATGAATACAAAAGGTAAGCAGTCGCCTTATATTTTAAGTATGAATAGAAGAATAAAAGAAAATGAGTTTAATCGCAGAGTAGTGGATGAATTAAACGTATTGTTAAAAAAATGTGGGTTTCAAACCTTACTTGTGGCTTCTACAGATCATGATACCCCGCTTTCAACTAGAACGAACAGAGCTAATCGAGCAGGTGCTGATGCTTATGTATCGATTCATTATAATGCGTATGATGGGACCTTTAAAGGACCAAACCCTGGTGGCATCGAGCTGTATGTATATCCTGGCCATTTAAATAAAGAAGCTGGACGTTTAGCACGTTCAATCGGTGCAGCGCTTAAGCAGGGAACGAAGCAGAATTATAGAGGGATAAAGGAAGCGGATTTCTTTGTACTGCGGGAAACGTCGATGCCTGCTGTATTAACAGAATGCGGATTTATGGATCACCCGGATGAAGCACTGCTTATGCTTAACCCGGCCTTTCATAAAGAAACTGCTATTGAGCATGCAAAAGGCATATGTGAATATTTTAATATGAACTATAAAGAGGGAAAATCAAAAGAAGCTTCATTTAAAGGACGACGGATAGAATCCATACATGAGGGGAACCTGAGATTCTATGCGGCTCCTTCCTGGAAGGATGAGGATGTTGCGGGGTATGTGCAGAAGGGTATAGGATTTCCTTCTATTATCGACCGTTTATCCGTCAATGGTTCTGACCAATATAAAGTTAAAAATTCCAAAGGATCCGTATTTTATATTACTGCTCATGAGAAATATGTTACCGTTAAATAATCATATATAGAGCCCTCAGTTTTACTGGGGCTCAGCTCAATTTCCACTTCCGTAGGTTTCTGTGACTCCCCACACTTTATCGTAATCGGAGTAATCATTTATGGCTATATCTAAATCATGAAAATAGCGATGAAGTTCAATGACATCATCATTGAAATTTGAAGTGGCGGAAAGGCCTGATGCTAACTGAACGATTTGGTCAATATCTTCTTCTGCAATTTCATCTGTAGAATTTTCATTAAAATATGTTTCTATAAGTGCAGCAAACTCTAATTGTAAATCTTCATCTAAAGAAGAATCATTTCCCCAGCCGAGCGTTTTATTATAAAAATTATGGGCTTCGGCGACAAAATCCGGGACAGAACCTTCAAAGCTCATCTCATCTGCTGATTCCGCTTCTTCTCCATCTTCGCCTTCTGATTGATTAAATGTTTCTTTAATCTCCTGTTGGTCAACTTCTTCGCTTTGACCACTGGTGAACTGCATTAACAGTGCCGCTCCGACAGCTGTTAAAATAAATAGAACAGCCAGTACACTAATAGCCCATTTCAACGTCGTACTCAATAGATGTGTCCTCCTTTTTCAACATGGAAAGTTCTCCATTTTCATTTAAGTTATCATCATCTTCTTTATAAAACATATCTGCAATAAAAAGATAAGCTACTACGGCGCCTATTAGTATCATGGCACAGGTGACAGCAATCATGACCCATTTGAAAATAAAGCGTATGTATTTGTTCGATGTCCATGATGATTTCACGAGATTCACCCCTTTATGAGATAGTAAAAAAGTCTCTATTGTAAATCCTAACGAAACTCTTATGGGTTTTCAATACTTTTCCAAAAATAGAAATAAGACGTTTAACTATTTTATTTTTCCTTTTTCGAGGGAAAGTATACGGTCTCCAAGCTGCTCAGCTTCACTACGATCGTGCGTTACAAGCACGACTGGAATCATCCATTCTTTTTTTAAGCGCAGCAGTTCCTGTTGACAATTATATTTAGTTTTTTCATCGAGGGAGGAGAAGGGTTCATCTAATAGCAAAACACTGGGCTTAGCGGCCAGGGCGCGGGCTAAGGCAGTGCGCTGTTTTTCTCCGCCGGATATTTGATGAGGATACTTGGAAACTAAGTGATCAATTTTTAGAATGCGGAGTAAGTGTTGAATAAGCAGTTTATCCTGAGAGCCGTAGCGAATGTTGTCCCCGATTGTCTTATGAGGAAAAAGGGCATAATCCTGAAATACATACCCTGTTTTTCTTCGTTGAGTGGGGACGAGCGTCTGCTTGTTCCTGGTCAGGAGGTTGTTATTTAAGGAAATATTTCCTTGATCAGGGACGCTCAAGCCGGCAATACAATTTAAGATTGTTGTTTTGCCAGAACCTGAAGGCCCGAACAAAATGACGGTCTCATTATTCACTTGAAACGTAATATCTAAGTTGAAGTGGGATAACTTCTTCTCTAGTTGAACATTTAACATTACGAAGGGCTCCTTATTTATCGCTTTTAAAGCTTAGAATATTTCGTTTGCTCCACCAATTTAACCAAAGAATTGAACTGAATCCGAGAATAAGGATCACAATCACCCAAAGGCGGGCTTCGTCCATACGGCCTGATTCCACTGCGAAATAGATGGCTAAAGGTATAGTGTCGGTTTTACCTGGGATATAACCTGCAAGCATTAAGGTGGCTCCGAACTCTCCTAAAGCCCGGGCAAACGTTAAGACAGTACCTGCTAATAATCCGGGCCAGGCGAGCGGAAAGGAAATCGTAAAGAAAACTTTCCATTTAGAGGCGCCAAGGGTTAACGCTGCTTTTTCGATTTGAGGATCATAATTTTGGAATGATGCGGAAGCACTCTGATACATAAGCGGGAAGGACACGACAATAGCAGCTATAACCACTCCTAGCCAGGAAAAAACTACTTGAATGCCAAACCATTCCACTAACAGGCGGCCTATTGGTCCATTATTTCCGAATAAATACAATAAACCAAATCCTATAACGGTCGGGGGCAGAACCATAGGAAGTAAAAGTATGGACTCAATTATACTTTTCCCGGGAAATAATTTCCGGCTGATCAATCTTGCCGCTGCAATTCCAGATATAAATACAATGATTGTGGCAATACTTGCTGTTTGTAATGATAGAATTAATGGTGAAGAACTCATGTCTTATCCGTCCTATTCTAGCTGAATCCATAAGATTTAAAGATTTCTTGTGAACGCTCCGTTTTTAAATAGTTTAAAAAGTCCTCAGCAGTATCCTGATTGCTGCTCTGACCAGTGATTGCCGCTGGATAAACGATGGGGTCATGCGTAGTTGAATCAATTTCTTCGATGACTTGTACTTGGTCAGAGATAAGAGCGTCACTGGCGTAAACGAGTCCGTAATCTGCGTTTTGAGATTCTACGTAAGTAAGGGCTTGTCTCACATCATTAGAGTAAATGAGTTGTTCTGAAATATCATCCCAAATGCCGATATGCTGGAGCGACTGCTTAGCATAATTTCCTGCTGGTGCGCTTTCCGGATCGCCCATAACAATATCTGTGTCTTCTTCTGTTGTGAGTTGTTCTAATTCGTCGATTAAGCTCTCCTTGTCAGCGTGGGCAATTAAGACGAGTGAATTGTCTGCTATTGTGGTTTCGGTCTCTGATTGAATATGCTGACCGTCTGCTAACCGGCGGGTCCATTGTTCATTGGCGGAAATAATTAAATCAACTGGTGCCCCTTGTTGAATCTGCTGGGCAAGTCTGCCGGAGCTTCCTGAATTCAGTGTTATGGATACATCGTGATCATTCTCGTATTCTTCTATAATTTCATCTAACGCATCCTTCATGCTGGCCGCTGCTGAAATTGTAATCTCTGTTTTTTCGTCTTCCTGGCTGCAGCCTGTTAGAACGAGCAGCGCAATGAAACAAACTCCAATGATTTTCGTATACATAACAGGTCTCCTCGTTGATTAATTATATTCATTATACGAATGGAGAAAAGGCAAGTAAAATAGATTATGATACGTAGTAGAGAAGGGAGTTACTATAGTGAAGCTTCAAATTATCATCAGTCTCATTCTGGCGTTTATGCTTACTCAAGCTCCTATATTCGGAAAGTACTTTGCTATGATAAATACAATGATTCATGAAACCGGCCACTCGCTGACTGCTCTTATAACAGGCGGTGAAGTTAGGAACATTTCACTATTTCCTAATACTTCAGGGGTTACGATGACGGGTCATGCCTCGTGGATCAGTCAGCTGTTAACAAGTCTGTCAGGCTACGTGTTTGCTTCTTTTATGGGTTTTTTCTTTTTCTACCTTATCATAAAAGGGCACTACCGTTGGATGGTCTACATTTTATTAGCCCTTCTGATTATTAATGTACTATTCTGGGTCCGCAATTTATATGGAGTGTTCTGGATCGTTACATTTGGAGCCGGCTTTATCTGGTTGTTACGGATGGGACAGCAAACGCTTGTTCAGTACGTACTCGTATTTATCGCCTGCTTAATTATGGTCGAAGCTGTCAGCAGCGCTTTTGAAATTATGCTGCTAAGCTTTTTCTCTCCATCTCAAGCAGGTGATGCAGCAAACCTTGCCAGAATAATTCCGTTTGCGCCAGCTCCTATATTTGGAGTTCTGTTTTTTGCTCAAGCTTTATATTTTGCCTGGCTTGCTTTTCGAAGGGTTTTTCTCGTAGTGTAAAAAATTGAGGCTATCCTAAAATATTTCAGGAACTCCGCAAACGCCCTTACCTGTTACTTTCTTTTACATAACGTAGTAAGGAAAGTATGGAGAGGGGGTACTCGATATGAGCGGAGGATATGGTGGAGGATTCGCGCTGCTGGTTGTGCTGTTTATATTATTGATTATTATTGGTGCAGCATACGTTGGCGGAGGCGGATACGGCTATTAATAAAAGCGGGGAGCATCCCCCGCTTTTGTTGTGTAAAGATTAGTTTTACAAGTTCAAATTAGGGTATATAAGTAGTAGTTGACTATGAGACTTTTGGGGGAATTTTATAATGGATTTAAAAAATCGGCTGATAAGTCATGGATACGATCAAATTGATATTTTGCTAATTGATGAAGATAACAATCAGGAGACTGTAGCTGACATTACTCTTCATAAGGTAACAGACCTGGAGTACAAGCTTTATTTAGAGCCCGATACTCTTTCGTATGAGCTGCAGGAGGACAACCCCTATTTTGTGGCTCAGCAGAAGCAGGGTTCCAGTGACTCCAAACAAGTGAAAGGCTTTGTTTTAGAATGGTAAGGGTACAGGAAAAGGGACTACGATCTCCCTTTTCTTTTTTTGTGTTCACTTTTGTCTGCCATTCCACCGGCAATAAGTAAAGCACCCGATACGATCAGCAGGGCGGAGACTAATAGATTTTGAACAATGACCAATAGAATAATTCCGGCTGCAACATTTGCCGTTCCAATGATACTAAGTATGATAAGCATTTGATTTTCTTTCTTCATAGAGAGTCCTCCCTGGCTTTTTATTTAGTATAACGAATTTTCATTATATCTGTGTAAAACTAGTTAGATTGTTTAAAAAAAGGAAAAAGTGGAATCAATTCCCTGAGTATGAAGAGGAGGTTTTATTGTGATTGAACACAAACTCTATATAAATGGTGAATATACAAATTCGAGCAGTGATGAATGGATTGATATTGTTAATCCTGCTACAGAAGAAGTGATTTCCAGAACCCCTAAAGGAACGACGGAGGACGTGAACCGTGCTGTAGAAGCAGCTTTTAAAGCACAGAAGGAATGGGAATTGACTCCAAATATTGAACGTGGAAAGATTGTGCGACAGCTGGGAGATGAAATTGAAAAGAACCGGGCAACATTCGTTGAACTGCTTCAAGAAGAGCAGGGAAAAGATTATGAATTGGCGAGTGGAGAAGTCGACCTCGCCATTGATTATTTCCGTTACATGTCTGAGTGGGCCCGTCGAATTGAAGGAGAAATCGTTCCAAGCGACCGTCCCAACGAGAATATTTATATTTATAAGAAACCTATCGGGGTTACAGCGGGTATAGTACCCTGGAACTTCCCTGTGTTTATTCTGGCAAGAAAGGTTGCGACAGCCTTAGTCACCGGATGTACGATCGTGTTAAAGCCGAGTCAGCAGACTCCGAATACAGCGATGGAATTTACGAAAATTATTGATGCTATGGAAGAGATTCCTAAAGGCGTGTATAACGTGATCACAGGCACAGGCTCCGAAATCGGAAATGCACTTGCTAAGCATGAGCAGGTACAGATGGTATCTATGACCGGAAGTGTGCCGGCGGGAACGAAAGTCATGGAAGCTGCCGCTCAGAATATAACTAAAGTGAATCTGGAACTAGGCGGAAAAGCTCCGGCAATTGTCACAGCAAATGCTGACCTTAATGTTGCTGTTGAAAGCATAACGACGTCGCGTCTTGCCAACAACGGTCAGGCTTGTACGAATGCTGAACGTGTATATGTTCACGAAAGTGTAGCGGATGAACTAATTGATAAGCTGAAGCAATCGTTTGAACAGCTGACCATTGATGACCCCCGAGAAAATAAAGAGGCCGATGTGGGTCCTCTTGTCAGTAAGGACCGTCTCGAAGAAGTGGAAGGTATGGTGAATGACGCAGTAAAAGCAGGAGCTCAGGTAGTTATAGGAGGAGAGCGGGCTCCACTTGAGAAAGGCTTTTATTACAAGCCGACCATTCTTACCAATGTGACACATGATTCTGCTATTATGCAGGAGGAGATTTTCGGTCCTGTTATTCCAATTACGACGTATAAGACATTAGATGAAGCGATTGAACGAGGAAATGACACCGAATTCGGCTTGTCCTCTTCTGTTTATACTGAGGATTTAAATGAAGCGATGCGGGTTGTAAACGAGCTTAAATTTGGAGAAACGTTTGTAAACCGCGAGAACTTCGAAGCTGTTCAGGGCTATCACGCTGGTATGCGTAAGTCAGGTCTTGGCGGAGCCGATGGCAAACATGGGATGGAAGACTTCCTTGTTACTCAGGTTGTATATATGCAATATAACAATAAGAAGAATTAATACAAAAGATCTCCCGGCGTGGGAGATCTTTTTTTAACGGTTATCAATCTTTTCAGGGTAAAGGTCATGATTCATTAAGCGGTGAACAGCCATTTCTTCATATTTCGTACCCGGCTTTCCGTAGTTGCAGTACGGATCAATCGATATGCCGCCTCTTGGTGTGAATTTCCCCCACACTTCAATATAACGGGGATCCATCAACTGAATGAGGTCATTCATAATGGTATTGACGCTGTCTTCATGGAAATCCCCGTGATTTCTAAAGCTGAATAAATAAAGCTTTAATGATTTGCTTTCTACCATTTTAATTTCAGGAATGTAGCTGATGTAAATGGTGGCGAAATCAGGCTGACCCGTTTTAGGACATAATGTCGTAAATTCAGGGCAGTTAAATTTGACAAAATAATCACGTCCGGGATGCTGGTTGTCGAAAGTCTCCAACACCTCCGGATTGTATTCAAAAGCGTACTCATTGTTTTCATTTCCTAAGAGGGTTAAATCAGTCAGTTGTTCATCTTTACGTCCAGTCAAAGGAATTCTCCTCCTTTTGTATCTTAATCAGCACGTCTATTATAGGGATCGCATAGGCCTAAGTCAACGTGGGAAAGGGTGAATAAGAACTAATTATGTTAATCTTTAGGCGTTTCCCTTTAAAAATGAGACACTTTCTACTAAAATAGTAAGTAATTCACGAAATTTTTAGAAAAATAATTTGAAGTCAGTTCTGTGTCAACCTTATTAAATGCAGGGCTTTTTTCAGAAATCAAAAGAAACCGTTTACAAAAATTCATTCTATGAGGTGATATTATGGACATGCAGCCAATCAAAGCAAGATCAGGAAATCACAACTTAGAAAACTATGAACAAACGTACGACAACTTCAAGTGGAATGAAGCGAAAGCAAATTTTACCTGGAGTGAAACAGGCAGAGTCAACATTGCTTATGAAACGATTGATAAGCATGCGGCTGATCCCGCAACCAAAGATAAAGCGGCTTTAATATACTCTTCCCCTGAGCGGGAAGAAACGTTAACGTTTGAACAATTAAAGAAAAAGAGTAATCAATTCGCAAATGTGTTAAAAAACCAGGGCATTGAAAAAGGGGATCGTGTCTTCTTGTTCATGCACAGAAGCCCTGAATTCTATGCGTCATTCTTAGGGATATTGAAAACAGGTGCCATCGCGGGTCCTCTGTTTGAAGCATTTATGGAGCAGGCTGTCCGGGACAGACTTGAAGACAGTGAAGCAAAAATGCTGATTACAACACCTGATTTACTGGACCGTGTCCCTCAAGAAGAGCTGCCGAACCTGGAGAAAATCGTACTTGTCGGCGGAGAGGGTGACGACAAGTATATCAGTTTCGAGAAAGAAATGGAGAATGCCTCGGAAGACTTTGAAATTGAATGGGTGGATCTCGAAGATGGTATGCTTCTTCACTACACTTCGGGTTCAACTGGAAAACCAAAAGGGGTTTACCACGTTCATAATGCAATGATCCAGCATTATCAGACAGGAAAATGGGTGCTCGATCTTAAAGAAGATGATGTCTACTGGTGTACGGCAGATCCAGGCTGGGTTACAGGAACGAGCTATGGAATTTTTGCTCCATGGTTAAATGGAGTCACAAACGTAGTCAGAGGCGGACGTTTCAGCCCGGATGACTGGTATGGAACGATCGCTGAGAAAAATGTAAGTGTATGGTATTCGGCACCAACCGCCTTCCGTAAGCTGTTAAGTGCAGGAGAGGAAGCGGCACAGAAGCATGACCTATCTTCTCTTCGTCATATTTTAAGTGTAGGTGAACCATTAAACCCCGAAGTCATCACATGGGGTCTTAAAGCCTTTGATCTCCGCATTCACGATACGTGGTGGATGACGGAAACAGGCGCGATGCTTATTTGTAACTATCCTTCAGTAGATATGCGTCCGGGATCGATGGGTAAGCCGTTACCAGGAATTGAAGCGGCAATCGTCGATAATGAAGGAAACAAGCTTCCTGCTAATCAGATGGGGAACCTTGCGATTAAAGAAGGATGGCCGTCCATGATGAGAGCGGTTTGGAACAACCCTGGAAAGTATGAAAGCTACTTTATTAACGGCTGGTATGTATCCGGGGACAGCGCTTATCAGGACGAAGAAGGATACTTCTGGTTCCAGGGCCGTCTGGATGACGTGATCAACACGTCCGGAGAGCGGGTAGGTCCATTTGAAGTAGAAAGTAAGCTAATTGAGCATGAAGCTGTAGCGGAAGCCGGGGTAATTGGCAAGCCCGACCCGGAACGCGGAGAAATCATTAAAGCCTTTATTACGTTGAGAGAAGGCTACAGTGAATCCGACGAATTACTTGAGGATATTCGTCAGTTTGTGAAAAAAGGGTTAAGTGCACATGCTGCCCCTAGAGAGATTGAGATTAAAGATACGATTCCAAAAACACGAAGCGGTAAAATTATGAGACGTCTCCTTAAGTCATGGGAGCTTGGTTTACCGACAGGAGATACGTCAACGCTTGAAGAATAATGAATGAAAAGCGCACAGCCTGAAGCTGTGTGCTTTTATTTGTCTTAAATTGTTTCACGTGAAACATTATATAAGCGGTGGGCGAATAATAGCTTATAAGAGTGACTTTTAGGGAATAGCTAAAAAATGTCCGCCTTTAACCAGTGACTTTTTTGTCTTAAGTATGGGAATCCTATTGATTTTGAAGGTACATAACCTACCGAACGAACAACGGATAGACATAATTGAAGGAAGTGAAGAATGTGTCGAAGACTATATATGATGTTATTGGAATTGGAATCGGTCCTTATAATTTAGGGTTAGCTGCACTATTGGATGAAACGGAGCTTTCCGGTGCATTTTTTGATGATACACCTCGATTTGAGTGGCATCCTGGAATGCTGATTGACGGGATGGATTTGCAGGTTCCTTTTATCGCTGATTTGACGACTTTTGCAGATCCAAAAAGTCCTTATACTTTTATGAATTATTTACATGAACATAATCGAATGTTTCCTTTTTTCTTTCACCAGCAATTTAAAATACCTCGTCAGGAGTATAACCATTATTTGCAGTGGGTCGCTGAACAATTAAGCGGTCTGCATTTTAATCATTTGATCGTAGACGTGATCGATCACAGCGACCATTATGAAGTAATCGCATTAAATAAAGAGACGGAAGAGACAGTGAGCTGCTTTTCTAAACATGTGGTGTTAGGGACGGGAAGTAAGCCGATTATATTAGATGGAATGGATGATCTCCCGGCGAATGATGTCATTCATACAAGCCGCTATTTATTTGAAAAAGAGAATCTGCTTCAATCAAAGCACGTTACTGTAGTCGGCTCTGGGCAGAGTGCTCTTGAAGTGTTCCTTGATTTACTGGAAGAGCAGAAACGACATGATATGAAGCTCACCCTTCTTTCCCGGACGGGAGGTTTATTTCAGCTTGATCAAGCGAAGTTTGCGCAGGAATTTTTCACACCGGAATATGTAGACTACTTCCATTCCTTATCATTTGAACAGCGCCAAAAAAATTTAGAAACCCTTAGCGCCTTAAGGAAGGGGATTGACCCTGATACCCTGACTCGTCTATACAGCGAGCTTTATCATAAGACGGCGGGCGGAAAAAAGAGTCACGTCTTGATTAATCCAATGACCGAAGTGAAATCTATTGAACGTGAGGGCACAGGATATAAACTCAATTGCCAACAATGGCAGGAGGAACAGGAGTTTAGTTATCAAACAGACAAGGTGATTCTGGCCACAGGGTATAAGCCGAATATTCCTGACTGGTTTATGGAACGATTTCAAGAGAAAATTAAGTGGGAGGATGACAAAAGATTTAAAGTAACAAGAGACTACAGACTTGACTTTAAAGAAGAGCGCGGGCACCATTTTTTCACGCTCACAAATCTCGTCCATTCTCATGGAGCAGGGGCTACCAATCTAGGATTGGCGGTTACTCGTAATGTGCATATTATTAATAAAATTGCCGGCAGGGAATTGTACGAGGAACAGCCCCATTCAGCTTTTCAAACGTTCTCTATGAATGACTTCTCTTAGTTTATTAACATCCATTTTTTGAGAGTGATAGGTTTAAATTCATTAAATAGGGGAACAAGAAATTTGTGATTTTATTTAAAAACATTCAAGGAGTGGTACCGATATGAGTAAGATTGCATGTGTTATGACATCATTGTTTGAAGATGTGGAATATACTCAGCCTGTTGATGCATTATCAAAAGAAGGCCATGAAGTAACTACAATTGAATGGGAAGCAGGTAAGGAGATAACAGGTAAGCAGGGACAGACGAAAGTTACGGTTGATTCCTCTATTGATGAAGTAAAACCCGAAGACTTTGACGCCCTGTTAATTCCAGGCGGTTTCTCGCCGGACCAGCTGCGTGCTGATGATAAATTTGTGAAATTCGCTAAGCATTTCATGGATGAGAAGAAGCCGGTCTTTGCCATCTGTCACGGTCCTCAACTGCTTATAACGGCCAAGAGTTTAGAAGGTCGTTCAGCAACAGGATTTAAATCCATCGCTGTAGATATGGAGTACGCCGGTGTTCAATTTAAAGATGAAGAAGTGGTGGTGTGCGGCAATCAGTTAGTTACCAGCCGCCAGCCGGAAGACATTCCTGCCTTCAATCAGGAAGCGAGTAAACTCCTTAAATAAACAAAATATTAAATAAAAAGGAAAGCCGCTGAGGAACCCCTCCTTGGCGGTTTTTCTATCGACTGACTCACTGAAACCAAATGCGTCAGTCGTATTTTGTATGAACGGCGAATAAACTATAATAAAATATAAGTAAGAGTTTAAATGATGGGGGGGACCAACGTGATAGTAAATGAAAGAGATGATCATTTTTTATTGATTGACCAGCATGATCATGCTTTAGTTTCCGGTGAGATTGTATTACATTGGAAGCGGAAATTCCTACTTCGTTCTAAGCTGCGGGAGGAAGCGGACTGGGCAGTTTCCCAGCACGATAGAGCCTGGATTCCATTAGACCGTCACCCGTTATGGAATGAAGAAAAGCAGCGGCCGTACTCATTTATTGATTACCCGTTAAAAGAAAAACTAGAAGCGTATCAAAGAGGGATAGCCGAAGTCTCAGAGCGGTCATCCTATGCAGCTATGCTCTGCAGTTCTCACTACCAATCTTTTTTTTCAACAGATGACAGCGATCCATTGATACAGCAATTCATAAAGGAGGAAGAGGAACGAAGACAGGAATTAGAAACCGCTATGAAAATGGAAGTACCCTATGATATTTACCACCTTCATTTTGAGCGGCTGCAGTTCTGTGATGATCTTTCTTTATATGTTTGTATGCAGGAGCCTGGTATAGATAAAGAGGAAGAAGTGTCCTGGTTTCGTGAAGGATTCAGACAGCAATTTGATGCAGCTCCTGAAGGCATTATGCCGGAATGGATTAATGAAAAAGAGGTCGTGCTTGACCCGTTTCCTTTTGAGCATGAATTTGAAGTAAGAATTCCGTATCGTACCGTTTATAAGAAAGCTATAGAGGAGCTTGGACTGGAAAAAGCTTGTCAAGAGGCTGAAGTTCTTCACCGCTCCGTTTCATTTGTATCTAAATAAGAAGGCAGCTCAGAAAGCCGCCTTCTTATTTTTTATTCACTCTTTGCAATGTTAAAGCCATTGTTTAACAACTCCCAGTTTTGCGGGAAAGAAAGACCAAGCTTCCAGTAACTGATACCTTTTAAGTCAAGCTCTTTAATTAAATCAAATTTTTCCTGAATCGAGCGGGCATCCTCAAACCATACTTCGTGTTCTGCCCCCTCACTGTCTGTATAATTAAAAAATGGTGCCTGTGCTTCTTCATCATAGGAGATGGAGACATTGTTTTCACGGGCGATCTGGATGGCTCTCTGCGGGCTGATGGCTTGAGCAAACTCTCCGCCCGGTTCGAACGGTAACGTCCAGTCATAGCCGTATAAATTCTGTCCGAGTAAGATTTTCTCCGGCGGCATTTCAGTCAGTGCATATTCTACGACTTCTCTTACGTTATTAATAGGAGAAACGGCCATAGGCGGACCTCCGCTGTAGCCCCACTCATAAGTCATTAGTACGACGAAATCCACAATTTCACCGTGTGTTTTATAATCATGGGCTTCGTACCATTCTCCCTCCTGCTCAGCGCTCGTCTTTGGAGCCAGGGCTGTGGAGATTAACAGTCCTTCATTAGAGAGACGGTTTTTAGCTTTTCGTAAAAATTGGTTGTACTCTTCTCCTAATTCCCGCGGCAGGTATTCAAAATCAAAGTGAATATCCTGATAGCCAATCTCCCGGGCTGTTTGTATAATGTTATCTAATAATGTGTCCTGCACCTGTTCATCGGTTAAAATGGTCCGGCCGAGTTCATCGCTGAATCCTTCATCCGTTAAATTCGTCACGACCATCATTAAACCTGTGTTATTATTTTGGGCAATAGCGGGAAAATTATCGAGTGGAGGTGCTTCTAATGAACCATCTTCATTTACACGATAACTAAAAGGGGCTAAATACGTAAGTAAGGCAGCTCTTCTCTCGGCAGAATTCCTCAAATTTTCTGAGACCTGACCTCCTGTCGGTTCAATATAAGCATTAGCGGTCATATCTGATTTTGGCTCCTGAGGAATATAAAGCCTGAATCCAACAGGCAGTATCGCTCCCGGCTGCAGCTGATTGACTTGAATCAGCTCGTCAACGGTCGTGTTAAATAGCTGGGCAATTTCATACAAGCTGTCGCCAGGCTGAACAAAATAAAACTGGCCGTCCATGGGGATGACAAGTGCTTGACCAATCACTAAGTCGCTTGGGGTTTCAAGTTCATTCGATTCTACAATTCTGTTAGGCGTTACTTCATACATCCCGGCTATCGAATAAATGGATTCACCTTCTGATACCACGTGAATTTGCATGTTATAGACACTCCTTCCTCAACTACAATGAATATATGAAAGAACTTGGGTTATTTATACGAAAATTTTATGGAAAAAAGGGAGTTGATTTGATGAACAGCGATGAATATTACATGAATCTCGCTTTAGAACAGGCGGGGATTGCCGAGTCTGCCGGAGAAGTTCCCATCGGAGCAGTGATTGTACATAATGGAGCGGTTGTAGCTGCGGGTTATAATAAGCGTGAAACTTCTCAGCTGGCTTCTTCGCATGCGGAATTTACAGCAATAGAAGAAGCCAACCTTAAATTAGGCAGCTGGAGATTGGAGGATTGTACCCTGTATGTCACTTTAGAGCCATGCCCGATGTGTGCCGGAGCCATTGTTCAATCCAGAATTCCACGAGTGGTCTACGGAGCTTCGGACCCTAAAGCAGGTTGTGCAGGGACGCTGATGAACCTGCTTCAGGAAAGCCGTTTTAATCACCAGTCGGAAGTGAAAAGCGATGTGCTTGGCGAGCAGTGCGGTCAAGTTCTTACGCGATTCTTTAAAGAACTGAGGGAAAAAAGGAAAAAGAAATAAAATGGTAATAATTCTATTAACGTAATCATTGCATTTTTTGATAAAACTCGCTATACTTGAAAATACCGTGCTAAGCGGGGAGGTAGCGGTGCCCTGTACTCGCAATCCGCTATAGCGAGGCCGAATCCCCACTCGAGGTGGTTCGAATTCAAGGTCTGCCTCATGAGAGTGGTGTTGACACCCAGGTCCTGCGCAACGGGAACCAGTGAATCCTGTCAGATCCGGAAGGAAGCAGCAGTAAGCTGACCATCCCGTGTGCCGCGGGAGCGCCTGGGTCGAGCCATAAACATGGGTAACGCTTGGGTTCGAGCCATCGAAAGTGGGTGCACGGTATACATATATCAATGAAGAGCTGCTGTTATAGCGGCTCTTTTTTTACGTAAAGGCGAGGTTCAACGAATGATATGTTGTTGTGAGTGAAGCCTCGCTCTGCGCAGCTGCAAGGAACACTTAAAACGGTTAGGAATGACCTTATTTTTTGAGCATTTTATATAATAGTTGAGGAGTAAAGGCAGGAACCAGGGGCTTGCTTCTTAAGGTTCACATCCTATCCTTAAATCAGTTATAATAAATGAGAGACTAAAAAGGGAGCGCGGTTGAATGAGTTATCAGGCACTGTATCGTGTTTGGCGGCCAAGAAACTTTGAAGATGTAGTTGGACAAACCCACATTACGCGAACGCTGCAAAATGCGATCGCCCAGGATAAATTTTCTCATGCTTATTTATTCTCCGGGCCCCGTGGTACAGGGAAAACCAGTGCGGCGAAGATTTTTTCAAAAGCTGTTAACTGTGAAAAAGCCCCGGCGAAAGAGCCGTGTAACGAATGTTCAGCCTGTCTTGGTATTCAAGATGGTTCGATTTCAGATGTAATTGAAATTGATGCTGCTTCCAATAACGGCGTAGAGCAGATCCGGGAAATCCGGGATAAAGTAAAGTACGCCCCAAGCGCTGTCTCTTATAAAGTTTATATTATAGATGAAGTCCATATGCTTTCCATAGGGGCATTCAACGCTTTATTAAAAACGTTAGAAGAACCTCCTAAGCATGTCATCTTTATTTTAGCTACGACAGAACCTCACAAAATTCCACTTACGATTATCTCCCGCTGCCAGCGGTTTGATTTTAAAAGGATCACCCAGCAGGCGATGGTGGATCGGATGGAGAAAATTGTAGAAGCGGAGAACGTTGCGATAGAAAGAGAAGCGTTGGAAATTGTAGCTCTTTCCGCAGAAGGTGGTATGAGGGACGCATTGAGCTTGTTGGACCAGGCGATTTCTTACAGTGAAGAAGAAGTGATGGTCGACGACGTATTAGCGGTAACCGGATCGGTCTCCCAGCGCAAGCTCTCAGAAGTGATCGAGGCTCTTAATGATCAAGATATTAATCAAGCGTTAAGTGTCGTTGATGAGTTGATCCAGCAGGGAAAGGATCCAGGTCGATTTGTATTTGACCTTATTTACTATCTGCGTGACATCTTACTTTTTCAAAGCGCGCCTGATCTCCAGCATAATCTTGAAAGAGCGATCCCGGATGACTCCTTTAAGAGTATGTCTGAGCGTCTGAAGCCTCAATGGGTACAGCAGACGATTCGAGAATTAAATAAATGTCAGCAGGAAATGAAATGGACTACAAGCCCGAAAGTATTTATTGAGATTGCTGTCCTCAATATTGTTGATAAACAGCCGTCTGCTGAAGCAAATCCTGATTCAGAGGCAGTAACGAAGCTTTCTAATAAGCTTGAGAAGATGGAGCAGGAGCTTGCTCAGCTTAAAGCGAACCCGCCTGCACAAACGGGAGCGGCGGCAGCATCTTCATCTCAAAAGCGCACACCTGCACGATCCAATAAAAACGGGTATAATGTTCCATATGATCGTATACGAATTGTATTAAGTGAAGCATCTAAGGAAGAGTTGAAGCAGGTACAGGGGCAGTGGCCAGCATTTATGGATCGTTTGAAGCAGACCAATGCACCAGCCCATGCTATATTATTAAACAGCAGGCCCAGCGCAGCCTCTACAAAAGCCTTAATCGTTGCTTTTCGATACGATATTCATTGTTCTTTAGCACTAGAGCACCAGACAACGATTGAACCTTTACTTACTGAATTCACAGGAAAACCATTAACGATCATTCCCATTCCTGTTCAGAAATGGAAAGAACTGCGTGAAGAGTATGTAAAGAAACAAAAAAACAATGATGAGGAGAACGGGGAATCTTCAGAGCAGGATGAGAAAGAAGAAGACCCCCTTATCTCAGAAGCGAGAAAGCTTGCAGGCGATGACCTTATAGAAATTCAAGATTAATGAAAGATATTAAAAGGAGGAGTTTTACCATGCGTGGTGGAGGAAACATGAACAATATGATGAAACAAATGCAGAAAATGCAAAAGAAAATGATGAAGGCTCAAGAAGAGCTGTATGACATGTCATTTGAAGCAACAGCAGGCGGGGGAATGGTTAAGGTCTCTGCTAATGGTAAAAAAGAAATTACAGACGTTGAAATTAGTGAAGAAGTGGTAGATCCAGATGATGTGGAAATGCTGCAGGATTTAATTATTGCAGCAACGAACGATGTATTGAAGCAGATAGACGATAAAACGAATGATACGATGGGTGAGTTCACGAAAGGCATGCCTGGAGGAATGTTCTAGGAGGAGTTTCCATGTATTATCCAGAACCAATATCAAAACTGATCGACAGTTTTACGAAGCTGCCAGGGATAGGTCCTAAGACGGCTGTCCGTCTGGCTTTTTTCGTCCTTGAAATGGAAGATGATGATGTACTTGATTTTGGGAAAGCACTTGTGAATGCAAAAAGAGAGCTGACGCATTGCAGCAGTTGCGGGCATATTACAGATCAGGACCCATGTTCCATTTGTCAGGATGAGTCACGGGATTCATCTATTATATGTGTCGTTCAGGATCCAAAGGACGTCATTGCTATGGAAAAAATGAAAGAATTCAGCGGTAAATATCATGTGCTCCACGGCGCGATCTCTCCAATGGATGGGATTGGCCCAGAAGATATAAACGTCCCGAGTCTTATTAACCGGCTGAAGGATGAAGGGGTAGAAGAGCTGATTTTAGCGACTAACCCTAATATTGAAGGCGAAGCGACAGCTATGTATATATCCAGGCTGGTAAAACCTTCTGGAATTCGAATGACCAGAATTGCTCATGGTCTTCCTGTCGGCGGTGATTTAGAATATGCAGATGAAGTCACACTCTCTAAAGCGCTTGAAGGACGACGAGATTTATAATAGAAACTTCTCTAAGGGAAGTTTCTCCTTTTTTATTGTAGTTTCAAAAGCACATGGATAGGCAGCTGACTTCTTTGGTTCCAAATGGAAAGAAAGCTTCCCGTTTGTAATGTGATATAAAGGGTGGATCATCTTGTTAACGAAGAAAAAAGTTAAAAAGAAAGCCATGGACCAGCAGTTATTAGCCGATATTAAACGATTGAAATATGAATGGGAATCTCTTGAAAATATTATCGAACACAGCATAGAGCCAAGTAACGAAGGTTTACTGGATTTATCTCTGGCAAGAGCGAAATATTTTTATTTACTTAGAGAAGCAAGACATCGGAACATTAACGCATTATCATAAAAATCAGTCATACCCTCTTGTGCTTAGACATAACTTGTACTAAGAAAAGTTATTTGCACAGGGGGATTTTTAATGGATCCGGTTTTAGTCATTCTATTAATAGGACTAGCCATACCTTTGTTATTGATTGTAGGAATGCCGGCTTCACCTATTAAATGGTTGGGACGAGCATTAATGCGGGTAGTCATTGCGGTTGTACTATTGTTTTTCGTTAATTTATTCGGGGCTCAGTTTGGACTTCATATTCCTATCAATGTTTTTACCACTGCGGCGTCAGCTATGCTCGGGATCCCGGGCCTCCTATCGTTAGTTGCTATTCATATATGGGTTTTATAAACAGGCTGAGTGTTATGCTCAGTCTGTTTACTTGTAATCGGCAGTCAATATTTAGGGACTCTACATAGTTTATTCTTTAAAAACCAAAGACTGCATGGAGCGTGATGAGATAGAATGGAAGATAAGTAAGGTCTTCTGCACGTTTTCAGAAGACCTTTTTGTTATAACGAGGAAGCTGATCACCACCTCAATTTTAAAATAACGATAAAAAAAGATATTTTTATAAAAAAAGTATTGCATAGTTATGAATATCCATGGTATATTATTTCTTGTCGCGTTAAGAGAGCGGCATAGCAGTAAAGAAAACAAATCAAATCATCTTCGGAAAAGTTATTGACTTCAACTCGTTAAGATGATATATTAATTAAGTCGCCATTTTGAGGCGTCAAACGAAATTTTGATCTTTGAAAACTGAACGAACCAACCAGTACGTCAACATCTTCTTTCTATATAGAAGGAAGTAAAACAAGCACATTCGGTGTGCAGAGCT
>NZ_JAIZEO010000020.1 GCF_024189315.1 Halobacillus sp. A5 | reverse complement strand
GGACCTGAAATTGAATGGAATGAAAAGTTCTTGGACTTTGTAGATCATTACGGGTTTACCCCTAAGGTCCATCGACCTTATCGTCCTCAAACAAAAGGAAAGGTGGAACGTTTCATTGGCTACATGATTGGATGGCTAGAGACATCTTCCGTCCAATCCTTACAGGATTTGAACCGGACACTTATGAGGTGGGTAGAAGACACCGCGAATCAACGTGTTCACTCTACAACAGAACGGAAGCCTGTAGAGTTATGG
>NZ_JAIZEO010000001.1 GCF_024189315.1 Halobacillus sp. A5 | reverse complement strand
TTACGCCAAGTAAGTAAGATTCCTCAGAGACGATGAGGTCAATAGGTCCGAGGTGGAAGCGTGGCGACACGTGCAGCTGACGGATACTAATCAATCGATGACTTAACTACATCCCTTTGTGAAAAATTAACGAATCGAATCCTGATGTGTTGTCTAACCTCTTATCCAGTTTTGAGGGTTCTGAAAAAAGTTTTCAAAAACCCTTGAATTTTTCTTAAAAGGACAATATAATAAATCTTGTCCGCAAAAAAGAAACACTTTAAAGATCTGGTGACGACAGCGAAGAGGTCACACCTGTTCCCATGCCGAACACAGCAGTTAAGCTCTTCAGCGCCGATGGTAGTCGGGTCGATCCCCGTGAGAGTAGGACGTTGCCAGGTTATACATTATTCCACAGTAGCTCAGTGGTAGAGCAATCGGCTGTTAACCGATCGGTCGTAGGTTCGAATCCTACCTGTGGAGCCATTCTTCTGGAGAGCTGTCCGAGCTGGCCGAAGGAGCACGATTGGAATTCGTGTAAACCGTTTTCGCGGTTTCGAGGGTTCGAATCCCTCGCTCTCCGCCATTTTCATTTACGACTGGCCCGTTGGTCAAGTGGTTAAGACACCGCCCTTTCACGGCGGTATCACGGGTTCGAATCCCGTACGGGTCACCACTCATTGGAGGATTAGCTCAGCTGGGAGAGCACTTGCCTTACAAGCAAGGGGTCGCAGGTTCGAGCCCTGCATCCTCCACCATTTATCTATAGTAGACAATGCGTCTACATTATCGCGGGGTAGAGCAGTTCGGTAGCTCGTCGGGCTCATAACCCGGAGGTCGCAGGTTCAAATCCTGCCCCCGCAACCAAATTATTTAATCGTAGTACTGAAAGTGCAACCAATATCTTTAATCGTAGTACTCTAAAGTACATTTTATAACGGTCCGGTAGTTCAGTTGGTTAGAATGCCTGCCTGTCACGCAGGAGGTCGCGGGTTCGAGTCCCGTCCGGACCGCCACTGATTACTTTTTACATAAGCTAGTTCACTAAACTGTTTGGCTCGGTAGCTCAGTCGGTAGAGCAACGGACTGAAAATCCGTGTGTCGGCGGTTCGATTCCGTCCCGAGCCACCATCTTTTTTGACTAGCCGGCCTAGCTCAATTGGTAGAGCAACTGACTTGTAATCAGTAGGTTGGGGGTTCAAGTCCTCTGGCCGGCACCATGAAGATTTATTGTACATGGAGGGATAGCGAAGTTGGCCAAACGCGGCGGACTGTAAATCCGCTCCCATCGGGTTCGTAGGTTCGAGTCCTACTCCCTCCACCATTTAATTTAATATTTCAAATAGGGGTATAGTTTAATGGTAAAACTACGGTCTCCAAAACCGTCAATGTGGGTTCGATTCCTACTACCCCTGCTTTGTTTTGTGGCGGTTGTGGCGAAGTGGTTAACGCACCGGATTGTGGTTCCGGCATTCGTGGGTTCGATTCCCATCAGCCGCCCCATTTTTTTATCTAGTCAATTAATGGGCTATAGCCAAGCGGTAAGGCAACGGTTTTTGGTACCGTCATGCGCTGGTTCGAATCCAGCTAGCCCAGCCATTTATACTGCGGGAGTAGTTCAGTGGTAGAACACCACCTTGCCAAGGTGGGGGTCGCGGGTTCGAATCCCGTCTCCCGCTCCAGAATATATTGCATCACCTATAAAATTAATGAATATAATCTATTAAATCCTTTATTTCAATGGCGGCATAGCCAAGCGGTAAGGCAGAGGACTGCAACTCCTTTATCACCGGTTCGATTCCGGTTGCCGCCTCCATGAAATGCCGGTGTGGCGGAATTGGCAGACGCGCACGACTCAAAATCGTGTTCCTCACGGAGTGTCGGTTCGAACCCGACCACCGGTACTACAGAACGGCGTCATGACGGAAGTCATGAGGTCTTTTTTTAATTTAAAAAGCGTGAATATTTGACGATGAATCCACGAAAAATCGTGCGCATGAATCGTGTGCGCCGCCCCTGTGATTAATTTCATGGGGGTTTATTTATGGTTAAACGCAGAAGAAAAGTCGATTCACAAGTGGTTAACACAATTAAGCCGGGGAATGTTACGTCATTCGATGAAGCACTCAAAGCGTTCATACAGTCGTCAGAATTGCGCGGGTTGTCGGATGCAACTGTCACCTTTTATCGTAGAGAACTGGATTTATACAGACGCAAAATGGTCGAACTGGATGCATTGGATATAGTAAGAGTTCATAAGATTAAACCGCAAGATATTGAACTGTTTATATCGGCGGAAATGGATGTCGGCAAATCACGTAATACTATTAATTCTCGATTGCGTGCAGTTCGTGCGTTTTATTCGTTTTGTTACCGCAAGCAATGGTTAAAGAGAAATCCTTTCGACGAAGTCAAACTGCTAAAGACGCGGCACACGGTCGGGGACACTTTTTCGCCATCGCAATTAAAACGAATACTGGACGCGCCTGATATAACCACGTTCACGGGTCTGCGTGATTATTCGATTATGTTGATGTTTGCGCACACGGGTATTCGATTAAATGAACTGTCATCGTTGCGCACGCATGACATCGACTTTGAAGATGGCGCAATCAATATCCAGCACGCAAAGAATACCCATGCCCGTCGCATACCGATGACAAAGCGATTACATGCCACGATGTCCGCGTGGGTGACCGAAAGAGGTCAAATACCCGGCGTCAACGCATTATTTATTACGTATGAGGATAAACCCCTGTCTAGGCGACAAATACAGCAGCGAGTCGCATATTACGGTAAGAGAACGGGTTTATCAGATGATGTCGCTACTAGCCCGCATACATTTCGCCGAACGTTCGCAAAGAACAAGATTGCGTCTGGAACTGATGTGTTTACTGTACAAGCGTTAATGGGTCACAGTGATTTATCGGTATTGAAAAAGTACGTTGCCATTTATTCGCAAGATTTAAAGAATGCGATTGAAAATGGAATAGAATAAAAACAACCGCCGGTGACGATTAATATACGTCTACTGGCGGTTTTTCCTTTTCGTTTTTAGGGGTATTATTTTCGCGCGCTGGCGGTAATATTTCATCCATAAACCGAGCAACTACATATTCTACATTCGTTGAGTAATAGTTAAAAGTTTTGAATAGCACCCACGACATTACACACGTAAAAAGGAATATCCCAAATAATAATAGGGAAGGGGCAGATATTAATTCTACTGATACAGGGACTATACATAAACCAAAACTTGTTAATAGTGCGCCAATTTCATGTTTACGTGTTAGAAGGTAAGAATACCTATTTGAATAATAAATCATCTTATATTCTTCTAATTCTTTAACATTCGCGTGCCATAAGTATTCGATTAGAAAAAATCTTTCATTCCAATTTTTCGGTACTTCAATTCCTTTATGTTGCACTATTTCTATAATCTTATTTATATTTCTCTTTTCTGGCGGCTGGTAAATCCATGATAATACGAAATATATTTGATAAATTATATATCCCACCACTATTCCTATTAAGGTTAAAGCGAATGCAGCACTAATTGTATGCATGTTTTGAATTCCAGTCGAATCAATAGTACCACCTAAATATAAAACTGGTAATACTAACAACATAAATACCCAACCCGGCATTCCCCATTTAATCAGATATTGACTTTCGAACTTCAATGGATTACCCCCTTGTGAATTTTAGTTTTTTCTCTCTAACACTTTTTTAGTTAACTTTTCAGCCATTTTTGAGTAATCACTACTTAAATTGTCAAGGTAGTCTTGTAATCTTTTTTTGTGATAAAAGTCAAGGTAAGAATTTTTGTCCAGCCACTTATCTATATGGTCTAATAGGAAATTGTGTTGGTCTTTATCTATTTCTTGGTATATAAATCCCGCATCAACATAACGGTTAATTGAATTTGAAAATATTTCTCTTTGTTCCCATAAATCTCCTTCAAGTATATAAATATTAGCTTCTAAACTACGGATAAGTTCTGATAACGATTCTTCTCTTTCTTTTATAGTCCTTTGGGTGTGGTTCATGATGCCTTTTAAACTACCTATATCTTCTTGTAAGTTCTTGCTTAAACCCTCTATCTTTCTATGCGCAAACTCTTCTAACTCTTCTTTTATTTTTTCAATGTATTCATTTTGTATATTGCTTTCAATTTCTCTTTGAAGACTTTCGACTTCCCCCTTTTTAAATGAACGGAACATAAAGCCGAATATAATGAAGGCTGCCGCAACAATGGTCAATATTCCCCCGACAGCTAACCACACCATGTCTTTAAAATGCTTGTTCTGTTCAACTAGAACGTTGACAACTTCGTTAACTTCCATCGTTTATTCCCCCTACTGAAAATCTAACGCAAAATACTTCCAACATTACTACATTCGACATAAGGGTATATTTTCCTGCTAAATGCCGCAATTTTCCATTCAGCGCGCAATATTTCATATACAAATGGGACGTTATTCTGCGCACATATACGGGGCATACCGCGTCCATTAAAACAGGGATATTAACGGTATTGGTCGCATCCCAGGGCGGTTATTTGGCGGGGATATGGCGTTTATACGGCGGATTAAATAGCGGTAGATTGCGTCATACAAGTGATATTTTCTGCGGAAAATAGGTGTCAAGAATATGCCGACAACTGGCGTTATGTAATAGGGTGAACAGAGCGTATGGCTGCGGTGTGATGACGTTGTGATGCCGTTGTGATTGCAACATTTTATCGGGCAGACGACGCCGCTCACGCAGCACTTCGAAAACTTTCCATCGACCGCAGAACCGCACACCAACCGCATTGCAGCACAAATCACATCGCATTACATACGAACAACAATTGATATATCAACGTTCGTTACTGCTGAACAGTCGCAATTAATCGAACCAGTTGCACGTTGAATAATCATTGCATAAACGATGAATAAAACGAATCGTGTGCGTCTAAACAATAAATGACTCGGATGAATGCGCTAATGAACCGCGACAAATCAACGATTGAAACGATGCATACCGTACTACTGTAAATAGTGCGCTATGTGAATGGGGGCAAAATGGATGGATGATGGTTGATGTTCGTTGTAATACTCCCGGGGCGGTCAAGCGATGGTCGACTTCCCCGGACGACCGAAACAATGCTATGGTGTCCGCAAAATCGCCGGGTACAAAAAATTTTCTGTAATTTTTTCGAAATGTTCCGTTTGTAACGCGTCATGCACCGCAATCTCACCGAATAACGCCGCACTGATAGTTGTTCCCAACGAAACCCCCGCAGGACGCTGAATGGCGTTAGTGATAATCCTAGATTCGTTAGGTATTCGCCGAATTGAAATAAAGTTTCTTCCATAATTAATTTGAAATGCTTTCTTTAATTTTTGTGAAAACACTATTCAATAATATTTGTGTGTTTTTTATGAGTAAAGGACAGAATTCCTTATCTATGTGTATTTCTTTTTCATGACTTGAAGATACGAAAGGTAATTCTTGTATAGAGTTCTTTAAGCCTTCTACATCTTTACCGTCATTTATTCTACCATTAGAATGAACAATATTATTGCGAACATTGTATACGTTTAAAATAAACTCCCATTCTTCGCTTTCATTAGGAAAGTCGATGTTCATCTGTTCCATTATATAATAAGAAAATTTCTCAAGATTGTTTTTATCCCCATATTTTCGGTAATGTTTAAGGTTTGGATTCTCATCATAATGACTTCTGCATGTACGCACTAAGGCTTGTTCAATAGTGGAAATAACAGCTGTTACAATAGAATAGCGCAGTAAACTAGGAAAATCTCTTTCTAATCGGTGAAAATCATCATAATGGAATTCATAATACTCATCTGCTACTTCCTCGGGCATATCTTTTGCTCTTTCTTCCGTTATTCGCGCAAGTTGCTCAGACTTTTCATTAATGGCATGTTCCATTTGTTCTACATAGCTGTCAATTGTATCCAGGCGTATTTTTGCAAGTTCATGAGCAAAATTATTAACTTGTCTAAATATTGCCCCCATTACAATCCCTCCTAATATTAAACTTATAACAATATTCTACCATATTCTACCTGTGAAATTGACCAGAAGTGCATTTGCTTATACAATAAGATTAACGCAGGGGCGGTAAGCACCAGAGTTGTGCGCGTTGCCCATCTTGTGAATTATCGTCGAATCCACGCTAAATCACGTCATGAAAGCGTTCATAGCCGGTTCGTTAAACGATTCCCAGCGGAACCGACTCAAAATCGTGTTCCTCACGGAGTGTCGGTTCGAACCCGACCACCGGTACTGAAAAATTTATATTTACTACGGAAATCGCTTATTACAGCGATTTTTTTTATGCTCAAAAAAGGGTCTCTACAATATTTGTTGGGGTATCAGAAAAAAATAGGATACCTGCTGATATCCACCTGTTGCCGGCACCGGCATACTTGAGAGGTTACTCACGGTTTAAATGCTAAGCTGCATGACAATTCCTGCGGGGGATGTCAAAGCCAATAACCTGAGGTACGGTACCTAAGTCTCAGAGGTTATTAAGCTTATTTTAAGTGCTCCAAATATACTATAATATAATAAATTTTTTTAAGTTTTAGGGCGAAATTAACAGATTTTTTATAGTTTTTTAACTATTATGTTAATAATAATAACATTATATGATACAATAGTCATCATTACTAAGAGTGCATAATTCCTCGAAATTAGTTGTTTGTTATCATTTTTTATGCTATTCTTATGTATGTAAATTTCAGAATAATCCAACAAATTACCAAGGAGTGGAAAAATGGATCTGATTATGGAAATTGTAGGACAAATTAATAACTTGTTGTCCACATACTTAACGATTCCAGTACTACTAGGAGCAGGACTATTCTTTACAATCTTTTCACGGTTTGTTCAGTTTAGGTATTTAAAAGAAACAATGCGTGTTTTATTTGAGAAGACACCAGGTAACAACGGGAAAGAAATATCAGCTTTTAAATCTTTTTGTATAGGATCCGCAAGCCGAATTGGTACAGGGAACTTAGCGGGTGTTGCTGTAGCTTTGACTATGGGCGGACCAGGGGCTATCTTCTGGATGTGGGTTGTTGCTCTTGTAGGTGGCGCTACGGCATTTATGGAAAGTACATTAGCTCAGGTCTATAAAGTAAGAGACGGGAAAGACGCTTTTAAAGGCGGACCGGCTTACTATATAGAGAAGGGACTGAAACAGCGTTGGGTTGGAATTGCATTTGCCATTATGATCGCTGTAACTTTCGGACTTATCTTTAATTCTGTACAAAGTAATACGATTGCTGAGTCTATTAATTCTTCTTTTAATATTCCTACTCCAATAGTTGGAATTGCGTTAGTGATATTATCAGCCATTGTTATATTCGGAGGGGTGCACCGCATTGCTAACTTTTCCAGTATTGTAGTGCCTATTATGGCTGCTATTTATATTATAATTGCGTTAATAGTGGTGGCAATGAACATCACAGCATTGCCGGGGATTATTGGATTTATCTTCGCAAATGCATTTGGATTTGAACAGGTGATTGGAGGAGGCATCGGGGCTGCTATTATGCAGGGTGTAAACCGTGGACTTTTCTCGAACGAAGCTGGTATGGGTAGTGCACCGAACGCAGCTGCATCTTCTCACGTATCTCACCCTGCGAAGCAGGGCTTTATACAAGCAGCAGGTGTTTTCCTGGATACATTAGTGGTATGTTCTGCTACAGCATTCATTATTCTTGTTTCTGACCAGGCTGAGTTTGGTACAGAAGCGGGAATCACTTTACTGCAGGACTCCCTGGCTCTTCAGATCGGTGAATGGGCTGGAATATTTGTAACTATTGCTATTTTCCTTTTTGCTTTTAGTTCAATTGCTGGAAGTTACTATTATGGCGAGAAAAACATTGAATTTATTAAGGAAAGCCCAAATGCGATCTTAATCTATCGTATTGGTTCTTTAGCCATGGTTATGTTTGGAGCAGTTGCCAGCCTTGACCTCGTTTGGGCATTGGCTGATGTATTTATGGCTTTAATGACGATTATTAACATGTATGCCGTCATCAGGCTGAGTAAAATCTCATTTACTGTTCTTTCTGATTATATGTCTCAAAGGAAGCAAAACAAAGAGCCGGTATTTGAGCCTAGTAAGCTGGGAATCAGTAATTCTGAAACCTGGGAAAAACTTGATTTTGAAGAAGAAAAGAAAAAGAACGTCGTTTAATCTTTATATTAAAAGCCTGTTGTGTTTTACGCACAATAGGCTTTTTAGTTTGTATATTTAGATATTGATGTAAAAATTAGAAGTATGCCGGTGAAGATGTTATATTAATATTTGTACAGCACGTTAATGAAGTAATAAATGGAATTAAAGTGACGGGAATAAGGTGTAAAAGATGGACAAGAAAAGTTTCAATCAAAATCAAATAAAGTATGCCCAGCAGCATTTGGCGAATGAGCGTACATATTTAGCCTGGGTACGCACGGTAATTGCTATTGTGGGTATCGGCTTCTTAAATACAAGTCTTCATTTTACAATGGGGGCTCAAAGGAATATGACTGTGGATATTATAAGCATTGCCCTTGGGGTGTTTGCGTGTATTCTAGGCTTTGTTATAATCATCCTCGCTACCTTTGCTTATTTTCATAGGAAAAGAAAAATTATGAATGAAGAAACTTTTTTACCTTCCAGGGCTCAAGTAACGCTTGTCTCCAGTTTAATGATCATTATTATTATGTTTATCGTTCTTTATTTCATATATTTAGAAAGCTGATGAACAGAAAATAAACTGATATTGGTTGTCACATAGATTAGTGATTGTTATAATTGAAACTGTCCTTCAAAAAGCGGGTGTAGTTTAATGGTAAAACCTCAGCCTTCCAAGCTGATGACGAGGGTTCGATTCCCTTCACCCGCTCCATTATTTGCTATTATTAGTTTACTATGTGAACCAACGCAGTGTTTCGTTTAATAAAACGAAGCATTGCGTTTTTTATTGAAGCAAAACGGATACACCAATAGAGAAAGGAGATATAAAGTGAGCAAACTAAAAAATGTATTACGACAAATTGACGGAAAAAGCTATAAAGGATATAAACAAATTCAAGGCAGCCATGAGTTTTCAAAGTATCAGCTAGAAATTGATTATGTGCAGGGAGATCCATTTGCTGCCCCTTCTAAGATACGGGTTCAAATTCCTCAAAAGGTGAAGAAGATTGACCCACGATGGAAAGAGACGAAAAGCAGGCGGATCTATACCGAGGATGTGCTGGCTCGAAAGGTAGCTGATGCACTAAACCAAGCGAAACCTAATGTGCGGGGGTCAGGAAAAAGTGGTATGGTGGCTATTGATCAGCCAAAGCAGGAGGTTCTTGAGCGTACAGCCGTAAGTATCGATAATGATCAAATCACTGTATGTTTAACGGTAGGACTTCCTGCGAACGGGCGGCGTATTAATGGAAAAGAAGCAGATAAACTGTTTTTTACTGTAGTCCCCGAGGTCGTTGAGGATTCCATTTTTTCCATTACCGATGAAGAAATATGGGAGTTTGTCGAATTAGCTGATCAGCACGATGCTGTTTTAGCTAAAATGAGAGAAGACAATCTGATATCGTTTATTGCCGATGATTCTATTTTACCAAGAGCCAGCGGTATTAGTGATAAGCCGATGAAGGATGCAGTGCCATTTAAGAGTCCTGAAGCAAACCGTATCTCTATTGATATTCCTCACCGTGAGCTTCCCTTAACAGGTATGGGGATCTCTAAAGGCATTGTGTTAATCGTCGGAGGAGGATATCATGGTAAAAGTACCCTCTTGAATGCAATGGAGCGAGGGGTATATCCTCATATTAAGGGAGATGGACGTGAGTTTATACTAACTGACCCAAGTGCTGTTAAAGTGCGGGCAGAAGATGGGCGTCAGGTCACAAATGTTGATATCTCTCCTTTTATAAAGAATTTGCCACGAGGAGCAGATACGACTCAATTTTCAACTGAAAATGCGAGCGGCAGTACTTCCCAGGCTGCAAATGTAATAGAAGCTATAGAAGCGGGTGCTCAAACCTTGCTTATTGACGAAGATACAAGTGCTACGAATTTCATGATCCGGGATGAGCGTATGCAGGAGCTGGTAGTTCAGGAGAAAGAACCCATTACTCCTTTTATAGATAAAATCAGCAGTCTTCGTGATGAGCTGGATGTTTCAACTATATTAGTCATGGGCGGATCAGGTGATTATTTCACTAAGGCGGACGACGTGATTATGATGGATCAATATGTGCCGTATAATGTGACGGCCAAAGCTAAAGAAATAGCTGAAAAGTATCCCAGTCAGCGTCAGACGGCTGCAGAAACATTTGGCGCCCTGCCTTCCCGGCATTTTCTTCCACAAACGATTCAGCCTAGAAAAGGGAGTAAAGAAAAAATACAATCAAAAAGCCGAACAAAGATTTTAATGGGTGCTGCTGAGATTGATCTTCTTGGAGTCGAGCAGCTTGTTGACGGTTCGCAGACAAGGATGATTGCCGACCTGTTGATGCATTTATATAAAAAAGGGAGGCTGAACAAGAAACAGCCATTATCCTCATTGCTGGATGAAGTGGAGGAGCAGTTTAATGAGCAAGGACTGGCCTCATTTGCTCCTTTTAAAGATCAACACCCCGGCGAACTGGCAAGACCGCGCCGTCTTGAAATAGCTGCTGCATTAAACCGTATCCGTACGGCGAAGGTCAGTGATTTAAGATAAAAGGAAAGGAGGTAGCCAAGGTGGATTTTCATCAATTTAAAGAAGAAGTAGTTGCTTATAGTAAAGAGATTGGGGTTGATAAGATCGGTTTTGCCTCAGCTGATGTGTTTGGCGAATTGAAAGCGAGACTGCAGCGACAGCAAGCCCTTGGCTATCAATCCGGTTTTGAAAAAGGCTCTGTAGACGAGCGGTCAGAGCCTGGACGACTCCTTCCAGAGGCTCAATCTATTATTTCTATCGCCCTTGCGTACCCTTCTAAAATGGAGAATGCTCCTAAAAGTAAAAAAGGTGAGCGCAGAGGCGTCTTTGCCCGTGCTTCCTGGGGGCGCGACTATCACGACGTACTAAGAGAAAAATTGAATCTGATTGGGGTATTTATAAAAGAGAAGTTTCCTGCAGCTGAATTTAAGTCCATGGTAGATACAGGAGAACTTTCTGACCGGGCTGTGGCTGAACGTGCAGGGATTGGATTCAGCGGGAAGAATTGCGCTATTATTACGCCTGAGTTTGGCTCTTACGTCTATTTAGGGGAAATGGTTACAAACATTCCATTCGCTCCTGACGATCCGGTAGAGGACAGCTGCGGAGATTGTAACATTTGTGTAGATACGTGTCCGACGGATGCATTGGTCCAGGGCGGTCAGCTGAATGCTCAGCGCTGTATCGCTTTTCTAACGCAGACTAAGGATTTTCTGGCTGAAGAGTATAGAACAAAGCTTGGAAATCGTCTTTATGGGTGTGATACCTGCCAGACAGTGTGTCCTAAGAACAAAAAGAAAGACTTTCATAACCATGAAGAGTTTGAACCCGACCCTGAAATTGCTAAGCCTAAATTAATTCCGCTCTTATCCATCAGTAACCGTGAATTTAAAGACAAGTACGGCTCGATGTCAGGTTCCTGGAGAGGGAAAAAACCTATTCAGCGTAATGCCATTTTAGCTCTCGGTCACTACAAAGAAGAAGCAGCAGTGGATGAATTGATCCGGTTAATGAAACAAGATCCCCGGCCCGTGATTCGTGGAACTGCGGCTTATTCTCTAGGTAAAATAGGCACTGTGGAAAGCTTTCAAGCGATAGAGGAAGCGATGGGATACGAAGAAGATGAAAAAGTCGTAGAAGAAATGGAAAAAGGGCTCCAATTTCAAGAAAGATAAACGAATCTCCCTTTTCAGAATATAATAGGTTTTGTATAATAGGTAAAACTGTTAGTAAGAGGGGTTTTTTATGAGTTACCAATCCATGATCTATTATGATGTGATGGAAACACCCGTTGGCGATCTCACTATTTTAGCAACAGATGAAGGAATTTTGCGAGTGGACTATGGTCGATTTGACGACCTGCACTCTTTTTACCAGACATGGACCAAAAAACATCTGCTCCGAAACTCATTTACTCATGATCCTGAACAATCCTATGTGAAGCAGGCAGCAATAGAACTTAGTGAATATTTTACAAGAGAACGAGAAGCGTTTACACTGCCTCTCATATGCTATGGAACCCCTTTTCAAAAAAATGTATGGCGGGCTCTTCTTGAGAATATACCGCTTGGTGAGACTAGAACTTACAAGGATATAGCAATGAGACTTCAGGCTTCTCAATCTGTTCGTGCAGTAGGGGGAGCTGTGAACAAGAACCCTTTTTCAATAATCGTACCTTGCCACAGAGTAATTGGAAGTAATGGTAAGCTTGTTGGGTATGCAGGTGGTTTAGACCGCAAAAGACAATTGTTAGAGCTGGAATCAAATCAGCAGCAGTTGAAGGTATAAAGTGAAACTCCCTACTTCAGGGAGTTTTTTTGTATGGTTTTCTTTGCTAGTTCATATAGTGATAGAACAGGGGGGATGAGCGGTGTATACGATTAGAAGTTATTGGGAGGACATCATTAAACATTTGTTGATTCAAGAAAAAGAAGTGTGGCTCCAGCGGAAGGTTCAAGGGATTATGGAGAGAGGTCAGCAAATAAAAAGGGCGACCTTCTCCATCAGACCATACCATAGAGTATCGTTTGATAGAGATCAGTACGTTCAATATCTTGTTTCTATTCATTTATATGTGAAGGATGGATTAAAGTCCTTCTTAGAAGAAGGGATATATTCGTGCCAATCTTACATTCGTGATGGAAATATGATGGAACAAAATACAATAACTGAAAAACTCTTGTCACCGAGTAAAACTAATTTGACTCCTCAATTCATTGAGAAGGATGAGGAAGCAAGAGCTCCGTTCACCTATAACCGCCGGGAGGCTGTACGGTATGCTGAGCAATGGTGGGACAGCTATAACCCTGCTTATCAACACTTTGATGTAGATTGCACCAATTACATCTCTCAATGTTTAAAGGCAGGGGGAGCCCCGATGGCAGGCCAGCCCAACCGCAGTAAGGGATGGTGGTATGGAGGTAAGAACTGGAGCTACAGCTGGTCTGTCGCTCATTCGCTCCGCTGGTATTTAAGCGGAGCGCGGCAGGGGCTGATCGCTGGTGAAGCAGCCGAGGCTCATCAGCTTTCGCCGGGCGATATTATTTGCTATGACTTTCAAGGGGATGGCCGGTTTGATCATACCACCATTGTAGTCAGTAAAGACAGTCAAGGAGAACCTTTAGTTAATGCTCATACGACAAACAGCCGTCAGCGGTTCTGGAGTTATACAGATTCTACTGCTTATACACCGAACATTCAGTATAAATTTTTCCGCATTGGGGGTTGATGAGTGTGATATAATAATCTAGTTGATGAAGTAGAGAACGAGGTGAGGAAGTTGGCCAATCATATTGTTTTATTTCAACCTGAGATTCCTGCCAATACCGGGAATATTGCCCGCACATGCTTAGCGACGAATTCACAGCTGCACCTTATTCGGCCATTGGGTTTTTCCACAGATGATAAGATGCTTCGCCGGGCCGGTTTGGATTATTGGCATGATGTGACAATTCACTATTATGATTCAATTGAAGAATTATATGGGACATATCCTTCAGGTGAATATTTTTATATAGAAAATTTCGGTACGAAATCATATGCAGATTTCGACTTTAGTGACGCCGGGCAGGAGTGGTTTTTCGTATTTGGCAGAGAAACCGATGGTATTCCAAGGAATCTTCTCGAAGGTCTTGAAGACCGTTGTCTGCGCATCCCCATGACGGATAAAGTACGGTCCTTGAACTTAGCTAATACAGCGTCGATTATTTTATTTGACGCATTAAAGCAGCAGGGATTCCCACAGTTAATAAAATAATTTAATGTGGTGGTTGAAAGTAGATGAACAGCATGGTCCTAAATGGATTTTAATTCATTAGACAAAAAGACCGCATCTTCTCGTGGTGAGGAGATGCGGTCTTTGTTATGTGTTATTTTTTTGGGCGTCCTGGCTTTACGTCATAGCCGGCAGTAAAGATTGAAACTAAGTATGTTACACACACGAGAATAATTAAAGTTAACTTCATATTAAGGGCCTCCTTTAATAGCTGAGCAGACAAGCATTGATGTTTGTTATTATACCCCATTTTCCTGTTGATGTGAATTGTTTGTCAGTTATTAATTAAAAAGAACAAGCTCATCGCCCAAACATCAGCCAGCAGAGGCACATATGTTGAAATGTAGGTGAATAACCCGCTTGCAATGGAGGGATGATATGCTGCCTTATTCGTACGAAATGGAAGACGATATGCGTTTCATAGATCCACATGGGTATGAACACGAAGATGATCGCATAATAGGAGGATTCATAGGAGGTCCTTTTGTTGGAGGTTTCTTAGGAGGGCTGTTGGGGAGTGCAATATTTCCACCTTTCTATGGGGGAGGGGGATACTACCCGCCGCCTTATTACGGCCCGCCTGGCCCACCCGGTCCACCGCCGCCGTATTACCCGTATGGTGGAGGAGGAGGCTATTACTGGTAGACAGAAGACCGCTCTTACAAGCGGTCTTCTTCAATGTGGAAATTATGGTATAATTGGTAAAATACATCCGACATAATTTTACATCATATTCTTTTTTTTGAAGGGGTGGTACCATGAGAAAATTAATAGGTTATTTCATAGCGGGGAGTGCTTTACTGCTCGCATGTGCCTGCAGCTCAAGTCAGGCAGAAGAAAGCGATCCAATTGAAGTAACACTTGAGCAAATAGAAAGTGAAGATAAAGAGGTGGAAGATCTTCCAGATGAAGAAATCGAAGGCGAGATTCCTGAGAATGAGGTTGAGGATTTAGAGATAGTGGAAGAAAAAGAGGAAGAAGAGGAAGTAGAAAGAGAAAATACGGTTGAGGAGCAAGATAATCGTGATGGCTCAACGACTACGGAACAGTATACATATAACGAAACGACTGAAGACACATACTCACCTGAATCTCCTGACAGCTCGTCCAGCAGCTCTGCATCCTCAAATAATAATACTGCTGCCAGCGAATCTTCAACATCAGGCTCAACGCCATCTGCCCCAGAGCAGCCAGAAGAACCCGAGCAGGATGACTCAAAAGATATAGAAGAGACAATTGAGGAAGAAGAATTGGACGATGAGGAAGAAGAAAAAGAAGTAACCGAAGAGGCAGGAGATGAGGAAAAGGAGCAAACCGAAGAAATAGCAGAAGATGAAAACCGCTCGGAATAAAGTGAAGCCGCCTTTTATTAGGCGGCTTTATTATTAAAACGTAGTCTTATCTAAAGTTTTACCCTGGGATTCGTACCCCTGCATATACTTAATACGTCTCTGGGCAGAAGTTTCGTTTACCTGCTCATCAGCGTGATAGGAGGAACGAACCATCGGGCCAGCTTCACAGTGTTTGAACCCTTTTTCCATTGCAATCTGCTTTAATTCTTCAAACTCATCCGGGTGATAATAGCGCTCTACATTCAAATGTTTCTTTGTAGGCTGCAGGTATTGACCAATTGTCATAATATCCACGTTGTGAGCTAAGAGGTCGTCCATAGCCTGCATGATTTCTTCCTTCGTTTCGCCAAGACCGACCATAAGGCTTGACTTCGTAGGTGTGTCAGGACGTATCTCTTTAACACGGCGCAGAAGCTCTAAAGAGCGGTCGTACATAGCGCGGGCACGAACTTTTTTCGTTAATCGGCGGACAGTTTCAATGTTGTGGTTGAAAATGTCGGGCTCTCCCCCCATTAGCGTGTGTAGGCTGTCATAATCACCCTTCATATCAGATGGAAGGATTTCTACGGTGCAGCCTGGAACTCTGCGGCGGATGGCTTTCACGGTTTCACCAAATACAGCCGCTCCTCCGTCTTTTAAGTCATCACGTGCTACTGCTGTAACTACCACGTGCTTAAGCCCCATAATTTCTACTGATTCAGCAACACGCTCCGGCTCTCCCCAGTCCAGTTCATTAGGCAGACCTGTTTTTACTGCACAGAAACGGCAGCCTCGTGTACATGTATCTCCAAGGATCATAAAGGTGGCTGTTTTTCTTTCGCTCCAGCATTCGTGAATGTTTGGACAGCGTGCTTCCTCACATACTGTGTTGAGCTTCTTTTCGCGCATTAATTTTTTTAAGCCGGTATAGGATTTATTCGTGTTAATCTTGATCTTTAACCAATCCGGTTTCCTTATGTATTCATCTTTTTTTGACACTTTAATCGTCTCCTTTAGTTATCTTGAATAATTCCATTCATTACTGTTGTACCTTTTTTCGGCAAGTTCATAAACCTCTTTCCATTGTTCGTCACTTAATTCAAGAGGCTTTAATTCAATATTTAATCCTTTTTCAAATCCAGCTTTAAATGCAGCCCGGGTTTTCTCATAATCAATTGGTGTATTGACGATATCGTTAATGGCGATTGCTTTATCTGCGAAGGCCTTACGAGCCCTCTCTTTAATGCGGTCATTCTTGTAAATAAACATATCGAACAATTTGTTTTCGTCTACATTAATCGGAATTGAACCATGCTGGAGAATTACGCCTTTCTTTCTGGTCTGCGCACTTCCCGCTGCTTTTTTACCGTCAACGATTAATTCATACCAGGAAGGTTCTTCGAAACAGACCGCTGATCCTGATGAGTTCAGCTTCTCTTCCGGAATGGCAAACTCAGCTTTAATGTTAAGTTCTTTGAATCCTTCAAGCAACCCCTGCGATAGAACGAGGTAGGCTTCTTTAACAGAAGCGGGCATCTGTGGATGGTTTTCTGAAACAATTACACTATATGTTAACTCATCGTCGTGAAGAACAGCTCGTCCGCCGGTTTGCCTTCTTACGAGGTGGTACCCATTTCTACGCACGCCTTCAAGATCTATTCTGCCTTCAACTTTTTGAAAGTATCCTACTGAGAGGCCGGCGGGTTTCCAACCATAAAAACGAAGGACAGGCGGGATCTTTCCTTCGCTGTGCCAATTCAATAAGGCTTCATCCAGCGCCATATTTAAAGCCGGCGTTAAATGGCCGGAATCAACAAAGGACCAAGTTTCCATTAATTAGACCTTCTTTCCATAAGTAATCCTTTATTCGATTAAATAGTCAAGACAATTCTAACAAGGGGACTATATCGTGTCAAAGCAAGGAAGCGGTTACGAAGGGGAAAAAAGCATTTTTTCGTTGATTTGCGTGATCACGCAAATCTTTTGGTTGCGGTTTATACAATAGACGAAAGGAGCTTGTACCTTTATGAATGTTTCGGGTTTCACGCGCATAGGATGTATTAAATTTGCTAGTTACGACGAGGGAGGTCGTTGAGTGGATATTATTAAAAGAATACAAGATCATCGTGAACATGAAGAGGAATTGAAATGGGAAGGAACTTTCAGAGATTATTTAGAGCTATTAAGAGACAAACCTTACTTGGCCCAATCTGCTCATTCTCGTGTTTATAATATGATAACGGAAGCGGGGGTTGAGGAAGGCCCTCATCATAAGAGATATTCCTTTTTTGATGACGATATTTACGGACTTGATGAAGCTATGGAAAGGTTAGTTGAAGAGTATTTTCATCCGGCTGCACGCCGCCTGGACGTAAGAAAAAGAATTCTATTGTTAATGGGACCTGTCAGCGGCGGTAAATCAACACTGGTTAATTTGTTAAAGAGGGGACTAGAGAAGTATTCATACACTGACAAGGGAGCAGTCTTTGCTATTAAAGGGTGCCCGATGCACGAAGATCCCCTGCATATGATTCCACACCATTTAAGAGATGAGTTCCGTGAAGATTACGGGATTCGAATTGAAGGCAGCTTGTCCCCTTTAAATACGATGAGACTCGAAAAAGATTACGGCGGCCGTATCGAGGATGTTCTGGTAGAAAGAGTCTTTTTCTCTGAAGACAAACGAACTGGTATTGGTACCTTCAGCCCTTCTGATCCTAAATCACAGGACATTGCCGATTTAACAGGCTCTATTGACTTCTCGACGATTGCCCAATTTGGCTCTGAATCAGATCCACGTGCTTATCGTTTTGATGGAGAGCTTAACAAAGCAAACCGGGGTATCATGGAGTTCCAGGAGATTTTAAAATGTGATGAGAAGTTTCTCTGGCACCTTCTCAGTTTAACTCAGGAGGGCAACTTTAAAGCTGGCCGGTTTGCCTTAATTTCGGCAGATGAGCTGATCGTTGCTCATACGAATGAGGCTGAATACCGTTCCTTTATTGCTAATAAAAAGAATGAAGCGCTGCACTCACGGATGATTGTTATGCCGATCCCGTATAATCTGAAAGTAACTGAAGAAGAAAAGATTTATGAGAAGATGATCCGGGAAAGTGATATACGTGATGTTCATATCGCTCCTCATACATTAAAGGTAGCGGCCATGTTTACCGTGCTGACGCGCTTAAAGGAATCGAAGAAAGCGTCTATTGATGTACTGAAGAAAATGTATTTATATGATGGCGAGGAAGTAGAAGGCTTCAGTGATGTGGATGTAGAAGAATTGAAGAAGGAATTCTCTGATGAAGGTATGACCGGGATTGATCCGCGTTATGTGATCAACCGAATTTCTTCAACTATTATTAAAAAAGAGATGACATCAATTAATGCGCTGGATGTACTCCGTTCGTTAAAAGATGGATTAGACAGTCATGCTTCAATCTCTAAGGACGATAAGGAGCGCTATCTCGAATTTATCTCGCTGGCTCGCAAACAGTATGATGATTTAGCGAAGAAAGAGGTTCAAAAAGCATTCGTTTATTCTTATGAAGAGTCTGCCCGTACGCTTATGGACAATTATTTAGATAACGTAGAGGCGTATTGCAACAAAGCAAAGCTTCGTGATCCGCTGACGGGAGAAGAAATGAATCCAGATGAAAGGTTAATGCGTTCCATTGAAGAGCAGATCGGTGTCTCTGAAAATGCGAAGAAGGCCTTCCGTGAAGAAATTCTTATTAGAATATCTGCCTATGCCCGTAAAGGTAAAAAGTTCGACTATCAGTCCCATGAGCGCTTACGAGAAGCCATTCAGAAGAAATTATTTGCTGACTTAAAAGATATTGTGAAAATAACTACATCGACGAAAACACCAAACGAACAGCAATTGAAGAAAATTAATGAAGTGGTGGCCACTTTAGTCGATGAACACGGATATAACTCATCGTCAGCTAATGAGCTGCTTAAGTACGTAGGAAGCCTGCTGAATCGTTAAATCTACAAGGGGCTCTAGACCCAGTCTAGGGTCCCTTTATGATATAATGACCAAAAATACAAGGCAGGTGAGGCAGATGGCGAAACAGCATTATGCCATTATTGACATTGGTTCAAACTCCGTACGATTAGTTGTTTATCTGCGGGATAAAGGAGGAAGACTCCGGGAAGTTGAAAACGTAAAAGCTGTAGCAAGGTTGAGTACATATTTACTGGAAGACGGGACGCTTTCAAAGAACGGAATAAATAAATTGCTCCACACATTATCAAGCTTTGAAGGGGTACTTGCCACTTACGTGTTGGAAGAGACGGTCTGCGTAGCTACCGCTGCTATCCGTCAGTCTACTAATCAGGAAGAAATTATCAAAGAAGTTTCTAAGCATACCGGATTCGATATGAGAGTTCTGTCTGAAGAAGAGGAAGCGTACTATGGATATTTAGCCGTTGCAAATTCAACCTCTTTAACCGAAGGCTTCACTGTCGATATCGGGGGTGGAAGTACTGAAGTCACCTACTTTAAGGATCGTGAACTTATTCATTCTCACAGTTTCCCTTTTGGTGCTGTAACCCTTAAACAACGCTTTTTTAAAAAAGACCTGCCTACAGAAGAAGAGTTTTCAAACCTTCGGCAATTTCTTAAAGAGAGCTTTAGCAGCCTCCCCTGGCTGACTGGTAAAAAAGTACCTTTAGTTGGAATTGGCGGAGGCGCGAGGAACGTGGTACAGGTAGATCAGAATTTAAAAGAATATCCTCTCGCAGGTCTCCATCAATACAAGATGCTGGACAGCGATCTTTCATTTATTAAAAATTACTTGTTCACCCTGCCGATGAAAAAGATGCAGAAGGTTGAAGGTTTGTCTAAAGACCGGGCGGATATAATTCTTCCAGCTGTCGAGGTTTTCCATACATTGTACGAAGCCGTACAGGCAGATGGATTTATTTTAAGCAGGAAAGGGTTAAGAGACGGTGTGTTTTACGAGCAGCTTACCCAGGGCATGGGGACCAGCCTTTTTCCAAGTGTTTTAGAAGAAAGTATCCAGGAACTGATCAATGACTATGAGCTGGATATGCGGCAGATACAGCACGTACAGCATTTAGCCAAGGAGTTGTTCTCGCAATTTCATGAAAGAGGAATTGGTTCATTAACCATAGACGATTGGACAGAGGTGAAACGTGCGAGTTATGTATTTAATCTCGGGGAATATATAGATGATGAAGCAAGTGCACAGCATACCTTTTATTTACTTGCGAACCGTACAATTGACGGATTAATGCATATTGACCGCTTAAAACTTGCTTTAATGGCCTCTTTTAAAAACAAAACGGTTTTCAAACAATTTATCAGCCCTTATAAAAGCTGGTTTTTAAAAGAAGAACGAAAGCACATTCGTTTTTTAGGGGCGTTTCTTAAGTTTTGCTACAGCCTGGACAGCACGCGCAGAGGAACGGTGGAATCATTAAAAGTGAATGCAAAAGGCGAGAACCTTACGATCACTCTTTTCTGCAGCAAGGATTATATGCCTGAAGAATATCAGATAGAAAAGCAAAAGAAGCACCTGGAAAAGGCGCTGAACACAAAAATTAATTTAGTATTTGTTCAATTATAAGGCCGGACTTTTACAAATACTTAATTTAAACTTTAAATTCGGTCAAAATTCGCGTGATAGAGTGGTTAGAAATCTCTGGCATAAGGGGAGTAGTCAATGACAATGGATGACGTCAAAAAGAATCTCGATGACCCGCGTTATTACAATAACCGTGAACTGAGCTGGCTTGCCTTCAACGAAAGAGTGCTTGAGGAAGCACTGGATCATACCACTCCTTTACTTGAGCGGTTTAAGTTCCTTGCTATTTTTTCAGCGAATTTGGATGAGTTTTTTATGGTAAGGGTAGCCGGTTTAAAGGATCAGGTAAAAGCCGGCTACAATAAACCGGAGAACAAGGCAGGGTTAACTCCGAAACAGCAGTTGAAAGAAATAGCGAGAATTAATCATCAACTTGTTAAAAGGCAGTACGATACCTACCAGGCGATGAAGCCGCAGCTATTAAAAGAAGGTATTGAACTCACTGAAATTGAAAAGCTGACTGAGGAACAGCTTCACGAATTAGAACAATTCTTTGAAGAAGAGATATTTCCGGTTTTAACCCCTATGGCCGTTGATACCTACCGGCCATTTCCCAAGCTTTTAAATAAAACAATTAACCTTGCTGTCGTTTTAGAAGATACGTTTGATTTAAAAGACCCTACGGAAAAGCACGCCATTGTCCAGGTGCCTTCAGTTATTCCACGATTTGTTGAACTGACAGTAGCTGATACCTCATCAACCTTTATTCTGTTAGAAGATATTATCAGTCACTTCGCAGAAAAGCTTTTTAAAGGATACCGCGCAAAATCAATAACTGAATTCAGAATTACGAGAAACGCAGATATGACGATACACGAAGAAGGCGCACGTGATTTACTAAAAGAAATTGAAAAAGAACTAAAGAAAAGGAAATGGGGTGCAGCTGTCCGGCTTGAGGTTCGCAAAGAGAAGCTTGATGAAAAAATGGTTCGGTTTTTATTAAGTGTACTGGAGATTCATGAAAATGATTTATACATTACGGATGGTCCTTTAGATCTCAGTTACTTATTTGATTTCTATAAGGAATCAGCCGATAGAAAAGAAGGCCTTGTTTACGAGCAGTTAATACCTCAGCCTGTGCGTGATATGAAGGATGAGGAAAATATTTTTGAAGCTGCATTAAAGCGTGACATTTTTCTGCATCATCCCTACGAGTCCTTTGAACCAGTAATAGAATTTCTGGCAGATGCAGCAAAAGACCCTGATGTTTTAGCGATAAAACAGACATTGTATAGAGTGAGCGGTGATTCCCCGGTTATAAAAACTTTAAAAGAAGCGGCTGAGAATGGAAAACAAGTTACAGTTCTGGTTGAGCTTAAAGCCCGTTTTGATGAAGAGAATAATGTTCAATGGGCACGTGAATTGGAAAAGGCGGGCTGTCATGTTATTTATGGAATGACTTATTTAAAGACACACAGCAAGATTATTCTTGTCGTTCGAAAACAAAAGAATGCAATTGAGCGTTTTGTTCATCTGGGAACAGGGAACTACAATGATCAGACAGCGAAGATTTATACAGATATGGGGATTATTACGACAGATGTTGAATTCGGGATTGATGCTACCAATTTCTTTAACTATTTAAGCGGTTATACAGAGAAACCCGATTATTTCCACATTTCTATGGCTCCCTTTGACATTAGAACTGACTTTCTTAAGAAAATAGATGAGGAAATCGAGTTCCATCGTGATTATGGAAACGGCCGTATTGTAGCAAAAATGAATTCACTAACTGACAAGCTTATTATTAAAAAGCTTTATGAAGCTTCACAAGCAGGAGTGTCAGTGAATCTCATCGTCCGCGGCATCTGCTGTCTAAAACCGGGCGTCGAAGGAATTAGTGAGAATATTCGAGTCATCAGTATTGTCGGACGCTTTTTAGAGCACAGCCGGATCTTTTATTTTCATCATAATGGTGAGGAGAAGGTTTTTCTATCCTCAGCTGATTTGATGACAAGGAATATGGTAAAGCGTGTGGAATTACTTTTCCCTGTATATGAGGCTGAGATTAAAAGCAGGTTAATTGAAATTCTTGAATTATACTTAAAGGATAACGTGAAATCGAGAGAACAGGATGAACACGGAAGCTATCGTTATATCAAGGTCAACAAAGATTACCCTTCTGTCAATAGTCAAATGAAATTGTTTGAGTGGGCGTACGATGTGCTCGAGGACGAAGAGTAAATTTCTGTATAATTTTCTGAGAAAAGTGAAATAGACGTACCAATCGGTGCGTCTTTATTGTTATAATAGAGAAGAATTCGAGACGAAAAGAAAAAAAGCGATAAATGTTGAATTTTATAACGTTTCAACTCTATAATAGTATGTGTGTTTGCAAACGTTTACGTTCCAGCATTAGACAACAACTACTTGGAGGTATTTCACGTGGCTAATCAAGGTGCCAACGAAAGGTTTTGGGAAGAATTTCACGGCCCTAATATGGGGTATATTGAAGAACAGTACGAGTTATATGAAAAAGATCCAGAGTCAGTGGATCCATCATTAAAAAAAGTATTTGATGAGCATGGGGCACCGGAATGGATGAGTGCGTCTGCTGCTCCTGCAGTAAACGGAGCTGCACAGGCTGCATCTTTAGATATGGTTAAAGTCACCTCAGCATTGAAACTTGTTGAGGCTATTCGGCGTCACGGCCATCTAGATGCAAAAATTTATGCGGTGGGCAGCAATGAAAGGCCCCCGACGAATATGCTTGAAATCAGCCGATATGGTCTAACTGAGCAAGATTTGAAAAATATACCAGCAGATGTAGTCTGGCCGAATCCACCTGTGAAGCTGAATAATGCTCTTCAGGTCGTTCAAACTCTAAAAGAACGGTATGCAGGGACGATCTCCTTTGAATATGACCACGTGAGTCATGAAAATGAAAGACAGTGGCTGCAAAGGAAAATCGATTCTTCAGAGTTCCAGGTTAATTTAAGTGAAGAAGAGAAGAAACAATTACTTAGAAGGCTGGCTAAAGTAGAAGGCTTTGAAAACTTTCTAGCTAAGACTTTTGTCGGCCAGAAACGTTTTTCTATTGAAGGACTCGATTCAATGGTCCCAATGCTCGATTTTATCGTCCAGGCAGCTTCTTCCGATAAGATATCCAACATTATGATGGGTATGGCACATAGAGGACGTTTAAATGTACTGGCACATGTATTAGGGAAGCCGTACGATCGTATTTTCTCTGAGTTTCACCATTCGCCGGATAAGGAGCTTATCCCTTCTGAAGGTTCGACTGGCATTAACTACGGATGGACAGGGGATGTGAAGTATCACTTTGGTGCTCACCGTGAGATCGGAAACGGCGAGCAGTCATCCACTCAGGTAACCTTAAGTCATAATCCATCCCACCTGGAATACGTAAACCCGGTCGTGCAGGGATTTACAAGAGCTGCACAGGATGACCGCTCTGAGCCCGGATATGCAAAGCTGGATGAGGAAGAAGCGTTCGGATTGTTGATTCACGGGGATGCGGCGTTTATTGGGGAAGGCGTAGTTGCCGAATCCTTAAATATGAAGGATCTGCCTGGATATCGTACAGGTGGAACTATTCACGTTATTGCGAATAACTTAGTCGGATTTACGACAAACCGCCGTGATGGCCGGTCAACCCGATATGCAAGCGATCTGGCCAAAGGCTTTGAAATTCCAATTCTCCATGTCAATGCGGATGACCCGGCTGCATGTCTGTCAGCTATATCACTAGCTTATGAATATCGTAAAAAATTCAAAAAAGACTTTGTTATCGATTTGATTGGGTATCGACGTTACGGTCATAACGAAATGGACGAACCGCGTTCAACCCAGCCTATTCTTTATAAACAGATCGACGAGCACCTTACCGTTCCTCACCTTTATGAAAAGCAGCTGATCGAAGAAGGAATTGTAGAAGAAGGTACATTAAAAGATTTTTTTACAGAAAACGAAAAAAATCTTCGTGAAATATATAACAATATGAAAGAAAACGAAACTACAGAAGCAGATGTAAAGGCTCGTCCGGGCGGAGTTGAACGTCCGCTGGATGAAATTGTGACAGCTATTGATTTAGAGCGTTTGAAGAAGCTGAATAAAGAGCTTTTAAAGAGACCGGAAGGCTTTAATGGGTTTAAAAAGCTAGAGAAAATTCTTCAAAAGCGTGGAAACATGCTGGAAGAAGGCAATAAAGTTGATTGGGCAACAGCCGAAGCCCTTGCGTTTGCTTCTATTATTGAAGATGGAAACCCAATTCGAATTACCGGACAGGATACGGAACGCGGAACCTTTGCTCACCGGCACCTCGTCCTTCACGACATCGAATCTGATGACACATACTGTCCGCTTCACGGTATTGAACAAGCAAAAGCATCGTTTGATATTTACAACAGTCCGCTTTCTGAGGCTGGAGTATTAGGATTTGAATATGGCTACAGCGTTCAAGCACCTGAAGCCCTCGTCATTTGGGAGGCGCAGTTCGGTGATTTCGCTAATGCTGGCCAGGTTATATTTGATCAGTTTGTAGCGGCAGGAAGAGCGAAGTGGGGAGAAAAATCAAATATGATATTCCTTCTTCCTCACGGTTATGAGGGACAAGGTCCTGAGCACTCCAGTGCGCGTTTAGAACGTTTTCTGCAGCTCGCTGCTGAGAATAACTGGACAGTAGCTAATGTCACGTCGGCTGCACAGTATTTCCACCTGCTGAGACGACAGGCTGCTATAAATGATGAGGAAGAATCACGTCCGCTTGTTCTCATGACACCGAAAAGCCTGCTGCGAAACCAGAGAGTGGCAGCAGAGGGCAGCAAGTTCAGTGAATTAAATTTTCAGCCGATTATGCGTCAGCCTTACATGACGAAAGAAACGAAAAAGGAAAAAGAAAAAGTGAAATCTCTTCTGCTTGGAAGCGGGAAGATCATGGTAGAAATTGAAGATACCGTTGAAAAAATGGAAGATCCCACTTTTGAAACATTGGATGCTGTTCGAGTAGAACAGATTTATCCTTTTCCTACTAAACAGCTAAAAGAGATTTTGAGCGAATATCCTAATTTAGAAGAATTAGTATGGGTACAGGAAGAGCCTCAGAATATGGGAAGCTGGTATTTTGTAGAGGGTATCCTGCACCGTATGCTTGAAAAAGGCCAGATTCACCGATACGTTGGAAGACCACACCGTGCATCTCCTTCTGTAGGTGAACCAAACATCCACAAAACAGAGCAAAGAAGAATTATAAATGAAGCGTTACAGTTGTCTAAAGGAGGAAACAAATCATGAAGGAAATCAAGGTCCCTGAATTAGCTGAATCAATTACAGAAGGTACGATCGCCGAGTGGCTGGTGAAAAAAGGCGATCAAGTTGAAAAGGGTGACCCCATCCTTGAGCTCGAGACAGATAAGGTAAACGTTGAAGTTAATGCCGATGCAAGCGGCGTTCTTGCTGAAATTTTAAAGGATGAAGGAGATGACGTCGAGGTAGGCGACGTTATTGCCAAAGTCGATGAGAATGGTGAAGCCGGCGGCTCAGGTGAGGATGAGTCTTCTAAAGAGGAAGCTTCTTCAGAAAAAGAAGAGCCTGCCCAGGAGACAGCTGGCAACGATGAAAAACAGGAAGAAAAGCAAGAAGAAAAACAAGAATCTGCTGACCAGCGGGATACTAAAAATGATGTAGTGGCCACTCCGGCTGCCCGTAAGCGTGCACGTGAATTAGGAATCGATCTCAGTGAGATTACAGCGAAAGATCCATTAGGAAGGATCCGTCCTGAGGATGTGGATGCAGCAGCAGGAGGATCCAGTAAAGAAAGTAAAAAAGCGGAGAAAAAAGAAGCGCCGAAGCAGGAGAAAAAATCAAAAGAAACCAGTGGGAAAACTGAGTTTGATAAGCCTGTTGAACGAATTAAAATGTCCCGCCGCCGCCAGACGATTGCCAAGCGTTTGGTAGATGCCCAGCAAACCTCAGCAATGCTTACGACATTTAATGAAGTGGATATGACGAATGTAATGAAGCTGCGCAGCGAACGGAAAGAAGCCTTCCAGAAGAAGCATGATGTGAAGCTTGGATTTATGTCATTCTTTACTAAAGCTGCTGTAGGAGCTCTTAAAGAATTCCCTCTCATTAACGCAGAGATTCAGGAAAATGAAATAATCCAGAAGAAATTCTATGATATCGGTATGGCCGTATCAACAGATGAAGGGTTAGTCGTTCCAGTGGTTAGGGATGCTGACCGTCTGGACTTTGCAGGTATTGAAAAAGGAATTATGGACATGGCCCAAAAAGCTCGTAATAAAGAGCTCCAATTGGACGATCTTCAAGGTGGCTCATTCACGATCACAAATGGCGGAATCTTTGGATCTATGCTTTCCACACCGATTCTGAACTCTCCGCAAGTTGGAATTTTAGGATTGCACAACATTGAAAAGCGGGCCAAAGTCATGCCGGATGATACGATTCAAGCCCGTCCAATGATGTACATTGCGTTATCTTACGACCACAGAATTGTAGACGGAAAAGATGCGGTCCAATTCTTACGCCGTATTAAAGAAATGATAGAAGATCCTTATGACTTGCTATTAGAAGGATAATTTGAAAGAACCTCTTCGTTAAAACGGAGAGGTTTTTTTATGTTTAAGTCAACTCCAGGCCATGGGAACTGAAAGCATTCAATGCCGTGCCTCCCACTTTCTCTGACCAATCGTAACGAACTCCCGCTTTTCAAAACCTCCAGCATAGATTAGTTAATGAATGGTTACGATCATAACTATGCAATAAACTGAAAATTCAAATAAAATTGTTGTCATATCGTAATTAGTCTCATCCATTGAACTTGTCCTGCATATGATAAAGTAATCCACAAAGAGGAGGGGGAATTTAGGATGAATGATAAGAAGAACTTTGTCATTGCTGAAGACGACTGGTCCCTCCATCGAAAAGGCTATGATGACCAACGGAGACACCAGGAAAAAGTCAAAGATGCGATGAATAAACAGCTGCCTGATTTAATAACTGAAGAAAATATTGTAATGTCTAATGGAAAACGTGTTGTTAAGATCCCTATTCGCTCACTTGATGAGTATAAGATCAGATATAATTACGACAAGAATAAACATGCAGGTCAAGGAGATGGGGACAGTCAAGTTGGTGACGTTGTCGGTCAGTCACAGGAAGCACAGAAGAAACCAGGTCAAGGAGAAGGTGCCGGCGACAAGGCTGGCGAAGACTATTATGAAGCAGAAGTTTCACTTGCTGAGCTTGAAGAAGCTTTTTTTAAAGAATTAACACTGCCGAATCTGGCTGAGAAAGAAAAAGATACGATAATTCATGAACAGATTGAGTTTACAGATATTCGTAAAACGGGGCTGGTTGGAAATATTGATAAGAAACGAACGATGCTGGAAGCTTTTAAACGAAATGCTCTCGGCGGTGATTCCTCGTTCGCACCAATTTACCCGGAAGATATCCGATTTAAAGCTTGGACAGACCAAGATAAGCCTGAATCAAAAGCAGTGGTTATTGCCATGATGGATACCAGTGGTTCTATGGGGCAATGGGAGAAGTATATGGCTAGAAGCTTTTTCTTTTGGATGAATCGTTTTTTAAATAAAAACTATGAAACTGTGGATGTAGAATTTATCGCTCACCATACACAGGCTAAAGTGGTCTCAGAACACGACTTTTTCTCTAAAGGAGAAAGCGGAGGAACGATTTGTTCATCAGCTTACCGTAAAGCACTGGAGCTTATTGAAGAGAAATACTCACCGGATCGATATAATATTTATCCGTTTCACTTTTCGGATGGCGATAACTTAACGTCTGATAACAAACGATGTGTATCATTGATTAATCAATTAATGGAAGTATCACAAATGTTCGGTTATGGGGAAGTTAATCAATACAACCGGTCATCAAGTTTAATGCAGGCCTATAAATCGATTGGCCACCCGAAATTCCGCTATCATATATTAAGAAAGAAAGCTGATGTCTTCTATGCTATGAAACACTTCTTTAATGAAGAAGAGAGTAGTGAATTAGCTGCTTTAAGCGAGTGAGCTTGAGGGGAAACCCTCGGCTCTTTTTTATTGGATGGAACCTTTGTGACATCGAACGCCTCCGCGACGTGTGGGGTCATGGAAAGGGAGTGGTTTCCTAAAACCCCTTCCTCTTGATCTTGCAAAGAATGTTTACACTTTCGAGATGAAAGTGTAAATGAGGGTTTCTTAATAAGCTGTTACTTCGACGTATTTCTTATATCATGTCCGCCAGGTCGCTTTAAGCCTTTGTTCTTTCTTGAGTTGAAATACTCCACTAGATGTTATAGATCTTGTTATAATAAGGGTAATGTAGTTGTGAAATAAAAAGGAGTTACCCTGATGATCCATGAAATTATTGAATCCAACCAGTTTATTATGCTTGTCTCCCTGCTGTTAATAATGAGTGTCGTAGTTACTAAATTTTCTTCAAGACTTGGAGTGCCTTCTCTAGTTTTATTTATTGGAGTTGGGATGCTTGTAGGAAGTGATGGTCTAGGTCTTCTCTACTTCGATAATGCAGAGGTTGCTCAGGTGGTTGGTATTTTTGCTTTAATTGTTATTTTATTCGAAGGTGGAATGCAGACTAAGTGGGAGTCCATTAAGCAGGTCATTGGTCCTTCAGTTACGTTAGCAACATGTGGAGTTATCATTACGAGTACGATTGTAGGAGTAGCTGCAAAATACATACTGGGCATCTCATGGCTCGAGGCCTTCCTGCTTGGATCAATAGTAGGTTCTACGGATGCTGCCGCGGTGTTTGCTGTTCTAAAAGGAAAAAATATACGAAATAAATTAGAGGCTACATTAGAAGCAGAGTCTGGTACGAATGATCCGATGGCCGTGTTTCTAACGATAAGTTTTATCCAGATACTTACGACTGATAACACGAACTTCGCGGCGATGGCCGGCTCTTTTTTCTGGCAGATGGGAGGGGGCTTAGCCGTAGGACTCCTGATTGGTTATGGAGCGAGTTATGCATTAAATCGTATTAATCTTGATTCGAGCGGTCTTTATCCGATTTTTGCTCTTGGTTTTGCCTTTTTAACGTATGGGGCCAGTTCTTTGATTCAGGCAAGCGGGCTGCTTTCTGTTTATGTTGCGGCTGTATTGGTAGGTAATACTGAGTTAGCCTATCGCTATTCGATCTTACGGTTTCATGAAGGCTTTGGCTGGATGGCGCAGATTCTTATGTTTATTTTGCTTGGGTTATTTGTGTTTCCATCCGATGTGTTTACGGGAACGATTATTTTCGATGGGTTGTTAATTGCTTTAGTTTTAATTGCGGTGGCGAGACCTGTTGCCACTTATTTAAGCCTTGTATTCTTTAAGTTTAATTGGAAAGAGAAGCTGTTCCTCTCCTGGGCTGGTTTACGCGGGGCTGTTCCCATCGTTCTTGCCATCTTTCCTTTATTAACCGAGGTGGAAAACAGTCAGCTGATGTTCAATGTAGTATTTTTTATCGTAATTGTATCTACAGTAGCTCAAGGCTCTTCGATCACGTGGGTCGCAGAGAAGCTTAAGCTTGTTTCAGAAATGAAAACGAATCCGATCCACTCACTGGAGCTTATTTCAATTGGAAAAGCTAATGTGGAAATTATGCAGTTTGATGTGAGCGCTAAAAATTTGATCGTCGGTCAATCCTTAGAAAATATGGAACTGCCTGATAAAGCATTAATCAATGCGATCATCCGGGATGGAGAAGTAATCACTCCTTATGGTCAAACGACAATACAGGCTGGCGATACACTTTATATTATGGTTACGAAGCGTGTGAAGAAAGAAGTAAAAACGTTGCTGGAAGCTGTGGAGGAAGAAGGGAGTAAAGAAAATAACTTCAACGAAAAAAACCGAGCTTGAAGGCAGCTCGGCTTTTTTCGTAGCAGCTATGATATTTGTGGTCAATCGTTATGATATGAAGAATACACTCATAATTATAGATAAGCTGAATGGATTTGTAAAGGCTTTACTTAGAAAACGTGATTTTTTTACTAGAACTTCTTACCCTGCAGCTGACAAATATAGATCGATAACGTTGTCTGGCAGCATTTTATCATATACAATTGAAGACACGAAAGAGAGGGGTTGGTAAGGTGAGTAAAAAAATTGGATTTTTAGGATGCGGTCAAATGGGGCAGGCCATGATTCAAGGAATGATCGATTCCCGTGTGGTAGAACCTGCTCAAATCTCCGCTACAGCTTTAACGGATGAAACCATTGATTTTGTAGCTGATGAATACGGTATTTTAATTTCGAGTGATAACAAGAAATTAGCTGCCTCCAGTGATATTTTATTTTTAGCTGTGAAGCCCTATATATATGAAGGGGTTATCCAGGAAATAAAATCTGCTGTTACTGAAGACACAATTATTGTTACGGTGGCTGCCGGGATTACATTAGAAAAAGTTAAAAGTTCTTTTGACTTTAATGTGAAAGTGATTCGTTCCATGCCGAATACCCCCTCTTTAGTCGGAGCAGGAATGAGTGTGCTATGTCCGAACGACTTCGTCACCGAAGAAGAATTGTCCAGTGTAAAAGAACTTTTTGAGAGCTTTGGGGAGTCTGAAGTAATTGGCGAACATCTTATGGATGCCGTTACTGCTGTAAGTGGTTCATCCCCGGCTTATGTTTATATGTTTATTGAAGCGATGGCCGACGCGGCCGTCCAGCAGGGTATACCAAGAGACAAGGCTTATAAGCTGGCGGCTCAATCCGTTCAGGGAGCAGCGAAGATGGTTCTGGAAACAGGAAGACATCCAGGTGAGTTAAAGGATATTGTCTGTACACCAGGGGGCACAACCATTGCAGCTGTAAATACGCTTGAGCAGACAGGATTGCGAAGCTCAGTTATACAAGCTATGAATGCGTGTGCGGAAAGAGCAAAAGAACTATCGCAGAAAAAGTAAGCGTTAAAATCCAGACTAAAGAGGTCTGGATTTTGTTTGAGATGAAACGAAACACGAGGTCTCATCGTACATAAGGTGGAGGATGGAGGAATGTTTAATGAAAGTACCAACTCAACGAATTTCAACCCGCGCTTTAACACTCTGGAGATTATACGGTGTAATTCAAGCGGGCGTTGCAGCGCTGCTTGTAATCGGGACGGGCATCACTACATATTTGTTTGACTGGCCATTATGGCCGCTTCTTTCTGTAAGTATTGTGCTTGCAGCGATTATCATTTTAAATATCGGTGTAATCCCGAGTGTAAGGTGGAAGCGCTGGAGGTATGAAGTGAGAGATCAGGAAATTGAATTACAGTACGGCCTGTTTATCATTACGAGGACACTGGTCCCCATGGTCAGGGTCCAGCATGTAGATACCGAGCAAGGACCTTTGCTGAGAAAATACAAGCTGGCTACCATCAGCATTTCAACTGCGGCTACTACTCATAAGGTCCCCGCTCTTGATGAAGGGGAGGCAGAAGAATTAAGACATTCTATTTCTTCATTAGCGAGGGTGGCTGAAGATGATGTTTGAACCGAAGCGGCTGCATCCAATTTCTGCGGTTATTAACTTTGTGAAAGGCTTAAAAGATGCAATTCTTCCCCTGGCTGCTGTTCTGTTTTTAAATAGCAACCGGGGAGAAGGCATTCTGGGGCTGCTTCCTTATCTTATATCGGGACTTCTTCTCGCTTTCATTCTCATTGGCGGAATTGTTAAGTGGATTCGGTTCACCTACTGGGTGGAAGACGGAGAACTTCGAATGGAGCATGGATTGTTCGTGAAGAAAAAGCGGTACATTCCAATTGATCGAATTCAGAGCCTTGATTTCTCCGAAGGGATCCTTCACCGGCCATTACAGCTGGTGAAAGTGACGGTGGAGACGGCTGGTTCGTCAAACGTCACGGAAGCTGAGGCCGAATTAACCGCGATACACAAAGAAGAAGCCAGACAGTTGGAGCATTTTATCGATCAAATTAAGCACAGCAGCGGAGAACCAGCCGGGGAAGAAGACCAATCAACTCGTCAATTGGTTTACAAAATGGGTATGAAGGATATCTTAGTCATGGCGTTAACATCCGGCGGTGCAGGAGTGGTCATATCGGGAGCCTTAGTGTTTCTGTCACAGGGGTTGGAATTTTTACCAGTTGACGCGATATATGATGAAATGATTGACTGGCTGCAATTCAGCTTTCTATTTATTGCTGTTCTTGTGCTTCTCGTTTTAATTATTGCTTATGGAATATCGGTACTCCTCACAGTTCTTAGATACAGTCAGTTCTCAGTCTATCTTGATTCTGGCGATATTATTATGACTAGAGGGTTATTGGAAAAAAAACAGGTCACGATACCATTAAATCGAATTCAGGGAATTCGAATTGATGAGAATTTGATTCGTGAGCCTTTAGGTTACGCCACTGTAACCATTATAAGCGCGGGAGGATCGCTGAAGAATGATTCTGACCAAACATTGCGCGTGCTCCCCCTGGTTAAGCGGTCTGACATGCAGAAGGTCCTTAAAAGTATATTGAAAGACTATGAGCTTAACCTGCCGCTAAACACTCCGCCGAAGCGGTCGAAACTGCGTTACATTGCCCGGTTTATTTGGTTTCCTGCTGTTTTATCATCAATAGCAAGTGCGATGTTTTTTCCATTGGGATTGTTAAGCTTACTGTTAATTCCGGTTTTTTCCTGGCTGGGCTATATGTCATATAGACATGCAGGCTGGAATCTAAAAGGTCACCAGTTAACATTAATCCGTCGTTTCTTAGTTAAGCAGACCTATGTTATGAAGAAGTATCGTGTTCAATCGATGTATAAAGGTCAGTCTATACTTCAAAGACGGACAAAGCTGGCTTCCATTAGAGCTACGTTAAAGTCAGGTGTAGGTGGAGAAAGTGCCCGCATCTGGTACCTTGAAGAAAACGATACACATACTTTATTAAGCTGGTACAGTCACGAATAGAAAAAGCGCTGATTTCCTGAAGCTTTAGGAATCAGCGCTTTATTTTTGTTCATAATACGAACGTTAGTAATATTATTATTGAAATTTGTTCGGAAAACGAATATTATAAAATGTGTTGGTAATTTCATTCGGAAAGTAAGGTGTTTGTTGTGCTGAAAATGTTTCGCTTACAGGAAAATCAAACAAATGTACGAACAGAAATATTAGCAGGGGTTACGACTTTTTTAACAATGGTTTATATTGTTGTGGTCAACCCGGCCATTCTATCAGAAGCCGGGCTGCAATTTGAGCAGGTTTTTATGGCTACAGTGCTCGCAGCTATAATTGGAACTTTAATTATGGCACTGGCTGCGAACTATCCTATTGCCATTGCGCCTGGTATGGGAATGAATGCATATTTCGTTACTGAAGTGGTGCAGCAGGATGTGAGTTACTCGGTAATTCTCGGAACGGTCTTTATTGCCGGGGTGCTGTTTGTCCTTCTCAGCTTGACCAGACTGCGTGAAATTCTAATCACAGCTATTCCCGCATCCCTTAAATATGGAATCACGTCCGGAATCGGCCTTTTTATTGCATTTCTAGGATTAAGGATGTCCGGTATTATTGTTGCAGATGAGTCGAACCTTGTAGCGCTTGGTGACTTAGCTGCCCCGGGAACGTTTCTGGCGATTATCGGCCTCTTTATTACGCTTGGATTAATTGCTAAACGAGTAACGGGTGCTTTATTTGTCGGTATGGCAGTTACAGCAGTGATAGGCATGTTTATAGGGCAATTATCGTTTGCTGACGGCTATATTTCTACTCCTCCCGCACCGGTCTTCTGGGATGTAGATCTTGCTGGTGTGTTCAGTAATGGGTTATATACAGTTATTTTTGCTTTTTTGCTGGTTACTATATTCGATACGACCGGGACAATGATTGGTGTAGCTGAACAAGCCGGGTTCATTCGAAAAGACGGCAGCCTGCCCCGCGCTCGTGCTGCGTTGATGGCGGATGCTACGGCAACAACAGCCGGCGCAATGTTCGGTACAAGTCCATCCTCAGCATATATTGAATCGTCGTCAGGAGTTGCTGCGGGAGGGAGAACAGGTTTAACGACCGTGGTCGTCGCTTGTTTGTTCTTTCTTTCCATTTTCTTTTCTCCAATCGTGGGTGCAGTGTCGAACCTGCCAGCTATTACGGCACCGGTGCTTATTATCGTGGGATGCTTTATGATGGAAGGTCTGGCGAAAGTGGCTTGGACAAAGTTTGATGAAGCTTTCCCTGCATTTATCATTATATTGACAATGCCTTTAACCTCGAGTATTGCTACGGGCATCGCGATCGGATTTATTACGTTTCCACTGCTTAAGCTTTTTAGTGGAAAAGGAAAAGATGTGCACTGGATCCTATATTTATTTGGAGCCATATTTATTGTTCAGATGATTTTCTTTCCAGGCCATTAAATCTAAACTGCTGTAAAATATAGCTTTCAGCTCGCGGAGAAACCATTGGTTTCTCCGCGAGCTTTTTTAAATTGAATTAAATTCATCTTTCAAAGTTAAATTGAGATAGTCTTAACTTATAATACACTTTCTTTTTTTAGTTCATGAATAGGATGAAACACGATTTGGCATCCTAAGAGAAGGTGATGACTATGGGATTCTTTAAAGATTTTTTTCATAAAGACCAGAGAGCAGATCGCAGAATATCAGATGAGAGCCAAGAACCGAAGCAGCCGAGCACTCGGAATCTCTCAAATAACATTGACTATATATTAAATGCATTAAAGCGGACTGAAGATTTAAAGGTTCGTATATTAAAGAAGGGTGATGCTGCGCTTCTTTATATTGAACCGCTGGTTGACCAGGATAAAGTTCAGATGAATATCTTTAATCCAATTGAGATTGGCAGGGTAGATTCTATTCATGATATTCCTAGTGCTAAAGAAACGACTAACCTTGAGGAAGCCGTTAATAGCCTGCTCCGTGGTCATGCCGTGTATTTAGAGGATGAGAATCGCAGGGTTTCTCAATTTAGTGTCACCTCTGTCTTTAACCGAAGTGTTGAGGAGCCGGCAAACGAAAAGGTAGTTAGAGGATCGCATGACGGATTTGTAGAAAATATTATGGTTAATATAAACCTGGTTAGAAAACGAATTGAACACCGTGATTTAAAGGTGAAGTTTTTTAAAGTAGGGAAGAAAACGAACACTAATGTAGCTATTCTTTATATGGAAGGCCTAGCTGACCCTGAAGTTGTTTTGAAAATGGAAGAGAGACTGGAAGCCATTGATTCAGATAAGGTACAAAGCCCGGGATATGTGGAAGAATTTGTTGAGGATAGTGCTTTCTCTCCATTTCCGCAGATGTTAAATACAGAACGGCCTGACCGGGTGGTTGCTAACCTAATGGAAGGGCGAGTAGCTTTGTTTTCTGAAGGCAGCCCTACAAGTTTAATAGCACCTGCAACGTTCTTTATGTTTTATCAGGCGCCAGACGATTATAACACAAGGTGGTACACAGGAACTTTTGTTCGTCTGATTAGGTTAGCGAGTTTCTTAATCGCTGTCGGTCTGCCCGCCTTATATATTGCGATCGTCAGTTTTCATTTTGAAGTTATTCCGGATGACCTGATTACTCCGGTGAAAAGTTCTATTAACGAAATCGCTTATCCCCCGGTAGTAGAAGCCCTAGTAATGGTAATTATTATTGAACTTATCCGGGAAGCCGGGATCAGGCTGCCTTCTCCAGTAGGGCAGACGATCGGTATTGTAGGAGGTCTCGTTATTGGCGACGCGGTAGTAAGGGCTGGATTAATTTCCAACATCATGGTGATTGTCATCGCTCTAACGGCAATTTCTTCTTTTGTTGTCCCTTCAAATGAATTAAGTACAACATTGAGACTGCTTACCTTTCCATTAATATGCTTGTCTGCGACATTAGGGTTTGTAGGTTTAATATTTGGTTTTCTGTTCATCGCCGTACATTTAACGAAGCTTGAATCCTTCGGTGTTCCTTACTTTGCTCCAGTGGCGCCTTTGCGACTGAAAGATTTAAAAGACACCTTTGTTCGTTTTCCGATATTTATGATGAAGAACCGGCCAAAAGATGCTCATCCGATGGATTATAAAGCGATTGGAGAATCGAGGGAGTGGAAAAAGAATGAGCAGTCAAAAAAATCTTAAATTGACGAATCGCCAATACTTTTTCCTTATCATTCAAACGCAAATTGGAGTGGGCATACTCGCCCTCCCTTTCGATTTACACACAGCTGCCAAACAGGACGGGTGGATTTCTTTAGTTCTTTCAGGTGTGTTAATTATTATTCTCATGGTTTTTTACTGGCTGCTGGCTAAAAAATATCCTGATAAAGATTATTTTCTCCTCCAGCAGTATGTCCTTTCAAAATGGGTGGGGAAAGCTGTAACTCTTTTTTATATCGTTTACTTTGCAGGCGTAGGCGTTTTAATATTGCTTTTGTACGGCCGCATGATCAGCATATGGGTCCTCCCGAACACTCCATTTTGGATCCTTTCCATGATGATGGTAGCTGTATGCATGTATATTGTCTGCTGTGATTTGGTGGTTATGGCCAGGTTATACACCATGTTTTCAGCCTTTCTTATTTTCCTTGTTGGTCTTATCTTGTATTCAGTCAAAGATAGTCGGTTGTTTTATTTACTTCCCGTGGCTTCAGACGGGTGGGGAGGGATTCTGGCAGGAATTGATAAAGGAATTATTTCATTTCTCGGATTTATTGTAGCTTTAGTAATCTACGCTAAAGTAGAAGGGGAGCCTAAACAAAAATTAAAGACCATCATTTTCGCTCAGATTACTGTCCTGCTGTTTTACCTTTCCATAGTTCTTGTTACTTTCACTTTTTTTAGTACAAAAGAAATAGCACTTGTATCAGAACCTGTTCTTTATATGCTGAAGTCATACCAGTTTCCAATTGTAGCAAGAATAGACTTATTTTTTATTTCCATTTGGATGGTGTTTGTAGCGACCTCCTTTTCCACCTATTTATACCTGGCGGGCCTTGGAATCACAAGGGTGTTCAATAAAAAGCACAGCCCGGTCATTGTTTTGATCGTCGGCTTGAGTTTTTACTTTTTATCGTTGTTTATAGGCTTTAATCTTGTAAAACTTGATCAATTCAGCTCCTATATTGTAAAGGGAGGCTATATTTTTTCAATGGGCATCCCGCTGCTCGTTCTTTTCATCAGTCTCTTTAGGAATCGTCCTAAGAAGGAGAGCGCAACATGAAGAAGTTATCCTTATTACTCATCATATCGGCACTTATTCTTTCTGGCTGCTGGGACCAGAGACAATTTAAAAATGTCAAGCTTGCTTTGTCCATCGGTTTAGATGAAGGGTCGAACGGACAAATGACAGAGACCGTTTCGATTCCGACCGTACGAGGTGGGGGAGAAGGGCCGTTAGAAGAGACAGTTCAAATCTTATCAAGCGATGCGCACACCGTTTTAGACGCCCGTGATAAAATAGACCGGATGATTTCTCACTCCTTTAACCCTTCCAAGATGGAGGTACTGCTGCTGGGGGAAGATCTTGCAAAAAAAGACATTTATCCTGTACTGGATAATTTCTATCGAAACCCAAACAGTAATTTAAATGCGAAGCTTGTGATTGTGGAGGGGACAGCAAGAAAAGCACTTGAATTTAGAGGGGCTGGTGAAATGAGAATAAGTGAATATTTAAACGGAATGTTAGAGGGAGCCGAAGCGGCTTCCCGTACAACTGGAGAGAATCTGCAGATGATTTGTGCTGAGCTGGTGGAAGAAGGAGAAGATTTTACTCTGCCTCTAATTAAGTTTGACGAAGAAGAGGTTGCTCTTGAATTCAGCGGGCTGGCACTAATGAGTGGAGAAAAATATACAGGCGAAAAAATATCTGCAGAGCAGGCCCCTCTGCTCATGCTTCTTAAAGGTATAAAAGGCAGATTTGTACAGCTGACGAGAAAAGTAGATGATAATGAAGAGGAAATTCTCGACTATATTACAGTAGAAGTCATGAAATTCAATGATGATATGAAAATTAACCCCAGCAAAGATGAGATAAAGGTTGATATAAGCCTGGACCTGGACGTGAGAGTTACAGAATACCCTCATGATCACCTTGTCTCAGAGAAAGTCATCGAGGATTTAAATAAAAAGCTTTCAGAAGTATTGACGGCCGAAGCAGAACAAATTATTTCTAAGCTTCAGGAAGCAAACAGCGATGTGTTCTCGATAGGCCGCCACATTCACGCCTACCACCCGGATGTATGGAAACAGATGGACTGGAAAACAATGTATCCTGAAGTGCAATTTAATACAGAAGTTAACGCAGAAATTCAACAGCACGGCATTGTAAACTAAAAATATATAAATAGTTGAAACCTTATTTATCATTCTGTCGTCTATTATATAGAAGTGCTTTAAAGCGCTGGTGAATATTTGTATTCACTTGAGCTTGTAAGCCTTCTATGAGAAAGCTGGCACCCAAGCTGCGGGTTGCATTTTTTCAAACGATATACCTCCCCTTAGGTATAGCACCCTTCGACTGACCACCGAAGGGTGCATTTTAGTGTCTAATCATATTATAAGACCTGTTGGACATCCTAGTGTTAAATACATCAAACAAATTCGACAAAAATATATATTTTTACATTTGATTAGGGAAAAAATCACCGATTTGTTAATGCGCTTACTTGCTTGCCCCTCAAGGTTTTCGAGCTCTGTGGACTAAATTAGTCATAAAGTATCAAACTTCGTTTTTTTTAAATTGTATTGCAAGACGTCTGACAACCTGTTAAAATCCTAATAGAAACAAGTAATGAAAGCATTTTCATTTTTTGTTCAATGACGACATCTAAAACTTTCTGAGGGGGAAATAAAGCGTGGATATTTTGCTTGGCCTTTTAGCGATTGGGGTTATTATTGGCATTGCTTTTTTAATGTCCAATGACAGGAAAAACATCAATTACTTTGGAATTATTGTAATGCTTATTGCTCAGGTTATAACTACATTCATAATGTTTATGACTGAGTTTGGCCGCATGATCATTGAGGGTATTTCGTGGGGTTTTGAAAAATTAATTGAATTTGGAACAGATGGCGTCCAGTTTGTGCTTGGTGGTTTTGTCATAGAGGAAGATGCTTCAGTATTTTTCTTTAACGTATTATTATTAATTATTTTCTTTGCAACCATTTTATCAGTACTTACTTATCTTAAAATCCTTCCTTTTATTATTAAATACCTTGGGCAGGGATTATCTTATATTACACGACTTCCTAAAGTTGAATCCTTTAATGCGGTTAACAGTATTTTCTTTGGGCAGTCTGAAGCGATTATTGCTATTAAATCTCAATTTAAACAGTTAAGCGACAATCGGCTGTATATTGTCAGTGCTTCTGCTATGGGGTCCGTTTCAGCGTCAATTGTAGGAGCCTATATTGAGATTCTGCCGGCTGATTATGTATTAGTTGCTCTTCCATTGAATATGTTCAGTGCCCTAATTGTGGCATCACTGATTGCGCCTGTCCGTGTTCCTAAAGAAGAGGATCATGTAGATATCCATGACGTTTCAAATGCGAAGAGTTTCTTTGAAGCAATGGGAAATGGTGCTTTAGATGGCGGTAAAATTGCTTTAATCGTAGCTGCTATGCTAATTGCCTTTATTGCTTCTCTAGAGTTGGTTAATGCTATGTTCGCAGGTATTTTTGGAGGTCTGACACTTCAGGAAACACTGGGGTATGTTATTGCTCCGATCGGGTTTTTAATGGGGATTCCATCCGGAGAATTGCTCGATGCCGGATCGATTATGGGAACAAAAATTGTAACAAACGAATTTGTAGCTATGCTGGAGTTCCAGGGAATGGTCGACAGCGTTTCTGAAAAAACTGTAGGGATTGTAACAGTCTTCTTAACCAGCTTTGCCAACTTCTCTTCTATCGGGATTATAGCTGGTACTGTTCAGGGAATTGATGCCGATAAAGGTGCTCGTGTCTCAGGGTTTGGAATGAAATTGTTAATCGGAGCAACTCTTGCTTCTATGCTGTCAGCTACAATTGCTGGTCTATTTATATAAAAATTAGTAAGAACGAGACTTGGATAAAACAATTCTCATTTAAGAAAGCCCTGATCAAATTCGAATTTGATCGGGGTTTTTTTGTATTTAATGGTCATCAACATACTTCGCTTTTCGTCTGTTGACGAAGCTTCATAGATTTAATTTTTGAAATGCGTTATTATTCGTTTTTTTATCCCAGTCCCGTGTTTTTACTATTCCTGATTAATTTTACCCGTTTCTTCTCCAATACCGCTGGAAGCACCTGTTAAGATTCCTACTTTATCTTTTACGTTAGTCATTAACTTCATCCTTCCATCATTAAGCTTTCACAAGTGGTGATTACTTGTAGAGGGCAGTCTTCCTACCTTAATATAGCATTAAACATTATCATCGTTTATGAATATGGAAAGAAATAAACAATAAATATAAAGTGAGGGAAAGCCATGGAAAGAAAAACAGCTATTGTAACGGGGGCCAATTCAGGAATGGGACTAGTTGCAGCGACGGCGCTGGCTAAGAAAAGGATTCATGTCATAATGGCATCCCGCAGTAAAGAAAGGGGAAAGGAAGCACTCCTTAAAGTCATGGATAAGAGTCAATCGGAACATGTTGATTTGATGCAGTGTGATTTAGGAAGCCTCGCATCGATCCGTTCGTTTGCTGCAAATGTTAAAGAAAAATATAAGTGCCTCGATATTCTAATTAACAACGCTGGAGTTGTCTCTTTAAAAAGAGAATTAACCACAGACCTTTTTGAATCTCAAATAGGTATAAACCATCTCGGCCACTTCCTGTTAACCAATCTGATTCTACCTGAATTGAGAAATTCAGAAGATGCTCGAGTAATTAACATATCTTCGGGTGCTCATAAATGGGGAAGAATTCATTTCAGAGACCCTCATTTATCGGAAAATTATAATGTAGTTAAAGGTTATGGACAGTCAAAGCTTGCCAATGTACTGTTTACCAAAGCGTTAGCGGAAAAAGTGAGCAGCGAATTCATTGCTGTAAATGCTGTTCATCCAGGAGCGGTGGCTACGAACTTAGGGATCGACCGGACGAGTGGTTTTGGGAAAACGGTCACCAACTGGCTGGCCCCCTGGTTTAAAAGCCCGGAACAAGGCGCTGAAACAGCTGTGTATCTTGCTTTAGATCCTGAGATCAAAGGGGTAACAGGGGGATATTTTTATAATAAAAAACCTGCCTCGATTTCTAAAAAAGCAAGTGACAGGAAGCTCGCTGAAACCTTGTGGATTTGGAGTGAGCGGGAAGTAGGGATTACAAGTCTGTCCTAGTTTAATGATAGAGAAGAAAGGCTATATGTTTTGTAAATTCCACTAGAAGGAGATGGGAATATGACAAAGGAATACCAGTTGTATATAAATGGAGAATGGACAAGAACTGATGAACAGCTGGATGTACTTAATAAATATACGCAGGAAACATACGGCCGCGTAGCCAAAGCTGCAGAAAAGGATGTTGAAGCGGCGGTGAGTGCTGCAGAACAAGCCTATCAATCAAACAAAATGACACCGTATGAGCGTTATGAAGTTTTAAAACGTGTAAGTGAACTATTGGTGGAAAATCAAGAAGAATTAGCTGAGACTATTACGAAGGAAGCTGGGAAACCATTGAAACAGGCACGTAATGAAGTAGAGCGTGCTGCTCAGACCTTTGAAATATCAGCTGAGGAAGCGAAGCGGATCCACGGGGAAGGAGTACCCGTGGATGCAGCACCAGGCTCTGAGAATCGCATGGCCTTTACGATTCGTGTGCCGGTCGGTGTTGTAGGAGCGATCAGTCCGTTTAACTTTCCTTTAAACTTAGTTGCTCATAAGGTTGGTCCCGCTATTGCCGCAGGAAACTCTGTAGTTTTAAAGCCGGCGAGTAAAACACCAATTTCTTCTATAAAGCTGGCATCTATATTCCATGAAGCCGGTCTGCCGAAAGGGTTTTTAAATGTAGTCGTCGGTTCCGGGTCAACCGTAGGAAACCAAATGATGAAGGATTCGAGGATCAATTTGTATACGTTTACAGGGAGTGCCGAGGTCGGTTTGAAGCTGAAACAAAACACAGGTATTAATAAATTAATTTTAGAATTAGGAAATAACTCACCTGTGATCATTGATAAAGAGGCAGACATTACAAAAGCAGCCCAGAACACAGCAGCTAAAAGCTTCGCTTTTGCTGGTCAAGTCTGTATATCAGTTCAGCGCATTTACGTTCACGAAGAGATCAAAGAGGCTTTCCAGGACGAGTTTTTAAAAGCAATAAAACAGCTGAAAATAGGCGACCCTAACGATCCAGAAACAGATGTAGGTCCAATGATTGGAGAAGATGAAGCGAAGAGAGCTGAAGAGTGGATCGAAGAAGCTAAAAGAGAAGGTGCCACTATATTAGAAGGAGGCACAAGGGACGGAGCATTAGTACATCCTACGGTAATCACTGAGGTCAATCCTGGGATGAAAGTAGTATGTGAAGAAGTATTTGCCCCTGTAGTGACTTTAATCCCATTCAGTGATATAAAAGCGTGTATTAAAGAAGTCAATGCCTCTCCTTATGGTCTTCAGGGAGGAATCTTTACACGGAATTTAGATACTGCTTTCTATGCGGCAAGAAATGTAGAAGTCGGCGGGTTTATGATTAATGATGCATCCCAGTATCGAGTAGACTTAATGCCGTATGGAGGGGTTAAGGATAGCGGCTGGGGTAAAGAAGGTCCTAAATATTCCATTGAAGAGATGACAGAAGAACGACTTATTGTCATGAATCTGGAACAGGAGTAAACGAATAAAACCGCAGGCCATGCTGTCGGCCTGCGGTTTTATTTTCGTTTCTATATGGATTTTTGTGTGGTCATGAGGCGATCATCTTAACTACGCTCGTAAAGCCTGTCCTTCTTTTGCTTTTTTGTGTTGGAGATGAAGCAATCGAAACCATAGGGTCACAGCTCCGGCTGTTAAACCTATAATCAGGCTCATCCAATATCCAAAAGGACCCAGAGGCGTATAGTTTGCCATTAAATATCCGCTGGGAAGCCCAATCACCCAGTAAGAGACAAATGCCATCAGCAGCGTAATATTAACATCTTTATACCCGCGGAGGATGCCCTGGAGCGGTGCACCAAAGCCATCGGACAGCTGAAAGAAAATAGCGTAAAAAATAAACGCTTTCGTTAATTCAATGACTTCTTCGTTCGAACTGTATAACCGCGCCACCGTGTCATCGAAAACAAAGAGAATCACTCCCGCTAACACTGACGTCCCTGCTGACAGGGAAATTCCTAAATAGGAGTAAGTCCGCGCTGCGTTTAAACGATTTGCTCCGACTTCAAATCCTACAGCAATTGTCAGAGCAAAAGCTATACTTAACGGCATCATATAAACGAGTGATGCAAAGTTAATGGCAGCCTGGTGAGCAGCGATTGTATAAGTATCGTAAGCCGTCATAAAAAAAGTAACCGCTGCGAATATACTAGTTTCAAAGAAAATAGCGAATCCAATCGGGATCCCGATACGCAGCTGTTCATACCAGCTTTTTATTGAAGGCGTGATCCAGTTAGAAAAAATCCCATATACACGCAGTGGGTACATTTTGTGTATGACCCCTATAATTATGACACAGGCCGTCCAGTAGGTAAGAGCTGTAGCCAGGCCGGCACCAATTCCTCCCAAAGCGGGGGCACCCCATTTACCGAATATAAATATGTAGTTAAAAAGGATATTGGCAGGTAGTGTCATCAAAATAATGCCCATAGAGATTTTCGTCTGTCCAAGGGCATCTATAAAAGACCGTAACAGGTTAAATACAAACAAGGGGAGAATTCCGATTCCTAAAGTGATTAAGTAGTATTTTGCGACATAACGGACTTCTTCTTCAAGGGTAAACAATGAAAGTACGGGATCCAGAAGCAGAAAGCCAATAAGGCCGATCATGATTGCTATAGCAATAGATAAGTAAACCCCTTGCTTCACTGCAGAAGAGATTTCGCTTTCCTGCCTGGCCCCTTTTAATTGAGCCACAATAGGAGAGATGGCCATCATAATTCCATTTAGGCCGGTAAAGACAGGAAGCCACAAGTTAGAGCCGATCGCTACACCAGCTAATTGATCAGGTCCTGCCTGTCCGGCCATTATCGTATCAAAAAAGTTCATTAGGTACATGCCGATTTGAGTGATTAAAATCGGGACTAAAATAACGATAAGCAGTTTAATTTTTTCGCGTAATGTTTTTGTTTCGTACATAAGTGTTCTCCTTTTTGATACAATTCCCTTAGCAGGATACTAAGCTTAATCAAGCGCATATTTAGAAAGGACGTTGAAGATTTTGAATCAAAAACGCATTTTATTTACAGGAGGCGGAACAGCAGGCCATGTTATCGTCAACCTTGCTCTTATTCCTGAATTTCAAAAACAGGGTTATCAAATAGATTATATTGGTTCGTATGAAGGAATTGAAAGAAATTTGATTGAATCTTTAAATGATGTCACCTATCATGGCATATCCACCGGCAAGCTGAGACGGTATATGTCGAAAGAAAACTTCAAAGACCCTTTCAAGGTTTTAAAAGGACTTTATCAATCGCTTCGCATTATTAACAAAAGGAAGCCTCAAGTTGTTTTTTCAAAGGGCGGGTTTGTCTCTGTACCGGTTGTAGCAGCAGCTAAGCTTAAGAAGGTGCCGGCAATTATTCATGAATCTGATTATACACCGGGCCTTGCGAATAAACTTTCTTTTCCTTTTGCTGAGAAGGTGCTGGCCACTTTTCCTGAAACGATGAAGTACCTTCCAGAGACGAAAGGTAAATATATAGGGGCCGTTGTCCGTGAAGAGCTTTTTGAAGGAGATCGCAGTGCCGGCCTCAGATTTTGCGGATTCTCAAGTACTAAGCCTGTAATATTAGTCATGGGCGGCAGTACAGGTTCGAAAAAAATTAATGATTCCATTCGCGGGAATTTGGATGAACTTCTGCAGGAAGTGCAGATTGTCCACTTGTGTGGAAAAGGACACAAAGATGACTCTATAAATCGTACAGGCTATGCCCAATTTGAGTATGTAAATGAAGAGTTGAAAGATTTGTTTGCTGCCTGTGACTATATCATCTCAAGAGCCGGTTCTAATGCCATTTTTGAATTTCTGGCCTTACGGAAGCCGATGCTGCTCATTCCATTGTCGCGACAGGCAAGCAGGGGCGATCAGATTTTAAACGCGGATTCATTCGTCAAGCAGGGATACGCGTTAAAGCTGGAAGAAGAAGAACTAGATTCGACAGCATTGCTCAAGAAGGTTAAACAGCTGATGGAAGAGAAAACAAAGCTGCTGGAGAATATGACCTCCTATGAAAATAGAAAAACGAAGCAGCAAGTGATCGACCTCATTCAACAATCTGAAAAATAAGATAACCGCCGCTGCGATAAAGTCGCAGCGGCGGTTTGTTTTTTGTTGTATGAAGTATTTATTTGGACGGAGGTCTTTAGTTCTTACCCTCATTTAACCGCCAGAGAAACTTATTTCATGCTACGCATAATGAATGAATTAAGATATAATAGAAATACGGATGACGGGTATTAACAAAAAAATATAACGATCAGGGGTAGGTGCGATGAGTACAAAGGTATGTCGTTATTGCTACAAAGAAGTCAGGGATCGGGATGAGCTGGTTACAGCCTCGAATTGGTTTCGGGTACGGCCATATCATTTTCGTTGTTTTCAGTTATTAGAAGAGGATACAAGCACAGTAGCAGGTAGTTGGACGCCCATCAACGGCAGGGTCGGCTTGATTACAGTGGTATTGATGTTAGGGCTGTCGGTATGGATGCTTACGACAGACACGCTTAATTTCATTGGAGATCTTCTAGGGGTGCTGGCACTATATCCTGTCTTATTGAGAATTATATCTTATTTATTTATAGAGAGCCGTCTGCCAAAATACATAGAAAATAAACCTCATTTGTGAAGAACCTGACTGAAGATAAGCGGGTTCTTTTTTTGTTTGTCCACTAGGAAATTATAAAATTCCAAACTGTGGATCATTTTCATAGAGCCACATCCAGCTCCAGCGCCCAGACACTCGCGGCATAAGCAATCCGTCCTATGGAAGGGAAGCCCACCTTCCTTCGGCGGTTTTGCTTATGCATTTCGTGTCTCCCAGTGCGCTTGCGCTTTTGCTCTATATGTTGATATGTTCTCACGTGCAGGCTGGTTTAAGTTGGGGACAGCGGGGGAAGAGGTAAAAATAGATCTAAGGAAGAGAAAGGCGGATAAAAGTGAGTTTAACAACGACCATCAAATTATCAAATGGAGTGGATATTCCTCAACTGGGATTAGGTGTCTACAAAGTGAACAGCGGTGAAGAAGTTTATCAGACCGTTCAATCAGCATTAGACATAGGTTATCGGCATATTGATACAGCTTCATTCTATGGTAACGAAGCAGGGGTAGGACAAGCGGTCAATGACAGCGGTATTAAAAGAGATGAATTATTTATTACAACAAAGATATGGAATGATGAACACGGGTATGAGAAAGCGATTGATGCTTTCCACAGGAGCCTCGAACAGTTGGGAATGGAGTATGTAGATTTGTATCTCATTCACTGGCCGGTACCGGGACGATTTAAAGAAACATGGAAGGCGATGGAAAAGCTATATAAAGAGGGGCGCGTACGTGCGATCGGAGTCAGTAATTTTCTTGAGCATCACCTGGATGATCTGCTGGACGTAGCAGAAATCTTTCCTATGGTTAATCAAGTAGAATTTCATCCTCAATTATACTTGAAAGATTTGCACCGCTATTGCAGTGATCGTAATATTCAGCTGGAAGCCTGGTCGCCATTAGCGAGGGCAAGGTACTTAGACCATCCTGTTCTCAAGAAAATCGGTGAAAAATATGGAAAGTCTACTGCCCAAATTATTTTAAGGTGGGATTTGCAGCACGGCATTGTGACGATCCCTAAATCCACACACACCGGCAGGCAGCAGGAAAATGCAGATATTTTCAATTTCACTCTTTCTGAACAGGAGATGAGGTTAATAAATAAACTGAATCGAAATCGAAGAGTTGGCTCAGATCCTGATCAACTTTGAAACAAATACCGTCCCCGCAAGAGGGCGGTATTTTATTTTTTTTCTTTTTGTGTAACTGGGTCAACATCCCGTACTTCTTCTTTATAGATAAGAAGAAATGGCAGAAAAACGATTAAGAGCAAGAAAGCAACTAATATGAACTTTGCCAGCCATTCAACTAAGAAAACAATAGCTAAAAAGAAGCAGAGCAAAAAAAACAATGGAATAATATAGGCGTAAATCACAGCAATTCCTCCTCGTCCATAGTCTTGCCAAAATCGCATAAAATACTAGCAGTGGTGAACAATAAATCAGAACGGATATGAAATGATAAATTTGGGTTAAGGAGATATCTCATGTGGAAAAGGAAGCGCGGTCGAGAGGAAGCCAAAAAAGAAAAGGAGTTGAAAACTCATACAGAACAAACGATTGACTCCCTTTTTAATACTTTAGCAAAATCAAATGATTTTAAATCATATTCTGCCGGATCGAGCCATTATATCGTTTCTTATCTTAAGACAATGTGCGAGCCTAAGCTGCTAAATCAATCAATCCTGCCTATTCTCACAAAATATGAAGTATATACACTTGCAGAGTTAAAGAATAAACTTCCAGTAGAAGCCACAGAGATCACAAAAGATCCAGCGGTAGTTCAAGAAAAAATGATGAAAGGGTATATAAGCATACAACTAAGAGAGAATGCTCCCGATGTATTGCTGTTGCCGGCTATAACTGTAGAAGGAAGAGAAGTATCCATTCCAGAAGTTGAGTTTAGTGTTGTAGGTCCAAAAGAAGCCTTTGTGGAATCACTAGATAAAAACATGAATCTGATGCGTAAAAGACTGACGCTGCCGCAGCTGACCTTGAAAGAAGTTTCAATTGGAAAAATTACTAAAACCAGAGTAGGCATAGTGTACATAGATGGAATTGCAGATCCTGATAATGTAACTACGGTGCTTCAGCGGTTAGAAGATATTGAATACGATCAAATCATTGATAGTTCCTTTATTACTCAAATGATAGCAGACAATTCCACTTCTCCTTTTCCTCAGTTGCTAGACACAGAGAGACCGGACAGAGCAGTAGAAGTAATTGTTGAAGGGAAAATTGTCATTATTGTCGATGGTTCTCCTCATGTACTGACCTGTCCCACCACTATTGTGGAATTCTTTTCTTCTTCTGATGACTATTTTCTGCCGTGGCCTTTAGCAAGTGTTTTCCGGCTGATTCGGTTGTTTGCCGTATTTTTTTCTGTCTTAAGTACATCATTGTACGTAGCGATTTTGACTTATCACCACGAAATGATCCCGGAAGAACTGATGTCGACCATTGTTTCCTCGAGAGCTGACATTCCGTTTCCTCCTATTTTAGAAGTAGTGATACTGGAATTAACCATTGAACTGTTAAGGGAGGCGGGGGCAAGGCTTCCGACCAAAATCGGTCAGACAATAGGTATTGTAGGTGGAATTGTCATTGGAACAGCCGCGGTGGATGCAGGGCTGACGAGTAACGTCCTTTTGATTATTGTGGCGCTGGCAGCACTGGCGTCATTTACAACGCCGGTTTACCAAATAGGTAATACGATAAGACTCATTAGATTTCCATTTTTGATGGGGGCCCAGTTATGGGGATTAATCGGGGTATCTATGGTGATGGTTTTTTACGTAGGCCATTTGATCAAATTAAAGTCAATCGGGCGTCCTTTCTTTGCGCCTCTTTACCCGCTGCGGTTCCGGGATTTAAGAGATGCTTTTATACGGCTGCCTTTTAATAAACAGTCGGAAAGGCCGTTACAGACCCGGCCGGTAGACCCTGTTCGGTTTAACGTCAGACGAGCTTCAGAGAAGAGGGATGTGGATGAATAAGATTTCCGGGAAACAAGGTGTGCAAATTCCTGAACAGTTTCTCGTCACTCCTATGTTTGTCTTCTTCATCATCCACTCCATGCAGGTAGGGGTTGGAATACTAGGATTTGAAGGTTATATTGCTGAGCATTCCGGGTTTGATTCCTGGATTTCTATCATAATGGCCGGTGTGTTTATTCATCTTCTACTTTGGATGCTCTATAACATTCTTAGAGACAGCGGGGGAGACATTGTCTCGATTCATAGAGATGTATTTGGCAAGTATATCGGAGGGTTTTTCAGCCTGATCTTAAGTATCTATTTTCTATTGCTGGCATTAACAGTGCTCCGTACATTTTTAGAAGTCATTCAAGTGTGGATTTTTCCAAGTATCCGGATTGAATTCTTTACATTGGTCTTTTTAATGCTTATTTATTATCTGGTTATCGGTGGGTTTCGTTTAGTTACAGGGTTTTGCATGATCAGCGTTATATTAACGCTGCCTCTGCTTCTACTAAAGTTCTTTCCAATAGACGTTGGTAGTGTGAATTATTTGTACCCTGCGATCGAGCACAGCCTGACTGACTTATTAAAATCTGCTAAGGCCACTATATTAAGCTTTTTAGGAATAGAGCTGCTGTTTGTGTTTTATCCTTTTATCAAGCATCCTCAGAGATCAGTAAAGTGGGCGCACTTTGGTGTTTTTTTTACCGTGCTGATCTATTTAGCTACCGCACTTGTAGCATTTATTTACTATAGCGAAGAACAGCTTGAGCATGTAACGTGGGGAACGATTTCCCTTTGGAAAATTGTTGAGTTTCCTTTCATTGAACGGTTTGAGTATATCGGTATAGCACTCTGGGTGTATGTGATTGTTCCTAATATTTGTTTAGCTATGTGGGGCGCAAGCCGAATCCCTAAACGGTTATTTAACGCCAACCAGAAGCTTATGATAGTGGTTTACTGTGCAATTCTATATATATTGACTCTGTTTCTGGATGATCGTGAAATTGTTGAGAAAATCAATACCTTTACCAGTCAGGTTGGGTTTTATGTGCTTCTTTACATTCCGCTGTTGTTTGTAATAACCAAGGTTTTCTATAAAGTGAGGAATCAACATGAATCGTAAATGGATTTGCGTGTTATTAGTTATTTTTTTAACAGGGTGTCAGCAAATATACAGCGTAGAAGATCGGGCTATTGTCCAAATACTTGGGTATGATTATGTAGAGAAAGATGTACTAAAAGGAACAGTGGGGATTCCTCAATATGGCGAAGAAGAAGTAAGAACAGTAGAAGAACTCAATCTGACCGTAAACGCAGAATCATTAAAGGATTTCAGTCAGCAAGTCGAAAAAGAGTCTTCAAAGCCATTATCCATGGGGAAACTAGCAGTTACACTTTATAATCAAAAACTGGCGGAGAGTGGAATTGATGAGTTTTTAGATGTCCTCAGCCGTGATCCAAGAGTCGGAAGAAATATATATCTTGGGGTAGTGGATGGAGAAGTTCAGGAATTGATTGAAGGAAAGTACAACCAAAACGAAACTACAGCAAAGTACGTGAAAGGCATTATGGAAAATAATATGCAGCGAAACTTTCCGAAAACAAACCTTCACCATTTCTTATATGCCTATTATGCAGAAGGTCTGGACGGCTTCCTTCCTTATATCAAAAAAAGGAACAGCCATATTCAGATCTCTGGGGTCGCTTTATTTGACGGGGGGAAAATGGTTTCCGTAGTTACTGATGAAGATGTGCTCACTCTGAAACTTTTGTTAGAAGAGGTGAAGGAGGGGGCTTTACCACTGAGTCCTGAAATGGGTAGTGTAGGCATGGAAATAACAGATTCAAACTTAAAATATGAAGTAGATAATAGTAAGGACATTCCCGAATTTGATATTAAGGTTAAAGTAACTGGTTTTATTAATGAAATGAAAGAACAGGAATTAGAAAGCACCCAAACTCCCGGCTTAGTGAATGATTTAGAAACCGAATTTAAAAATCATTTAAAGGCGAGTGCAGACAAGATGATTGCGAAGTTTCAAGAGGACCAAACAGATCCACTGGGACTTGGGAATATATTGAAAAATAGGCGCCGGAATTTTGACAAAGAAAAATGGGAGGAACAGTATCCTGAAGTTCCTGTGAACGTTGATGTAGAGGTGAAAATAACCGGAACCGGAATATCGCTCTAAAAAAAGACGAACCCTTCCTATGAAGGAGGGTTCGTCTTTATATTCTTAAGAGGATGGATCGAAGCAATAAGCCAAGGGCTGTCCCGGGAATAACGCAAAGGATGGGCAGCCATATGGGGCCGATGAGAAAGCCGAACACGTTGTCGGCGGAATAGATTAGTCCGATCGTAACCGTGAGTGCCGAACAAAAGAAGGGTAGAAATGATAGTCTGGGTACTTCATCATCCGCATTCTTATATGCATCCCATACCGCAAACATGTACACACAAGGATAGAACATAAGCCACTGATAATCCGCAGCTTCAATTGATTGAGCGATCTCCCCTCTAAAGCTGAACAGAATAGCCATATTAAAGCTGCTGTAAAGGTTAATTACAACTTCAAGCAGAATGAAAAAAATCCCTTTTAGCAGCTGCTGGTTAAGCAGCTGTCCAAAACCGGGAAAAGCAATACTCCAGCAGACGACTTCCAGCCTTGAATGCTTCATTCCGCTTTATCCTTTGCTGCAGTCAATTAATTTATCTCGATCTACGAGTTGAGGCGGCTCTTCCAGCCAGTTTTTATAGATCATAAGATCCAGCCCTTTCTTGGCATACAGACCGATTTCGACTGAGAGCTTCTGATAAAGCAGCACTAAATCATATCGGAGGCTTGCAGAAGAGGCTATAGAATAATTGCCTTGCCCTGTATTCGTTAAAACACTAATAAAATAGACGAGCATCTTATCGGAAAAGACAGGAGTAGTTGATTGTGTAACGTAGTAAGACGCACTCATCGGGGGGTGAATGTCAGATTCATTAAAAATTTTAGTGAACGTCTGAATATGTTTTTTTGAGATGTCTCTTCCTTCAGTCATAAATTTCTTCACCTTATTGCACTTCGTCGTCTGAGCAAATCCTGTACACAGTAATTCACCCACTGTATTACTTTTTATATTTTCAAATAAGTGTGTCGTTTCTATAGTGTTTACAGTTCTTTTATGAAAAGGGCTGAAATATTTTATACTTTGAACAAACTCTATATCCTGATTGATTTCAATTTGAGGAGGACTTAGGAAGCTGCCATTTGAAAGAGCAGTGTCTAAACTAATATTGAAAAATTGAGACGTTTCATTTAACAATTCATTAAACAATGTTCTTACTTCCTTGTTTGAGCACGATGCTAATGAAACGCTATAAGACAGCAGCCCAGCCTTCCCCATATTTTCTATGAATTGCAGCATAAGTGAATCGGAAAACAGTTTAGGTGCTGTTATATCCACGTCCTGATCTGTAAAGCCGACAGGAACAGGAATACTGTATGCCTGCATAAGCTGATTTGTCTGTTCTTGAGCCTGTATCGATACATTCAACGCCTGCTCAATAACCCTTTTAATTTCTTCATCTTCCACAGTTTCTATAAAGTATCTTAGAATCTGCACGGACATACTTGCTTGCGAATTTTGTGTCCACAGGGTTCCGATCTCATTTGCAGTTAACCTTTGAGCCACTATAATCCTTCTCCTTTAACATATCATTTTCATTTATGGTTACCATAAATACAAATATTATTTTCGTTGATGATGAACTAATAATAAAGACTGAGGAGAGAGGGCTTCATAATGAGTCTTCAGCTGATAGAAGTTTATGTTCCGCCTGGTAATATCGACACGTTCACTCAAAAGCTCAATCAATTCTCCTATGAAACGTACTGGTTTGATCAACAAAGTGATGGACGCACTTTATTTCGGATTCTCTCAAAAAAAGGAAATGTGGAGGACTTATTAAATGAATTAGAAGGAGTTTCCCGACGAACTGAAGGATTTGAGACAGTGCTTATCCCGGTGAGAGCTTATTTTTCCAAGGATACAATAACGACGCAGGAAGAAGATGAAAAGCAAAAAGCAAAAAGCAAAACTGCAGCGAGCCAGTCGACAGGAACTGTTAATTACAATTGATAAAAACAGTAAGGTTACATGGAACTATTTTCTTTTAATCCTTTTGTCAGCTATCGTGGCAACTACAGGTTTTTTGAAGGATAGTGAAGCTGTAGTTATAGGGGCTATGGTCATTGCGCCTATGATTGGACCAGTGATAGCGGTAGCTTTCTCTTCGATACTTGGTGACTATAAAACCCTTGGCAAATCTGTATTAACTTCATTGCTTGGCGTTACAGTAGTAGTTACGATCTCTATTCTTTACGCTGCCCTGGTTGACTTACATCTGGAAACCGGTCAATATCTGAGCCGTACGGAAGTAACGTTAATTGATATAATTCTGGGGGTGGCTTCAGGAGCGGCGGGTGCGTTAGCTTTTTTAAATCGACTGGAAGGCAGCTTAGTCGGTGTAATGGTATCGGTTGCTTTGCTTCCTCCGTCAGTTGCCCTGGGAATGTCGCTGGGCAGCAGTGAATGGGAATTAGCTTATGGAGCATTTTTACTTGTTACAGTTAATATTATGTCCATATTATTGGCAGCTGTTGTAATATTCTCATTAAGCGGAATACGCCCTGTTCGTTGGAAGGATGTCCAGCGAGCCAGCGTCTCAAGGCTGCTTTCCATATTGTTTATTTTTATCATTGTCTCTCTTCTTGCCCTAGTCATTTTTATTAGTGAAGGACACTTTAACTTGTAAATAAATTCAAATAGTGTTGCAATAATTTTCCGAAAACTATATAATTAATAATCATTAAGTAAAGGAGGTCACGAGTATGAATAAGAGAATGACAGCACTACGCATAAACTTAATATTTTCGTGGCCTCTCCGTTTCCTGTAATAAAGGCTTGAACAGCTGGAACTTCAAAAGGGGTCACGTATGTCCGTGACCTGTTATATCCTTTTTAAAGCATACGTCGCGTACGTATGCTTTTTTGTTTTGGATTTGGTAAATAATAGAAAAAGTTATTCTCAAACTGTTTCTCTTCCCCCAACTGTAAAGAAATCTAAACTGGCCTTTGAGTACTTTAAGAAGTTGTTCAGCGGTTTTTTACCGCTTTACATAAATATTAGAAATAAGGAGGAAGAAAGATGGACAACAAAAAAGCTGATAAGAAAAAGGTAGAAGAATGGAAAGAAAGCGGCTAGCCATGGACGTTATGTTGGAAAGGGTGATTTTATGTTTAGTGTGTTATTTAAGCTGGGCTGGTTTTTTAAGGAGCATTGGAAGAAGTATACATTTGCAATCACAGCATTAATTGTTGTAAGTGCCGTCGATTTAATACCTCCCAAATTAGTTGGCATAGCGATTGACGAAATTCAATTTAATACATTAACGATGGAACGATTAGTGGAGCTTCTGCTCATTTACGGAGTGATCATCATACTCAGCTATACGCTGTCATATCTATGGGACTACACATTATTCAGCGGGGCAGCAACATTAGAACGAACGATGCGGGAACGGTTAATGAATCATTTCTTAAGAATGACGCCGCGGTTTTTCCAATCGAATAAAGTTGGAGATTTAATGGCTCGTTCCACCAATGATCTAAAAGCAGTTATGATGACGTCGGGATTTGGTATATTAACCCTGGTGGACTCTACCATATTTATGATTTTAATTATATTAATGATGGGTTTTACAATCAGTTTTAAACTTACCCTGGCTGCTTTGCTTCCACTACCTGTTATGGCCATCGTCATGAACAGGTATGGTAAGGCTATTCACTCCCGCTTCATGGAAGCTCAGGAGGCATTTGGAGACCTAAATAACAATGTTCTTGAATCCGTTAGAGGAGTTAGGGTGATTCGTGCATTCGTCCAGGAAAGAAATGATGAGCAGGCTTTTCAAGAGATGACCAGTGATGTTTATGAAAAAAATGTAGCAGTGGCTAAGATTGATGCTATGTTCGAACCGACCATCACGATTTTAGTAGGGATTGCTTATACGATTGGCCTTGGCTACGGCTCTTCACTCGTCTTTCAGAATGTGATTACTTTAGGGGAGATGGTCTCCTTTAATGTATATTTAGGTATGCTGATCTGGCCTATGTTTGCTGTAGGCGAGCTTATAAATGTAATGCAGCGGGGCAATGCTTCGCTTGACCGCGTGAATGAAACGCTGAGCCAGTCCCCTGAAGTTGTCCCGCCGGGCAACCCTATACACGTGGATAATCCTCGAACTATTAATTTTAAAGATGTAACTTTTACTTACCCACAGATAAAGGAAGCATCTTTAAAAAGAATCACACTTAGGATCAACCAGGGGGAGACATTGGGCGTTGTGGGTAAAACGGGAGCAGGGAAGACAACTTTTATCCGCCAGTTTCTCAGGGAGTATGCAGGGGTCGAGGGGGCGATTGAGATCAATGGAGTCAATCTCAATAACGTGGACTTAGACAGAAGCCGTGCCTGGATCGGGTATGTTCCTCAGGATCAAGTGCTTTTCTCAAAAACCATCCGGGAAAATATTCAGTTTGGCAGAATGGACGCCTCAGACCAAGAAATATACAGGGTGCTTGAGCTTGCCCATTTCTTAGAGGATATTAAAGTACTTCCTAAAGGTCTGGATACCCTTGTAGGAGAAAGTGGAGTAACATTATCCGGCGGACAGAAGCAGCGTGTAAGTATTGCGAGGGCATTTATTATGGATCCGGAGATTTTGCTGCTGGATGATGCAATGTCTGCAGTAGATGGAAAGACGGAATCAGCTATTATCAGCCATCTGCGGGCACAGAGAAGAAATAAAACTACAATTATTGCGGCCCACCGCTTATCGGCCGTAACTCATGCGGACCACATTATCGTTCTGGATGAAGGACGCATTATTGAACAAGGAAAACATGAAGAATTAATGAAAATAAAAGGCTGGTATCAGAAGCAATATGAACACCAGCAGCTGAAGGAGGGGGCAGAATGAAGAAGCAGTCGACTGAAAAAAAGTTATTTCAATACGCATTTACCTTTAAACGAAATATCATAATTGGTCTCGTCTGTCTTATCATAGCCGTCGCTCTTGAGCTGACAGGACCATTTATAGCCAAGCATTTAATTGATAAACATATCGTAGGAATAGAAACGACCTGGCATGAAGTGGAAGAGGAAAGTAAGTGGTCAGTGCCTTATAATGATAAACTATATGTGCGGGACGATCGTGTAACGGAAAATGCAGAGACTAAGTCAGAAGCCGTTATTCTTCAAGTTGACAGAAATTATTATTTTATTGATGAGAAGGTCCCCTTATACGGCACTCGTAGTGTGGAGGAGCAGGGCACTTTAACAATAGATACCCCTGAGGGAACGGTAGAAGTCGAAGGGGAGAAGTTATCAATAAATGAGCTGTACCAATTCTTTCAACCGGAACAGACTCCAATATATTGGCTGCTTGCATTATACATTGGATTATTACTTGTGGCTGCTTGTTTTCAGTTTGTCCACACCTTTATTCTGCAAAAGACGTCTAATCGAATTATACGTAAAATGAGAGATGACTTATTCAGCCATATTCAAAGACTTCCTATGGGTTATTTTGTTAATCAGCCGGCAGGAAAGATTGTAGCCCGGGTTACAAATGATACAGAAGCGATTCGTGAGCTGTATGTAAAAGTACTAGCTACCTTTGTATCCAGTATAATTTATATGACAGGCATTCTTTTGGCTTTATTCTTGCTGGATGCTAAATTAGCGCTTCTCTGCTTGCTGGTTATTCCCATTATTCTAATATGGATGAGGGTCTATAAATATTATGGCGGCAAATTTAATACAGTCGTCCGGTCAACAGTGAGCGACATGAACGGAAACATTAATGAAGCGATACAAGGGATGTCAATTATTCAAGCCTTCCGTCAGGAAAAGCAAGTATCCGGAGATTTTGAGCGACTGAATCAGAGGCACTTTACTTTTGCACGAAAGTTAGTGAAGTTAAGCGCGTTTACTTCATTTAATTTAGTAAATGTCATAAGAAACCTGGCCTTTGTTGCCTTTCTTTGGTATTTCGGATCTGGAACTATTGGAGCGGAAGGGATTGTAACAGCAGGTGTGCTGTATGCTTTTGTCGATTATTTAAACCGTTTATTTCAGCCTGTAACGGATCTCGTTAACCAGCTTCCTCAATTGGAACAAGCGAGGGTCGCAGCAGGAAGAGTATTTGAATTAATGAATGAACCGGGGGAGGACGTTTGCGCCCTCCCAATGAAACGCTATGAAGGTCATATCGAATTTGATCAGGTTTCGTTCGCCTATAACGATAAGGATTACGTATTACATGACCTGACTTTTGACATAAGACCAGGAGAAACAGCTGCATTTGTTGGTCATACTGGTTCGGGTAAAAGTTCTATAATGAATATTCTATTCCGTTTTTATGATCATCAAAAAGGCACGATTTCTGTCGATAATCATTCAATTACAGAATGGTCAAGACAGCAAATTCGCAGCCATATGGGGATCGTATTGCAGGACCCGTTTATTTTCTCTGGCACGATTCTCTCAAATGTGACAATGAATGATAAAAACATTTCCCGGGAAATGGCTATCCAGTCCCTAACAGCAGTAGGAGCAGATCGTTTTATAAATAAACTGCCTTTAACATACGATACTCCACTGCGTGAAAACGGCGACTCTCTGTCAATGGGAGAACGGCAGCTAATTTCTTTTGCAAGAGCACTTGCTTTCGATCCGGCTATATTAATACTCGATGAGGCAACGGCTAATATTGATACAGAAACAGAGCAGCTGATTCAACAAGCGTTGGAAGTGCTTAAGCAAGGAAGAACTACATTAGTCATTGCCCACCGCCTATCAACAATTAAGCAAGCGGATCAAATATTTGTGCTGGAACGTGGTACAATCATAGAAAGAGGCAGTCATGAAACTCTTATTGAAGAAGGCGGTAAGTATCACCAAATGTATAAGATGCAGCAAGGTACTTTAAAGCAGCCGGCTGTTTAAGATAATGCCTACACTAGTTCACGAGGTGGAATAATGACTGATCGTGACAAAAAAGAAAAAGATATAATTGATAAAGATCTATATGAAGAAATTGACGAGGAAGAGATGTATATTCTCGTGCAGGAAGAGAAGAAAAAAGCACTTGAAAGAGCAGCAAAAGAAAAGAATGAAAAAACCAGACCTTTTCCTAAATGGATTTTTTACCTGATTGCATTTATGATGGCTGCGGCCATTCTGCCTAATACGCTGTCGATTCCTGCTTTTGATTTTTTAGTCACCTCAGCTAAGCTCTCAACTAATGATGAAATTTCGGACTATAAGCGTTCGGTAGTTACGATAAAAGCAGGAGAGAGCAGGGGGACTGGTTTTTCCATTAGTGACGAAGGGTTCATTTTGACTAATCATCATGTTGTGGAAGAGGAAACTAGAGTCTCCGTCAGCTTTCCAGAAACAGGGCTTCATGAAGCTGAGGTTGTTGAAGAAATGCCCGGCGTAGATTTGGCGGTATTAAAAGCAGAAGGCAAAGACTTTCCTCACCTGCCGCTGGCTTCTGAAACGAAATTTAGTACGAATGAAAGCTTTTCTTTTATTGGTAACCCGTTAAGCTTTTCCGGGGTGGCTAATAAAGGAAACATTATTGATTATACTGAAATCGATGATTGGAACCGTCCTGTACTCATGCTGGACGCCCCTATATACAGAGGAAATTCCGGGAGTCCGGTGATTAATGCAGATGGGGAAGTAACAGCTGTTGTTTTTGCCACTTCCAGAAATGATGACTTTGGCAGAGTGGGTCTGGCTGTCCCTATTGACTACTATTACGAAGAAAGTGAAAATCCCCTGCCTTAAAGACAAAGGCGGGGGATCAATTTATTCTTTTACTACAGGGATAGGATGAAAGGTTAAGATTTCAGCGAAGTTAATTAAATTAGAGGTCATTTGAAATATATTGTCTTCAGCTGACAGGACGCCTGATTCATTAAGAAGCGATTCACCGCAAATCGTGCCGGCATGAGGGGGGATGCTGAACCCGAGCATCGAGAAGCTGTACATAATGGACTGAACGGCCACCCTGGCGCCGCCGTCACCTCCATCAACAGCGATTATGCCTCCCACCTTATTGTAAAACAGGTGCTGTCCTTTTTTGTTCTTCATATTGTGATAACCTTCAAGGCGTTCAATAATTAGTGTTGCGACACTGCTTTTTTCACCTAATGTAACGGGAGTGGCTAATAAAACAATATCCGCTTCACAAATTTTATTAAATACGAATGGCCATTCATCATTTCCATTTAAGTTACTCGTGACCCCAAATGCAATGTGAAAATCACGCAGGTGTATTCGCTCTACATCTACTTTTTCTTTTTGAAAATTTAATGCAGATCGATCAAGTAATTGTTCGGTGTCTGTTTCTTTATGCCCTTTTTCCAAGCTGCAGTTTAACAACAGAGCTTTCATACTCTCACCTCCCAATATACCGCTAATGAGGGTATAACCTATATGAGAAAATTTAAACGCAGAGGTATGGAACTTTGTTCGAATGGGGTATAAAGTACTAGTTAGAAGTCGTTAGTTCGGGGCATATATTCTTAATGAAAATTAGTGTGACATTTGCCCTGTTTTTTGAAATGATTATTTAACAAACTGTAAATCGAGTGTGGTGGAATTTTCGTCGAATATTAAGTAAAATTGTCTTGCTCGATTAAATACCAAAAACATACCTATTTATAAGATTAGTAAAAATTACTTCAGTTTTAATGGTTGATACAAAAATGTAATCTAATTGAAATTATTTTTAAAGAAACGCCCAAATAAAAGAGTGCTCATACGAAATCGTATGAGTGGCTGGAGGTGGTGAAGGTTGATCATGCGCCTGTTAAGAAAGAAAGACACCTCCCTTGATGAACGTGTAGCAGCAGCAAAAGAGGGAGACGACGATGCCAAAAATGAAATTCTGCAACAGTATCAACCTTTTATCGCCAAAAGTGTTTCTGAAGTATGTAAAAGATATATAGACCCAGCTAAGGATGACGAATTCAGTGTTGGCTTACTGGCTTTTAATGAAGCGATTCATGCGTATTCCTATGATAAAGGAAGCTCGTTTCTGTCATTTGCGAAGCTTGTGATTAAGCGTAAAGTAATCGATTATATTCGCAATGAACAGAAACGTCCTAAAATGATGTCACTGGACGAAGAATACGTTGATGATGAACAGATGGAGAATCCTTCTGAAATAAAAGCAGCGAAAGACCGTTTCGCACTGGAAACTGAAGCCTGGTACCGGAGGGAAGAAATCGTCGAATTTCAAACCCAGCTGCAAAAGTATGGACTGACCTTCGAAGAACTAACAGAATCTTCCCCAAAGCACATAGATGCAAGAGAATCCGCAATTCAGGTTGCTCGTATTGTTTATAATGATGAACTGCTGCGTGAACAGGTCCTTCTTAAAGGCAGACTGCCAATGAAGGATTTAGTTTGCAAAGTAGAGGTCAGCAAAAAAACTTTAGAGCGGAATCGTAAATTCATCATTGCCATGGTTATTATTCTAGCTGGGGATTACGTATATCTAAGAGAATATCTAAAGGGTGTGGGTATGTGAGGAAAGGTATTGTAATGGAGCAGAACAAAAAATTCACCATCGTTATGGTTGATGATGGAACCTTTCATAAAGCCAAACGCTTAAAACGAGCTAACGTTGGAATGGAAGTTCATTTTCAGTCCTTTAAAGACTCAAGTATGAAAGACCTCTTCCTCGTGCATCGGATGAAGCTTGCTGCTGTAGCCATGGCCATATTATTAACTCTATTTCCGGCATATTTCTGGCATGAGGATAACAAAGCTTATGCCTTTGTAAACGTTGATATTAATCCTAGTGTCGAGATGGAAGTTAATGGAAAAATGAAGGTGTTAAAGTTAAATCCTTTAAATGATGAAGCAGAAGAGATGATTACCCGGATGACAGATTGGAAGAAGCAGCCCGCTTCTGAAGTAGCCCTGCAAATGATTTCTCTAAGTCAACAGCAAGGGTATATGAACAGGGATCAGGAAGTATTAATTGGAGTCAGCTATTTAAAGGATAAAGACTCTGATTTTTCTAGTGAAATTGAGAATTATCTGCATGATGAAATGGAAGGTCTTATGTTAGCCTCCTATAACGTTCCCAACAAAGTGAGAAAGCAGGCTGAGGACGAAGAAACTTCCGTGAATGAGCTGATGGCTGAGTCCATAGGTGAGGATGCAGAGGAATCAGAAGAGCAGGAAGGCGAATCTATTGAAGATGATGACCTGGCAATTATACAATCTTTTTATGAAGAAAATAAATCATCGGATAATGATAAGGAACCTGGAAGCTCAAATGAGGAACCTGTTGAAGAAGAATTGATGCTGCCTCATCAAAAATTCAATAGGAGTAAGCCTGACCAGCAGGAAATTCATCCAGTTCCTAATCAGGATAAAGGGGAAAAAGAAGTAGAAAATTCTACTCCACACAGGGAGAAAGAGCCAGATCACCCGTCTAATGAAAAAGGGAAAAATGGAGATGCAAAAGGAGGAAATTCTGCTGGCCAGCAGAATTTCGAAAAGAAGAAGTCAAAAAACGACACTGAAAAACCATCTGAGAATAATAGTGATAAATCCAGGGAAAAAGATGCTGCTAGAAGCGAAGACCGCGGTAATAAGGAAAAAGACAAAGACCACCCTTCTCAAAAGAATAAAAATTCCAATAAAAATGACCATAAGGGAAAACCTGATCATAAGGGGAATCCTAACTAAAAAGAATAGTACATACGAAAACAATCGACATTTCCAGCCGCGTGGAAGTGTTTTTTTATAGGTGAAATAGTGAATACATAATAAATAGAAACGGAGCACACATTGATGAGGAGGAAGAAGGATGTCTCAGTCTTACTCAGGAGTGAAATTTAGTTGTTTAGAACCATGTCCAAAGTCACCTAACTGCGTATCTACACAGTCTGAACAATTAAATAAACGAATGGAGGCGCTTCCGTTTATTTCATCTACTAACACCACGAAAAATCTAATAAAAGAAATTGTTCAAGAAATGGGTCGGAATGAAATTAAAGACGAGGCGCTTGATTATTTGCATGTAGTATTTTCTTCCAAATGGCTTAAGTTTAAAGATGATGTAGAGTTTTATCTTGATAACGAAAATGAATTATTACATTTTAGATCAGCTTCAAGAGTGGGAAGCTCTGATTTTAATGTTAATCGTAAGCGAATGGAGAATTTTTCTGTGAGATATAAGCAGAAGCATAAAGGTGAGAGTAGTCTATGAGGTATGATTATCAATTAGCAGTTATAGGAGGGGGAGCCGGAGGGCTGACAGCTGCTGCCGGAGCGGCTTCCTTTGGTGCTTCTACTGCGTTGATCGAACGTGAGATTAAGCTTGGTGGTGATTGTCTCCATTTCGGATGTGTGCCGTCCAAAGCTTTAATAACAGCTGCTTCTGAGGCGGTTGATTGGTCCGTACACATGAACCTCTCAGAGGACCAGTATAATTCGTTATTTACTAAAGCAATGAGTCGGGTAAAGGAAGCAGTGGAAGAGGTGCATTCACACGATTCTAAACAGCGTTTTATTGATATGGGGGTAGCTGTATACGAGGGATCTGCTAAGTTCCTGAACAATCATACTCTTCAAGTAGGAAATGATTTGATTACAGCGAAGCGTATTGTCATTGCTTCAGGATCTTCTCCTTCTATTCCGTCTATACAGGGTATCGAACAGGTAGATTATTTAACCAATGAGACGATTTTTTCACTTAAGGAGAGACCATATTCTATTATTGTTATCGGCGGCGGTGCAGTGGGAGTGGAACTAGCTCAGGCTTTAGCCCACTTAGGTGTGAAAACTACCCTTTTAGAAAGCTCGGAAACGATTCTGGCTAAAGAAGATGAAGAAATTGCAGATCTGGTGCAGAAAGAACTGGCAAAAAAAATAATAATCATTACCGGGACTCAAGTCGACCATGTAGAGTCAGCCGATGAAGGAGTGACGGTTTATTTTAATAAAAAGGGCAGTCCTGCAACTGTTCAAGCCTCACATCTGCTGGTTGCAGCAGGAAGAAAAGCAAACATAGATAACCTGGAGCTTGAGAATGCAGAAATAGCAACGGAAAATGGTGTTGTCAAAGTCGATTCTCATCTTCGCACAAGCCAGAAGAATATTTATGCCATAGGGGATTGCAATGGTAGTATGCCTTTTACTCACGCCGCGGGGATGGAGGGGAAAATTGCAGTGTCGAATGCTGTGCTTGGTCTTACGAGAAAGGCATCTTATGAGAATGTCCCCTGGGTGGTGTATACCACACCAGAATTATACCATCTTGGTTTGACTGAGCAAGAAGCTCGGGAGAAGTATGGAGATCAATTACTGACTTTTAAAACAAAGCTTGAGACTTCTGATCGTTTTATGGCAGAAAGAAATAAAACGGGTCTCATTAAAGTTTTGACGACAGGAAGAGGTAAAATTGTCGGGGCCCATGCGTTTGGACCGGCAGCTGGAGAATGGATGCAGGAGGTAGGGACGCTTAAAGCCCTTAATAAAAAGTTTCAAGCGATTTCCAGTATTGTACACCCTTATCCAGCTCGGAATAATGCCATAGTTCAGACAGCTGACCTCTACTGGAGAGAAAAATTGTTCAATAGTAAATGGAACGAAGCAATTAAATGGTATGTACAAACATTCCGTTAAAATGAATATAACCTTTAAGTAGAAAGGAATTTTGAAAAAATGTCTAAGCTGGATTTATCCCAATTTGAGAAAAAAATGATTGTCAGAAACACGACAGCTTCTGATATTGATCAACTGCTTCAATTACAGAAGATATGCTTTCCAAATATGGATCCATGGAAGAGAGAACACTTAGTAAGCCACTTACGTCAATTTGCTGAAGGACAATTTGTTGTGGAATATGACGGGGCCATTATCGGGAGCTGTTCAAGCTTGATTGTTAATTTCGATGAGTATGATGACAAGCATACGTGGGATGACATTACGGACGAAGGCTATATCACCAATCATGATCCCGATGGTTATAATTTATATGGAATTGAAGTGATGGTACATCCTGATTTCCGCGGCATGAAGATTGGAAGAAGGCTGTATGAAGCGAGGAAGGAGTTAGCCCGGGAGTATAACTTAAAAAGTATTATCATTGGCGGGAGAATTCCGAATTACCATAAACATGAGGATGATTTATCACCAAGAGAATATGTAGAAGAGGTTCGTAATCAAAATATTTATGACCCTGTTCTCACATTTCAAATTATGAACGGCTTTGCTGTAATGCGGATCAACCCTAATTATTTACCAGACGATGATTTATCTTCAAAATACGCTACATTAATGGAATGGAATAATATTGATTACCAGGCCCGTACAAAGCGTCATTTTAAAACAAGTCATCCCGTGAGGATTATGGTTATTCAATATATGATGAAAAACATCGACAGCTTTGAAGAGTTCAGTCGTCAATGCGAGTATTATGTAGATGTGGCTGCTGATTATGGAGCGGATTTTGCAGTATTTCCTGAAATCTTTACCACTCAGCTTATGTCCTTCCTGGAAGAGAAAGTTCCTTCTAATGCGGTCAGAAGATTGTCCGAGTATACGGAGGAATATATTGAAATGTTTACACACTTATCGGTCAAATATAATGTCAATATTGTTGGCGGATCCCATTTTGTAGAGGAAAATGAACAAATTTACAACATCTCTTATTTGTTCAGGCGTGATGGTACAATTGAGAAGCAATATAAGATTCATATTACTCCTAATGAGCGTACGTGGTGGGGGATCCAGCCTGGTGATGCCGTAAAAGTTTTTGATACAGACTGCGGGAAAATTGCCATTCAAATTTGTTACGATATTCAATTCCCTGAGCTGGCTAGATATGCTGTGGAGCAGGGGGCTAATATTATTTTTGTGCCGTTCTGCACCGACGATCGTCAGGGGTATTTGAGGGTTCGTTATTGTGCTCAGGCAAGAGCTGTGGAAAATCAAGTCTACACCGTGCTGGCTGGTACAGTAGGAAATATGACGGAAGTGGAAAATATGGATATCCAATATGCTCAATCAGGTATCTATACCCCGTCTGATTTTGAATTTGCACGGGACGGAATCGTGGGAGAATGTAACCCTAATGTTGAAAGTGTTGTAGTCGGTGATGTTGACCTGGAAATTTTAAGAAGGCAAAGGAAGTCGGGAACTGTCCGACAGTTGCACGACCGGCGGAAAGATTTGTTCGATCTAAATTTCAAAGTGAATACAGAAGTTAAACCGGAACGCACATAATAAGGCCACCCTTGTAGAAAGGGTGGCACATTTTACACATAATACTCTGCCTGCATTGTCGTAGCATGGGCATGGTCAATATAGTGTAATAAATTTTCGTGTGATACATATAACGAAGCTTCATGGTTTGGGTAGTGAAAAGCGTGAAGAAAACACTCAATTTTCTTAGCTAGAATGTTATCGCGAGTTCTTACCATAAGGACGAGTAAATCGTCCCACTGGCCCCAGATCATATAGTGTAGAGCTTTCTCGTAGTCATCTGGATACATGAAGTCACATCCTTCTAGGAAAGGAGTGTTTTTATTATCTCCTCGAAGGGTAACTACAAATCAGAGAGTTCTTCACAGTAATGGAAAAATCGACACATAGAAATGATGGATAAAAATCAAATTTTGTCGGGAAGGGATTCGATAGGAACAATGGAAGGAGCAATTGGTTCAATGACAGAAAGGCAGTGGCTTTGGATTAACTTTGGCAGTGTGACAGCTTTTATTTTTTTCATTTTATTATCATTGATTACCGGCGGCCAGGATGCACTGGTTATCATGACTGAGATTCTTGCGGTTCTTGCTTTAATTGTTGCAGGGGTTACAATTGTTTATCATAGAAGTGAAGCCATGTGGGTCGCTGTTGCAGCAGCTGCATACATAGTACCATGGGGTGTTTTTGCTGCAGGATATGAGTTAGCTGTTGAACAAACAACAAGCTATTATCATTTATGGTTTATTTTTTTCTATATAGCTTTTACTGCAGCCGTCGTTTTTTTAAGAAAAAGTTTTAAACAGCTGAATGATGAATTTAAATTATTTCCAGTCTTTTTATTATTTTTTCACGCGATGCTTCTGTTATACATGATCTTTCTACATATTTGGTGGCTGCTGCCTTTTTAATCGCATATTTCCTCTTTTCCTACACATACTACGTGTAACCACGGAAGGAGGGAAGATGAAAATGAAATTAAAAGTATTTACTCTTGGGCTTGTAGCCGTGTTTTCATTAGCAGCTTGTCAGGCTGAACAAGAAGAGGGACAAGATAACGCTGGAAATTATGATGGAGTAGAAAATACGCGTTTTGAACGAACAACAGATCAGGATAACACGGAAGCTCCTCAAAACAGAGAAGAGAACGATCGTGGTATGCAGCATAATACGAATTATGAAGTAGCAGAGCGTGCAGCTGAACGAATCACCAAGGATGTTAAAGGTGTAGAAGATGCCTATGTATTAAAAACGCGTGATAATGCTTATGTGGCTGCTGAGGTAGATGGCAAAGATGGAGAGACAGATGAAGTCTCTGATGAAGTTGAAAAACAAATTACGGATATTGTAAAAGACACTGATCAAGATATTGATAACGTGTATATTTCCACTAACCCAGACTTTGTTGACCTAACGAATAACTACGTTAACGATGTGGATAATGGAGAACCTGTTGAAGGTTTTTTCCGTGAATTTGGCGAAATGGTTGACCGCATATTCCCTGATCAAGAGGGATAATAAAAGAGTCAGGCTTCTCTATACCGAGAACCTGACCTTTTTTGTGCTCCTGGAAATTATAAATTTCGAGCTGTGAATAAACTTTCTTTAAATAGAGGCATAAGCCATCAGCCTTGCGAAAGGGAAGGATACCTTCCTCCAGAAGTTTTGCTTATGCGTTTCTTGTCTGCCAGAGCCTGCGCCTTTGTTTTCCTAACGGTGCTGCTTCTCGTTTCAAAAAATGAAAAAGTGAAAATTACCCCCTCTTTGTTCATTTAGATCGTTTTTCTTCATATAGATAACTATGTAATTTAAAGGAGGGGGCAACTTGAAACCGCAAGATCAAGTTGAATTAGAAAAGGCGATCAACGAAATCACTGAAATAGCAGACGGCTTTGGTTTGGACTTCTATCCAATGCATTATGAAATCTGCCCTGACGATATTATTTATACATTTGGAGCTTATGGTATGCCCACAAGATTTTCTCATTGGAGCTTCGGTAAACAGTACTATAAAATGAAGCTTCAATATGACTTAGGATTGAGTAAGATTTATGAATTAGTCATTAACTCTAACCCTTGTTATGCATTTCTGTTAAATTCCAACAGTTTAATTCAGAACAAATTAATTGTAGCTCATGTATTAGCACATTGTGATTTCTTTAAAAATAACGCACGCTTTCAAAATACGAAGCGGGATATGGTTGAAAGTATGGCTGCCACAGCTGAACGAATTGCAAGCTATGAGAAGAAACACGGTAAAGAAGAAGTAGAATCTTTTCTGGATGCAGTGCTCGCCATTCAGGAACACATTGATCCTTCACTGGTACGGCCTAAATTGACCTGGCAGAAAGATGAACCTGAGGAAGTGAGTAAGAGAAGACGAACCCCTTACGATGATTTGTGGAAATTAGGTGAGTCACCTGAAGAGCCCGTGTTTAAGAAAAGCAAGAAGTTTCCTCCACAGCCTGAAAAGGATTTATTGCTTTTTCTAGAGCAGTTCAGCAGGGAACTCGAGGACTGGCAGTGCGATATTTTAACGATGATGCGAGAAGAAATGCTGTATTTCTGGCCTCAGCTCGAAACTAAAATTATGAATGAAGGGTGGGCTTCCTACTGGCACGCGCGCATCATTAGAGAAATGGATTTAACGAGTGGAGAATCCATAGACTTTGCGAAGTTAAACGCCAGTGTGGTGCAGCCTTCTAAAACTCAATTAAACCCTTATTACTTAGGGTTGAAAATTTTTGAAGATATTGAACAGCGGTATGATAACCCTACAGAAGAAATGATAAAACATGGAGTTCTGCCGGGATCTGGAAGAGAAAAAATGTTTGAAGTGCGTGAAGTGGAGTCAGACCAAAGCTTTATACGTAATTATTTAACGAAAGAATTAGTCAGAAACGAAGACATGTATTTATTTCAAAAACAAGGACAAAAATATAAAATAACCGACAAAGACCATGAAACTATAAGAGATCAGCTCGTCACTATGAGGGTGAATGGTGGATTTCCTTATATAACTGTTGAAGACGGCGACTTTATGAAGAGCGGAGAGCTTTATTTAAAACATCATTATGAAGATGTAGAACTTGATTTAACATATCTGGAGAAAACCATGCCATATATTTATCAGCTCTGGGGACGTCCTGTTCACTTAGAAACGAAAGTGGAGGATCGGGAAGTAGCCTTTAGTTATGGAGGCAAAAGAGTGCAGAAGAAATATTTATAGGTAGAAAAGATAAGGTCATCCTTCGCCGGATGACCTTATTTAGGCAGTTCTTATCGTTGATAAGATTTCATGAATTCAACGACTGTGGTAAACTAGTCGTTACTACAGTAACTGCGAACAGGAGGCATTATGATGAGTGTGTATGATTACGTGTTAACCCAAACAAACTTTGTCCGAAAAGATGATTTGAATTACCCTTTTGAAGAAAGAGGCCTGCAGTTTGGAGACGGCATTTATGAAGTGATCCGCGTATATAATGGTAAGTACTATTTAATAAATGAACATGTGGAACGGTTATATCGTTCTGCAGAAGCCGTAAGAATAGAGCTGCCATTCACCGAAAAGGAAATGTACAGTCATCTGGATGAGCTTTTAAATAAAAATAACATCGAATCAGATGCGAAAGTGTACCTCCAAGTAACAAGAGGATCTGCACCAAGAGATCACTCTTTTCCTTTAAATACAACGGCTAACCTGTATGCTTACGTTCAGGATCTTCCAAGAAAAATGAATATTATGCGAGAAGGCGTAACGACTATTACGGAGCCGGACGTCCGATGGGATTGGTGTTATATAAAAAGTCTGAATCTGCTGCCAAACGTTATGGCAAAGCAGACGGCCAGTGAACAAGGCTGCTTTGAAGCGATATTACACAAAGACGGTGAAGTGACAGAGTGCAGTTCTTCTAACATCTACCTCGTACGGGAAGGAAAAGTACACACTCATCCGGCCAAGAAGAATATATTACACGGCTGTGTGCGTATGCGGGTGGAGCAATTTTGCAAAGAAGAGAGTATTCCTTTTATAGAAGAAGCTTTCCGTGTGGAGGATATTCAATATGCGGATGAACTCTTTCTGTCGAGCAGCACGGCTGAAGTTACACCGATCATTAAGGTTGACGGAAAACCGGTTCGTGAGGGCATGGTTGGAGAGATAACCAGAAAGATGCAGGAGAAATATGAACAGGACGCCGGCATTATAGAGTCCGCCTCGATTTTCGCTAAGGAAGTCTAGGTGTGATATAATAACCCTGCTTATATTAACAGCAGGAGGGTTATCATGAAAAAGATTAACCTTGAGTTAGATGAGAAGCAATATAAAACATTGGTAGAAGCTGTTTTTCTGGGAACCTGGATGGTTAACTCAACAAAATTGGAGCTCGATGAAGATTTTGAAGAGATCCGAGAAAAGATACTGTCGAAGTATAAAGATGCAGGACTCCAGGAAAAAATTAACTATCAGGATGCTTTTGAAGTGCATGATCTGCAAACTGATTATGAAAGAGAACTATTTGAAAAGTATGTCGACGAGTATGAAGAGTTCAGCTTCTGGGATATGCTCATAGAGAAGCTTTCAGAAAAGCAATTGAAAGAGGAATATGGAGATCTCAGTGCTCCTCTGTCAGATGACATGATCGAAAGACGCTTACAAATAGAAGAGGAATTAGGAGACGAACTTGAAGAACGTGGAATTACAAATTTAGAATTGAAAAAATAAGGTTTAGCAAAGGGTGTACTGGTCTGTGCACCCTTTGTTATTTCTTGACAACCACCTGTTAGAAAATTAAGATTACTTTATAGCGAACGTATTAACGTTGTAATCTTTTGATAAGCTGTTTTAAATTTTGTAATTTTCGTGTAAAATAATGTTGTCTCCTGTGTGTGAACTTTCATCACATTAGTGGACCATCATTTGATTTTCAAATTGTACATAACGACGAAACGGTTTGAAGATTAAATGTTGTCATAAAAAAATTAGGGGAGGAATGATCATGTTTAGTAAGAAAAGCTTGTTAACTATCACTATGTTGTTAGCGCTTTCCCTTGTACTCTTTGCCTGTGGCGGCGGCACATCTGATGGCGGCGACGAAGGCGGAGATGGTGAAGAAGGCGGAGCGGATGAGGAATTCATCCAAATCCTGACTGGTGGTACAGAAGGTACTTATTATCCGCTGGGAGGTACTTTTGCACAGGTTATTAATGATAACGTGGATGGAGTAGAAGAAGCGAATGCAACATCAACAGGGGCTTCAGTAGAGAACATGAACTCAATGAGCGAAGGTGATGGTGAGATCGCATTTACGCAAACAGATATTGCTTCATACGCTGCTGAAGGTGAAGTTATGTTTGATGAAGCGAACGAAGATTTCGGTGCGATCGGCACCCTGTACCCTGAAACGATTCAAATTGTAACCACTCAGGACAGTGGAATTGAGTCTGTTGAAGATCTAGAAGGACAAACGGTTTCCGTAGGTGCGCCTGGTTCCGGTACTTATGCAAATGCTGATAACATCCTGGATATTCATGGGTTGGACATTGAAGAAGACATTGAAGCCCGTGACCTTGATTTCGGTGATTCCACTACGGGTATTCAAGACGGAACAATTGATGCAGCATTCATTACTTCTGGTACACCAACAGGAGCCGTTGAAAGTCTGGCAGCTTCTGTAGACGTAAACATCGTCAGTGTTTCAGAGGATAAAGCTCAGGAACTAATGGACGAGTTCAGCTACTACTCTGAAGATGAAGTACCCGAAGGAACTTACGGCTTAGAAGAAGCTGTTCCAACTGTAGCAGTGCAGGCTATGCTTGTTGCCCACAGCGATTTAAGTGAAGATGTCGTTTACGATATTACAAAAGCCATCTTTGAAAACACGGATGCGATTTCTCATGATAAAGGTGAAGAGATTGATGCAGAAAGCGCATTAAATGGTGTAGGAGTAGACCTTCACCCTGGTGCGCAAAAGTATTTTGATGAAGAAGGAATCGAAGCAGAAGAATAAATAAAAGTCTTGCGGGGCTGTCTCAGGTTAAGTTGCTGAAAATGTGATAAAACCTGGGCGCAGTCCCTTCTCATGTATTAGAGTTATAGGAAATAATTGCTTGATTTACTAAACGTTACAGTGCAGGGGATTCATAATGAAGCATCAAAAATTCTACCTTATCATAATAGGCATTAGTTTGGCAGCAGTTGTGCTGGCGGTTGTATGGGCATTTTATCCTTACCGATCAGTAATCACGTTTGAGCCTATAGATCGGCAGGGGTCAAATGCCTATATGCCCATAACAGAAACTGAGCATTTCAAACTTAAATTTACACACTCCGTACATTTATCTGATGTGGTGGAGGAATACGAAGTTAGAGAAGGAAGGCTCTACCCTGTCCAAATGATTTACGAGGATACAGCTATTGGTATGCCGTCGAATGCTGAGGAAGGAGAAACGTTTGAAGTAAAAGATGGAAAGTATTATATTTCTGACTTAAACGGGTTTCATGAGTCTATTAACCTATCGATCGGTCAAGTTCGGGCTGATCACACCATCATATATAAAGAAAAATCTTATCTCTTAAAAGACATACTGGGAGCCGGTTCGTTTATTCGAATCGTTCCTCAACACGTATCGAACTGGGAATTGATGAGAGGAGAGACGCTCGATGAGTGAGGAAAACAAAACGATATCGACCGAAAAACAACAAGAAATTATGGAAAAGTATGACCCGGATGCCGGAGGAAGAGAGTTAACCGGTTGGTTAGGAAGACTCGCATTTATCGGGCTGCTGGCTTTTTCTTTATTCCAATTATATTCGTCTACGATTCACCCGATGCCTGCCCAAATCCTTAGATCCGTTCACGTTGGTTTTGGACTTGTATTAATTTTCTTATTATACCCGGCAACAAAAACGAATAGAAGATTAGGCAAAGTTGCCTGGTATGACTGGATTTTCATAGCAGCCAGCGCGGTAGTCGGCACATACTGGCTGTTCTTTTATGAAAGAATCGTTACGCAGGCAGGATCTTTAACTACGATTGATTTCTATGTTGGCGTAGCTGCTGTATTATTAGTTCTTGAAGCTACCCGTAGAGCGGTGGGCATTCCTATTACAATAATTGCTGTTTTATTTCTTGTCTATGCTTACTGGGGGAGGCAGATGCCGGGCTTCCTAATTCATAGAGGAGTGGACGTGGACAACTTAGTTCAATCCATGTACTTTACAACTGAAGGGATATTAGGGACACCAATTGCAGTGTCAGCTACTTTTATTTTCTTATTTTTACTATTTGGAGCTTTTCTTGTTAAAACCGGCGTAGGGCAATATTTTAACGATCTGGCCGTTGCACTCGCAGGCCGACTGACAGGGGGGCCGGCTAAGGTTGCCATCTTTTCAAGTGCGCTTCAGGGGACGATCAGCGGAAGTTCAGTAGCTAACGTAGTAACATCCGGTGCATTTACGATTCCTATGATGAAAAAGCTGGGCTACCGGCGTGAGTTCGCAGGCGGCGTAGAAGCTGCAGCATCAACAGGCGGCCAGCTGATGCCTCCGATTATGGGAGCGGCTGCCTTCTTAATGGTAGAATTTATCGGAGTCGATTACTGGGCTATTGCTAAGGCAGCATTAATTCCTGCCATATTATATTTTACAGGCATTTGGATTATGACCCACTTTGAAGCCAAGAGGACTGGTTTAAGCGGGATGTCCAAGGAAGAAATCCCTAATAAAAAAGCGGTTTTAAAGCAGCTTTATTTGCTGCTTCCGATCGTAGCTATTGTTATTTTCTTAAGCAGCGGGATGAGTGTAATGCGTGCGGCATTATACGGAATCCTAACAACTATTGTCGTTGGATTACTGCGCAAAGAGAAATTCCGCAAGCTTTATGTTATTGCTTTTATCGCAGGTTTTGCCGGATACGCTGTATATGGAATGACAGCGGGCGGATTTGATTTAGTTCAAGCATTTGTAGTAGGAGGGATGGTTACAGTCCTCGTCAGCTATTTATTTGATGGGAACCTGGCTGAATCCATCGAAGCTCTTGTGGATGGCGCTCGTACCGCACTTGGGGTTGTTGCTGCAACTGCAGCTGCGGGTATAATTGTTGGTGTAGTAACAAAAACAGGACTAGGGCTTAAATTAGCTAATAGTTTGGTAGACTTAGCCAATGAACAAATTCTGCTGACACTGTTCTTTACAATGGTGGCTGCTATAATTCTTGGAATGGGATCACCGACGACTGCAAACTATGTCATCACTTCTACCATTGCAGCGCCGGCCATAATTTTACTGGGTGTAACCGATTTAGCTGCTCACTTATTTGTGTTTTATTTCGGAATCATTGCCGATATTACTCCTCCTGTTGCCTTAGCGGCATTCGCAGCTTCAGGGGTAGCTTCATCAGAGCCGATACGAACCGGGTTTGTGGCGGCTAAGCTGGCGATAGCAGCGTTTATTATTCCCTATATGTTTGTGCTGGAAAACCAGCTCCTTATGATTGGAGTGGATAACGCATTTGAGCTTGCTTGGATCCTATTCACTGCAGTATCAGGAATGATTGCAATTGGCGCCGGTATGGTTGGGTACTGGTACAGAAAAATGGACTGGTATGAGAGGATACCTGCTATAGCAGGCGGGTTGTCCCTCATTTATCCTAGTACGATGAGTGATGTAATTGGGTTGTCAGTATTTGTTGTTCTGCTCGGTCTTCAATTTCTTATTAAGAGAGATAAAATCGGTGTCCCCGTCTATAAGGCGAAACCGTCAAAAGAGCAGGAAGCATAAAGAAAACGTGAATCCGTTATACGGGTTCACGTTTTTTTCTTGCGGAATCTGTCCACATAGCAGCAACGGGTCTGGAAAGCTGGTAGGACCATTGAATAACTGGCCCGAGACCGAGGGCAACTATTAAAGTTCCGATTCCTACCGGTGCTCCTAATAAGAACCCGATAAGAGCCATGCCTGATTCGATAAATATGCGGGAAGTGCTTTTTGACTGCTTTGTTTTCTGATCTAAAATCATCATGAAGTGATCAAGAGGTATTCTTGGAAAAGGAGTACGCAAATAAACAGCAATCCCAACTGCAGTGGCTAAAAGACCCAGAGCGAAAATCCCCCATTGAGAATACCAGGCTTCATATTCCGCATTGCCAAGCCATCCATATAAAAAGTAGTCCAGGCTTGTGCCTCGAACAATAATTGGCAGCAGCGATTCTAATTGAGGACGTTTCTTTTCCAGCTTCGCATTAACCAGCAGCAGAATGATAAAGGCGATCATCATGACTGTTCCTACTGTAATAGGGGTATGCATAGAAACACCTACTGCTATGCTGTCGCCTGGGCCTACACCTAGTCCGGAGCGGATAATTAAGGCAAGGCCAAGACTTGAAACAACTAGTCCTCCTAAGTATATAATAAATAAGTATAAGTATTTCATGGCGGGCTCCTTTGTTCAAAGTACCTGGGTAATCTTTCACAATCATATACGTTAAAGATGTGTATTGTAAAGGTATATACAAACGAGTAGTTTGATCTGGAAATGTCAGGGGAAAGAATAGATGATGAAGGAGGAATTTAAGAATGAAGTATGCCATTGTAACGGGTGATTCAAGGGGACTTGGTGAAGCTGTAGCCTCTAAATTTATGGAAAAAGATATACACGTAATCGGTCTGTCGCGTACCTACAATGATAATCTTAAGAACAAGGCTGATAATAATAAAGTAACTTACTCACATATCCGTTGCGATTTGAATGATTCAGACGATTTGACTCAGGGAATTGATAAGGTGATGTACTTAGCTTTTCAAAATAATGTTGAAATGGTTTATCTTGTGAATAATGCCGGGGTTATCGATCCAATTGAGACTGTAGGGCGGCTGGAAAGCTCATTAGTGAACAAGCATTTACAAATAAATGTAGCAGCGCCAATATTGTTTATGAATCGTCTATTAAAAGAAGCTGATGAACAAAAAGTAAAAGCAGGGATTATTAATGTAACTTCTGGAGCTGCCGAAAAAACAATTCATGGATGGAGTGTTTACAGCAGTGGTAAGGCGGCAATTAATCAATTCACTGCAACATGTGCCATGGAACAAGAAAAAGCGGGGAAAGAGCATTTTGTCATTGCGTTTAGTCCGGGAGTAGTGGATACCGATATGCAGGGCGAAATTAGGGCTTCTGAAGAATCAGCTTTTGCTGATGTTAATAAATTTAAAAAGCTGAAGGAAGAGGGGCAGCTCCGCTCGCCGGATACTGTAGCTGAAGTCTTATTAAATGTAATCTCTAAAGAAAAAACGATTGAGAACGGTAAGGTATATAAGCTGTACGATCTAATTGACAAATCATAAATGAGCTCTTTATTCGGTAAGAAGAAGCAGGCACTCAATAACACCGCAGGGAGGATTTCAGCTTGACTCAATCTTTTTTTGATGGACACAATGACACGCTGCTGAACATTTATATGAATTATAATTCGGACTCGGACATTTTTTTTCAAAGGGTTAGTAAAGGACATATTGATTTTCAAAGAGCCGTGCAGGCCGGGATGCTCGGCGGTTTTTTTGCCGTTTTTCCACCCCCTCACTCCGGGCTTTCTCTGCCTAATCCAGAAGACTACTTAACGACGGACGGGTATGATGTTCCATTGCCTGAAACTGTAGACACAGAGGCGTGCAGAAAGGTTACAGACGAGATGACGGATCTGCTGTATCAGATAGAAGCCTCCTCAAATCATAAGTTCCGTATCGTAAAAAACATATTTGAGCTGCGTAAAGCTATTCAACATAATAAAATGGCTGCTATTCTACACTTTGAAGGAGCCGAAGCAATTAAGCCTGATTTAAGCAACTTAGAAAATTATTATCGAATGGGCCTGCGTTCGCTCGGGTTAGTGTGGAGCCGGCCGAATGCTTTTGCGCAGGGAGTTCCATACCGTTATCCTTCGACTGGAGATATTGGTCCGGGGTTATCGCAAGAAGGCAGAGCCCTTGTCCGGAAATGTAATGAGCTTGGTATTATGCTGGATACTTCTCACTTAAACGAAAAGGGGTTCTGGGATGTAATAGAGTTGTCCACTGCTCCAGTGACGGCCACCCATTCAAATGCATATACTTTATGTCCAATTTCAAGAAACTTAACAGACGAGCAGCTTCAGGCGATTGCAAAGTCTAATGGTGTTGTCGGCGTGACGTACAGCGTAAATATGACTCGCTCTGACGGAAAGATGAATCGTGACACAGCTATACAAGAGGTAGTAAGCCATATTCGTTATATTGCTGATCTAATTGGAGCAGAGCATGTATCTTTAGGTTCTGATTTTGATGGAACCACGCTGCCTAATGAATTAATGGATGTTTCCTACGTTCCTAAGTTGATGGATACTCTTCTTAAAAACGGATTTTCCGAAAAAGAGGTGGAGCAGATTGCCTTTAGTAACTGGTTAAGAGTTTTAGAGGATACATGGAAATAGCTAACCTTGAATAAAAAGTGAGGGGGGATCATTTGATTTGTTCACAACCCATCATATGGGTGAACCGTAAGATCAAAAATAATCAGCAGAATTATGTAGAAGAGTCAGCTTCCGTTGACCTTTATCATGATCGCGTGGTCACTCCTTTTGAAGAGTTCCATCTCAAAGACGTGCATGATGCATCATACCGTCCTTTATCCGGAAGAATTGGATTCTTTTACCTCCATACGATAAGAGGGGTATTCTCTTATCAGGTAACTGATTCTCCATATGATTGGATTGAGAAATATAAGAACATCCAAATAAAATAAGTCAGCGGTTTAATTTCGGCTGACTTTTACGTTTATGAAGCAATGGCGGTGTAGCGTGTATAGATCATTTTTTTTAGGATGATGTGACTAGTCAAAGTAAGCCCGGTGAGGATGACGAGAAGGGAAGCAGAAGTTCCCCAAAGTCCCGTAATAAAAGAAACATTCCAGAGAATAAGAAGGATAATTCCAAATACTACAACTTCTACGATCAGCGCCAGAATCCCAATCATTCTGCCTTTAAATATTTCGCGCTCGTCTGTCCAATTAAGATTGGGCATGTATAAATCCAGCGAGGTGCCGATGACACTTGTTACCCAATTTGTTGTTAAGGATAATGCAAACCATACTAATACAATGCTTAAGGGAAGATCGATAAATATGATTCCAATCACACTTAGAACGATTAATGTAAGTAAATTAATCGTAAAAGCCGCAATTATTTTGCTGTAGATCACTGTACTTGGTTGAATAGGCAGGTATAAATGATTAAACCAGCTTTTCCCATCCCGGGATACTGACGATATTGAAGCGGGATTAATACCGAGAGCAAAAACGGTAAATCCAAGCATGGCAAGGATAATATACTTCTGCTCAGTTCCAGCAAGAAGAGTGCTTAAACCGCCGGCAGATAACCCCCCATTTCCAGTATCAAAAACTACAATAACGATAAATAACACAGGGAAAACCAAAGACTGAACAATAATCTGAGTAAAGAATGTCGGGGTGCGCAGCATCACCTTCATTTCTTTTAACCAACTCATATATAAGATATTCTTTTGTTTGATCTGCTTCGTTACTTTTTTCTCATTCCAGCGATTTTTGGAACCTGCTGATAATCCAAGCACGCCTTTAAAATATAATTTTTGACCTGCAGTGAGGAAAATCATAAATACACCTGCAGTTAAAATGAAGAGAAGAAATAAATAGAAAATGCCTGCAAGGCTGTCCGGCTGTGTTAAACTAATCGAGCTTAAGTAAGCCGAAGGAAATAGGGCTGTTATGATTTCCAGTAATGCATTGCTCTCCATCACCAACTGTCCCAGATCTTCTCCTGCTTGATTAGAGCCTGTATCTAATCGAAGAACAATATTAAATCCGATAATAAACACAAACATAAGTAATCCTGCAAATATTTTAATGCGGTCTTTGTTTTTTGATAGGTTTAAGAAACGCATAAGGTACATAATAACAATGGCTGTCAGTACGAAAGGAAGGACCGGGGTAATCAGCCAGATTAATAAAGCATACAAAAAATATAGAACCCCTGCCCCGCTGTGAAAACCGTAAATAAGCAACGCTGGTCCTAGAATAGCTATATTTGTAATATATAAGGTGATAAAGGGGGCAGCAGATTTGCCAATCATGATTTGATAGGGATGGTAAGGAAGTGAGATAAACGACTCAATATCCTCTGCAAAGTAAAAAGAGCTGATAATCGAACCAATACTTACTATGGTAAAGACAGCAAACATAGAGATAAATAATAGTCCTAAGATGAAGCTCTGATTATTTAAAGGTTCAAGTACATCGTATAACCCCCCGATAATACCGTCCATAGCATAAAAGATCATGATGGAAAAAGGTATGCTGAACAGAAGTAAAAAGAGATAACCGACTTTCTCGCTTGAGCTTTTGCCGGCCATAGAGAACTGCATTTTCAGCATTAGACGAATCAGTTTTAATGTTTTATTCATTTTGTGTAAGCTCCAGGAAAACCTTTTCTAAGTTTTCGTCGTCTTTAAATTGACGTTTCATTTCTGACATTTCGCCTAAGAACTCAATCTGACCATTGTTAATGATAGCCACTTCATCGCAAAGCTGTTCTACCACTTCGAGCACATGTGTCGAGAAGAAGACAATTTTTCCTTTATCTGCATGCTCACGCATCATTTCTTTTAAGGTAAAGGAGGATTTGGGGTCAAGTCCTGTTAAAGGTTCGTCTAAAATCCATACTTCAGGTTCGTGCAGCAAAACACCACAAACCACAATTTTCTGCCGCATGCCGTGAGAATAAGTAAGTATATGATCGTTTAATGCTTCATAGATTCCGAAATTTTTGGTCAGGTAATCAATTTTTTCTTTTCTCATATCAGTAGATACGCCGTAAACGTCCGCTATAAAATTTAAATACTCCACTCCTTTTAACCGAAGAAAAACGTCAGAGCGGTCAGGGACATATCCTATTTTATATTTAGCTTTCAGTGGTTCAGTGGAAATGTTGCTGCCGTTTATCGTTATCTTTCCTTTATCTATGGGAAGAATGCCTGTCATCATTTTGATGGTAGTCGATTTCCCTGCTCCATTTGGACCTAAAAATCCAAAGATTTTTCCATTATTTACTTGAAGTGATAAGTCGTTTACGGCTGTTTTCCCGGGAAATTGTTTCGTAATGTTTGCAATTTCAATCATAGCAATCCCCTTTGTTCTTTATTACGTCCTCTAAAGTTATATCGCTTAAATAAACAAAACATGTCTAAATGGTTTTAATTTTGGTTTCATCTTGACTGCTTACTATAGTTACTTAGTAATACGAGTAAAAGTGCTGAAGGTTTCAGGAGGTTTTATATAAAATACTCCATCCACTGTTCGTCTAAATAACGGTCATGTAACTTAATCGCATGACGTTCCGTTGCAAACACGCGAAAACCTAATTTCTCGTATAATCGAACAGCGGGCTTATTGTTTGTAACGACTCCGATCTGTATAATCTCTATTTTAAATGAAGAAGCTTTCTCGATAAGCTCCTTCATCATCTTTTCTGCAGTACCGCTTCGACGATGAGCAGCCGTAACATAAACCCCTACTATCGAGCCTTTATGCAGACATTTGGGATGTCTTTCCTGTGTAAGAGTAGCAATCCCAACTAATTGATCTTGATCGAAGGCGCCAACTGTCTTTGAGTTTGGACTGTCTAACCGTTCAGCTGTAAAGTTAATCGGATCGGGCCGCTGTTTTTCCTGCTCGTAAGTAGTTAGAAATGCGTCCGGGTTCGTTAAGAGCGCTTCCAGCCTTAGTTCTCTATAAGCTTTTGCATCGTCACCTGTTAATAATTTTATATTCATGCTATCACCTCTCCTAATTGTTCTAAGGTTAGCGAATCAGTATGGTAAAGTAAAGAAAGAAGACAATATTTAATATAATACCAGGGGGATAAAAAATGACTGAAAAAGAAAAAATGCTTACAGGAGAACCTTACAAGTCTTGGGATGAAGAGTTGGTTTACGAACGTCAAAGAGCAAGACAGCTTTTATATGAATATAATCAATCTAAAGTAACTGACAGTCATTACCGGGGGCAGCTGCTTGCAGATTTGCTGGGATCGAGCGGGGAGGGAGCTTTCATTGAGCCCGTGTTTCAATGTGATTATGGTTATAATATTCATGTTGGTGATCACTTTTTCGCTAATTTTAACTGTGTATTTTTAGATGTGTGTCCGATTAAGATAGGGGATCGGGTAATGTTTGGTCCTAACGCTCAAGTATATACAGCAACTCATCCTTTAGGTAAGGAAGAGAGGGCGACAGGTCTTGAATCTGCTAAGCCAATTACAATCGGCAATGATGTATGGATAGGAGGCAGCGCAGTAATTAACCCGGGTGTGACGATAGGTGATGGAGCGGTGATTGGGGCAGGAGCTGTTGTTACGAAAGATGTTCCACCGAATGTGTTTGTCGGCGGGAACCCTGCAGCTATAATAAAAGAGATTTAAACGGCTGCACTGGTTTTGTTCGGAATTTTTCGTTATGATACTAGAGGGAAATAGGATATAGAGTTAGGTGAAGAGAGGGATCGCGTATGATTAAAAGAAAAAGTAAACGGGAAATTGAATTGATGCACGAAGCAGGTAAACTGCTTGCAGGAGTTCATAAAGAATTAAGAAGTTTTATTAAACCTGGGGTAACAACGATGGAAATCGAAAAATTCGTAGAGAGATATTTAGAAATGCATGGGGCCAAGGGGGAACAAAAAGGGTATCAAGGCTATGAGTTCACCACCTGTGCTTCAGTCAACGATGAGATCTGTCATGGGTTTCCCCGGGATGAAAAGCTGAATAATGGAGATATTGTAACGATTGACATGGTTGTTAATTTAAACGGTGCCCTGGCAGATTCCGCCTGGACTCATCCTGTTGGAGAAATCAGTGAAGAAGCTGAGAAACTGCTGGAAGTGACGAAAACTTCATTGTACAAAGCAATTGAACAGGCCAAACCGGGAAACCGTATTGGAGACATAGGGCATGCCATTCAATCGTATGCGGAAGGGGAAGGTTATTCTGTAGTTCGTGACTTTACCGGTCACGGAATAGGAGAGACGATTCATGAGGATCCATACATCCCTCACTTCGGAGCAGCTGGAAAAGGAGCTCGTTTAAAAGAGGGAATGGTGGTTACAATTGAACCTATGATTAACATTGGGACGTACGCGAATAAGATGGATGATAATAACTGGACCGCCCGTACTCTCGATGGTTCACTATCCGCACAATTTGAGCATACCATTGCAATTACAAAAGAAGGAGCTCTTATATTAACAGAGCAGGAAGAGTAAACAATACCATATACGGGAGCATGTTTTAAGGGCTTGTGGAAAAATACCGCAAGCTTTTTTTCTTGACGTCGGGAGCGATGCTGATTACCTTTTTGCGGAAGAACTTCCTGGCAGCCTCGCAAACGCGACTCTGCTCCCTCCTAGTTTGAGACAAATCATGACCAAAAAAAAAGCTCCCGGGACGGGAGCTTTTTTTGAATTATGCTTTTTGAACGTTAGCAGCTTGAGGTCCGCGTTGACCTTCTTGAATTTCGAAGCTTACAACTTGACCTTCTTCAAGAGACTTGAAACCTTCTTCTTGAATAGCAGAGAAGTGAACGAATACATCGTCTTGACCTTCAACTTCGATGAAACCGAAACCTTTTTCTGCGTTAAACCATTTAACTGTACCTTCTACCATGTAGAATACCTCCTGCGTGGAACTATGCTCCACATTGTATTACTATTCTTGCTCTTCACACAATCAAGACGAAAATTACTTTGTAGCAACTTCTTTCTTTGAATCGTATCCGAACAACAATAACTAAAATTAGTATAACAAATTGCGCATTTAAATGATACAATTTAGGGAATAATTTTCATTTATTATTCAATTGCGTTTATAAAATTAAATGAGCAGCGGTCCATTTAGATCCTGTGGGTTCGTAATTCTAAGTGCATAAAAAGACTCCCGTTCGGGAGTCTTTTTAAAAGGTCATTATGCCTTTTGAACGTTAGCAGCTTGAGGTCCGCGTTGACCTTCTTGAATTTCGAAGCTTACTGCTTGTCCTTCTTCAAGAGACTTGAATCCTTCTTCCTGGATAGCAGAGAAGTGAACGAATACGTCGTCTTGACCTTCAACTTCGATGAAACCGAAACCTTTTTCTGCGTTAAACCATTTAACTGTACCTTCTACCATGTAGAAAACCTCCTGCGTGGAACTTAGCTCCACAATGTATTACTATTCTTGCTCAAGTATTCAATCAAGACGAACTCACTATTACGTAACCTTCTCTGTTATGAATCGAACAACAATAATTAATACAAGTATAACAGGTTGTATGAGAAATGCAACCCCTACTCCTGAGATTGAATATATTTCGCCTCTTCCATGATTTGATATAAGGACTTTTCTATAAGTGTCGTTAATCTCTCTTCAGGAATAAATAATAGTTCTGGCAGAGTATATCCTCTTTTTAAGAGGTGCTCAACAACGCACCATCCGACAAAGCCTGCTTCGTTCTGATATCCTGATGCACCAGTCCCCTTGGTAAAAGAATAAATGGCTTTATAATCTGAACGACGCAAATGAGGGAAGATATTAATCATAATACGTGTCGGTTCAAGCTGACATTTTTCCATCCAAGGATAGAGACCGGTACCAAGAGCCTCAGAAGTGATGACTCGATTGGATGTATGTAGAGCCAGTCCTTCCAGAAAAATGACAAAAGCGATATTGGCAAGCCGAGCAGGATTAACTTTTAATTGATTAAGGTATACGACTTTAACTAACTCATTTGCGAAGTGGACATCGTTCCATTCTCTTTCTATTGGAAAATAAAGAGTATACGATTCGTTATCCTCTTTTTCAATGAATGGATCGGTTTCAAAGTCTCCTACAAAGAATATCACGGTGAGATGCAGTGGCTCATAAGCTTGGAAGTGTTCACGAATAGTTGAAACATAGTGGTAGATCGATTCTTGATCTGGTTCAAAATTACGAATATGTGAAAGGGCTGCTTCATATTTAGGAAACGCCTGGTTCAGCATTTCCTGAGCTAATTGTTCTCTCTGTTCTTCTCTTCGGAAAGGATTGAATCCGTAGTACTGTTTCCAGATAGTATATCGCTTCTCCTCTTGAACCTCTGCAGCTTGAGCCTGCTCATAAAACGCTAAAAATTCATTTTTATAATGAGATATCTTGATGGCATCCACATTTATCCCCCTCATTCTCTATTGAGTTATAAAATCAAGACGTTTTCTCCACACATTTGAAGCGTTTTTTCCTATCCATATCAGGTGACTGTCTGATTTAACATCATAAATTTCACAATTTGGCACGGTTGATTGAAGCAGAACAGCATTTGAATAGTCAACACTTCGGTCTTTTTGAGTGTACATTCCTAAAACGGGTACTTTTATCTCGTCCATATTATGGGCGTTTTGCTGGATATCGAGTAAAAAACCCTTTCCGGATTGAGATGTAGCCAGCATGTCATAAATGAAGCGTCGATCATTTGAAGAAAGGTTGTTAAGATAGTCTTCTACGGAGTCGGTTGTCAGAGAACTCATGATCTGTTTTATGGCAATGTTTGGGGAGATTCTTAAGAGAGTTCGTAAACCTTTCCATACGAATTTTTCTCCCCTTCCAAACAGCAATCGAGCTTTAGTCTGCGTTTTTTTAGAAAAAGGAGTAAGCAGAGCCGCTTCCATAATGAGCTTATTTACACGATGATGATGGTGGGCTGCCAGCGCAATACCTGTTGGTCCGGCTGCTGAAACAGCAATTACTGTCACCTGGTCAATTTTTAAATGATCGAGAACTTCAATAATGGTGTGGGCAAATTCTTCAGGCGTATGCCCCGTAGAAACTTCAGTGTAATCATAGCCGGGTCTTGAGATTGTTAATAAGGAGTATCCTTCATATACTAAACTATTGTGTGACAAGTCAGTATTCCTTGTGCAGTGACCGCCTTTTAGCAGGAGCAGTACGGGGCCGGCGCCCAGGAAAGAATACTCGACCAATCCTTTAGAAGTATCTAACAATGCTGACGTCACACTGTTCACCCTTTCTATCTTTTTTCTTATCCTAAATATAAGCTATAATGAGAGAAATTGAAACATCAGACGATTCTGAAAAAAGAGGTGTTATTATTCGAATTGTGTCGATTTGCCCAAGCAATACTGAAATTATAGCTTATCTCGGTAAAACCGATATGTTGATTGGTGTCGACAATTATTCTGATTACCCAGAGAGCGTGCTTGAACTGCCCAGACTGGGACCGGATCTCTCTATTGATTTGGAAAAAACAGCAGAGCTGAAACCAGACCTTGTGCTTGCTTCCCTAAGTGTGCCTGGTATGGAAAAGAACATCGAAGGTTTAAAGGAGAAACAGATTCCTTACATCGTACTTAATCCTCAATCTCTTGAAGAAATTGCACAGAACATAAAGAGAGTAGGGAAAGCCATTGGGTATGAGCAGCTCGGAAAAGATAAGGAGAAACAATTTTTGTCTGAACTAAACCATTATAAGAAAGAAGCAGAACAGAAGGATCGAAACGGTCCGTCTTTGTATTGGGAATGGTGGCCAAAACCAATCTTCACACCAGGCGGGCCAAATTGGTTAACAGAAATTAGTGAGCTGGCTGGAGGGTACAATATTTATGCTTCTGAAAAGGAAGCTAGTGTTCAAACGGATTGGGAGGATGTAAAGAATCGTCGGCCTGATCATATTTGTATGGTATGGGTAGGGGTTAAGGAGGAGAAGATGAATCCAGAGATTATTAGAAAGCGTCCAGGCTGGAGCGAGTTATCTGCGGTTCAAAACAACCGGATTCATGTTTTGGAAGAATCACTTTACTGCAGACCCAGTCCTCGTTTACTAGAGGGGTTGAAAAAATTAAAAATAATAATGAATCATTAACTACCCACTATTTACAACTCTAAGAGAGAGTCTTTTATTAAATTACGAAAAATGAAAGAGACCGTTTGGTTTTACCGGTCTCTTTTTAATGAATTTTCTTGTCATGGTTAGGGATGGCAAGATCTTTAAAGTTGAAGGCAAGGTGACTAAGCTGTTGCTGCAGGTTCTCCCCATCCATTGGCAGCCCGTGCCCTGTGAGTGCAGTTACCGGGTTGAGAGCAGCAAGTTTTTTTACAGATCGCTCGGCTTCCTGCCAGTCTGGGGTGAAATATGCTGGAGGGCCGTGCACATGCTGGTGCTGTATAAATACAGCCATACTGGATTCCTGTTTCACTGTGATAAACGCATCTCCCGCAATCAAGGTACGGTCGCGGTCACGAAATAACGCTATATGTCCAGGAGTATGCCCGGGCGTATGAATCGTCCGCCATTCTTCTAAGAATGGAATGGTTCCATCGTCAGGCAAAGGGTGAACCCACTTTTTCAAGTTAACAGGATCTGTAGGAAAAAAGGGAGAAAGTATAGAGATCAGGCCGCCGCCTACTGTTGAGTTTCCTACTGGGTAAGACCGCTTACCTGTTAAATAATCCATTTCTTTTGGGTGTGCATAGATGGGAACATCGTAATGCTGCGCTAGCTTTTTAGCAGAGCCAATATGGTCAAAGTGTCCATGAGTGATTATGATTGCTTTTGGAGGTGCCGGGCCAAACCGTTTTTCACCAGCTTCAATGATCCTTCTTGCATAATGATTGATTCCACAGTCTACAAGAACCCAGTCCTTTGACCCGGCTTCTCCAATAAATCCCACATTAACCATTAATGTTCGGTAATAAGCTAGATCATTTAATACTTCATCAGCCTCTGCGTGACTCAAATCATAGTATCGATCCTGAGGAAGCTCGTGATCTTGATCCTTCATTTTCTTCACTCCTTTTCAATAGTTTGGATGGGGAGGCTTTGTTCTATTCGCAGCAGTAGAATGAATAAAGAAAACCCGGCATTCAGTTAAGGCAGAAAAAGGGCTGCTGCCGGGAGAATGAAAAAGAATTAGTCTCTCTTCGTCTTTTCAGTTGACAATTATTGTCTTGTCCCGGACCAGCGGAACTATATCCGGTTTTGTTTTATGATCACGCTTTTGTTAATGTTTTCCCTGTCAATCCATATAGTATGGTTAACAGAGGACATAAGAGGCAGAAAAATGCGAATGGCAGATAATCGATCACAGCTATATCTAAGACATCAGCCAGAAAAACACCACAAACGCTCCATGGAACGAGCGGGTTAATCACCGTTCCTGCATCTTCTAATGTACGCGATAAATTTTTACGGGCCAAATGGGCTTTTTCATAAAAATCCTGATAAGCTTCTCCTGTTAAGAGAATCGATAAATATTGCTCACCAATAGCTATATTGATCCCTATAGCCGTCAATGCGGTAGAAAGAACAACTGAACGGGCAGAAGTTAACGCATGCTGAACCTGTTTTAAAATGGAGGGGATCAAACCCGTGACAAAAAATAATCCTCCTAAAGCTAAAGCGAGAAGCACAAGAGAAATTGTAAAGAGCATCTCGTTTATCCCCCCGTTTGATAACAGTTCATTGACCATTTCATGGTTGAAGTCCCTGGTAAACCCATTAAACCAGGAATTCCAAAGTTCCGGCCATGTGAGAACACCTCGAATACCAGCAATGACTGTGGCAGTGACACTTGTTAAGGCCAGAGAAATGAACGCAGGTTTCCTGTCTAAAGTAAGTCCTGCCAGCACAATGAGCGGAATCCATGAACTCCAATGAATCAACTGAGTAGCTTCAAGCTCTCTTTGAAGTACAGCCAGCTCCTCACTCTGTCCTGATGTGGAAGGCGACATAATTCCAAAACCGATAAAGCTGATGATGAACGCCGGAATTGTGGTCCAAGCCATATTCTTTATATGCTCAAATAAGTCAACATTCACGACTGTTGAAGAAAGATTGGTTGTATCCGACAAAGGAGACATCTTATCTCCGAAGAAAGATCCGGAAACAACTGCCCCGGCTGTTACGGCCAGGGAGAAGCCCGCAGAAGCAGCTGCCCCCATAAGTGCTACTCCTACGGTAGCAGCAGTCGTAAATGAGCTTCCTAAAGCAACGCCGACGAGGGATGTAATAGCAAATGAAACAGCGAAGAACCATGGACCTTCAGTTAATGTGAAGGCTGAATACATAAGAACTGGAATGGTTCCGCTGGCCATCCAGCTTGATATTAGTATTCCGATAAGGAAGAATAGCAGCACTGCCCCTAATCCTGTGTGAGCACCTTGAGTCATACCGTATTGTAAAGTAGAAAATGTGAACTTCCGAACCGTCCCGTAGGTAATCATTATTAAGATACCAAGTAGAAGTGGAATATGTGGAACGGTTTCCAGCCCGATAATAAAATAACTGGTTATCGTCATAATTAACAAAAGTAAAGATATTGATTCTCCTGCTCCCGGCAGGTGTTTTGGACTTAAATGAAACATAATAATTCCTCCTAAACATAATAAAGAGCCTCGTCCCAGGTGATTTGGGACAAAGCTCCACTCTATCACTATTCCCTGATTAATGGCGGGAAGTCTTTCAATTTTATTAAAGTGGTCTTTTTTGCTTGAACGCTTTTGCGTGCTGAAGTGTCACTAACAAATAGTAAAACAGAACCTCATGGATGTCAATGCGTTTTCAATCTAATTTGAATCGGGTATAATAGTGGAAATTTGAAGAAAGGAGAGGTGTACGATGAATTCACAAGCTGTTGAAATGCCTTCTTATACTCGGCTGGATATGGTGCGAAAAGGCGTAATAGCTGGATTCCCTATTATGCTTGGATACATCCCCGTTGCGCTGACGTATGGGGTACTGGCGGGACAATCGGGTATGACGAACGCCGAACTTACGTTAATGAGCGTTCTTGTCTTCGCAGGGGCGGCCCAATTCTTAGCGGTGAGTATGGTGGCTGCCGGAACAGGAGCTGTAGAAATTATTATCGCTACCTTTGTATTAAACTTCCGTCACTTTGTGATGAGCCTGTCCTTTATGAATCGTATAAGGTCGATTACCCTAAGAGCAAAAGTTCCGTTATCCCTTGGTTTAACAGATGAGACGTTTACAATGTCTTCTTTACATAAACGGGAGGCGAATGAAGAATTTGGAGCTTGGTTTTACGCTTCGTTAATGCTCACTGCATATTTGTCGTGGGTGGGAGGTTCTTTCTTAGGTGGAGTCTTAGGTGATGTGATTCCTCCCCGTTTAAGAGAAAGTATGGGAGTAGCTTTATACGCTATGTTTATTGGTCTTCTAATTCCATCTGTGAAAAAACATTTCAGAATCGCTTTTATTGCCTTATTTGCTATGATTATTAATTACCTTTTTCAGCTCTGGGGAATGAGTCAAGGCTGGGCCATCGTATTAGGTACTCTGATCGGCGGCCTTAGCGGTATATGGATTCTAGAGGATGACATATGATTGTTTGGATGATCATTGGAATGGCTGTTGTCACTGCAGTTCCTCGATTTCTGCCAGCATTTATCGTGGATCTTATCAGTTTTCCAAGATGGATAGACCGCTGGTTGAATGCTATTCCTTATGCTGCTTTAGGTGCCCTCATCTTTCCGGGGATTCTTTCTGTTAAACCAGAGGCACCGCAGGTTGGGATTACAGCTGCTTTAGTAGCAGGGGCTCTGGCATGGTTAAATTTAAATATAATTGTTGTGGTGCTGGGGGCCATTGCTTCCGTCTTTCTTATGACTTTTTAAGCACGCCGATCATGTTTACGCATAACTTATAAAGAAACTCCATGAAGGGATGAAACGTTATGCATAGACAAAATGGATTTCCTGGAGGGCAGCAATACCCTGGATTAGGTCCGGGAGAGGGTGGTATGGGTCCTGGCGGTCAATTTAGTCCTGGAGGTCCTGCAGGTCCCGGTGGTCCGGGCGGCCCAGGAGGCTTCCCTCCTTATGGCGGAGGTCCTCAGCAGCCTCCTCAAGGTCCGCCATTCGCAGGTGGACAGATTCCGCCTCCTCCAAGCCCTCCGCCTTCAGGTGAGGGTCCCGGATTGTATGCAGTTGATCCAGGTTCGTTATATGGATGCTTGTATCGTTATACGTGGGTGCGGTTAAACAATGGGCGGCGTTTTTGGTTCTATCCTGTATTTATAGGCAGAGAGTCTGTGGCAGGGTACAGATGGCGGCCTAATAGACGGCGGTGGGATTACTTTGGGATAGATACTCGCCGGATCGCCAGTTTCCAGTGTTTCTAATAAAGAAACTTTAGAAAAGGGGTGTCACAAGCGTGATGCCTTTTTTTTTGCTAAAATAAAACTATTAACAAGGTAAAAAAGGAGAATTTAATATGCCTCAAGTCAGACTTGCCCAGTTTGAAGATGCTGAACAGATTGCCAATATTCATATCCAAACATGGAAAGCTACATATAGAGATTTAATCGATGAACAGGATTTGAGTAATATCACTTTAGAAAACCGCATCGCATTATGGGAAACCATTTTAAAGTCGCCGGTGAACGGGCAGATTGCATATGTAATAGAGAATGAATATAACGATGTCGTGGGCTTTGTTTCAGGGGGAAAAGAACGAACGAAAAATTACAGTTATGATGGAGAAATTTATGCCATTTACTTGTTAAAGGATTACCAGCGCATCGGGTACGGCCGGTTACTTCTAAAAACTTTTGCTGCAGCTATGTATGAAGAAGGCTGTCGTTCTCTGCTTGTATGGGTTTTAACAAGGAATCCCTCGGCTCAATTTTATAAAAACTTAGGAGCAAAGCAGGTAGAAGCAGAAGAAGTAACAATTGGACAGGGGACTTATGAAGAGACTGCCTTTGGATGGGAGGATATGAATGATCTTCTTGAAAAACTTTAATGAAGGCGGCAGGGACAAAGCGATATTAATCCAGGAAAGACCCGGACAATTCTTTGGAATTCGTCCGGGTCTTTCTATAGTCAGAAGTTTTTTTAGCGGGCATGATGTCAGCCTCACAGGAAATTGTTGACTGCGCTGCATTGTGAAAATGATAGATGCTTATTAGATGACACTAGTTGTTTTGTCCCAGCTGTTATTTCGGATAGGGCTCTATATGAATGTGAGCATAGTAAATGCTTAATCTCTTCTCGAGCATGGATTCTAATTCGTCTGTAATATTATGACCTTCCTCGATCGTGAGGCTATGATTCACGTGTATGGTAGCTTCAACTAACGTTTGATTTCCCTGCATTCTCCCTTTTACATCTCTAACTGACCAGACTTCCGGATGAGACTCAATTAGTTCACGGATTTCCTCGATTTCTTTTTCATCAAATCCGTCAGTAAGCCTGTGGGTGGAGTCTCTAAAGATATCCCAGGCCGTTTTACATATAATAAAGCCTACGATTAAGCCAGCTAAAGGATCAAGCCAGAATGCTCCAAACTGAGCGCCGAAAATTCCGATTGCGGCTCCGATACTGACTAGTGCGTCAGAACGGTTGTCCTGGGCTGCTGCATATAGGGCATTACTGTTCACTTTCTTCGATAACTGTAAGTTGTATCGGTATACTCCATACATAACAGCGGCTGCGGTAAGTGCTGTCCATGCGGTTAACATGGCTGGTTCATTAGTGTTCCTCTGGATTATATCCTGTAAAGTACCGACGATTACCTCAATACCTACCGTCATCATAATGAAGGCGGCGATTAGAGAAGCAATCGTTTCTGCGCGAAAGTGTCCATAATGATGATCTTTGTCTGGAGGCTTTCTTGATATTTTTAAACCGATGAGCACGGCAACTGAGGCAATAACGTCCGTGGTATTGTTTAAACCATCTGCCCTGAGTGCTTCTGAACCACCAATCGAAGCAATTATAAGCTTGGCAGTGGCTAGAATTAAATAAGCTATAATGCTTACCCAGGCCCCGCGTTCCCCTTTTTTTAAGTTTTCATATTCGCCCATAAATGTGGCCTCCACTCCGGTAACTTAAAAGCATGGTTAAGCTTATCAGAATGCACCTGTGTGAGTCTAGAGAAAAAAAGCTACCTCCATGCACATCCCTTGTAGCAGGTAAGATTCTTTGCATGAAGTCAACTCAGGAGGATTATAAAAGACAAAGTTTGGGTACATATTCAATAAGTGTTAATTTTTATATATATATTGACCAGAGAGGGGAGTTTTTATGATTCAGGAAAAGATTATTGTTGAAGGTTATGTCAAAGGAATGAAATTCTCAAAGACGTTAAACCTCACTTACAACCCCGATCAGCAATCAGTAGAAGAGGCAATCATTTATTATTATGGAAGCCAGGCGATGTCGTTTGAGGAACTTGCGATCCAACAGGGATGGCAGGATTCTTATTGGACGTACCCAACGTACTTAAACCTTGTGATGTAGAACCTTTATGGTTCTTTTTTTTTTTGAATGTGTATTATCTCGAAATAAAGATTCTTAAGTTTGAAATATAAGAGATCAGGGTATAGTTTATAGTGAATACGTCATCTTCTAAGGGATACAATAAGATGACTTAAACTCATACAAAAAAGGAGAGGAATAGTAATGACAGATGTAAAGCTGGCAATTATTTATTACAGTTCCACCGGTACTAACTATCAGATGGCTCAATGGGCTGAGAATGCTGCTCAGAAGGCAGGGGCAGAGGTGAAATTAGTCCGGATTCCCGAACTTGCTCCTATGGAAGCTATAGAACAAAATCCTGCTTGGAAAGAACATTACTTAGCAACAAAAGATAAAGTTCCTGAAGCACAGGTGGATGACCTGGATTGGGCAGACGCATTTTTATTCAGTGTGCCGACAAGATTTGGTGCCGTACCTGCTCAGGCTAAACAGTTTATCGATCAAGCCGGCGGGCTGTGGGCTCAGGGAAAACTTGTGAATAAAGTAGTCAGTGCGATGACTTCGGCACAAAACCCTCATGGAGGTCAGGAAGCGACGCTTCTAAGCTTATATACGAGTATGTTCCACTGGGGAGCGATTATTGCTGCTCCAGGCTATTCTGATAATTCAATTTTCTCTGCGGGCGGAAATCCTTACGGAACAAGTGTTAGTGTAGATGGAGAAGGAAATATGAAGGAAGATATAGAAGAAGCTGTCCGTCATCAAGTAAATCGTACAGTAGAAGTAGCGGGGAAAATCGTCAATAATTAATCATTCAAAGACTCTCATAATTTATGGGGGTCTTTTTTAGGTAATAGTCTTCATCTTATAGAGATGCTCCTCACATTACTTTTCAAAAATAGACGGGCAGCATAGTTAATTTCTAAATTTTTTTGGACAAGCTAAATCCCGTCATAGAGGTTTAAAATTGAGAATTTCGGGAATTATATAACTAAATATTCAGAATATTATTGCGAAAAGTCGTAAAATCCTTCATAATGAAAAAAAGCAATTAGGGGGTAATCTCATGAGAAAGCAAAAACTAATATACGTGCTGCGTCGTGACCCTGGATTTAGAAATCGAGAAATCACTGCAAAAAGAGAATTGTCCTTCGGAATTAAATTAGCCTCCAGGCTTTTTCTGGATGAATTAAGTTTTCAGTTTAATAAAGAACGATTGGACGAAGAAATTAATACAGCTATTGAAAATAACGACCGTAAAGAATTTGAGCGGTTAAGCTTGAAATATCAGCCATATACGTGGTAATAAATGTAGGAAGTGCCTCTCTTTTGAGTGGCACTTTTTTTGAAATTTTTTATGCAGGGTCTTTAGAACAATGTTATAGTGGTGGAGAATATTTTTTATGTGGGAAGGTTTTAAGTGATGAGAATTAAGCCGGCAATTCTTATTCTTTCACTAAGTCTAACGTTAACTGCTTGTTCGCTCGATGAATGGACGAATCAGTCAGAACCCTCGGAAGAGCCGCCTGCTGAAGAAGAGCAGGATGGAGAAGGAAATGGAACTAGTGAAGAAGAGGAAGATGAGAACAACGAAGAAGAATCTGAAGAACAACATGAAGATGCAAATCCAGAAGCTTACGCTGATGAGCTGGAAGAGAAAGTTGATGAAGATGGACTTACTGTTATTGAAGAGCCTGATATTAAAGAGGTTGTTGTAAATAAGAGCCGTAAGCTTCCTGAAGGTTACGAGCCTGAAGATTTAGTAACGCCTGATGTTCGATTTCCTTTTGAAGAAGATCTTCCAAAAAAGTACATGCAGCCTCAGGCCGCTGAAGCTTTGGAAAACTTATTTGCAGCCGCGGATGAAGAAGGGATGGAGTTGTATGCTACTTCCGGTTATCGTTCATACGATACTCAAAAACAGATATACGATAACAATGTAGCAGAAAGAGGCCAGGAAGAAGCGGACAAATTCTCGGCACGTCCTGGTACTAGTGAACATCAAACGGGACTGGCTATGGATGTCACTACGCCTGAAATGGAATATAAGCTGGAGCAATCCTTTATTGATACAGAAGAAGGAGAGTGGCTTGCTGAACATGCTCATGAATATGGATTTGTCATTCGGTACTTAGAAGGAACGTCTGATATTACAGGGTATGAATATGAACCATGGCATTTGAGGTATGTTGGAGAAGATTTATCTACAGATATACATGAAACGGGTGGGACCCTGGAAGAGTTTTTCGGGTTTCACGCTGAATAATTGGAAACAGCCTTCCTTTCTCAGAAGGCTGTTTTTGTGTATTCTGGTATTTTATTAATAACAGATACCTATTCTTGTCTGATGAAATGTGCCTGATTTAATTACGTTTAAAGAAAAGGCAGCTGTATCGGTAACTGATATTCTTTTTCCATCTTCAGGAAGCTGGTTCACCTCATATCGAACTCCGCCTTCTGACCCTCCTTCCGGCAAATAGGTGGGGCAGATAATCACCCAGTCCAGCGTACTTTCATTTAAAGCCTGATAAGCTTTTTCATGTTCTTCCGCTGCAAATGTGGATCGACGCTTTGACTCCTTAGATTGGAACCGGTATTTCCCTTTTTCCAAACGACTGTTAAGAATGCCTGCGGTCCCGATAGTAATAATTCTGTTTATTCCGTGGTTCAGCATCCCTTGTATGATAAGAGGAGTGGCTGCTGACAGGGTGTCTGTCTTGTCTGTGTTTAACGCACTAAACACGAGATCACAGTCTTTTAACGTCTTTTCAATGGAGACAGGGTCTGATGCTTCCCCGTTAATATGATGGGCGCCTGGTATCAGACTTTTTGCTTTTTCGTAACTTCTAACTAATGCATATACTTCGTATCCTTCCTTTAAGCAGAGGTTAGTTACCATTGAACCGACCCTGCCGGTACCCCCGAAAATTGCAATTTTCATTTAAAAGCATCTCCTGACTTGTAATTATTTTATAAAATTGATCTATATTCTGCGGTCTTTTGCTAAGCTAATAGTAAGGTGTTGGAATGGGGGAAGCAAATGAAAAAGAAACAGGAATTGAGCTGGATTTTATATGATGTTGGTAATTCTGCCTTTGCGACCACTATTATGGCCGCTGTTCTCCCTGTATTTTACTATGATGTCGCTGCTAAAGGTCTTGATGAGTCACTGGCGGCGAGCTACTGGGGCTATTCCCAATCTCTTGCCGTTTTAATCGTAGCTATATTAGCACCCGTATTAGGAGCGATAAGTGATTTCTCGGCGGCAAAGAAAAAATTTCTTATGTTCTTCGCATTTATGGGTATGATTGCAAGTGTTCTTCTTGCTTTTGTGGGGGAAGGAGATTACTTACTGGCCTCTCTGCTGCTCATCTTAGGCACAATAGGATTTTCAGGAGGAAATGCCTTTTATGATGCTTTTCTGCCTGAAGTAGCTGATGAGGAGAACATCGATAAAGTTTCATCTTTTGGTTTTGCATTTGGTTATATCGGAGGCGGCATTTTATTAGCTGTAAATTTATTGATGATTCTCAAATATGAATGGTTTGGACTGCCGGATACAGTGGCAGGAACACAGCTTGCTTTCATTTCTGTAGGCATTTGGTGGCTTATTTTTTCCATTCCGCTGTTTAAGAATATAAAAGAAGAGAAGAAACAGAAGATTGAGAGGAACCATTCTTATGTAAGAGTTGGTTTCAGACGTGTAGGAATGACCTTTAAAGAAATAAAAAAATACAAGCAGCTGTTATTGTTTTTAGCTGCTTACTGGCTGTATAACGATGGAATCTCCACCATCATTAAAATGGCAACGATCTATGGAAGGGACATAGGGATAGATAGTAACTCTTTAATTATAGCCTTGCTCATTACACAATTCGTCGGGATTCCCTGTACTTTCTTTTTTGGTTACTTAGCCGGAAAAATTACGGCTAAGAAAGCATTGACGATTTCACTATACGTTTACCTTGGTATTGTAGCTCTAGGTTATTTCATGACGTCGGCTCTGCATTTTTATTTGCTAGCCATTTGTGTAGGGCTTGTGCAGGGCGGAGCTCAATCGCTAAGCCGCTCCATATATGGAAAAATGGTGCCGGCAGACCGACATGCTGAATTTTTTGGGTTTTATGGGATTTCTGCAAAATTCTCTGCAATCTTCGGTCCTTTTGCTTTTGCCATAGTCGGACAGTTGACGGGATCCAGCCGCCTCGGGATACTATCGCTTATTGTGTTTTTTATTGCAGGGATTGTACTTCTTAAGTTTGTTGACGTTAACAAGGGCAGAGAAGAGGCAAGAGAACAGACAGATGCGGCACATAAAACTGTTATTAAAACTTAAATTCATGGTATTTTCTTATGATTTCTCGATTTGAATCCGCGAGCAGTTGCGGCTCGTTCAACCTCTGTTCACACTGAATCGCGGATAAATTCTCACTTCCGCGGATATAAACAAAGATCCGCTCTCTCCAGCATGGTATGAGAGAACATGAAAGCAGGCAAAGCTGCCTGCTTCGTTTAAACTATAGGTTCACTATAAAAATTATCGTGGTTTTGGATTAACGGTGTACCTGTATCATAAGAAATATTCTGAACCACGTTTTCTATTTCCTTACGTGTCTTTTCCTCTTCTTTTGACCAGTAGTCTAATATTAAAGCAAATAGTGCTGAGGCTTCCTCTTTGGCCTGATTGTATAGATCTTCGAATGATTCTGTACGACGTTCGAAAGTCGCTGAGTGATGCCAGGTTTCACCCTTGCTATTCAAGTAATCGACCTGATCAGCAATTGGCTGATGCGAAAAAGAAGAAACTAGAGGTCCAAACCATTTGTTCTTCCACCCAAACGGATCAAATAAAATTCGCTGGGCTGCGGCCATATGTTTAAAAGACTTTTCAATGAAATGCTTTGGCAGGCTTTCTGGTGAGTAATGATTGTTAATGGACGGCTCAAGCATTGTCGCGACTTCTTTTCTCTCTATTCTCCTTAAACGAATAAGGGGAGAAACCGTTGTTTTCCACGTTTGTACATGCCGATGTTTACTGAGCATCAATGTATCAATCGCCACCTCTAATTCCTGATGTTTATTTCCCTCATAGCCAGACTTATAATGCACATAGGGATGCGTGATTCGATCTAAGATGTGATGACTGACGAAGCCGAGAATATAAGCCTGCTTACGGTTTTTTAAAAATCTTCCGTTCTCAATCAGTTCCAACAAAAAATCTCCGCATTTTTCTTTATGTAATTGCAGACCAAGGTCATTAACCCCATGATCATTTCCCATTGGCCAGAAATTATAATAAAAAAATGGGTCGGGTCCTTGAGCACCTAAATAAAGAAATGTTTCACTTGCTTCAAGAAGATCGTTCCTTCCAATATTCATACAAATATCCTCAGCAAATAAAATATGAGTCCATACATTTGGCATGATATACCTCCTTGCCTCATAAAAAAGAGCCTTTGCAAGAAGGCTCTTTTTTAACCATTTACCCTTTTTTTAAAAAGATCAAGCAAAAACAGTTTAAAGTTCTCCAGCCCTCCTTAAAAGGAATATGTAAAACTCTTCTGTTTCTGCCTCCTTTCTTTAAGTTAACCCCATATTACTACAAAGTTTGAATAATGTAAATACTCTGATTATTTATTTTTCGACAAGTTTACATGTAAGCTTATCGATTGTTTATTAGAATATTGATACAATTAGAGGTGGAGTTTAAGTTCATGTGAAAGGAAGGATCTGTATGGATTATCGTATTGAAAGAGACACTTTAGGTGAAATTAAAGTTCCAAGTGATAAGTATTGGGCAGCACAGACGCAGCGAAGTAAGGAAAACTTTCCGATTGGCCAGGAAAAAATGCCGGTTGAAGTAATTGAGGGCTTTGCAATTTTGAAAAAGAGTGCGGCCAGAGCTAATGCTGAGCTGGGTTTATTAGATGAAGAGAAGGCTCAAGCTATAGGTTATGCAGCAGATCTGATTTTAAAGGGTGAATTAGCCGAGCACTTTCCGTTAGTCGTATGGCAGACGGGCAGCGGTACACAATCAAATATGAATGTGAACGAAGTCATCGCCAACGTTGGAAATAAATGGCTTCAGGAAAAAGGAAGCGACACGCGTCTGCATCCAAACGATGACGTGAATAAATCTCAAAGTTCCAATGATACGTACCCAACGGCTATGCATGTGGCTTCTGTGAGAAAAGTAGAAGATGTCCTCTTACCGGCTGTTGCACAATTTAAGCAGACGTTAAAAGAAAAAATGGAAGCGTTTAACGATATTGTGAAAATCGGACGTACTCATCTGCAGGATGCAACTCCGCTTACTTTAGGACAGGAGATCAGCGGCTGGCATCGTATGCTTGAAAAGACTGAGAAAATGTTAGAGGAAAGCACGAATTATGTAAAAGAGCTGGCTATCGGAGGCACAGCTGTCGGCACTGGATTAAATGCCCATATTGATTTCTCTGAAAAGGTCGTAAAATATATTAATGAGGAAACGGACAATTCATTTATTTCCGCTCCAAACAAATTTCATGCATTAACTTCCCATGATGAACTTGTACACACCCATGGAGCTGTTAAAGCACTTGCTGCTGATGTCATGAAAATTGCAAACGATGTACGCTGGCTTGCGAGCGGACCGCGCTGTGGAATAGGCGAAGTAACGATCCCTGCCAATGAACCCGGCAGCTCGATTATGCCTGGAAAAGTAAATCCAACTCAAAGTGAAGCGATTACTATGGTTGCAGCGCAGGTAATGGGGAATGACGCTGCGATTGGGTTTGCAGCCAGTCAGGGGAATTTTGAATTAAATGTTTTTAAGCCCGTAATTGCTTATAATTTCTTACAGTCTGCGCAGCTATTAGCTGACAGCATTGTTTCCTTTGATGAGCGCTGTGTAAGTGGATTAGAACCGAACCACGAGCAGATTGAGAAATATTTGCGCGATTCTCTTATGCTCGTCACGGCCCTTAATCCTCATATTGGCTATGAAAATGCTGCAAAAATTGCTAAAACAGCTTTTGAAAAAGATCAAACGCTAAAAGAAACAGCGGTGGAATTAAATCTTTTAACAGAAGATCAATTTGAAGAGTTCGTTAATCCAAAAGCGATGACAAAACCAAACTCTTAATTGCCGGAAAAAATAGTTAGCCATGGACGGGAGGAAAAATACCGTTAATTACCAAATTATTTGTGTGATAAAAAATGTAGACCGTGATCATACTACTATCATACACAGGAGGTGAGACAACATGGCTAACAACAGATCTAACGAGTTAGTAGTACCTGGTGTACAACAAGCTCTAGACCAAATGAAATACGAAATCGCTCAAGAATTCGGTGTACAGCTTGGTGCTGATTCTACTTCCCGTTCTAACGGTTCTGTAGGTGGAGAAATCACTAAGCGTCTAGTACAAATGGCTGAACAGCAGTTCGGTGGACAACAAAAGTAAATATAATGAATGAGGAGAAAGGGTGCGCCCTTTCTCTTTTTATTTTGTGTCTAAAGAATAAAGTAGGAGGGAAGTCGTTCATACGCACTCTATCTATTAATAGCTCTCCGTATAGTGATCACTTCGAGACCAGCTATCAGCCTGAGCGTTGTCGACCTTCACCACGTATTTAAGACGAACTGAGCCATAGTCACCCTCCATTTATTAGAAAATTCTATCTTTTTAGTCTAGAGAAGCGGTGAGAGAAGGTAAATGGATGATTTGCACAAACATTACTAAAGTAGTTAGTTAATATGCTTATCTTTGCATAAAAAAACACACGGCCGAAGCCGTGTGTCTGGGGGAGTTTATTAACGGATACGCAGTTCGTTTTCAGCATCAAAGAAGTGGACTTTGTTCATGTCAATTGCCATTTCAATTTTGTCGCCGCCTTGAACATCTGAACGAGAGTCAACACGCGCGATAAACTCTTGATCTCCAATACGGGAGTAGAGGTACGATTCAGCACCCATCAGCTCAGCTACTTCAATGTCAGCTGTAATCTTCTTATCTGGGTTGGCATCAATGAAAAGCTGCTCATCATGCATATCTTCGGGCCTGACACCTAAAATAATATCTTTTCCGATATAATCCTGCTCGCGTAATATTTTTAATTTGCCTTCAGGAACAGCGATTTTTACGCCATCAACTTCGACGTGGTCTTCACCAAGAGTACCGTTAAAGAAGTTCATAGCAGGGGAACCAATAAATCCACCTACAAAAACATTTTCCGGCTTATCATATACCTCTTTAGGAGCACCAACCTGCTGGATAACCCCGTCCTTCATAACAACAAGACGTGTCGCCATTGTCATCGCCTCTGTCTGGTCGTGCGTTACGTAGATGGTTGTGGTCTGCAGACGCTGGTGAAGCTTTTGGATTTCTGCACGCATTTGAACACGAAGCTTTGCGTCTAAGTTGGATAGCGGCTCATCCATTAAGAATACTTTTGCATCACGTACAATGGCACGTCCTAAAGCCACACGCTGACGCTGACCACCTGAGAGCGCTTTCGGTTTACGGTCTAATAATGCTTCGAGTCCAAGGATCTGGGCTGCATTATTTACACGCTGCTCTATTTCTTTCTTATCCATTTTACGCAGTTTAAGTCCAAACGCCATATTGTCATAAACATTCATGTGCGGATAAAGGGCATAGTTCTGAAACACCATAGCAATGTCGCGGTCTTTTGGAGCTACATCATTCATACGCTTCTCATCAATTATGAAATCTCCACCTGTAATTTCTTCCAGACCGGCGATCATACGTAGTGTAGTTGATTTACCACAACCGGAAGGTCCTACAAATACTACAAACTCCTTATCTCCGATATGTAGATTGAAATCATCTACAGCTCTCACATTTTTATCATAAACTTTTTCGATATTATTCAACTTTAACTCTGCCATTAACAATTCCTCCTCTGTTGAAATCGCTTTCTTTTTGTATATTTACAGTCTAGCGAAGTTTAGAGATAAGGTAAATGGACAAAGTGCACAAAGAATTCTGACAATCTTTGTGCATGCTGGTTACAGGTTTAATTGCAGTAAGAGTAAGTAGACAACGAGACCCTGCTCAAACTGCTTAATGTCTATTCCGGTTTTCTCAATAAATTTATCCACCCGGTACTGAAGACTGTTCCGGTGCATAAATAGAAGCTTTGCAGCTAAGCTGGCATTGGAGCCGGACTCCAGAAATACTTTAATAGTCCGGAGCAGATCTCTGTCGGATTCTACTTCGTGAAGTGCAGTTTCTTTTAACAAGGCGGAATCGTTTTCTGAAAGTCCGTCAATATACACGAAGGGAAGAACCTGGTGATAGCTTACCGTTTCACCAAGCTGATACTTACTCGATAACGAGAAACACTTGTAAGCCCATTTGTAGGTGCGCTGCGCTGCTGCAAGGTCAGTTACTTCTTCACTTATGTAAAAACGCAGCTTCGTGTAAAAATCACTCATTAATACATCAATTACATTCTCTAAAGAAATAGGTTCCTGATCAGAATCAAAGAATTCTTCAATAATTATTCCTTCACTGCTGCTTATCCAGATGAGCGGCATCTCTGCGGGAAAGAACGCCTGCAGAGCTTCTCGAAAAGTTTCAGGCTCTAAAGCAGGATCTGAGACGGAAAAGAAAATAAATCTTATCTTATAAGGGGGGGCATCTAAATGTAACTCCTGCTGCTGGCCGTTAATGAAATTTTTCCATTTCAAATCTTTATTTGTTAAATCCACTTCATATTTATCCACAGGCTTTAGAAAAGCAGCTAATAAAGAATATTCTCTATCGGAAAGTTCATATGAAGCGATACCAATGATCTCATCATCACTGGTCCTAAACAGGCGGAAGTCCTTAGACGGCCAGCTTTCGCCAGGCTGATGAACAAACAATGTAGAATAAGTTTCTCTTAATCGATTAATGTAGGACATTGAAAACTTCCTTTTTCATAGTGGATTTACTATTATGATAATATAAAGTATGAAATAAAACTTTATCATTTTAAAAATACATTACAGACAGCTTGTTAATTGAGATAGGAGGAAAATGTAATGGATAATGTGAAAAAAAAATATGTATATCCTCAAGAAACAAAAAATCGGCTCAAACGAATTGAAGGTCAAGTACGCGGTGTACTGAAAATGATGGAAGAAGATAAGGACTGTAAGGATGTAATTACCCAGCTTTCGGCCGCTCGTTCAGCGATGGACCGTGCCATTGGGTATATTGTAGCTAAAAACTTGGAAACATGCATTAAAGAGGCGCAGGAAGATGGCGAATCTGCAGAGGAACTTATAAACGAAGCCGTAAATATGATAGTAAAAAGCCGCTGATTAGTGAACCTTAATCATGGTTTCACTATGCTTGCAGAGAACACGGGGGAGTCTCTGCAAGCATTTTTTGAAATTTTTACAGCGGTCTAAAGTTGCAGTACTGCTTCATTTTTTATTTTTTTCCTGTTTAGGGATGGGATGATCTTCTCCAATCTGCTCATTTCCATAGGCTGATAAAGGACGTCCTCCAGCCATTCCTTCATTAATCATTCTGTCAACGTCCAGTTCGAATCGATCTTTCCCCTCATCCGCATACTGCTTTTTCTTATCATTCATTTTTGACTCACCTCCTACAAAATAGTCTTTCCAGTTACAGCTTTTGTCCAATTGCTAATAATTGGGTAATGTTAAGACATCAAACTTAACTGTGATAGTAGCGAAGCATAATAGATTGCTCTATAATGGGACAGAGTTCTAGAGGGAAAAGAGGGATCATCTTGAACACAAGTTTTTTGATTTTATTTATGATGTTAATTGGGGCAGCAATTGGGGGAGTGACCAATTCGCTGGCTATAAAAATGTTATTCAGACCGTATCAGGCTATCTATATTGGTAAGTTTCGTCTGCCATTCACACCGGGAGTGATTCCGAAGCGTCAAAAGGAATTGGCCAGGCAGCTTGGCAGAATGGTGGTTAATCACTTATTAACGGCCGAAGGCTTGAAAAGAAAAATTAAAGGGCAGGATTTTCAAAATCAATTAACAACATTCGCCCAGAATGAAGTTGAGAAAGCATTGCAAAATGATCAATCTCTTCAGCAGCTCCTGAATACTCTGCAGTTAGATATTGACATTGAGCGAGTAGAGGAAGCGGCAGCTGAATGGGTGGATCAAAGGTACAATCTGATGATGGAAGAATTAAGACAGAAAAAAGTAAAAAACATTCTGTCTGATGATTGGCTGTATAAGGCGGAAGCTGGGACAGACCAGCTGGCAGGCTATATACAACTAAAAGTTCAACATTTCTTAATGAGCAGAGAAGGAAAAGAAAAAGTGGGAGCACTTATTGATGATTATCTTGATAAACAAGGTTTTCTGGGCAATATGATTCAATCATTTATGGGGTCAGACCGCGTTATTGACCGTGTTCACCCGGTTATAGTGCGATATGTCTCTGCCAAAGAAACAACCGAGTGGCTGCAAACCATGCTGCAGACAGAATTAGAAAACGCTCTTGAACAGCCTTTAGGCTATTTTGAAGATAAAATTGGGAAAGGTGTCATTTCAACCAGCCTGGGGCAGGTAGTTACTAAAGCACTCCCTGTGGAGAAATGGCTGAATCAATCCGTTTCTGAATGGACAAAGCCGCTTCAGTCCAAAATATTATTAGATGTGTTGCCTGCACTTGTTCCTAAAACCGCTGAATTGCTATCTTCTAAAATTGAAACGATGATGGCTTCTATGAATTTAGCTGAAATTGTGCAGGAGCAGGTGGAGTCATTTAATGTTGGCCGTTTAGAGGAAATGGTGCTGGATATTTCCAGGAAAGAGTTTAAGATGATTACGTATTTAGGTGCTCTTCTGGGGGGCATCATTGGTCTGCTTCAAGGAATAATTGTACTTTTCATCGGATAACCGTGAATTCCTATACATGGCGAATCATGTTTGTTATAGTGAGGAAGGAGTTCAATACTCAACATTTTTAGGAGGTACATGTAACTTATGGCTAATATTTATGATCAGGCATATGATCTTGAAAAAGCAATTCGTAACAGTGACGAATTTAACGGATTAAAAGATGCTTATGAAGCAGTAATGGACGATGAAGCTGCTAAGCAAATGTTCGAAGATTTCCGCCAAACTCAAATTAATCTTCAGCAGAAACAAATGCAGGGTGAAGAAATCTCTGAGGAAGAAGTTGAAAAAGCTCGTCAAGTTGTAGAACTTGTTCAGCAGCACCCTCAAATTTCTAAGCTTATGGAAGAGGAGCAGCGTTTAAACACTGTGATTAATGATGTTAGTAAAATCATTACGAAGCCTCTTGAAGATCTTTACGGTAACCCGGAAGAACCACAACAATAGGAAAGAAGCTGCCTGCAGAGGCAGCTTTTTTTGTGCTTTTACATACTAAAGAAAAAAATGTCAAATTTTGCAGGAAACCGGGCGGGCTGTGTCGAATTTTTAATATAGATGAGTAAGAAAGGGGATACGTATGAAGTTCTTTACTATAAAAAGAGTTGGTGCAGTGGTTTATCTGACATTAGCCCGAGGAGAGAAGTTTAATGCGTTACACGTGAACATGCTGCGGGAGTTTGCGGATGCTGTAGAAGAATTAAAGCAGGATGAGCAGTCTCAAATCGTTGTCCTTTCCGGTGCTGGAGACGGATTTTGTGCAGGAGGCGACGTCTCTATGATGCAGGACGTGAGCAGCCCGGAAGTCTATGACCAAGTAATGAATGACATAGAAACGATTGTCACTGGATTTTACTCCATGCCGAAAATAGTAATTGCGGCGTTACACGGGCCAGTGGTCGGACTCGGTTTAAGTATCGCTTTATCTGCCGATTATCTTATGGCAGAAGCAGACGCCAGACTTTCCATGAACTTTATCGGGATTGGCCTGGCACCTGACGGGGGCGGGCATTTCTTCTTAGAACAGCGGTTAGGTACCCATCGAGCGAAGCAGTTTGCCTGGCAGGGAGAGCAGCTGAGAGCTAAAGAAGCATTTGACTTTCAGTTAATTGATTTAGTATTTGAAGGGAATATCCATGACGAAGCGGCGAATCTGGCTGAGGAATGGAGTGCGAAGCCATTACAGTCGATGATTACCACAAAGAGTATCTATCATCAATATGGCATTGACCAGCTTCTCCAATATCTTTCCAGGGAAAGACAGTCACAATGGAAGTTGAAACAGACGGCTGACCACCGTGAGGGCGTCCAGGCATTTCTTGAAAAGCGTCCGGCTAACTTTAAAGGGGAGTGAAAAAAGTCGCGTTAGCGCGACTTTTTTTAAATGATAAATTTGATTTTTTAAAGAACATTCCTCTTATCCTTCCAGTTCTATTATCGATGAAAAAGAATAAGATGTCCTTCAGGGGCAGCACATCGATGAGTATGTTCGGAATACCCCTCCTGTTCGAGCTTATCTGCTCCGATACGTTTTGCTTCTGTGTCGTCCTCAGCTTCAAATGTTTCATCGAGCACATTTGTGCCATCTTTTTCGAATACGGTTAGAAAATACTTTTTCATTGAAGAAACCTCCTATGGTGAATCATGACTCATTTTATACATTAGCCAGCAAAGGTCGAAAATCCTGCCTCGCTTAGAAAAAAATTGAAACAAATTCATAACCTGCTCGTAATTAATGTGATAGAAAGGGGAAAAGCATGTGACGTTAAAATTAAATAATGTAACTAAACAGTTTGGAGCATTTACAGCGGTGGATCATTTATCACTGGAAATACCGGCGAACCAGATTTTTGGTTTTTTAGGAGCAAACGGAGCAGGGAAAACGACAACGTTTCGAATGATCCTTGGATTGATTGAGGAGTCAGGCGGCACCATTACATGGAATAACGGTAAAATCGGTTATGAGCAGAGTCATCTGATTGGTTATCTGCCTGAAGAACGCGGTCTTTATCCAAAAATGAAAGTGGTTGACCAGCTGGTTTATTTAGCAAGATTAAGGGGGATGACCCGTTCTGATGCGCAGGAGGAGCTTGAGCGCTGGCTAGAGAAGTTTAAAGTACCTGATTATAAAACAAGGAAAGTTGAAGATTTATCAAAAGGGAATCAGCAAAAAATACAGTTTATTTCTGCTGTCTTACATAAACCTGAACTGCTCATTCTGGATGAACCATTTTCAGGGCTTGATCCAGTGAATGTAGAGATGCTGAAAGAAGCGGTAATTGAATTAAAAAATGCGGGTACGTCGATTGTATTTTCTTCACACCGCATGGAACATGTAGAGGAGCTGTGTGAGAATTTATGTATACTTCATCACGGACGCCCGGTTGTGCATGGAAAGTTAAAAGAAATTAAGCGCTCGTTTGGTAAGAAAAATGTGAGAGTTCATGCAGATTTTAATGTGGAATATTTAAAAGACCTTCCGGGAGTAACAAAATTTAAAAGCTTTGGCAGCAGCTGTGAGCTGCAGGTGGAAAATGAAGAGGTTTCCCAAATCATATTTAAGGAATTAACCGGGAAGGGTTTTATCCGGACCTTTGATTTAGAAGAGCCTTCCTTAAATGATATTTTTATTGAAAAGGTGGGGACTTCCTATGAATAAATTTTTTATTATGGTTGTGCAGACATTTAAGTCCAGAGTAAAATCCAAATCATTTGTTATTACCACATCGGTGACACTGGCTTTGATCCTGCTGCTGACTAATATCCAAAATATAATGGAAGCCTTTGATCAAGGGGACGAGGAAGGTCAAACTACAGAAATCAGTGTCGTAAGTGAAGAGGAAGAATGGGTTTCCTTATTTGAAGAGCAGCTCCTGGCAGATGATTCTTTTTCAATAGAAAAGGATCAGTCGATAGATGAGGCTAGAGCGGCCGTAGAGGAGGGAGAGCTCAACTCTGCTGTTGAAATAAAAATGGGGGAAGCCGACCTGCCGGAAGCTGTAGAATACGTGGGGGACGGGGCTTCTCCTGCTCATAGCGAATCTATTCAGCAGGCAATGCAGCGGGTGAAAATGGACGCTGCCGCTGAGAAGGCTGAGGTGGATCAGGAAACTATAACAGCAATTAACGCTCCGGTGGCTTATGAAACAATTGCTTTAGGCGATGAAGCTAATACTCCAGAAGAGATGCAGCAAACTCAGGGTCTTGTTTATGTTATGCTGTTTTTGCTGTATTTAACTGTAATGATGTATGGAAGTATGATTGCGACTGAAGTGGCAACTGAGAAATCAAGTCGTGTGATGGAGATCCTAATTTCCAGTGTGTCTCCTGTTTCCCAAATGTTTGCCAAGATTACCGGGATTGCTTTATTAGGGCTGCTGCAATTCTCCTTAATTTTGGGTGTAGGCTATTTAGGTGTACAGCGCAATTCAGGGGAAGGCTCGTTTTTAGAGGGCTTTGGGCTGGGAGATATAGAACTGAGTATCATTGGATACGGTATCGTATTCTTTATATTGGGGTATTTTTTATATGCTACTCTGGCGGCCACTCTCGGCTCTTTGGTAAGTCGTTTAGAAGATGCACAACAGATGATTGCCCCTATGATATATTTGATCATTATAGCCTTCTTTATCTCAGTATTTGGGTTAAATGCCCCGGATACCCCGTTTATTACGGTAACTTCTTATATTCCATTTTTCTCTCCGCTGATTATGTTTTTGCGCGTGGGAATGCTTGATATACCGGCGTGGGAGGTTGTATTGTCCATCGGGGTACTTACAGCTTCTATAGTTTTACTTGCATTAATTGGAGCCCGTATTTATAAAGGGGGAGTTCTCATGTATGGAAAATCCTCCTCCTTAAAAGATATAAAACAGGCCATTCAGCTTTCAAAGAAAGAAGGCTGAACGATTATTGAGGCGGGACAAATCTGAATAAAATATAAAATAATCCGAATGATTCTGTAGTAATCAGTTCGGATTATTTTATGTTAAAGAGAATTCTTACCATCGCTCCGTCAAAATGCTTCGCTTTCCGTGGACACGGCCTTAAGCTTCCTCAGAAAGCAAAGTGTGCTTTCCAGCGGGATCTTCGGCTCGCGCTGTCCCCGCAGGAACCTACGCATTTTGACTGCGCTAATAATCTGCGTTTATACGAATGGTCGTTTTGGACTTCACTGCTGCACTTATTTCCCACTCCTTTTTTTGATGGTAGAAATGTTCCTACCTGCCGTACTCATGCTAAACTAGAATTTAAAAAGGGGGAAGTTACTTTGACATCCTTGAAATTCATCCATAGTGCCGACCTACATTTAGATAGTCCATTTAAGGGGAAAAATAATTTCCCTGAAGCGTTAAAGGAGCAGCTTCGTGCTTCAACGTTTGAAGCTTATGACCGTCTAATTCAAAAAGCCATTCTTCATCATGTAGACTTTGTATTGTTGGTTGGGGATCTCTTTAACGAAGAGGTTAGAAGTCTGAAGGCTCAGGTGAAGCTGAGGGAAGGGTTTGAACGTTTAAAGCAGCATGGAATCCATGTCTATGTCAGCTATGGGAATCACGACTACATGGCGGGTACTCATTATCCAATATCATATCCAGAAAATGTTCACATTTTTAATGAAGAAACTGTACGTTCGCTGCCTTTTCAGCGGGAGAATAATGTAATCGCTCAGATTTATGGGTTTAGCTACGAACAGCGCGCAGTAACAAATAAAATGGTGCAGCAATTTGTGAAGAGCGAAAAGGCCCCATTTCATATTGCAATGCTGCATGGGAGTCTTGAGACTCAGACAGAACACGATGTCTATGCACCCTTTTCGATGAGCGAATTATACAAAGCTCAGATGGATTACTGGGCCCTGGGTCATATTCACAAAAGACAAGAGCTTTCTGTTCATCCTCCAGTCATATATCCAGGAAACATTCAGGGCCGTTCACATAAGGAATATGGAGAGAAAGGCTGCTATCTCGTAGAGTGGAAAGATGAACGGTTTCACTGTAAATTCCTTCCGCTCCACAGTTTTACATACGAACGATTAGAAGTCGACTGTAATCACGTGGGACACCCACAAGAACTGGAACTGGTTTTTGAAGAGGCGAAGAGAAGTATAGCGTCTACTTCCCCGATGCTGTTAAGACTGACGCTGACAAGCAGTGAAGGCAAGCTTAGTAAATGGGAATCAGAAGGATTGATTGAGGACTGGATGGAGCTTGTGAACGAGCGGGAAACACTAGAGGAAGCCTGGGTATGGATTGATGAAACAGTAATTAAAGATATCCCGGATTGGGATGAGGAAGAACTGAAAAAAAGCAATTACTTTGCAGGTGAGTTCCTGCGGAATATAGAGGAAGTAGAAGACGAGGAATTCTCTCAGTATGTAAATCCGTTATATTCTCACCGCAGAGCTTCCAAATGGCTGGATGAATTAACATCTGAAGAAAGAAAAGAAGTAATGCAGTCAGCGAAAGAGCTGGTGCTTCAACAAATCATAACACGGGGGAGCGAGTAAATGAAGCTGACATCTTTATATATTTATGGATTTGGAAAGTGGAAGGATTATTCGCTTTCTTTATCCAGCCATTCTCTAACAGTTATATCCGGTGCTAACGAAGCGGGTAAATCAACGCTGCAGCAATTTATTTTATTTATCTTATTTGGGATGCCTCCTCAGAAAAGGTCGTTTTACCAGCCGAAAACAGGGGGTACTGTAGGTGGAAGAATAATAGTCCAAACTGACTCTTATGGAGAAATTATAGTAGAGCGGGTAGACGACCGTCACCAGGGAGAAGCAATCTGCCGTCTTCCCAGTGGTGAAACCCGGGGAGAAGATTTCCTGAAGAAGCTCATGGGGGGATTACACAAATCGGTGTATCAATCCATTTATGGGTTTAATGCAAATGATTTACAGGAGCTCACGCAGTTAAATGGTGAAGAATTAGGCGAAGTTCTGTTAAACGTAGGGCTGACGGGATCCAGCCAAATTCATCAGGCAGAAAAGAATCTGGATAAACAGCTTAATGAGAAATTTAAACCTAAAGGCAGAAATCCAGAGCTTAATCGAATGTTGACCCGAATAGACGAGCTGGCTGCAAGAAAGAGCCGCATAGAAAAGGAAATAGGTGACTATCAGCTGAGTGTAGAAAGACTAGAAAAACTAGATGAGGAAATCGCAGCTGTCGACGAGGCCAGGGAAGCACAAAGACGTGCCTATTACAGTCACATGCAGATAAAGAAGGCGCTCCCGATCATACAAAACTATCATCAGCTTACTATACATGAAGCAGAGAGACCCGTACCTAAAGCAGCCCGGCATCACATGGGTGATCTTCAGGAACAGCTTCTCCCTCTGCAAAGCGAGGTTAAATCTCTTCAAGATAGTCAATCAGCTAAAGAGATACGGCTTAAAAATATAAACTCCGAGGTTCATGCTTACGATAGAAAAGATCTGTCCATTTTTGAAGCACAAGAATCTGAGTATCAGCAGGCTGAACAGGAATACAAGCGCCTTACCCTCCAAATCGATAAATACAATGATGAAATTGATAAGGAAATGAACAGACTTGATTTATCCGTGGACAAAACCGAACTTCAGGATTATGAATTCCCTTTTTATTTAGAAGAAACTTGGAGAGCATTAAGGGAAGAAGAACAATTGCTTGAGCAGCAAGAAATAAAAGCGGCACAGGAAAGCGAAGCCCTCCGCCGGCAAATGGAGCACACACAGGGGCAGCTGCAGTCTCTCCTTACAGGAAGCATTAGTGAGAAACAGTCAGTTGAGCACTCAGAATTGATTGACCGGTACATTCATTCCCAGCCCTCTCATGAAGGGAAGTCAAATACTAAGAAAACTTTAATGATGGCTGCGTTAATAACAGCAGGAAGCCTGTTTCTAGCGTTAGAAACGAATCAAATTATCCCTTTACTGATTGGTGTTCTTACAGCAGCCGGAGTGATCGTCATAAATAGAACAGGCAGTCCGGGTCAGAGAGCTCCATCCATTACAAAGGAAATGTATATGAAAGCTAGAGAGGAACTGCAGCAATATGATCAGGCTAAAGGAGAAATTATTTATCTTCGGGAACAGCAGCAAGAGCAAAACGACAAATGTGATCAGTTAAAGAAATGGAATGATGAATGGGCAGGGAGGAAAAGCAGCCTCCAGCTGAAGATTAAGGAACAGGTCAAGCGTTACCCGTTCTTGGTCGATCTTAAGCTCGTCCATTGGGAAAAGCTGTATCATTTACTCAAACAAGTTAAAGACAGGCATCAAGAGTTGATGAAGCTGAAAGCCGAACGGCAGGTATCCGCTGATCATATGCGCACAATTGAAGAGCAGGCCGCCAGGTTTTTCAAAGAGCAAAATTGGGAACATAATGAACGAACAGTCAGCAGACAATTACAATTGAGGAAAGAATTTGTTAAAGACCAACTTCAATTGAATGAAGAATCGATTCAACTAAAGAATGAAATTGAACAGCTTCAATTACAACAAGAGCGGCTTGAAACAAAAATCAAACCCCTTGAAAATAAAAAACAAACACTATTTAATAATGCAGGAGCTCTCAGTATAACTGACTTTTATGAGAAACTTGATCATTTCGATCAACTGCAGCAGCAATTAGAAACGAAAAACCAGCTGGAGCATCAGGTTAATATGATGCTCACTTCTCAGGAACAGGAAACGTTTCAAGTATGGGTAACCCCGCCGACTGAGTCTGACATTGCTTTTAATCTGGAAAAAATCGAAGCCGAACTGGATAAGCTTCAGCAGGACACTAAACAATATGAACAGGAGCGGGCAAAAACCGAGCATCAAATTAAATATTTGGAGAGTTCGGATGAGTTATCAGAGCTTACCCACCAATTAGCACTTGAAAAAGAGTCTTTTCATGAAGCGGCTAAGGAATGGGCAAGCTCTAAAATAGCACTTGAAGTTCTTTCAAAGACAAAAGAGAAATATCAAAATCAACATCTGCCGAATGTACTTAAAGAGGCACAAACCTACTTTCATAAAATCACACACGGAAAATATACTCGTCTTCACCTTGACGGGGTACAACAGGAAATTGTAGTGCAGGATGAGCAAGGTTTTTATTTTAAAACAGAGGAATTGTCCAGGGGGACTGCAGATCAATTATACGTATCTCTCAGGCTGGCCCTGGCAAAAACACTCGCTGAAGAATTATCCATGCCTTTTCTAGTGGACGATGCCTTCGTCAATTTTGATTCCTCGAGACTTTCTACAATGCTGTCTATAATTGAACAGATTTCGAGACAGCACCAGGTGATATTATTTACGTGGAGAGAGGATTTACTGGAGCTGCTTGATGGTGAGAGTATAAACACTTTTCAGCTTTCTAATGTATAAGGTCGCAAATTTAAACTATTAATGATAAAATATTTTAAGATTAAATCACGTACATGGGAATGGAGGGCGGCCCTTTGGCAGAACAACCTACAAACAGCTGGGAAAAGTATCAAAATACTATTGAACAATTCATCCAGGTCATCTCTAAAAATATGAACCTTTACGGGGTCACGCCATCGATTGGACGGTTATATGGAGTTCTCTATTTCGCTGAGGAACCAATGACACTGGATGATATGCGGGAAGCACTGGAAATGAGCAAAACAAGTATGTCTACCGGAGTACGCGCATTGTCTGATATGAAAATGGTTGAACCCTCCTTTAAAAAAGGGGTGCGTAAGGATTTGTATAAATCTGAAGAGGATTGGTATAAATCTTTTACTTCTCTTTTTGGCAGCCGCTGGAGGCACCATACGGAGACGAATATTGAAGAAGCGGATGAAGCTATTTATGAACTGACAAAAATAAAAGAGCAGACTACTGATGCAGAATTAATAGAGAAAATTGAAGTAGATATTGACCGCCTTCAATATGCTCAGGATTACTATAGATGGCTCATGCGGTTTATTCACGTAGTAGAATCAGGCGAGATCTTTGAATTCGTTCCTAAGATCGAGCAGGAGAAAACAAACAGAAATAAATGAGATAAGACTGTTCCTGTTCATTCCTTGATCTAAAGAATCAGGGACTGGGATAAAGGAGCGGTCTTTTTTTACAAAGTCGAGGGGGGAGCCAGATGAAAAAAGGAATTTCAAACTATCAAATCGGGGAAACGTTTGATCATTTCCTTTTAATAAAAACAGCCTCTAAAGGTGTAGCAAGTAATGGAAAACCATTTCTATCCTTAATGCTTAAAGACACAACTGGAGAGATTGATGCAAAGCTTTGGGAAGCCACACCAGAGGACGAAGGGGTCTTCTCACAAGGAGAGCTTGTTAAAGTTACAGGTGAAGTAGGGCAATTTAGGAACCGGCCACAACTGAAGATTCAAAGTATAAGGCCCGTCCAGGCGGCCGACGGTGTGCAGGCTTCGGACTTTGTAGAAAAGGCCCCTGTAAAGAAAGAGGATTTAATGGATAAGATTACGGAAATCATATTTGAAATGAAAAATCCGAACATCCAGAGAATTACTCGGCATTTTGTTAAGAACTATCAAGAAGAATTGCTCACATACCCGGCTGCTGTAAGGAATCACCATGAATATGTTTCAGGGCTGGCCCACCATATTGTATCTATGTTAAATATCGCACAACAGTTAAAGAATTTATATCCAGAGATAAATGCTGATCTGCTTTATGCAGGAATTATCCTTCATGACTTAGGGAAGGTAAAAGAACTCTCTAACTCCGGTTCACCTTCGTATACACTCGAAGGAAAACTAATCGGGCATATTCCGATGATGGTGGAACAAATTAAAAGTGCAGCAGATGACTTGCAAATCGAAGGGGAAGAGGTAACCATTCTTCAACACATGGTTTTAAGTCACCATGGAAAGGCGGAATGGGGAAGTCCAAAGCCACCTTTGGTAAGAGAAGCGGCGCTGCTGCATCACATCGATATGATCGATGCCCAAATGAATATGCTGAACCGGGCCTTAAGAAAAGTGGGTCCTGGTGAATTTACAGAACGAGTCTATGCAATGGACCAACGCTCGTTCTACAAACCTGCCTTTGAGGATTCTTAACCGGTCGTCATATCCCGTCGTTCTGGTTCATAAACTTATTATAAAAAGAGTGGACAGGGAGGTAAGGGTATGATTCTAGGACTTCCAGTGTGGGTGTTCTTTTGTATTATATTTATTTTTCTCAGTGGGTTTATGGCATACCGGGCAATGAAAGCGGAACAAAAGGTGGAACAGCAATTTATTGAGAAAGAAGGCAGGGTGTATTTAACACGAATGGAAGAAGAGAAAGAAAAAAGAAATAAACAGAGAGATCATTCTCAAATCAAACAAAGAGCAAGGTAGATGGACTACCTTGCTCTTTGTCATTGGTCGTTATTCTTCTGTATCTTCGCTCTCTTCTTCAGCTTCCTCTTCGCCTTCTTCTGTTTCTTCTTCAGGGTCTTCTACAGGAGCTTCAGGCTGTTCGAATAAATCTTCATATTCTTCAATTTTGACATCAATTTCAGATTCTTCCAACAGCTGATTCATTTGCTCCTGCAGTTGCTGTTGATCTACATTTTGACTAACTAATGTACGTTTGATTTCATCTTTGGAATCTTCATAAGATTCAACATCTTCCACTTCACGCGTATCTGTGACTTTAATAATGTGAAAGCCGAACTGTGATTCTACAGGATCACTAATTTCATCGACTTCAAGATTATAAACAGCATCTTCGAAGTTTGAATCCATGGTGCCAGGTCCAAAAAAGCCAAGCTCTCCGCCTTCTTCAGCAGATGGGTCTGACGAATACTCGCTGGCAAGATCGGCGAAGTCTCCACCTTCATCCAGTTTTTCTTTAACCTCGTCTGCAGTTTCTTCATCTTCTACAAGTATATGACTCGCTTCTACTTCTGTCTTCATACGCTCATAGTAAGTTTCCATTTCTTCTTCAGAGATGTCTACATTTTCAGCAGCGGCCTGTTCCTGAAGCAGACTCAGGCGGATCGTTTCTTTAAACTCGTCCTCATCTGAGAAACCACTCTGCTGAAGGACCATCTCGAACTGGTCTCCATATTGATCTTTTAAAGTGTTAAGTTCCTTATCGACGTCTTCATCGGAAACATCATAGTTATCTTCGAGTATTTTATTTAAAACAAGCTGCTGAAGGACCTCTTCCCCGGAATTCTTCTTCAGCTCTTCATAGAATTCTTCTTTAGTGACATCTCCGCCACTCGTTTCAACTACTGCTTCAGCATCACCTTCTTCTGAACAAGCAGATAAAACTACTAAACCGGAAGCAAGTAATGCAGTAAGTATTGTTTTTTTCATTTTTAATTGTACACTCCTCAAGCGTATGTTGTTTTTAATGATATGGCTGTGTTAATACTGGTGTTGATATTAGGGTGAAAACAAGGTAATACCTTATCGTTTCGTATCCATCTACTAAACCAATTGAAAACTTTAATTCGAGATTGACGGTCCGTTTTCGCAGACAGCCGCCGGTTCTCCTTGAGCTTTGCTCTTTAGATTCGGTGTCCAGTTGATGAACGTTAAAAGTGTAAGCAAAACTAAACAATTGTATATTTTGGGGGTAATATCAAAATCAGTGTTTAACAGAGCCAAAGAAATAAACGATCAAATTTCACAGGGTTAAATCGATCAAATTGTTAAGCATTAAAAAAACATTGAAGCTGAAGCCCAGGAAACTTTCTCGCATAGTCCATAAACTAATATACCACATTTTGTATCATTGGTTCTATACGTATAAAAAAAATAGGAAAATGGGTAGGTGACTGCCCATTCGAATAATAAGAAAAAGGCATATGATGTGTTATGTCTTAAGCATGGGGGTGAAGATATGGGTTACGGATATGGTGGAGGCTTTGCGCTAATCGTAGTATTGTTTATTCTACTCATCATCGTAGGTGCGGCTTGGCTATAAGATAATAAAGAAAAACAGGCTGTACCCGAAGGTGCAGCCTGTTGTTTACATATGGTTGACAACATCTACGTAGGATGTGATCAGCAGGATCGTTATAAGAATATTAATCGTTCGGAAGACTTTTAATTGTTTTTCAGTAGACATCTTTGTTTTTAAACATAAGGAATGTGTAAGAGAATTGAATATAAAAAGTACGATAAGTCCGTAGATAACAAATAATATTGCAATGATTGTAAAAACCTCCTTTATTCCCTATGAAACCACTCTACCAAAGATTCCCGCTGTTGAACAGAAGAAAACCTCAAAATAAAACACAGTACCCGCTATAAGGGAGCACTGTGTTTGTTAGATTTCTGGATTACGGACGAGAATATCATAACCATCTTTAGCATTTTCAATAATACATTGACGAGGTGCTCTTATAAACTGATTTAAATATAAATAATCACTAAACGATAATCCAATATTTACAGCGGCCAGTATGACGAGATAGGCAAAGTATCCAGGTAATGCAAAGCTCATCACAATTGCTGGAGCTGTAATAAAGAATGTAGGCGACAGTGCCATCAGAATAGACATGCTTTTGGAAAGCTTCGACTTGCATTGATAGGCAAAAGTCGGCGTCATTCTATTCGCAAATGCGAAATTCACTCTTACTTTTTTATAGGCTAACAGTAATGGCAGTATATGCATTAACCGATGGATGGAAGGCAGGAATAATAAGATGATCACTAACGGCAGAAAACCATGATCCTTAACATCCTCTGTTCCATGCATTATGGAAAATGGCAGATATAAAACTAAAAAGGACATCAATCCTGTTAAGAATGACAATAAATAAACGCGGTTAAGTCCGAATTCCTTATTGATGTTTACTGATTTCCAGCAATTCATCTTAGAATCCCCCTTTGCTGTATATATTTCTATGAAAATTAGTATGATTTCGAGTGTGTTAATGAGTGGTGCTTACTTTGAACACTAGATGAATAATAGTATGTTTTGTGGGAAAAAGCAATAGGTTTATCGTAAAAAAAATATTAGTTTTTTTAAGAACAGAAAACCCGCATGAAATCAACGTTTATTTAATAATAAAGAATGATGTGGGTTGTCGAAAAATGTTACTGAATACCTTTACAGGCTGTATCTTGGAAAGGATGGGCTGTTGCGTGGACAGACAGGTCAATTAATTGATTGTATAGAAAAACTCCCCTTCATATACGAAGGGGAGTCATTTTAAGAGGATTGACTTGTTGTAGTCTTATAGATTTCTAATGACTTGGTATCGTCCAGCACATTGTTTTCATCTTCAATGTTTTCGAGGGATCGCTCAAGAATCTCCATGTACTCATCGCCATATATCTCTTTAATAAGTGCAGATAAATCAAGAAATTCCGGCAGTTTTCCGTACATTTCCGTCATCGGGAGAACACCGCGTAATACAGAATTATTGTTAGGCTCGTAATCTTTCAGTGTATCTTCTAATAAATCTGTACCTTTTTCCGTCAATTTAATATACGTGTTCCTTTTGTCATTTTCGCGTTTTGAAAACTGCAGCAGCCCTCGTTCTTCTAATTTCTTCGAGAAGTTAAAAGCTGTAGAAACATGCATCACACCATATTTTGAGATTTCAGATATGCTGGCTCCTTTTAAATGATAAGCAATCCATAAGATATGATGCTCATTTATATTTAACTTAAAAGGCTTAATCCAGTCCTGCCAATCCTTCTCAATAGCCTTCCATAACGCTTTGGATAATTGTGCCATTTTATGACTATAAAAAATCGCATCCTGCTTGGAAATTTTATCGTTCATACATCTCACCTTTTCTAGGTTTTAAGTTCATTCTTAAAGCGTTGCGAATTCCCTCAAAGCAGAAATGATCGAGTCCTCGAAAACTATTACTTACTCTTCATTCTAGTAGATAATAATTTTTTTTCAAGGTATAATGTGCCGCTATACTATTTTTGAAAAATATTTCTAATTATCAGAAAAGGTTAAGGGCAGGGAGGAAGTCAAATTAACGGCCATTTGAAATTTTTTCAAAAGAATCCGTGATTTGATTGTGAAATTCAATTATTCTGTTCAGACGATCGCATAGCATATCGTCACTGGGTGAGATGTGACTTCGTTTAATTTCCTTTAATGCTTGAGCCTGAGCGGTAGAACTGTCAATCCATCGCTTTATAAAGGCTTGCATAAATTTATTAAATAGCTGTTCATTTGCTTGATAATGATCCTTACGAATACCTTTCTTCCATACTCTTTCGACAAGACCCTGGTCTGTAAGACTGCGGACACCAGTACTTATGGATGTTTTGCTCTTACCCAGAGAATCGCTCAATTCATCTAAGGTCATCGGTTTTCCATGGAGGTAAAGGCTGGAGAAAAGTCGAGAATCTGCCGGCGTAAACCCAAAAAGTTCAAGCGTTTTTGAAAATTCATGAATGATCGTTGTATGTACATACTCCAGGGGATGGTTTGGATAACTTTCCATAGGATCCTCCTTTCTCGTTTCTAGCTAAATGAACCTTACTATAATGTCGGAAATTAGAAAAATGGGATATCTAGTCGAAATATGGAGAAATTAAGAGCAAAACTACATAAAAGCGGTCGTGCATTGCGTACAGTTTAAACTGTACAATATTTTTTAACTAAATTAATAGAAAATATGGTTTGAACTTTATATTACAATTGGGTTACAGTGTATAAGGCGTGTAATAGATTGAAGAACATGCAGGCAACGAAAAGAAGAAGAGGTGAAAGTAGTGCCAATTATAGAAGTTAATAATCTATCTAAAATCTTTGGAAAGAATGCAAGAAAGGCTACCAAGTATTTAGATGAAGGTTTGTCAAAAGATGAAATATTAAAGAAGTCTGGTAATACTGTAGGGGTCAGCCGTGCTTCATTTAATGTAGAAGAAGGAGAAATCTTCGTCATCATGGGTTTATCAGGAAGTGGTAAGTCTACGCTCGTCCGTTTAATCAACAGGTTGATAGATCCGACAGAAGGAAGCATCCTAATCGACGGAAAAGACTTGGCCAAAATGGACAAAAGAAGCTTACGCAGTGTAAGACGTGAAAAGCTTAGTATGGTTTTCCAGCGATTCGGTTTATTCCCGCACCGGACGGTCCTTGAGAATGCAGAATTTGGTTTAGAGGTTCAGGGCTTAAATAAGGAAGAAAGAAAACGAAAAGCAGAAGAATCTCTTGAAATGGTCGGGTTGGGAGGATATATCCATCAATTCCCCGGGCAGCTTTCAGGCGGTATGCAGCAGCGTGTAGGGCTGGCTCGTGCTTTGGCTAACGATCCAGAAGTTCTTCTTATGGATGAAGCGTTCTCTGCACTGGACCCGCTTATTCGTAAAGAGATGCAGGATGAACTACTTGAATTACAGGAAGCCATGAGAAAAACGATCCTCTTTATTACGCATGATCTTGATGAGGCCTTACGTATCGGTGATCGTATTGCCCTTATGAAAGACGGCCGGATTGTCCAAATCGGAACTCCTGAAGAAATTCTAGTTAACCCTGCCAACGATTATGTCGAGAAGTTCGTTGAAGATGTGGACCGTGCTAAAGTATTGAATGCTGAAAATATAATGAAGAGGCCAGAAACAGTAGATATAGAAAAACACGGGCCGCGTACGGCTTTGGAGCGCATGAGAAAAGAGGGACTATCCAGCATTTATGTTACAGACGCGAAACGAAAGCTATATGGTTATGTAACAGCAGATGACGTATCCGAAGCAGCGAAACAGGAAATGAAGGATTTGAAATCCATTTTGCGGACTGATGTTCCTAAAGTGCAAAAAGACACTTCGATGAATGATATCTTTTCCATTATTCATGATACACCTGTTCCTGTGGCTGTAGTAGAAGATGAGAAATTAGTTGGCATTATAGTGCGTGGGGCTGTCATAGCAGCCTTAGCCGGAAATGAGGTGAATTTAAATGGAACAAATTCCTAAGCTTCCCGTTGCAGAATGGGTGTCTGATGCAACTGATTGGATCAAAGATACGTTCAGCGGGTTGTTTGATTTTCTTAAAGATGATTTTGGTGACTTTATTGAATTTTTCGCAGAATCTGTACTAATGTCAATTCCGATATGGATTTTTATCGCCGTGGTTGCTGTATTAGCATTCTTTGCTTCAAAGAAACGGATTGGACTTCCTCTCTTTGTTATTTTTGGCTTATGGTACATTCAAAACCAGGAACTGTGGGAAGAACTGATGAATACATTTACTCTCGTTATATTTGCTAGTTTGATTTCCGTCATTATCGGAGTACCTTTTGGTATATGGATGGCTAAAAGCAAAACCGTACAGCAAATTTTAACTCCAGTGCTTGATTTTATGCAGACTATGCCGGCATTTGTTTATTTAATTCCTGCTGTAGCATTCTTTAGTATCGGGATGGTGCCTGGTGTGTTTGCGTCCGTTATATTCGCTACACCTCCGACGGTTAGGTTTACTAACCTTGGAATCAGGCAGGTGTCCCATGAATTAATTGAGGCTGCTGATGCCTTTGGAACCACTGGTGCGCAGAAGCTGTTTAAAGTTCAGCTGCCGATGGCTAAGAAAACAATTATGGCTGGAATCAACCAGACGGTCATGCTTTCTTTGTCGATGGTCGTTATTGCTTCTATGATCGGTGCAGAAGGTTTAGGGCAGACTGTTATTACAGGTTTGCAGCGTGCTGACGTAGGGACCGGTTTTGTCGCAGGACTCGGAATTGTAATTTTAGCGATTATTATTGACCGCTTTGCTCAAAACTTAAACACGCAACGAGGGGATCAAGCTTAATAGTTAAGGGTCTGAAGCGAGGCTCTTTTACTATATATATTTATTAGAAGGGGAGAGGTTTACATGAAGAGAGAGAATTGGAAACGTTTAAGCATTGCCACAGGGCTGTCATTATCCATTGCAGTGGCTGGCTGTGGGTCAGAGGGAAGTGGAGACGCAGAAGGGTCCTCAAGTGTAAGTGAGGAAGTGGATTACACGATTACAGGAATTGAAGCAGGTGCTGGTGTTGTAGCTGGTGCAGAACAAGCGGTTGAAGAAGATTATGAAAACCTTGAAGGATGGGATGTTTCTACTTCTTCATCAGGTGCCATGGCTACAGAGCTTGGAGATGCCATTGAAAATGAAGAACCGATTGTTGTAACAGGCTGGACTCCGCACTGGAAGTTTGAAAAATACGATCTTAAATATCTGGAGGATCCTGAGGGCAGCTTTGGGGAAGCAGAAGAAATAAGAACTATGGCCCGCGAAGGACTGGAAGATGACAACCCTGATGCTTATCAAATCTTAGATCAGTTTAATTGGGAAGCTGAAGACATGGAAGCTGTAATGCTGGAAGTAAATGAGGGTGCAGACCCGGAAGAAGCAGCACAGAACTGGGTGGAAGATAATGAAGACAAAGTAGCTGAGTGGACAGATGGTACGGAGGAAGCAGACGGTACTGAAGTTGAGCTTGTGTACGTTAACTGGGATTCTGAAATTGCTTCTACACATGTAGTAGCTGAAGTAATGGACAAGCAGGGTTTTGATGTCTCTGTTACTCAATTAGACAATGGCCCAATGTGGGAGGCTGTTGCTTCAGGAGAGGCGGATGGAATGGTGGCAGCATGGCTTCCGGCTACTCATGGTGACCAATTCGAGCAGCACCAGGATAATCTGGAAGACCTGGGTGTTAACCTTGAAGGAGCCAAGGTAGGACTAGTTGTCCCGGATTACATGGATGTTGAGTCTATAGAAGATCTAGAAGCTGACAACTAAAATTAATAAACAATAAACGCGCACCGATATTTTAATCGGTGCGCGTTTTTCAGCTTGTTGAGCAGCCATCGTTTTTTATCTTGAAAGTGTAAACATTCGTTGCAAGATCATGAGGAAAGGGTATAAGTAAACGACTCCCTTTCCTTGGGCGTTACGGTATGCCTCCTCAGGCTTTCGCCTTCGGTGATCAATGGTTCCAAGAGTCTCTTTTAATTAATAGGAACGGAAAATCTCATTCTGAACTGTTCTTAAGTATTAATGACTGGGATGACTGTCAGTGTCAGCAGCCGGGTCAGTATTTTGCTCAGCTTTTGCTTTTTCTTCCAGTTCTTTTAAACTCTCTTCAATTTGTTCTAAATATTTCTGAATGTTTTTCTGATGGGGCTCCACGGTTCTCTTCCAGCTTTCTACTGAACTTTTGACGTCCTCAGATAGTTCTTTAATAAGTTCAGCGCCTTCTTTTGAGGTTTGAGCAATTTGATCCTTCAGCTGCAGCCCTTCTTCTTTAAGGCTTAAGATCGTTGTTTTTAAATTTTCACTTTTTAATTTCGCATTTTCGCGGAAGTCCCGGCCGGAGGAAGGGGTATTCAATAGAGTGTAAACTGCACCTGCAGCACCGCCAGCAATAATACCTAATACTAAAGATTTCGCATTTGCCATGTGAAAAACTCCTTTCAGAAACTGTTACTATTTACTATTTTCTCTAAATATGTACGTTTAAAACCTAATTGTTGAAAGATTAAGGTGCAGGATGCTGCAAATTGATGCAGCGTCCTGCCGGGGGTGGATAAAAAGAGCCCCTATTTATTTTAAACACGTAAGGATGAATTAAACGAGGTTCTATCCATTAAAGTTCGAGCTGCAGGGTAGATAACCATCATAGCAATTGTACACGAGTGTTCAATTGTAAATCTCTCCTCTTCTCTGCTATTATCAACTATTCTTCATCTCAACCGTACCTCTCCGGCCGGTTGCAGATGCCTATATTATAGCAAAACCTTTTTATAAAACAAGACGGATGCTAACTAATTCTTTCGTTAATTTGTTTAGCCATCGCTTGTAAATCATCATTTGAATAATCATCGGTATGAACAATCCAGTTCGGTTCAAACCCATCGTTTTCTCCGTAACGGGGGATTAAATGGATATGTAAGTGATACACAGACTGCCCGGCAGGGGCTTCGTTATTATTAAGAAGGTTTAAACCAATTGGCTCAAAAGCGTTTTTAATAGCATTAGCTACTTTTGGCACTCGTGCGAATAACTTTTCAGCGGTTTGTTCATCCGTCGAATAAATATCCTGTGTATGCGTCTTTGGAATCAAAAGGGTATGTCCCTTCGTAACCTGGCTGATATCAAGAAAAGCGTACACAGCCTCGTCTTCATACACTTTTGCAGACGGGATATCTCCATTAATAATCTTACAAAAGATACAGCTGCTGTCATGAGTCATTTTATCACCACTCCTTACATCATCTTTTGTATAATTGTATCATAAAACGTGAGGATTTCTCGATAAAGAACCTTATATGGCAGATAAGTGTAACACCAAATAGAATATGATAAAATTTGATAAGAATGAAGTACGCTGGAAAGAGGGATCAATTTGAACTCATTATTACATATAGAGGATCTACATGGAGGATACACTCATAAGAATGTGCTGCACGGAATATCTTTTGATGTTTTCCCAAATGAAATCGTTGGGTTAATTGGACTTAACGGGGCAGGGAAAAGTACTACAATTAAACATGTAATCGGAATGATGCAGGCCAAAAAAGGCAAGGTTGCTATTAATGGAACGACCTTTGATGAGAATCCGGAAGGCTACCGGCAGCAGCTTGGATACATTCCGGAAGTACCTATTTTATATGACGAACTGACTTTATATGAGCATCTTCACTTAACAGCAATGGCTTACAATATACCAGAAGACATATTCAAGAAAAGGCTCGACCCGCTGTTAAAAGAATTCCGTTTATCCAAGAAGCTGAATTGGTTCCCTGTCCATTTCTCTAAAGGGATGAGACAGAAGGTAATGATTATGTGCGCTTTTTTAATTGAACCTGAACTCTACATTGTGGACGAGCCTTTCGTAGGTTTAGATCCTTTAGGGATTCAATCCTATTTGGAGCTTATGGATGAAATGAAGGAAAAAGGAGCTGGAATTCTGATGTCCACTCATATACTGGCTACGGCTGAGAAATACTGTGACCGTTTTGTTATCCTGCACGATGGGGAAATTCGGGCATATGGGACATTGGAGGAATTAAGGACGTCATTTGGCAGTCCGCGTGCTTCACTTGATGACATTTACATTCAGCTGACGAAGGAAGAAGCCGATGATTAATGCAAAGGAACTTTGGACTGAGCGTTTTCAAGCGCATATTAAGGAAACAAGCCGCTATTTAAAATATATATTCAACGGGCACATCGCGATTGCTATGTTCTTCTTTATATCTGCCCTGGCATACTATTATCAAAGATGGCTGATGGAGCTGCCTGAAGGCTTTCCTACCGCATGGGTGATTGGAATTGTGTTTGGACTCACAGCGAGCTACAGTCCAGTGAGAACATTGCTAAAAGAACCGGATTTAGTCTTTCTTCTGCCAGCCGAGCACCAGTTGAAGGATTATTTTAGAAGGTGTCTCGGCTACAGCTTTGTTATCCAGCTTTATTTAATTTTCTTAGTGGCAGCGGCTCTTGGCCCGTTATATTTTGAGTCCTACCCTGCACTGGGTACAAGTCATTACCTTTTAATGATTTTGGCACTGCTGGTTGTGAAATTTGTTAATATGCTGGCAAATTGGTGGATGCTTAAGGAACGTAACGTAAACATCAGGTCAACCGACCAGGTCGTAAGGGCGGCTTTAAGTATTGCTCTATTCTTTCTGCTGGCTCAAAACCACCTGTTATTTACAGTGGTCCTTTTCCTTATTCTATTGGGATTAACCGGCTATATCTATCGATTATCCAAGCAAAAGGCCGGACTGGTATTTGATTTGCTCGTCGTTAAAGATCAAGCCAGAATGCGTACCTTTTATCGGATAGCGAATATGTTTACCGATGTTCCACACTTGAAGAATACAGTGAAAAAGAGACATGCTCTTGTTCGGTTGTTAACGGCTTCAGTAAGTTATCGGCAGGAGGAAACGTTCACTTACTTATACCGAATCACATTTATCCGCAGCAGTGATTACTTAGGAATGTATTTTCGATTGATAGTAATCGGCGGACTTGCGGTTTGGTTTGTACCCAGTATTTGGGTGAAGGTTGCGTTTGCTATCCTTTTCCTCTATTTAAGCGCCTTTCAAATGATGACTTTATGGAATCACCACCGGGTCATAGTGTGGCTTGACTTATATCCCGTGAAGAAGGAATGGAAGCAGCAGGCGATGGCATTGTTCTTAAAACAGCTGATGTTGTTTCAGACGGTATTATTCACGTTATTATTCCTTGTGCAATGGCATTTGCTTGGAGTCGTCATAGTGGCCGTTGGAGGAACGTTGTTTACGTATATATTTATTCAAAGCTATGTGAAGCCGCGCCTCGTGTAGGCAGAGGAGGACGCTTGTTTAGGAGGAATCAAACAAGATGAATACGTATGAAGAAAAGAAATACAAAGAAGCCTTACGATGGAGCCGCTCACTGGAGAAACGATCCGGGGTTATTCAAAGGACCTCTAAAGGGTTTCAGTCGACAATAAATAAAAAAATTCCGGATCGTGTACATCGGATAGTAACTGAAAGCATAAAGAGAATGATTGAACTTTCTCTCACCACCTCACAATATATAAGACCGATAGAAGAGAAAGAAGAATGGTCGTTTGAGCAGCGGGAAATGCTGGTAATGGATCGGCTCAAACAATACAAAACTACAGCTTCATGGGAAGGAGCAGGCACTGGGGCGGGAGGATTCTGGCTTGGAGCCGTTGACTTTCCTCTGCTGTTAAGTATTAAAATGAAGTTTCTATTCGATGCGGCCCAATATTATGGACTCGACGTTCATCGGTATGAAGAAAGAGTCTTTTTACTCCACATATTTATGCTGGCTTTCTCAAGTGATGAGGAGAGGTTAAAGGTAAGAGATTTGCTTTTAAATTGGGAACAGGTAAGTGAGGATAGGAAACAGGTGGACTGGAAAACACTGCAGATCGAATATCGAGATACTATTGACCTTGTGAAAATGCTTCAGCTCGTACCTGGGTTTGGGGCAATTGTAGGGTTTGTGGCTAATGGGAAGTTTTTAGAACAGCTGGGGGAGACGACGAAGAATGTTCATCGTCTCCGTCTGCTGAGTTAAGATTGTTCTTGATAAGATCGATACGCCTGGATTAAGGTTTTAGCGGCATGAGGGAGTGCTTTCTCATCAAAGTCAAATTTGGGATGATGATGAGGGTAATGATGCCCCGGAATTTGTGCGCCGGTAAAATAGAAAGCTCCAGGTTTATTTTCTAAATAATAGGCGAAATCTTCTCCGGCCATGACGGGAGCTACTTCTTCTGTCTTAAGTGAGGCATCTGCTTTAGAAGCATCTTGTAATATTAAAGATGCTTCTTTTTCGTGGTTAATCACTGGAGTATAGCCTTTAAGATAGTCAAAATCGTAATCAGCTCCGTGCCCTGTACAAGTTCCTTTAATTATTTTTTCCATTTCTTCAATCATTCGTTCCTGCACTTCGCGGTTAAACGTACGGACCGTGCCTGTTAATTTGGCTGAATCGGCAATCACATTAAACCCGTTGCCGGATTCAAAGGTCCCAATGGTAAGTACCGCCGTATCTAAAGGGTTAATGCGACGTGCAACAATTTGCTGGAAGGACGTAACGAGCTGTGAAGCAATGACAATCGCGTCTTTAGTCTGGTGAGGTATGGCGCCATGACCGCCTTTTCCTTTAATGGTAATTTGGAAGCGATCTGATCCTGCCATAAAAGGACCTTTTGTGGTTTGTATAATACCAGTCGGCGTGTCTACCCACAGGTGGGTTCCAAATACCGCATCGACGTCGTCTAAAATACCTGTTTCGATTATTGGCTTGGCGCCTCCCGGTGCGTATTCTTCCGCATGCTGGTGGACAAATACGAGTGTACCTGGCAGTTCATCTTGAAATGGCAGCAGGGCTTCGGCTAACCCTAACAGTGCGGCTGTGTGACCGTCGTGCCCGCAGGCATGCATGACACCATTCACTTTTGATTTATAGTCCACTTCATTTTCCTCTTGAATAGGAAGAGCGTCAAAATCTGCACGCAGGGCGACTTTTTTACCGGGAAGTCCTCCTTTGAGTATGGCAATAACTCCATTTCCTCCTACATTTTTTGTGTAAGGAATACCTAAACGGTCATAGGTCTGCTGAATGAAAGCTGCTGTTTCCGTTTCTTCAAATGATAATTCAGGATGCTGATGTAAGTACCGACGGGTGTGGACCATCGATTCGTATTGTTCATCTATCGCTTGGAATATATTCTCCCACATAGTTGGACCTCTCCTTATCTCTTTGAGTTGTACTAAATATATCAGACTATTTTTAATAATTAAAGCAGAGAAGACCTCATACGAAAAGCCTGCCGGCTGGGCCGGCAGGCTTTTCGTAATAGCTGTTATTCATGCAGACGGGAATCCTGCAGCAAACGGTCGATTTCTTCCATGTGTCCTGTCTCATCTGAAATAAGATCATCTAGTTTAACAGAAAGTTCTGTTAGATTAAGTTCATCAGCCTGTTGTTTGCGTTCTTCATAACGTTCAATTGTGGCACGTTCTGCTTCACGTGCTTCGCGGAGCATGGACCTGACTTCTGTGTGCTGTTTTACTTCAGCAGGCGTTGTCGTAGGCGTGCCTCCTAATATGCTGATTTTCTCAGCAAGGTATAAAGCATGTCCTTGTTCATCGGCTACTTCACTCTCAAAAAACGGCTTAAGCACTGAACGGTATAATCCTGATACAACGGCTGCATTGTAAGTATACATAATAGTGGCCGCGTATTCATTTGCTAAGTCTTCATTGAGTCCATCGATTAATTGTTGCATTTTTTCGTCCATTTCATGATCATCCTTTCTGAAAAATCTTGGCACATTTCAAATATTCCCTGTTCTTTCGCGTTTAAACGTAAATATTAAGAAGTTTATATTTCTCATTTTGATTTCAAAACGATACCTAGTATAATAACAGTGGGAGAGAGGAAGAAAGGATTTAATAAATGAAAAAAAGAAGTGAAACGCTATTATTCATTACTTGGGCGGTATCATTAGCTGCAACACTGGGGAGTTTGTTTTTTTCTGAAGTTCTGCGGTATACCCCATGCGAATTATGCTGGTACCAGCGGATCTTTATGTATCCGTTAGTTGTTATTTATGGTGTCTCATTAATAAAAAAAAATACAGAAGCCGCTTTATCAGGACTAATTTTGAGTGGAGTTGGAGGATGTATTTCGATCTACCATTACTTAATTCAAAAAGTGCCTGCATTTCAGCAGGCCGGCGATGCCTGCGGAACGGTGCCCTGCAACGCTGCTTATATTAACTGGTTCGGATTTGTAACCATTCCATTTCTTGCAGGAACCGCTTTTATTTTTATTTTTATCTGCCATATGATGACGATTCGTGAACAAAGGAGAAACGCCTAAATGAAAAAGAATATGATTATTTTTGCTACCGTGCTGGTCATTCTTGTCGTAGTACTGGCTTTTGTCGTAAACTACCAAAACTCACAGAAATCCGCAGATAATCCATATGAAAAAGATAATCTCGAGCAGTCGACGATTGATCAGCTCGACGATCCTGACTATGAAAATCAAATTCTTCCTGATGAACTTGAGGAGGAAGTCCAGTCCGGCGATCCGGTAACGGTTTACTTCTACGACCCGGAATGTCCGCATTGCCGGGAGACTACTCCTGACCTTGTGCCGCTTGCCGAAGACATGGATGTAGATATGAAGAAAATGAATCTGCTTGAATTTGAGAGTGAATGGAACAAATACAGTATTGAGTCCACTCCTACCCTTGTTCACTATGAAAATGGAGAAGAACAAGACCGGATAGTCGGCGGACAGCCAATGGAAGAGTTTGAAAGCTTTTTTGAAGATAATGTTGAATAGTAAAAAAGTGAGCGGCTGTGACCGCTCACTTTTTGCTATGTTTAGTCTGGCTGTATCATATGGTATTTTGTAATGTATGGCTTGCCGTCAATAAAGGATGGTTTCTCTTTGTGCTTCGGGCCTGAGTTTTCGTGAGCCTTTTCAAAAGCTTGAGAGTTTTTCCAATCTTCAAAGCTCTGTTCATTACGCCATTGCGTAAAGACGACGTAGGTATTGCCTTTAACAGGTCTTAGGATACGGATCGCCTGAAAACCATCCATGCTCTCAACGCTGCCTGCGCGTTTCTTAAAGCGGTCTTCAAATACCGGTCTCCCTTCATCGGATACGGGAATATTATTCATGACGACAAAGCCTGTCTGCTGGACGTCCCCTATGGCTTCAACCACTTCAAAATCACGGCCTTCAGCAAAAAAAGAGGATTGACTGCCTTCGTAGTAAGCTGCTGTTTTGTCCTGATCCTGCATTAATAGAACTTCAGGGTGCTCCTGCTGCAGCTTTGCTAAATAGTTTAATGTACCATTTGTCATAGATACGGTCATAAAGTTTGTCTCCTTTCCTACATCACGTTTAGTGTAGCAAGTTAGACAAAACTTCTGCAAGCTTTAACTTAGGAACAAGAAAGGATGCACGACGCTTGAAAAAGATTTGGAAATTGCCATCAGTAAGGTGGATGAAAAGAATCAAATGGCCGTTCGTTATTATTACTGCTGCTGCATTTTTTTCCATTATAGGTTTTTTGATTATACTTTTTGGCGGGCGGTTTGTCGTTTCAGAAGAAGATTTAGCTTTGAATACCGCAACTACAGTAGAAACTGCAGACGGAGAAGTGATCGAACGAATTTACACGGAGAATCGGACGTTAGTAGATATAAATGAGATTCCAGAGCATGTCCAGGAGGCTTTCATTGCGGTGGAGGATGGTCGCTTTTATGAACATTCAGGGGTAGACTTCAGGTCCATTTTAAGGGCTTTGTACAGGGATATTATAGCTATGGAAAAGGTAGAGGGGGGCAGTACGATTACTCAGCAGCTTGCCAAAAACCTATTTCTTACGAATGAAAAATCCTGGATGCGTAAAACGAAAGAAGTAATGGCTGCCATTCATTTAGAAAGGAAATACACAAAGGACGAAATCCTTGAGCTTTACTTAAACACCATCTATTTCGGTAACGGGGCTTACGGTGTAGAAGAGGCTTCAAAAGAATATTTTAATACATCGGTTAAAGATATTACGATTAATCAAGGGGCACTGCTGGCCGGGCTGCCAAAGGCTCCTAATTCATATTCACCTTTTGAAAATCCCGACAACGCTTTAGAACGACGTAATACAGTGCTTGCCCGGATGGAAGCAAACAACATGATTGCTGCAGAAGAAATGGTTAGTCTTCAAGGTTCCACCCTGGGTGAAGAAGCGAGAGAGGAAAACAACCAGACCTGGAGCAACAGTTATGTAGATGCAGCGATAAGAGAAGCGGAGAATAAGTACCACATTTCCCGGGATGAACTAAAACGGGGAGGTTATCAGATTATTGTAGAAATGGATCCAGGGATTCAAGAGACTGCTGCCGCACAGATGAAAAATGGAGAATTTGCCCCTGGCTCACAAGGTGAAGTTGAAGGAGCTTTTACCTTAATGGATCAAAAAACAGGGGGGATGGCTGCTATTGTAGGCGGACGTGACTTCAAGCATGGAGATCGGAATCGTGCTCTGACGAAAAAACAACCCGGATCTGTTATAAAGCCTTTATCTGTTTATGGTCCCGCCCTGATGGATAAAAAATATATCCCTTACTCCCTTCTTGAAGATGAAGAGAGGAGCTATGGTGACTATACCCCGCGTAATTACGACGGCGAATATGATGGGTATACTTCCATTTATCAGGCGATTGTAGAGTCAAAAAATGCCCCGGCTGTTTGGTTGTTAGATCAAATGGGAATCGACTACTCGAAGAAATATTTGGAGGAACTCGGTCTTCCCACGAAAGATGAGGGTCTATCTATTGCATTAGGCGGGCTTTCCGAAGGGTATACTCCTTTACAGTTGACGCAGGCCTATCGAAGCTTCGTAAGCGAAGGAAAAGTTACAGAAGGACATACTATACAGCAGATTGTTGATCGGAATGGAGAAGTTATTCACAAACACGAGCCTTCTGAAAAAGAAGTATTCAACGAAGAGACAGCGTGGAACATGACGCAGATGCTTGAGAGGACGGTAGAATCCGGTACAGCTCAAGCGGGGACCTTCTCAAAGGCTCTAGCTGGAAAAACAGGTACTCAGCAGCATCCTAATGTCGATGGGGAGAACAAAGATGTTTGGTTTGTCGGTTACACTCCAGAGTATGTTGGTTCTCTGTGGATGGGGTATGACGAGGCCGGGGAAAACCATTACCTTACCGGGGGAAGTGAGTACCCCACAGCACTTATGAAATCGATATTATCGGAAGTAGACGAGCAAAAGGAAATGACGGCCTCCTTTAATAAACCAGAAGGGCTTGAAAGGCTGCCTGAACCTCTTACCCTCCCTGAAATCAATGATGCGAAAGGGTCGGTAAGCTTCGGTGGATTCAGACTTGTATCGGGAACAATTGAATGGACACCTGCAGAAGACGACCGGGTCGTTTACCGTATTTATGAAGAGAAGGGTGAGGAGAAAAAACTAGTAGGGGACGTAACGGGGAAAGGCGAGTACAGTGTGAGCGGATTTAGTCTATTAAGTTCTCGTACGTACGTTGTGGTTCCTTACGATCCCTTGACAGGCCATGAAGGAGAACCATCAAATTCAGTAACGATTAATTAACACCTGTGAAAAAATGCACAATATAGTGACAAACCAATCGTTTTTCTATACACTACGTAAAAAAATGGGTATAGTTGAAATCGGATAAACGTTGAACGTGTAAAAGGAGTTATGAGGATGACGAAATCATTTAACGATACGATACTAAAAGCATTTCGCGGTGAGCCAACCGACCATACACCCGTCTGGTACATGCGTCAGGCCGGCCGGTCGCAGCCGGAATACCGAAAGTTGAAAGAGAAATATTCACTTTTTGAAATTACTCACCAGCCGGAACTGGGCGCCTATGTTACCAGGCTTCCTGTTGAGCAGTATGATGTGGATGCTGCGATTCTTTACAAAGATATTATGACCCCTCTCCCTGCCATTGGAGTTGATGTTGAAATAAAAAAAGGCATCGGGCCGGTTATAGATAATCCAATCCAGCGTAAAGCGGATGTCGATAAACTTGGTACGATTGATCCTGAGGCAGATGTTTCCTACGTGATGGATACGATCCGGTTATTGACACGGGAACAGTTGAATGTGCCTCTTATCGGCTTTGCCGGCGCCCCGTTTACGCTCGCAAGCTATATGATTGAAGGCGGTCCTTCAAAAAATTATAGTAAGACGAAAGCGTTGATGTATAACGAGCCTGAAACATGGTTTGCTCTAATGGACAAGCTGGCGGAGACGACGATTAGTTATACTCGTTCCCAGGTTTCTGCAGGAGCCAGTGCGATTCAAATTTTTGATTCGTGGGTCGGCGCTTTAAATGTGGAGGATTATCGAACGTTTATTAAACCCGTGATGGAACGGATATTCAATGAGCTTCAATCAACAGAGGTACCTCTCATTATGTTTGGTGTAGGAGCACGGCATTTAGCTCTAGAGTGGAATGATCTGCCCGTGGATGTAGTCGGTTTAGACTGGCGCATGTCTATAAAAGAAGCGAGAGATATGGGGATTACGAAGCCGCTTCAAGGTAACCTGGATCCATCTATACTGCTTTGTGACTGGAATGTTATTGAGGAGCGGGCAAAAGCGATCATCGATGAAGGCAGACAGCATCCAAGCCATATTTTTAATTTAGGTCATGGAGTCACCCCGGATATTCAGCCGGAGACCTTACGGAGACTGACACAGCTCATTCACAATTATTCAAAAAAGAATTAAGAGGTGAATCATAATGGAAAAGAAACAAGTAGGATTGCTTGTCATGGCGTATGGAACGCCCTATAAAGAAGAAGATTTAGAAAGGTACTATACCCATATCCGCCGAGGTCGGAAACCATCAGATGAGATGCTTGAGGATCTCCGCGGCCGTTATGAAGCAATTGGGGGAATCTCCCCGCTCGCACGAATTACAGAAGATCAAGCTCTAGCCCTGCAGAATACATTAAATGAAGAACAGGACGAATTCGAATTCAAAATGTATCTAGGCCTGAAGCACATCGATCCTTTTGTTGAAGATGCTGTGCAGCAGATGGCCGCGGACGGTATTAAAGAAGCTGTATCGATTGTATTAGCTCCTCATTATTCAACTTACAGCGTGAAGTCATACAACGGTCGTGCACAGGAGGAAGCAGAAAAACATAGTATTTCCATTCATTCTGTAGAAAGCTGGTATGATGCTCCAGGTTTTATTGATTATTGGAGTGAGCATATTCTAACGGAGTATGAAAAGATGTCTACGGAAGAACGAGAGAAAGCTTGTTTAATTGTTTCAGCCCATAGTCTTCCTGAAAAAATCCTGGAAGGCGGAGATCCTTACGCTGACCAGCTGAAGAAAACGGCTGAGCTCATCTCTGAGGAAACAGGTATTACCCAGTATGAAATTGGCTGGCAGAGTGAAGGAAACACTCCCGAGCCCTGGCTTGGACCGGACGTCCAGGATTTAACGAGAGACCTTTTTAATGAAAAAGGGTACCAATCGTTTGTATATGCTCCGGTTGGCTTTGTTTCAGATCATCTTGAAGTACTCTACGATAATGATTTTGAGTGTAAAGTGGTGTGTCACGAGGTAGGAGCGGATTACTACCGCCCGGAAATGCCGAATACTCATCCGAAGTTCATCCGTACCCTCGCTGGAGTAGTACTGGCTGAAATGGAACAGCAGGTTTAAATATATGGAACGTAAAAAAGTAATAATAGCAGGCGGAGGTATCTCCGGATTAACCGCTGCTTACTATTTACAAAAAGAAGTCCGTGAAAAACAGCTCCCGATTGATGTGCAGCTTTATGAAGCGAGCGATCATTTAGGCGGTAAGATTGATACAGTGAAGAGAGAAGGCTTTACGATTGAACGGGGACCTGATTCTTTTTTAGAACGAAAGAAAAGCGCAACTCGTTTAGCTCGTGAAGTAGGGCTTGAGAATAAGCTCGTTCCCAATGGAACAGGACAGGCATATATTCTTGTGAAGGACAAGCTTCACAAAATGCCGAGCGGATCTTTTATGGGAATTCCGACAAGGATAAGGCCGTTTCTTTTTTCCAATTTGTTTACTCCTGCTGGTAAAGTCAGAGCCTCTTTAGATCTAGTCAAACCAAAACGCTCCATAGAAGAGGATCAATCCCTCGGGTTATTCTTTAGAAGGCGTCTGGGTAATCAAGTAGTTGAAAATTTAATAGAGCCGTTATTATCGGGGATCTATGCTGGTGATATTGATGATCTGAGTTTACAGGCGACGTTCCCGAACTTTTACAATTTGGAGCAGGAACATGGAAGTTTAATAAAGGGACTGAGACAAACGGTTCCAAAACCTCCAAAGAACAAGCAGAAGCCAAGCATGTTCCGCACATTTGAAGATGGTCTCGGTTCACTGGTATACGCTCTTGAGAAGCAGCTTGATCCCGAATCCGTGCATAAAAGTATAGGAATCGACCACATTGAGAAGAAAAATGAAGGATACCACGTGTTATTAAGTGATGGAAGTGTGGAAAAAGCAGACGCGGTCATTGCGGCTGTACCGTACTTTGCAGCCCGTCGCATGCTTTCACAGTATGAATTCATGAATACCTTAAAGGAAATGAAAGCGACTTCTGTTGCTAATACTGCTATGGCTTTTAACGTATCAGCGATCAAAAAAGATATTGATGGCACAGGCTTTGTCGTTTCCCGAAACAGTCAATTCCGCATAACTGCCTGCACGTGGACTCATAAGAAATGGCCTCATTCCACTCCCGAAGGTAAAGTTATGCTGAGGTGTTACGTTGGAAAGCCGGACGATCAAGAAGTAGTAGACCTCTCAGATGAAGAGATTACAGAGATCGCGTTAAAAGATCTCAATAAAATTATGAAAATCGAGGAGAAGCCGGAATTCTCCGTTGTAACGAGATGGCGGGACTCTATGCCCCAGTATTCAGTCGGGCATAAGGAGCGACTTCAAAAGGTCACCGAACAATTAAATGATAAACTGCCCGGCGTCTACCTGGCAGGAGCATCTTACGCAGGAATCGGGCTGCCAGACTGCATAGATCAAGGCGAAGCCGCAGTCGAACACACCCTTAAATACCTCAATTACTAACTGCTGCCTCCCCGCAGCAGTTTTTTTCTTTTTTTTCTGTGTGCCGGGTACACTCACTATAGATTGTTCTTGCATCTTTTGATGTGTATTAGTATGATTTGTTATGAAAACGATTTCAAAATGTGGCTGAAACAGGGGGAGTTATTATGGCTACAATTGAGGATGTGGCCCGTCTGGCAGGTTTGTCGCGGACTACAGTGTCCCGGGTGATTAACGATCAGCCCTATGTCACGGAAGAGAAAAAAGAAAAAATCATGGATGCTATGCAGCAGCTAGGGTATGTGCCGAATTCTTCCGCGCGCCGGCTTCGCAGTCAGCGGACAGAAACGATCGCGGTTTTGCTTCCGCGGGTAACTAATCCTTTTTTTGGACATCTAATCGAATCCATGGAGCGCAAAGCATCAGAATACGGGTATCAGGTTATAGTGTGTCAAACCCATGATAAGAAGCAGAAAGAATTGGATTACTTACAGCTTTTAAAAACTAAACAAGTTGATGGTGTCGTCATGGCGTCATTAACAAATGACTGGGACGTTATTGAACCTTACCTTGAATCCGGCCCTATCGTCCTTTGTAATGAATACATGGATTCAGATCAAGTATCTATGATACACATTGATCACCGGCAGGCGTCCTATGATGCCACCGCTCATTTAATTGAACAGGGATGTACTAGAATTGCATACGCTACTGGTGCTCAAGAAACTCACATAACCCGTCAGCGGAAAGAGGGATTCCTGCAAGCGTTAACAGATTTTAACCTGGCTTTTGATGAAAATCTTGAAATAAGAAATGCACTTGATGTAAAGGACGGGCAAGGGGTGTTTTCATTTCTTCAGGAGCAGGAAGAAAAAGTGGACGGGATTTTTACAGGATCTGACGAAGTGGCTGCGGGTATTATTTATGCAGCTTCGCAATCCGGCTTTACCATCCCTGAAGATTTAGCTATTATAGGCTTTGATAATCAGATGATCTCTTTGCTTATGGTTCCGGCGATAACAACGGTTAGACAGCCGGTAGAGGAGATGGCCATGAAGACGATTCAGGTCCTGGTCGAAAAAATAAAAAAAGAACAGCCTGAGGATGAGCAGCAAATCGTCTACAATTATGAGCTTATTAAAAGAAAGTCCACGGAGCGCATGAGCATGAAAGAATCCGCATCTTCATAAAAATGCGGGTTTTTTTATGCACAAAAAAAGAGCAGCCGGCGGGCTGCTCTTGAATTTACATGTTCAAAAACTGTAGAGGTGTGGAACACTATGATTAACGGGCAGGATGACTGCATTCATCACAAACATTACCGTAGCAGTCAGCCTGCTCCTGAATTGCATGGCCGCATTTAGTACACTGCTTTTTAGGTAGGTTACGGAAAAACTCAATGACGTTCATCATATGAAATCGCCTCCAATTAGTTGTTGTAAAGTCATTGTATTATAACAATATTCAGAATTCAACCATCTGTTATAAAACAAATCGAAAATGGTTCTAAAGTATGATAAGGAGTGACGGAAATGCAAGTAACGACGATTGGATACTGGGGTGGTTACCCTGCTGCGAACAGTGCAACTTCCTGTTATTTAGTTGAAGAAGACAATTATAAGCTCTTAGTAGATTGTGGAAGCGGAGCTTTAGCTAAACTGCAGCAAAAAATAGAAATTAAAGAGCTGGATGCTGTAGTTCTTTCTCATTACCATCAGGATCACATAGCGGATATTGGCGTGCTGCAGTACGCTTGTCTCGTACAGAACACCATTGCTGAAACGACGGATGTCCTGCCGATCTTCGGCCATGAAATGGATGAAAAAAGCTTCCAGTCGTTAACCCATCAATATACCGAAGGAGTGGCTTATGATCCCACGCAGACTTTACAGCTCGGTCCGCTCTCTGTAGAGTTTCTGCAAACTCTTCACCCCGTCCCGTGTTTTGCTATGAAAATCTGTAGTAGTACAGCAGAGGTTGTATATACGGCCGATACGGGCTACTTTGAAGAGCTTGCATCATTTGCACATGGAGCGGATCTGCTGATTACGGATACCAACTTTTACAAAGGAATGGATGGAAGCGGTCCCGGGCATATGACAAGTGAAGAAGCAGCAACTGTAGCGAAGAAGGCCGATGTGGAAACGCTTTGGCTGAGTCATTTACCTCAATTTGGCAGAAGGAAGCTTCTGCTGCAGGAAGCAGCTGATGTGTTCAACGGTCACATAAAATTGGCTGATGAGAAATTAGCGTGGAGATCGGACGCTCAATAAATTGTGTAATGCCCCCGGGTTTTATACAATGATAGATAGAGTGAAACGTTGAAAGGATGAGACGATGTTATTTATTGATCATGAGGGAGTTAAGGATCCGCGGATTAACTTAGCGATTGAAGAATATGCGCTTAAAAATTTAGATATCAATGAAACTTATCTTCTTTTTTATATTAATGAGCCTTCCATTATTATTGGTAAAAACCAGAATACCATAGAAGAAATAAATACTAATTACGTTGATGAAAATGGAATACACGTTGTGCGGCGTTTATCCGGCGGCGGAGCTGTTTACCACGACCTCGGCAATTTAAACTTCAGTTTTATCACAAAGGATGACGGGGACAGCTTTCATGATTTCGCCAAGTTTACTGAACCGGTGACACAGGCTCTGAACAAGCTGGGAGTAGCTGCTGAGCTTTCGGGCCGTAATGATATCGTGGTGGACGGACGCAAAATTTCGGGGAATGCTCAGTTTTCAACGCGGGGACGTATGTTCAGCCACGGAACACTAATGCTTGATTCTGAAATCGAAAATGTTGTCTCGGCTCTTAATGTAAAAACCGAGAAAATTAAATCGAAAGGAATTAAATCCATTCGAAGCCGGGTGGCAAACATATCGGAGTATCTTGAGCAATCCATTACAATGGACGAGTTTAAACATCTGATTCTCAGATATATTTTTGATGTGGAAGATGTAAAAAATGTGCCGCAATATAAATTAACGGAGCAGGACTGGGCAGAAATTTATAAAATTGCAGATGAGCGCTATCGGAATTGGGATTGGAATTATGGAAAGTCGCCGAAGTTTAATATTCAGCAGACGAAACGAATTGAAGGCGCAGGCAGCTACGATATCCGTCTCGACGTTTCAAAAGGCTTCATTCGTAATGTGAAAATCTATGGTGATTTCTTTGGGGTAGGTGATATTTCTGAGATTGAGGGACTTCTTATTGATGTGAAGTACGAGAGGGCCTCGATTGCTGAAGCTCTTGAACAGGTGGAGATTTCTCATTATCTTGGTAAAATTACGAAAGAGGATTTCCTTAATATGATCTATTAATCAGGAGACCGGCAAGCTTTGCTGGTCTCTTTCACTACACCCTGCTGTTGCACAATAATTGACAATATTTTATAATTAGACTGAATATTTTTTTAAATAGATATGAATGACTATTCATTCACTAAAAGGGAAAGGGGACAGCTAATGAATTTAAGTGATCAATTGATGCGCACGGCTGAGAATGATCCATCAAAGGCAGCTTACATATTCCAGGGTGAAAGTGTAAGCTACCAGGAGTTTAATGAATCAGTTACTAAATTCGCTTCGAAGCTGCATCAATCCGGGTATAGAAAAGGGGATCATATCGCTTTAGTAAGCGGGAACAGCCCGTTGTTCATGATTGGGTTATATGGCTCACTGCGTGCCGGTTTGACAGTAATACCAATTAACCCTACGTATACGGTCGATGAGATGAGTTATATTCTGAAAAACGGAGACATCAAAGGTGTTATAACCATGGATGTCTTAATGGAAAAGTTTGAACATATGGATGATGTTCTTTCTATTCAAGATTATTTTGTTGCTTACACGGGTGCGGCGGCGGAAAGATCATCGTTAACCGCAAAAATGAAACCGTTTACAGAGGCGATCGCTGAAGGTGATGCTCACTATCATGCCCAGCAGCTTGAAGAGGAAGACGTCGCTGTTATATTGTATACGTCTGGCACGACCGGGAAACCGAAAGGGGCGATGCTTACACACAAGAACCTGTATTCAAACGCCACCGACGTTGCAGATTACCTGGATATTTCAGCTAGTGATCGTGTCATCGCAACCCTGCCGATGTTTCATGTCTTTTGTCTTACGGTTGCCTTGAATGCTCCTATAATGAATGGAGGGACTATATTAATTGTTCCGAAGTTCTCTCCGCCTGAAGTATTTGATATAGCAGAAGAGCATCAAGCTACAGTATTTGCCGGTGTACCTACTATGTACAATTATTTACTGCAGTTGGGGAAAGAAAAGGTTTATACATTTGAAAACATGAGAATATGTGTCTCCGGTGGATCTTCTCTGCCTGTATCACTTTTAAATAACTTTGAGAAGCACTTTAACGTTCGTGTATCAGAAGGGTATGGATTATCTGAAGCTTCTCCTGTAACAACTTTTAATCCGTTAGACCGACCGCGGAAGCCGGGATCTATAGGCACCAATATTAAAAATGTGGTGAATAAAGTGGTTGATGAACTTGGTGAAGAAGTTCCAAATGGTGAAGTGGGAGAGTTGATCGTCCAGGGTCCGAATGTTATGAAAGGGTATTATAAACTGTCGGAAGAAACGGCTGTAACCATTCGTAACGGCTGGCTTTATACTGGGGATATGGCCCGACAGGATGATGAGGGGTATTTTTATATAGTCGACCGCAAAAAGGATATGATCCTGGTCGGCGGTTATAACGTGTATCCAAGGGAAGTGGAGGAAGTACTTTACAGTCATCCTGATATTACCGAAGCGGCAGTAGTGGGAACGCCTGATCCGCAAAGTGGGGAAGCGGTCATCAGCTTTGTCGTATCTTCCAACCCTGCCCTGCAGGAACAGGAGCTTAAAGAATATTGCCAGGAGTCTCTAACGAAGTACAAACAACCGAAACGTATTCACTTTATGGAGGAGCTGCCGAAGAATACAACGGGTAAGATCTTAAGAAAGAATTTGCGGGATAAGTTATCGCAGCGGTAAATCCAGGCTGTCATATGTTGACAATAGCGCAACACTTTGCGGAACACCGCAAAAGTTTTTCGGTGAAGATGAAGAAGACATATACTACAATAAGAATTAGATAAGCGATCATGCTTATTTGTTACACACCATTTATGATTCGGTTTCATAAGTGGGTCAGTAATGTACGTTACTGATGAGTGGTGTTGTTGGAGAGGTGAAAGCTTTTCCACACATTAATTCCCTCACTCAAAAGTTAACCAGTCGTCTCATTGGCCAATGCTCTTCCCGGAGCATTGGCACTTTTTTTTATTGTGGCTTCTTGTACGTAATCATAAATTCCTCGTTTGTTAGATAGAACTCTCTTTGCGGCCGCTGAGCCAGCAGATGGAGACGCTCCAGCTTATGATAGCTGATCCTTTTATAGGGGTCCATATCAATGGTGGGAGGTTCGCCGGTCTGTTGAATGTATAGATCTACGGCCTGCTGAACCTCATCCATTTCTTTGGCAAGCTCATAATCTTCTTCCTCAAATAACTCATAAGTTTCTCTCGACATATAGTAGGTCTTCTTAGGTATTCCCTTGATGTAAGGGGAAAGCAGATGGTAATCAATAGTTAGGTCGTGATTGATGATTACGCTGAGAGGAACTTCGTTTGGTTTGCGTTCAGCATAGGTGTGAATAGCTTTCCGAACATCATGAATGGATAAATCCATTATTTCTAAATGAGCTTTTTCTTCTGGTTTTTTTTTCTTTTTCCACATTCCGCTCCCTCCTTCTGCTGCTCACGGATTGTTGTTGTTTTCTTATAATTATATCAGAAGCTTATTATTTTTTAAGAATTTTTAGACTTTTCTATCGAAATTTGGTAAATTAATAGAGATAGGTTGGCCGCTTTATAAGCCGTTATTTAAAATGAAGGGTGTTGAAGGAATGGACTTGGTTCATAAAAATGAATATGAAGTAAATCCGCGGACAATGGCTCTTGTAGCAGGGTATGACAGCCTGGGGCAGATTGTTACAGAAGTTGTAGAACGTGAACAGCGCTTTTATTTAGCTGATTATCCCAGTAAGATTATCGACAACTCATGTCGTTATTTTGCCAGTAGTCTGGAAGGGCGGATCTCTGGTACGAAGCAGGTTGCCGGCTTCACCCACAAACCTCCGATTGTCATTTCCCAAACGATGGGCATGTATTTCTTTCCTATTATTTCCCCTAAGCGTAAAGAATGTTCATGGATCGCTCATAAATATATCCGTTCTTATGAAGGAGAGAGTGATCAATCCACTACGATTATTTTTACGAATGGCACCTCAATTAATGTACCCGTATCGGTCGGTATGATTTCGAACCAGGTGCAGCGGACTGCACAGTTTCGGTTCACCCTGGAAGATCGTTTGAAGAACTCAGCCCCCCGGAACGACGTTGTCGCAGAGAACTATGCATAAGTTCAAATAATAGGGTTTCGACTTTTTTTCGGATGGCTGGATTGAAGTAATTGCGTTTCTCTTCATACCCGTGAGCCAAAAATAAGAATGAAGTAAAGGAGTCATTACGAGCTGATTCTATAACCTGGATCTTCTTCGCATCCATCTGGGATCTCAACGCTTTTCTTTCCTCTCTTGCTTCGAGTTCCATTTTTCCAAGCAGTTCCAAATAAGGTTCTTTAATTTTAAATCCTCCTTGTTGAAAATGCTTTCGGTCCTGGCGGATAACCGCAATCGCCATGGATAAGAAAAGGTAGCGTGAAGCTGTTTCTAGTTCCTGCTGTTTTAATTGCCGCATGATTCTCTCCTCCAGATACGAACGTTTGTTCTATATTATATCATGATCTCCTTACAAATATTCAACCAATTTTTGTCGATTAAAGATATTTTAATATGGGAAAACTGGATAATAGTAGGAATCAATGACGGTTTTTATTAAAATAGATTTAAAGGGATAGTTTACTCGTAAGCGATAAGGGGATTGGTTAATGGAGTTATTAATGATTGATTTGGATGAGATTCAATATATGGCAGAGAATGATCGTCTGTTTGAATATGTAATTGATCAGCTTGAACAGCTTGAACGGTTTGGACCGCTCCCCGGTATTTTACTGCCGCTCATAGAGGCCTTTTTACCAATTTTGCCTCTCATTGCTTTTGTGCTTGCTAATTCGGTCGTCTACGGCTTATTTAAAGGCTTCCTTTATTCATATATCGGTGCCGTAACTGGAGCTGTTCTTGTATTTATACTGGCCCGGAAGCTTGGACAGCAGAGGTTCTTTAACTTTGTCAGCCGTCATAAGCAGGTTAAGCGGGTAATGAACTGGGTGGAGGAGCACGGGTTTGGACCTTTATTTCTTCTCATGTGTTTCCCGTTTTCGCCCTCCTCGATTATTAACGTAGTGTCAGGCTTGTCTAATGTCAGCCGTCAGCAGTTTATTTTGGCCGCCGTTCTTGGAAAGTCTGTCATGATCTTTACCATAGCTTATGTTGGAAGCAGCCTCGCTTCTTTTGCTCAAAATCCTGTTAAATCTATAGTTGTCGGTGTTTGTATTCTTGCTTTTTGGATATTAGGAAAATTAATTGAAAAGAGAATTCAGCGCACAGCGGAGAGACGAGCTTACCGCAGCGGTTAAGATGAGGTCTTAACGGGTAAGGTGTAATTAGTAACCTACCTGGAGGAAGCAGCTATGAAAAAATTCGGAAAATTTATGACGCTCGTTCTCGCAGCTTTAGTCGTTGCTTTTGTATTTAAAACATATTTGTTTGCAAGCTATATAGTGGATGGGGAATCCATGGAGCCTACTCTTTACGATGGTAATTTATTGATGGTGAACAAAGTCGCTTATGATTGGCAGGATATGGACCGCACGGATGTCATTGTGTTTCACGCTAATCAGGAAGAGGATTACGTCAAAAGAGTTATTGGATTACCCGGAGATGAGATTTCTTTTGAGGATGATACACTGTATATTAATGGTGAGGCGGCAGCTGAGCCATATTTAGAGCAATTAAGGCCTAATGATGGTGAGCTTTTTACTGAAGATTTTACGTTAGAAGAAGTTACTGGTGAAAAAGTGGTGCCTGAAGGAGAATTGTTTGTAATGGGAGATAACCGGCGCGACAGTTTAGACAGCCGTTCGTTTGGTTTTGTATCTCATGAACAAATTGTAGGAAAAGTGGATATGCGTTATTGGCCGTTTTCACAAATGGCCTTACAGCTTTAGTTGAGACCGTCCTTCAGGGCGGTTTTTTCTTAGTCCATCAAATTTTTAAAATTCCGGATCCAGTCGTGGCTCCGGATTAGCGTTAAGTTCTGCCGCTTCAATGAAAATAAGGAAAATGGTAGGATAGTAGATAAGAAGAGTATTGAAGAGAGGTGAGCCCGTGGGCATTCAATTTTTACTTGGGCGTTCAGGAAGCGGCAAAGGCACACGTTGTCTTGAAGAGATACGAACACGTTTGTCCGAGGAGCCTGAGGGAGCCCCTATAATGTATATTGTCCCTGACCAAATGACATTTCAGCAGGAGTATGCACTGCTGACGGGAGGCAGTATTGAAGGTTCCATACGTGCCCAGGTGTTTAGTTTTTCCAGACTGGCCTGGCGCGTTTTACAGGAAACGGGTGGTGGAACAAGGAAATTCATTAGTACAACAGGGATCCAAATGATGCTTCGGAAAATTATTGAAGAGCGGACTTCCGAGTGGAAGGTTTTTCAAAAGGCGATTGAGAAGCAGGGGTTTGTTGAGCAGTTAGAAAATATGATTACGGAATTCAAGCGATATCAAGTTACTCCGGCTGTACTTTATGCTCAAATGGAGCAGATGGATCAGTTTATGCACCGCACCAGTCATGAAGAAGGTCTGCGTGATAAGCTGGATGATCTCACGTACATTTATGACCGCTTAGTAGACGCCTTGCGTGAGCAGTACATAGACAGTGAAGATCAGCTTCAGCTGTTGTCTGAAAAAATTCCTGAGGCAGCTTTTTTAAATGGAGCTGAAGTATATGTGGATGGATTTCACAGCTTTACTCCCCAGGAATATGCAGTTATTGCGGCTTTATTAAAGAAATGCACGAGTGTTAAAGTCACGTTGACGACTGACTATCCGCATACGGAAGAAAATGAAGACCTCGATCTTTTTCATGAAACAAAAGAGACTTATTTTCAATTAAAGCAAATGGCTGAAGAGCTAGGACTGGGAGTGGAGGGAGTTGAAGTACTCGACGAACAGCGGGGAAGGTTTGAAAATAGACCGGCGCTCCGTCATTTAGAAAAGTATTTTGACCACAGACCTGCACCAGTATTTGAAGAAAAGGCTCCGATTGCTATTGCTGAAGCGGTTCATCCCCGGGCAGAAGTTGAAGGGGCAGCTCAGGAAATCCTTCGGCTGGTCCGGGAAGAGGGTTACCGTTATAAGGATATCGCTGTTCTCATCCGTGAACCTGATGTTTATCACAGTTTGCTTGATACGCTGTTTGATGATTATGAAATTCCTGTCTTTATTGATGAAAAAAGGACGATGCTGAACCATCCTTTGATTGAGCTTATTCGGTCAGGACTCGATGTGGTTGAAGGGAATTTTCGGTATGACGCGGTATTCCGCCTGCTGAAAACTGGCTTTATACCGTCTGCTGACCGCACGTATCCACTGACGGAGGAAGCCATTGATGAGCTGGAGAATTATGTGCTCGAATATGGCGTGCGTAAAAGAGAACGATGGTTCAGTGAAGAACCATGGATTTATCAGCGATTTAGAGGATTCGAACAAGCGGCACAGACGGATGAGGAAAAAAGTAAACAAGACCGGATTAATGCGTACCGCTCCCAAATTACTCAAGTGCTTGAGCCATTTGACCGTCAGCTGCGTGAAGCAGGTACGATTGCTGAACGTGCTAAAGCGGTATATTACTGGCTTGAGACATTACGGGTTCCCCAGCAGCTGGAAAAATGGCGGGAACATTACGATGAACAAGGGGAAATCGAGAAAGGAAGGGAACAGGAGCAGGTGTGGGAAGAAGTGCTGCAGCTGCTGGATGAGGCTGTGGAAATCGCCGGTGATGAAAAAGTGTCGCTTCAAGTGTTTAGAAGCACCATAGACAGCGGTCTTGAGTCATTAACCTTTTCTCATGTTCCGCCAAGTATGGACCACGTCATTGTAGGAGATGTGGATCGGTCGCGGATTACGGGAATTAAAGCCTCCTTTTTGCTCGGTGTGACTGATGGAATCTGGCCGATGAAACCGTCCAGCGATGGAGTAATGACGGAAAAAGAAAGAGAAATCTTATCTGAAAGCGGGATGCGGCTCGCCGACGGCATCAGTCGTCAGCTGCTTGATGACCGTTTCTATATGTATCTGGCTCTCACTATGGCGAAGGATCAAGTATGGGTGAGTTATCCTTTGAGTAATGAAGAAGGAAAGTCTAAAGCACCTTCACAAATTATCCAAAGGCTTGATGAGCTTTTTCCGCAGATAAGAGAGCACGTCACGCTGCAGGACGCTGATGATCTTCAAGAAGCTGCGCGTTTCATTGCAACACCGATGAAAACAAGATCAGCCTTAATGTCACAGTTAGCCCGCCATTTAAGAGGCTATCCAATCGATCCGGTTTGGTGGAATGTCCTTAATTGGTATATCGAAAATGAACCCCGGACCGGGCTTACAAATCGAGTGCTGCAAAGTTTATTTTATAAAAACAAGCCTGTGCATTTGTCGGAGCAGACGAGGGAGCAATTATTCAAAGGACCTGTAAAAACGAGTGTATCCCGGCTTGAAACCTATCACCGCTGTTCTTATCAATATTTTGCAGGCCACAGCTTAAATCTTGAGGAAAGAAAGACTTATAAGCTTGACGCACCTGATATCGGCCAGCTTTTCCATGAAGCTTTAAAGCAAATTACGGAATGGATACAGGAGGAAGGCCGGGATTTTGCCCAGTTAAACCAGCAGGAGACAACACAGTACGCAGAAAAAGCAACCAACCTGTTAGCTCCTGTTCTTCAGAATCAGATCCTGCACAGCTCCAACCGTCATCACTATATTAAGTATAAATTGCAGGGGGTCATCGCAAGAGCTGCTTACATCTTAAGCGAGCAGGCCAGGAAAAGCCAGTTCTCCCCTGTAGGACTTGAGCTTGGGTTTGGGCTGGAGCAGAATTCAAAGCTGCCGCCGTTAACATTAGGTCTCCCAAATGGCAGAGAGCTGATGCTGCGCGGACGAATTGACCGGGTAGACCGTGCTTTAAATGAAGAAGAGTTATATTTAAGGATAATTGATTATAAATCTAGCGCCAAAGGGCTGGACTTAGTTGATGTTTATTACGGGCTTGCTCTGCAGATGCTTGCTTATTTAGATGTTGTTTTGTCCAATGCAGAGAACTGGCTCGGCACTAGGGCGCTTCCTGCAGGTGTGCTATATTTTCATGTTCACAATCCAATGATTTCAGGAAAACAGTGGATTGGCGATGACGAAATTGAGCAGGAAATCTTTAAGAAGTTCAAAATGTCCGGGCTGCTTCTTGAAGACGAACAACTCGTGTCTATGATGGATACTAGCCTTGATAAAGGAAGAAGCCAAATCGTTCCGGCAGGCTTAAAAGCGGGCGGCGGCTTTTATAAGGGTTCAAAAACACTGGAAGAAGAGAAGTTCGACCAGCTGAGAAATTATATTCGCGGACTTATGGAGGATGCCGGCCAGCGGGTAACCGAAGGAGAAGTAGTGTTAAATCCTTTTCTAAAAGAGGACCAGGCGGCTTGTGATTATTGCTCGTTCCGCTCTGTCTGTCAATTCGATCCTTCCCTTGAGGATCATCAGTTCCGCAAACTAAAACATTTAAGTGAAGATGATGTTATACAGCAAATGACACAGCGAAAGGAGAATGATCGTGGTCAGCTGGACTAAAGAACAAGAACGGGCCATTTATACGCAAGGAAAAAATATACTCGTCGCAGCGGCTGCGGGATCTGGAAAAACAGCCGTCCTTGTTGAGCGTATCATTCAGAAGCTGTTGAACAAGCAAGCTCCAGCAGATATTGATTCTCTGCTCGTTGTAACATTTACAAATGCGGCAGCCCAGGAAATGAGAAATAGAGTAGGCTCTGCTTTAAGTAAAGCGTTAGAGGAAGAGCCTGAATCGAGACATTTGAAGAAGCAGCTTTCACTTTTGCAGAATGCTTCGATATCGACGCTTCATTCGTTTTGCATGGACGTAGTAAGAAGATACGCTTATCTTCTCGATTTAGATCCAGGGTTTAGAATTGCTGATGATGTAGAAGCAGATTTAATTCGTCAGGAAGTGCTGGAAGACTTATTTGAAGACTGGTATGGAAGAGAAGGAGAAGAGCAGCAGCAGTTTTTTGATGTAGTCGACCGGTTCTCAAGTGATCGAAATGATCTCGATGTAGAAAAGCTTGTCCTGGATCTCCATACCTTTTCTATGCAGAATCCATGGCCCCGGCAATGGCTGGACGATATGGTTACTATGTATCAAAAGGCTGAAGTTGAGGATGAGCAGGAAATACCGTGGCTGCAGCTGTTAAAGCGTGATGTGAAGAGCCAGCTGGCTTCGATGGAAGCTGAAATCCAGCAGCTGATTGAGTTGACGCGTGAGCCGGGCGGTCCTTCAAGCTATGGAGAAACTGCATCACAGGATTTTGAAATGGTACAGCAGGCTAAAGGAGCTATTGCGGTTTCCTGGGAAGAACTACAGTCGTTTATGAGTACTAGTAAGTTTGCCGCTTTATCCCGCAAAAAAATGGAATGTGATGAAGCTAAGAAAGAGCGGGCTAAGAAAATAAGAGACCGTTACAAAAAAAGATGGATGAGCATGAAGGAAGAATGGTTTCAACGAAAACTCGGAAGTTATTTACAGGATATGAAAGCTCTCCATCCTGTGATGAAGCAGCTAGCTGTTATCGTGAGAGATTTTCACGAGCGTTACCAGCAGCTGAAGAAAGAGAAGGCACTTGTAGACTTTTCTGACTTAGAACATTATTGTCTGCAAATATTGCTCGATGAGACATCCACCAGGGACCGCCTTGTTCCTTCGTCTGTAGCGAAAAGCTTTCACGATCAGTTCTCAGAAGTTCTTATTGACGAATACCAGGATACGAACCTGGTACAGGAGACGCTGCTTCGTTTATTAACTGATGCACCGGAAGCTGGTCATTTATTCATGGTAGGGGACGTGAAGCAAAGCATTTATCGTTTCCGGCATGCTGAACCCTCCTTGTTCTTAACCAAATATCAACAATACGGTCAAACCGGCAGCGATGGAGAACGTATTGACCTGGCCCGTAATTTCCGAAGCCGGAAACAGGTGCTTGATGCAGCGAATTATGTATTTCGACAAGTTCTTGATGAAGAAGTTGGAGAAATGAATTATGAGCGTGAGGCCGAGCTTATTTACAGCAACAATGTGTATGATGAAAATCCTTCTGATTATGCCAAAGCTGAACTATTAATTATAGATCGTGAAACGAAGGAAGAGTCAGTGAACGAAGAAAGCTTCGAGGATTTAGAGAAAGCCCAGCTCGAAGCAAGAGCCTATGGGCAAAAAATTCGTAACTGGCTTGGTTACGGAGAAGATGAGGCGTTACAAATCGTTGATAAAGAGTCGGGGATGAAACGTCCTGTGCAGTATCGGGATATTGTCATTTTAATGCGCTCGATGACGTGGGCCTCGACGATCGTTGACGAATTAAAACAGCAGGGAATCCCCGTCTACGCTGAACTCTCAACAGGCTATTTTGAAGCGATTGAAGTCAAGGTGATGCTTAATTTGTTAAAAGTTATCGACAACCCGATGCAGGATATCCCGTTAGCTTCAGTTCTGAAGTCGCCGATTGTCGGACTAAACGAAGATGAACTCATGCAGCTGCGTTTGGAAGAGAAGAGAGCCAGCTATTATGAATCCATTAAGAAAGCTGCAGCAGGATCGGGGTTAGGTGGAAAAATCTCAAGCTTTTTAAACCTGCTCAGCCGGTTTCGCGAGCGGGCACGCCAGGGGGCACTGGCTGATCTCATCTGGCAGATTTACCGGGAAACAGGCTACTATGATTTTGTCGGCGGGATGCCCGGCGGACGTCAGCGTCAGGCTAACCTTCGAGCACTGTACGACCGTTCGAGATCCTATGAGTCGACTTCATTCCGTGGACTTTTCCGATTCCTGCGTTTTATTGAAAGAATGGAAGAACGGGGGGATGATCTTGGGGCGGCCCGGGCTCTTGGAGAACAGGAAGACGTTGTACGGATTATGACGATCCATAAGAGCAAGGGGCTTGAATTTCCAGTTGTTCTGCTCGGAGGAATGGATAAACAGTTCAATATGATGGACTTGAAGGAGCGATATTTGCTGCATAAAGATTATGGCTTTGGATCAAGATATATCGATCCACAGAAGCGTCTAATGTACCCGACTCTCGCTTACCACGCCATCAAAAGAGTAAAATTAAGAGAGCTTTTAGCAGAGGAAATGCGAGTGCTCTATGTAGCTTTAACAAGAGCGAAAGAGAAACTGGTGATGGTAGGAAATGTCGCTTCTTTTGATAAAAAACAAGAGAAATGGCTGAGCTATGTTGACCATACAGACTGGGTGCTGCCGCCGCACGATCGTCTCGAAGCAAAGTCTTATTTAGATTGGGTAGGTCCTTCCTTAATCCGGCATCAGGATAGTGAAGAGCTGAGGACAGACGAAGTAGAAGTAAGAACCTCTGAGGAAATTGAAAAGGACGCTTCTGAGTGGGTCATTCACTTAGCTCATGGCAGTCATTATGCGGTTGTAGAAGAACTCGAAAAGCAGCGCGACGAGAAGCTTAAATCGCATTTAGAGGAATGGAAGCCTATAGAAGTGGAGCCGGATGATAAAGTGGAAAGGCTGAATTTCCGATATCCTCACGAGAAAGCTGCTCACTCAAGAGCGAAACAAACAGTAACAGAGATTAAAAGGCAGCGTGAAGTTCTTGATGAATATTCAAGTGACCAGCTGCTTGTCCCTTATCGTGCCCCCCTTGTGAAACGTCCGCGGTTTATGCAGGAGAAACAAGGGTTGTCAGCCGGAGAAATTGGTACCGCGATGCACACCGTGATGCAGCATATTCCACTTCATACACCACAAACAGAAGAAGAGGTGGAAGAATTTGTTGAGCACCTGGTTCATAAAGAAATCCTCCGGCGCGAGGAAGCTGATGAAATTAACCATCAAGCGATTTCTGACTTTTTCCACACATCCATAGGAAGGCTGCTGCAGGAATCCGGTCAAGTCGAACGGGAAGTTCCCTTTAGTTTGACGCTGCCAGCAGATGAGGTGTATCAGGATTGGGAGGATTCAATTGAGGAGCAGGTATTCATTCAGGGGGTTATTGATGCGGTAATTCCTTACAAGGATGGCTGGCTGATTCTTGATTATAAAACGGACACTCTCCCATCAGGGGACCATGTGGAAGAACAATTAAAAGAAAGATACAAGACCCAGATTCAATTATATAAAACTGCATTAGAAAAGATTTGGAAGAAACCGGTGGTGAAAAGTTACCTTTACTTCTTTAACGGACCCCTGACGGTGGAGGTGGAATAACTTGTCAGATGTGTGTGCATTGTGCGGGAGAAAGGCTGTGAATTTGACAGAGCATCATTTAGTGCCTAAACAGCAAGGGGGGACCAATGGACTGACCGCGATGCTCTGCAGTGCCTGCCACCGCCAAATTCATGCTTTATTTACCAATGAAGAACTGGCAGATTTCTATCATTCGCTCGAAAGGTTAGCTGATCATCCTCAGATGGAGAAGTATTTAAAATGGGTGAAGAAGCAGGACCCGGAAAAGAAGATCATCACACGAACATCCAATCGAAAGAAAAGGTGAAAAGATGCAGCCTGATGCTGCACCTTTTAGATAAATCATCGGTATTCTTTTTTTATCTCCAGACTTTTAAAACAGTCTGGCTTGTAGAGAAACTTCAGGTTTCTCTACAAGTTTTTTTATTTATCTTATGACCGGGCTTCCTTTGGGGCGGCTCGTCACCCGGATTCTGTCCAAAGGTATTCTTAGGCCCCTCCTACATTCTGATCATTTACATCAGGATCAATTGGCTGTACATTACTAAAACCATTATAGGTGGCAATAAAGTCACCGGTATTGGATGAACCTGAACCCGTCACGGTTTTAGCCGAGCTTTTGGGTGAAATGTAAAACGAATCACCGAAATTAACAACTCCTCCACTGATGCTGTTGATTCGGAAAGGACCAATAATAGATGGCATAACAAAGTCCTCCTTATCTGCTTACTTACTATAGCGTATGAGAAAATGATTCTACTGTTCTTTATCTAGTATACGAATGTGTTTTAGTCTAGCTTCTGTGTCGATATAATCGATGCCTCCAATTTGAAGCAGCCCGGCCGTTGAAATTCCAGTAACATGCACATGCTGTACTTGAATGGCTGGGGAATGGTTTATGAAATCAGTGTCAATTCTTATCGGAGAAGCGGGTAGAGAAAGATCAGCCTGGTAAATAGGGTAATCATTGAGATTAACCCAGTCACGAAACGTTCGGGTCTCTTCTTGTACGGCAATGACATTGGTCCTGGGGCGATAATGTTTAAGGTCCCCGATCAGCAGTCCTGAACCGATTGTCACGGTATGGGCGTCCACATTCTTAATGTCCGCTACGCGGTTATGAATCTTCATCTTCAATCTCCTCCGGGGGTGAGGTGTAGGGACCAATAATTAAAGACTCAGGCGGGGTATCAAAGTAGGAGCGGAGGCGGATCGTCCGGTTATCTCCAATTAGAAAAACTGAGGAAGTGGTTACACTGGTCACGTGGACATTACCAATATTTAACCCATAATTGTGTACAGTAAACTTCATGATGCTCCTCCACCTTTATACTGGTTTAAATACTGAGCAACGGAATGCTTTATTTCATCTGCCATTTTTTCAGCTACCTGGTCATTCGTTAAGTGTGGTTCCCTTTTTTTATAATCCTGAAAGCGTCCGGGCAGCTGCTGATTAATGTCTTTAACCATGTGATCCCGGTGGTCGGCGGGTAAGTCCACGTTGTGCTCCATTGCATAATCATCAATCGTTTGAGGAACAGAATGGCCCATTAACTCATCTAAATAAGGATCGGCAGTTTGTCCGGTGTATAAATCTTCAATACTCGCTTCTTCAGAACCGCCAGGTGTTAATCCGATTTGCAGCGTACCCTCCAGGGTTTCGATTTTCAGCTGATCAAAGTGGTATTCTATTTTTTCAATCACGGTCTTCGTCTGCTCCCGGGACTGCAGGTGCTCAAGCTTGTGGGTGAGTTCTTCAATGAGGCGCTGCTGCTGTTCCATCTGCTTCATAACCTGCTGCATCCACTGGTCCCAAGAATAATAGTTATTCATTGCAATCACCCCTTTTTTAGCTTATGCCGAAACAGATGAAGATTTGCCTATGAGGTAGTCAGCGGTACAAGTGGACCTGAGTCAGCATCCGGTATATAAACCTCACCATCTTTTGGTTCGGGTTCTTTTGCCGGTTCCATAAAACCCCCTGAGTTATATAAGTCTGCTTGTGCTTGAACCACTCCTGAGCTGCCAATTTGAATAATAGAGGAATTAGCGACCGTGCCGATTTTAATATAACGTATAGATATCGTCTGATAAATGGTCATGTTCATGAATCATTTCCTCCCTACTCATTAAAAGATTGATCAATCAGTTCTTTATCATTGATATACGTTTCTGCTTTATTAAGGTGAATCCGTATTCCATTCCCTGTATTAAATGACCCTCCGCCGGCAAAAGTTTTTGATACGGCATAAGGGGCCATGCTGAAGACGTCACCAATATTAAAAACGCCGGAGGAAGAAACGGTAATTACTTTTACAAAACCAACTTTAGCAGGCATGAATACTCTCCTTTCTATATTATATGAAACCACATTGTGTAAATATCGTAATAAAAGTAAAATGAAAACAATAAGGGGGAATTTTAGTGAAACAACAGGCTGCACCTCTGCAGGATACAGAAAGACTGAACTGGATTGATGCCGCCCGAGGTTTGGCCATTTTCGGTATATTTATGGTAAATGTCCCTGCCTTTAATGCTCCATATTTTTTATATGGCGGGGAGGAACAGTTTTGGCCATCGGATACAAGTCAAATTGTACAAACGATCATTGATATATTCTTTCAGGCCAGCTTTTATACATTATTCTCGCTTATGTTCGGGTTCGGCCTTTATATGATGAAAAATCGATTAGAACAAAAGCACATTAACTATCGTCCGGTAATTTTTAGAAGGCTTCTCATTTTACTGGGCTTTGGAGCTGTTCATGCTTTTTTAATATGGCACGGGGATATATTGCTTTCCTACGGTTTGTTCGGTTTTGCCATGTTCGCTTTTTTTAACGGCACTCCAAAAACGCTCCTGGTTTCGGCTTTAAGCATGCTTGGGCTCCTTATCCTTCCGTTAACCTTAGGGATGTATGCCGTTCGCAGCAAGCTCGGAATGTTCAATTCTTATGAAGAGGTCGAGTCGGCCAGGCAGAATTATGGGGAAGGTTCTCTTCTTAACATTTGGCAGCAGAACTTTGCAGACTGGACATACAGCAATAATTTCGCCACTTTGCCTATGCTGGCTTTATCTTTAATACCTATGTTTTTAATTGGTGCATATATTGCTAAAAAGAGGTGGCTGCACGACCCCGATGCTCACCTGCCGGTTATTAAAAAATGGTGGGTGGTCACTGGATTGTTATTTATTCTATTTAAGGCCGGCCCATATGTGATAGGTAATCCTGAATGGTTTCAATTGCTGCAGGATAATATAGGAGGATCAGCATCAGCGGTCTTTTATTTATTATCTGTTACATTGGCCTATCGATCATCAGGAGGGGGAAAGCTGCTTCAGCCTCTCAGCTGGGTTGGAAGAATGTCCTTGTCCAATTACATTCTTCAATCGATTATCTGCTTTATTTTATTTTATTCCGTTGGTTTTGGCTGGTATGGGGAAGTCCCGCCGCTGGCCAGCGCAGGAATTGTTATCCTCGTGTTCAGCTTGCAGGTTTTCCTGAGTAAGTGGTGGATACACACCTATCGGTACGGCCCGCTTGAATGGTTATGGAGAACGTTAACCTACGGTAAAGTGCAGCCTTTCAAGCGTACAGACAGTCAGGCTTCTTAGGGAAGGGATGATTAAATGAATCGTGGACAGTTAGAGAAGGAATCCGGGGATTGGGTAAAGGATGGGATCATTACTACAGCTCAAAGAAATCGAATTCTAAGCCGTTATGAAAAGAAGTCGGGACATCCGGTACTGCTTACTTTTGCGGCTTTGTTTATTGGACTCGGCTTCTTAACGTTCATTGCTTCAAATTGGTCTGCACTGCCGGATATGGTGAAGATGTCGGTTCTTTTGTTTTTCCTGGTTGCTTTTTATGGAGTGGGAGCGTGGGTGTATCAATCCAGATCAAAAGCAGTAGGGTTAAGTTTACTTCTTATAGCTCTCTGCGTGTTTGGGTCCGGAATTTTCTTAACAGGGCAGATGTATAACTTCACTTCATTCAGTGCTTTTCCATTTTTGGTCTGGTCGCTCGCCGCCTTTGGGCTGCTTATCGTTTTTCAAGAATCGATCGTGTTTATTGCTGCATTAATCATCATAACCGCTGGTCAGATTTACAGCGGGAGTATGTATCAGGATTTCTATATTCCTTTAGGAGTGTTGTTCCTGGCAGGGATGGGCTGGGTGTTATATCGAAAAGGAAACCGGCTTCTAACTGCACTATTTGCTGTAAGCTATGCTATACAATCGCTGGTGTTCATTTTTTCTTACAACTGGTCTTATTACTGGTTGATTTTATTGTTCCTTCTTCTTTATATCGTCAGCCATCTTCCATATGGGCAGGTGCATTTAAGAACATTTGGTTCAATCGCGGTACTATCTATTTTCACAGTGAATGTATTCCAAGTATTTCTATTGGGTTTTGAAAGTGAAGACGTGGAGTATTCCAACCTCTTCTTCCTTGGCTGGTCCATTCTTTTTATCTATGCGGTCATTCAGTCGGCAATGGAATCTACTAAATTCAACTGGATTGATCTGCTGTTATTTATTCCTGTGTTTCGGATCGGAGCAGGTGACCTGCTGTCGCTGCTCTTATTGTTCGCCTATTCGCTCGGCTGGCTGCTGGCTGGTTATCGTAAGGAACGGTCAGACTGGGTAGCAAAAGGAACGGCCGCACTCCTTATAACAACCTTTGTCGCTTACTTCCAATTAGCATGGGCCTTTATGGACCGGTCGATCTTCTTTTTTACTGGAGGTCTTATTCTCTTTGTACTTAGTTACTTCCTTGAGAGAAAACGCCGGCAGGTAAAAGGGGGAGAAACAGAATGAAACGAGGCCTTTTTTATCTTGTTGTTGCTTTACAGGCTCTCTTTCTTGTTACTATGTCTGTGTCTTATTACGCCATGGACCACTGGGGAGAGAAAATAAAGCTTGAAACCGAGCCGGTCGATCCTAGAGATCCCTTTTACGGAGATTATGTGACACTGCAATATGAAATTGAATCATTTTCAGAAGATCAGTGGCGGGCAGAACAAATACCTAACCGGGGGGATATCGTATACTTGATTGTAGAAGAGGATGGAGAAGGGACGTTTGAGCTCGTAGAAGCGTCTCCTCATTCCTCTGAGCCATCCGAAGGGCAGGTAGAACTTAAAGCCAAATACGAATGGCACAATAGAACGGAGCAGATTCACCAGGTCAGCATCGGTTTAGATCGTTATTTTATAGAAGAAAATACAGGAGAAGATTTTGAGCAAACCGAACAGCATGTGGTCGAGGTCATACAAGCACCATGGGGCCAGAGAAAAATTACTTCAATTGAATGAGTTTTCTGCAGGGCCGGGGAAAAATAGTAATTGTCTTCTGAAAAGAAGGATGGTCATTCAAAGATGAATACAATGCAGCGAAGTGTGTTGTCGAAGCGGGACTGCTAAATACAGAAAGACCCGGACAATTCGAAATGGACCGGGTCTTTCTGTGTATTAATATCGTTGTGATTTATTTGCTTAGGACCTCTGTGATTTGGTCAATGGCCCAATCAAGATCGGATTTATCAATCGTTAACGGCGGAGCAAAACGGATGACATTTTCGTGAGTTTCTTTACATAGGAGTCCTTTCTCCTTAAGCTCCTCACAGTAAGGTCTTGCAGCTTCTGTCATCTCTACGCCGATAAACAATCCTTTTCCTCGTATCTCCTTGATCATAGGATTATCAACTTTGCTTAATTCGTCTTTCATATAAGTGCCGAGTTCAAGGGAACGGTCAGCAAGCTTCTCTTCTTCAAGTACATCCAGCGCAGCCATGGAAACGGCACTCGCCAGTGGATTTCCCCCAAAGGTAGAGCCGTGAGAACCCGGGTTGAAGACACCGAGTACATCTTTATTGGCGACTACACATGAGATAGGGAATACCCCGCCGCCCAGTGCTTTACCTAAGATTAAGACATCCGGGGAGACGTTCTCCCAGTCGCAGGCGAACAATTTTCCACTGCGTCCTAATCCCGCCTGAATTTCATCAGCAATAAATAAAACATTTTCTTCTTTACATAATTCATAAGCCTCTTTTAGAAATCCTTCTGGAGGCATAACAATACCTGCTTCTCCCTGAATGGGTTCAAGCAGAAATCCAGCCGTGTTTTCATTAATAGCATCTTTAAGTGCATCGATATCACCGTAAGGAACCAGCTTAATCCCCGGCAGAAGAGGTCCGAAGCCACGCTGGTATTCTTCCTCAGATGAGAGGGAGACGGCGGTCAGTGTACGGCCGTGGAAATTCCCTTCACATGCAATAATTTCAGCCTGGCCATCCGGGATCCCTTTGGTGTCATAAGCCCACCGGCGTGTTGCTTTAATGGCTGTTTCAACAGCTTCTACTCCTGTGTTCATAGGAAGGGCCATTTCTTTATTTGTCAGCTTACATACCTTTTCATACCACGGTCCGAGCTGATCATTATGAAATGCACGGGACGTCAGGGTTACACGATCCGCTTGCTCTCGTAAAGCTTGTATAATTTTAGGGTGACGGTGCCCCTGGTTAACAGCCGAATAAGCGCTGAGCATATCCATATAACGGTTGCCTTCCGGGTCTTCTACCCAGACACCTTCCGCTTTGGAAATAACGATTGGTAATGGGTGATAGTTCTTAGCCCCATATTCTTGAGTTTGATCGATGATTTGCTGACTTTGTACGGTCATGTTATCCCTCCAAATTCATTAGAAACTTCACGTACAGTATAACAGGTTTAGTAACAATTTTCTCACTTATGAGAAAATATTCAGACAAGCTTTTTTCAAGAAAAAATGATAATGTCATGATATGATAAAGGAAGATTTATGAAGAAGAAGGAGGAATATTGTTGGCACATTTACATATTACCTCATGGGTAATTGCATTTGTACTAGTAGGACTAGCGACTACATTTACAAGAAGCGGTAATGAAAAAGCAGCAAAAATATCTCACATGATCCTTAGGGCTGATTATCTGTTAATCTTATATTCCGGCGGTTCTCTGTTCGCGGAATACATGGGGTCGAACCAAATCGGTCTTGCCATAGTTAAGATGCTCGTCGGTTTATGGGTTGTTGCGGCAATGGAGATGGTAACTGTAAAATATAAAAAGAAAAAGCCGGCGGCCGCTTGGTGGGCACAGCTTCTAATTGCTGCCATACTAGCTTTGATTCTTGGGTTTGGATTTTTGCCATTAGGAATATTACCAGCATAAAAAGAAAACCTGCATGCTTACTAAGCATGCAGGTTTTTAACATGTAAAGGGGGGGGAGGGTCATCTTGTTATTGGGGTAGCAATGACGACCCTTCTTATTAGTAATGATAATCATTATCAATTGAAAAGTCAACAGATTTTTTCGAAAAATTTCATAGATTACAAGCCTGGCGTCATACCTTATATTATGATGCTTTTTTTATAAGCTGAAATAGAAGAACGCAGAGCAGTTTAGTATTGCAAAAAGGAAGGTGACGCCTGTGTGTGGGTTCGTAGGGTGGGTGGATACCCAGAGCAGAGAAGAGGAAAAGCTTCTAATTATTGATCAGATGGCTGAAACCATTAAGCATAGAGGTCCTGATGATTATCAGAAATGGGTGAAGGGGGCAGCGGGTTTTGGTCATCAACGACTGATCGTTGTCGATCCTAAAGGCGGGGTCCAGCCGATGGTCCGCCGGGCAGACGGTGAAGAATACGTTCTTTGCTATAATGGAGAATTATATAATACAGATGAAGTAAGAAAGTTGTTAATCGCAAAAGGATGGACTTTTAAGGGGCACTCTGACACAGAGGTCGTGCTCGTCAGTTATATGGAGTGGGGCGAAGGCTGTGTGGAACAGTTTAACGGGATCTTTGCTTTTAGTGTGTGGGAGGTAAACAAACAGAAACTGTTCTTAGCAAGAGACCGTTTAGGGGTAAAGCCGTTGTTTTACAGCGAGCAGAAAAATGGCCTTTTGGTTGCTTCTGAAATGAAGGCTATCCTCGCGCATCCCGGTAAACAAGCTGTCATTAAAGAAGAAGGTATACTCGAAATTCTTACATTGGGACCTTCACGAACCCCTGGACATGGTGTCTTTGAAGGGATCCATGAAGTAAGACCGGGTTTTTGTGCAGTCTGGCAAAAAGGAGCGTTCTCCGTTAGACGATACTGGAATGTAGATAGTAACCCGCATAACTCCTCCTTTAAAGAAACAGTGGAGAAAGTGAGAGAGTTGTTCACGAATGCAGTGGAGCGTCAGTTAGTTAGTGATGTTAAGCTTGGCACCTTCTTGTCTGGGGGCGTGGATTCCAGCGCCATAACCGCCATTGCTGCTGAACATTATAAGAAACAAGGTCTTAGTCATTTGGAAACATTTTCTATTGATTATGAAGAGCAGGAAAAATTTTTTAAAAAGAATGATTTTCAGCCTGACCGCGACTTGACGTATATCCAAATGGTTCAAAAAGCTCATCAGACGAAACACATTACATTGGAAGCGAGTGTAGAAGACCTTGTATCACGTTTGAAAAAGTCTGTAGAGTTAAGAGATCTTCCAGGAATGGCGGATGTAGATTCTTCACTGCTTTGGTTTTGTGAACGGATTAAAAAGCACGTAACGGTTTCTTTGTCCGGGGAATGTGCAGATGAGATATTTGGAGGCTATCCATGGTTTTACCGTAAAGAAGATCGAGATCGAAACGGGTTTCCATGGATACGCTCTATTAAAGAACGGCAGAAACTAATTCAAAGCGACATTTCACAGAAATATGATATGGAAAAATATATGATCGAACGCTATTATGATTCGATTAATGAAGCACCGCTTCTAAAAGGAGAATCGACTGAAGCCGCGAAGCACAGACAGATGCTGTATTTGAATATGAATTGGTTTATGCAGACTTTACTAGAGAGAAAAGACAGAATGAGCATGGGGGCAAGTCTCGAAGTCCGTGTTCCTTTCAGCGACCACCGGATAGTTGAATATGCCTATAATATTCCCTGGGAAATGAAGCATCATGGTGAGCAGGAAAAGGGGCTTTTAAGGGAAGCGTTAAGAGAAATTTTACCTGAGAAGGTATTGAAGAGAAAGAAGAATCCCTATCCGAAGACGTTCCATCCGAATTATACAAAAGCCGTTACAGAATGGATGGAAGAAATTCTAAGTGACCCGAAGTCTCCGATTTTCGATTTATTTGATCATAAAGAATTGAAGTCATTAAATGATTCAGAAGGGAAAAGCATTGATAAGCCTTGGTTTGGGCAGCTTATGACAGGACCGCAGCTTATTGCTCACCTTTGTCAAATCAATCACTGGCTTACCGCCTACCATATCCAAATCAAATAAAGACACAGCGAAGACAGCCCGTTGTGAAAGCATGCAGAGCAACCCAGGTTTCTCTGCATGCTTATTATGGTCCAGAGAAATTGAAATTCGCCCAAATACATTCTTAGTTCTTTGTAAATATATTTCATTTCCGCATTGACTGGTGGAGGTTTAAAAGGCTAATCTTAAAGATAGAGGAAATCTATAAGGGGGAACGGAAGATGAGACAACTGGCAATGTTGCTCATGCTGATTCCGTTTCTTCTTTTTTGCGCCCATAAATCTGATGCGGCTGAAAAAGAAGAACGAAAATGGCAGGACGAAAGCATGTATTTTATCATGGTGGACCGGTTTATGAATGGGGACCGGGAGAATGACTATGAGGTGGACCCGGATGATCCTGGTGCTTACCATGGTGGTGATCTCCAGGGAGTAATAGAGCAGCTTGACCACATTGAAGAGATGGGATTCACATCAATAAGGCTTTCCCCTATTATGAAAAACGAGGAAAAAGGCTATCATGGGTATTGGATAAAAGACTTTATGGAAGTGGAAGAGCACTTTGGCACTATGGAAGATGCTGAACAATTGGTTGAAGAAGCCCATGAGCGTGATATGAAAGTGATTTTTGATTTTGTTGTTAACAACACTGGCACTAACCATCCATGGCTTAAAGAGGAAGACAAGGAAGACTGGTTCCATGACGAGCAGTCCATTAATGGAGAAGATCAGCAGCTTCTAGAAGACGGGTGGCTGTCAGGACTTCCAGATTTAAATACCGAGAATCCCGAAGTGAAAGAGTATTTATTTAATGCAGCAGAATTTTGGATTGAAGAAACAGGAGTAGATGGTTTTCATTTAGATCGTGTTAAACATGTTCCAAAAGAGTTTTGGAGTGATTTTAATGACCATGTAAAAGAGATTGATGAAGATTTCTTTCTGCTCGGCGAAGTACAAAGTGATGATCCTACATATATAGCGGATTACGAATCAACAGGAATCGACAGCTTCGTAGATTATCCTTATTCCTATGAAGGGAGAGAAACTTTTAAATCAGCGGACGGTTCACTGACCGGGCTGTCTAATGGGCGGCAGGAAAATAAAGATTCCTATAATGCCCCTTTCGTGTTAAGTACGTTTATTGATAATCATCATAGTAAAAGATTCACAAGGCTTGCGTCAGAAGAGGGTGAGAATCCAATTACTCGTTGGAAGCTGGCTTTAACTCATATGTTTACAGCTCCCGGAATTCCTGTCATGTACTATGGAAGTGAAGTTCCTCTCGATGGAGGGGAAACTCCTGATAATCGTCGTATGATGGATTTTAAAGGGACCGATGAAGAGCTCAAGCAGAGAATTGAAAAATTGAATTCCATGCGAAGTGAATTTCCTGCACTAACTCGAGGAAGCTATGAAGAGATGTTTAATGAAGACGGGATCGCGATTTACAAACGTGAGCTTAACGATGAGATCATGGTTGTCGCAATTAATAATTCTTCCGGCACTCGGACGGCTGAAATTACTGATTTACCTGATGATCAGCAAATGCGTGGTCTTTTAGAAGACGGAGTAGTAAGGCAGTCAGAAGAAGGAATTTATAAATTAGGGATGGAACGGGAAACAGCTGACGTATTTGTGGTAGAAGACGATCGTGGATTTAACTGGCTGTTCATTGGATTCGTAGGAGGAATCCTGCTTCTGTTTACAGCGGCGGTTACGTGGATCAGCCTGAAAAATAAACGCGAAGCACAGCGTGCGGGCACATTGTAGTATGGTATGCTAATCATAATTAGATGAACAAACTTTTAATCAGAAGGTGAAGAATAGATATGGCAGTCACGATAAAAGATGTAGCAAAAGCAGCAGGCGTAGCTCCATCCACCGTTTCTAGAGTAATTGCAGACCACCCAAGAATCAGCCCGGCAACAAAAAAGAAAGTAAAAAAAGCAATGAAAGAAATGGGCTACCATCCCAATGCTAATGCACGCGGCTTAGCTAACCGTTCCACACAGTCTCTTGGTGTCGTGCTGCCTTCAAGTGCAAATAAAGCATTGCAGAATCCTTTTTTTCCAGAAGTGCTGCGGGGGATTAGTGCGGTTGCTCATCAGCTTGATTACTCTATCCTGTTATCTACTGGTGAAAAAGATGAAGAGATGCTTGAAGGAGTACAGCGAATGGTCTACGCCAATCGAGTAGACGGTATTATTTTACTTTACTCTCAAGTAAACGATCCAATTCTTTGTTTTCTATTGGAAAAAGACTTTCCATTCGTCGTAATTGGAAAGCCAGGCGAACGAGTAGATGAAATTACTCATGTGGATAACGATAATATCCGAAGTGGAAAAACGATAACCAATCATTTAATAGAGTTAGGTCATAAGAATATTGCCTTTATTGGGGGTTCGACCGACTTAATAGTAACACTTGACCGATTGAGAGGGTATCAGCTGGCGCTGGAAGAAGCAAAGCTTCCCTATTTGGAGGAATACCGGATTCATACTGAATTCTTAAAATCAGGAGGACGCAGGGCTGTTCATGAATTGTTTAATTTGTCAGAGCCTCCTACAGGTCTGGTCATAGCGGATGATTTGATGAGTATTGGGGTGATCAATATGCTTGAGGAGTCCGGCATGCTTGTACCTGAAGATGTATCGATCGTAAGCTTTAATAATGTGTATCTTGCTGAGGTGACGCGTCCTCCGTTGACCACAGTCGATATTCATATTTACGAGCTGGGTTTTCAAGCAGCTAAATGTTTAATTGACAAGGTTCAGAACAAACTCGAACCTGCCAAACGAATTATTGTTCCATTTACTATTGAATACAGGCAGTCTGCGCAGATGATAGGAAAACGCTGAACGATTAAACGAAGAAGCGGAAGAGCTTCTTCGTTTTTTAGTGAATTATTTATTTCGGCTGGTTGTTTAAGAAAAACAGGGCCATTGTACCAGGTCCGGCATGGGCGCCAATGACAGCCCCTACCATATCGATATGGATATCAGTGGTGCCGCATTCTTCCTTAATTAATTCAGCGAGCTTCTCAGCAGTTTCCTGATCGTCTCCATGACTGATGGCAATCCGCTGCTGATCAAGGGAGCTGCCGCGCTCTTTCATCACTTCAACCATACGTTTTAATACTTTTTTAGATCCGCGGATTTTCTCTAAGGGGACCAGCCTGCCTTCCTCCACGTGTAATAATGGTTTTATTTTAAGCAGGCTGCCGACAAAGGCTGAAGTTTTACTTACACGTCCGCCTCTATAAAGATATTCGAGGTCGTCAACGGTGAATATATGCTCCATGTGCTTACTGTAGTAGTTACCGATTTCAATAATTTCGTTGAAGCTTCTGCCTTCTTGAGCAAGCTCTGCGGCTCTCATAACAATTAAACCATACCCTAAGGAAACAGCTTTTGTATCGATAATTTCAAATTGAGCGTCAGGATGTTCTTCTTTGATCTCCTGCTCAATCATTTTAGCTGTTTGATAAGTTCCGGATAATTCGGAAGATAAGGCAAAATAAATAAATGGCTCATCTTTTTCAACATGGGCAGTAAACGCCCTGCGAAATGCTTCAGCAGACACTTGAGACGTCTTTGGGGCTTCACCGTCTCTCATTAAATGATATACTTTCCCGGGAGTTATGGTTTTGCCGTCCTCATATTCCTTATCCCCTATGGTAACGCCTAAGGGCAGACATTCAACATTAATCTTATGTAGGTAATCTAAGGATAGGTCGCATGCTGAATCACTGATAATTGCAATACTCATCTTTTCACCTACCGTCTTATTTTTATAGTTTAAGTGTAGGCGTAAGAGGGAGGATAGTAAAGTGAAATCTTTTTGGTCATGTGATTATAGCCTCATTATTGTGGGAAACGATAATGAAGACTTGATTTTCAATATTAACGGTGATAAAAAAAGGTTAGCGTCTTTAAGCTAGTTAGGAGGTTGGCATGTTTTCATTTGAGATTAAACGAATTCTAATTGTATTCATTGGTGCTGTATTTAACGCGATGTCCTTGAACTTATTTCTAATTGAAGCCAATGTGTACGCAAGTGGGTTTACTGGGGTTGCCCAGTTGATGACAAGTATCTTTCAGGATTTCCTGAACGTTCCCGGAGTAAGTACAGGTCTTATCTTATTTATACTTAATATTCCTGTTGCGATATTAGGCTGGTTTAAAGTAGGTAAAGGGTTTACAGTTTATAGTGCTATTTCTGTAGCCTTTACGACTTTTTTCTTAGGAGTAATTCCAGTCCAGCAGCTGTCAGAGGATATAATCCTTAACGCCGTGTTCGGCGGAGTGCTGGGCGGATTCGGTGTGGGGATTACGCTGAAATGGGGTGCTTCCACTGGCGGACTTGACATTGTAGCCATGATCTTATCCCGGATGAAAGATCGTCCTATTGGCATTTATTTTCTAATCATAAATAGTGCTATTATTGCTGTAGCAGGGTTTCTTTATGAACCGGAAAACGCGCTGTATACGCTGTTGACCCTTTATGTAACCACACGGGTGATTGATGCGATTCATACACGTCACGAAAAACTGACAGCGATGATAATTACTACCAAAGCAGCCGATCTGGAGAAGGCGATCCATGCGAAGATGGTGCGGGGCATTACGACGCTTCCGGCTAAAGGTGCCTTTACTCAACAAGATAAAAATATGTTAGTCATGGTTATTACCCGCTATGAACTTTATGACTTGCAGGGAATTATTTCTGATGTAGACCCGCAGGCGTTTACGAATATCGTTCAAACTACAGGTATCTTTGGATTCTTTAGAAAAGATGATAAATAAGTTAACGGAGAAAAGGATGTGTTGGCACTGAAGAAGTGGGCTCCTGTTGTGGCAGGCTTTCTAGTTGTGTTTTTAATAGGATGTACAAATGATAATTCAAGTGAGGAGGAGCAGAGCAATGATGAAAACGAATCCTCAGAGGAAGAGTCAGGCGAGCAGCCTGATCCAGAGAACATCGTGAATTTAATAGAGCAATTAAGCTTTGATGCAGAAGTAGAGGAGTCCGACGGGGGAATCGATTTCAATTTCCATATTACTAATGATGCCGAAGACCCTATAATTTTAGGCTTTAATTCGAGTCAGAAGTACGAAATTATTCTGGAGGATTCAGAAGGAGAGGAAGTCTATAAGTACTCAAATGAGCAGGCTTTTTCTCAACAGCTGACCACCGAAGAGCTTGAGCCGGGAGACCAGCTTGAAGCGAATGAAACCTTTGATGAAGACCTTCCTCCAGGTGAGTACGATGCAACTATGTCATTTTTGGTAACGTCAGTTAATGATCAGCCTCTAGAAACAAAGCCGTTTGAAATCACTGAATCGGTGACAGTGGGCGAAGGCGGAACGGAAGAGGAAGCGAGTTCAAACGACGTGGAAGGTGAAACGGAAGAAGTAAGAGAAGACATTGAAGCTTCCGCTGATGGAGAAGAAATTTTCAGGGACTTATCGTTAAGTGGTGATGATGGGCAATACACCATCACAGGCGAAGCGAAAGTGACGGGCGGCGAGTTTTTCTATACGGTAGAAGATGGACATAACGTTTTAATGAATGAAAAATCCGCTAAGGTTGATGATCCAGAGGCGGAGTGGTCACCTTTTGAGTTGGATATTTCGATAAGTGAAGATGAACTTCCTGAAAGAGGCTCGCTCATTATGACAATGTTTGACCGTGACGGTGAAGATCAACCGATCAACATGAATTTTGTTCCATTGGATAATTTTGATCAATAGCAAACAATGCTTATGTATATCATGACTGTTTTCAGCTTGTAGAGAAACCACTGTGTTCTCTACAGGCTTTTTTTATAACTCTATGGTTAGACTAAGAAGAACTGCTGCCAGATGGAGAGGATTTTTTATAATTGCTTAAAAAATGAAGTGTAGTGCAACGACGGAAGTCAATAAGTTTGCAAGGGGAAAGACGAAAAGATCAATAAATAAGGCTGTCGAGAGGATCGACAGCCTGGGGGCTGACGTAATGTCAGCCTTTTTTAGTAACCAAATTCAGTTAATATCCCTTCAACTTTCGGAGTAAGTACCTCCCAATCTGCATCAGGAAGGCGATTTACTGTAATGAAGTTCTGAAAGCCAAAAACATTATCGACTTCATCAAGCTCCATCAGCTGGTTCATAATGTCGTATTCACTCTTTTGGCCGGGCATGACGGATACGCTGCCGTCTCCTTGAAAAATAAGCGAATCTGTTGTAAATTTACGGGCATTCGGGTTCGGTGTTTCTTCTACTGTGATCGCCATCATTATTCCTCCTATCTTCCTTGTACTCACTTATTTTAGCAGAAAACAGGCAAACTCTAAACCAGCAGCCTTTATGTTTCTAAATCTCCATAGTAGTATGGTACAATATCAACACTTTCAGGGAGGTATGATATGGAAGCTAGATTAATAGATGTACTTCAGCCGATCAAGGATAATAATTTTGAGATTTCTCAAGGACAGAATTTATCTGAACTAACTACATTAATGCTTCAGCGCATCGGCACGCCCGATCCAGTGCTTAGAGATGAATTAATTCATACTATATTTACTAACTTTATAAAACGGGACTATTACAATAGTGACCAGCTTAAAAATATACTCCGTTCCGTATTAAACAAAAACTATTTATTTTACCGAATTAAGATGTCAGCCAAAGAAGAAAATGCTGTGTTTAAACGAAGCTACTCTGTGCAGCTTATTCCACCGATAATGAAAAAACACCGGCAGACGGGTCTGCTTAATGAAGCGGAAGTTCACCGGGTGTGGGATAATTTGAAGAGGTATATGGAACAAGAAAAAGATCACCGGGGCTACATTCAAGGTAAGGGCTGGGCCCATTCCATGGCTCATGCGGCTGATGCCCTGGAAAGTGTGGCGGCGTGTGAGGAAATTACACGCCAGGAAGTGATCGATATGCTGCCCGTGATCCGGAGGCAATTCCTGATCGACCAGCCTTATTTATTTGATGAAGAAGAACGCATGGTAACGGCAGTGATGACAATGTTTAAAAAGATTGAAGATAGAGAAAGAGTGGAGTGGCTGGAAACATTACTGTATCTGCGGGAAAGCTGGGATGACCCCGCCGAGGAGATTATTATCAATAACAGTAAGCATTTCCTAAGAGCGTTATATTTCAGAAATTTAGATAACCCATGTGATGAAGGACATCTGCGGCGTGTTCTAGAAGAGTTGCTGCGGGAGCTTAGAAAGCAGGAAAAGTACTAGCATCATCGGGAGAGGTGTCCTATGTTCGTCAGGTGGGGAATATATGCTGGAACTACATCAGGTCTTGCATTGGGTATGTATATGTGGTTCGTTGAACTGATTACAGGAGTAAGGGTGTATACGCTGTTAATGAACGTGGATTTTATTCCGATTGTCGGCAGCATTCACTGGCCGGTTTTTATGGAATGGCTGTTTCACATGGTTATCTCGTGGGGAATAGGCATACTCTATTGTTTTCTTTTTATGAGAAGAATGAAAGCCGCTCCGAATCGGCTGTGGGGTGCTGCTGTAATATTATCAGGCATGGCTGCATTAACTTATTTCCCGCTGACGTATTTGGCAATTAAAGACACCCCGTCGATTACAGATGGGACTGCCGTTGCTTATTGGATGGCGGGCCACCTTTTATATGCTGTGGTCTTAAAATCGTCCTATTATCGAACGTAAAAAAAATCAGGCTGCCGTGAATTTTCATGGCAGCCTGATTTTTTTTACCTTCCGATTAATAAATTCCAATGGTTTTCACGCCACACAATCTAAAGCTTTACAGAAGTCATTGCCAGGGAACAGGAAAAAAGATCAGACTCGCAAAGAGTCTGATCCAGATGATTTAACGCATGTTATTTTGCTGGCTGTTCTGCTGACCGTTGTGTTCGGCTTCAAGCTTCTGTTCTAACTGCTGTAGCTCTTGCTTCTCTTCTTGAGTGCATTGACTATATGCAGATTGAATGGCTTGTTTTGCAGCCTGCATTTCTTCAGGGCTTGCATGTTCACCTTTTTGGCGCCCTTGTCTCATGCGGCTTACCGCATTACGCGCGTTTTCAAATAGGGAATTGGCCATTTTAAAACCCTCCTACTGTATGCTGGTCTGCTTCCATTTCCTTACGCTTCGCGTCGGAAAGGCGCTTTGGTTCCATTTGACGTTCGTCAAAGGGACGTACTTCAGTCCAACGTTTGTCATCTTTGTTTTGCTTATCCATGACATTCGCCTCCTGTCACAAAAAAAGCCTGAACGCTTTGTGCGTCCAAGCTTAGTATGACCACGGTCCATAAGGTTACTCAAGGAAAAAAATAACTTACATGGCTTTACGGTTTAATTTTAAATAATCTGTTAAAAACTCACCAATACCATTTTGTTCATTTGTGTCGGCAATATAATCGGCCATGTTCTTAAGTTCGGGAATCGCATTTCCCATCGCCACGCCAATCCCGGCATATTCAATCATCTCAAAATCATTGTCTTCGTCACCAAATGCAATAATGCGGTCCTGCGGGATATGATAGTAATGAGCAATTTTTTGAAGCCCTACCGCTTTATTCATACCTGCACGGACAATTTCAATGACATGCCAGGGAGCACCCCATTTACGGTGTTCAATGAGTTCAGCATGGGTATCCAGCTCTTCGCGGAGTATTTTGATTTTTTCTTCTTCTGGATGAATCAATAATGAAGTAGGATCATCCTGAAGATTTGATTGAAGGTTTCCCACGTTTACAGGGTTATCATCGTTGGTATGGAAGATCTCCATTATTTCTGCATCATACTGATCCAAATATACCGTGTCTTTTACTTCCGCGAGTATATTACGAACGCCTAATTCATGGCACTTGTGTATAATCTTATGAGCAGTCCGGATTGAAAGAGGGGAATGAAGAGCATCCCAATTTCTATTTTTAGGGTGGTGGATGAGAGCACCGTTGAAATTGACCATAGGAGTTTCTAATCCCAGTTCGTTGTAAAAATTAATGCTTGCCCTGTGCGGACGCCCTGTTGCGATACATACAACATGACCATTGTCGATCGCGTTGAGAACAACCTTTTTGGTTTCCGGGTTGATTTGTTTATCATCTGTCAGGAGTGTTCCATCAAGATCTAATGCGATTAAATGTTGATTTTTCATTGTTTTCACCTCATTCATAGTAACAGTTTAGCGGTAATAAAATGCGAATGCAATCTCAGTGCCTAATCCTTTCCTATAGCAAGTCCTGGTGTTACGATATTAATTATACAAAAGAACATGTAATTTTCGATGAAGTACATGTAAAGATTGTAAGAAAGGATCAGAATACATGATAGGCATATATCGGGAAACCATAAAGAACATACCGGCCCTGGTGATTGTAGATTCAGCTAAGTATGAGCAGCCGCTCCCTGTTTTTACATATTTTCACGGGTTTACTTCTGCAAAAGAACACAATCTCCCGCAGGCTTTCCTGCTTGCGCAAAAAGGTTATCGTGTTGTTCTTCCGGATAGTTTATATCACGGGGAACGGACTGATGACTTATCAAAAGAAGAGCTCAGCTTTAAATTCTGGGATATTGTTTATCAGAACCTAAAGGATTTACAAGAAATAAAAGACGGAATGGACCAACAGGATCTAATCCTTAACCGCCGCTTTGGAGTCGGAGGAACGTCAATGGGTGGAGTAACCACCAGTGCAGCTATGACCATGTATCCCTGGATCCAGGCAGCAGCGGTCATGATGGGCACACCTAAGCCTGTAGATTTCGCTAAGAAGTTAATCAAAGATGTAGAATTAACCGGGATTCAGCTTCCAATCAGCGAAACAGACCTGAATGTCTTATACAGCTCTCTCCATAGTATTGATCTTTCGGCTAACAAAAATAAGTTAAATAAACGGCCGATTTTTTTCTGGCATGGGGATGCAGACCCAGTCGTCCCGTTTGAACATTCTTATGACTTCTATAATGAAATTGTGGAAGAGTATAAAAACCCTGAGAATATAAGGTTTCTCCGTGAAGTAGGAGTCGATCATAAAGTCAGCCGTTTTGCTGTTTTAGAAATGGTGAACTGGCTTGAAATTGTTCTGTAGACGTTAGTGGTTTAATCTATGAAGAATTTTGTTTATAATAGAACTTGAACTAATAAGAAGGGGGTACTATTATGGATGCAGCACTCGAAGAAAATGTTATGGGCGCCCTTGAAAATGTAATTGACCCAGAACTTGGTATTGATATCGTCAATTTAGGTCTCGTATACGGAGCTGACATGGATGAAAACGGCAATACTACAGTGACAATGACATTAACAGCCATGGGCTGTCCATTAGCCGGTCATATCGAACAGGATGTTAAACGCTGTCTCGCAGATCTTCCTGAGGTTAACGAAGTGACCGTTAACATCGTTTGGAATCCGCCTTGGACAAAAGACCGCATGAGCCGATATGCTAAAATAGCATTAGGCATTCCAGATTGATAAACTTAACCCCTCCCATGCTGGAAGGGGTTTTTGTTTACGAAGGGGAAGGACGTGAAGGGATTGCCGCCTGTGATCTTTCAAGTGGCCGGTTATAAAAATAGTGGAAAAACCACATGGCTGAAGGCAATGATCAATTATGCAAGTCAATTGGAACGTGTGGTGTGTATTAAGCATCATGGACATAAAGAACCGCTGGCTCAAGACCATGGAGATACAGACAGCCTGCAGTTATACGGCAGCGGAGCCTATGCCATGAGTGTTACAGGGGCGTATGAAACTCAAATAATGATTGATAGGGAGCTTTCCCTGCCCGAACTTATTCATTGGTATTCCTATTTGAATCCCGACTTGATTTTAATTGAAGGATTTAAAAATGAAAACTATCCTAAAGTTGTATTGATAAAAAGCGAAGAGGATAAAGGATTGCTTAAGCTGGCGAATATTAAGTTCATAATCGTATGGGATCCTGCTATAGCACTTAATGTGGACGTACCTGTCTTTGACATCAACTTCTGGCAGGACCACATGGAAACTATATATAACTACATAATAGAGGAGGAAAGAAAGTGAGCCGTCATTACTGTATTACTGAGGAACCCATTTCCATCGAGAAGACGGTAAGCCTTGTTACCCGGCCTGAAGCGGGAGCTGTAAATACTTTTATCGGCACCGTAAGGGAAATAACGCAGGGTAAGAGGACACTCTATTTAGAATATCAAGCCTACAAATCAATGGCCGAAAAGAAGCTGATGGAAATTGGTGAAGAAATCTCGGAGAAATGGCCGGAGGCAGAAACCGCTATTATTCATCGCACAGGACGACTTGAGATTGAGGATATTGCAGTTGTGATCGCCGTGTCTACGCCGCACCGGGCAGACTCCTACGAAGCCAGCAGATATGCCATTGAACGCATCAAAGAAATAGTGCCCATTTGGAAAAAAGAACATTGGGAAGATGGAGAAGAGTGGATAGGGAATCAGAAAGAAACAAAGGCCTACGCAGCGGGAAAGCCCGAAGAGGAGGACATTTCTTGAATAAAATTTTATTTTTTGCCGAATTGCAGGAAAACGTAGGGAAAGAATCCATTGAAATTGAGGCTGCAGGACAGAGTATTAAGCAGTTGAAGGAATATATTGAGCAGGAATATAACCTTAGCAAAGTCCACCAGTCCATGACAGCAATTAATGAGGAGTTCGCCCCAAACGACGAAACCATTAAGGAACATGATACAATCGCTTTTATTCCACCGGTGAGCGGGGGATAAAAAAACCGTCTCTTTGATCTAAAGAGACGGTTTTTTAGCGGAGAAAACTCGAAATACTAATCATCTGCATGAAGGGTGCATCCTGCGGGTTCTATAAGAAGAACCAGACAAGACCGCCTACAATAAAGCAATAGATCGCGAAGTATTTAAGATTTCCCTGAGCCATAATATTCATGAACCATTTTAAAGAAAAATAGGAGGCTGCTATGGATGCCGCAAATGCTACAAGGTAGCTCGGCCATAAAGATGCTAAATCATCTTCGAGAAGGTCTCCGATTGATAACAGCATCGTACCGGCACTGACTGGAATAAACAACAGGAAGGAGAATCGCAGCGCGGTCTCCTGTTTCGTGCCCAGCATCATAGCCGCAACAATTGTAGCCCCCGAACGGCTTATGCCTGGAACGAGCGCGACAGATTGCGCAAATCCAATAATTAAGGCGTCCTTCCAGGTCAGTGCACTGTCACCTTTTCGTCCGCGTAAATTACGAATGGACCAGAGGGCGATCCCGGTAATTATTAAAGTAATGCCTACTACATAAGTCTGCTCTTTCAACCCATCAAAAGAATCCTTAAACAAGATACCAATAATACCTGCAGGAAGGGTGGCAATTACTAAATAAATAACAAATTCAAAGTCTTCCTTCTGACGGGTATCTTTCGTAATTAGATAGCCGACACCATTTCTAAATAAGCGGACGATGTCATCGCGATAGATGATCAGAACGGCAATCAGCGAGCCGAAATTAACCAAGACCTCGAACTCCAGCCCTTCAATTCTTAAGTTCATCAGATCCTGTAATATTACTAAATGCCCGCTTGATGATATTGGAATAGGTTCAGTGAATCCTTGAAAAATACCTAGAAAAAAATATTTTATAATCAACCATACTTGTTCCATGCTGCTTGTCCTCCTTGATTGAACTAACGAACTACAGTCATTCGAATAGACTTTTCTTTATATGTACGATGCGCTTCTTTTTTTCATCACCATTCCGTGGGATAAGAAACTTCCAAATCCAATAAAAAAACGCTGCTAAAAGGTAGCAACGTTTTCTTTAAGGAGCTTAGGCTTCTTCCTTAATAACACCTTCGCCAAGTACAATTGCGGCAATGCTGAATAAAATTGTCATAATTACTACCTGGGAGAAAGCAAATCCAGTTCCTGCCATGTTACTGACGACGTATGCCATCATTAAACTTAATAAAAAGGCCCATAATACGGTCCAAATCATTTGCATCCTGCTCACCTCGTTTACACATTCTCTGTTCATTCTATCAGAAGCATCAAGAAAAATAAATATGGAATCGCTTTAAGAAGCATGAATTATTATGGGCGGGAATATGATAGAAGGAAATAGAAAGGGGGGCGTCTGTTTGGTGGTTGTCATATTTAACTGTTTTCACTGGATGGGCTATCATTGTGCGAGGCAGCTGCTCCACAGCGGACATGAAGTTGTAGGGGTAGGTGAAATTAATACACGAAAGAAAGAACAATTGTATATGTATGTTGGCCGAAATAGTCATTTTCAACATTTCAATACCATTGAAGAACGGAATAACCATTCACATTATACCAAAGACGAGCCATGGATCACGATTGACGAAAAAATAATAACGCTTCATAGTTCTGATGACCGCGAGTGGAGATTGAATGCTCCGGCTTTATTTGGGGAATGGATGGATATGAACGATAAGGAAATAGAAACGATAGATGATTTAAAGCTTTGGATTTTAGAATCGGGAGCTCTTTATGTTGGGGATTATTTTGAAGCAGTGATTCACCATTTAATGAAGGGAGAGCTGTCTTCACTTTTAGAAAAAGATTTTTCAAGTGCTGATAGGGAAACACAGCCGCAAGAGGTGCTGGAAAGAATCTGGGACGTGACTCGTATAAAAGTATAAAATCAACAGAACCAGCCAATATGTCTTTGCCAACACGGGTGATGCCCGTGTTTTTCTATAGATGAAGGACTTGCCTAAAGGAGAATTTTACATTAAAATTAGTACCAAGTCATAATAATTAGTATAAATAAGAAAGGTAATTTTACAAGTAAGCAGGGATCCGCTAAGATCATTCTTGGATCACTGCCAGGACTTGCGGGATAATAATTACCTTTAAGGGGATGAATATATGAACGCTGGATTCATTGGAGTAGGTCACTATGCTCCTGAAAGAGTATTAACGAATAAAGACATGGAAAAAATCGTAGATACAAGTGATGAATGGATACGTACAAGGACCGGAATTGAAGAGAGAAGAATCGCCGACGATGATATGGATACGTCGGATATGGCTTTGCGGGCGGCCCAGAATGCACTGGATGATGCCGGTCTGACAGCTGACCAGATTGATTTAATTCTGGTGGCTACCGTGACGCCGGATCACCCGTTTCCATCTGTAGCCACAGTGCTTCAGCATAAACTTGGTGCAAGGAAAGTAGCTGCTATGGATATTAGTGCTGCATGTGCTGGATTTATGTATGGTGTAATTACAGCAAAACAGTATATTGATACCGGCGCATACGAAAATGTACTGGTAGTTGGTGTGGAGAAGCTTTCTAAGATTACGAATTGGGAAGATCGTAATACGTGCGTTTTATTTGGAGACGCAGCAGGCGCCGCTGTTATCGGACCTGTAAGTGATGATAAAGGCATTCTCTCCTTCGAACTGGGGGCTGATGGAAGCGGAGGACCTCACTTATATCAGGACGACTACCTTTATATGAACGGTCGGGAAGTGTTTAAGTTTGCAGTTCGTCAGATGCCGGAATCGTCCGTAAATGTTGTGAAGAAAATCGGTCTAAAAGAAGAAGACGTGGATTACCTTGTGCCTCACCAGGCGAATATTCGTATAATGGAAGCGGCAAGGGAGCGGTTAGGTATTCCAGTTGAGAAGATGTCCGTTAAAGTTGATAAGTACGGAAATACTTCTTCAGCATCTATCCCGCTTGCTTTGTCAGAAGATGTGAAAGCAGGTAAAATTAAAGAAAATGATCTTGTTGTACTCGTCGGATTCGGCGGCGGCCTGACCTGGGGAGCCGTTGCACTCAGATGGGGTAAGTAATCAAGGAGGAATAGTGTAATGGAAAAACGACGTGTCGTAATTACCGGAGTAGGTGCTGTTACTCCTGTCGGTAATCATGTAGATGAAATGTGGAACAGCATTAAAGAGGGAAAGTCAGGCGTTGGTGAGATTACAAAAGTAAACAAAGACGACTACCCTGTAAAAGTGGCAGCCGAACTCAAAGACTTTGACCCATCTCAATATATTGATCGAAAAGAAGTCCGTCGAATGGATCCATTTGTTCAATATGCGGTGGCAGCTTCACACATGGCTGTTGATGATGCCGGTCTGGAAATCAATGAAGATAATGCTCACCGCACGGGTGTATGGATCGGCTCTGGAATAGGCGGGATGAATACGTACGAATCGCAGTTCGAAACCTTTCAGAAAAAAGGGTACCGCCGTGTAAGCCCATTTTTTATTCCTATGATGATACCGGATATGGCTGCAGGACAAGTATCTATTGCTTTAGGGGCAAAAGGAATTAATTCGTGTTCAGTTACGGCTTGTGCATCAGGAGCCAACTCGATAGGTGACGCATTTAAAGTCATTCAGCGTGGAGACGCGGATGTTATGATTACAGGCGGAACAGAAGCTCCAATGAACAAAATGTCATTTGCAGGTTTTGCTTCAGCCAGAGCTCTCTCCTTAAATGAAGATCCTAATACGGCGAGCCGCCCTTTTGATAAGAACCGTGATGGCTTTGTTATGGGCGAAGGCTCAGGAATTTTAGTAATTGAATCACTAGAGTCCGCTAAAGAACGCGGCGCTAAAATTTATGGCGAAATTACTGGCTATGGCTCTACAGGAGATGCTTATCATATCACTTCTCCGGCTCCAGAAGGGGAAGGGGCTACCCGTGCGATGAAGCATGCCCTTCAGGATGCAGGAATTGAAGCGGAATCTGTAGACTATTTAAATGCTCACGGAACGTCAACGGACTTAAATGATAAATTTGAAACGACAGCAGCAAAATATGTATTCGAAGAGTATGCTCATAAATTGCCAATTTCCTCAACGAAGTCGATGACCGGCCACTTACTTGGTGCAGCAGGTGCAGTAGAAGCAATTATATCCTTAAAAGCTATTAACGAAAGCCTCCTGCCGCCAACAATTAATTACGAAACTCCAGACCCGGAATGCGACCTTGACTATGTACCAAATGAAGCAAGAAAACAGGAAGTAAATACAGTTATGAGTAACTCGCTGGGATTTGGCGGCCATAACGTTTCCCTTATTTTTCAAAAATATAATGAGTAGATGATGATCAAATGAAAAGCGGACTGACTATAATCTGCCCGCTCAGCTTGCAGATAAACTCTCGTTTCTCTGCAAGCCTTTTTTTTGGTACCTCTGGCAGAGTGAAGGTGACGGGGCACAGGATTGCTGAATCCCCCCAGCTATCAGCGGTTTTTAGAATTTATCTGCGTTTTTCTCTTTATATCCGTGATTTCATAAATAAATCAGTGGAAATGGATTTATATCAGCGATCTCAAGATGGTGCTGATGACGAAGCTCTCGCCTTTTCCATTAAAAAAACCACATGTGGATGATTCCCACATGTGGTTTTTTTGGTTAATTTAAGAATTCCTGTAAGGCTTCTGCACTTTTCTCCTCATCATGAGCCAGTACCAGTCCGATTGGATATTCTTTTCTTTCGTTCCAGACGTTATCTTCCTCAGGCAAGCTGAAGGTTTCAACATCATCAATCGGGTTGAATATAAGGTCTTTACCTAAGTCTAAGATTTTTCCACTTCCTACATTCGTATCAATGTAAGGCTGGAGTGTACCGACTAAGCGGGGAGCTTTCATTACACCATTAAAGGAAACTGCTTCTTCTTTGAGTAATTTAATGACTTCCTGCTGGCGCTCAACTCGAGCGAAATCTCCCTTGGAATCACTTCTGTATCTAGCGTAGCCTAATAGTTCTTCACCATTTAAATCATGTGTCCCCTGCTTAAGGTCAATATTGGTATCCGAAGCTTTATATTGCATGTCTTTTTCAATATCTACTTCCACACCGTTTGGAGCAAGAGTATCTACGATATGGGTAAACCCATCAAAGTCCACGATTGAATAGTATTCTACATCGACACCGAAGTTCTCTTTAATCGTCTGACGCATAAGTTCAGGTCCGCCAAGCGCAAAGGCTGCGTTTAGCTTGTTATAGCCATGACCGGGAATGTTGACATACATATCACGCATGAGAGAAGCTACTTTCGCTCTTTCTCCATTTTCGTCATATTGAGCAATCATAATTGTATCAGATCTCGGGGTCTCATCTTCCCTTTGATCAACCCCTAGTAAAAGAACGTTCGTTTTACCATCATTATTGTCAACGCCCTTAAATTCATCCTTATATTTACTGGAGATATCATCAATCGAATATTCGCTTCCATCGTCTCCGGAAACTCTTCCCTGGGATTCCTGTTTGCCCATCATGTATTCGTATCCAGCATAACTTAATGTGGTAATAAACATAAGAAAAATAATAGCGATAAAAAATCTTTTTTTACGCTTCCACTTTCTGCGTGAGCGTAAGGAGCGTCTTTCTGACATAACATCATTCCTTTCCATAATAAGCTCCTCTACTAAATTTACCTTTATTTCCTCATCAAGTAAAGAGGAATATGTAGGAACAAGTCGGATATTGCGTGAATCCTAAACGTCAAGTTTTCATAAAATGAATAAAGCAGTTAAAGGAGGACAAGCCATGTGGCAATGGATGCTGCTGCTAGTTGGATTTGGTTTATCAGTCGCAGGTGGAACAGTAACCATTACATACTTAAACCTGGTCCCTGCCGGACTGACGTGGCTTGAATTTCTTATTCTGATTCAATCCAGGCCAGAATGTTACTTGTTTCCGGCTGGACTTACTCTCAGCCTGACTGCCCTTATATTTATGAAAGAATAATTTACTAAATGATGGATGTTAAGAATAAAAAAACCAACATTGGTCATAATGTAACCTAAAGAGTTCACGGTATGAAAGAGAGGTTGCGCTATGTTATATATGCATGATCTATGGGTGAATTGGTTTGAAGGAGAAGAGAATGGATACAATGTGTGTCACTTTCATGAATGGCGTAAAGAAGATGGAATTGAATTAGTCGATCAAATTCCTCTTTTACTGATTGATGAAGACTTATTTGAATTTATCGAAAATGATCTACAGGAATTGCCAAAAGCATTACTCGATGATATCCATAAGAGAACGTACATGAAGAAGAATCAAGAGCGCAAAACCATCGATTATGCTGCGGTGGTCACTGACGGCAGAAGTGTTTTAGTATTTGATACTCTGGGTTATTCGCTGCCTGTGAAAAAGAGCAGATTAATCCCCCGGCAGGAAAGACTCGTCTTTGATATGGTAGAAGGAAAGCGGCCATCCATTTATGAATTAGATAACCTTACACCAAAAGAATACCACATCTTATCATTGTCTCCAGAAAAAATGGCAGGATTAACCCGCAGAGAGAGACAATTGAAACAGTTGTTAATGATGGCACTCGATCAGCTCAGACATACGGATCACCCTGAAGAAGTCGGGTACTGGCTGACCGAATGGGATCCATCTCAATATGAAGTAATGAAGGAATTGACAGCGGAAGCAGCGTGGCAGAGGTTGTATTATGGAACGATGGAAGGCTGGAGCCCTCAGCACGAGGAATTGTGCGGGAAATTAATAAAAGGGCAGCCTTTCTTTGAAACTATGTGGCAGTCTGAATATCAAAAAACCAGCCAGCATTTAAAAAGCCAGAATTGAGTGATTACACTCAATTCCGGCTTTTTCAGTTTGTTGAGAAAAATTTCAGAATAAGGGGGCGTTCTCGATTTATGGGCGTTTATCGCCGTTTATGGGTCATTTCAAGATTTTACGGGCGATAATTATATTTTACGGGCAATAATTTCAACTTATGGGCAAATAGACAAATTTATGGGCATTTGCGAAAAGTGAACTGTCGTGACCGAGAAGACTTTCCGTCTGCCCCCCCTTAAAAGCGGCGCTTTTTCCTCTTTTCTCTAGATTCTAATAGAGAAACGATGAGATACCATGTGAACATCCATCCAAGCTTTTTAGCTGTTATTTCTTTCTTACACGCCCAAGACCCATAGCTTTTTTGGCTTTTGCCAGCATTTTTTCCGCTTTAAAAGAAGCCTCTTCAGCACCTCGGTCCAAAATGTCATCCAGTTCACTTGATTCAATGAGCTCAAAGTATCGTTCCTGGATCGGCTTTAGAACAGCAACAACTGACTGAGCGACCCCTTCTTTGAAATCACCATATCCTTTACCTTCATATTTCTTTTCCAAGTCCCGGATAGTCAGGCCAGAACATACGGATTCAATGGTAAGCAGATTCGAGACTCCTGGCTTGCTTTCTTTATCATATTTAACGACCCCTTCAGAATCGGTTACGGCACTTTTAATTTTCTTAGTAATCTTTTTCTCATCATCAAGCATAGAGATATATGATTTTTGGTTAACATCAGATTTACTCATTTTCTTTGTCGGTTCCTGTAGAGACATTATTCGAGCCCCTTCTTTTGGGATTCTAACCTCAGGAACTGTGAAAATATTGTTGTACTTATTGTTAAACCGCTGAGCTAAATTTCTTGTCAGCTCCAAATGCTGTTTTTGGTCGTCTCCTACAGGCACGATGTCTGTTTGATATAGGAGAATATCAGAAGCCATTAAAGGAGGATAAGTAAGCAGGCCCGAGGTTACAGCTTCTTTACCCCCGGCAGACTTATCTTTAAATTGAGTCATACGTTCCAGTTCACCGATATAGCTTACGCACTGTAACATCCAGCCGAGCTGTGTGTGCGCCGGCACTTCAGATTGAATAAATAAGGTTGAACGTTCTTTGTCAATGCCGGAAGCTAAATACAAAGCCGCCAATGATTTAATGTTTTCTCTAAGCTTCAACCGTTCCTGGGGAACAGTAATGGCATGTTCGTCGACAATACAAAAATAACATTTGTATTCTTCCTGCAGTTCGACGAAATGCTTCATCGCTCCTAAATAGTTGCCGAGCGTTAATGTACCGCTTGGCTGAATCCCTGAAAAAATGGTTTTCATTTTCTTTCCCCTCTCTAAATTTGTATACAAAAAAGAACCAGTCATCCCTCCTGTATGGAAGGGACGATTGGTTCGCGGTGCCACCCTAATTACTTTTCATTTAAAAAGTCAGCTCATTTTCGATAACGCCGAATCAGCGGTTCTGCTCCAGAGCCCCACTTCACTTAACCAATGCTCAGCTGTTTGCACCATCCACAGCCTCTCTAAAAAAGCATCTGGTAAAGCTACTTAACTCCTTCAACGCAACTTTAATATAAAATCCTGAACAAAGTATAGATGATTTTGAAGTGCTTTGCAAGCTCCTGTTAAGCCTGATAATAAACAACCAACAAAATGAGCAGTGCAATTAATAGGATAATACCTTGGAATAAAAAGAAATGAACGAGCTTTTTTTTGAACATTTGAGAAGGGAGCGGTTTATCTTCAAAGTCATCCAGGTAATCTTTATTCTTTGCCACACGGTTAGTTACTCTTCGAAAACTGTAGGTAATAGCATCGAAGAATCCACCTTTAACGATCCAAAGAAATAAACCTACAAAAAGATAAAAGAAACACAAATAAAAAAGTATATCTATAAAAGCGATCAAATTATAAACCGGCGCAAGCAGACTAAAAAGCAAACCTGCAGCTAAAAGGTTCAGGATGAAAAATCCCCATTTATTACGTACAAGTACCACCTTCATCACACATCCTTCACTCTCTAAAAAACTAAAATAATTATAACACTTCTGAAGAGTTTAAAATACGTTCAATTTGAAGTAAATAACAGAAAATTCCCCATTCAATGAACATTGTATGGGTTATACAATGCACCTGGATTAATGTAAGTCATTTCAAATAAACGGTACTTTTTTATACATTGATCTGAATAATTAACAATTTAAACCCAAAATAATTGTAAAATAAACTAGTTAATTAGACCTATTTTATGTCATTCAAACGTAATAAAATAAGGCTTTTAGCAAAAATTTTGAAAAAAAGGAATGCAAAATTGTTAGAAAACTTGTATAATTCGATATGTGGACAACGTGCCACGTCAAAATTTTTATTATTTAGGGGAGGTCATTTTCTACATGAAAAAGGCGAATTGGTTTTTGCTGGTGCTTTTATTAGCACTGGGAATGTTCCTCGCAGCTTGTTCCGGAGGCGACTCAGATGGAGGTTCTGAGGAAGCTGAAGGCAGCGGTGACGGAGAAGACACAGAAGAATCATCAGGCGGGGATAGCGAACAAATACTTAACATTACGGACACAGCTGAGATCCCGACTATGGACTCGTCAATGGCGACTGACGCTGTTGCATTCCAATGGTTAGGTTCTACAACAGACGGTTTATACCGCTTAGATCTTGATGCCAACCCTGAACCGGGGATCGCGGAAGATCACGAGGAAAGCGAAGATGGTTTAACTTGGACGTTTAACCTTCGTGAAGATGCAACTTGGTCTAATGGAGATCCTGTTACAGCACATGACTTCGTATATGCATGGCAGCGTGCAGTAAATCCTGACACAGGTTCAGAGTATGGCCCATATATGATGAGTGGTGTAATTGAAAATGCTGAAGCAATCGCTGCAGGGGACGCTGAGGTTGAAGACCTTGGAGTAGAAGCTACAGACGACTATACCTTAGAAGTTTCTCTAGAAAAACCGACTCCGTATTTCGAGTCACTAACAGCTTTTGGAACTTTTCTTCCGCTGAACGAGGAATTCGTTGAAGAGCATGGAGAAGATTATGCTCTTGAAGCGGACACGCTATTATCCAACGGTCCATTCAAATTCGAAGAGTGGGGCAGTGAAGGTTGGAAGCTTGTTAAAAACGAAGATTACTGGGATGCTGACAACGTTCAGTTAGAAGAAATTAATGTAGACGTAGTTAAAGAAACGTCTGCTGCTGTAAACCTTTACGAAACAGATGAAATTGACCGTGTCGGACTTTCTTCTGAATTTGTAGACGAGTACCGTTCTTCTGAAGAGTTTCGTGTAGAAGAAGAACCAACTTTATTCTATTTGAAAATGAACCAGGAAAATGAAATTCTTGGAAATGTAAATGCCCGTAAAGCTATTCAAAAAGTTATTGATCGTCAAGCTATGGTAGACACAATCCTTAATAACGGATCCCTGCCTGGTGTTGGTGATATTCCACAAAACTTTGCCATGCACCCTGAAACGGAAGAAGATTTCCGTGAAATCAATGGTGATTTAATCGAAACAAATGTTGAAGAAGCGCAAGAACTTTGGGAAACAGCTAAAGAAGAACTTGATATCGAGGAAGCTGAGCTTGGTTACCTTGGTGGAGATACTGAAGTAGCACAGCAAATGGATGCTTACATTAAAGATCAGCTTGAGCAGCTTGATGGTCTTACTGTAAATGTACAATCTGTACCTTTCCAGGAGCGTCTTGACCGTGATACAGAAATGGATTACGATCTTCAAAACTCTGGATGGGGACCTGACTACGTTGATCCAAATACCTTCTTAAACATGTGGGTGACGGACGGCGGAAACAATAAGACTGGTTACTCCAGTGAAGAGTACGATGCTTTAATTGAAGAAGCAAATGATGAATTAGCACTTGAGCCTGTTGATCGTTTTGAGAACTTCCTTGAAGCTGAGAAGCTGTTAATCGAAGAAGATGCAGTTATTGCACCTCTTTATCAGCGTGCTGCAGCTCAACTTTGGAAGCCTTACGTAAAAGATGTTGGAGTGAACCCAATGGGTCCTGACTACACTTACAAATATGCGCACATTGACGGTAAGGAATAAAACGAGCCACACATAGGCTAACTTATAGGGGAGAGAGTATATGTCCATATGTTGGCGTATGCTCTCTTTTTCCCTGTAATGAGAATATTCGGATAATAGACAAATTTCAGTCAATTTATAGGGGTTTCGACAAGGGTTAATCTTATAGGAGGTGTTGTCATGGGACGCTATATTACTCAACGATTAGTGTACATGGTTATTACAATGTTCTTAATTGCAACGTTTACATTCTTCCTGATGAAATTTCTACCGGGGACACCGCTGAGTTCTGCCGATAGATTATCAGAAGAACAGCAAGCGATTGTATTAGCAAAATATGGACTGGACGAGCCGATTCCTGTTCAATACTTTAACTACATGGTCAATTTGCTGCAAGGCGATATGGGAGTGTCCTTCCAGTTTGATAACAGGGAAGTAACAACAATAATATTAGATCGGATCGGGCCATCGCTGCAGTTAGGTTTTCAAGCCATGATTATCGGTACAATATTAGGTATGCTCTTAGGTTTAATTTCTGCTATATATCATAATGGAGTGCTCGACTATGGCTCTACTTTTACTGCGGTTCTTGGACAATCTATTCCATCCTTTGTATTTGCAGGAATCCTTCAGTATTTTGTTGGCGTAAAGCTAGGATGGTTTCCGGTGGCTCTATGGGGAACCTGGCAGCACACAGTCCTGCCTACCATCGCATTAGCTATTTTCCCGCTTGCCATAGCAGCCCGCTTTATGCGAACAGAGATGCTTGAAGTTATGGGCTCCGACTATATTACGACTGCACGTGCAAAAGGTGTCAATAAATTTGGAGTCGTGTTTAAGCATGGGGTAAGAAATGCATTAATTCCTTTAATTACAGTGTTAGGTCCGCTTGCAATTGGGTTAATGACAGGTACGCTTGTTATAGAAAATATTTTTGCGGTTCCTGGAATTGGCGAACAATTCGTTAAATCTATTAACACGAATGACTATCCGATCATAATGGGTACGACACTGTTTTTTGCTGTATTTTTCATCCTCATCGTATTGGTCATTGACTTGCTTTATGGAGTTATTGATCCGAGAATTCGACTGGCAGAAGGAGAGTAGAACCTATTATGGAAAATCATAAACCTAACAAGGATTTATTCGTACCCGTAGATACGAGAGATGATGACAGTGAAAAAATCAGCCGGCCCAGTTTATCGTTTTGGAAGGATTCTTTTATAAGGCTTCGTAAAAACACAGGAGCCATGATTGGATTAGGAGCATTGATCATTTTAATCTTGCTAGCTGTTATCGGTCCATCTATGAATGAATATGATCAGTTCGAGCAGGACCTGGCAAGAGCAAAGATGCCTCCTAAAGTGGAAGGCCTGGAATGGATGGGGATGGACGGAACTTTAAGTACTGTGCAGACAGCAGATTCCCTTGAGCAGGCTGAAACAAACGCCTTAATGCGTTTTAATAATGATGAAGACCACATTGAAACTAACGTATTAAATGATGGATCGAATGGTGAAGAAGCCGAAGTTGAGGCTGTTTATGATGTATATGCATCAAAAGACATGGAGGGACAGAACTTCTGGTTTGGTACAGACGGTTTAGGACGTGACTTGTGGACAAGAGCCTGGGAAGGAACGAGGATCTCGCTAATTATTGCTTTCTTAGCTGCTGCGATAGATGTGATTGTTGGAGTCGCTTACGGTGGTATATCAGCTTATTACGGCGGACGCGTTGATAACTACATGCAGCGTTTCATTGAAATTTTAGTAGGAGTGCCAAACCTGGTTATTGTAATCCTGATGATCCTCATACTTGATCCAGGGATACTCTCGATAATCATTGCCTTGACGATTACCGGGTGGATCTCAATGGCCCGTATAGTCAGGGGGCAGATTCTTAAGCTGAAAAACCAAGAATTTGTCCTGGCATCGAGAACTTTAGGAGCACAAGATGGAAGAATCTTAAGAAAGCATTTAATTCCTAACGTACTGGGGTTAATCATTATTAATACAATGTTTACAATTCCATCAGCCATTTTCTTCGAAGCATTTCTAAGCTTTATCGGTCTGGGACTGCCGACTCCTTTGGCTTCACTGGGTACATTGGTTGAGGATGGGTTCCAGTCCCTGCAAATCTATCCGCACATATTGTTGTTCCCGGCCGTAATTATTTCTTTAATTATGATTGCGTTTAACTTGCTGGCAGATGGACTGCGGGATGCTTTCGATCCGAAGATGCGCGAATAGGAGGTAGATGTCGATATGGACAAACTATTAGAAGTTAAAAATATGCATGTATCTTTTGACACCTACGGAGGTGAAGTGCAGGCTGTACGCGGGGTTAACTTTAGTTTAAATAAAGGGGAAACGCTGGCCATTGTAGGTGAATCCGGCTCTGGAAAATCAGTTACAACAAAAGCATTAATGAAACTGATTCCTATGCCGCCGGGCCGAATTAAAGAAGGTGAAATTCTTTTTGAAGGAAGAGATCTTGCTAAGCTAAGTGAAAAAGAAATGCAGAAGATCCGCGGTAAAGAGATTTCAATGATCTTCCAGGATCCTATGACGTCCTTAAATCCAACGATGAAGGTTGGAAACCAGATTGCCGAAGGATTGATTAAGCATCAAAAGTTGAGCAAGTCTGCAGCTAAAAGTCGTGTGATTGAGTTGTTAGAGTTAGTTGGGATTCCTGATCCTGAGAACCGTATGAAGCAATATCCGCACCAATTTTCAGGCGGCATGCGGCAGCGGGTAGTCGTCGCGATCGCACTTGCCTGTAACCCTAAGCTTCTTATAGCTGATGAACCGACTACAGCTCTGGATGTAACCATTCAAGCTCAGATTCTTGAACTTATGAAAGATATTCAGAAAAAGACAGACTCTGGAACGATCTTTATTACGCATGACCTTGGAGTTGTTGCAAACGTAGCCGATCGAGTTGCTGTCATGTACGCCGGCAGGATAGTCGAAATTGGTACGGTTGATGATATTTTTTATAATCCTAAACACCCTTACACATGGGGGCTGTTAGGGTCGATGCCGTCACTGGACGCAGAAGTTTCAGAATTATATGCCATTCCGGGCTCACCACCTGATTTATTGAATCCTCCTAAAGGTGATGCCTTTGCACCGCGTAACGAATATGCGATGCAGATTGATAGAGAACAGGAGCCGCCGTTATTTAAAGTATCTGAGACTCATTATGCAGCCACCTGGTTACTGCACGAGCATGCTCCTGATATTGACCCGCCGGAAGCTATTAAGAAGCGGATGGCTGCCATGGCGTCTTCTGACAGCAGGAAAGGTGAACGTGTATGAGTAGAGAAAAGCTATTAGAAATAAAAAACCTAAAACAACATTTCAAAACTGGCCGGCACAGTGTAGTGAAAGCAGTTGACGGGATCAGTTTCGATATTTATAAAGGGGAAACTTTTGGATTAGTTGGAGAGTCAGGCTGTGGAAAATCAACGACTGGCCGAAGTATCATTCGTTTATACAACGCAACAGACGGTGAAGTGATTTTTAATGGTGAGAATGTTCACGGGAAGAAAAACCGAAGTGATCTAAAAAAATTCAATCGTGAAATGCAAATGATTTTCCAGGATCCATATGCTTCTTTAAATCCTCGTATGAAGGTGTCGGACATTATCGCTGAAGGTATGGACATTCATGGTCTTGAGAAGACAGAGAAGTTGAGAAGGGCGAAAGTAGAAGAGTTACTTGAAACAGTAGGTCTTAACAAGGAACACGCCAATCGCTATCCTCATGAATTCAGCGGCGGTCAGCGTCAGCGTATCGGTATTGCAAGAGCTCTTGCGGTGGATCCCTCTTTTATTATTGCCGACGAGCCGATCTCAGCCCTGGACGTATCGATTCAAGCCCAGGTTGTAAACCTGTTAAAGCAGCTGCAAAAAGAAAAAGAGTTGACGTATTTGTTTATTGCACACGATCTCTCAATGGTTAAATATATTAGTGATCGTATCGGGGTTATGTATTTTGGAAGAATTGTCGAGCTTGCAGAAGCTGATGAGCTTTATCGTAATCCGATTCATCCTTATACTCAGTCTTTACTTTCGGCCATTCCTCTGCCGGACCCTGTATACGAACGTTCGCGGGAGCGTTTCACATACAACCCGAATGACCATGATACGAGCGAGGAGCCTGAATTTAGAGAGGTTCGACCTGATCACTGGGTTTTGTGTACAACTAAAGAATTTGAACATTACCAGAAAGAATACAGCACCGTAACTTGATTTGAACAGAGGGACCTTACTTAGGTGGGGTCCTTTTCTGTTTGTGATAGGATAGGTGAGTCATAGGTATTTGGTAACATTATGAAAAAAATGACTAAAAGTTGGAGGTTTAGTCTATTCATGGAAGATATCTCTATATATAATAAATAATAGACAAATACATAAAGTGGGAGAAGGTAAGAATGGGGAAATTACATCTAAGGAAAATCATCTTCGCTGGTATTATTGCTATAGCTGCAACGGCATTCGTACATAATACAGAAGTAAAAGCAGAATTGAATGCTCAAGACCACAGCGGGAAGGAAATTAATCTGCAATCATTGGGCATTCCCGATCGAGTTGCCAGGTTTGTTTTTAATTCAGGACTGGATTTTGAATATCCAGACGCAGTGAGAGGGATTTATGTTACAGGTCCTTCAGCCGGCGGAGAGAAAATGGACGAATTAACAGAACTTGTCGAAACAACGGATTTAAATGCAATGGTGATTGATGTAAAAGAGGATCATGGAAACATTTCCTTTGAACCCCCTGAGGATTCTCCGTATGCGGATATTGCAGAACCTTACATAGACGACCCAAGGAAGCTGCTTGAAGAACTTGAGGAGAAGGGAATTTATCCAATTGCACGAGTGGTTGTATTTAAAGACAATCTTTTAGCAGAAGAGCGCCCGGAGCTTTCCTTTAGAGAGAACGGAGAAGTTTGGAAGAATAGCCGTAATGAAGCGTTTGTGAATCCTTTTGAGAAAGAAGTTTGGGAATATAACTTAGAAATTGCAAAAATGGCAGCAGAAATTGGCTTTCAGGAAATCCAATTCGATTACGTTCGATTCCCTGAAGGTTTTGAAAATCGGGATGAAGAGTTAGAGTATAATCAGGGCGATTATGCTGATTCGGATGAGAACAACATTAAGAAGCGGGTAAGTGCAGTCACTGATTTTGTCGAATACGCTAGGGAAAACTTAAGCGATTATGACGTGGATGTAGCGGTAGATATTTTCGGATATGCTGCGACTATTGAAGAGTCACCTGGAATTGGGCAGAACTTCCCTAAAATTTCTTCCAATGTCGATGTAATCTCATCTATGATCTACCCAAGCCACTGGGGACCTTACTTTGGCATCGATAAACCAGATACAGAGCCGTATAACATTATTGATGAGTATGCTAAAGTAGAGAATCAAATTCTCGGTGATTTAGAGGAAGCCCCTGTTTCAAGACCTTGGCTCCAGGACTTTGAAGCACCTTGGCTGTACTCAGGAGACACTTTCCAATATGGTAAAGCTGAAGTAGAGGATCAAATACGAGCTTTGCAGGATAATGGTATAAACGAATACCTGATTTGGAACGCCACAAATAATTACACTGAAGATGTTGATTATACACCTTAACATGAAAGCGCTGGATATCCAGTGCTTTTTTGTTCACACTAACGAATAGAACCTATCGTTATTTAACAATGATATGAGAATCAGTTATAATAAGACTATACTGTGATAAGGGAGTAGATCAATGAGTTGGTATAAGAAATTGAAACAATATTTCCCTGTAGAGGAAATGAAATCCGAGGAACACATGGAAACTTTACTCAAAGAAAAGAGTGATGTCTACTACAAAGACGAAGATGAAAATCATGTGTTGATGTATGCAGAGTTCGAATCTTTTATTTTTATTGATTATGTATACGTTTCCAGTAATGCAAGAGGTCAGGGCCTGGGTCATCAATTGATTGAAAAAATGAAAGCAAAAGGAAAACCGATTATTTTGGAAGTGGAGCCTGTAGATTACGAGGATACAGATACTGCAAAACGACTTCACTTCTATCAGCGTGAAGACTTTAAGCATGCTCAATCAATTGGATATACACGCCGTTCTTTAGCAACGAATGAACCTACCCCAATGGAAATCCTCTATTGGTCTCCTGAAGACGCAACGGAAGAAGAAATTTATGAACAAATGAAACGCATGTATGAAGAGATTCACACCTATAAAGACAGTCAGTTTTACGGAAAATCCTATCAGCCGGTAGATGAAGTACTGACACTTAATGAAGACCGTGACAGTCAAAATATTCTAAAAGATTTAAAACGTTCTTAGAGATAAATCCCTGCCTTAATTTAGGCAGGGATTTTCAATTTCCGGTAGTAGTTGAAAATGAATAGTTTCACAATGAAGATGAAAAAATAGGTTTAAAGCAGCCAAATTTGTGGTAAGTTACTGTGTATGCATCTAAATTATTTAAAAAGTTGCAAATGAAAGCCTTTTACCTGATGGTATATAGATTTTAGTTGACAACTATGTTATAGTAATTATATAAGATTAGATTATACTAATTTTAATTAAGAATTACTAAAAAAGATCCATAATAAATTTTCGAGGAGTGAAGTATCTGTATGGTAACACTTTATACCTCACCAAGTTGTACATCATGTCGCAAGGCGAAAGCGTGGCTGGAGGAGCATAATATTCCTTACACGGAAAGAAATATTTTTTCTGAGTCGTTAACGATTGATGAGATCAAGGAAATATTGAGAATGACTGAAGATGGAACGGAAGAGATCATCTCTACTCGTTCTAAAGTCTTCCAGAAGTTAAAAGTTGATTTCGATCAGCTTCCTATGCAGGATTTATTCGATTTGATTCAGGAGAATCCCGGACTGCTCCGCCGTCCGATTATCATTGATGAAAAGCGCCTGCAGGTTGGATATAATGAAGACGAAATCCGCCGCTTTCTACCAAGAAGTGTACGCACATTTCAACTTAAAGAAGCTCAGCGCCTGGTTAATTAAATGTAAAAACTGTCCCGATTCAAGAATCGAGACAGTTTTTTATTTTTCTGCCGTCTGTTTATTATAAAAATAGCCGGTCATAACGGTTGCCAGAACCACTAGAAATGGAAAGATTGTCATAACGGGTGCTATCAGCTGGATCCATTCTTCAACATGGGGATCTTCCAGTATCATTTCTGCTGCAGTAAAAGCAAGAATCCCTGCTCCGATATAGACGAGAATTGGTATTTTTTCCATTAACTTCAATATAATTCGGCTGCCCCAAATAATTATGGGCACAGATATTAATAAGCCGGTCACTACAAGCGTGATGTTCCCGTGGGAAGCCCCTGCAATAGCAAGAACGTTATCAAATCCCATTACAATATCAGCGAACACGATGGTTTTTATTGCTGTAAACAAGCTGTCACTGCTTTTAATGGATGTCTCGTCTTCGTCGTTTATAAGGAGCTTGACCGCTATGTAAATGAGTAGCAGGCCCCCCGCTAATCGTAAATAGGGAACAGCCAGCAGATACAAAGCAACAGTCGTTAAGACTACACGGGAAGCAATTGCTAAGCCTGTCCCAATTAAAATTGCTTTATTGCGCTGATGCTCCGGGAGATTTCGACTGGCCAGTGCTATAACAACCGCGTTATCTCCTCCAAGGATTATGTCAATACTAATAATAATAAGGATAGGTTCGAGCAAGTCCCAATTCATTGAAAAAACACTCCTCTAAGTAGTGACAAATTTCAAAAAATAAGCTAGAATAAAAAACCAACCAACCTTATATACAAAAATTCAAGGATTGGGTTATGGTTATCTGCTGATTCGAAGCAATTTGTTTTCCATTTTAGATTTACTGTCATACAATATAAGTACATCAATCCTTACGCTGTAACATCACGATGGTTGAGACTTTGACCTGAGGGGTAAGGTAAGAATAAGCGACTTAGGGTTACGATCCCTTCCGCCTATTAAACGATAGAAGGGAGAGAGATAAATGGAAATCGAACGCATTAATGAAAACACTGTAAAGTTTTACGTTTCTTATCACGATGTAGAACAGCTGGGCTTTGACCGCGAAGAGATTTGGTATAATCGCGAACGAAGTGAACAGCTATTTTGGGAAATGATGGATGAAGTGAATGACCAGGAAAACTTTCAAGCCGATGGACCGCTCTGGATCCAGGTTCAAGCAATGGACAAAGGCCTAGAAGTGATCGTTACTAAAGCGCAGGTTTCCCAAGACGGGCAAAAGCTCGAACTCCCAAGTGATGAGGGTAAATCAATTGATGTACCTGTAGACGAGAACTTAGAAAATTTACTTGAAGATAAATACAATCATTCTGAATCAGATGAAACAGTAAATGAAGATGAAAAAGAAGATAATGAGCAGGAGTCGTTAGCTCCGCTCAATTTCACACTACGCTTTCAAGAATTTGAAGATGTCATCCAATTAAGTCATTATATGGATAACAAGTCCGATCAAATCGATCACGAATTGTATCACTTTGACGGAGCCTATTATTTATATATTCAGTTCAATGATGAAAATATGAGTGATGATGAACAAGAAAATATTTTAAGTCAATTAATGGAATTTGGTCATGAATCGTCAGTGACGATTTACCGCCTGCAGGAATACGGGAAAGCAATCTTTGCTGAAAGAGCACTCCATCAAGTAAGAGATTACTTTCCTGCTGATAAGTAATGCGCACTCACACACGGAGTGTGCTTTTTTTTGTTAAAATAAAGGGTTTTTGCCTTTTATGTCGAATAATAACTGTATTAGGAGGTGTTCTATGCTTCATGCATATGATGAACATGGCAGACTTACTACTATTTATCAAAATTCCCCCGCTGTCCTCAAAAAGCTAAAGAAAAATGCTGAATTTTTCTGTCCCACCTGTAACGAAACGCTTATCATTCGTTTCGGCCGTAAAGTGACACCGCATTTTGCCCATCTACCATCAAGTACGTGTGAAGTTAAAAGCCGCGGAGAAAGTACATATCATGAGGGCGGGAAGTGGTTGTTATACCAGTGGCTGAACAACCAAGGCTATCAAGTGGTTGTCGAGCCTTATTTATCTGAGATTAATCAACGTCCTGACATACTGCTGACTATAGACGGAAAGAAAGCAGCTATAGAGCTGCAGTGTGCTTCTATACCTGCAAAAGATGTAATGAATCGAACGCAAGGTTACCGGAAGGCTGGAATTTTTCCTTTATGGATTCTTGGCAGAAATCAGTTGAAACGAAAAGGTAAATATATATTACAGCTTGATCAATTTCATAAAGAAATGATTTATTCATTTCAAAGTCAATACTGTATGTATTATCTGGACGTGGAAGGAAAGGCTATAATCACCGCCGGCCAGATAAGAGGTGCCTCATTAACAACTTCCTTTTCCACTTTTCAAACCACTCCGCTTCCTCACATTAAATTCCCTCATTTATTTAAACCCTCCTATTCTTCTATTCACCCTTTTTATTTGATGTGGGAGAAGCAAATGTATCAGTTTAGAACAGTTTACAGAAACGCAGCCAGTATGAGTAAGGAGAGAAACTGGAGGCAGATGCTGTATTTAAGAGGCTATCATTATTCACTTATACCAAGTGCCTGCTATCTTCCGGTGAGAAACCAGCAATTTTGTGAAGAAGCTCCTTACGTCTGGCAGTCAAGGTTTATCCTTCAATATTATATGCCCAGGTCCATTGGAGACGTGATAACTTTTCCCCATAAATATTTGCGTTCTGCCGTAAATGCGGGGCAATCAGACTCTATATATAAAGAGTATCTGCTTCAATTAGGTAAGCTTGGTTATGTGGAAGAAAGGGAAGGGAATTGGATAAAAAAAAGAGAGATCCTTTTTCATACTCATAGTGAGAAAGCCGTTAAAGAAGATAAACAAATCATGAATAAGCTTAAACTTAAGCAGGAATTCTAATGATAATCTAGAATTGAGTAGTGTGACGAAATACTTTTGAGGAGGATTTGGATGGCATCGACTAAACAGCTACCAAAAAGAGATGAATTACCTAAAGAACGAACATGGGACTTAGAATCAATTTTTGCCACAGATGAAGAATGGTATAAAGAATTTGAAAAAGTAAAAGAAGTCATTCCAGAAATAGAAGAATATAAAGGGAGTATTGGCGACTCTGCTGATCAGCTTTTTAAAATGCTTAAGCTCCAGGATGAAATATCACACAGGATTGGTCTATTATTTACTTATGCGCATATGAGAAATGATCAGGATACAACCAATTCCTATTATCAGGAAATGAATGCAAAGGCAGAAAGTTTATACACTAAAGTAGCTTCATCTATGAGTTTCATTACACCGGAAATTTTAGCTCTTCCTGAAGGTACGGTGGATCAATTTATTAAAGAAAATGAAGATCTTAAATTGTATGAACATTCGTTAAAGGAAATAACACGCCGCCGGGATCATGTTCTCAGTGAAAAAGAAGAACGCCTGCTTGCAGGATTTTCTGAGATTGCTTCAAACCCTTCCCAAACTTTCGGAGCACTTAATAACGCAGATCTTTCCTTTCCTTCAATTAAGAATGATGAAGGAGAAGAAGTAGATTTGACTCATGGACGCTATGTCGGTTTCTTAAAATCAGAAAATCGTGAAGTACGTAAAAATGCATTTCAAGCGATGTATGATACGTTTGGACAATTTAAGAATACATTTGCTTCCACATTAAGTGGTAATGTAAAGAAGAATAACTATTTTGCCACAGTGAAACAATACGAACGAGCGCGGGAGTCTGCACTTGACCGCAATAATATCCCGGAGACAGTATATGATAATCTGATAGAAGCGGTAAATGAGCGTTTACCTTTGATGCATCGGTATGTGGAGCTTCGTAAAAAAGTGCTCCAGCTGGAAGAATTGCATATGTATGATATGTACACTCCACTCATAAAGGATGCAGAACTGGAGGTTTCTTACGAAGAAGCTCAAGAGCTTGTCTTAAATGGACTAAAGCCCCTCGGAGAGGATTATGTAAATACTGTAAAAGAAGGGTTTACCAACCGCTGGATTGATGTTGAGGAGAATAAAGGCAAACGCAGCGGTGCCTACTCGTCTGGTCATTATGGTACAAATCCTTTTATCTTGATGAATTGGCAGGATGATGTCAACAACTTATTTACACTGGCTCATGAGCTGGGACACTCTCTTCACAGTTACTATACTCATGAAAACCAGCCTTATCGTTATGGTAACTATTCCATCTTCGTAGCTGAAGTGGCTTCTACTTGCAATGAGGCTTTACTTAACGATTATATGTTAAAGAAAACAAATGATAAAAAGGAGAAGCTGTATCTTCTTAATAATTTTCTTGAGGGCTTTAGAGGCACTGTTTTCCGTCAAACTATGTTTGCTGAGTTTGAACATGAAATCCATATTCAGGCTCAAAACGGTGAAGCGTTAACCGCTGATAAACTAACTCAGATCTATTACGATCTAAACAAAAAATATTTTGGAGATGAAATTGTGATCGATGACGAGATCGGGCTGGAGTGGGCCCGTATCCCGCACTTTTATATGGGGTATTATGTATATCAGTATTCCACAGGTTACGCTGCTGCTACAGCGCTTGCCGAACAGATTCTTTCTGAAGGTGAACCTGCCGTGGAACGTTACATGAGTTTCCTAAGGGCCGGAAGCAGTGATTATCCAATTGAAGTGCTTAAGCAGGCGGGCGTTGATATGACGTCTAAAGATCCACTTTATGAAGCACTTGATGTATTTGAGCAAAAGCTGAATGAAATGGAAGAACTGCTCCAATAAAGAGAAAAGTTCCGCGGGTATCGTTAAGAAAATCCGCGGAACTTTTTTTTATGAAACATCAGCAGAATGAGGATGTAGAAAGAAATAACGAGAAGGGGAGTAGTTATATACAAAGGATAAAGGTGCATCAAAGCAAATAAGTGAAATGCACAAATCATAAGAAAGATAAGAAGATAAACAATAAGAAACCAAATTTTCATAGTGGAGTATCCCCTTTCTATAGCCATTACACTTATTTTTATTAATGGGTCCGTACGATTATGATTCGAAGTGGTGGAAGTTGACAGGGAATAAAAAGGTCCATGGTAAGACGAGCTAACCATGGACCTTTACTACTATTCAATATATTCCCAAAAAGCACCATACTTTACGGGAACCTCTCGTACTTTTTGCTTTAATACAAGCTTTTTCATTTCCTTTTTAGCCTGATGCTCCGTCAAGTCATAGACGACGGCAATTTCTTTATTCGCTACGAAGCGATAATGCTTTAAGAAATCTTCGAGCTGCGGCTTCTGCGCAGGGACCGGATCTTTTTGCAGCATTTCTTTTAAAACCTTTACATAAACCTCATATGAATAAATGCCAGTTATCTTTAATCCTGCTTCTTCATCCGATTCATTAAAAATCACCATGGTCGGAGCGGAATCCACATCCATTTCCCGCGTTAATTTAATGTCGCATTGTAAAGCTTTCCTTGCTGATTCAGACTGAAGATCTTTCTCAAACTCGTGAACATCGAGTCTGCTTTTCTTCGCACATTCCAGCAGGACACCTTCATCAGAAATGTTCTGCTTCTCTAAGAAGACATATTCCTGGACTTTGCGAAGAAACCGCATGCCTGCTTTCTTACCCTGAAGTTCTGCAGCTTTAACTGCAAGAGCTGTCACTAGTGGAGAGGATACAGGGTTTTCAATCCATACGTCTCCATCGCAGCACATTCCTGTTCGGGATCCTGTTGTATCCCATACTTTTTTTAATTTCTCAGAGTGGCCTGAATCGCAGTCCTGAAGGGAAGCCAGATTGCCACTGATGATCGGCCGAATGGTAAAGAATCGTCCGTATTCGATGGTAAGCTTTTTTAAGATCGGTTCAAGTGCCCAGCATTCTGGACATAATGGATCTACGAAAACGTACATCTCAATCGGTCTCTTCAATAAATCAAAAAAGCCTGTGGATGTACCCTGCTGCTCACTTGAGCTGTTTAAGCTTTTCCAACTCACATCGATTCTCCTTTCTCGTCCTCCGGTGTGTTCATCATGTGGTTTGCTGTCATCGTTAATCGATCAAGCATCGCTGTACGATAAGGTTCTTTAATTTCTGCGTCCGTCAAAGCCTGATCCATACAGGCGAGCCAAGCGTCGCGACGGGTCGGTGTAATGGTAAAGGGAAGGTGGCGGGCCCGAAGCATAGGATGACCATGCTCCTGAATATATAGAGGCGGGCCACCAAAGAATTGGGTGAGAAATTGCTTTTGCTTACGTCTGGTTTCAGTTAAATCATCAGGGAAAATCGGGATGAGATCTGGATGCTTACTGACGTAATAATAAAAGTGATCAACAATTTCATTTATTTTATCTTCTCCAATTGCTTCATAAATAGAGCCTGGTGTAGGTTGCATAAAATCCCTTCCTGTCTGTTTATTTATTTTAGCAACGCTCAACTTAATCGGCAACTAATCTGATTGAGGCTTGGCGTTATAGAATCTCTTGATTTTATTATCGGTTTTTCTTTCAGGAATATGATAACTCTTGAGCAACTCCCGAAAAACTTGTTGTCCTGTCTCCTTAGAAGCGGCTTCAAGCTCCAGTTCGTAATCACTTCTTTCGAAATAAAAGCTGTGATCCAGGACGAGGGTGGTGTTTTTGTATTCACGTTCTTTTCGTCTTGTCATTAATGAACCCATGTAACCAAGTTCTTGAAGCGGTACTCCCAGCTCACGGAGCTGCTGATCGACGTAAGGGGCTGATATTGGACGGTTAATCATCCATTGATTTACATCTTCTTGTGTAAGCGTATCGTGCGTTTCCAGCAGACCTTCAGGGTGCGGCTGTTTCAACGTTAATGTCCACGAGTCTTTTTTTCTGCGGATGCGCAGCGCGGCACCCAGCTGTTTAAGCTTGAAGTCATGAGTTTCAAAATAATAATTGGTTTGTTCAATCAGTTCTAGTGATTCAAATGATAAATCATTGTACAACTTCACGTATTCTTCTTCGGTGAGCAGGTTTTTAAATTCAATTTCAATTTCTTGGGCCATTTGTAGTTCACCTCTTATTTTTATTATGATTTATTTGTACTTTAAATTGCAAAGATTAACCATTCCCATCGTGTTTTGTTCTAGTCATGATGGTAATTATGATACAATATGAATGAGTCAATAAGCACGAGTTATGTGACTTTGCAGGATACATAAAGGTGGTGCTCAGCACGCATGAATTGGGATATCTTTATAGCACCCTACGCGCAAGTAGTGGAAGAATTGAAGGTTAAATTAAAAGGAATGAGGCAACAATTTGAATATGAACGGGACCAATCGCCGATTGAGTTTGTGACCGGGCGTGTGAAGCCGAGGTCCAGTATCATTGAAAAAGCGAGACGGAAAGGCATTAACCCGGAAAACATTGAAGAAGAACTGCAGGATATTGCGGGTCTTCGAGTGGTATGTCAATTTGTAGACGATATTTATGTGGTTGTTGATATGCTTAAGAACCGGCATGATTTTGAAATCGTGGAAGAGAAAGATTACATTTCACGTAAAAAGGACAGCGGGTACCGTTCCTTTCACGTTATTATCAGATACCCGGTGGAAACGATTCATGGGGAAAAGCTCGCATTAGCCGAAATTCAGATCCGCACGCTTGCTATGAATTTCTGGGCAACGAACGAGCACTCCTTAAATTATAAGTATGCAGGTCAAATCCCTGCTGAAGTTAAATCCAGGTTAAAACGAGCAGCTGAGGCTGCCTTTCAATTGGATGAAGAGATGTCGAAGATTAAAAGTGAAATACAGGAAGCCCAAAAAATATTTAATGAAAAACAGATGAAGAAGCCGGAAAGGAGCTGAAGGCATGAAGTTTTCGATCCTCTCAAAAGGAGACAAAAAATCGAATGAAATACGCACAAAGATCAAAAATTATTTAACAGAATTTAAACTGGAATACGATGAAGAGGAACCCGAACTAGCGATCTCTGTCGGAGGAGATGGTACGCTGCTTGAGGCTTTTCACACGTATGTTCATCGTCTTGATAAAACCGCGTTTATAGGTGTGCACACAGGTCATTTAGGGTTTTATGCAGATTGGACTCCCGATGAATTAGAAAAACTTATTATCGAAATTGCCCGTACGCCTTTTCAAGTAGTGGAATACCCGCTTCTTGAAGTCACCATTCGTCCCAATGGGGGAGGATCAGAGGATCGTCATTTAGCCTTAAATGAATGTGCTATTAAAACTTCAGAAGGCTCTGTCGTACTTGATATAGAGATTAAAGGCGATCATTTCGAGACGTTTAGAGGGGACGGGCTGTGTATTTCAACTCCATCCGGAAGTACAGCTTACAACAAAGCGTTGGGCGGAGCGATTCTACACCCTTCACTCGAAGCCATTCAAATCACTGAAATGGCATCCATTAACAACCGAGTATTCCGAACGATTGGATCACCGCTGATTTTACCGGGACATCATACGTGTTTATTAAAACCGAAAAATGACAAAAGCTTCTTAATCACGATTGACCACATTACGAAGACGTACAAGGATGTAAAATCAATTCAATGCCGTGTAGCGAAAGAGCGGGTAAGGTTTGCACGTTTTCGTCCATTTCCCTTCTGGAGCCGCGTGCACGATTCGTTTGTATCTGATGAACACTCCATGTAGACGATTGATTAAATCCTGGGTCATAGAAGAAACATCTGATGTAAAGAATTTCTTAAGAAAGAGAGCTCATTTTTCTGCTCAATTATTTAAGCAGGTAAAGAGTAAAGGCGATATTAAAGTGAATGGTACTAGTGTGTCGCCCTGGGCAGAATTGCAGGCTGACGATAGGCTGGAGGTCGTTTTTCCAGAAGAAGAAAGAGGAGCTGTCCTTTCTGGAGAGAATCTCCCCTTAGCGATTGTTTATGAGGATGACGATATTCTTATCTTGAATAAGCCTTCAGGAATTGAAGTTTCTCCCCGACCAAATCATCCAAAAGGCAGCCTGGCTCAGGGGATCATTGCACACTACGACCGCCAGGATCTTCCTTATACTGTACACATTGTCACGAGGCTGGACCGGTATACTTCCGGATTAATGCTTGTAGCCAAGCATAAATACAGTCATTCATTGATGACATCGAGATTTAATTTAGTAGAGCGTAAATATACAGCTTTAGTAGAAGGAAGGTTTTCTAAGGGGAAAGGGGATTGGGGAAGAGTGGAAGCGCCGATCCGCCGTAAACCTGGATCAATTATTGAGCGGGAAGTGCATTCAGAAGGCAGACATGCGGTAACAGAGTACAAAGTGTTAAAAAGAGGAAGACGTTATTCCAATCTTGAATGCAGGCTTGTCACAGGGCGGACCCATCAAATACGTGTCCATATGGCGTCCATTGGGTTCCCGCTTGCAGGTGACACATTATATGGAGGCAGCGATGACAAGGAATTTGATTATCAAGCCCTTCACTGCCACCATTTAACCCTTATCCACCCGTGGAGTGGGGAAAAGATTCACTTCTCAGCCGATCCCCCTGAAAATTGGGAGAAATACTAAAACAGACCCTCATCAGCGAGAGTCTGTTTTTTTATTTATTACTTTTCTATTTTCTTTTTCCTTTTTTTTTTTTCTGTGTACCCGGTACACATAGGGTGAAAAGTTGTACCCGGTACACAGCTAATGGTACCTGAATTTTTCTTCTACTAATGGCATGGTGGAAGGGACGCTGACTGTGGTTTCTTCGGGCAGGCGGAAGGCGGTTAGTTTATTACCGAACACGCACCCTGTATCAATATTCACGGTTTTATGAACAAATCTCGGCTTGTAAACAGGGGTGTGGCCATATACAATCCACGTATCTCCGTGATAATGCTGGGCCCAGTCACGTCGCTCCGGCCGGCCGTCAGGGAGAGTATGGCCGGTTATATCACCATAAAGGACAAATGTCTTGACTCGTTTGCTCTTCTGGTTCTGGCCGATATCTTCCTCTCGTATCCCGGCATGAGCCACAACCGCATTGACTTCACTGAATTGATAGTATAGAGGAGAGGCATCTACAAGTTCAATAAACTCTCTCTTAACTTGAGCTTGTTCTCCTTTTGGTAACTTTGTATATTCAGCAACGGTGGTTTCCAAACCATGTTTCTCTTTAACAGGATTTCCCTTAAAATACCGATAAAGTTTATCACAATGGTTTCCAGGGACATATTTCGCTCTGTTTTCTACTATCACAAGCTTATAGACGAAACGGATGGTGGGAATGGAAGCAGGACCACGATCTGTTAAATCTCCGACAAATACAGGCATCCTATCCTCAGGGTGCTGCGGCACACCATTCACCCACTCATAGCCAAGCTCTACAAACAGCTGCTTCAGCTCATCTAAACAACCATGAACATCACCAATAACATCAATCTTCATCATCCAGCGACTCCTTCTTTAAAATGTGTACCCGGTACAGAAAGTGAATTGTGTGGTAACAGGTACCAAGAGAAAAAAGAAATAAACTAATGAAAAAAGGAAGCTGGTTTAAGCTTCCCATTTTGTAACTTGGTTATTCAAACATGTAGGTGCGGGTTCTGGATTTTATGTTTAGGACGAGGCCTATCGCCAGCAGGTAAGCCAGGGTGGAACTTCCTCCGTAGCTGAGAAAAGGGAGGGGGATTCCTGTGATCGGCAGCAGCTGAACGGACATGCCTATATTTTGAAATACCTGGAAAGTTATCATTCCCACAATACCTACAATTAAAAAACTGCCGAAGGAATCATTGCTTTCTAAAGCAATTTGAATCATACGGTAAATCAATAGGAAGAACATCGTAACGATTATACTTGAACCGATGAACCCAAACTGTTCGGAAACAGCTGTAAAGATCATATCCGTGTGACGTTCCTGCACATAAATCTCGAAATTTCCGATTCCTTTTCCATATAACTGTCCGCTTCCAATAGCTGTAATCGCTTTGATAAGCTGCATTCCGGCGTCTAATTCATACTTCTCAGGCTGCAGCCAGCCATAAAATCGTGAGTCAACGTGCGAAAATAAAGATTCCTCTAAAAAAGTAGTGACTGAGGTCAAATTAATTATGAACATGACGACAATCCCCAGAACCATGAGAAGGAAAGCACCGAACAGTGAAAGCAGAATTTTCCATTGGATTCCAGATATTAAAATCATAAAAACGGTTATCGCAGATACGACTAGAAACGAACCTAGATCAGGCTGAATGGCTATAAAACCCATCGGAGGAAAAGCTAACCCCAGCAGTTTCCCTAACAATAATAAATCTGTTTTCCCTGTTTTTGTCCTATATTTTTCACGGTGACGCACGATGACATGAGCCAGCGTAACAACGAGAAAAACTTTTACAAACTCAGCCGGCTGCAGTGTAACATTTCCAGGTAGAATGAACCAGCTGGTAGCCCCCCCGGAAGTATGTACGAGCTGAGGAGGAATGTTGAGAAACAACATAAGCAGCATAAGTATACTAATGCCATACAAAATCCATACAATTTGATGGAGTCTGTCATAATCTATAATCATGGCGACGGCCGCCCCTACCGCACCAAGTCCGTACCAGAAAACCTGTTTGAAATAAGCGCCTTGATCTCCAGCGCCAAGTACGGGATTGAGGGTATAAAGAGTCATGCAGCTTATTATTCCAAAGGCCACTATAACAAATATAATGGTATAATCGATCAATGATGAGTCTTGATTTTCATTCATGTAGAATCCCTTTCTATTTGAGCAAACTTGTAAAAAACATTTATAATTACAAGTGTACAACATTTATTCAGATTTTTTTAGCAGCACAGTAAATTTTTGAAAATTTTATTTAAGATGGAAGAAGGAGGGATAAGTATGGAACATCTAGATGATCATGAAAGGATGGACGTGTGGGCAACGATTAAGGATGCCCTTCTTAATGACCAGATTGATCAGTTTCGTGCTGAGTTTCTTGATTTGCATCCTTATGACCAGGCGAAGATTTTTGAAGAAGTAGAAGATGACGTCCGCCTGCAGATCTATACTTATTTGTCTCCTGAAGAAGTTGCCGATGTTATGGAGCACATTGATTATGATGAGATTGAACCGTTTTTCACAGAAATGGATCCGAGATTTGCGGCCCAGGTATTTGCTGAGATGTCGACTGATGACGCGGTAGATATTTTAAACGAATTGGATAAGAATAAGGTAGCCAGCTTCTTAACAATAATGGATGATGATTCAGCGAAAGAGATTAAAGACCTGCTCCATTATGAGGAGAAAACAGCCGGTTCGATTATGACTACAGAATTTGTAGTTGTAAAAGCAGGAATGACTATAAGAGAAGCCATGCTGCACCTGAGAAAGGAAGCTCCAGATGCCGAAACGATTTATTATACTTATGTGATTGATGAAGATAAGAGGCTCGTCGGGGTAATCTCACTGAGGGATTTAATCATTTCAGAAGAGGATTGGGTGATTTCTGATGTTATGAGTGAGAGGGTGGTGTCCGTTTCTGTAGGTGAGGATCAAGAAGAGATTGCTCGAATGATGCGGGATTACGACTTTCTGGCACTTCCTGTTGTTGATTTTCAGCATCACCTTCTCGGAATTATTACAGTCGATGATATTATGGATGTCATGGAAGAAGAAGCTAGTGACGATTATTCGAAGCTTGCTGCGATTTCTGACGTTGACAGTCCAGATGATCACGCCTTTACTTCTGCAAAAAAACGGCTCCCCTGGCTGATCATCCTTCTTTTCCTGGGCAGCTTGACGGCGAGTTTAATCGGCCGTTTTGAAGAGACACTTGATCAAGTAGCTATCCTGGCAATTTTTATTCCGTTAATTGCCGGGATGGCAGGTAATACGGGAACACAGGCGCTCGCTGTAGCTGTCCGCGGCATTGCTACCGGAGAGATTTACAAACAAGGGAAGAGGAAAATGATCTTCCGTGAAGCTGGGACTGGAATGATTACCGGTGTCAGCTGTGGAGTTATTATTATGCTGGTTGTATACTTTTGGCAGGGGAATATCTATTTAGGAATTCTAGTAGGTCTCTCCATAATGGCTACGCTTATCGTGGCTACACTTGCTGGGTCTCTTGTACCTCTTATCATGCACCGGTTTAATATCGACCCTGCTGTAGCGTCAGGGCCGTTTATCACTACGATTAACGATATTATTTCAATTTTGATATACTTCGGCATGGCCACGGCTTTCATGCAATTACTCATCTAGCGATTGTATTTTTGAAACTGTTATAATAAAATAGGAGCAGGTACTAATAACAAACCATAATACTTATGAAATCACCTCAAGGAGGGTTTTTGAGAAATGAATAATTTTTCACTGGAAGGCCGCACGTACGTAGTAATGGGCGTTGCGAATAAACGAAGCATAGCATGGGGGATTGCTCAGTCTTTAAACAAAGCAGGAGCAAGGCTGATCTTTACTTATGCTGCAGAACGCTTTGAGAAATCGGTTCGTGACTTAGCGGCAACACTCGAGGGACCTGAATCTCTTTTTTACGAATGTGACGTAACGAATGATGAGGCCATCATACAAACATTCGAGAACATCCAAAAAGATGTAGGGGTCGTACACGGTCTTGCTCACTGTATCGCTTTTGCCAACCGTGATGAGCTGAAAGGGGAATACTTAAATACAAGCCGTGATGGTTTCTTAACAGCTCATAACATCAGTTCTTACTCACTTACTGCAGTAGCAAGAGCGGTCCAGCCTATTATGTCAGAAGGCGGCGGAATTGTTACACTTACTTACCTTGGCGGTGAGAAAGTTGTAGAAAACTATAACGTCATGGGTGTAGCTAAAGCTAGTCTTGATGCGAGCGTACGTTACTTAGCTAACGATTTAGGGAAGCATGCAATCCGTGTTAACGCAATCTCTGCAGGTCCGCTTCGTACCCTGTCAGCCAAAGGTGTAGGCGACTTTAATAAGATCCACCAGGTAATTGAAGAACGCGCCCCGCTGCGCCGCCCAATTACACAGGAAGAAGTAGGGGACACAGCTTACTTCCTCATGAGTGACTTATCCCGCGGAGTAACGGGCGAGATCATTCATGTTGATTCCGGTTTCAGCACAGTTGCTTATTAATTATAAATGGAAACGTTCTGACTTATTCGTCAGGGCGTTTTTTTTATGTACAGGAAATTATCAAATTCCATGCAGTGAAGTATAGTTCCATAGATAGCGATATACCGCGCAATGAACATACGCTTACATTTAAGCCATCCGCCTTGCCGATGCGTTTCGTGTGCCAGCCGATAATTTTGGGCACATGAGCTCTCTTCTAAGCATATATATAGAACGATGAATAGAAAAGGAGAGATGAACGTGGCTAATAAAAAGCAGATCGCAAAACCGCCGATTCTTTACATTACGCAGCCTAACCTGCCTCCTGCCGAAGTTTCCATGCAAACCAGCTTCCGCGGTGAATCAGCCAGTAAGAATCCATCCCTTATTGAAGCAGAATTGCGGTTGCGGAATCAATCCACCCTCGGAGGTGAAAGGAATACGGCAACAGAAGAAGCTCCTGTTTCTACAAAAGCGGATCAAGAGGAGAATAAAGAGGAAACCTTTGCTTCCCGGAAGGATCGACGGCAGCGGTTTAGGGACATGTCGCTTGAAGAGAAGGTGAATTATTTTGTTCAACTGCCGAGCCAGCTCCCTAAAATGAAGTGTGAAGTTGTCACTTCAGAAGAAACGGTGAAGGGGTATATTCAGAAGTACGAAGAGGGTATGGTACACATGAAAATTTTTCAGAAACCTTTTCACAAAGAGATGGCTTTTAAGGAAATTGAATCCATAAGGCTGATTGGATTTTAACATGAAAAAAACCGCGCCAGATGCGCGGTTTTTTATCGTGCTTAAGATAATGCTGTAATTGCTGGTAAGCAGGTTACATGGCAGAAGCAGTTTAAGTCTACAGAAATGCAGATGCCAGTAGCTTTTAAGTTGCCGGTTTTCTGTTCAACTGGTGAAGATGGATCATCACATTTATCTTCTGGATCACGTAGTAATTCAAGTGTCGCACAGCAATCGTCATCGACATCTTTTACACGGAAGAAGAAGCTTGCTTTAATGTCACCAATGGAATCACGACGAGCCCCAAACCCTTTGAAAGGTTTGCAATTCCCTTTGCAATAAAGCAACACTGGAACCGTGTCACGGCCAGAACCCCCTGTGTCCCCAAGCAAATCTCCAATCGACTGCTCACAGCTGGTATTGCAATCGGATAGTACATCGTTTTGTGCTGCAACGATCTCACTTAAAATGTCACAAACACAGTTACCTGAATCATGATGTTTGCCACAGCTCATTATTCGTTTGCCCCTCTCGATACGTATTGACGTAATGTCTTTAATAGAATATGTATGACCCAGATTCAGGTGTGGGCATTTGTCTCTTTTGTGCAAATTCGTAGGCGAATGATTGCGCACTGGGCCAATGACTACACCAATTAGGGAAAGAAACCATACAGTATCAATGACTCTTAAGAAGGAGATGAAACGAATGTCTGATAAGAAACGGGAAAAGAAAGTTATTTATTGTAAAGATCTTATCATAAAAGCAGACCACGTTTTTATTGATTGCGATGATAAGCATAAGAAACATCACATGGATGATAAGAAAGAGCACAAGCATGATCACAAACATGATCATACTCATGACAAGAAACATCGTGATCCATTTTTTGGCGGCTGGCACGACGATGAGTCCAGCAGTTCTTCTCACCATAAGAAAAAGCGGAAGCATGATGACGAATCAAGTTCGCACGGCGGGTTTTCCTGGATTTAATCTCCCGGTCACTACAAGGTAGTGACCGTTTTCTTTTACACAGAAAGGAAGAAATATAAATGGTAAACCTAATGGAATTGATTCTAATTGTGTTTGCTTCATTTCGGATGACAAGGCTGGTTGTTTACGATGTTATCTTTGAGCCCCTGCGCAGACCGTTCTTCACTATAGAAACAAAGGATGGAGAACAGTGGCTTGAACCTAAAGGGATCATCGGTGAATTGATCAGCTGCCAGTGGTGTGTCGGTGTATGGTCTTCCCTATTTGTCGTTTATCTTCATTTCTTTGTTCCTTACAGTGAATTATTTATTTTAGTTATGGCGGTGGCCGGGCTTCAATCTATATTTTTTGAATGGAGTAGGCAGAGAGGGGAATAATGGAAGCTTAAAGAGGGTAAGTATACTTGTAAGGAGGAGAGATTATGGGATATATTCTGCCGATACAGAACTACCAATACCAGGATTATCAGCAGCGAGTTACTCAAAATAAGCAGCCATCGTTTACACTTGACCGAGTATTTAAAGTAACAATGGATCACAAGCTTAAAGAGTATTACACCCGTGGAGAACAAGGTCAAAAAGGTTCTCAGGATCTCAAGGACAAACTTCACACCTCGAAGAAGTTCCATTACAATAAAACGACACGTGCCCCTGAAATGGAGCAGAAATTATATTCGGAGCTGACAGGAAAAGGGCAGCAATTCAGTGAAACCATATAAGGAGCTTAATAAATGACATTTCATCAAATTAATGAACATTGCTTTTATTATAATAGTGCAGTAAACATTGGTTATGTTACGGATGGACTTACAGGACTGCTGATCGACACAGGAATCGACCGCTCTGCAGTAAAAAAAGTGGAAAAGGAGCTCCAGAATCTTGGGCTCCCCCTTACTCACCTTTTTATAACCCATGCTCATGCAGACCACTATGGAGGGGCAGCTTATCTGCAAAAGAATTATAATTTACATACATGCGCCCCTCCCTTAGAAGCCGCCATACTTGAAAATCCGTCACTTGAACCGCTTTATTTATTTGGAGGAAATGATCCTTTACCCGAGCTGCATAATAAATTCTTAGAGGCCCCTGCCATGCAGGTGGATGAAATCATAAAGGAAGGTGAACTATCGATCGGCACGATTCCGGTAAGAGCCATTTCGACACCCGGACACAGCTGCCAGCAGATGTGTTTACTCATTTATGAGACGCTCTATGCGGGAGATGCATATTTTAGTACCGAGCAGCTTCACAAACATAAGGTTCCTTATATTACAGATGCCTCTCAAACTATTGAGAGCTTAAACAAGCTTCTTCAAGTATCATGCTCGGGTGCTATACCAGGACATGGGACTTATGAAGAGAATTTTCAAGATACAGTGCAGGCCAATATTGAATATCATGAACAGCTGCTTATGTGGCTGGAGGAAGTGCTGAAGAAGGAAATGACACAAGAAGAGGTCGTGAGAGAAATGTGCCGGGGCTTTGAAGTTCGAACGCCCCAACTTTCGCAGTGGCTGCTTTATCGAACGGCTGTAACAGCATATTTGATTGGCCTAATTAAAAGAGAAAAAATCACCCACGATGTGAGTGATTTTGCATGGACTTTTCAGCGTGTCCGTTCATAACCCATAATAAACAGCTGTTCACCGGGAGTGTATTCAGCAATTAAAACGTCTTCCACCCTAAAAAAATCCTGCGTGTGAAGTTCAGCCTCCAGCCAATGTTTATCCAATCCAATCTCTTTTAGGTTATCCCATAAAATCTCACCATCGCTGATAATCATACGGGGAAGCCCTTTACGTGTTAAAGGAATATTTAAGTCCTGCAGGGTCGGTGTATCCAAAGCCGGCTTTTTCATTACTGAAATTGTACCGTCTGTTTCTAGTACAGCAAATAGAACATCCTGCACCGAAAAAATATCCTTCGTCCGAAGCAAGTGCTGAAGTTGATTGATATCCAGCTTATTTTGCTTCAGCTGTTCCCGAATAATCTGGCCATGGTCAATAATCACAGACGGAGAGCCTTCGAGCGTTTTACGTGTTCCTTTAAACTTCTCAGTAATAATTTCGGTGAAGTATATAAGCAGCCCCCACAAAAAAACGGCAAACGCAATCTGGGCAATGCCGACTTCTTTATCGTAGAGAGCATTACCAACCAACTCGCCGAGAACCAGAGCGGCAATAAAGTCAAAAGCTGTGATCTGTGTGATCTGTGATTTCCCCAATGTCTTCGTTAAAACAAATAGAGCACCGAATCCAAACAAGGATTCAATCGCAATCCTTAAATAATCCATATAATCCCCATCCCCACAAGACATAGTCCTTTGCAGTGTAGACGAAAATTATGAAATTTATACGAACAAAAGCGCAAGCACCCTGGTAGACACGAAACGCATAAGCAAAACGACCGAAGGAAGGTGGGCTTCCCTTCCGCAGGACGGATTGCTTATGTCGCGAGTGTCTGGGTGCTGGAGCTGGATGTCGCTCTATGAAAAGAATCCACAGTTTGGAATTTTATAATTTCCTAGAAGATAAAAAAACCTGCCTCTACTTAAGGCAGGTGTGGTTCATCATAATGATTTCGTCATTGTCACATGGGGAATGCCGGCGTCCAAAAATTCTTCTGACACCGTTTCATAGCCCAGGTTCTTATAAAAGCCTTCGGCGTGCGTCTGGGCGTTTAATTTTGAGTGCTGACAGCCAGCTTCTTTCGCAACAGCTTCCATATAAACTATCACTTGTTTCCCCAGGGATTGACCACGATGCGACTTAGCGACGCAGATACGCTCAAACTTGCCGTAATCTCCGACAAAGCGTAATCGGGCAGCAATTAAAGGTTTCTCATCCACATAACCAATGATGTGGGTAGCTGTTTCGTCATATTCATTTTGTTCATCCTCTACTGATACGTTCTGTTCGTTGATGAAGACTTCTTCGCGAACAGAGAACGCATCCTTTAGTTCTTCTTCACTTTGTACTGTTCGTAAATCTAACTTCATGATTATTCTCCCAATCGAAATGTTTCATAAACGCTCCATGCTCCATTTTCAAGCTGATATAATAACTGGAAGCGGTCAATTTTGTCTTCTATATCAAATTTAAGCATACTAAGTGTTCCATAGACATCAGAATACTCTTCATCAGAAAGCTTTTGAGCAATTGTAATATGAGGGACAAACGAATATTGTTTATTATCCGGCAGGTTTTCGTTATGCAGTCTTTCATTCAGCGCAAGAATATCCTCTGAAGGTTCAACCTTTAAATAAATGGTATTCGTTACCGGAGTAAAAGAGCTTACCTTCTGAATGTGAACGCTAAATGGTTTTGTTTCTTCAGCTACCCGCTTTAATTCAGGAATAATTTTATTTTCAATTTGCTCCTCTTCTGCGTCGAACGGTTCCTTCAGTGTAATATGCGGTGGAAGCAAAGCGTAATGCGGGTCATAACGTTTTCGATAAGAATTCGCTTCATCCTGTATTTTTTTTGATGGAAATGCTGCAATTCCGTATTTCATTGGTTTATGCCCTCCTTAATCTTCTTTAGCAAACATGATGCGTAATGCACGGGGGAGATCCTTCTGCCACGACCCCCACGTATGTCCTCCATCCAGTTGATTGAATACGTAGGATAAGGATTGTTTATCTAAGTATCGGTGCAATTCAAGATTTGGCTCCAAGAAATTCTTTCTTGATCCGTCAGTCGTGGTGACATCCTTTTCCAGGGTACCGATAGTATGATAGATCGTTAACGAAGACAAATCGTTAATCGATTGTATATATTCTAACACGTGTTCATCCACATAGGGGCTCTGCATAATCACATTTCCAAAGATATTTGGGAAACGCGCAGCCGTCATCAAGGCTAAGGTGCCGGCAAGTGAATCGCCAGCCAGGGTGCGGCCCCTTCCCATGCTGTAGCCCGGAAGGTTCTCATCTAAATAAGGAACAACTTCACGTATAAGGAAATTTATATAATCTCCCTGCTTCTTACCATCGGGGTGATATTTATCCTGACGATCATACTTATCATAATAATGAATGCCGATAAAAATAGTATTCTCAATTTCCCGTTCCGAATGGAGCTGATCACTGAGCGTTGCTGCCCGCCCCATTTGAAAGTAGTCATCACCATCCTGCATAATACAGAAATGGTATTTATAAAGAGGTGAATAATTCTCAGGTGTGTATACTTTTAATGTGATTTCTTCATTTAAATATTGACTGAAAATCACGTGATGTTCGAACTTTCCTTTACGTCCCACAAAACGCCTCCTAACAACAACAATTACTTTAAAAATTCCCTTATCGCAGGCTGTATAAACGTTACACTATTATTTTATCACATTATTCAGGAAAAAGAAGGAGGGAACAATGCCGCCTTTAAATTCCTGTTTATTCGACAAAATAAGTGGGAATATAAACTTTTTTTGAAAGATACGTTGACAATATGTGAATAGCGTTGTATATTATTATTTGTTCGTAACAAAAGTTTACGAGAGATTTACATTACATATATGATTCCGTAGCTCAGCTGGGAGAGCGCCACCTTGACAGGGTGGAGGTCGTTGGTTCGAGCCCAATCGGAATCATCCATACAAAGTGCCGGAGTGGCGCGGTTTCCTAGCAGAGGGGAGGCCGCGTCACTTCTTTTAATTTAGGCACTTGTTGCCGAGTTGTTGCCGGAATTTTTAATTAGCCATTTTTTTGCTTTGTAAAGATACCATCAAGTTTACTTGCTGCTTCTTGATCAGCTGCTTCTAATACATGGCCATAAGTATCCATCGTAATACGAATATCTGCATGCCCTAACCGTTCTGAGATCACTTTCGCATGTACACCTTGATTGATTAACATGGTTGCTGAAGTATGACGAAGGTCGTGTAATCGAATGTAACGTATGTTTTTCCTTTCCGTAAATCTCCGCCACCAGGTAGTTGGAGTAGTAGGGTAGAAGTGGGTACCATCCTCATTACAAAAAAGCCATTCATGGTGATCCTCTTGCCATATATCTCCGGCCTTCATTTTAAGTCTTCTATTTTCCATATATAGTTTTTTCAGAAGGACCATTACGGAATTGGGGACCGTTACAACTCTAGTAGAAGTGAAGGACTTAGGATCTTTTAAGACAGGTCTTCCTTTTTCACCTCTTACAATAGCTTGATCAATGGTTATTTGATTCTTGTCCCAGTTAATACGGTCTGCTTCGAGGGCAAGGTTTTCTCCACGTCTAAAACTACAAGCAAGGGCAAGAGAAATGAATACCTGCCATCTTAGTGACTCGGTATTCATCTCCTTAAATATATCTTCTACTTCATTCTCATCATAAACGTGATCTTTTACCTTTCGATTATCTGCCTTAGGTCTTTTAATGGCTGCTACTGGATTCTTGCTAATCAGTTCCCATTCTGTGGCTCGCTCCATAACATTACGGAATACTCTGTATCCATACTGGATAGTGCCATTAGATAGTTGTTTAGTTTCTTTTAGCTCACTCAAAAAATTTACAACCTGCATGGGTTTTATTTGATCTACTTTTTGTTTCCCGAAGTAGGGAAGTATGTGATTCCTTAAATGACCTAAATAAGTATCCAAAGTTTGGTCAGCCAAATTGCTCTCAGCGTATTTTGTTTTCCAATCCTCAACGAATTCCTCTAATGTACGTTTACCTGGAGCGATATATTCCCCAGCTTCTACTTCCATTTGAAACTTAATGAGTTCCTGATTTAAGTAATCCCTAAGCTTTTTCTTTGTTTTTAACAAACTCTCATCTACGGTTACAGTCCTAGTTTTTCTCTTTCGACGGCCTTTGTTATTATATCCAGTCTCAACAGTTAATAAGTAAGAACTGTCACCTCTTTTGCGGTAATGTGCCATATCAAACCCTCCTTACTTGTAACATAGCTCATAAGCTTTCTTATGCGCGGTACAATTTTCGTTAACTGCTGTTATGTATCGTCGCTTGATTTGATCAAGTCGTTCCTCACACAATTCTTCGCTAACTTTAAAATCATGTGACCATTCTTCTATGATGTTTGAATCTTCTATGTCGTATCTTCTAATCATGTGATAGGGGAGAGCAGCATATAAGGTGAAATGCTTCGCATCCCTTTCTTGAAGCTCTCTAAATGCTTCTGGCATCATTGACTGCTTTCCTACATGCCTTATGGCGTGACAAAGTTCATGAAAGAATTCTTCTCTTTGTTGAAGAGGATCTACCTTAGAATTCAGTACGATTTCTCTATAACGCCCAAATCGAATATAGTGAGAGTCTAAAGGCTTATAACTGATGAAAATCTCGTATCTCATAGCAATTTTTCTAAGTTTTAGTTCATTAGGGTTCCAATAGTTGTAACGTTTATACCAACTTGAGACCCAATCTTCCAATACGGTTGTTGTATATTGGGGGTAAATCATACTATCACCATCCTAGGGATATTATACGAACAATTGTTCTTGTTTTGCAAATAAAAAAGGGATTCCTGAGAGGAAACCCTGAAATAATTATCGTAACTTGTGACTCAATGAATTAAAGTCTTTTATTATAAAGCTTTCACTTTCGCTTTCTCTAACATTTTATAGATTGGATCTACCTTCATTCTCTTTTGAGAACCGAAACGACCGGAGTTATAAGAGACATAAAAATTTCTTTTAGCCCTGGATAAAGCGACGAAAAAAGTGTAGTTTTCTTCTATCCTATTATCTTCATATTTATGAAAAGCTCCATCTTCTAGCCCCATTAAGATTACCGAGTCAAATTCAAGACCTTTACTTTTATGAATTGACATTATGGGAATGGAATATAAACCTAAAAAATCCTCAATAGCATACAACCAATTACCTTTTTGTTTTACTAAAGATTGTTCAAGAAAGTCAGATGTTTCTTTAATAACTCTGGTTAAATTAGCTTCCTGGGAGTATTCAGGGAAGGTACTTCTAATTAGGTCCTTACCAGCAAAGTTAATAATACTCCATAAGATCTCTTCAATCCTATTATCATTGGATAAATTAGTTTTTAGTTCCTTAAGGAATTGGTCTGTAGTTAGATCTTGTTTGTAATCCTCAATAACATAAGAACCTCTAACACGCTTTAGAAATTTCGATAATTCAATCCAGGCCTCAGCATCCCTAGTAATAGTTGCTAGTTTTAACGAACTTAGAAGGAGTGGCATACAGTTCTCGGAAAGCAACTCTTGCCACTTGTGTTCAACTCTTGCATGTATCCCCAAAAGGTCTAGTTCATGAATAAGGGATTTACTATATAGGTCTGGCAGTTTTCTAACCAATATACAAATATCTCTGGGCAGCAAACTTTCAAATTGTAACCATTTATTGATCCTATCTGCTATGTGTTTTGATTCTTCGTGGTCATTTACATATTCAAGAATTCCACATTCACTTTGAATATCACCTTTTTTATATGAGGGATATTGGGTATTAGGTTTTACTCCAAGGATATCTTCAACAATTGAAGCCTGTACCTCTATCAGTCTTTCAGTAGATCTATGGTTGAGTATTAACTCATATCTTTCTGAATTGAAGTCAGTATCAAAATCCTTGAATGCTTCTGGCAATGCGCCAGCCCATCCCATAATCCTTTGTTTAATGTCTCCAACAGCAGTTAATACAACATTAGAATTTATAAAACAAGTTTTCAGGAGATCATACTGATTAGTGGTGGTATCCTGAAATTCATCTAGAAATACATGGCTGTAAGTTTCTTTCAGAGCAAAGGTTAATTTTGGATTTGTCCTCATAAGATATTCAGCAAGACGAGAAATCATTGGAAATGTTAGTTCAGATTGTCCCTGCTCCTTTAAAAGCAAGGACCACATTCGCCATTTATAATAACCTTCTAAATTATTTATCTTATTTTCTTCAATTGGTAACAATTCGGAGGCATGATCCAAAGCAAAATTATTGTAAGAGATAAATTCCCAAGGGAAATTTTTTGGATTTCCCATCATATCAAAGAGTTCTTTAACATCCTTAGAGAAAATATACTTTATCTTATAATCTTTTGTTGGTCTTAAATTGCCTGGTAAACCATCTCGAAACCTATCTATTATATTTTTTGCAAATGAATCAAAGGTTCTTGACTCGAACCTTTCAGCTAATTCCTGCCCGCACCTTTGTATTACTCTATCTTTAAGGTTCCTTGCTGAGTCTTTTTTGTAACTAATTGCAAGTATTTTTTTAGGGCTTCTAGATGAATTCGTTTCTAAAAGGTAAGACGCTTTTTGACCTAACAGTTCTGTTTTACCGGCTCCTGGGCCAGCTAAAACGCTGCTGTTCTTTTCAGTCCTTACTATTTCGTTAGCTTGATCCTCTAATATAATTCCTTGTTTGGGTTTCCAATCTTCTTTTCTTATATATTTCATAACTTAGTTCACCTGTAATTTCTGATGGATATTATTAAGAAAGCACTTAAATGATTCAGGTATTTTCTCTCTTAAGTTATCTTCCTCTATGTGTTCCATAGCTTCTATATGAGTACTTGGCTTACCACGCCCTAAAAAGAAATAATTATACCAAATCATTAAGTCTCGTTGTGGTTCAGTAAAAGTCTCTCCATTACCACCATTTTGCTTTAAGGTTGCCCTAATACTTTTTTCAAGTTTTTCTTTGTAGTTTGGCGTATGTTTTCCTTCTTCAATACCACGAGGTCCACCAGCTTTAGGAATGGTTTTTTTATATTCTTCTAAAAATCCCTCTAACATAACAAAATCAATGTCTAAGGGAGATGAAAAAAATACTTCATAGTTTTCTAATCTTTTCATCCAGGCCTGCATGTTTTCAGTAGTGTTAACATCCCAGTTATGCATATTAGCTAGTGCTTGGTCTTGTAAAATTTCGTCGTTGGCTAGTTTAAGTAATTGTTCTTTGTTGACCCCAATTTTTATTAGTTGTTCAAGAGCATACTTTATTCTTCCCCATCCGCCACCGTCTCTTTCGCGATCAAGATCTATTAAAGTTACAAAAGGGATGTTTAATTCGCTTAGTAGCTTCCAGAAGTGATTTACATGTTTTCCACCTAAGGGAACAATAGAAATACTAGAAAAATCTACATCTTTATTTATTAATTCCAGTAGTCTAGGAATAATTATTTCTTCACTATCCCCTTCACAGAGAATAACTAGATTAGAAAAATAAAGCTCTGGATATGCTTTTACAGCTCCTTTAACATATTTATATTCACTTTCTTTGCCTTCCTCAGGCAATTCTATAGATCTAACTATAGAAGTCCCATTTTCATAATTCATTCTAAAATGTTTTATAAGCACAGGTTCAATTCTTTTAATCATTGAAGGTGAATGAGTTGATACAGTCACCTGTGCATTCTCTTGTTTTGATAATTTTAAAAAACCGTTCACTATTCTTCCTAATAAATGAGGGGAAACATGATTTTCTGGTTCTTCAAGAGCAACAATAGTAAGTAGAGGGGGGTCTATTTTAAAATGACGATCCTCCTGTCTTTTAGTTTTATCCTCGGTAGCAATCTTCTCTATTTCTAATAGGGAATTTACTAATGATAAATAAAAAAGAGATTGTAATCCGTCTCCTAGTTGATCAATTTTAAAGTTGTTTTCCCTCTCACTCGGTTCAAAATATACCTCTACTTTTTTTAATATTGAATCTAAATTTGAATGATTAAAAGACACGTTTGTTGAAGTATATCGAGAGTCTTTGTGAAGTTTGCCCCATTGACGGTTAATTACGGATCTTAATACTTTTACTCCACTTACTTCATCAAATAATTTATCAACACTCTTAAGTTCTTCTTTAACATTCTCTTCTATGTCTTTCGGCCAATTAATCCCATTCAGAATTCTTCCGAAGATTGTACCAGATGTGTTTTTTAATTGAGAAGATGGGTTTCTTGAAGCTGGAATATAGAACATTTGAATTTGGGATCTTTCGCTTGGTTTAACAATTTTTTTTATTTCATCTTCCGGTTTAGTTCCAACAGGCGAGAGAATATAATAGAGACATTGGTCGATATTTGGTTCAATCGAATTCCCTTCAGTTAAAGAAGCTTCTAATCTTAATCTGACATATGGGTCACCTTGTTGTTCACTAATTGCCATATGATTAAAATGGGGCGGAATAGTATCGGATGATATTTCTTCTCCTAATTCAGGAAAAGAAAGAATTACTTCAATAGACAAGGAATTTTTTTGGTTAACTTTTTCGTTTGTAGGATTGTGAAAATCCGATTCTTCTATCAACCTTTCCTTTTTATAAGGGCTAAATAATTTTAGTAGAGCATTATTCGTAGTAGTTTTACCTGTACTGTTCGCTCCTATAAATAAAGTTAAATTATGAAGGTCAATTTCTGTAGGTGACTCATCACCAAAACATCTAAAATTCTCTAAAAATAATTTTGAAATAAAAATAAAAAATCCTCCCTAAAATAATAATTACCATTCACACCCGACTCCATCACCATCTCTATCTAAATGCTTAGCATAACCTGGGTCACCTCGACGCACAGGTGCAGCTCCAGCAGCATCACAGTTCTTGTAATAAACGCTAGAAGGGGCATCCTCTTGAGGTTCTGGCTCAGGCTCTGGTTCCGGTTCTTCTTCATAATGATAGCCATGGTCATGGTCCTTGTGGGCATAAACAGGAATGGACCAAACGCCAATGCCGGAATCCATAGCTGGCTGTTGGGCAGCAGGGATTTCATCAAACATATAAAAGTCATATCTAAGTTAAGCAAAGCCAAAAAATAATAAGCGATTTCGTTTATTTAAATGACTCAGTCACTTTGAGTAGCTTTTCTTTGTATTTGGTTAGTTCTGAAACTCGTTCAATACTAACAGTTGTACGTTCTTCATCATTAAACTGAATATATTTATTGTTCTCTGAGTTCAATCCAAGTCTGCATACCCATCGACGGATATTATCATCAATTAAAATGTTGAAGTAACTCTTATTATCCCGATAATACACTCGCTCTTCATCAATAGATTCAGACAAAATCAGACGTGCAATTGCATAACCTTGTATCTCTTCTTCAGTTGTAATTATTTCTGGTGGATCATCGACGATTTCTTCTGTTTCCTCAATAGCTTCAGGGTCTACGTTTGAATCTTCATTATTAGTAGACTTTAATGCCGCACTTAATTTGTCGTTAACAATCTCATTTATAAATTGTTTGAACGATTTCTTAACAATCGGTTCAAACTGTGTCACAACATTTTTAGTTTTACGACCCTCATAGATGTTATTTAGTATGTAGTGAATAAAATCTTCAGTTGGCTCTTCCCAGAGGTCATAAAGCAATTCTTTAATCTTGCCCGTGTACTTTAACTCTGAGGCAGTATTAAATATTTTGGCCAAATCAAAACTATCTTTTCTGAATTTAGATAATTCAGAGAGGTTGCTATCTTTTAAATCTAGCAAGTCAAAAGTGAAGAATGGAGAAACATCCATTTTGTTTTGTTCCTCTAAATCTGTGAAAAATTTGTATGAGACTCCGTTGGTAAGAATAGCAAATTTTGCTTTTGTCGTACCAAAATACCTAAAGAGTTGAGAGTCATGTTTAGTAAGTACGTCATCTAACGATTTTGCCTCGATTAAAATAAGTGGCTCACCTTCATGCATAATTGCGTAATCTACTTTTTCACCCTTCTTAATTCCTACATCAGCTGTGTATTCCGGTGTGAACTCTGCTGGGTTAAAAACGTCGTATCCAAGAATCTGAAAAAACGGCATAATTATGCTAGTTTTGGTTGCTTCTTCGGTGTGAATATTGCCTCTCATCTTGTCAACTCGGTCAGATAACGCTCGAACCTTCTCGTTAAAATCACTCATCCTGAACCTCTCCCTTTTAATAGTTAGTAAATTGGATATAGGGTATAAATATTGCATTTAATACAAAAATACCCAAATATAATTCAAAAGAAAACACGCTGTGAACGTGTTTCTTTAATTATTTTTTTTATCTTTTTCTAGTTCATAAGACTTCTGGACCAAGTATTGAAAGTAACTTTCCAGTTCTTTAATCTGCTCAGGGCTCATTGACTTCCATTTTTCAATATCAAAGAAAGACATATCGTCAATTTCATATTTCTCGAGAAGTCGGTTGATCTCTGATAATGAATCAAAAGTATTTTCTTCACGTGACGTGAAGTTATGATCATCGGTTCTTCCTAGCAAGTAATCAGTGGATACATCGAAATAATCAGCGAACTTTGCGATTAAATCAGGATCAGGGTTTGATTGACCTTTTTCATAGCGGGATAATTGGAAATTTGTTAAACCAAATATTGTTGCGGCTCTTTTTTGAGTGAGATTTTGTTGCTCTCTTAATTTACGGAGTCTATCTCCTAAAATATTTGCTGACATTTGTTCAGCCTCCACTTTTATTCTCCTTTCATAATATCACTTTTGCAATTTCAGCAAATAATAATTGCGAAAAACGCTAATTTGTTATTGACTTTGCATTTTTTGCGATTTATAATCGATTTAACGAGTTGCAATTAATGCAATTAGGAGGTGTTAAAATTGGCAAAATTAAATCTCGATAAGTTGAAAAAATTAAGAAAGAAGAATAAATTATCACAAAGTGAAATGGCAGAATTACTTGGTATGAAGAGCTTATACCCTTATCATCGTAAGGAGTCAGGCAATCAGCCTTTTAAAGCTGAAGAAATAATTGAAATTGCAAATTACTTCAATGTAGAAATTGAGTATTTTTTTGTGAATGAAGTTGCAAAAAACGCTATAAATGAAAAGGAGGTGATTTAAATGCCTATCAAGAGACTTGATGTCAAACAAGCTGCAGATTATTTAGGCGTCTGCACCGACACCATTTACACCATGGTGAAGCAAAAAGAGATTCCGCATTTTCGTCTTCGCAGACGGATCATGTTCTCAGAGGAAGCTCTGAATGATTGGATTCGTCAACAAGAAGCCGATCACATGGAAGCTATTTAATTAATTTCATATTACTACCTATCTTATACACATGGATAGAACTTAAACGGTACGAAAGGAGAAAATCAAATTGACCATACGTGATGAATTGGTCAAAGCCAGAAACAGACAGGAGACCACGCAACTAGAACTGTCCTTTGACGCTAACTATTGTAGAGAAACGATTTCAAAAGTAGAAACTGGGGATCGAAAGTATCAGCCAGAAATGAGGAAAGCCTTCTCAGAATCGCTAGACGACCCAGAGTTTTACTTTCATTCATGGGAAGAGGCTACCGGCTATGTTCATATGCCTTACTTAAATGGGGATCACATTCAACACGATTCCATTCATATGCGATTCTTTGTTGAAAAGGAAACAAAAGAAGCACTGGAGCATTTAGATCACGTGAAATGGTACAAGCCTATTGCCTCGAACTCAGAGCAGGAGAAAGAGGAAGTCAAACGAGTGATTAAAGAGATTCTGGATTCTGCAGCCTCTCAAGTGAACCTGGTGGCTGCCTTATGTAAGGAATATGATTTCTCGATGAAAAAGTTATTTAAAGAATGGCTGGTATCCCTAAAAGCGAGGAGATTTAAGAAATGAGTCAACTAGATAATTATCTACCAGAAGATATTGAAAGAGCTTCCATTTTACATTCTCAATATGGGAACTTGAAGAAGCTTCAAGATCATTACTTTACTCAAAGTGATTTTGAGGAAGCGGCACAAAGTGCAATAGAAATGGCTGGCCTTATGGGGGAGTTAAAGTTCTTACGAACAAGAAAATTGGAAAAGCCGGGGACGAATCAAAACCTAGAAAAAATAATGATTGACCTTGAGAAAGCTGGAATCACCGTAGCCAAAGTGAAGTGGCATCATGAAAAACCTTGATGTCATTAGTAAAACTTACGTTGTTTTGTTTATTGCCATGCTGGCGTTTCTTTTATTCTCGATGATTTATCGATATGGAGGGTGAAAAATGAAAGATCATTTAGAAAGGTTAAAAGAAGAAGTTGATCAATTTTCAGACGAGCAACTCATGATTACTGTCAGCCAAAAGGATTTAATCAAACTGATGAAAGAATGTGAAAGACATAGAAAAACCGCCCAGGGCTGCAACCCATAGACGGCACTCATATTGGAATACTCCTATCTTAGCATGTATGTTGGTCGCACACAAGCTGGGAGGAGGAGAGAACGATGAGTAATAGACAGGCACTCAGCCTGTCGTCATAGGTAGGATGAAAACGTTCATTTTCCCCTTATATTCTCCTACCTATGACGATGCGCTGAAGCATCAATTTACTAAGAAAGGAAGTTATTTATGAAAGGTACTGGAATTGTAAGACGCATTGATGATCTAGGGAGGGTGGTTGTACCCAAAGAATTGAGAAAGTCATTCGGTATTAAGGAAAGAGATCCAATCGAGATCTTTACCGATGGAGATTTAATTGTCTTAAAAAAATATCAACCGAGTGAAGAAAAACGAGTAATTAAAGAAGAACTTCAGTCTTTACTAAGTGACATGAACGATGAACAAAAGCGAATAAAGCTAAGAAAAGTTCTGGACTATCTTGAAAAATAAATGAGGAGGGAATCAATTGACTCACCCAAGTGTAGAACAAGTAGAAAACTTTGGTTATCCGTTGAAAAAGGAAGAGAAGTACTATGGTACCGATGAGTTAGGAAATGAAGTCTTTCATGGTGACGATATTTATGAATTGAATGATGAATATTTCCTTATAGAGACGTTGACTCAAGACTCAAAAGAATTGCTACAGATTCTTGGCGCAGAGAAAAGAAGCGCATAAAAAAGACCGCACAGCAATGCGATCCATGTGAAAAGACTATATCCGTATTATATCAGAAATCTTAAGGAGGTCCAATATGGGCATTAAAGCACAAGTTATGCAGAGCACTACTGATATGACGAGAGATGAATGGTTGGAGTTTCGTAAGAAAGGAATTGGCGGAAGTGATGCAGCTTCCATTGCCGGATTTAATAAATGGAAATCACCAATCGTTGTGTATATGGAGAAAGTAGGAGAAGTGCCGAACGCAGCTCCTTCTAATGAAGAGGCAGCTTACTGGGGCAATGTAATGGAAGAAACAGTGGCCAGGGAGTTTAGTCAACGATCGGGTCTGAAGGTGCGAAAGCGTAATGCTATTCTTCAACACCCTGAGCACAATTGGATGTTAGCAAACGTCGACCGATTAATAGTTGGACGTAATGAAGGCCTCGAGTGTAAGACAGCTAGTGAATTCCTGAAAGACGAATGGAATGGGGAAGAAACTCCAATGGCTTATCTGCTGCAATGTCAGCATTATATGGCTGTGACAGGGGCTGATGCCTGGTGGATTGCTGTATTAATCGGTGGAAACAAATTTGTCTATAAAAAGATCGAACGAGATGAAGAATTGATAAAGAACTTAATCGCTCTTGAGAAGGAATTTTGGGAGGAGCACATATTAAAACAGAATCCTCCAGAGATCGATGGTTCAGATGCTTCGACTGATTTTCTGAAATCTATGTATCCAGACGCTGATCCTGAAAGCGAGACAGAGCTTGATCCAGACTCAGACAAACTCCTTGTGGCCTTAGGTCAAATCAAAGAAGAATTATCGGATCTTAGTGAACAAAAAAAGAAATACGAGAACAAACTTAAGGAAAAGCTAGGTACCTATGAAAAAGGATTTTCCAATCACTTTGTCGTAACTTGGAAGTCGCAGGAGCGACGCACAGTTGATTCTAAGCGACTAAAGGCAGAGAAACCGGAACTATATGAAGAATACTCAAAACTAAGTAAAAGTCGCCCATTAAAGTACAAGGAGGCTAAATAATGGCTACTAACAGTACAGCTAAAAACCAACTATCTAATAAAAAGAATAGCAACAATGCTCCGACTCAATCCAACAATCAAGTAAACACGATTCAGGCCTATCTTAAAAAGATGGGGCCTGAATTTGAACGAGCGCTGCCTAAGCATATGGACGCGGACCGATTAGGGCGCATTGCGATGACTACCATCCGTCAGAATCCTAAACTACTAGAATGTTCTATTCCTTCCTTGATGGGAGCTGTTATGCAAGCTGCACAGTTGGGTCTTGAGCCTGGATTAATTGGCCACTGCTATCTGGTACCATTCTGGAACGGCAAGATGAAGCAGACCGATGTTCAATTCATTATCGGTTATAAAGGCATGATCGACCTTGCAAGACGGTCCGGTCACATTGAAAGCATATACGCTCACACAGTGCATGAAAACGATGAGTTTGAGTACGAGCTAGGGTTACACCCTAAGCTTGTTCACAAGCCAGCCACCGGTGAAAGAGGCGAAATGACATTCGTATATGCGGTCGCTCATTTTAAAGATGGTGGCTATCAATTTGAAGTGTTTAGTGACGCTGATGTAGAGAAAGTTAGAGGACGCTCAAAAGCTGGAACTAATGGTCCTTGGAAAACGGATTATGAAGAAATGGCTAAGAAGACAGTTATTCGCCGCATGTTTAAGTATCTTCCGATAAGCATCGAGGTCCAAGATCAAGCATCCCAGGATGAAACGGTTAGGAAAGATGTTACAGAAGAAGCGCAGTCTATCCACGATCAAGATTATATCGATATGCCGATACCTGATGATCCAGAAGAAGATCAACCAAAAGAGAATCCGGCTTCTAAAGAAGAACTAACACCTGAACAAGCAGCCATGGATCTTCAGTAATGAAGAGAGAAGTTCCCATCCCTTACCACTACGTGTGGATGGTTCAAGATCACCAAGACCCAGGGAAGTCATTTAAACGTTATGTTGATGCTTATGTACGGCATAACTTCCCTGGCTGGGGGTTGGTTCGTATTAATGGTATGAAAGCTCAGATCAATAAGAAATAACTCTTAAGGAGGCAACTATGAAGAACACCTATTATTTCTCCCACGATGGCAACGCACGAAATGACCCTAAAATCTTATCGATGAGAAGTGTGTATGGTTCAGAAGGTTATGGTTGGTACTGGATCATTATCGAGATGCTACGAGAACAGAACGACTACAAAATAAAGATCAATAAATACACCTGGAATGCACTTGCAATGCAACTGCAATGCAACGCAGATGCAGCGCATCGCTTTGCATCAGACTGCATCAATGAGTTTGAACTCTTGCATACAGACGGAGAATATTTTTGGTCGGAATCACTCCTTAAACGCATGGAAGTAAAGGATACAAAATCAGAAAAAGCGAAGAAAGCAGCACAGGCAAGGTGGAAGAAGAAGGCCCGCCAGGACGGCGATTCAAGCGGAAAATCAAGCGAAGATAAAAAGAGCAATGCTAAAGATATGCAACCGCATAGCGAACGCAATGCAGACGCAATGCCTAATAAAGAAAAGAAAAGTAAAGTAAATGAAAGTAAAGAAAAGAAGAGTAAAGAAGATGAAGAAAAGAAAAAAGAGCCGGCAACTTCTACTGATGCGATTCGATTCTATCAAAATAATTTTGGCATGCTACGACCTCAAACCTCAGAGGAAATAATGGCATGGATTCAAGACCTTGGTGACGATATGGTAACCGAGGCGATGAAGCGTGCCCTTGATCGAAATAAACCGAGCTGGGGTTATGCGAAAAGCATTTTGCAATCTTGGGCAAATAAAAACATTCAGACACTTGAACAGGCTCAGGCTGAAGAAGTGGAGTTTAAAAATAAGCAGCAACGCGGCTTTGCAGGAAGTAAATCCTCTGAAGTGGTTCCAGAGTGGTTTAACAAGCAAGATGAGCAAAAACAGTCAAGTCCGGCTAATAATCAAAAATCCAAAATCGAAAAAGATGCTCAAACTCTTTACTTGTGGGTTAAGACAAAAAAATCGCTCGACGAAATACAGAATCAATCTGATCTAGGTCATTACGGATTAACAGAAAGAGATCTAGAGCGAATTGAAAATAACTCAGCTACTGGGCTTGAAGTCTTAAAGTCAAAGTCTAAACTTAAAGCTGTAGGCTCCTAGGTGGTGATTCTATGAATCTATCAAAAGATGTATTCCAAGCCCAGCAAGTGGAAGAACGGAAGTTGTTTTTAAGGAATGCTCTTCGACGCATGAATACAAATCAAACGATTGATGGCCGGTCGATTGATGATGTAAGTCTGTACACCTTGGAGCACACCTATATCTCAGTAACCACAGAAATCGCGAAAGAGTGGAGGCGTAACAATGAATCAAGGTAAGCGAGGCATGGGGTTAGAAAACATAATCAACCTCACCAATGATACGTATTTACGTAAGGGGCTGGCTGTTATTAATAAGCGGCCCACGCCAGTTAAAGTCATGAAATCCAAAGGTACGAAAGTCTTAAGCGGATTTTACGAATCTAAATCGACGGTCGATTACGACGGTGTATTTAAAGGCCGAGCCATTTGTTTTGAAGCAAAGTCGACAGGAGAAAGGCGGTTCCCTTTAAATAACATTCACCAACACCAGATGGATTACCTATACCAGGCAGATCGAGCAGGAGCATTATGCTTTTTCTTAATTGAATTCCGCAAAATGAATCAAGTTTATTTAGTTCCTTTCTCAGTTGTGCAGCATTACACGGAACATGCAAAGCTCGGAGGTCGTAAATCGATCCCTTTTGATGACTTTAATTACTATGCGGCCGGCGAAGTTGCTTCAGGGAACGGTGTACCTCTTGATTACTTGCCCTTGTTAGAAAAGCTAATTCGTGAAGGTGCAGCATGAAAGCCATCTGTTTAGATGCTGCAGGGAGTGCAGAGCTTGTCCAGGGTAACGAATACTTTGTATTTCCTAGTGGTGGATCGGCTTATTATGTCTCAAGGTTTGATAGGGGTGGATCACATTTCGGTTGCTTTCAAGCTGGGCGATTTGAACTTATGGAGTGTCAAGAACCTAATCCAAGAATGGCCACTTCTGAGACTAAATATGAAAGCGAAGATTACGAACAACTATCCATTTTCGATGTTATGAGCTTGGAGGATACTGAAGCAAAGCAAGAGAGTGATCAAAATGGTTATTTGGTGGTGAAAGCTATCATCCCTGAAGACGTAATCTCTCCCCTGGAGTGTAAGACCGGACCAAATAGCAAAGCCTTTAAAAAAATAAAGGAACGGTGGTCGAATTATGTACGAGCTATTCAGGACTACGAAGGTTGCTCCTGGTTTAAGGCTAGAGATCAACTGATTGAGCATCGTGAAGACCAAGTAACCATTACGTTGAGCATTCATCCGAACAATGAATTCAGACCCGAGGGAGTAGGGGAAGGGACGGTGTAAGCATGAGTGAAATAAAGCACGCCATTAGGTGCGGGGAAATATGTCAACATTGCCTTGCTCCGATATATGATGAGGAACCAGGTCATCCTCGATTTTGCGATGAATGTGAGGAGGAGTTCAAAGATGAGTGATACGAAACAAAGAATCGACCAAGTAACTAGCAAGGGGGAACATATGACCCATCGAGATATCCTCTTTCTACGCTTTGTGGGGTTTACACATGAGAGGATTGCTCGAATGATTAACATGTCTCGAAGCGTGTATATGAATCATATGAGTGAGTGGAAGCGGGAATGTGAGGAGCAAGGGCTCGAGGTAGACTAAAATATTTAAATGATAAATGGAAAAAGAGTCCGACTTGCCAAGAAAATAAACATAGAGCCAAGGGGAGTGATTCCTCGGCTCTCGGGTGATGATTTATAGGCAGATATGGGTTTACCTAATAATTTAGCAAAATGCAGCGCCAACGATAATCAAAAGTATGAACAGCACAACAATTAAAGCAAAACTGCGACCTTTAAAACCGTCACCACCGTAGCCGCCATAACCGCCGTGTCCGCAATCGTTACTCATAAGCTCACCACCTTAGCTGTTCGATACGGTAAGTTATGTGTGTATACCTAGAATTGGAAAGGCGAATGCCCAAAAATAAAAAAAACCGGGGAAGATCCCCGGTGATTGAAGGGTGGAACCGGCCAGCAGTCGTAGCAACAAAAATAAAATAATAGCTGGCATGTTCCAATAATTATTATGTAATTACCATAAATGTATTATTCATTAAGTTAAGTTTTAAGGATTATGGATTTTCGCTAATATGTCTGAAATCCTATTAAGATTAGGCTTTTGGACAAAATCAAAAGCTCCCAATCGCGCACACTGATCTATCAATTGTTTATCCGCCAATGAGGAGCAGATGATTACTTTAGCTTCAGGGTGGCGTAGTAAGAGCTGTTCTAATGCACTTGTGTCGTTCATTTTAGGCATAACAACATCTAAGAGGACAATGTCTGGTAGATGTTCAGAATACTTTCTAATTCCATCAATTCCATTATTAGATTCAGCTATCACTTTAAATGAATGGGACTCGAGTATGGATTTTAACCAGTTTCTCATAAAGGAAGAGTCGTCAATAATAAGTGCAGTTCGCATATCATGTTCCTTTCTAACAATATAAAAAAAGCCAAGAGCTAAGCTCTCGACAAAATTCGATAAATTCATTATAACATGGGGGCCTGCTCAATGCGATTGAATCACGTTCAGACAGAAATAGATAATGGTAAACTTAGCTTAGAAATGGATTTGCCAGAAGGAAACTCCCCTTTCTGTGTCGTATATTGTAACGGAAAGGCAAAAATAACCACTTTACCTGAGCATGGGGAGACGAAGGTGATTACACACCAGGGGAAGGTGAAGAGGGTTAAGTTTGATGAGGGGGAGGAGTTTTAAGAGACCAGACAACTTGGCCTCTTAAACTCCATTTATAAACAATATTAAGAGAACAATCATTAAGATACTATAGACAATAATATCTATAAGTCGTCTATTTTTGTAAAAAACAAAGTAACTTATTAGTAAGTACACTGAATAACAGAACAAACCAAAAACTATGGATATGTTAAAAATTAGTGGAATTATTAAGAAGATTACAAGAAATATAACATTAATTTTTTCTTTTTTTTGAATTTGTTTTTGGTCCATTAAACTAACCTACCTTTTAGTCTTTCCAACAGTATGCATTATATTGACTACATGAAGCTTTCTCAATTCTTTCTGTAGTCTCTTGATAAGTATTAAATTGACTATCTTCAAACCATAGATACTTAGTTTTTAATGAAGCTGAAAACGCGTTGTGTTCTTCTACTTTAGAATAAATTTTGGCATATGAAGTTGGTTCATATCCACTATTTATCCAACTCCAGACAGATCCTCCTATACCAAATACCTGAGAGATCAGCTTTTCCGAAGAACCAAAGGCAATTGCAAAAGAACTTGAAGAAATTTTATGGGTCCAACTATGCCCTTCCTGTTTTCCCATATACATATAACTTGATCCAGGATCAGGAGCAGGAACGGCCATAGTACCAGCTGTCTGATCATTCTGTTCAGGTGCAGTTTCTTCAGCGCTTGCAGAAGAAGTGATACCTACAGCTAATAATAGACTAAACATTATAGCTGTAACAATTTTTTTCATAAAAATACCCCTTTCTAATTAATAAAAGATGTGAGTTCTCTTAAACATTGTTGTGATTGAAGGGTAACATATCCTCCAATTTATGTTAATAATTTGACAGAATTTTTACAAAATTAGGTATAATGTAGTGAGGGTGTTATATATAATTAGTAAATTAGTTTTAATGGAAACTATTACAAGAAAAATCGCCTATTGTTTTAAGCTCTATAACTGTAGAAAATGAAGAGGTTTGATGAGGGGGGAAGAGTTTTGAAATATACAAGTGAAGTGATAATCAGGGATCCAATAGAAATAAAATCATGTGAGGGTTTTTGGAGTTGTGTTACTCCTGCAGATTGGTTAACGGCATTGTTAACATTTATCGCTATTATTATACCGGTTAGTGTAACTCTAATTGTAGAAAAAAAGAAAAGGGAGAACGAAGTGTTAAGAAGAGTCGAGGAAGAAAGAAAGCCTTTGAAAAGGGAATTAGTACTTAGCAGGAAAAGAATTAATAAATTGATAAATAATCTAGAAGAAGGTAAAAAACACCAAAAACCTAAAGACCAACTATTTAAATTAAGAGATGAAAACAATAAATTGCTTAATATATTGGGCGATATTTTATTAGATCATAAACTTATTAGGACGGATGAAATAGATAGAATGAGAATTTTTTATGGAGCATTACTTACCGCTAACGACATGTTAACTTTAAAAGCTGTTTCGAAAGTTCAAAGTGAATTTAAACAATTTCATAAACCAGAAGATTTTAAAGACTACGTAGAAGGTTGTATAGAAACTTGGGATAGGATTAAAAATGACTATAATATTAAAGATTAATAATTAGTAAAGAACACACAGATCGGGTGTCACTGCTCATTGATTGTGTCCTTTTTACTTGAAAATTCTATTTTTTTACCGAAATAAGATTTATAAGCAATCAAGTTTGGAGGGTAGTAAGATGGAAAGGATTTTTGATTGGTTTAATAAGATTAAAGCTAAATTATTTGGTATTGCTCTCTTTACTATTACTTCACTGTGTATAGTAATGCTATATAGTGTAGCAGTATTTGTAGGTAAAGTTGAAGCATCAGAATATGCGAGGAACATAGCCTTATTTAATATTACGTTTTCAATTGGATTAGGTGCTCTAATCATAGCAGCGGGAAGTCTCCTCGACAACACTAAGTTGGAGGAAGTAAGAGCACAGGTAATAACATACTTAAACGAATTTGTTGGTTTTTCCTTGTTAAATTTATTAGTGATCTTAGCTAGTTATACTTATATTGATTATTTTATACATATAACTTTAATAGCCGCGTTAATTGCTAATATTATAGTTATTTGGAGTACCCGAAGCCTTTTTAAGATTTTTCATTCTAAGGTCACTTAATTAGTTTTACCAGCTTACAGGTGGGCACAAATTGAGAGCAAAGCTCTTGGTTTGGGTCCTTTTTACTTTCACTTGTAGTCTAAAACTCGGAGTAAATTATCCGATAAAATACAGGGAGGGATAATATGGATATTATTGAATGGAGTTCCCTGTGGGAAGTGGCTAACCCAATCATTATTATGATGATCGCATTTATTGTATGTGGAATCCTATCAGCAATTATAATTGCTTTTTCACCGAAGGGATTGATTAGGGAAGTAGTTAGAGTATTAACTATTCCTTTTATTATTTGTGGTGGGTTAGTCAGCTTATATATAGCTATACAACTTTATTAGAAAGGGGCGATTCCTTTGAAACTAAATGTAATTCAATGAACTTCTATTAAGAGTAAAAGTTTTCTTTCATGGTATAAAAAGAACAAGAGTAAATTATTTAACATTCTGTTGTTTGTTTCAACTAACTTTTTCATTTTGATTTTTTACTTAAATGTTATAGTGAATGATAATAATGTAAGTCAGTATAGTAGGGACGTCGCAACATTTAATATAACTTTCTCTATCGGGTTAGGTGCATTGATTGCAGCAGGTGTTAGTGTTGTAGATGTGCATGACATTAATATGAAACGGCAAGTTATTAGATACCTTAATGAGTTTTGTGCGTTTGTTTTACTTAATTTCTTATTGTTATTAGCAAGTTACACCCAACTGTTTTTTTATGTACATATATTCCTTGTTTGTTCACTAATCAATAATGTTATAGTTATATGGGATACGAGAAGGTTATTTTTAATGATATATACTAAAGTAACAGATGAATAATTTAGTTCTACCAGCTAACTGGAGGACACAGATCGAGAGCAAAACGCTCTTGGTTTGTGTCCTTTTTTCTTTAAAGGAGTGATCATTTTTTAATATTCATATATTTGTTGATCGGGCTTATATTTTGCTTTCTCGAGGAAGATCCCGAGCAAGACGTTGAAGAAGAAACAGTTTATATGTTCTTTCTAATACTATTGGCAATGTTCTGGCCACTTTTCCTTATTTGGAAGTGGGTGAAGAAATGAGGCAACAGAAATTCGTGATTAAGTGGAAAGTATCACAGTATAGAAGGAACAAACAAACCGGTGTTAAGCAGCCTGGTAAGCGTAGCAACTACATGAATAGCTTGATGGAAGGGGCGAGGTTCAAAGATGAATGAGAAACAGATTGAGAACCTTATATATGAATATCATTGGAAGAGCAAAGAAGTCTCTAGGTTGGAAAATATCTTGTTTGGTAGCTCAATTCCTATGAGGGGATTAGGCGCTATTGAATATAGTATAGAAGCTACTCTTCCAAAAGGATCGCCTCTTAAGAGTAAAAAAGAACTCGAGGAAATGGACATGCGTGAGGAACGTTTATATAGACGGTGGGAAGACTATCGGCAGCATGTGTATGCGGTCGAGCTAATTGCAGATACTCTGGAGAATGATCAACTCCTTATCATTATTGATTGTATGATGGACGGTATGAGTTACCGATCGATTGCGGACCATTTAAGAATGAGTCGAAGTAAAGTTGGAGAGATGAAGAATGAAATGTTGTACCAAATCTGCCAATTATGCCAAGAAGGACAGAAGTGCCAGTTTGTGAGCGATTTGTTATTAGAAAAATCAACCGTGTAGAATGGAAGGAAGGACAGGCGAGGAAAAGTCTCCTTCGTTTAAGCACTCTTACGAGTGTCCATTACCAGGCGATGAAAATTTTAATGGAAAAACAAACCAACTAGTGATAAAATCCTATATGGAAAACATATAGGGGGTAATTGTTTTGGGGAAATTCTTATTTGTAATACTTAGTGTTTTAGTAGTGTTAGTGGGTTGCGGTACTGATGAAGAAGATACTCAGTCTGAAAATGAAGATACCACTTCAGAAGAAGAGGTACAAGCTGATGAAGAAGAGTCTAAAGAAGAAAGTCAAGAAGTAACTTCATCTGATCAAGTAAAGTCAGAAATAGAGTATGGTGGAATGAGTGAAGAAGATACTTTGGAAGATATAACGTTTGAAAATGGAGAAATCAACGCAGTTATAAGGCTGGCTGAGGATGACCTATTATCTACTGATGATAGTGCAATGACCAGATATTCCCAATCTTCTGATCATTTATTGCAATTTGATGGATGGGATGTTTTGACGATAGAGTATGTAGATATTGGTGAAGCAAGTTTTAGTAGAGATCAAGCTGAAAGTAATGAATCTGGAGGGGAGTTCTTTCCCACTTCACAAATAGAAAAACAAATACAAGGCAATTAAAGCATCCCAAATAGGGTGCTTTTTCTATTTCCCAAACAACTCGAATACTAACGGAGGGGGCGGGTGAAGTAGAAAAAAGAATACGACGTATAGAATGGGAGGGAAGGAGCGGTAAAATAGTTCTGGCATAATTTTATTAAATCATTATTTAAATAGGGGCACTCTTTCGAGTGTCTTTTTATTATGAATCACGAAATTCCTCCGATAAATTAAGTGGAGGTGAATAAATTGGATGTCGATTTTGGTGTTTCGAATTCAGCTATTAATGAACTAGCGTTACAAATGGTATTTTTAACCGGGTTTATAGTAGGTGCAGCTATTATAGCCAGATTATTACTTAGCTTCATCCCCTTACCTAGTAAGGTTAAAGATTTCTTAATGACAGCAGCGATGTTAATAGGAGCTGTAGCTTGGACAAGAATTACTTTTTATTAGCAGGAAAATGTCTGTTTTTGGCGAAAAAGTTGGTGAAGGGAGATGTTAATATGGCAAAAGTATTTTTACACATCCATGATGCTAAAAAGGCAAATTGGGAAAATTTACGTTATGAGTTTGAAAGGTTACCTATAGAAGGAGAATTTTTTGCCTTAGGGGATTCTGATTGGTATCAAGTTGAATTAGTGGTTCATACTCCGTTTAAGAAGGATTTAGCGGGTGAAATATATGGTGTTAAGGTAGATCATATGGAAATCAAAAATGACAGGTTAGACTCTAAAGAGTTTACCCCTACTACCGAAGATAATCCATTCAAATAAAATAACTACAATCTAAACTCCTCTAGCCGATGTAATTGATAAAAGGAGAGATTAGGTTGAATAACTTAATTTATGTGCCGATTATAATCTACTTAATGGGTTTGTTGGTTTTTTTGGCTAGCAATATTGTTTATCTAATTATGAGACGTAAGTTGAAACAAATAAAAGAACCTAGTTTAAATCAATATTTTCTAAAGAAAGAGCGGGTTATTCTTTTCTTATTATTACCATTACAGTCAAGTTACTACTCGTATTTAAATGAATTGGTTAGAAAACAAAAACTGAATAACATACAACTTAGAAAACTGAAGAACTTTTATCAAACCTTATTAGAGGCAAATAGAGCCTCGATTGCATTTGACGTTATGTTTATTTCATTTTTCGCTACTACCACCATAAGTATTTTAATTGCAACTTTGCAAAACTTTTTTGGATTAGTGGAAGGATTCGACTCTGAGACAAATAAGGATTTCTTAACGTTCACCTTCTCATTTATGGGTATAATATTTACACTAATAACATTTTACACAGTTTCTAAGTCAGCTAATATGAAAAAATATTCAGTTTGTACAAGTGTGTTAGAAAACCAATTAAATAAAAAATAGTTTTTTTGCTCCTGGTGATTATATCGGGAGCATTTTTAATAGGAGGAATAGTGATTTGCAAATAAAAGAAATAAATATAAACAAAATTAACCCTAGCGAGTATAATCCTCGAATTAATTTATCTAAAGTAGATGAAGAATATCAGAAACTAAAACGGTCGATCGAGGAATTTGGATATATAGATCCACTTATCTGGAATGAAAACACAGGAAATTTAGTTGGTGGTCACCAGAGGTTTAAAATTCTGATGGAAGATCAACCGAACAAGCTTCAAGTATCCGTGGTGAACCTTCCATTGGAGAAAGAGAAAACACTTAATATTGCTCTAAACAAAATTGAAGGCGGCTGGGATGATGAAAAGCTGCAGCTGTTGTTAAGTGAATTAAATGCAGCAGAGGTAGATGTGGAGCTTACGGGGTTCAATGGCGAAGAATTAGACGAGATATTATCTGCTGTACCCCAAGATACAGAAGACACCGAAGTAGAAGACGATGGTTTCGATTTTGATAGCAAAGTCGAAGAGTTAAAAGAATATGAATCAGAGACTCAGTACGGTGATGTATGGAAGTTAGGCCGGCACACTCTTGTTTGTGGAGATGCAACTAAAAGGGAAGATATATTAAAGTTAGTGGGCGATCGAAAAGCGCATCTAATCGTAACGGATCCTCCATATAATGTCGCGGTAAAAAGTGATGCTAAAAACTTAAATGAAACCGGCCATGGTTCCATTATGAATGATGACATGGACGATGGTTTATTTGAAGGTTTCCTGTACTCAGTCTTTAAAGAGTATGAAAGCATTATGGAAGATAAAGCTGCGATTTATGTATTTCATCCTTCCTCCTATCAGCGGGAGTTCGAGGATGCTATGAACAAATCAAATATCGAGGTGCGCACGCAATGCATTTGGGTGAAGAATGCACCGACCTTTGGATGGGCTCAGTATCGCTTTAAGCATGAGCCTATTTTTTATGCCTTTAAAAAAGGGAATTCACCATATTGGTATGGGGATCGAAAACAAACCACCGTGTGGAAAGCAGGACTACCTGTAGAAGAACCAGAGCCGGATACGGTTTGGGAAATCTCTCGGGGGGATGTGACGAAATACGTGCATCCCACCCAAAAGCCCCTGGACTTGATTGCGATTCCATTAAAGAATAGTAGTAAGAAGAATGATTTTATTGTTGATTTCTTTGGAGGAAGTGGATCCACTTTGTTAGCCAGTGATCAGTTGGATCGAGATTGCGGCTTACTCGAGTTGGATCCATATTTTTGTGACGCGATTAAAATTCGCTATGAAGAAGCAACAGGGATAAAACCTGAACTGCTGCATCGTAAAGAGTAAAATAAAAGAGAGGGTGCTGTTAACACCCCCTCAGAACAACCAAGCAAAACCTTGGTCGAGAACGTGAACCAGGCAGTGGCCACTGTATCTATTAATCACGTTCTCTCTTTCATTTTATGTGAAGGATAGGTGCTTGGCAATGAAAAATACGAACAAAAGTTCGATTGATGAAAAAGAAGAGCTAATGATGCAATATGATATCGACCAAATTGAAGATATCGAAGAAGCGAAAGACAAGTATAAGAAAATCGTGAATGCAGGTATCACAAGGTGGGTCAAAGACTTTCAAGGTGGCCACATTAAAATTGATTCCGTGGATGATTTGAAGAAGTTGATTGAACTCGACATTGCCTTAAAGAAAGATGAAGAATAGAAAACAAACACAAACGTAATTCTTGCCTGGGGGTGGGGGATGATGTAATGCCGCGGCCACGCGATCCAAGACGAGATAAAGCAAAGAAGGACTGGTTAAAAAGCAAGGGTGAGATAAAGTTAGTCGACCTGGCTGAGAAATATAAAGTCTCCAGCAGCACCATTCGAAAATGGAAAGCCACAGACAAATGGGATAACGAAAACAAAAGGAGCGCTCTTAAATCGAAAAGGAGCGCTCCTAAACGACACGGTGCTCCAAAAGGAAATCAAAATGCTATCGGAAATAAGGGAGGGGCCGCCCCGCCTGGCAACAGGAACGCGGTTACTACCGGTGAATATGAATCAATCTACGAGGACGTCCTAACCGATGAGGAACGTTCTCTTTTTTATTCTATTGATACAACGCCTTTGATGCAGATCGAAGAAAATATAAAAGTTCTCTCTATTCGAGAGCGGCGAATGTTGAAGCGAATCTCGGAAGTGATGGAAGGGCTGACTCAAAAAGAGAAAAAGGTACTCCAGCAACTACAGTCCGTAAAAGACCCTATTGAAGTACATGACGAGAAAACAGGTAAGATGAAAATCGTCACTAGGAAAAAAGATGAGTTAGTTACAAAGCAAGTAGAAGAACGAGAGTACCGGAAAATTGATGATGTTTTAAAAGTAGAAGACGCCCTAACTCGAGTTCAGAACCAGAAAGTCAAAGCGATAAAACTGAAGCATGATATTGAATATGGCTTTGAACACAAGAAATTTATGGACCAAGAGAAACTATATCTGGAAAAATCTAAAGCAAATATCGACGAAGGTGACTATGAGGACGATGGGTTTATTGAAGCGTTAGGTGATGCGGTGGAGGTGTGGAAAGATGATAGAGACGATGGAGGCACCGAAGAAACTTAAACCCGCGTTATTTAGATTCAAGCCCTTTTCAAAAAAACAAAAAATGATCTTAACCTGGTGGCATCCCAAATCGCCGGTCCAAGATAAAGACGGTATTATATGTGATGGTTCTGTGCGAGCTGGTAAAACGGTTGTTATGTCTCTCTCCTATGTGATGTGGGGCATGGATACTTTTCATGAAGAGAATCTTGGTTTGTCAGGAAAGACTATCGGGGCCCTAAGAAGAAACGTGATTACTCCCTTAAAAAGGATGTTAAAATCCAGGGGATATCGAGTAAAAGACCACCGAGCTGATAACTATCTAACCGTTTCCCACAGAGGCCATACGAATTATTTTTATATATTTGGTGGGAAGGATGAAAGCTCACAAGACTTGATTCAAGGGATTACTCTCGCCGGCATGTTCTTTGATGAAGTAGCTTTAATGCCTGAGTCGTTTGTTAGCCAAGCCGAAGCTCGTTGTTCTGTCGATGGGTCAAAGTATTGGTATAACTGTAATCCGGCAAGTCCTTATCATTGGTTTAAAGAGAAATACATTGATGATTTGAAAACAAAAAATTTAATTCGATTACATTTCACGATGGATGATAATCCTTCTCTATCTGCAAGAGTAATCAATCGTTATAAAAGGATGTTTACAGGAGTTTTCTACAAACGATTTATTTTAGGTTTGTGGGTCCTGGCTGAAGGTATTATTTATGACATGTTCAGCAATGAAAAAGGGTCGGGGCATATAGTTGATAGCATTGATCGTAAATACACTGATTTTTATGTTTCTATAGACTATGGTACCCAGAATCCCACAACGTTTGGATTGTGGGGGAAGTATCAGAAAACATGGTACAAGGTGAAGGAATACTTTCATGATGGAAGGAATGCTGGAAAACAAAAAACAGATGTTGAGTACAGTAAGGATTTAAAACAATTCACTAAAGGCATTCGGGTTAAAGCGGTCATTGTAGATCCATCTGCTGCTAGTTTAATTGCTCAGTTAGAGAAAGATCGCTTTTATGTCATTAAAGCTGATAATGCGGTCCTGGATGGCATACGTAATTTTCAAACCGCTTTAAGTGAAATGATGATTTTGTACAACGACTGCTGCAAAGAAACATTTAGAGAGTTTTCTTCCTATACTTGGGATAAGAAAGCATCGGAGCGTGGAGAGGATAAGCCGATTAAGCAATTTGATCATTGTCTTGATAGTGATCGTTATTTTGTACAAACCATCCTTTTTGCACCGAAAGCTGGAATTAGTGGATCCAACGCGTGGTAATGAGGAACAGGGAAACGGTTACCTTCTGTGCATGAAGAGGTTAAGCATCTATTGAATAGTGAAAGGGGTGTCCCCATGGATATGATTGAAGCAGTAAAAAAAGCATTGAAATTAGGAGCAGAACTGGAGATTAACCTTCATGAGTTCAGGACATTAGAAGAAGCTGAGAAGGCAGCAGGCGAATTTAGTAACTTCCTTAATGGACACTTTACCAAAGAAGAGAATAACGGCGTGAAATAGTTAGAGTTAGACACGAACGGCAAAGTGAATATTTCAATCTATTACGACACCGAATAGGTGTTTTTAATTTGTTTAAAAGGCAGGTGATGACATGACAATTAACTGGACGAAGTGGGATAAGTCCGTGATAGAAAAATCACACGATAAAGTGTTTTATTACCGGGATCTCTATGAAGGGAAGCATTCCACTATTTTTTCGAGAGCCAAGGACCTGATTGATAAAGGAGAAATTGTAGATAACATCTTAGAAGGGGCATTGAAAGCTCAAAACGTTCAAACCCCTTATATAGTAGCGAATATCTCAAAGCTTATCCCTGAAATTCCGGCGATGTTGGTGACTCGGTCGATCGGACGGATTACTTCGAGTCGTAAGTCAGAGGAACCAGCCGGTAAGAAAACCGATGAGCAACTGGATGCGCCTGAAAATGAAACTATAGAAGACCCTCAACAGAAAATCATTGAGCAGGTAGAGAAGAACACCATGCTTGAATTCGAACATTGGAGCAATGTTGTTCAGCAGCAAGTTGATGGTGGATTGGTGGGGGTGCCGTGGAATGATGAAAGAGGGTTGCGCATTGATTTTAAGCAGCGTGATGTTTACTATCCCCATGAAGATGGACTTGGAGCGGACTTAGCCTATCAACGTGAATTTGATGAGAAGGATTACCTTCACGTCTATCGAGAGAGAGTGGAGAAGGAAGGGCTTCGAGGTACCCATAGTCTATACCGGATTGTGGGAGGCAGCCGAACAGAAAAAGTAGACGAGGCTCAATCCAAAACGCTCTTAGGTTTGAATGAACTCGAGACTTTCTACAAGGGCCGGACTCGTCCTTTTATTGTGTACTGGCCAAATGAGAAAACATTTAATCATCCTTTAGGTGTATCTTGCTTAAAGGGTCAGGAGGCTAAACAAGATGAGATTAACTGGACCCTGACTCGAAATGCTATCACCTTTGAACGTAACGGGAAACCGCGATTAGCAGTATCTAAAGAAATCTTTCAAGCCCTTCAGGACCGGGCGCATCAGCGTTATGGAGACGAAAATAAAATTGATCATCGAGATTTAGAAATAACCACTCTCGACGATAACGGCAAGGCTATGGAAGTGATTCAGATAGACATTACAAGGATCGGGGATATCCAGTGGGTGAAAGACCTCATGAAGATGATGTTTGTGGAAACGAAGACCTCAGAAAAAGCCGTTGATTTCTACATGGATGAAGGAAGCGGAGCCGCACAAACCGGAGTGGCCAAGTTTTATGATTTATTCATCTCCATTGTAAAAGCCGAACAGATTCAAGGAGAATATATTTACTTCCTGCAGCAGTTATTTGAGAACTGTTTATGGTTGGCTCATGATGAGGATCCTTCCATTCTTGTGGAAGAGCCGGAGATCTCTATTAAGTCCATGATTCCGATCAGTCGTAAAGAGCTCATTGAAGAAAATAACAAAGGGTACGTAGATGGCACTCAATCATTAGAAACTACAGTTAGGCGGAACAATCCCCACGCTTCTGACGAGTGGATCCAGGAAGAAGTAACCCGTATTGAAGAAGAACAGCAAAGTGATGATACGAGCTCCCTAGTTGGTGGCAGAAGTAATCTTATGAACTTTATGGATAATCGGGATGGTAACGGAGATCCAGTAGAGGAGCCTGCTAATGAATAACGACGAGCTCTTAAAGTACATTTCAAATGTGGTCCAGGATATTATTCAAAAAGTAGCCGAAGCCGAGGAGTTAGAAAAAGAGGATAAAGCTCAAGCCTTAATTGAACAGATTGGTTCAATCTTAGACCAATTCGGTGTTGAACTCGAGGAGATAATTCCGGAATTAGCAATTCTCAATTATTTTGGTGGAGTAGATGAAGCTACGGAATGGCTTAATGAATCGGGGATTGAAGTGGAGAAAACACTTGCACTGACTTCTGAAGGTCAGGTGGCCAAAGCTTTTCAACGCCCCATCCATATGGAAGCTTTGGAAGAGGTGGTAGAAGAAACGCTGCTGGATTTCAAAGCGGCTCTACGTACTGCTAAAAATAATTCTAAAGTATCGATAAACGACGCTCTAAATTCTGTAAAAGCTGATATTGCTGAAGGACTCATTCGTGGTAATCATAACAAAGTGCTATCTAAGAAAGTTATGGATTCCTTCTCCAAAAATGGTTTAACGTCTTTTACAACGGTAGATGGCAAAAAGTTGCCGTTAGATTTCTATGCAAGCACTATCACTAAAACAAAGATGAGGCAGGCGTCCGTTAAAGGATCTACCAATCGGTATCAAGAAAACGATGTGGGTTTAGTCATTATCCAAGGAACCACACCCACATGTCATATCTGTAAAAAGTATCAGGGGATGGTCGTTAGTTTGACTGGGGACCACGAAGGCTTTCCTTCCACGGATGATGTTCCACTTCCACCTTATCATCCCAATTGCGAGGATAGTGCAAGACCCTACGTCATTGATTACAAATCTGATGAAGAAGTTCAAGCGGTCAAAGAGAAGTGGGCAAACTTTAACCCTGAAAAAGATACTCGAACTCCTGCTCAAAAAAAAGCCTACGACAAGGAGCAGAATATTCGTAGAAAAGCGAACGAGGAGAAAAAGCAATTTGCCAGGTACCAAATGGCTCTTGGTGCTGAAGCTCCAAAAACATTAGGGGCCTTCAGGAGAATGAAGCGACAGAACTCTCCTAAATTTCAAGAATTGCAGCATCAATACAAAAGTATAGCTCAACAAGCAAGCGCCTTATCGTAGGCGTTTTTATTATGCCCATAACCATGCATGGCGGCGTTAAACTGCATGAGTTAAGGTTCCTGCTACCAAAACGCAGAGGAAAGGAGAACGAGATGTTCAAAGCTATTTATGTTTGGTTAATTTTATTAATTGAAAGTATCATGCGCCCCCTTTCAGCGCCGATGGAAGAGAGAAAGTATAAGCCTCTAAAGCTAGACTTACAATTCTTTGCGAGAGAAAAAGAGGAAGACGATCCCGACGATGATTCAGGTGACGACGTAGACGACGAGGGCAGCGATGATGATTCTGATGAGGATGATGCGGACGATGAACCTGATATAGATGAGTTACTAAAGGACAAACGCTTCAAAAGGCAATATCAGAAGAAGATGAAAGAACAACTTGGGAAGCGCATGAAGAAATATAAAGATGTGGATCCGGAGGAGTATCGCCGACTCAAAGAACAGGCAGGCAAAAAGAAAGAAAAGCAGGACGAGGAAGACGACGAAGAAGAAGAGTTAGAAACCCTTCGTAATGAGAATAAGGAAAAAGAAAAGCGCCTCCTACGTGCGGAACGTAGAGAAAAGAACGCCATGGTCAAGGAGTTTGCGGTCGATAACCAAGTCAATCCAAAATTATTGTCTCGTCTGATCAACGTGGATGATATTGAACTGGATGATGAGGGGGATCCAGAAAACCTTGACGAATTATATGAAGAATTAGAAGAAGAGTTCCCTGAGTATCTTGGAGAACAAGATGATGAGGAAGACGAGGAAGAGGACGAGCTTATACGTAAGAGGAAAACCGCCTACCGTCCGGGCTCTCGTCAGAAAAATAATAAGAAAACGAAAAAGGAAGACCGGTTTGCCAAAGGGGCTGAACGAGCCAAAAACCGTCATAAGAAGGAGGACGCTGAATAATGAATTTACAACCTCGTACAGAACAAATCGTAGGTCAGAAAGAGTTTTTACGTAACACGCAAGGAATGGAAGTGAAAACAGCCGGAGCTACGTTAGATGCTGCTGAATTTCCAGATGGAGAGTTTGTAAAAGCGGGGACCGCTGTTTTTCTAGATGAAGATAGTGGTCTTTTTAAACCATGGGATACTGACGCAGATACAGGAACCTCTGCAGATGCTAAGAGTGCCGGTCTAACAATGCATGATGTAAAAGTACGCTCTGGCCAAAACCCTATTGTCGGTTTGTTAGCTGCAGGCCATCCAGTCGAATCACGCTGCACGAACGTGAACAGCAAGTTTAAAGAGGCTACGAAAGGCCGTATTGTTTTTGATATTTAATGGATCTAATGAAGGAGGAACAAAGCTATGCCATTGCATTTAAAAGAATTTCAGGGAGAAGAATTCCAGGGATATGTGGAAAATGTCCCTCGAGCGAAGGACTATTTATTACGATCTATCCTTCCTAATAAAAATACAAAAGACATTAATTTCTCGTATGGAGTGATTAATGGGAAATACGGCCAGGCCGCATCCATTACTGGATTTAATGCTTCAGCTCCATTACGTGATAAAAAGCAACTGGAGAAAGCGTTCGGAACAGTGGCCAAAGTTCAACACGGAACCCGGTTAGATGAAGAAGAGCTGCTTCGCTTTAACCGTCCACGTGATGAAGAAGAAAAAGCGCAGGCTGTTGATTACGTTTATGACACGACAGATGATTTGATCCAAGGGGTTTATGACATCGAAGAATACATGCGTGCGCAAGCTGTTTATAAGGGACAGTTGAAGTATGATGATGATGAGAACGACATTCACATAGAAGTGGATTACAACATCCCATCTGAAAATAAATTGACTGTTACAACAGCCTGGAGTGATTCATCATCCACGCCCCTATCCGATATTCAAGCAGCGGTTAAGCAATATAAGAAGGCGAATAAAAACCGCAAGCCTGTGGTGATGCATATGACAAGTACGACGGAAGCTAATCTTCTACAAAATGAACAAATTCGTGTACAAGTCTATGGAACCGAAAATGGCCAACGCCTTCTTACTAAGAATGATATTCAAAACGTATTTAGTGCCTTAGGATTGCCGCCATATGCTATTAACGATGATGTGGTGGATCTTTATGGGGATGGGGAAGTACAGTTGCTTGAAGACGACAAAGTGGTGCTTCTTGGAGAAAACTTAGGGAGAACGTATCTGGGACCTACAGTAGAGAAAGACTATCAATCCGGTATTTACTCAGTGACTGAAATCAAAGATAGCAATCCGCCAAGCCAGGCAGTCTTTATTGGTGAGACCGTCTTTCCAGCCCTTGCAAAACCACAGTCTATTGTTATATTAGATGTCTCTTAAAGCAAAGTCCTGCTAGGCTTTGCTTTTTTAAAAGAAAAATTATAGGGAGGACATGATTATGCCAACATTTATAGCGAACAATTATTTAGTTAAAGACGGAAAAGTAGTTTCTCCTGGGCGTGAAATTGAAATAACGGAGGAGCAGGCAGCGAGATTAGGGGACAAAGTCAAAGACGCACCGAGCTCTTCTTCAAATACGGAGGGTGACGACGGAAGTAATAAACATACGGAAACGTCTTTAAAGAAACTCTCAGCGGAAGAACAAAAAGATTTAGTGGCTGACCTTGAAGGTGATTTGGAAGAGCTCACAAATGAGGAAAAACGAATTGCCTATATTTTAGATAAACAGTAAGCAGGTGATGATATGGAGTTTGCGGAAGTAGATGAATATTTGCACAAATTACACTATACCGATGTGTATACCACTCTAGATGAAGAAGACCGGGAACGAGTTGTTTTTACTTCTAAGGAGATGTTAAAACGACACTATGATGAAGATCTCCTTTCTACGGAAGCTGTAGCGTTACAATCTATTTATCTTGTCGAAGGAGAGAGCGAAGAATTCTCTAAATTTAAAAGGCATGGTGTGAAATCTATGGGCCTTTCTGGTATGAGTTTTAGTTTTGAAGGAAATAACATCTCTCCTGAAGTAGTTGCCTTGATTGAAAAGCAGCAAGTCTCCAAAAAGACCGGTGCTGCAGTCGGGAGGTTATTTTAATGCCAAAACCGCCGATGAACGATACCATAACCTTACTTGTGCCAACCGTTGATGATGAAGGTCAAACGATAAAAGACAAGCATGGTCGTCCGATTACGGAAAGGAAGTCTACCGATGCTAGAGTCCAGTATACCGCCAAAGTGACTCGTAACAATGAAGCTACTGCGAATGATTCTTTTTTAGTGATCGATCTTCCACCTGAAACTGAAATTGAAGATGATTATACGATCGAGTGGACCAATCGTTTTGGAAAAGTCATTAAAGGACCAGTCGAAGGAATTGAGGAAGTACTCAACTATGGTGGCACTATTGTTTATTTTCGCAAGGTCTATATGAACAAGACTCCTGCACAGAATTAGAAGGTGAGAAAATGGCCAAGAGCGATAACCTGTTAGAGATCGAATGGGAGGGTCTTGTCGAGCTTGATGAAGAGTTTGAAAAGATGGAAGAAGAGTTCGAAGAGATTCTGGTCGAAGAGTACACTAAATATGGCTTATTGGTCGAAGAAGGGGCCAAAGCATTGGCTCATCGTGATGATGGTGATCTGGAAGAAACGATTCGTTTTAATCCAGCAGAAGTAGAAGCGGATAGTGTTTCTGTAGAAGGGGGAGCCAATGCGGAACACGCTTTAGTACGACATGAAGCTCCTTACCGACCTGGCACTCACGACAAATATGAGAATGGATCCAAGTTTAAAAAATATTATCTGAACGGCCGTGGTCGGAAAACACTGAGAAAGCCAGACTGGAGAGGGTATCGGCCAGGGAGGAAGTTCTTGGAGAATGCCATTAAAGCAACAGAGAATGATTATTACAACATGAACGAACGAATCTTAGATCGAACACTTGGTGAGAAAAAATGATCCAGGATTATCTGCGAAAAGAATTAGAAGAAGCCATACCTGACCTTGAATGGACCGTCGATTTTTATACAGCCGATGATTACACAGGAACGGTATATAATGAAGGTGGAAGGCGTCCCGATCCTTATGAGACGGAAATGCGCTTTCCTTCTTACATGGTTTATATTCGTTCTTCGGATTGGTCCTATGCGCAAACTGCAGCTGAACAGGTATATCAAGCATTGCATCGTAAAGGCAATTTCACTTCAAAAATTGAATTATATGATACGCAAGGAAACGTGATTGAAACGAAAAACTATCACGTTTTTTTTATTGCAGCTGCATCCGACCCTATCCCTGTAGGGGTGAATAATGAATTAATGGAATACAGCATCAATTTTGATGTTACTCTTCAAGAAATAAAGGAGGAATCAACCCATGTCACTTGATCCAGAAAAAATACCTTTTGGTTTAGCCGATATCATAGTGGGTGAGGGTTCAGACGAAATTAAGTTTGACGGAAAGAATGAGTTTCAATTTGAAGGGGGAGAATTAACCTTTACTCCCATCCTTCAAGATATCAACGTAGCTGATTTTGGTGAGTCTGTATATGACCAACGGATTACCGGATATGAAGGATCGGTATCCATGTCAGCGGCTCAACAAACCATTGAAAATTTAAAACTTGCGATGAGTTATGTAGAAGAAATTACGGATTCTAGTTCTGGAGATGCTACAGGGTTGATGGATGCAAAGATCGGAACATCTATGCGTAGCAAAGCTCAGAAAATCCGCATTCATCCCCGTGTTATGGGGGATGACGACAGCATGGATATTGTTGTCTATAAAATGGCTTCTAATGGGGAATTCACTCGTTCCTTTGCCAACGAGCAAGGGAACATTCCGATTGAGTTCACGATGTACCCTAGAGACAATATGGATGCAAGCAAACCAGGTAACTTCTTCTATGTAGGACCGAATGATCCTAATGAAGAAGAAGAGGCAGCATAAAAAATATATTTTTCAAAAGAGGGGGCGGTTCAGCTCTCTCTTTTTTTATCTAAGGAGGAAGCCTAATGGCGACACAAGTAACGTTAAAAGTGAAAGAGGAAGACGGTACCGTTAAGAAAGAACAACATGAAATTGAAGACATTGATCTTCTTCAATTCGAACAAATGATGAAAGTAATTAAAGAGATTTTTGTTCAGGTTCAAGAAGATGAATCTCTTAAACAGTTGTTTAGAGACTTATTCTTGGAAGAATCTTCTGAGGCGGACGACGAAGTAATTGAAATTCAAGACCAACATTTTATCAGCAACCTCATTAATTCATTTGAAACGATTGCAGTACACATGCCGGCAAAAGGGGTGAAGCTCCTTTCCGTCTTAAGCGGAATTGAGACCCATACTCTTCAAAAGCAGAAGGTGCTGGACGTCCTAGATATTTACGATGCTGTCATTGATGAAAATGATCTAGAGCGATTGTGGAAACGCGCAAAAAAGTCTTTAGCCGCAACCAAGGCCAAAATGACGTTCGTCAATCTCAGGCGCAAGGCGACCGAGAAACCGGTGGCGAAGAAAGCGCAAGCTTAAGCGAAGCATTTATATTCAAACTTTCAAAGCATTTAGGCGGGCGCGAAGAAGTCGTTCGTGGCAAAGCAGTAGAGCTTCTTAAATTTATGGACATGGAGCTGCAGCAAGAAGAAACAGAGAGCGAAAAAGAGCAGCATCGCATGTGGCTAAATTACCTATCAATGATTTATTCGCAACGTCCAGAAGGGAAGGAACCGCCAAGACTTCAGAAAGCACGTGAAGATTTTCATAACGTGATCAAGCCTAAAGACAAAGTGAAGCCAAGTGAACAATACGGGCCAGCTAAAGTCTATGACTGGGACTTTGAGCGATTGAAACGAATACAGCAACAGCAGAAGGGAGGGTAAAACGTGTCCAACACTATTCGAGAGCTCCGCACTAAGTTTTCAGCTACCGCTAAAAGTTTTAAGAGCACCATGAAGGATGTTCGGAAAGAAATTAAAGGTCTGGGTCCTACCACCGACAAAGCTGTTTCTGAAGCCAATAATAGTTATAAAAAACTGATTAAAGAAACGGAAACATTGAAAAAAGAATTGAAACGCTCGGATGATCCGAAGGTCTTTAAAGGGCTTAATAAAGCAATTGACGAAACTCAAAAAGATTTGAAGGAAACAGGTAAGGTCAGCGAATCATCTATGGCCGAGCTTCGTTCATCTATTAATGAGTCGAGCGGTAGCTTTAGTGATTTAAGCTCGGAGGGTCGGCAGGCTATTAATCAGGTGGAAAAATCAGTGAGTGGTTTAGAGGACGATTTGAAAAACCTTGGAAAAGACACAGGATTAGATGAGCTTAATGAGGACGTAGAAGGTCTTGATAATGATTTAGGACAAGTTGGCAGTGAAGAGAATGTTGGGGGTATGGCTGCCGTAGGTGCAGCTATGGGTTCCATGAAAGGAAAAGCATTACTTGCAGCAGGGGGTGTAACTGCTCTTGTTGCAGGGTTCGTTGGGCTGGTCAGAGGTGGTGACGAACTTAAAGGGGCACTCAACAATTTAGAGTCGGATACAGGGGCTACATCGGATGAAATGGAAGAGATGGAAGGTTCTTTACTTAATATCTACAAGAACAATTTCGGCGAATCTTTTGATGATATAGGTAAAGCTATGGGAACTGTAAGATCGGCTACCAAGCTAACAGGGAAAGAGCTAGAGCTTGCTACACAGAACGCGATCATGCTGCGAGACTCCTTTGATTGGGAAGTAGATGAAAGCATGAAAGCTGTGCGAGTGATGATGACGGAGTTTGAATATTCATCAGAGGAAGCTTTTACTGTTTTGGCCCAAGGAAGACAAGAATTAGGAAGTACTGCCGATGATTTACTAGAAACGTTCAATGAATATAGTGGGGCCTTTTCCGACTTAGGTTTTAATGGGGAAGAAGCCATGAATATGATTAGTAATTCTGTAGAGTCTGGCGCACGAAATACGGATGTGGCTGCTGATGCAGTCAATGAATTTTCTACTCGTATTAAGGATGGTTCAGATACTACAAGAGATGCTCTTCAGACTGCTGGACTCAATGCCGACGAGATTATGACTAAGTTTGATAAAGGCGGGGAGGATGGTCGAGAAGCCTTCCAACAGGTAACCGAGGCTATTCATGGGATAGGAAGTGCCAGTGAACAAGAACAGGCAGCTGTTGGTTTATTTGGAACCCTGGCAGAAGACGTAGGCGTAGAAGCGGTTTTAGCCCTTGGGGATATTGAAGGCCAGGCGGATAAAACGGCGAATACTTTAGAGTCCATGAGCGAAGTGAAATATGACACGGTTGGAGAAGCACTTAAAGGGATGGGGAAATCGTTCCAGGTAGATGTTTTAGTTCCTTTGCAAGACAAGATTATGCCAGCTGTGAACTCAGGTATCAACAAAGTAGCTGAGTGGGCAGGTGTTGCTAAAGATGTGATCGGAGATTTGTTTAGCGGTGATAGCGCCACAGACATACTCAAAAAATATGGATTGAAGGCAGATAACTTCAAACCTGCAATTGATGGGATGAAACTCTTACAAGAATCCTTGTCAAAAATTCGGGACAACGCGATACCCGTACTAAAGCAAGTGTACCAAGCAGTAAAGGAAGCTCTTATTAATGTGTGGCCTGTGGTCAAGCCGGCTTTAATCAGTATCGTTTCTTTTATTGGTGGACAAGTTCAAAAAATAACTGAATTCTGGAATACAAACGGGTCACAAATCCTTGCTGCAGCTGAAAATGCATTTAACGGGATTATGACGGTGATCCAATTTGTCATGCCTTTGGTACTTGGCATCATAAAAAGCATATGGGGCAATATTCAAGGAGTTATAAATGGCGCCTTAAACATCATCATGGGATTGGTAAAAACTTTTACAGGATTGTTCACCGGTGATTTTTCTAAGATGTGGGAAGGCGTTAAACAACTGTTTTTTGGTGCCGTAGAGTTTATTTGGAACTTTGTACAACTCACGTTCTTCGGGAAAATTCTCGGAGGGGCTAAGGCCTTCATTTTAGCTTTTCGTTCAAGTTTCGCCTCCATGTGGCAAGCGGTGGTTTCTTTATTTAAAGGAAATGCTACGTCGGCGCTTAATCATGTAAGAGCGGCTTGGTCGACGATCTCAAGCGCCACATCGAAAGTCTTCACATCCATCTGGACGTTTTTAAAAGATACTTGGAGTAGTGTGGTTACCTTAGTTCGAGGCACCGTTTCAACCTTACGTACTGTGTTTTCGGCGGGTTGGAAGGTCATTTCTACAAACACAACGAAGACTTTTCAAGGAGTTTGGAGTTTCTTACAATCCATTTGGAACAAGGTTATAAAGTTTATTGGAGGCGTATTAGATTCCTTGTTTAACGGATTCTCAAAGGGGTTCCGGCGTATTTACGATACGACAAAAAGCGTATTCAATTCTGTCTGGGATTTCCTGAAAGGAATCTGGAATACGGTCAGTGATTTCATATCTGGGCGAGTCTCCAATATTTTTAATAGAGTTAAAGAAACATGGAACAGCGTATATTCAACCACGAAAAGCATTTTTAAGAATATCTATGATTCTGTGAAGGGTCGATTTGACGATATTGTTTCTAGAGCAAAAAAGTTACCGGGAATGATTGGTGCCGGCATCGGTAACATGGCCAGCAAAGTCCAGGGTGGAATTACGAAGGTCATCAATGCCATGGCTCGTACTTTAGGGAAAGGAGTCAACGGTGTCATTGGTGGTGTGAACTGGGTTTTGGATAAAGTTGGTGTGGAATCAAGCGTTCCGAAGTGGGAAGTGCCTCAGTATGCACAGGGAACCAAAGGGCATCCTGGTGGTCCGGCTATGGTTGGTGACGGAAAAGGGTCAAATGCTGGATCGGAACTGATTCAGACACCGGATGGCCAAGTGAGTTTATCTCCGGACTCAAATACTTTAATGAATCTACCCAAAGGAACGAGCGTCCTTTCGGCTAAAGATACTAGAGAATACCTCGAGTCCGTACCAGCGTATGCCTGGGGAGTTGGTACCCTTAAAAAAGCTTGGGAAGGTACTAAGAATGTTGCCGGCAAAGTGAAAGATAAGGCAGTAGATGTGTGGGACTACGTTTCAGACCCATCGAAATTGTTTAATAAGGCGTTAGAATTGTTTGGAGTTGAAACTCCGGAAATGCCAGGGGCTTTCGAGGGATTTGGAAAAGGTGCTTTTTCAAAAGCGAAAGAAGGACTAAAAGGATTCCTTAAAAGTAAAGTTGAGGATTTCGGTTCGATTGATGGCAATGCGCCTGGAAGTGTTAAAGGGTGGATCAGTTCAGCTATCTCCAGAACCGGTGTGCCTTCCTCCTGGTTAGGTCCATTAACTACTATTGCCATGAAAGAATCGGGTGGTCGAACAGGCCCTTCGACCATAAATAAATGGGATATTAACTGGAAGCGAGGAACGCCGTCTATGGGGCTAATGCAGACCATTCGTCCGACTTTTGATGCCTTTAAAGAGTCCGGTTGGGGAGACATTATGAACCCTTCTCATAATGCAGCAGCTGCGATTAATTACATCAAATCTCGTTACGGAAATGTATTTAATGTTCCGGGAATTAAATCTCTTGCTCAAGGATTACCTTATGAAGGTTATGCTGATGGTGCGTTCGGAATTGATACGGCTCAGCTTGCATGGATAGCAGAAGGAGGCTGGGCCGAGTCTGTCATTTCGCATGACCCTGCTAAACGCCAAAGTCAACAAGCGATTTGGCGTAAAGTTGGTGATGAACTTGGCTTTGATTATCCTAATAGTAGCGAATCTGGAAAAGGAGGACATGAATTTAATCAGTATTTAACCTTTAATACGGCCGACTCCTTAAATCCTTCAGAGGTTGCACGTAAAATGCGACAAGCATCCAGGCGAATGGCAGAAGAATGGAGGGACTGATCATTACAGACATTATATTTAATAATCAAAGAGGGGAAAGTTCGACATTATCTAATCGAACTTCCTCTTTTTTATTGCAAAGTTATGAAGGGTTTGGAGAAGTAGAGGCGGAAATTCAGGATCAAAAATCTCCTTATCAAGACGGGAGTAGGTTAGTAGATACATTGCTACAAAATAGACCTTTAACTATAGGGGTATTACTTCAGGCTGAGACACCTAGAGAATTATCTAATCTAAAACAAAAGCTTTATAGAGTATTTAATCCGAAACTAGGTGAAGGAGTATTGAGGTATGAAAGGTACGAAGAAGTGTATGAGATTAATGCTGTCCCTGAAGGAAGCCCATCCATACTTTCAGGATCACAAAATAGCGGTCCTACTTTCCAAAAGGTGTTAATCGAGCTCATAGCTCATGATCCTTATTGGCGAGAACCACAGAAGGTAAGCCGAGCACTACGAGCCTATGAAGGGAAGTTTCATTTTCCTGTCACTTTTCCTGTCCAGTTTGGGCTCGCTGGAGATTCGATTGATTTATCCAATGAAGGGCATGTGCCATGCTCAGTTACTATGGATATTCAAGGGCCAGTTACGAATCCTCATATTAAGAACCTCACTACAGGAGAATCAATGAAAATTAATCGAGCCCTAGGGCACGATGAGGTACTTCACATAGATACTCATCCCCGACATAAAAGAGTGGAAGTTTATCGTAATGGAGACCGAATCAGCAATGCTTTCGGTTGGCTGGAACAAGATTACGATATGCTACAGCTGGAAGTCGGAAAAAATGAGATCCAATACATGGCTGATGCCGGTGAAACGGATGCGATTGTAGCAATCGGATGGCGGAATTTATATATAGGAGTTTGATGATATGGAAAGAAATTATTTTTTAGATGGCGACAATGTGACTTACCAAGCAGCAGATTTTGCTAGGTTTTATGCTCAAATCATTGGGGATGGTGTCTCGAATACGAAAACCTTAGCCGATTTTGAAGTCCAGGAGAAAGAAAATATGGTGACAAGGCTAGCTGCTGGTTATGCTTTTGCGAAAGGGTTTATGTATGAGAACACATCCGTGTTGGATTTAGAACATGAAATTGCAGATCCGGATCAAGATAGGATTGATCGAATTGTCCTTCGTTTTGATAACGATCCGGAAGTAATGGAGTTCTTTGCTTACGTGAAAAAAGGTTCTCCAGCCGATACTCCTGTGCCTCCTGATTTGACTCGAAATAGCACGGTACATGAACTGAGTGTGGCTCAGGTAAGAATTGCAGCTGGAAAATCATTTATTGAACAATCTCAAATAACGGATGAACGTTCAGATGAAAAGGTATGTGGATATATTCCTTTACACAACATCTACCGGGCTCTAGAAATTGATGAGAATGGGACGGCTAGTTTTCTAAATCAGTCCTTTGTAAAAACCGTAAATAGTTCTGGGATTGAATTTGAAGAATCTGTGAGAAGAAAATTATCGTTTGGAGTGATTGAAGAAGATACACAGGATGAAATTCAATCGTCGACGGAATTCGTAGCTAAAACAGACGGTATCTATAATCTATGGGCACAAGTTGGTTTCGATCAGGATTCTTTTCCTACGGGTATGGATGTGCAGCTATTTGCTCATGTCAATGGAGAAGAAAGCTTTCCACTAGTGGCAAAAGTACTGAATTCTACGAATGATAACTTCGTTATTGCTAACGGTATTGATCGTCTAAAAAAAGGAGATCGATTAGAGTTTTGGGCGATCATTTTCCGCACAGATGATGAACTGATCGAAACAAATACTGTTAAAATGCGAATTGCCAAAATTTCATAAAGGGGGTGACCAGAGTGAAAATGCCCATTCGGATCTATACTCCATATATGGATCAGTTATTTGAAACGGATAATTATTTATCACTCCAATTTAATCCTAAATTTTATGGAGTTGGCACCTTTGAATTACACGTCAATCAATACTTGGAAGGCGGTGAATACTTACAAAAGAAGAATCTCATCATGTTGGATAAGCAAACTCGTAAAGTGGGCATTATTCGGCACCGTGAGATTGCTTTAGATGAGAGCGGCAAAGCGACGGAGAATTGGAAGATCACCGGGGTGACCCTGCAAGGAGTGATGGATCAACGGATTACCCTCCCCCCTGCTGATACCTCCCATGATCGTAAGAGTGGAGATGCCGAAACCGTGATGAAGCATTATGTGAATCGACATTTCGTCAATCCTGAGGATCCTAATCGACAAATTAAACATTTAGAAATTGCTGAGAATCAAGGACGGGGAGAGCATGTCGAGTGGGAATCCCGTTTTAAGGTAGTTGCTGATGAGTTATTGAATATCGGGAAAACCGGAAATTTAGGGTGGATTGTATACGCAGACATGGTCAAGAAGAAATGGGTGTTTGATGTTGTGGAAGGTCGCGATCTCACAAAAGGTAATACGGCAGGACATGACCCGGTCTTTTTCAGTCCGGATTTTGGTACTATTAAGAATCAACAATTTACCGATAGTGACTCCAACTATAAGAACTTTGGCTATGTAGGTGGACAGGGTGAAGGGGCCGAACGTGAAATTGAAACGATTGGGGAAGCTGCTGGCCTTGAACGTCTGGAGACCTTTATTGATGCCCGGGACGTGGAAGATGAGGATAGAAGCAACGGAGAAAATTTAATCAAACGTGGTCAACAGAAAATGGATGAGATGAAGACTGAACTTTATTTAGAAGCAGAAATTCAAACTCCAACCACGAAAGCACATGCGGCTTCAGAACTTGCCACCATAAAAACACCTTTTGAGTATGAAATTGACTTTCACTTAGGTGACACGGTGCCGGTCTATAATAAAAAATGGGGCGTCAAGATGACGGCTCCGATTTTAGAGTTCACAGAGATCCATGAACCGAGTGGTTTCCGGTTAGAGGCTACATTCGGAGAATCTCGTCCAGGCTTTATGCATCACATCAAAAAGAAGTTCGATGAAATAGCCGGCGTAGACAAACAAGAAGCACCAGCCAAGTACGCTAAGGTTCAAGCTGAACTAATAAAGCAGTATTCAGATGAGAAATTATCTGAAGAAGAGAAAGAGCGGATTCGACAGGCAGGCAAGAACTTGGAAGCATCGAAAGAATTCACCTCCGAGTATGCCGAAAAGCGAATTGTCCGGGGGCCAGTAGAACCAGATGATAAAGAAGCTATCTGGATCGATACTGCAGAACCTGGTAATGACGTGTGGAAGCGATGGGATGATGAAGAACAAACCTGGAGAGAAGGACCGGGAGGCCCTCAAGGCGTTCAAGGGCCACCAGGTGAAAATGGGAGGACTCTCTATACCTGGATTAAGTACGCGGATAATGCAGAGGGCGATGGAATGGCGGAAACGCCAGAAGGTAAGCCTTATATGGGGATCTCCTATAATAATGAAGATTCTACGGAATCCATTCAACCTGACGATTATAAGTGGACCAAGATTGAAGGAGAGAAAGGTGATCAAGGAATCGAAGGACCTCCGGGTACCGATGGGGAACCTCGATACACGTGGATAAAGTATGCGGATGATGCCGAAGGGAACGGAATCAGCGACGATCCTGAGGATAAGGAATACATCGGGCTCTCCTATAACCAAGAGAATCAAACGGAGTTAGAAAATCCTGAGTATTACACGTGGTCGAAGATTAAAGGCGCCCCTGGAGAAAAAGGCGATCGAGGTCCGGACGGTCCCCAGGGAATCGAAGGTCCTAAGGGAGAAGATGGTCAAACGTACTTTACGTGGTTGAAGTATGCAGACGATTCAACCGGTACTAATATGAGCGATGACCCTGACGGTAAGGATTACATTGGTATGGCTTACAATAAGATGTCCCCTACCGAGTCAAGCGATTCTTCTGACTATACGTGGTCAAAGATCAAAGGTGAACAAGGCGATCAAGGCGTGCAAGGACCTAGTGGTTCTGACGGTGAACCTCGCTACACTTGGATTAAGTACGCTGACGACGACAGCGGAAGCGGTATGAGTGATTCCTCTTCCGGTAAGGAATATATCGGTTTAGCGTATAACAAAACGTCTCAGACTGAATCATCCGATGCCTCCGACTACACCTGGTCACTTATCAAAGGTGATAAAGGTGATCAAGGGGACACCGGAGCAAAAGGTGACAAAGGTGAACAAGGCGATCGTGGTCCCCAAGGTATCGAAGGTCCTCCAGGTTCAGACGGTGAACCTCGATATATCTGGATTCGTTATGCTGATGATGCTGACGGAAATGGAATGTCAAACTTTCCCGATGGTAAGAAGTTTATCGGTACCGCACCGAATAAGACGACTGCAACGGAAAGTACGGATCCTGACGACTACAATTGGTCGAAAGTAGAGGGTGACAAAGGTGACACAGGGTCGCAAGGAGCTGAAGGACCGAAAGGCGATAAAGGGGATGATGGTGATGAGGGACCAACAGGACCACAAGGTCCAAAAGGGGATCTCGGTGATACCGGACCCGAAGGACCGAAAGGTGATACTGGTGATCGTGGAACTCAAGGCGTTCAAGGACCTGAGGGGCCACGAGGAGAACGAGGTCCCCAAGGACCCAACATTGTGGATAGTACGACAGAAATCGAAGCTAATGTCATAAAGTCAAACCATGTACAAGTTTCAAATCTTGCTGCTATCAGCGCGAGTTTAGGTACGGTCACTTCTGGGCTTCTCCGAACCGTGGAGTTAGAAGGTGTAACTGGTACATTCAGTGGATCCGTAGAAACCCCTGCGTTAAAAATTGATAACCCTGACATTGAGCAAGAAGGTTCGACAGGTTTACGGTTGCAACTTTCGAGTACAAACGAAAGCGGAACTAATCCTTTCAAAGCGACGGGTTACATCGAGTTCAATACAAATAACAATGCACTAGAAATTTATAAACTATCGGATTCTGGCGGTACAGAAAATATGGAAGGGTTTCGGGTAGACGCTAATAAGGTTTATTTCAATGGGGATTTAGAATCTGACGGCAATCTACGTGTAGCGCCAGGTGGGAAATATTACGTAGACTTTCCTGACAGTGAAGAACACGGAGCTTTCGGTGCGTATAACTCATCCGGTCGAGAGATAGTTCAGATACGTTCAAATTCCGGCAGTTATACGAGAGGAGGAGCAGGTGCGGATTTCTTAGGACTTGGCGATGCCAATAACCCTGGAGAAATTCATTTTTACACCGGAGGCAATAGGACGATTACAATCAGTGAAAACGGAGATTTTGAAACCGAGGGTAAGGTGTATGCTGATGGATTTGTAGAAGCAGATGCGCTAGACGTTTTCGGAGGGACCCATATTTACACCCGACCATCTAGTTCGGGTTCTTTGCGTGTGACATCAAAAGGTACTACAGGTACATATCGCCCTGTAGAAGCCTCTGATTTCGACAATCAATCGTTAGAAGAAGCGAAATCTACGATTAATAAGTGGGACGGTGATGCTCTAGAAATCATTAAATACGGAGAAATTCATACCTACTACTTGAAATCTGATTTAGAGAACGAAAGAGCAGGAGTCAAAGATGAAGGCGGGAATCAGTACGTTGCTAATCTTAGATATGGGTTTGTCATCGGAAAGGAATACAATACTCCAAATGAAATCAAAAATCGTACAGGCGAATCCGTCAGTCACTACTCGATGGTATCTATCTTATGGAAAGGTATGCAGGAACTAACCGAGTGGATAAGAGAACTAGAACAACGATTGGGGGAATAATAGATGGACGGACAGATCGATGCTAGGAAAGTAATCGATATCCAAACTCAAAGACACGCTCAAAAGGTGGCAGGGCTTGAACAGGAGGTCGCTATACTTATGGCCGAGCGTGATCAATTAGTAAAAGAAAATAAACAATTGAAAGAGAACCAATCAGTCGATAAGTGATACTTTTCTTAAATGTATGAAATTAGTATTTGTTGAGTTAGGGGGTCAAGTATGCCACAAGTGGATAAGGAAGTGGAAGACATGGAAAAGTTCATGACTGTACTCATGGATGTAAAAGTCGCGCTAGCGAAACAAACTGAAAAGTTAGATCATGTACTTGATATTAAAAAGAAGGTGGATAACACTTACGACACAGCTCAATCAGCGGACCGACGTTCGAAGGATAACTCTAAGGATATAGGCGATTTGGAGGAAGACCTAAAAACAAAAGCAGATAAGGGGGATGTAGAACGAATTGTTAAAGATAAAGACAACTGGAAAAAGAATTTACCAGCATGGGTTGCGGTAGCCATTTCGGCTATCGCTTTATTATTGCCTCATATCTAATTAGGTGAAAGGAGGTGAGGATATTGGACAGAGGTACAATTGTGCGCACAGTGGTATTAATTTTAGCACTTGCTAATCAGTTATTAGTAGCAGCCGGATTGAACCCTATCCCTGGCACCGAAGAATCCTGGGGAGAAATCATAACCATGGTAGTGACTGCAACAGCCAGTGCATGGGCATGGTTTAAAAACAACTATGTAACATTGAAAGGGAAGCAACAAAAAGAGGTATTGAAAAGTTCAAATCTCACTAAATAACTAGCGGCTGGTCTAAATGACGAGTCGTTTTTTAATGCAAAATTTTAAGGAGGAAATTTATTATGACAAACATTTTTATTGATGCAGGACATGGTGGATCAGATCCAGGAGCTACAGGAAACGGACTTCGAGAGAAGGATTTAACACTAGATATTGCCCTCAAAACACGAGATATTTTAAATAATGAATATGAGGGTCATTCCGTAAAATTGTCTCGAACTAGTGATGAAACATTATCATTATCCCAACGGACGAACATGGCGAATGATTGGGGAGCTGATTACTTGGTTTCTGTCCATATAAATGCTAGTGGTGGGGCAGGTTTTGAATCTTATACGTACAATGGGAGCTATTCTGGAAAAGCAGAAACGAACCGATTGGGCGAGATTGTTCACGATGCTATTGTAGCCGAAACTGAGTTTAATGATCGCGGAAAGAAAGAAGCTAATTTCCATATGGTGAGAGAATCAGCAATGCCAGCTGTTCTTACCGAAAATGGGTTTATTGATAACACATCGGATGCTGCAGCTTTAAAAACCGATGCTTTTCTTACAAAAGTAGCGAGAGGACATGCAAAAGGATTAGCGAACGCTCTTGATCTTACTGGAAGAACTGAGAGCCAACAAGTGTATGTTGAAGTGATTACTGATTCCTTATGGACTTATAACTCAGCTAATTGGGATGACCGTGCTGTGATTGTAAGTAAAGGAGAGGTGTTTACAGTCGTTCGTGATAAGTTTCCGGTAGGAGTCGGTCAAATGTATAAAATAAAAAGTGGTCTGTTTATTACTGCGAACCCGAATTATGTGAGTTTTCACACAGAATAAAACCACTTAATTCCCCGTCACTAGCTGGCTAGATTAAAACAAGATTACACTACTTGAAAAAGCTCAGACAAAATAGTCTGAGCTTTTCTAAAATTTTATAAAAATATGTTTAGTTGGGAACAACTGTAAAAGCATAAATATCATATTTAGATTGTTTTTCATCCTCAGTATTGTGATGTTTATAATAAACATATTTTGATGTTTCCCCATTATTGCCTAATACTGGTAGAGTATGATCTTCACTCAAGTTCACTTGCTGTGTTGTTGAAGTATAATTAACCATAGCCCCAGAACGATTAACTTTTACATCTTCTTGGTCAATTTTTAGATTTTTTGGCGAATCTATTTCAGTTATCTCATAGTTATCAAAATTGTCATCTACTATACTAAGATCTTCTTTAAGATTACAATTTTCATTGCATTTATATACTGGCTCTAATTCGTATTTCTCATCCCCTGTATTGATAGTTATTTTTTCATTCGCTCCTTGATTCGCTTCATTATTAGTTTCTGTATCCTCTTCAGCTTGCTCAGTAGAGCACCCCACCAAACTAATTGAAAATAAAACTAAAAAAAGAAATTTATTCATTTTTTACCATCCTTTGACAAAAATATTTCGTAAATGTTACATTTGGAATTGTAATATCCCAGCTGGGAATTTTCAACATAGGAGGAGTAATATGAAAAAAATTAATTCTTTAGTCACAGGTGCATTATTAACATCAGTCTTTTTGTCACCGACTTTTGTTAGTGCTTCAGAAGGAGCTAATATTCAACATGGTGAAAAGGTGAAAGAAGGAAAAGGTTACGAAGTATATGAAATAGAAAACCAAGAAGAATATGAACAACAAGTAACCGAAGACAATAGCGGTTTTAGTACACTTTCAACAGAAACGGTACGTATGGGAAATAATGAATTTGAAAATGGCTATAATTCTGATTCATATACTGTAGGTGGAGAGACCTTTTATATGTCAAATTCAACATCAGTAGATGCAGGCAATAGCAGTGCCGATGTTCGTGGTAACCTTTCTTTTAGTGGAGGCCCAGCGGACGAAGTAGTTCTACAGCCTGAAATCGACTTTGATTTTACAACTGCCAATTGGAGTGTTGGTACAGGAGGTGCCAGTTGGAGTGGATATGGAACATCTACTGCAACAGTTAACTATGATGAAGTCACTGTAGACTCTAGCGAATCAAACAGAGATTATGTATGGAATACTGTTTCTGCTTCAAGTAGTGATGGGGAGCTTGACGGTGTAACCTCTAGAGGGAAAGCTACTATAACTAATGGTGGTACTTCTTACGGGGATTCCACGAATGTAGATTTTGATATTTGGTAATTTAAATTTGGTAATTTATCTAAAAGTCTTCTCTAAGAGAAGGCTTTCTATATTTAATTATAGTTTAAAAGATTTAATTAATATGAAAAAAAGGGTGTACAAAATTAAGAAATTTAACTTTGTATTTATTATTATCATTCTAATAATAATCGGAGGATGTGAGGTTCTACAAGAAAATAGAGATTCAAAAGATCAATCTAAGGTAGCAGAGGTTATTTTAGAATCAATGAATAAAGACGGTGGGTTTATAGGGTTCAATCAAGAAAAAAAACTTAATTATTATAATACATTTTATAATAGAGCATTATTAAAGAAAGATATAGTTGAAATAGATGAGGTTTATAAAAATTATATTAAAGAAGATTTTAACCATAAAGTAGATCAAGAGTTAAGTAGAGCTAGTATCCTTGAATTTAGGTATCTCAGTGAATTAGTATCCAAACATCAAATATCATTAGGTGAAGAAGAAATAAATAGGTTAATAAGCAAACTTAAGGATAATAGAAAAGATGGGCTGTATTGGTTTTCTAAGGAAGAGGGAAAAGAGGTGGAAAAGGTTTCTACCACATTAGACGCGTTAATAATTATTAATAACATTACAGGGGAAACTCCTAAAATAAAAAAGGAGACAAGATCTTCTCTTTTTGAAAGTATAAAAGAGAGTGAAAATAAATATAAAGCATCTCTATATACCTCTTATAAAAAAATAATAGAATTACAGGGCACCTCTCTAAGCAGCAATGAAAGAAAAGAAATTGAAGAATTTGTTTCGAAAAAAGGAGATATAAATTTTGCTAAGAATCCTGAAGAGGCTACATTACAAACCCTCTATCTCTCACAGTTATCAGACGAAATAGATTTTGAAGGATTTAATATAAGTGACGAAGTCTATAAACGTATTAATAGATTCAAGACTACAGATGATGGCTTTAATATGTACAGTGAATCTAATTATGATCCTAAATTAACATATGAAATTAATAAATATTTAGGAGTTGAGTTATCTAGTAATTTAACTGAGGAGATTCAATATACAGAAATCTCACCAACCCTATATACGGAAAATAACATTAACTCGAATATCATTCAGACATATAGAGCTATAAAGACCTTAGATCTAATGGGTGAAAAAGTGCCAAAAGAAACTACTAACCTTATAGAGGAATTTAGTACAAAGAGTGATTTAAGTGCAAGGGACTTGTATTATCTTTTAGAGTCCAGAAAACTTTTGGGTTTATCAATAGAAGATTTTAATTTACCTTCTAGCAATGAATCCTTAGATAGTAATCAAAGTATGTTTTATAATTTAAGTAGTTATAAATTGTCCAAAGATAAAGATTTAAAAGCTGATTTTTCCTCGATGAAAAATAATGACGGGGGTTATGGACAGGAAACTTCTACTCTATATGAAACATATTTAATTGTAGATAATATTCCTCAAAATAAATTTACAAGTGAGGAAAAAGAGGGAATTATTGATTTCGTAATGAGCAGGGAAAATGAAGATGGTTTCGGAAAAGGAAAACCTTCTTTAGATAAAACGTATCATGCAATTAAAATATTAGAAAAAATGGGCTATTCAGATATAGAAGGAAAAATCTCTAAAGCTAAGAAACTTGCAAAGCAATTTAAAAATGAAACAGGGACTTATAGCGAAGAAAAAGGAGGGTCTGAAAATAATTTAAGGGCAACTTATTACGGTGAGCTAATAGAAAAAATTAGTTAGATTAAATTATTTAAAGCCCTTTGCTTAACTAGCAAGGGGATTTTTTCTCCAGAAAAAATTTCAAATCTTTGAAGGAAATTCAAGAATTTATGTCGAATATATAGTCCTAAAGGAGGTGTTAAGTATGGATAACATTACTTTAGACTCAGGTTTTGGGTATATAATGGACTACCCGATTGAGGGTGAGATTCAAATACTGTGGTCCTTAAAAAAAGGAGAGGACGACCGTTATATAGTCATGGAATATTTACCTAGCTTTCCCTTCCGCAAAGTCCTACAATCGCAAATCCACACATTGGAAGACCGCGCAAGAGACTTCTTACTTGGTCAACTAACGGATATTGAAGAAGGTAAGTATGACAACTCAGATCCACTCTTGAGGGAATTATATGCTATAGACAAACCGCTTGGCAGCGTAGAAAGAGGATCATAACATCATGAAAGCTCACCTTTGTTGGTGAGCTTTTATCTAGTAAATTAACTGTATCTTAAGTTGTGAGAGCTTTGGTTAATAATTCCACTTTTTGCAATAATGAGTTAAAATACAATTAAATAAGGAGGATTCAGATGGTAAATTCAAATTCAGGTTTAAATTTAGGTGAGAACAGTAAGACTAAAAGTTTAGAAGGAAATTCTCACAAAACTACAGAAAAGCATAGACTTATATATGATATAAGTATGTTCCTACACAAATGTATATTATCTAAAGATTATACTCCATCACAATCATATAGTGAAGCAATAGTATTAAATGATATAGGTCAAGAAGTTATTGAACAATTATTAGATAAGTTAAAAACTATAAGTAAAAATGGTCCAGAATTAAAGTTGGCAACTGTATTGTCATCCCCTGGCTATATTGATCTAGAACTTAGTAACTTCGATCTTTTATTAAAAACTGTACATGAAGAAATTAAAAATAAAAAGTTATTATTTCCTTATGTATTTGGAAGAGAATTATACGATAAATTTTTCGATATGTACGGTAATGATGAAGAGATAAATTATGAAGAGACTTTAAGTCTATTGGATAACACTCCAAATGGCGTGTTTCAAGTTAATGATCTTTTAACGGGGCCTTTTGGTCTGTTAAAATCAACAGAATTTAGGAACTACAGTCCTGTTAGAGATGTACCTATCCGTCATTGCCAAGATACTTCCTGTCATGCACTGCATATTACTAGTTTAATGACTGCATCCAGTGTTATTAATGAGTTAATTAATGAAATTCGAGAAATAGGACAGGATTTTCAAAGTTATTTTCCACAACTAACCCCATTAAGAAAGCCAAACTTTTATGATGATAATAACTTAGAGAATTTACCTGACTTACTAGGTACATTCCCTGAAGGGGAACTCAAAATTTTATTAAGTTTATTAATAAATAAACATAAGGAAATTAGGGCCTCTTTTCCTAAGGACCACGAATTTAATCATATTTGGAATGGAGATGGTTGGGGAATAGCTAATACATTACAACATTCGCAGTGTATGCAGTTAATTCTTTTATTCAAAGATAATGAAATAGCTGAGGCGTTAGAACGATTAATTTATGATAACAAAATTAATATCTCATCTAGTGAGATTAGAAGACCTTATATTACAAGAAAGAGAAGAAAAAGGTTTAATCTGAAAATCGAATGTTCAAGATATGGTTTAAGGTGCACAATTGATAGTAAGGAGAATACAAACATTGCGCTTATTAGATTAAAAAATCTTATTACAAAATTATATTCAGAATCAGATCAAATGGAGAAGCTTGAATGGAAACTTAGAAATATACATGGAGATAACTTTGTAGAGAAATTAGAGAAATATTTACTTAACGAAAATCCTCAGAAAATCCTAATTAACTTGATATTTGATAATGCGGATTACGTTAAAGCAACTTTTAATTATCTGAAATACGGGGATTTTGAGTTCCCTTATCCATCAATAAAAGAAGAATACATTTTAAATAAAATTTTATGGAAGTTAGGGTTTAATTCAATGTCATATCCAGATTATTTAAATGTTTTTTGGAAGAGGCATGAACATTTCTTAAAAATAATAAAGATAAGTGACGTTATAACTGAAGAAGAAAGAGAAACCATTAGAAGTTCAGGTGTTAATTATTTTGTTTCCTTAGAAGAGATTTTAGATTATAGCTTGTCCTTTATTACTTGGTCATTATTAGCTGATCATTATTTAGATACCAAATTTGAGTTTAATTTAGAAGACGCAAGAAAGTTTATGGTAAGAAATATTAATGATTTTCAATATTATATCAGTGATACTGACTATCTAGTTTTAGATAGTGAAGGGAAAAATACTTTATATCCTCTAATTAAAGGTTTTGTAGTTGTTGCTGAAATTTGTGAGGACTATCTAAATAAAAGAAGTTCTTTCAAGAGACCAATTTCAGAATTTCCTTCATACCATAATAAAACAAATATTTTTAAGTTCCCATTTGATTACAAAATTTTCTTGTTAAATTTAAATGAAAGCGATGTAAGGAGGTTGATTGAGAATTTAAAAGAAATAACCTCTATACTTGAAAATGCTAATGTAAGTAACGTTAGGAACAGAATTAAACATAACAGACCTATACATGAATTTCCAAAGATAGATGAATTAGAGAAAACATCCAGAGTTATAGAGGAATTAGTCAACAAAATGGAGGTAAATGGTATAATTCCGCAGCTTTATATTTATTCTGGAACAGAGGTAGACCAATTTGGCAGGGGTGTTACAAATTACAGAAACTATAATAATGTACTTCTTCAATTAAGTAATAATTCTCAATTTATTAGATGTGGTTTACCTGACTATATGAACCCTCAATTAACAATACCTAATGTTAATATTAATAATTCAATAGAAAAACCCAGGTTTCTATACCAGGATAAAACTTTATACTCTAATTATTGGGAAGATTATCCAAAAAGGAAAATTCAAAATGAAGAGGAATGTGACAATAAAGAAATGAATATTTTATAGAGTGCAGAATTTAATTTAGTACACCTATATTATTTTAATGAGTGTTATAAGGTCTCTACTTCACATTAAAGAATATTAGGGCACATTATTAATGTAACTACTTATAAAAGTTTTCAAAAGTCGAGAGTTGACTTAGGAGAAGAAATTAAAGATTATATTTAAGTAATTGAGTAACTAGAGGTTCTGCAATAATGTGATTAGTAGGAGAAACTGATGTTACATTTTTAATGTCACAAAATATGTAACAGGGAAGAAAAGTTTTAATAAGTTGTACAAGGATTTTATTGAAGGAAATGAGAATAGATTCTAGTCAATTTAACCGTAGCGATCGGAACAAAAGTCTGGAAAAGTTCTTCGAATTATGGGCGGCCTACCTCTTTGAAAACTACATTGTTGAATACACTAACAGGTTGGATTGCCTAGAAAATGTAGAAAACATAAATTGTTGCCGAATTGTTGCCGAAACTCTTCGGAAACATTAAAAATTCATCATATTTATTTCGAACTTTATTAGATAAGAGCTTGTTTTAATAGGAATTCTCTAATATTCTTAGGTTGCCTTCCTACCATGGCGTCCACTTTGACAGGGTGGAGGTCGTTGGTTCGAGCCCAATCGGAATCATCCATACAAAGTGCCGGAGTGGCGCGGTTTCCTAGCATAGGGGAGGCCGCGTCACTTCTTTTTTTGTCTTTATAAATCAGTTAAGAGGGAATACCTCTATAAAGTATTAAAGTAGTGATAATTGTTCCTCATAGTGAAGTCTCTTCTTAGAACACCAGCATCCCTCCATCTTCCAGCGGTTTTACTTATTCTAATGCTGGTTTCCCTTTTAAATTTGCCGAGTGTTGATAGAAAACTATATGCCTCCCCGTTGATTCGTAATTTTCTGAATTGTATACTTGTAAAATATATATCAGTTTAGATGCAGCAGGGATAAAAATATTGAGCATGGTTTACCAAATCAAATACTGGAGGTTTTTACTTATTATGAAAAGGTCAAAGGAAAGGGAAAACTTTGAGCCAAAGCAAAGAAAATGGGAAATGCCTGATACATATGTCATCTTATTTTTAGTTTTATTACTGGCGGTTATTGCTACTTACTTAATACCTTCCGGCTCTTTTGAGAGAGAAATGGTAGATGAGGTTGAACGAGTTATACCTAATACATATTCTCAAACTGACGGCGCTGCTCTCGGTTTAATGGATATTTTTCGATCGATTCAAACAGGAATGATAGAATCTGCAGATATTATTTTCATGGTGTTATTTACTGGAGGAGCCTTTGAGATTATTGAACGTTCAGGTGCTCTGCGCGGTGGGATTAATCGCGCGATAAATCTGACCCGTGGACGTGAATTTTGGATGATTGCTGTAGTTTCCACCGTTTTTGCGCTTGGAGGAGCAGTGGGAGCAGTAGCCAATGCTGTCATTGCCTTTGTTGTAATAGGTGTAATTATCGCACGTACTCTTAAACTCGATCCAATTATCGCTGTTGCTATCACTTTTGGAGCTAATTTTGCAGGGTTTAATGTGGGGTTTATTAATCCTTATACTGTAGGGATCGCTCAAGATATTGCCGGACTGCCGATTTTTTCGGGTGCGGTTTTTAGATTTATCGTATTTGTGATTATCCTGGCCACTACGATTTGGTACACATGGCGTTATGCAAAAAGAATTATGGAAGATCCTTCGAAAAGCTTAGTTGGTATTTATCAAACTGATGAAGAAGATGAGAAGGTGGATGCGTCTTTTACTACCAGGCATAAGATTTTGCTTAGCTTTGTTGGTTTGAGCTTAGCTTTTTTCGTTTATGCTTCTACCCAGCTGGGATGGGAAATCAGTGATATGGCAGCTTTCTTTATATTTATTGGACTCACTGCGGGTGTTATAGCGGGGATGCATTACAATACAATTGCGATAACCTTCCTGGAAGGAACTAAGAAGCTTGCATATGGAGCTTTGGTAGTAGGCTTAGCCAGAGCAGTGATAGTCGTATTAGAAGACGGCCAGGTTCTCGATTCAATCGTATATGGTTTAGCTGTGCCTTTAGAGAGCTTTCCGCCTGTTTTAGCTGCTATCGGTATGTTTGTTTCTAACGGACTATTAAACTTTCTTGTGAATTCAGGAAGTGGTCAAGCGATGATTTCTATACCTATGCTTGCACCGCTGGCTGATATGGTGGGTGTGACCCGCCAGGTGGCTGTGCAGGCTTACCAGTTTGGAGACGGTCTTACAAATAGTATTTTCCCCACTTCTGGAATACTTATGGCCAGCTTAGCCGTAGCCAATGTTTCATGGGCTAAATGGGTGAAATGGATGTTTCCTTTATTTTTAATCTGGGTCGTTATTGCCGTCTTGACGCTGTCGATTGGAGTTATGATTAATTGGGGTCCATTCTAGATGAATCGGACCATCCATACAAAGGGCTGGAATGGCGCGGTTTCCCTTCAGAGGGGAGCCGCGTCATTTCATTTGAAAAATTAAGACGACAAAAAGACGTGATGAATTTCACGCCCTATGCTTCTCATGAAATTCAGTACACGTCTTTCAATCAGGTTCTTTATGCTGGATATGATGAAGAATCCCGTCGGGGGTGAGATGGATTCAACAACCTAGAACCACAAACCTAGCCTTTCCCACATGTTCCCTCTGCGACGACGCTTTCTTCTTCTTCTTCTTATTTCCTCTGCTTCAGCTAACACATCATCTTCAATACAACGGTTTACCGCTCTGCAAAATTCGTTGCCGTCGATAAAAGCACGTACTGGTACTCTGAAGTCATTGTTGTCAGACACACCTGCTACATCATTGCCGTTTCCGTTCCCGTTCCCGTTGCAATTCCTTCTATTGTTATCTGATATTCCTGCAATTCTGCGGTTCCTGCCGTTTCTTCGATTGTCAGAAGCTCCACCTACATTATTATTACGATTACATCCCATATATAGTCACCGTCCTTCCTATTAATATAGTGGTACGATCTATCCTATGAACAGATGAGACTGTTTGATAAGACTATTAACCATATGAAGTGAAAAATGATTACTATATTTGCTGAAAAAAGGGAGCTGATTTTAATTCAGCTCCTTCTTTTATCCATTTATTATTATTCCGCCATTTACGTGGATCATTTGACCTGTTACATAAGATGAATCATTACTGGCTAAGTAAACAAATGCAGGAGCCACTTCTTTAGGCTGGCCCGCTCGTCCCATAGGGTTATCAGAGCCGAATTCGGCTACTTTTTCTGCGTCAAAGCTCGATGCGATTAAAGGCGTCCATATGGGGCCGGGGGCTACACCGTTTACTCGAATCCCCTTGCTGACCAGTGACTTAGAGAGGGCACGTGTAAAGGATGTAATCGCACCTTTTGTAGAAGTATAATCAATTAGTTGTTCGTTGCCTGCATAAGCAGTAATGGAGGATGTATTTATGATCGAACTTCCTTTATTAAGGTGGGGAAGAACGGCTTTAGTTATATAAAAATATGAGAAAAAGTTGGTGCGGAAGGTTTGTTCCATTTGTTCATTTGAAATGTTTAAAAAGTCTTCTTGAGGATATTGAACAGCAGCGTTGTTGACTAAAATATCAATTTTTCCAAACTCTTCTATTACTTGAGCTGCAGCTTTCTCACAAAACCCTGCGTTGCCGGCATTTCCACTGATCAGCAAGCACTCCCTTCCTTCTTTCTCTACGAGCTTCTTTGTATATTCTGCGTCTTGATGCTCGTCAAGGTAGATAATTGCTATATTCGCTCCTTCCTTTGCAAAGTATAAGCTTACCGATCTTCCTATACCGCTGTCCCCGCCGGTAATGACCGCTGTTTTCTGGTCTAGTTTTCTGCTTCCATTATAGTTTGGATCTTCATATTGAGGGAGGGGCGTCATCTTGTGTTCCTGTCCGGGCTGGCGCACCTGGTGCTGTTTGGGCTGAATTTCTTTCTTTTGTTGTGTCACTAAGTCTCCTCCTCAGTAAATGTGGTCAACATTAAGATTGCCCAATCAAACGAGGATTAGTCATTGGTTGTACTATAGAAAAAGGAGGCTTTCCGAAAACCCGGAGTTTTCTCTAGATAACAGTTTAAAAACCTCATGGGCTGTCCATCATGAAGTAATAAAGTCAATTGTAATGAGGTAGGGCAATGAACTTTTGGGATCGCTGCAGAAATAAATTGAAGAAACTAAACAGAACAGAAAATCCTTCACCTGAGAAAGAGGTAAAGGTTCTTGAGAAAAAGTTAGAAGAGAACTTAATTAAGATAAAGGATGAACTTGGCGATAGCAGCGATCTGGTTATTCGCTATTTTGAGCTGGGAACAGAATCACCTGCCGCAGCTGCTGTCGTATATATAAGCGGATTAGTGGATGATAAGAAAGCTAATAAATTTATCGAGGAATCGCTGAAAGTAGAAGATCCGTTAAAAGAGGCGGCTTACTCTCAAAAGGATATGTTTGATATCGTCAGAGATCGTGCCCTGTCTATTAATAATATCGTGATGGTATCAGACTGGAATAAGTTACTTTTAACAATTCTCAATGGGGAGACGGTTATCCTTCTGGATGGATATAACGAGGCCATTACCGCAAACACTAAAGGCGGGCAAACTCGTGAGATAACTGAACCCTCAACACAATTAGTCATTCGAGGCCCCAAGGTGGCTTTTACTGAATCGATCGGAACCAACGTAGCATTAATCCGCCGATACATTAAAAGCCCTAACTTACGGGTGGAAACCCAGCAGGTAGGAAGTATAACCAAAACGGATACCGCTCTTGTTTACATAAAAGGAACGGTTAACGAAAAAGTATTACGGGAAGTGAAAAAGCGATTAAATAAAATTGAAGTCGAGGACATTATTGAATCTGGGAATATCGAGGAATATATTCAGGATAACGCTTTTACTCCGTTTCCCACGATCTATAATTCGGAGCGTCCGGATGCTGTTGTTGGGAATTTGCTCGAAGGACGTATTGCTGTCATTGTTGACGGAACCCCTTTTGTATTAGTAGTGCCAGCTTTGTTTATTCAATTTTTTCAATCGCCTTCAGACTATTATCAAAACTACCTTATCGGTTCATTTTTACGAATGTTAAGGATCATCTCGTATATTATTTCAATCCTAACACCTTCTCTTTATATTGCTTTAACAACCTTTCATCCTCAGATGATTCCGACATCTTTATTAATCAGCTTGGCTGCCCAGCATGAAGGGGTTCCTTTTCCGGTTATAGTTGAGGTGCTTATTATGGAATTCACCTTTGAAATTATCCGTGAAGCCGGCCTGCGTATGCCACGTGCTGTAGGCCAGGCTGTTTCTATAGTAGGGGCGCTTGTACTTGGGCAGGCAGCTGTACAAGCTGGTATAGTATCTCCTACTACTATAATTGTTGTCGCTTTTACTGGAATCGCAAGCTTTGCTACTCCTTCTTATAATATTGCCGTGGCACCTCGACTGCTGCGTTTCTTAATGATGATTTTGGCTGGTGGCTTTGGCCTCTATGGTGTGTTTGTGGCTTTATTTATTCTCATCGCTCACTTGACCAGTCTAAGATCGTTTGGAATTCCTTACCTGAGTCCTTTTGCTCCATTTATACCGGCAGATTTTAAGGACACTATTATCCGGAGGCCTTTATGGTCTTTAGATTCCCGGCCAAGGCTGGTTAGTCAACAAAACAATAAACGACAAGCACGAGGGAATAAACCATCTCCTTCGGATAACCACAATGGTAACTGAAGAAAGAACAGGGTGATTAAATGAGACGTGGTATTTCTGTATTTTTCGTTTTATTCGGACTGACTATTTTAACGGGCTGCTGGGACCACAATGAGTTAGAAGAGGTTGCGCTGGTAATGGGAATGGGAATCGACAAAACAGAAGATGATTTATACAAGGTTTCTTTTCAAATAGTAAATCCCGGACAGGTGACTGGAGGGCAAATGACAGGAGATACTGGAGAAGGCACTTCTGTTACTACTTATACGGAAACAGGAAAAAACATATTTGAAACCACCAGGAAAATTTCAACCCAGGTACCTCGCAATCTCAGCTTTTCACATATGGTGGTGCTGGTCCTTGGAGAAGAATTAGCAAGAGAAGAGAGTCTCTTTGAAGTAATGGATTTCACGGAACGATATTATGGATTCCGACCGACCGCCCTAGTACTCCTTGCCAGAGAAAGCCAGGCAAATTCCATATTGAGTATTCTTAACCCTATGGAGAGAATTCCTGCGATGAAGATTGAGGAAACTTCGCAAAAGACGACAGAAGTGTGGGGGGAGACTCCCAGTAGAAATATTAAGGATGTCGTACAAACATTATCCAGTGATACAAAGAGTTTATCTTTGAGCGGTGTTTCTCTTGTAGGAAATATGAACGAAGGACAGAAAGAAGACAAAAACAAGGAAGCCGTCCCCGAAAGTTACGTTGAACTCAGTGGAGTAGGTATGTTTAAAGAGGGTAAGCTTCAAGGCTGGCTCGATGACAAAGAAGCCCGCGGAATGGCCTGGGTGCAGGACGAGATTAAACGCACGGTGCTCACTTTTAAATGCGACGAAAATGAAGAGTATATTGCTGCAGAAGTTCGTTATTCTACAACCAAACTATCAGCCTCTATTCATGATGGTAAACCGGAGATCACTGTAGATATCAGGGGAGAAGGCCCAATTGAAGAGGCAGCCTGTCCTATGGATCTTACTGACCCTGAAATTATTTATCAGCTTAATGAAGATTTTGGATCAGAAATTGAACAGGAAGTCATACAGGCAGTAAAGATTGCCCAGGAACAAGAAATTGATCTTTTTGGTTTTGGAGAGACGGTAAATCAAAGTCATCCTGAAGAGTGGAAAAGCATGAGGGAAAATTGGGATGAGACATTTTCTGAAATGGACGTGAATGTGAACACTAAATTTTTTATAAGAAAAACGGGTTTAAGAACTAAGCCTTTAATTCTACAGAAAAGTAATAATGAAAATTAATAAATTCAAACAGAGGCAGGGAAGGCGGGTGGAGGAATGGAGAAAGCAAAAATAAATGGCTGGCAGCTTTTTGTATTAATTATTTTATTTGAATTAGGCACGGCAATTGTGATTAATCCAGGACTCAGTGCTGAAAAAGACGCCTGGCTGGCCGTCCTGTTTGGTTTAATAATAGGGGTGATTTTTTTTCTGGTCTATTACGTACTCTATCGATTTTATCCAGAATGCACTCTCATCGGCTATTCAAAAGAAATACTCGGAAAGTACGCGGGGTTCATGGCAGGGGTGTTGTACTTCATTTACTTTCTGTACATTGGTGTAAGGGATTTGCGTGATTTTGGGGAATTGTTAACGGCTTCAACCTATAACTATACGCCGCTGTTTATAATTAATGCCATAATGATACTGACGGTTGCTTTTGTATTGCACTATGGGATTGAAGTACTTGCAAGAACAGGAGAAATATTTTTTTTATTGTTAATCTTAGTAGGGGCAATAGGTACCACAATGGTATTTGTTTCCGGGGAAATGGATTTCAGCCAATTACTGCCTGTTCTTGAAAACGGGTGGGGTCCGGTATTAAGTACAGTTCCGCTGACTTACACGTTTCCTTTTGGGGAAATGATTGTATTCACCATGCTTCTCCCCTATTTAAATCGACCTCAACTCGGCATAAGGGCGGCCTGGCCGGCCATGGGATTAAGCGGGATGCTGCTGATATGGGTAGTGATAATGGACATTACTATCCTGGGTGTTTATATAGCCGCCCGATCTACGTTTCCTATGCTTGCAGCTATAGGACTTGTGGATATAACCGGTTTATTTCAGCGGTTAGATGTCGCTGTCGTCATGACCCTTATGATAGGAGGTTTCTTTAAGATTGCTATTTTTTTCTACGCAGCACTTATAAGCGCTGCAGAATTGTTTAAAGTTCCAAATTATAAAAAATTAATTATTCCGTTCAGCATTGTAATTCTAATTTCCTCTATGGCAGTGGCAAGCAGCTCGGTTGATCACAATAGTGAAGGATTAGACATGGTGACTTATTATATTTCCCTTCCCGTCCAAATGGGCATTCCAATAATTTTACTTATTACTGCTTTAATACGAAGGCGTCTTAGTCCTCGTTAAGCTTTTTCTTTTTAGATAGAAATGTAACGAGTATGCTTACTAAAGGGATAGCAGCCAATAGAGCAATAATAAAGTATTCAAAAGGTTCCATTACCCAAAAAGGGTTAAGTAGGTTGGATATCGCTAAGCTTCGGTCTATTCCTATTAACAAATCGAGCCCAAAAGTAATTAACAACATCGAGGAAAGTGTAAAAATAAAGATAGTAATAATTTTCATACATGATCCCTTCTTTTTTTCTATTATTTGAGTCGAAGAAAAAAATATCCATCAAGGAATGAAAAGCCCGTCCATTTGTGATTTGGACGGCTTTTTTTAAATTAAATAGGGACTGTCATAGTGTCAATTTTAGTCAGGACTGATTTTACAATTCGTCTATTGATGTTGAAATATTCTGAATTTATAATGAAGGGAGTATAAGAAACAGAATCTTACAATTGAGGTGAAATAATGGAGACAACTTTCTCGAAGTCTAATCAAATGATGATTCAAAACTTTATTAACGGGGAGTGGGTAACTTCAAAAGGAGAGCAGTTTGAGGAAGTACCGAACCCTGCAACTGGGGAAATTATCGCCAAAGTTCCGATTTCATCGAAAGAAGATGTAGATCATGCTGTTCGTTCAGCAAGAGAAGCTTTTAAAACCTGGAGCAAAACCCCTGTAACTAAGCGGGTAAGGGTACTGTTTGAATATCAGCAGAAATTAAAGGAGCATCACGAAGAATTAGCAAAGGTCATCACACAAGAAAATGGTAAAACAAAAAAAGATGCAATGGGAGAGGTGCAGCGGGGTATTGAATGCGTTGAATTTGCTGCGGGGGCTCCGTCGTTAATGATGGGAGAAATGCTGCCTGATATTGCAGATGGAATTGACTCCGGGATGTACCGTTATCCGCTTGGAGTGGTCGGAGGCATCACACCGTTTAACTTCCCTATGATGGTACCGCTCTGGATGTTTCCTCTGGCGATTGCCTGTGGAAACACCTTTGTATTGAAGCCTTCAGAACGAACGCCTATTTTAGCTAAATTTCTTGTAGAGCTCATGCAGGAATCCGGACTGCCAAAAGGTGTACTTAATCTTGTTAACGGCGCACATGATGTCGTTAATGGGCTGCTGGAGCATGAGGAAGTAGATGCGATTTCTTTTGTTGGATCTCAGCCTGTCGCTGAGTACATTTACAAAACTGCAGCCAATCATGGAAAACGTGTACAAGCTCTGGCCGGCGCCAAAAACCACTCGATTGTTATGCCTGACTGTCATTTAGATAAGTCGGTAGAAGGTATTATCAATGCGGCTTTTGGAAGTGCGGGAGAACGCTGTATGGCTTGCTCAGTAGTCGTTGCTGTTGGCGATGTAGGAGATCAATTAGTAGAAAAGATCAAGCAGGCGGCCGATGAGCTCAACGTTGGCGATGGTTTAGAAGAAACAACAAGTCTCGGTCCGCTGATTCGGGAAACACATAGAGACAGGGTAGTTAATTACATTGAGCAAGGAGAGAAGGAAAACGCAAAATTAGTAAGAGACGGAAGACTGGAACTGCGTGAGCATGAGACCGGTTACTTTTTAGGAGCTACCATTTTCGACTATGTAACGGAAGAAATGGAGATATGGAAAGATGAAATCTTCGCTCCTGTTCTCAGTATTGTCCGTACGGATACATTAAGTGAAGCTATTGAGACAGCTAATAACTCTGAATTTGCAAACGGAGCTGTTATCTACACCTCCAGTGGCGAAGCGGTCAGGCAGTTTAGAGAAGAGATGGATGCAGGCATGCTTGGAGTAAACGTTAATGTGCCTGCTCCGATGGCTTTCTTCCCGTTTTCCGGTGCGAAGAAATCTTTCTATGGAGATCTTCACGCTAACGGAAAAGATGGAGTGAACTTTTACACAAGAAAGAAAATGCTTACCCAGCGATGGTTCTAGATAAAAGATGATTAACGGACTTCTATACTATATTGGGAGTCCGTTTCTTCTGGTTCATCTTACCCATTTTACAAAAGGGAAAATTTTTTGAGTCGAAATTTTACAATGTGTATAGTGGAAAATTTGTAAAAATAGTGTAAAGTAGAGTTTAAGTTACAAAATATTCTGTAAATAGAAAAGATTCAATAAATTACAAAAAGGGGCGGTTTTCTTCTACAATTTTTCTTCTTTATATCTACAATGTCGATAATTCTTACATAGGAGGAATGGATGTGTCAGATCAAGTACAAATAGGATTAATTCAAGCTTCTCACGATGTTGATGGAAATGAACCTGTTGAAGTTCATAAAAGACAAGCTATTGAAAAGCATCTGAAACTGGTGGAAGAAGCAGCGGAAAAGGGTGCACAGATTATTTGTTTACAGGAAATTTTCTATGGACCTTATTTTTGTACAGAACAAAATTCAAAATGGTACGACTCTGCCGAAGAAATTCCTAATGGACCTACGACAAAACGGTTTCAAGAGCTTGCTAAAGAGTTAGGCGTCGTCATCATTCTGCCGATTTATGAAGTCGAGGGGATTGCGACATATTATAATACGGCAGCTGTTATAGATGCCGATGGTTCCTATCTTGGAAAATATAGAAAGCATCATATCCCTCAGGTAAAAGTAGGTGAAGAGGGTCATGGATTCTGGGAGAAGTATTATTTTAAACCCGGGAACCTTGGATACCCTGTTTTTGATACAGCTTTTGCCAAAGTAGGAGTATACATCTGCTATGATCGTCATTTTCCTGAGGGTGCGAGGTTATTAGGGTTAAATGGTGCAGAGGTTGTATTTAATCCTTCTGCGACGGTTGCTGGTCTTTCAGAATATCTTTGGAAGCTTGAACAGCCGGCTCATGCAGTAGCTAACGGCTATTATCTAGGAGCTATTAATCGAGTAGGTTATGAAAAGCCATGGAACATGGGAGAGTTCTACGGTCAGTCCTACCTTGTGGATCCTAGAGGCGGTTTTGTAGCTACGGGGAGTCGTGATCAGGATGAAGTTATCATTGCAGAAATGAATAAGAAATTTATTCGGGAAGTGCGGGATACGTGGCAGTTTTACCGCGACCGCAGACCGGAAACTTATGAAAATATGGTCGAATTACTGCCTTAATCGACAATACACTTCGAAGTCTTACATAGAGCGGACAGAAAATACATTATTTTCTCTATGTAAGACTTTTTAATTAGGCTGTTTAAAGACTGCTTAGTCGTTTGATTGAAAATCCAAACATACAACTTTGATTCAAATAGTTCTTTACGAGGAGGTTATGATCATTGGGTCAGTTAAAAAGTAAGGGGATATCGTTAGAGAATTTAAGTTTGAACTTTGAAGAAGTGCACCAGGGGTTGTCAGGGGCCGAAGCCGTTGAAGAAGCCAATAGGTGTTTGTACTGCTATGATGCGCCCTGTATTAAAGCCTGTCCTACAGATATCGACATTCCTAAATTCATTAAGAAAATAGCTTCAGGTAATTTAAAAGGGTCAGCCACTACTATTATGTCCTCAAATCCTGTTGGTGCTACTTGTGCACGTGTCTGCCCTACCGAAGAGTTATGTGAAGGAGCGTGTGTATTAAATCATTCTACCAAGCCTATAGTGATTGGAGATTTACAGAGGTTTGCCACAGATTGGGCGATCAGAAATGAACAGCTGCTCTTTAAGCCGGGTGAACGAAATGGTAAGAAAATCGCTGTTGTAGGCGGCGGTCCGGCTGGTTTGTCTGCTGCACGCGAACTCGCCCGCTTTGGTTATGATGTTACCATTTTTGAAGCAGAAGAGAAGGCAGGGGGATTAGATACATATGGTATTGTTTCTTTCCGTCTGCCACAGGAGATATCTTACTGGGAAGTGGAACAGGTAGAAAAAATGGATGTTGAAATTAGAACAAATACTAAGGTAGGAGAAGACATCAGCTATGAAGAGTTAAAGAATAACTACGATTCGATTGTTCTTGCTATTGGAATGGGAAGTGTCCCTGTACTCGGTATTGAAGGTGAAAATTTAGAAGGGATACACGATGCGATTGAATTCGTTAAGAGTACGAAATCGGGAGAAATCACGCAGGAACTGATTGGAAAGAAGGTAGTCGTTGTTGGAGCCGGAAACACAGCGATTGATGCCGCCACTTGTTCGGTTCGTAAGGGAGCTTCGAATGTGAAAATCGTGTACAGGCGGACAGCGAATGAAATGACCGCTTACGATTTTGAATATGACTTTGCTAAGCAGGACGGAGTTGAGTTTAACTGGCTGACCCAGCCGATCCGTATCACCGGGGATGATAGTGGAAAAGTTTCCGAGCTGACGTGTGTGAAGATGGAGCTTGGAGAACCGGGCAGTGATGGGAGGAGACGCCCTGTGCCTGTTGAAGGTTCAGATTTTACGATAGAAGCTGATGCCATTATAAAGGCTATTGGACAGACACGTCATTTAAGCTTAATTGAACATTTTGGATTGGAGCACGAAGGCGGGGTAGTCAAAGTTAACCCTGAATCAAGACAAACTTCTAACCCTGATGTTTATTCTTGCGGAGATGTTATTTTTGGAAAAGGTAAAGGAGATGCCATGGTGGTTACAGCCGCACAGCAGGGTAAAGAAGCGGCTCTTGCCATTCATAAGCGATTATCTCCGGCGCCTACAGCAACGGCATAGAAAAATAAGGAGGTATCTTATACATGGCAGATTTGAGATTGAATCTTGCAGGAATAGAATCCCCTAATCCTTTTTGGCTGGCTTCTGCGCCTCCCACAAATTCAGGATACCAGGTCCAGCGTGCCTTTGAAGCCGGCTGGGGCGGGGCTGTTTGGAAAACACTCGGAGACCCGATTTTAAACGTTACTTCAAGGTTTGCCGGTGTAAGCTATAATGGCCAGAATATGGCCGGATTTAATAATATTGAATTAATAACGGACCGCCCTCTGGAGGTGAACTTAAAGGAAATCTATGAAACGAAGAAGCGATTTCCCAATCACGCCATTATCGCGTCTTTAATGGTAGAGCCTTCCCAGGAAAAGTGGCATGAAATTGTAAAGCGTGTGGAAGAAGTCGGTGTTGATGGGTTAGAGCTTAACTTTGGCTGCCCTCATGGTATGGCAGAGCGGGGAATGGGGGCTGCTTCCGGACAGGTGCCGGAGCTTGTAGAGAAACAGACAATGTGGGTGAAGGAAGCAGCGGAAACGCCTGTTATTGTTAAACTGACTCCCAACATAACAGATATTACATTCACTGCAGAAGCTGCTGTGCAGGGTGGTGCTGATGCAGTAAGTATGATTAATACGATCAATAGTCTGGCAGGGGTAGACCTCGATACATGGGACACCGTACCGAATGTAGCCGGCAAAGGAGCTCATGGCGGGTACTGCGGCCCGGCTGTTAAACCCATAGCTTTAAACATGGTTGCTGAATGTGCGCGCCACCCGAAAATCAATGTTCCTATTTCCGGTATGGGCGGGGTTTCCAGCTGGCGGGAAGCCGTAGAATTTATGCTGATGGGTGCGACGGGTGTACAAGTCTGTACGGCAGCCATGCATCATGGATTTAGTATCGTAGAAGACATGAAGGATGGACTGAACAATTACTTGGATGAGAAGGGAATCAGCTCTGTTATGGATATCGTCGGCAAATCTGTTGAGAAGTATTCCGACTGGGGCAATTTAGATTTAAACCATCAGATTGTGGCCAAGATTAACAACGATGTCTGTATCAACTGTAACAAGTGTCATATTGCCTGTGAGGATACGTCGCATCAATGTATCGATATGTTAGTAGACGAGAATGGAAATGATATTTTACGAGTTCGTGAGGAAGACTGTGTGGGCTGTAATCTATGCTCAATAGTATGTCCTGTGGACGGGGCGATTGAAATGATTGATTATGATAACGGCCAGCCGCCAATGACCTGGAATGAAAGGCAGTCAGCGATTGGAGCTGCACCTTCATGTGATGTGAAATTAGTGAAGTAATCAATTTTCAAGGAGGGCAATGATGAAGAAAATTATTAAAAATGGAATTATTGTTACGGCGTCTGATACGTATAAGGCAGATTTATTAATTGAAAAGGAAAGAATAGCATTAATAGGACAGGATTTATCAGATCCAGCGGCTGAAATTGTTGATGCAGAAGGACATTATATTTTTCCAGGCGGTGTCGATCCGCATACTCATTTAGAAATGCCGTTTGGCGGTACTGTGAGTAAGGACGATTTTGAGACCGGAACTATTGCTGCTGCTTTTGGAGGTACGACTACCGTTATTGATTTCTGCCTGACGAACAAAGGAGAGCCGCTGCAGAATTCTATCGACCAGTGGCACGCTAAATCAAGAGACAAAGCGGTTATCGATTACAGCTTTCATCTTATGATAGGAGAAATTAATGATGCAGTGATCGACCAGCTTCCAAGTGTTATTGAGGATGAAGGTATTACATCATTTAAAGTTTTTATGGCGTACAAAAATGTATTTCAGGCAGATGATGAGACCCTTTTCCGCACGTTGGAAGAGGCTAAACGACTTGGTGCATTAGTCATGGTACATGCTGAAAATGGGGATGTTATCGATCACTTAGTGAAGAAAGCGCTCAAGGAGGGCAAAACAGAGCCCATTTACCACGCTTTAACCCGTCCCCCTGAAGCTGAAGGAGAAGCAACTGGACGGGCAGCCCAGCTTACCGGCCTGGCGGACTCTCAATTGTACGTTGTTCACGTCTCCTGTAAGGAAGCGGTCGAGAGGATTACAGAAGCTCGTAAGAAAGGCTACGATGTATGGGGCGAGACATGTCCGCAGTATTTAGTTCTTGATCAAAGCTATCTTGAGAAGCCGGACTTTGAAGGGGCGAAATATGTGTGGTCTCCTCCCCTGCGCGAGAAGTTCAATCAAGAGGTACTGTGGAGTGCATTAAAGAACGGGGAGCTTCAAACGTTAGGGTCTGATCAATGTTCGTTTGATTTTAACGGACAGAAAGATCTTGGTAAAGGGGACTTTACGAAAATACCAAATGGTGGGCCCATTATTGAAGATCGTGTGAGTATACTTTTTTCTGAAGGCGTTCAGAAAGGCAGAATTTCATTAAACCAGTTCGTGGATATTACTTCCACAAGAGTAGCTAAAACTTTCGGATTATTCCCGCAGAAGGGAACCATTTCAGTTGGAGCAGACGCTGACCTTGTTCTCTTTGATCCGAAAGTGGAACGAACGATTTCAGTAGAAACCAGTCATATGGCCGCAGATTATAATCCATTTGAGGGTATGAAAGTAACAGGGCAGCCAGTCAGTGTGTTATCACGCGGGGAGTTCGTCATCCGGGATAAAGAGTTTGTAGGGAAGCTGGGAACAGGTCAATATTTAAAACGGGCACGCTATGGTGATTTCAAACTGGTTGACAAGGAACAGCTTACCATTAAATAACTTCAAAATAGAAAGGCTGCCTGGCTGTAATTTATGTACAGCCAGGCAGCCACTCAAAAATTTATAGGTATACTTAGGAGGATTTCTGTACATGGACAAAAAAGATCGTCATTTAATGTCACCTGATCTTATGCCGATTCCTCACCGAGAAAGAAAGATAAGTACTTTGGGCTTTTCCTTTATGTGGGTAGGGATGGCCGTTGTATTAGCTGCATTTGCCATTGGAGGTGCAGGCGTACAATCAATTTCTCTAATGTCAGTGGTGCTGGGTACGTTAGTTGGAACAATTCTAATTGGACTTGCAATCACTATGACGGCGGATATTGGTATTGAACATGGGATTTCGTTCCCGGTGTACATGAGAGCTCCGTTTGGAACATTGGGAACGCACTTTCCTTCCGTGGTAAGAGGTGTAGCTGCCTCGATGTGGTTTGGAATAAATACTTATTTCGGGTCAACCGCAATGAACGGAATTTTAAACATTTTATTTGGATTTGACAGCTGGATTACATGCTATATTATTTTCGCTCTTTTTCAATTATTAAATACAGCGATGGGAATTAAAGCTGTTGAAAAGTTTGCCGACTTGGCGGCACCAGTTATTATCTTAATAGGAATATGGATGTACTATACATTATCTAACACTGCTTCAGAAGCGGGCCGGGATATTTGGTCCTGGGTAGAGAGCCCGGTAACCGGAGGAGCGGCCTTTACTGCTTTTGTAGTAGTTGTGGTTGGTAATATGGGGTACTGGGCGACACTTGCTGCTGACGTTTCTTCCATTTCGAGATTCATTAAAGCACCCCAGTTTGAACGCAGCTGGTTTAAACGAAATAAAGGTGCTATGGTAGGAAGTTTAATTGCACTGCCCCTCACCCAGACATTTATCGTAGTACTAGGTGCTGTTTCATACATCGCGGTTTCTAATTACGATCCTGTAGTAGCTTTGCAGGAATCTGCAGGCGGACTTGTTCTGGGAATCCTGTTGTTAATGATTGTTCTCGCTCAATGGTCTACGAATGTCTCGGCGAACATTGTTCCTGCCGCTACCATATTTTCAAATGTGGGTGGTCCGAAGCTGCCGTTTTGGGCGGGTGTTTTTATAGCTGGTTTAGTCGGAACCGTCATCCAGCCGTGGAGCGTGTTTAATTTTCTCATACCCGTATTGTTAATAGCCGCTGCGATTCTTTCCGTAATCGTGGGAATTATCTTCGCTGACTACTACCTGCTGCGGAAAAGAAGAATGAATGTATATGATCTTTATAAAAAAGAGGGCCAGTTCTCCTATAGAGGTGGAGTAAACTGGGCAGGCATCCTTTCGTGGGTCATAGGAAGCGTAGCAGCCTACACATTCAGCAATTATTCATTTTTTGTAGGCTTTGCTGTCGGAGCGCTCAGCTACTTCGTACTAGCAAAGTATTGGTACTTTAAAAAATATGTGCAGGCAGAAATTGAGAACCCTAGTGACGAAGAATACCTTGGCATTACGGTCGGACGCGACTGGGATATTGGAGAGGGATTTGTTGAAGAGAGATTAGGGCAGAAAACGGTGACTGAATCGGGTCCTGCTAAGATTGATGCCTGAGGAAGAGAGGAGAGAGAGTATGTCGTCCTACAAAGAATTTATTGCAGAAAGAGAGAAAATCGATTTTCTATTAGAACAAGGGTATATCATAACTGGTGTAACCGAGAACCTGAGCGGATCGTTTTTAGAGTTTAGTTATAAAGGAAGTGATCCCGACAAAGAGGAAAAAGAAAGAATTCAGGTGCTTCACCCGGATTCACGTAAATATTTTTCCACCGTTTTATTTCAACAGCAAAAACAAAATGAGTACTAAGAGGCGGGGTGTTTCCCGTCTCTTTTTTTGGACGCAATTAATAGCACATAGATTTTTTGACCAACTTATAGTACCTTTGATTAAGGGGTCATTCTATGAAAAGTCACTCAGCATTCTCGGTTAAAACTATTCTTACGCGAGGTCATTTTGACTGTGCCACTGTAGTTGCAGGTCATCAAGGTCTGGACCGTCTCGTAAAGTGGGTGCATGTCTTTGAAATTACAGAAGTAAGAGAAAATTTAAAAGGAGGAGAACTGGTACTCTCCACCGGATTTGGCTGGAAAGGGAATGAAGAACTTTTTCTTTCCTTGTTAGAACAGCTGATTCAACGCCGGGTAGCCGGTCTTTGTATAGAGCTTGGCAGCTTTATTGATACGATTCCAAACCAGGCGGTTGAGTTAGCAAACCGACATCATTTCCCTATTATTACTTTTGAAAAAGAGGTATCATTTGTAGAAATAACCCAAGATATTCATTCAGATCTCATCAACCGCCAATACGAACTAATCTCCAACTTAGAAGACTATGCTCAACGATTAAATAAAAAACTCCTCTCCATTGACAACTCATTTGAAATCTTAAAATATCTTCAGCAATATTTGAACTGCCAGCTTGTCTGCATCTCGGACGATCATCAAGATGTTATCATACCTGCTGTGAAAGAAACGGAAAGAAAAGAATTGTTAAAAAGACTTCATGCAAGCTCTGATAAAAAAGTGCTCAGCCAGCCTGTCCAGGTTTTTGAGCGGGAGTTTGCCACTATTTATCTCCTCTCTGAGCATAGAAATTTCGGGGAGTTTGAATCGTTACTGTTGGATAGGACGGCTACTGCCATGGCACAGTATCTTCTAAGAGAGCTTTATACGGAAGAGAAAAGAAAAGCAGAAGAAACGGAATGGATGCTTGAGTGGCTGCAAGGTGTACATAGTTCAGAAGAAATTAAAGAACATTTAACCTATTATAAAATAAATGAAGCTGTTTCTGGAGCGGTTGTTCTTATTGTCAAGCTTAAAAAAGGTCAGTTACAAGCTGATCTTACTTATTTAAATATGTTGATCCAGAATGTTTTTGATCAGAATGGTTATTTTGTGTTTCCAGTAGAGAAACGTCATTTACTTACCTTTATTTTATTAAATAAGGAAGGAGAGGAAAATTGGAGAGAGAGGGTTCTCAAAGGGATTCTAAGGCTGGAAAAGATCCTCGAAGATTCCAATGCTTCATCGTCCCAAATAGCTGGAGGAAAGTATGTGAGATCACTCGGCCAAATTCATGAAAGCTTTAAAACAGCTCAGGAAACATTATCTATTCAAGTAAAGGTTCCACCGGGACAACACAAATACTTTTATGAAGATATGCATATGTACCGCCTCATTTCCTTAGTACATAAGCATAGCAATTTAAACAATCTTGTGCAGGAGTATTTAGAGCCTATCATTGAGTATGATCAGAAGAACAATACTAATCTGCTTCATACATTAAAAGTTTATTTATCATGTAATGGTTCAAAAAAAGAGACAGCTAAGCAGATATTTGTAGTTCGCCAGACTCTGTATCACCGTTTAGAAAAGCTTGAACAGCTGTTGGGAAAGGATTTTATGGAAGCGGAGAAGAGGCAGGTCATTGAGTTTTCAATTCTGGCTTATGAGTATCAGCAAACGATTGCCAAGTAAGGGTAAGGTCTGTCCAGAGGGCAGGCTTTTTTTGATTGGAATTATTTGTAGTCAAAGTGTGAATGTTCAAGGGGAACTCTTTTACAGAATGTCTAATGAAACTTACTTGTTAATATTAGATAATTAAGATAATTCTTACAATTAAGAACCATCACTACTTTAAGGAGGGATCTCCGTTGACGAAGGCTGATGTAGCTCAAGATATGCTGGTGAAGGATGAAAAATATGTATGGCACTCCATGAAACCATACAATCCGGATGGGACAATGGTGGCAAAAAGTGCAAAGGGTTCCTGGATTACTGATATAGACGGAAATCAATTTTTGGATGCGATGTCAGGTCTATGGTGTGTGAATGTTGGTTATGGGAGAGAAGAGCTCGCCGAAGCTGCATATGAACAGTTGAAACAGTTGTCTTACATGCCCTTAACCCAAAGTCATGAGCCTGCCATTAAACTTGGGGAGAAAGTGAATCAGCTGCTTGGCGGCGGATATGTTGTGTTCTTTTCAAATAGTGGATCTGAAGCAAACGAGGCAGCATTTAAAATAGCCAGACAGTACCATCAGCAAAACGGAGATTCTCATCGTTATAAATTTATATCCCGGTATCGGGCCTACCACGGGAATTCAATGGGCTCCCTCGCTGCCACCGGTCAGGCGGAACGAAAGTATAAGTATGAACCTTTAAGTTCAGGGTTTCTTCATGTTTCTCCGCCGGATACTTATAGAAACGATCACAGTGACAAAGACCGGTGGGGGGCTGAGCCCATTGATCAGGTGATGACCTGGGAAATGAGTGATACAATTGCAGGGATGATTATGGAACCGATTATTACAGGTGGCGGAGTACTCGTTCCGCCGGAGAAATATATGGCCGAGGCTAAGTCTATTTGTGAAAAACACGGGGCTCTGCTTATTTCTGATGAAGTCATCTGCGGATTTGGACGTACAGGCAAGGCGTTTGGGTATATGAACTATAATGTGAAGCCGGATATCGTAACGATGGCCAAGGGCGTTACTAGTGCGTACCTGCCATTATCGGTTACCGCTGTCAAAAGGGAAATTTATGAATCCTTTACCGGCAGTGAACAGTATGACTTCTTCCGCCATGTAAATACGTTTGGAGGAAACCCTGCCGCGTGCGCGTTAGCGTTAAAGAATATTGAAATCCTTGAAAAAGAAAGCTTATTTGATCGTGCTGACGAAATTGGTAATCAAATCAGGCGTGAGTTAAGCGATCGATTACAGTCTCATGAAATGGTAGGGGACGTAAGAGGTAAAGGCCTTCTTATCGGTGTGGAGTTAGTAGCAGACAGGCAGACAAAGGAGCCCTTGGACTCAGAGAAAGTCAATAGTGTAATTGGCTATTGTAAGCAGAAAGGTGTTCTTATAGGAAAGAATGGAGTTACGGTAGCTGGTTATAACAACGTGCTGACACTTGCGCCTCCTTTATCTATTGAAGAAGAAGACGTCGTATTATTGGTCAATACGATGGTAGAAGGCATTAACCAGTTGAAGACTCTAAATTGAACATGGACCCTTGAGCAAGTGAAAAAGACTATAAATATGCAATCGAAGCCCTTCTACAAAAAGTAGAAGGGCTCAGCTTGTAGAGAAACCCTGTGTTTTACTACAAGCTTTTTTGTGCGTCAGTGCGGACAAATACCACTCGCTTTCAGCGGACGAACGCCCGAGCCTCCTCGTGAAAATCCCACTGCGGGGTCTCGGATCGCCCGTTTTTCCGCAGGAGTCTCCTGGTATTTGACCGCCCTTCACCAAAAAAGACTCTCCTTCACCAAACTCACCTTGGTTAGGTGAAGGGCAATCTTTTTCATGTTCTGGCAGGCAGCCGTCAGTAACGCCTGCTCTCGAACTTTTTCGAGGATAAAGGAGAAATCTATGTATTGGTCAATCTTACGGGGTAAGTGATTTTCCGGGACAAGCTCTTCAATCGTTACGATTTCCATTTCATTTTGTCGTTCTTTTCTGGACTGAAACAAAAGATCACCGCCTAAACAGATTCTTATCTATAGGATAACAAATGAACGCGGTGAAAAATAAAAGAAATCAAAAAAATCAGGCTGTCGAGACTTTCTCGACAGCCTGAGCCCTAATACAAAAAGTAGGTGGGCTGTTTTTGAAGGGGGAGCCTTGGTGGAGGGTATGGAAGTAGACGGTTCAGCCATCATTTATTGATGTTATACTTTTGTTTTGTTTCCCTTGTGTGCGAAAATATTCTATAGTAGTAACATGTACAAATTTTTTGAGAATTTAAAGGGGGAAGTCCTACGTGATCATTGCGATCATATTTTTAATTTTTGTTTCACTATTCTTCTCGGGAAGTGAAACGGCTTTAACGGCTACAAATAAAATGAGGCTGCAGACTAAAGCTGGACAAGGAGATAAAAAAGCAGAAAATCTCTTGCAGCTTGTATCCAAGCCTAGTCAATTTATTACTACTATTTTAATTGGTAATAATATCGCTAATATTTTACTGCCTACATTAGTAACTACACTTGCCATTCAATATAGCTTTAGTGTGGGATTAGCTTCCGCTATATTAACAATTGTCATAATTGTGTTTGCTGAAGTCCTTCCAAAATCGGTTGCTGCCGCGTTTCCAGACCGCATTGCACCGATCGTTTATCCTGTGATCCGCTTTTTTGTAATTGTGTTCAAGCCCGTTACCATCGTATTAAATTGGTTGACAGGTGCAGTTACAAAGATACTATCAAAGAGCCAGGCCGAAGATGTATCAGTTTCTAAGGAAGAACTGCGAACCATGATTGATATTGCGGACTCTGAAGGTACATTTGATGAAACTGAATCTTACCGTATTAAAGGAGCACTTGATTTTTATAACTTAAATGTTAAAGATGTGATGAAGACTCCCCGTGTAGATATCGTGGCTCTTCCCAGTACAGCCTCCTTTGAGGAAGTCAGGGAAGTGGTTATAAATAACCCTTTTACACGATATCCAGTTTATAACGAAGATATAGATGATATTGTGGCTGTGTTTCATTCAAAATATTTAATCTCCTGGTCGATATCAGAAGGTCAGTCATTTAAAGATTTTATCGACTTTGATCCACTCATTGTGTATGAATTTCATAAGATTGAATGGGTGTTCCGCAAAATGACGAAAGACCGTAAACACCTGGCTATTGTTCTTGATGAGTACGGAGGGACAGAAGGCATTCTTACTCATGAAGACGTGATTGAATCCATGATCGGTTTAGAAATTGAAGATGAGATGGATTCGGAAACAGATACGTTAGTTGAGAAATTAACAGAAACTGAGATTATCTGTGATGGTAAAATAACGCTGCGCAGGTTGAATTCCATTTTCGATTCCCAAATTCCTGAAGAAGAAGATGTTTTAGCAGGATATCTGTTGAAGGAGTGCAATGATTTTCTCGAGGAAGGTGAAGTCCTGGAGCGGATTGACCTGACTTTTAAAGTGCTGGAAATCGAAGGACGTATGATTCGAAAAGTGCAAATTATAAAATAAGTTCAACGCCTGATGGGTCTTTCTCATCAGGCTTATTTCTATGGTAAACTATTGGACATAAGCAGGGGAGGGGGGCAAGTTTGTTTAGAAAGTTAAATGCAGGTTCATTCATTCTATTGTTAGTCTGCCTCATTCTGTATACTCAATCAGTTTATTCACATATTAATCAAACGTGGTTATACGCTCCTCCAGCAGCCGTCTTATTTTTACTTAGTGCTGGAGCCTTTATTTTTGGTGTAGTGGGTCTTACATATAAAAAGAATTGGAGAACGACAGTACGGAGTTGGTTTACAATCATCGTTTCATTCCTTCTCTCAGGTAGTCTCTTGCTGACTGTTCTGATCAATTCTCCAAATGCTCTGGAACTCGTGAAAGTCAGCCATTCTCCGGATGGCAGTTATGAACTACATATTTATCGCACTAATGGAGGTGCGACAGCATCATTTGGGACCAAAGCAAAAATTTTTGGTCCGTTATGGTTTGAAAAAACAGTATATTCAAATTCTCCTCAGGCAGAAGCTAAGGTGACCTGGAAGAACAAGCACGAAGTTACTATTGGACAACATAACTTGAATCTTGAAAAAGGAGAGTCATATAGAGATTAATGAAGGAGCGATTCTATGATTAATTATAATAACCGTAAGTTTGCATCTGTAGAAAATTCAGCTGGAGGGGAAGTTTCTTCCAAAACTTACTTCTATTATTACCAGGAAGGGAATATTATTACAGCGGATTACGCTGGTGGAGATATTGTAAAAGGTAAATTGATCGGCATAGTACATACTGATGCTTCATTAGAATTTCGTTATAATCATGTGAATCAAAGCAATGAAATTAGAGGGGGACAGTGTAAATCCATCCCCATCGTAACAGAGGAAGGCATCATAGAGCTTCATGAAAAGTGGGAATGGCTGGATCAGGAGCAAAGTAGTGGTGAATCGATAATTAGAGAAGTAAGATAGCCACTTAAGACACTCGTATTTCGGGTGTCTTTTTATATAGAATTTTTTTGTGGAAATCTAATGGTTTTGCCCAGGTTTACAAAATAATCACAGTCCTTTATAATATATAAAACGTAATGATTACTATTTGGAAAATTACGCACAAATTTAAATCGTAATAATTACATTTTAAAAAAAGGGGTGCAGCAAGAATGGCTAAGAAATCAAAAATTGCTAAAGAGAAGAAGCGTGAGGAAATGGTCGCAAAATATGCAGAACTGCGGAAAGAATTAAAAGCAAGAGGGGATTATGAGGGTTTAAGAAAACTGCCCAGGGATTCGTCTCCTACCCGGTTGAATGGAAGGTGTGAAGTGACAGGACGTCCCCGGGGGTATATGAGAAAATTTAAAATGTCCCGTATAGCCTTTAGAGAGTATGCCCATAAAGGCCAGGTTCCGGGCGTGAAGAAGTCAAGCTGGTAATAGGGAGTAATGAGTATGTACAAGTGGATTATCGTAGGGGGAGGAATTCAAGGCTGTACTACCGCGGCTTACCTTCTGCATTTTAAAAAAGTTAGTAAAGAACAACTGCTGATTATAGATCCGTTTGATGAACCTATTAAGAAATGGAAGTCAGTAACCAACCGAATTGGTATGACCTACTTGAGGTCCCCTTCTGTACATCACCTTGATCCTGATCCTTACAGTCTTAAAAAATATGCAAAAAATAATGATTATGCCGGACCGTTCTTAGGATATTACGGACGTCCCCGTCTTGATATGTTCAATCAATACTGCGAGGATTTGTTTAAAGAAGAAGGGGTGATGGATTGCTGGCAGCAGGGGGTCGTGACATCAATAGAACGGGGGATCGAGCACTGGAATGTTTCTGTCAATGAAATCGGTAGGCTTGAAGCTGAAAATGTTGTTCTTGCTGTTGGTGTAAATGACCGTCCTCATTACCCGGACTGGACAAAGACGTTAATGGATCAGCAAGCTGGCCGGGTTCAGCATGTTTTTGAAGAGCCTGTTAATGACAATGCCAAGTCTTATGCTGTAATTGGGGGAGGCATTACGTCTGCGCACATGGCCAAAACTTTGGCATTACGTACAAAAGCACAAGTTACCTTAATAAAGCGGCATCCATTCCGACTCAAAGATTTTGATAGCGATCCTGGATGGCTCGGTCCTAAATACTTAAATAGGTTTCATAAAACGAAATGCTACAGCAAGAGAAGGCAGCAGATAAGAGAAGCCAGAAACAGGGGTTCCATTACAACAGGTATACGAAACGATTTGAGAGCTCTTGAGCAGGAGGGAAAATTAGAGATCATAACGAATGAAATATTGAACGCAAAGTCAGAAAGTAATAAAGCTGCCGTCATATTTAGTGATGGTTCTTCTATAACCACTGAACAGCTCGTACTTGCAACTGGAGCAGAAGCCTGTGTGCCGGGAGGGGATTGGTTAATGGAGCTGGCTTCCACATGCAATCTTCCATGTGCCCCATGCGGGTTTCCGAAACTCAATCAGCATCTGGAGTGGGGGAATGGATTATTTGCAGCAGGGGCACTTGCTGAACTTGAAGTGGGACCTGCTGCAAGAAATATTGCAGGAGCAAGAAAAGCAGCTGAACGCATTACTTCAGCATCAGGAGGATAAATCAATGAAATCAAAAGTGCCGGTGACTGTATTGAGCGGGTATCTTGGCTCAGGAAAAACCACCTTGCTCAATCATATTCTGCGTCATAATAAAAATATGAAATTTGCAGTTATTGTCAACGACATGAGTGAAGTGAATATTGATGCAGATATGGTTAAACGCGGAGGCTTTAAGCGTACGGAAGAAACGTTGGTTGAACTACAGAATGGCTGTATCTGCTGCACTCTGAGGGAAGATTTATTAATAGAAGTAGAAAAGCTAGCGATGATGGATGTGGACTATATTCTAATTGAGTCAACTGGGATTTCAGAGCCTATTCCGGTTGCTCAAAGCTTTACTTATAAAGATGAAGAGTCAGGTATTTATTTAGGGGCTGCCTGCCGTTTAGATACAATGGTTACGGTGGTAGATGCTTACCGCTTTTGGGATGACTACCAATCTGGAGAAAGTTTGGTTGACCGTAAGCAGGGTGCCGATGATGCAGATGTCAGAGAAGTCATTGATTTACTTATTGATCAGATTGAATTTGCAGATGTCATTGTATTAAATAAAATTGACCTCGTAGAGAACGAGGAGCAGGCGAAGTTAAGAGCCCTTCTTCATCAATTAAATCCAGAGGCAAGGATCATTGTATCAGAACACGCTCAGGTGGCAGCAGATGAAATATTGAACACGGCTTCCTTTGATTTCGAAAAAGCCAGTCAGAGTGCTGGCTGGATTAAAGAATTAAATGAGGAGCATATCGCTGAAAGTGACGAGTATAATATTACTTCTTTCGTCTATCGCAGTAAAAAGCCTTTCCATCCTCAACGCTTTATGACCTGGCTCGAGAATTGGCCGGAGCAGGTAGTTCGATCCAAAGGATTTTTCTGGCTCGCCACCCGTAATAATACTGCCGGGTTACTTTCGCAGGCTGGAACCTCGCTTACCATTCAAGGCGCAGGTTCCTGGGTCTCTGCTCTTCCATTAAGTGATCAGCATAAGGTGTTAGCTGAGGATCCGGAACTATTAACGAGATGGGATCACCAATTTGGAGACCGATTGACAGAACTGGTGTTTATAGGAATAGATATGGAACAACAGAGAATAGAGTCAACGTTAAACCAATGTCTTCTAACAGAAGAAGAAATGAAATCAGAATGGGAGCTGTTTCATGATCCCCTTCCCTCTTTTACCACGCAGGAAAGCACGGAGCCTTCATGATCATACATGAAGGCTTTAATATTATCCTCATATAAGGAATATAGTCCCTATTATTCAAGAATAAGCGAAAACTCTTTTACGGAATTAGTCTCATTTTTGTTAAGATTTGTTGACGATTATACAATGATCTCATTACACTGAATAAGAATTCAAAATTTTACAAAAATGAGAAAAAGGGGAGAGTTTATGTCGATTAAAAAGAAAATTACAGCTACCGCAGCAGCCGGTGCCATCTTTAGTGCAGGCTTTATTGGCCTTACCTCAGAAAAATCGCCGATTTCGATTACGGCTGACGAGAAAAAAGAGTCCAGCATAGAGGTGGACAAGAAATCACCTGAAAACGTGATCGTAATGGTTGGGGATGGCTTAGGAGTCGGTCAGATGGAAATCGCCAGACTGCTTGAGTCAGGTAAAACAGGAGACCTGTATATGGAGTCGTTGGAAAATGTCGGGATGATGCGTACATACTCAGATGATAATTCGGTCACAGATTCAGGTGCAGCAGGGACAGCATTGGCAACAGGAGAAAAAACGTACAACGGGGCGATTGGTGTCGATAGCGAAGGGGAGGAAGTCGACAGCATTCTAGACTTATATCAAAATCAAGGGAAAAAAGTAGGCGTAATCTCAACTAACACTGTAACAGATGCCACTCCGGCTGCCTATACAGCCAGTGTGGCTGACCGAGACGGGCAGGATGAGATTGCCCGTCAGATGCTGGAGCAGCAATATGACGTGTTACTCGGAGGCGGTGCTGATTACTTCAGTCCTGACAGCCAGGATGGCACCGATCTTGTTGAAGAGTTTCAATCCACTGGATATGAGTTCGTTGATAATGAAAGCAGTCTGGAGGAAGCCGGCACACCGGATAAGCTGTTAGGATTATTTAACGATTCGTACATGAGTTATAAAACAGACCGTGATGAACTAAACAGTGAAGAACCTTCTTTAGAAGCTATGACAGATAAAAGCTTAGACGTTTTATCACAGGATGACGACGGATTCTTCCTAATGGTAGAGGGTGCACGTATTGACCATGCCGCGCATGCTGCAGATGCGACAGGAGTATGGGAAGAGACGATGGAGTTTGATCGTACAGTTGAACAGGTCGTAAACTGGGCAGAAGACCGTGATGACACGATGGTGGTAGTATTAGCTGACCATGAAACGATGGGAATGTCCGCTACTGAACCTATGGATATTGAAGGGTTGAAAGATGTTGAAGTATCTCCGGAATATATGGCTCAGGAGCTTGAAATGGATGAAGAAACAGGAACATTCTCTGAAGAAAGTGTGAAGCAGGTCTTCCAGGAATACGCCAATATCGAGATAAGCGACGCTGAAGTGGAAGAGTTCTTATCTCATGTTCAGGATAGTGATGGAGAAGTTTACCCTGCTTACCGAGTCGGCTGGGAAGTAGGTTCTGTAATTGCTGCCCATTACAAAGTCGGAGCGCTTGATACGGAAATCCGTGCAGAAAGCGGAACAGGCGGTCATACAGGCAACATGGTTCCTGTATTTGCTACAGGGGCAGGCAGCGAAGACTTTGAAGGTGTAATGGATAATACAGACATCGTTGAGCTCATTGCGAACTCTGCCAAAGATAATAAAGGCAAGGGGCCAGAGAACAGTAATGGAAAAGGAAAGGAAAAAGGAAAAGGACCAAAATAAATTATATTGCCTATCACCACCTTTTACCTCATAAAAGGTGGTGATTTTTTGTTTTGTAAATGTATGATAATGTTAGTTATATACAATTTTTGCAATACCCACCATGCTTTTATCGTATTAAAGGATTTGAAGTTTCTGATTGGAATAATAGTAAAGGAGATTTTTAGTCGTTAAGTTGAGACCGGTAAGCATAGAAAAAACTGGAGGAGCTGTATATGGAAAATTGGCTGATTACCATTATTAATGAATTGGGTTACATAGGAATACTACTATTAATTGCAGTAGAAAATATTTTTCCACCAATTCCTTCTGAGATTATTTTAACTTTTGGCGGGTTTATGACGACGACGTCAAGTTTAACAATCTTCGGGGTAGTGCTGGCCGCAACCGCGGGGTCAGTGCTGGGAGCCATGGTGTTATATGGTATAGGGAGGCAGTTGGATGTAGAACGGTTGGAAAGAATCGTCGATAAGTGGGGGCATATCCTTCGTCTAACAAAGAAAGACATTTATCGTGCTGATGCGTGGTTTGATAAATATGGACCGTGGACTGTGTTTTTCTGTCGTTTTGTTCCGCTTATTCGAAGCTTGATTTCTATTCCAGCTGGAATGTCCAATATGAATTTTCCTTTGTTCCTGGCGCTTACGACTCTAGGAACATTAATATGGAATGTCGTACTGGTGAGTTTGGGGGCGTCTGTAGGCTCTTCATGGGAAGAGATTGTTTATTTTATGGACGTATATTCGAAAGTGATTTATGCGCTCTTAGGCCTGCTGCTTCTATTCACTTTAGTAAAGTATCTACAAAAGAGAAAAAAGCACAAACGGAGTTGAGATGGCGGGATCAAATTTGAAAGGAATGAAAAAAATCAGAAGATTCATTGGAGGGAGAAGAAGACAAGCCCCACTTGATTGTTGTGAGTCCGATTCTGGCCGTGATTCTTGTTCTTAGTCCGTATTAATTGAACTGGAGGGATAGTTGTGGGGGAGCAAGTTACAAATGGATCATCTATTGTGGTACTGCTTGTTGTACACATGGTGATTAGTATACTTTCGTTTATCGTAGCTAATCAGTATGAGAAATCGATTATAACCGATAAAGTAAACAAATATTTATTTTTTGCGGTAAGCTTGCTATACAGCTGTATTGCCCCTTATTTACTAGTTGGAAGTCTAGTAACTATAAATCCTGTACCCCTGCAATTACGTTTCTGTCTTATTGGAGGAGTAACGGGGTTCTTGTTAACACAAGTTGTAGTATACAGGTGCTTAAACAAAATAGAGGAAGACTAATAAACAGTGTTATAAAATATCAGCCGACTCCTAGTGAAAAAGTCGGCTGATATTATTTAATCAAATAATGGACTGACAGGCTCTTCATTGTGCACGCGCTTTATCGCTTCGCTTATGAGGGGAGCTATAGTCAGCTGCGTCAGTTTGTCCATTTGTTTTTCTTCAGTCAGCGGGATGCTGTTCGTTACGATCAGCTCTTTCACTGAGGAGGCTTTAATTCTCTCGACGGCGGGTCCTGATAATACAGGGTGGGTGCTGCAGGCATACACCTCTTTGGCTCCTCTCTCCAGGAGAGCCTTCGTACCACTTGTGATTCTCGTACCTGTATCCACGATGTCATCCATAAGAATAGCTGTTTTCCCTTCAATATCTCCAACAATGTTAGTTTCACCAGGGAAATCTCTTCTAGGCTCCCGTTTATCAATAATAGCGATCTGAGTTTTTAAGCGGTCCGCCATTTGACGGGCTCTCTTTACACTGCCGTGATCCGGAGATACAACAACGACGTCTTCCAGATTTTTTTCTAAGAAGTATTTCGTAAGTATAGGCATAGAAAGCAGCAGATCAACCGGTATATTAAAGAATCCTTGTACTTGCGGCGCATGAATATCAATCGACATCACTCTGCTGGCCCCTGCTTGTTCGATAAGGTCTGCAACCAGCTTAGCTGTAATCGGCTCTCTAGAGCGGGCTTTACGATCCTGTCGCGCGTAACCATAATAAGGAATGACTACATTGATAGATGCTGCGGAAGCTCGTTTTAATGCATCAATCATAATGAGCAGCTCCATTATGTGATCATTCACGGAATCACTTGTGGATTGAATGACGAACACATCGCACCCACGAACACTTTCTTCAATATTTATCTGTAATTCTCCATCACTAAATTGATTAACTGAGCATTTTCCAAGCTCAATCCCCATGTTCTCCACGATCTCCTCGGCAAGTTCACGGTTGGAATTTAACGAGAAGACCTTTATATTATCGTCAGCTCCTGGAAATGACATGACAGTTCCCCCTTAAGTAAAGCGTCTTAATCATACCTTCTATTATCACAAAAAAGCTACAGAGACACAAGAAACATCCTTGTGAACAATTTTGGTAAACTCTTACATTTGCTGATGGATTGAGAAGGTGTGAAACTAAAACCACACGTATTCGTAGAAGATATAAGAGAAGGGAGAGTTGAGGAATGCGAGCCTTCATGTTTTTTGGAAGTGCTGGATTGTTTATCATCGTTCCTCTATTAGTTAAACTGCTTTCAAGCCGGTCTCAACCTAAAAAGTGTCCTGAACTAAAGTATGACACACACTATCATATAGGCAGTGACGGCTGGGAAGACAGTGATTAACTCATCCAGGAGCTCTTAAGAGCGTTAGTAATTTAATGATTGGGGAGTGACAGAGCTTGTTAAATCAATATAAATTATCACGGAAATATGGGTTAGCTGTTTTTTTTATAATGCTTTGGCTTAGTTTTAATTTATTCGACATATTGAAGGGACCTGTTCATTGGGGTGAAAACACGCTGCGGGTTATTTTTTAAGCAGCTGTCTACGCTTTTTTCAGCTGGGGCTGGAATAGTATAGATTACAAGGCAAGAGGTTCAAAAAGAAGCAGATCATGATTAGTTTAGAAGTCTACATAGAAACGCGGCAAAAATAATAATTTAGTGCACATTAATTATAAGACAAACATATAATGAAAATAAGACAAAATGGCGTGGTTTCCTATTTTAATAAAGGGGCTGCGTCATTTTTAAGTCACCAGAAATGAGAACTACGCCAGTTTGTACATATGAAATTAGTCAATTACACTCTGGGAGAGCAGCAGTTTAAGGTATCGTGCACTCCTCCTGGGCCAATTGAAAGGACTGGCTCTCCTAAGGGGACAGTCCTTTTAATTAGCCAACCTGTTTAACAGATGATCGAGCTGCTGACTGCATTTAACTGTTCTTCTGTCGGTTAATCCATAACGGCTGCCTAATTCAATCATTTCTTTCTTTTTTACTTGAATGTGTTTATCAAGGTCGTATTGATACTTTGATACTTGTATTGGATTTGTCATAAAAATTCTCCTTAAATATTAATTGTACGAACAACGTTTATGATTATCTTAAATTTGTATATACATTTCAATAGATTCGCCAAAAGTTGTCACGGTTTGACAAAGCTTCTAGCGAATCCGCCATCTCTCTCATATTTCGTAAAAATCGTTTGTGACAAGCATTATTATAACGTTTTTTATCACAAAAAGGGATTTTGTGTAATTATTTTTAAATAGTATACAGTTGCTTTCAATGAATATCAGAACTATAAGAATCAACTGTTATAGAGCTGCTTTACATAAAAAATTTTTAGTTGATCAGAAATCGGAGTTGTCGAAGAAGATCGTATCTTTATATAATTGATGCTGCAATAACGGGCACGAAAAGTCGGTCCGATTCATTTCCTGTTTGGTATTCTAAAGTAGGAAGGAAGGGAAGTTGTGTGGATTCGATAAGCAAAGTAAATGAAGCGTTGGAATACATTGAGGAAAACTTAACCGAACACATTGATATTACTAAAGCAGCTAAGCTGGCGGTTTGCTCAGAATATCACTTTAAAAGAATGTTTTCATTTCTAGCAGGGGTTTCGCTTTCAGAGTACATTCGAATCAGAAGGATGACGTGCGCGGCTTTTGAATTAAGTCAAAGCAGGAAGCGCATCATTGATGTGCTGTTAAATATGGTTATCGTTCTGCTGATGCTTTTGCGAGAGCTTTTCAAGACTGGCACGGTATTCCTCCCAGTGAAGCGAGAAATAATGGACAGCTGTTAAAATCTTTTCCACGAATGTCCTTTCAACTATCCATTCAAGGAGGAAATGAAATGAACTATCGTATGGAAGAAAAAGAAGCGTTTCGGATTGTAGGTATTCAGAAAAGAGTTCCGATTATTTTTCACGGGGTGAATCCAGAGATTGCTTCTATGTGGAAGAGTTTGGACGGGGAGACTATTGATGAAATAAAGAAGCTTTCTAATCTTACTCCTTCAGGTTTAATTAGTGCTTCGACCAATTTTTCAGAGGGAAGGATGGAGGAGAAGGGTGAGCTTGATCACTATATTGGAGCAGCAACAACAACGAAAGGGCCGGATTACTTATCGTCTCTTGAGGTACCTGCCTCAAACTGGGCCGTGTTTGCAGCGGAAGGACCTTTTCCTGAGACTTTGCAAAAAGTGTGGGGACGGATATACTCGGAATGGTTTCCAACTTCCCACTATCAGCAGAAAGAAGGACCGGAGATTCTTTGGAACGAGAATAAAGATACAGCTTCTCCTTCATTCAAGAGTGAAATTTGGATTCCTGTTGAGAAGAAGGACTCCCTTCATAAATAATGACGTTCAGACTGCCCCTTTTCACAAATATTAAGTGGAGGGGTTTTTTTTTGAGTTTAATTGTTTGACATCTTAGTACAACCGTTATATAGTAATCAACGTGAAATGTTGCTATAGCAACATCTTTCGTTCATAATATTACTGATGTAGTGGAGGTATTAATTGTATGTCTAACGTATTATTTATTAAAGCTAATTCAAGACCTATAGAGCAGTCCGTAAGTGTTAAGCTGTACCATAAGTTTTTGGAAAACTATAAAGAAACTCATCCCGAAGATGAAATCGAAGAATTAGATTTGTTTGAAGAGAATTTGAGTTACTATGATACAGACAAAATTAATGGAATGTTTAAACAGTCGAAAGGAATGGAACTGACGGCTGAAGAAGATAAAGCGACACAAACGGTTACTCAATATTTAGAGCAGTTTCTTGCTGCAGACAAAGTAGTTTTTGCTTTTCCGCTATGGAACTTTACCATACCTGCTGTTCTTCATACGTATTTTGATTATCTTGCTCAGGCAGGGAAGACTTTTCGTTACACTGAAGAAGGTCCTGTAGGATTGCTACCGGATAAGAAAGTGGTTCTCCTCAACGCAAGAGGCGGGGTTTACTCAGAAGGACCGGCTCAATCTGTGGAAATGGCTGTCAATTATGTAGAGAATATGCTTCGCTTCTGGGGAGTGGAAGACGTTACGACTCTCGTGGTAGAAGGACACAATCAGTTTCCTGGCCAAGCCGAAGAAATTGTTGAAGAAGGTTTGGAAAAAGCAGCGGCAGCAGCAGCTTCCTTTTAATTAACTGGCAGCACTGGAAAGAATTAATAGTAAAAGAATTTATCCTCCTGTGTTACTTTATAAAAGATTAATAATTTAGGAGGTAGATTCAAAGTGTCACAAAAAATGTGGATGGTGGGAATAGCCGCAATTTGTGTTCTGGCTTTTTCCTTTCCAATGCAAAGCTCTGCCCATGCAAAAACGCATACCGTTAAAGAAGGCGAATCGATATATTCTATAGCTGAACAGCTTGGGCTTTCTGCTGATCAAGTGCAGGCGATGAATAACAAATCAAACGGAGAAGTTTTTCCGGGAGAGGAACTAAAACTGCCGGTTGTGCCGACTGATGGCGAGCAGGACCTGTTAAATCGTTTAGTGGAAGCCGAAGCCAAAGGGGAAAGCTATGCTGGTAAAGTGGCTGTAGCCACTGTAGTTCTTAACCGGGTGGAAAGTGACCGTTTCCCTGATTCAATTCATGGTGTCATTCATGACGGCTATCAGTTCTCCCCTGTTTTAAATGGGTCTATTAATGAACCAGCAGGTCAAGAATCTAAAGACGCTGTAGAAGAAGCACTAGATTATCAAGGCTATGATCAAGATTCTATTTTCTTCTATAATCCTGATAAAGCTGACAGCAGTTACTTAAGCAGTCAAGAAGTAACTACAGTAATTGGAAATCACGTATTTTTACGATAAATGATGAAAGGCAGGCTCTCTTAAAATAGAGCCTGCCTTTTTACTTATTTTAATAGCTGCAGCTTTATTACTTTTTCTTTTTCCATAAAAGTTATATAAGGGGTTCTATCTAAAGGGAAATATTGGATTGAAGCAGGGTCCATTCTTAACTGCAGGAATATCTCGTCATTGGAATAGAATTGATTCAGCCGTATAGTGCAGACTTCTTGATCGAAGTTAATATATTGGGCCTTTGTATATCCTGAGTCTTTCATAATTGGAAGTAAATCCAAAGTTAGTCTCCTCAACTTTAGGCGTGACCCCAACTCTAACATGCATCCATTTAATTATCCTACTATAATGATTGACTGCGGCAGTTAAGATAGAAAGGGCGGCCCTTCAGTATTGAAATACCTTATCTATTTACTTTGTCGAAACAGTTTGAAGTTCTTTAACAGCTGGCTGAGGCTTCTCTTTTGATAAGAACCAGCCGCCGGCTCCAATGGAGAGAAGAACAGACCAGAAAATAACTTTCCAGGTCACACTTTTAGCGAAATCTTCAGCCAGGATACCAAGTTCAGGGTGTGCCAGCGTGTATATAGCCAATTTTACTCCTACCCAGGCTACTATAAGGTAAGCAGCTGTTTCAAGACCGGGACGGCGTTCCAGGAGTCCAACAAAGTAACCCGCCGCGAACCTCATGATGACAAGCCCGATGATTCCCCCAAGCAATATAACGATAAAGTGTCCACCATTCAATCCACCTATTTCTGGAAGGTTGGCCGGTGTAAGAGTGACAGCTAAGGCAACAGCAGCTAAAATGGCATCTACAGCAAACGCGATGTCAGCCAGCTCTACTTTAATAACGGTTACCCAGAACCCGGAACCTTTTTTGGTGGTATTTACTTCCTTCAGCTTAGGCTTTAGTACATGTTTCTTGAATAGGTGGTACGCAGCAATACCAAGGAGGTACAATGCTCCAACTGCCTGAACCTGCCATATATGCACGAGATAAGAAATGATAAATAGTGAGCCGAAGCGGAAAACAAATGCTCCGGCAAGACCGTAGAACAAGGCTTTTTTACGCTTATGTTCGGGCAGGTTTTTTACCATTGTGGCAATAACAAGTGCATTATCTGCAGCCAATATACCCTCTAAACCGATAAGAATAAGCAATACCCATCCGTATTCCATTACTAATGAAATGTCCAATTGTTATCTCCTTAAGTAGTTAAATTTTTAAGTGGTAATAAAAAGTTCATCATGGTCAAACGTCTTATAGTTATCTTCAAATACTACCCGGGTTTGCAGTCGATAGCTGGCTCCTTCTGAAGACGGAAGAGCATTTGAAGGAATTTGGTAGTGAAATGGGATTTCTTTACTGTCACTCGGTTTCATCACTTGTGATGTAAGAAGAGTTGTGACAGGCTCGATAAACACCGGTCTGTCTTCAGAATTCGCCATGATTAAATCACATTCTACCCGTTTAATTTCGTATGTCATCCAGCCCCCATCCAATTTGAAGTGGCCTTTTACCCGGTCTCCCGGTTTGAAGGAATAAGAGTGCAGGACTAAATCAACACGCGGTGTACCGATCTTAAGGCAGCTTAATAGCTTATTGATCAATTAATAGATCCTCCTGGTTATAGTTTTTTATGTGAATCGGCAGATAGATTATCTGCTGTGCGTAAGCTTGTGAATGAACGACGAGAGTTCTCGGCGGGTTGTGCACCTCTGCAGTAATAATCGACACCCCGTATAATTTCACAGTGACAAGCAGCGTTAGAACTAAAAGCAATTGTTTAAGCATTATAAAATGAAACTAAATAATGACTGTGATCCTCCTTCTACATACAAAAAACCTTTACCGACGATTCGATAAAGGTATAGAAATTCATATAAATAACCTTTACCGTAATTGGCAAAGGTCTCGCAAACAACGTAAAGTTGCCAGTTAAGCCGGTGATTATTTATCACGTATTGTCGACATAACTGTCAGCTACTCCCCTTTGGAGTATTATAAGCTCATTATAGAGCACAGTTTTTACTCGATAACTGTAATATTATAATAAGGTAATTACTTAAAAGTGTCAATATATATTTTGCTAATTGTTACAATATTTAGGCTTCGTGTGAGTGTTGGTTTGCTAATAAAAAAACCAGCCCTTTCTCAGGACTGATTCAGTACTATTTCCACGCGTACGGAGTCTGCTGATATACATAATAATTAAGCCAGTTGGAAAACATGATATAGGCGTGTGACCGCCAGCGGTTTAACGGTTTTTCATTTGGGTCATTATTTTTATAATAATCAAAAGGGAGGTCGGGTTTCAGTCCTTTATTCCGGTCCCGGTGATATTCATCTCCTAGGGTGGCCGCATCGTATTCTACATGGCCTGTTACCATGACGTGTTTACCATCCTTTGATTGGATGACAAAAGGTCCTGCTTCCTTTGAAGTCGACAGAAGAATTAAATCTTCATTTGCCAGAACTTCTTCCTCCGCTACATCCGTAAAACGAGAATGAGGAGCTTGAAATTCATCATCCCAGCCCCGGACGAGCTGCACATCCGGATGAATCAAATCATGAGAGAATACCCCCATCCGCTTCTGAGCGAGCTTGTATTTATCAATCCCATAGTGGTAATACAAAGCAGCCTGGGCTCCCCAGCAAATATGCATAACGGAAGTTACGTGGGTTTTTGTCCATTCCATTATATTCACCAGCTCGTCCCAATAGTAGACCTGTTCAAATTGGAGCTGTTCTACAGGAGCCCCCGTAATAATCATTCCATCGTAACGCTGGTGTTTAACTTGTTCGAAGCTCTTATAAAACTGTTCCAAGTGGGACTTACTTACATTCTTTGACTCATAGCTTGCTGTATGAAGAAATTCCACATTTACTTGCAAAGGAGAATTACTTAGCAGGCGGAGCAGCTGTGTTTCCGTTCGCTGTTTCTCGGGCATCAGATTTAAAATTAATATGTTTAAAGGGCGAATGTCCTGGGTGACCGCCCTGAGCTCGTCCATGATAAAAATATTTTCATTAGCTAGAATCTCACCAGCCGGCAGGTTCTTGGGTATGTTGATAGGCAATCACAGTTCCTCCTTCGTTCATAGTAATAGTCTTATTATAATTAGGTAAGTTTATTGGTGCAACGGGGTAAAGTGCTGAAATTATGTAATCTAATAGAATATTCAATGTTCTTATCCTATCATAAAGCTCAAAAAGAGAAAAAAGAGAGCAACTGTAATTCAGCAAAATAAAGTAAGAGGACAATGGAAATTGCACAGTATAAAGTAAGAGGACAACGGTAACTGCACTGTATAAAGTATGAGCATTACGCGGTACCAGGTACACAAACGCCTCATGAGATTCATTGAACTTCTTTTGTATTTGTGTACCTGGTACCGCCGCGCAACGGCTGAAAACGGTGGGTCGCAAAGACAACTGCAGTGCAGCAGCCAATAAAAGTTGTTCACTCTGAGCCTTATTGTTTTTAGTTATTTGAGGAATAGTGATAATCAATTTCTTTAATATGATGAATAACCTGGTCACGTCCGTGATAGATGTGCTCATGCATGGCAGCGCGGGCTCTTTCTGTGTCCTGTTGTTCAATAGCTTTTAATATTGTTTTATGAGCATCCAGGGAATGGCGCAGCTGATACTCATCAAACCAGTAAAACGAACGAAAAATTAGAGGTACGACGACAACTTTTGAAATGTGGGAATGGATGTGCTGATTTTGTGATGCTTTAATGACTGCATCGTGGAAGCTGTGATTAATATCCAATATATGTTCAATTGTAGTTTCTCCTGTTTTGAAATAAGTAGTGATGGCTTCTTCATACAAGAGATTGGCTTCGCGCATTTCATTAAGGTTTTTATCCTGGCGGTGGATGGCGGCCTGGGCCGCAGCATACCCCTCTAACAATGTGCGTAAATCATAGATCTGCTCAATATCTTCTTTTGTAAAATGACGTACAGTGACCCCTCGTTTCATAGAAACAATAAGCCCTTCAGATTCCAGCTTCCTTAGTGCCTCTCGAACGGGGGTGCGGCTCATGTTAAATTCATTTGCTAAGTATTCTTCAGTCAATCGCATTTTTGGAGGATATTCTCCATGTAAAATTGCTCTTTTAATTGATTCATATGCACTCATAATTCAAACTCCCCTCCGTTAAATTGTATCCACAAATGGTAAAGAACATCAAATTTAGTATAACTTTGTATACAAAAGAAGTAAAAAACCGCTGATTTTAAATAAATTTTCGAAGTATTATTGAAGTATTGTATACAAAGTGTTATTATCATACCAAGATTTCAGAAATTTTAGATATTATTATGTGATTCTTCTCTCTTACTTGAAGTAAAGGGAGTAAATTTTCGCTTTTTGATAAAGCGCTTTCATAAAGGTGGAATGATAAGTTATGCAAAGCTTAGATGGTGTAAAGGTACTTGAGATGGGCAGCTTGATTGCCGGACCGTTTGCAGGAAGGTTAATGGCTGAATTTGGGGCTGATGTTATTAAGGTTGAGCCTCCCGGGAAAGGTGATCCCCTTAGAGATTGGAGACACGTATACGACGGAACATCCTTATGGTGGAGACTGCAGGCAAGAAATAAAAAATCGATCACCGTTAATTTGAAAAGTAAGGAAGGTCAGGAGTTAGTTAAAGAACTGGTGGGGCAATGTGACATCGTTATTGAAAACTTCCGGCCGGGTACGCTGGAGAAATGGAATTTGGGATATGAGGATTTAAAGGAAATCAATCCAGGCATCATCATGGTTCGAGTATCAGGTTACGGACAGACGGGGCCTTACCGTAACAAACCTGGATTCGGCAGTATTGGTGAATCAATGGGAGGATTGAGGCATATAACTGGTCACCCCGATCTTCCGCCGACACGTGTCGGAGTCAGCCTTGGCGATTCATTAGCTGCTATGTATTCCGTAATTGGGGCAATGATGGCTTTATATCATAGAGATGTGCACGGAACCGGGCAAGGTCAGGTAGTAGATGTAGCTTTATATGAAGCCGTGTTTAGTTTGCTGGAAGGTTCGCTTCCTGAGTTTGACAAAATGGGAGCTGTAAGGGAGAGAACGGGGTCCTCCCTCCCAGGGATTGCTCCGTCTAATACCTACCAGTGTAAGGATGGGAAGTACATTGTCGTTGGTGGAAACGGAGATGCCATTTTTAAAAGGTTAATGGAGGCGATCGGTCATCCTGAATTTGCAGAGGATGAACGGTTCCAAACAAATAGCGGACGAGCGCAGCATGCGGATTTGTTAGACGAGACAATTGAAAGCTGGACGAAAACGGTGCATTTTGATAATGCCCTCCAAATCCTGGATGAAGCTAATGTGCCGGCTGGTCCTATCTATAGTATAGAAGACATTGTTAAAGACCCTCATTATTTAAGCAGGGAAATGATTCAAAATTTTAAACTTAACGCTGAGGAGGAACTGAAGATTCCCGGCATCGTTCCAAAAATGAGTGAAACGCCGGGAGATACAAAATGGCTGGGACCTGAGCTTGGACAGCATACGGATGAAGTTATGAAGGACTGGCTCACCTATGATGATGATAAAGTACAGCAGCTTAGAGAAAAAGGAATTATTTAGAAGGGGGTGGAGAAGTGAACCGAATCTATATTCAGGAGGTAGCTGCGAGAGATGGACTTCAAATAGAAGATCAATTTGTACCGACGGAAGATAAAGTGAAGCTCATTAATAAATTGAGTGAAACCGGACTTGATAAGATTGAAGTTACGTCCTTTGTATCTCCTAAAGCAGTTCCGAATCTTAGAGATGCTGAAGAGGTTATGACTCAAATTGATCGTCATCCCGGGGTAACGTATACAACACTGATCCCCAATGTAAAAGGGGCCGAACGAGCACTAGCCTGCCAAGCCGATGAGGTGAATTTGGTAGCATCCGTAAGTGATACCCACAATATGAAGAATGTAAGGCGTACGACAGATGAGTCTTTTACGAACTTTGAACAAATTTCTTCATATTTAAAAGGATCGAAAATTCAAATCAATGGCACGCTTGCGACGACTTTTGGCTGTCCTTTTGAAGGAGAAATTGATGAACACCGGGTAATGACGTTAATTGACCGGTATATAAACATTGGTGCAGCAGGCGTAACGCTGGCGGACACAACAGGTATGGCTACGCCCAAACAGGTATATGAACTATGCCGGAAAGTCCGCCGGCAATGGCCGGATCTCCCGATTACACTCCATTTTCATAATACACGCGGGATGGGGCTGGCTAACGTGATGGAAGGAATTCGCGCAGGAATCGATCGTTATGATGCCTCGCTTGGCGGGTTAGGAGGCTGCCCTTTTGCTCCTGGAGCTACAGGGAATATTTGTACAGAAGATTTAGTTCATATGCTTTCTTTCATGGATTACGAATTGAATGTGGACCTTGACCAATTAATAGCAGTGTCCAAAGATTTCGAGCAGCAATTGGGTCGTGAAGTCCCGGGTCAGGTAATGAAAGCCGGTAAAATATCCGACTTGTTTCCTGTCGATTAAATAAATTAGTCCTAAATATAAAGGAGGTTTCTACTATGAATAAAGCAACAAAAGAACCGATTAAAAACGTTAAGGTATGGATAATATTAGGGGTTCTGTTTGCTATGATCAACCCCTGGTATTTTCCGCAAAGCTTCGAAGAAATTTTAATCTACGGTATTCCATTATGGGCGGTTGTGATTATTATCGCTTCTCTGCTGCTGTCTGCGTATCTCTCTTATGTATTAAAATATCACTGGGTCATTGAAGAGGAACAGGAAGAAGCTGAAACGAAAGGAGAGAAATAGGGTATGGATATGGAATTAGCATTTTCAGGCTGGTCAGGAATCCTCATTTTAGTAATTTACGGTTTTATTATGCTTGGTGTGGGCATCGTCACTTATTTGCGCAATAAAGGAATACACCAGAGCCTGGAGGAATACTACCTCGGCGGCCGTGGTCTGGGTGTGATGGTGTTATTTTTCACTTTCTTTGCCACACAGTACAGCGGGAATACCGTAGTCGGCTATCCGCCTTCCGCCTACAGGCAAGGGTTCGAATATCTAGTATCTGTTCCATTTTTCATCATGATTATTGTCGCTTATTTGCTGTTTGCCCCAAGACTTTACTCGATGGGTAAAAAGTACAAGCTCGTTACGCCGGCTCAGTGGTTTGAAAAACGTTTCAAGTCTAAAGCTGTCACAATACTGGCTTCTTTTCTAATGCTTTACGGGCTTGGTAATTACCTGCTGGAGCAGTTAGTGGCGATTGGACAGGGTGTGGATGGTCTTACGGGGGGGACAGTGCCGTACCAGGTTGGAGTGATCTTTTTCGTTGTCATTATGATTATTTACGGCTGGCTCGGAGGCATGCGTTCTGTGGCGTATACAGATACGATGCAGGGAATTGCATTACTGCTAGGAGTTTTCATGCTGCTGATTGGGTCAATTGTTTACTTTGGCGGGCTGCCGACTTCTGCTGATTACATGCAGGCGTATTCTCCGGAAAAGTTAGGGATTCCAGAAGGTCCCGGTCTCGTCAATTGGTTTGGTATGCTCGTATTAATTGGTATAGGAGCTGCCGTTTATCCTCACGCCATTCAACGGATTTTTGCTGCGAAAAGCGAGCGTGCTTTAAAGCAGTCCTTCAGCCGTATGGCATGGATGCCCTTTTTGACTGCAGGGGTGGTATTCATCATTGGAATTATCGGGATCAACGCTTACCCTGATTTATCTACAGGTGAGTCAGAGCAGCTTGTAGGTATGATGGCAAGCGCCATAGCGAATCAGAACGCTCTCTTTTACTGGGCAATGATTTTATTGTTCGGCGGGGTAATCGCTGCCATAGTTTCCACAGCCGACTCGGTATTATTAACCTTTTCTTCTATTGTCTCAAACGACCTTTACGGAAGTTATATTAATCCAGAGGCATCTGAACAAAAAAAGCTGCTCGTTGGAAAATTAGTAGGTGTAGCAGCAGTTGGAATCCTCGTATGGGTAGCCTGGTATCCACCGGGAACGCTCTACCAGATATTTGTATTGAAATTTGAACTGCTTATTCAAATCGCACCCGCACTTATTCTAGGACTTTATTGGAACCGTCTTCATACTAAAGCTGTATTTGCAGGCATGCTGACGGGTACGATTGCAGCCTCGGTCATGACGCTTGCCGGTATCTCTTTTCTTGGATTGGCGAACGGGTTATGGGGGCTTCTCCTTAATCTAATCATTTGTGTAGTCGGCAGTATGGTTATGAGTGTGTCCGTGATGGAAGAAAAAGAAGCAAAGCAGGTTATAGGGATGTAATAAAAAAATATGATATAGTGCTAACAAAGTAGTTTTTAGAAAAGAGATGAATTGGGATGAGAATCTCTCACCTGGAATCAGCTTCTCAAGATTTGTACAGACCGTGGAGAATGCTCCTTTGGCTGTTGGTTGCTCAGGTTATGGTAGCATTTATAGGAAGAAGCTTAGGTCCTCTTGGCGTTCTTATTGAAGAAGATCTTTATTTAACGAAAGCACAAGTCGGACTGCTGCCGTCTGCTCTATTTTTAGGGCAGGCGCTTGCTTCGATTCCTACAGGTTTTTTGGCTGACCGTGTTGGGTCAAGACCTTTGCTGCTTATGCTTTCGACCTGCCTTGGCACAAGTTTTATCATCATGACGTTCCTCGAGGCTTTTTGGCTCGTATTGCTTCTTATAGTTATAGGGGGCATCGGCTATGGAGGGATGCATCCGACAACGAATCGGGGGATTGTGTATTGGCATTCCCAACGCCAGCGGGGTACGGCTATGGGCATAAAGCAGATGGGAATTACGTTTGGATCTGCGCTTTCCGCCATTTTATTACTGCCTCTTGCTGAAGATTATGGGTGGAGGATTGTTGTCCTTATCGCAAGTATTGGATTAATTGCCGCCGGGTTTTTGGCATATTTTCTATACAGAGATCCACTAGTTGAAGCGAAGAAAACAAAGGATACGAGCTCAACCTCCTCTACATGGTCATCTATAGCAGCAATGGCGAAAAATAAACCATTGCTCCTGATCAGCTTTAGCGCGATGGGGATTAACGGATCTCAAATGTGCCTTAATACGTATCTTGTCTTATTTACATATGAACAGATAGGCATCAGCCTGGTACTGGCTGGTATTTTACTTGTCATCTCGGAGGTAGGCGGATCTGTTGGACGTATCGGCTGGGGAGTGATTAGTGACCGTCTATTTGGCGGTCAGCGGCTCACCGTGATGACCATTATCGTAATTATCACTCTTACTGCCAGCATTGTCGTTGCTTTTCTTCCAGCAGGTACACCGTTTCAATGGCTGGTCCCGTTGTTCTTTGTGTTTGGTTTTTCAGTTTCTGGATTCAATGGAATCTGGATGAACTTAGCATCTGAGCTTGTTCCTAAAGAACAGGCCGGACTGTCCAGTGGATTCAGTATTACATTGGGATCATTAGGGGTCATTCTGCTTCCGCCCTTATTCGGTTTAATTGTAGATCAAACGGCAGGCTATATGTTTGGCTGGTTAATGATATCCGGCATTATGGTCTTCGTCATGCTTTTATTAGGTCAGTTATTTAAAATGAAGAAAGAACAGCAGTATGCTCGTTCTACTTAATGGAGGAGTTTGGAAATGATGAAATTTGATCCTTTGGAGCTGCAGACAGACCAAGTGTATAAGCTTCTCTCCGGCTCTGTCGTACCAAGACCTATCGCCTGGGTTTCTTCTATTTCTAAAGAAGGTATTCTAAATCTGGCTCCCTATAGCTTTTTCACAGTTGCCTCAAGAAAGCCGCCCATGCTCTGTATTTCTATCGGACCAGGGGTGGGCGAGAGAAGCGGAACTGTGAAGGATACTTTGGAAAATATAAGAGCCACCGGAGAATTTGTAATCAATATATCCTCCGCCTCCTTAGGAAATGAAGTGCAAAAGACTTCAGAAAATTATTCGAGCGAGGTTGACGAATTTGAAGCGGCCGGACTTACTCCTATTCCAGGCGAGCTTGTCAAACCGATGCGTATTAAAGAAGCACCGATTCAAATGGAATGTAAATTAAATCAAATTATAAAGCTTGGAACGGATCATTTAGTGATCGGAGAAATGGTGATGTTCCACATTCAGGAACAAGTTTATAAAGCAGAGTACAAGGTGGATTTAGAACAACTGCGCCCGCTCGCGCGTCTTGCTAATAAATTCAGCGAAATAGAACACATCTACTCGCTGCCTGACCAAGAAAAAAAATAAGCACTTCCTATGCAATGTAGTTCAGGGCTGATTTTGAAGCCCTGAACCTTTTCTTTTTTTAAAAGACACATACAAATGAACTTAATTTACGCAGGCTGTATATGAACTGGTATATACTAAGGTTACTATAAACTATCGTGCCGACTTCTCGGAGTTCCTTGATACGGCAGCTGAAGGTGGACTTGAAGCTGAACAGAAAGCAGAAGGTCTGCAAATGCATGTAAATCAGCTGATAGGAGCTTTTGACAATTACCGGCTTTTTTCAAGGTCTTATAAATTCCGAGTTGGGCTGTAAAATCAGATAGTTAAAGAATGAATAGACCACCTCACTGGACTAAAGACCATTGAAGCCAGCCGGTCTTTTTTTACATAGGAGTTGTGAGGTTACCCATTATGGATAGCGATTATCTAAATGATTGTACCAGACCATTCATTAAGAAATAATGATAGAATACATAACAGGATGATAGAATGAAAATGGACAAAAATGGTACGATGAACTTAATATTTAGATTATTTTAACAAAGTTTCACTATCTTTTAACATGGTTAAGGAATACTCTTAAACGGGAATGAGTACGATGAGAAAGTGATTCATTTCACAAATCGTTATCATCGATATACTGAACAGGAGGGATTTCCTTTGTATATTAAAGGTGTGAAAAATCTTCAATTCTACAGTCAGCTTTCATTAAAGCAGGTGGAAGACAGGGTGCTGATTACGGCTGATTTTCCTAAAGAGTTAAAGGTTGAATATGATCTGGATGATCCTTTTTTGTATGTTACTTTATATGTGCGTGGAGGGGAAAGAATTAAGATAATTGATGAAGGTAAGGTCAGAGTTCATAGTTTAGCTAAGAAGGATTTTGACTCGAAAACGTATGCTGGGATTGTTCAATTTGCGAGACAGCATGCGGCTCAGTTTAAAGATAAAGATAAAAGAAGCAGTGGATAGGAGAGAACGAAATGATCGTTGAACATGAACAAGGATTACTGCTTATGAGAGGTGATCAATTAGGAGAACGAAACTGGCGCAGTGATGACTGCTATAAGCTGATTTTCTCCCCTTTTGGAACAGGAATCTATCAGACACCCTTCGGAGATGTTGCCATCGGCCAGGGTTCTTTTTTCATATTTAACCCGGCAGATGAACATAAACAGGTTTACGCTTCCGTGGAAAAGCTTCTTATAGAAGTGAAGCCCTCTTTAGTTAAGGAAGCAGCGGAACAACTGGGCATCCATGGGCATGCCCCTGAATTTTCTAAGGTTGCTTACCGTCATCCTCAGCTTCAACAGTGGATCACATTTGTAAGGGAATATTTTCTCGAACAAAGGTCAGATCAGCTGATCACTGTCCAGTTTCTTGACCACTGTATAGCTCAGCTGGCAATACTGATGGTGCAATATGGTACGGGGTCACACACGACCTCGTTTCCTTCCTTTCATAACGGGGGCCCGGCGACAAGGGTAATGGATGCACTGAAGCAGAGCTACACAGAAGAATGGACTCTTGCACAAATGGCGGAAGCTGCAGGAGTCGGTAAATTTCAGTTTGCCCACCTTTTTAAAGAAGAGACGGGGATCTCTCCTTATTCGTGGCTGCAGCTGTATCGGTTATTTCGCAGCCAGCACGCCCTCCTGCATACAAAACGGCCGGTTCTGTCTATTGCCCTTGACTGCGGATTTACAAGTGCTGCGTCATACAATCTGTTATTTAAAAAAATTTATCAAAAAACGCCGACCGAATTTCGCCGTATCTACGGTATAAATTAGCAGGCTGATCATACTAACAAGTACCATCACACTGCCGCTTCCAATCATTAAATACTGAATAGACAGGAAGGAAGCAAGCGTACCATAAACCGCTAAAGAAATCGTATTGGCTAAATAAAGCAGGACAGCATTGAGGCTGAATGCCCGACCCATTTTTTCCTCAGGTATAAGACTCTGCAGAATATAGATCCGGGTCAGCCCGGCTAACGGCAGTCCGATTCCGACAATCGCACAGCCGATAAAAAAATGAGGGACATTAAAAAATATTCCGTAGTAAAATATTCCTGTTCCCCATATAAGTGCACCGATCAAGTAGTGGCTGAAGGTAAGCTTCTTAAAGAACAAAGGGAGAACAGTGTTTGTCAGGATAACGACACCTCCAAAGACACCTTGAAGCATACTATACAGCTCCTCGCTTCTTCCGCTCATCTCAGCTAATGCAAGCAGGAGTCCAACTTCCCAGACCCACGTATTAAAAAACACAGTGATAAACGTGAACAGAAACAAACGGCGGATAACGGGCTGAGTCCTGGTCCAGTCGGCGAATTCCTTTATCGCCTCAACCATTCCTGTTAGAGATTTTTGGACGGCATGCTCTTTTTCTTTGATAGTAACTTGGTAAAGAAATAATGCGCTGGTCACATAGGTTAAAGCATCCACTGTAAAAAAATGAACCGCCCCATACGTATTCAGGAGCCAGATAGAAACTACCGGACTCAGGATGGTAATCCCTCTGGTTAAGGAATCGTACAGGCTGTTCACACTTATTCGCTCATTCTCATCCGTAATCAGAGGCAGGACTGAACGGTGAGCAGGATTGAAAAAGCAGCCTATGCTCTGCAGTAAGAAGCTTGCAGTAAGCAAGTAAGTAAAAGTGAGCCACCCGATTGAGGATAATACTACGACCGAGAGAACAATTGGCACACGGATGATATCCAGCTGAATCAGCCATTTCTTTTTTTGCATCCAATCAGCTGTGACTCCTCCTATTAATCCAAACAATAAATAAGGGACTGTTTCGGCTGCAGCCATGACTGTCGTAAGCAGATTTGAACCGGTTAAATCGTAAGCCAGGAACAAAAATGCCATACCAGTAAGGGCATCTCCTAACCGGGAGATACACCCGGCTAGTACATAAAATCGGATATTTTTATTCTTCCATAACGGTTTACACAATGGCGGTCACCTCTCTTTCATCGTAAAAGAAACCAGAGGAGCCGTCTTTTCGATTCTTGCTGAAAATCAAAGCAATTTATCCTCACACAGCTTACTCCCCAATCAGGACTCAGCCGCATATGATGAGGGTGGGAGGAGATCGTCATGTATTATGGGTATTATTATCCCTGCAGATACTGCTGCCCACAGTATTGGCCCTTTCGGCCGTATGAGGAAGTGGATCCAGCATTGTTAACAGAGTCAGCTGCAGAATCAAAGAAGCTGATGAAGGATGCCAGTAAAGTACTGGATAAGATAGCGGAATCTGAAGAATTTGATGCGCAGTTAATGCAGGCTGCCCAAATTTCAGATGATGAAGAAGTAGAACGTCTGATTAAATCAATCGGCGTGACATCGCGTCTCGAGATTCATTATAATCCAGATAGTGTAAGGCTGGAATTTAGTTCCTCCATTGAAGAAATAGACTGCTGTAAATTAGAGATAGCGCTGAGGTGGAGACGCTGAAGGAAGAAAAGAGTGTCAGTTTCAACTGAAACGGCACTCTTTTTGTTTAGTTAAGAGGCAGGGGCTTAGCGTATTAAAAATCTTTTTATAAAATACAACACCTGACTGCCTCCTCATTTCGATTATAGTAGTAAACATGGTGAAATGAGGAAAAGTAAATGGAAATTGAACAAATTCGAAGCTTACAAACCTTTAGCAGTGTCAAAGAGATGGACGAACATGTCCGCTCCTTTCTTTTCAAAATGAAAGCCGCGTTATCCGAGGGCACATTGAAAGTACTAAAGTTTATCTGGCGTCACTCTGTGAAATATAGAGGGGTATCCTTCGCTAAAATAGAAACGATTGAGAAACATACGAACATCAGTCGGCGGACCGTAATTCGTTCGATTAACCGTCTTGAGAAGGAGAAGCTCTTAGAACGTGTGGAGACGACGAAAGCAAATGGAAAGCGAGGTGCGAATATACTAGTTATTCTCCATCAGGAGGATCTTTTTTTACCGGACGATGTCACCCCAGCTGTCACCCCACATGACACGGTAGCCCCCTCTTCTAAACCCTCATCAGAACAACCCTCAAAGGCTGAAAATAATTCCGAAGCAGTGAATAAGCAAAGTGAAAGCTCTTCTAGTAAGTCTGTACTCCTCGACTACACTTACCTTCCTTCATTTATTCCTAAACCTTTCGTCATAACGACGCAGCCATTTTTAAATCCATCGGAGATTTTAACTGCCTGGAGAACAGTAGAAAGTGCTTATAAGCAATGGAATATGCGCGACCCGTTAGAGTGGTATATTGAACCGGTGACAGAAGTATTTAAGCAGGCGGTGTTTGCTCAGAAGCATGGCATGATTCAAACAACGTTTATGGGGTATTATTTTGGTGGATTAAAGAATCGTTTTATGCAAATGGTCCGCAGAGAGACCCTGGAAAACCCAAAGACGATTCATTATGACTGGTTAAATGAGTGAACTAGATTTCATAAGGATGAAATAGTTAGAAAAGTGAAACAAATTTAAGCTTTCATTCGTATGTAGATTAGTAAGCTGTTAAGATAGGATTTTCCTATGTTCTGTATCGTATAAAGAAATGCTTCGGAATTTTGAAAATTGGTCGTCGAATAATATGGAGGAAGGTGATCCATGATGACTGCCCTGTGGGTATTATCAGCTGTTATTGGAGTTTGTTTCCTGCCTGTGTTCATCGGAATGATTTTTAATCGATTAGGTTTTAAAAGCGGTCCTATTGACGGTGATGACATGGAAAGAGCAAAGCATGAATCGAATGCTCAAATGAATGCAAGGTCTTCCATTGCCGGAGAGCAGATGAAGAATAACAGTTATTTTGGATGACCATGAAAGTACGTACAAAGTATGATAGTAATTTGAGGAACTGTGTGGATAGTTGGAAGCCTAAATTAGCTGGATAGAGAGGGGGAGCAGCCATCAAAATATAAAAAACCTGGCTGAACTTGTTACCAGGTCAGCCAGGTATCCTATGAATTAAAATTCATCCAGTACGTTTTCTAATTCCTGCTTTTTCTTATCGATTTGTTCAATAGCGTGCGTAATATTACGTTTAAAGATATTGATAATGCTTTGCCCGTAAGTGGTGCCAGGTACGGCCCACCTGCCGTTAAGCTGAGTCCACGTTGGCGCAATTCCACGCGTCACGAGGTCAAATCTTGGATCAATCTTTTCAAATTGTTCAGGAATATCTTCTGTTGACGAGTATGCGTATAAATGCTGAATGTGGGCGTGCACACCGTCACGCGGCGTAGCAAAGCGGCTGCCTTTATTATCTGGGCCTGTAGCTCCAATGCCGGCGTAATTATTTTGATCTGCATCTACCACACCCGTAAACCTGAAATAATCCGTCTCATGAATGGCCTGGGCAAAAGCCACATCGGCACGAATGCCGTACGCTTTTCCGTAACGTACATAATGGGCACCTAACTTTGGCGCTTTTGGATTTACAGTACGGGCGAACTCATCAAGCTGGTGGGCGAGCATGTGTGTGCTGCCTTCTATGGTAAAGCGCTCCTCTGGGGTTGCGGGCGGAACGGGGTCTGATTCCTCATTGTCTGTAATAATAAAGGCGTCGCTGATTCCGGCATTTTTAAGCCGTTCAACTTGTTCTTCGGCCCTCGCACGCTCGGAAAAAGCTCCAGCCTGGACGCGGTAATACGTTTCTCCAGAGATTGATGCTGTGCGGATAAATGAATCAATGTTACGGCGTGAAAGCTCCTGCACCCGTTGTTCGGCATTATCCCGACTCTTAAATGATCCGGCAATGACCCGGTAAAGGGTATCAGGCTGCGCTTTTCTTGGCAGATTTAAGGCTTCGGCTGTTCCTTGAGCAATTGCGATTGACACTTCCTCAATAAATGCCGGGTTTCTCAGTTTAGCTACATCGCTTGCATTATCAACAAACAGGACTTCCAGCAGTAATGCCGGCATTCTTGTTTCTCTCAGTACATGAAAATTGGCCCGCTTCTTGCCACGGTCTCTAATGTTATATTTCGACTGGACGGCACTCATGATTCTGTCATGAATTGCGTTTTGATAAGTTCGTGTAGGTGCTGAAACGGTCCCGTTAAAAATATAGCTCTCAAATCCCTGACCGCCGGCTGCGTTGTTGTGGATTGATAAGAAAAAGTCTGCGTTTTCGTTATTGGCAAGACGTGAACGGGCATCCAAAGATAAGGTTACATCACTTGTGCGAGTCATCACAATCTCAGCTTCATAGTTTTGCTGCAAATGGCTTTGAACCTTTAAAGCGATTGATAAATTGAAGTTTTTTTCTAGATTTCCTTGATATGAAGCACCTGAATCTGTACCGCCGTGACCTGCGTCTATGACGATTTTCTTCATATTATTAGCCTCCTTTAAAAGACTACTTTATTCTATGGGTGATTGATAGAGCTGGTGTGGACAACTGCAGAGGATGAGAGCGCGATTATAGCATCATATTTAAAGAAAAACTATGATAATAGGTCTGACTCAGTTATTATTTGTGGTGAGGGTTTAGATACGTCGATATCATTTTCAGGAAAAGGGTTTTGAATCAGACTTTTACTGAAGGAAAACAGCACTGCTTAGATGCTGAAAGCATCTGGCTTGATTAGTTATTTTGTTCTTTATTGATATATGTGTTTCGTACTGAGGAAATAGTTTATTCACTGGAATCATTCGGGAGGTGAGGAAATGGAAATATTCTATCAAATGTTCGTCTGGCCGGTTGTGATCACTATACTGCTCGTTCATTTAGCTTTGCTGCTGTTAAAGAAGAAGCGGGCAGTTCTGATCTTCTCCAATATATTAATGGGTGCAGGAGCAGCAATTGTCATTTTGGGTCTGTTTTCATTTGTTACCCTCGGAGTTTATGGCGTGGTGGTAGTATTACTTGGGATGATCTTCCACGTCCATGCTAAAGATCGTATGAATGTAGAAGGGAAGGAGGGGAATCGTGGTAACGTTTAGTCACATTTACAGAGGGGCAGAAATTATTGCAGCCACCGAGCTGTTTGAACACTTTCATAACCCTTATATCCTCCAGAGGTATGATAGTAATTTTCTTCAGTTTAAGAGAATGCCAGAGTTAAGTGAATTTACAGGAGCTTATGAATACTTACATAACTTTCATTTTGAACGCGGTCTGCATCATGTGAAATTCTGCTTTCCTCAAAATGAAAAGCCCGGGGAAGAGCTTTGTCAATTCTTTAAACAATTTGAAATGAGCACAGGGAGTTTAGAGCTTTATCAGATTCAACCTGAGCAATTTCCCGAAGCAGTTCCTCATAATGATATACAAGTGGAAACAGTGAACAGCCTGAATTTCCCCGTATTTTCAGATCTCCATTATCATCAGGATCTGGAATTTGGGGCAGCGTTTGCAAAGCAGAAGGTTGAATTTAACAAGAAACTGTTTAGAGATCCTGATATTGAGATGGTGCTCGCTTATTATAAGGGGATACCAGCCGGGTCAGTAACTGCCATTCGTAAAAAGGGAATCGTTGAGATCGATCATTTAGTTGTTGAGGATCATCTTCAGAGGAAAGGGATAGGCACACGCCTGCAGCAGCACGTGATGAAGCAGTTTCCCGACAGTACAATTATTCTCGTAGCGGACGGTAATGATTCAGTTAGAGATATGTACCGGAAACAAAATTATCAGTTCAAAGGATTTCAAGTTGAAGCTCAGAAGATTGATTGAAAGCCAGGCGTACCTGCCTGGCTTTTTTGGTGTGGATGTTATTGAGGGAATGGATGTGGAATGTCCTTCTCCAGTTACTTCACATACGACGTACCGACGATAATTAATAGAATAAACAATACGACAATCAGAGCAAATCCTTTATAACCATAGCCTCCGTAAGGACCGCCACCGAATCCACCTGCTCCGTAATAGTTTCCGTAATAACTCACAACATCACCCCCTTAATTCTAATACTCTACTCTATGATACTGCGGCTTAATATGGAAGGGCGTTCGACTCTTTTGTTTTCCAGAAAAAACGCTTTTCCATATTAATTTCATATGGTTCCTATACGTAAACCACATAGTAATCGGCAGACACCTTATCACTACGACGATCACTGCATCTAACACGGCTTCAAATTTAGCGCGTAAAAGCAATATCACTTTAAATAACATTCTTGAGAGAATATTTGGATAATTCTAAACTGAATCTGGTACCGTTTTTTTACAAATGGAATATAGGAGGAATGATTTATGATCCACACCCGGCCACAGCTTGAAGGCATTTCGATATATTCGCCTGGCAAGCCGATCGAGGAACTTCAACGGGAAAAAGGACTGAGTAAGATCATTAAGATGGCTTCAAATGAAAATCCTTTTGGCTGTTCCCGCCTTGTTGAAGAGGCCATTCGTAAAGAAATGCAGGAAATAACAAGATATCCAGAAACGACATCACCAGCACTTGCCGTGAAGCTGGCGGCCAGGCTGGGCATATCGGATAATCAGCTGATCTTTGGCAATGGCTCTGATGAGGTCATTCGTCTGTTAACCCGATCGTACATAAATGAAGGAGACGAAGTTGTTATGGCAGGCATCACGTTTCCACGATATAAAACGAACGTCCTCATTGAGGGAGGGATCCCCGTTGAAGTGGGTATGAAACATGGTGCTCATGACCTCGAGGGCATGTTGAGCGCGATTACAACTAAAACTAAGATGGTGTTTGTGTGCAATCCTAATAACCCAACAGGAACGATTGTTCAGCGGCAGGCACTGTTGGATTTTATTGAACAGATTCCGTCCGGCGTATTACTCGTGATGGATGAAGCGTATTATGAATATGCAGAAAGTGAAGAGTATTTAGAAACTCTGCCTATGCTGGACGCCCATTCAAACATGGTTATTCTCCGCACATTTTCGAAAGTATATGGGCTGGCGGCTCTTCGGATTGGATATGGAATAATGCATCCTGAGATTGTCCACCAGCTCCGCAAAGTAAAAGACCCCTTTAATGTAAACCGTCTGGCCGAAGCGGCGGCTTCTGCTTCGTTGGACGATGAAGTATTTTTAATTGAGACGATTGCGAAAAATCTTGAAGGCCGTCGTTACCTCAGCCGGCATTTTAAAGATATGGACTTGTATTTTTTTGACACACAGACGAACTTTATTATGGTTGATGTTGGGTGCTCATCGAAAATCGTCTACGAAGAACTGTTAAACGCCGGGATTATTATCCGTCCGGGTCACCTGTTGGGATATCCGACGATGATTCGAGTAACGATTGGACAGCAGGATGAAAATGAAGCGTTTATACGAGTGCTCAGGAAAATTTTAAATTTGGAGGTTTTCCCAGTTAAAGAAGAGAGAGGGGAATGAAAATGGGGGCAGACAATCAATTTCCGGTAATTCAGTACGTGAATGAAGCAGGAAGCTTAAAGCAGGATGAAGTAAAGCTTCATAAAGAACAGCTTTATCAATTTTATTTCATGATGGTGCGTGCGCGAATGATGGATAAAAAGTGCCTGAACCTGCAGCGTCAGGGGAGAATTGGGACGTATGTTCAATATGAAGGGCAGGAGGCAGCTCAGGTCGGCAGTGCTTTAGCGGTGGAAGACGGAGATTGGATGTTTCCGACCTACCGTGATCATGCCGCAACTATGTCTTTTGGTCATTCTCTTAGAAACCTATTTCTCTATTGGAAGGGCCGCTTAGAGGGAAGTATCCCTCCTGAAGGAAGGAATATCTTTCCACCAGCTGTGCCGATTGCTTCACAGCTGCTCCACGCGGCTGGAGCTGCCTGGGCAGAGAAAAAGAAAAACAGCGACAGGGTGTCGATTGTTTATTTTGGAGATGGGGCGACGTCAGAGGGTGATTTTCACGAGGGGCTTAACTTTGCCAGTGTCTTTCATGCACCTGTCGTGTTTTTTAACCAAAACAACGGTTATGCGATAAGTGTTCCTATGGAAAAACAGATGAAGTCGAAAACCATCGCCCAAAAGGGTCTAGCTTATGATATACCGAGTCTTCGAATAGACGGCAATGATATTCTGGCCGTTTATCATGAAACGGTAAAGGCTGTGGCGCGGGCTCGAAGCGGAGGTGGACCAACTCTGATTGAAGCGGTAACCTGGAGGTACGGCGCTCACACAACTGCAGACGACCCATCAAAATATCGCGATCAGCAGGAAAGTGAAATACGCCGGAAAACGACAGATCCGCTGCTTCGTGTTGAACGTCTTCTTAAAAATCAAGGGTGGTGGAAGGAAGAGGAGAAGGAAAGAATGGAAGCAGAGATTACCAAAGAAATTAATCAAGCGCTGAAAGAAGCAGAAAAATTTAAACCTGCAGACATTGACGAGCTGTTTGACCATGTATTTGCGGAACCGGTATGGCCGATTGAGGAGCAGCGGAAGCAGCATAAGCGTTTGAGCAGGGAGGGCATCCAATGACGACAGTGGCGGCAGGTTTGAAAAAATTAACGATGGTGCAGGCGATTACCGATGCGATGCGGACGATGATGCGTGAGAATGAGACCGTCCTTGTATTGGGAGAAGATGTTGGAGTGAATGGGGGAGTATTTCGAGCGACAGACGGATTAATTCAGGAATTCGGGGAGGAACGGGTCGTAGATACACCTCTGGCGGAATCTGGTATTATCGGCACATCGGTCGGGCTGGCTGTGAATGGGTTTACACCAATTTGTGAGATGCAGTTTTTCGGGTTTATTTATCCTGCGTTTAACCAAATAATGACACACGCGACAAGAATGAGACAGCGTTCATTAGGCCGCTATACAGTCCCTATGGTCATTCGTGCGCCTTATGGAGCGGGAGTAAAAGCACCTGAAATTCACTCGGACAGTGTGGAAGCTCTTTTTACCCATGTGCCCGGATTAAAGGTCGTAGCTCCATCCAATCCATACGACGCGAAGGGGCTGCTGATCGCAAGCATAGAGGATCCTGATCCTGTGCTGTTTATTGAGCCGATGCGGTGTTACCGGTCGGGACGAACTGAAGTGCCCGAAGATAAATATTCAATTCCTCTCGGGAAAGCAGCGAAGGTAAAAGAGGGTACCGATGTAACCATATTTACGTGGGGAGCTATGGTGCAGGATACTGTGCAGGCTGTACAAAAATGGGAAGAGACACATGAGGAAGTATGTGAAATTATTGATTTACGCACGTTGTATCCTCTGGACAAGGAAGCAATTAAAGAATCCGTTGAGAAAACAGGCAGAGTAGTAGTGGTACATGAAGCTCCAGAAACTGGAGGAGTCAGCGGTGATATTATTTCAGTCATAAATGATGCAGCATTTTTTTATTTAAAAGCACCAGTGCAAAAAGTGACAGGATTTGATACACCCGTTCCTGTATATTCGTTAGAACAGGATTTCTTACCAAGTGCCCGAAAAATTACAGCTGCTTTGGAACAGGTGCTTAAATATTAATAGGAGGGGGATCGGAGGATGGAAGTCAAGCTGCACGATATTGGAGAGGGTATGCACGAAGCAGAAATCTTACACTATTACGTAAAACCAGGGCAACGCGTTAAAAATGATGAGCCCCTGGTGGAAATTCAGACAGACAAAATGACGGCTGAACTGACAGCACCTTCAGATGGAGTGGTGGAAGAACTTCGATTTAACATTGGAGACGTAGTAGAAGTAGGAACGACAATCCTGTCACTTAATACAGAGGGTTCTGAAACGATTCATGCAGAACAGGAAGTAAAACAACCCGCTCTTGCCGCAGCAGGAATGAGTACGAGTACGAAACCTTACAAAAAAGAGGATCCCTCCAGGCGAGTGCAGGCGTCCCCGCACACAAGAAGGCTGGCAAGAGAAAATGACGTAAATATTGAAGATGTAACAGGCACCGGCCCTTCAGGACGGATAACGGATGAAGATGTTTTTAGATTTTTGAAAGCGCATACATTAACGGAGGATATGGTGGCTGATCCCGGCAGGGAAGTGAAAGTAGAAGCAGAGCGCGAATTTATTCCATTTCGCGGCCGGAGAAAACAAATTGCGAAGAAAATGGTACAGTCTCTTTATACGGCTCCCCATGTCACACATTTCGATGAAGTCATAATGACGAACTTAATTGAGCTCAAGAATAACCTTAAGCAGCAGGGGGCTTCCCTATCAGTCGCCGCTTTTTTCATCAAAGCGATTCAGCTTTCATTACAGGACCATCGTATTTTTAATGCCAGACTTAATGAAGAGGAGGGGCGGATTGAACTTGAGCGTGAGTATAACATTGGCATTGCGACAGATACCGAAGAAGGGTTAATTGTACCCGTCATTAAAAATGTCGAGCATAAATCTGTCGAACGAATCCATCTGGACATGAAAGAGCTGACTAGAAAAGCGAAAGAGAATCAACTATCGGCCTCCGATCTGACAAAAGGAACGTTTACGATCAGCAACGTTGGTCCTCTCGGAAGTACAGGGGCTACTCCGATATTGAACTATCCGGAAACCGGATTAATGGCTTTTCATAAAACGAAACGTGCCCCGGTCGTGGTGAATGAAGCCATTGTCATCCGTGATGTTATGAATGTGTCGTTTACGTTTGATCACCGGGTAGCGGATGGTGCTAAAGCCGCAGATTTCGTCAATCAGTTCATGGATTATATACAACATCCGGAGAAAATGCTCGTTAAGCTAGTGTAGCTGGCTTTGATAAAAAGTGAGGAGGCCTATTGTGGAGAAAAGAATACCTTCGTTTGCTATGTCGCTTATCGTCTTCTTAACTGTAGTTGCTATTCTTGGAGTCAGCATTCTCGTTTTCGAAGCCGCTCCCCATATTCCAATCGTTCTCGCCGCTGTTATTGTTACGCTTTATGGATTTAAGCTCGGTTATACGTGGAAGGAGATGGAAAGAGCCGTAACTAAAGGGGTCTCCCACGGTGTACCGGCAATCTTAATTTTAAGCTTAATCGGAATTCTGGTAGGGGTCTGGGTGCTTAACGGAACGGTTCAGACAATTACTTTTTACGGGCTTCATGTGTTGTCACCCTCTATTTTTCTTGTTTCAACTGTTATTATTACAGCTGTTGTCGCTACCATGACGGGAAGTTCGTGGAGTGCCATAAGTACAATTGGAATTGCGCTTATGGGGGTTTCCTACGGAATGGAAATCTCACCAGCTGCGACAGCTGGAGCAATTGTATGTGGTGCGATCTTCGGAGATAAAATGTCGCCATTATCTGATACTACGAATTTAACGGCCGCAACTGCTAAGGTAGACATTTTCCAGCATATTAAGCACATGCTTTGGACGACTATACCGAGCCTGATCATTACTTTGATTATTTTCGGAGCCATTAGCTTTATGACGACTCAGGATACCGCTGGTACTGACAATGTAGATGCGATGATTTCTACGCTGAACAGCGAGTACAATTTGACACCAATTGCGCTTATCTCTCCTTTATTAATAATCATTCTTGCCTTTAAACGAGTGAGCTCCATTCCCGCTCTTGTCGTGGGGCTCATAGCTGCTGTTGCGACAACATTGTATACTGTACCCGGCGTTACGTTTGGCGAAATTATGAGTACGGCGCACTTTGGGTATACCGCTGAAACAGGCGATGAAGCAATCGACAGCCTGCTTTCTCTGGGCGGGCTGGATAGTATGCTTTTTGGAGTATCCTTAATATTAATTGCATTATCGTTTGGCGGTATTATCAAAGAAATAGGCATTGCACACGCGATTATTGACGGAATGCGGAGCTTCTTAAAGAGTCGGGGCAACGTCGTATTGTCGACCGTACTCTCATGCCTTGGTGTTAACGTCGCTGTAGGTGAACAGTATTTATCGATTATCCTGCCGGGGCAGATGCTTGAGGATAGTTATAAGAATACCAACTTGCACCCCAAAAACTTATCCAGGACATTAGAGGATGCAGGCACGATCATCCACCCGCTCATTCCATGGGGCGTAACGGGCGTGTTCATTATGTCGACACTAAATATAGGAATGGGATATATTCCATATTCCTTTATTTGCTTTATCACACCAGTGATCGCAATTATTTATGGATATACTGGATTTGCGCTGCCTCCGCTAAATCAAGGCGGGGCGGCATATGAAGAGACTATGTTAGAAAAAGACGCATGACCTGTCCATTAGCGTAGGATTTATTTTGAAGCATACCGGAAACCTGCAGTTCTTCTATTCCGGTGATCTCTACGCGTAGTACTTATTCACTCGTGAAGGCTGGCTGCTCGGCTTCATTCTTCACGCACTTAAAGAGGGAGTCTTCTGTCGAAATACGATAAACGGAGAGAATCGCTATGAAATCACACGTACAAGTAGCAAGGGATACAATCCCTACAAAAGAGGGAGAGCGCAGCTTTTACTACACCCTTCCACCTGCCAATGGAGAAGTTATGCCGCTTGTTTTCTGCTTTCATGGAGCAGGAAGCAGCGCGCGCAGCCATATGGGGCTTACTAAAATGCATGAGCTTTCAGAAACGGAGGGGGCCTGCTTCGTTTTCCCTGAAGCTGTCCAATTGGATCCAAACGATCCGATGAGTAAACAATTTAACGAAGGACGACATAAAAACGCAGCCTATCAACATGAGGTTGACGATGCCGGGTTTGTCATGAGCATGATTGATTACTTTCGATCACTGACCACGATCGACGAAGAGCGTATTTACGTGACGGGTTTTTCTAACGGATCAGCCTTTTCCATGAAGCTTGCGATTGAGTACCCGGAAGTGTTTGCAGGCGTCGGAGGAGTATCAGGGCCAGTCGTAAAAGAAATCGCAGAAGAGGTTTCATGGCCGGTATCAATGCCGCTTATTTTTTTTATGGGAGAGGACGATCCTGTGGTACCATACGATGGAAAAGAAACACCGGAATATTTAATTGATCAGCTGCTGTCAGCAGAACAGGCCGTGATGCTATTTGCCCGCTCGCTGCCTTTTCCAGTAGAAGAGGAGACTGCGAGAGAAGGAGGTGTCACGAGACGAAGCTTTTACTCTAAAGACCGGGCGGTGGAAGTTGTACTTTATTCAATAAAGGACACCGGTCATACGTGGCCGGGCGGACCTTTAAAGCAGAAAGGAAACGTGTGCCGTGAGCTGAATGCCACCCAGTTAATGTGGGAGTTTTTAAAAAAATATAGAAGAAAACCCGTCTCGTAGGATGGCATTTCCTATGCTCCTTTCATACATATAACGGAGGAGGGATGTATGAATGGGAGACCTCATTCCATTTCCGAAGCCGAACGTTCGTTTATCTAAAGAGGAATATCAGAGATTTGAAGAGTTAAAGGAATCAATGAAGCATGCACGAACGAGGGCTGAGGTGAATTATTTTTATCAACAAGCGAAGATATTAATAGAAAAAGCAGGTCAACGAGATGTGTAGAAAAGGAAAAGAAGAAACCCGTTGTAGTACACGGGTTTCTTAATGAATACTTTTTTCATATGATTTCTAAAGTTTATAGATATTTTATATATAAAAGAGGGGGTGTTATTTTATAACTATTGAATATTGAAAAATGAAGGAGGAATGACGATGAGTATAAACGTACGCGTACGAATTAACAGCAGGCACTGCGACGAACTGATTGAAGCCTCCTCAAAGAACGGTTTACTTCAAGTAGATGCACGTTCGATAAAGTCATGGGCTTCTCCCGTCCATGGCACAGTGTATGGAACACTTTTAAACGATCGCAAAGCGGTGGAGGCGATGGCGCAACAGATGAACGAAGTCCCTTATAAACATCCGCCAAAAGCCCCGGTATTGTACATAAAGCCAATCAATACGTTAGCCGGCCATCGATCTGACGTGCCCCTGCCTCAGGATGCAAAAGAGCTGCAGACAAGAGCAAGTGTCGGGCTGGTTATCGGAAAACAGGCTGCAAAGGTTAATCAAAATGAAGCTTATGACTATATTGAAGGATTCACGCTCGTCAATGATATAAGCATTCCTCACAACAGCGTATTTCGACCGGCAGTGAAAGAAAATGCACGCGACGGATTCTGCCCAATCGGCCCGTGGGTAGTTTCAAAAGAGGACGTAACAGACCCGGAAAACCTGAAAATCAACGTCTATGTTAATGGAGCTCATAAGCAGCAGTTTTTAACAGATAACCTGGTGAGACCAATACCACAATTGCTGCAGGATGTGACAGAGTTCATGACGCTTTTTAAAGGGGATGTGCTAATGGTTGGGTGCGGACACAATCCCCCGAGAGTAACAGCAGAGGATATAATTAGAATTGAATCAGCTGAGCTCGGAGTTTTGGAAAATAAGATCGGGAGGGTCCCCTCATGAAAACGGCACGCGCAGCCTATGAAGGTAATATTTTTGATGCTACGCTGGAGGGAGATCAGCTCAAGCTCTCAAATGGAAAAACGGTAAGCGGGCAGGAAGTGGTCTGGCTTCCTCCGGTACAGCCGGGAACGTGCTTTGCTTTAGGATTGAATTATATGGACCATGCCAGTGAGCTTGAGTTTCAAGCACCTGAGGAACCGCTCGTCTTTTTAAAAGGTCCGAATACATTTATCGGTCATTGCGGCCGTACTAAGCGACCGCAGGATGTCACCTATATGCATTATGAGTGTGAGCTAGCGGTGGTGATCGGAAAGCAGGCAAAAAATGTACCCCAGTCTGAAGCCTTCGATTATATAGCCGGCTATACGATAGCCAACGACTATGCGTTCCGGGACTATCTAGAAAACTATTACCGGCCGAATCTGCGTGTGAAAAACCGCGATCATAGTACTCCGCTGGGCCCATGGCTTGTTGATGCTGCTGACATAAAAGATCCGATGAATCTAACGCTGCGTACCTTTATAAACGGTAAAAAAGTTCAGGAAGGATCTACCAGGGATATGATATTTGGAGTCCCTCACTTAATTGAGTACTTAAGCGGTTTTATGACGCTGCACCCAGGCGATCTCATACTAACAGGAACGCCAAAAGGAACCGTAGATACCAAAGCGGGCGATGAAGTCATAACAGAAATTGAAGGAATCGGACAGTTGAAAAATACGATTGTATAGGGGAGTGGATTATGCCGCATATTATCGTCGAATATACTGACAATTTATCCGAGTATACGGACGTTCAAGAGCTGCTTAAGAAGATAAATGAAGCAGTTATCGCTCAGAAGGATGTTTTTCCTATTGGCGGAATCCGCACTCGTGCGTTCGAAGTGATTAATTACTGTGTGGCGGATGGAAAAGAGAATGACGCTTTCGTCCACGCCGTGATTAAGATCGGCAAAGGACGAAGTGAAGAGGAGAAGAGCAGCGTTTGTGAAGCCATTTTTCAGGTAATGAAGAAATTTTTTGATGACTATAAGAAGAATCATTATTTAGCTCTATCACTGGAGCTCATTGAATTTCAAAACTCAACTTATAAATCGAACAACATTCATCAGCGTTTTTCATGAGTATGCCGATTCCGGAATGCTCTTTTTTTATCTATATGAATGTCAAGCTGACTCTCTATGGGATAAAGAGTCATTTATGGGCGGATAATTGACTTTATGGGGATTTATTGAACTTTATGGGCGAAAATTTAAAAATATGGATATTTAATGAGCTTTATGGGCGAAAACACCTCTTTTGTGGGCATTTCACCCGCGCCCCATTCCCTCACTCACACGTAACAAAACTGATCCTCCAATGTTTTAATCAACCGCTGGGAAGCTTTAGTTAAATAGCGCTCCTTCTGCCAGATCACAGCAGACTCAGCTTTAATATTGGCTCCAGTCAGCTGGTAGCTTTTTGTATGATGGAGGGCAAATGCCTTTAGCGTAGATTCGGGTACAATTGTGGCACCGACCCCGCTTGCAACAAGGGAGAGAAGCATCGTCGCATCGGGACACTCACACGTTACATTCGGTTCGATGCCGTGATCACGGAATTCATCTACGATTAATTCAAACTGCCCCCGCCCGCTGATTCGGTGCAGCAGCATAAGCGGAACATCACGAAGATCCTCAAATTCCACGGCATCATCGTAACTGCTGATGTTCCACGATTCTGGGGCAACGAGGACATAAGGCTCAGAGGGAAGTTTGAGCACGTTAAATTCATCAGAGTGCATCGGCATACGCACGATAGCCAGTTCAATTTCCCGGTTTTTAATGCATTCTTCTAAAAAGTAAGTGTCTCCCTCGCGCAGCTGGTAGGTAATGTTAGGGTGCTGCGTTTTAAATAAATTCAACGCTGCACTTAAGTAGGAGAAACATGATTTCGTAGAGCCGATATGCATTTTGCCGCGCATGCCTTCGCTTATTTCCCGTACTTCAATCAGTGTCTCATCAAATTCAGTTAAAAGGCGTGCTGCTTTTTCAAAAAGGATCTCCCCGGCCTTGGTGAGCTCAAGCTTCCGGCCCTGCCGGTCAAAGAGCTTCAAATTCAGCTCCTCTTCCATTAATTTAATCTGCTGGCTGAGAGGGGGCTGGGCCATGTGTAGTTTTTTGGCTGCTTTCGTTACCTGTTTCTCCTCGGCTACCGTCCTAAAATAGCGCAGTTGTTTTAAGTCCACTATCATGCTCCTTTCATACTTTTTATGTATGTTATGTAAATTTTATAGATATTTCTCATATACTTTTCGGTGTGATAACTTGAATATACAAAGTTTATCGAATATTTGCAAACTTTTTTGAAAGGGTTTTATAAGAAGTTATTTACAAGTAAAGGAGGATCCAGTATGAGTGATTTTCATCCAGCAGCGGATGTGAAACGTAAAGCTCTGGAAAACGTTCGGGATGTGCAGCTTTATATTAACGGTGAGTTTGTAAATGCTGAATCACAGGAAATATTCGCTAACATCAATCCATTTACGAATGAAAAAATTAACAACGTTGCTTCAGGTGGTAAAGAGGATATACAAAAAGCGGCTGCAGCTGCCAGACGAGCGTTTAAAGGTGAATGGGGAAAGATGAAGCAAAGCGAGAGACTGGCGTTTGTTTATAAAATTGCCGACTTGATTGATGAGCATGTAGAAGAGCTGGCACCGCTGGAAGCTTATGACACGGGGCTGCCGTTAAGAATAACGAAGAAGATGGTCAGCCGGGCTTCGCAGAACTTCCGGTTTTACGCCGAAATGGTCTCAAGCCGCATGGTTGGTGATGCCTATAAAGTGGATAATGAGTTTTTGAATTACACCATTCATAAACCGGTAGGCGTAGCAGGGTTAATTACTCCGTGGAACGCACCGTTCATGTTAGAAACATGGAAGATTGCTCCCGCATTGGCAACTGGCAACACGGTGATTCTAAAGCCGGCCGAATGGTCACCGCTTACGGCAAATAAACTTGCTGAAATCATTGATCTGGCCGGACTTCCGGATGGCGTATTCAATGTTGTTCAGGGATTTGGTGAAACAGCGGGAGCCTCCCTGGTTGCTCATGAAGATGTTCAGCTGATTTCTTTTACTGGTGAAACGACAACAGGCTCTGAAATTATGAAAAATGGAGCGGATGCCCTCAAGCGCTTCTCAATGGAGCTAGGCGGGAAATCCCCGATTATTGTTTTTGATGACGCCGACCTGGACCGTGCCCTGGATGCTTGTACGTGGGGAATTTTTTCCTTTAACGGGGAGCGCTGCACCGCGAACTCGAGGCTTTACCTTCATGAAGACATAGCGGAAGCCTTCATCGAGAAGTTAAAAGAGCGTGTCGATCATATCAAGGTAGGGGATCCGCTCGATGAATCTACTCAAGTAGGGCCGTTAATTCATATGAAGCATTGTGAAAATGTAAAAAACTATCTTAAGATTGCCGAAGAAGAAGGGTGCGATGTATACCAGGGAATCGTGCCTGATGAATACAGCAACACGAACTTCGTCCCGCCAACGTTACTCCTTAATGCCGATAATACCATGCGTGCTGTTCAGGAAGAAATTTTTGGCCCGGTGCTGGCCGTGATGACATTCCGTGAAGAAGAAGAAGTGATTGAACTAGCAAACGATGTCCGTTACGGGCTGGCTGGTTACGTCTGGACGAAGGATATACAGCGTGGACACCGCGTATCTCAGGCGGTGGATGCAGGCATGCTCTGGATTAATTCGCAGAACGTGCGTGATTTAAGAACTCCATTCGGCGGGGCTAAGTACAGTGGCATCGGTCGTGAAGGCGGGTACTATGCGTTTGAATTTTACACGGAAACGCAAGTGGTCCATGTGGCCCTTGGGGACCATCACATTCCGCAGTTTGGTAAAAAATAAAGGGAGGAATTGACGATGCCTGCAAAAACAGGAGCGCAGTACATGGATCGATTAAAGAAAGCGAAAAATAATGTATATATCGGCGGGGAGCGGGTGGAGGACCCAACAACCCACCCTGCTTTTAAAAATGTGATTCAATCCATGGCGAAGCTGTACGATCTCCAATATGAAAAGCCGGACAAAATGCTCTACACGTCCAAAACCTCCGGCGACAAGGTAGGGATGACCTTTTACCGGCCGGAAACGATCGAGGATTTAATAAAAAGAAGAGAAGCGATTCAGGAATGGGCCCGCTTATCCGGGGGAATGATGGGGCGTTCTCCTGATTATTTAAATGCTGAAGTGATGGCTATGGGAGTGGCCAATGATCTATTTGCCGAAGATGATCCAATGTTTGCCGAGAACGCGAAAAACTATTATGACTATGCCAGGGAAAATGACGTCAGCTTAACGCATACTTTGATTCATCCTCAAGTGAATCGACAAAAAGCCCAGCATGAACAGAAAGACGCAAATGTTGCTCTCCATCTCGTGGAAAAACGGAGTGACGGTATCGTCGTTGACGGGGCCCGCTTACTGGCTACTCAGGGAGGCATCACCGATGAACTGTTGGTTTTTCCTTCCACAGTGAAGAAAGCAGGAGAGCTGGATGATCCATACTCCCTTGCTTTTGTTGTACCTAATAATACGCCGGGGCTTAAGTTCTTCAGCCGTGAATCCTTTGATTACGGCAAACTTGAATGGGATCACCCGCTGAGCAGCCGGTTTGAGGAAGGCGATGCCATCGTTTATTTCAATAAAGTCTTTGTCCCGTGGGAGAAAGTATTTGTATGCGGAAACTCTTCGATCTGCAACCGTACGTTCCTTGAGACAAATGCTGTCGTTCACATGTCCCACCAGGTCGTTGCCAAAAATATTGTAAAAACAGAATTTGTACTTGGCGTTATTTTAAGTGTCATGGATGCAATCGGTATTGATAAGTTCCAGCACGTGATGGATAAAGGAACAGAAGTGATGCTCATTTTAGAAAATATGAAGTCCCACCTATATAAAGCTGAGCATAACGCAAAGCAGGATAAATGGGGAACAATGACGCCAGACTTTGAGGCATTGAATGCTGCGCGAAACTGGTATCCAAGAGTATATCCGCGCATCACTGAAATCCTACGTATTCTCGGAGCGTCCGGATTAATGGGAATTCCATCTGAAGCGGACTTTCATCACGAGGAAACGGGACCGCTGCTCGACCGTGCCCTTCAGTCAAAAAATCTGCAGGGATACGACCGCGTGAAGCTCTTTCGTCTGGCCTGGGACGTCACGATGAGCGCGTTTGGAAGCCGACAGACTCACTATGAATATTACTTCTTTGGGGACCCGGTGAAGATGGGAATGACGTACTTTGAACAATTTGATAAAGAACCGTATAAAGCGTACGTAAAGGACTTCTTAAATAATGTGAAATCATCTAAACCGACTAATGTATGAGGGGTTGAGAATGTGAGCTTTGATATTATTCGTTCAGGACGCGCGGTGTTACATGTTACAGATTTGGAAAAGTCTCGAAAATTCTATGATTCTCTTGGGTTTATTGAAACAGAATCGGATCAGGAACAGATTTTTCTTAGAGGCTTAGAGGAGCATAATCATCATAGTTTACTGTTGAAGAAAAAAGCAGAGCCTGCGCTTGAGGTCATCAGCTATAAAGTAAGGACAGAAGATGACTTAGATCGATTAGCTGCCAAGCTTGAACAGGATGGCTGTGAAGTAAAGTGGATCGATAAGCAGCCTTCACTTGGCCGTGCCCTTCGTTTTCAGGATATTTCCGGTATGCCATTAGAATTTTATGCCACTATGGAGACGGTGGATCGTAAGCTGCAGCAGTATGAATTATACAAAGGGGCAAAGGTACAGCGCATCGATCACTTTAACTGCATGGTGCCTGATGTGGAAGCAGCTCATGAATATTATATGAAGGAACTCGGCTTTGCCTGCTCAGAGTATACGTCCGGGGAAGAAGAAAAAATTTGGGCTTCATGGCTGCACCGTAAACCCAGTGTACACGATGTGGCCTTTATGAACGGGGAAGGCCCCCGTCTTCATCACGTTGGATTCTGGCTGAAGGATCCGATGAGCTTAATTGATGGCTGCGATGTCCTCGCATCCCTGGGCTATGGCCCGAACATCGAACGAGGGCCGGGACGTCACGGATTGTCGAATGCCTTCTTTTTATATTTACGCGACCCCGATGGGCACCGGATTGAATTGTACAACGGCGATTATTTAACGAGTGATCCGGATTTTAAACCGATTCGCTGGGATTTGGACGATCCGATGCGCCAGACGTTCTGGGGACATGAGGCACCGGACTGCTGGTTCGAGGAAGCGACTGAAGTATTACAGGTTCATAATGGAAAGAAAGTGAAGTTGAAAGAGGCTAAGCTGAAGAAACACAAGCCGACTTTTGTGATCTGAAGGTTAGTTATACGAAGTAGTGTGCAGCCCGTAGTATCTAAAGTGCCTATATGAGAAGTTACTTGTTTAAGAAAATAAAAAATGAGGTGATCGATAATGGATGATCGTATGTTCAGAACAGCTATGGGAAAGTTTGCTACAGGGGTCACCGTCATTGTGTCAGAAGCGAATGGTGATGTGCACGGCATGACAGCCAACGCTTTTATGTCTGTCTCGCTCGAACCTAAGCTGATCCTTATCTCGGTTGGAAAAAACGCGAAAATGAATCAGACCATTGAAGAGGCACAAAAATTTACCGTAAATATTCTGTCAGATCAACAGCAGGAAATGTCGATGATCTTTGCAGGACAGTTAAAAGACCGCGACGTCGCATTTGATACGTTTGAAGACTTGCCGGTGATCGGGAATTCGCTCGTCAGTCTAGCGTGTCATGTCTATGATTCCCACGAAGCTGGAGATCACATTTTATATATAGGTGAAGTTTTTAACTTAAGCGTCCAGGATGGTGAGCCGCTCACCTTCTTTGAAGGAAAATATAACAGTCAAGTAACTTCATAACAAGTGACCGTATCCTACCAGGGCTTCCGTGCATAAGGCATGTGCGTCTATCAGCCGGAGGTCAGACGGTGAGCGAGTGACTATTCAATTGTTTCATGAATCATTATTCGGCCAAAATGAACCATTGGTTGGCAGCTGGAATCATTTTAGTGCCGATTTTGAAATGCACGATTGTCATGCGCAGGCCAATATGCTTGCCCTGTGTTTATAAAAGTAAAGGAGGAGCTAAAGCATGGCAGTAGATTACAGTGACATTAAATCAAGGTTAAGAGGGTCGATCACTCCAGTTATAACGCCATTTAAAGCAGACGGAGCAATTGATTTTGAGAAAATGAACAGCTTAATTGAATTTCAATTAGCAAACGGGACTCATGGGATTTCAGTTACGGGAACTTCAGGTGAACCGAGCTCGTTAACCCTGGAGGAGCGAGGGCAGGTGATGGTGAATTCATTAAAAGTAATCAACGGACGTGTACCTTTTGTGCCGGGTACGGGATCGACAAATCATGAGGAAACCATGCAATTAACAAAAAAAGCTGAACAGATCGGAGCAGATGCTGCGATGGTGATTGTACCTTATTACAATAAGCCGAATCAGCATGCTTTGTATAAGCACTTCAAAACGGTAGCTGACTCTGTAGAAATTCCCATTATTATTTATAATATTCCTGGGAGAACGGCGCAGAATTTACACGTTGATACGCTGGCTCAGCTTACGAAGGACTGCCCGAATATTATTGGAGTAAAAGAATCGAATAAGGATTTTGAGCATGTTAACCGCGTGCTGCAGCGATGCGGACGTGATTTTCTTCTATTCTCCGGCATTGAGCTGTTATGCTTTCCGATGCTTGCCATCGGTGGTGCCGGTTCGGTCAGTGCTACAGCAAACGTTCTCCCCGGGAAAGTGGCAGAAATGCACGATGCCTGGTTCGACGGAGACGTGGAACGTGCCCGGAAGCTTCATTATGAACTAATGGAACTCAATGATGTGCTTTTTAAAGATACGAACCCTGCACCTGTCAAAGCTGCCCTTGCTATGATGGGCAAAATTGAGCCCCATCTTCGTCTGCCGATGGATGTGCCGACAAAGGAACTGCAGGAAGAAATACGTGCGACGCTTAACAAATACAATATCACATTGGAGTACGCGTAACAGAAAGAAGTACAGAACACCTGACCGTGTTTTGTGCTTCTTTTTTGTTATACTATGAGTAACTTTCAAGAGAGGGTGAAGGGTATGGATTTACATTTAAAAGGCAAGTCAGTGGTTGTAACAGCTGCGAGTAAAGGTTTAGGTAAAGCATCTGCTGTGGAATTCGCCAAAGAAGGAGCCCGCGTTTTAATATCAAGCCGGAGTGAAGAGGATTTGCGTCGGGCTAAGGAAGAGATAATTAGGGAAACAGGAAATGAAAATGTCGATATTATCGTGTGCGATATGAAAAAGCCTGCTCACATTACACGTCTCGTGAAAAAGGCAGTGGAGTGGAATGGGAAGGTAGATGTACTTATTAACAACGCCGGCGGTCCTCCTGCAGGAACCTTTGAAGATTTCACCGATGAGGACTGGCAGAAGGCATTTGAGCTTAATCTGTTAAGCTTCACGCGGACTGTCAGAGAAGTGCTTCCTCACATGAAGGAGCAGCAAAGCGGTCACATTATCAATATTGCTTCATCTTCAATTAAACAGACACTCGATCAATTAATTCTATCCAACACCTTTCGTGCAGGTATCGTCGGACTTTCAAAAAGCTTATCCCAGGAATTGGCTCCTCACAATATTTTAATTAACACCGTAGGTCCTGGAAGAATTGCTACAGATCGCGTGGAAAGTCTTGACCGGAAGAAAGCTGAAGAGCTAGGGGTTTCCAAGGAGGAAGTGCAGGAGAAAGCAGCAGACAATATTCCTATTAAGCGGTACGGGAAACCGGAGGAGTTTGCCCGCGCGGTTGTTTTTCTAGCCTCAGGTGGAAATACATATGTAACAGGGCAGGCGATTGTTGTGGACGGCGGGCTTGTCAAAGCACTTTAAAAACAGGCTGTTGAAAAGCATGATTGGAGATAGACAAGACACCTCCCTTGTATCTGAAAAAAGGAACAGGAAAAAGCGGGGCTTTCCGCGTAAGGGAAGGGTCCTTCGTTCCAGTCGGCATTAAAAAGGTCTCTCAATTTTTGAGAGACCTTTTTAATGATTTCTTTTTTCTGCACTAATCAGTGTAATAATTTTTTTCAAATAATAGAAACTGAGATAAGCAAATCCTATGATTAACAAGATACTTAATGCTACCCAGAAGTATCCTAAAAAATCGGGCAAAAACAATGTGAACAATGTAAAAATGACAGCACCAATCATGAAAAAAGTGATTAAACGTATAGCCATCTTTAAACCTCCTGTCGCGATAAGTATATAATAGGAAAGAATACGTTTACAACCCCGAATTCTCACAATGATGTTAGATTATATAACATTAAAATTTTATAAATATGAGTTTATGTGTTGTCTTTTTAGAATTAGGTGTAGTATATTATTGACTAATATAGTGCAACTCTAAATTTAAAAACGTTAGAGGGGCACTCAATTAAATCGACCCATATATGATATGTAGTTGACTCTTAGCGTCAGTGATGGTCTAGAGATTGTGAGGGTTTAACAATGAATATTCCATTACAGGAACCAGTAATTATCTTTGGTTTAGCTGTATTGATCTTTCTGTTTTTCCCAATTTTAATGGGGAAATTAAGAATTCCTGCTATCATTGGGCCGATTGTAGCCGGTATAATTGTAGGACCAAATGGATTAGACTGGCTGGCGAGAGATTCAACCATTGAGCTTCTCGGCACAGTTGGTTTGCTGTTTATTATATTTATTGCAGGATTGGAATTGGATATAGATGGGTTTAAAAAGTATAAAAACCGGAGTATTGTTTTTGGTTTTTTATCTTTTAGTATACCTTTAGCTCTTGGTACAGCAGTCGGTATATATTTAGAATTCAGCATCCCCGCTGCTATTCTGCTCGGCTCAATCGTGGGTTCACACACGCTGTTAGGCTACCCGATCGTCAGCAGGCTCGGCGTCGCTAAGAATAAAGCAGTCACTACCGCGATTGGCGGCACGTTATTAACGGATACGTTAGCTATGCTTGTACTTGCTGTGATCACAGGAGCATCTCAAGGTGAACTATCTATGGGGTTCTGGGCACAGTTGATCGTAGCGACGGCTTTGTTTGCCAGTGGAATCTTTATTGTGACTCCGTATATTTCCAGGTGGTTTTTCCGGAACTCCAGCAACGATGGAGCGACAGAATTTAATTTTGTTATGGCGATCTTATTCGTAGCCGGAAGTGTTGCTTTATTTGCAGGGCTTGAGCCTATTATTGGCGCTTTCCTTGCAGGGCTGGCCTTGAATCGCTACATTTATGATCATGGACCATTGATGAATCGCATACGGTTTACGGCAAATGCGTTATTTATCCCGTTTTTCCTATTATCAGTCGGAATGTTAATGGATTTAAGTGTGTTATTTTCAAGTCCAGAGGCCCTGCTCGTAACGGGGTTAATTCTTTTCTCTGTTGTATTTGGCAAAGCGGCAGCCGGATTTATTACGGCTAAAGTTTACAATTACTCGGTGAACGAACGAAAGATTATTTTTGGTCTTTCAATTTCACAGGCAGCAGCTACCCTTGCATCTACACTAGTCGGGTATGAAATCGGACTGCTTAATCAGCAGACAGTGAACGCTGTCATCGTAATGATTTTATTAACCTGTATTCTGGGACCATATTTCTCGGAGAAATATGCAAGGAAGCTCTCCACTTCTCAGGAGCAGGAACCGCAGATGGAAAGCATGCCTGAGCGCATACTCATACCCCTGGCAAATCCAGGTACGATGGAGTCGCTTATGGATCTTGGTTTTATTATAAAGAAAGCTAAAGGTACAGAAGAGCCACTCTACCCATTGAGTGTCGTACAAAAAGATCTAAAAAAAGCAAGTACAGAGGTGGCGCAGGCGGAACGGATGCTTGGTCACTCAGTGATCTACGCTTCAGGTGCCGACGTTCCTGTTAAACTGTTAACACGAGTCGATCGTAACATTGGCCGAGGTATCGAACGTGCGGTGGCTGAAGAGCGTATTACAACAATTATTGCCGGCTGGAACGGACAGCGCGTAGGCAGTCAGAAGATTTTTGGGGGCATTATTGATAATTTTATTGAGCACACGTATCAGCGTTCTTTAATTACAAGGGTTCGTCATCCTTTAAATACAACGGAGCGGATCATATTAATTGTTCCTAATAACGTTGCTTTTAAGCCGGGATTTGAAGATTCGATCTCGATCATAAAAGATATTGCCATGCAGCTGAATGCTTCTTTAAAGGGTTATGTTGTAAGAGATAATCTTGAGACCTATGAAGTCGTTTCTAAGAGAATCCGTCCGGGCGTGACGATAGACTTTTACTCCTCTGAAAGCTGGGATTCCCTTTATGGAGAGGATCTCACAGGTATAAAGTCCACGGACCTTATTATTTTAGTTAGTGCCCGCCGCGGGACCGTGGCCTGGCACCCAGAACTTGAGGTGCTTCCAAAAAAGCTTGCTGATATGAACAAGGGAAGCTTAATCGTTTTCTATCCTACGGAAATGAAGGAAGCCGATTTAAGAGGGACGAGAGGAACGGAGGTACCTAAAGAGCTGTTATTTAGAAGCGATTATCATGATTGATTTTACCTGAAGAGCACCTGTCTGGTGCTCTTCTTTTGTTAGAGGCAAGGCGCATCAGAAACGTTCTGTGTCATAATATGATAAAATTTAAGTACACGCTTCGATCTAATTTTTCCTCGTTGAACGAATGTGTTCAATATTTCACTTCTATTCCCATTCATAAGGAGACTCAAGATTATATGTTATTTGAATCATTTGGTACGGATTCTTTTCTGCTTATTACAGCCTTATTATTTTTCAGCGGGATTCTGGTAGCCCGCTTTTCCAGCCGCTGGGGCATTCCTTCCCTTGTCCTCTTTATTCTTGTAGGCATGCTGGTTGGAAGTGACGGATTAGGTCTTATTTATTTCGACAATGCGAGAGTGGCCCAGATTATCGGCGTCTTTGCCCTGGTTATCATTCTTTTTGAAGGGGGCCTGCATACGAAGTGGACCACGGTTCGATCCGTGGCAGGTGCTTCGTTATCCCTTGCTACGCTTGGAGTCTTATTGACATCAACGATTGTTGGATTCGCAGCCTACTTCATTTTAGATATTACTTTGCTTGAAGGTCTTCTTTTTGGGGCAATAGTAGGCTCAACTGACGCTGCAGCAGTATTTGCCGCGTTAAAAGAGCGTAATATCAAAGCGAAGATGGGGGCGACACTAGAAGCTGAATCGGGAACGAACGATCCGATGGCCGTTTTTTTAACGTTATCGTTAATTGAGCTTATTGTCATAGAAGACAGCAGCATTTTCATGATGATTCCAACCTTTTTCCTTCAAATGGGTCTTGGTTTATTATTAGGATTTGGATTCGGTAAATTAGCCTCATTCTCAATCAATCGAATTAAGCTTGACTCGAGCGCACTTTACCCTATTTTCTCAGTGGCCTTCGCATTGATTACCTACAGCGGTACTGCAATTGTCGGGGGAAGCGGCTTCTTGGCTGTATATGTAGCTGCATTAGTTATTGGCAACTCCGAGCTGACCTATCGTTATTCTATTTTTCAATTTAATGAAGGCTTTGCCTGGATGGCCCAAATCCTTATGTTCATCATTTTAGGATTACTTGTATTCCCCGGGCAGCTGTTTACTGTAAATATAATTATTAATGGACTTCTGCTATCTGCTATACTTATGCTCGCCGCACGACCCGCAGCTGTATTCTTGTCCACGATTAAAATGAATTATTCGATAAAGGAAAAGACATTTATTTCATGGGCAGGACTGCGGGGAGCTGTACCTATTGTTCTGGCAACCTTTCCGATTGTAGACGGACTTAACAACAGCCAGACACTCTTTAATATTGTTTTTTTCGTCGTATTAACCTCTACTTTAGTACAGGGTTCAACCATATCTTACGCTGCAAAGAAATTGAATCTCGTCGGTCCTAAAAAGGACATTCCACACCATTCCATTGAATTGATTTCAATGGGGAAAGCGTCCGCTGAAATGATCCAGTATCAAACGAATGCAGAGTCCGCGATTGTAGGTCAAAAATTATCTGAAGTTTCATTTCCGAATCGGGCTAATATTAGTGCCATTATCAGGAATAATCAAGTGATTACACCTTATGGGGAAACGAAAATTGAGGAAGGTGATTTTCTTTATATTTTGGTTGAATCGAAGCACAAAGAAGAACTTCGAAAAGTACTGGAAGAAAAATCAAAGCAGCAAGAAAAAAGTTCATAAACTGCTGCTGCCTTCCCATGAATAATTTTTCTCTCTTTCTTCAAACTAAAAATGAGAAAGGGAGGATGAATATGTCGAAAAAAGATAAAAAAGTGGATAACCAGTTTAAAGAAAACAAAAATCATGGTGAACATCGTAATGGAAGACTGAGCCAATTTAAGAACCACAACAGTCAGAGTGGAGAAAAACCGAACGAATACGTCACCAAAAGAGAAGAATAAATCCGGAGCATGCTTTCTGCTCTGGATTTTTTTAGATTTAAATTAATAAAATAAGTATATTTTTCCATGTCGGCGCCTATACTGTCTAAATAAACACTGATGGTAAAGGAGAGAGGATCTTTGGACCGGGAATGGCTGCATCAACAGGTTTTGAGTGTGAAAGGTCAGATTTGTTCGGGTGAGTTAAAGTTTAAGTGCCGCGATGATTATTTTATTCAGCAGCTGGATAAAGTTAAAGAATGCGAGGATGGATTAGTGGATACTAACACGGTTTCTCCTACATTAATGACGTTGATTCACGCTGTAAATAAGTCTTAAGACATCCTGAAAAAAGGGTGTCTTTTTAATTTTTTCAGAAAAATTTTCATGTACAGGCAGGAAAATGTATAATTTTGTCGAAATAGTCCGATATAATAGGTGTAGGTTCGGGGAGTGGTAGGTCGAAGGAGGGAAGTCGATTGACAGAGGCTTTACAACTTGATTTTCACTCGTACATTTTTGCCATAACAGATCGTTACATTTGTGAGAATTGCCGCACTCATTCAATGGGACCAAGGCATATCTCGTTTCTAGATAAAGATCTTGCAGATGTACTGATTCAGTGCGGAAAATGCGGCGCGACTGAATATATAAAAATAGTAAAGTAGGTCGCAGTGATAGACAGGAGAGGCATTGGAGGTGTCGAATTGTTTGGAGAGGTAGATTATGGTTCTATGAACTATGTCATATTCCATCTATTCTCTTTAGGCATTTGTATGGTTGTGGCTGGTATGATAAGTATGGCGGTTCTTAGGGAGTTGAGGCTTCCTGCTTCGCTGACGGGATCGATTGCATCTATGCTTTCGATTGTGGTTGCTTATGTCTATTACCAGACATTCTTTTAACAGCCATGAGGGCTGAATGAATTTTGAGAACGAAAGGAAAGAGTGGCCATCGAACCGATTAAAGAGTTATACTTTGGCAAAAAGAAATTGAAGATTAGTGGAAGATTCAGTGTAAGAATTGACGATACAATTGTCATTGAACCATATAAAGCCCCAGAGGCAAAGATTAACCAGTACATAGGGGAAAACAAAAGAGCAGACAAAGTGGCTGTAAAATCCTATTACGGGGTTCCGCCGCGTGAGTTGAACGGTCCTTATTTTATGAAAAGGATGCATGGACTCCTCGTACTCGGAAAAGAATGATATTGCCCAAGTGACGAGCTTGAAGACCTCTTTAACATGATAAAATCATTAGGTCTTTCCCAAGTCGAAACTGCAGGAATCCCTCCTTATTTTGGTGAATGTTTATATATACCAAAATAAAGGAGGAATTTTTATGAAGTGGAAAGGATTAGCTGTATTATCATTCGCAGTTACTCTCTCATTGATGCCAAATGCCGGCGAAGCTTCAGCAGACAAAAAAGATGATCTGCCAAAGGTGGAGTCGAAGGCTGAACAGAGCAAGGGGGACTATGTAAAAGGTGAAGTGGTGGTTAAGTTTAAAGAAGGTAAAGGGAAATCTGCTCAACAGTCTGCAGTTAAGGGCGCATCAGCGGAAGAAATCGAGGATAAAGATGCTGTAGATTCAGAATTTAAAGTCTTAAAGGTAGGCAATGTGGAAAAAGCAGTAGAAGCTTTAAATAAGAATCCAAACGTAGAATATGCTGAGCCTAACTATGAGTTTGAAAGCACGTGGTCTCCAAATGATACTTATTATAACAGTGCACAATACGGGCCGCAGAACACAAATACGGAAGCGGCCTGGGACATAACAAGAGGAAGCAGCAGCCAGCAGATCGCTATAGTGGATTCCGGTGTTGATTACAACCATCCTGATTTAGACGGAAAGACTGTCCTTGGCTACGATTTTATAGATTATGATTATAACCCAATGGATGAAAATGGACACGGCACCCACGTGGCGGGAACGGCAGCAGCTGAAACCAATAATGCTCAAGGTGTTGCGGGCATGGCCCCGAATACTGAAATATTAGCTGTACGTGCTTTAGATGCAAACGGAAGCGGTTCTCTGGCGGCTATAGCTGATGCCATTCGCTATTCAGCTGATGAAGGAGCCGAAGTCATTAATTTATCGTTAGGCTGTGACTGCGATACTCAAACCCTGGAAAACGCTGTGAATTATGCCTGGAATCAGGGGTCCGTTGTAATCGCCGCAGCTGGAAATGATGGTGTATCGACTACTTTTGAGCCTGCATCGTACAGCAATGTGCTCGCCGTAGGGGCAGTGGATCAATATGATAATAAAGCATCCTTTTCCAATTATGGCACATGGGTTGATGTAACCGCACCAGGTGTAGATATTGCATCTACGGTTCCTAATGGTGGATATGCTTACATGTCTGGGACATCTATGGCATCTCCGCACGTTGCCGGCCTGGCCGGATTATTGGCATCTCAAGGACGCAGCAATTCCGACATCCGAGCGGCTATTGAGAATACCGCTGATCCAATTTCCGGGACAGGATATTACTTTAATGATGGACGAATTAATTCATATGCAGCATTAAACTATTAATCTATTGAGAAAAAGCTGACTCTTTAAAGGTGGGGGCCTTTAGAGTCAGCTTTTTTGTGTTGTCTACCAGGGCGCTTGCGCTTTTGTTCTTTGAAAGAAACTATTCTTCCCCGCCCTCCGTCTTTTTCTGCAGCCGCAGCTTCTCCACTTCAAGCTTCTTTTGCTCGAGTTCCATTTCTTTTATTTTAAGTTCATTAGATTTTTTCTTGTCGTAGCTTTGGTAAATAAAGGACAGAGCAATAATTATCGTGATGTAAAAAAATAAATCCATTTAGTATTCACCTCCATGATGACGTCAAAAACCAACTCAGCGTATCCTATGCTGCGATTCATCCGAAAAGAATAAATATTATATTAATATATTTATAATAAGTGATAGAATGTAAAAAGAATGTGGAGCGATGTGAAGCGATGAGTCGAAATGCGGATTAAATATATAGTGTTTGCTCGCTGTATCTCTTGTTATCAAACTTTATCATCGAATAATTAAATTTTCTTGAAATAGTAGTTTATCCAGATGCACAGTGGGAAGAAGATGCGTACGTGGGGAAGCTTAGTAGAGATGAACAGCCTGGAAAACGACTTCATTTCGTAGAATACATTTATCATTTTTTTAAGGAGTGTTTTATAATGAAAGATCTTTATCCATCCAGAAAAAAAAATAAGCCGGAGATTTTAGAGAGACAGGATCCAGTTATTCATACGGATCGCTCTAAGGACCACGAAGCCCCGATTTCCAAAGATAAGCTTAATTTTTATGAGAAGAATGGTTTTCTGCAGATTGAGAATTTCTTTTCTGAACAAGAGGTTTCTCAAATGCAGAAAGGGATCTTTGAACTTCAGGACGACAGCCGGGATACTTTTTCTGATAAAGTGGTTCGAGAACCACAGAGTGATGAAATTCGTTCCATTTTCCATGTTCATGAAGATGACAACTACTTCAAAGATGTAGCAAACGATCAACGTATTTTAGACATAGTAAATCATTTATTGGGAAGTGATGTCTATATTCATCAATCCCGCATTAATTATAAGCCGGGATTTACAGGTAAAGAGTTCGACTGGCATTCCGATTTTGAAACATGGCACGTAGAAGACGGTATGCCCCGGATGAGAGCTGTCAGTCTGTCCATTGCCCTATCAGATAACTATACCTTTAACGGGCCTTTGATGCTTATACCAGGGTCCCAAAACTATTACGTGAGTTGCATAGGTGAAACGCCAGACGATAATTACAAAGAATCGCTTCAAAAGCAAAAGCTAGGTGTACCTGATCATGATAGTCTGCGCTGGCTCGCTGAGAAGGGAGAGGGGATTTCAGTTCCAACAGGAAAAGCTGGTTCGATTACCTTATTTGAAAGCAATACGATGCACGGATCCAACGGCAACATTACCCCATACAGCCGAAACAACCTGTTCATGGTTTACAATAGTGTGGAAAACCAGCTCGTTAAACCTTTCTCAGGAGGAAAAGAGCGACCGGAATTCATTGCTGTAAGAGAAGGTGCTAAATCCTTTAGTCACAGCTGATTTCTATAAAAAGCTTCCCCGCAACAGTTAAAAGCTCGAGGTATTTAGAACCTCGAGCTCAGGCTGTCGAGACTTTCTCGACAGCCTGATTTTTTTGATTTCTTTTATTTTTCACCGCGTTCATTTGTTAGCCTATAGATAAGAATCTGTTTAGGAGGTGATCTTTTGTTTCAGTCCAGAAAAGAACGACAAAATGAAATGGAAATCGTAACGATTGAAGAGCTTGTCCCGGAAAATCACTTACTCCGTAAGATTGACCAATACATAGATTTCTCCTTTATCCCCGAAAAAGTTCGAGAGCAGGCGTTACTGACGGCTGCCTGCCAGAACATGAAAAAGATTGCCCTTCACCTAACCAAGGTGAGTTAGGTGAAGGAGAGTCTTTTTTGGTGAAGGGCGGTCAAATACCAGGAGACTCCTGCGGAAAAACGGGCGATTCGAGACCCCGCAGTGGGGTTTTCACGAGGAGGCTCGGGCGTTCGTCCGCGGAAAGCGAATGGTATTTGTCCGCACGGGCGCACAAAAAAAAGCTTGTAGTAAAACACAGGGTTTCTCTACAAGCTGAGCTTGAGGTATTTAGTACCTCGAGCTTTTTCTTTTACTAACTTCAGATGAAACTGAAATCGGGGTGAATCCGTAATATAAGCAAGAAATAAGGATTGGGGTCGTTAGATTATGGCGTATGGATTACAGGACGGATTTTGGGTGGAATTTATCCCACTTATTGGCGCATTAGGATTTATATTGATTGGAATTCCTGCCGTACTTCGTTATATATGGGGAGCTGATAAGAGGAATTGGAATTTAAATGTTTACATAAACGACTTCCATAGAAAAGGAGATTGGTGCTTAAAGACAATTTTCCTGCTAATATTTTTAGCATCAACCTTCATTTTTTACCCTAATACGTACATACCTTTTATAATTTCGATGGTTTTTGCATTCGCTCAGCTTGTATTTCAAACCTATGTAGAGTGGAAATTTGCGGAAAATCGCAGAAATTATAAAGTCTCATTTGTGGAGCTCATACTGCTGTTTGTTATATTTGTGTGGGTTATGCTTTGGATAGATAAGCAGTAGTTATTACACACTTAAGGGCTGTTGGCAGAAGATTCCTTCACTAGAATAAATCAGGGGGAGACCGTTATGAATATACCCAGGCACATTGTTTCAGCTGCGGTAGTAATCGTAAATGAAAACAACGACATTTTGTTAATTAAAGGACCGAAAAGAGGCTGGGAAATGCCCGGAGGTCAAGTGGAAGAAGAGGAGCCGCTGCAAGAAGCTGCTGTTAGGGAGGTAAAAGAAGAGTGCGGGCTCATCATTGAAATCACCAGTTACTGTGGGATTTTTCAAAATGTAACTCGCTGCATATGTAACCATCTATTTACAGCCAGGGCGGTTGGTGGAGAGGTAATAACAACTCCCGAAGCCTTAGAAGTCGGTTACTTTTCTATAGAAGAAGTAAGAGAGAGGGTAACGTGGGGAAATTTTTTGGAACGCATAGAATATTGTTTAGATCAAAACAGCCAGCCGTTCTGCGTCAGTTTTAAATAAGAATGTTAACGATTCGCCGTCCTCACATAAAAGCTTGGCTCCACACTTTCGAGATAAAAGAGAACTGGTTTTTCAACAAACTGAAAAACGCTCAAAGCTGTATGCTTTGAGCGCTTTTTCATTAAAATGGGTTCGTGGCCCATTGAAGTGAAGTTTTTATAAAAATGCGTTGATCGAGTTTAAGCTGTGAAACCATATATTCTGCCAGGTCGTCGGGCTGCATGAATTTTTCTTTATCCTGCTCATCCAGCTTATCTCCAAAGGCAAGCTCTGTAGCTACTAAACTCGGATTCATTGTAAATACACGGATATTATTGCGGCGTACTTCCTGCATCAAGGCTTCGGTCATGCCCTGAACCGCAAACTTCGATCCACTGTAAGCGGTCGATCCGGCGGTACCTTTTAACCCGTTACTGGAGGAAATGTTGATGATATCGCCTTGGTTCTTTTCAATTAGATCGGGAAGCACGGCGCGGGTGACGTGGTACGTACCAAACACATTTACTTCGAAGGTCCGCTTCCACTCTTCAGGGTCGATTTCAAGAAAATTACCTTTTGACCCAATCGCTGCATTGTTTAGTAGGATATCAGCAGGACCCAGATTGTTCTTTAAGTGAGCAACGGCCTCGTTCACTTCATTTATTTGGGAAATGTCAGCAGCGGCATAGCTTGCCTTGACTCCCATCTTTTCCGCTTCTTCTGCAACTTCCTTAAGGCGGCTTTCCGTACGTGCAATCAGACCAACATGAATACCTTCACGTGCAAATTCCAGAGCTGCTGCTTTTCCAATGCCCCGGCCGGCTCCTGTGATGTAAGCAACCTTTCCTTGAATATCCTGCGCCATTTTATCCATCCTTTCTTTTCATTCGTCTAAGCCAATTGTATGGTTAACTTCTTAATTAAGCAAAACATCCGATTCCCGTTAAAATACTTAGGAACCTAAACAAATTCCTTTCGGTGGTCGAAATAATATGGTATGATTTATTGATGTGAAATAGATCTTGAGAAAGAAGGATTAACATGGGTGAACAGCTTAACTCAACAAATGAAACTGAACAAATTAATAGAGGGCCCTTAATGCTCGTCCTCATTTCTGGTGCGTTTGCTGCCATTTTAAATCAGACGCTGCTGGCTACTGCTCTGCCTCATATTATGAGGGACCTAAGCTTAGAAGCAAGCACAGCCCAGTGGCTTACTTCAATATTTATGCTTGTCAATGGAATTATGATCCCAATCACGGCATTTTTAATTGAACGATTTACTACACGTGCGCTTTTCCTTACAGCGATGGGTTTATTTGCAGCAGGAACCGTAATTTGTGCAATTGCGCCAAGCTTTTCTGTGCTGATGGCAGGGAGGGTCATTCAAGCTTCAGGTGCAGGGATTATTATGCCTCTTATGCAGACAATACTAATGATGGTTTATCCTATAGAAAAAAGAGGAGCGGCGATGGGAATGTTCGGGCTTGTTATTTCTTTTGCACCCGCTATCGGCCCTACTCTATCAGGCTGGCTTGTAGAGCAGTTTCCATGGCGCAGTTTATTTTATGTCATTCTGCCCGTTGTCATTATAGACTTTATCGTAGCTTACTTTATTCTTAAAAATGTCACAAAACAAACCTTCCCTAAGGTAGATGTGTTATCTATTATTCTATCTTCCCTCGGATTCGGTGGATTATTATATGGATTCAGTACCGCCGGCAATATGGGCTGGGGGGATGAACAGGTCGTAGTATCTATGGTGGTTGGCGCAATAGCTCTGACTTGGTTTATCCTTAGACAATTTAAACTCAAGCAGCCAATTCTTGAATTTAGAGTTTTTAAAATTAAAATCTTTACGCTGACTACCGTACTGGGAATGGTTATGTTTATAGCTTTAATTGGGGGAGCGACCGTCCTTCCGCTGCTGATGCAGAATATGCTTGGGTTTACAGCGTTTGAATCAGGTTTGATGCTGCTCCCAGGGGCACTCGTGATGGGCTTTATGAACCCGATTACCGGACGGCTGTTTGATAAGTTTGGGGCCCGCTGGCTTGCTATCAGCGGACTCATTATTGTTACGATCACTACGTTCATGTTTACAAACCTTAGTTCAGAAACAACGTTTACGTATTTGGCTGTCGTAAATGCGGCGAGAATGTTCGGAGTAGCAATGGTTATGATGCCTGTCACTACGGCTGGATTGAATCAGCTGCCTACTCACTTAATACCGCACGGCACTGCAATGAATAATACAATGCGTCAGGTATCTGGAGCAGTAGGGACGGCATTGCTCGTTACAGTTATGGCCAATGGAGCGGTTCCTGATGAAGGGGTGGAAGGGATGGTCCATGGCGTCAATGTTTCCTTTATTGTCGCAGGAATTTCAGCTCTAATTGGACTGGTCTTATCCTTTTTTATAAAAAAGAACCCCGCGCAGCCTAATAATATTCAAGTTCACCGGCCGGCAGCGGGCACTAAATAGAGTTAAGTGAAGCTAAAGCACTCGAGAACGTCTCGACCGCTTTAGCTTCACCCTGTGATGGAAGAGCTTGTGCCAGAATAAATCCTGCTCCCGCTCGAAGCAGATTTAATAAAATTGATAGTTTAAGAATAGGAGCTGGTGACAGCACCCAGAAGAAAACTGACTTACTTCAAAGTCAGTTTTTTTTACAAAAATACCCTAATCTTATGTTTGTCTTGTGCTAAACTAAATGTAATCAGCTACTGAAGGATTTATTTTAATGACGCAAAAAGCGGAATTGCTTAAAGCATTTAACGAGGCATTTATTAAAGGAGATATTGATTTTGTATTCGAAAGTGTAACGGATAATATTGCCTGGGAAATGGTTGGAGCAGACGTGATCGAAGGGAAAGAAAATTTTGCTGAAGCTCTAAAGCAAATGAAGAATGACTTTTAGGCAGATGTTTCATTTCATCATGTGACAACTCATGGGATAACGGCTGCCGTGGACGGCACGATTCATATGAAAACAACCGATGGTCAAAAAATATTATACAGCTTCTGTGATATTTATAAGTTTAATAAGTTCAAAGATGGAAAAATTAAAGCTTTAAAGTCATATGTTGTAGAAATTCCTTGAAACCTTCCAGCCTTTAGAAGCGTTTAGATAGTAAGTGACCTCAATAATCATTGAAAGGGGATTTATGTGAATTATAGGATGATTTTTTATCTGGTGTTGAGTACTGCATTTGTGTACTCAGCTGTTTCAACTTACCAGGCGGGTGGAAAACTATGGATAATATGGGCATTTAATTCGGTAATTTTCATCATTGGAATAATAGTAGAAGTCGTCAAGGAAAAACATAAGGAAAGTGAGTCTTAAATTTAGATTTAAGAGGAAAATCTGTATAAAAAAGAAGAGAATTTTCAGGTTAAATATTCGGTTGTAAAAGAAGAAGCAAGAGTGAAAGCTGATTTAATATTTGAGAACTATATATTTGAATGATTCGCACAGCAAAAGGCTGGCCAAACGCTTATTTACATATGTTGATAGAAAACCGACTGCTTGAAGAAAACAAAGTAATCTGAAAAACGAAGGATTTTCTACAGAGGCAGCCTTCTGTTACGTATTAAATCTGAAGGGATGCTCCTGCAAGTCATTCTTAGAATAAGGGTTTCGAAAATCATTTGATTAGTAAAGATGGAAGGAGGGACCTTATGAAATTCACTACACAGCTTCCTGTATTTAATGAGCAGCTGCACGCTAAGCTGGTCAATGAAGGCTGGACCCCGTTTAAGGAACCCAAAAAGTTAACGACAGCGATTTTATTTTCTTTTCCGTTTATGATTTTAAATACTCTGATCGCGTTCGCTGTATTGTATACAGCATCCCTAATCAGCCCGGGTCAGTTTCCTGCGGAGACCTTTAGCATTACGATTAATTTAATGGGGCTGGTTTATCTCTTTCTGCTGCTTATTGTACATGAACTCATCCATTTAATAGTAGTACCGAATTTCTTGAAATCCCGTGAAACATTTATTGGAGTGCACTGGCTTGCAGGGTTCGTTTATACGACTCAGGTGATACGGAAGGGAAGGTTTCTGTTCATATCACTCGCCCCTTTCTTTCTATTATCAATCGCGGCACCTTTTGTTTTGGGGATATTTGGTCTATTAACACCTGCTGTGGCCATACTGGTGATGATCAATGCGGCTGCTTCTTCTGTAGACTCGCTAACCTCAACTATTATCCTTTTTCAGGCGCCGGGCCGAACGAAGATTGCCAGTAATGGGATGATGTCTTATTGGAAAAAAGATGAAAGCTCTAAGGGTGAAGCTGCTGTAAGGTAATGATGCGAGTAATTTTACCAAGGAGGAGGATATGTATTAAACCTGGTATGATTCTTGGTGTCATTGTAGGAATAGGAGTGCTTTTTTTAACCGTACAGGCTGCGGTTCAAGCGTTTCATAAAAAGAAAGGAGCAGGATACGCAGCTGCTTTTCTCATACCATTTACAATTGGCGTAGTGTTTCAAAGCCAGCTGGTGATGTGGGTGAGCCCGCTTACTGTAATTATTCTTGCAATGTACCAGGTTTCTATTAGAAATGAGTCCAGTTACCATCGTTAAGAGGAGTGAAAGCACATGTGGTTTTTCCCGGTTATAGTAATCGCAGGTTTTATAGGGATTTATCTATGGGCGAAGGATGATATCAATGGATCTTCGATTACTAAGCGCGGTTTTATAAAAATGCTGATCGGCTTTGTCGGTATATTATTAGTTTCACTTATAACAGTGGCTGTCACAAATTAGGGGGGGCAATGATCAGCATTCACAGGAGGGTTAGAAGGATGGTGTTTATACATTTCCTTGTTTTATTGCTTTTAACGGGCTGTACTTTTAATCAACTTGATCAACCTCCTGAGGGAAGCGTCCAGGTAAACAGTCGGGAAATTGACCTTATGATAGGTGCTTATCAGTGGGAGACAGGATCATTCTTCTCCAAAGAAACAGTTACTGTTGATGCAGCCAGTCCTATTCAAGCTGCAGCTAATCGTGAAGCAGAAAACGTCCATTCACCTGCCAATGCCGAGGTTTCCTTTGCTCATCGTCCAGAAGAATTGCAAGTTTACCTCTGGGAGAGTGAGACTAAAATGCAGCTTGTTTCCGAGGGAAATCAATGGGAACTGCCAGCCGAAGCAGGGGAATATGTGTATGAAGTTCGTGGTAAGTGGCTTGATGGGGAAGCGTCCTATACTGTGTCTTTAAAAATTGAACCCTCTGACGAATGACCGTAGAGGGTTCAATAAATTTATTAGTAGGATAATCCGTGACCATATTCGTATAATTCTGGGATGGTTACTGGCAGTTCACCGGAGGGGTTAACTTCTCCGGTCAGTACTTTGGCTAACGCTTCTACTGATATTTCTTCGAATCCGTAGGTCAGAACGTTCGCTTCAATATCAGGGAAAGCCATAATATCATATGGATTTCTCATAGAAGTAACGATGACTTCCTTGCCTGTGCTCTGCAGGTCTTCAACAAGCTGCTGCTGGGCTTCATTTGTATTAGCTGTATAGGCAGTAACGATCACTTTGTCTGCTCCTTCAGCCTGATCCACGGCATTTTCAATCTCACTGGAAGTGGGGCTTGTCCCTGTTGACATGGAACGGGATCCAATCCCTTCATTGTTCAGGAGATCTGCTAGTAAATCCGGATTTGCTATAGAAGGACCGGTGACAAACATTTCGTCGTCAGCTTCCAAAGGTAATACGTCTTCATTTTTTACAAGCGTAATGCTGTCTTCTGTCATTTGATCCGCTAAGGCCAGGTTTTCCTCCAGTCCGATATTTTGAAGGGACTCCTCTGAAACACTTGGATCATCAAACAGACCTCGTTTAAACTTCATTTCTAGTATACGGAATACTGATTCATCCACTCTTTTCTCAGAGATTTCTCCTTCTTCAACCGCTTCAAGCATAGCGTCGTAGGCTAGAGGTACATTTGGCGGATTGAGCAGAATATCTGCGCCTGCTTTAAAGGCTTCAACGGGTACCTCCTCCGGCGGGACGACATTCGCTCCTGACATTCCTAAGCTGTCCGTAATGATCACTCCCTCAAAGCCCATTTCCTCCCTTAGTAAATCTGTTAGAATAGGCTTGGATAAAGTAGCAGGAAGTCCCGAATCATCAAGAGCCGGTACGACAATATGGGCGGGCATTATGGAGTCTATTCCTGCATCGATAGCGGCTTTAAAAGGTTTTAAATCCACTTCATGCAGTGTTTCTAAATCATGGTTAATTATGGGCAGCCCGTAATGAGAGTCAACGTTTGTATCCCCGTGTCCAGGGAAGTGTTTGGCTGTGGCTGATACATTTTCACTTTGGAAGCCAGTTACTTGCGCAGAGCCTAATTCCGCCACCAAATCTGGATTTTCTGAATAGGAACGCACGCCGATGACGGGATTCTCTGGATTAACGTTTACATCTAAATCGGGTGCTAAATCCATGTTTATGCCAAGGATTTTTTGTTCCATCCCCATAATTTCAGCGGATTGCTGGGCATACTCTGCTGAACGTGTGGCGCCTATGGCCATGTTACCCGGGAATACGGTCGCAGGCTCCGTCACCCGGGCTACAACACCGCCTTCCTGATCGGTAGCGATCATTAAAGGAATAGGCATTCTTTGATCCATGGCGATGTCCTGCAGACCGTTAGACAGCGATTGAACTTGCTCAAAATCAATCGGGGTTCCAATGTTATCTGTCCAATTAAAGTAAATCACTCCACCTATGTGATATTTTTCAATGGCTTCTTCAAAATTTTTCACCCCGCGGTTTTGGTTGATATTCGTTTCCTCATAATTCGGGTCAGCAGGGGTTTGTCCATAAACATGGATCATAAATAATTGGCCGATTTTCTCTTCAAGAGTCATGTGCTGGATTTTGCTTTGAATCCATCCTTTTTTTGGTTCTTTGCCTTCCCATCCGGGTTTGCTGCTATCATTCCATGAGGCTTGAGTGACATGGGGTAGTACAAGGAAAAGAATCATGAAGCACATCCATGAACGTAACAAATGCTTTTTCATCTTTAGTCACTTCCTTTTAAGATTTGTCCATTATTTCCGCGCTCTACGGATAAATCTGCAATTACAGGTAAGTGGTCTGAGGCTTCAGATTGGATAAGGTGAGCATCCAGTACTTCAATATCATCAGAAGCATAAATGTGATCAATTCGATTATTAGGACTAAGGGAAGGATAAGTGTAACCGGGAGTTGTGTTCACAGTGTTCCAGACATCTGTAAATTTTTCTAAAAGAGGACGGAGTTCATTCGCTTCAGGCGAAGCATTCATGTCTCCCATCAACACTTTAGAGCCTGGCTGTTCTTCAAATATTTGCAGCATATCATCTACTTGCATTTCACGGATATGTGGATCCCCGCGGTAATCCAGGTGAGTGGAATAAAAGGGAATGAGTGATCCTTGAACGTTAATAATGGCTTCTGCAAATCCTGGGGTAAGTTTATGTTCTAGTGAGGCATCCTGGGTGGAAAGTCTGGTGATTTCTTGATTGGTTTCTTTTAGAATGGGGTACTTACTCATGATGGCGACGCCGAATTGCTGTCTCGGACCATTTTCTTCCAGAGGGGGATTATCATAAATCGGAGCAAAGGTGTAGTTCATATCTAGTTGGTCAGCTAATCGGTCCACCACGTTTTCAAATTGGCTGCGTGCGCCCCAGTGAACATCAACTTCCTGTAAAGCGACGACCTCAGCCTGACTTTCTTTAATGATGTCGGCGATGTGGTCAGAATCGTATTGACCGTCAGCTCCCATCCCTGCCTGAATGTTGTAAGTCATAACACGAACATCTACAGATTTACCACCTTCAGCAGCAACAGGTAAAGCAGTTGAAACGAATACGAAAACCACTGCGATCATAAAAAACCAGCGGATTTTCAAATCATCCTCTCCCTTCAAATTTTATTATTGATTTTCTCTAATTAAGCATAATGCAGAAGATATATAGTTGTCTATACAACAAATTACCTTAATAATCCATATTATAGTTGTGAATAAGTGTCTTTTCCTCACTTTTTACACTGAAGCCTAACTTTTGAACTGAGTATACAGAACTAGGTAAAATGAAAAGTATAGGAGGAAGATGCTTATGCCGAACTTTTTCAAAAAGGTGGTCAAACAGGAGAAATGCTTGATATGCAAAAAGACAGCAAAAAAGCCGGGTTACTATCTGGACGATAATGGTAATAAAGTAGCTGTATGTTTTAACTGTGTCAGTTACGCAGAGCGCCGGGCGTTAAGAAAAATATAAATCCCCTTTTCATTCAGAGGAATTAACGTTACAATGGTCAATAGGAAAAAGGCAGAGCACTTTTTCCCTTATAAATAAGCACTGGTTAAATGATGATCCCTTTCTTTAACAAATTGTAAATTAAATAATATTGGTAGTAATGAACTGGACAATAGAGCTGGACATAAGCCAAAAAAAGGACGAAAGGACCTTTTTTGGCTTTTTTTATTGGAAAAAATTGATAGATGAGGTGTGGGAGGAAAACCTTATGAGACAGATTGATAAATCTACGTTTGATAAATCCCTGCTGGGGTTGACGGGCATTCATTTTGCCAAGAAGAGTATGGAAGCTTATCATCATGCTAAGAATATAACGGAACAGGATTCACCTATTGTTTTGGAGATTTGTGAAGCCTGCGCTCGTATTTGTCACGAGTGTGTTCAAGAATTAAAAGCTATGGAAGATCATGAGCTTGATGAAGTAATAGAGATATGTTTAGCTAATGCTATTTTATGTGAAGAACTGATTGAGAACCTGACAAAATAAAAGTTTAACGTCTATAGATTAGTGGTAAAAAAATCATGAACCAAATAGCGGACTTAGTCCTGCTAAACAAAGGGTGAAATCTATGGAAAAAAATTCAGTACAAGCAGAAGTTGCAAGTTATACAGGTAAACTGTTCCGTGACAATTTTGGCAAAGGACCGTCCTCTGTTTATGTGTCAATCGAGCATCCTTTTATTACCATATATTTAAGTGATTTTCTGGCACCTATGGAAAGGGTGTTAGTTGGTCAGAAGAATTACATGAAAGTGGAAGAGACGCGTGACCTGCTGATGCAGGAGTTAATTCCAGAGATCAAGGCGACTCTGCGCGTTACGGCGGATATTCATGTGGAAAATATATATTACGATTGGTCGCTGAAAAATCGAAGCGGCATTATTGTAGGTGTAGTAAAGGAAGAAAGCGAGGCGGAGGAACTGCTGTCGTTAGCGGATTATTCCAATAAGGCCAAAGTGCATGATGAGATCGTTAAAGTAAGCAAGCAGGCAGAGAAGGTACCAGAGCAGGTGGATTCCCTTTTTCTTAATCCAAGAACGCTGGTAGTTGATCGTAAAGGAATTCTTGTTCGAATCGAAAAAGAATTAATTAGTTCAGGCTTCAGTGAACAATTACGTTTAAGTAAGCGTCAGTTGGAGAAGCGTTTACTCGATTCATCTGTTTTTGAAAAAATTCTAGATACGCCGGTACAGGATATTTTTGTTGATTGGGATTTTTCACTGGATAAGAGTTATATTATTTTCATTCTAAAACCGAATAAAAAGTAATGGTGGAAATGAGCTGGACAATTAGAGCCGGACATGAGCCGAAAAGGTGAGGAGCAAAACATGCGACCCTTTTCGGTTTTTTTAATGGGAAAATATCTCCAAATTATGCTGTGGAAAGGATGAATTGGGTTACTCATTTAACTGAGTGTAAAAGAAGGAGAGAATGAATTGTTTGGAATATCAGATTTTTTACAGCTTGCTTTATCTGCCTTTATCATTCTGCCGGTCGTTTCGGTTATAAGAGAAGGCGGATACTTGGCAGCAAGTTATTTTCTTGGGGCGAAAAGCTCTAAAGTTACTATAGGATGCGGGCCCCGGCTTTTTCATTTAGGAGTATTTGAAATTCGAAAATATTACTTTATGTACAGCTGGTGCAGCTATGACGAATTACGTGTTGATAAATTATGGGCTCACCTTATTGTATATGTGTCCCCAATGTTGAGTAACATCTTTGTAGCGGCAGGTGTGAACGGATTACTGGCATTAGATTGGATGGGAATGGAGACATTCTGGCGGCAGTTTATCTTCTATGCCTTTTATTTTGTATTATTTGACGCACTTCCCCTATATTACCCTGATGGTCAGCCAAGCAATGGCCGTGTGGTCTATGATTTAGTGCGGCATGGTCAATTAACAGACTTTCAACGGAATGACCCAAAGGAAAAGGTGGATCAAGAAGCCAATTGATAGAAAGGAAGGTAATATGACCTTTAAACTTATCGCACACGATGTAAACGATACAACAATAGAATTTGCTAAGAACAATGAAGAAATTATTTTTAACTCGTATGATGAAGCAGAGAAATTTGCTCTACGAGTAAAAAAAGATAACAGGTGGGCGGCTGACTATGAATTTTCTATTATTGAAAATAAATAACCCCTGATGCACTGGTCTAAAGAGGAGCTTAGGCCAGTTTTTTTATGAGCATAACTGGTAAAATAAGTATGATAGTTGTGGTACTATTAACTTAATTATCAAGGAGGGTGAATGATGAGATTTTCGCAAGTTCTACTATACACAGATAAACTTGATGAGCTGTTTTCTTTTTACATACATAAGCTTAAGTTTCCTCTTCATGAAGATAGCGAAGATCATTTTACAATAATCATAGGCAAAAGCCAGTTAACCTTCGTTAAGAGTGAAAATAAACACTTCTACCATTTTGCATTGAATCTGGCGGTGAATCATTTTGAAGATGCCAAACAAACTATGAAACCATTGGTTGATTTAAACGTAGAAGTTGGAGAGGACGAAGTGCATTTTACAGCATCTAACGCGCGTTCTTTCTACTTTCATGACCCTGCAGGTAACATTGTAGAGTTTATAGTCAGGTATGATTACAGTCATACAATGGAGAAGCCATTTTCGGTTTCAAATCTGCTTGATATTGGTGAGGTCAGCCTTACATCAAGGGACGGAGGGGTGGAAGTACAGCAATTGAATTTCATGGGGAAAGACGGCCGCTACATTTTACTAGGACCGCCGGGGAGAAAATGGTTATTCTCGCATCAAGCAGGGGAGCAGCACCCGGTTCGTATTGAAATTAACGACGGACTGATTATAGAAATGGACGACCAGGGGGAGCTGAATGTTCAATGAGCTGTCACGCAGAGGTTTTATAAAAGGGGAAGGCGTTCTCATTGCTGTTACCCTAACCAGTGGGATAGCGCCCTAACCTGGGAGGATAACGACCTAACGGGTGATGATTGCTTTCTAACCCATATTGAGGTAGAAGAAAGAGTAACAGAGCAGGAGAAGTTTCTTACTAATTTCCATTTACTTCGAAAAAGGAGGAAGCTGAATGAAATATCAAGAGTTCGGCCTGATTCTTTTTGTCGAGAACTATGAAGCCTGTCTGAACTTTTATGAAAATAAGTTTGGTTTAACGAAGCGAAGTGAGAAAGACGATCTCACTACATATACGATTTCAACAGGTTATTTAATGATAGAAAAAGGAGGGGCAGGTTCTACTGGTGAAAAACCTAGAGATCAGAACCCTACTGTTTTGCGCTTTGACTCAGCATTGTTGGAAAGAACAGTCCATGAATTAAAGTCTAGAGGAATAAGATTTCAGGAGGAATGTCTAAATTTTGAGTGGGGAAAAATTGCTGTTTGTCTCGATCCAGACGGAAATCGTATAGAAATTGGCGAAGTTTACAGCAGAAGAAGTGGATAGAAGGGATGAGGAGGAGGGCAGCATGAACAAAAAGAACGCTTTAGATATTTTTCATGAACAATTGCGGATCAAGGCTGCGATCCCGGGTTATGTGAGAGAAGAAAATGAGCATGTTATTCGTCACGTATCTCAGCATAATGAAGAAGGGTTTATTTCCTGCTCTTCTCTTACTCTGGATAATGCAGAACGGGCGATCGAAAAAGAAATGGCTTATTTTCAAAGCTTAGGTCAGCGTTTTGAATGGAAGGTTTATAGTTATGACCAGCCTGATCGCCTGGTGGATCTATTGCAGTCCAAGGGTTTTACTATTGACGATCGGGAGGCCTTAATGGTGATGGAAATCAACCATAACCATTCTTTTTATAACCCATCCCTTCCCCTGCGGTTAAAAGAAATTACCGAGGAAGCAGGCGTTAAGCAGATGATGGAGTTACTTACAGAAGTGTGGGGAGAGTCTTACACTTTATTGGGAAATCGATTGTGGAGGGACAAAAAGAACGATCCTGAAACTTTATTTCTATATGGCATTTATGATGGAGAAAAGCTTGTCAGTACAGCATGGATGTATTTAGAAAAGGGTACATCCTTTGCCAGCTTCTGGGGAGGGGCTACCTTAATGAATCACCGGGGGCAAGGCTGTTACTCTGCTTTACTAGCTGTACGCGCACAAAAAGCACATGAAAGAGGTTATCGTTTTTTAACAGTGGATGCCAGCCCGATGAGTCAGCCAATTTTAGAAAAGAATGGGTTTACTTGTTTAGCCTACTCTTACGGATGCCTGTCACCCGAAATACAGAATTAGGGTTTTTAAACGAGAAATACCACCACCTTGTTGAAGAATCACGATGTTTTGATTTAACGAATCGACAAAACATGGCTGCCTGAGGAGCAGTCAGAAAAGAAAGGGAGATCTAATGTTTAAGGGCGAGCGAATTAAACTGCGGAAACTAGCTTTATCTGACATAGATACTTTTCACAGCTGGCGGAATAATGAAGAAGTTATGAAGTATACCAATCCATCTTTAGATAAATATACTTATGGAGAGACGGAAGCTTTCATAGAAAAGCTTCTTCAATCAGGCACCTCGAAAAGCTACATGATTGAGCTGATCCAGTCAAAGAAACCGTTAGGCCTTACCTCCCTCATAAATATTGATTATAAAAATCGCAACGCAGAATGCATAATTGACATCGGAGAGCATGAATACTGGGGGAGCGGCTACGGCACGGAAGCCTTACAGCTGCTGATCACCTATAGTTTTAAAGAGATGAACTTACACAAAGTACATATCCGTGTGTTTTCTTTTAATGAAAGAGCGATCTCCCTCTATAAGAAAATGGGGTTTCGTATTGAAGGTGAACAAATGGATCAGCTGTTTCGAGACGGGCAATGGCATAACGTTGTACTTATGGCAGCATTTCAAAAAGAATTTTTCGCTTCTCATTTATAGCATTTCTTCATAGAAAAAAATACGTGCACAATCTTGAAAGTTGTTACTGACTGGTTTCGTGACCAGATTTCTGTCGAAGTAAGGGTCATTAACGTTGCCCATGACTTATGCTGGGAGCGCCTCCGCCATGTATATGAGGAAATTCATCTATTTTTAGAAAAACTATGCAGATAAAGAAGGTTTTGTATGTGTTATACCGAAATATAAACAGAGGAGAATTCAGTTGAGGAGAGATGAAATGACGCAAACGAATACGAGTCTTGCTATCAAAGAGAAAGAAGAGTTATTTAAACAGATTATAGACTATTCTTTTGCCCCGACGATTATACATGCGGAACAGAAGGTGTTATATATAAATAAAGCTGCGGAGGATTTCCTGCTAGCCAATAAAAGTGAGCTGATCGGCACTTCCGCACTAGGGATTTTTAAAGAGGAAAATAAGCCTTATATGAGGAATCGTATGGCTGAGATTAAAGAATCGCATCAACCTGGGGAATTAATAGAGATTTCTCTTATAAAAGCTGATGGCAGCTTGGTGGATGTGGAGTTAACGTGCACGCCAGTGATTTTTGGTGAGACTCCCGCCATTCAATCGGTTGCCCATGATATTACTGCTCATAAATTGACAGCTAGTGAGCTTGATGAGGTGCGTCATGAGATTTATGAAATCGCAACAGCCATTGTTCCGGTCTCAGAAGGTGTCTCCATATTACCTTTGACAGGGAGGATTGATGAAACACGCGTGAACCAGCTTTTAGACACTATTCCTTTGAAGCTGAAGGATTATGATTTAGATCACCTTATTATTGATTTCTCAGGAATTTATCGTTTAGACGAAACGGTAGTATCCTTTTTCTACCAGATTAACGATATTATCCGACTGCTTGGGATTCACCCGATTTTTACAGGGATTCGGCCAGAACTGGCGAGAAAGGCTGTCGAGATTGGACGTGATTTAACTGATATTGATACAATAGGCACCGTGAAACAAGCCATCCTGAAAATTAAGAAAAGCCAATAAGAAGAGCTGCTATGGATTATTCCAGCAGTTCTTTTTTCTATAAGGCTGTATTGGGAAGCAGCAACATTTCTAATCGTGTTATTCTATAAAAGTACCGATTGAAAAACAAGTTTTCTTACTTTAAATGAAAGATAGCCCGCCTGTTTATTAGCGCTTTATTCTAGTAGAACTTGTTTACAAAAGTTCTTTATTTGTTGGAACTTACGAGGAAAAAGGGGATTTTTATGACAGACATCACGATCATAGGTGCTGGAGTCAGCAGCGTCTTTTTGGCTTACAGCTTGATGAACAAGCACGAAGGCATATCCATTCACGTTATTGATAAAGGGAAAGAGTTAAACCGTCGTTCGTGTGGGTTGGAACGGGGGGAGAGCTGTTCTTGTGAGCAGGGCTGCAGCAAATACCTCGGATTTGCGGGGCTGGGAAAATCAGAAGGGAAATTTAATTATACGAATGATTTTGGCGGAGAGCTGGGACGAAAGATTAGAAATGAGAAAACGATGCAGCTTATGCAGGAAGTGGACCGTATTCTTTGCAGCTTCGGGGCAGACCGTGTAAACCTCTATAGTACAAAGAATGATCGTTTATCTGCACGAGCTTCCTGCCATGCTTTAAAGGTGCTCTCCACAGAAGTCAGACATTTAGGGACGACTTTGGCAGAAGAAATTTTTCAGAAGATGTATGAAGTCCTGGAGAAGCGTGTTCAATTTACGTTCGAAGCAGAGGTGCAGCATATTGAAAAAGACAAGAATTTTAAAATTGAAACAAATAAAGAGACGTTTTCAAGTGAAAAAGTAGTACTTGCCACCGGAATGAGTGGAAGCCGGTGGTTCAATAAACAGACTCATCAATTAGGGCTGTATCCCGGAGAAACGAGGCTGGACTTAGGTATTAGAGTGGAAATGCGGGGGGACCAGCTCGAATCCATTCTTAAGGATACATTCGAAACCAAGTTAACCTACTTTGGAGATGATTACTCAGCCACAACGTACTGCATGAATCCTAAAGGCCGGGTGATTCGTAAATATCAGCACGGGTTAGTTATGCCCGACGGCCAGAACCAGCGGGAAAAAGACTCGCCAAGTGATAATTTAAACTTTACCTTGTTCGTTCCGAGGTATTATGCGACTTACGAGGAAGCTATAAATAAAGCAGAAAGTGTCATTAAACCTATTAATAGAAACAGTGACCGGATCGTGGTACAGAGGTTAATGGACTTTAAAAACGATCGTTCTGCAAATGATAGTCGAACAGGTTCAATCATTCCTTCTCTTGAATGTGAGACTGGACGGTTAAATGAAGAAGTTCCCGTATTGTATCAGAGGGCGCTCCTCGATTTTTTTGAAGCGCTGGAGGGTTTGCTTGGGGAACGACTCGATCCAGATACATTACTTTACGGAATAGATGCTAAATTCTATGAACCTAAATTATATACTGATTACCGGTTTGAAACTGAAGTTCGAGGACTTTATTTGATAGGAGATTGTTCAGGGGAAACTCATTCCCTGTCACAGGCAGCAGCCAGCGGGATTTATTTAAGCGACATTTTGACTAGCTGAGCTCGAAGGAGATCAATCGTGATTAAACGAGAAAAGTACAGCCCGGGAAGGAAGGGCTGCACTTTTTGGGTCAGGTTGCCGGCGGGCCGAATTTTCCTTCGTGATAATCACGGTACGCCTGTTTAATTTCTTCCATTGTATTCATTACAAAGGGGCCATAAGGTACGATTTCTTCTTCAATCGGCATCCCGGAATAAACTAGAATTTTAGTCTGGCGTTTTTTTGATTTAATTTCCAACGTGCTTTTCGTTTCAGAGCTGCCTTCTTTGTTGTAAGTAAGTGCAGCCACTCCGTGTTTCTTTAAAGTGGTCTCGTTTGCAAATTCTGCTTCGCCGGCTAATACATAAAGGAAAGCATTATGGTTCGCTGGTAGTTCTAGGGTATACTCTGCTCCTGTTGCTAACGTCATTTCCGTTAACGTAATGGGAACAATTGACTGAAGCGGACCCTGTACACCAGCTACATCTCCTGAGAATACTTTTATTGTTCCTCCGTCAATAGAAACGACCGGAGCATGTTCAGAATAAATATTTTGATAGATTGTTTCTGAGTTCTTTTTATCTTTAGGAAGGTTCAACCACAACTGCAGGGTGTGGGCGATATCATCCTCCACCCCGTCTTCAGCGTGGCGGGCAGCCCAGCCTGCATTCATATACTGGACGTCTCCGGGTTCTAGAATATCACGTCCTCCTGCGTTATCGATGTGTTCAAGTCTCCCATCCACAACATAGGTCACGGTTTGAAAACCGCGGTGAGGGTGGTCCGGGAAAGTTCCCTTCTTAAACCAGTCTTCAGCCATGAGAATAAAAGGATCAAATTCAGCCCAGCGGTCAACAGGAAGGATCCAGCCTTTCTGAATGGAAGGAAGACTCATCTCGTTGTATTCAACGTACCAATGATCTTTTACTTGGCGATGGAATATATCTTTCATTTGTGATCATCTCCTCGTACTTATTCTCTTTTCTCTATATTTTGATTCATCTTTGTCAGCAGGTGATCAAGCTGTTCGAGCTCTTCTGTAGTGATTCCCTCGCATACGATTTCGTTAAACTGTTCAGCAACAGGCAGCACCTTGCGTTTTAACTCTTCTCCTGATTCGGTTAAGAATAGGGTCAGGGAACGTCGGTCGGTTTGCGATGAGCTTCGTCTTATGAAGCCTTTCTCCTCTAAATTGGCTGCCATACGGGCTATATTTGTTTTATCTTTATTTAAGCGGACGGCGAGCTGATTTTGTGAAAGACCATTTTCTTCCCAAAGCAGCATCATAATTAAGTTCTGCTCAGGGGCGAGATTGTATGGCTTCAATTGAGATTTTATATATCCAGTCAGTTTTAAATCCGTTTTGTGGATTTTAATACTGATATAGTCTTGAAAGGTTAAGCTCATGAATTCATCCCTCATTCCAGAAATAGAATAGTTGCTATACATACTATTTGAGTTGTGTTTAGTATAGGCAGGAGCAGTTCACTTGTCAATTGTTTTGGATACCACGCAGAAACTGTATTATGATGAGGGTATAGAAACTAGAAGGTTATATAAATACAATGGTTACATACGCGTCCACTTCCAGGAGCGATATTAGGTATCACTATTCTTACTTCTTTATGGCAGCCGCCGCATATTAAAAAGTTTGACTGTGCAGTGCACCACACGGTTTATGATGAAACAGGGGGGAGTCATGTACAGGATAAGTGAATTTGCCGCAATGACAGGTTTAACGAAAGAAACATTGCGATACTATGCCGAAATTAAATTGCTTGAGCCAGCTTATATTCATCCCACAAATCATTACCGCTATTATGATGATGGCAGTTTTTTTCTTGCTGATCTGTTAGTGAAGTTAAGGTGTCTCGGCTTCTCTATTCAGGAGATGGTCACTGTAATGGAGGATGAGTCATTTGAGAACCTTGAAGCTCTTTTAGTAGAGAAGAAAAATAACCTACAGGAACAGATGGACCGCTTGCAAATGAAGATAAACGAAATTGACGATTTCTTAGCGTCAGGTAAGGAGGAAGGATAAGTGATTGAATGGAAAGAGGAACGAACAATCGAAACGAATATCGAGAACATATGGGAGCTTTTCTTAGATGAAAACATTAAACGGATTATGCCGAAAGTCGAAGAGCATGCTTTAATTGAAAAGAATGAAGATGAACCGGGGGCTAAACACCGGCAGTCGTACCGGGAGGGAAAACGTCTTGAAACGTATATCGTCGATACGCTGGCCTACGAAAACAAGGAAGATGAGAAATATAAGAAAGTAAGCTTTATTATAGGCAAAGCGTTTGAAATCACTGTTTCTTATCACTTAATCAAGCTTGAGGAAACACGAACTAAATTTATATATGAAGGAACGAATCAAGGAGTGAATTTCGTGGGACGAGCGATGTTAAAGCTCGCAAATAAAAAAGGGAACCATGATGTAGTGGCTGAATTTATGGACCGGGTGGAAGAGGAAGCTGTGAAGCGGCATACGCAGACATAGTTCTCATGGATACTGGGTAGAATTGTAATAAGAGCAGGAGAGGAGGCGGGGTCATTGAAGGTCCGCATTGAACTATTATATAAGACACCAAAGCGTACAGAAACCAATTTCACCTCTGAAGTGATGCCGGCAGGTCAGGCTGTTCTAATGGCTGAAGATCTCGAGAAAACAGGAAGAGCGAAGACGATCACGTTTATCGATGAAGCAGAGCGCAGCTGGAACCTTAAGGAATTAAAGCAATATATGAAAGGGATTGAAACTGAGCCTCATAACATTAAGATCTATTTTGACGGTGGATTTGATCACGCATCTAGACGTTCCGGCCTTGGATGTGTCGTGTATTATGAGCAGAACGGCAAATCACTCCGCCTCCGTAAAAATGCTCAAGTAGATGAGCTGAATTCCAATAATGAAGCAGAATATGCTGCCCTCCATTTAGCCTTAAAAGAATTGGAGCTGCTTGGTGTGCATCACTTACCGGTACAGGTGGTCGGCGACTCTCAAGTGGTGATTAATCAGCTTAAAGGAGAGTGGCCCTGTTTAGAGAGTGATCTGTCAGATTGGGCAGATTGGATAGAAGACAAGATGAAAGAGATGGGAATTCAACCCGAATACGCTTTAGTTTCCCGGAAGTCAAACCGGGAAGCTGATAGACTTGCTACTCAGGCACTGCAGGATATTGAAATCACAAGTACAAGTGAAATGACTTAACAGGGGGAGGTTGTTGTGAAGGCAGGGACACTTTTATGCCTGTTATGTTTAATAGGCTGCAGCACCGAAACCAGCTCATACTCAGACGAACCGACTATTGAAGGTTATATTATTGAAGCTGACACGAATACAATTGTAGTTGCGGAAGGCATGACGAAGGAAGAAGCGATGGCATCTAATCCAATCGATGTTTCAGATGATGTTTATGTTCATAGATTTAAAGAGGAAGGCTGGTTTCCTCAAACAGCTGATTACAAAGAAGGTCAGAAGGTGAAGGTTTGGGGAGAGGGCGGTGCAATGGAATCATATCCTCCGCAATCCGTGTTAGGTAAAATTGAACAAGTGAAATGAATGGAAACAGCTTTACTTGATGTCAGCTGTTTTGCTGCCAAGTTGAACTTTTGAAATCTCTACTTCAGTCCGGTCAATTTTCATAACCATTGTTGTTGGCGAGGCATCGGCGGTGCAATCCTTCTTAACCTCTTTCAACTGATAGGAAATCATATTGTCAACCTTATCAATGTCTTCTCCTATGATCTTGTGCGGACAGCTGCTTGATTCATAAGTCGCTAACAACAGTAAATAATTATCCTGCCATTCCACGTCCGGGAGGTCCTTCGTCAGGTTGTAATCATTCCATTTCTTTTTTAATTCACTTTGATTCTCTGCTTTATGAGCGATGAAATCATTTGTTGCCATTCCTTCTGGTGAAGTCTGTTCCTGGAGGATAAGTGATTCCATTGTTTGCGTGCCGCACCCCGCTGGGAAAATAAAAATACACAGCAAAATTATTTTTCTCCTCATAGGACCTAACTTTCATTTGATTAACAACACTCTAATTTTACCATAGCAGCAGAGCCCATAAATTCATTGTAATTAATTGCATAAAATCATATGACAATAGTAGAAGTCCGGATATATAATATATGTATTCGGATGTTTTTTTATAAACGAGAACGCTTCACGATTTACATAGAAGGAGGGAGACTCGTGGATCCGTTAGATATCGTTAGTCATTTACATAAAATTAAGCCTGTATATCAGCCGGTGATCAGTGCGATTAAACATGATGTGGTTGGATATGAAGTATTGGGACGTTATGAATACGAAGGCGAGTGGCAGAGTCTTGGTGGTTTTTTTCATGACCCGGACGTGCCGGAGGAATTTAAAGTAGAGGTGGATCAGCACCTTTTACATTTAGCGTTATCAGACATGCTGACTCACCAAAACAGCGGCTACTTGTTTATTAATCGTAATGCTAAGCAGCTTATGATTAATGATGGGGAGGATCTGCTTGAAACGCTGCTCACGTTTAAACAGAAAGGATTCCCGACGGACCGGATCGTGATAGAGGTAACGGAGCATGACTTTGATGAAGAATTCGAAGAACTCAGCCATCTGCTGCTTTACTATAAAACATTCGGTATACAAATAGCGATTGACCACGTAGGTGCAAAAAGCTCAAATATTGATCGAATCCGGCAGCTTGAGCCTCACATTTTAAAAATTGATACAAAGACGATCCGCACTCACAATTCTGAAGGATTTCAGGATATTATGTTCTCGTTGTCCATGTTAGCCCAGAGAATAGGAGCGGCTTTACTTTTTGAAAATATAGAGGATGATTTTCAGCTGCATTTTGCCTGGAAGCATGGAGGACGATACTATCAAGGGTTTTACTTAGCAAGGCCCAGCTTTCAACTCTTATCGAAGGAGGACCTGCCATTACATTTAGGACATAAGATAAATGCTTATATTCAACGAGAGAAACTGTTAATCGAACAACGCCTGTTTCTCGTCCGTTCGTGGGAAGAGAAGGTTAAAGGAATTCTTTCGAAATGGGATGGCCCGAAGAAGGTGGATTCATTTATTAATTGGGCCACCAGTCAATTTGACCAGGAAAGCTTTAGAATGTTCATTTGTAACAGTGACGGCCAGCAAGTGTCCTCCAACTTTAGAAAGTATGAAAATTCTTGGAGCCAGGAACCTCTTAAGAAAGGATCGAACTGGGCCTTTCGTCCTTACTTTTTAGAAAGTGTTATGCAGATGAAAACCTCCAGCAAAGGGATGCTGTCGGAAATTTATTCTGATATCGAAACAAAAGACCTGATTCGAACCTTTAGTTTCCCCTTAACGGACCATCACTTTTTATTTATAGATCTACAATATTCCTACATGTACAACCATGAAAGTCTGCTCATATAAGAAAGATATTTTAACGAGGAGGAGAAAAGAATGGCTCAAAATCGTATTGTATCTAAAGTGGATGGTCGTGTACTTGAAGTGGAAAGGGTGTTTGAGGCGCCACGAGATCTAGTCTTTAATATGTTCTCTGAGTCCAAACATGTAGAAAGCTGGTGGGGACCAAAAGGGTGGAGTACGACGAATAAAAAATTTGAGTTTAAACCAGGAGGAACGTGGCACTACTGTATGCGGTGCGTAGATGAACAGCAGGGAGACTTCTACGGCTATGAGTCATGGGGTATGGGAGTTTTTCAAAACATTTCAACCCCTGAGACCATCGTTTATACAGATTCATTTGCGGATGAAGAAGGTAATATTGCTGAATCAATGCCGGAAAGCCTCGTAACTCTGCAATTTATTGATATGGGGAAGGAAACAAAACTAATTACCCGCAGCCAGTTTGAAACGCTCGAAAACCTGGAAACGGTAATGGAAATGGGAGTGCTTGAAGGGGTTAGTTCCCAGTTTGAATGTTTAGACGATTATTTAAATCAAATACAGAACCTCTAGAGGCTGGGACAAAAGTAAAGCAGTGGTGTCAAAGAACGAACATTTGTATAAACGCAGATGATTAGCGCAGCTAAAATGCGAAGACTCCTGTGGGAACAGCACGAGCCGAAGATCCCGGAGGAAAGCGTTCCTTGCTTTCTGAGGAAGCTTAAGGCCGTGCCTGCGGAAAGCGAAGCATTTTGACGGAGCGATAGTGTGTGCTCTTTAACATAAATAATCCGAACTGATTTCCACAAAATCATTCGGATTATTTTACTTTTTACTCAGATTTGTCCCGACTTCTTTTGTTATTTTTGCGTTAATTTGAAATAATTGGAACGATAGAGAAGGAAAAATAAAATGAAAGAGAGGGAGCGAATACCTTGATCTTCAGACCGATTCACCTGAAAAAAGATCTTAGTGTTGTTCGTCAATTTCGCAGGGATTCATTTGTTGAAAGCTTCGGAAATGATGATGGTTTTGACAGTGATGACTACATAGCCTGGTTGAAAGAGAATATCCGCATTTTTCCCAGCGGGTTTGTAATGGCGGAAGAACATGGCCGGCCTGTCGGTCAAATTGAATTATCCATCCGAAGATATGAAGGCAGGTTGATTGGCTACGTTCATTTATATTACTTAATACCGGAAGAGCGGGGTGAGGGGAAAGGCAGGTATCTCCTGGCGTATTCAGAGGATTTTTTCCGCTGGCATCGTGTAAAAGAATACCACTTAAGAGTCTCGCCCACGAACACAAGAGCCGTTAAGTTTTATAAAAAATCCGGACTCAGGGAAGTTGGTACAGAACTAAACGGCAAAGTTGTACGATTGAATAAAGAAATAGAAATCGACTAATGTACAGGGGTGTTCAAGAGTGGTACATAAAAAGGAGAGTGATGGTAATTAATAAATTCATTTACTTATACGTTTTCTTCTCAACTTTAGTATTTTTGGCCGGCGTATTCGGTGTCATTACAGATGTCCTGGCTGCTTCTTTAATGATCACTACTGGACTGTTATTTGCGGCAGCAATCAAATTCACTACAGGTCGAAGCTGAATATGGATCAGCCATAAAAAGTCTGGCTGATCCATGTTAATTTAGAACCAATGCAGTGGTTCGGGGTTTGTATTCTCATAAATGTGTTTCACTTCTGTATATTCCTCCAGCCCCTGTCTTCCGAGTTCTCTCCCGATACCGGAGGATTTATAGCCGCCCCATGGGGCCTGAGCGAAATAAGGGTGGAAATCATTGATCCATACCGTTCCCATACGAAGTTTTCCAGCAGCCCGCTCAGCCTTCTTTGTATCTTCTGTCCACACCGCACCTGCCAGTCCGTAGATTGAATCATTAGCTAATTGCACGGCTTCTTCTTCTGTATGGAAGCGCTCGATGGTCAGAATGGGCCCAAAGGTTTCTTCCTGAACGATGCGCATAGAGGAGTCACAGTCTGTGAAAATAGTGGGTTCATAGAAAAAACCAGATTGCAGTTCTTTACCCGTGGGACGCTTACCGCCAGTGATAAGCTTGGCGCCTTCTTTAATTCCAACAGCTGTATAATTTTCGACTTTCTCCAGGTGTTCTTTTGAAATGAGCGGACCTGACTGTGTCGTTTTGTCAAAACCGCTGCCGAGCTTGATCTGCTTCGTCCGTTTCACAAGCTCTGGCACAAACCGGTCATGAAGGGAATCCTGGACGAGCAGCCGGGCACCTGCCGAGCAAACCTGGCCGGCATGAAAGAATACAGCGTTAAGCGCTTGATCCATCGCTGTGTCAAAGTCTGCATCTTCAAAGACAATATTAGGGTTCTTCCCACCGAGTTCCAGTGCGATTTTTTTGAAATTGCCAGAGGCAGCATTCATCACCTTACGACCGGTTTCGAGTCCCCCGGTGAAGGAGATTAAATCCACTTCATGGCTCTCTGCAAGCTGCTGACCGGTTTTTTCACCGGGACCTAAAACTAAGTTAACCACCCCTGATGGGACTCCGGCTTCTTCCATCAGTTCAGTTACTTTAATCGTCGTTAATGGTGTAATTTCGCTCGGTTTTATAATAATTGTATTGCCCGCTGCCAAAGCGGGAGCGATTTTCCAGGCTGCCTGGAGAAGCGGGTAATTCCAGGGGGTGATTTGTCCGCATACTCCAACCGGTTCCCTGACTACCTTACTTCTGGAGTCGGGAATAGGGGAATCAATAATCTCCCCTCCATCCTTGTCGGCCAGTCCCCCATAATAACGGAATACTTCAATAATATCGTTCATGTCGTCCAGGCTTTCAGTAACGGTCTTTCCTGTATCGAGTGTTTCCATCTTCGCTAGTTCTTGTTTATCACGCTCGATCAATTCTGCTATCTTAAATACTAGCTTTCCGCGTTCAACAGCAGGTTTGTGCGTCCATTCCCCTTCGTCAAATGCTTTTCTGGCAGCTTCAATTGCTTCAAGTGTATCAGCTTCGCCACCCTCAGCAACCTCAGCGACGGCTTCCTGATTAAAAGGGTTAATGATAGTCCGGGTGCGGCCTTTTGCTGAATCAACCCATTGCCCATTGATAAACAACTTCTTTTCCTTCATAAGTCTGCCTCCTCAAATTTTTTTGATGAGATACGTGCTGTTTAGGAGATAATCAAATGCGATCGTCTTGCTTTTCCTATATTTATTCTCCACCGAGTACCCGGGTGCTGTGGGGAGGCTGAACTCTTGTCCCCGGATCAATATAGTGTTTCGCCTGACTAATAGCGGTTGGTGCTTCTCCAAATCCTGAAGCAATCAGTTTTACTTTTCCATCGTAAGTTGTAATATCACCCGCAGCATAAATCCCTTGAATGTTTGTTTCCATCTTCTGATTAACTAGAATGGAATTTTTCTCGAGTTCCAATCCCCTCTGCTCCGCTGGTAATTAGAACAGTGGGTGCATAGTGCACCGCTTGAGTTGTAGTAACTTCAAATAGCTGTTCTTCCAGCTTGTTTACATATTGTGCGTTTTCCTCCATGCAGATTTCCGGGTCAAACTGGGCAGCCTGATCTTCTAATTGCCCCACCAAGGCTTTAGCTCGGACTTTCGGAAAGCCGGCAACATCGTAAATATATTTCTCGGGATATAAAGCCATAAGCTGCCCGCCAGGCTGGGGCAGGCTGTCGATAACTTTAACCGACATCTCTCTCATGCCTCCGTAGAACGCAGCAAAAAGACCTGTGGGACCTCCGCCGATAATAATCACGTCAGAAATGTTGTCTGGATAATTCATCGTTTTCACCTTCTTTGATTATTTAAATAAAATGACATTTTCTTCTTCAATTCGTACTTTAAAACTCGGAATTTTTTTATCCGGGTTAGCAAGCATTCGACCTTCGTTCTTAATATTGAATTCCCGTCCGTGCCAGGGACAGCGGATAATTTCCCCTTCATGGGAGTAATCATAATCTCCCGGTGTACTTAATTCTGTTGCAGCACCGCACATCATCCCTTTATCGAGAGGAGCACCCTGATGAATGCACTGGTTCATGAATGCATAGAACTCCCCGTCGGGTGTCCGGCATATTAGTACATTTTGCTTGCCAAAGGTTGATTTCATCATTTCACCGGGTTCGATATCTGACGTTTTACATACAACTTGTTCTCTCATGAGGACTCCTCCTTAATCATCATTTGGTAATTTCGGATAAAAGTTCTTAGCGTTATCAGCAAAAATTCTCTGCTTTAGCTCACGGTCCATATTCGGCAGAGCTCTATGTGGAGAGTCATAATCCCAATGCGGGTAGTCTGTGGAGAAACATAGCATTTCATCTGTACCCATCTGCTCAAGAAGCGACGTGAATTCTTTCTTCGTCAGTTCTTCAGCCGGCTGTGTCGTAAAGCGCACCTGCTCCTTCATAATCTGGCTTGGCTTCCTTTTCAGCCAAGGAACTTCATGACGTAGATCCCGGTATTGCTGATCCATCTTCCACATGAGGTGGGGAATAAAGGTGAAGCCGCCTTCGATCATCATCAGTCCAAGGTTCGGGAACTTTTCGAAAACGCCATTAAACATCATGCTTGTAATCTGCTTCATGTGAGCCGTAGGTATTAATGTGTGCCATTCTATAAAGTATCTGGGCCATTTCCCGTAATAAACAGGTGGCTCGTTATGGTGCATCCCAATCATAAGATTATGTTTTTCGGCGGCCTCGAAGATAGGGTGATAGTAGGGTTCACCCCACATGATGTCATCAATGGGGAGCAGCACCTGAACCATTTTAGGATGATCACCAACTCTTTCGATTTCCTGGATGGCCGCTTCACGATCCTGGGCAGCGACATGAACCGACCCATACAATCGTTCGTCTATATCGAGCCAATTTTCAATCTGCCAGTCATTGTAGGCTGAAGCTAATGCTGCTGCCATTTCGTGCCATCCATGCATTGAAGACGGGGAAGGGTCTAACGCACTTGTTAATATGCCGTATTCATGACCGATCTCATCCAACAGCTGCTCCTGCATAAACCCAAGGTCTGATCCAGCCGGCCGGCCGTCTGGGAGTACTGCATCTGCACGATCAACACCTGCCACAGAAGGCTGAGTGTAGGGCATATGCTTCTCCTGTATCCAGTGGCAGTTCTCAATGTAATGCTTAAACGGTTCATCGAGTTTGTCCAGAATATCTGAGTAACACACTCGTTCATGAATGTCGGTATCGACAAGTGGAATTTTTTGGTTTGTCATCGTAATGCCTCCTTTGTTTCCTTTCGCGACGCGAACATGAAAATCATAGCAGGACCTTGTACAGGTCTCCAAACCGGCTGAGTCTGACTGAGTTACGCTTAGATATCTCAGTGAAGCTCAGTAACGTTCAGTGACAGATTTTCATTTTAGATAAAAATTTTGATGGGTTTTGGTTTTCTTTGTCTATTTAAGGGTAAAAGTTGGAGAGCGCTTAGAGGGAAAGAGTTCTACTATGGGAGGCGCAGATGATGAGTCTGCCGGAATTTGCGCAGTTGTCTCATAATTTAGTAAAATAACGTTTGCACTGAATCTATTTCGTATGTATTATATAAAACTGTTATCATGTTCCGTCCATAGAACTAGTTTTTTCTGGAAATTAATTATTACATAAGAGGTGAATCTATGAAGAAAGTAACTCGCGTTTTCTGGTATGGTTTAACTGTTTGTTTATTGTTTGTCCTTTGGGGAGCGTCTGCCCCTGAAAACCTAAAAACGATGACTGCTGATGCTGGTCTTCTGTATTTATTTAATATTTTCACGGTTTAATAAAATAAAGCTGGGTAAAGAGGGGGATACTCCCGATTTCAGTCTTCCTGCCTGGTTTGCTATGTTGTTTAGTGCCGGTATGGGGATGGGGCTGGTATTCTGGACAACAGCTGAACCTATTTCTCATGCCTTTTTAAGCAGTCCGCGTGCGGAAGTTGGAAGTGATCAGGCTATCAAGGAGGCCCTTCAGTTTTCTTTCTTTCACTGGGGGATCCATGCCTGGGCCGTGTACGCGCTTGTCGCCTTAGTGCTCGCTTACTTTAAATTCCACCGTGGGTATCCCGGCTTGATCAGTGCTACCCTCATTCCAGTTTTTGGGGAGAAGAGAATGAAAGGTTTCGCAGGACAGCTTGTGGACACACTGGCAGTAGTCGCTACTGTAGTAGGGGTCGCGGCTACGTTAGGCTTCGGTACGGCTCAAATAAACGAGGGACTTGCGTATGTATTTAATACACCTTCGAATTACTGGGTACAGCTGATTATTTTAGTCGTAGCTACCGCTTTGTTTATTTTCTCGGCCTGGTCAGGTGTGAGCCGCGGAATTAAATACTTAAGTAACCTTAACATGATTCTAGGGTTTCTCCTTATGATCGTCCTCTTCATAGTAGGTCCTACATTGTATATCTTAAATATGTTCACGGACTCACTCGGCGGGTATATTACTAATTTCTTTAATATGAGTCTTCGCATCGCGCCACTGGACGATGATGGGCGTACATGGATTGATAGCTGGACAATTTTTTACTGGGCCTGGTGGATTTCCTGGTCTCCATTTGTCGGGATCTTCATTGCGCGTATTTCCAGAGGACGTACGATTAAAGAGTTTATGATGGGCGTTCTATTTGTTCCATCACTCGTATGTTTTGTCTTTTTTGCCGTATTTGGAGTATCAGCATTGGATTTAGAACAGCAGGGGCTGGCGACGATCTCAGATTTTCCGATGGAAACCGCTACTTTTGCTATGCTGGAGCAATACCCACTTGGTTTACTCATGTCCATCGTAACGATTGCTGTCATCGCTGTGTTTTTTATTACATCTGCAGACTCAGCTACCTTCGTGCTGGGCATGCTGTCCACATCCGGATCGCTTAACCCTTCAGGAATGGTGAAAATTGTATGGGGGTTAAGCCTGTCAGCCATGGCAGCCATTATCGTTTACTTTGGAGGTACAGAAGGGCTGCAGAACGTATTGATTATTGCAGCATTCCCATTCTCTGTCATTGTATTGTTAATGGGATATTCCTTCTTTAAATCTGCCAACCAGGAAATCTCCGCAGAAAAACGTAAGGCAGCTAAATAATTCAATAGATGGTATTAATTCAAGAGACCCGGACAATCGATTGGAATTTGTCCGGGTCTTTCTGTGTTTTGCAATATCCATTCGTCAACATTCTTTGCTTTGGCTAAACCCTCCTCAAGAAGCAAGGGGGTCTAAAGACTTGGACAGTTGCCGCAGGGGTCTTCATATGTTCCATTTTGAAGGATTATTATTTAATTTAGATGATAATAAAGGCCCGTTTTCAGCTTGCAGATCCCCTCTGTTTTCTACAAGTTTGGTGAGCACATCGTGGCAGTGGAGTACCGATTCTTTTCCGCAGAAGATTTGCCGTTATTATCATTTGGATATTTATGTTAAGGTGGTCCTAGTTTCAATATTCTAAATCTTATAAGCATCGGAGAATTCTAAATGTCTATATTTACTAGAGCGATTGCTGCATTTGCTTCCTCAGTTATCTTAGCTGTGTTTATTAATGTTGCCTTTGCCGGAGGAGGCATGGCCGCTTTTGTTTTTTTTATTCTCTTCCTTTGTTTCTCATCGTGGGAACTGGTACATCCATAACCATAGAGCGGGTATTAAAACAATTCTCCATTACTAATTACAAATCGACCATGGAGATGCTTATCTATTTTATCGCTGGAGTTCTGGCAGGGATCTTAGTGATAGCAGCCGCATCAGCTGATGCAGAGCACTATGTAACATTAATTTCACTAACCGTCTGTTCGTCATTACTGTATTACTCCACCCTGTCTGTCACAAAATTTATTCGGAAGGAGTAGAGTGAGAATGAGAGAAAACCTTCCCTATTTATTTTACTGGGCCTTATTTCTTATTGGAGCTGTATCCTATTGGCCATTCTTTTTCGTAGAATATGGTTTTGTTTACACGATTTTAATTACGTTCAGTACAGGTTTTATCGGAGCTGTTATTGCATTATCCTTGAATAGCCGCAGGTTGATCGCCGTAAGTGTGTTACTCGGTTTAAGCCCTTTTCTTACATTTATCATTTTGTACATCATTTTGCAGATTTTTTAATAGCACTGTATAGATGTTAACTTATAAGATTATTATGTTAACAAGGATGAAAAATTTAGTTATCCAGCTGGGCACCTCGTCCTTTAGAAGGGTAATTGTGCAGATTAATAATTTTTGAAATAATTGTATGATAATCTATTCTTTTGTTTACTAACTCTAATCCTGAGAAATAATAGAGATGAATCATGTCTTATGCTGTTCGTCCAGCGGCTGAACCAGATTGTATGATTGAACATGTGCAGGCTTTTCGAAGCGGATGATAGACTGTTCAGCTGATCGGGTACTTTATAAATATCAGGTGGTATTTGCTGGTTTTAAACAGAATGGAAGAGGAGTGAAAGTATGGTTATACTTCACGAGGCTCAACAAGAAGAAGAATATATTCTTCATAATTTGATGCAGTTTTACACCTATGAATTTAGTAAATTTATTCCGGCCATCCGTCTGGAAGAAGACGGCACCTTTGAGTGGTTTAATCTTGATAAGTACTGGGAGGCCGCTCATTATCATGCTTTCTTAATTAAGCACTATGATGAACTTATTGGATTTGCTTTAATTGAAAGTCAGTCAGCGGGTAAACCCAATCGGATGGAAGAATTCTTTATTATGGCAAAGTATCATGGCCTGGGATTTGGAAAAACAGCCGCAATTCAGCTGTTTCATAAATTCCCGGGAGCATGGAGTATCTACCAAATGGAAAAGAATAAACCTTCTCAGTCCTTCTGGAAGAAGTTAATCAACCGCCTGACTGATGGATATTACGTTGAGTATGTCGAACAGGGAAAGCACATTCAAGAGTTTCATACGAATTCATTCAAGAAAGCTAAATAGGGGATGCCAGCTATGATTTATATGTACTCAGGAGGGGCAGATGGTGAATAAGAATGGGACTTTAATTCTTTGTGGCGGAGGAGACGCAGGGGAAACTATGCGAATTAATCAGTATTTTTCGAATATCATTGATACAGCCAGACCATTGTTATATATTCCGCTTGCAGGTGATTTAAAGAAGAGGTCCTACGAAGAAAGCTATGATTATACTTATAATTTATTCAGAGATTATGGAGTTCGGGAAGTGGTAATGTGGACGGACTTAAGAGATAAAAGTTACGGAGACTTACATTCTTTTTCCTCTATATATCTTAGCGGAGGCAGTGCTTTACAATTGCTCAAAACTATCAGGGAATCAGAGTTTGAAGAAGTACTGCTGGCTTATTATCAAAATGGTGGAATTCTTTATGGTCAAAGTGCAGGTGCGATTATTTTTGGGAAGTATATTAATAGTGTTGATCATAATTGCCCTGAGCGTGGAATGAATCTAGTGGAAGGAATATGGTGTCACTATAAGCCGGAAGACGATGATAAGGTAATGTCATTTGCGAAGAGGTTAGAATCATCGGTTCTTGCTATTTCAGATGGGGCAGCGGTCGTCTGCCGGGGGAATAGAAGCTTTGCTATAGGGGCGGATTCTGTATACATATTTAATAAGAATGGAAAAAAAGTCATCGGGAGGCAGTAATGAATTATATGATTCGCAGGGCCGTTTTGGAGGACGCCGAAGCGGTCGCCGACGTAAGTACAACCAGCTGGAAAACAACGTACAAAGGAATTCTTCCTCATTCCTTTCTGAATTCTTTAAACGCTCAAACAAAAATTCAGAAATGGAAAAGCTTGATCCGTCAATGTGAAGAACATTATATATATGTAGCACAGGACCGAAAAGGGCAGGTGGTCGGCTTTTGCCACGGAGGGTTGGAACGGACAGGCGAATATAAGTATAAAGGTGAATTATACGCCATTTATCTTTATGAAGAATACCAGGATAAGGGAATAGGGAGCAAGCTTATTCAAACTTTAATGAAGAAGTTCAATGAAGCTGGTATCCAATCTTTAATCGTCTGGGTCCTTAAGGAAAACCCGTATCGTAAATTCTATGAACAGCTCGGTGCAGGCAAAGTGGATGAGAAGCAGATTGAGATTGCCGGCCATTTCTACAAGGAAACAGCCTATGCATGGGAACACACAAAAATAGGGGAGGAGAGCAGAGATGAGGAATAAAGACATCAGCACAAAGATGAATCTTGATAAAATAATTTTTATTGGAAGAACCTATGAAGAATATATGGATATGTTTGACTTATCCGAGGATCGTTTAAAGGGCAGAAAGATTCTGGATTGTCCCGCGGGCGCTTGTTCATTTACCGCCGAGGGAAGAGAAAAAGGACTGGACATAACAGCAGCTGATATCGCTTATGATCACTCACTGGATCAGCTTGAATTGAAGGGGAGGCAGGATGTCCACCATGCTATAAATCATATGGAGAAGGCGAAAAGTAATTATATATGGAGCTACTTTAAAAATTTACATGCATTAGAGGAATACCGTTTGAGCGCACTAAAGAAATGTACGGATCACATGCATCAATTTAATGAGCACTATGTGCCTGTAACTTTACCTGAGTTACCCTTTGAAGATCAACAGTTTGACATTGTGTTATCCGCTCATTTCTTATTTATGTATGCTGACCGGTTAGATGAGGATTTTCATTTAAAAGCGATAGATGAGCTTATACGTGTGGCAAAAGAGGAAGTGCGTATTTTTCCTACAGTAGATTTACAAGGAAATCGCTATAAATATCTAGATCACATACATTCTTATTATCGTGATATGGGTTTTGATACTGAAGAAGTTAAAGTCCCTTATGAATTTCAAGCAAATGCTGACCAGATGCTGGTAATAAAGAAATACAGATCCTATTAATTCATTCGCTCATAGAATGGGAGGCAGGAGAAATGAATCATAAACGTGAAACACCAGAAAGCCGCCGGAACAGATTGCGGCAGCAGGAGTCAAAAAATAATCCTGCAGGCGGATTTGAAGGATCTGGGCTGTCTGACTTGGTAAGCGGGTTAAGATGGAAGGCTTCTGCAATGATAATAAGCTGCTTAATAGGGGGTGTTCTACTATTTTTCTGGTTGTTTTAAATGTGACTTTAACATGATGGAGGGGTCTGCCATTTACAGGGTTGCGCATAATGTACCAAATAGTTAAAAAATCGAGTGTAAATAGGTATGTCTGCCTATCCTATAAGAAACCTGTTTAGGATATGATGAACATATTATAATCGAACAGGTGGCGTTTCCATGAGTAAAAGAATGGTTTTGCTTATAGTTGTCTTCCTTGCCGCCTTTAGCATGGCTGGTAACTTTCCCCTTCAATCTGAAGTCGTAACCCACGATGTTACCTTCAGTGATGACGACAGGGAAACTGAAGTTTCTGCTGTGAACTTTTCCTCATCATCCCCTCTACTGGTATTTAAATCCGTATTTCTTTTACCTATGAAAATAAGAAAGATAAAAGTGTCAGCTATTCATCATTCCCTCAATGGTGCCTCCACTTCTTATATTAAGGACAGTTCGTATTATGCAGTTCATTTTAAGAATATCCAGGGAGATTATCTGTAATTCTATGCTTTAATTTCAAATTAAAATTAAAGGAGAAGAATGATGGATAAACAGAGTAAAGAAAACATAGAATGGATTGTGTCTGCAGGTATAGTGCTCGCCCTATTCTTTGGAACTATTGGACTGGCCGGTATGTTCGCAGGCGTAAATTGGCTTGAACTCATTCCTCATTATTCTGGGGAATTCGTGAATATTGACGTTTTTAAAGACTTGATAAACTTCCGGGAGAACTAAAAGAGGGATCGTTCAATGGAAATAATAGATCTAATCAAGGTGATTATTTTAGGAATGGTCGAAGGGTTAACTGAATTTGCTCCGATTTCCTCTACGGGTCATATGATCGTAGTGGACGATTTATGGCTTCACTCGGATCAATTTCTATCAAAATACGCAGCGAATACGTTTAAAGTTGTAATTCAGCTGGGTTCCATCTGTGCTGTGGTGGTCGTGTTTAAGGAGCGGTTCAAACAATTATTTAAGGACTTAACAACGTCTGAGTCTCAGCCTCTAAAAAGATTGAAGTTCAGTCATATCCTGGCAGGCTTATTGCCGGCTGTTGTTCTTGGGTTGTTTTTTGAAGATTTTATTGACGAGCATTTGTTCTCGGTCTCTACAGTGGGGATCGGTCTTATTCTCGGCTCCTTTCTAATGATGGCTGCAGATAAATGGAGAAGGAAGGCCCCCCTGACGTTAACAGTCGATGATATTACTCACCGTCAGGCTTTTACTGTTGGATTAATTCAATGCTTCTCTCTGTGGCCTGGATTCTCAAGATCAGGATCTACGATCTCGGGCGGGGTGCTCCTTGGGATGAGCTACCGGTCTGCGGCAGACTTCACATTTATAATGGCAGTGCCTATTATGTTAGGGGCAAGCGGCCTCTCCTTAATGAAAAATTGGTCCTATTTTACTTTGGACGCTTTTCCTTATTTTGCAGCCGGGTTTATTACCGCTTTTTTGTTTGCTTTGCTGTCGATCCGTTTTTTCTTAAACGTGATTCAAAAAGTGAAGTTAATGCCCTTTGCGATATACAGGCTTGTATTGGCAGCAGCGGTTTACCTTGTTTATTTCTAATAGGCACTTTAGTGTAAAATAAAAACTCTTAATAGTTGTATAGCGAAAAACCTTCAACCTCCAGTTATAAAAAGAGAAACTGGGTGTTGAAGGTTTTTATTAGTTACTCCAGCATTCCGCCGGTTCTGTAAATCCGGGAAGCAGCAGCAATTGCCTTTACTGCCTGTACGTGCTCCTTACTTTAAGTTATCCTCAAAGAATTGTAGTAATTTCTCCGCGGCCGGCTCAATATGCTCAGGCTTGTCAGTTAAGGAAACGTGTGTGGCCCGACGATCACTGACTTCTTCTAAAAAGAGAGGTGTCTCTTTGTATTTATTCGAATTCTTGCTTTAACTGATCAAGCATGGATAAGTTTTGGGGTGCAGTTCCTTTGTAATCCGTTAACTTATAGCTGCTGGCGATTTCACCTCTAAAGGAGAAATCAGAAGGATAGCCATGAGATTTTAAGTAATCTACGACACTCCATTTGTTCCAGCCCGACGCAGGAGATGCATAATTTAAACCGCCCTTATTCTTCCAGGAAGCCTCTTTACTATCATCATTTTCTGGAGCATCTTCAAGTTCTAGCCCCATAGCCTCCGCCATTTTAGTTGGAATATCTATGTTATTAACAAGGCCTGAAAAATCATCAGAAGACGGACCATAAGCATAAATAGGAACGTCCACTCCCGTGTGTACGGAGCTTGTCCACCCAACAAGAGCATGGTCACTTACGGCGTCATTTATAGCTTCATTTGGTTTTTCGGCTGAACGTATGGTTTCTACTTCTTCTTTCGAGAGCTCAACACCAGCGTACTCCTCTACTACTTGTGCCACATTCGATCGATCCTCGTCTAATTGCTCCGCCATATGATCACCGGTAGCACTTACCCCTTGTACGACATCCTGTTTCACATCGTATTCTCCATTGGATCCGACTGTCATTCCGCCTGTTTCATGATCACCCGCAATGACTACAAGCGTTTCTTCATCCTGCTTTGCATAGTCTAATGCTTCTGCGGCTGCTTCCTCAAAAGCAGCGGTATCATTCATAGCCCAGGCGGCATCGTGAGCATGGCCGGCCCAGTCAATCTGACTGCCTTCCACCATAAGGAAGAAGCCTTCTTCATCTTGAGAAAGGGATTGAATGGCGGTGGAGGTCATCTCTGATAAACTTGGCTCTTCAGTTTCCCCGCGTTCCATTTCAGGGCTTAGAGGGCCATCAGCAAATAAACCGAGAATTTTTTCATCATTTTCTACATTTGACAGTTCCTCCTGGTTTTCAACAAAGGAGTATCCACTTTCCTCTGCCTGCGTTAATAGATTCTCTTCCTGTTCTCCGCCTTCGGATTCGGGTAAGAACATTTCTTTCCCTCCACCTAATAAAACGTCTACATCATTCTCAAGAAGCTGCGGAGCAATCCCGGCTTCATTGTCACGGTCTTCTACGTGGGAAGCAAACACAGCGGGTGTAGCATGGGTTATAGTAGAAGTAGCTACAAGACCCGAGGATTTTCCTGCATTTTCTGAAGCGTGAAGTATACTATCGACTTTTTCACCATCAGGAGTAACGCCAATCATTCCGTTATTCGTTTTATGACCAGTAGCCATAGCTGTACCTGCAGCTGCAGAATCGGTCACTTCAGTGTCTTCTGAGTAAGTTTTCATCATTCCTTTTAGGTAAGGATCAAAAACAGAATCCTCCCCTTTAAACCAGCGGTAATTCGTAGCATAGCCAGCTGAGTAACCATCAGGAATCATGTAAATCACATTTTTTACTTTCTTATCTGAGGATGTTTCATCAGCATAGACAGGCTGATGCCCTCCTAAACCTGCACCTGAGAACAAGATGGTTGTACTTACCAACAGAGCTGCGGATTTTTTAATCATCTGCCTTCTCCCTTCTAAAATATGTAATGGGTATTACATCCGCAATACTAGCGCTCTAGTATTAATAGAAAGATAACTAAATGTAAATCTATTGAAAATAAAAAAAATAAGTATTTTATCCTGTGCCATAAGTAGCGATAAAGATGTACTTAAAAATGAAACGAACGCGAAGTTGACTCGTAAGACAATTAGGAATAATGAAGGAGGCGAAGGAGTGAGCAAACGAAAGGGGATATTTTTTCAAGACAAGAGATATAAAAGCTCTAAACCTGTGAACCTGGTTAGGGTTGTATTTGCACTCACAGCAGGTTTGCTCCTGCTTTATGGAATTAAGCAAGAGTTCGAAGGGATCATAGGTTATGTATTTGGTATTGCCGGTGCAGGTTCATTTATAGACGCAGCAGAAAGCTATGTACACCGAGAAGAGAAAACGGTTTATTTAGCAGAATTAGGCTTTGCTCTCGTATGGATTTGTGCTTTCATACTGTGGTTAATATAAAAGTAATTTGAATAGAAGCGATCCTTGAGTGAGTAAGAAAGAGTGGGTGTCAAGATGGTTAAACTTTATAAAATACATATCATCGGCTCTGTCGCAAGCGGGAAGACCACATTAGCAAGAACTTTATCTTCCAAGCTGGAAATTCCTTATTATGAGCTCGACAACGTGGCCTGGAAAAGAGATAAATCAGGAGACACTCGCAGAACAGAACAAGAAAGAGAAAATGATCTACATACTATAGTAAACTTAAAATCCTGGGTGATTGAAGGCGTACACTACGAAGCATGGACTAACGAATGCTTTCAAAAAGCAGATATCATTATTTTTCTCGACACTCCCTACACAGTGCGGACATTAAGGATCATTACACGTTTTGTAAAACAGAAAGCCGGAGTAGAAAAAGCAAACTACAAGCCGACCTTATCTATATTTTTCAAAATGTTTAAATGGAACGCCCATTTCGAGAAGAAGAGTAAGCCGCTTATTATGGAGAAACTTCGCAGCCACGAAGATAAGCTGTACGTGATTACTTCAGGAATTAAAGGAGTAGATGGTAAAGACAGAAATATATTTAATCACTTTAACACTAGTCCATGAAGCAGTTTTTTTACAAAAAACGCTTTCTTCGTGATAAGCTGTATAAGGAATTTGCATTCGAGGAGTGGTGTTATGAAGGAAAATCAAAAAATAATGGCGAGTGGTAAACTTACATCAGCTGATTATAGAAGACATAACAATTATCATATGAAAAAGGTGAAATTATTTTATTTCTTAGCAGCATTTGCTTTGTTCTTTTTTGTTAGTTTTCAATCATTGGAAGGGCCCTTACTATTCTCAGTTATATTTACAGCCATTGTTTCCTTCCTGTTGGCCGGAATTATGGTCTTATTCCTCATAATAATGATCAATTTTAGAGCTACGAGGGAATATAAGAAAAATATACCGCTTCAAAATGAAGCAGTCTATACGTTCCGGCCGGGAAATATTCATCAAAAAACAAAAAATGCAACCAACCGTTTTAAATGGTCCGATTTAATGGCTGTGCATGAGCATAAAGATATGTTTCAGCTTTATTTGTCTAAACAAAATGCCATGATTGTACCTAAGTGGTTTTTTCAGTCTGAAGATGATGTACAAGCATTCAAAACAATGGTAAAGAACCAGTCGAATACAAAGCAGATTAAGTTACGAAAAGAAAAGCAGGCTTAACCAAAAAGTAAAGGCAGACCTTGGATGAGGTCTGCCTTTACTTTTTGGGTTGCATATTTTGAGTGGTTAAGAGGTACAGTTATTCACATTGTATGGTGGTTATCTTGGAACTGAGTCTTCTATATAAGGGCAGCATTCCTGTTATGAAGAAATATCGTATTTCACGAAAAAATGACCTCTTGGTATGATAGATATGTCCTGAAGCTGGCCAGCACAAAGGACAAATTCATATACCAGGAGGCCATGAAATGAATTATAACCAAAATAAGAAGCTTGCTCAAATAACATCTCAAACACTAATTGTAGGCGTGGATATTGCGAAACACAATCATGTCGCACGAGCTCAAGATTTTAGAGGTATAGAACTAGGATCATCTCTAACATTCGAGAATACACAAGCAGGATTCAATAGCTTACTTGACTGGATTCAACAGTTACTTACTGATCATCATATGAACCAAATCTTGATTGGTATGGAACCTACCGGTCATTACTGGCTCAACCTAGCTCATTTCTTAACGGAGAAGGATATCAAGTTCGTGGTCGTGAACCCTTCACATGTGAAGAAATCGAAAGAGTTGGATGATAATTCACCTACAAAGAATGACATCAAAGATGCGAAGGTTATTGCACAATTAGTGAAAGATGGGAGATACGCTGAACCAAACATTCCGCAAGGAGTTTATGCAGAACTCCGTGGAGCTAAAAAAATTCGTGATCTTCTATCTGTTGACCTTCAAGTAGTGCAGGGCCAAATTCATAACTGGATTGATCGGCATTTCCCTGAGTTATTAACGGTGTTTAAAAATTGGGAGGGTAAAGCAGCTCTTCAAATATTGAAACTTAACTTACTTCCACATGAACTTATGAAACTCACAGATCGAGAACTAATGTTGCACCTTCGAAAGACAGTCAAACGTGGCGTAGGGTTAGAGAAGATGCAGGAATTAAAGCGAGTGGCTGGATGTTCAGTAGGCATTCGTCAAGGTTCGGATATGGCTAAATTAGAGCTCCATACCCTGTTAGAGAAGTATCAATTGATTCATCAAAAGTTGGAAAAGCTTGAGTCCAGAATGGACTCTCTACTTGAACAGGTGCCTGGCGTGCAACAAATGCTGGGAATCACAGGCATAGGAAGAGACACTGTGGTAGGGTTCTTTTCAGAGGTCGGAGACCTTAAAGGCTACTCTCATCCTCGCCAGATTATAAAGTTAGCAGGCTTGAATTTGAAAGAGAATACCTCAGGACAACATAAAGGTCAGACAAAGCGAGGCCGAAAGAAATTGAGAGCCCTATTGTTTAGAGTCGTCATGCCCCTTGTCGCCAAGAATTCTGCTTTTAAAGCTCTACATGAATACTATACGAAACGACCCAACAATCCTCTGAAAAAGATGCAATCGATGATTGCCTTGTGTAATAAACTGATAAGAATATTGTTTGCCATCGGTAAGAAACAATTTGAGTTTAGTGAAGAGAAGATGTTAAGAGATATTCCTCATATGAAAGAATTGCAGACAGCAGCTTAGTTTTTTGTAGTCATAGTTATCTTAGCTATATAGACATTTGAAGCACGGATTAGTCAGTCAAACCAACTAACCTACGGACATTGATCCTGCAGGGCAGCATTACTGACATCCACCTCATGGAAAGGTTGTACGAAGGAATTTTAGAGCATTGACTCTGTGAGACATGGGAGGGTTCACCTCCATGAGAATTGTGGACATCCATAAGTGCGATCATAAGTGAATCACAACCCAAATTTTTTAGAAATTAGCACTTGGGTGTACACTGTCAGGCTCTAAAACTCCATAATTAGACAAAAATACAACGAAATTCCACGATTCAAATAAATGCTAAATATGTACGGCTATGAAATCCTGAGAAAACAGGAGAAATCGTAAGATTGTCCTTTCTTTATAGAGGGAGGATAGTTTAAGACTCAGTTTCGAGATAATTATCTTTTTTTGAAACCGTATGAGTACTGGTTCGTAGGTTAAGTAAAGTACTAAAAATGATGGGAAGATGGCAATTTGAACTCCAAAAAAACGATTATAAGTCACTTTGAAACATACAAGGAAGCTTTATTTCAAGAAATCATTACACTTAATTCTTTTCTTGAACTATACGTACACATAAGAAAAAGAAGAAATGATCGTTTAGAAATATTGAATAAGTCACCTGCTTTTTTTTATCTAATCCAGGAATCTTTATTATCCAGTGTTATTATAGGTGTTGCTAAAATCTATGAGAAAAGAAACCAAAAAGGAAGAACTATTTTCAATTTTCTAAACTTCATTAAAGCAAATCACAAAGCTATCTTTAATAATTCAGCGCTTAAGGAAAAGGGTGTTGGTGGAATAACAGAAAAATCAATTGAAAATCATTTGGTACTATTATCAGACCAAGAACCATTAATAAATAAAGTATTTGCTTGGAGGGATGGAAGTTTCGCTCATTCTGATAAAAAGTACTTCCAGGATCGTAAAATTTTAGGAGAAGAATATCCAATAACAATAAGTGATCTAAGAACGCTTATTGAGTTAGTGGCAGAAATTTTAAATAAATATGAAGGAGATTACAATAATAGTTACCAATCAATAAATGCAACAAATATTACTGACATAGACAATATTTTAAATTGGTTATACAAAGTAGAGCCGTATAAGAGCGATATAAACAAAATGGTGAGAGAGCAGACGTACAATAGAAAGTAGCTGCTATACAAAATTAAACAAACAGGGGCGATTCTTAAAGCACTATTGTTTCCCCAATTTTCATCTAATTATTAGGTATATTTACTTAAATAAGAAAAGTCTAAAGCTAACGCTCAATGCATTAACGGAGATTGATTCAATAAGCACAAACCTGTTGCTCTATTATTTGAAGATTTACGGTAATCACAATTTTAGAATGGGGCGAGGAATCATCTTTTATTTAAAAAAACACCCAAAAATTTGGGGGCCAATTCTCGTATTTATTCTTTTAGGTGTTGCAATATGGATGGCTGACAATAAGTCCACAGAAGATGAGTTGAATATAGAGAATAACCTCAGTCCAACGTTTACTAGTAATGGTTTCGAATTGACAGGTGAGGAAGGAAGATTCGGAATGTGGGACCCTGCTAACGAACCAAAAGATATACTTGAATTTAAAGCTAATAATCAAGTAACTTTATATGAGTTTTATTTCTGGGGTGAGGAAGAGGAGCTAGTAGGTGAAACTCATAGGCTAGTAGCCACTAATGAAAATACCAGAGAACAGAAAACATTTCAGGAAAGGCTCATCGAAACTAACCAAAATGAAGAGATCCCAGCCCAAGCTCTAAGCGCAGGGCGAGTGAGTTTTAATGAAGGTGAGACTGGAAGTTGGTTATTTAAGGTTTATGTTGATGGGAAGGTGCATTCAAGTTTTAGTATTGATGTAAAGGATTAGAATTAAATTATAGGTCCCCATTTGAGTCATCTAAATAAATGGTAGTGGGGGTCTGGTTAGATTATCTTGAAATCGAGTCTTCCATAATTGGGGGCTTTTCTTTAGTTAGTTAAATTGTCCTCTATACTTATAATTGTTGAGAGTTATCCCGGGAAGTTGTTTTATTGAAAGGTAGTGTAGGGCAGTTGTACAGGAATTTAGAGAAACTGAAAAAGAGTGAAGGTCCTGCAAGAAACAATATAAAATATAGGCGATGTTTTAAGGAGGGAATGATATGCAATGGGAGACATTGGCTGATTGGATCTGGGCAATATATTACTTATTTATTATTGCGACTTTAGGCACTGCAGTATTTAGTGTTGTTAAAAAGGGTAATAAAGGTTGGTCCATTGTTGCCGTTTTATTTACTATTACAGTTCCGATAGTTAGTCTGATAAATAGTATTGGAAGACCAAGAGGTTTGAATGAATTTGATTATTTAGTTAGTCAAATACAACACGGTGCTTTTTGGTCAGTTTTCGTATTGATTGGCTATTTCTTTTTATTAGGATGGTGGGGGTTATTCCTGTTCAAAATTAGGCTAATAAATACCTCCTCTTAAAGTAAAGTTTAGAGCGAGAGTTAGTCAATGCAACGGTCTTGGAATGGGTCTTCCAAAATAAAAAGTAAGATAAATTAGAGAAATGAAAACTTTATACCGGTGTTTTAATCAACATAAATTAATTTATCTTGAAATCAAGTCTTTCGCTAATTGGGGCGCGCGACAAGTTCTGCTATAAGCGCTTTTCAGCGCGAAAGGCAGGGAATCTGTTGGATTAAATTTCAACTGTACAACGGAGGATGGGAATGAAGGATCCATGTTTCCCGAAACCATCCCGTTAATACTCCTGCATGCGTTGAGACGGACAGGTCTCTTGGTATGAAGCACAGGTGAAGGCGGCAGAACAAAGGCTAAAGCTATTTGCAAAGAAAAGGTATGCCTGAGGATATGCCGGACGGCTAATACCTAGTTAAGGTGAGAATCGTTCTTTGAGATAGGAACTGACGAACTTCCGAAGGTAAGGGTCTAAAGATACGAACGTAAGGAAACTTATGTGGTCATCTAACGATGACGTGAGTGGTGTGGAGTAAAACTGCCCCATCTGAAAGACGCTATACCGAACCAAGGCGGTATCCAGCTCACAGGCTTACAGGAAGCACCTAATTCTAGTATTGATAGCTACGTTGTATGGTACTTGGAAAGCAAGGAACGTTGAATCAAGGGCTGTCACCCGAAACGGTTGCTATAAAGATATGCTGAAAAGCATTTATCCTTGTGAGGGTAGGGGAATGACTGATGAAACTTCTGTAATAGAAGTGGAAGAATAGCCCCAAGTCTAGAGTATGAAACGATTATTTTCTTAACGTGAATGGCACCGATCGGGTAGGAACGTGGGAACATCGCTCCAAAGGAGGGATGCCACAGTGTCAACGCTGCGAAACTGGGATTACTATAATATGACGGAGACCTTTACGGATCTTTATGAAAAAGCGAGTCAGGGACATACGTTTTCTTATCTATATGAAACCATCATATCGAGAGAAAACATCCTGCTCGCCTTTCGCATGATCAAAACCAATAAAGGATCTAAAACACCAGGCACCGATGGGAAAACTATCGATGACATGAAAGAGCTCTCCGAAAATGATCTGGTAAACGAAGTCCGAACGAAACTTAGAAACTATTGCCCGAAGAAAGTTCGCAGAGAATGGATTGAAAAAGACAACGGAAAATGGAGACCCCTTGGGATTCCGTGCATCCTGGATCGAGTGATCCAACAATGCTTTAAACAAGTTCTCGAACCGATTGTAGAATCTCAATTCTTCAAACATAGCTACGGATTCAGACCTCTCCAGTCTGCTCATCATGCTATGGCAAGAATACAATCTTTGATTAATCGCGGTCAACTTCATTACGTCGTTGATGTAGATATTAAGAGTTTCTTTGATAACGTAAATCATCGTCTATTAAAGAGGCAACTCTGGAACATCGGTATTCAAGACCGTAAGGTACTAGCCTGTATCTCAAAAATGATCACTTCGGAGATTGATGGAGAAGGAGTGCCCGAGAAGGGTTCGCCACAAGGTGGAATTTTATCCCCTCTTCTTTCTAATGTCGTCTTAAATGATCTAGACCAATGGGTTGCCGACCAGTGGGAAGTATTTCCCCTGACGAAAGCCTACAGTTCAGATGATGCCAGAAGGCGAGCGAGAAAACAAACGAATTTGAAACAAGGATACCTGTGAAAGAGTCGCATTTAAAATGGACAATATAGCCGGCTAAAAACATACAAAATCGTCGCCTTAAATTTCGACAAGCTTCATAATTAAATTGATTCCTAAAGGGGAGGAGATTTAGTTTATGAAGCTGGAGGGAGAGCGACGAAAGGTGAAAGAATTACTAGAACGGGGTATGTCTTATACAGACATTGCCCAACTCTTAGGTATGCATCGTCATACGGTTAAATCCTTAAGCGAACGGGAGAAAAACCACATACAAAAGCGAGCAAATAAAGGGTCTAAGTTAGATCCTTACAAGGACTACTTGCTTAAACGATTACAGAAAGATCATGTTTTCAATTGTGAAAAACTCTATCAGGAGATCCGAAAACAGGGGTATTCTGGAGGGAAGACGATTCTAAAAGATTTTGTACAGCCTTATCGCAAGTCCTTCAAGGAAAGTCATACCCGGAGGTATGAAACAGAACCGGGAGAACAAATACAGGTGGACTGGAAAGAAGCTGGTCTTTATCAGGTAGATGGAGATACAATTCCCCTTATGATATTTGTGGCCACTCTCTCTTATTCACGAATGAGTTATGTTTGTTTTGCGGAGAAGCAAGACCGAGAGCACCTATTTCAATGTCTCATTAATGCTTTTGAATACTTTGGTGGTGTCACGCAAAAAGTCCTGTTCGATAATATGAAAACCATAATCAATCGAAGAAATGGACCTGAAATTGAATGGAATGAAAAGTTCTTGGACTTTGTAGATCATTACGGGTTTACCCCTAAGGTCCATCGACCTTATCGTCCTCAAACAAAAGGAAAGGTGGAACGTTTCATTGGCTACATGAATGGATGGCTAGAGACATCTTCCGTCCAATCCTTACAGGATTTGAACCGGACACTTATGAGGTGGGTAGAAGACACCGCGAATCAACGTGTTCACTCTACAACAGAACGGAAGCCTGTAGAGTTATGGATGAAAGAATCTCTCGATTCTCTTCCTTCTAAATATGAAGTAAGCTATCTCACCTATCGGAAAATAGGAAGAGATGGTGTGCTGAACTATCACGCTAGAAAAATTCTTATGAGCTCTACTTATGCAGGACATGAAGTCATGATTAAGGAAACCCTGGATGGAAGGATTACCGTTTACCACCATGGCGAAGCCATTCTTACCTACACCACAGATGATAAGATCTTACCTCTCTCCGAACAGATAAGAAAAAAGCAGCGTTCAAAGGCTGGCACCTTTCACGCTGCATCAGATGTTGAGGTCGCTGTTCGCCCACTAAGCGTCTACGACCGATTTCTTCAAGAGGGAGAGCGATAAGTGATGAATCAAGTGATTGATACATACTGTGAATCACTCAAATTATCTACAATTCAACTGAAATGGCGTAACCTCATTGAAGAAGCTTCTAAAGATAATATACCATATCATATCTTTCTTGAGCGACTACTAGAAGTGGAAAACCAAGCGAGAATCGAGAGAAGCAGACAAACTTTACTGAGACTCTCCCGCTTACCTTTCAAAAAGACGTTGGATACGTTTGACTTTGATCGTATTAGTGGTGTGACCCGAAGGGACATCGAAGAATATATGAGTCTCAGTTTCATCGAACAAAGTCAGAATCTTATTTTCCTAGGTCCGCCTGGCGTTGGGAAAACACACCTTGCGGTTTCAATCGCTCTAGAAGCCATAAGCAAAGGATTGAAAACGTATTTTATGACAGCTCAGGAACTCGTTACGTCCCTTGAGACAGCAGATGGACAAGGGAAATTGGATAAGAAAATGAGAGGAATCGCTAAGCCTTCTCTCTTGATCATCGACGAAATGGGCTATTTGAATCTATCAGACCAAGGTGGTCATTACTTATTTCAAGTAATTAGCCGTAGGTATGAAAATAGCTCTATTATTCTAACGTCGAACAAGACGTTCAGCCAGTGGGGAGAGGTTTTAGGCGATGGAATTATTGCGACGGCCATATTGGATCGGTTACTTCATCATTCAAGAGTGTTTTCTATTGATGGGCCAAGTTTTCGAATGAAAAACAAAGCTGCCAAATAAGGTGGCAGCTTTGTATAATTTTAACCCGACGATTTTGTATAAAATTAAACGGCCTTGACAACCTGGTCCGATATGCTGATGATTTTAAAATTCTTTGTCGGGATGGAAAGACAGCGCAAAGGTGGTACCATGCGGTACGTCTGTACCTCAAAGAGCGTTTGAAACTGGACATCTCACCGGAGAAATCTCAAATTGTAAACTTAAGAAAACGAGAATCTGAGTTCTTAGGGTTCACCATTCGGGCGAATAAAAAGGGTAAGAAACGAGTGGCCCATACTGGGGTCATTTCTTCTAAAAGAAAGAAAATGAAGCAGGAAGCGAAAAAGCTCATTCGGAGAATGAAAAGTTCACCTTCTGCTGAGAATATTCATCGTTACAATAGTTTTGTTCTGGGACTTCACCAATACTTTAAGCGAGCGACTCTTGTAAATCTTGTGTTCTCACGTCTTGCTTACGATCTTAAACCATTTCTAGTGAACCGTCTTCGTCCGGTTGGAAAGCTAGAACATCCTTTTCAGCCACCGCCTTTTTATAAGAAAACCTTTAGCTTAGGAACGAAAACATTCAATATCAATGGTGTGTATCTGTTCCCTATAGGCAATGTGAAAACATTTCATACGAGGAACTTCAGTCCAAAGCTTTCGCTTTATACAAAGACAGGCAGAGAACAGATACACAAAAGTCTCCGCCCTGATATCCAGAAAGAAATCGGTCACTTAATGAAGTCTTCTCTACCGAAACGAAGTATCGAATACCTGGATAATCGTATTAGCCGGTATAGTATGAAGATGGGGAGACGCGAAATTACAGGTGAGTACCTCCATGCATCAGACGTTCACTGCCATCATTACGTGCCAAGGAACCAAGGAGGTTCGGATCAATTTCAAAATCTCCGTAATCTTCATAAGGATATTCACCGACTTATCCATATGAAAGATATAGAAAAGATAAAGGTTTACCTTGAAAAGTTACCACAGAATCGATTGATCTTAGATAAGATCAATCAATACCGAAAGGTATGTGGGGTGGAAGGGATCGAAGCATCCAGTCTCGCAGAGTAACATAGGAACTTATAATTTAGTACATACCTTTAGATGGAACGCCGGATGCTGGGAAACTAGCACGTCCGGTGTGGAGCAGGGGAAAAGCCGGAGATAACCTCAAACGCTTACCTATTGCTAACAATTCTTTATTAACATACTTTAGTATTTGGATGCTTTTCTAATGTGCTTTATTAGGGGGGAATCTGTTGGTTGATCTTTTCGAAAGAATGAAAGAAGGTAATAAAAAGCAACGAAATGCTTATAGCACTATTACAGAACTGGATATATTTGATGAATTGAGTATCTACAATCCTGTGCTTTGTGGAACTGTTCCCATTGGTGTTGACTTAGATAATTCAGATCTCGACATCGTTATGGAAGTCAAAGACCTAAAGCTGTTTGGAAATAAGCTAAACAACCTTTATGGAAATATGCCTGGCTTTACTTTGAAAAGAACAACTATATTAGGACATAGAGTTGTTAAGGCGAATTTCTTCTATGACAAATTTGAATTAGAACTCTTTGGCCAAAATCAACCTATAGAGCGTCAGAACGCTTATTTACATATGATTATTGAATACGAACTCTTAAAAAATAATCCGTCGCTTAAAGGTAAAGTTATTGAACTCAAAAAACAGGGGTATAAGACTGAACCAGCGTTCTGTGAGCTATTAGGTATTGAAGGGGATCCTTATAAAGGCTTGGTTCAATATGGAATTAAAGAAAGAATTATAAGTCTGGATTGCTGAAATTTACTCACTGGAAGTGGGAATTATCTTGATTTCAAGTCTTCAACTATTTGGGGCTATTGCTTAAGAAGTAATTATCTTACATAATCGGTGTGACTAAGGAGAGAGGTCATGGATTTTGCATTTAACTTTTTAATATATATGTTTATTCTTTTTCCAATAGTTTCAATTGTTCATGAGTTTGGTCATGCTTTTTTTGCAAAGCTATTCTCACAGAAAATAGAAGAGATTTCAATAGGGATGGGAAAAGTAATTTTTGAGAAAGACTTGTTAAGTATTAAGTCAGCGTATTTTGCTTTCGGTTGGGTAACACTCAATGAAGATATGGAAGGAAAAATGACAAAATTTCAAACTTCTTTATTTCTATTAGGAGGAATTATTTTCAACCTTGCTACAGCTGTTATACTTGATATATTTACAGGATATGAGTTCTTCTATTTTAGGAATTATGTAGATAGCTTTATTTTTTTGTCCTACCTTCAAGTTCTTAACTTACTTCCAGTAACACTAATCCATGGGGAGTCAGACGGCAAACAGATGATTTCGAGAGTTTTAAAAAGTTAATTCTTATCTCTACATTAACAAAGAAAATGGCTAGTTTCTCAAACGAGATATCTCGGAATTAATTCTTACTGTATCGGGGGCATTTGCAAAATAAGCCCCTAGCTTATTTACATACATACAAAGCCATCGGGCGTAAAATTTCGAGTGAGAATGTGCTATGTACCGATGCTTGGCGTGCCTTTAAAACATATGCGTTTGATAATGGTATGACTATCTATCAATTCAAATCGGACGGTAAAATCCGCACCAAGGGTATTTATCACATCCAGATCGTTAATTACTACCACCGAAGGCTGAAAGGGTGGATACAGCGCTTTAACGGGGTGGCGACCAAGTATCTGAACAATTACCTTGCGTGGTTCAAATGTTGGAGAGCTTTCATCACCAGAGAAACGAAGTCACAAGAATGATATGATAAGCAAACGGAATTTAATCCCAAGTGTGGAAACTTATGATACACTCTGGTTATCTAAGTTCAAAGTATAAATAATATTGCATTTTTGAACTATATAGATTCTTAAAGGAGGCGTTGTTTATGAAAATGAAAATAACTATTACTGGGGTTCAATTGATTTAAGGGAAGCGTATAAGCCCCCTATAAACTACGTGGTCCCTGAATAAATCCAAAGAAATGGGGACTTTTAAGTATGACTGAAATTAGAAAAATAGGTTCTTTATGTTCTATAGACGATAAAGGATATATAGTAAACGAGTCTAAACCCGAAAAAATCAATAATAAATTTCTAGAGGTAATCAGACTAATAAATGAAAGTTGTCTTATCGCTTTACCAAAGGAAATTCACAGCATTTATATAAGAGGGTCTGTGCCAAGAGGGTTAGACATTGAAGGTGTATCTGATGTTGACGTGATCATAGTAACTTATTCGAATCCTCAAGATATTGACCTTGATTGGGTTGAGGAAACTGAACAATTTATTGACCAAAAATTCCGTTTTATAAACGGTGTGGAATTCGGATTCTCCCCTTTAATTGAGTTTGAGGAGTCCAAATATTGCTCAATGATTCCCTTTATTCTAAAAACATATGGCGTTTGTGTTTATGGTGAAAACCTAATAAATAAGCTCCCTGATTATAAACCTGATATATCATTGGCGAATGAACATCTTATTCACTTAACATCTCTTATTGATACTGCTAAGCAAGGTTTATCTGGAAATAATGACATAGAGGACATAAAGGATTGGTGTTCGTGGGTAATGAGAATTATTGTGAGGGCTGGTGGAGTGCTTGTCATTGATAAAGAGCACTCATACACAAGGGACTTATACCCAGCTTTCGAACTATTCTCCAAGCATTATCCTGAAAAAGAACAAGAGATGAGGACAGCTCTTTGGTACTCAATCAACCCCTTATCAAGTTCAGAAGAAACAGTAAAATTCTTGAATCATTTTGGGAATTGGATTGAGGCGGAAACAGAACAGTGGCTAAATGTGTATAACCCAACAAGGGAAATACATTTACCTCTTTGATAATGTCTCACTTTTCACTTGAAGAGAGCATTAGATTAATAAGGCATTAGTTCATTACTGGACTTCCGATAATTAGAAGTCCTTTTTCTATATATAAATATCAACATTGAAATTTAACAGAGCCTATTAAAAAATAGATTATCTTGAATTCAAGTCTTATGAAAACTGGGGCGATTGCTCAATAGAGTACTCGCCATAATTTAAATAACAAACGGAAATATTGGAGGAGTTTAATGAAAAGAAAATCACCAATGGTAATTGCTATTGCTGCGGTTTCAGGCGGCGGAAAAACGACAATTGCTTCTTGCTTAAATGGGAAGCTACCAAATAGTAAAACGATATATTTTGATGACTATGATTTTGAAGCTCCTAAAGACATAATTAAATGGATTGATAATGGCTGTAACCCTGATGATTGGGACTTATCACCACTTATTAGAGATATAAAACAGTTCCTTACTGAACCTCTAGAGTACATAATATTAGATTTTCCATTTGCATATTTACATAATAAAACAAGTAGTCTTATTGATTTTGCCGTGTTTATTGATACTCCATTGGATATTGCAATGGCACGCAGAATAAATAGAGATTTTAAAAGTGGTTCTGCTGAAGATATATTACTGGATTTAGATAACTACTTAGCTAGAGGGAGGCGAGGTTATCTTACTATGTTAGATACGACAAAACCAAATTCTGACCTAATTGTAGACGGTGCACTACCTAAATTTGAGGTTGCAGATATTATCACTAAAAATGTAGTGAAGATAGTATGATTGTTATGGAAAGGAAGTGTTTCAATTGGAAGTAAAATAGGGTCATTAAAAGGATTCACTCCACAAATAGGTCATCTAGTGTCGCAAATGAACTATGTGAGAAAAACAACGCTGGATGCTGTATCAGGCCTAACAACCTCTGAATTGGATTTTTTACCAAGTAGGGAGGGGAATAGTATTGGAGCTCTTTTATTACATATAGCTGCTGTAGAGAAAGGGTTTCAAATAGAAATTTTTGATGGCCGAAGACCAAATGAACAGGAAATGTTGGAATGGGGATCCCCTTATAGTCTTGGAGAAAAAGGAAGAAAAAACATTAATGGATATCCACTAGATTTTTATATCACAAAACTTGAAGAAATTAGACATAGAACACTTCAGAAATTTGAGATGATGACCGATGAATGGTTATACGAAAACCGGCTTTGGGACCATTATCCCTCTAATAACTATTTTATTGGGTTTCATGTTTTTGAAGATGAAATCAACCATAGAGGTCAAATAAGGATAATTAGAAAAATGATGTCAAAAGAATAGTTATTTATTTCATTGTAGATCAGATAAGCTTTTTTAGAGTATCTTGAAATCGAGTCTTACACAATCTGGGGCTAATCTTTAACACAAGGGTTTGCTCCGTTAAGTTATGCAAATGGGGTTAGTTGAATAAAGACAAAATCGACTTGACTAAAAAGTCTAATTAAGAATACTCTTAATCCTGTTTAGTCTAATTAGACCTATGCAAACAAAGAAAGAAGGTTTTTCTATGAAATCTATTTTATTAATCGGACAATCAAATATGGCAGGTAGAGGATTTATTAAGGATGTAGCGCCGATTTATAATGAGCATATAAATGTGTTGCGAAACGGCAGATGGCAAATGATGGCAGAACCGATTAATTTTGATCGCCACGTATCTGGTGTTGGTCCATCAGCCTCTTTTGCTCAGGCTTGGACGGAGGATCATCCGGGTGAGTCCATTGGGTTGATACCATGTGCTGAAGGAGGAAGCTCTATTGATGAGTGGACAATTGATGGACTATTAACAAGACATGCAATTTCTGAAGCAAAATTTGCTATGGAAACAAGTGAAATAGTGGGAATTCTGTGGCATCAAGGAGAAAGTGACAGTTACGGAGAACGTTATAAGACGTATGAAGAAAAGTTGCGTTCATTATTTAAACATTTGAGAGAAGAATTGAATGCACCAGATATCCCGATTATTATCGGTGAGTTGGGCCATTACCTTGGAGAAGTCGGATTTGAAAAAAGCGCTGTAGAATATAAACAAATCAACCAGGTATTATCTAAAGTTGCTCATACCGAAAAAAATTGCTATTTTGTAACATCAAAAGGCTTATCAGCAAATCCAGATGGCATTCATATTAATGCTATATCCCAAAGAAAATTTGGATTAAGATACCATGAAGCTTTTTCAAAACAAAAGCATATTTTAGATAGTTTAGACTTTGAGCAAGAATGGATTGAAAAGGTAGCAAAACGTGAACTAACTAAAAATGAACGTAGGTTTGTTCAAAGTACAAAGTTTGCTTTAGGACAATTAAGTTTTGGGGAGTTTTCTATTAATATCTCCAATATTAATGAAAGGGAATAAAACAACTTGTTAAACAATCGGGAGCTAATCTTGAATAATGGTTGGTCCCCATTTCTAAATATATAGACGAAAATATTGAACTAACGAATCAGGTTAATTGAACTGTCAAGGGAGGCGATTATGTGAATTTAGGATGGATAAGTTTTATTTCGATTTTGCTAATCATTTTGTGTTTTTCCTATACCCTTAATTTTATAGAAAATCTACAAAAAGGTGATAAACGGCTCGCTAACCAGTCAAAAATGGTAGCTATAATTTGTCTTGGGTTAGCTCTTTTTATTCCTTTTGTTTATAGTTTAATTGCACAGGACTTTTAAACTAACGGGTGCTAAAATAAAAGAACAGTAAGAGATATCTCGAATCCGAGTATTACATAAACGGGGCGATTGTTCAATATGAGCACTCGCTTTCGCTACCGAGTAATTGGGTAAGACTCAGTTTCGAGATAATAACCAGTTTTGAAGCTAAAGCAGATAAATTTTGTGAGTTTTTAGTGAAGGCTATCTGTAGAGGAGATTTTCGTGTTATAGAATGCTCTAACGATCCATTCGGAATAAAATTACGCTGAAGAAATAAATAACCTTAACTAGATTTACTCAAAAGGAGATGTATCTAATGACTGTGCTTGTATTTAGTGGGTTATCTACACTTATTTTATTGGGCGCAGTATTAAGCTATATTGCAGCTAAGCGAGGTTTGATGAAAAATAAAAAGATGTTAGAAAATGTAATTTTAGCAAGTTGCTTTATTTTTGTCTTTGGTCTCATTAGTGCATTGTTATGGTTTAAGTATGCAGGACCAATCAATGAATTCTTATTATTTGGGGGAATGCTCTCCATAATTGCAATCACTTTAATTTGTATAGTCATTGTTACTGTAATTTTATTAGTAAGGAAAAGGAATTTTATTCAACCTGAGAAATAGAATCATTTTGTTTACTAAGGATGGTTTTTTTAATAGTTATAGTGATGGAAATGTCTCGAATTCAAGTCTTATAAAAACTGGGGCTATACTGGAAATAAGATGAAAGCAATTAGGGAGCACCAAGCTCCCTATTGATCAGATATGCAAATGCAAAATATGTTGAGGACCTTTTGGACCTTCATAAGTTTTGTTTTCATCTACAAAACCGGTCTTTAAGTATAGGGTTATTGCTGCAGTATTTCTTTTGTTGACCCCAAGAACTACTTCATCGACATCGGGCAGAGTTTCTCTTACAAAAGAAGGTAGTAATTTTAACCCTTCTTTGGCGATCCCCTTACCTTGAAACTTAGAATTAATCGAGAAAGCTGTCAAAACTCTGGCTTTTGGATTATCACTATATCTCTTAACTTTCTCACCGTCTTCCAATGCGAAATACCCTGCTGGTTTATTATTATCCAGGATTAATATATGAGAAGAAGTTTTCGTCACATTCGAATTATGAATTTTTTCTAATGGGAGACTTGTAAAATTCAGTTGTTCTTCGGGTAAGTAGTAGTCGGATAATAGATTCTTGTATGTATCCTTATACTCAACTAATGTTATTGATGGATTTATAGTATTGTACTCCATAAGCAAACCTCCAGTTTTTGTAATTTAAATTTATTATAAGACACTGAGAAAATTCAGACAAAAATAATTGTGTTAAACAAGAGATTTGTTTTAGTGTCACATATCTCAATTTCGAGTCTTCCGCAAACGGGGAGCGATAGTTGCAAAGGAGAGTGAAAACAATATGAGATGTCTATGTAAACACAAAGAAACAATTGAATTAAAAGTTGAGGGGGATGTGGGGGCAGACCCTATTTGGTGTAATCAGTGTAATTGTAACCTTGATATAGAAGAGATTCCAATTGAACTCGCTTTAAAGTTGGAGTTAATGAAATGGATAGGGAAGTATGGTGAATGGATAGATTGGTATAAAGATGGAATAGTTCCTAATGGGGTTGAACTTGAAGAAGAGCATAATATAGAAGGATTAAAACTAACAGAAAAAGTACAGAAAGAGCTTGAAGGAAAATATAAAGTATCATTTTCACCTTCAACATTTGCAAAGGCAAATAAATAGAATGCAGTCACCCTGATTGTATTAACGGGGGAGTTAGTGGAGAATCTGATTCAATATATCTCGAAATAAAGTCTTATAGAAACTGGGGCTTTCTTTTAATACCGATCTTCCGAAATTGGGCGTAAGAATGGAATAAGTATAAATGTTATCGAAGTAGTTATTCAGGGTACTCATGAAACTGAAATGATATATTATGGGAAAATGTTATAGAGAAAGGGAGAACTTAAAATGAATAAAGGAATATCATTAATTCATTCAGCAAATTTAGCTCGAACTGATTACGCATATGCTAGTCGAGTACCATCGGGAATGGATTTACTATACTTAGCAGGTGCCTGTCCTCTTAATAAAGACGGAAAGATACTTTATCCAAATGATTATGAGCTTCAAGCTGAAGCCTGTGTTAATAATTTAAAAGAAGCATTGAAAGAGTGTGGTGCTTCATTGGATGATGTTGTATATACAAGGGTTCTTGTTGCTTCACAAAATCGTTCAGATCTGGTAACTGCCTGGGGAACAATTAGAAGTGAATTTGGTGATCACGATGTACCAAGCACCTTATCTGGAGTTACAGTATTAGGATATTCAAATCAATTAGTGGAAATCGAAGCTGTAGCAGCAATCGAAGAATTTTCTAAGTGATATAAAGTAAATATTATTCTGTTATCAGGCATAATTCAGAAGTATTGGAAAGTGTTCGACAGACTTAAGTTTACTGGAGAAGGAACTGTGGAGGATGGAGAATATAAATGGAATTTCCCAAAAGAATTAGGAACAAGTAGTGGATCTCTACCAGCTCAAAATGTACATCAAACACCAAGAGATTCCACTGGAACAGATAAGAGCATTTCGTTTTATCAAGATAAAATAAAACAAACATCTCTTATAATTAAATGGAGAGATGAGTATGGGAAACACGAAGAAGAAATTAAGCTGGAAATTTCTAAATGAATTATAGGAAAATATTTGTTCAACTAAAGGGAGCTAATCTGTAACTAGGAGGCGTTCGGTTTTATCAATGCCGTTAAACGTAATAATTGTCAAATCATTCACATTGACATATCGGGAAAAGTAGATTAGTATAAAAACATGATAAATATTAATATTTTTAAAGCTCTATCAAATGAAACACGCATAGAGATATTGAGATGGTTGAAGGAACCAAATAAACATTTTGACAATCCTCCAGGCAAAGATCCTCAAAATATTGATGAGAAAGGTGGCGTATGTGTAGGAGTTATTCAAAAGAAAGCCCAATTGTCACAATCAACGACATCTCAATATCTATCTATGATGCAGAGGGCTGGCTTATTGAAATCTGAACGACGCGGAAAGTGGACTTATTACAGAAGAAATGAAAAAATGATACAAGATTTATCTGAATTCTTAAAAGAAAAACTTTAATTAGTTTTTTTAAACATATATATCGACATTTTTAGATATATAAATGTATTGTATTTAACTATATCCGAACGGTCCAGTCCCAAAAAAATAAAAGAAAGAAGGTAAATTATAATGAAGGTACTGACAGTTGTTACTCATCCTAGAGAGGATTCTTTGACTTTTAAAGTTGCAGACAGTTTCATCAAAGGCCTTAGGGATGCAGGTCATGAAACGGAGGTATTAGATTTATATCGCAGCGGTTTTAATCCGATACTTTGGGAAGAGGATGAGCCCGAATGGTCTAGAGATCATCAAGTATATTCTCCTGAGGTCGAAATGGAAATGGAACGAATGAAAAGACACGATTCGTTGGCTTTTGTTTTTCCGCTTTGGTGGTGGAGCATGCCGGCTATGTTAAAAGGTTATATAGACCGCGTTTGGAACTGGGGGTTTGCTTACGGACCAGGAAAGCTTGAGCATGAAAAAGTATTATGGCTCAGCCTGGCCGGTGCACCAATTGAGCGTTTTGAGAAGAGGCATTACGATGAGATGATGTTACGATATTTCAATGTTGGTTTGGCAGAATATTGCGGAATCCAAAATTCGCAATTCGAACTTTTATATGAAACCATAAAAGTACAACCTGGCTATATGGAAAAATGGTTGACTAGAGCTTATAATTTAGGACTGCACTATGCCAAATAGTAAGTTTTGAGCTCACTTAAATGTGTACTTTCCGCTACTATCGGGGTTAATCATGTTATTATTCAAGAACTGGGGCTAATCAGGAGTAGAGTTCAAAGAATTATTCTCAAAATGATTTCCTATACATTGATGAAGGACTCCACTAATAAATAAGTGGGGTCCTTCATCAGAATGGGGGCTATTCCTTAATAAAAGGTACTAATTTTTGGAGGTGATCATTTATTCAAAAATGTAAATATTGCAATAGTCAATTTAATTGGACAGAAATATTTATCTCACTTAATTTAGGGTACAAAGCGATTAATTGTAATAAATGTGGAACAGAACATAAAGTTGCAATTTCTTCTAGGATCTTTCCCTCTATATTTCTAGTGGTGCCAATTTGTATGTTGGGTTACTTGATTAACGTTAAAGCCTTTATCACAGTAAATTACGCATTAATAATAATGATTGTTTATAGCGCAATCTTTATTTTATTACTTCCGTTTTTTGTGGAGTATAAGCCAGTAGAGTAAATCACTCTTCTCTATATAAAGTTAAAAATTATCTTGATTTCAAGTCTTATGGTATCTGGGGCGATTGTTTAATATGAGCAATCGCTTTTTACTAATAAGCAGGTTTGTGGAAGACTCAGTTTCCAGATAAAAGGATGAATATGCTTAATTTTGAAACTTCATTTGGATCTTTTCGTAATTAATATAAAGGGGCTTTTGAGATGAGTAAGAAGTATATTAATTATTCTATAATTGGTGGCTTAATTCCCTTTGTTCTTTGCTTAGTTATTCTCTTGGCAATCAACGCTCCCTCTCCATATATAGGATCTCTTGTTGTAGGCTTTATAATCTTTGAAATATGCTTCTACCACTTCTTCGGTAGAGAAAAGGAAAAACAAAAGTTGAGTTAAGGCTCAATGCAGATGTGTTATTTGCCCGAGAAATTCCTTGGAAACTTTTTTACTAGGAGGGGTTATATCAAGGGGGTTTTAAATTGAAGTGGGTATTAATGGTGGTTTTGTTATTAGCCGGTTGTGAAGCAGAGCGGCAGGATTTAATTGTAAGTAAGGAAAAAATAGAACTGCCAGACACAGTATATTCCAAATCCACTGAGGCCTACAAAATTACATATTTAAGTGATGAGCTTGAAATTGCAGGGTTTATGGTCAGCCCGAAGAATATAGAAGATGATCTTCCCTTGTTGATTTATAACCGGGGCGGGAATCAGGAATATGGAAAGATCGACCGGGAAATGCTTTCAAAATACTTGTCCTTATGGGCAAACAAAGGATACATTGTGTTAGCTTCTCAGTATCGCGGTAATGATGGCGGTGAGGGACAGGAAGAATTTGGAGGTTCTGACGTAAAGGACGTTTCAAATCTCCTCAAAGCAGCAGATGAGCTTCCCAATGTGGATACTGACAATGCTGTAATGCTTGGTAGATCTAGAGGTGGCATGATGACTTACTTGGCTATTAAAGAAGGGGTTAATATAAAAGCAGCCGCTGTCGAAGGAGGAATTACTGATTTATTTAGCCAATATGAAAGAAATACAGCCATGAGACAAGTTTTAAATGACCTGATTGGAAATCCCAATCAAAATGAAGATACCTATAAAAGTCGATCTGCTGTATATTGGCCCGACGAAATAGACGTCCCTCTCTTAATGTTGCATGGGGGGGAGGATTGGAAAGTTCCTGTAGAACAGGCACGAGAATTAAGAGATAAGCTATCTGAGCAGGATGCCGAGTTCGAATACATTGAATACGAAGAGGGCGATCACGGCTTAACCAATCATATGAATGAATATATAGAAAAAGTTAATCAATGGTTTCAGGAACATATTGATTAGGAAGATTTTTAAGAGTCATTAATTCAAGGGGTAATCATAAATAGAATCGCTTATGGTTTCCAATACCCCTCGTCCGATTTATTTATGATCGGGGCGGGAGAACTCAACATTAGAGACTTCACTAACAAACAGATTGACTATTAATAGAGGTGATATCCTGCTATTTACTTCCTTCAGTGTCAGTGGGATAACTTTATGTTTTGGTCTTAATAGCTTCGCCTGGCTGGCATTGGTTTTGTCAGTACTATACGGTATTAGCGAACAAATCAAATCGATAACGTTAGAAACGTATCTTCAAAATGAAGCTACAGTCGTCGATTTGCCTAAAATTTATGGAGCACAGCGAGCATTAACATCTTTAACATTTGGACTTTCCTCATTATTGCTAGGTGGAATGGCGGATGTTTTTGGCGTTCAGTATGTGTTTTTACTTGCTGGTATCTTATTAGCCCTAGCTGCTGTTTATATTGGAGTTTCAAGCCAAAGTTTTCCTGCAACATATACGGATGGTCATAATGCTTAGAAAATTTCAATGAAAAGCCTGCACAATTGAGTAGTGCAGTCTTTTCATTACGATTAAATTGTCTTTTTACCGAGTCTTCCGGTTTTGAAGGGCTTATCCAAAAAAGGATAAGTTTTCTTTTTAAAATGAAAACAATACAATGTTGAAAGGTCTATGCTTTCATTTTTATTGGTTGTAAGGAGTCGAAATAACGGAGGGATTCAGGGTGGTTTCAACGTACGATAATATGTTGTCTTGGGTAGAGGAAATCAAAGAGAGAAATAAAAGCCCTGCTGCTGCACTCACAGTAATAAAAGATAATGAGATTGTATTAGAACATTTTAGTGGTACTTATTCCAATACGGGCAATGCACTACCTGTAAATGAATATTCTAGATTCAATGTAGCGTCTGCGAGGAAGAGTTATTTAGGGTTGTGCGTAGCATTTGCTTTATATGAAGGGAAAATACATAGCCTTGATGAATATGTAAGTAAGCATTTTCAAGACATAGACCCAGACATACTTAGAGATACCACAATACGTCATATGGTTACTCACACGCATGGTTTAGATGAAAATTCAGAAGGGGAGATCATCAGAGAGTTCAACCCTGGAGAAAAATGGGCCTACAGAGGAATCAATATCAAACTAATGACTCAACTAATTCATATAATTTACGGTATTCCTTTTCCAGAATATTTATATCGAAAAGTGTTCTCACCAATGGGATTGAAGCGAACATGGTGGGAAACTCAAGACAATAATGGTTTAGTAAAAGTAATAATTGATCCTAATAAGAATGGAGAAGATACAACAGGTTCTATGGAAAATGGAGTGGAATCGAACCTGTTTGTTTCTGCTCGTGAATTTGCTCTTTGGGGGAACCTCTTCCTAAATAATGGGGAAATCAATGGTAATCAGATTGTCCCTAAGGAAGTAATTGAACTAGCCATTAGCATCCATACACCAAATTACCTAGCGAAAGAATTTCCGCGTCACGGTATGTTTTGGTATGTGCAGGATATTCCTAGAGAATTGAGTGAGTTAGGTGATCGAGTGCCAAGTGGCTCCTTTCAAATCTTAGGAGTAACGGGACCAACTTTGCTAGTAATTCCAAAATATAAAGTTGTAGTTGCCAAAATGTACAACAAGAGATACAACTACGGCAATGAGAACTATCTTTACTATCTTAAAAAATTTAGCAACATAGTAGCTGATACTTTTAAGTAGTGGTAAATTCAACGGGGAAGTTTTCATTGGACAAGTCTTTTCGCGGACGTTAATCAAAGATAGTGATGGTAATATCTTAGTAGTACAAGACAGAGAAAACTTATGGAATCTTCTTGGAGGGAAAAGAGAAGAAAGTGAAACACCAGTAAGTCCCACAGCAAGTTTGAGAAAAGTTATTTAATAAGGAAATGTGAATTGTCACAAGAGTAGTACCACTAATGGCAAGCCTGCATTGGAATTTGGTAAAGCTATTAAAGGAAGTGAGATTATGGCTGAAGAAATTCATTTAAAGGTTTGGGTGCCAATTCAGGATTTTTCTGGAGATTATCTGGAAAAAGTGAAATTTGTTGAGGATAGAGAGGGGTTAGAAATTTCACTTGAAAATGAGGAGCAGGAATTTAAACTTATTTATAACAATCTGGAGCTGGGAAACTTTGTGTTCGCGTTAAAACTTTCTTCGGAGTTGGTATATAGTCATTATTCTAGAGCGGCAAGGAAGGCTAGAAAAGAATTTTTTGGGAGAAGTACAAAGCATTGGTTTTTTTATAAAGCAATTAGGTCTGATTTTTTAGAGTGGTTTACTGAAAATTCTGGGCTGGAAATTGAGAAGGATAGCATTGAGCACCACATAATTTCGACATCTGAAACAACATTTGAAATACTTAGCAGTTATACACCGGAAGTAATTACTACTAACAAGACTGATAAACATAAAACAGAATAATTTACCGCTTGGGGCTGAATTTAATATCAGTTCCGTCTTTATGGGACCACGAGGGTCTAATTGTTGTCCGATGAATAGAGTGAGACGACTAAGGTTTATGCTCAGTTAAGTGGAAAGCTTAGACAAGATTTATATGCAAAATACTTTTGAAGCACCTTTCCCTTGGAGGGTGCTTATTTTAATAGAGTAATTGTTCATTTAACCATGATTTGAATTAATCTGTATTATAAAAATTGCGTAGGATTTGCAATTATGCTCCGATAATTACAAATGGTGAAACTAACCTAACTTTTAATCGTTTTAAAAGTAGAATTTAATATCGAATTAGTTCTGATTACTAAAGTCGTAAAGGAGGAGGTTATGTCCGCTGTGTGGTTTCACTGGGTATTTGATATCAGGAATTCGTCCAAATTGGAGGCTCATAAGGGTAGTATATGATAATCAACAATAAATGGAAAGATCCACTATTATTACTGTCCTCTATCGGAATATCGAGTATCGGGGACTTTATTTATTTAGTTGCAATTAATATTATTGTATTTCAACTTACAGGTTCAGCAACGGCTGTAGCTGGTCTTTGGATTATAGGACCTTTAACGAATATTGTAACTAAATTCTGGACCGGGAGTTTTATTGAGTATCGGAGTAAAAGAAAAATAATGATTGGAACCTACATAATTAGAGCTGTTTTCATTTTCCTGATTCCATTTGCATCACACATGGCAGTTATTTATGTGATATTAGTTATCTTAAGTGTGGCAAAAGCATTTTATAATCCATCATCAATGACTTACATTGCAATACTTGTTCCGAGAGAAAAAAGGAAACGTTTTAATTCGATTCGTTCATTTGCGAGTTCTGGCGCTTTTATAGTCGGCCCTGCTATTGGGGGTTCACTTATATTAATAACATCTGTTGAAATGACGTTATGGATGAATGCTCTATTCTTCTTAATTTCAGCAATTTTATTATTATCTCTTCCTGAAAAAGAAAACATTGATAGGGAATCTATTCCCACATTGACTATAGCTCAAGTGGTACGTGACTTCACAGTCGTTAAGAAATTCATGTTAAACAATAAATACATATCGTTTATTTATCTTGGCTTTATTATCATTATGATATTTTCGTTTGCCATGGATGCTCAAGAGGTTGTTTTTACCCAGCACGTAGTGGGTCTTTCTGAGTTTGAATATAGTTTGTTGATTAGTATAACTGGAATAGGTTCTGTTGTAGGAGCTTTCCTGTTATCAATATTTTCTAATAAAATATCACTTAGATATATGATTACAATTGGTTTAATCATGATGACGGTTGGCTATGTCATCTATGCCTTTTCGTGGTCGTTCATATCCATCGTTACTGGATTTGTAGTCTTAGGTTTTTTTAATGTCATTTTAAATGCAGGAATTATGACGTTCTATCAAAACAATGTTTCTGTTGATATTATGGGAAGAGTAACCAGCATTTACGATTTAATCCAAAGTATGTTCCAAGTCATTTTTATTTTAGTTATTGGGATTGCAGCAGATTTTGTATCCTTACGACTGACCATTGTCACTTTGGCACTGGTCATGTTGCTATCTTCTATTATTTTTTCGATCGTAGTATTAAAGCCAAATAAAAAGAGTTTTTATTGAGAACTTGATCATGATTAAGAAGAATTAAATTTAAAAGTAAAATATATAAATGCTCGTAACGAGTGCATGAATGAATATCTGCTTTTAAATATTTCGAAACTACCACTTCTTGTAAATGGCGCTTTAATAAAATGACTTATTAGTTAAGGCAGGTTAGAGCTATATGAGCGAAGAAAAGAAAGAATTTTTTGTAGAATAGGACTGCATTAATGTTAAAATTTAGATAAATTAAGCAGGGAAAGGAAAATTAAATGGGGGATTGGGAAAGGAATCTACTTGATACATCACGTGGCGCATTTGAAATATTTATAAAAGGTAAAGGGGCACCCATGTGTGTAACCCATCTTTACTCTGTATTTAACCAAACAGGAGACTATTTTGCCGAAGCATTTACAAGCACTCACCAAGTCTTCTTAGTAAACTTAAGAGAAACCGGTTACTCAGAGAAAGCCAAGGAACCCTATCAACTAAGCATGTTGGAAGCTATATTTGATTTAGAAGCTATTCGTAAAGAACTTGGAATTGTTAAATGGGGCTTCGCTGGTCACTCCACTGGAGGAATGCTAGGAGTAATTTACGGAATATACTATTCAGAATCTCTAAATTTTAATGTGATCGTCGGAGCAGCTGCCAGGGAATATATGACATTCTCAAAAGATTGTATATATAATTCAGAGCATCCTAAATTTGATAGAATGCAGGAACTAAATGAAGCTTTAAAACGTAAGGATTTACTACTAAAAGAAAAAAATGAGCTGAAAATTGAAAGGACAAAAATGTCTTTACTTGCTCCTGAAAAATATGATGAACTTTTTTCTTTAAATATACATAAAGGTTTGTCTGCAATTCGAATGAATTTCTTCAGCCGAGAATTGCAAGTTTATGATGTAACTCGAAAGCTGGAGCTTATATCAACCCCTTCTTTAATCATTTGTGGCAGATATGATGTCCAATGTCCATTAATGTACTCTGTGGAAATGGTTGAAAGCATACCTAATTCAAAATTAGTCATCTTCGAACAAAGTAGCCATTACCCATTTTTGGAAGAAAAAGAGAAATTTATTAATGTATTTGATTCATTTATTAAAGATGATCAGCTGCTAGTCAAATAAGGGTTTATAGTGAGGAAGAATTAAGTTCGTAGATTAGGAACAAATAAATAAACAATATACATATAGTGTCTCAGCGAGGTGACAAGGAATGCAAATAAGTTTGAATAAATTACCTTGGAAGGATATCGCACTTGGGTTTATACTTGTTACGGTTCTGTACATAACTTTACCTTATTTAGGAATCAACAGGTATTCTATAGTGTTAGCTCTTATAGGTATGGCAGAATGGGGGACAAAATATATTCTCCCCTGGATCGTCTTATACTGGGGCATAAGGTTAATTAAGAGTCTGGAAGCTAAATAGATAACAAGTTCTGGTTTTCTTTATCTTGTGATTGAGTTATCCAAACGGGGTCGGAAGCTGGAGGTTATATTAATGGTCTTCAGCTTTTCTTTTATTTAAGAACTGGGCAGAAAGTTTGAGGGTCAATTTTGAGATAATAGTCTCTCTTGAAACTGTTACAGTACATTTTCCTAGGTAGTAGAGTTATTATAGGATTGATAGAATGATTTTATCATTTAAAGTAATGTTATTAGTCATTGCATTAATCAAAATAGCCGATTGGGATAATACTTTAACATGCTAGCTTACGATCAGTTTGAACTAAAGGAGGAGTGTGTGTGAAGGTTGTTTTTTCATTTGCGGCGATTATTGTATTACTTTCAAGTTTTTTTATACCTCCTTTTGGTACGTCAAATGCCCTGATGGTTACTTCCGTTTTATTTGTTTTAGCATTAGTTCTTTTATTTTTGAAATCGAAAAAAGCTGTAAAGTAGGTATGAACGGTATATTGACACGGCGGAGGCTGTGAATGTAGATTAGGAAGGATTTCGTTGATAAGTTCTTATTGTATGCCACATACCTATTTGCTTATTTTCTTGAGATTATATTTCCTTCCAGGCGGTTGATATTTGCATTTGTATGATTTTTTTGAAAATTAGGCTTTACTTTAAGGTAAGCTTCATATATAATTTCCAGAGAAAGAAAAAATTTCTAGAAAGCGAGGTCGAAACAAATGATGATCACTTTAACTTGCAACCAAACTGTACAACTAAATCGACCTGCGCTATATATTAGACCTTAATAAACATTTTTTGAAAATAGGTTAATAACAGCCGCAGGTAGTGCATATTGTATTCCTGTGGCTTTTTTACATCTTCAGAAATGGAGAGCTTTAAAGCAGAGCCACAGGACATCTGTGGCTTTTTTGCGTCTTCAGAAATGGAGAGCTTTAACGTAGAGCCACAGACCACCTGTGGCTTTTTCTTATGGAATTAAAGGGTATTTTTACTCTTTAAATATAAATTTACAATTTGAAGGGAGGTGAGTAATGATGACCATGCATTTCTTTATTTTTACTATTCGTGTAAACCGGCGGAAAAAACAAACTTATTCACCGCTGCCTGGTTACCGGCTGAGTGCCCATGATCAATGGCTTGACCGAAAAGCTACTGCCAAAAATATCATCTAAGAAAGGGAGTGTTACCGATGGCTGAACTATTGAGGATTGAATTTATGAATTGGTTAAATGCGGAGAAGGACTCCGCTTAGTGACAATCACGTAGGAGGAATAAACGATGAGATTTAACTTTTTGATTTTTGTGTTATCAATTGAAAAAAAGGCGCCAGAGGCTAGAGATCGTTCTGCTGAGCGTGCTCGATTAATTAGTGAACGCATTAACGAAAGAAAAATGAAACACAATCAATTGTAATAAAAACTCTCCGCTTTTTGGAGTGATATAGCAAATAAGACTAAAAATTGATCCATTTCTTAAAGAGGGTAATGCATAAATTTTTACAAATCGGGCGTTTACTTTTATATAAGTAAACGTCCTTTATCCTAATAACGGTTTAACTTGTTTAAAACTTGTAGTGTCATAGATTCGCGGTTTATACCTTCGCAATCATGGCTGCAAAGAAGAGGCCGGTATAGCGGATGGGATCAGCGTCCTTCGAAGATTTCCCGGCTGGCTTAAGAATTATTAACCTTATAATGTGAAGGGCGTGGCAGCTACAATTCTTTATTCGCGAACAAAACATTGCTATCCAGCATAAATATGTATACACTATAGTTAGATATTTAGAAATATATCTAACTATCTAATCATAGTTTTCATAAAAGAAAATAAGATGAGAGGTGATGAAATGTCTCTTAATGAAGCCTTCAAAGCATTATCTGATCCAACTCGAAGGCAAATCCTAACTTTGTTAAAGGAAGATGAACTAACCGCAGGAGAAATCGCGTCTCATTTCAATATGCAGAAACCCAGCGTTTCTCATCATCTGAAAATTTTAAAACATGCTTCATTAATTGATGATGAAAGAAGGGGTCAGCATATTTATTATTCTTTAAATACTACCGTTTTTCATGAATTAATGGGCTGGTATTTCACTTTTATTGATAGGGAGGAGAAGAAATGAGGAAGTATGTATTCAGTTTAATTCTTATTGTTGTTAGCTTGGGGATAAGTGTGATTGTTCTCCCGTACTTGCCCGAGCAAGTGGCTATGCATTGGAATATCAAGGGTGAGGCTGATCAGTTTTGGAACAAATCGTATGCCGTTTTCTTTATGCCGTTATTAATGATCGTAATGGTGGCTTTGTTTACTCTGATACCAAAGATTGATCCTAAAAAAGAAAACTACAAAAAGTTTTCAGGCAGCTACAATATTTTTGTAAACCTGCTTATCGCATTCTTTTTTCTGCTTCACATAATGATGGTGGGATATAACTTAGGCTGGGCCATTGATATTTCATTAGTGATTCTCATAGCAATCGGTTGTCTATTTATAACTTTAGGGAATTACCTGCCTCGTATTAAACATAATTATTTTCTGGGGATTCGCACACCTTGGACTTTGGCTGATGAAAAAACATGGAGGAAAACACACCAATTAGGGGGAAAGGTGTTTGTCATTACGGGAGTATTCATGATTTTAATTTCTTTTTTACCAGGACTTTATAAAATTATCAGCTTACTGGTTATAATAGTAATCATGCTCTTCATTTTAACCATTTCCTCTTATGTATTTTTTAATAGATCGAAATAAACCGTTCGGAATCAGAATGGTTCACGGTTTTGCTTATTAGGCTTCCATTTAATCTTTTTTTCTGAAACAAGGGGCAAACCAGAAAAGTTTGCCCCTTGATCTATGAGCTGTCGAAAAGAAAGAAGTATATGTAATTATGAGAGCAATTTTCAATTTAAATTAATCAATCATCTAATAATTCCCTGTTCTTCTTGAATGATTTCTTAAGTGAGATATAACTTATCATAAACACAACTAAACTGATGAAAAAAGCTGGGCCAATGAGATCGAATATCTCAGTTACATTAGAAGGGATGCCAGCCATTAAAGTATGTGTAATTAGAATAAGAACCAGGGTAGTTAAGCTCCTGTTGAAAATTGCTTTTATTTCCTTATGGTATCTCTTCTCATTTGTAACTTCTGTATATCCAATGCCTGAAAGTGTGTGTCTGATCAATGGATAAGCGATTAGGAATCCTAAAGAAAGTAACGCTGTTGTTCCAGTTGTTGAATTTCCGTAAAGAGAGTAGTTATTTATTAATGCGAATATCAGCAGTAATATTGCAAGAATAACGGCAGATTCAGCAATGAAATATAGTATCCTTTTTTCCTTGTACTCATCGTTCGGTAAAACCTTAGAAAGCCATGATTTTTCCATTCTAATTACTCCTCCCAATATAGGTCATCAAGTGTTTTGTCTAATGCTTTTGCGATAGAAATACAAAGGCGTAAAGTCGGGTTATACTCTCCTTTTTCAATCAATCCGATTGTCTGGCGGGTAACATTTACCTTTTTCGCTAGTTGTGCTTGAGTTAAAGACTTTTCAACCCTCGCTATCTTGATACGATTTCTCATTCGTTCACCATCCGGGCAATATATATATTACTTAATGCAATTTATATATTACATAACTAAATCAGTAAAATCAATAGTCTGAGTGAAAACGACAAGCAAAATTAAAAGTGCTGCTTTTCTACTGACGTGCATTCCTACAGCACGACTGGTAATCTAAGAACGATTCATGTAAAATTAATTTGTGTGAATCTTCTGAAATAAATTTAAAGGGGCTGATATTATGAATGACAAGATTAAGGTGGCAGACCCAGGTCGTTTTGTTCATTAGTCTAAAAACTAATTAGGAGATGAGTAGTTGAAAGCGTTATTCTTTTTATATGAAGGTTATGTTGATTGGGAAATCAGTCCCTTATCCTACATGTTAAATATTTCTGATGTGTCCATTAAAACGACGGCATTAAGTGATGAAGTCACTCATCAAGGAAATTTTACAATGAAAGCTGATTTGGATATTGAGGCATGCGATCCCGCTGAGTACGATATTTTGATCATACCTGGAGGAGAGCCGGCTCCGATTGATAGGGATGAGCGGCTGTTAAATCTCATTAAAAGTTTTGACGATCAAGGCAGATGGATCGCAGCCATTTGCGGGGCACCGACTTTTCTAGCGGCCGCAGGCGTTCTTCGTGAGAGAACATATTCAACATCTATTGATGACAACCCCGAATATGCGCATTATTTCAATGATAAATTTATGAGTGAAAATGATGTTACAGTATGTGAGAACTTAATTACCGCTGAAGGAAATGCATATATTGAATTTGCAATTGCCGTTGGAAAAGAGTTGGACATTTTTGAAGACAGAGAAGATGAGTTAGAAACGGTATTGTTCTTTAAAAATCAATTGAGGAGTTAATTTTCTATGGTCAACCATTTGGGTTGGCTTTTTTATCTTTTGATAACCTTTCAATGACCAGCAGAAATAATTAGAAAAGTGTTTTCAAATAAATTTATTAATGTCACTGTACAGCTAAACTTCTCGGCCATCATATATATCCAGTGTAAATCTGTAATGAGAAGAGAGGTGAAGGGAATGAAAAAGTTAGAACCAGTTGTAGCAGCGAAACAATATATGGAGAAGTACTTTGCAAATTGCCAGGGGGCTTTATTGTCTGGAAGTGTAGTCAGGGGAGAGGCAACAGTAGCATCTGATCTTGATATTGTTATTTTTGATAAAAGAATCAAGTCATCATATCGAGAATCGATGATTGACTTTGGATGGGCTGTAGAAGTTTTTGTTCATAATTTATCTTCATACCAATACTTTATTGAAATGGACTGCAAAGCTGCGAAGCCTTCAATGGCAAGAATGATTTCTGAAGGAGTCATTTTAAAAGATGAAGGAATCTTAGAGTCAGTAAAAAAGGAAGCAAACGACGTATTGGAGAAGGGACCTGAAATATGGTCAGAAGAAACGATTAGAACAAAGCGGTACTTTATTACTGATGTGCTTGATGACTTTTCAGGGAGTGATAACAGAGCTGAAGAAATATTTACAGCCAACACATTAGCGGACCTTGTGCACGAATTTGTATTAAGAACTAATCGTCACTGGATTGGTTCGTCGAAATGGATTATTCGTGCTTTGAAGCAGTATGACGAGAAATTTACTGACGAATTTATAGAAGCCTTTAATGTTTATTATGTAACAGGAGAGAAAAATAAAGTTGTTCAATTAGTAGATAAAGTATTAGAACCACACGGTGGACGTTTATTTGATGGATTTTCTTTAGGAAAAGAAAAATCACAAGCTCGTTAGTTACAAAATAAATCACTGGCAGAGCTGTTCGAATTAAAGATTAATTTAAAAGCAGCAGCCCCTCACCGGTTAAATGGGTGACGGGGCCATTACCTATTAATGATTTTTAGTTTCTCCCTCAGGAGAGTGCTCATTTTCCCAGGCGATCAGAATTTTTCCCATTTCTTTTTCCAGGCTGGTTAACTTATCTCGATCTGCTTCTGAAAGCTGGGCAAGGTGATAGTCGCTTTGATTCATGTGGTAACCTCCTTAAGAATTGCTATCTTAAGTATTTGCCAATGATGAGGGACTATTCCATTTACCGTGAAACAAATTTGTTATCTGTTACCCAGAATCTCCATGGAAAATCGCGGGCCTCTCCGGAGTTTTTAATGCCAATTCGGGTTCCCTGAGAAACGCTCACTGGTGTGAATCCAGAGGCAATGTATAGTGGTGATTCCTGATAGGAGCGGCCGTAATCTTCCCGTGTAATTCCTAAAGCCTTAGTTAATTTACCAGGTCCGTTTGTTAAGTCTTTTTCTTTTTTATCGCCGCGCCTATCGTACATAAGTTCAATACTTTCAACCGGTTCAACAGCACGAATTAATACAGCTTCCGGACTGCCTTCTTCGCCGCTGACCACATTGACGAGACAGTGGGTATGCATTACATACGTATAAGCAAACCCGGCAGATCCGAACATGACCTCTGTTCTTTTCGTCCGTTTGTAATTATAGCTGTGGGCGGCCTGATCTACCGGCCCGATATATGCCTCAGTCTCTACAATGTATCCTGAGGCACGTCCTTCCTGAGTTTCTTTAACGAGTTGACAGCCTAACAAAGAGCGGGCCAGTTCTAAAGTAGGCTGAGAGTAAAAGCTGATTGGCAGGATTTCCATATATACAACACCTCTAAATTTTAATACTACTGTAACAATGAATGTGTTAGCCTTTAATTATCAGTATTTCCCATTTTACCTGGCAAATAAGGCGGCATTTTTATTGTACTATGATGAGCTCCATTTAACTATCAAATCATAAAATTGAGGTGTGTCTATGATTAAGCTGATCGAGAGAATGACACAGAACCAGGCTGAGCATATCGCTTATCATTGGCATTATGATGGTCCTTACTCTTTCTATAATATGGAAGCAGATCCTGACGATTTAGCTGATTTCCTGAACCCGGAAGTAAGAGGTGACCATTATTTTGCCGCCCTTGATCAAGACGGTGTACTTGTGGGATTTTTCAGCCTGGATCCTTTTGAAGATGGAAAGGTGGATATCGGAGTGGGGCTCAAGCCCGAGCTTACTGGACAAGGACTTGGTATGGAGTTTTTAACGAAGGTTATTTATCATGCTCAATCATTATTTAAGCCCAGGGTTCTTACACTTTCAGTGGCCGATTTTAATCAACGAGCGATAAAGCTTTACAGGAAAGCCGGGTTTGAACCGGTGGCAACCTTTCTGCAGAAGACAAATGGAAGTCACTTCAAGTTTATAAAAATGGAAAGGCAGACAGCTTATGATTCTGACTTCTAATCGTATATATATGAGGCCGTATGAAACTAAAGATGAAGACTTTCTTTATTCGATGCTGGCTAACCGTGAAGTCGTTCAATATATTGGTGATGGACGGATAAAGAATCAAGACGAAAAGACTAAGTTCATGGAGTGGATTTACCATACTTATATGAAAGATCCCCGTCTCGGCTTACATGTTTTAGTAAGAAAAGCGGACAATCTACGAGTGGGACATGCGGGGCTCGTTCAGCAGATTATTGATCAAGTGGAAGAACTGGAGGTGGGATATTGGATTGACCGGCCGTTTTGGGGGATGGGGTATGCCACTGAAGCAGCTTCAGCATTAGTTGAATATGGCTGGTTTGAATTAAAGAAAAGCAGGCTTATTTCTCTGATCCAAACAGATAACAATAATTCGAGAAATGTAGCAAAAAAGGTGGGGATGGTCAAAGAGAACGTACGAAAAATGGGGGAGAGGGACGTAGAGATTTACTCTATTACTCGTAAAAAAGAAATGGAATGAAATATTTTAAACAGCACTCTTCTTCATTAGGAAAAGTGTTGTTTTTCTTGTGCTTAATAATGGTTTTATAAAAAATTTCCAATTAATCAGAAGTTTAAGAATGAATGATAAAAAGAATTAAACACTTGATTTGTATTTTTATCATTTGTACTGCCTTTCTTTTTACCTAAATAACAGGAGTCGAGGCCTGTTTATTAAAGATAGAAAAAAAGGAACAGTGTCGAATGTTAGGTTAATCCTACTGTAAGTTTGAAGAAAATGAAGGAAGAGGACGTTTAAGATAGAAAGAATTAGGAGCTATCGTCTATATATAGGATTCAGAATCTTCTGTAAAATGTAGAATAATATAGAAAGGAGGAGAAATTTATTGAATTCAAAGCATGTACGAATCTGGTCACTTATCGTATTGATGTTTCTTTTGTTCACTACAGCACTGCCGGCTGGCGCTTTAGCTAAGGGTCCTCCTCATTATTCTGACGATGAAGTAGCGTATGGAGGGGAAGGGATGGTAGCTACCGCTCATCCAGCTGCCTCGGAAGTTGGTGCAGAGGTTCTTCGTAAAGGGGGAACGGCAATGGATGCAGCAATTGCTATACAGCTTGCACTGAATGTGGCAGAGCCGATGATGTCGGGCATTGGCGGTGGCGGATTTATGATGGTGTATGATGCGGAAAAGGACGATGTGTCGATCATTGACAGTCGTGAACGTGCTCCGGCTGGTGCGGAGCCGGATATGTTCCTTGATGAGGATGGAGAAGTCATTCCTTTTTCTGAGCGGCATATTACCGGGAATGCTGTCGGGGTACCTGGAACTTTAAAAGGATTAATGACAGCCTATGACGAATGGGGTACTCGACCCTTTAATCAATTAATCAATCCCGCCATTAAACTTGCACAAAAGGGTGTTGAAGTAAATAGTGTTCTGGCTGAAGCCATTGATGATAATCAATATGAATTATCAAGAAGCGCAGCAAAAGATGTCTTTTTACCTGGGGGTGAACCTTTACAGGAAGGAGAAGAGCTTGTCCAAAAAGACCTGGCCGATACCTTTAAACTCATCCGAAAAGATGGGTTAGATGCTTTTTACGGAGGTGAAATTGGACAGGCTCTTGCAGATACGGTTCAGGATTTTGGTGGCACTATGACATCTGAAGATCTTGAGAACTATCAACTTACAATAGATGAGCCTGTAACGGGGACTTACCGGGGATACAAAATTGCTTCAATGCCGCCGCCAAGCTCTGGAGGTCTGACTGTTCTTCAAATGCTTAAAATGCTTGAAGGGGTTGATTTGAGCGAATATGATGTAAGATCACCTGAAAAATATCATTTAATGGCAGAAGCGATGCACCTCGCTTATGCTGATCGAAATGCTTATATTGGAGATACACAGTTTGTGGATGTACCGATGGAAGGCATGTTAAATGAAGAATACTTAGCAGAACGAGCTTCTCTAATTGAGCCGGAGCAGGCTAATGACGATGTGGAGCCAGGTGATCCATGGGCTTACCAGGACGGTGAATCAGGTCATGCAGCCAGTAGTGAGGACGACCGTGAAATCGGGGAGACCACCCATTTCAGTGTAGCAGATAAATGGGGGAATCACGTTTCCTATACGACAACGATTGAGCAGGTATTTGGCAGTGGAATTATGGTGCCGGATTACGGCATTATGCTGAATAACGAGTTAACCGATTTCAGTGCAGTACCCGAAGGACCTAATCAGGTGGAACCTGGCAAACGGCCGATGAGCAGTATGACTCCTACCATGGTGTTAGAAGATGGCGAACCGTATTTGTCACTTGGTTCCCCTGGCGGACCTACCATTATAACCTCTGTATTTCAAACACTTGTTAATGTAATCGATTATGATATGCCGTTGAAGGATGCGATTGAAGAACCGAGAATTTACAGTCCATCTTATCCTCAAATTACTTGGGAAGAAGGCATTCCTGATCATGTAAGAGCTGCAATGGAAGACTGGGGACACCAATGGCAGAGCAATCCAGGAGAAATTGGCAATGTACAGGCTGTAAGAGTCCTGGAAGATGGCAGCTATGAAGGTGCGGCTGATTCATCGAGAGGCGGAACAGCCATAGGACTTGATAAAACAGCAGGGAAAAAATAAAAAAGTACTACAGCATTATTAAACGGAGTCCTTTAAATCAGGACTCCGTTTTTCTTATCACTGCTGAGATTCTTTTAATTCGTATAAAGGTACCTCTTGAATGATATTCGGCTGATCCATTGGGTGAATCCGGGCCATTTCATTTCTTTCAATTACTTCTTCAATGTAGACGTGTCGGTCTTCATGAGTGACATCAATCATGTCCTCAGAGTGAAAAATTTCTTTAGCACGTTCTTTATTCACTTATAAATCCCCCTTCTGGTTCTTGTTTTAATTTTTACCCTAAGCGGATAATCTATGCGCAAAAGAAAACAGCACCCCTGAATGGAGGTGCCGTCAGATGAATCATTATTTATCTTGTTCTTCTTCTTCATTGAACCATAGTGGATCATCGTTCTCTACTTCTCCGTTATAGTTAATAAATATTTCTTCACCTTCTTTAATGTCAGAAAAAGCATAGAAATCAAAGGAGTCATTTTCAAAATTCACTCGATAGTCTGCGTTAGGCTGGTAAGAGTGATTAAACATCATCCCATATCCAAGAAGAAAAGCAGTATGATTTGAACCATATTCAAACGCGTAATCAGCAAGGTACGTTTTCTCAATATGTTTATGTTCTTTATTTGGATAAGGAAGCACAGGGGCTTCGTGAATCAGTTCATCCTTAGCTATATTTCTGGTGGCAAATACGCCTTTATTTGTCTCGTCATCTGTTATATTTGATCTTCTAACTTCGATCATCTTTTCTCACCTGCATTTCTATTTAAAAGTGGTGGTCCTTCTATAGTTTGACAGGGCTTTTGAAATAATGCAATTGACGGAATATTCTTGTAGTTTAACGTAGCATTAAAGCTGAGTTTTATGAAAGAAATACTTAGTTATTGTTAGCTGTAAGGAAGTCCTTGAAACTCCATGGGCATAGTGAGCTTCCACAGGCTTCGGCCGACATCAAAAAAGCAGGAGTTCAGTGGCTGGAAGAATCACTTCGCATTTGAATACTTCTTTACGTAATCCCCACGAAAATAAAAAAACGAGCTCCGGCTAAGCACCGAAACTCGTTAGGCTGGGAGGGATTAAAAGGTTACATCCTGGCCGTAATAAGCCGCTTTAAACAATTTTTTCATTTCTTCCACTGAAGTTTCTCTTGGATTAGTACCTGTGCAAGGATCCTCCATAGCATTTTCTGCCATTTTATCTAGATGCTTTTTAAATAAGTCTTCAGACACGCCAAATTCTTTAAGCGAATTAGGTACCTCCATTTCACGGTTAAGACTGCGCACCCAGTCTATTAATGAATCCACTAACTCTTGATCTGTGTTCCCGCTTAAGCCAATCCTTCTTGCGATGGTAGCAAAGCGGTCTTCTACTTCACTGCGGTTAAATTGAATGACGTAAGGTAAATAAATGGCATTCGCGCAGCCATGAGGTACTTCAAACGTCGGCCCGCTCTTATGTGCCATACTGTGAACATTGCCCAGTACAGCATTGGCAAAAGCCATGCCCGCCATAGCTTGAGCATAGTGCACCTGCTCTCGTGCATCTTGATTTCCATTATATGAGGAAATTAAATTATTTTTTAACAGTTCAGCAGCCTCAATGGCAAGTGAATTAGTAAATGTTGTGCGTGGTTTAGCCACGTATGCTTCAATACTGTGTGTTACGGCATCCATTCCGCTGTAGGCAAGCACTTTCTTAGGCATCGATTCGACCATGACAGGGTCAATGACAGCCAAGTCTGGTGTAAATTCAAAATCAGCCAGAGGATACTTCATTCCTGTCTCTGAATCCGTAATAACGGACAAATTGGAAATTTCTGATGCGGTTCCACTTGTGGTAGGGATGCCGGCGAACTTAGCTTTCGTACGCAGATCCGGCAGGTTAAACGGCTCTGTCATTTCTTCAAATGTCAGGTAGGGATGTTCATAAGAAAGCCACATAGCTTTCGCTGCATCCATAGGTGAGCCGCCACCGATTCCGATAATCCAGTCAGGCTTATAGTCGTTTAAAGTGGGAAGGTGTTCTTCTACCAATTGAGTGGAAGGTTCTTCTGTTATGCCTTCAATCACTCTTGTATCAATATTTGCCTCTGATAGGTTTTGTTTGATTTTGTCTAGGTTTCCGTTGTCTTTCACAGATCCTCCGCCAATAACGAGAAGGGCTTTTTCTCCTTTAATTGACTTCAGGATATCGAGTGCATTCTCTCCGAAATAAATGTCGCGTGGAATAGTAAAACGATTCATGTTAACGGCCTCCAATGTTTTTCAATCATGTACTTTATTGTTGCAAGCACACATTACTCACTCATTCACGGAATACTTATTTAGTAAACATGTGAATAGGCCATGGATGTTGTTTACTTTTTCACAAAACAAGGGAGGGGTTGAATGATTCAAGTTGCCGGAAGACCTTATGGGATCGATGATGCTGAATCTCCTGACCGGCTTGAAAGAATAATCATAGAATTAATGAGCCGAGCATCTGCTGTCTATTCCTTTCCAACAGAGCAAGGTTTACAATTTGAAATAAATTTACGGAAAAATATTGTTCAAAGTGCAGAGTCGATGAGTAAGAGTGATGTATCATTTGCTACATTTGAGACTACTCGGAGCAACCCACAATACTGGGTATTAACGAATTACGGAGCTCTGCACTTAAGGCCGGGTGTACAGCCTGCAGATGCGGTTGAAGATATTTATGTAAACAGCGGCCAGTATGCATTTGAATGCGCCGGAGCCATGCTGATCATTTATTACCATGCAGTGCTTCAAGTTCTCGGAGCGCGTACGTTTAACTTCTTGTTTCCGGATCTATACATTTACAGCTGGCATGCAGATAGTGATCTGGGGTTATACCCGTTAAATACGAGGAATTATCTCCCGGGGGACGTAGTTTACTTTGATAACCCGGACTTTGACCCTTCTGCACCTCAATGGAGAGGAGAGAATGCTGTCGCCATGGGGGAATATCTCTATTTTGGACACGGTTTAGGAGTTCTTTCAGAAAAGCAGATGGTGGAAACCCTCAATGAACTGAGGAGACCGGGAGCGTATACTTCATCTTATTTAACGAATTTAGTCGTTCGGCCAACCTTCAGTCACCTGCAGCAATTTGCTGTAAGAGGCCAGTCTGAATTTGTTCGTAAGTACCAGCCTGCTTTAATTCTGCACAACGAAAGCTCGATACCATACGAACGATACCGTTACTACATGAACAAAGTTTTCAAACAATTATTTTAAAAGAAGCGCTTATCATACTTATGATGAGCGCTTCTTTGATAAAGTCTTCTATTGTTTAAATGTGAAAATTTTGAAATAATTAAGTGAAATCTTTTCGCAAAAGTGGAGGCAATTTTTTTGGCACCAAATGATCCGGTTGTGCTGACGGCTGTTTATTACATATGGCTATTCGTAACGATGAGTACAGCTGTCATCATGGTAGTAAAACGCAGACATATACGATCTTCAATTGGAGTTGTTGTTCTTGTTCCTGTATTCGTAGTCATTAACATAGTCGGGACGATACCAAGGACTACGCAAACGGAGACAGCATACTGGGTGGGCGAATTAATGGATTTGAAGCTGTGGGTTTTATTTTCTTTGTTCATTATGATGTACCTCCTGCTGTGGTGGGGGCACCTGTTAAGACAGTACCGGAAGAAGTGAGGTAGTTTAAGCATTTAAATATGAAGGGAGAGAGGTTTGGTGAATTTTAATTTTGAAGAAGCAATTGAAATCCTTGATCGTACTCCTAAGACAGTAGAGTCGTTTCTGTCAGGTTTATCAGACGGGTGGATTTCTTCAAATGAGGGAGCGGGAACGTGGACAGCTTCAGAAGTGGTTGATCACTTAATAGAAGGGGAGAAGCATAATTGGATTCCACGTCTGGAATTTATGCTTACTCATAGTGAGAAGACTCCATTTCCGGCATTTGACCGCTTTTCCCATTTGGATAAAGGATCTGCTGAAGAATCAATGATTCAAAAAATAGAGGAGTTTAAGAGACTGCGAAAGAATAACGTGTATAAACTACGCAGCTTGGTTAAGCCTGAAATGGATTTGGAATTAACAGGTGTTCATCCTGCCTTAGGGGAGGTTAGAATAAGAGAACTAATATCCACTTGGGCGGTTCATGATTTAACCCATTTGGCGCAGATTGTACGGGTTTTCGCTGAAAGGTACAGGGAAGATGCAGGACCGTGGAGTGAATACTTAGGAATTTTGCATAGAAAGTAATGGAATGCTGAGGAGGAATATGAAGCGTAATTTATTCGTAATCTTATTTGTTTTTATTGTTATGTTGATCGTAAGTATAACCGGTCCGTATAATATTCTGCATGAACTAAATGAAGAGAGAGCATTAGAGGAGTTTCTTGCAGAGGATGAAATTTTTAAAAACCTGCAAATCACAGAAATTGATTAAAAGGATCGGATACTTATTTTGTGAGAACCGCAGATGGGGAGGAGGAGAAGAATTATCTTGTAATGAGCCACTACACTTCTGTAATGAATGGATACTGGAAGGTCTTTGAAGAAAAAGCAGACGAGGTTCAGTTTTAATCAAGAGTAGTTTAAGGATACTGCCTGGTGCTTACCCTTCGGCAAAACTATCAAACGGCGCATTTGCGAGTCCTGACACGAAGCCGACTCGCGTGAAATGCGCCTGTTTTAAAGTATTTATTTGCTGGTACAGATTATTTATGCTGGGGTCTTTGGATAATAGGTTCTTGATCAAAGTCTCTGAAAGAAGGTTCAGGTGAAAAAGGGTTGAACTCCTCGTTTTCTTCTTTTTCAAGAGGACTCTGTTTACCTGAAGACTTATATCTAATATGGAATTCTTCTTCAAAAGCCGGAATTTCTTTCACCGGTTCTTCATTAGTAAGCTTCATTCCGGAAATCCACGTTTCAAACTTGTAAGTTCCTCTGTCGATAATTTCACACAAATCTTCAAGGGACATGGTTAATTCTAATAAACAATCCAGTCCATTTCTTAAGATAATTCCTCTTTCTTTAGCCTGTTCAATGGAATGCTCGAGTCTGTAAGCTTCGTTCTGGTATTGAAATTCAATAAAACAGCTGCTCCGGTCCCAATTGAAATTAAAGTCCTCGATTTTTAAACGTTTCACGACTTTGACCAGTCTTTTTTCACAAATATATTGTTCTTTATGCGGCATCCATTTAAATATAGTATTTTTGATTGTGCGAATCATAGGATTCACCATCCTTTTTAGTCTGTTATTATATAATTTCTACAAAATTTTAGAAATCCCTGCTGTAATCGTATTACACTTCCCGAGCTTTTTCAGCAAAATGTGAGTTTTTTCTACTTTACGTTATTTCGCTTAAATTATTGAGGCAGGAATAAGGAGGAGGAACGAAAGGGATAACGGAGTGGTTTCATAAAGAAAGCCGCAGAAATCAAACGTTTCTGCGGCAGCAGTACTGCGGTATTTATTTTTCCTTCACGGCTTCTTCTTTATTGATTCTTTGGCGGACGTTATCAGCCGCTTTTACCATATTGGTGAGAGCTTCCGTTGTTTCGGTTACGCCGCGCGTTTTTAAGCCGCAGTCAGGATTTACCCAGAATTGCCTGGAATCCAGTACTTGTAAGGCGCGCTCGATATTCCTTTCCATTTCTTCTACCTTAGGAATACGTGGACTGTGAATATCATAGACTCCAAGACCGATTCCTTTCTCGTAGGAGTGCTCCTCAAAGGCTGTAATTAATTCTCCGTGACTTCTTGCTGTTTCTATAGAAATAACATCTGCATCCAGCTGGTCGATGGTTTCCATAATGGCTCCGAATTCTGAATAGCACATATGGGTATGAATCTGCGTTTCATTGTTTACGGCTGACGTTGCAAGCTTAAAGGCGTAGACGGCCTCATCAAGGTAAGTCTGCTGTTTCGCAGGCTTTAAAGGCAGGCCTTCACGTAAGGCTGGTTCGTCGACTTGAATCATTTGAATCTGGTTTTCCTCTAATGCTTTTATTTCTTTTTGCAGAGCTAATGCGATCTGCTTTGTGACGTCGTATTGACTTATATCCTCTCTGACAAATGACCAATTGAGAATAGTGACGGGCCCTGTAAGCATACCTTTGACCGGTTTAGCGGTTTGGGATTGGGCATAATTGATTTCTTTTACGGTCATTGGTTCGTTTAAAGCAACGTCACCGTAAATGATCGGAGGCTTCACGCAGCGGGAGCCATAGGATTGAACCCAGGCATACCTGGTGAAGGCAAATCCGTCCAGCTTCTCTCCGAAGAATTCAACCATATCATTGCGTTCAAATTCACCATGAATGAGCACATCAAGTCCTATATCTTCCTGCCGTTCGATCCATTCCCGGATATTCGCTTCAATAAATTCTTCGTATTTCACATCATCCCAATCACCTTTGCGCCATCTCATGCGAGCTTGACGGATTTCGGTCGTCTGAGGGAGGCTGCCGATGGTTGTGGTTGGCAGTAAAGGAAGATTGAAGTACTCCTGCTGCAGCTTCTGACGAGTGGAATGGTGCTGATCACGGCTTGGTTCAACTCCCTTCCAGAATTTCACTTCCTTCTGTACCTCGAGACGGTTTCTGCTCGCTGAGCTTAGAAGGGCGCCGCGTGCATTCGAATTCTCCTCAATCCTCTGGCGAATGGCTTCTTCTCCTTTATTTAAGCCCTCCGTTAAAGTAGTTGTCTCTTCAAGCTTCTGATCGGCAAAAGCTAAAGCGTTCTTGAGCTCAGTGTTCAGCTCATGCTCTGTCTCAACAGTTACCGGAACGTGAAGAAGACTGCAGGAAGGTTGAACAATTAAGCGTTCTTTATCTGCAATAGCTGTAATCGTATTTAGTGCAGCCAGGCTGGATTTTAAGTCACTTCTCCATATGTTGCGGCCATTTATAACTCCTGCAGCTAATGTTTTATCTTTGGGGAAACCGTGCTTCTGCAGGGATAACAAGTTTGCGCCTTCATCATGAACAAAATCCAGTCCAATACCAGCGACCGGTAGAGACACAACCTCCTCGTAATAGTCCACGGATTCAAAATAGGTCTGCAGTAAAATTTTGACCGATGTCAGCTCGTCGTTAAAGGTTTGATAGACTTCCTTAAAGATACTGATGTCCTTATCATCCAAAGTAGTGGATAAGACCGGCTCATCGATTTGAACCCATTCCGCTCCTGCATTTTCAAGCTCCTTTAACACCTGCACGTAAAGAGGTACCAGTTTATTAAGCAGAGTTGTAAAGTGTTCCTCCTGATAGCCTTTCGATAATTTAAGGAGAGTAATGGGACCAAGAATTACTGGCTTGCCTGTAATGCCGAGTTTTTGTTTAGCTTCTTCAAAATAGTGAAGCACCCGATTGTTAAGTAAAGATGGCTCTGCATCGTTCTGCAGTTCAGGGACAATGTAGTGATAGTTCGTATTAAACCATTTCGTCATTTCACAAGCAACGGCACTTTCATTTCCCCGTGCCATATCAAAATAGGTGTCCAGGTCGCTTTTGTCTTGAACCTTGAATCTATCAGGAATTAAGCCAAACATAAAAGCAGTATCAAGTACATGATCATATAGGCTGAAGTCTCCAATAGGTATGAGATCGATTCCTCTATCCTTCTGCTTTTTTAAATAATGAAGTCGCAGACCTTCTATTTCAGTTAGAAATTCTTCTTCCTGTAGATTTCCTTTCCAATACTGCTCTAGTGCTTTTTTCCATTCTCTTTTCTCCCCGATTCGGGGATAACCGAGCGTTGAACTTTTAGTCATAAGCTTTCCTCCTTTAGATTCTGTAAAAATAAAACAATCCCTCTTTTACAAAAAAGAGGGATTGTTATAAACGCATCTTTAACTTTAGCCTGTCATAAGACAGACTGGTACAAATTTAAGCGTTAAAACACCTCCCTATTCCTCGTAGGTTCTAGTGTGCAATCACCAGGCAGGTCTCCTGACTTAAGTTCATCGCTTCCTGCGTCTTCCCGTCGATTCAGACAGTGACGTATGCAGGAGGCTCCCTCTAACAGTGGCGGGACCGTGCCGGACTTTCACCGGCCTTCCCTTTTAAGCTGAAGAAGTAAGTTAATAAGCTTCTTTCAACACCTGAGTGATGTACGTTATTTAATTTTCTAAAGCATATGTATGAAAAAAACCTCTCATTGAGAGAGGTTAACATACGCACCTCTCTTATCTTTCAAAGCATGCCGCTTTGCTGGAATTAGCACCACAGTCATAAGATGATTGGTTGCCGGGCTTCATTGGGCCAGTCCCTCCGCCTCTCTAAATAAGAGAATTATTGAATTGATTATAAGACTAGCACGACAGGGGGGAGGTGTCAACGAGGAATGTGAGCAAAAAAAAGATTCCGCAGATGGGCGGAATCTTTTTTTTGAATAGATTACTAGTTAAATAGCAACTTCTTTACCAGATTTACTGGTTTCTTCAGCAGCCGGCTGCCGCTCGTTCGCAAGTGCTTGTCCAGGTTCGTTTAAGAAGAAGCAGGCGACAAAACAGAAGAAGGCCATTATCGAGATTCCTAGGAAAAACAGGGAAGGATTTAGCAAACCAAGCACAGCTAGAAACAACACGGAGCCGACGCTGCCATAAGCCCCAACCATACCTGCAACCTGACCTGTCAGTCGTTTTTTTACTAAAGGCACCATAGAGAAGACAGCACCTTCGCCGGCCTGAACAAAGAAAGAGCAAGTCATCGTTAACATGACAGCTGCTGCAATTGACCAGCCAGATCCTATTTGGGACATCCCTAAGTAGGCCGCAGAAGTAGCTGCTAATAAAACGATCAATGTTTTCTTACGACCGAGCTTATCACTCAGCCAGCCTCCGCCGGGCCGTGCTATTAGGTTCATAAAAGCAAACGAACTGGCAATTATTCCAGCTTCGGCCACGCCCATGCTGAAGGTAGCTTCAAAGAACATCGGAAGCATTGAGATGACAGCCAGCTCAGAGCCGAACGTAATAAAGTATGCAAAATCTAAAATGGCCACCTGTTTAAAAGAGTATTGCTCCTTCTCTGGAACCCCATCTCTTAAATGATCCCGGTTGACGACCCAGATTTTGTATAGGTTATACCCATAGACGAGAGTTAGAACGACGTAAATGACAGCGGCATACTGATAAGTAATGAGGGAGGTATTACTCAACTGCCATGTGATCAGAGCAAGAGCACCATAAAGAGGTAGAGACATCAGCATGAGGGCAGCCATACTTTTATAGCTGGTTACCTCCATGGCGCCGTTGCGCTTAGGTTTTTTAAATTCTTTTCCAGAGGGGGTATTCTCAACTGATCTAAAGTAAATAAATGCATAAACAATACAGAGGACCCCAGTGAGAGCAATCGCGATGCGCCACCCATTCTCTCCTCCAAATAATAGAGCGAGAAGTGGGAGAGAGAAAGCAGCTGCGGAAGAACCGAAATTCCCCCAGCCGCCGTAAATGCCTTCAGCCAGTCCCAGGTGCTTCGCCGGGAACCATTCGGAGACCATTCGGATACCGATCACGAATCCAGCACCTACTACAGACAGCAGGGCGCGGGCCATGAATAACTGCCAGAAAGAATTGGCAAACGCAAACCAGAAACAGGGTATACTGACAGCTATGAGCAAGGTGGCATATACATGTTTCGGTCCAAAACGGTCAACAAGCATACCGATAATGATTCTTGCCGGAATAGTCAGTGCCACGTTGATAGAAAGAAGGACTCCAATTTCTTCATTTGATAATTGCAGTGTCTTTTGAATGGTCGATGCAAAAGGTGCCATATTAAACCAGACGACGAAGCTTAAGAAAAAAGCAAACGTGGTCATAAATAATATTTTCTTGTTTCCTTTGTAAGTATTTTGTTCTTCGCCCATAATCAAGCCTCCAATTTTTATAATAGACTGATTATTTCAAAAATAACGGGCTGTGTCATAACTTGTGTCAGGTTTTCTGACATGAAAACTTAAAAACACATCGTTTTTACCATACAAAAATAGACCGATTCTCACCTATGTAAGAATCGGTCTAATAAAATTATTCAGCTGCTGGCTGTTGTTTCTTTGTTAAAGTAAAGAAGGTAATCGAACCAATTGCAGCAGTTGTAAATAATACGGCTCCCATCGGTACAGCGGTTGTCTCATTAATACCTACGAGCGGCGACACCATGGATCCAAATAACAGAGGAAGCATACCGAGTACAGCACTGGCACTTCCTGCGCGGTGTCCCTGATGTTCCATAGCCAGAGTGAACGTACTGGTCAGGACCATCCCCATGGATGTCATATAAATAAAGATAGGTATTACTAATGAAGGCAGAGGACCTTCAATAATGGTCATGACAAGCAGGAATGAGGTGGCTGTGACAGCAGTAATAACCGCTGTTCTCAATAAGCTCCGCTCATGAATGATTCCACCTAATCGCCCGATAATAAAGCTTCCGGAGATGATAGCAAGCCCGTTAATACCAAACAATATACTAAAAGCTTGAGGGGACACACCATAAATATCCTGATACACAAAAGGGGTGCCCGATACATAGGCAAAACTGCCCCCATGGACAAATCCGATCGTCAGCGCATAACCAATAAATGAACGGTCTTTAAATAAACTGCCGATCGTACCAAGTGAATGTTTCAGAGTGCTTGGAATTCGTTTCTCAGGCGGCAGTGTTTCTTTAAGGCGCAGCGCAATGACTAATACAATAAGGAGTCCGAGCAGACTCAGGAAATAAAAAATGGTGTGCCAGCTTGCAAATGGCAAAAGTAAAATGGCTCCCCCAGCCATAGGAGCCATCATAGGAGCCGTAGCATTAATGACCATCAGCAAGGCGAAAAACTTCGTCAATTCCCGGCCGCTGAATACATCGCGTACGACGGCTCTCGATAATACGACACCGGCAGAAGCGGTGAATCCCTGCAGAAAACGGGCGCCGACTAACGTAACAATGTTAGGAGCAAGCGCACAGAGCAGGGAGGAAACAGCGAATAAAAATATGGAAATCATTAATGGTTTTCTTCTTCCCTGCGCATCGCTGATGGTTCCAACGACAAGCTGGCCGACTGCAAGACCAATAAGGCAAGTTGTTAAGCTGAGCTGTACCAGCGAGGCACTTGTGTTTAAGTCATTGGCAATACCGGGAAAGCTGGGCAGATACATATCTATATTAAGCGGACCTAAAATGCCAAGCATCCCTAGAAGAAATGCCAGCCCTATACGTTCTTTGCCTGTAGGATTATGGATCATGATACATAAGCACCTTTCATATGAATATCTGAGTTTAATAGATTATTTTTCAATCAGTCTACTATACAATATTTAGGTGGAAAACGAAAGAACAATGGTTTTTAAACGAGAAAAAGCGCCGCTTTTTAGCGGAGCAGGCGGAAAGTCTCTTCGATTTGCTGCTCTTCCCGCAGAAGTCGTCGCGTTTTCCATTCCTTTAATCAAAAGAGGCTCTCGGAAAGGGAGTCGTTTTCTAGAACCCTTTCTTCCAGCTCCTGCAAGGATTGTATACACACTTTTGAGATGAAAGATAAACCAGTGGTTTCTCACCAAACTGAAAAAGCCAGCGCTTAATGCGCTGGCTTTCATAAATTTATCTTATTTGAATGATTTAACGCCTAAATAATGATCCTGCCAGTAATCAATGCTCATATCAGCCACTTCTACTCCATCGCTTCCCGCGTGAATCATCTGGTTGTCGCCAATATAAATACCGCTGTGAGAAGCGCCTTCTGTGTCATACGTGCCTTCAAAGAAAACTACGTCTCCTACTTCTGGAGAATTTACCTCTTCTCCGTCATACAGCCACATATCGCTTTCCGTACGGTTAAGGTCGACACCAACTTGTTCAAATACGTGGTAGATCAAGCCGCTGCTGTCTACACCTTCTGCACTTGTGCCGCCCCATACATATGGAGTGCCGATTAAGTCTTCGGCAATGGATACGACTTCAGAATCGGCTGCTGGTTCTTCTTCAGCAGGTTCTTCTGGTGCAGGCTCTTCTTCTGTGCTTTCCTCAGGAGAAGATGCTAATACAGACTCTGTCTCCGGTCCGACAATCCCGTCAACTGCAAGTCCTTCGTCCGATTGAAACGACTTCACTGCATCTTCTGTTAAGGGACCAAATATTCCATCGATGGCAGCTGTATAGTAACCATGTGTTTCTAATTCAGATTGTACTGACTCGACTTGATCCCCTTGATCACCGCTGCTTATAATTGAAGAAGTATCAGCAGAGCTGCTGGACTCGGTTGAGGTTGGGTCTGCATTGGCCGAAACATTTTCCGTTAATACAGGGGTAAGAGCTAAAGACGTAACTATTGCGGAAGAAATTACATACTTTCGCATAGTAGTGGACTTCGTCATGAAAAAAATCCTCCTATGATGTGAGTTATTTAGTTTGAAAAATACAAAAGCAGATCGCTCAACTATAGGGGATCATATGTAATCCATGCCTAATCATAAGATGTGACTACATCGTTGTTGCTCTTTTTCAAACTAGGATCTAGTTTATCAAAGATAATGGGTTAGCAGGTTTCACTGAGATTAAGCTGATATTATAATCGTTTTACAAAAAACAACACAGTTCGCATTTAAATGCTTGTTGTGAAAACATTATTCCCTCTATTAGTTAGGACGTGTAACCATTTCTTGAATGAACAAGAGGAAAAGGTTTTAGGAAACGGCTCCCTTTCCAAGGCCCCACACGACGTGCCGTACTTAATCGACCAGGCGTCACCACCGAACGCTCATAGTGCCATGAACAGAGGGTGAAACGAGAAGGAGTGATTTTCTTTGATATATAAAAGAAAATCACTCTTTTTCTTGTCCAATGAAAGGAATACATAAAAATAAGGGATTCGATGTTAGCTGTCCATTATTCTTGAATTTAATGAAGAAATAGATGACACAAACCTCTTGAAATTAGATGAAAAGCGGTCTGTATGAAAACTAAATTCCACGCAGACCGCTTTTTAAGAAAGCTGCTTTTCTCAGACCTTCAGTTTTTCAGTGGCCTACATTATAGCCCTCCGGGGCCACACCTGATTCGTCTCTCACTTAGAAGTCTCACCGTTTCCTAGAACCCTTTTTCGATAATGGATCAGTCTAAGAAGTCCTCTTCCACAAGGCTCTATGTTCTCCAGGGCCTCTATTTTGATTAAAAGGAACGGAAAAAGTGCCGACGTTTGTTCCGGTTAAAAGCGGCATTTTCCTGTTCCTTTTCCCTGGATTATTATGGGGAACCATGACATATCACGTCTACATTCATCCAAGCTTTTTCAGCAGCCTAGTATAAACGGTTTTTTTGCTTAAGAACTGTTTGACTGTTTTATTGAAACTGCCAGGCGGGGAGGACGCGGCTGAGTGGTTTATCCTGCCTGTAGCCTAATACGTATTCGGCTTGCATAATCGTATGGATTTCCCGAGTTCCTTCATAAATAACGGGTGCTTTGGAATTCCGTAAGTAGCGCTCGACCGGATATTCATTCGAATAGCCGTAAGCACCGTGTATTTGAACGGCATCGTCTGCCGCTTGATTGGCGAAGTCACACGCCTGCCATTTAGCAAGCGAAGTTTCCCGTGTGTTTCGGACACCTTGATTTTTTAATTCACCGGCACGATAGACGAGAAGCCGGCTCATTTGTAAGCCTGCTTCCATTTTTGCGATCATTTGCTGAACGAGCTGGTGACGGCCGATTTCTTTTCCAAATGTTTTGCGGTCATGACAGTAGTTAACTGAAGATTCGAGACAGGCCATAATTTGCCCGCACGCACCTGCTGCCACAGTAAAGCGTCCATTATCAAGTGCAGCCATAGCAATTTTAAAACCATCGCCTTCGCTGCCGAGTAAATTTTCTTTTGGCACTTTTACTTGGTCAAAGAACAACTCGCCTGTATTGCCCGCACGGATTCCGAGCTTGCCTTTCGCTGCCTTTGATGAGAAACCTTCCATCGTACGTTCAACGATAAAGGCTGAAATACCGTTATGCTTCTTAGACTTATCGGTGTACGCAAATACGAGGAAATAATCAGCTGTGTCACATAAAGAAATCCACGTTTTCTGGCCATTTAAGACATAGAAATCGCCTTCGAGCGCAGCTGTTGATTGTAAAGCTGCTACATCAGAACCGGCTCCTGGTTCTGTTAGTCCGAACGCCCCTATCTTTTTACCGGCAGCCTGGGGGATTAAATATTTTTGTTTCTGAAGCTCTGTACCCCATTGCAGCAAAGTCATGCTGTTTAAGCCTGTGTGCACCGAAACCGCAGTACGAAAAGCAGTATCTCCGCGCTCCAATTCCTCGCATACAATCGCTAACGAATTATAATCCATTCCGCTCCCACCGTACTTTTCAGGAATACAGACGCCCATTAAGCCCAGGTTTGCAAGCTTATTTAAAATGGTCTTATCGAAATTACCGTTCTCGTCCCAGTCTTTAATATGCGGCATAATTTCCAGGTCTACAAAGCCTCTTACAGTCTTACGGAGCATTCTTTGTTCATCACTAAATTCAAAATTCATGACGAATGGGCCTCCTTATATCATGTTTCTTTTCCTTAATTCATTTATTTCATCTTCATCGCAGCCGAGCTGTCTGAGAATGTCTGTGGTATGCTCACCAGGTTCAGGCGGATGGCGTTCATATGAAACAGGAGTACGCGAGAGCTTCAGCGGGCTGCCGATCATCTTAATTTCTCCCGCTTTTGGATGAGTAGAGGTAATGAACATGTGACGCTCATTTAACTGTTCATCGGCTGCTACATCGTCGATTGTCTGAATGGCTCCAAAGGGAATATTGGCTGCGCGGCATTGTTCCTCCCAGTAAGTTGTTGGTTTTGTTTCGAAAGCTTTTTGTAAAATCTCACCAAGTAAATTCCGATTGGCGACTCTGTCAGGATTTGTGCGGAACCTTAGATCTGCTGCAAGCTTTGGCTCGCCGGCTACCCGGCATAGGGAGGCGAACTGTTTATCATTCCCGACAGCCACGACCATTTCTCCATCAGAGGAGGTAAAGGTTTGGTAGGGAACGATGTTAGCATGGTGATTTCCCCATCTCAAAGGTTTTTCTCCTGACATTAAGTAATTGCTCCCAATATTAATTAACGAGCTCACTGCGGAGTCATACAGAGATAAATCAATTTTTTGACCAGCTCCGGAACGGTTTCTTTCTACTAAAGCTGCTTGAATACCAATGCAGGCATATAATCCTGTCAGTACGTCAGTAATTGCAATTCCCATTTTCTGCGGCCCTGAAGAAGCATTTCCTGTAATACTCATTAAGCCGCTCATTGCTTGAATGATGAAATCATAGCCTGGCAGATTTTTAAGCGGTCCGGTTTCACCAAAGCCGGTAATGGCGCAGTACACGAGAAGAGGGTTGATTTCTCTTAACTCTAAATAAGAGAGACCCAGCCTTTCCATCGTTCCTGTCTTAAAGTTATGAATGAGTACGTCACTCTTTGCTGCAAGCTTCTTAATCATTTCTCTGCCCTGTTCGGTTTTTAAATTAATCGTAAGACTCTTTTTATTTCGATTGGCACATAAGTAATACGCACTCACCCCTTCTTGAAAAGGAGGACCCCATTTTCTTGTTTCATCGCTTCCCCCCGGCGCCTCCACTTTAATTACTTCTGCCCCTAAATCACCTAAAATCATTGAACAATACGGACCTGCAAGAACACGGGTCAAGTCGAGAACGGTTATGCCTTCAAGCGCAGCGGTCACTTTCATCACACCCTTTCAACATAAGGAAAAAAGCCAGATGAACCCATACGATGTATGAATCCAGCCGGCTTCTAGATCTACTGGGATTAGAGGGATGCGGATAAGGTTTGTCCTGCCTTACATCTTATTCTAATTTATCAGCGGATATGACCTTAGATGTACATGGAAGCAAAAGACCTATCATGAAAAAGGTTTTTCTTTAATAGGATAGACTAATCGGACAACCCATGTGGCAAATGTGAGCAAAGAAACGGGGGGTGTATGCGTGAAGTATGGATCCAGTCAGGTGAATAGCCTGCCTCCTTATCTTTTTTCAGTTTTTCATCAAAAGAAGAAAGAGCTGCAGGAGAAGGGAATAGACATTATTGACTTAGGGATAGGGGCTCCGGATCTGCCGACACCGGACTTTATTATTAACCGCTTAATCAATGAATCCAGGAAGCCGGATAATCATAAATATTCGCCTTATGGAGGTTGTCTTGAATTTAAACAAGCAGTAGCAGGGTTTTATAAGAAGCATTACAAAGTTGAAGTCGACCCTGAAACTGAAGTACAGGCGCTCATTGGTTCCAAGGAAGGAATTGCTCATTTAATCCTTGCTGTATTAAATCCAGGAGATAAAGTACTGATCCCGGATCCAGGCTACCCGGTTTACCAATCAGCTGTTCACCTTGCGCATGGAACAGGAGTACCGCTTCCGCTTAATTCAGAGAAACATTATGTGCCTCAGTTTGATCATTTTAAAGAGGACGAGTTGAAGCAAGTAAAGCTGATGCTGCTCAACTATCCGGGTAACCCTACAGGAGCGACTGTGGAAAGAGAAACATTTAAAGAAGCTCTGGATTTTGCTTCCAGATATAACATACTAACAGCTCATGATGCGGCATATGATTTAGTTACTTTTAAAGATTATCAAGCTCCCAGTATTTTGCAAATACCAGGGGCTAAGGAAGCTGCCGTAGAATTTGGGTCATTGTCCAAGAGCTTTAATATGACAGGCTGGAGAATGGGGTATGTGGTTGGAAATAAAGATTTAATCCAGGCTCTATCTATTGTGAAGAGCAATATAGATACGAGTCAGTTTCCAGCCATCCAAAAAGCAGGAGCTGAAGCATTGAACAGTGACCTTTCAACCGTTAAAGAGAATAATGCAGTCTATTATTCCCGGATGAAATATATGATGGCGGCTTTAAAGGAGTTGGGCATCGAAGCAGATGAGCCGAGGGGGACCTTCTTTATTTGGGCGAAGATACCTGAGGGCTTCACATCGAGGGCTTTTACGGAAAAAGTTTTGGAGGAAGCAGGAGTTATTCTCACCCCTGGAACGGCCTTTGGAAAGCTGGGTGAAGGATATGTAAGAATATCCCTGTCTGTAGCCATGCCCCGTTTGGAGGAGGCTGTCTTACGCTTGAAAAAAATGAATGGAGGAGGGTCTCCTTGAAGATCCCACATCAACTTTCACTGATGACAAGTGCTCAAGCTATTGTGGAGTGTATCAAGCTTGAAAGGATCAATCAGGTCTTTTGTGTACCGGGAGAAAGCTATTTACCTGTGATGGATGCGATTTATGATGAATCGAGCATTGAACTGAAGTCGGCAAGACATGAAGGCGGGGCTTCGTTCATGGCTGAAGGATTCGCTAAAGCAAGTGGAAAGCCAGGGGTCGTGCTTGCTACAAGAGGAGTCGGGGGTTCGAATTTATCAATTGGGGTTCACACGGCTTATCAGGACTCTACCCCCCTGGTCGTTTTTTTAGGACAGGTTCATAGTCAATTTAGAGGGAGGGAAGGTTTTCAAGAAATTGAGCTGGAGCAATTTTTCGGGCCCATTACGAAATGGGTGGTAGAGATTCAACATCCGGAAAGAGTACCTGAGCTTGTTCAGCGGGCTTTTAGAATAGCGAAAACCGGCCGGCCCGGTCCGGTAGTTATTTCTCTGCCGGAAGACCTGCTTATGAAGAAAGCAGAGATGGTATTTACCCATTCGGTGAACAGACCCTGCCCGCGTCCTTCCTTAAAAGAAGTTCATGAAGTGGAAAGAAGACTGCGCCGTGCAGAGCGTCCGGTAGTTATTGCCGGGGGCGGAGTGAAAGCTGCGGAGGCTGAAGGTGTACTGCTGTCATTTGCTGAAAAGTACAAAATTCCGGTTATGTCGGCCTTCCGCCGGCATGATGTGTTTCCTAATGAACATTCGAAGTATACCGGTCATCTTGGACTCGGAATGAAGCGACAGCTCGTAGAAACCGTAAATAAAGCAGATGTCGTTCTCGCTGTCGGCTCAAGATTATCTGAAGTGACGACTCAAGATTATTCCCTTCTAACGAGTGGCCAGTCTCTGATTCATATTGACATCGACTATGAAACCCTAGGGAAGGTGTATCCTCCAGATGTAGGAATCGCAGCAGATGCCAAGGAAGCTTTAACGTGCCTATTATCTATGGAAGTTAGTCCCACTTGGGAGGTATGGGCAGAAGAGCGCCGTGCTGCTTATGTACAATCCCTGCACGTAAATAACAAAACCAGCCATTATGAAATCATTTCTATTTTACAAAAGTGCTTACCTGAAGATGCCATTATTACAAACGATGCGGGGAACTTCGCAGGATGGCTGCATACTTATTTTCAATTTAATAAAAAGCAGACATACGTTGGTCCCACCTCGGGCGCAATGGGATATGGAATGCCCGCCGCTATTGGAGTTAAGCTTGCACGACCAGAGTGTAAAGTCGTGTCTCTCTCAGGGGATGGCGGTTTTATGATGACCTTTCAAGAGCTGGAAACAGCGGTCAGATATAACATCCCTGTGATCAGTGTTGTTTTTAATAACAATATGTATGGGACGATTCGTATGCATCAGGAGCTTCAATTTCCTAATAAAACGATTGGCACTGACTTAGGCGTGGTGCCATTTTCCAGGCTTGCCCGTGAAGTAGGGGCAGTGAGTTATTTAGTGAAGAAGGCAGATGAATTTGAACAAGCTCTTACCCAGGCGTTAAAAGTCGAAAAGCCTGCCGTAATTGAAATTGACTGCGACCGTGAACAAATCTCCGTTTCTTCAACCATAGGTCAAATCAGGGAGAGAACGTTCGGCAATTCATAATAAGGGAGGAATGAGCAGGTGAGTTTAAAGCTGATGAGGAACGAAAAGCTTCTAAATTATATAGGTGGAAAATGGATGGAGCCTTCCAATAATAGATTCACAGAGGTTACGAATCCTGCGACGCTGGAAACGATTGTACAAGTACCTTTATCTCTTAAGCAAGAGGTAAAAGAAGCAGTGCAGGCAGCCAAAAAGGCGCAGAAAAGCTGGGCTCTTGTTCCAGCACCGCAGCGGGCAGAGGTTCTGTTCCGTGTAGGAGTGTTAATGAAGGAAAATAAAGAAAGACTTTCTCAATTATTAACAATGGAAAACGGAAAGGTGATCGAAGAAGCGCGCGGTGAGGTGCAGGAAGGGATTGATATGGCTTTCTACATGGCGGGAGAAGGCCGTCGTTTATTTGGACAAACGACTCCATCCGAGCTTAAGGATAAGTTCGCCATGAGTGTGCGGGCCCCCGTTGGTGTAGTAGGTATTATCACACCATGGAACTTTCCGATTGCAATCGCTACATGGAAATCATTTCCTGCTATTGTCGCGGGGAATGCAGTTGTGTGGAAGCCTGCTACTGAGACTCCGATTATGGCCTATGAATTAGCAAAAATATTTGAAGAAGCAGGCCTGCCTAAAGGCGTAGTTAATGTCGTATTCGGATCAGGAGCTGATGTGGGAGAAGCGATGATCGAGCAGGAAGACATCCGAGTGATTTCATTTACCGGATCGAATGAAGTCGGGCGGAATATTGCAGGGAAATGTGGTCAGCGTTTAAAAAAAGTGTCTCTGGAAATGGGCGGTAAAAATGCCGTTATCGTCATGGAGGATGCCGATTTATCACTGGCGGTAGAAGGGATTTTGTGGAGCGCCTATGGAACGAGCGGGCAGAGATGTACAGCTTGCAGCCGGGTAATCGTTCATGAAGATGTGAAGGAAGAGCTTGAAAAACGGCTGCAGCATGAAATCACTAAACTCACAATCGGTAATGGGTTGGATGAAACAGTGAAAGTCGGTCCGATAATAAATCAAAAAGGGCTGGAGAAGGTTAGGAACTATATCGAGGTTGGTAAAGAGGAAGGGGCTGTGCTGCTTGCCGGAGGTCACGTTTTGGAATCTGGTGAACATCGAAAAGGAAATTATTTTGCTCCGACTCTGTTTACCGATGTGACAGCAGACATGCGCATTGCCCAGGAGGAAATCTTTGGTCCTGTTGTTTCTTTAATTCCTGTGAAGAGCATGGAGGAAGCAATCGAAATTAATAACAGCGTGGAATTTGGATTATCGAGTTCCATTTTCACCCGGGACGTAAATAAAGTGTTCGCTGCCCAGCGAGATTTAGATACGGGCATTGTGTATATTAATGCTGGGACTACAGGGGCAGAAATTCATCTTCCTTTTGGGGGTACGAAGGGAACAGGGAACGGGCACCGTGATTCGGGGGTTGCGGCTTTAGATGTGTTTACAGAATGGAAAGCGGTGTATGTTGATTTCAGCGGTAAGCTGCAGCGGGCGCAGATAGATGTAGAATAGTCTGAACAGCTGGTGAAAAGGAGGCGGACTATGAAAGTAGCTGTATTAGGATCTGGCTTAATGGGAAAAGAAGCAGCACGTGATTTAGTTCAAAGCGCCGGGGTGATGAAAGTAGGACTGGCAGACATCGACCGCAAAAGGGCCGAAGCTGTATGTCGGGTTATAGATTCACCCAAGCTTCAGGCGTATCAGGTTGATGCAGGCAATCCTGATCAATTGGCATTATTTATTAAAGAATTTGATGTCGTAATTAATGCTTTGTTTTATTCTTTTAATGAAGTAGTAGCCCGTACGGCAATTGAAGTGGGCGTGAGTTCGGTTGATTTAGGCGGGCACATCGGACATATTACTGATCGTGTTCTCCAGCTGGATCAAAAGGCAAAAGCAGCTCAAGTAACAATTATACCTGACCTTGGTGTTGCACCCGGGATGATTAATATCCTTTCTGGATACGGTGCAGGTAAGCTTGACAAGCTGCAGTCTATTAAGTTATTTGTCGGCGGGATCCCTGTTCATCCTGAACCGCCGCTTGAATATAAGCATGTTTTTTCGATGGAGGGATTATTCGACCACTATACCGATCCATCGACCATTATACGGAATGGAAAGAAACAGAAGGTGCCTTCCCTGTCTGAAGTCGAACGGCTGTATTTTGACCGGTTCGGTCCACTTGAAGCGTTTCATACATCAGGGGGCACTTCCACTTTACTAAATACCTATTCTGAGATTGAAACGCTCGAATATAAAACCATACGCTACCCGGGACATGCAGATAAAATGAAGCTGCTTGTTGATTTAAAATTAACAAGCAATGATTACGAGATTGAAGTTGGGGGAGTGATGGTCAAACCTCGTGAAGTATTGCTGAAAGCTCTTGATCCGATCGTTGATTTAGGGGATAAAGATGATGCTGTACTGCTTCGGGTCTGTGTGGGCGGAATTAAGGATGGCATAAATGCCGCGTATCAATACGAGATGGTTACCTATAAAGATCGTTTGAATCAAGTAACTGCTATGGCACGTGCCACTGCCAATACGATCTCCGTAGCCGCTCAGATGATCGGCAGCCGGTTCATTACAAAAAGAGGGGTGCTGCCTCCTGAGCAGGTCGTACCTGGTGATTTGTATATAGCTGAAATGGCGAAGCGGGGAGTAGTGATTTCTGAAGAATTTTTTCAGGATAAATAGAACACAAAAGACGAGTCCTCAATATAAAGGGGCTCGTTTTTTCTGTCTATGAATCTACTGTGAATAAAGCAGCAATCGGCGTAAGCGCCCAGGTACTTGATTTATAAGGCATCCTTTTTTTGGAAGGGAAGGATGCCTGTCAGGGCGCTTGCGCCTTTTTTTCGGTGGATTACTGCTTTGTTAATTCCTTCAGATTTTTATTTCGCATCTGCTTCTCCTCATCAGCGGCCAGGTCGTACTTTTTAAGTAAATGAAACAGCTCATTAAGCTCATCTTGAGAAGGGCGGCTGTTTAAAAAGTGACCGGCTGCTTTATACAATTCTTCCGGCAGAAACTCCTTTTGGCTTTCCAGCTTCTTCTTAGTATCTTCGAGTGTATGATCAATTGGACATGAACTCATCAGGAAACACCTCCTTCTTAATTAGTAACTCTTCTTGGATGAGAGTATATATTGAACGAACTTCCACGGATGAAGCCAACCGCTGTAATATTTAAATCCTCAGCCAGCTGTACAGCTAAATCTGTCGGAGCAGACTTTGACAGGACGATACCGACGCCGATTTTGGCAGCTTTTGTTAAGACCTCTGAAGAAATTCTGCCGCTGAATACAAGAATTTTATCCCTGACGGAAATTTGATTCATGAGACAATGGCCATAAAGCTTATCTAATGCGTTATGCCGGCCGATGTCTGTACGGCCTACCACCATTTCACCGCTTGTACAGATCGCCGCGTTATGTACGCCTCCAGTCCCTTTAAACACATGGCTGTTATCCTGCATCTGCTGCATGAGGCGAATGCACTGATCGGCGGTAATCTTCGTTTCAGCTGTTGATGTTTTAGCGGTTTGTACATCATTCTGAAAGTAAAACTGACGGCTTTTCCCACAGCAGGAGCCAATGAAGCGTTTAGAGAAATCCCGCTGATTGTTAATCTCTTTTCCCTCAGCGAGTTCCACATAGGCAAAGCCTTTTTCTTCGTCAATATTTAAAGCTTTAATATCGTTTCGAAAACGAATAACTCCTTCTGAGGCTAAGAAGCCGATCACCATTTCATCAAAATGGGCAGGTGTGCAGACCATAGTGGCAAATTCTTCGTTATTAACGTAGATAGTCATAGGAAATTCTGTAACAATATGGTCATTAATTTGATTAAAATTACCGTCTTTAAACCGGACAATAGACTTATTCACACTCATTCTCTCATTCATGTTGTTCACCCTCTCTGAGTGTTATTGACATTACTAAAACTATAACGAATAACAAAGTTGCATGACAAGTTTAAATACTTAAAGTCGATCAGATACAAAAACTATTTGAAATTTTCATCAAAAAAAGATAATATCTATAATAGATTCATAAATTTGTAACATTTAAGGTACGGGACAGCGGACCTGTCGCCGACTTAAGTGTGTGTTTATGTGTAAGCGATTACTTTGGTTAAAAAGCAGCGAACCTGCTTGTTACTAAACGTCGTCTCTTTCTTTTTGCTGGAGAAATCTCTCTGCAAATGGAATGGACGGCGTTTTTTTATTGAAGAAGGAGTGAGGACAATGAAGAAAACGAAAAACCGCTGGCTTATTGCATTGTCAGCTGTAGGAATTCACATTTCGATCGGCTCGGTTTATGCATGGAGTGTTTTTACCAACCCGCTTATTGATCAGTACGGCTGGGATTTAAGCTATGTATCTTTAACTTTCAGTATAGCTATTTTATTTCTGGGGCTTTCAGCGGCATTTATGGGGCACTTCGTGGAAAAGTATGGACCGAGAATCTCTGGAATAGTGGCTGCTACCTTTTTTGGGGCAGGTATGATGGCTTCTGGTGGAGCGACTTTGCTCGAATCGATCTGGCTTTTATACGTTACATACGGTGTTCTCGCCGGTATAGGGCTTGGGATCGGTTATATTACTCCGGTTTCTACTTTAGTTAAATGGTTTCCTGACCGAAGAGGTCTCGCTACAGGCCTTGCGATTATGGGCTTTGGTTTTTCCGCGATGATTGCAAGCCCGATTATGGCCGGATTAATCGATTCCGTCGGGATTCCAGCTACTTTCTTTCTTTTGGGAATCGTGTACTTTGTCCTCATGATGGCATCCGCCTTGTACTTAGAACGTCCTCCTGAAGGCTATATGGAAGAGTTTATTGTAGAGAAAAAGAAAACACCGGATTTGTCGCAGTTAACGGCGAATGAAGCAGTGAAGACGAGAAGGTTCTGGTTCTTGTGGGTGATGCTGTTTATAAATATTACATGTGGTATTGCTATTCTATCTGTGGCTTCCCCGATTGCTCAGGAAATTGCAGGTTTATCTGCAGGTGCCGCAGCTGCAATGGTAGGGGTGATGGGATTTTTTAATGGGGCAGGAAGGATTACGTGGGCGTCAATATCTGATTACATGGGAAGACCAAACGTATATACAACCTTTTTTCTCGTCCAGATCGCAGCCTTTTTCACCCTCCCCGGCATTACCCAGGCGCTCTTGTTCCAGGTAGTTCTGTTTTTGATTATCTCCTGTTATGGAGGCGGATTTGCCTCTGTTCCTGCGTATATTGGCGATCTGTTTGGAACGAAGCAGCTCGGAGCCATCCATGGATATATTTTAACGGCCTGGGCTGCAGCCGGCTTAGTTGGTCCTCTCTTAGTGTCATGGATACGTGAAGTCACGGAAAGCTATGTATTAACCCTATCTATATTTGGAGCCGCACTGGTAGGAGCATTATTAATTTCATTGTGGATCCGCGTAGACATCAAGCAGCTTAAGAAGGCAAACCGGGCTGCTCAAGGAAATGACGCCCACAGAATGTCCAGTTGACTACTTTTCACTCCTGGATTTATAATCTTTTTAATAAACGAAAAAAGGTTGAACATTCATGAATAAATACGAAGCGGAATTTAGTAATTTAGTAAAGGCTTTTCGTAAGAAGCATATGGGCAAAGGCCCGCGCAAAATAAGCACCACATTTTGTAAGAATTGGGCTATTTGCGAGATGGAGGGGAATTTATCCCCTGTCGAGAAATTCATCGCAGGGGCAGACGACGGAAAGCAGATGCTCCGTGCTGCCCGCACAGAAATGGTTAAGGAAATGTACCGCAGAAATCATCCGGTTGAAATGGAAGATTTCCTGCAGTGTAAATTTATTGATTTGTTTGTTGATATTGATATTGAGAAAGACTTTGGTATGTCGATCTTCATTTTTAATGAAGATATTGCTAAAAAGTTCTCTAATTGAATAAAGGTATGGCACTTTGCAGCGATCCTGCTAAAGACTTAACCACCGATGCAGCCCTTTCCCATTTTAGTAAAGGGTTGTACGGTGGTTTTTTTAAAAGCAAGAAAACAATAAGGAGGATATTATATAATGGGAGAAACAAAGCACGACGGACCTATGAAAAAAATAAAGAAACCTGCTCCAGAGCACTGGGTAAGTCCAATACCCTTTGGGTTAGGTAAAATAAAGCCAAAGCATATCCGCGATACAATGAAAATAGCCTGGGACAATAAAGATAACCTCGGCTATGCCAAAAATATTATTACCAAAGGAGTTTGTGACGGTTGTGCACTCGGGGTCTCAGGTTTATACGATCAAACCTTAACAGGACCGCATATTTGTACGACACGTTTGAACGTCCTTCGTTTAAATACAATGCCTGCGGTCGAGGAGAGTATTCTCCACTCGGATATAGACGAGCTTCGTAAGTATTCAAGCACTGAGCTGAGAGAGCTCGGCCGTATCCCTTATCCAATGATCCGCCGTAAAGGGGAGAGGAAGTTTTCCAGACTGACCTGGGATGATGCCATGGAAATGATTGCAGATAAGATGAAGCAGCTCGATCCGAAGCAGTACGGGTTTTACCTGACGTCCAGGGGGATCACAAATGAATCCTACTATGTCGCTGGTAAGGTTTCACGATTCCTTGGAACCAATCATGTGGATAATGCTTCGCGAATCTGCCATTCACCGAGTAAGACGGCACTTAAACGGTCAGTCGGAGTCGGGGCTTCTACTGCCAATTATCAAGACTGGATTGGTACGGATGTTCTTTTGTTCTGGGGCAGTGTAGCGTCGAACAGTTCTCCGGTCTCAACAAAGTACATGCTTGAGGCAAAGAAGAAAGGAACGAAAATCATTGTCATTAATCCCTATAGAGAGCCAGCGATGGATAAGTATTGGATCCCATCGAACACTGAGTCTGCCTTATTCGGCACAAAAATAGCCGATGACTTTTATCAAATTAATATCGGCGGCGATATTGCCTTTATGCATGGAATTATGAAACACTGGTTCGATATGGAAGAAGAACAACATGGTTCCGCCATTAATCATAGTTTTGTAGAAGATCACGTGAATGGCCTTGAGGAACTAAAAGCAAATGTTCAGGCTCAGACGTGGGAAGAAATATGTAAGTCGTCAGGCGTTTCGAAAGAGAGAATCATCGAATTATCTGAGCTGCTGGCAAATAGCAAAAATGCCGTATTTGCCTGGGCGCTTGGGTTAACGATGCATTCTTTTGCCACTGATAACATTTCACAGGTCGCGAACTTAGCGCTGCTCAGGGGATTTCTCGGCCGTAAGTACAGCGGTTTAATGCCATTCCGGGGTCATTCGAGTGTGCAGGGGAGCGGAGAGATGGGGGCGGATCCGTTCGTACTGCCAGGCGGGGATTTTAAAGGAGATAATATCAGCCGCATCGAAGACCTCTGGGGCTTTGAGCTGCCGAAATGGCAGGGTGATGTGGTCGGAGTCACCCTCGAGAATATTTTGCTTCCTGAGAATCATGAACGAAAGATAAAGCTTTATTATTTATCCGGAGGTAATTTCCTGGAAACGATGCCCGATCCCGATTATGTGGAAAAAGCCCTTTCTGAACTTGATGTACGCATTCACCAGGACATTATTTTGAACACTTCCACGCTAGTGGATGCGAAGGAAGCGGTCATCGTTCTTCCTGCTAAGACCAGGTATGAACAAGAAGGGGGAGGGACCTCCACCTCAACTGAACGAATGGTCTATTATTCACCGGAAATCAAAGGGAATAAAAATAAAATTGAAGAAGCACGGGCCGAGTGGAAAATCTATATTGATCTAGCTAAACGAATCAAACCAGAGACAGCTCACCTCGTTGATTTTAAAGATGGAGCAGCGATACGAGAAGAGATTGCAAAAGCGAATCCTAGCTATGACGGTGTCCAGCATTTGAAAAAACAAGGTGACGTCTTCCAATGGGGAGGCGCCTGGCTTTGTGAAGATGGAGTATGTCCGACACCTGACGGGAGAGGGAACTTAATCCCTGTGGAGATTCCAGATTTGGAGAAAAAGCCCGGAGACTTTTACCTCACTACAAGGAGAGGAAAACAGTTTAATTCAATGGTTTACAAAGAGACCGATCCCCTTAACGGCGCGGAACGCTACGATGTTCTCCTTAGCAAAGAAGACGCGCGCACGCTTAGAATTGAGGACGAAGAAGCGATTGTATTATATAATTCCTATGGTATTTTTCAGGGAAGGGCAAAGCTGGCTGATATCGCGAAAGGCAATCTCGGCGTTCACTTTCCTGAAGGCAATTTTCTTCTGCCAAAAGGACGATATGAAAAATTCGCCAAAATCCCCGATTATAATGTAGGGGTCAAAGTAGAAAAAGCCGAGAAATTTAACGCGAGAAAAGATACCCAATATCTTGAGAAACGTGTGGATGATTTAGAGGATACCCCTGGAGCATAAATGAAACAACCTCGCCTGCCCTTTAAGCATGCGGGGTTTTTTTAGTTAGAAAGCTTTATTATTGAAACCTCATATTTATAGTGATACAGCTGGAGCCATCCTTATAAATTCTGGAATATACAGACCAGTACGTAAAAATAAAAACCCCCTGCCATTTTCTAAGCAGGGGGTGGAACCTAATAATAAGGCGAGATCATCAAGTAAACAATGACGCCGGTTAAACTGACGTACAGCCAGAGAGGCATCGTCCAACGGGCAATTTTTCTGTGTTTGTCCACCTTCATTGCTAAACCGCGGAACAAGGTGAGCAATGCTAAAGGAACAATCGCTGCTGCCAAAACAATATGAGTGATTAATATAAAGTAGTAAATGGCAGCTATTATGCCTTCGCCTCCGTAAGAAGTCGAGGTCGACATAGAGTGATATGTTAAGTAAGATACAAGAAAAAATGTTGTAGTTGTAAAAGCTGCAAATATAAACCTCTTATGCCACGTGATGTTTTTTCGTAGAATCATAAATAGTGCGGCCAGGAGAAATACAAACGTAAAAGAGTTTAAGATTGCATTCAGTAAAGGAAGAAGCGTAATATCAAAGCTCGTTCCACCATCAAGTTCAGGGATAAAAAGTAACGCAACAACAATCGCGTTGATCGCTATGGAAAGCCCGATGACCCAGGGCACATAGTTGTAATCCTTGTTAATTTCCACTGTCAATCACCTTCTCTAAGTTAAAATCATTCAAGTCCAGTATATCTAAAATAACAGTCGAATTCATCAGCCTAAGCTTATCAGCCGTGACGAATTTGTTAAATTTTACGCTGATTTTCGAATTATCCAATATTTCTCAGTCGTGAAGCTTTAAGTATTCAGCTCTGCCCGTTTTCCATTTAACACGTTTTACCAAATCATATACCGACAGAAATAGTGGAGCGTGTTGGAAATGTATATGGCTGCCTGAAGCAGTCTTCATGACCTTTTTAACAGTGGTATTTGGAGACGCGGCTCAACCATTTTCTATGAGATAGCCAATAGTTACTAGTGTTGTTATGATGGTTATAGCAGATTTACTAAAACTGTTTAACATCATCCTGTACTGCGCATAATACATCGAATCATGAAGAATAAGTGACAAAATTCTAAAAATCTCGACAAATGGTGCGTGAATAAGAGATACTATAAATAATAGACAGAGAGTAAGAGGCGACAGGGCAATTTTTAAATAGGAGGGAAAGGAAATCGAACTAAGAAAAATTACTGCAGGACTGATCACATCTGCACTATTGTTTGCTTTTTCAATACCTGCTTCTGCCTTTAGTGACTCTAAAGAAGAGGAAGAACCTGAGTTATTGACGGAGTCAGCGATTGTTGTGGACAAATCTTCAGGACTGACTTTATTTGAGAAAAATGCTGAACAGGAAATGTACCCCGCAAGTCTGACAAAGATGGCCACAGCTATTTATGCCATCGAAAATGCTGATTTGGATGAGAAGGTTACAGTTAGTGAGAATGCAAGATCAGTAGAAGGCACCAGGGTTTATTTAGAAGAAGGGGAAGAAGTGTCTCTTGAAAAGCTCGTGCAAGGTTTATTAATTAATTCCGGAAATGATGCCGGCGTAGCTATAGCAGAGCATCTAAGCGGATCTGAAGAAAGTTTTGCGGAAGACCTAAATGAGTACTTAGAGCAGGAAGTGGGACTCGAGGATACTAACTTTACGAACCCGCATGGTCTCCATGATGAAGACCACGTGACTACAGCTGCTGACTTAGCCAAACTGACGAGATATGCACTAAAGGACCCGGATTTTAAAGAATATTTTGGTGCAGAGGAGCTTGACTGGAAGGGCGAATCGTGGGAAACCACTATACTTTCACATCATCGACTATTGTTGGAGGATAAAGGCTTAACTATTACTGGAGGGAAAACAGGTTACGTGGAGAAATCCGGTAATACGCTGGCTACTTCTGCAAAGGAAGATGGAATGGAAGTTATTGTGATTACATTGAAGAGTGATTCTCAGGATATCGCCTACAGTGAAACAGAAAAACTACTGGATTATACGTTTGACACAATTGAAGCACCTGATATTCCTGAAATGGAAGCCTTTAGTATTAAAGGGAAAGAACGCGCCTTCTTTAAAAGCTCTTCTCTATTAAACATGGTGAATTAGCCTCAAAGCCTGTAACTCTTCCGTCATTTGGTATAAGGAGTTACAGGCTTTTCTTGATTGGCTGTATTTACCTTGCAAGCGGTGATAGATAAAATAAAAAAAGCACGAGGACGGGTGCCTCATGCTCTTAATTAGTCTGCATTTTTTTCTTTTGGCGTGCTTTTTCTTTTTCGATTTGTTTACTGCGAAGCTGACCGCACGCGGCGTCGATATCAGTACCATGTTCCGTACGAACTCCGCACTTAATGCCGCGGTCCATTAAGGTTTGATAGAACGTCAGAATGGCTTCCTTCTCACTTCGCTCATAAGGGTTGTCCGCCACCGGATTGTAAGGAATTAAGTTTACATACGATAAGTGACGTTTATCTTTAAGAAGATCAGCGAGCTCTTCGGCTTCTTTCTTATGATCGTTAACATCCTTTAATAAAATATACTCAAACGTAATCCTTCGGTTTGTTTTCTCAAGGTAATAGTCAATCGCCGGCATCAGTTTCTCTAATGGGTAGGCACGATTGATTTTCATAATTTGTGTTCGAAGTTTATTGTTTGGCGCATGAATAGAAAGTGCCAGGTTGATTTGAATACCTTCGTCTGCAAATTCATACATTTTCGGTGCAATGCCGCTCGTGGACACTGTAATATGACGGGCTCCGATGGACAATCCCTTTTGATCGTTTACGACCTTTAGGAAATCAATTAAGTTATCGTAGTTATCAAATGGTTCTCCAATGCCCATGACGACAATATGACTGACACGCTCATCGTTTCCCTGTAAATCCAGGTGCTGCTGAACCTGCATGATCTGCTCGACAATTTCTCCGCTGGATAAATCCCGGTTCTTACGGAGAACACCGCTGGCACAGAATGAGCAGCCGATGTTACAGCCGACCTGAGTCGTAACACAGACAGATAGACCGTAATTAAACCTCATCAATACCGTCTCAATGATGTTTCCATCATGTAATTTAAACAAGAATTTAACCGTCCCATCTTTTGATTCCTGCTTAATTTCTTCGCTCAGGGATTCAATCGTAAAGTGTTCTTTCAGAAGATCGATGCAGGATTGGTTTACATTTTTCATTTGTGAAAAATCAGTTATTCTTTTCTGGTAGAGCCAGTCCCACACTTGCTTGGAGCGGAACTTCTTCTCCCCGTTTGCCGTAATCCACTCTGTCAGTTGTTCAAAGGTCAATCCGTAAATGGATCGTTTCATAGATACGCTCCTCTGTAAAAAAGTCACTATTCCTATGGTAATGGATTTAAGCGAAGGAAACAACCTATTTATGAATAGTCGAATATTTGTAATGTATGGAAAGGGAGTCGTTTTCTAGAACCCTTTCCCCTAGTTAATGCAAGGAATGTTTACAGCTTAGAGTAAACACTGGTTTCTAAAAAGCTGAAAACCATCACTCCAGAAGAGTGATGGTTCCGTTGTTTACTTTATTTCTTCAATTAATTCAGCTAAGGAAACCTCCAGTTCATTCTCGGGGTTTTGCATGGAGTAAATCCTGGCGGTTTCATTTTCTTCATTTACATGTTGAATGTAAATGGGCGCGTTGTTGTAAGTGACGTGGGCCATTACTGAAGATGAAGCAATTTCTTGAGCTCTTTGAGAATTCAACATAAACGCCTCCTTTATCGTCTAACATGTACGATTGGAGACCTTTTTATTCATCGCTTCGTGCTTACTTTTCCTCATCCTCTTGCTTTTCCTGTCTGCGGCGTCTTTGTCTATACCCATAAGTCGCATTTAAGATCGTTTCTTCACTCTCAAGGCCGGCGCCTAACGAACCTGCAAGTGTGGCAACTGAACTCGCAAGCCAGGCAAGCAGCACATAAGTCGTCACGGTGGGCGCGTGTCCCAGGTTCTGCTCCAAAATATTTCCGGGAACAAAGAGAACAACTGCTAAGAGAAATAAAATTAAAATGACAACGTAATAAAATAAGACCGCGACTCCGAGTGTAATTATGGTCGCCGTGTTGTAGAGTCTGACTAAAAACCTGGAGCCGCTATCTCTGCTATGCTTTTCCCAAAGACTGTGCGCAACTATTATCCAAATTACCATAGCCACCATCGCGGTAATCATTAATGCAATAAATCGAAAAATCCCATATCCATCACTCAACTGCCATAAGGTGGGAAATATTAAACCGTAGGACCCGGTTGCAAAGGCTACAGCAATTACACTTTTAAATGAAGAGAAGATGGTCCACGGACTGTTCGCCAGAGCCATGCCGGATAAGAGCCTGATGCGGCCGGTTGTTTTATGCTTATTATAAAACCGAATACCGGCATCATTTTCATCTTTATTAAAGTGAGCTTTCTCAATCGGTGACAGACGTTCTGTCAGGCTGCGTCCAAGTAAACGCTTAGACTCCCTTTGTTTTCTGAGTTCTCTCCTCGATTTCTTATTTTCATCCTTTAGGTCCTCAGGTGCCGGACTGCCGTGGTGAATTTCACTTGTAAGCTGAAAAATCGATTCCCGCAAACGGCGCTGCAGCGGAAACGCACCAAGAGAAGGGAAGGAAATATATCCAGAATTTCGATCGTTGCTCGCTTCGGCAACGACCAGCCTTCCTGAAGACAGTATAGGCAGATCGGTTATACAAATGGCATAATCCCAATCATGCTCTTGCTTAAAGGCTTCTGTTTTTTCCATAATCTCATGTGCATCTTCTGTGCCTCCCGTAAGCGGGTCTGTGAGCACCTTAATTTTCCAGTGGATTTGATCGTCAATTTGATCATTTAACAGCTGGGGAAGGTCTTCTACCAGCTTATAGGCAAACTTCTCAGCGAGCTCTGGAGCGGGTACCAGCCCTAATGTAATTGTTTTATACTGATCAGGTGAACTCTCATCTGTATAGGTTTCTTCCTGATTTTCTGTATCTGAATGGGCTGTGGTTTGATGGCTAGACAAGAGTATCTCCTCCTTTATCGTATTTAGGCTGTGAAACCTGTATAATTCATACCCCATTTTTTATTATAAAAACATCTTTATAAAATATAAATCGTTCCTCTGTCGTTGTAAAATGTAATACCCCCTCGCCGCCAGCCTGCCAAGTTCTCCTTCCTTTTCTGCTCTTAGCAGTCCGGCAGGTAACGCAACATCAATATTAATACTTTCTAAGACGTTAGTTAAAACCACCCCATTATTAACTTTTTATAGAAGGAACTTGTATTTGATTGCGAGAACTATATATAGAGGGTCTGATGAGCATGCACTAAAAAATAAAAATTAGAATCGTTGAAACTTTTATTTCTCTCATACGTTTAATGTAGAAGTTAGATACAGTTATGAAAACAGCTGGCACAGGTTAGAGTTCCATTATAAAAAAATAAGAGACAGGAGGCTGTCCTGATGAATGTAACGAATCACAATCGCAAGGCATGGAATAAGAAGGTAAAAAATCAAATATCTTACACTAAGCCGGTAGAACAACACACCATTACTAAAGCAGGAAAAGGTGACTGGGCTATTACATTGACTACTAAAAAAATGGTACCAAGAGAATGGTTTCCTTCGTCGCTTCAAGGTGTAAGGGTGTTATGTCTTGCTTCGGGGGGAGGGCAGCAAGGGCCGGTGCTTGCGGCGGCAGGAGCTGAAGTGACAGTAGTCGATATTTCAGAAAAACAGCTGGAGCAGGATGACTATGTAGCTGAACGGGATGGTTTGACTCTGGAGACTATTCGAGGAGACATGATGAACCTTTACTTTTTTGAAGATGAGTTCTTTGATATTATTGTCCATCCTGTCTCGAATTTATTTGTAGAAGACATTCAGTTCGTCTGGGAGGAAGCGGCTCGTGTATTGAAACCTAATGGTACGTTTATTTCCGGCTTTACAAATCCGCTTTTGTTTATCTTTGATGAAGAAGAGGAGCTGAAGGGAAATTTAGTGGTTACAAATGCGGTACCGTCCTCCACGTTAACAAATTTAACAGATGAAGAGATCCAAGCATACTTAAATACAGGGGAGACCGTTGAATTTGCCCATACTCTGGAGGCGCAGATCCAAGGTCAAATTAAAGCAGGGTTTGCCATTACTGGGTTTTATGAAGATAATTTCGGTGGAAATAGACCGATTGATAGGTATATTAACAGCTTCTGTGTTACTAAAGCTGTGAAACTAAGTGATTCATTAGGAGGCGTAAGGAATTATAGTTAAGGATAAAAAACTCCTTGCTTTCTCCTTGTTGCTGCTGAGCATTACCATAATTATTGATTTCCCTTTTCCTCATCAACGCTTTCCATCCTCAGACGGAATATCATTGTCAGCTCTCATTAAAGCGGTCTTATTTCTCGCAGGAATGATTACACTGGTAAAAGCAATGGAGAAATATAAAGCCCGAACCGTCATTTTAACGATCAGTTTACTTAGCATCATTCCTGGTATAGTGGGGGAAGCCTACCAAAACACTGCAGCAAGCGGTATTTATGCGGTTTCGTATGATAAAGAGCAGAGCAGGTGTGATTATGAAAAGATTGATGCTCATACACTGGAAGGCAGGTGTCAGTTAACTTTTAAAAATCACAGCCGTGAGAACGTGCGTTTTGGATTAGAATTTTCCGAACGAAATAAGATGCATAGTCTTTTAAACAAAACGGAGAATCATGACATTGCTCTGCCTGCAAAACAACGAATGAGTATAGAAATAATTAATCAGGTGGATGTGACAAGTGAAAGTGAACATATTGATAGAGGAACAGGTACGGAGGTTGACATTAATATTATCGATAACGGTCATCTAAGAAAACTGTAATATCATAAAAAACGAATCATTATCGCTTCACTTACGTAAATAAACAAGACATAGTACTTGAGAGGGGGAAGAACGTGAATAAAAATACAATTAATATGAAAAAGAAAACGAAGGGAAAGATGAAGAAGCTGGGTTCTATCGCTGGCAAGGTCTTAAGCGGTCTAATTCTACTCCTTCTGATCTGCTGGATTTCCGTTTACTGGATTACCGATTACATATGGATGGACACGCTGGGATTCAGCAATGTATATACAACAATTTTTGGGAGTAAAGTACTGCTTGGCATCATAGGATTTATATTGTTTTTCATTTCGGCTTATTTTACGTTGACATGGATCATAAGAACATACATGAATTACTTTGAGTCTTCTCAGCTCCCTGTCTTTATTCGTAACAAGAAGTGGAGCCGGATCGGTGCCGCAAGTACAGCTGTTATTCTGGGTGCTGCAGGAAGTGGGATTGTTCAAGGAGCGGGATGGGAATTATGGCTTAAATTCCTAAACCACGCTTCTTTTGGAGAAAAAGACCCTCATTTCTCAATGGATCTTTCCTTCTACATGTTCGAGCTCCCTTTTCTTCAGTTTGCAGTATTCACATTGCTAGGGCTCGCTTTCTTTTTGCTTCTTATTGAGATGGGATTTTACTCTTCATTTCGTATGTACCGCCAAAGCCGTTCAGCTCAGGTACACATGGGGGCGACACTGGGTGTAATAGGATTATTGCTGGCAGCCTGGCATGTGCTTGAACCCTACGAAACAATATTAACAAATCAGGTGAACATTTTTCAGGAGAGCGTTGTTCATGGTTTAAGCTATACAGATGAAGTCGTTAACATTCCTGCCTCCTACATAATGGCTGGAGCATCGATAATCGGTGCGGTATGGATGATTATTGCTCTAACCCGAAGAAACATAAAATCGATGCTTCTGCCTGTTATCATTTACGTCGGATTAGCGCTTCTTTCACAAGGGGCAGCAGTCATTGTACAAAATTACGTAGTATCGCCCAATGAATTCTCAAAAGAAAGTCCTTACCTGGAGCATAACCTTAATTTTACGAGAGCGGCATATGAACTGGATCGGATTGATGAAAGAGAGCATCCGGGCAGCGAATCACTTGATGAAGATATGGTTAATCGAAATGCTCTAACTATCAATAATGTAAGGATTAACGATGCACGTCCAATCCTTGATATTTATAACCAACTGCAGACATTCCGGACGTACTATGAATTTAATGATATTGATGTAGACCGATACGAAATAGACGGTGAATATCGGCAGGTATTTCTAGGTGCAAGAGAGCTTAATACATCTGATCTACCTTCCCAGTCCAAAAATTGGGAGAACCAGAACTTAAGGTATACTCATGGGTATGGAGTCGCAATGAGTGATGTAAATGAAATCACCTCGCAGGGCCAGCCTGAATATTTACTTCAAAACCTGCCGCCTGAAGGAGATATAAATATTGAAAGGCCACAAATTTATTTCGGAGAAGAGCAGGCACGAAACGTAATGGTGAACAGTAATGTTGATGAATTTGACTACCCGGCAGGCGACGAGAATATGTCCACTAGATATGAGGCAGATACAGGTATTCCTTTAACGGGATTGAACCGATTACTATTTTCAATAAATGAAGGCTCCCTGCGTATGCTCGTGTCCGACCAGCTTACAAGTGAAAGCCAGCTGCTTGATACACGCAATATCATGGATCGTGTCGAAAGGATTGCTCCATTTTTTGAATATGATGAGGACCCTTATATTTTTATTCGGGAAGATGGCAGTCTAGCCTGGATGATTGATGCTTATTTATCAGCAGAGCGGTACCCTTATTCTGAACCTCATCAAGACGATCAAAGTTATATTCGCAATTCTGTAAAAGTAGAAATCGATGCGTATACAGGCGAGGTTCACTTCTATGCAGTAGATGAGGATGAACCGTTATTACAAACCTATGACCGAATGTTCCCTGATTTGTTCACAAAGGAAGTGCCCGATGACGTCAGCTCCCATTTTCGTTATCCAATCGATTTGTTTAAAATCCAGGCAGAAATGTATGGGACCTATCATATGACGAACCTGGAAGTATTCTACAATAGAGAAGATCGCTGGGAGTTTCCTACTGAAAAATATTTCAATGAAGACATTGAGATGGAACCTTATTATGTAACCATGCAGCTTCCGGAATATGAGGAAGAGGAGTTTGTTCTGATGATGCCTTATACTCCAAGAAACCGACAGAATATGGTCGCGTGGATGGCCGTACGTAACGATGGTGAGAACTATGGGGAAACATTTGTTTATCAATTTCCTAAACAAAGAAATGTTTATGGCCCTCAGCAGATCGAGAATCGTATAAATCAAGACAGCACAATTTCACAGCAGCTTAACTTGTGGTCACAGGGAGGATCAGAAGTAATCCGTGGAAATCTTCTGGCCATTCCAATCGAAGATACTGTAATGTATGCCGAGCCTATATACATTGAGTCGTCAAACGAAACATCACTTCCTGAAGTGAAGCAGGTGATAGTTGCCTACGGGGATGAAATTGTGATGGAGCCTACGTTTGATCAAGCGGTTGAACGAATGCTTGGTATAATAGATCCAGAGGTTGAAGTAGATGAAGATGAAATGGAAGAATCGCCTCAGCCAGAGGGTGAAGATGCGCTCATCGAATCCGAAGAACTATTACAAGAAATTTCTTCATTATTTGATGAATACCAGAGTGCTCTTTCCAGCGGAAATTGGGAAGAGGCTGGAGCCATAATGGCTGATATTGAAGAAAGGTTAGCTGAAGACGAATAACGGGCAGTCGCAGCTTTTATGCTCAGCTGATGACTGCAGGAATAATAGAATCATTATGAGGGATCGGGTATGAAATCAAACAGGTTTTGTACTCGATTTTTTCTGGAGAGCTGCAACATGGGTTTTATATGAAGTGTAAGGGTGTTTTATTAAATGCAGGAAAAAGCACATTATTAACTAAAGAAAAATCTACAGCCTGGCGATCCCATATATGAGAAACAAGGAGGTATTTTATGAAATATTCACCCAGAGAGACTTTTGATAAATTAGCAAAGACTTATTTAAATGACATAGATCACGTGAGTCCTTATAATGCTTATTACGAACGACCCGCCATGATGAACGCACTCCCTGCCGATATGAATGGCAGGAACATACTTGATGCTGGCTGCTCTGCAGGATGGTACTCAGAGGAGTTCATAAAGCGGGGTGCTGACAAAGTGAAGGGATTTGACCTGAGTCCTTTAATGGTGGAAGCAGCAAATAGCAGAGAATTAGGGGAAAGAGCTGATTTTATTTGCCATGACCTTCAGGAGCCTCTGCCTGTTAGTGATCATTCTATAGATGTCGTAGTAAGCTCGCTTACCTTGCATTACTTAAAAGAGTGGGACTTTGTCTTTGAAGAATTCAACCGAGTCCTGAAACAAGGAGGGGTTTTCCTGTATTCCACCCACCACCCTTTCATGGATTACACACTTAACCAATGTGAAAGCTATTTCCAGTCAGAACTCTTAACTGACACCTGGGTAAAACCTAAAGTAACCATTGATGTAAGTTTTTATAGTAGGTCTATGCAGAATATTATTAATGTAACAAACAAACATTTTACTTTGGAGGAGGTCATAGAACCTCAGCCTGTTCCTAAAATGAAAGAAGAGTTTCCCTCCTCTTATCAAAAGCTTATGACTCAGCCTCATTTTCTTATAGTTAAGGCCGTAAAATGTTAATATCCAATGTGGAAAGACTTGGGACAAAGAGCTGAATTCAAGTGGATTCCCCAATAATGATGAAAAACGTTGCTATAAAGTAATCGAGAATTGTACTGGGGTACGCTGAGATTAGAACGGGCTGCACAGCACTTACCCGTAACTCACCTATAACCTTATTTCCACTGAGATTGAAGAGGGCGGCGAACAGTTTCTTATGCTGTCTTTGGTGCTGAGCAGAAACAACAGGTGGATGATTTAACACGAACTATGGATGGATGGAAACGCGAGTGCCTATAGGAATCATACTCGCTAATTCCTCTACATCCTGGTTATACATGCGGACGCACCCTTTAGAAACAGCCTTGCCTATCGAACTCGGATCATTAGTACCGTGGATGCCGTAATGCTGCTTTGACAAGCTCATCCACATCGTACCAAATGGACCGCCTGGATTTGGTGCCTTGTTAATAATTACGAAAACCCCTACAGGAGTACCATGAAGAATGCGGCCCACAGCAATCGGGTACTGCTTTGCTACGGCTCCCTGCCGTAATAATTTGAGCTGCCGATTGTTTACTGAGATGTCGATTTGATAGGGAAGAGTGTCAGGATCGGGAAGACCGGGGATGGTCATTTTCTGTCCAGGATAGATGAGGTCAGGATCCAGTGTAGGATTAGCTTGAATAAGGGCAGCTAGAGGCGTACGGTAATCTCTTGAAATCTGGGAGAGAGTCTCTCCGGTTTTTATTGTGTGAATCACTTACATACACCTCCTAAGAATTGACCCATGTTATTGTATGTTTGTGTGTGGGGTTGTGACCTAATTGGAAGGTGTGAAAGTCTCCTGTAGAAATTCAAGTGGTTCGTCATTTGCTCTGTTACGAATCAGTATGTGTATAAGTATTTTTCATATCGAACAAACTAGCAGCAAAACCTCTTAAGGGGGAAAGGTATGAAAATTAAATATTATTGCAGGCAGTGTAATCGTCAGGTTGGCGAGCTTGATGCGAAACAAACAGATGTCTCTCAGCTGGGTTCGGATGTGTTAAATGATGCAGACCAGGAACAAACCGTACAAATGGAGGGGGAAAATGGTTTAGCGATTCGAACAGTGTGTGATGATTGTCGGGAATCAGAGCATAAGTCCTCTGTACGCTATGATCCCAATATTTTTAGTTAAATCTGCGCCCTTACGCTCTGTACGTAAGGGTGTTATTCATTACTTCAATAAAATCTTTAAGAAAGAATTCCGGATCAAATTCGATAATAATCGTGTGCTCGGGATATTCCTTTTTTACATTAGGTACAGGGCGGAAGTCGGCGTGGGTTAAGCCTTTTGAATGCCCGGTTTCAACTACAAATATTTGACGCTTAATGTCATGGTAGCGTCCTGGATTCAATAAATAAGAAAATAGTGTTACATCGTGCAGTGGTGCTCCATTAATGTTAGGGATCATTTTTTCGTACTGCGTGCTGTAGTGGGACATGATGGGGTGTATAATTTTGGCGAAAGGGGAGGCGGAATTCTTTGAAAGGTGTGAAACGATATCGTTTGTGATAATGGCCCGGTTACTTACATTGAGCGGAATAAAGGTTAAATTGGTTCCGTGCGTGGTCACAATTTTTGCTGCAAGGGGATCACCATAAATATTGGCTTCAGCCAAGTGGGTTACATTGCCAGGGACATGAAACGCTCCGCCCATAACGAGTATTTCTTTGACCAGGTTGATATTGCTTTCTTGATGAAGGTACATAAGCGCCAGTGTGGTAAGTCTGGAAAGGTTAACGATTGTAAGTTCAGCACCATGTCTGGCTATTAATTCGTAAGCTTTTGAAAAAGGATAAACGGTAATATGACCAGGTGTATCCGGTGAAAGAGAGCCCAGCCCATCTTTGCCGTGAATATCGTAGAAATATTCAGGAGGGTCGCCGGTCAATGGCTTACTGGCGCCGAGAATGATCGGAATCTCGTCCTGACCCGCCAGCTTTAGCAGGTACCAAGTGTTTCGTACCGAGTGCTGCTGACTTACATTGCCATACCCATTGATTACTCCGACCACTTCAATCTCAGGGTGATGAAGAGCATACATTAGGGCAAAAGCATCATCGACGCCCGGGTCTGCAATAATTAACACCTTATTCAATGAAAAGCCTCCCAAATAAGCACCTCATTTTTTGTGAAACCATTTATTTTTTGCGAAAGCCGCCATCTCGAGCTCTTCAATAGTGGCACAATAATTTTTCTCAATCGTATCATCGAGAGGTACAGCTGGTTTCTTTATAAAATGGAGCATCTTATGGTTGTGACACCAATCCCCTGGTTCGGCCACACTATGCTTCCAATCGTTCCAGGATGATCGCAGCGATGGACTGTAAATTCTCTGCTTGCTGGTTTGAAGAGAACAAGGACTGCTTTGCAATTCATGAACTTGATCAGGAGCAGACTCTTTAATATCATTAAATAAGTCTGGCCAATAATCTTTCCTTGAGCCACTATGAGGCTGGTGGAGAGCCCAATCAATGGTCTGCTTAAGACGAGTTTGGACAGAAAACAACAGATCATATAGACTTTTTCCAAAATTAATTCGGTCTTCCACTGAGGAAAAGTGGTGTACTGTGCCGCCGACAAGCTTCATTTTCTTTTGGACGGTGGTTCGGTACGGGAATAAGATGTGATTAAAGCTTAAGAATTCCTGCAGCTTAAACAATGAAGTATTTAAGACAGAATGTTTATAGACAGGATTTTGAATGACACGATCCTCGATATAGTGTTGTTCATTAATAATCAAAGCTGTCGTCAATTCCTTATTTTGCTGCTCAGTCCACATATTTTCCCAGAACGGCTTCATAAATTTAGAAATTTTAAGCGGTGAGAGCAGGTGAAAGAGGGGGCTGTTCTGCTTTTTACTTTCCGCATACAGGAGGAGCTGTGGGTAGGCATCCTGAAAAATGAGCCAGTTGCCTCGTTCTAAGAAAGAGAAGAAGTCCACTTGCTCTTGATTTGTTAAAAGCTTTGGCAAATATTCTCCTTTTAAATCGGTCATATTCCAGCCTGCGTTACGGGAAACAAGATGAGCCAGTAAAGCCCAATGGATTTCAGGATGATCTTTATAAAAATCAAAATAAGCCTGGGTTCGAGTAATATTATTTAAATTTTTTGCCTCCGTTGTAATACGGATTTGTTCCACTATTTTTGTTTCTGCCTGCGTAAGATCCTGCTGATTGGTATGAACTGATGAGCCGGCAAGACTTCGTTTTAATTGTTTGAAGTGCTGTCTCGTTCGGTTAAACACGACGATCGCCCCCTTCCTCTATCGCCCCTATAAGTATATGGGTGAAATTCCCTTTTCATGATTTTTGGAAAAACAATGGAAGGCTTAGTTTTTGCACATCAACCTGTTGTTATGCAGTCTGTAAAGGGGCTTAACACGGATGGGAGGGGACGGAACTCTCAATTTGATTAAACGATTTGGGATCATCCAGGTGAAGGCTGGGAAATTCACTTTGCAATTTGATGTAAAAAGGACTGCTTCACGACGGAGACAGTCCTTTAACAAAATTACTGAAATACTTTAGTTGTCCAGCTTTCACAGTTCCACACATCTGTGACGATATCTTGATAAAAGTCAGGTTCGTGGGATATAAGAAGCACGCTTCCCCTGTATTCTTTTAGTGCACGCTTTAGTTCAGCTTTAGCATCTTTGTCTAAGTGATTTGTTGGTTCGTCGAGAACGAGCAAGTTGGTTTCTTTATTGATTAACTTGCAAAGGCGGACTTTTGCTTTTTCTCCTCCACTCAACACTTGGACTTTACTTTCAATATGTTTTTTCGTCAAACCACATTTTGCTAAGGAGCCCCGGACTTCCTGCTGAGTAAAATGGCGGAATTCCTCCCATATTTCTTCGATACATGTCTGGTTTGATTCTTCTTTCAGTTCTTGTTCAAAATAGCCGATGTGTAGATGTTCGCCTAATTCAACAGTGCCGGAGACAGGGACAATTTCTCCAAGAATACTTTTAAGCAGAGTGGTTTTACCAATGCCATTCGCACCAGATAAAGCTATCTTTTGACCTCGCTCCATCGATAAATGAAGCGGTTTTGATAATGGTTCATCGTAACCAATGACGAGATCTTGTGTTTCAAACAAGTATTTGCCGGGGGTTCTTGCCGTTTTAAACTGAAAAGAGGGCTTCGGCTTTTCAGAATCGAGTTCAATAATATCCATTTTATCCAGTTTCTTCTGTCTGGACATAGCCATCCGGCTCGTTGCAGCATTAGCTTTATTTCGGGCGACAAAGTCTTTCAAATTGGCGATTTCCTTCTGCTGTTTTTTAAAAGCTGCTTGTTTCTGCTGCTTTTTCATGTCATAAACACGCAGGAACTCTTCATAGTCACCGGGGTAACGGGTTAATTCCTGATTTTCGACATGGTATATCAAATTAACGACGCTGTTAAGAAACGGAATATCATGCGAGACCAGAATAAAAGCATGGTCATATGCAATCAAATAATTTCTCAGCCATTCTATATGTTCAACGTCTAAATAGTTTGTCGGCTCATCAAGCAGGAGAATATCCGGCTTCTCTAACAACAGTTTAGCTAATAGAACTTTAGTACGCTGTCCGCCGCTTAAGTCGTGAACGTCACGATCCAGTCCAATTTCATCGAGACCCAAACCATTTGCTACTTCTTCAACTTTTGCATCGATGGTATAGAAGTCATTGTTTGTTAACGCCTCCTGAAGTCTTCCTGTTTCTTCAAGGAGTTCTTCCAGCTCATCAGAATTTACTTCACCCATCCTGGCGAAAAGCTCGTTCATCTCTTGTTCCATATCAAATAAATATTGAAAGGCCGTCCGCAGCACGTCGCGCATGGTCATGCCCTGTTTTAAGCCGGCATGCTGATCTAAATAGCCTATTCTCAAACGCTTAGCCCACGAAACAGTACCAGCATCCGGCTCCAGCTGCCCTGTAATAATATTCATAAACGTGGACTTACCTTCACCATTCGCTCCGATTAGACCAATGTGCTCACCTTGAAGAAGGCGGAAAGAAACGTCATCAAAAATCGCACGATCACCGAAACCGTGGCTTAATTTATTTACTGTGAGTAAACTCATCGTATATACACCTTTTCCTTCGTTAAATTATACTTCTCCTATTATAAAGCTGAAAGACAGAACAATAAACCTTAAGTTTGGAAAAAAGCATATGGTACAATATAAGTAAATTTATTATAGTCGCCAATTTTTTAAATATAAATCCGTATCAATCCCTTACGACTGTGAAAAATAACAGTAAGGGAGGTGTGTGATTCCTATGGCTAAAGATGTCTTATGTGAAGTGAATAACTGCAAATACTGGAGTAATGGTAATAAATGTACTGCAGACGCAATCTATGTGGTTAGTCATGCTGGAGATCGAGCTACAAAACAAGAGGAAACAGATTGTAAAACGTTCGATCCAGAAATGTAAATTTTTGAAGGGCAGTCATCTTTTGACTGCCCTTTCACCAAAAAGAGGGTTTATGAGTTTATTAAAGTTTTCATGGGGGAGACTCTGGAAGTGACTTGAGGAAAGTGGTGTTTTCTTGTGATTAAAGCGGTACTTTTTGATTTGGATGGCACTCTGCTGAATAGGGACCAATCATTAGAACGATTCGCCCGTCGCCAATATAGCAGATTTCATACGCTCAGGGCTAAATTGACTGAATCTCATTACGTTGAACGGTTTATGAAGCTTGATGAAAAAGGATACGTCCCAAAGGAACTAGTTTACGCAAGCCTGGCTGAAGAGTTCAATATTACAGAAACCCTGACTGAAGAGCTTATCCATGATTATTTTGATGTTTTTCATCAATCCTGTATAGCTTTTCCGAAATTAACATGTATGTTAAACACGTTAAAGAATCAGGGGTACCAGTTAGGAATTATTACCAATGGAAGAGATCCTTTTCAAATGCAAAATATTAGAGCTCTTGAGATTGAGCATTATTTTGATGTAATTCTTATATCAGAGAAAGAAGGACTGAAAAAACCGGACCCCCGCATTTTTCATCGAGCGTTAAATAGGATTAACGTTATGGCGGAGGAAAGTGTTTTTGTAGGAGACCATCCTGAGAAAGATATTCAAGCTGCGCTCTCAGTGGGTATGCACAGCGTTCTAAAAAAAGACGATTACTGGTCTGCAGATAGTATTGAACACGTAATCAGTGAACTCGACGAGATTCCTGATATCATAAAGAAACTTTGTTCATAGGAAGAAAGAGAGGGGTACAGGTTTATGATTACATATATTCCTCCGAGACTTAAAGCTTCCACGAGAGAAATAGCGATCCAGAAAGGGAAATATATCGTTGGCTATATGACACCGTACTACTATGATGTGGAGGGGCCGTTATACAGGGAGGTGAATTTAGAAGTTCAGAGCGAGGAAACAAACTACGCTTATACCATTCACCAGAATAATGATTCTTTAAATAAGGGCCGGAAGTGGAGCATATTTAAAGAAGGAAAACAAATTGGTACGATTGATTCGCCCGAAAATTCCATGAAAAAGCACCGCATCGATGCGGCAATTTTTAATCATGACCCAATAAAAATTGAAGCTACATGGAAGAAAACAGGTCGTATAAATAGAAGTGGGGCAACTAAGGTTAAAGGAATGTTCAACCACAAAGTTCAAATTGAGGCTTCCGAAGAATTAATAAAAGTCGATACAGCTCTACTGGCAAGTCTAGTACATATTTTCTGGTGTTCTTTAAATCAAGCGGTCTTGAAAGAACAAGACCGCGGTTAAGAAATGTGAGCTTTTTGTTTTTTGATCGAGCTTTGAAGCATGGCTTGATCCATTTTCTCTACATAAGACATAAAGAAGTGAATGATGACTCCGCTGAATAATGTTATGATCACCGTTCCTACTCCAATAGGTCCATTAAAGATGAAGGCGGCAGCTGCTAGTACTAAGCTCACCAGGGCTCGTGATAACGACACATTTAGACCTGTCAGCTTTCTCACTACAAGCATCGTCCGGTCAAATGGGTTAGGTGCAAAGTCGGCCTGGAGGTTGATAGCAATACCCAGTCCCGCAAATAACAGTCCGGCTAGCAAGCAGACAAGCTGCATCCCAGCTGATTCAGGGGCGATCCATCCTTCTGTAGAAAAAACCCATACGTCAATAAAAAAGCCGGTTACGAGGGCCGTAATTATAGCGAAATACTCCGGCTTTTTCTTCTCCGCTAACGCATTAAATACGATTAAAGAAGAAGCTACAACGACTTCCCAGCTGCCAATGGTCAGGCCGAATGTCCGAAAGAGCCCGACTAGCAGTGCGTCAAAGGGCGAGGTCCCGAGCTTGGAATGAATAGTGAGTGCGATACCTAACGTCATAATAACTATTCCTGTCATGTAAAATATGATCCGTTGTTTTGAACGAAGCGTCATATAATCGCCCTCCTTTATATTTCTATTCAGCTCATTCTATCATAAAGGGATTACGAATTTTTTCCAATCCTAAACGGTTAAAAACATGGTTTGACTATCTTTTTTTAATTGGCTGAATAATGCTAATAATGGAACTAAGGATATTGGAGTATTTATCCCTTGTCATTACATTTCCTTTCTTGTACAGTAGGTCTAGATTTTTAAATGAATAATGCTTTTTTCTTATCAAGAGAAGTGGAGGAATCTGGTCCGTTGAAGCTTCAGCAACCTCTGGACAATCCAGTAAGGTGCTAATTCCGGCAAGTTTTTACTTGAAAGATGAGAGGGTCGTTAACAAAGCCTTCTCCTTAGTGAGAGGCTTTTTTTCATTTGGATAACTGTAAGACAAGGAGGATATAGAATGAGTGAAGAAATAAAAGCTAATCCACTTGCGCTGATCCCGTTTGGCGTATTTATCATATTATTTATTGGATCAGGAGTGATAACCGGAGATTTCTATCAAATGCCGGTATTAGTGGCAGTGTTTGCTGCGATTTTGACTGCACTATTTATGAATCGCAGTACAGATTTTAACACAAAGGTTAATCAGCTGACTGAAGGGGGAGGTCACCCCAATATCATCTTAATGGTAGTCATCTTCTTACTGGCTGGTGCCTTTGCTTCTATAGCTGAAGGCGTAGGTGCTGTAGACTCAACGGTTAACCTCGGATTAAGCATTCTGCCTGAAAATCTGCTGCTCATCGGTCTGTTCATTATCTGCTGTTTTATTTCGATTTCAATGGGTACTTCCACAGGAACGATTGCCGCGCTTGCGCCTATCGGACTTGGAGTTGCAGAGCAAACAGATATCGGACTGGCTTTAACCATGGGAGCTATTGTCAGCGGCTCTATGTTTGGTGACAACTTATCGATTATATCTGACACCACGATTGCTTCGGTACGGACACAAGGTACTAAGATGAAGGACAAGTTTAAAGCGAATTTCTTTATAGTTCTTCCGGCAGCGATTGTAACGGCTGTGATTTTTGGAGTCTTAACAGCAGACGCCTCTTCAGCAATTGATGAGGATACTGCCTATCAGTTTATAAAAGTTCTGCCGTATATAGGCGTTCTAGTATTCGCGGTCGCTGGCGTAAATGTTATCTTCGTACTTCTTGGTGGAATTATTTTTGCAGGAATTGTTGGTTTAATACTAGGAGACATTAATATATCTGACTTCGTTTCTTTAGTCGGAGAGGGTTTTGCCAATATGCAGGAGCTTGCGATGCTGGCTGTCCTGCTGGGAGGATTAGTTGAGTTAATTCGAAGAAACGGCGGCATTGCTTTTCTTCTTCAAATCATCAGTAAACGCATTTCATCTTATAAGGGTGGAGAATTCGGCATCGCCGGGCTGGTAAGCTTAGTCAACTTCTCCACTGCAAACAATACGATCTCAATTATTACAGCGGGACCATTAGCAAAACAAATGGCGGACCGTTTTGGCATTGATTCTCGACGGTCTGCAAGTCTGCTTGATATCTTTGCGAGTGCTGTGCAGGGAGTTATACCTTATGGGGCTCAGCTGCTTGCAGTGGCAGGAGTTGCAGGAATATCACCTGTCGAAATTGTACCGTATTGTTTTTATCCGATGCTGATCGCTGCAGCGGGTATAATAGCTATCGGTTTAGGACTTCCTAAGTTTACAATTAAAAATAGTTAACAAAAAACAGCCGCTGCATGCGGCTGTTCAGGCTGTCGAGAAAGTCTCGACAGCCTGATTTTTTTGATTTCTTTTATTTTTCACCGCGTTCATTTGTTAGCCTATAGATAAGAATCTGTTTAGGCGGTGATCTTTTGTTTCAGTCCAGAAAAGAACGACAAAATGAAATGGAAATCGTAACGATTGAAGAGCTTGTCCCGGAAAATCACTTACTCCGTAAGATTGACCAATACATAGATTTCTCCTTTATCCCCGAAAAAGTTCGAGAGCAGGCGTTACTGACGGCTGCCTGCCAGAACATGAAAAAGATTGCCCTTCACCTAACCAAGGTGAGTTAGGTGAAGGAGAGTCTTTTTTGGTGAAGGGCGGTCAAATACCAGGAGACTCCTGCGGAAAAACGGGCGATCCGAGACCCCGCAGTGGGGTTTTCACGAGGAGGCTCGGGCGTTCGTCCGCGGAAAGCGAATGGTATTTGTCCGCACGGACGCACAAAAAAAGCTTGTAGTAAAACACAGGGTTTCTCTACAAGCTGAACATCCGCTGCATGCGGCCGTTTTTTACTTTACTTCGGAAAGCTGTTCTGCGGCTTTTACATATTCTAAGCCATTTTCGAAGTCTTGTATTAGGTCCTCCGGATTTTCAAGCCCCACGGACAGTCGGAGCAGTCCCCCGGTGATGCCTCTCTTTAAACGTTCAGGTTCAGGCATTGCAGCGTGTGACATTTTTGCGGGGTAGGAAAGGATGGATTCGACAGCACCGAGACTAACCGCAAATACAGGCAGCTCAATATGCTGACTAAAGGTACGTACAGCTGCTTCATCCTTTAATTTAAACGATAAGACTGCACCGGCTCCACTTGATTGATAAGCATGAGTGGAAGAACCTGGGTGACAGTTAAACCCTGGATAGTAAACCTCTTCTATGAGCGGGTGGGCGGACAAGTACTCGGCAATTTTGTGCGCAGATTCTGAAGACTGCTTTAAGCGGCAATCCAGCGTTTTTAAGCCTCTTAAAACGAGCCAGCAGTCATGGGCTCCAAGAATAGAACCGAATGAATTTTGTAAAAAGCCTAATTGTTCTCCTATCTCAGGATCATTTGTGGCCGCCAGTCCGGCTACAACGTCACTATGCCCGGCAATAAATTTAGTAGCACTGTGAAGAACAAGGTCGGCACCCAGGTCAAGGGGCTGCTGAAGAGCAGGAGTCATGAACGTATTGTCTACAAACGTAAGACAGTTGTTCGCTTTTGCCAGCTTGCTCACGGCTTGAATATCGGTAATGTTTAATAAAGGGTTGGACGGAGTCTCAATATATAAGACTTTCGTGTTTGGTTTAATAGCTGTCGCTACTTCATGCAGATCGGTCATATTAACGAAAGTATGTTCAATCCCGAAACGTCCAAGCACATCGTTAATCATTCGGAAGGTGCCGCCATAAACATCTTCAGATATAACGATGTGATCCCCCTTCGACAGAAGCATAAATGCAGTAGAAATAGCTGCCATTCCTGAAGCAAAAGCAAATCCGTGCGTACCTTTCTCAAGACTTGCAATAGTTTCCTCTAATGCGTCCCGGGTTGGGTTTCCCGAACGACTGTAGTCGTAAATCCCGGGATTATCAAAATCAGCCTGGTGAAATGTAGAAGCCTGCTGAATCGGGACACTGACAGCACCTGTATTACGATCAAATTTGTGGTCGTTGTGGAGTAGACGTGTTTGAAAAGTATGCTTATTAGTCATGATATATTTCCTCCTTCGTTAAATTTGCCAGAGCTTGATCCAGATCATTTTTCAAATCCTCGACATGCTCTATTCCTACTGAAAAGCGCAGAAGCTTATTGCAGACTCCGTAGCGGTTTCTAGTTTCTTCAGGGATATCAGCATGTGTTTGAGTCGTTGGATACGTAATAAAGCTTTCCACTCCGCCGAGGCTTTCTGCAAAAGTGATGACCTCAAGGCTTCTTAGGAACGGGTCTACACAATATTCGGACTGCAGTCTAAATGAAAGCATTCCGCCGCGTCCGGGGTAGAAGACGTCCGTGATTCCCTCATGATTGTTCAAGTATTCAACTAAGGATAGCGCGTTACTTTCGTGTTTCTCCATTCGTAAGGATAAAGTTTTCATCCCTCTCATAAGCAGCCAAGAATCGAAAGGGGAGAGAACGGCGCCGGCTGTATTTTGAAAATAGCCTAACTTTTCACAGAGTTCTTCATTTTTTGCTACAAGAAGTCCAGCCAATACATCATTGTGACCGCCTAAATACTTTGTAGCACTGTGGATAACAATATCAGCTCCCTCTGTTAACGGCTGCTGCAGTAAAGGAGTATAAAGAGTGTTGTCGACCAGGAGCAGAGCCCCGTGCTTTTTAGCAATTTCCGAAATCGCCGGTATATCAGCGGTATGCATCAACGGATTAGTCGGCGATTCAATATACAATGCCTTCGTATCCTCCGTTATGTAGTTTTCGATTTGAGACAGCTTTCTGCTGTCACAATAAATAAATTTAATCCCGTAATGATTGGAAAGGTAGTCGAAGAAACGGTAGCTGCCTCCATAAACATCTTCAGATACGACGATTTCATCTCCGGTTTTAAATATTGATAATGCGCCTTGAATAGCGGCCATGCCAGAACTAAAAGCGAAAGCAGCTTTCCCTTTTTCAAGATCGGCGACAGATTGTTCAAGCAGAGTACGTGTAGGGTTACCTGTTCTTGTATAATCAAACCCTGTAGATTCTCCTAATCCCGGGTGTTCATACGCAGTAGAAAAGTGGACGGGGGCATTTACTGCGCCAGAAGCATCCCCGTTATTTTTTCCTGTATGAACTAGTTTTGTTTCCGTTTTTCTACAACACATGGTCATTCCCCTTTGTAAAATAAAATAAAAAAAGCCTTCTTATAAGAAGAAGACTTTGTTGTTTAAATTCTCCTTCTTATCTTTCAAGTTGAAAACAACTTGCTGGAGTTAGCACCTTACTGGTCGTACCAGTGGTTGCTGAGGCTTCGACGGGCCAGTCCCTCTGCCTCTCTAGATAAGAGCGTTATGATAATTATTTAATTCCTTCATCCTAGAGTACACTACTGATAAAAGTTTGACAAGGGGATAGAATGAATTTTGAGAATCTTTTAAAACAAACAGGATTCTCTGTCTTCTTAATAGAAAGAAGGTATGTAAGAGACGGTGAAGGGAGAAGTATTAATGAAAGCAGAATTATTTATTGATAGTCGATCACTTTTAGGTGAAGGACCGTGTTATGACGATGCTGATAAAAAGTTCTACTGGGTTGATATTCTCAAGAAAAAAATAGGAATATTCAATTTTAAAACCAACAATATTACATATATTCATCTGCATGCCTATCCAGGCGCTGTAGCTGTCAGAGATAGTGGAGGGTTAATAGCTGCCCTGCAGGATGGTTTATATTTTATCGATCCAGATAATGAGAAGGCGGAATTGATCGTAGATCCTGAAACGGATCAGCCAGCCAATCGATTTAATGATGGGAAATGTGATCCTCAAGGCCGTTTCTGGGCGGGTACGATGGACATGGAGGAAAGTAAAACAACAGGATCACTATACTGCCTGGATACAGATTTAAATTACGATTGTAAAATTAAAAATATCGGTATATCCAATGGGCTTGTCTGGACTGAGGAGTGGATGTATTTCATTGATACGCCGACAATGAAAGTTCTTCGTTACCATTTCGATCCAGAAACTTCTGCAATCTCTAATCCTGAGGTCGCCGTCGAATTTCCAGAGGGAGCCGGTTATCCTGACGGAATGACAATAGATCAGGAAGGGATGCTGTGGATTGCGCATTTTGCAGGGTTTGGTGTATCAAGGTGGAACCCGTTTACTAATGAACAACTTGACTTCGTAGAGGTACCTGCACCTAATGCTACTTCTTGCACATTTGGAGGTGAGGACTCTGCAGACTTATTCATTACTACTGCAAGAAAAGGGATGAGTGAAGAAGAATTAGATAAATACCCTTTAGCTGGCGGAGTTTTCAAAGTGAAAACAAGTGTGAGAGGAACGAATAATTATAAATTTAAAGGGTGAATATAAAACCACTTAAAAATGTTACACATATAATAGGAAGAAACTCGGTATATGAATCATTTAAAATGGCAAGCCTGCATCTTTTTGATGCAGGCTTTTTTCTAGTTTCTACTATATTAATACACCCTATATCCACTGATTTTAAAGAAGTGTGAATCTACGACAGTATGAAACGATCAATTAGATTCACTTCGTTTTAATTTTAGTTGCTGCAAACTTCTTACAAAAGAATTTCAGTTTAAGCGAGTTTATCGTTGCAGAGTGCTCAAAAATTTACTATGCAAATTATTGCATGGTTATTTGTCGAATGGGCTTCTCAACAGGTTAATTTCTTCGCTGTACCTTCATCCGGTAATCTGTCGAACGTATCGTCTGCCTTAATATTTTTATATGGTTTGAATTTATCAATCTTCCAGTTCATTTATGCTTTATTCCATTTCGGACGATATGGATGAAACCCGAATCCGATTGTATTTTCTTTATTATATCGACATTTTGTAAAAATAGGCTCAAAATAGGCATTTTTATCGGTTATTCATGGAGGGGAACCCTTCATTTTTCAGATAAAAAAGAAAAAAATAAATAGTACATTAATCCGTTTAACTCATGCGTAGCTTGAATGAAAACGCTTTCTAAATTAATTCAATAATCGAAGTAGTCAGAAAACTTACAGAAAACCTGTTGACCTTTTCCTGAATTGGCGTTAAAGTAGTCCTCAATCAACTATATCGCTACCGAAACCAGTGGCCGCGCAAGTTGATTCATGTGGAAGATTGACCTTTTGACCTGATCGTGCAGGAGTGCATGCCTGCACGGGGTCACCCTTAAACTAATATGTATGTTAAACAAAATTTAAAAAGAAAGGAGTGCTTTAAATGAGCAGCCAGTGGATTTACTTAAGCGGAGAATACGTTGATAAAAGTGAGGCCGTAGTAAGCGTCTATGACCATGGTTTCTTATATGGCGACGGGGTGTTCGAAGGCATTCGTGTCTACGAAGGCAACATCTTTAAACTAGACGAACACTTAAAACGCCTCTATGATTCAGCCAAATCAATCATGCTTCACATTCCATACGAAAAGGAGGAGTTGGAGCAGATTATTGCTGAAACCGTCCGCAAAAACCAGCTGGAAACGGCTTATATCCGCGTCGTTGTGTCAAGAGGCTCGGGCAACTTAGGTTTAGACCCGTCCAGCTGTGCAAATCCGCGCGTGGTTGTCATTGCTGAAGCACTTGCTTTATTTCCTAAAGAATTATATGAACGCGGCGTTCGTCTCGCTTCTGTATCGAGCAGAAGGAATCGACCAGACGTACTGCCACCACAAGTGAAATCTTTAAACTACCTCAATAATATCTTAGTGAAACTTGAAGCAAATCAGGCAGGCGTAGACGAAGCACTCATGCTGAATGATCAAGGCTATGTGACAGAAGGCTCAGCAGACAACATTTTTATTGTGAAAAACGGAACGATTTATACTCCTCCTGTTTATTTAGGAGCTTTAGAAGGAATTACACGTAACGCTATCATTGATCTTGCTGAAGAGCATGGTTATAAAGTAAAACAGGAACCATTTACAAGACATGATGTATATGTAGCTGATGAAGTATTCTTAACAGGCACAGCAGCTGAAGTAATTGCTGTTGTGGAAGTCGATCAGCGTAAAGTGGGCGAAGGAAGCCCCGGTGCAGTAACAAACCATTTATTATCGGAATTCAGAAAAATTACAACTACTGACGGCTATCAGGTTTATCCATCTAAAGATAAAGCACAGGTAAGCTGAAATCAGTGACACAATTGAATCTGTTAACTCGAAGACAGGAATAAAGGAATAAGTTCAGGCATTTACAGAGAGCCGGGGTTGCTGGAAGCCCGGAAATGCTCCTTATTCCGACATCATCCTTGAGTGTCCCGACTGAAAGACTAGTCTAGTAGGTGGGATCAGGTGTACCCAAGAACACACCTGTTATCAAAATGGAGCTTATGTTTGATGAAGCTCCCTGAGGCGTACAGTTATAGTGCGTAAATGAGGGTGGTACCGTGGAATAACCAAGACCTTTTCACCCCTCCGTTCTTTCTACAAGTGTCTATTTGTAGAGGAATTGAGGATGAAAAGGTCTTTTTATATGTAATTTAGGAGGGATGAAATAATGAAGGCTGAAGCAGCTCAGAAAGTTAAGACAGCGCCGCGTACAGGAGCCGATTTGTTGGTAGATTCATTGATCGAACAGGGTGTTGACACTTTATTCGGTTATCCAGGAGGGGCGGTACTCCCAATCTATGATGCGATCTACCGTGCTGAAGGCTCTTTTGACCATGTATTGCCCCGCCATGAGCAAGGGGCTATCCATGCAGCGGAAGGTTATGCAAGAGTTTCTGGACGGCCGGGAGTAGTAATAGGAACTTCCGGACCGGGGGCGACGAACTTAATCACAGGCATTGCAGATGCAATGATGGATTCACTCCCGGTTGTAATATTTACCGGGCAGGTAGCTAAAGGAGTCATTGGTACTGATGCTTTTCAGGAGTCTGATGTGATGGGAATTACTACCCCGATCACTAAGCATAATTATCAAGTTCAGCAAATTGAGGAGCTGCCGAGGGTTGTAAAGGAAGCTTTTCATATAGCGACTACTGGACGTCCCGGGCCTGTAGTGGTCGATATCCCTAAAGATATTTCTTCTAAGGTTCATGAAAAGGATGTAGAGTCCACCTTTCACCTGCCGGGATATCAGCCGACAGTACACCCGAATCCGCTGCAAATTAATAAACTTCACGATGCATTATTGCAGGCGAAGAAGCCGGTAATTCTGGCTGGAGCAGGAATAATTCATTCAAAAGGCTCTGAAGATCTGCAAAACTTCGCAAAGAATTACAGCATTCCAGTGGTAACCACGCTGCTCGGGCTTGGAAGCTTCCCGGGAAGCGATGAACTTTCTCTGGGAATGGGCGGTATGCACGGGACGTATTCAGCCAACAGGGCCCTGTACGAATGTGATCTGCTTATCAATATAGGAGCAAGGTTCGATGACCGGTTGACTGGAAATTTAGAGCACTTCGCTCCAAATGCTAAAGTAGCACACGTTGATATCGATCCTGCTGAAATTGGCAAGAACGTACCAACTACGATTCCTATTGTATCCGATGCGAAAGCAGCACTTGAAGCTTTAAACAAACGGGATGCTGCAAAGCTTGACCATCAAGAATGGTTGGACAAAACGAACAAAAATAAAGTTGAGTACCCGCTTTGGCACGATGATTATGAAGATCAAATTTCACCTCAATGGCTCATGAAAAAGGTGCATGCTTACACGCAGGGAAAATCAATAGTAACAACAGACGTAGGCCAGCACCAGATGTGGGCAGCCCAATATTACAGCTTCCATCAGCCGAACAAATGGGTAACATCCGGAGGCCTTGGGACAATGGGATTTGGCTTCCCTGCAGCAATCGGAGCTCAACTGGCATCACCTGAAGCCAGCGTTATATCCATTGTGGGCGACGGCGGCTTTCAAATGACCATGCAGGAACTTTCCCTGCTGCAGGAAAGAAAGATTCCTGTAAAAGTAGTGATTGTTAATAACCAGGCACTTGGAATGGTGAGACAGTGGCAGGAGAAATTCTATGAAGAGCGTTATTCTCATTCACTTGCTCAGTCACAGCCCGATTTTGTTAAGCTTGCCGAGAGTTATGAAATACCAGGCTACAAAATTGAAACGAAGGAAGACTTGGAAAGAGTACTTCCGGACGTACTCAACAATGACCAGCCGGCTGTCATTGACTGCCGCGTCATGCAGATGGAAAATGTGTATCCAATGATCGCTCCAGGTAAAGGACTTCATGAAATGATTGGGGTGACACGATGAAACGTATAGTTACTGCGATCGTTCACAACAGAAGCGGTGTATTAAACAGGGTAACCGGACTGCTGTCCAAGAGACAATTTAACATCGAAAGCATTTCAGTGGGCCGAACCGAAACCGAGGGCGTTTCTAAAATGACGTTCGTTGTGGAAGTTGAAGATGAGCGTAAATTAGAGCAGTTGACAAAACAGCTTAATAAACAAATTGATGTTCTAAAAGTATCTGATATAACAGATAAAGCGATTGTGGCAAGGGAGCTGGCAATGGTGAAAGTGATCAGCAACCCGCAGATCCGCAGTGAAATTCAAGGAATAATAGAGCCGTTTAGAGCTACAGTCATTGACGTAAGCCGCGAAAGCATGACGGTTCAAGTAACAGGAAATTCGGATAAAGTAGATGCTTTGATCGATCTGCTTAGACCATATGGCATTAAAGAGCTTGCAAGAACAGGATTGACGGCCTTTACAAGAGGTCATCAGCCGCAGGTAGCCGAAATTAAATCTTATTCACTACTAAAATAACTTACAAACGAAAGGGAGATTAACATGGCACAAGTTTACTATCACAACGACATTCAAGACGAGGTACTACAAAGCAAAAAGGTAGCAGTAATCGGATACGGATCTCAAGGTCATGCTCATGCACAAAACCTTAAGGAGAGCGGACACAATGTGGTCGTTGGACTTAGACAAGGCAAATCATGGGATAAAGCAGAGCAGGACGGTTTGGAAGTGAAAGAAGTAGCGGATGCTGTAGCAGAAGCGGATGTAGTTATGGTACTGCTTCCAGATGAATATCAGCCAAAAATCTATGAAGAACAAATCAAACCTAATTTAAAAGAAGGAGCAGCACTGGCATTTGCTCACGGATTTAACGTTCACTTTGACCAAGTGGTTCCTCCAAGTAATGTAGATGTCTTTCTAGTAGCTCCAAAAGGACCGGGACACCTTGTACGCCGTACTTTTGAAGAAGGAGCAGGTGTACCGGCACTATTCGGTGTTGAGCAAAACGTATCCGGCGAAGCCCGCGAAATCGCTCTTGCTTATGCAAAAGGCATCGGCGGAGGCCGCGCAGGTGTTTTGGAAACTTCTTTCCAGGAGGAAACTGAAACAGATCTATTCGGTGAGCAGGCTGTCCTTTGCGGTGGATTGTCCAGTCTGGTAAAAGCAGGTTTCGAAACTCTTACAGAAGCGGGCTATCAGCCGGAAGTTGCTTACTTCGAATGTATGCACGAGCTTAAACTGATCGTAGACCTTATGTATGAAGGCGGACTTGAAGGCATGCGTTACTCCATCTCCGATACTGCTCAGTGGGGCGACTTCGTATCCGGACCGCGTGTAATTAACGAAGATACAAAAGCCCGTATGAAGGATGTACTTTCCGATATTCAAACAGGTAAGTTTGCAAAAGGCTGGATCCTTGAGAACCAGGTGAACCGTGCAGAGTTTAACGCTATTAATAATTTAGAAAACAATCATCAAATCGAGAAGGTGGGTAGAGAGTTACGTGAGTTAATGCCTTTTGTTAAGAAATCTCAATCAAAAGAAAAGGAAGTGGTCAATAATGGCTCGCGTTAATGTCTTTGACACTACACTACGAGACGGAGAACAGTCAGCTGGTGTTAACTTAAATCGTCTTGAAAAGATTGAGATTGCAAAGCAATTAGAACGATTTGGTGTAGATATTATGGAAGCGGGTTTCCCCGCTTCCTCACAAGAAGACTTTGATGCAGTAAAAGAAATTGCAGATACTGTTCGTAACTGTTCGGTAACCGGCTTAGCCCGTTCCTTTAAAAGTGATATTGATGCAGCGTGGGACGCTTTAAAAGGCGGAGCACAGCCAAGGCTGCACGTTTTCTTAGCTACTTCACCAATTCACATGACTCACAAACTAAAGAAAACTCCTGAGGAAGTTGTAGAAATTGCTGTCGAATCTGTCGCCTATGCGAAAGAAAAAGGCTTTCCTAAAGTTCAGTGGTCAGCAGAAGATGCCACTCGCTCAGATTACGACTTTCTCGTTCACATTATTGAAAAGGTTATTGATGCGGGGGCAGATGTAATTAATCTTCCGGATACAGTTGGATATACGACGCCCGATGAATACGCTAAGCTTTTTAAATATGTGAGAGAGAACGTTCCAAATATTGAAGGAGTCATTCTATCCGCTCACTGCCACGATGACCTTGGGATGGCCGTCAGCAATTCGCTTTCTGCTATCGAAGCGGGAGCCGGTCAAATTGAAGGAACCATTAATGGAATCGGGGAACGTGCAGGAAATGCTGCCCTTGAGGAAGTATCAGTAGCGCTTGAAATTCGTAAAGATCGTTATGATTATCAGACAGGCCTGGTTCTAAAAGAAATTAAACGTACGAGTGACTTAGTTAGTAAGCTTACAGGTATGCAGGTGCCAGGCAACAAAGCAGTTGTCGGACGTAACGCTTTTGCACATGAATCTGGTATTCACCAGGATGGCGTGCTGAAAGAAGCAACTACGTACGAAATTATCACACCAAAAATGGTCGGTATAGATTCTAATAATCTTGTGCTCGGCAAACATTCCGGACGCCATGCCTTTAAACAGAAGGCTGAATCATTCGGTTTTGAATTATCAGAATCTAAGTTGAAAGAAGCGTTCCGCGCTTTTAAAGAGTTAACTGGTAAAAAGAAAGAAGTTACAGATGAAGATTTGTTTGCTATTTTAGCTGATAAGCAGACAGAGAACGAAGATGTACCAAAATATGATTTGAAGGCTTTTCAAGTTCAATATGGCAGCATCAATCGTCCGACTGCAACGATCCTGCTTACTCGTCCTGATGGAGAAGAAGTTGAGAAGGCCGGTACTGGAGAAGGAAGCGTAGAAGCCATCTACAATACACTCGATGAATTGTTAGATGAAGAAGTTCACCTTCAGGATTATCAATTAAGCTCTATTGGTAAAGGAAGAGACGCACTGGCTGAGGTTTATGTTCAATTAACGGTTAATGGTTACAAAGCATCCGGACGAGGCTCTGCTCAGGACGTGCTTGAAGCTTCAGCTCATGCATTCTTGAACGCTGTAAACCGCACATTGCACGCTAAACCATCTCACGTAGCAGAACAAGTCCAACTATAGGAGGGGAAAGGTATGGAAAAACATATCGTAATACTGCCTGGCGATGGCATTGGTCCAGAAGTAACAAAGGCAGCAAAAGGCGTGCTGGAAACCACAGCTGCTCAATTTAGTCACAGCTTTACTTTTGAAACTCAAGACATTGGTGGCTCTGCCATTGATAACCATGGCACCCCTCTACCGGAGAATACTGTAGCAGCCTGTAAAAAGGCAGACGGCATTTTACTAGGAGCTGTAGGAGGACCAAAATGGGATAATCTGCCCGGTCACATGCGTCCGGAAAAAGGATTGCTCGGCATTCGTAAACAGCTGGGGCTGTTTGCTAACCTTCGTCCAGTAAAAGGTTTTGACGCTTTACTGCATGCTTCTCCATTAAAGGCAGAGGTCGTAGCCGGAAGTGACCTATTAATTGTCCGGGAACTTACGGGCGGTCTGTATTTTGGTGAACCAAGAGAACGCCGTAACAACGGGCAGGACGTGGTGGATACCCTTGCTTACTCAAGACACGAAATGGAAAGAATTATAGATCAGGCGTTTCAAAGCGCTCAAGTACGCCGCAGTAAACTGACTTCAGTAGATAAAGCAAATGTACTTGAGTCAAGCCGGATGTGGCGTGAAGTAGTGGAGGAGAAGAAGGAGAATTATCCTGATGTAGAAGTAGAGCATATGCTTGTTGATGCAGCAGCTATGAAGCTCGTGACAAACCCTGGATATTTTGACGTTATTGTTACTGAAAATATGTTCGGAGATATTTTAAGTGATGAAGCATCTGTTCTTACTGGTTCACTAGGCATGCTGCCATCAGCCAGTATCCGCCAGGACGGTTTAGGCCTGTATGAGCCTGTTCATGGCTCCGCGCCTGATATCGCTGGTGAAGATAAAGCAAACCCGCTGGCTGCCATACTGTCAGCAGCAATGATGCTGCGCTATTCCTTTAACATGAATGTAGAAGCAGATGAAATTGAAGCAGCAGTTCATGCGGTTCTCAACGAAAAATACCACACAGCAGACTTGAAGGTTGAAGGTGGTACACAAGTAAGCGGAAGCGAACTTGCGAAGAAGGTATCAGAGCAGATGACTTCAAATGATACGACTGAAAATATTATGAGGTGTTACGCATAAACGAAGAAAGGAGAGACCATTATGGGGCGACCTAAAACGATCGTTGAAAAAATTTGGGATCAGCACGTCATTCATCAAGAAGAGGGAAAGCCTGAGTTAATTTATATCGATTTGCACCTGGTGCACGAAGTAACTTCCCCTCAAGCGTTTGAAGGACTGCGAATGAAAAATCGCAAAGTGCGTCGTCCTGATCGTACGTACGCAACAATGGATCACAATGTGCCGACATTGCACCGACACATCATTAAAGATCAAATCTCTAAAAAACAGATGGATACACTTAAGGAAAACTGCGATGAATTCGGCATTCGTTTAGCTGACATCAATCACCCAGACCAGGGGATCGTCCACATCATTGGACCTCAGCTTGGGCTTACTCAACCAGGAAAAACAATTGTCTGCGGCGACAGCCACACGTCCACTCACGGAGCATTCGGTGCGCTGGCCTTTGGAATTGGTACGAGTGAGGTCGAGCACGTACTTGCTACTCAGTCATTATGGCAGGCAACACCGAAAACTCTCAAGGTAAATGTGGATGGAGAGCTTGGAACTGGCGTCACTGCCAAAGACTTAATTTTGGCGATCATCGCTAAGTTTGGTGTTCGTTTTGGAACAGGCTATGTCGTGGAATATACTGGTGAGGCGATCCGCAAGCTTTCCATGGAAGAGCGTATGACTATATGTAATATGTCCATTGAAGCAGGAGCACGGGCCGGCCTGATCAGCCCGGACGAAACTACGGTGGAATATTTAAGAGGTAAACGTCACGTTCCTAAAGGTGAAGAATTTGAAGCTGTGGCTCAGGAATGGCTTTCTCTTGCCACTGATCCGGGTGCTGAATATGATGCTGCTGTTGAGATTAATGCTTCAGAAATAGAGCCACAAGTGACATGGGGTACAAATCCATCTCAATGTGTTCCAGTAGGTGCAGCTACTCCGGATCCATCAGTCCTTGAAGATGCGCAGGAGCAGGACAGCATCCAAAGGGCGCTTGATTATATGGGACTGGAGCCTAATCAAGATATTCAATCGATTCCAATTGAACATGTTTTTATCGGGTCTTGTACTAACTCAAGAATCAGTGACCTGCGCAAAGCGGCTGAGATAGTTAAAGGCGGTAAGGTTCACGAAGGAGTAAGAGCCATGGTAGTACCAGGTTCATTCTCCGTGAAACAGCAGGCAGAAGCTGAAGGTCTGGATACGATTTTCCTTACAGCAGGGTTCGAATGGAGAGAAGCAGGCTGCAGTATGTGTCTGGCCATGAACGATGACATTGTCCCACCAGGTGAACGTTGTGCTTCTACTTCCAACCGAAACTTTGAAGGCAGGCAGGGTAATGGAGCACGAACACATCTGGTGAGTCCTGAAATGGCGGCAGCAGCAGCGCTTGAAGGGTCCTTTGTAGATGTAAGAAAATTTGGCGCGACAGTAGGAGGGTAATCGATGGAACCTATTAAACAGCATACTGGGTTGATTTACCCGCTTGATCGATCAAATGTAGATACCGATCAAATTATACCAAAGCAATTTCTAAAACGAATTGAACGTCAGGGATTTGGCCAGTTTCTATTTTATAACTGGCGTTTTAACGATGATGGTTCAAAGCGGGATGATTTCTCCTTGAACAATCCGATGTATAAGGATGCAACTGTTCTGGTAGGTGGTGAGAATTTCGGGTGCGGATCTTCCAGGGAACACGCACCCTGGGCGATTCAGGATTTCGGATTTAAAGTTGTCATCGCAACCAGCTTTGCAGATATTTTTTATAATAACTGCTTTAAAAATGGTATTCTTCCGATTATGCTGCCTCGACATGAAGTAAATCATCTTCTGGAACGGGCAAAGGATGAAAAAGTAACTCTCAGTGTTGATCTCGTCAATCAACAAATAAAAAGTGATCATGGTTTAGTATCAGCATTTGATATTCAACCTTATCATAAAGATATGTTGTTAAATGGCTGGGACGAAATATCTGTTACGTTGAATTATGCTGACGCCATTGATCAGTATGAAACAGAGAAAGCCAAATAATTAAAACAAGGAGTGAAGACGTTGGGAATTTCTTAACGCTAGCTAAAGTCTTTGAAGCCAAAGAACAATTAAACGATGTGGTTCATCAAACACCGTTTAAAACCTCTGAAACATTTAATCAGTACACGGGTCAGCAGGTGTATCTGAAGATGGAGAATCAGCAGAAGACAGGTGCATTTAAAGTTAGAGGAGCTTCTTTTAAAGTCTCCCAGCTGACGAATGAAGAAGCCGAATGCGGAGTCATTGCTGCCTCGGCAGGAAACCATGCTCAAGGTGTAGCACTTGCTGCAGCAAAGCGGGGCATTCCTGCTCAAATCTTTATGCCGGAGGGGACCCCTCAAGCTAAAGTACATGCAACAGAAGCTTATGGAGCGAAAACGATCCTGACCGGAGAATCTTTTCAAGAAGCGTATGCCGCTGCGATGGAAGAGCAAAAACGCTGCGGCGCCACATTTATTCATCCATTTGATGATGTAGATGTCATGGCCGGGCAGGCTACTGTAGCGGTAGAAATGCTGCAGGAACAGCCCGATCTTGATACGTTGGTCGTCCCGATTGGCGGCGGAGGTCTCATTGCTGGTATTGCTTATGCAGCCAAGCAGTTAAAACCGGACATTAAAGTCGTAGGTGTACAATCAGAGAAAGCACCTTCCACTTATAACTCGTTTTATAAATGTGGTCCGAAGAAACTGACTTCTGTGTCAACGATTGCTGATGGAATTGCAGTTAAGCAGCATGGGACGAAGACTTTCCATTATATCCGGAAATACGTCGATGAAATTGTGACTGTGGAAGAGCAGCAAATTGCAAATTCGATCTTAAAGCTGCTCGAACGTGAGAAGACTCTCGTGGAAGGGGCAGGGGCTACTGCGCTTGCAGCTGTTTTAGCCCAGAAGCCAGCTTTAGCCGGGAAGAAATGCGGTGTTGTCGTTAGTGGAGGAAACATGGATGTTTCCAGACTGCCACACGTTCAACAGCTAGCATTAACAAAAAGAATGGTAATGGTATAAGAAATGAGGAATGGAACGTCAATCTGAAACGGTTGACGTTCTTTTTTTCAGTCCACCAGGTATTTATAAGCAGTGTACTGTGAATAAATTTGCTTTGAAAATGCGGCATCGCCCCTCACGTCTATGTGAAAGGGAACACATATTTTCTCAAGACATTTTGCTGCTTGTCAATCACAATGCTTACAACTTGGCTGCGGGTTATGAAGCAGCTTAATGGACATAAAGAAACTCCTCTTATCCATCAGCTAACTGGGGATAAGAGGAGTGCCGCCATTATTTCATTTTTTTATAGTCTACATTTTCTACGTCTAATCCGTTACCAAGTGAACCATATAAGTGACCTTGATTCGGATCAACCAGTTCCCGGTTGTCGAAATATACTCTAGGTGTTTTCCATAATGCAAGCAAAGCCTGACTCATAGGCATTTCATGATAACGTTCCGGCCAAAGTTCTTTAATTTTCTGTTTCACCAGGGGGTAGTGCTTGGAGCTCATTCCGGGAAAAAGGTGGTGCTCGGTATGGTGTGAAAAATTAAAGTGAATATAATCCACCCACTTAGGTACGGTGACAGTTAAACTATTTGCCAGTGGATCATTCACCGGAACCAGCGGGTTTAAACGGTGATTCGTCGATATATATCCCATGACAATTAAGTTCGCAATCAATAATGGAATAAAGAAGGCAAAAAGCCACTTCTCCCATCCAATGAGAAGTAAAAGTCCAATCCAGCTTGCCCATGGAAGAATCATCTGAAGCCAAACTTCAGGCTGCTTCTTCGGTTTGAAATCCTTTATATAGGCAAAAAACATTTTTAAGGAGTGGGCCGTGAACTGTACAGCAAGCGATGCAAACGCAAAAAAAGAGCGTATAAACATAGGCAGCCTGTAAACCCACCGGAAAAACCTGGACTTGGCTAATCGTTCAAGAGTCGGCCATGAATCAGGGTCATTCTCTTCATGCTGGGTGTGAATATGGTGGTTAAGGTTATGCCACTTCCGCCATAGTTTAGGGCCTGTACTAAGAGGCCAGAAAGCAACAGCGCCTAGCAGATCACGAATCCAAGCCTTCTTTACAACAGTACCGTGAAGAATTTCGTGCCCTAAGAAACCCATACCGGCAAAGCTCGCTCCGAGAACTATGGAAATTGGTAAATAAAATAAAGGGTGCCAGTCCAGCAGGCTGATTAACAGTAAACCAACTACTACTATAGTTAAGTAAGCAAGTCCGCCCCATAACCGTTTAGGAACGGGTTTAAAAACACCTTTGGGCATATATTTAGCCACACGCTTAGCGTACCAACCGTATGAATGTAAGTCTTCCATAATGATCTCCTTCCATTATATCCTAGAGCTTGCAAATGTCTTTCTATGTTCATGGTAGCAACCCCACATTAGTGAAGTCAATGGAGATTTATTACCAGGTATTAATATTAAGTAGTATACCATCTAATTGAGAAAAGTTTTCATTGACATTTGGTCGGTTGATAAGTATCATAAAAGTTACGAGTGAGAACCTTTATCATTTGAGTGGTTTGTTTCTTTATATAGTGTACATAATAAAACGAAATTATAAAGAATCCACAAATTAAAAGAAAGGGAGAGAATAGATGAAGAAGTTTTTCTTATTAGTACTTATTTTATTTACGGCGTTATTAGCAGCCTGCAGTGGTGAAAATGAAGAAGAATCCGGAGAGGGAGATTCTTCCGGTGAAGAATCGCGTTCTGTCACAGTTGAGGATGCAACCGGCGAAAAGACAATTGAGGGAACCCCGGAAAATGTAGTTGTCCTTGAATGGTCTTACGCTGAAGAGTTACAAGCACTAGGCATGGAGCCTTCAGGAGTTGCAGACCTGGATTCATATGGGGATTGGGTTGACGTAGGTCAGCCGTTTAGTGAAGAGGTTGAGGATGTAGGAACCCGTCAAGAACCAAGTCTGGAAGCTATTTCCCGACTGGAGCCAGATTTAATAATCGGTGTGGATTTCCGGCATGAAGAAATTGCTGAAGATCTAGAAGAAATTGCACCCACTTTAATGTTTGCACCTTATTCTGAGGAGAGTGCAGAGAACCAGTTTGACAGTATGCTTGATGAGTTTGATACAATTGCAGAAGCAGTAGATCGTGAAGAGGAAGCGGACGAGGCTGTAAACGACATGGAGCAGACTTTTGAAGATCAGAGAGCCCGTTTAGAAGAAGCTGGTCAAGAAGATATGAACTATGTAATGACTCAGGCTTTTACTGCTCAAAATACACCGACCCTCCGTTTATTTACCGATAATTCAATGGTAGCAAACGTCATGGATGAACTAGGTATGAATAATGATTATGAGTCTGAAGAACTGGAATTATATGGTTACACTGAAACAACTGTCGAATCTCTTCAAAACTATCAAGATTCTAACTTTTTCTATATAGTACAGGATGAAGATAATATCTTTAACGAAGAATTAGATGGAAATCCTGTCTGGGAAGATTTGGATTTTGTTCAGGAGGATCGTTTGTATCAAATGCCTGGAAGTACGTGGACATTTGGAGGACCTCTATCTGCAGAAGTTTTAGCTGAACAAGTTGTTGATTCGATTGTTGAAAAGGAAGATGAGGACGAGTAAAAGGTCGTGAAACGTGATGAATGCAGCTTTTAAAAAATTTCTAATAGGAGCTCTCACCTTTGGAGGTGGGAGCGTCTTATTATGTTTGTTGATTTTTATACATATTAATCAAGGGAATGTTTCGCTTCCCCTGTCAACAGTTGTCCAATCGATTATTAATCCGATGGATACGATAGAGCATCACACGGTACGCGTCATGCGTCTTCCCCGTGCTGTTATGGGGATTCTTGCCGGGGGAGGGCTGGCGGTCTCAGGGGTGATCCTGCAGACGGTTACAAGAAATCCGCTTTCTTCAGCAAGTACGCTTGGGATTCATTCAGGAACATACTTTGCCGTGATTGTAACCACTATATTCTTTCCTTTTGCGATGGCAGCCAATGGTGTTATTACTGCTTTTGCTGGAGGTTTACTAACATTTTTATTTGTATATGTTCTTTCCGGGGCTGGTGACGCCACGCCGGTTCGTATGGTACTCGCTGGGATGATTGTCACTTTCTTGTTTTCATCTCTTACATCTTTACTGCAGATTTTTTATGAAAATGAAACACAAGGTTTATTCTTATGGGGGTCAGGTACTCTTGTTCAAAATGACTGGGGTGGCGTGCAATTCTCACTCCCTTTCATAGCGGCGTCCTTCCTGATTCTGATGATTTATTCAAGGAAGCTGGATACTTTAACATTGGGGGATGAGGTAGCTTCTGCCCTTGGACAAAATGTACGGTCCGTTAAACTTATTACCCTCTTAGCTGCTGTTCTTTTAACATCTGTTACGGTCAGTGTTGTCGGACCGATTGGATTTGTAGGACTTGTCGCGCCTCATATTGTGAAGCTTATAGGATACCGCACACATAAACTTCTGATCACGGGTTCGTTTATATGGGGAGCGAATGTACTGTTATTTGCTGATGTTATGGCCAGAATCATTGATCCTTCATTCTCAGAGCTTCCAGTAGGGGCTATTACAGCGTTAGTCGGTTCGCCCTGGCTGATCTGGCTTGTATTACGTATGAAGCAGGAGGGGAACTCAAAGGAAACGGGATCGGTAATGGCGGGGAGATCAGCGTTAAATCTACCGTTGAAAAAATTTATCCCTATCATGCTGTTCGTCATTATAATTACCGTTGCTGTCAGTATGTCCTCTGGAAATTATGGATTCGAACCTATTGCTACGTATGAGGCATTAATGGGACTAACAAATGAGTTTATGCGTAACTATATTTTAGAGCTCCGTTTACCACGTTCTCTAGTAGCTCTTTTAGCTGGAGCGGTATTGGCTGTGAGCGGACTCATCTTTCAAGGTGTGCTTAGAAACCCATTAGCTGACCCGTCCGTTATAGGAATTACTTCTGGAGCCGGGGTCGGGGCATTAACGACCATTTACTTCTTTAGTGTCTCCACCTTCTGGGTGCCGATTGGTGCTATGATTGGAGCGTTCGTTTTCTTTATCATAATCATGGCGTTAGGGGCAAAAGCTGAATTCCATCCGACGACGTTAGCACTGCTTGGGATTGGGGTTTCTGCATTTGGATCTGCCTTTATTCAGATCATGGTGGTGCAGGCAGAACTAGGAGTGGCATCCGCACTTACGTGGCTGTCTGGCACCACTTATGCCAAAGGCTGGTCAGAAATTCTTAAATTCCTCCTTTGGCCAGTCTTGTTATTCATTCCTCTCCTGGCAGTGCATATTAAGAATTTAGATGTGCTTTCTTTAGGGGATGATGCAGCGAAAGGGTTAGGGCTCGGTGTGATTTCTGTACGGTTTCAGATGGCTCTATTAGCTACACTGCTTGCTGCCTGCAGCGTAGCAGCAGTGGGTTCAATTGGATTTGTCGGACTCATTGCTCCTCACTTTTCGAGACTGCTCGTTGGGAGCGCAAATCAGAAGCTGCTGCCTGTCACTATGCTTATTGGAGGTTTTCTATTAGTCGTAGCTGATTTGTTCAGTCGTACGCTGCTCGCTCCAAATGAAATTCCTTCAGGTATACTCGTAGCTCTCATCGGTGCGCCTTATTTTCTATGGCTGATGAAGCGGCGTTCTGTATAATTTTATAGAATATGCTATGATGGTGTTAAAAAAAACTGGGGGAGAAAGAAAACATGATCGAATTTATTAAATGTCATGGATCCGGAAATGATTTTATCTTAATTGATGAAATTAACAACAATTATAGCTTTTCCGAAGATGAACGAAGAGATCTATCAATATTATTATGTAATCGTGCAGAAGGAGTAGGATCAGACGGCATCCTGTTTGTGATGAAGAGTGAAGCCGCAAAGGCAAGAATGAGGATGTTTAATTCAGATGGTACAGAAGCAGAGATGTGCGGAAATGGGCTGCGCTGTGTGGCCCGTCACGTTATTGAACAAGTAGAAGAGTCTAAGGTGAACATTGAAACAGAGAAAGCTGTATTGGCAGTCGAACAGGTAGAAGAGATTCACTCGGGGATTGCAACCTTTTCAGTAGCCATTGAGCCTGTTTCATTTGAAGTAGAATCTCTGCCGATGAACTTTGAAAAAAGTGAAGCACTTGATGAAGTTATTCCTGAACTATCTAATAGTCTTACATTTACAGCCTTAAGCGTACCTAACCCGCATATTGTCACAATTGTTGACGAAGTGGATCAAGAACTGCTGGAGGCAGTTGGAAAGAAAGCTAACCAGCTCCCTGCTGTTTTTCCTAGAGGGGTAAACGTCAGCTTCGTCCAGATCCTTGAAAAAAATAAAATATTTGTGCAGACATATGAGCGGGGTGTCGGATTAACAAATGCCTGCGGTACAGCGATGTCAGCTTCCACCCTTGTCTCCACTATATTAGGACAGAATGAGATTGATGTTCCGATCGTTGTTATTAATAAAGGCGGACTTGTAAATTGTGTTGTAGAAAAAGCAGATCGACGTTATACGATTCAGCTGAGGGGGAATGCAACAAATGTATATACTGCATCCGTAGATATTGATCTTGATGAAAAACAATGGGAGTGGATTACGTCCACAACCCACCAGCATGAAATTGATGTTTATGAAAAGTTAAAAGACTATGCAGCTTCTCAAGTGTAACGACAAAGGAGATGACTTATGTTTACAACGTTACCCGTTAAGACGAACCATCATGACGAAATGATTGATGTTACAGATCAGATCATGAGCTGGATTAAAGAACAAGGAGTGAAGAACGGTGTTGTGGTCGTATCTTCAGCACATACGACAGCTGGGATTACGGTGAATGAGAATGCAGATCCTGATGTGAAAACAGATATGCTCCGCAGATTTCGTGAACTGTTTCCATGGGACCATCCGGAAGACCGCCACATGGAAGGCAATACAGCCGCTCACATGAAGACCAGCACCGTCGGTCATGCTCAAACGATAATTATTGAAGATGGTGAATTAGTACTTGGAACGTGGCAGGGCATATATTTCTGTGAGTTTGATGGCCCCCGTTCACGAAAGATTCATGTAAAAATGATCTAAACGAAAATAAGCGCCGGACACATTGTGCCCGGCGCTTATTTTCGTTTACTGAGGTATTTAAATAACCTGGTTCTAAACTTATACTTCTTAGCACATTGAATCTTTAGGATTTGGATTAGATAAACCAAATATTGGACGCATATATAAAGCGAGGAAGGACCCGCCGAGAGCCATGATCATCCATACCCAGCCATGAAGGCTGAAAGATGCAATGCCGCTGAAGTATGCTCCGATATTACAGCCATAAGCCAGTCGAGCACCGTATCCCATAAGAAGGCCGCCTATTACAGAAGCCGCTGCAATACCAGGTTTGATTCGACCTGGTTTAAAGTTACCCTGGAATGCTGCAGCAATAAATGCACCTAAAAGAATACCAAAGTTCATAACGCTGGTACCGTCAGCAAGTACAGTTTCAGTTAATGGAGCACTGTCGTCCTGCCAATACTGCCAGCTTGCTACATCAATTCCAAATAATTGAATAAATTTAGACCCCCATAATGCAAAAGCCGAGGTGATCCCCCACGGACTTCCTTTTACAGCTAATGTAATTGCATTAAGAACGGCTAACACTATGGCGGCAGTAATAAGCGGCCATGAACCCCGCCAGATTCTTTTCAGCCCTGTGGTAGTTTTTAATGGTGCCATTTGAGGCGGGTTCTTTTTACGGGCAAATTTGAGGGTGAGAGCATATATTCCTGCAAAGATAAAAAGCTGTACAATCAGGCCGCCAAAGTTGCCTAACCCAGTGGATTCTGTTAAGGAAATAGGCGGAAGCGCAGGAGTATCCTGCCAAAATCCGATGTGATACGCTCCAATAACAGAGCCTGCGATAAAGCTGATCAGTGTTATAATCATGGAAGATTTACCGCCGCCTACACTGTAAAGCGTTCCTGAAGCACAACCTGACCCCAGCTGCATACCGATACCGAACAAGAATGAACCTACCAGGATACTAATACCGACTGGAGATACATTTCCACTCGGGGCAGCCCCTGTAAAACTAAAGTCTGCTGCAAAAATCACGGCAAAAAGGACTGAAGCAACGGCCAGCATAATCATGTGAGCCTGCAGCCCTTGAACATTACCAACTGATAATAAGCGTCTGAAGGCAGAAGTAAAACCGAACCGGGCATGTAACAGGGCTAGTCCAAAGGCTATACCTATTATGAACAATATCCCTTGAGTAAAAGTAGTTGCACTTATAATGGATATAAATAATATGATTGAAGCTATAATTCCAAGCCAGACAAATGGCTTTTGTACTGGATCAAGCTTGCTTACAACAGTAGAAGCACGTTGGTTTAAATCTTTAATCTGAGCTGACTGTGCCATTTGATTCCCTCCTAATTCCTATGGGGTTACTAAGTTTTAGCTTTGTATATGATAAAGTATTTTTTAGAATTTGTAAATACATAGAGCTCATGATAAATGACAAACTATAAAAGTTGAAACAAATTTAAAATTGTAAGGTTAGTCCACAATTAAACAGGGAATTGAAAATTACGACTACATAAAGGAAGGTGATAATAATGGGAGCAAAGAAAAAGGAATGGCATGTCATTTTTTTACTCGACAGTAAACGTGTCGTAACTCATGATCTTGATTTAAGTGAAGAGATGGATGAGCGCGAAACAATGGAGTTTATTGTTAAACAGCTTGACCGGGGCGATTGGTGGTTCCTCGAGGAAGGTGTTGCCGTCCACACTTCAAGTGTAGAAAGCTTTTATCTGGATAAGCGGGCTTACCGCACCCGGTTTTCAAGAGAATAGAAAAAAGGTCAGTCCTTATCAACGGACTGACCTTTTCTTATGATTCTATAATTTCAACTTCGATTTGCTTCCTGCCGTAATCCATGGCATCTCCGTTTTCTTCCATAAATAGATCAATCCGGTGACCTTGAATCGCTCCTCCCGTATCTCCGGCAATGGCTTCCCCATACCCTGGCACACGAACTTTAGAGCCCAGCGGGATGACTTCTGGATCCACGGCAATTACTTTTTGTTCTGGATCCTCTCTTAAGTCGAGACCGGTTTTAGTAATTCCGCTGCACCCTTCACAAAACGCGGTGTAGGCAGTGGCTTCCACCTTCACTGTTTTTTCAATATCTTCCGATTTATTGTTTGTCTCTTCATCTTCCACATTTGCAAACCTTTTGTGGTCTGCTGTTTTCTCACCTAAAGTGATTGCTTTTACTGCTTCATTATTTTCGTCAGCTTGTGATGTATCGGGATTAAATCCAATAATGGCAAAAGTATATAAGGAAATAAATGATAAAAGGATAACTGCTTTTTTCAAGACTTTTGACCCCTTTCTTAATCTACTCTTAGGAGTATAACAGGGGAAACTGCAGTGAAACAAATACAAAAGCACTACAAAAGTGTTACATTTGCATGACGAAAAAATAATCAAAAAGTCTCTTCTATTATTTAAGCGTACTATTGGAAAAAATTTATTAATCAGTAAAGGGCTTTCATAAGAATTTTTCCTTCACAAAGCTGATAGGATGCGTTAATGTTGTTAAAGATTATTTCTGTATTACTTTAATTGATTAAACAGAACTGAGGAAGGAAGAGAGAAAATGAATCGAATACCTTTGCTTGTTAGAATTATTTCAGCTATTATTTTAGGTATTTTTGCGGGTTCTTTTGTTCCAGAAGGCGTCATTGAATTATTTGCTACCTTTACTGGAGTATTCGATAATTTCTTAAGCTTTGTGATTCCGCTGATTATTATTGGATTTATCGCTCCTGGTATAGCTTCAATTGGTAAAGGTGCAGGTAAAATGCTCGGGATGACGGCGGGGCTTGCTTATTTGTCAACTATATTGGCAGGAATTGCCGCTTACCTGGCGGCCCGTGGTTTATATCCAGTGATTTTGAGCCGGCAAAACGCTGGCGAATTGGAGAATCCTGAAGAGTCTTTAATAGAAGCTTCATTTACAGTAGATATGACACCGGTCATGGATGTTATGGCTGCATTAATTTTGTCTTTTTTATTAGGAGTAGGAATGACTTCCGTCAAAGGAGATACTTTATACTCTGTAATGTCGGAATTTCGTTCGATCATTCATAAGGTGATTGAGAACATCATTATTCCGCTGCTTCCATTTCATATTTTTGGGATTTTTGCCAACATGGCTTATGCTGGACAAGTTGCGACTATCCTTAATGTTTTTGCTAAAGTTTTTGTAATGATTATTATTCTGCATCTGCTTTATCTAGTCGCGGTATACTGCATCGCCGGCTCTCTTCACCAGGCTAATCCCTTGACGTTATTGAAAAAGCTGTCTCCGGCTTACTTTACTGCTCTCGGCACACAGTCGTCAGCGGCAACGATTCCTGTTACCCTTAAACAAACAAAATCCATTGGGGTAAAGGAAAAAGTGGCTGATTTCTCTGTACCTTTATTAGCGAATGTTCATCTGGCTGGGAGTACGATTACTATAACGAGCTGTGCCATGGCTGTGCTTTACATGCAGGGTCAGGTGAGCAGCTTCATGGATGTGTTTCCTTTTATTCTCATGCTGGGAGTCACGATGATTGCTGCTCCGGGAGTACCTGGCGGGGCTGTGATGGCGGCTGTTGGATTATTGGAAAGCATGCTTGGGTTCAGTTCTGTCATGGTTTCACTTATGATCGCATTATATTTAGCTCAGGATAGTTTTGGTACAGCGACAAATGTTACAGGAGATGGCGCCATTACTACCATTGCAAACCGGCTGATTGGAAAAGACAAAGAGCCGGACACAGTTAAAAGTAATCAAGCAGGATAAAATTACACACACGAGAAAGGCCGCACTCATAATAAGTGCGGCCTTTAAATTTGTATTAAGATCCTTTATTAGCTCGTTTTTTTCCACAGCAGGTTTTTCGTTTTGGACGCGAAGCATTTTGTTCCTTCTTATGATTTAATCGCTCTTTCATTTAGTGAACGCTCCTCTCCTCGTTTTTTACTATTTTATGCATCGTTCTTTCAACTGGCCGTGCGTTTACATAGGTAAAGGAAAAAATCATTCATTTCCAGTCTCTGTTCATTCATAAATCGTGATATAATGGAGGGCAGTTGTAAATCGATTTAATTAAATATTGAAGGAGGACGGGCCCTTGGTCGTTTGTCGTGAATGTGGAAGTGAAAATAATTCGGGCTCCCGTTTTTGCTCCCATTGTGGTGAAAAATTAATGGAAGAAGAACTAGATGAACTAGGAAGTGAAAATACTTCTTCTCTATATAATAGAAAGAAAAAATTAGTCTACATAATGCCCGCGACTGTGTTAATCATACTCACTGCGGTTTTAGTTCTATATTATAATCACTCTGTGCAGGTGAATCATTCAGTTTTAAAAGAAAAAGAAGAAGCTGAAAAAATGGCTTTAGAAGGACATTATAATGAAGCAGAGAAGCGTCTCGCTGAGGCAGCAGAACAACGGCCGGACTATCAGGGGCTGGAAAGAAGTCTATCCACCGTACACGATGTACAAAAAATGCAGGAGGATTTGGATAGTGTCGAATCTTCTATTGAAGAAAATGAGCTCGATAAGGCGCTCGAACAATTAGCAAAAGTTAACAAAGAAATGATAGATAATGAAAATCAACTTGTTGTAACGCTGACTCCCAAGCTAAATCAGCTGGATTCAAGGATTACGGTAGGGAAGATTAACAATGAAGTGAAAGAGTTAACGAAGGTGGATGAATTAGCTGATAAACTAAACACGCTCTCAGGCCTTGACTTAGAAGAAGCAGCCAGAGCGAGAGAGAAGATCACGGAAAAGATTGTATCCATAAGCACCAAGAAGGCTGAAGATAAAATTAATGAAAAACAATACAACGAGGCCATAGCAGCTGTTGATGAAGGGCTGCAGTATGTTATTAATCACGAGAAACTCCTGCAGTTAAAAGAACGTGTAGAGCAGGAGAAGCAGGCTTTTGAACAAGAAAAAAGAGAACGAATGGAACAAGCTATGGAACAACAGGCACTTGAAGAGATGAAAAATAGAAGAGAAGCAGTCAATGTTCTCGATATTGAAGCCTATAAAGATGAATTCGGGGACGTGACAATTGACGGAGAAGTACAAAGTGAAGCTACCAGTATCATCAGCTCGATAGAAGTAACCTACGATATCCTCGATAAAGATGATGAGGTGCTGGAAACAGACACTGCACAAGTATATCCAATGTATTTAAATCCGGAAGATAAAGGGAAATTCGAACAAATTTACTATGATTATGAAAAAGAAGAAGATATTTCAGTTGAGGTAACGAATGTTCAGTGGTTTGTAGAATAGGAGGAACACCATGAAGCGTGCATGGCTGACTAGTGCAATTTTAACTGTACTAGTCCTGGCAGTTGGGGTTTTAGCGTTTTATTTTATACAGCAAAAGGTCCCTTCTGAGCTTGAAGCAAGCTCGATTCTGGATAAGCCTGTGCCAGAGGAGGATGAAGGCAATGTTACGAAGAATACACAGGAAATTATTTATGAATCTCAGAAATCTGTGGTGCAGATTGAGCTCGACAATGGAACGATTGGATCAGGATTTCTTTATAACGATCAAGGCGATGTCATTACGAATGCTCATGTCGTAGCTAACACAGAAGATGTTAAAGTGATAAATGTTGACTCTAAAGAAATGGAGGGGCAGGTCATTGGAGCAAGTCGGAGCTCGGACGTTGCGTTAGTAAGAGTGCCGGATTTAGCTGAGGCGGAGCATGATTATCTGCCTGTTACTGAAGACGAAGATACCGAGCTTTTAACAGAGGTGCTGGCATTAGGAAGCCCTCTGGGCCTGCAGAACACGGTAACAAGGGGAGAAATCAGCGGTCTTGATCGTAACTTTGAACTGGATCCATTCACATACGAAAATGTATTTCAAATTTCAGCTCCCATTTCTCCCGGTAATAGCGGCGGTCCGCTTATTAATGGGGAAACAGGAGAGGTTATCGGGATTAATTCGGCCAAGCTGGGCGATGAATCGATTGGGTTCAGTATTCCTGTTCTTGATGTTATGCCTATGGTGCAGCAATGGTCTAAATCTCCGATGAAAGATCTTCCGGAATACCCAGAATTAACGGCAGGATCAGAAGCTTTAAATGAACAGACCGACGCTGATCAGGCGACGTATATTATTCAGTATTTCTATGACAGTGTAAATCAAGGAGATTTTGTGACAGCTTACTCATTACTTTCAAGCTCGTGGCAGGAAGAAAAAAGCTTTGAAGAATTCAGGGAAGGGTATTCTAATACGCTGTCTGTATCGGTGGATAACATAGTCGCTGACCCGGATGGAGAGGAAGTAAAAGTCAGCTGCGTCATAACTTCAGAAGAAACGGCAGAAGGGGAAGTTGAAATAAAAAAGTATAATTTGGATTATACGCTGGGCTATGAAAATGACCAGATGATGATTTTGTCAGGTGAAGGTGAGGAAGTAGACTAGCACCAAAGACTTTATGTTCGAATGTATTATTCGAACATAAAGTCTTTTTTTATGGGTCAAAACTTCCCTGTGCACATAAAATATAACTAAAACAAAAAAAGTTGCGTTAAGGAAAGATGTAAATTAGACTATGGTTAGACAGAGAAATGCGAGAAGGAGAGAGAAAGAATGGAAAATGTATTGTTGGCCTTTGGTTTAACGTTGATGGCCGGATTAGCTACAGGAATCGGAAGTGTCGTTGCCTTTTTCGCTTCTACGACGAATACAAGGTTTTTATCAGTTGCCTTAGGTTTCTCAGCTGGTGTAATGATTTATGTGTCAATGGTAGAAATCTTCTTCAAAGCACAGGAGTCACTGGTCAGCGCTTTAGGAGAAGGTTTAGGGAACTGGATCAATGTTGCCAGTTTTTTTGGGGGCATGCTCGTAATTGCACTTATCGATAAAGCAATACCTCAGCAGGGGAATCCACATGAACCGAAAAAAGTGGAAGAAATGTCTAAACCAGCTTCAGAAGTTAAAGACAAACAGTTATTGAAGATGGGAACATTTACGGCTTTAGCTATTGCAATTCACAACTTTCCTGAAGGGATTGCTACATTCACTTCAGCCCTTCAGGATCCATCGCTTGGAATTGCCATTGCTGTGGCTATAGCCATTCATAATATCCCTGAAGGAATTGCGGTATCTGTACCTATTTACTTTGCGACGGGAGACAAGAAGAAGGCTTTTAATTTATCCTTTTTATCCGGGTTATCGGAGCCTGTAGGAGCCGTAGTGGCCTATTTAATATTAATGCCTTTCCTAAACGATGTTATGTTCGGAGTTTTATTTGCTGGTGTTGCGGGGATCATGGTATTTATCTCACTTGATGAATTACTGCCGGCATCACGCAAATATGGAGAAGCTCATTTGTCTATATATGGAGTAGTCGCCGGAATGGCGGTCATGGCCATTAGTCTATTGTTGTTTATATAAGAGGAAAAAGTATTAGAAAACGTGTAGAGAAAATATACTCTACACGTTTTTTAATAAGTTTTTTCGTTTTTTAAATCATCGATAACAGTTTGTATATGTTTTTTTGATCTTTTAACCAGCCTCCAGTTTAAGTGAATGGATCCTCTGTCCTTCCTTCCAAGCCTGTAATCATCCGCTGAGCTGACAGCAGAAAGCTGCTTAAATCTTTGTTCAGACTTCTTTTTCAGCCATTCCGCCGTTTTTCTTTTATACAAATCTTCACGTTCATCAGCCTCCAGATGCTTTGAATAGGAAAAAATGAATTTTCCTTTACTGAATATAAATGAAGATGACGATTGGTCAGTAATTTCTAAAGGTATAACTTTGTATCTTCGACCTAAGTACATTATGCTGCTGAAACTTAACTGGTATAAATCATGATGAAGCTTGGTCCATTTTTCATTAATCCAGTCTGCTTTCTTCTTTAAAAAGAGTTCTGCATCATGCCGGGACTTGTTACAGGGTGCTGTGACAACGATACCGTTTAAATCATCTAAGTAAATTTTAATAAATTTAATATCGTTTTCTCTATTAAAATGGTAATACACAACATCATGGCCAATTTCTATTACGGGCATTGCGGTTCCCTCTTTCTCAATATCAATCTTTCTTATTGTAGTAAAAGGGAGATCAGCCGTCAAAGTGTAAATAAAAGACCAGGGGGTGAACTTGACCTGGTCTATAAGACAGAAGATTATTTATAAACCGAAGCACCAACAATGATCAGCAGAATGAACAATACGACGATAAGGGCGAAACCGCCGGCATTGCGTCTCCTTGGATACCCACATCCATATCCTCCATAATAGTTCACATCATTCACCACCTTTTCACTTATAACATTACTCTATGAGCGGGCGTTTGTTATGGAAGGGCATTCGTCTACAGGGCAAATGTAATTTTCATGGATTAGAAGCTTATAAAAAAAGGGTATGGACCTATGAACAGCGTAGTTATTTTTAAGAAACGGAGTGGGAGAAATGAAACCGACGGTCATTGTCACCGGAGCCTCCAGCGGCTTTGGCTACTATACGGCCATCAAATGTGCTCAAAAGAACATGAATGTCATTGCTGCAATACGCAATCCGAACAAAATGAATGTATTTAAACAAGCTGGTCTCAAAGAACAGACAGCTGAGAATATTGCTGTCTGGCCTTTAGACGTTACTAAAGAAGAATCTCTGTCTTTTTTTAGAGAGCAAGTAAACCAATTAAATCGAGTCGATGTACTTGTGAATAATGCTGGATATGCAGTCGGTGGGTTCTTTGAACAAGTACCGATAAAGGATTACCGGCGCCAGTTTGAAACCAATGTGTTTGGGGTGATACAGGTTACTCAGGCTGTGCTTCCTAAGATGAGAGAGCAGCGCCAGGGAAAAATTATAAATGTAAGCAGCGTCAGCGGACTCATTGGGTTTCCTGGTCTCTCTGCATATGTAAGCTCAAAGCATGCATTGGAAGGGCTGACAGAAAGTCTTAGATTTGAAGTGAAACCGTTTGGGATTGATGTGGCCCTGGTAGAGCCAGGCTCCTATGAGACAAATATTTGGTCCTCAGGTCTCGAACTGCCTCAAGCCGTATATGATCCTCATTCACCTTATCATGAATACACCAAGGGGCTATGGAAAGCGTTAAACCGTGAAGTGCATGAAGATCCAGGTAAAGTAGCTGAGCTAATGACAACCCTTGCCGGCCGTGATGAACTAAAAAGACTCAGATATCCAATTGGTCCAGGGGTAAGAGTGAATGTATGGCTTAAAAGACTGCTGCCATGGTCTATATTAGAACGTACAGTCCTTAAAAAAATAATTGGTACGAAGGAGCTGTAGCAATGGAAGAACACCAGGTGTTACGTGGAGCTGAACCTATATATATTGAAGGAAATGAAGTAGGCATTTTAGTGTTACACGGTTTTACGGGAACTACTCAAAGTATGAGAAAGCTGGCAGAAGCTTATGGTAAGGAGGGATACAGTATTGCATGTCCCAGATTAAAAGGGCATGGGACTGCTCCGGAGGATATGGAGGCAGCCACTGCAGAAGATTGGATTGAATCTGTTGAGGAAGCATACCAATGGTTAACACAAAGGTGTTCGAAAATTTTCACAGCAGGTTTATCAATGGGTGGTACTTTAGCTCTGCACTTTGCGGCAGCCCACGAAAATATAGCCGGGGTTATAGCTGTAAATGCTGCTGTAGACATACCAGCCATGGAGAATATTACAGAAACAACTGATGATCGCTTCATAGCCGCGATAGGTTCAGACATTAAGAAGGAAGGGGTTGTGGAGCTGGCGTATAGTAAAACGCCTGTAGCTTCTATTAAACATCTTATTAATCTGATGAGGGGAGTACATGACCGGCTGGCTCAAATCCACTGCCCGATTTTAATTTTTGTGTCAGAAGAGGATCATGTAGTACCGCCTGATAATTCAGAAATGATTTTTGATACAGTGTTATCAGAGCATAAAGAGCTCATTCACCTTGAAAACAGTTATCATGTAGCTACTCTTGATGAAGATGTTGATATTATAATAGAACGCAGTCTTGAGTTCTTTGTGATGTATTCAAATACAATGTAACCTTGTACTCTTACTAATAAGATTCACCACTTGAAAAGCTTGGATGGAAGTAGACATTGCAGCTCATAGTTCCTCCAACATTTGAAGTTAAAGAAATCATAGCTGCCGCCACTTAGGCAATTGCCCTTTCCTATTAATCATGCAAGGATTGGCTACGCTTTCGAGGTATACTATGGTTTCCAACAACAAGCTGGAAAGCATTGGTGAAGGTTTTAGACCAATCAAATTTTCATAATGATTGAAAATTCAGTATAATAGAAATAAGGAGGGGGTTACTATGAATAAGAGAATTCTCGTACCTTATGATGCATCACCCAGCTCAATACGAGCATTAGATTACGCTGTACAATTGGCAGAAGAGTCGAGCGGTCAGTTGATTATCTTAAATGTGCAGTTTGATTATAATACTAGAAACATACGCAAGTTCGCCGGTCAGAATCAGGTAAAGTATTATCAGGAGGAAGCGGCTCGACAATCTTTTGAATCTGCGAAGGAAATTCTGGAAGACAGCAAAGTGGAGCACACATTTCGAAAGAGATTAGGAATACCTGATCAAGTCATCCTGGAGGAAGCTGCTAACGAAGACATTGATTTAATCGTTATGGGCACAAGAGGGGTTGGCCGGGTAAAGGGAGCCATTCTCGGAAGTGTCAGTTATAACGTTCTGCAGTCGGCGGATCTGCCTGTAACGATCGTTCCTTAAAATGGAATTTGTCATAATTTTATTTATCCTTTATAATTAAAAAATAGCAAGAAAAGCAAACGTGAATATAAGCCTTCAAGGGGAGCCTTTGTGCTGAGAGTGAACATAATGTTCTTACCCTTCGAACCTGTCAGTTAGTACTGGCGCAGGGATGGTGGCTTTTTTGATGGCGATGCACGGGATTCCTCCATCAGGAAGCTTCCCTTTTGGCATTGCTTTTTTTGTGTCTTTTAATAAGGGGAGATGCAAATTGAGAAATAATAAAGTTTTGTTCTTAGTAGAAGCGGCGATTTTTTCTGCTTTAGCTATACTATTAGATGTGCTGCCGTTTTTATCTTTTAAACTGTGGGCTCAGGGTGGATCGGTTTCATTTGCTATGGTCCCTGTATTCATAATGGCTTTTCGCTGGGGAATAAAGGGAGGTATAACTACCGGTCTCCTGCTCGGCTTTTATCAATTATTATTAGGTGCTTACATTGTTACGCCTGTACAAACATTTCTCGATTATATTGTAGCCTTTGGAGTAATAGGATTATCTGGAATATTTGCACAGCAGGTGTGGAAAGCTGCGGCAGCCCGGGAAAATAAACAAATAGTTGGCTGGATCGTTGCCGGAGTGTTTATCGGGAGTGCGCTGCGCTTCATCAGTCATTTTGTCGCAGGGATCGCTTTCTATGGTTCTCTTGCTCCTGAAGGAACACCGGTATGGCTGTATTCATTGACCTACAATGGAGGCTATATGCTTCCAACCTTTATTCTTTGTTCAATTATATTAGGTCTGCTGTTTGTTCAGCGGCCGGCTTTGCTTACTCATAAAGCTGCATAATGGATAGAAATGATGTTCATGCGCCCGTGGCGTGAGCATCTTTTTTATTGATTTTGGTTTCATTGACCCCTTTTTAGTGAATCATATAGGATAGTGACGAGGGGGTAAGAGATGAAAAAGCTTAAAAAAATACATAAAAAGAAATGGTTCTGGATCTTTATTGCTATTATAATCCTTCTATCAATTGTGATTGCATATCATACATCCTGGAAAATCCCCCCTGAAGGGGTTGCTTATGAAGGAGAATTTCGTAATGTGGAGGATATCGAATTCTATAATGATTTGACTTATGAGAATGATGACAATGAAGTTATCCATGAGCTGGAGATCTTTGAAGAAATGTATGAAACTATTTCTGAAGCAGAAGATTTTATTGTTATTGATATGTTTTTATTTAATGGATACAGTGACGAAGAAGAAGATTTTCCAAACATAGCGGAGGAGCTGACGGACCGCCTGATTGAACAGAAAGAAAAGCATGAGGATTTAAAGGTTGTGTTTATTACAGATGAAATCAATACAGTTTATGGTTCATATGAATCTGAAGAGATTGACCGTTTAAGAGATCATGAAATTGATGTCGTTTTAACAGATTTAAATAGGCTGAGGGATTCCAATCCTGTTTACTCGAGTATCTGGAGAGTGATGTTCAGCTGGATGGGTACGGGCGGTACAGGGTGGATTGACAACCCATTTGCTAAAGAAGCTCCGGATGTAACGCTTCGTTCTTACTTAAAGCTGCTGAACGTAAAAGCCAACCATAGAAAAGTATTAATTACAGAGGATGCGGCCATGGTATCTACGGCAAATCCTCATGATGAAAGCGGTTTTCATGAGAATGTAGCCTTTAAAATGACGGGGCCGATTATCAAGGATTTGCTGGAAGCGGAAGAAGCGGTGGTGAATTTTTCAGGAGAAGCCGATTACCCCGACTATGAAGACCGTGATTTCGGAGAAGAAAGCGGTAACCTTGAAGTTCAATATATTACAGAACAAAAAATTAAAAATGCTGTAGTTGAAGAACTGAAAAAAGCGGAAGAAGGTGATCAAGTATGGCTCGGTATGTATTATTTAGCCGACCGTCATATTATAGATCAGCTTGATAAAGCAGCGGACAGAGGGGCTGTAGTCAACATTATTATGGACCCGAATAAACAATCATTTGGTCATGAGAAGTCAGGGCTGCCCAACCTGCCTGTAGCAGCAGAAATGAATCAGATGGGCAATGAGAACTTAAATCTTAGATGGTACGAAGTGAATATGGAACAGTTTCATCCTAAACTGCTTTATATTGACCGTAAAGAAGAAAACGTTATTGTCGGCGGATCAGGAAATTATACCCGGCGGAATCTGGCAAACTTGAATTTAGAAGCGGATGTTCGTATTAAGGGGGATCCGGATGAAGAAATATTTACAGAAGTCGATGATTTCTTTACGAGGATCTGGGAAAATGAAGATGGAAATTATACGGTGGAATATGAAGAGTATCAGGATGAGTTAACCACCTTTCGTTATATAACGTATCACCTGCAGAAATGGAGTTGGTTTACCTCATATTAATACAAGAGGCCGGGACATAAGTAAAGCAATGATGTCAAAAGTAAATTATAAATAATTGAATAGTATAAACGCAGGTTATTAGCGTAGACTTCTGTGGGAACAGCGTGAGTCAAAGATCCCGCAGCCTGATCATAAACAATCCGAACTGATTTTAATAGAATCGTTCGGATTGTTTTATGCTTAGTTCTGTCATCTCCCAGGCTCTTTTCTATTATTAGAGGTTTTTGCTAGTTTTTGTCGAAGTAAACGAATTAGGAGGGATGTATTTTGAACGAGATCATAGCAACATATTCTATAGCAGCTGTTGATCCGGAAACCGGAGAAGCAGGAGTAGCTGTTCAGTCAAAGTTTTTAGGTGTAGGGTCAGTCGTTCCGTGGGCAAAAGCTGGAGTCGGTGCCGTAGCTACGCAGGCTTTTGCAAATCCGTCGTACGGGCCGGATGGGTTAACTTATTTAAGAAATGGGAAGTCTGCTCAGCAGACGCTAGACGCCTTAATTGCTAATGACAAGGATGCATCGGAGCGTCAGGCAGGTGTAGTAGATGCCCTGGGGAATGCAGCTACTTTCACCGGTGAGAATTGCTATGATTGGGCAGGAGGAATAACCGGAACAAACTATGCGGCGCAAGGTAATATATTAGTCAATGAAGAAACAGTAACGGAGATGGGCAGGGTATTCGAGGGAAGTAATGGCACGCTGGCTGATCGACTGCTCGCCTCATTACAAGCTGCACAGGAAGCTGGAGGCGACAGCCGTGGCAAACAGTCTGCAGCCATTTACGTAGAGAAAGAAAATGGCGGGTATGGGGGATTAAGTGATGTGTATGTTGATTTGCGGGTAGATGATCATCCTGAACCAATTGAAGAATTATTTCGTATATATCACTTACACCAGCTCTACTTCGCTAAACCCAGGCCTGAAAACATTAAGCCAATAGAAGGTTCTTTAAAAGAAGACGTTGTTATGGGGCTTTATAGAGCTGGTTATTTGGAGTCAACACAAGTAAATGAAGAAAGTTTTTATAAAGGGCTGACAGCTTTTCTTCACACTGAAAATTTCGAAGAGCGAGAGCTGGAGAAAGGATTTATAGATGACGAGGTCGTTCAGTTTCTTAGAAAACTAAAGCGTTGATAACTGTCCGTAAAGGGCAGTTTTATTTTTGACATACATTATATTTTAGATTAATATCTAATTAGATACATATTAAATTTAAGTGAGGTTTTATTTATGCAATTAGACAAAATGGTTGGTTTTTATAAAGCGATTGGGGATCCGACACGGATCCGGATAGTTTCACTTCTAAAAAATGGGCCGCTTCACGGGCAGGCGATCGCCCATAAACTTGGCTTAAGAGCTCCGACCATTACTCATCACTTAAAAAAATTAAAAGAAACAGGTATGCTTTACTCGCGTAGAGACAAGAATACAATTTATTTTTATTTAGATGAAAAAAGGCTGGATTTTATGGCTACAGCTATTCTAAGACTGGGGGTTGATGAAGTGAAAGATAAAGAGTTTTATATGACTGAGACTGAGCAGATGAAAATTTTACGCAGTTTTATACGTAAAGATGGAACGCTTAGCCAGATGCCTGGTCAGTTAAAGAAGAAGCTTGTAATCTTGTCCTATTATGTGCAGGGGTTCGAAACAGGGAAAGTATATAGTGAAAAGGAAGTAAACAATTATGTGAAACAGTTCTATGATGATTTTGCCACAATGAGGCGGGAATGGATTATGCAGCAATTTATGTATAGAGAAAATAACCAGTATGAACTCAACCCTAAAGAAATGTGGCCCGTGGTTGTAAAACGGTAGTGCCTGGCGGATTGTCAGGTTATTTTTTTCTTTGTTAATTAGATACATATCTAAGTAGGTGTGTGAATGAACATTATTTCTACGCGGCACCCTTACCGTCATTTATTTAAAGCAGGTATTGTGAATGGGTTAGGAGATCGTTTTAGTCAGGTGGCCGTTCTGGCATTGCTATTAGAGTTAACAGGTTCAGGCTTACTGGTCGGGGCAGTAATGGGGCTCAGAGTCTTACCTTTCTTGATTTTCTCTCCTTTAAGCGGCAGGCTGGCTGATCATTACAACAAACGCACTTTAATGATAGCTGCAGATATACTTCGCTTTCCATTTGCAATGATGTTCTTATTGGTAGATTCAAAACAGGATTTGTGGATGATCTACGTTGGGGTTATGGGCCTGGCATGTGGGGAAGCTTTTTATCAGCCTTTACGGAAAAGTACCATTGGTGCAATTATAGCTCCGGAACAATTAGTCAAAGTTAATGCGTTAGAACAAGTGATCACAGGGATCGTTCTTATTTTAGGATCGATAACAGGAGGAGCTGCGGCTTACTTTCTAGGAGCTGAAATATCTTTTTTGATAAATGGTATAACCTTTCTAATATCCGCCTGGTTTATACGTCAGATGCCGGATCTGCGGGAAGAGCTTATCTCTGACACAGACCGTACTTCTCATAGCCGATGGCATCGGCAGCTTCCCTTGATTCTATGGATGGTCGTTATTCTTCAATGTTTGACAGCTGTAACTGATGGAGTATTTAACGTGTTGATCAGCTTCTACGGGGCGGAGGTATTTGATTATGGAGATATAGGCATCGGTTTCCTCTATGGGGCCCTTGGTACAGGACTTGTGGTCAGTTTCTTTGTCATTCATTTGTTTAAGAATAAGCTGATAATCAATGCACTTATTGCTCTATTCATTGAAGGGTCGATGCAGATAGCGGCAAGCCAGGCTGCGACCATTTGGCTGACAGTGGTAATCTTTACTTTAATAGCAGCGGCGGGAGGGATAAGTGCAGCATGTTTAGATACAGAAATAATGAAAAGCACGAAGCAAAGTCACCAGGGGCGAATATTTGGCTGGCTCGAATCTGTTACTAATATCCAACTAGGACTGTCGATGTTAGCCGGTGGACTGCTGCTCGAATATTATCCTGTGCAGTGGGTTGGACTTGCAGGAGGCGCAGTCAATTTAGCACTGGCTGTATTGTTTATTTCAATGACCATCATCTTACAGAAAAGAAGTTTTATAACAATACATTGAAAATTCTTTAAATAATAGATCGTTTCATCCGATAAAGAGAGAAGGAGAGACATTAAAGGGGGCATTAATTTGAAGAAAAGCAAAAAAGGCAGACGAGGTTTTTTAACAAAAGGAATACAGAGGCAATTTCTATTTCCATTTTTGTTATTTATTCTGTTGACAGGCGTAGTCGTAGCGGGTACGAGCTATTGGTTTAGTTTGAATAATACGACAGAAGCGATGACGGACAACGTCGAGCAGCAGATGGATACAATGAGTGATTCCTTTGACACGCTGTTTGACAGTATAAGTCATAATGCAAATAGATATGCAGAGGATGAAGCATTAACTGCACCAAATGAAAATAGAGAGGAAATATTGGACAAGTTTGGAGAAACTCAATTGTCCAACCCGTACATATTAAACATATATATGGGAGAAAAAGAAACCCAGGATATGTTTATATACCCAGAGGCGGACCTCGGTGAAGATTATGACCCGACGGACCGTCCTTGGTTTACGCAGGCTGAAGAAAGTCCAGGAGAGGTCATATGGACTGAGCCTTATGAAGATGCAGCAACAGGGGATACCATTGTAAGTGCTGCCCGGGCGATTGAGGATGGAAGTGAAGTGTCAGGAGTGTTTGCCATAGATTTCACCGTCAATACATTATTTGAAATGATTGATGAGGTGGAGGTCGGTGAAACGGGAAGTGCGATGCTCTTAAGTGAGTCCGGGGTTTATCTTGCCCACCCAAATGAAGAATTAATTGGAGAAAGCGCGGAAGATGAACCGTTTTATTCAGCGGTCATGAATGGGGAGTCCGGCTCTCAACAATATAATGACGGTGAAGAAAAAACGGTAGCCTTTTCTACTAACGAGAAGACAGGATGGAAAATGGCCGGCACGGTTCAGGTCTCCGATTTTGTCTCTCAGGCTAATACTATAATTTTACCTATTATCCTGGTGCTGACGGGAGTCATCCTTCTTTCTTTATTTAGTGCACTCTATTTAACACGCTATTTAACAAAGCCTATTAAACAGCTTCAGGCTGCGATGCACGAAGCCGGAAAAGGTAACTTTGCGATTGATGCAAAATTGGAACGAAATGATGAAATCGGTGAACTTTCTAGAGATTTTGATCAAATGATTCAGTCCATTCGATCGCTTATATCCCAGGTCAAGCATTCGGCTGGTCAGGTCAGCAGTTCAGCTGAAAACGTAGTGGCCACTTCGGAAGAAAACTCAGCTTCTTCCTATGAGATTTCGAAGGCTGTTCAAGAAATTGCGGAAGGGGCACAAAACCAATCACAACTTATGGATGAAAGTGTTCAATCCTCACAGACTCTTGCTGAAACCATTCAAGGAGTTGTGGGTCAAAGTGAAAACATTAAAGTAAAATCAGATGAGCTTTTGAATCAGTCTGAAGAGGCAAAGATTATAGTTGAGAAATTACGCAGTCATTCCAATCAAACAACGACTATGACCAGTGAAATGAAAGAATCGATAGAAGACCTGCAGCACAGTTCAGAGAATATAAATCAAGTGGTAAGCACAATTTCAGGAATTGCGGGCCAAACTAATTTATTAGCACTAAACGCAGCGATTGAGGCCGCCCGTGCAGGAGAAGCCGGAAAGGGATTTGCGGTAGTTGCTGAAGAAGTCCGAAAGCTTGCCGAACAGTCTGAAACGGCACTTACCGATGTTTCCTCTATGATTGAACATATGCAGGACCGGACAAAGAACATTGTGAAACTAATTGAAGATACAGGAGAGGTAGTTGTGCGGCAGGAAGAATCCGTGAATGAAACGGAGCAATCCTTTGACGGAGTCTTTCAAAACGTTGCTGACAATGTTGAGGCCATTAATCATATTATTTCTTCTATGCAGAATATGAATCATCAAAAGGATCAGCTCGTTCAAAATATAGACGGCATTAGTAACGTAACGGAAGAAACGGCTGCCTCAGCTCAGCAGGTCTCTGCTTCTGTACAGGAAAGCAATGCTGCCATGGAGCAGTTGAACCAGCTGGCAGAAGATCTTGAAAGTGTAGCAGCGTCCATGGAAAGTGAACTGCAAAACTTTCAATTGAATGAAGACACTTCTGATGAGGAACCAGTATCATTAAATTTGGATCATAAACATTATGAAAATCAAAAAGCGGGATGAGTGCTGCTCGCCTGGCAGGAACGGGTGAAGGCAGCTATTCAAAGCTAGTTTATCTACAGCTGGAAATAGATTATCTCCCTGACCACAAAAAACAGTCTGTTTAACAGGCTGTTTTTTGTATGGAGATATAGGCAGGAGGTTTGAACGTAAAGATTTAAGGTTAAACATTATTATATCTGTAAAACAAGGGGGAGGGCTGACATTTGTTTCAGCTTACATACATGAAACCCCTTACAATCACCGGTTTACAAGAGGAACAAACTTTTGCATAACAGAATCTTTTATAAAGAGCTTCTGCAATAAAGCTATTTTGATGAGTTTTATAATGGGAGGGGTATAAGGTGTTAGAGAGAGAACATACAGTTGTAACGATTAATGGAAAGGAATACTTGGCCGATCCGGGACAGAATTTAATTGATCTCATTAATTCGTCGGGAGAAAATGTACCTCAAATCTGTTATAACGAATCCTTAGGTCCTATACAGACGTGTGATACTTGCGTTGTCCAGGTCAATGGAGAAATGCAGCGTGCGTGCGGTCTAAAGGTAGAAGCAGGAATGAAGGTGCAGACTGAGCTTCCGCAAGTTCAAATGGCCCAAAAAGAAGCGCTGGACCGCATTTTAGAAAACCATGAGCTTTATTGTACGGTATGTGATTACAACAACGGTGATTGTGAGATTCATAATACAATGGCTGAATTTGGTTTGGAACACCAGTCACGACCGTTCCAGGAAAAACCTTACAACCGGGACGATTCAGGTTCGTTTTATCGGTACGATCCGGATCAATGTATATTATGCGGCCGCTGTGTAGAGGTTTGTCAGGACGTACAAGTGAATGAAACGTTAACTATCGATTGGGAGCTCCAGCAACCCAGAGTCATTTGGGATAATGATGTACCTATGGACCAATCATCCTGCGTTAATTGCGGACAGTGTTCCACCGTCTGTCCTTGTAATGCGATGATGGAGAAAGGGATGGAGGGAGAAGCAGGCTTTCTGACAGATCAGGAACCGGGGCTTTTAAAGTCCATGATTGAATTAACAAAGAAAGTTGAGACGGGCTATGGGCCGTTATTTGCCGTGTCAGATTCTGAAGCGGCAATGCGTGAAGAACGTATTAAGAAAACAAAAACAGTATGTACATACTGCGGTGTCGGCTGTTCATTTGATGTATGGACGAAAGACCGTCAAATTTTAAAGGTAGAGCCGAATGCAGAATCTCCAGCTAATGGAATTGCCACGTGTGTCAAAGGGAAGTTTGGATGGGATTATGTGAATAGTGAAAAACGTCTCACTAAACCTCTTATCCGCCGCGGAGAATCATTTGAAGAAGTTGAATGGGATGAGGCAATTTCATATGTGGCTGAGAGGTTAACTGAAATAAAAGAGACAAAAGGAGCAGACGATTTAGGCTTTATTTCATCTTCCAAAGCCACAAATGAAGAGTCTTATCTCATGCAGAAGCTGTCCCGCCAGATTATTGGCACAAATAATGTAGATAACTGTTCAAGGTACTGTCAGTCGCCTGCTACAAAAGGATTGTTTAGAACTGTAGGCCACGGAGGCGATTCAGGATCCATAGATGATATTGCCAAGGCGGATTTAGTGATTACAATTGGGTCTAACACTGCTGAATCCCATCCAGTGCTTGCATCAAGAATCAAGAGGTCCCAAAAACTGTTTGGTCAGAAGCTTTTTGTTTTTGATCTTCGTAAGCATGAAATGGCAACAAGAGCCGACCGTTTTTATCAGCCTAAATCAGGAACGGATTTAGTGTGGCTCTCAGCAGTATCCAAATATATTCTTGATCAAGGTCTGGAGGATCAGCAGTTTATAGAAGAATGGGTCAATGATTTTAACGCTTATCGTGAAAGCCTGGAACCGTATACTTTGGAATACGCTTCAGAACTAACCGGGATACCAAGAGAAGAGATCATTCAAGTAGCAGAGGAAATAGCAGGGACAGATAAGGTATCAATTTGCTGGGCTATGGGTGTAACTCAGCATATGAAAGGCAGTGACACGAGTACAGCCATTTCCAACCTTTTATTATTAACCGGTAATTACAGGCGGGAAGGCTGTGGGGCTTATCCATTACGGGGTCACAATAATGTGCAGGGATGCAGCGATTTCGGAAGTATGCCTAACTTTTTCCCCGGCTATGAAGAAACGACAGATGATCAAGTACGGTCCCGTTATGAAAAAGAATGGAACTGTACGATTCCTAAGGAGCCGGGGAAAGACAACCATCAAATGATAGAAGCAATTCATGATGGAAACTTAAGTGCTATGTATGTAATCGGAGAAGACACGGGAATTGTGGATGCGAACATTAACTACGTAACGTCAGCATTTGAGAAATTGGATCTATTTATTGTACAGGATTTGTTTTTTACTAAAACAGCTGAATATGCTGATGTGGTTCTTCCTGCAGTCCCAAGCTTGGAGAAGGAGGGGACGTTTACTAATACAGAGCGGAGAATTCAACGTTTGTATAAATCCCTGGACCCTCTGCCTGGTTCGAAGCCGGATTGGGAAATTCTCCAGTTAATTGCTAGAGAATTGGGAGGCAGCTGGAACTATCAGCACCCTTCAGAAATTATGGCTGAAGCAGCCGGACTGGCTCCGTTGTTTGCCGGAGTAACTTATGAACGTCTGGAAGGTTACAATTCTCTTCAATGGCCAGTTGCCGAAGACGGAACGGATGAGCCGCTGCTATTCCAGAATGGTTTCCCATTTGAAGATGGTAAAGCCCGGTTCTTTCCTCTGGAGTTTGAGTTAGAGTATGATACTACGGAAGAATATGATTTACATGTCAATAATGGCCGGCTGCTCGAACACTTTCACGAAGGAAATATGACGTATAAGGTTGAAGGTATTGCAAGAAAAACACCGAATCCTTTTGTCGAAGTGTCTCCAGAGCTGGCCAGAGAAAGAAGTCTGCGGGAAGGGGCTGAAATTAAGCTTATATCTCCAGCAGGTGAAGCCACTGGAACGGTAACCGTTACTGACCGTGTGAGAGGGAAAGAATTATTTATTCCGATGAGTGCGAACGGTAAATCGGCGGTTAATTTCCTGACGGATAACAGGGTAGACAAAGATACAAATACACCGGCCTATAAGGAAATAGCAGTCCGGATGGAAGTATTGAAAAAAGAAGGAAAGTCTCCTATTCCTTCCAATAATCACCGAAAAGGCAGCCCGGTACCTCAAATTAGTGTGAACGTGGAAAATAAGTGGGAACGAGCAGACTATGTGTTCCCAGGGGATCAGGTGAATAAAGATGGCTAAATCGATTACGAATATAAAACGGCTGGAAATTCCTAAGGAAGAACAACAGGCCCGCGACCTTGAAGAAGTAAAAGAGGCAGTTTCCGAGAATAAAGATGCCATTTTAAAAGGTATAAAGTTATTAAATGCCTTAAATGAAACAGGTACGTTAGATTCCGCTTATGCCCTCTCTCATTCCAAAGGAAAAGCATTAAAGTATATAGTGGAAGAAATAAGTAAGGATCATTATGCTCAAATGCTGGAAAATATTCCAGAGATCGTATTTATGCTCGGTGATTTAGATGTGAAAACCGTGCGGGAAACTACTGCACGGGTAAACGAAGGAATTAAAGAAATGAATGAAACTGGAGCGGAGCAGAAAACCAAAATTATTGATCTTGCAAAAGCTCTGAAGGATCCTGAAATAAATCGCAGTGTGACAATGTTAATGCAGTTTCTAAAAGGAATGGGACGTGAATAAGAGGAAGCAGCTTAGCTTGTAGAGAAACTTCTGGTTTCTCTACAAGCTATTTTTTATGAAAATCCGGAAGCGGTGACGCTCTCGGATTTCAACATATACTCTCAAATTTAAGATTTAGAAATGATCAGTTTCACATTCGTCTTAAAATAACCATATTTCAAAAAAGAACCATGCAATCATAAACAATTGAATTAAGATTTTTGCCAGACTGCCACTTAAAAAACCAAATAAAGAACCTAGTGCAGCTTTACCCGCATCTTGGGCCGAACGCTCCTGTAAAAGTTCAATGATTAACACCAGCACAAAAGGAACAACAATAATTCCAAATGGAGGAATGACAAACGAACCGACTATCACTCCGACAGCTGCTGCTCGTTCTCCCCATTTACTGCCTCCGTATTTTTTTACGTAATAACTGTTGGCAATAATGTCTGCAACTATAAGCAGAACAGTCAAAAGAATCATCGCTATCCAAAACAAAATACTGAGGTTCACACTATTGATAAAGAACTGGTAAGCTAAAAATCCGAGCCAAAGTACTAATGGACCAGGGATTATAGGAAAGATCAAACTAGCAAAACTTGCAATAAACAGCAATATAATAATGAGCCACACAATTATGTCCATAACCACGCCTCCTCTATCTTACACTACGACAGCATGAATAATTTTATTTTACCAGAAGGCGGTTGATAATACTGCTCTTGATATTTAAATAAGAATTCAATGTAGATTTTATAAAGTACTAGAGAGGATTCAAAGCAGTTAATTTCACAAATAAAACCCGGACTTCCTGAGCCCGGGTTGAGTTGATTATACGTCCTGTCTTGTTGGCGGGGCCATAAATTCAGGACCGACAGGGTTTTTAACATGCTTATCCAAGATGTTGTCAATTTCCTTTAAGGCGTCTTGACCAATAGTGAAGTCAGTGATCTCATCTACGGGATCAAGCTGGTCCGGGCGTCTTCCACCCATGAGAGCCACACCTGAACCTGGCTGTTCTAATACCCATTTAACGGCTAAATGGAGCACTCGTTTATTGAAATTTTCCTGAGCGAATTGGTCTAATTCATTCACCGCATTTAAATATTGTTCAAAGCGGGGCTCCTGGAATTTCGGATCATTGTTTCGCAGGTCATCCCCTTTAAAGGAACGATCTTTTGACATTTTCCCGGATAATAACCCCCGGCACAGAGAACCATAGGTAACGGTGGTTATTCCATGCTTCTCTGTGTAAGGAAGAATATTCTCTTCAATTTCACGTTCGAATAAATTATAAGGAGGCTGCAATGTATGAATAGGAGCCGCCTCTCTGAAAGTGTCCATTTGTTCAGGAGAAAAGTTACTCACTCCAATGGCTCTGATCTTCCCTTGTTTATACAAATAATGCAGGGCTTCTGCCGTTTCATGTAAAGGGGTCAGCGGATCGGGCCAGTGAATTTGATAAACATCAATATAATCTGTCTTTAGTCGTTTAAGAGAATCCTCAACCTCCTTGTGAATTCTTTCCTTAGTTCCATTTCTAAAAGGCTGTTCATTTGTCCAATCTATAGCTGCTTTAGTAGCTAGAATAAGATCTTCTCGTCTGCCGGACTGTTCTACTGCTTTACCGACGATTTCTTCGGAACGGCCGAAACCGTATACGGGAGCTGTATCAATAAAGTTAATACCTTTATCCAGCGCGGTATGAATGGTTTCAATGGATTGCTTTTCATCAGTGCCGCCCCACATCCATCCACCGATAGCCCAGGTTCCTAGACCTATACGGCTGGCATTCAGGTCATTTTGACTTATCTTTATATGTTCCACTCCAATACCTCCAAGCTAAATAGATTCTTAGGGAGTCTACCCTGTAGAGCAGCAGCTTAACCTTTTTTAAGAATATTAAGAGGTCCAGCCTGCCGTTACAGAAAGTATCGACCCTTCTGTTAAGAGGAGGAGATCTTATTTACTTCAGTCTGTAACTTAGGGATCCATTCCGTTAAGTCACCTAAAAGGACCTCGTCAAAGACGTAATCTTTTATTGTGGATTCTTTATTCATTAGGACAGATGGGGTCTTTCTCTGTCTTGAATAGTCGGGTAAAAAGCTGAAAGGGGTTACCTGAAGAGAGGTTCCCAGCACAAGCAGACAATCAGCTTGATCCAGCAATGCTTCTGATTCATCATGTGCTGTGATTAAATCCCCGAACAATACGACGTTAGGCTTTAAAATGGCTTTACACGTCTGGCACTTCGGAGGATCATAATCGAGCACATAGTCCATTGAATAGGACTGCCGGCAGCTCGGACAGTTAGCTTTGTCCAATGTTCCATGGTATTCAATTACTTTAGAGCTTCCGGCCTTTTCATGCAGTCCATCCACATTCTGAGTAATAACTGTTACTTGTCTTTCTTCTGTCTCTAATTCTTTAATAAATTGATGAACGACATTTGGTTCATACTGCTTTAATAGCTTTACTTGAAAAATCTGTTTGTACTTCAGCCAAAAATCTACCGGATCATAGAAGAAGTAATGATTCGACATGTAATCTTCCCGTTTAAAATCCTTCGACCATAACCCTTCGCTGGAACGAAAGTCGGGGATGCCGCTCGCAGTTGAAACACCTGCTCCGGTTAAAACCACTAGATTTTGAGCGTCAGCAATCTTCTCGGCGATTTCCCTTAATTTTTCAGTCATACTCACACTTGACTCTCCTTATCGTTTGTTAAATCCTTTCTTTTGGACAAGGTCGGTTACATCCATTCGAATTGTTTTTGAAAAGCGACGGTGCATTTGCTGCGTCCACGTATCGCTTCGATTATTCGACGACCTTTGTTGGTAATAAGAAGCGATCCGTTTATCAAATTCTTGAACAGCCTCATCGTGGAACTGATATTGATTTTCAAAATAAACCGCTTGTTTCGGCAGACGTGGTTTTCGATCAGGCAGATGATCCGGCTCTCCAATCGCCATACCGAACAATGGTATAACATGAGGGGGAAGGGCTAATAATTCATCGACTCTAGCTATATCATTACGGAGACTCCCTAAATAACAGATACCAAGTCCCATTGATTCCGCTGCTATGGCGGCATTCTGAGCAGCTAAGGCAGCATCAATAGCAGAAACGAGAAAATGTTCACTGTTCTCTAGATTTTCTTTCATTTTTAAGGAAACTTCCGGCGGGGCCGAGTGAGTTTGACGGTTCAAATCCGCACAGAATACGAGTAAATGTCCGTTTTCTTTAACATAAGGCTGCCCGCTTACTTCAGCAAGGGAAGCTTTAAGGCTGTCATCTGTCACACCAATAATGGTATAGGCCATCATATAACTTGAGGTAGAAGCTTGCTGCGCAGCTTCTACGATGCAGTCAATTTGTGTGGAGGTAAGCTTTGTATTTTTAAACTTTCGAATACTGCGATGGTTCAGCAGGGTTTCGATAACTTCATTCATGGTCAGCACTCCTTTTTAAATTCGATGTTAGAATAACATAACGTCACGTAAAAAATCTTCCAGTAAACATTAGATAACTTTTACCAGTTTAAAGGATTTCTGTCGATAGAGGTAGAATTAATACAGTAACGAGAAAGGGGAAGGAAATAGGAGGGGGATATATGATGGCCGAGGTTTATGATTTTGAACAATTTAAATCTAAAAAAGAAATGAAGAGGGTTACTCAGGAAAATATCGTTTATGAGATATACTTATCGACAGTTAAATATGTAAGACAGTACAGCTCTGCCGATCCAGTCGGACATATAACGACAGATTTATCTCTATACCGATTATTTGAAGGGGACAGGCAGCTGTTTCATAAAGCGTTTAAAGATCTAACAGACTATTGGAAAATTGAGGTCGATTCAAATATCGACTATACTGCCGGAAAAGAGTTCGAAGCTTTTCCAACCGTTGGTCACTTGTGCACATTTATTGAAGGAAGAATAAAAGGTAATGATGCCTGAAATTCTTTCTTTTTATTTTGCAGGATTTTAAGTTCAATAACTTTTTCTTAATGAAGAGTTTGATATAATAAGGGACAACGTTAAAAAGGGAAAATAAGGAGGAAATCATGAAATACTTAAAAAGCTTGATCCTTATTTCTTCTTTTATAGTACTAGTGGGATGCTCGGATCAGCCAGATCCTGAAGCTACAGTAGAGAACTATATGGAAGCATGGGAAAATGAAGAATTTGGAGAAATGTATGACTTATTGAGCGAAGAATCTCAGGATGCAATTAGTCAGGAGGATTTCGAAGAGAGGTATACGAATATTTACGATGGTATTGAAATGGATAATCTCTCAGTTACATATGAATCTCCTGAAGAGAAGCAAGATTATGATGAAGAAGATAAACCTGCCTACGATTATGATGTACAAATGGAAACTTTGGCAGGCGAACTGGATTTTTCTCATCAGGCTGAATTGGTTTATGAAGAAGGAGATGAGGAAGATCAGTGGGCAGTTGAGTGGAATCCGTCGATGATCTTTGCTGGAATGGAAGAAGGAGATGAAATCAGCGCTCAATCACTTTCTTCTGAAAGAGGAGAGATTTTTGATGTGAATGGAGACCCTTTAGCTGAAAATGGGTCCGTCCAGGAAGTTGGAGTGGTACCTGAGCAGTTAGAAGACGAGGAAGAAGAAGTGAAAGAAGAACTGGCAGATATATTGAATACTTCAGTAGAATATATTGATACTCAGCTTGATCAGTCCTGGGTTCAATCATCTTCTTTTGTACCGGTAGGGTCAGTTGCCTTAGAGGATGAAGAAACAATTGATGAAATTAATGAATTGAGCGGGACTCAACTGCAGGAAGCAGACGCACGAGTCTATCCAGCAGGAGAAGCAGCTGCCCATATCATCGGTTATGTGGATGATATAAACGCAGAACAACTGGAAGAGAGAAGTGAAGAAGGTTATACGGCTTCTGACCAAGTCGGCCAGGCAGGGTTAGAACAAGTATTAGAGGATGAACTGCGTGGTGAGGCAGGCGGAAAAGTGGCAATTAACGACGATGAGGGTAACGAAAAAGATGTCCTCGCCGAAAAGGAAGCTACGAACGGAGAAGATGTTGAGCTTACACTGGATTTGGAGGTACAGGAGACAATCTATGATGAAATGGACGGAAAACCAGGCTCTTCCGCAGCTCTTGATCCACAGACAGGGGAAGTAAGAGCGATGGTAAGTTCTCCCGCCTACGATCCAAATGAGTTTATTCTTGGTGTGAGCGGTGATCGGAGAACAGAGCTTCAGGAGCAAGAAGGTTCACCGTTAAGTAACAAGTTCAGCGGTACGTATTCACCTGGTTCTACCTTTAAGCCAATTACGGCTGCGATCGGGCTTGAAACCGGGGAGATAGATCCAGATGAAGAAATGTCTATTGACGGGAAGTCCTATACGAAAGATGGCTGGGGAGATTATTCTGTATCGAGAGTAGATGGAGCGAATGTTGATAATAATGTAAACCTTAGAGATGCACTTGTCCGCTCGGATAACATTTACTTTGCACGGTCGATTATTGATATTGGCGGCGAAGCGTTTTTAGAGGAATCTGAGAACTTTGGGTTTGATGAAGATTTTCCGTTTTCTTATCCGATCTCAAGTTCACAAATTTTAAATGAGGAAGAATTTGAAAGTGAGGCTCTGCTTGCAGATACAGGTTATGGTCAAGGGCAGGTATTGATGAGTCCGCTGCATCTTGCTGCAGCGTATACTCCGTTTATAACCGGGGGCGATCTTATCCAGCCTGTGATGCAGTCGGATGAAGAAACAGAGCAGTATTGGAAAGAAGATGTCATCAGTGAAGATACCGCTTCTACTATTTCTGAAAACCTGCAAGCTGTTGTGGAGGATTCAGAGGGTTCTGCATACGACCCACAGGTAGAAGGATTAAGTCTTGCAGGAAAGACGGGTACAGCTGAGTTAAAAGAATCTCTTGATGATGAGGACGCGCAGGAGAACGGATGGTTTGTTGCCTGGGATACATCTTCAGAAGATTTAATTGTCTCTATGATGGTTGAAGACGTAGAGGACGGAAGCGGCGATGTTGTCCCGCTGGTAAAAAACGTATTTAGTGAATTGGAATAAAGTAAAGCATCAAGTGAACTTTGACTGTTCACTTGATGCTTTTTTAGTAGTATTTGTATATACTATTAATAGATCACGTAAAGGAGCTGATGTGTTATGAAATCATTAATTCTTGGAATATACGTTCATAAGTTATTAGAACATGGAGGACATATCAGCTAAGCGGAGGTCCTCCTAAAAAACAGGAGGAATAGAGTGAAAAAGTTGTTGGTACCAGTACACGTTAGAGAACAGCTTCAGAGTGAAGAACAAGCGGGAAGAATTGCACGTTCAACGTCAAGTATTTTTACAATATGGACGGAGAAAGGTTTAATACAGGCTGAGGTTTCTGGAAAGCTTCGCCATCAAGGAGACGCTTGGCCTGTAGTGGGAGACTGGGTTGTTTATAAATCTTCCAGCAGCGATAAGGCTGTAATTCAGCGAGTGTTAGCGAGAACGACTGTTTTTTCGAGAAAAGAACCCGGCGGCCAGCATAACGAGCAGGTTATGGCAGCGAATATGGATACTGTATTAATCGTGACATCTATTACTACAGAGTTTAATTTACAAAGACTGGAACGTTATGTCTATCAAGTGTATGAAAGCGGGGCAGCTCCGGCGATCGTATGTACAAAGAGTGATTTAAGCGAGGACGCTGCTGAATTTAAGCTCAGCATTGAAAGACGGATACCCGCTGTTCCTGTTTATACGATAAGCAGTGTAGCCCTTGAAGGAATAGAAGAGTTCCATAAAGAACTTAAAAGTGGGCATACGTATTTATTAACCGGTTCTTCAGGAGTTGGGAAATCCACCTTAATTAATCGGCTTCTCGGTGAAGAGGTACTGTCAACAAATCAGGTGAGAGCTAAAGATGACAAAGGTCGTCATACGACTACGCATCGTGAAATGTTTACACTAGACAATGGGGCAGTGATCATAGATACTCCAGGGCTGAGAGAATTGCAATTATGGGGTGGCTCTGATAGTGTGGAGGCGGTTTTTTCAGATATTGAAGCATTAAGCCATTCTTGTAAGTTTCGAAACTGTCAACATAAAAAAGAACCTGGGTGTGCCATTCTTCAAGCGGTTCATAACGGAGAGTTAAGTGAAGAGAGAGTGAAGAATTATCATAAGCTGGAGCGCGAACTTCATCGTCTGGAATTAAAAGATAAATATGGAACTCATCGAGCTAATCGAATTCTGCACGGTCCACGCTCTTCTAAATAAAGAAACAGGCCTAAGATCATCAATCTTAGGCCTGCAGCTTGTTGAGAAACTATCGTTTACTCTAAAGTGTAAACATATCTTGCTTATGCAAAAGGTAAGGGTTTTAGGAAACGACTCGCTTTCCGTGGGCGTACAGTAAGCCTCCTCAGGCTTTGCCTTCCGGGGTCTCACCATGTCCGCACCTCCCACAGGAGTCTCGCCGTTTCCTAAAACCCTTTTTCGATAAATGATCACTAGACCCATAGGCGTTTATGCAATGGTTCCGAGGGCCTCTTGTGATTAAAAGAAACGGAAAAAGGAAGGACTCCTGCGGGACAAGCAGACTGGAAAAGCCCCACAGTTCGCAGACCGAGGAGACTTTCCGCCTGCCCCGCTTAAAAGCGGCGCTTTTTCCTGTTCCTTTTTCTTCTGGTTCTATTGAGGGAACTATGAGACACGATGTACACATACACCCAAACTTTTTCAACAGTCTGCAGGCCTAAGATCATCAATCTTAGGCCTGTTTCTTTATTTTCCAAAACTCATTCTTTCATAGCGGCCTCTGGTTATTTCATAGATGCCGTAGAGGATTAAACCAACAGCAACCAAACCAAGCAGCCATTGTCCGAAAGGCTGCTGTGACACTTCAGCCAGCGCCCCGTCTAACCCTTTAGAATCGTCGGGGTTAGAGGACAGTGCTGTTTGTATAAAGAAAAAACCAATAAGAGCAAGCACAACGCCCCTGGATATTAACCCCATTTTACCTGACTTCTCAGCCACTCTTCGTTCATGTTCATTCATCTGATGATGATTAAATTTTTTTAAAAACCTTTTTGTAATCCCGCTATAAAACTCTGACGCTCCATACCCAATTACAATAATTCCAAGAACACCGACCAGCCAAGGGCCAAAGGGCTGGCCTAAAAGCATAGCTGAGATCGTTTGTTCAGAATTCCCTCCGCTTCCACCGGCGTGCATCGCAATCTGAAAGGCATTAACAGCCAGAGATCCATAAATCACAGCTCCAATAAGATAGCCGGTCCGGGTGACAATTCCACTCAAGTCTTTACCTTTGTTAGAAGTATCGTATACAGATTTAATAATGACCCATACAATATATCCGATAAGACCAATCCCAATAATCCAAAGCAGCAATTCCCCAAACGGCATAGCGGCAAGAGATTGAAACAACCCTTGTGTACCGGAGGCCTCTTCTCCTGCGCCAACAGCTGCCATGAAAGCAAGCACACCTAATAATGCATATACTATACCTTTTGCCATATGTCCGAAACGTCCGAATCTTCTTATCCAGGGCTTCAGCTCCTCAGAGGTATCCTGATTTTCTAGTTTTCTTTTTCCTCTCGATAAGGTTGTGCTCATTTTCATTACTCCTTCACTCATAGTTACAGCATGTTTTATAAATTCCCTCTTTATTGGTTTACAAACCCAAGAAATCGGCAGCATATGCTGCCGATTTCTGGGAACGTTATGGTTTTAGTATCACTTTAATGTTACCGTCTGTTTTTTTATCAAAAATGTCGTAACCCTTTGCCGCATCTGTGAGATTCATAGTATGAGTAATGATATCAGTAGGGTCGAAATCATTATTCTCAATCATGTCGTAAAGTTTCGGCATTAAATGAATAACCGGCGCCTGTCCCATCGATAAGCTGATGTTAGGGCTGAAAAAATTACCAAGGGGGAATCCGTTCGCTTCGGTACCGTATACACCGGTTAATTGAACGGTTCCGAATTTGCGGATTGCCTGAGATGCTGTAATAATGGGACTTATTGTGCCAAACTGATTGTCATAATCAGACCCAAATTCCTCACCAGGTGAAACGGTTCCATCCATTCCGACACAGTCAATGATCACATCCGCCCCGCCTTTTGTTTCCTCGTATAACACTGAACCAATCTGATCGGTGTTTATAAAGTTAAAGGTTTCAACCTTGTTTGTACGTCTGGCATGGTCAAGACGGTGATCAACTTGATCAACGGCAATCACACGGCTGGCTCCTTTAAGATTAGCAAACTTTTGGCACATCAGCCCTATTGGCCCACTCCCCAGTACGATAACGGTATCTCCTTCTTTTACACCGCTCTTTTCTACACTCCAATAGGCCGTAGGGATGACATCAGATAAGAACAGTACTTGTTCGTCATCCAGCTCACTAACTTCAGGAACCTTAAATGAAGTGAAATCTGCATAGGGTACTCTTAAATACTCTGCCTGCCCTCCAGGGTAACCGCCAAAAGTTTCTGTAAAGCCAAACAGACCTCCCGCGTCGCCGTGTGGATTGGAGTCATCGCATTGACTTTCCATTTGATTTTTACAGAAAAAGCATTCTCCGCAGCCGATATTAAAAGGAATTACGACGCGGTCTCCATTTTTTAACGTTTTAACATTTTTACCAGTCTCTTCAACGACCCCCATAGGTTCGTGACCTACAATATAATCCTCTTTAGGTTCTATACCGTCTTTATATAAGTGAAAATCAGAGCCGCAGATCCCGCTTGCTGTAATTCGGACAATCATATCATCATCTGATTGAATAGATGGAGCAGGCATATCCTTAACCATCATTTTTTTCTTTGCCTTGGTATGTTACAGCTTTCATTGATGTCACATCCTTTTTCAATCTAGTTAAAGGACTATTACCAATAATTAGATGAGTTAAACAACCAAATTTAGAGGGTGATCATAGACGCAGAAGGCATTTTCCCTTATAATCGGAACTGAGTTGAATTTACATACAGATAGGCAAAGGAGAGAGTATAATGTCAAAAAAGCTAGTCTTCGGACATAAAAATCCTGATACGGATACGATTTGCTCAGCCATTGTATATGCGGAATTGAAAAATAAATTGGGTGAAGATGTAGAGGCTGTGCGTCTTGGGGAAGTAAACAGTGAAACTCAATTTGCACTCGACCAATTTAACGTTGACGCACCAAGGTTAGTAAATCAAGTAAGCAATGAAGTAGACCAGGTCATCTTAGTCGATCATAACGAACGTCAGCAGAGCGTTGACGATATTGAAGACGTGCAGGTCACAGAAGTCATCGACCACCATAGAATTGCCAACTTTGAAACAAACGGACCTCTATATTATCGTGCAGAGCCTGTAGGGTGTACGGCTACCATTCTGACAAAAATGTTTAAAGAAAAAGGTCAGGAAATTTCTAAAAATACGGCCGGACTGCTTTTATCTTCGATTATTTCAGATTCGCTGTTATTTAAATCTCCAACATGTACAGATGAGGATATTGAAGTGGCCAAAGAACTTGAATCCATTGCTGGAGTGGATACGGAAGTCTACGGACTGGATATGCTTAAAGCTGGAGCAGATATAAGCGAGTCTTCTGCTGAAGAACTCTTATCTATGGATGCAAAAGAATTCTCAATGGGTGAGTCAAGAGTGGAGATTGCCCAGGTAAATACAGTAGACACCGGAGAAGTACTGCAGCGTAAAGCAGAACTTACGAAAGCCATTAATGAAATTACAGCTTCTAAATCTCTGGATTTATTTGTTTTCGTCATTACGGATATTCTTACAAATGATTCAACGGTAATTGCGATCGGAGAGAAAGCCTCTGCCGTTAATGAAGCGTTTGGAGTAGAGCTTAAAGATAACCAGACGGTTCTAAAAGGTGTTGTTTCCCGTAAGAAGCAAATTGTACCTCCGCTAAATGAACAATTGAATTAATTGAAAAACAGGAAGGACTCTACGATAAGGAGTCCTTCCTGTTTATTTTATCTGTTCCCATTCTTCTCTTAGAATTCCCATTCGAATCGAATCATAGTGCTTTCCTTCATATATTCTGCATTTACGCAGACGACCTTCAAGCTTCATTCCAAGCTTCTCTCCGACTCTCATCATCCGTTGATTTTTGGACCACGTGGTTAATCCGACACGGGCGATAGGAAAACTTGCAAACATATGATCGATCCACAGACGCAGAGCTTCTGTTCCATAGCCTCCGCTCCAGTAGGAAGGGTTATAAATCCCGATTCCGACTTCAAGCCATAAAGAAGCTTTATGCTCCCAATAGTAGGAGACCGTACCAATGATTGAATGATCTACCTCAATCACCAGTCTTGAATCGGGCTCTCCATTTTTCAGTCGTTCTATCCGGGCGTATTCATGACTGCGGTATGTATCAATTGTATGAGGTTCGAGTGGATAATAAGGTGCATCCCATTTCTTCCATTCCGGATCAGAATCTCCATAAATTAATTCGTACAGTTGTGGAATATCATGATCTGTAATACTCCGAAGCAGCAATTGCTCATTTTGTAAATGTATTTTCACAGCGCTCATTTTCAGCCTCTCCCTTGTAAGGGTATGTTAATTCTATCCTATCATAATAAGTAGAGTTAAGGAGGTTTTAGTTAAGCTCATTCGGGTAATTTAAGTTTGTAAGGAGAAAAGGTGATAACATTGTTGAGAATTTACGGATTTTCACGAAAACAAGGATTACAGCATTTCACGAGCATAAGTGAATTGAACAATGCGGAAATGGACTGGTACTGGGTTGATTTTGAAAAACCTTCTAAAGATGAAATCAATTATTTAACCTCTTATTTTAAGTTTCACCCGCTTGCAGTTGAAGACTGTCTTCATGATTTACAGCGTCCAAAGCTTGATTACTATGAGGATCATACCTTTTTTGTGTTTCATGCTCTACATAAGAAGAGTCTGGATCGAAGCGAAATTAACTTGTTCCTTGGAGAGGGATTTGTCGTTACATTTCACAAACAGCCTTCAGCAGAAATTGAAGCCATTGAACGGCTCCTAAAACGAGACGAGGGAGATATGAATCTTGATGAATATTATATCCTTTACCAGCTGCTGGATAAAGTGGTGGACCAGTATTTTCCACTTGTTTATGATATTGAAGACCATATTAATGAAATTGAGGATAATACGAAGAATTTGTCCATGGAACAGCTACTTGAAGAACTCTTTGACCGAAGGAGTGAACTGCTCAAGATTCGACAAACCGTCCACCCGATGAGAGATTTACTCTACCGCATGCTGAACACTCATCATTTGGAAGGGGTTAGGGAGCGTAAAGAGTATTTCGCAGACATTTATGACCATTTGATTAAAGTTGCAGAGATTGTGGGGTCAAACCGTGAGATGACCCAGGATATAAGGGACAGCTACTTGTCTTTAAACTCTCATCAGACGAACCGTACAATGCAGATATTGACTGTGATTTCAGTAATTTTTATGCCTTTAACTTTTATTGTAGGGGTTTATGGCATGAATTTTGTGAACATGCCGGAATTAAGCACACAATCGGGATATTTGGTTGTATGGATTGTCATGATTTCTATAGCAGTGACTATGGTTTTCTGGTTCAAGAAAAAAGGATGGTTTGATTAATATATAAACAACAGAGGTTTTCAGCTAGCAGCGAGTTCTTGTTTTCACTGCAAGCGGAAAACCTCTTTGTTAGGAAATCTGGATATACGGTTGAAACAGGGAAAGGAAAGATACCCGCTTTTCCTAGTCGAAGCAGGCAGGGTTCCCATCTGGATGGGGTTCTGCCGTTTCCAAAAACATTAATGCAGAGAGTATAATTTTCTCTGAGAGTGAGGGTGTATTTCTAACGTCTTTCCTCCATAAAACCTTAGAAACACCTTAGTCGCAGGTGTTTTTAAAAGTTTACAGTACGTCATGGTCCACGTATCGTTCCCCATTTAATTCACTGATAACGTTTACGGCCACTTTTGCACCATCACCAGCCGTAATTATTGTATGCACGCTCATCCCTGCGGCTGTACCTGCTGCCCATACATTTTTACGGCTGGTTCTGCCTTCGGGATCTGTTTCAATTATTTTAGCGACACGGGGCTCAGTTCCTTCTTTTATCGTCAATCCAGCGGTGTCAGCCAGTTTCGTTGACATGCCTGTCGCAAATACAACATGTAAGGCCTCATAGTCCTGTTGATCTGATTGTAAAGTGAAAAAGCCTTCATTCTCTTTTAAGGTGTTAATGTTTTCTTTTACCAGCTTTGTCCCAAACTTGGTCGCTTGACTCTGCCCCTCCTTAAGCAGTGCAGGCCCTTCAATCTCCTTAACCCCGTAATGGTTTTCGATCCATGCTTTTGCAGTAATACTTTTCCCGCTGTCAAAAAGAATGACTTGCTTTCCTGCTTTTGCAGCAAATAAAGCAGCACTTGCCCCAGCAGGACCTCCGCCGATAATAGCAATATCGTACATCATCTTATCTCCTTTCTTCATGAACTACAATAATTATACTGAATCTTCAATCAAATTTAGAATTCAAAAAAAATCCCTGCAGAGCAAAGGGCGGTTGCAGGGGGAGTTCTTAAAAATAAGGAAGAAATACAAACGTGGTAATAAACCATAAGATTGAAAAAAATACAATTAAGTACACGATATATTTTATTTTTGATTGTAGTGGAGACATGGGTTTAGAGTTATCCTTTGCTTTGGATTTTACTGACTCCATCCTGAACGATCTTTTAAACAGATATTGAGGTTTCACTGTTCATCATTGATTCATTATACTGAGAACGGATGCTTATATCTGATATACATCCCCTGCATTCAGCTTGAAAGGTTTCGTACACTTCATCAATGTTTTCTCCATCAATGATCATTATAGCCGGCTGGTCGATATCAACAAATAAAAAGAAAGATAATAGCTTGGATAAATGAGCAGCATCAGCAATTAAATGGTTTTGATGTAAATATATAGTACGATTCGTCTTCGTAGATTGATTATAAATATTGACGATTTGATTAGTCGATAACGGCTGGTTGAATTTAATGTGATAAGAGGATAGTCGGCTCACACTTTTCACCTCCTGTGAGAAAGTATCTTACAATAACACTACCCCGTGCTGTTTTTTACTAAACATGTTTAAATGGATGCTGTGGTTCGATTAACTTGTGGAGCAGCCGCTGCAATGGTATATTTTTTTGAAAAGAGAGGTGATGGTATGCCCAGAGTTACATTGGTAGACGTATTTAAACATCGAATAACTCAAAAATATCTGCGGCGTTCAGGCATACATCATGCCGTTACTGTCGCAGGTCATGCATTTAAATTAGCTGTGAAGAAAGGTGTGTCTCCCGACTTGGCTGCTAAAGCCGCACTGCTTCATGACATGGGACATTACGAATGGTATAAAGATGGAAAATGGGATTATGAAGAATACCGAAAGCATGATATCCACGCCATCAAAGGGGCTGAACGTGCTCATAAATTGCTCATTCGTCTTGGTGAAGACCGACTTGTAGCTAAAGAAGTTTCGCTGGCTGTTCTGCTTCATACGGACAGTTATCTTCCATTTTCACTGTCTGAACAGCGGACGCTCCTTCAAGAGGTAGTAGAAGAAGCTGACCGCATGGATGAACAGCCGCACGGGCTGCACCATTATAATGTGATGACACCGAGTGATGCTGTGAAACGGCTGAATCGTCTCGACCAGAAGATAACTGATTATTACGAAAATAGATTCGAGGGTTAAAAGCACACATATAAGTTATAAGGCGCGCATATTTTAATTTTGTGGTTTTTTTAAATCACAATGATTGCTTAGCTTCTGGAGGAAAGGAAGATGCCTTATGACGATTCATTTTTTTATTTATACGATTAGTGTGTCCATTACAAAAAGTACTGTTAAACCATTTAACAAAACTCATAAAGATATTGAAGAAAAATTATTGAACCGAAAAGCCGAATATCGAAATCTGTATTAATATAATCTTTAATAAAACAGGTCCTCTCTTGATGGTTTCGAGGGAGGACTTACTTAATGTTTTGTAATTTACAGTAATTTTAGTTAAGGTCATAGAAAGACCTATATTATTGAAAGTAGGAATGAAAATGAACTTACATAGAAAACCGATCCCAGTTTCAGAAGCTGTGGAACGTGTGATGAATTGTTCAACATCATTAAAGTCTGAGAAAATTAATTTAAATAAATGTGACCAGCGCATATTAGCTGAAGATATAGTTGCCACTCATGCAATACCGCCTTTTGACAAGTCGCCATACGATGGCTTTGCTATTAAAGCAGAGGATACTATTAATGCTGGCAAAGATCGTCCTAAAACGTTTAAAGTTGTTGATGAAATAGGCGCCGGCCATCGAGCAAGCCGGGTCCTGCAAACAGGAGAAGCGGTAAGAATTATGACCGGAGCAGAAATTCCCGAAGGAGCGAATTGTGTTGCCATGTTTGAAATCTGTCAAACCTTCGAAAAAGACGGAGCACCATACATAACAATTAAAAGAAGAATGGAGTCCGGCCAAAACATTATTATAGAGGCTTCAGAAACCAGACAGGGTACCCTGCTTGTAGAGAAGGGAACCTTAATCAATCCTGGAGTAAAGGCTCTGCTTGCAACATTTGGATATGATAAAATAGAGGTCAATAAGAAGCCGGTAGTCGGTGTTTTTGCTACAGGGACGGAGCTGCTGGATGTAGACCAGCCTCTTGAACCTGGGAAAATTCGCAATTCTAATGCGTATATGGTACTATCACAAATTAATAGAAGCGGAGCAGAAGCACGTTATTATGGAAAGCTTGCGGATGAATTTGATCCCTGCTTTAATGCTATAACAGCTGCTCTGGAGGAAGTGGATGTGCTAATTACCACCGGCGGCGTTTCTGTCGGGGATTACGATTTGATGCCTGCCATATATGAGAAACTTGGTGCTGAAGTATTATTTAACAAAATTGCCATGAGGCCTGGCAGTGTAACAACTGTAGCTAAAGCCGGGGACCGGCTGTTATTTGGATTATCCGGGAACCCATCTGCCTGTTATGTAGGATTTGAATTATATACTTATCCATACCTTCAGAAATTGATGCAGAACCAAACGCCTTACCACCCCGTAGTAACAGCGGCTTTAGGTGAAGATTTCGGCAAACCTAATCCTTTTACCAGGTTTATACGGGGGTATGTGTCTTATGAAAAAGGCAAAGTTGTCGTTTATCCTGCCGGGATGGATAAATCAGCGGTAGTTACCTCTCTTGCTCATACAAACGTATTTATTGTTTTAAAAGGTGGTACGAGAGGTTACAAAAAAGGAGAAGAAGTTCAAGCGGTTCTGATTGAAGATCAGAAAGGAAACGAAGCTTTTCAATTAAATGGCTAAGAGAAAGGGGAACGTGATCTATGGTTGATTATGTCTTAGACCAACATGACCGCCCGATGAAAGACTTGCGCATATCGGTCATCGATCAATGCAACTTCCGCTGCACCTATTGTATGCCGGCCGAAATATTTGGGGATGATTATCGATTTATGCCGGAGTCAGAGCTGCTGAGCTTCGATGAAATCATCCGCCTCGTTAAAATATTCGCTCAATTCGGCACAGAAAAAGTCCGAATAACAGGGGGAGAGCCCCTGATGAGAAAAAACATCGATCAGCTTGTAGCAAGAATTAAACAAGTGGAAGGGATCAAAGATGTAGCTATTACAACTAACGCCGTCTTCCTTGTACGTCAGGCCGAAAAGTTAAAGCAGGCCGGCCTTGATCGGGTTAACATAAGCTTAGATGCCATAGAAGATGAAATATTTAAACAAACTAATGGTCGTGGAATAAAAACTAAGCCCGTTCTTAAAGGAATTGAAGCTGCCAGAGAAGCAGGACTGCCCATTAAAATAAATATGGTAGTTAAAAAAGGTATGAATGAAAGCCAAATTCTCCCTATGGCCCGGTATTTTAAAGAAACCGGTGATACCCTGCGTTTTATTGAATTTATGGATGTGGGCAATCATAATGGATGGAATATGGAGACGGTTGTACCGAAGAAAGAAATCATCGAACTCATTAATGCTGAAATGCCATTAAAACCAGTTGATCCCGAGTACTATGGAGAAGTCGCTAACCGTTATCAGTATGAAGACGGCTCTGCTGAGATTGGTGTCATATCTTCAGTTACAGATGCTTTCTGCAGTACATGTACCAGAGTCCGCCTCTCAGCAGACGGGCATTTATTCACTTGTTTATTTGCTTCCGAGGGCTATGATATTCGCACGATGCTTCGTGATGACGAACCTGATGAAGCAATCATCTCAAGGCTGATTCAAATTTGGACAAAACGGGATGATCAGTATTCTATTGATCGGAAAAATGGAAAACCGGTTAAGAAAAAAATTGAAATGTCCTATATCGGGGGATAAATGAACGGGCTCTTTAAACAAGAGTCCGTTTTTGTCTTGTCAAAACTATTAAAAACTTATAAAATCCATATAATGATTGTGTAATCTAACCGATGCTTTCTAAGGAGTTCCATTATGGTACCAACATATAAAAAAAGCTTCACAAAATTTTTTAACCGCCTCACTCCATTTCAAGTAATCGTATTATTTTACTTTACTGCTGTATTGGTTTCTACGTTGTTAATCAGTCTCCCTTTTTTACATAGAGGGGGAGTTGAGTTAGGGTTTATCGACATATTGTTTACTGCCGTAAGTGCGGTAAGCGTAACTGGATTAAGCGTCTTTTCCACTGCTGATACATTCAACACAGCAGGTTATTTCGTATTGATGTTCATTCTGCAATTCGGAGGAATTGGAGTAATGACATTAGGTACATTTATCTGGCTGATGCTTGGAAAGAAAATTGGTTTAAAGAGGAGAGAGTTGATTAAAACCGACCAGAATCGAAATACGTTTTCCGGCATGGTGAAGCTGATCAGGCAGATTTTATTATTAATTCTCCTAATTGAAGCTGTCGGTGCTGTTATATTAGGTGTGTATTTCACGCAATATTTTCCAACTCTTGGAGAGGCATTTGTCCAGGGAATGTTTGCGTCAATAAGTGCGACAACTAATGCAGGGTTTGATATAACCGGTACATCTCTGGAAATGTTCAGTGATGATTACTTTGTCCAATTTATAAATATTTTACTGCTTACTTTAGGTGCAATAGGTTTTCCTGTTCTTATTGAGGTAAAAGATTACCTTACGAAGAAAAAGAATGCTTATATTAATTTCTCATTATTTGCTAAATTAACTTCTATTACTTTTGGGGCATTGGTGGTTATTGGGGCCATCCTTATTTATATTCTTGATAGGAATCATTTTTTTCAAGGAATGTCCTGGCATGAAGCTTTCTTTTATTCACTGTTTCAGTCCGTCACTACGAGGAACGGCGGTCTTGCCACTATGGACGTAAGTGATTTCAGCTCGCCTACCTTGCTTGTTATTTGTGTACTAATGTTTATTGGTGCCTCTCCAAGCAGTGTGGGAGGAGGAATCAGAACGACTACATTCGCCATTACTCTGCTTAGCGTTATTGCTTATGCCAGGGGAAAGAAAAACGTAAGAGTCTTTAGAAGAGAAATAGATCCCGATGATATATTCCGATCTTTCATAGTCATTAACACAGCTGTTACGATAACAGGCGCAGCTATTATTTTATTGAATTATTTTGAGCCTCAGTTCTCCCTGCTTGAACTGTCTTTTGAAGCTTGTTCTGCTTTTGGTACGACAGGTTTATCCATGGGGATTACTTCAGAATTAGAGACAGCTGGCAAAATTATTATCATTTCCCTCATGTTTATCGGCCGAATTGGCATATTCTCATTTCTATTTATTATAAGAGGGAAAGTAAGAAAAGAAAATTATCACTATCCAAAGGAACCAATGATTATCGGCTGATGGCGGAGATAGAGCAAATGAACCTTTTTGCTCTATTTGCTTTCGTCCTCTATAATAATGATAGAATTCCAATCGGAGGTGCCAGGAGTAATGAAAACATTTAAACTTGTTTCCCTGGATATAGTAGAAGAGAAGAATGAAGATATCACTCAGCGCCGTATCAAATTAAATGATGGTCTCATTATTAACCGGGAAGATGACCGGGGCCGCTGGGTAGTAGAAGCTTTTGTAGAAAAACTGTACGAGGGCTATTTTCATGAAATTCTCACAAATTCAGAAGAACTGCTGATTCAGGTGAAAATTACTAAGAAAAGTAATCAGCCAGCGACCTTCTTGGCGAAAGTAATTGATATGAATAAAATTGGAGAAGACATGAATGTTATCTTTATGGGCACCATGGTTGACCGCCAGAGGGAAAATATCGAGAAAGTACTCAAAACTCTTCTTGACGAGGGCTATCAGGGAGAAGATTTATTAGAAGAATTTAAGAGAAGAGGCGAGGAGTCCGGTTCTTAGCTTCGTCTTACATAATAGAGAGTAGAAGGGGCTTGTGTGTATATGTGGGTGAGAAAGCGAAAATGGAGATGGATCAATGAATTATCTCCGTTTCAAATGATTGCGCTGTTTTACTTATTTGCCGTTACGATTTCATCCATATTGATTGCTCTGCCTATAGCCCACAGGCCTGGCGTAGAACTATCATTTATCGACATTTTGTTTACGGCTGTAAGCGCAGTTAGTGTAACAGGGTTAACTACAGTACCTATCTCAGAAACCTTTAGTGTGCAGGGTTATTTTATTCTTGCCTTTGTTCTTCAATTTGGCGGAATAGGTGTAATGACCGTAGGTACTATGATCTGGCTGGTATTAGGTAAGAAAATTGGGTTGAAAGAACGCCGATTGATTATGACTGACCAGAACCAAACGTCCTTCCAGGGTATGGTGAGAATGGTTAAGCAGATTGTGGTCGTTGTATTAATTATAGAGTTTATTGGTTTTTTAACATTAGGTACTTACTTCTTACAGTATTATGGGCCTGGCGAAGCGTATCTACAAGGTTTCTTTGGGGCGATCAGTGCAATGACAAACGGAGGTTTCGACATTACCGGGAGTTCGCTTACGCCTTTTAGTAATGACTATTTTGTGCAATTTATTAATATGATTCTCATTGTGGCAGGTGCCATAGGTTTTCCTGTATTAATAGAAGTTAAACAATATTTGTTCAACAATAAGGATATTCAGACTATTCAATTCTCATTATTTGCAAAGCTGACCTCGTTTACTTTCTTTGCACTTATTATCTTCGGTGCTATTATGATTGCTCTGTTGGAGTCTAATCATTTCTTTGCTGATAAAAATTGGCACGAAATTTTTTTCTACTCCCTATTTCAATCCGTTACAACACGCAGTGGCGGCCTTTCTACATTGGACGTAGGAGATTTTGCTGAACATACCCATGTGTTTATGTCCTCACTTATGTTTATAGGCGCATCGCCGAGCAGTGTAGGCGGAGGCATACGAACGACAACATTCGCCTTAGTTGTTATATTTATTTTGACCTTTGCCCGAGGGGAGAATAACATCCGGGTGTTTAGAAGAGAAATCCACCATGAGGATTTAAATAGAGCAGTGGTGGTTACGATTATGGCGTTATTTACGGTGTTCCTGGCGATTCTGGCGCTATCCATTACGGAGGATTTTTCATTAAACGAAATTATATTTGAAGTATGTTCTGCGTTTGGAACGGTAGGCTTATCGCTGGGAATTACTCCGGAGCTGACAAGTTTTGCCAAAGTGTTAATAATGATTTTAATGTTTATAGGCAGGATCGGTATATTGACCTTTTTATTCAGCTTTCACAATGACCGCAAAAAATCAAAATATCATTTTCCTAAAGAAAGAATCCTTATTGGATAGTCAAACAGCTGTCTCCTGTTAGTGGAGACAGCTGTTTTTTTTACAAAAATTATTGAATTAGCAGTAGAATGCTGCACCTACGATGATTAGTAGAATGAACAACACGACGATTAACGCAAAGCTGCTTCCGGGTCTAGGACATCTGCGTCCGTAACCGCCGTATGGGCTGTTTGCATAAGGACTATTTGCGTAAGGACTGTTTTCGTACATCATCTCACCTCCTGAATGATTACCTTTATAGCCTATGCGGGCATATGGAGGAGGTATGGTCATATACCCAGTTTTAATCGAATGAATTAATAAAAGAATAAATCGATATGGTGACTATTTTACAAGGGCGGTTTAGACCGTGTTCGAGTGCCTGATGGATCTCATTGTATTCATTTTCAAGCTCATAGTGCCAGTGATTAATATGTTCTTCCTGTACCTCGGTGTATAAAAGCGCGGTACGTGTTTGATCATGTATAGATGATATGCGTTGATTGTTCATAATAATTTTCCTCCTTGAGTTTAGCTTGTACAAATTAAAAAGAACTATGACTGCTGCAGGTTAAGACTACATAGCAAAGGGAATGGTTAGGCAATACATATTGTTCAGCACATTCAATGAGTATTTGCCGTTGAAATAGGGTAATGGAAGTTTGTATACTTTTTGTATAAGTTTTGTACAGGAGTTGGACGCCTTATGCCAAGAAAAATAGCAATTGCAGGAGCTGGACCTGGTGGACTTGCAGCTGCCATGATGCTTTCGAGCCAGGGACATGAAGTACATGTATTTGAAAAGCAGCCCTACGTGGGAGGAAGAAACGGCCGCCTGAGTCTAGGTCCTTATACATTTGATATAGGTCCTACATTCTTAAGTATGCCTCACATCGTGGAGGAAATTTTTGCGAGTTCCAATCGAAATGTCCATGATTATTTAGATTTAGTCGAGCTTTCTCCCATGTATGAGCTGCAGTTCTCAGACACCAGAGTCCCGATGTATCGTGATGAACGTAAAATGATCCAGGAAATAGTAAAGCATTTTCCTGGGAATGAACAGGGATATCTTGATTTCATGAAGGATACACGTAAAAAAATGAACGCGCTCATGCCACTGCTTCAAACAAGGCACAACCGGCTTAGAGATTATGTGAGCCTTCGTGCAGTAAAAGCACTTCCGCAGCTTTCTCTTGGTAAATCAGTCTATGATGTACTCTCTAAGTATTTTTCAGATGAAAAATTAAAAATTGCCTTTTCGTTCCAAGCAAAATATTTGGGGATGTCACCGTGGGAATGCCCGGGTGCTTTTTCGATATTATCCTATATGGAGCATGAATACGGCGTGTTCCATCCGGTTGGCGGAGTAAATCAACTATCGAAGGCTATGGCTGAGGTAGTAGAAGAACACGGGGGAGCTATTCATCTTAACGAGGGAGTTAAAGAATTTAATATAGACGGTAAGAATATTACTTCAATTGCTCTGGAATCCGGAGAAACTGTTTTTGCTGATGAGGTGATTGTAAATGCTGATTTTGCACATGCCATGAACAAATTTGTTAAAGATGGTGTATTAAAGAAATATAATGAGTCCAAACTCGATAAAAAGAAATATTCATGTTCCACTTTTATGATCTATATCGGAGCGGATAAGCTCTACGATATGCCTCACCATACGATCTTGTTTGCTGAAGATTATAAGAAGAATGTAGAAGAAATGACGAAAGACCTGGTACTCTCTAAGGAACCATCCATTTACATTCACAATGCCAGTGTGACAGATCCTACATTAGCTCCAGAAGGTCACTCGGCCCTTTATATATTAGCTCCTGTACCTAACAACTACTCAGATATTGACTGGGAGGACAAACAAGAGCAGTTTAAGCATTTGATTCTGAATGAAGTGGAAGAGAAAACTGGATTTCATGATTTAAAGTCTCATATCGTCGAGGAAAAAGTTCTGACTCCAAAGCAGTGGGAAGTAGATCACTTTGTTCACAAAGGGGCGACGTTCAGCATGGGACACCAGCTTTCACAAATGATGTATTTCCGTCCTCATAACCGGTTTGAAGAATTAAACAACTGCTGGATTGTAGGCGGCGGCACACACCCCGGGAGCGGACTTCCTACAATCCTGGAGTCGGCCAGGATCACGACAAATTGGCTTAATGAAGAGGAGGGTGTTCAATGACAAAGCCCCATCTAGCGATCGTAGGCGGTGGAATTGGAGGATTAGTTACGGCTTTACTTTTATCAAATAAAGGCACTCATAAGATTTCAATTTACGAAAAAAACTCTGAACTAGGCGGCCGCTTAAAGTATGAGAGACATGAGGGTTTTAAAATTGATCAGGGACCGACGATTATTCTTCTGCCGGACATGCTGCTTGAAATTCTTGAAGAGGGAGGAATGAGCCGCGGCGATATTCCGATCCAGCTGTGCGACCCTCTTTATCACCTTCATTTCAAGGATGGAACAACATTTACTAAATATGCTGATCAGGAAAAGCAGATTGAAGAATTGGAGAAGAAGTTTCCAGGGAATGTAGAAGGCTATAAGCGTTTCCTGAAAGACATGAAAATTCGTTTTCTTCAAGGGAAAGAGCATTTTCTTGACCGTTCATTTGTAAATAAAAAATCCTTTTTCACAAGAAAAAACATCCAGACTCTAATTAAGTTAAAGACGTATCAAAACGTTAAGCGGATGATGAGGAGTTATTTCAATGACGAACGATTAGTTGAAGCTTACACTCTCCAAACCTTATATATCGGGGGTCACCCAGACCAGTCACCAGCTATGTATTCGCTTGTATCTTACAGTGAACACACCCATGGAATATGGTATTTAAAAGGCGGCTATGCTCATTTAGTGGAATTAATAGAGAATGAATTAGTAAAACGAAATGTAGCTGTCCATACGAACAGTGAAGTTAAGAAGCTGCCTGTCCATCAAGATAAAGTGCAGTTTATTCAGGTGGACGGTAAGCAGATTCCAATAGATCAAGTTGTGTTAAATGGTGATTTCCCTATTATGGACCGCTTATTTGACGACGACCAAAGAAATAACCGCAATTATACCCCTTCATCCGGATGTTTACTTTTGTACATGGGATTAAGTAAAAATTACTCTAATAATACAGTGCATCAATTTTTTATGTCTAACAACTTTGATCGTCACATGAAACAAGTGTTCTCAGAGAAAATTTTACCGGAAGATCCATCCTTCTATACTTTTCACCCATCGTTAATTGATTCAAGCTTAGCACCGAAGGGGAAGGGAGTTCTGTATACACTCATTCCTGTTCCAGCCGGCAGTACAGTAAATTGGGAAGAGCAGGATCAATTAGTGGAGGTTATTATTGATGAAATGGAACAGCGAGGTTTTCCAGATTTACGATCGAATATAGAGTGGATGAAGGTGCGGAACCCAATGCATGCTGAACAGGATGGCTTATTTGCCGGCGGGAGCTTTGGAATTGCCCCTACCTTGTTTCAGTCTGGTGTTTTCAGACCACAGCTGCAGCCCTATCCCATCGATAATTTATATGCTGTAGGAGCTTCGATACACCCTGGAGGAGGAGTTCCAATCGTTATGCAGGGGGCGAAGCTGTTGTCAGATCATTTGCAAAGGGACAGGTCAGAAAGGCATAATTATAAACGAGGTGTGTAACCATGACGGACATAAATGCAGCTTATGATTATTGTAAGCAGGTGATCGATCAGCATTCTAAAACATTTTCCACAGCCTTCGCGCTGCTCCCTAAGGAACAAAAGAAAGCGGTATGGGCGATCTATACGTTTTGCCGCCGTGTAGACGATATAGTAGATGAAGGAAACCATCCTGAAAGAGAACTTTATTTTTTTGCAGAAGAGTTTCAGTTATTTACTCAAGGAAAATTAAACAGCCCACATCCCGGGTGGGTGGCACTTAGCGACGTATTTGAGAAATTCACAATAGATCCCGCTCCTTTTCAGGAAATGATACAAGGCCAATGGATGGATTTACGTCCTTCAACTATAGAAAACAAAAATGATTTGCTCACTTATTGTTACCATGTAGCCAGTACAGTCGGTTTAATGCTTCTCCCGGTTATCGCTCCCGGAAAAGAAAAAGAGCTGAGGCAGGGTGCTGTGGAGCTCGGCTATGCTATGCAGATCACGAACATTTTAAGAGATATTGGGGAAGACCTTGATCGTGATAGGATATACCTCCCCAGGCAGCTATTAAGAAGGTATCATTACTCTACTAAAGATTTAGTGGAAGGAACAGTAAATCAAGCATTTGTTGATTTATGGGAAGATCTTGCTTCTGATGCAGAAACGTATTACGCGAAAGCTTTAAGTACGCTGCCGGAATACCCTCTATATTCAAGAACTCCTGTGAAGGGGGCGGCTTACATGTACCGCGCGATCTTGACATCAGTAAGAGAAAATAATTATGAAGTATTTAATAAGCGAAATTACGTAACCGACCAACAAAAAAAGCAAATTATTGCTGAGATGCAATAATTTGCTTTTCTTCATGGTCCAGAATCTACTCCACGTAGTACAGTTTACCTGTAATTTCCCGTGCAACATTTTGTCCGCTTAATACGACCATCGGCGACCCCCCCCCGGGGTGGGTGCTGCCTCCGCAAAAATATAAATTTTTATAATCTGCGGAACGGTTAAAAGGTCTCTTGAAAGCTTGAATTCGATTATTGGATGACGGACCGTAGATCGCGCCTTTAAAAGCATGGAACTGTCTCTGAATGTCTTCAGGAGTTATCGTTTTTTCTACCTCGATATGATTGGCAATCGGAATGCCTGCCCTGCTCAACTTGTGGTAAATTAATTCCCGATAGGTTAAAGGGTCTATGTGATTGTCACTCTGCTGAGCGGGAGCGTTTACTAATATAAAACAGTTGTCACCCTTTGGAGAAACATTAGGATCTGACTTAGAGGAAGTACTAATATAGATCGTAGGGTTAAAGCTGTATTGCCCTTTTCTTAATGAACGGAATTCTTCTTTGTAATCTGAAGAAAACAGAACATGATGATGTCTAAGCATTTCCAGACCCGTATTCAGACCTGCCATAATAACAAATGCAGAAGTAGAGGGGTCCATTGAATTGATTTTACTATTAGTTAAAGAAGGACGGTCTCTTTCATCCAGCAGTGAAGGAAGAGAGCCTAGAATGTCGCCGTTTACGATTACATAATCCGCTTCAATTTTTTCTCCGTTACAAAGTTCCACCCCGGTGACAAGCTTACCTTTTACCGTCAGTCTTCTCACTTCGGTAGAGGAATGCAGGTGAACTCCAAGGTGGAGAGCTGCTTTAACAAAGCTGTCAGCAATTCTTGTATTGCCTCCTTTTACATAATGGACGCCTTCATTCAGCTCTAAATGTGCAATCATTGCAAATGTGGCTGGTGAAGCATAGGGGCTCGAACCAATGTAAGTGGCGTATCGATTTAATGCATTGAGCACATAAGGGTTTTTAAAATAGGTTTTAAAAAAACGATCCATTGACTGCATTGGCCTGACCTTCGTCATGGCGCGTGCGAGACCTGGAGAGATGTAGTCTTTCCAGCCAGAAAACGTCCGATTTAAGAAATAGCGACGTGAAAGTTCAAATAATCTTTCTACTTCTAAAAGAAATTCCTCATAATGTTGGGCTGCATAATGATCTAATTCTTTGAGCTGTTCCTTCATGAAAGAACGGCTGGTGGAAAAGTCAAAATAAGTCCCATCGGAAAACTGGTTGCGAGTATGATTCTCTATGGTCATAAAGGGAAGTTCCTCTTTAGGGTTTAGTCCGGCTGTTTGAATTACATTTTCAAAAACATAGGGCATCGTAATTGTATTAGGACCAAAGTCAAAATGGTACCCCTGAAGATTATATGGCATCATTTTACCGCCGAAGTGTTCATTTTTTTCAAATAGGTGTACGTCTACACCTTCTTTTGCAAGATGAACAGCCGCGGATAACCCTCCCAGGCCTCCTCCAACTATAATTGCTTTCATTCGTAGGACCTTCCTTTCCATTGATAGGTTCCCCCGCGCATATGAACCATCATTGAAGTGAATAAGAGGGCGATTAAGATTCCTGAAGATACAGGGATCAGCCATGACAGCCACAGCGGGTGCCGGGTAAGGGCATCGACGTACATCTTAAATGTTACCGTCAGAAGAAACGGAAGAAGATAAACCATCTGTCCTGTCAGCCCTCCATAGAGGCCTAAAGCGAACGGGAGAATAAAAAGAATCACATAGAGAACCGTCAACAATATGACCATTAACGGTGAACGGCCGATGCCCGTGTATATATTTTTCTTGAAGCCTTCCCATGTTTCCCTGGAAGAGTCATACATATAGGAGATAACATCGGCTGTAATGTTACAAAGAATCATTCTGTGTCCATGCTTTTTCATTTGTCGTGCGATGTGAACGTCTTCTACAAGTGATCCTTTCACCGCTTCATGTCCGCCAACCGCTTCATAGGCTTTCCTTTCAGTAAAAATAAAGATGCCGCAGGCCGCTGTAAACGCCGGATGTTTTGTGAAATTGGCAGCGGCTAAAGGCAGGTGCATCAGAACGACCATATGCTGCAGGGGAACGAGCATATGTGAAAGAAAGTGACGATTCGGATATCTAGGAAACCCGCTCAGCATAGAAGCTTTATGAGTAAGTAACGAGACGAGCGAGCGATCTATTATTTCTGGATGAACACGCGCGTCTGCATCCAGAAATAGATAATAATCTCCATCTGCCTGCTCTGACAATTGGTGGCAGGCATGTACTTTTCCGTTCCAACCTTCAGGAAGATGACGGCCTTTTACGACCGAAAACCTGGGATCTTCACTCACTTCATAAAGAAGTGATTCATATGTACCATCCTCCGAGTGGTCATCTAATAAAATAAATTCTACATTTGGATAAGATATCATTTTTAAACAGCTTACAAGATCTGCAGCATGCTCAATCTCATTTCGTAACGGAACGAGTAGGGAAACTAGAGGTTTCTGCTTAAGTCCTGATTTTTTCTTTAGATTTAGTAAGAAAAAGCTATTTAAGATTGTCCATAAATTGAGTAACAGGGCCACTGCCATTGAGATTATAAGCACCATAACCTTCCATCCTCCTCAATACACAGTAAAATGATTAACCTTTTCAGTAACAACCTTGTGTTTCAATTCGTCCAGCTGAATTGTCACGCATTCTTCGAAAACTCTAGTTTTTTCCTTCCTTGAGTGATGGATATATCGTGAGCGGTCAATCGGTCTGCCTAATTGGGCGTATACATTCGGTTTTCGAGTGTGTTCTAAAGAATAGTAGAGAGAGACAGGGATAATGTTAATATCATTTGTATGCTCTTCTATATAAGCCGCCCCATTTGAAAATTGTAAAGGACGTTTTTCCAAATGCTGTTCATCTCCCTGCGGAAACATCCACACCGTTTTATTTTCACTCAATAATTTCTGACTGTAGGCAAGAGAAGCAGTTAGATGCCGCCGATCGCCAGAGTTCATGGAATACACCCCTATTTTCTTAAAAAATGGGAAACGACGGATTCCTTCCTCGTGCATCATCCCATAAGCATCTGATCTTACAATTTGCTCATTTAAGAAGAAAATTACCAGGGCATCCCACCAGCTTGAATGGTTAATAAGAAATAAGCTTCTTGACGGAATAGGAGCATGGTTGGCGTTATACACCCGGATTCTCTGGAAGTGATGACGAAGAAAAAACCTGTTAAATCTGGTAAACCCCCACATAATCAAAGGGCTTTTATCGGCTTGAATCATGCTGTAACCTCCAATAATATAAAACGTACCAGATCATGGTAAGCAATATAACTAAAATCGCAGCTCCATAAACACCGCCGGATATGGACAGTATGCTAAACATTAAAATTACCGCTCCGAACATTAGAGCCATTCTATTCTGCCAAATGGACCTGGCTGCTGACAGATCCTGCTTGAAGATAAAAGGCAGACAGTGAAAGAAAAATGCTAAAATAAACCAACCAGCAAAATTGGAAAAAGGAATGTCATAATACATTCCTGTATCTTCCCAAATCCAATATTCCTGCACGTGATAAGCAACGGGATCAAGAATTAAATCCATAGTTACAGCTGCAAGGCTCGCTGTTGGAATAAATACAGCCACTTGTTTCCAGCCAGTTAGAGTAAGTGAAATGCCCCTGCTTATTTCATGAGAACAGCCGATAATAAGCAGCCAGGCAAAACCTATCGTTACAGGTGTATCAGCAATTTTTAGACCAAAATTCTCATTATAATAATAGTTTCCAAACAAAAAGCCTGTTTCTACACCAAGGTGTTCGATGTAAATACTCAAACTGACAATAATGAAACTATAAATAAGAGCTTTTACAATACCATATAATTGGGAAAAATAAATTCCTGCGATGACTCCGCCAGTAATTAAAAAAACACTGTTAGCCCACTCCAGCCAGGGGGGGAGCAAGTCAAAGGTTAGTAAAATAATACCGCATATGTACCAAAAAATAAAAAAACGAAATATGCCCGTCAGCATGGCCCACCTCTTCAAAATGAATTCTATGACTGCGTGTGAAAATAAATTAATATTAAACTCTATAATGTACAATTACCTCAGATAAAGAGAGATCAAACTAAATGAATGTGCTCAAGGTAAGAATATAAACTGGCAAAGAACCTGTTATAAAATAAAAGAACCAGTGAAGTTGTATTTCAACTTCACTGGTTCTTCATTCTTCAAGCGGCTTTCTTTATTAATGAAAGGTTATTTTTCTTAAAGTAATCGGCTGAATATCGATCCACCCCTATACGACCAGCATTTAGACCAGCAGCCAGAATCACAGCCCCAAGTATAACCATTTCTGGATTTGTACTTATTGTACCGCTTAACAAGAAAGCCATATTCATCACTATTCCAAAGAATGCGGCAGTTCTAGTCAGCAGACCAATGATTAATGCTGCTCCAACCAGAAGTTCACCCCACATTACAAGAAAACTGAACAATCCACTATTAGGAAGAGCAACAGCTTCTAGAAACGCAGCCCACCATCCTTGTACGACTGCATCTTCTCCTTGAGCGTTACCTATAGCACCTTGAAGGTAACCTCCTGCATCGAATCCACCCGTAATTTTTCCCAATCCAGCCGTAAGCCATGTATAACCTAGATAAATCCGAATCCCTAATAAAATAATTGCAGCACTAATGTGTTCTGTAAACCAACGTTTCATAATTAATTCCTCCTTTTATTTGTTCAACACTTCACAATATTTCTACACTTTTATACTACAACTTTTTATGAGAAAAAGGAATCATATGTTCAATACTTCACATACTATTCAAGAATATTTGTCAAATTTGTGTATAAGAGCTTTGAAAATAGGCAGCCTGTGGCGTTAGGTAATTAATTAGTGAATAACCATGGAGAACCATGGTATGATAAAGTATAGATCAGCAATTGTAGTATAATATTTTTCAGAATAATGGTTACGAGGGGGTGTAGATGTGACAGAGATCGTTATGTTCCTTGTCTGTCTTGTCGTTCTTTTTGGGTTAATTGGGTTCTGCATTTTTGATCGAGGCTAAGAAATATCATAATTAAACACAACCATACACAGAAATAGAAAAAGTGAGATCTTAATTGATCTCACTTTTTTTGTAAATAGAGACACCTTCTTTTTACTTCTTTCGATTATAGAAGTGAAAGGAGGTGGTACTCATGGCAGTTACAGCAGATATGGTTAACTCTCAGCTGCAGCTTGTTTTTGAAGACGGAACAGATGAAGATGGCAATGTAAAGTTTCGTCGTAAATCGTTTAACAACGTAAAGATGGAGGCAGACGAAGAACAGCTTTACAAAGTGGCCGTGGCCATCGAAGCTCTTCAGCAGGATCTTTTGGCTACTATCGAGAGAAATGACAGTTCGGTTTTAGTTGATTTGTAAAAGAATGATTAATTAATGAAAGGAGGCTGGGACTTGAAGAAATTAGAATTAAAATTTCTTAATGAAGAAGAACGGGTTGTCACATTCTCGATTGATCATCCAATTGAGCCTGTAAACGAAGAAGATATTAACGCTGCTATGGATGCAATGATTGAAGAGAATTGTTTCTTTTCTAGCGGAGGAGATCTTGTTTCCAAAAAGGAAGCACGTATTGTTGAGCGAAATGTAACTTCAATTGAACTATAATCCTGGAAGAGCCGCTGTGTGATATCGCAGCGGCTCTCTCTTAAATGAGGTGAAGAGAAATGGAAGTCTGGCTCCCTATTGTGACCGATCTTGGATTTCCTATTGCGGTGACATTCTATCTGCTTCATCGTATTGAAGGAAAGTTAGATGTACTCATAGATACCCTGCATCAATTTTCTAACCGGTCGTAAAAAAAATGTCCCTCACCTGATCTTCAGGAAAGGGACATTTTTTATTTAGTTAAGCTTATTTCATTAAAAGGATAGATAATAAGTTCTGTACGTCCAATGATCTCATCTTCACTGACAAACCCTAATCCATTCCGGCTGTCTTTGCTGACTGAGCGATTGTCTCCCATAACAAAGTATCGTCCTTCCGGTACTTCCACCGGTCCAAAATCTCTGGTCCCCGCTGAGGATTGTTCACTTAAGTAATTTTGGTCCTGCGGCTGATCATTTACATATAATTGGTTTTCTTTGAATTCTATCGTATCCCCGGGCTGGCCGATCACTCTTTTTACGTAATTTTTAGTCGGCTTTTCAATAATAACGATGTCTCCATGATTGGGTTCATCTATATAATAAATAATTTTATTAAACATAACTCTCTCTCCACTTTCTAACGTAGGGTCCATACTGGCTCCCTCAACGATCGAAGTGGCAAAGAAAAAGGTGCGTAAAACAAAAGCAAGCGCAATTGCGATGGCAATTGCTTTTATCCATTCTAACCACTCTTTTTTCGTCTCTTCAGACAATCTCACTCTTCCTCTCTTAAGCCGGAATACTCCTATAGTTACATATATATTTTACCATAAGAATACTTAATCCTTTCAGAAAGTGTATGTTTGTCATTAAAATTTAATTAATTTTTACAAAGAGGAGCGACTTAAATACTCTTCAAGACGGTCCAGTCCTTCTTTTAATGTGTCTAAGCTGTAGGCATAAGATAAGCGCACGTATCCTTCACCATACGTGGAAAAAGCACTTCCGGGGACGAGTGCGATACCGCCATTCTCAACTAAATCCACTGCAGCATCAAAAGTGCTCCTGCTCTGGTCAGGAAATTGAGGAAAGATGTAAAATGCCCCGTCAGGCACGACATAGTCTAATCCCATTTGATCCAGACGCTCCATTACATATTTCCTTCGTTCAGCGTAAGACTTCTTCATAGTTTCAGGATCACTGCGTCCATTCTGTATGGCTTCAAGTGCTGCATATTGACTTGGTGAAGCGGCACAAGAGACATTATATTGATGGACTTTTAGAATTTGTTTTGCGAGCCAGTCAGGAGCTAGTAAATAACCAATTCTATATCCCGTCATTGAATGTGATTTTGAGACGCCGTTGATTACAATGACGTGATCTCTTACTTCCTCTATAGAAGCGATGGAAGTATGCGGGGTATCATATACAAGCTCGCTGTAGATTTCATCCGCAATTAAAAAGATTTGATTATTTAACAACACTTCGGAAATATCTTGAAGTTCTTCATTTGTAAGCGAAACGCCTGTGGGGTTAGACGGATACGGCATAATTACGCATTTTGTTTTGTCGGTAATGGCTTGTTCTATTAATTCTGCTGATAATTTAAATTGATGTTCACGGGTGTCCACATATTTTACAGTTGCTCCTGCCAGCTTAATCAGAGGTTCATACCCGGGATAGACAGGACCAGGAAGAATAACTTCATCTCCAGGTTCAATGATGGTTCTTAACGTAATATCAATGGCCTGCGATGCGCCCACCGTCACAATGATCTCGTCCTCCGGGGCATAGTTTAAATTAAATCTGTCCTTGACATAATCGCTGATTGCTTTCCTGAGTTCTATAATGCCTGCATTATGTGTATAAGTTGTGCGGTCATTATGTAAAGCGTCAATTGCGGCGGCTTTTACGTGGGAAGGTGAGGCAAAGTCCGGCTGCCCGATGGTTAGGGAAACAACATCGTCGTATTTACTAATCATATTAAAGAACTGGCGTATCCCTGAAATTTCGATATCTGACAAAGTAGGGTTAATTTTATTCTTCATTTTACAATACCTCCATAATTGTTAACAAAATGTTCAAACAATTTTGATTTATCACTTATTTAATCTGATACAATGAGATAGAAGCAGAAGGAAAGGAGTTTGATCATGAGACCGAATCGAATCTCATTTGAAGAGCTCGTCGATCAGAATAAACAAGAACTTTTAAATGATCAACAGGCGCTGGATAAAATCGATGACCATTTAGATGAAAAAAGAGTGAACCACAATGATAAAAACAAAATGATAAACTGATCATATCATATTTGAAAAGGCAGCCGCATTCGCGGCTGCCTTTTCGTTGTTCATGGTAAACTAATGGGGAAAGGGTGATAGGTGTGAATCAGGTAGGACTTGTTTTAGAAGGTGGAGGCATGAGAGGAACCTATACGGCAGGAGTCCTTGATTGTTTCCTCGATGAAGGGCTGCATTTTAACTATGTGGCCGGAACTTCTGCAGGAGCATGCAGTGGAAGTTCTTACGTTGCGAAGCAAAGAGGCAGAAACTATAGAGTGATGGTGGAATACGGCGATCACCCAGAGTACATATCTTTTAAACGTTTAATTAGTCATAGACAATTATTTGGAATGGATTTTATCTTTGATACCCTTCCTAATCAATTAGTACCTTTTGATTATGACTCATTTATGAACAGAACCTGCAGATTTGTGGTCGGTGCCACCAATATGAATACTGGAGCACCCGTCTACTTTGAAGACTTTCCCGATCGGGAAAGCCTGCTTAAAATTATGAGGGCGTCAAGTTCTCTGCCGTTAATTGCACCCAGCATATCTTATTTAGGTGAAGAGTTAATGGACGGCGGTATTTCCGATCCTATTCCTATTTCTCAATCCATTAAGGATGGAAATCTTAAGCACGTCATTGTACTAACAAGAAATGACGGTTATATAAAACCTAAAGTGAAAGGGAACTGGTACTTTAGACGAAAGTTCAAAAGCTATCCTCATTTCGTGCGAACTCTAGAGTCCCGTCATTTTCATTATAATCAAATTTTAGAAGCCATCCATAAACTTGAAAGGAACCAGCAAGCACTCATTATCAGACCTACGAATCCGCTTAAGGTTAACCGTGTAGAAAGAAACCGGGATAAACTTCATCAGTTGTACGTGGAAGGTTATAAAGATGCCAAAAAGAAATCATCAGAATTACGCACATTTATTAAGTAGGGTGGGAAAAGAAGCAATGGAAACAGCAGACAAATTATATAAGGAAATTGTTACAGCCCTTCAAGAGAATCGAAGTGAAGTGCAGCGTCAGCCCATGGAGAAATACATGAAGAACCAATTTTCTTTTTATGGAATAAAGACACCCGAACGTAAAAGGCTCCTCCAGTGTGTGCTGAAGAAATTCAACCAGCTTAGTTATATAGAAACGCTTCAAATCGTGGAATTACTTTATAGTGAAAAGGAAAGGGAATGCCACTACGCTGCTCTGACTATTTTAAGTCATTATAAAGAACCAATTCCTCTTTCCTCGATCGGTTTGTATAAGAATCTTATTACGACCCATTCCTGGTGGGACACCGTGGACATGATAAGCTCCAATTTATGCGGAAGATACTTTCAAGTACATAGTGATCAGCTGCCGACGATCACAAAAAAATGGGCACAGTCTTATGACTTATGGGTAAGAAGAGCCAGCTTGCTTTTTCAGTTGAAAATGAAAGAGGAAACAGACGAAGGGCTTTTGTATGATACTATTCTTACGCTTCGTCACGAAAAAGAATTCTTTATAGAGAAAGCAATTGGCTGGGCTTTAAGAGAATACAGCAAAACGAATCCTGCTTCTGCTGCTGCATTTATCCGTAAACATCCACTTCGTCCATTAAGCAGGCGCGAGGGGTTGAAATGGATAAAATCAAAAGGTTTAGATGTGAATCTTTAATATTTCATAATGCCATGCACGCTGCTAATTTTGAGTTCATCCCATAGTGCTGTGTGTAAATGAATTAGTATAAAATGCTGCCAGCCCGTCTAAAATGTTGAAAAGCGTATGTAAGGGAGCGGTAGCTATGTTCGATTTCTCAGTAATAGATGGAGTCTACGGCTGGTTTAATGAAGACTTGCTGCAAATTTTTGGTTTAGAGGCATGGCACTTATTATTTGGGATGGTTTTTATACTTATTGCTGGAATGATGTGGATGGTTAAGGCTTTAATTGAGTGGATAACCGTTAAAAATTGGCTTACGCTGCTCAGCTATGTAAATTGTATACTTATTTCCTTTCTTATTTTACAAGTTATCGATCGTTCTGCATATCGAAGTCCTGCTGTAAGCCTGCCGGAGTATTTCTGGTCGATCAGCTTATTAGCGATCAGCACATATGGTCTGGTGTTAGTACTAATTAGAAGTGTAAGTAAAGTAGCAAAACTTTTAAAAAGAAAATCGAAAAAAGCAGCGTAAACGTGAAACTTTTAAAATATCTCCTCGTATCCTTTAGAGGAGGTGTATATATTGGATTTTGGTATCTTTTTCATGCTGTTTATTTTATTTGGTTTAGCCCTTTTTATCTTCAATGTGGTGACGAGCGTGTGGGCTTATCGAGATTCCAAACGAAAAGGAAACAGCCAGACTTTTACTTTAGTAGTGCTTATCGGCACGCTGTTTTTTCCCGTTGCAGGTTTAATTGTATATTTGATTATTCGAAATGACTAAGGCGGTCTGAAGGTTTCAGATCGTCTTTATTGGCATTATTATCTGTGAATTATGGCCTATTTATTTGTTGATTTGTCGTTCTTAGGTACTACGAACATGGAATTTATGATATTGTCAATGGGAGAAGTGATAAAGAGAGGAAGAAATATACATATGATGAATGATCAAGGAATCCTGTTAGAAAGCGGCACAAACGAGCTGGAGATTGTAGAGTTTAGTGTGGGGGAGAACCGGTTTGGGATTAACGTGATTAAAGTTAAAGAGATTCTTAACCCTTCCCCCGTAACTAAAATCCCTCATTCCCATCCATCAGTAGAGGGAATCATAGATATCCGCGGCAGTGTGGTGCCGGTTGTAGATGTCGCACATGCCCTGGGTTTTGAGCCATCATCCAATCCAAATCAGGATAAATTTATATTGGCAGAATTTAACCAGACGAAGATTGTATTCCATGTACATACAGTGACTCAGATTCATCGAATATCCTGGGAGTCTATTGAAAAGCCAGGGAAAATGTATCAAGGTTTAGAAACTCAAATCACTGGCGTAGTTAAGAAGGATGATGAAATGCTGCTATTATTAGATTTTGAAAAAGTAGTAGCTGATATTAATCCTGAAACGAGTGTACACACAGAGCAAATTAAAGTTCTGGGGGAAAGAGAACGGTCAAACAAGCACATCCTTATTTCTGAAGATTCGGCATTGCTGAGAGGTCTGCTTAGAGAAACATTGGAAGAAGCGGGTTACGTCAATACGACGGCCTTTGAAGATGGGAAAGAAGCCTATGAACACTTAGTTAGTTTGATTGAACAGGGTAAAGAGGCTCTTGAAGAATACCAGCTTATCATTACTGATATTGAAATGCCGCGTATGGACGGTCATCATTTTACGAAGCTCATAAAGGAGCATGATCAGTTAAAGAATCTTCCTGTGGTGATTTTTTCTTCTCTTATTACAGAGGACTTAAAGCATAAGGGAGAAAAAGTAGGAGCGGATGCACAAATTTCTAAACCTGAAATCGTCAATCTAATTCAAACCATTGATCATTATATAAAATAAGGGAAAATCCGGTATAGACCGGATTTTCCCTTATTTTTATTTTTCCATTCGTTTAAATAACGTATCATGCCACTGATATACTTGCTTTGAGATTAATTCAGGGCTGTTTCCGTCCGGGTGAGCCTCGAGGATCATTTTCTTTTCGGCTTCGGTTAAGTGCTCATAGGAAGATCTCATTTCAGTAGTATACTCCATGTATCGTTTCAAATGAAAAAGGAAATCGTCCATTGCGTTCATTGTCATCTTATCACCCTCCTATAAACTTACTTACCTGTTTCTATATCGAATGAAACATATTTAAGAACAGTCTTTATGAACGGGTCTGCCAGCTGTCGAAGAAGTTGTATGGTAACGCTGCTTCCTCCATGGCATAGAAAGGGAGATCCTTACTTCATAAAATAGAAAACGATGGTTTCTCAACAATTAGAAAAGCAGTCCGGATAAACGGACTGCCTACTTACGCTTATGACGCTGGTTCCAGGGGGTAATATTCTGTCTGCCAAGAAAAGATGGGGGGGATTGATAGGAAGTTGATGCAGGTTTCGCTTGATCGGGTTTCCATCCTAAGTAATCATACAAAATACGTTTTGCTTTGGATAACGACAGCTTAGGTTTAGGGTTACGGTACGACTGATCTACAGAACCCAGATGTCTAAGCTGATCAAAATCTTTCTTCTCTGCAGGGATGTGAAAGTAATAGCCTCCCACTTCAATAAGAAGGGTGGAATGTTGTTTACTGTATTTGGGATGCTCAGAAAAATGAAGGCCTACTTTTCTAGCTTTATTTTCCTTAAGCAGTTTAGCGATGGCCTGCTTCTTTATTTCATATAAATGCTTTGGCTGTGGAGCTGTTTTTGCGTGGCGGTTAATAATGAATAGGGATTCCGCTAATTCTTGATTGGAAAGATCTGATTGCATATATGCCCTCCTTTCTTCAGTTATCTTTCATAGTATCTAAAGATGTAAATTATTGCAAAAAATTACTGAACTTTCTTTAAATCTTCCAAAATGTCATTCATATTATCGGCTTTCGTGCCGTCGTAACTTTTTATAACTTTTCCGTCCGGATTAATGAGGAAAAAGTTAGTCCCATGGGTCATTTGATCTGAATTATCAAGTTGTTTTAAGGGAGATTGAAAAGATTTAATTGATAGCTCCTTAATGTCTTGAAAGCTATAGCCTGTCATGAAATCCCAGGTATCTAAGTCAGCATTATATTGAGCAGCAAATTCTTCTAGCTTCTTTTCTGTATCATATTCAGGATCCACTGAAAATGAGACTAGTGGAGCATCTATATTGCTTTCACTCAATTGCTGCTGAAGTCTTGACATATTACTAGTCATCGGAGGGCACACAGTGTCACATCGGGTGAATATGAGGTTGGCTACCCAATATTCTCCCTCATATTGTTTGGGGAATGATATTTCCTCTCCGTGCTGGTTGGTCCCCTCAAAGCTCTCTACATCCCTTGACATCGTTTCATCTATAGGGGAGCCGCACGAGGTTAGCATTATTATTACCAGTATCATCCATAGCAAATGTTTCATAAATTCCCATCCTTAGATAAAAATAGTACACAGATTAACTTTCTGAATCCAGAGTATAGACGGAATACTCCGGCTTACATAGAAAGCGGTACGGCATACGTGTTGTTCCGACACCCCGGCTGATATAAAGAGTGAGTTGATCACTAATCAAGTGTTTGCCGTCCACATATTTTTCTGCATAGGGCGGGGTAATGAGAGCTCCGAGCAGTGGAATTCGAACCTGACCGCCATGACTATGACCTGAAAGCTGTACATCTACGGGGTAATCTTTTACCCGGTCAGCAATATCCGGTTCATGCACGAGTAATATCGAAAAAGTATCTTCGTTTAATTGATTTAATGTGCCTCCAACGTTGGGAGAGCCCAGCATAATATCATCCAGCCCGGCCAGTAATATGGAATCTCCATCTCTATTTATTTCAGTAACCTCGTTTTTCAGCAGCTTGAATCCTCCATTAGACATGACGCTTTCAAGTTTATCAGTCCCGTAGCCACCGTGGTCATGGTTCCCATAAATCCAATACTTGCCTAAGGGAGCTTCGAGTTCTTCAAGGAGTGCAGGTATTTCAGAAGTGAAATTATACCTTTGCGGCTCATCAACTAAATCTCCGGTAAAGAGAATCAAGTCGGCGTTTTCTTCTTTAATTTTTCGTATGAGGTTTCTGAACTGGTTCATCGAATAATGGAAACCTAAGTGAATATCGGAAAATTGTACAACTTTTATTTGGTTAAATGCTTCAGGAATTTTCGGGTGGACCCAAGTATGAGTTTGTCTGGTCAGCATATCAGGTTCAATATATCTTGCATAATAATATCCTCCGCCAGATAGCCCGAGAAAGCCTAAAGCACTGTATAGCATTTTTTTAATAAAGCTTCTTCGAGTCATCATTCAACTAGTCCCCCATTCTATACTTTCGCCATTATACCACTTTTACTAAGGATGAAATATAACAAAATTCTTTCAAATTTTTAAAAAATGAACAGGAATTCAGTTTTTTATATGGAATGTATTATAGATGGAGGGATGTTGAAATGAAAGATCAAGTTATTATTATAACGGGTGGTTCAAGTGGCATGGGACTGTACATGGCAAAGCGCTTTTTTGAAGAAGGTGCCAAAATAGCTATTACAGGCAGGGATGTCGAGAGACTTCAACAGGCTAGAGAGCAGATAGCAGAAGAAGGTGAAGAACGTGAAGAACGTATACTGCTTATAGAAATGGATGTTCGAAACATGGAAGATGTGGAAAGAATGGTGAAGCAGACTGTAGAAACGTACGGCCGTATTGATCATTTAGTTAACAACGCAGCCGGTAATTTTATTGCACCAGCAGAAAAGCTGTCCACTAATGGATGGAATTCAGTGATAAATATAGTGCTTAACGGGACTTTTTACTGTAGTCAGGCAGTGGGCAAGTACTGGATTGAAAAAGGCATAAAAGGTTCTATCTTAAATATGGTTGCTACATATGCATGGAATGCGGGTGCCGGGGTGATTCATTCGGCGTCAGCTAAAGCAGGGGTGCTTGCAATGACGAGAACTTTAGCAGTAGAGTGGGGAAGTCAATATGGCATTCGGGCTAATGCGATAGCTCCAGGACCGATTGAACGGACAGGAGGTGCGGACAAACTGTTTGAATCTGAGGAGGCGGCAAAGCGAACATTGAAATCTGTTCCATTAGGGCGCTTAGGAACTCCTGAAGAAATAGCAGGATTGGCACGATTTATGCTCTCTAAAGAAGCATCCTATATGAATGGAGAAGTTGTAACATTAGATGGAGGCCAGTGGTTAAACAAATTTCCATTTTAGGAATAGGGTTAAATACTCGCTGTCCCCAACTCTTTCTTTTAAAAAAAACTGCTGGTTTATGATATTTACCTGGTAAATCGTACACTTGTAAACATTTAAAACTAAGATCTTAAAGAAGCTGCAGGTTACAGCTTCTTTTTTTTAGGGAATTATAAATTTCGAATAACCAGTCTTAAGCAGGAAGGGAAAACAGGGGTGCTCCTGCACGCTCGACGGCTGCCCGAGGAAGGCGGACTGTTTTCCCAGCCCTTCTATACTCAAAAAGACCATTGCCTCGATTTCAGGCTTTCACCAAACGGAGGTATTAATTTAATGTGAAACTTAGAATAACTTTGATTATTAATCATTAACTTCTCTTAGATAATATAGAAGAAGATGGTGAAGAAGTGGAAAATAGAACCTCCAAGGACGAATAAGTGCCACACCATATGATGATAGGTGAAACTCCGCCATACATAGAAGATAGATCCGATTGAATATAATACTCCTCCGACTACAAGATAAGTGATACCTGCTGCGGGAACTTCCGCAGTCAGAGGCCCCCACGCCAGAATGATCAGCCATCCCATTAATACGTAGAAAACAGTGGAAAGGACCACAAACCGTTTGACGAAGAAAACCTTAAAAATCACGCCTAATATAGCCATCCCCCATACGATCGCAAACAGCGTCCACCCTAAGCTTCCTCTCAGAGGAATAAGCAGCATTGGAGTATAGGTTCCAGCAATAAATAAATAGATAGCTGAATGGTCAAAGATTTCAAAAAGATCTTTAGCTTTACCGGGAGGGAAGCTGTGTACAAGAGTAGATGAAACATATAATAAGAGCATTGTTCCACCGTATATACTTACTGATACAATGTGCCAGGCGGTACCTTGTAAGCTGGCATATACAACTAGGAGAATAAGCATAGCTGCGCTTAATACCACACCGATACCATGAGAGACAGCATTAGCCAGTTCTTCTTTTCTAGAGAACGTATGGGTCATCATTTAGAAAATCATTCCTCACCGATCATGTGGTAGCCACATGATTAATTATGTTCTCTTTAATTATAAGCCTATTAATTGAGTTAATAAAGAATAGTTCAAAATAGGTGGGTTTACTCCTCTATGAATGGAGGGTATTTAAAGGTGAATTATCCCATAGTGACAAGAAAAAAAAGGAAGGCAGATTCGTTTTAAAGGGAATAATGTGTTAGGATAGGTATGTGTAATTTAATACTCGTTTCATTTGCTCCTTCAGTGTGAGAGATCAAGGGAGTGTTCGTGTAAAGATGATAAGTGTACAAAGTAATGAAGTGAATTTTCCGATAGTCGAAGAATTAATGATTTCCTCAGAAAAAGTTGCGCACGTTCAAGTAAATAATCCACTAGATCACGCGCTGCTTGTTTTACTCAAGACAGGGTACTCGGCTATTCCCGTACTCGACGCAGATAATAAATTTCAGGGTGTCGTAAGCAAATCAATGATATTGGAAGAAACATTAGGAATTGAACAGTTTGAATTAGATAAATTAAACGATCTTACGGTAGAACAGGTTATGAACAAAAACGTTCCTTGTTTAAATAAGGAGCAGTCTATGATCGATGCCCTTCACAAGCTTATTGATCATCCATTTACTTGTGTAACAAATCAAGATGGGGAATTTGACGGCATTATTACTAGAAGAACAATACTCAAACAATTCAGCAAATATTATCATGAGACATTGAAGAGAGCATAACGGAAACGAAAACGAAAATGCATAAGAAAAAGGCGCCCGTTTGGGGCGTCCTTTCTTTTGTCTTAAGAAGCAGCAGGGGAGGGACTCAGGTGAGAAAAGGGTTTGTGCTTGCTTCAATTATGCTGGCGATGTTTCTGGCAGCGATTGAAGCGACTATAGTGTCAACAGCGATGCCGAGTATCGTAGCTGATCTGGGAGGGTTCAGCCTGTACAGCTGGGTTTTCTCAGCCTATTTATTGACTAATGCCTCTACTGTTTTACTTTTTGGGAAATTATCGGATACATACGGGCGGAAACCTATTTTTATGCTGGGGATCTTATTATTTTTAGCCGGATCAATTTTCGCAGCTCTAGCCGAAGCAATGGGAGTACTTATTGTGGCAAGATTTGTCCAGGGTTTAGGGGCAGGGGCACTGATGCCTATTGCGACTACAATCGTTGGGGATATGTATTCGAAAGAGGAGCGGGCAAAAATTCAAGGATATTTATCCAGTGTATGGGGGATTTCCGCTGTGACCGGCCCCTTACTTGGTGGTTTTTTTGTAGATACATTAAGCTGGCCGTATGTTTTTTGGCTCAATATACCTCTTGGCCTGCTTGCTTTAGCTGGAGTTATGATCTTTTTTAAGGAAGACATTCAACGGAGACCAGCCCGCCGCGTTGAGTTTAAGAGCTCGTTATACATTATGGTGCTTGTAAGCTTAGTTGTTTTAATTTTGGTCGAAGGAGGTCTTGGGATACAATGGATTTCGTTTGAGATGATGATATTAATTGCAGCGGGAGGAATAAGCTTATTCTTATTTATTAACTCGGAACGCGTATCTGAGAATCCCATGCTGCCGCTCCACTTGTGGGAAAATCATTCCATCCGCTACGCTAACTTAACGTCCTTTGCAACAGGTATGATTTTGATTGGTGTATCCAGCTATCTCCCTGCATTTGTACAAGGAGTAATGGAGCAGTCCGCTACTGTAGCTGGATTTACGTTAACCACGATGTCGATAGGCTGGCCGATTGCCGCTGCAATAGCAGGCAGGCTGCTTTTGCGAATAGGATTTCGTCTTACGTCTATTTTAGGCGGAACGGCTTTAATCGTTGGTGCAGGGTTATTCTCGCTGTTAACACCTGAAAAAGGCCCGTTTTTTGCTGCCTCTGCTTCTTTATTTATAGGGATAGGTATGGGGCTGTCCACTACTTCATTTATTGTCTCTATTCAAAATTCAGTAGAGTGGCGGTCAAGAGGCATTGCGACGGCATCTAATATGTTTATGCGCACGCTGGGAAGCGCTGTGGGCGCAGCTGTATTGGGTGGTATTTTAAACAATCGTATACACGACTCTTTAGAGGAAAGCGGGCTGGAGCAGGAGTTTACGGTTGATTCCGCTAATCTTCTGCTAAATAGAGAGGCCCGGTCAAATTTAAGCGGCGAGGCATTACAAGTCTTTAAAGAAGGACTCACTGACGGGCTGCAGCTGGTTTATTTATGTCTGTTATTCCTGTCTATTATAAGTTTTATACTCATATTACGGTTACCCAAGAAAGGCTGAGTAGAAAAATTCTTGTCACACATTATCCGCTTTGATAAAGTAAAGAATGAAACCTAATGAAACGAGGAGGCTGCATATGAAACAAATGGATGCAAATGAGATTATCTCATTCATTTCAAATAGTGAAAAATCAACACCAGTAAAGGTTTATGTAAAAGGGAAAGAATTATCATCCGTAGAATTCGGAGATGACGTTCAAGACTTCATTACTGGAGATTCCGGGGTTATTTTCGGAGAATGGAAGGTAATCGAGCCTTTACTTGAAAAATACAATAACCAAATTGAAGATTATGTATTAGAAAATGACCGTAGAAACTCAGCGATTCCATTACTTGATTTGAAAAAGGTAAATGCTCGTATTGAACCTGGAGCTATCATTCGTGATCAAGTAGAGATCGGCGATGGAGCTGTCATTATGCTGGGTGCTTCTATTAACATAGGTTCGGTTATCGGTGAAGGTACAATGATAGATATGAACGTCGTTCTTGGAGGACGAGCTACTGTAGGGAAGAACTGTCACATCGGTGCTGGAGCTGTACTGGCCGGGGTGATCGAGCCTCCTTCTGCTAAGCCTGTAGTTGTAGAAGACGGAGTAGTTGTGGGAGCAAATGCAGTCATTCTTGAAGGGGTAACGGTCGGAGAAGGCTCTGTAGTTGCTGCCGGAGCAATTGTTACCGAGGATGTACCTGCGAATACAGTTGTTGCTGGTACGCCGGCACGTGTAATTAAAGAAATTGACGATCAAACGAAATCAAAAACAGAAATTAAGCAAGAGCTTAGAAAACTGGATAATTAATTGTCAGAGACCTTGCTGTAATGCAAGGTCTCTCTTTTAACTGGAGGGTAATGATGGATAAACATAAGATGATGCAAATAAGAAGGGATCTTCACCAAATTCCAGAGTTAGGGTTTCAGGAGGTAAAAACACAAAAATATTTACTTGAATTCATAGAATCTCTCCCTTCTGAACATTTAGAAGTTGAATCCTGGCGCACAGGTATCTTCGTAAAAGTCGCGGGAAAAAATCCTGTAAAAACAGTAGGCTACCGTGCAGATATTGATGGGCTTCCTCTCACTGAAGAGACAGGCTATGATTTTAAATCCACTCATGAAGGAAGAATGCACGCGTGCGGACATGACTTCCATATGACCATCGCATTGACGGCGCTGGAATCGCTGGCAAATGATCCAGCAGATAATAACTTAGTATTTATCTTCCAGCCCGCTGAAGAAGGACCAGGTGGCGCCGAGCCTATGCTTGCGTCTGAGACAATGAAGAGGTGGAAGCCTGACATTATTTTTGCTCTTCACATCGCTCCTGAGCTTCCAGTGGGAACTGTTTCGTCACGCGGCGGACTGCTCTTTGCAAATACAAGTGAATTATTTATTGATTTATTAGGGAAGGGAGGGCATGCAGCTTATCCTCATCACACGAAAGATATGGTGGTGGCAGGAAGCTCGCTTGTGACTCAGCTTCAGCAGATTGTCGCCAGAAGAGTCGACCCTCTTGACAGTGCCGTAATTACCATAGGCAAAATTACAGGAGGAACTGTGCAGAACATCATTTCCGAGAGTGCGCGTTTAGAAGGCACGATACGAACGATGTCTCCTGCTGCAATGGAGAAAGTCAAAATAGAAATTGAGAAGCTTACACGGGGTATAGAGATTGCTAATGACTGTACAGTCTCCAAAGATTACGGCTCGAACTACTATCAAGTTACGAACTCAGAAAAGCTCGTCCATCAGTTTGAAGAAATATCTAAAGAGCTGGAAGTCACCTACGTAGAAGCCTCTCCTGCTATGACGGGGGAAGATTTTGGTTATATGCTTAAGGAAATTCCAGGGTTTATGTTCTGGCTGGGTGTAGATTCTAAAGCAGGACTGCATAATGCTAAGCTTTCTCCCGATGAGGAAGCATTAAATGTTGGAGCTTCCCTGGTCATTAAAAGCCTTAATGAACTTTAATATTTGTATATGATGTATTCGTTCTTCCCATAATAAATTCAAATTGTTCCTTTAGCCAGATTCATCGGCAGTTAGGAAGTGTGGGAAGTGACGAGATGCAATCAACTATAAATCTGCTGGCCGTGGCATTATTAATTATTCTTACAGCTTTTTTCGTGGCTAGTGAGTTCGCGATCGTGAAAGTCAGGCGGAGCAAGCTTGAGTCAAAAGCGGACGCCGGAGATAAGAAATCAAGGATTGCCTTAAAGCTGGTAGATAATCTGGACGATTATTTATCAGCTTGTCAATTAGGAATCACAATAACTGCTCTTGGTTTAGGGTGGCTTGGCGAACCCACTTTAGAGCATATCCTCCAGCCCGTAGTGGGCGAATCAGGGCTCCCGGACGCGCTGAGTCATACGATAACTTTTGCTTTAGCTTTCTCAATTATTACTTTTTTACATGTCGTGCTTGGAGAACTTGCGCCAAAAACTGTAGCAATCCAAAAAGCAGAACCGCTCACATTACTGTTGGCCCGTCCATTGATTTTCTTTCACAAAATCATGTATCCATTTATTTTCGTACTGAACGGGTCGGCTAATGCTCTTGTCAGGTTATTCGGGCTTGCTACAGCTCGGGAATCAGGTGAAGTTCATTCTGAGGAAGAACTGAAGTATATTCTAAATGAGAGCTTCAAAGAAGGCGAAATTAACCGAAATGAATATAGGTATGTGAACCGTATCTTTGAGTTTGATAACCGTATGGCAAAGGAGATCATGGTGCCAAGAACAGAAATGGTCGCTCTTGATACAAATGACTCAATGAGAAATAACATTAGAATTATGAAGCAAAATCGGTACACGAGATACCCTGTAATCGATGACGATAAAGATCGAATTCTTGGAATTATTCACATGAAAGAGTTCTTCTATGACGATATTGAGAAGACCGGGGTACTTAAGCCATACATTAAACCCGTTTTAAAAGTTTTTGAAAACATTGCGATTCAAGAGCTGCTCGTCCGAATGCAGAAAGATCATACTCACTTAGCAATCTTAATTGACGAGTATGGAGGAACGTCAGGGTTAGTTACGATAGAAGATATTATCGAGGAGATCGTTGGGGAGATCCGGGATGAATTTGATCATGAAGAAGAACGGGAAATTAAAACCTTAAAAAATGGTCATTTTCTCATTGACGGGAAAACCTCTATCCAGGACATCAATGACTATTTTAATATTGAACTTGATCATTATGAAGTAGATACGATATCCGGCTGGATCTATACTCATGATATTGATGCAAAAGAAGGTACCCTCGTTGAAGGCAGCGGAATACATTTTAAAATTGTCGATATGGACAAAAGCACGATAAGAAAAATAGAAGCATGGATTTAATAGCAGCCCTGTTCCTATAACTGAACAGGGCTGCTTGCATTAATCACGTTAAGAAATTGCTGGAAGTCTTAATGATTCTAAAGCATTTTCTTATAAGATCAGTCTTCTTTTTTATCTACATATACTTGATGAGGAAACGGAATTTCAATACCTGCTTCATCCAGCGCTTCTTTCATTGCTTTTCGTAGATCCCGCTCTACACCCCACTGTTCCATGTTTTCTGTTTTGCCGAGAATTCTTAGAACGATATCTGAATCCCCGAGACTTTGCACGCCTAATACGTCAGGGCCTTCTTTAAACCGTGGATCTTCGGCAAACTCATCCGCTACCTTTTTCAGTACTTGAAGAGCTTGATCAATATTTTCGTCATAGGAAATACCGATATCTACGAGTGCTCTCATGTTGCCTCGAGAGTGGTTGCTTACTCCCATAATGTTTCGGTTAGGTATGAAGTTTAGCGTACCGTCAAAGCTTCTTAATTTTGTCGTTCTAATACCAACTTCTTCAACAATTCCTTCATAGCCGCCTGCCGTCACATAATCGTCTACTTCGACCTGGCGCTCTAAGAGAATAAAGAAACCAGTAACGATATCAGAGACTAGCCCCTGTGCTCCAAAACCAATGGCAAGACCAACGATTCCTGCCCCGGCAAGCAGCGGACCAATCTCTATGTTAACAGCCCCCAGCAGCATGACAATAAAGAGAAAAATGAGGACATATGAAAATATGTTTACAGTGAGCTTCTCCAATGTTTTGGTGCGTCCTTCGGGTAATTTGCGTTGTTTGCCCATTCGTTGAATAGCCAAACTGATCGCTTTCTTACCGAGCGGCCCGATAATTGCAAAGGCAATGAGAATAATGAGTATTTCCAGCCCCACAGGTATCAACAGCTCTGCGACTCTGGTCGAATTAATTTCAAACCCATCTTTGAATAAATTCATAAATAAACTCCTTTCCGACAAATAAAGTCTCATTCACATCATAGCGGAACTATAGATGTATTTTCAATATTTTGCAGTTTAATGTCAAGAGATGTCGTATTAGCAAAGCAAAACATTTTACAATATTCATGCATTCATGTTTAATGGATTACAGTGTTGCCCATATTAATTAGTAATAAACTACAATCTAGATTAAATTAATTTTTATTAAACATTGACTCCAATCTAATGTCTCGTTATACTGATTCTTGTGATTGCAGATTAATGTTGAATCATGCTTAATAACATATGGAGGGATTCTTTTATGGCAGAACGTATGGTAGCAAAACAAGCACCACGCTTTGAAATGGACGCAGTACTTCCAAACAAAGAGTTTGGAAAAGTATCTCTAGAAGAAAATATGAAAAATGATAAATGGACAGTTCTATTCTTTTACCCTATGGATTTCACTTTCGTATGTCCAACTGAAATTACTTCACTTTCTGACCGCTTTGATGAATTTGAAGATCTTGATGCAGAAGTGATCGGGGTTTCTACTGATACGATCCACACTCACTTAGCCTGGATTAATACAAGCCGTGAAGATAACGGTTTAGGTGATCTTGAGTATTCATTGGCTGCTGATACGAACCACCAAGTGGCTAAAGACTATGGTGTACTAGTAGAAGATGAAGGTGTAGCACTTCGCGGACTATTCATCATCAGTCCTGAAGGTGAACTGCAGTATCAAGTGGTAAACCACAACAACATCGGCCGTGACGTAGACGAAACTCTTCGTGTGCTTCAGGCACTTCAAACCGGCGGACTTTGCCCGGCAAACTGGAAGCCAGGTCAGGAAACACTTTAATTGAATTTTTAAACGGGTCTAACCTTAGTGTTAGACCTTTTTTTCCATAGAACGTAAAGAGTTAAAGGAGGAACACAGAATGAAACTAAGAACACCAATGCCAGAGCTGCCTGAAGCGACAAAATGGTACAATAGTGAACCATTGAGTAAAGACGATTTAGTCGGCGGCAAACCAACTCTTATTCACTTCTGGTCAGTGAGCTGCGGGCTTTGTAAAGAAGCAATGCCCAACGTGAATGAGTTCCGTGATGAATATAGTGAAGATCTTAATGTTATCGCCGTTCATATGCCGCGATCAGAAAAAGATCTTGATCTCGATCAAATTAAAGAAGTAGCTGATGAACACGGTATTTCTCAGCCTATCTATGTGGATAACGAACACAAGCTTACCGATGCCTTTGAAAATCAGTATGTGCCAGCTTATTATGTATTTGATGAAGAAGGTAATCTCCGCCACTTCCAGGCTGGCGGCGGGGGCATGAAAATGCTTCGCAAACGTGTGAACCGTGTATTAGGCGTAAATCAAAAATAAATCGTAATAAAGCCAGGCTCATAATTGAGCCTGTCAGCTTGTAGAGAAACCCCTGTGTTTTACTACAAGCTTTTTTTGTGCGCCCGTGCGAACAAATACCACTCGCTTTCCGCGGACGAACGCCCGAGCCTCCTCGTGAAAACCCCACTGCGGGGTCTCGGATCGCCCGTTTTTCCGCAGGAGTCTCCTGGTAATTGACCGCCCTTCACTGAAAAAAAACTCTCCTTATAATTGAGCCTGTCTTTTCTGATTGATTCCTCTGTTATCAAGTGTAAACATTCCCTGCATGATTCAGAGGAAAGGGTTTTAGGAAACGACTCCCTTTCCATGGGCGAATGGTGTGCCTCCTCGGACTTATTCAGTCCTGCGGAGTCACCCCTTATTCGCCTCTCCAATAGGAGTCTCGACGTTTCCTAAAACCCTTTTTCGATAAAATAGTACTCGATCAAGTGTCAAAAATTAACTCTTCCACAAGGCTTATACTTCGATGGTTCGAAAGTCTTCTTTGATTAAAAGGAACGGAAAAAGTGTCGACTCCTGCGGGGCAGACAGGAGAGTCCCGCGGGTCAAAGAACGAGAAGACTTGCCGGCCTGCCTGTTGGAAAGCGACTCTTTTTCCAGTTCCTTTTCTTCAAATACTTATTGGAGGATTCGGGAGAGCTATGTCTATATCCATCCTAGTTTTTTAACACTCTGAAAAGACAGGCTCATAATTTAGCCTGTTTTTTTATATGCTTAATGATAGCGCATACGTTTTTTTCCTAAATTTTAAAAAATTTCGTAAAATAGGTGGAAATTTATTTCGATACTCGATATATTAGTAAATACGTTAATGAAAAAGGAGGGAAATAAAGTGGATATTTTTAAAAAATTAAAACCGTATTATTGGCCGTTTAAGTCTTTTTTCTTCTGGTCATTGTTCTCATTGTTATTCGTAACAGGAATTACTGTAATCTACCCTGTTGTTCTTCAAATTACAATTGATGATGTAGTAGCCGAAGAACGCTATCATCTAATTCCTTATATTTGTATTGCTTTTATTGTGCTCATGATTTTTAAAGGATTCGCTACATATTACCATCAATATTTAGGCGAATACTTCGGTATTAAATCTGTATATGTATTACGGGATGAACTGTATAAGAAGCTTCAGCGTCTTCCTTTTAAATACTATGACAATGCGAAAACAGGCGACATTATGTCAAGGCTGACTGCTGACGTGGAAGGATTCCGGTTCTTTTTAGCTATGGGATTCTCCGAACTTGTACGCATCGTTCTGTTGATTGTCATAAGCTTAAGCGTTATGTTTTATTATTCTGTTCCCCTTGCATTAGTAACGATGGCGGCTATGCCTTTTTTAGCATTTGTTGTTTATCAGTTTGACCGCCGTGTGCATCCGGCTTTTCGTAAAATTAGAAAATCATTTGGCAAGCTGAACACAAGGGTTCAGGAAAATATAAGTGGAATGAATACGGTAAAATCATTATCAAGAGAAGATTTTGAAGTAGGACGTTTCCTCGATCGAAGTGAGCATTATCGCACGAACTATATTACCACTTCGAATATTTGGGCACGCTACTTTCCTCTAATGGAGTTTATAGGGAATGTATGTGTGATAGCACTCCTTGCATTTGGAGGTTATCTCGTAGTAAATGACTCCCTGCGGCTTGGAGAACTCGTGGCGTTCTTCAGTCTGGTGTGGTACATTCTTGGACCTCTTATGAACCTGGGGTTTGTAATCAACCTTTTTTCCCAGTCCAAGGCTTCAGGGGAAAGACTGCTTGAAATTCTCGAAGCGGATGAGGATATAAAAGAAAAAGAAAATGCAGTCATACAGGATCGTTTAAAGGGTCATGTGACATTCGACCGCGTAACACTAACTTATACGAAAGATGATGACTCTGCTTTAAAGGATATCAACTTTGACGCCCCGCCAGGAACGACAATTGGATTAATTGGTGCCACAGGGTCAGGTAAAACAAGTATTACTCAATTGATTACTCGTTTTTATGAGCCTGAGCTGGGAAACGTTTTAATTGACGGGCGTCCGGCAGCGGATTATGGATTGAAATCATTAAGAAAAAATATAGGCTTCGTCCTTCAGGAATCGTTTCTTTTTTCTACGACCATTAAAGAAAATATCGCTTACGGAAATCCTGATGCTACGATTGAAGACGTGACAGCCGCGGCGAAGAGAGCCCAGGCCCATGATTTCATAATGCAAATGCCTGAAGGTTACGATACATTGCTTGGTGAAAGAGGAATGGGGCTTTCAGGAGGGCAGAAGCAGCGGATTGCTATTGCACGTGCAATTTTAATTGATCCTGCAATACTTGTTTTAGACGATGCTACTTCAGCAGTAGATATGGAAACAGAATTTCAAATTCAAAAGGCTTTAAAAGAAGTGATGAAGGGACGAACTACATTTATTATCGCTCACCGTATTTCTTCATTAAAGCATGCGGATGAAATTCTTGTTTTAGAAGACGGTCACATAGTAGAGCGGGGTCTTCATGACAATCTGTTAGTTAATGGCGGTCCTTATCAAAGAATTTATGATATTCAGTATCAAGATAAAGAAAAGATTCTAAACTCTACAAATATTTCATGAAAAGGGGGGATACAGTATGGCCCGAAAGCCAAAGCATGTACCAGAAACAACGAAGCACTTAAACCGTTTTAAATATACTCAGGATCAAGCGATTGAAAAGCCTTTTAACTGGAGCCAGCTTATGCGGTTGCTGAGGTACGTAAAGCCTTATTGGAGAACCTTGCTGCCAGTGTCTATTATAGCAATGCTCGTAGCAACAATTGTAAGGCTGGTCGTACCGATATTGATAGGTAAAGTTGCTATTGACATAGCGATTGCTGAGGGGGATACGAACTTACTCATTCAGCTCGTTATCGGCGTAGCCATCATATATTTAGTGAGTTACATTGCCAATATGCTTCGGATTAAATATGTAAACATTCTGGGGCAGAATGTCATTTATGACCTGCGGCAGCATCTGTTCTCTCATGTACAGAGATTGTCTCATAAATTCTTTGACACTCGTTCTGCGGGCTCCATTCTTGTAAGGATAATGAATGATATCAACTCCCTGCAGGAGCTATTTACAAATGGAATTATTAACTTGTTGATGGACGTAGTCATGCTGACAGGGATTATAGTCATCCTGTTTACTTTAAGTCCTAAACTTGCCATAGCAATACTTGTGATTATGCCGATTATGTTCTACATCTCTACAAAGCTCAGAAGGAATATAAGGCGTTCCTGGCAGCAGGTCAGGATTCAACAGTCACGGCTGAATTCCCATTTAAATGAAAGTCTTCAAGGGGTGCGGATTACTCAATCCTTCTCACAGGAAAGGGAAAATTCAGAGTACTTTGATGGAGTAAACACTGATAACTTTGAATCGTGGAATGTGGCTACACGGAAAAGTGCCATGTTCCGTCCATTTGTGGAAATGAGTAATGCCGTGGGTACTATTATCTTAGTAGCCTACGGAGCATTTCTAATTTTAAACGATGGACTTCCGATCGGTACATTCGTATCGTTTGCGTTTTACCTTGGCATGTTCTGGGAACCGATTTCCAGACTTGGTCAAATGTATAATCAGCTGTTGATGGCTATGGCTTCTTCGGAACGTATTTTCGAGTTTTTAGATGAACGACCTAACGTAGAAGAGCGTGAGAATGCGGTTGAGCTGAAAGAGATGAAAGGACATATTGAATTTGACGATGTGCAGTTTGCTTATGATGAGAAAAGGATTGCCCTGCATGACATTAATCTTGAAATGAAGCAGGGGGAGACGGTTGCTTTAGTTGGACACACAGGCTCCGGTAAATCTACGATAGCCAATTTGATCAGTCGTTTTTACGATCCGACTAAGGGAGCTGTAAAGATTGACGGCGTTGACTTAAAGGATGCTACGATTGATAGTGTAAGACAGCAGATCAGTGTTGTTCTTCAGGATACTTTTATATTCTCCGGCACCATCATGGAAAACATTCGATTCGGCAGGCCGACAGCAAGTGATGAAGAAGTAATAGACTCAGCTAAAGTCGTAGGTGCTGATGAGTTTATACAGCGCCTGAGTGATGGTTACGGTACAGAGGTAGAGGAGCGGGGCAGTATTTTATCAGCCGGTGAGAGGCAGCTTTTATCCTTTGCCCGTGCCTTGCTGGCGGACCCAAGAATATTGATTTTAGATGAAGCTACAGCAAGCATTGATACGGAAACAGAAATGAAAATCCAATCTGCTTTACGCCGGTTATTAAAAGGACGCACGGCAATTATCATTGCGCACCGATTATCAACCATTCGTGAAGCTGATATCATCTATGTATTAGAAAACGGGAAGATTTTAGAAAATGGTTCTCATGAAGAACTAATGGAACAAAAAGGTGAATATTTTGATTTGGTTAAAGCGCAGTTTCAAATGCTGGACGCAATTTAATTAAAATGCTTTCATAACTACTTTTGTTATGAAAGCATTTTTTTATTCATTTGGTGGTATGGTTCACTATCAGACAAAATAGTGGACAAATTGAGTTAGAATTTTGTACTCTAGAATGGTAATACGACTTTGTGAAGTTTGTCACAAAATAGTCATGAGTTATTTACCGCTGACAGAGTGCAAGGTTTTATAATAAATGAAGATCAAAATTTTTCTAAGTCGTTCAAGGGGGTACTATAATGTTTTTTGAAGACAGCGTAACAATGAGCCGCCTTCTTACAACTTTAACATTAACGTTTCATGTTATATTTGCAACCGTCGGGGTTGGTATACCTGTGATGATATCAATTGCCGAGCTTCTTGGAATTAAGAAAAAAGACCGGCATCTGCAACTGCTCGCCAGGCGGTGGACACGGGGAATGACAGTGACCATTGCAGTCGGTGTTGTGACCGGTACAGCAATCGGACTGCAGCTTTCTTTGCTCTGGCCTAATTTTATGCAGATTGCAGGTAATGTCATCAGTCTTCCTTTATTTATGGAAGTCTTTGCTTTTTTCTTTGAAGCCATCTTTCTTGGAATTTATCTGTATACGTGGGATCGGTTTAAAAACCCGATCTACCATTGGCTCTTATCTATACCTGTCATAATAGGATCGACGTTATCCGCTTTCTTTATTACGACTGTTAACTCATTTATGAATACACCTCAAGGGTTTGAGCTGGAAGGGAACACGGTTACGGATATTAGTCCGTTAGCAGCTATGTTTAATCCAGCTACGCCTACAAAAGTATTTCATGTAGTGGCTTCATCATATTTGACGTCAGCAGCGATATTAGCCGCAATTGCTGCGATTATGCTTATTAAGAGAAAAGGATCCGCCTACCACTTGAAGGCTTTGAAACTTACAGTTACCGCTACTTTTATATTTGCAATACTAACGGCAGCTGCAGGAGATTTATCTGCTAAATTTCTAGCTGAAAATCAACCTGAAAAACTAGCAGCCGGGGAGTGGCATTTTGAAACCGAAAGCGGAGCCGATCTTGTCCTGTTTGGTTCCTTAGGGGAAGATGGAGAAACGCAAAATGCTATTCGTATTCCTAATGCACTAAGTTTTTTAGCGCACGGTGATTTTAATGCGGAGGTCGAAGGGTTAAATGAAACACCTGAGGAAGAACAGCCGCCATTATGGATTCACTATATGTTTGATTTAATGGTGTCTATAGGGATGTACACTTTAGGGGTTTCAGCTCTGTTTCTATTGCTATGGAAGGTGAAAAAGTGGAATGAACAAAATAATATATTATTGTGGTTGATAGCCTCGTGCGGTCCTTTATCAATGCTGGCGATAGAATTTGGATGGATCTATGCAGAAGAAGGACGCCAGCCTTGGATCCTGAGGGGGATTATGACGGTGGCTGAAGGAGCAACGACTTCAGATCACGTAGGGTTAATGTTTATATTATTTACTGCTTTGTACACTGTACTTGGGGTCGGATGTGTAACTGTTTTACGTAAAATGTTTAAAGACCACCCGGCTGAAGCAGAATTCGAAGCTAGGTACCGTGAAGCTGCTGCTGCGAAGGAGGATCAATAATGGGCTATGAATATATTGGCATTACTGTACTCTGGATCTTTCTATATGGCTATTTAATCGTAGCTTCTGTAGATTTTGGGGCTGGATTTTTCGCTTATTATGCAAAGCTTACGAAGAAGGATCATATTATGAACAAATTAATTGCAAGATACCTCTCCCCAGTTTGGGAGGTAACGAATGTTTTCTTCGTATTCTTTTTCGTAGGTATTGTTGGTTTCTTTCCGGATTCTGCTTTTTATTACGGTCAGGCTCTATTGATCCCGGGCAGTATCGCCATTGTCCTGCTCGCTATTCGTGGTTCGTTTTATGCATTTGAGAATTATGGATCAAAAGACAATCACTTGTATATGTTTCTTTACGGAGCTACAGGGCTGCTCATCCCAGCCTCTTTATCAACGACATTAACTATTTCTGAGGGAGGATTTATAGAAGAAACAGCGAATGGGGTGCACCTCCTTTTTGGCGAACTCTTAACAAGCCCTTACTCCTGGAGCGTTGTGTTTCTGGCTATCGTTTCCGTATTATATATAAGCGCGATGTTTTTAACGTTTTATGCAGCCAGAGCAAATGACCAGCCCGCTTTAGAACTCGTTCGAAAGTATGCTTTATTTTGGAGTTCTCCTACCATTGTTGCCAGCTTAACGTCCTTTATAGCATTAAGCCAGCACAATCCTGAACACTATCAAAAAGCAATTGGTCTTTGGTGGATGTTTGGTATTTCAGTTGCGTTTTTCATGACGGCAGTATTGCTCGTATACAATCAAAAGTTTTATGGATGGGCATTTATTGCGGTGATGTTTCAGTTTCTCTTTGCATTCTTTGGGTACGGCGCGTCACATCTCCCATATATTCTTCAGCCATATATTACGATCACTAGTGGAGCTACTCACGAAACGATGGGCATAACATTAATCGTTGTGTTTATCGCCGGACTATGCCTGCTGTTACCTTCGTTATATCTCTTGATGAGATTGTTTTTATTTGACGCTGACTATGTAAAAGGGAACAAATAGAGGGAGCCCCGTGAGGCTGCCTCTATTTTTATTAAGTGGATTCCCTTTGTAAAACGAACTGTGATAAAATGATTTTAGATTTGAATGAACTTGGAGGACGGTCTTTATGAAAAGAGAATTTGCTGTAATCGGTTTGGGGCGCTTTGGCGGCAGCATCTGCCGTGAGTTAAGCCGGGAAGGAATGGAAGTACTGGCTATCGATCTGGACGAAGATAAAGTAAATGAATACAGGGATATTGCTGCCCACGCAGTTATTGCAGATTCTACAGATGAGAATGTGCTGCGGGAATTGGGCATACGCAACATCGACCACGTGATTGTAGCTATAGGTGACAATATTCAAGCAAGTATGTTAACGACATTGATGTTGAAAGAATTAGGGATAAAGACAATAACCGTTAAAGCGCAAAACGATTATCATGAGAAGATATTAAGCAAAATTGGCGCAGACCACGTCGTTCACCCTGAAAGAGATATGGGGAAACGAATCGCACATAACATTATTTCAAATAATATATTAGATTATATTGAGTTGTCAGATGACCATAGCGTGGTAGAGGTGAAAGCTGGAAGTAAAATGAGCGGCCGCACATTAGTGGACTTAGATATCCGTGCAGAATATGGATGTAACGTTGTAGCTATAAAAAGGAAAAAAGAAGTTATAGTTTCTCCTATGGCAACCGAAGAAATCCATGAAAATGACATATTAATTGTGATCGGCGGGGATAATGACATCAGCCGATTTGAGAAAAACTTAGTGGTAGAAGATTAAAGGTCTTATAAATAAGGCCTTTTTTATTTGTCTCTGTTTGGGTTGTTTCGATAATAAGTTCCCGACTCCGTAAAGCTAACCGTTACCCCGGTCATCCTTCATCTTCCTCTGCAGCGGAAGAATCGAGTTTTCAACTAACTGTTTTATTATTGATCCACCTTTAAAATGACCAGCAGCGTTTACTTTAGCTTTTCGTTTAAATTTACTGATTAAGGGAAAACCAGGGAGGTAAAGCTTTTTACTGAAGGGAAGGGTTTCTCTTGGCAGAACAAAGAACAGGACAAATTCTAGTAGATCTATTAGTTAATTGGGGTGTCCGGCATGTATACGGATTACCAGGAGATTCAATAAATGAATTAATTGAAGACTTGAGGAAAAGGCAGGAAGAGATTGAATTCGTTCAAGTAAGACACGAAGAGACTGGAGCTCTGGCTGCCTCTTCTTATGCCAAATTAACCGGTGAACTGGGGGTATGTATGTCTATTGCGGGTCCCGGGGGAATACATCTTCTCAATGGATTGTATGACGCCAAAGCGGATAAGGCTCCCGTCTTAGCGATTGTAGGTCAGGTGAATAGTGAGGAAGTAGGGACCGGTGCTTTTCAGGAAATAAATTTAGAAAAAATGTTTGACGATGTTGCCGTGTTTAATAAAAGGGCTCAGACTGAAAAGCAGCTGCCAGATCTATTAAACCAGGCCATTAGAGAAGCCTATACTCATAAAGGTGTAGCAGTTCTGGTTGTACCTGATGACCTGTTTGCAAAAAAGCATTCCTACGACGTGAAGCTGACTTCTAAAAGCTACTATCGTCCTGAAATCAGTCCTCAGCCCCGTCATCTGGATGAAGCAAAAACACTGATCCAAAATGCAAATAAACCTTTAATTCTAGCGGGGAAGGGAGCCTCAGAAGCAAAAACTGAATTAATTAATTTTGCTGAAAAAATAAAGTCCCCGATTATATTAAGTTTACTGGGGAAAGGGGTTATACCCGATCATCATCCTTATTGTCTCGGACAGCATGGTCAGCTGGGTACAAAACCCGCCTACCATGCTATGAAAGAATGTGACCTCCTTATTTTGGTCGGCACGCAGTTTCCTTATCGTGACTTTCTGCCTGATGAAGTGAATGCTGTTCAAATTGATAATAAACCAGAGCACTTAGGGAAATATTACCCTATCACAGTAGGGTTGGCGGGGGATGCTAAAGAAACCCTTGACAAGTTAACTTCCATCATACCTGAAAACGAGGACGCCTCTTATCTTGAGAAATACCAAGAAAAAATGAAAAAGTGGAGTGTTTCACTTCAGGAAGACAAACGTTCTTCAAAAGAGCCGCTGCATGCACCTCAAGTGATGTATCACCTTGAAGAGGTGATGAAGCCTAATGCAGTCATATCAGCGGACGTAGGGAATGTGACAGTATGGGTATCACGTTATCTGCCATTAATTGATCAACGTTTCCTTATATCAGGGTGGTTAGCAACCATGGGAAGCGGACTGCCCGGCGCACTTGCAGCTCAGAAGGCTTATCCTGAGCGTCAAGTAGTGGGGATCAGCGGTGACGGTGGTTTTTCAATGGTGATGCATGATTTCGCAACTGCGGTACAGCAGCAGCTTCCAATTAAGATGGTGGTCTTAAATAACAGCAAAATAGCGATGATTAAATATGAGCAGGAACAGTTGGGACATCTTAATTATCAGACAGATCTGGGAGATGTGGATTTTGCCAAATTCGCAGAAGCGTGTGGGGGAGAAGGTTATCGAATAGAAACTTATGAAGATTTATCTACAAAAATGAAGCAGGCTTTTCTATCGAAAAAACCTGCAATTATTGATGTCGTCATTGAAGATCAAGCCCCTTTACCTGGTCATATTGATTATCAGTCAGCTGCCAATTTTTCTAAATATATTATTAAAAACTTTTTTGAATCAGGGGATTTGGATCTCCCTGATATGAAAGAAGCGGTCAAGCGTTTATATTAAATGACTCTTTCCAAAAGAGGTTCTGATTTGACGCATACTGAATAATAGAAAAGCACTCCGCATTATTTAGCGGAGTGCTTTTTCCTTTGAATTATACTTCCATTATAATCGGAAGAATCATTGGGCGGCGTTTCGTTTTCTCGAATAGAAATGGTGCAATTGTGTCTGTTATTTCGTTTTTAATTTCCGACCACTGTGTAGTCTTACGCTGCATTACTTTATCAACATGTGTGCTGACCAGCTTCTGGGCTTCTTTTATAAGATCTTCTGATTCTCTCATATATACGAAACCACGAGATATAATATCAGGTCCGGAAGCGATTTTGAATTCCTTCATATTGATGCTGACTACAACTATTACGAGACCCTCTTCAGAGAGGATGCGGCGGTCTCTTAACACGATATTTCCAATGTCGCCAATTCCGCTTCCGTCAACATAAACGGAGCCTGAAGGGACTTTGCCTGCGATCATGGCTTCATCTTTACCTAGTGCAAGAACATCACCATTATCCATCACAAAGCAGTTCTCAGGGTCGAGTCCGCAATCTTCACTTAGCTTCACGTGCTCTTTTAACATGCGGTATTCACCATGAATTGGCATGAAATATTTAGGCTGAATGAGACGAAGCATAAGCTTCATTTCTTCTTGACTTCCGTGACCGGATGTATGAATATCGTTCAGCGGTCCATGAATAACATCTGCTCCGGCGCGGTACAGCTTGTTAATTGTTCGGCTGACACTGATCGTGTTACCAGGGATTGGGGAAGAGGAAAACACGACAGTATCTTTAGGCTGAATTTGAATTTGCCGGTGTGTACCATTTGCAATTCTTGATAATGCAGCCATAGGCTCACCTTGTGATCCTGTACACAGGATAGTTACTTCATGAGCAGGAAAACGATTAATCTGATTGGCTTCAATAAACGTATCTTTAGGGGCTTGAATGTATCCCAATTCCTGCCCGATTCGAACAGAATTCTCCATACTTCTGCCAAACACGGCAACTTTACGATTATACTTCACCGCCGATTCTATTACTTGCTGCAGGCGGTAAATATTCGATGCGAAAGTTGCGAATATTAATCTTCCTTCCACGCGGGTGAAAATATCTTCAATACTCTGGCTTACGACTTTTTCGGACTTCGTAAATCCAGGGACTTCACTATTCGTGCTATCAGACAATAGTGCAAGCACACCTTCTTTACCAAGTTCAGCCATACGTGCAAGGTTTGCTGGTTCTCCAACAGGGGTGAAGTCGAATTTGAAATCTCCAGTGTGTACAACATTACCAGGAGGAGTTTTCACTACGACACCATAAGAATCAGGGATACTATGCGTCGTACGGAAGAAAGAAACTGATGTTTTGCGGAATTTAATTACATCGTCTTCCTGAATAGTATGCATTTTAGTGCTTCTAAGCAGACCGTGCTCGTCCAGCTTGTTGCGAAGTAAACCTGCAGCTAATTTCCCGGCATAGATGGGAATATTAACTTCACGCAGCAGGTAAGGAATACCTCCAATATGGTCTTCGTGACCGTGCGTAATAAACAGGCCTTTTATTTTGTCTTCATTTTGAATGAGGTAAGTGTAATCCGGGATAACATAATCAATTCCCAGTAATTCGTCTTCAGGAAATTTAATTCCTGCATCAATGAGGATGATTTCGTCTTGGAATTGCACAGCGTATGTGTTTTTACCGATTTCACCTAGTCCGCCAAGAGCGAACACGGCAGTCTGATCATTCTTTACAAACTTCATACGTTATACATTCTCCACTTTGAAATCTTCATTTTGTTTCTCATATTCCAAATGTTCCTCATTTAACACCTGGATATATTCAATATTCAATTTCTTTTCAAATAACTTCTCACGTACTTCTCTCTCTGAGCCCGCTTCTACATACATCGCTGATGTACGTTCGCGAACAGGAACTTCCTGAGAAAGCTCCTGATACAAAACTTTGTAAATCATTCCTTAATCTCTCCTAACTAGATATAATTTCCATTTGAGTTCTAAATTTAATGATAGCACGAATTATTAAATGTAATCGTAGACAAACACTTCTGGTGAAAATTAGTCATATTCCGCTATATGACGTAAAAATTTAAGCATAGCTCTTACGTTCCATGATCTTTTTCCAACGTTTCCGAAGCTTTCTTCTTAGACGCTTCATCATGTGCATCCATCTCCTTTCACCGATGAAGAAAGACACTAAAAACGTTAAACCGCCCAATCCCTGTTACCTATAGTATAATACGGATTGCTATAGAAAGAAACATTTAGGCATGATCAATTTGTTTTTATCTTTCGTAAAACTTCTCAAATATATCCGCTCATGCTAAAGTATAGCCAGTGTGTAATATATGTTATTGGAACTTTTGGAGGGGATTAGATGATGAGAAAGATTGCTTTTTTTGATATTGACGGTACATTGCTGAATCATGATAAAGAGCTTCCTGCCGAGACGATTCAAGCTGTTAAAGAGCTTCAAAATAATGGGGTTTACTGTGCAATTGCTACAGGGCGTGCTCCTTTTATGTTTGAACAAATAAGAGATACGCTTGGAATCGATTCCTTTGTAAGCTTTAACGGACAATATGTCGTTTTTGAAGGGCAGACTGTTTATACAAACCCGCTGCCCCATGAACAGTTAGAAAATCTATATTTAGATGCTCAATCTCATGGGCATCCGATGGTATTTATGAATCACAAAGGAATGAGGGCCTCGGAGCCTAATCAACCGAGCATTGATGAAAGCTTAAGCTCTCTTCATTTTAAATATCCACCTGTCGATGAAGAGTTTTATAAAAATAATGAATTATACCAGTCATTAATTTTCTGTAAGGGAAATGAAATCGATCATTATAGAGATTATCATCAACATTTCGATTATATTCGCTGGCATGAATACTCTTGTGATGTACTGCCTGGCGGGGGTTCAAAAGCTCAAGGTATTACTCAGCTGATAAATGCTGCCGGTCTGAAAATTGAAGACACCTATGCTTTTGGAGATGGTTTAAATGACATTGAGATGATACGTGATGTAGGAACCGGTGTTGCTATGGGAAATGCAGTAGATGCTACGAAGCAGGTGAGTGATTACGTTACTGATGATGTAGCAGATGGCGGACTCGTAAAAGCGATCTATGAATTAAAGCTCTTGTAATTGAAAGAAAAGCCTGTTCCTACTCGAACAGGCTTTTCTTTATCAGCGGTCAACAGCTATGGCACCATCAGGCTCTTTAAAAGGGTTGTCGTCATCAATATGATCGTAAAACATTATACCATTTAAATGATCAATCTCATGCTGAAAGACAATGGCTGCAAAGTCCTTAAGTCTAAGCTTTACTTCATTACCTTCTAGGTCCGTTCCTTTAATCGTGATTCGGCGGTACCTTGGTACATATCCAGGTACTTCCCGGTCAACCGAAAGACATCCTTCTCCTGTAGACAGGTACGTGCGCTCTACTGAATGACTGGCGATTCTTGGGTTGAATAAACCGTAGCTGAACAGTTTGTCGTTTAAATCATAAAAATGTACAGCCATCATGCGTTTATTCACATTTATCTGCGGCGCAGCAAGACCAACTCCAGGGCGGAGACCGTACCTTTCACAAACTTGCTCATCCTGGCTGTTTTTTAAGTACTTCAGCATCTCTTCCAGTGTAGCTTTATCTTCATCAGAAGCAGGCAAAGCTACTTCTTCGGTAACTTTTCTTAAAGCGGGATGACCTTCCCGGACAATATCTTCCATCGTGATCATTTTCGACATCCTTTCTGTAGACACATTCCAAATTAGTTTAACATAGAAGAATAAACATTTGACTCACATATTTATTATTTAAATAATACTTCCAATCCTTTCAATTTGACCCTTTTTATTATAATATTGATGGTACGATTTAGAAAATACATAGCAATATACGATCATGAGGGGGAGACACGTGCGTTATTTAAAGACCTTCACGCTGTTTGGGGCTGCAATTTTTATTATGACCGGCTGCTCCAGTCAGTCACCTGAGGAACAAATGTATGAGCACATGGAAGAAGCGGTAAGCTTAGAAGAAGAATTCAGACAACAGCAGGATCCGCTTCAGGAGTTAGAGCAGGAAGAGGAAGAGATCTATAATCAAATTATAGAGATGGATTCAGAAGAAATGGAAGATATACAAGAGTTGTCTTCTGAAGCGGCTTCTATAGTAGAAGAACGAAAAGAGCGGATTGATACTGAGAAGGAAAGCATCGATGAAGCTAAGGAAGAATTTGATGAAGTGGAATCTCTTATCAGCGATTTAGAAGAGGAAGAAGCAAAGGAGCAGGCTGATGAGTTAGTCGATGTTATGAACAACCGTCACGACTCTTATCAGACATTATATGAGGCTTACCAGAGGGCATTAGATTTAGATAGTGAGCTTTATGAAATGATGCAGGAAGAGGATTTAACTAAAGATGAACTTCAAGGAAAAGTAGATGAGATTAATGAAAGTTATAATGAAGTAATTGAAGCCAATGAAGTTTTTAATGAATATACAACAGAATATAATGATGGGAAAAAAGAATTCTATGATGCAGCCGACCTCGATGTGAATTATGAGGATGCTGAGTAATAGTAAAACCAGCTGCTTGAGAACAGCTGGTTTTTTTATTTGCATCTTCATTTAAAAAAACGTAAAATTAATACAGGTCAAAAATATGAGTAGTACAGTGTCGCGATGATCGATTGAATCATAGGTGCCTTTGAGCAGTAATCTCTCTTAGTTGTCTTTGTGATTATTTAATTACCGAGTTATTGACGGCTGGGAAAGATTGAGCTAAACTACAGTAGGAAATTACATTGTACCAATTAACAATTTACTGAAATTGTAACAGTTACACTCGAAAACCTGCTAGGATTAATAAAGTTTGGTTACGGGTAAAACCTTAAGAGGAAATCGGTACAGGTTTTTTACTTTTTTGGGAACGCTAAATTCAGCATCCAAATTTTAAAAATAGAAAGGAAGAGGTGGATCACTTTGAAACGAGTTCTCGAGAACATCGAAAATCAGTTTGAAATGTTTCAAATCCTTAATGAAAAAGGCGAAGTCGTTAATGAAGACGCTATGCCTGATCTATCCGACGAAGATTTAAAAGAAATTATGAAGCGTATGGTTTATACAAGAATTCTAGACCAGCGTTCAATTGCACTTAACAGACAAGGACGTCTAGGGTTCTATGCTCCTACAGCTGGACAGGAAGCTTCACAGCTGGGGAGTCAATTTGCTTTGAAGCAGGAAGACTTTATCCTTCCTGGTTACCGCGACGTGCCTCAATTAATCTGGCAAGGGCTTCCTTTGTATCAAGCATTTTTATTCTCACGCGGACATTTCAAAGGAAATCAAATGCCTGAAGGAGTAAACGCAGTCAGCCCGCAAATTATTATCGGAGCTCAAATTACACAGGCTGCTGGTGTTGGTCTTGGATTTAAGAGACGCAAAGAAGATGCAATTGCAATTACTTATACAGGTGACGGCGGTGCTTCTCAAGGGGATTTCTACGAAGGAATTAACTTTGCAGGTGCTTTTGGTGCCCAGGCGGTATTCGTTGTGCAAAACAACCAATTCGCAATTTCTGTACCAGTTGATAAGCAGTCAGCTGCCCAAACTATCGCACAGAAAGCTGTTGCTGCTGGTATCGAGGGGATCCAGGTAGACGGCATGGATGTTCTTGCTGTATACGCTGCTACTAAAGAGGCCCGCCAGCGTGCAGTAGATGGTGAAGGTCCTACATTGATTGAGACAATGACTTACCGTTATGGACCACATACGATGGCCGGAGACGATCCAACACGTTATCGTACAGAGGATATGGACACTGACTGGGAAGAGAAGGATCCAATTGTACGCTTCCGTAAATTCCTTGAAGCTAAGGATCTGTGGTCTGAAGAAGAAGAAAATAAAGTAATCGAACAAGCGAAAGAAGAAGTTAAAGCAGCTATTAAAGAAGCGGATAATACACCTAAACAAAAGGTAACTGACCTTATGGATAATATGTACGAAGAGCTTCCTTCAAACTTGAAAGAACAGTATGAAGAATACAAGGAAAAGGAGTCGAAGTAGATCATGGCACAAATGACAATGATTCAAGCCATCACTGATGCGATGCGCACAGAACTAAAAAATGATGAAAACGTGCTTGTTTTCGGTGAAGATGTTGGTCAAAACGGCGGCGTATTCCGTGCGACTGAAGGTCTTCAAGATGAATTCGGCGAAGAACGAGTATTTGATACACCGTTAGCTGAATCCGGAATTGGCGGTATATCAATAGGACTGGCATTAACAGGGTTCCGCCCGGTACCTGAAATTCAATTCTTTGGTTTCGTATATGAAACTATGGATGCGATCAGCGGACAGATGGCACGTTACCGCTACCGTTCAGGGAACACTCGTCCAATGCCAATTACTGTTCGTTCTCCTTTTGGCGGTGGTGTACACACACCTGAACTCCATGCAGACAGTCTTGAAGGCTTGATGGCTCAACAGCCTGGACTTAAAGTAGTTATTCCTTCAAATCCTTATGACGCAAAAGGACTTCTTATTCAGTCCATCCGCGACAACGACCCGGTTATCTTCCTGGAACACATGAAGCTTTACCGTTCCTTCCGTGAAGAGGTGCCTGAGGAAGAATACACGATTGAACTTGGAAAAGCAGAAATCAAACGCGAAGGTACTGATGTGACCCTTGTTGCGTATGGTGCTATGGTTCACTCATGCCTTAAAGCTGCGGAAGAGTTAGAAAAAGACGGTGTTAGTGCTGAAGTGATCGACCTTCGTACAGTGTCTCCAGTCGACTATGAAACAGTTTTAGCTTCTGTAGAGAAAACTAACCGTGCCGTAGTAGTTCAGGAAGCACAGAAACAAGCCGGAATCGCTTCAAATATTGTTTCTGAAATTCAAGAAAAAGCTATCTTACATTTAGAAGCACCAGTCCTTAGAGTGACCGCCCCTGATACTGTTTATGCGTTCACTCAAGCTGAAGAAGTTTGGCTTCCAAACCACAACGATATCGTAGAAAAAGTAAATAAAGTAGTTAATTTTTAATCATCTCTAATAATAGGAGGTAATACCTGTGGCGTTTGAATTTAAATTACCTGACATTGGTGAGGGTATCCATGAAGGTGAAATCGCTAAATGGTTTGTTAAACCGGGCGATGAAGTAAAAGAAGACGATGTCCTATGTGAAGTACAAAATGACAAAGCTGTTGTAGAAATCCCTTCCCAGGTTGATGGAACTGTTAAGGAAATTCACGTAGATGAAGGTGAAACAACAACTGTAGGTACAGTGATCATTACGATCGACGATGGTTCTGAAGATTCAGCTGATGAATCTCAAGAGGAACAAAAAGAAGAGCCTAAAGAAGAAAAAGAAGAAAAAGAAGAAAAAGAAGAAGCCCCTAAAGAAGAAGCGGATGATAAGAAGGAAGAACAGCCTGCAGCTGAAGCGGAGGATGAAGACGCTGATGATGACAAGCGTGTGATTGCGATGCCTTCTGTAAGGAAATATGCACGCGATAACGATGTAGACATTCGTAAAGTACAAGGATCCGGTAAGAATAGCCGTGTACTTAAAGAGGATGTCGACAGTTTCCTAAGCGGAGAGCAGACATCTGCTACTAAAGAAGAAGCTTCTGAAGACAAACAAGAATCAGCATCAGCTGAAACTGGTGAGCAGCAAGCACCTGCAGCAGGCGAAGCTTATCCTGAAACTCGTGAGAAGATGAGTGGAATTCGTAAGGCAATCGCTAAAGCGATGGTTAATTCCAAGCATACTGCTCCTCACGTTACGCTTATGGATGAAGTAGACGTTACTGAATTAGTCTCCCACCGTAAGAAATTTAAAGCAGTAGCAGCAGAGCAGGATATTAAACTAACTTATCTTCCTTATGTTGTTAAAGCACTCGTTTCAACACTTAAGAAGTATCCAGTCCTAAATACTTCTCTAGATGACAATACGGATGAAATTATTCAGAAACACTATTATAATATTGGTATTGCAGCTGACACGGACAAGGGACTTCTTGTACCTGTAGTTAAAGATGCTGACCGTAAGTCAATCTTCTCTATCTCTAGTGAAGTAAATGAATTGGCTGTGAAAGCTAGAGATGGTAAGCTGGGATCAGACGAAATGAAAGGTGCATCTACAACGATCACCAATATTGGTTCTGCAGGCGGTCAATGGTTTACACCTGTAATTAATCACCCTGAAGTAGCTATTCTTGGAATCGGACGTATTGCAGAGAAACCAGTTGTTCGCGATGGTGAGATTGTTGTAGCTCCAGTACTTGCAATTTCCTTAAGCTTTGACCACCGTATGATTGACGGTGCGACAGCTCAACATGCAATGAATAACATCAAGCGTTTACTGAACGATCCACAACTTATTATGATGGAGGCGTAAAGTATGGTAGTAGGAGATTTCCCAATTGAGTTAGACACATTAGTAGTAGGAGCAGGACCTGGAGGCTATGTAGCTGCCATCCGTGCTGCTCAAACAGGTCAAAAGGTTACGATCGTTGATAAAGGTAACCTTGGAGGCGTTTGCTTAAATGTCGGCTGTGTACCTTCAAAGGCACTTATTCAAGCTGGTCACCGCTTTGAACATGCTAAAGGCGCAGATGACATGGGCATCAAATCTGAAAATACAACTGTTGATTTCTCTAAAGTCCAGGAATGGAAAAGCGGGGTAGTTGACAAGCTTACAGGCGGTGTAGAAGGCCTGTTAAAAGGAAACAAAGTAGATATCGTAAAAGGTGAAGTTTACTTTGTAGACAAAAACACAGTACGTGTTATGGATGACAAGAACTCACAAACTTACACGTTTAACAACTGCATTATTGCGACGGGTTCTCGTCCTATTGAGATTCCATCTTTCAAATTTTCAGACCGTGTCATCGATTCCACAGGTGCTCTGGCATTGACTGAAGTTCCAAAGAAAATGGTTGTCATCGGCGGAGGGTACATTGGTACTGAGTTAGGTACAGCCTATGCAAACTTCGATACGGAAGTAACCATCCTTGAAGGAACTAAAGACATTCTCGGAGGATTTGAAAAGCAGATGTCTTCATTAGTTAAACGCCGTCTTAAGAAAAAAGGTGTAGACATAGTAACTAACGCTATGGCTCAAGGCGTAGAAGAAACAGATGATGGTGTAACCGTTAAATATGAAGTAAAAGGCGAAGAAAAATCAATTGAAGCTGATTATGTACTTGTTACTGTCGGTCGTCGTCCAAATACAGACGAAATCGGTCTGGAAGAGCTGGGCCTTGAGATTAGTGACAAAGGCGTTATTAAAATTGATAAACAGTGCCGTACCAGTATCGATAACATCTATGCGATCGGTGACATCGTTGATGGACCTCCGCTTGCACACAAAGCCTCATATGAAGGTAAAATCGCGGCTGAAGTTATTGCGGGAGAAAAATCCGAGATTGACTATCTTGGTATCCCTGCAGTGGTTTTCTCTGATCCAGAATTGGCTTCAGTGGGATACACGGAACAGGAAGCTAAAGATGCCGGATATGACATAAATGCTTCTAAGTTCCCATTTGGCGCTAACGGACGTGCCCTTTCTCTTAACGATAGTGATGGTTTTCTTAAACTCATCACACGTAAAGATGATGGTCTTGTGATCGGTGCTCAAGTTGCAGGTCCTAACGCAAGTGATATGATTGCTGAATTAGGGCTGGCTATTGAAACAGGTATGACAGCAGAAGACTTGGCGCTTACCATTCATGCTCACCCGACTCTAGGTGAGATTACTATGGAAGCTGCTGAAGTTGCGATGGGACAGCCTATTCATATAACAAAATAAGTCATAAAATAAACTCCTAAGCCTTGTGGGCTTAGGAGTTTTGGTTATTTGTTATAGCTACTGTATTTTCCAGGGTATCTATGATGTCAGTCGGACTCGTATTCTTACCTGTTACTGTTTGAATAGGTTTTCCATCTTTATATATGATTAATGCGGGTAATTGATCACTTGTAATATCTATATCACTCGTATGGACTGTAGACTCCTGGAACGAAAGATATTCCTCTTCTTCTTGATTTGTTTTCCAATTTAAGAGGGCGGACATGTATTCATTAGCCTGTTCTTCATCATCTTGGTGAGTATAAAGGTTTATCTCGTAGCCGGAAGGTTTAGCACTGATGACCTTGATATTTTCACCGCTGGACGTACAGCTGGATAACAGGCTTATACATAAACAGGATATAAGTATGTTTATGACAAATCGTTTCATTCCGTTCCACTCCTTCTATATCTAAAAGTGTATCAGAGGGATTGGAGAATCTGTTTGTTGTTATCTAATTGTTACGATAATGAAAAAGCGCTGTTTCCTGTTTAACTGTATTGTTATTTACATTATATCTATGTAAAAAGGCTGTTGAAAAACTTAGCCGGAATTAAGAGTTTAGTTTCTTGAACGGAAAGCCTATTCGGTTTGCGACCCCCGTGACCTCTCCTGACTGCTTTGCCAGCAGCTGTGTGGTCGATTTTTTCGTTAAAAGTAACTAGCTTGCCCCATTGAATTAAGGAGTCTGATTGAAAGACTTTGCTCTTGGTCAGGCAATGAATATTTACACTTATAGTTTCTCGACAGTTTTTTTGTGGACTGCAGGCATACATTCAATTTCATTGGCAGGACAAATGGATTTATCATATGATGTTGAGTGTAGCTTCGCAGATTCAAAAGAATGGCAAGGGGCCGGCGGTTCCCGGCGTCAGGACAACAATTGCATGAAACCGCTGTTTTTCGAAAAGCTGAAAAAGGCTGCCCTCCATACTGGAGAGCAGCCTTTTAGTTTATTTTTTCTTAAGCCCAACTCTTTTTCCTTCATTCTGAAATTCCTTAAATAAGGAGATACACATGAGGATCATGATAAACGTAAATGGAAATGCAGCTATAATTGCTGCTGTCTGTAATGAATTCAAACCGCCCTGCCATAATAGAATAGCAGCAGCTCCTGCTTGAATAATACCCCACACAAACTTAACTTGTAAAGAAGGGTTTAAGCTTCCATTCGTTGTCTGCATCCCTAATACAAAGGTGGCAGAGTCAGCAGAGGTAATAAAGAATGTGCTGATTAATAATAGACCAATGATGGTCATTACGCCTCCAAGCGGGATATGCTGAAGGGTGGAGAATAAAGCAACTTGTTCACCTAATTCACTTACGTCTGAGTAAATATCTACACCCTCGAAGAATTCAAGGTTGATTGCTGTCCCTCCAAACACAGAAAACCACAGCGCACCAAAGATTGTCGGTACAAGGAGTACACCTGAGATAAACTCCCGAATAGTACGGCCTTTGGAAACACGGGCAATAAACGTACCTACAAATGGTGCCCAGGAAATCCACCATGCCCAGTAGAAAATCGTCCAATCGGCAACCCACGTATCATCTTCTGAGAATGGGGTCATCCTAAAGCTCATATAAGGCAGATCGCGAACGTATAAACCGAAAGTGGATGTAAAATAATCCATAATAAAGTTTGTCGGTCCAGCAAATAGGAGGAAGAACATAAGCAGTAAAGCTAATACTATATTTGTATTACTTAAATACTTAATTCCCCTGTTCAGCCCCGTCATAGCCGAAGTCATAAACAGTATGGTTACTATTACAATAATAATCAGCTGCAACGTAAATGTATTTTCTATCCCATCAAATGAGAAGGATAAACCACTGGCGATTTGAAGGGCTCCCAGCCCAAGGGAAGTAGCTACACCGAAAATTGTAGCAAATACAGCGATAAAGTCTACTGCTGTTCCAATTGGCCCTTTAACTTTTTTTTCACCGAGCAGAGGGGTAAGAGCTGCGCTGATAACACCTGGAGCACCTTTTCTGAATTTAAAGTAAGCCAGGGCGAGAGCTAATACTGCGTAAATCCCCCATGGATGGAAGCCCCAGTGGAAGAAGCTGTACTTCATCGCTTCTCTTGCGGCTGTCTGCCCCTGCCCTTCCGTATCTAAACCAGGTGGTGCATGGAAGTGAGAGAGGGGTTCTCCAGTGCCCCAGAATACAAGTCCAATACCCATTCCGGCACTAAACAGCATGGCGAACCATGTGATATAAGAGTATTCAGGCTCGTCCTCTTCTTTTCCTAATTTAAGCTTTCCGTATTTAGAAAAAATTAAATAAATAGCAAAAATAAGGAATCCGGTGGCTGATAGTAAGTAGAACCAACCAAATTTGTCTGTTATGAACCCTTGCACGTTTGTTGTAACATCAGAAAGGTTCGCAGATTGCAGCATAGAGTCAGGGAGTATTCCCCAAACAATAAATAGAAGAGCTGCAACAACAGAAATGTAAAACACTTTCGAGACTTGTTGCATACCAAACATCCTTTCTTGAGTTTTCGGGTGCTTATGTGGTGATGTATTCCCGGATATGTCCGTACCTTCAAGTGAACTGACATCTCACTTTTCATTGTGGTCACCAGTTTGTACATAAGACCCGTTTTTAAGTTGAAGCTTAGTTTCTAATAAATAGCGCGGCGTATATTTATTATTCGCCGCGGCTAATCATTCATGCGCTATATTCAAAAGGAGGACTTAGAATATAGGTTAAAATGAACCATGTAGAGGAATATTGTTGAACATTGATAAGGGTTGAAAAGTGAGATGATGGTACCAATAGTTATAATACCCACCCTCATATGAAATGAAACAATTGAAGTGTCGAACCTTGTTGAATTGTTTCAGGATGTGCACGAACAAAATAAAAAAGCCCTTCAACTACAGACCATTTAACAGGATAAATCTTTTCCTGAGCCGGTGTCAACAATTTTGAATTAAGAAAGTAATGTGGTTCATAAGTCACAATTTCACATTATACCCGAATATTTTTAATTATGATAGTGAAAAAATGAACATTTACTTTATAATAAGAAATATACATATTTAGTAAATTAGGGGGATCTTTGGATGGGAAGGATTTTAAGTTTATTGTTGGCCTTGGTAATATTAGCGAGCTGCAGTGATGGGCAGGCGCAGAAAAGTAATGCGAATCAAGAAGATGAAGGTAATACCACTGAAGAGAACGAGGAAACAGATGAGGAGAATAATAATGAAGAAAGTACCGATCAAAAGAAAGAAGAGGAGGAAAGTGACGAAGTAGAAGAAGATCAAGAGCCGGAACCTCGATACATAATGAATGAAGCATGGTCTTTTGAACCAATTGACGATGCTGCAAAAGATGTTGTTTTGTTAACTTTTGATGATGCTCCAGACAAATATGGGCTGGAAATCGCACAAACTCTGCATAAATTAAATGCTCCGGCGATTTTTTTCGTAAATGGTCACTTTATTGATACTGAAGAAAAACGAAAGGTATTAAAAGAAATACATGAATTAGGTTTTCCAATCGGAAACCATACGATGACCCATGCGTCTTTACAGGAAATCTCTGAAGAGGAACAAGAGGCAGAAATTCTAGACTTGAATGACGAAATCGAAGAAATAACAGGTGAGCGTCCGAAATTCTTCAGGGCACCTTTTGGTCAAAACACGGAATTAACTGAGCAGATTGCTGAAGATGAAGAGATGCTGTTAATGAATTGGACATATGGGTATGATTGGGAAGCAGACTATCAAGATGCTGATTCATTGGCTGATATTATGGTAAACACTGAATTACTAGTACCCGGGGCTAACTTGTTGATGCACGATCGGGAATGGACGGCAGAAGCAGTGCCGGAGATAGTAGATGGGTTTAAAGAAAAAGGATATGAGTTATTGGACCCTGATTATATTCAAATAGAAGAATAAATGCTGAAAAAGAATGGTGTAACTGCCGTTCTTTTTTTTATTGGTCAGTCATATATTAAAGAAAACCACTTAATAGTATGACACATTTTATAAAAAGTTATACTAAAAGGGTTGTAATTTTTATTGTGACATATTAAAATAAGCATACAGTGAAAGCGAATACAAAAATTAAAAAAAGGATGGGATGTAGAAATGGGTACGATCGTCTGCCAGGGTTGTCAAAAGGTAATTGAGCATTTTGAAAATGAAAAAGTATCTACTCTTTACAGTAAATGTCCTTCTTGTAATAAACCTTCGAAAAAGTAAAAAAAACTCTCCAGCCGGAGAGTTTTTTTTATTTAAAGGCACGATGCTCTTTGATGACCTGAATTGTTTCTAATGTATCATCTTCTAAACCCTGGACGGGGAGGCCCGCCTCAATATTCTCATTAATGTAACTAATGTTTTCTTTGGTAATAATTTCACCTGGTATAAATATAGGTATGCCCGGTGGGTAAACCATAAGAAATTCCGCACTTATGCGGCCTTCTGATTCAGCGAAAGGAATTGTTTCAGTGGATGAATAGAAGGCTTCTCTAGGCGATAAAGCTAATAAAGGTATATCGGGAACACTAACTTGTATTTCATGTAAAGTAACTTCTGAAATTGATTCTGAAGCTAATTGACTCAATGATTCGATTAAACTATTGACCTCTTTTAGAGTATCACCTGAAGTGATGATACACAGAATGTTGTATAAGTCGGATAGTTCTACTTCAATGTTATAATGTCTCCTTAGCCAGACTTCTGCATCATAGCCAGTTATTCCTAATTGTTTAACTGAAATAATCAGTTTCGTAGGGTCGTAATCAAAGGCAGCTGGTGAACCTAATAATTCTTCTCCCACACAATATAACCCTTTAATGTGATTGATGTTCCCTCTTGCGTACTCTGCGAGTTTGATTGTCTGTTCTGCCAACTTTTTTCCATTAACAGCTAAATGCCTGCGTGCTGCATCTAAAGAGGCAAGTAATAAATAGGAAGTGGACGTTGTTGTTAACATAGAGAGTACCGTCTGTACGCGCTCATGTGTTACTAGACCATCCTTTAGATTTAATACTGAGCTTTGAGTCAGTGCGCCCCCGAGCTTGTGAACACTGGTTGCTGCTAAGTCTGCGCCTGCCTGCATTGCGGAAGCTGGAAGCTTGTCATGAAAATGAATATGCACGCCATGGGCCTCATCGACCAGGACAGGCATAGTAAAACTGTGTGCAATTTGAACAATTTGATTTATATCGGCTGTCACACCGAAGTAAGTCGGATTGATGACAAGCACTGCCTTAGCGTCAGGATGGGCTTCGCAGGCATGCTTTACAGATTCAGGGGTGATTCCATGAGAGATGCCCAGCTGTTCATCTAAGGCAGGATGGACAAATATTGGAACTGCGCCCGAAAAAATAATTGCAGAGGTTACCGATTTATGAACATTCCTCGGTACTATAATTTTGTCCCCGGGATGACAGACACTCATGACCATTGTCATGATAGCTCCTGAGGTACCTTGCACGGAGAAGAAGGTATAATCAGCTCCAAAAGCATCGGCAGCCAGTTCTTGAGCGTCCTTTATTAAACCGTGAGGATGATGCAGGTCGTCTAATGGTTCAATATTAATTAAATCCATTGCCAGGGATTGGCTGCCCATAAACGAGGCGAATTCTTGATCCATCCCTTTCCCTTTTTTATGCCCGGGAATATGAAATTGAATAGGGTTATTAGCTATATGATTTTTAAGCCCTGTAAATAAAGGGGTTGTTGTCTGATCCATACTGGTCCACCTCTTTGAAATAAGTAAGATTCACGGATAAAAGCAAGTGAATTATAGCAAAGTTCGAGGAAAGTAGCTAGCTTTTTAATAGAAAGCAACTTCATGATAAACTTTAATAAAAGGAGAGTGATCATAAGTGAACTGGAAAACGAGAATAACAGATCTGCTGGAGATCAAGTATCCTATTATACAAGGAGGATTAGCTTATTTAGCATACAGTGAATTAGCTGCGGCTGTGTCTGAAGCCGGTGGACTTGGGCAGATTACGGCAATGAGTATGAATGATGAAGACCAGCTGAGGGAGGAAATACATAAAGTGCGAGCGGGAACGGCCAATCCCTTTGGTGTTAATTTTGCCATCGGCCAGCATGGCAGGCTCTATCGTAAAATGGTAGAGACCGCTATTGAAGAAAAGGTGCCGGTCATTTCCATAACAGGAGGCAACCCAGAGCCCATTCTGGAAATGGTGAAAGGAACGGGTATTAAGGCTCTTGTACTTGTCGCTGCCAAACGACAGGCGGTAAAGGCTGAAAAGCTGGGAGCTGATGCGGTAATGGTTGTAGGACAGGAAGGCGGGGGACACATAGGACGTGAGGACGTCAGCACCTTTGTTTTAACCCCCCAGGTAGTTGAAGCTGTCAGTATCCCTGTTATCGCCTCAGGCGGCATTGGCGACGGTCATGGTTTAATGGCTTCTCTGGCTTTAGGGGCGGAAGGAATAGAAATGGGGACAAGGTTTATTGCCACTAAAGAATGTGTTCATGCTCATCATTCCTATAAAGAAGCTTTAATACAAGCGGATGAAAACTCTACAATTGTAATTAAACGTTCTCTTGGTTCTCCCGCAAGGGCATTAAGAAATAAGTGGACCGAACAAATTGTAAAATATGAAAAAAATCAGCCAGGTTATGAATTTTTGCGGCCGTATATAAGTGGGCATACGAATAAAAAGTACATTTACGATGGAGAAGATTTACTTGGATTCGGGTGGGCCGGTCAAGTAGCAGGAAGAATTCATGATGTTCCATCAGTAAATGAACTTTTTCATCGAATAATAAGTAGAGCAGAATCTATTCGTAATCAATGGAGCAACTAATGAGGGGAGTGTTACGGTGGGTTATCAGTATCCTATCGATGAAGCATTTTGGTCGAAAGAAGAAATCGTAGATGTTGTGAATTTTTATTCCATGATTGAGCAGGCATACGAGTCTAGTGTTAAAAAAGAAGATTTGATCAAGTCTTATACAAGGTTCAAGCAGGTGGTCCCCTCTAAAAGTGAGGAAAAGCAGCTGTTCAGCCGGTTTGAAAAAGAATCAGGTTATTCTGGTTACCGAACGGTTAAGAAAGCAAAAGACTTGTCGGAAGGTCAGCGGGTGAAAATGAGTAAATCATAAAGTGTCTAAAGCTTGCAGAGAAGGTCTAATACTCTCTGTAAGCCTTTTTTGTATACTACAGATAAAGAAATGGCAACAGTCATTCGAATAGTACGGAAGAATGTTTCTAGGAAACAACCCGTTATCCTGGTCGAATGGCGGAACTCACTATAAAATAAGGCTGTCGATTTTCTCGACAGCCTGAACAGAACCTGGTAAAGGATTTTTTTATTTCGTATATCGATATAGAGGCTGAAGTGTTTCAAATGTCCAGCGGCATAAGTTGATGAATTGATCGCCATCTCTAAGACGATCGTCATCTCTGTTAAGTGTTAAGCCGCACAGAAGCTCGGCTTTTTTAACATCTTTGAGCCTTTCAAGCATTTGTGTAAGCTTTTTACTGTCTACTTCATTATGAGGAAGAGTATCTGGTTTGGTATGGTCTATTGACCAGACAAAATGGTCAGGAACTGAAGACAATACTTGTTTTTTATTCTTAAGCAGTGTTTTGGCGAAGTCTTCCTTTATAGGACTTTCATATATCACTGCAAACCAAATGAAAACGTGGGTCCCCCACATACCAACCTGAAAATGAGGAAGCTTCTTATATCCTCTCTTGTTTGCGGCTATGGCAGCCCATGTATCATTTGGGGGATTGGTCGTTCTTCTGGCATGCTTAGCCACGTGAACGAACATTTCGTCTCCAGTCATGGCGGTAAGATCTGGAGCTAAATCTGAAGCGATGGCTTCTAGTTTTGGGGAAACATTGTCTCTAAGAGCTTCCATCCGTTCTTCTAACCCGGGGATTGAAAATACTTCAAAATCTTGTTGTGTAAAACCAGTAAAACTACTCATTTATCTCAACTCCTATTTAATCTACACAAAATTTTAACACAACGAGTAAAATGGATTAAGTAATGTGTTTAGAAGGTTTTAGTAATGCGAAAATGGGTTATAAATAAGTAATCTTATCGAAACTTCAGGAGCTTATGGTCATATATATAACTAAGGGTTGAAAAAGGGAGGAAAGACCAGTGAAACACGTTATGGAGGCATTGCGTAAAAGAGAAGCTGAAGAAAGGCTCCCCGTAATCCGCATGGAGATTGACTACGAACTGGTAACATTGCACGACGCTATGGAAGCGGAGGACAAGGAACAGATTGATAGATGTAAAGTTCGTTTATCAGAGCTTCATAAGCAGCTCATGGAATGGTCTGGGTAATAAGGGCACCGCTCATGGCTGCTCTTTTTTTGTTAATTCCTCATTATGTTGATATGATAAAGAAATACTATGTGTGAAGGAGCCGGACTAGTTTATGGAAAGTAATACGAGAGATCATCTTTTCGAAAAGGCTAAAGAATTCGTATATGAGGCAGGTCAGCGTATTAAAGATCAAATTGATCAGCCTAGAAAAATTGAAACAAAATCCAATCCAAACGATTTAGTAACAGAAATGGATCAGAATACAGAAAAGTTTTTTGCGGAAAGCATAAGAAATGAATTTCCTGAACACCGTCTGTTTGGTGAAGAAGGATTCGGGGATGATATCAAAGACCTGAACGGCATCGTATGGATAGTCGATCCGATTGATGGAACGATGAATTTCGTACACCAGAAACGTAATTTTGCTATTTCAGTCGGTATTTATGAAGATGGTGTAGGAGAAATTGGTGTGATTTACGACGTAATGGGAGGAGCTTTATACACGGCAGTCCGTGGTGGAGGAGCGTTTAAAAACGAAACTCCAATGAAAATGAACGAGACAAAAGTGCTGGAAGAAACAATATTAGCTTTAAATACAACGTGGTTAATTCCAGAAAATCCTCATGTAGAACACAAAGGCGTCGAAGCACTCGTTAAGAGAATTCGCTCTACGAGGTCCTATGGGTCCGCTGCATTAGAATTTGTTTATGTTGCAGAAGGGATTATAGATGGGTATTTAACGATGACGTTAATGCCGTGGGACATTGCAGCCGGCAGAATCATTGTTAATGAAGCAGGAGGCATTGTTACGACTGCAGACGGCGAGGAGCTGGACATGCTGAATAAAACAACCGTGCTCGCCAGTCATCCCGATATTCATAGTGAGATCGTTGAGAATTATGTAGATCTTAAACAACGAAAAAAACGCTGATTGTTCAGCGTTTTTTTATGTTCCCTGCTGTCTTTTTTTAGAGATCCCAAATCCCATAAGACCAAATCCAGCTGCCAGAAACAAAAAGGCCAGCCAAAATATTTCCTGCCCCAGTGCAAACCCTACAGAGATAAATGCTAAAATGACAAAGAAAGCCAGTACAATTGAATTCCAATTAATATTTTTCATAATTTCACCCCTACGCTCATTTATTATAAATGAATTTGATCGTAATGAAAACGATTGTAGTTATTTTATAAGGTAGCATTATTGATTTACATTTAGTATGATATGAAAAGGACAATACGTGCAGATAGGGGGGGACTGTATGACTGATATGTCGACATTAGAAGTTCCGGCTGATTTATGGCCGATCGCTGATTTGTTTTTTAGCGGGTTAGGGAACGAAGTAAATTTAAATGATGAGGGAGAAGTGTCTATGCTTTTCCGTTCATTTTTGTGGCTTTATCTCGTGACGGCTGCATTAGCGATTATTACCTTTAAGCTAGGTTTTGCGAGAAAACTGCCTGTATTAAAAAATATAGTGGTATATTCTGTACTTATTATTGGCACATTTTTATTAACCTTGATACTGGGATTGAATTTACCAGTTGCCGAAAGCCTGCTTGTTGCAGCACTGATTTTAGGAATTTACCGGCTGCGGTTACATAAAGAACGAAGTGCCCGCCAGCAAGGTCAACAATTATAAAATCCCCAAAACCGAGAAGGCTTTGGGGATTTTCTACGTCAAATGTTTTTCCTTTTTGATTTCTCTATTGAATTGGAAGCGGCCAGTGCTTATTCTTTTTTCTGTATTAACTTTAATACGCTCATAGCAAGATGGACACATATAAGTGGTGATCTTGCGGTTGCGAAGTCTCTTAGCCTGTAAACAATAGCTGTCAATCGTTTCAATGGAATCACAAAGTACACATTTTACACGCATAACGATCACCCCTTCTTGATATTTCGTACTCTTATCATATCACGAAATGAATGAACACGCATTTAAGGTTTTAAGTGAATTGGTTAAGGGAAGACTTTATTTATACAGCAGTTAAAGAAAGGATGATAGTGTGAAGAAACGTTGGATTATTTCTGCTATAGGAGCTGCAGCAGGTGGGGCAGCAGCATATTTCATGAAAGACGAATCAAAACGACAACAAGTGACTGACAAAGCTAAATCATTGCAGGGACGTTTTAAAAAGAAAGAGGATCTGCCGATTGAAGAAGCGGGGCAGCCTGAACTTTCAGATAATGAAAACGCAAAAATGGTTTCTGAAGGATCTCAGTTCGGGGTTCAGTACTATAATGATCTAACCGAAAAGGAAAGAGAAATCATTGAAAAAAGCAACAGCTAAATCCCTATAGGATTTAGCTGTTTTTTTAGTGATCAGAGGATTGGTCTTTTTGTATGTCATCCATTTCCTGTTGGTCTTCTTCTGGAATAGATTCTTTACTTTGGTCGTCATCCGAAGGCACTTCTTCTACAGGTCCCTCTGGTAAATAACGGGCAATAATCTGGCTTAATTCATCAGTAACTGCTTCTACTGGATGCCCTTCAGACATCTTTTCACCTAAGTCTCTTATACGTTCTACACCGTCAGCATCAGCAATAATTACTGCATTCTTCCCATCAGGATCATCTTCGAGTGCCTCGGCTACAGAGTATTTAATAACACCGACTCGTGATCGATCTAAATCTTTATCTACGTCGATCCCTACAACTGCATATCTGCCTGCGACTAAAGCCGTGGCGTCATAAACGTCAGGGACTTCTACTGCTAATTTAGCCAGGTGCCTGGCGGTTTCTTGATTTGTCTTCTCTTCAGGCTCGACGGGATCTGAATTCGTAACATACTGCATATTTGAGTCTGTATTCTGCGGTTTTTCCTGCAGCAAAGAATCACCCTCCTGCTGCTGACATGCCGCCAGAAAAATTAATCCGGTTAGAAGTATTACACGTTTCATTAGGAACCCTCGCTTCTTTTTGTATAGTTTGCGGAGTTCCTGGACATTTATACAGAAAAAGACAGCATTTGAAGCTGTCTTTAAAAGATGAATTTTATTGAAAAATGATTTCTTTGATTCCAGTCAACGGGATTTGATGTTCACCTTGATCAACGAAATATAAATGTACGGGACCATCTTCTTTTAATGGTTTTCCATCCTTAGAAAATAATAATAAACCTTCAGCAAAGCGGTCGGCATTTACAGAATGGTTTCCATCCTCGGTTACGAGTACAGCCTCTGTAACAGACGACTCCGGTTCGCTGTTATGAATAAAAGGTTTAATAGGCATCATAAATGATTCCGTAAATATCCTCTCTTTTTCTTTTCGGTGTAAGCTTTTATTAACCGGAGGGTTCAGCTTCTGTTGATATACTTCACGATCGAACCGCTGGGCTTTCTTTTTTAAATCACTTTCGATTTCTACGTCTGCTTCTCTGGTTTCCGGGTGGAATACTTCGTCGTAGCTTTTCTTACGGTCATCAAAAATCCAGACCGTAGGATCTAAAGTGATAGGGAATTTTACTTTTCCTTTAATTTGAACGATCAAAAGGGGTGCCACCTTTCTAAATTAAATTGTGTGCCATACACAGAATAGCAAATAATGAAGCCGATTTCACTATAAGGAGTTGTTAAGGTGATAGAAAAACTTGATGAAAATACACTCGAAAGCTGGCTGGACAACGTAAGAGAATACGCATTTGACGGTCATGTAGCAGATTATATACCTGCATTATCCAAGCAGAATCCCGAAAAACTGGCTGTATCTATTTATTATTTAGATGGAGAATGCGTTTATGCCGGGGACCATCAAGAGTGCTTCACTCTTCAAAGTATCTCTAAGGTGATTTCGCTTGCCCTTGCGCTTATTGATAACGGAGAAGAGTATGTATTTCAAAGGGTCGGGATGGAGCCTTCTGGAGATCCTTTTCATTCTATTTACAGACTGGAACAGCACAGACCTTCTAAACCGCTGAACCCTATGATTAATGCTGGAGCACTCGCTGTAACTAACATGATCAGAGGGCAGAATGCTGACGAAAAAGTAGGACGTTTGTTAAGCTTTATGCATGAAATGACTGATGACCGAACCATTAATATAAATGAAGCGGTGGCGGAATCAGAATTTCAATCTGCTTATTTAAATCGGTCGCTCCTTTATTACCTGCGGCAGCATGACGTTATTAAAGGTAATATTGAAGAAACCCTGGATGTGTATACGAAGCAATGCTCCATTGATGTGAATGTATGTCAATTGTCCCGGATAGGAGCTTTGTTTGCTAATGAAGGAAGGGATCTGCATTCAAACAGGCAGATTATCCCTAAACATTTCGCGCGAATATGCAAGACGTTTATGGTAACCTGCGGTATGTATGATGCTTCAGGTGCTTTTGCCATTAAGGTAGGAATTCCAGCCAAGAGCGGAGTTTCAGGTGGAGTGATGGCTTCGTTAAATCATTTTGGGGGGATTTCGGTCTACGGTCCGTCTCTGGATAAAAAAGGAAATAGTGTAGTTGGTCTAAAATTACTAGAGATTTTATCTAATCGTTATGACTTATCAATATTTTAATAACGGTTTTATTCAGTTGTTGCATTTTTTTGCGCAAGACGATACTATTAATAGAAGATAGAATGTAAACGGAGGGGATCTTGATGTTGTCTGATGTGGCTGTGGATCACCAGGAAAAGGCCTACGCCCTTCTAAAAGCTGATGCTGATAAAATTTTACGTTTAATAAAGGTGCAAATGGACAATTTAACTATGCCTCAATGTCCATTATATGAAGAAGTTTTAGATACACAAATGTTTGGTCTTTCACGTGAAATTCATTTTGCTGTTCGACTGAATTTAATCAGTGAAGAAGAAGGCAAGTCTATTTTAGATAATCTTGAAAAGCAACTCAATGTCTTGCATGAAGCTGCTCAGAATTCATGAGAGACAAACTCAAATTGCGACAATATTTGTTGCGGTTTGAGTTTTTTTATACAAAAATGTGAAGATCACTGACGGATTCTATGAATCTAGTATGATATTACGACAAAAAAGAAGGTATTTGAAGATGAAACAAGAAATTTATATGTTAGTAGGGATGAATAATTATGATGCAGCGATTAAAAACCTATGACTTCACCTTATTGTTTGCACCCATTGCATTGGTGGCATTTGGTAGTCTGATGATTTACAGTGCAAGCATGGTTTATGGACCAGTCCGGTTCGGGGTAGACAGTAATCATTACTTATTTAAGCAGATCCAATGGGTTTCTGTGGGAATAATACTTATGCTCGTTGCATCCGCCTTTCCTTATCGGCACTTAAAGAGAATGTCCAAAGTGTTGGTGTTAGTAATGATTATTTCTTTAAGCGGCCTGTTCTTTTTTGGGACTACGGTTAATAATGCACAGTCGTGGTATAACCTCGGCTTTATGAACTTTCAGCCTGCGGAATTTGCTAAATTAGGATTAATTATTTATTTAGCTTCTGTTTATGCAAAAAAACAAAGCTATATTGATGATTTTACGAAAGCGGTTATGCCGCCGCTCATTTTAACAGGCTTTTTATTAGCTTTAATTGTCCTTCAACCCGATATCGGGTCAGCTGCTGTGTTAGGAATGATCGCCACAGTTGTTATAATGAGCTCGGGAATCAGGTGGAAACATATCTTAATTTTGGCCAGCGTTACTGGAGGTGTGCTGCTGCTGGCTGCAACTCAAATGATTACCGACGAGCGGATCCAGCGTTTTACTGGTGCCTATGAACCCTTTAATACTCCGGATTCCGACGGGTATCAGCTCGTTCAGTCCTATGTTGCTATAGGTACGGGCGGTTTATTTGGTGAAGGGCTGGGACAAGGGGTTCAAAAGCTAGGATATCTGCCCGAACCACATACTGACTTCATTATGGCCGTAATTGCAGAGGAGTTAGGCTTTATCGGTGTAATAATTACAGTAGGCCTTCTGGCTTTAATAATCTTGAGGGGGCTTTATATTTCATGGAAGTGTAAGGATCCATTTGGTGCATTATTAGCCCTCGGGATTTCGTCGATGTTTGCTATCCAGTCATTTATAAATCTTGGGGCCATGAGCGGTCTCCTGCCTATTACAGGTGTGCCTCTACCATTAGTAAGTTACGGGGGTTCATCGCTGCTTATCATGATGCTTGCTTTAGGTGTGCTTAATAACGTTGCAAGAACTGTTAAAGCAAAAGAGTCAGAAAAACAAAAAACGTATGAACCAATTAGACAGCCTGTTCATCGTACAAATAACCAAGGAGTGAAATCATGGCAGAATTGAAGAAGATCAATAAAGTTCTTGTCGCCAATAGAGGCGAAATTGCAATTCGTGTATTTCGTGCATGTACAGAGTTAAATATTCGTACTGTTGCTGTTTATTCTCAGGAAGATACCGGCTCTTTCCACAGATACAAAGCAGATGAAGCTTATTTAGTTGGAAAGGGAAAGAAACCAATCGATGCTTACTTAGATATCGAAGGGATTATTGAGGTTGCTAAGAGTGTAGATGTCGATGCGATCCACCCGGGATATGGGTTCCTCTCAGAAAATATCCACTTTGCCAGGCGCTGTGAAGAAGAAGGTATTACTTTTATCGGTCCTACCAGCCAGCATTTAGATATGTTCGGTGATAAAGTCAAAGCAAGGGATCAAGCTATAGCCGCAGATATTCCTGTAATTCCTGGAACCGACGGACCGGTTAATGGACTTGATGAAATACGATCGTTTGGTAATAATCATGGGTATCCTATTATGATAAAAGCTGCCATGGGCGGCGGCGGACGTGGAATGCGCATTGTTCGGAGTGAAGAAACTTTACAAGAAGGCTATGACCGGGCCCGTTCTGAAGCTAAAGCGGCGTTTGGCAGTGACGAAGTGTATGTAGAAAAATTGATTGAAGAACCTAAACATATTGAAGTACAGATCTTAGGGGACTTCGACGGTAATATTATTCATTTGTTTGAACGTGACTGTTCAGTACAGCGCCGTCACCAGAAAGTAGTCGAGGTGGCACCGAGCGTCTCTTTAAATGAATCTCTAAGAGAAACAATTTGTGACGCTGCTGTAAAACTGATGGATAATATTAAGTACGTAAATGCAGGAACGGTGGAGTTCCTCGTAACAGGGAATGATTTTTATTTTATAGAAGTAAATCCGCGTGTCCAGGTTGAACATACCATTACAGAAATGATTACAGGCGTAGACATAGTCCAGTCCCAAATTATGATTGCAGAAGGATATAATCTTCACGACCATCCTGTCTCTATCCCTAAACAGGAAGAAATCATCACTCACGGTTATGCTATTCAGTCACGGGTGACAACAGAAGACCCGCTAAATAACTTTATGCCGGATACAGGTAAGATTATGGCTTACCGAAGCGGCGGCGGCTTCGGGGTCAGACTTGATGCCGGAAATGGTTTTCAAGGGGCTGTGATTTCTCCTTTTTATGATTCGCTGCTTGTTAAGCTTTCTACGTGGGCGCTGAGTTTCGACCAGGCCGCTCATAAGATGGTAAGAAACTTAAAAGAATTCAGGATCCGTGGAATAAAAACTAATATTCCGTTTTTAGAAAATGTCGTTCAGCATAAGCAGTTCCTCTCTGGAGAATACAACACAACGTTTATCGATCGTTCTCCTGAGTTGTTTGTTTTTCCAAAACGAAAAGACCGTGGCACGAAGATGTTAACTTATATTGCTGACCGTACAATTAATGGATTCGAGGGGCAGGGAAATCGTAAGAAACCAACCATTCCTACTCCGAGAATTCCAAAAGTGAAGCACTCAGAATCTATTCCAGAAGGAACGAAACAAATTCTTGATAAAGAAGGTCCGGAGGGATTAGCATCCTGGCTTAAGAATCAGAATGATGTTCTCTTGACTGATACGACGTTTAGAGACGCCCACCAGTCATTGTTAGCGACCCGGGTAAGGACGAAGGATCTGCAGACAATTGCTGAGCCTACAGCACGCTTGTCGCCTGATCTGTTCTCATTAGAAATGTGGGGTGGGGCAACCTTTGATGTATCCTATCGTTTTTTAAATGAAGACCCTTGGGAGAGACTATTGAAATTGAGAGAAAAGGCACCAAATATACTCTTCCAAATGCTTTTGAGAGCGTCGAATGCGGTGGGCTATAAAAACTACCCCGACAATCTCATTCGAGAATTTGTGGAAAAAAGCTCAAATGCAGGAATTGATGTGTTTAGAATCTTCGACAGCTTAAACTGGGTTGAAGGGATGAAGCTCACGATTGATGCTGTCAGGAAGAATGATAAAGTAGCTGAAGCAGCAATGTGTTACACGGGGGATATTCTGGATTCTTCAAGACCTAAATACGATCTGCAATATTACAAGAAAGTGGCTAAAGAACTGCAAGAAGCAGGAGCTCATATTCTTGGCATTAAGGATATGGCCGGTCTCCTAAAGCCTGAAGCAGCTTATCAACTAATATCCTCCTTAAAAGAAGCTATAGATATTCCGATACATTTACACACTCATGATACAAGTGGTAATGGAATCTTTACTTATGCAAGAGCTGTTGAAGCAGGGGTTGATGTAGTCGATGTAGCTGTGGGAGCTATGGCAGGATTAACATCCCAGCCAAGTGCAAACAGTCTTTACTATGCAATGGAGTCCAAGGAACGCAAGCCCCGTATAAATATTTCGGCATATGAGGAATTAGGTCATTACTGGGAGGATACTAGAAAATATTATACTGATTTTGAAAGTGGAATGATGGCCCCTCATACAGAGGTCTATCATCATGAGATGCCCGGCGGCCAATATAGTAATTTGCAACAGCAGGCTAAGGCTGTCGGACTGGCTCATCGCTGGGACGAAGTGAAACACATGTACCGACGGGTAAATGATATGTTTGGGGATATTGTCAAAGTTACTCCTTCCTCAAAGGTGGTGGGAGACATGGCCTTATTTATGGTTCAAAATGACTTGAATGAAGATGACATTTATGAGCGCGGCGATTCATTGGCTTTCCCGGATAGTGTTGTGGAATTATTTCAGGGCTTTCTCGGCCAGCCTTACGAGGGATTCCCTGCTGAACTGCAGCGAATTATCCTAAAAGGGAGAGAACCTATCAATGTAAGACCTGGAGAGCTTTTGGATCCTGTAGATTTTAATAACCTTCAAGAGACTTTGTTTCACAAACTCGGCAGACAGGTAACCAGTTTTGATATGATCAGCCATGCTCTCTATCCAAAAGTATTTATGGACTATCAGAAGTTTATTGAAGAGTTCGGTGATATGTCGGTCCTTGATACTCCAACTTTCTTCTATGGTATGAGGTTAGGAGAAGAAATTGAGGTGGAGATTGAACAAGGAAAAACGTTAATTGTAAAACTTGTGTCAATCGGTGAAGCACAAAAAGATGGAACGCGGAACGTTTATTTTGAATTAAACGGGCAGCCTAGAGAAGTTGTAATAAAAGATCAAAATATCACTTCTGCTGTAGAAGAACGTCCTAAAGCAGATAAATCCAATGAGAAACATATAGGCGCAAGCATGCCTGGTACTGTAATCAAAGTTATTACTGAAATTGGTGAAAAGGTTAAGAAAGGTGATCATCTTATGATTACAGAAGCAATGAAGATGGAAACCACAGTACAGGCACCCTTTGACGGTGTAATTAAAAATATATACATTCATAATAACGAGGCGATTCACGTCGGTGACTTGTTAATTGAGTTTGAATAAATTAGTGGTAAGAAGCTTGTAGAGGAACCCTCATCTCTGCAAGCTTCTTTTGTATGGCTGTCAGGCGAATACAATCCATTTTTACGGACGAACGACCGGGACTTTTCGTAATATTCATTGCGGAATTCCTGGTCCCTGCTATTCGACATTGCTTATTATTTTACTTTAAAAGTAATAACAACATAATAGGAGAATAAGTAAAAGGGGAAAGAAAGGGTAAACATAAATACTAAAAGCCCTTGCATTGTTTAAATAACTTTGCTAGAAATATATAGGTATGAATCTTTACTGAGAGCTTCACAATTTTGTCACAAAAAAATAAAATTGTAATGTAGAAATAGATAGAACGATGATAACATGGTACAATTATTTTGATGTTTCTTGACAAGGTTACATTTTTTACAAGAAACGAAGAATGCTTTTGAAGTGAAAGTTTCAGCGAGCAGTAGAAGGAGGGAAGATATCTCTATGGACAATCCTAGAACAGTTGATACAACAGCAACACAGGTCATGAACGCGGCTGTCCGTGAAACCTCATTACTGGCTGATATTAAGAGTTTAATAAAAGTTGGTATTATAAATTCAAATCTTATCACGACTTTTACCGGGTTTTGGCTGGCTGTATATTATACGGGAGCCAGTTTTACAGATCAATGGTTAACCTTCTTGCTGACTATGCTCGGAACCGCTTTCGTAATTGCTGGTGGCTGTATTTTAAATAACTGGTATGATAGAGACATCGACCATTTAATGTCGAGAACTGAAAGCAGACCCACAGTAACTGGGTCTATCCCTTTAAACGTTATAAAGTGGATGGGGATTGGTGTTTCCTCCGTTGGTATTGTGGTTTTATCTTTTACTACGATTCCCGCAGCACTATTTGGAGCGTTTGGCTGGTTTACCTACGTTGTCCTGTATACGATGTGGTCAAAGAGGAAGTATACAATTAACACAGTAATTGGCAGCTTCTCTGGAGCAGTGCCGCCTTTGATTGGCTGGGCAGCTGTAGAACCAAGTTTACAATTAGAAGCGATTATGTTGTTTCTTATCATGTTTATCTGGCAGACTCCTCATTTCTTAGCATTAGCTATGAAAAAGAAGGATGAATATAAAGCGGCAGGAATACCAATGCTTCCTGTTGTCCATGGTTTTCGTATGACAAAAAGGCAGATAGTTATTTATGTAGCATGTCTGCTTCCTTTACCAATTTATTTAGCATCACTTGGAACCGTGTTTCTGGTTGTTGCCTTTGCTTTATCTCTAGGTTGGCTGATCTTGGGTATCGCAGGGTTCTTTATGAAAGATGACTATAAATGGGCAACCTGGATGTTTGTTTATTCTCTAAATTATTTGACTATCCTGTTTTTAACAATGGTATTAGTAACACTTCCGTTATTTTATTAATGAAACTGGCTCATGATGTCATGGGCTGGTTTCTAATAATATATAGTTTTTCATTAAAAAGAGAAAGAGAGGTATTACTTAATGAGAGGTTGGATGGGAAAGTTCCGGTCATTCTTCTTGTTTGGCGCACTAACCATTCTGTTATCAGGGTGTGGGGTGGATAACCTTAGTGCACTAAAACCTAAAGGGTATGGCTCGGATTTATTATTTGATCTTATGATGATCAGTATCGCTATCATGCTGTTTGTATTTGTAATAGTAATGGCGATCTACACGTTTGTACTTATTCGTTATCGTCAGAAGAAAGGTCAAGAAGACTTTATTCCTAAACAAACTGAGGGAAATAAAGCTCTTGAAGTGATCTGGACAGTTATTCCAATCATTCTATTATTAGTATTGGCAGTACCAACTGTACAAGCTACTTTTGACCTTGCTGATGAGTCCACTAAAGGTGATGACGGAGTTACGACAATTGAAGTAACCGGAAATCAGTATTGGTGGCATTTCAGCTATCCGGACGATGAAATCTCTACAAGTCAGGATCTCTATATTCCTACTGGTGAAAGAGTATACTTAGATATGAAATCGAGTGATGTCATCCACTCCTTCTGGGTACCTTCTATAGCAGGGAAAATGGATACAAACCCTGGAGATAATGACAACACTATGTACTTAGAAGCATATGATGAAGGCGTTTACTGGGGCCATTGTGCTGAGCTCTGTGGAGAGTCTCATTCCTTAATGGACTTTCGTGTTATTGCTGTGAGCCCTGATGAATACGACCAGTGGAAAGAAGATATGCAGAATGTTGATCCTGAAGCAGATGCGGAAACAGCGGACGCACAGGAAGGGCAGGCTTTATACGAAGATAATTGCATGAGCTGTCACGCGATTGGAGATGGTGCTGCAGGGCAGGGTCCTAATTTAACCAACTTTGCCAATCGAACGAAGATCGCAGGGATCTTAGAACCAACCAAAGAAAATTTAGAATCCTGGATCGTTAACCCTGAGGAAGTTAAGCCGGGAAATCAAATGCCTGCTAACTTAGTATCAGAAGATGAAGCAAGTCAAATTGCTGAATATTTAATGGAGCTTGATCATTCAGATATAGGGTCAAATGCTTCCGATGAAGAAGTAGAAGAAGAATAACACTACATGTGAAGGCTTTAAAGGGAGGTTAAAGCGTGAGTACTGCAATGTCACAAAATCGTGGGCTCGGCGCTGCGATTTGGGATTATCTAACAACAGTTGACCACAAAAAGATTGCACATCTTTATTTGGTTTCTGGCGGACTGTTTTTCTTAATCGGCGGGCTTGAAGCGATGTTAATACGTATACAGCTGATGCAGCCAGATAATAATTTTATTTCAGCTGGCTTATACAATGAAATGATCACTATGCATGGTACAACCATGATTTTTCTGGCTGCCATGCCGCTTATCTTTGCGTTGATGAACGCAGTGGTTCCTTTGCAAATAGGAGCCAGAGACGTAGCATTTCCATTTTTAAATTCTCTCGGATTCTGGCTGTTTCTGTTTGGAGGAATTATGCTTAACGTTTCGTGGTTTACCGGAGGAGCTCCGGATGCCGGCTGGACAAACTATGCCCCTTTATCAACCGTTTCACCTGGTCATGGGGTTGACTACTATGTCATGGGGCTTCAAATTTCAGGAGCGGGGACATTAATCGGTGGTATTAACTTTCTTGTAACTATAGTTAATATGCGTGCTCCTGGAATGACGTACATGCGTATGCCTTTATTTACTTGGGCTTCCTTTGTAACAAGTACATTAATTTTATTTGCATTTCCTGCTTTAACTGTAGGATTGTTCCTTATGATGTTCGACCGCATGTTCGGCTCAGTATTTTTTGATACAGCTGCAGGTGGAAACGCCATCATTTGGGAGCATTTATTCTGGATTTTTGGACACCCTGAAGTTTATATCCTGATATTGCCGCTGTTCGGCGCCTTTAGTGATATATTCTCCACGTTCTCGAAGAAGCGTTTATTCGGATATTCTGCGATGGTTTTCGCCACCGTACTCATTGGGTTCCTTGGCTTTATGGTATGGGCCCACCACATGTTTACCGTTGGTATGGGACCAATTGCTAACTCCATATTTGCAGTTGCGACGATGGCCATTGCTGTCCCGACTGGGATAAAGATCTTTAACTGGATGTTTACGATGTGGGGCGGTAATATTCGAATGACCTCAGCTATGCTTTGGTCAATCGCATTTATTCCTTCTTTTACTATTGGAGGAATGACTGGTGTAATGCTGGCAGCAGCTGCAGCAGATTATCAATACCATGATACTTATTTTGTCGTTGGTCACTTTCACTACGTTATTGTAGGAGGAGTCGTGTTTGGATTATTTGCCGCTCTTCATTACTGGTGGCCGAAAATGTTCGGTAAGGTACTAAATGAAAAATTAGGCAAGCTGGCTTTCTGGCCCTTTTTCATTGGCTTCCACTTAACATTCTTTATTCAGCACTTCCTTGGTTTAATGGGAATGCCACGCCGTTACTGGGTATTCCTGGAGGGGCAGGGTCTGGAAGCAGGAAACATGATCAGTACCATTGGTGCGTTCCTAATGGCACTGGGTACGATTATATTCATAATCAATGTAGTTTACACTGCAGTGAAAACTGAAAAAGTCAGCGGGGATCCGTGGGACGGCAGAACACTTGAGTGGTCTATTCCATCACCGCCGCCGCATTATAACTTTGTACAAACTCCGCTGGTTCGCGGACTTGATCCGTTATGGGTTGAGAAAAGTGAAGGTAAGAAAGGTATGACTCCTGCTGAACCTTTAGGTGATATTCATATGCCGAACGCCTCTATTTTACCTTTCATGATGTCATTAGGCTTGTTTATTGCCGGCTTTGGATTTATCTATCAAGTGGATGATAAAGGCTGGTTAGCTCTTGTATTTATCGGAATGGGTATTACACTCGGCTCCATGCTTACCCGCTCACTTAAAGATGATCTGGGTCACCACATTCATAAGGCTGATCTTGAAAAAGATATTGAAAAGGGGGCTGGTCAATAATGAGTCATGAAGATGTATTGAACCCTAAACAATTGCCACATGATCCAGAAAAAGCCACCCTCGAGGGTAAAAATAAATTTGTAGGTTTTTGGTTCTTCTTAGGTGGAGAAACTGTACTATTCGCCTGCTTGTTTGGAACATATTTAGCTCTGAACCGTTCAACATCCGGCGATAACACACCTGAACATTTATTTGGACTTGAGTTAGTTTTTATAATGACCATGCTTCTGTTAACAAGCTCGTTGACGAGTGTTTATGCGATGTATCATATGAAGAACAATGATTTTAGAAAGATGCAGATCTGGTTAGGCATTACTGTAATATTAGGACTCGGATTTTTAGGTTTTGAAATTTATGAATTTGTGCATTATATTCATGAGTACGAATTTACATTTCGTTCTTCCGCTTTTGGATCAGCCTTCTACACGTTAGTAGGATTTCACGGAGGTCACGTGTTATTTGGTTTAAGCTGGATTGTAGCGTTAATGATTCGTAACTCTAAACGCGGTATTAATCTCTACAACGCCCCTAAATTTTACATCGCCAGCTTATACTGGCACTTTATCGACGTTGTCTGGGTATTTATCTTTACCGTTGTTTACTTGATGGGAGTGGTATAAAAATCATGGCCAATCACTCAAATATGACCCAAGAGCAGAATAAGTTTGTTAAAAAACAGCACAAAGAAGAGATGAAACAGCAGGTTATCAGCTTTGCATTAATGATTCTCTTTACACTTATTGCATTTGGAATGGTATTGCTTGAAATCGGTTCAGTATTTCTAGTACCAACCCTCCTGCTATTAGCTGTCATCCAAGTTTTGTTCCAGCTCTATTATTTCATGCATATGAAGAATAAAGGACATGATATGGTAGCTGTAATGATGTATGGCGGCTTAAGTGTAGCCATTCTTACAATCATCACATTCACTACAATCATCTGGTGGTAAAAGTAAGAGACCGGGACTCCGGTCTCTTTTTTGCGGTAAATACTGGAGCTGCATGGTTATGTCTAATTTATGAACAATTAAAAAAACTGATGAGGAAGGCTCGTTTTTTCCTGAAAATTTCGTTAGAATAGAAAAGAATCCTTTAGAAAATGAGGTGTGATGCCTGTGTGGTTAGAGCTGCAGATTTTTGGATTTAGGGCTTTGTGGAGTCCTTTCTATTTACTCTTTATACTTATTATTTCAGCGCTCTATTTTTATATAACCGGTCCTAAGCGTAAACAGAGTGAAGAACGACCTACCGTCAGCCAGCAGACTATGTTTTACGGGGGAATGCTTTTACTTTATATCATAAAAGGGTCTCCTGTCGATTTACTGTCCCATATTATGTTTACAGCCCACATGACTCAAATGGCACTGTACTACCTGCTGTTTCCTATTTTAATCATTAAAGGAATACCGGTCTGGATATGGCACAAATTATTTGCTGTTCCGGTGCTATCGTCTATCTTAAGATTAATGACGATGCCTCTTCTGTCTTTAATCGTATTTAATGGAATTTTTTCCATTTACCACATGCCTGTTATTTTTGATTATGCGAAATCAGATGAATTGGCTCATACCATTATTACCAGTTTTATTTTACTTACAGCTTTCTTTATGTGGTGGTCTGTTTTCAGCCCGATAAAGGAAATGGATCGGTTAAGCCCGATTCTGAAAATAGGGTTTATCTTTGCAAACGGAGTTTTAATTACACCTGCATGTGGACTAATCATTTTTGCAGGTACTCCTTTATACGAAACCTATACAGAGTCAGGTGCGTGGATGCAGGCTATGAGTCTCTGTGTGCCTTCAGAAGTATTGGCTGGATTGTCTAATTCATTAAGTGGTCCTGAATATTTCACGCCTATGCCTCTTGTGGAGGATCAGCAGTTGGGCGGTATTATTATGAAAATTACTCAAGAGATTATTTTTGGTGTGATTATTGCCTATATCTTCTTCAGTTGGTTTAACCGCGAAAGAGATACGATTGACCCGCTTCCATCGAACGTACAAACAGAATCTTAAAGTCAGTGGGGAAGTCTTTCATTTATAAGTCCGACTTTCTTTTCTGCATAATTGATCTTTGAATGAGGGGAAAGTAAACATGCCGTTATTACCTACCTTAAGCACTATATTTATTGTGGTCAGTGCTGTTCTTGTAGCTATTGGCTGGGTGTTAATAGCAAGAGATAAACGAGCAGCCCACAAACAAACGATGGTGGCTGCTGCTATAAGCGCACTGACCTTTTTTATTATTTATCTTAGTCGGACCGTGATTGTTGGAAACACGAGTTTTGGTGGTCCAGATGATATTAAAGTTTACTATACAATTTTTCTTATCTTCCATATTATTCTTGCTACTACCGGAGGAGTATTCGGACTTGTTACGTTACGAGTTGCATTCAAACGGAACATTGCTAAGCATCGTAAAATCGGACCCGTCACAAGCGTAATCTGGTTTTGCACGGCTGTAACAGGTGTATTCGTTTATCTGCTGCTGTATATTATTTACGACAGCGGCACAACGACTAATATGATGAGAGCAATACTTGGGGTGTAAAACAGTCAGTTTTTAAGAGCTGGCTGTTTTTTTATAAAAATTTGTTTAATCACTAGTATAAACAGGAATACAAAAATGTATGGCTGGTTAATACATAAATAGAAAGGGAGTAGAATGATGCAATTATTATCTGCTCGATTAAAATATATCCCCATAACCATAGACCTGGCTCAGACGATCATGAAGAACCCTCTTGCATTTTATTATAAGTACCAGCTTCCATGGAACCGAAGCTGGCCGCACGATGGATTAAAGGCGATGCTGCCGTTCTATGTAGAATCCCTGGAAGAGAATCCCGACTGCCTTGGGTTTGGACCTTGGATTATTATGGACGCTGATGAAGAGCGAGTAATAGGAGATATTGGATTTAAGGGTATACCAGATGAAGAAGGTAATGTGGAGATCGGCTATCACGTAGTGGAAACTGAACGCGATCAAGGGTTCGCTACAGAAGCCGTGAAAGCGATGTGTTCATGGGTATTTAAGAACGAAAAAATTAAAAGTGTGGAAGCTCAATGTGGTAAATCTAATGTTCCTTCCCAAAAAGTACTGATTAATAATGGTTTCTCACAGACGAATTCAGACAGAGAGATGTTTATTTTTAAAAAGGTCAAGCAGAAAGAAGATCAAAAAAGCAGAGAACCAAGGAAAGAAATTTAGAAAACCGCCTATCTTTTTAACTAAAAAAGATAGGCGGTTTTCTTTATCTACAGCTTAAAGTTCCATCGGATAATTCCTGCTTCTTTTGCTGAGTTAAAAGCAATGACGAGCAGGGGTCCTAAAATGAATCCCATTAATCCTATTAACTGAAGTCCAATGTACATTGCAATAAGGGTAGCTAATGGGGAAAGTCCAATATGTCGTCCCATCACCTTTGGCTCTACAGTTCTGCGTATAGCCAGGAGGATTATTGCCAGCACAGCCAGCTGTCCACCTAAAGCGACATCTCCAATAATCAACATATATAAAGCCCATGGTCCTAATATGACAATGGAGCCTATAATTGGGATGAAGTCTACTACCCAAATTATTAAAGACATTACAATCGCCACTTCAGGGGTAATGAAAAATAAACCAATTAAACAGACGATAAAAATAATAATACTTACAAGAAACTGAGCTTTTAAAAAGCCGAATACTACGTAGGATAAACGAGCATTCATAAACTTTACTTTTTCAGAAGTGGATTCTGTGAGATTTCCATGCATTTTATCTTTTAACCTGGGAAATTCAAGCATAAACAGAAACAATGCAATTAAATAAACGAGAAAGCTGATCAAATACTCTGGGACTTTAGCAGCGAATGCAGCAATGTTGCTGAGTTGAAGCTTCTCACTTAGAGTTTGAGCCGTATTATCAATCGTATTCTGTAACTCATCAGAAACCTTCTCAACGAATTCAGTCGGCATGTTCTGAGTGAAACTGTTCATATTACTTTCCCAATTTATGAGTACATTGTTAATTTGATTGATGTATGTAGGTGCGTTGTCTGCGAGTTCGACAAGCTGTGTAATCGTGCGAGTCACCGCGTAGGTACCTAATAATCCAATCATAATCACAAATAACAAAAAAACGATAGTAACTGACATTTTCCTGTTCAACCTAAACCTAAATTGCATCCAGCGTACTGCCGGGTTTAAGAAAAGGGCGGTGATTAAAGCAAAAATTAATGGAACGGAAACAGGCAGTATGAAGTAACCTGCTATTATTCCCAAGATTCCTAATAGTAATATTATCCACTGTCTTTTTGATAAATAGCGGAACAAGGTAATCGATATCCCCCTTCTTACTTACAAGTAGAGCTGTTTTTTTCTAAAAAAAGCCGCTCACCTGAGCAAGGTGTGCGACTCTTTCGTATAGGGCAGCTGAACTCTATGACTGCTGGTACTGAACTAATGATTCTTTTAAGTTTTGTATTGATTTCGTAGCTCTTTCGATTAAATTTGATGAAAAATCTTCCTGCTCGCCGTACTCAACTCCGTGTGGATAATAATGCTTGCCCAAAAGAGGTGTTACTAATTGTACAACTGCGTTTCCGCGGTCGACATCGCCTTCAATAGCATAGCCTTGAACCCGAATGTAATAGGTTACGTTTTTATCAGGGGCGTCAATTTTATAATCATACGTCACTCGTTCGTAATCCCATGACCCCCCTAAAATAAATCCATTGCTTTCCATAATTTGGGTCAGTGGCTGCAAGTCTACAACCAGACCTTCAATACCAGTACCTTCAAGCTTCATATCTTCCACCTCGCAAATTTTATGTATCTTGTCTCATTTTATTATGAACAGCGACAAGTTTCAATTGATTAAGACCAGGAACAGAACGCGTTTTCTTTACCATTATGACAGGGATTCTCATTTATTATACTATAAATTTTCTTCTGATGCATGAGTGAAAATCTCCTTTATGGTTATACTAACCTTTGATATTGATTTAATAAAGGAGGATCTTTATGAAAAAAGTAAGAGACATAATGAGTACGGACTTATCAGTCTGTCAATCAAGCAGCAGTTTGTTTGATGCGGCAAGCATGATGAAACAGAAAAATGTTGGTGCTGTACCAGTTTGTGATGAAAATGGACAGCTGATGGGTATGGTTACAGATCGTGATTTGGCTGTTCGCGGATATGCTAATCATAGTGCTGATTCTACACCAGTTCAACAAGTAATGAGCGACCATCTATACAGTGTTACTCCTGATACAACGCTTGAAGAAGCTAGTCAGATGATGGCTGAACATCAAGTAAGGCGTCTCCCGGTGGTAGAAAGCGGGAAATTAACGGGAATGATTTCTCTCGGAGATCTATCAAATGAGAAGCTTTCTGATGAAGCGGCAGGAGTCGCTTTACATGAAATTTCAGAGAGACCGGAACTGCATTAGCAAAGGCGGCCGCCTGTGGCCGTCTTTATTATTTTGAACAACTTACGATGGCCTGCATAGGCTATAATGTAGTCTATGCAGCGAGGTGTGAGGGTTTATGAGTGAACACAATCTGCATCCAAGTGTTCAAAAGTTTAAAGAGTTTGTTAAACGTCATCCTTCTATTAAAGAACATATCAGAAAAGATCATAAGAAAATGCAGCATTACTATGAAAAATGGATGATATTAGGTGAGGATGATCCTTATTGGGATGGACTCGCGGACGACAATCACAAAGAGCGGATGACGAAAAAAGAGTGGATGAAGCAGTTTGGCGATTTGCTGCAGGAAATAAACTGGGAAGATGTGTCCAAACACATCGATGATTTAAATGGGGCAATCGGGGAAATCCAGCAGCTTATTTCGAATGTACAGCAGGAAAAACAAATCTCGGATAGACGCCATCCGATGAAATTTCCTTATTACTAATCATTCAGGCAGATGGAATTTATATTTCATTCTGCCTTTCCTTTTGATATGATTAGAGTGGAGGTGTACATCTATGTTAGCCACTATGGAAATTGTAGATCTATTAGATCGATCAGAAGCCATTGGTCAAATGATTCTTGATTCTGACGTTATGACTGATTATCAGGAAGCAAAAAAGCAGTTGAATGCAGATGAAGAAGCTCAAAAGTTAATTCGCAATTTTAATAATATAAAAGATCAATATGAGGATGTTCAGCGTTTTGGACGCTATCACCCTGATTATAGTGTTATTATGAAGCAAGTCCGGAGTGTTAAGCGCGAAATGGACATGCACGAGAAAGTTGTTCAATTTAAGAAAGCAGAACGGGAAGTTCAGAGACTTTTGGATGAGGTCAGTCAAAGTGTTGCTTTTAGTGTAAGTGAGCAGATTAAGGTTCCCCGGAATGGAATGGTTTTCGATTCTGGATGCGGGTGCGGGAGCGGCGGCGGTTGTGGATGTGCCTCTTAATATAGATTTCTGTCCTGTAAATAATTAATTTAAAAAGTAGGGAATATATATGAGAACTAAACGCCAGGGTCTTATCGTTTATTTTCAACATATGAAAAATATCAGGCAAATAAAAAAGCACGGGCATCTAATTCACGCTTCTAAAAAGCAGAAGTATGCTTTACTTTACGTTGATCAGGAAGAGGCCGAATTCAAAATGGAAAAGTTAGAGCGTCTTCCATTTGTCTCTCGAGTTCTTCCATCACATAAACCTGATATCCGCACAAATTATGAAAATGCCAAGCCTGATAAAGCAAAACAGTATGATTATAAGATGGGAATTTAAAGAAAGCGTTCGTCATGGCGACGAACGCTTTCTTAGTGTTCCAGGAAGATGTAAAATAATAATGATTTCAGGCAGTAATCACGTTAAGGGAGCTAGTTTTTTGTGTGTTCTTAAGATACCGATCAAATAGCTGTAATATAATTCGGTTTCAGGAAAAATCGAAGAGGGTTTAACCGTATACTCGATGATGGAATGTCCTGACTTTTCAACCATAGATTGGAACATGGCAAACCTTTGATTAGTTTTTTCATGGGGGTTCGGTATGCCCTCTCTGCAAATATAGATCGGCTGAAACTTATTTTGAATGTCAGGTTTCATAATAAGGGCGAGGGAAGCAGCTGAAAGTCCTGATTTCTCACTATAAAACGCAAGGGCATGCTGAATTCTTTCGGGCATTCGACTTCCCAATTCGATAAGCTCGTACAGATCTGTGTATCCTTCCCCGAGTTCAATGAATTTTTGTCTCATAAGTTCTCCTCCTGAATAATTCTTTCAATGATTCATCTTCTGTTACTGTAGCATCTAACAGGAACAAAGGGAAATAGAAGACAAAAAAATAGGGCTGTCCAATAACGGACAGCCCTTCTTTTTGCTTTCATACGTATAAGCAAAAAGCAAAGGGAGAGGAGAAACCGGTAGAAGAACTTATGGGGAAATAAGTCTTCACCGTTTCCAGAAGCAATTGACCTGCTTCTGTTACAAGTATGACCATTCTGGAAGATTTTATACGATATTTCTTCTATTCATTCAAAAGTTTCCTGCCTGCACTTTTTTGTGGTAGGATAATTGTGAATGTAGAGAGGGGGCTGATGATGAGAGTTATTGCAGGAGATTATAAAGGAAGACAGTTGAAATCTGTACCTACCCACAAAACGAGACCGACAACAGACAAAGTGAAAGAATCTGTATTTCATATGATTGGTCCCTATTTTGATGGTGGTGTTGTGCTGGATTTATTTGCCGGCAGCGGGGGCCTTGGGATTGAGGCTTTAAGCAGAGGGGTAAATCACTGTATATTTGTAGATCAGCAATCTAAAGCGATAGGAACGATTTACGAGAATATTAAGCTGTTAAAGCTTGAAGATCAGGCTGAAGTATTTAAAACTGATGCATTACGTGCGTTGAAGGCAGCAGGAAAGCGGGAGCTGCAATTTAATTACATATTCCTTGATCCTCCATATAAAAAATTCTCTTATGAGGATTTAATAGCAGAAATTTTAAAATATAATCTTCTGGCTGAAAGCGGGATAATAATCTGCGAGCACGATGCTTCAGAAATTATCCCTCACCAAGTGGAGCAGTTAAAATTAATGAAAACAGAGAATTATGGAAGTAATATAGGTGTATCAATTTTTAAGTAGGGGGTTCATCAGATGACAAGATTAGCTATATGTCCAGGAAGTTTTGACCCAGTAACTTATGGACATATCGACATTATTCAGAGAGGGGCGCAGGTGTTCGACCATGTAACAGTAGCGGTTTTTAATAATCAAAGTAAATCTCCGTTATTTAATGTGGATGAACGGGTGTCGCTGCTTCGGGAAGTCCTTAAGCATTTTGATAACGTATCAGTAGATGCTTGTGAGGGTTTATTAATGGATTATGCCGAAGAAAAAAACGCTCAAGCTATAATCCGCGGATTAAGAGCCGTCAGTGATTTTGAATATGAAATGCAAATTACATCAATGAATAGGAAGCTCAATCAGAAGATCGAAACATTTTTTATGATGACGAACAATCAGTATTCTTTTTTAAGTTCTAGTATAGTAAAAGAAGTAGCTAAATACCGTGCTAACATTTCTGATTTAGTTCCTCCGCCAGTGGAAGATGCACTGAGAAAAAAATACGACAGCTAAGCAGTTACACTTGTGACTGCTTTATTTTCTGATGAGATAAGATAAGGGCTGAAGCAATTGTGAGTATCGTCAGGATTGGTCCATACATATACATGAATTCCAAGTATGAATGATTATGCTGTGCTGTTATATTTGAGACGTTAATCGAATTGGAGCTGGCGATATTCGTCATTCGGTAGAGTGTTGTAACGAGCAGAGCTGCTGCCAGTCCATGGATAATACGAGCAAAGAAATATGGAGCAAACCTTATATCTGTGTCAGCGAGAATGCTTGCAATCTGAGCCTGTATAGAGAAACCGTGAAAGCCCAGCATAAAACTCGCCAATCCGAGTTGAATTAATAAGGGAGCATTAGATGAAGTAACTTCTCCAATTCCTGTCGTAAGTTCCAGTAAGCCTGTTAATAAAGGAAACTGCAGCTCTGCAGGTACTTGAATGAGTTGAAGAATAAAGAATGAAAACTCAAGAATTACACTATGCTTAAGCAGTCCCGTTAACACTGAGAACATAATAATAAAACCACCAACCAGCAGAAGGGTCTGTACGGATTGTATAACTGCATCCCCAAGCAGTTTACCAAAAGGTCTTCCATCTTCCTCACGTGCTTTATGAACAGCTGTGAATGCGTCCTTTATAGAAAAAGAAGCTGTGCGATAGTGAGACCTTTCATCCTTATATCCATAAAACTTCATCAAAAACCCAACAACAATACACCCTCCATAGTGAGAGACTGCTAATAGTAAGCCTAAACCAGGGTCTCCAAAAAAACCTACACTTACTGCACTGAGAATAAACAACGGGCTTGAAGCGTTCGTAAAAGCAACAAGTCGTTCAGCTTCAATCCTTGTAACTTGTCCACTTTTACGTAATTCTCTTGTCCACTTTGCCCCTGCCGGGTACCCGCTGGCCATTCCCATTACCCATACAAACCCGCCTGAACCAGGCACATTAAATAGAGGGCGCATAATTTTTTCAGATAATACTCCCACTCCGTGAACAACCCCAAGCCCGAATAAGAGTTCAGCAACAATGAAAAAAGGGAGCAGAGATGGAAAGACGATCGACCACCAAAGATTCAACCCCTTCGTACTTGAAGCGAGCGCAACGTCAGGCATTTGGATTAGGGAAAAAGTTATATATATAATAAATGCAGTCAGGAAAAAAGTCTTTAAATATGGCAGCTCAATCACCCCGCTTTGTTTTCGTTTTCTGTACTTCTAAAATCATCCATAGTAAAATATATAAGAGATTTCATCACTCTTACCTATTTGTACGCTCATAAGTACACTGCATATTCCATAAAATAAACTAAGTTATATTTAATTACATGAATTGTACAGGGTTTAATAACTCCAGGGGGAGATAAGTGTGGAGCATCCGAAGATTGGTCTTGCACTAGGATCAGGAGGGGCGCGCGGGTTCGCTCACTTAGGCGTACTTAAAGTATTAAGGGAATATAATATTCCCGTCGATATGATCGCCGGGAGCAGTATGGGTGCTCTGGCAGGCTCGTTATATGCATCAGGACAAACAATTGAAGATTTGTACAAACTTGCCTTAACTTTTAAACGGAAATACTACCTTGATTTTACGGTTCCTAAGATGGGATTCATTCAGGGGCGTAGAATTAAGGAGTATATCCGTTTATTTACGTTTGGGAAAAATATTGAAGAATTTAAGGTACCTATGTCTATAGTCGCTACTGATCTGGCTGCCGGAAATAAGAAAGTTTTCCGGTCTGGACCTGCCTGCGAGGCGGTTCGTGCCAGTATTGCCATTCCCGGGATATTTGTACCTGAGAAAATTAACGGACGATTATATATTGATGGAGGCGTTATCGACCGTGTCCCGATTTCAGTAGTAAAGGACATGGGGCCGGACATTATCATTGCCGTGGATTGTACTCATACACGAGCTGAGCCATCCATTCATTCTATTTATGATGTTATCATTCAAAGCATAGACATTATGCAGGATGAATTAGCTTCTGTCACAGGGACTGCTTCCTATACGGACTTTATTATTCGTCCTGATGTCGAGCGTTTTAGCTCTAGGGCTTTCACTGATTTAGAAGAGATAGTAGAAGAGGGTGAAAAAGCAGCGGCTAAAGAAGTCGACCGCATCCTAGAAAAGATTAGAGACTGGAAGGGGTCCACATAACTATGAAATCAAATAAAAGGGTAATCATCACCGGAATTATTGCCATCCTCATTGTAGCTTTTTTAGGAGCTTATCGTCTGCCTTATTATATTTACAAGCCAGGCACAGCAGATGCGCTTGAACCGTTTGTAGAGATTGATGATTCTTTCCCAAGCGAAGGTGATATGCACTTAGTAACCGTTCGCGGAGGACAGGCAACGCCGATTCAATGGGTGTTGTCCCAGGTAAGACCTTATCACGAAGTTGTTCCTTTAGAGCAGGTTCGACCGGAAGGAATTTCCGAGGATGAATACTTTCATGCCCAGCTGCAATTAATGGAATCCTCTCAGGAAGCAGCAAAAGTAGTAGCTTATGAATCAGCGGAAAGAGATATTACTGTTGATTATGAGGGAGTGTTTGTCGTTCAAGCTCTAGAAGGTATGCCGGCAGAGAAAGAATTAGAGGCTGGAGATGAAATCCTTAGCGTGAATGGCGAAGAAATAGAGGAATCAGATGAATTAGTCAGCTATGTTGAAACCCTTGAGGAAGGGGATGTAGTTACTTTGACAGTAAAACGCGGGGACGAAACACTTTCAAAGGAGATTGAAGTGGCTCCTTTTCCAGATGATGAGAGCAGAGTAGGCGTAGGAATTTCTCTTGTCACTGATCGTTCTGTTGAAGTAAGCCCTGAAGTTACTGTTAAAAGCGGTGATATAGGAGGCCCTAGTGCAGGATTAATGTTCTCCTTGGAAATGTATGATCAGTTAACAGAAGAAGATATAACAAAAGGCCGTGAAGTATGCGGTACTGGTGAGATTAACTACGAAGGTGAAGTTGGAAGGATCGGGGGTATTGATAAAAAGGTAGTAGCAGCGGATCAAGAGGGCTGTGATGTATTTTTTGCTCCTAATGAGGGAGAAGCTGAAGGTTCCAACTATGAAGTGGCTGTAGAAGCTGCCGAAGACATAAATACTGAAATGGATGTAGTTGCAGTGGACACGTTTGATGATGCATTAAAGTATTTAAATGAAAATTAAAAGAAATTTATTCTTTATCGGCTTTCGGGCTTTTGAAAAAGCATGGATTGTACACTGAATAGCGGATAAAAATAGAAAAACGTGGATAAAATGCACATAAAAGCCGAGATGCATGAGCGAAAAAACCGTTTCCTTATTAAAAGGAATCGGTTTTTTAATGAATGAGCAAGGGAGGCCCATATTCTCTCTTTAAATGTTCTTGCCGGGTTATAGACGGGAGCGGATTGAAATAAGCAACGGTTGCCCGTTCTTCAGCTTCGATCATCCCGCAGTCCAGCTGCTGAGGCTGAGTTATTAATTTTTCATTGAATTTCTTTTTATTCAGGTTTAAATATTCTCTGCCAGTAGAATTCATACCTATAACTCGTACATAAGGGACCTGATCAGCGTTTAAATACTTTGATGCTTCCTCTTTTTTTAGTCCTGTCAACAGATGGACACATAATCGCTGAAGACGGGTCCATGTATAGCGTTTTGTTTTTACCCGGTTCATGAAATCATGAAAAGAGACGGCTGATTTTACAGCTTGCTTAAAACGATATTCTAACCCTTCATCCATTCCATGAATCTCCCGCAAGTCTGTTTCAGAAGTCGTCATTAATTTATAATGAAGTAAATCAAAGTAAATTTCCCAATCATGCCACAAATTTGTTTGGTTATAATAATTATTAAGCTCATTAATTGCTGCTTGAGGAAGTGCTTCTGACGCATAGGTGGTAATATCATTGCTTTTCAAAATTTCTTTTCGGAGACTGGTGGCACTTGCCATACGGCCTGTTATCATCGTATCGTGATAATTGCTTTCCATTCTTTTTATAGTAAGAGGCTCAATCGCTGGAGCATATCTTTTGATTTGCTTCACATAGCTGTAGCCTAAAATATTATTAGGAGCAGAAAAGTCAAATTCATTTTCTGAAATACCTATGGATTCATTTGCTAACCTGGCAGCGTTTGGATAAGAGAGTCCTTCGTTTAGACCTGTTTTAAGAGACGCTTCATAGTCCTGCTGATGTTCGTGTAATTCTGCATGGGCTCTAAGAAAAGGATCAATTCTTCCATTTTCACTGCCGAAGCAGATGGAATCAACTTGTAAAGCGGAAAGGCTGAGGACGGCCCCCTTGCTGAAGAAGTCACTGTGCTGCACGGCAAATATGTAAGGGAGCTCTAATACGATATCGACGCCTGATTGAAGAGCGGCTTTTGCCCGATGCCATTTATCCATAATGGCTGGTTCCCCCCGCTGGAGAAAATGACCGCTCATCACCGCAGCGATACAGTCTGCTTTAGAGGATTGTCTGCTCTGCTCTACATGGTAGGCGTGTCCATTGTGAAATGGGTTATATTCGACGATAATGCCACAAGCTTTCATGTATAATCCTGCCTCCTTGATTGATTAAGGAAAATTAGTTATGATGGGAGAGCTGTCCCGCGTTTATCTTCCTTATTTTAGCATGCCGTTAAGACCTTTGTAAGTTGAGAAACGAATTCTTTTCTAATAAAATAAAGAAAAGGTGTCATCCGCAAAACATCTGTAAAGAAAAAATATTGACAAATAGTTAAATTACTTTTAAAATAACTCTTGTTGCCATGAGGTGAAAATTATGAAATTTCCTCTACAGAAACTTAATCAATCCGGTGATGATCCGTTTAAGTTTGAAGAAGAAGTCGACGTTACTGAATTAGAGGATATGAAAAATGACATTCGTAAGATATCCCCTGTTCATGTTGAAGGTGAAGCTGTAAAATTCGGTGATGACATTACTGTAGCTTTTACAGCGGAAGGAGAAATGACACTTCCTTGTGCCAGAACGTTAGTCGATGTTCCTTATCCTTTTCAAATCAAAGGACACGAACAGTTCAATGTTTCTCCTTATTATGAAGAGGAAGGTGAAAGCGAAATTCACCCGGTTCGTGGAGAAGTTCTTGACTTAACGCCATATATCAAGGAAAATATTCTATTAGAGGTTCCAACCCGTATATTTTCAGATGATCCTGAAACCCAGGAGCAGGCTCTTACAGAAGGTAAGGGCTGGCAGGTGATTACAGAAGAACCGGAGGATGAAAAAATAGACCCTCGCATGGCTAAGCTGCAATCATTATTAAATGAAAAAGAAAACAAAGATTAAGGGAATAGATTTCCTCTTGTCAAATTTAAAGGAGGTGTACAACATGGCAGTACCTAAGCGTAAGACATCCAAAAAGGTTAAAAACCAACGTCGTACTCATAAAAAACTACACGTACCTGGCATGGTAGAATGTTCAAACTGTGGGGAGTACTCAAAACCACACCATGTTTGCAATTCTTGTGGACAGTACAACGGAAAGCAAGTTATTGCTAAGTAATGAAAGGTATTGAAGAGTCTGAATTAACCATTCAGGCTCTTTTTTACATTCCGGCCTATCAGCAGCATGGAACGCAGCTGTAGATTGAAGAAGAGAGGTGAATGGATTGGAGAAGATTATAACAACGTTGGATGCTCGGGGAACAGGAACAATCCTGCTGAATCGATACGACAAAATGAATGCGGTTACACGCGAAATGTGTGAAGGTTTATTAAAGGCTGTCTTAGACTTTAAAGCAAATCCGAATCTTAAGTGTCTGGTGATCACAGGTGCGGGTCAGCAATCATTCTGCGCCGGAGGAGATTTGCTTGAACTGCATGGAGACCTGACAGAAGAAGAGGCTTACACTCGATTAATTCCAATGAAGCAGGTGCTTTATGAACTGGCTGTCTTTCCACTTCCTACATACGCTTTCTTAAATGGCGACGCAAGAGGCGGAGGCTGCGAAATTGCTACTGCCTGTGATTTCCGCTATGGAAAACATGACGGAAAATATGGATTTATTCAAGGGAAATTAGGAATTACACCGGGGTGGGGCGGCGGTGAATTATTGTATAGAAAAATCAGCGCCGATCGAGCTGCTCACTGGCTGATGGATTCAGAAATGTACGACTCAGAGAGAGCCTATCAAATTGGATGGCTGCATAAAATAGTGGCAAAAGAGCACTTAACCCCTGACTATTTACTTTCCCCCTTCTTAGAAAAAACACAAACCCAGTTAAAGATTTTTAAATCCCAATTACTACGCAGTCTCCCGTTTACTGATTTATCAAAAGAGATGGATGAGGAGGTTAGAAGATGTGCATCACTCTGGGAATCTGAAGAACATATTAAAGCTGTGAAAAATTTTATAAGAACAAGAAAAAAGTCTTGAAGTATAGTCTATCAATCTCGATGTTTGCATAACTATAAGCAAACCATAGAGGAGGGATAGAATGGACGCCCCTAGGCAGGATGCATGGAAAAAGGAAGAAGACGAATTATTAGCAGATACAGTGCTCCAATACATTAGAGAGGGTCATACACAGCTGGAAGCTTTTCAAGAGGTGGCTAGACAATTAAACCGTACTCCAGCTGCTTGCGGGTTCAGGTGGAATGCCACGGTTCGAAAGAATTACCAGAAGGATATAAGGCAGGCCAAACAGGAAAGAACACAGCACCGTCATGCTCTAACTACTTCAGCATTGTCAAAAAATACTTCCATCTCGCTTGATGATGCCATACTTTTTTTAAAAGAGATGAAGCAGCACTCCCACCATGATCAGCAAGAGCTCCAAACGAAGCTATACCAGCTCAGTGAGGAAAATGTTAGATTAAAGAACCAGATTAAACAGTGGGAAGAAGCATGGTCGGAAATTGATAAACTAACCAATTGGGTGAAAAATAGATACCAAAGCTCTTCCTGATTAAAAAGGCCACTACAGCAATTGTAGCGGCCTTGTATGTTTATTTTAATTTAAGATTCTCTTTCTTCTACCCCGCTCGGCATCCATATTAATGGGTTTTCTCCTAAATCACGTTCCATATCGTATTTAGCTTTATGGAAGTTCATTTTTTCCCAGAAGTCATCAGATTTTACCCGGGGATTTGTTTTGATTGGCAGTTCAAAGCTTTTGGCAAAATCGACCAGTGCTTTCCCATAACCCTGTCCACGGTAGTCAGGCAGCACTTCAAGCTTCCACAGTTCTAAGTAGTCATGCGGAGGTTCGAAGTAATGATCGTATTTTTTTGAAACACGATAAAGACTCATTCTGGCTGCTAAAGCGTTTCCATAATAAATTCCGAAAAACGGAGATTCGCTGTCATTCTCCACTATGTTACTTTGAAGGTCTTCAAACATTGCAAGTTCCTGATGTCCATATTCTTTAAAACGTTTAAACTCCTCCAACGTTTTATAATTCACTAGAAGAGGTTGAACTTTTATTTTAGTCATCATAAATGAATTCCCCTTTCCAAACTCTTTCTCTACCGCTATTATAATATAAAAATATTCAGAATGAAATGAACAATTGCTTATGTAAATTTGTTCCCCTTTGGAATCGTAAATTTGCTACAATAAGAAAAAAGACTCTTAAAGGGAGGGACAGCATGAAAATAGGTATAGTCGGAGGGGGAGCGGTCGGATTATTAACAGCCCTTCATCTATCTAAGCAACATGAAACAGCTCTGTTTGTAAGAAATGAACTGCAGAAAAGAGAGCTGAATAACAAAGGTATACGTTGTAACAAGCTGCATGCTGAGGTAGAGGCGTTTACGGATGCAGCTTATTTTAATGATCAGGATCTTCTTATAATTACTGTAAAACAGTATGACGTCCCCGCTGTCCTCGAGCAGCTGCCACCTTCACTTCCAGTTCTATTCCTGCAGAATGGAATGTCACACCTTGACAGCCTTGAGCCGCTGTCTAATCCGTGTGGTGTTGGAGTGGTAGAGCATGGTGCAGTCAGAATCTCTAATTATGAAGTCAGTCACACCGGGAAGGGTGTAATTTACTTAGCTGATTTTCATAACTTTTTAAAAGGTGAAGAATTAGCTGAGGAGCTTACTGTCGAAGGCTTTAAATTTCTATACCGTGAAAACTACTGGAGCATGCTGGCTGAAAAAGTCGTTATTAATACTGTGATTAATCCGCTTACTGCACTATTTAACGTGAAGAATAAGGAGATTTTATTAAATCCACACATTTACGAATTAGCTGAAAAACTATGTTTAGAAGCATGTGAGGTGCTCGATCTTTCCTTTGAGGAACAGTGGAAGAGAGTGCTTCGGGTTGCTGAAAGGACTGGGGAAAATCAGTCCTCTATGTTAAGAGACTTGTTAGAACACCGAAAAACCGAAGTAGAAGCAATTTCCGGATATATTTTAAAAAAGTCGGATGGCAGAGCTTTATACCACTTCTTTGTAGTCAATGCCATTCATGCATTAGAGTTAAAAAGTAAAGGAGAGTCTTTATGAGTAATGTGCTGATATACATAACAGCTTTTATTATGACAGCTCCTTTGTTTATCTTAATCGTCCTCTACTTTCTTACAAGGAAGTGGTACAGAAATAAAAAGAAAGCAGTACATCAAACAGCCCAGCTGATGGTGCCCGTATTAATAGCAGCTGTATATGTATTAATGATGGTCTTATTTGGAAACGGATTCTTCCCATGGATTATTGTATTGTTACTTGGACTATTGAGCCTTGCACTTATTGTGCAATACAAACTGTCTGAAGAGCTTCGATTTATTAGAGCATTTAAAGGGTTTCTAAGATTAACCTTTTTACTATTTATGTTTGTGTATGTAGGCCTGACAACGTATGGCCTTATTGACCGCCTGCTTTTGTAATAAACAGATTAGGTGAACTTCTTTTAATATTTCTGTACAATACATAATGGTACATACCAACCTCTGAAGTAGAAGGAGAAGTTCATAAATGCGTATAGAATCAATAAGCCTGCCAGTTAACAACCCACTTATTGCTGATTACAAAAATAATTTCAAAAAAATAGAAGATAAATTCGAATATAATCCAAGTGATGGGCATGTATGGAAGCAGCGGTCAGATTATATATCCTCCCACACTTATAATAGAGACGGGCTTGTTGAAGTGCTGACCGCCTTAAATGATCGCTATGGAGCTTCAGAACCTGTTTTCGCCAATATAAATAAATTAAAAAAAGAACAAGCATCTGTAGTAGTTGGCGGACAGCAGGCTGGTCTGTTGACAGGGCCGCTGTATACCGTTCATAAGATCATTTCTATTCTTCAACTAGCCCGACAGCAGGAAGCTGACCTCGGTGTTCCTGTAGTTCCCTTGTTCTGGATTGCAGGAGAGGATCATGATTTCGCTGAAATTAATCATATTTTTTTAAACAAGAATAAAAAAATGGAAAAGATTCAAGCTGAGACCAGTGTTAATGAGAGGAAATCTATAACGGACTTGGAATTTAATCAGAAGGACATTGAGAATTGGCTGGGAACTGTATTTCATAATTTGAATGAAACGGAGTACAGCCTGGCTTTATATCACCGCTTAAAAGAAATGATACAATCTTCAGGCAGCTACAGCGATTTTTTCGGTAAGCTTATTCATCAGTTGTTTCCATCTGAAGGACTGATTCTGTTAGATGCCCACGATCCTGAAATACGTAAATTAGAATCCCGTTACTTCGCGGAGATGATTGAGCATAACGAAGAGATTGCAGAGGGTGTCTACTCTATGGAACAAAAAAACAAGCAGCAGGGCTACCCTCTTGAGTTAGATACTTCTATTGAAGATGCTCACCTTTTTTACCATGATCAAGGCGAACGGGTTCTATTAGTTAGAAATGAGACCGGCGGGTACACCGGCAAAAAAGGAGAAATCACTCTTACGAAACAACAATTGATGACGACCGCAGAGAATCAGCCGTGGCTCTTGAGCAATAACGTAGTTACACGTCCGTTAATGCAGGAATGTCTGCTTCCTGTGCTTGCTTTTATCGGCGGGCCTGGAGAAATAACCTATTGGTCTGCACTAAAACCTGGATTTGACGCTTTAAACTTAGAAATGCCTCCCGTTGTTCCAAGATTATCGTTTACTCTATTGGATAAAAAGTCTGAACAGCGGCTTGATAGACTGGAAATAGATATGAAAGAAGCAGTTGAGGAGGGAACGGTAGGCAGAAAGCTGTCCTGGCTGTCCTCAACAGGGGTGCCGCCTCTTAATGATCTGGCGGAAGAAGTAAAGAAAGAGATGGAGACCATTCACCAGCCGCTGAAACAAAAGGCTGCTGAATTAAGTCCTGAGCTTGGAGAGCTTGCTCAAAAAAATTTGAAATATATTCACCAGTCGGTTGAGTTTCTTGAAAAAAGGATGAATAAACATCTAGAGGATAAATACAGAGACCAACTGGCGGTATTTGATGAGCTTAATCTACTGCTGCATCCTAACAATGGACTGCAGGAGCGGATGTGGAGTGTTGTCCCATGGCTTAATAATTATGGAATGGCGCTGTTTGCCGAGCTGAACGCCCGTCAATTAACTTTTGAATCGGGTCACTATGTAGTAAAGGTTTAATATTCCCCCCACCATCCCCCACTTCAAAAATTAAAATAAAATTGATAAATTCCTGCTATCGACGGCAGGAATTTTTTTGTTTTTAACGAATATTTAAATATGAGTGGTGAAAAGTGGAGCGATGTGGTAGGCTGAAATTAGAAAGTGGGGTAAACTCTATGTTCATGGGAGAATTTCAGCACAGCATCGATACGAAGGGACGAATTATAGTCCCATCTAAATTCCGAGATGAGCTGCAGGAAGGTTTTGTGCTTACGAGGGGTTTAGATCAGTGTTTATTCGCCTACCCTATGAACGAATGGAAGCAGTTAGAAGAAAAGTTAAAAAAGCTTCCATTAACTAAAAAAGATGCCCGGGCTTTCACGCGTTTTTTCTTATCAGGTGCAGTAGAGTGTGAAGTCGATAAGCAGGGAAGAGTAAATATCCCGCCCCCACTTAGAACGCATGCTGAACTGGATAAAGAATGTGTAGTTATTGGAGTATCTAACCGAATTGAATTCTGGAGTAAAGATCTTTGGGAGAAATACTTTGAAGAATCTGAGGAATCCTTTTCCGAGATTGCAGAAAATATGTTAGATTTTGATATTTGAAGAATATGAAACGAGTGAGATTATGTTTGAACATTACAGCGTTTTAAAATCAGAGACAATTAAGCAGCTACATATTAAGCCGAACGGCATATATGTTGATTGCACGCTAGGCGGCGGAGGACATTCCGAAGAAATTGCATCAAGATTAGAAAGCGGCCGGTTAATAGCATTCGATCAAGATATTCACGCATTAAACGCTGCGAAAGAACGATTGAAAACCTACAGTGAAAAAATAACCTTTGTTCATGCTAATTTTAGACAGCTTGAAGAGAAGCTGGACGAACTGGGGATTTCTGAAGTAGATGGCATCTTATATGATTTGGGTGTTTCTAGTCCACAGCTTGATGTGGTTGATCGTGGTTTCAGTTATCATAATGACGCCCCGCTGGATATGAGAATGAATCAATCAAGTGAAATATCAGCATGGCATGTGGTGAATGAATGGCCTTATGAGGATCTTGTAAGGATTTTCTTTAAATATGGTGAAGAGAAATTTTCTAAACAAATTGCCAGAAAAATAGAGGCGGCAAGAGAAATCTCAACGATTGAAACAACTGAACAACTGGTAGAACTCATAAAAGAAGGAATACCGGCGCCTGCCAGGCGTAAAGGGGGTCATCCAGCAAAGCGTATCTTTCAAGCTATTCGTATTGCTGTTAATGATGAACTTGGTGCTTTCTGGGATACACTGCATCAGGCGGCGAGAGTCGCAGCTGTGGATGGAAGAATTGCTGTCATTACATTCCATTCACTGGAGGACAGATTATGTAAGCAAGCTTTCAAAAAGTGGAGTACGAATCCTCCCCTCCCTAAAAATATTCCAATGATACCAGAAGAAAAGCAGCCCCCGTTTAAATTAATTACTAGAAAACCAATAGTTGCAAATGACGACGAATTAGACGATAACCGCAGGTCCAGATCTGCAAAACTTAGAGTCGTGGAAAAGATAAAACCATGGTCAGACTCATTTATATTTGAAGAAGGGTGGAAGCAGACATGAGCTTAGAAAGAGCGAGGAAGCTGCAGCAGCCTGTGGAAAGACAGCAGGAGCAGAAGCAGGTTAAAGTTAAAGTTCAAAAGAAACAGTGGATTAGTACAGGCGAGAAAGTTTTATATTCTATGGCGACAGGGCTGGTAGTAATTGCTTCCGTTTTTATGGTGCAATTCACTTCTACAACTGATACACTTAATCGTGACATTCAAAATATAGAGCAGGAAATTTCTCAGCAGAAATCTGACAATGAGAACATTGCTTATGAAGCAAAAGAACTGAGTAATCCAGACCGCATCTTGCAAATTGCTAAAGATAATGGTCTTGAAATGCAGAATGCTGAAGTTAAGCAAGCGGGTGTCGTTGGAAACTAATAGAAACTAGGTGAACTCTTTATGAAAAGCTCGAATACCCATAAAGGTGCCGCGATTCTGATATTACTTTTCTCAACGATATTCTTAGTTATTACAGGTCGATTCTTATACATTCAGTCCACCGCAGAAATCGAAGGTGTAAATTTAAATGAATGGGCCGAGGAGGCGCGGACGAGTTCGTATTCGCTGGACGCCGACCGAGGCAATATTTATGATAAGAATGGTATGCTTTTAGCTTACGACCGCCCTACATATAAGATATATGCGGTGGTCGATCCTGAATATTCCAGATCAGAAGAGGAGCCTGAACACGTGACGAACCCGGAAGAAACGGCGTCTGTGCTGGCTCCTTTATTGAATATGGAAGAAAGTAATATCGAAGAGAGAATTACAGAGGCACAGGAAGAGGGAAGGTTCCAAGTAGAATTTGGGAGCGATGGGCGTAACCTTTCACAAGAACAAAAAGAAGAGATTGAAGATCAAGAGCTGCCCGGGGTTGATTTCGAAGAGGAGTCTAAACGTTATTATCCTAATGGAACGTTTGCTTCCCACATCATTGGATTTGCCCGTAACGAGGATGGCCATATTACCGGGGTTTCCGGAGTCGAACAGCAAATGGAAGATTATTTACGTGAAGAAAAAGGAGAAATTTCTTACGAGCGTGATAAATATGGTACTAAGCTTCTGAATCCTAACGAGGTATTACAAGAACCGGATGACGGGGAGGATGTACACTTATCGATTGATCAAAAAATCCAAACCTTTTTAGAAGACGCCATGGCGACAGTTGATGAACAATATGAACCAGAGAAGATTATGGCGGCTGTAATGGATCCTAAAACCGGAGAAGTCGTCGCTTTAGGAAATCGCCCCAGTTACAACCCTAATGACCTGGGAGAAGTTGATAATTGGTATAACGACATTATTGCGGACTCCTTTGAACCAGGATCCACAATGAAGATGTTTACATGGGCTTCTGCTATTGAAGACGGTGTATATAACGGAGATGACACGTTTGAATCTGGTTCTTATGAAGTGTCGGGCACTACGATTCGCGATCATAATCGTGAGGGCTGGGGAGATATTTCGTATGATGAAGGTTTCGAGCGGTCTTCTAATGTGGCAGCAGCCAAGCTGGGGTATGAGATGGTAGGACCAGAAAAGTATAGAAAATATCTATCTGACTTTCACCTTGATCAAAAATCAGGGATTGACTTACCAAACGAAGGCGAAGGAAGTATCCTTTATGATTATCCGATTGAGCAGGTAACCACTGCATTTGGACAAGGAACTACGACAACGCCCCTTCAGTTAATGACCGCAGCTACAGCAATTGCCAACGATGGTAAGATGATGCGTCCTTACACGTTGTCAAAAGTAACATCAAGTGAGAATGGGGAAATTATAAACGAGAAGGAACCTGAAGTTATTGATGAGCCTATTTCAGCTGATACAGCCAGCAAAATGAGAGATTTACTTGGACGTGTGGTGTCAGGTGAAAATGGTACAGGGGCTCCGTTTGAATTAAATGATTACTCTTTAGGCGGTAAAACAGGTACAGCTCAGATTCCAAAGGAAGGCGGAGGCTACCTGACCGGTAAAGAAAACCACATATTCTCGTTTCTTGGTATGGCGCCGGTGGAAGATCCAGAGCTTCTTATGTATGTGGCTGTGAAACAGCCTAAATTAGATGATACCGAAACTGGATCGGAGCCTGTTTCCTATATTCTTAAATCCGTAATGGAAAATAGTCTGCATTACCTTGATATCAACCCTGATCAAAATGACGATCAAGAAGTTGAAGAAATTGAAATGAAAGATTATGAAGGAGAAAAAACTTCTGAAGCTGAAGAAGAATTAAAGGAAAATTTCAATAAAGTTACAGTAATAGGAGATGGAGATGAAGTAACGGCTGCATTACCTGAAGGTGGGACAAATCAGCTGAGTGACCAGAGGGTTCTCCTTGTTACTGATGAACCTAAAATGCCTGATATTACAGGATGGTCGTTACGTGACGTTCAGAAGCTAGCTGAGCATTTCGATCTCCAGATTGAGGCTATGGGTGACGGCTATGTTGACCAGCAAAGTATTAAGGAAGGCTCGGAAATTAAAGAAGAAGGTTACTTAGTGGTTGAGCTATCCACGCCTGAGTAACCACTTAAGACAGTGTTCTATTCGTTTTCAGATCGCATATAGTGATACAAGCTTACTCTATCGATTTTAAAGGAGTTATGGATATGAGAAGAGTATCACAAGTGATCGTAAGAAAGCGATTAGTCGCTGTCTTTTTTGTGGCTTTAGTTATTTTTACAGTAATTGTAGGGCGATTAGGATATGTGCAGTTCGTACTGAGTGATTTTTTAGTTGAGCGGGCGGAACAGTCCTGGGGCAGGGATATTACCTTTGAACCGGAACGAGGAAAGATTATGGACACAAATGGTGAAGTTTTAGTTGGTAATCAATCAGCTCCAACTGTTATGGTCGTACCAAGGCAGGTTACTGATCCTGAAAAAACAGCTGAACAGCTTGCTCATATTCTTCAGATGAGTGTGGACAAGGCTTATTCACATGTAACGAAACAAGTTTCAATTGAACGATTACATCCTGAAGGCCGCAAAATCTCTGAGGAACAGGCAGATGCCATTCAAATGCTGGATATAGCCGGGGTATATATAGCGGAGGATTCAGAAAGATATTATCCAAATGGTGCTTTCTTATCCCACGTATTAGGCTTTAGCGGAATTGATAATCAGGGCCTGCTGGGTTTAGAGTCTTATTACGATGAAGAATTAAAAGGGGAGCAGGGGGCGTTGTCTTTTTTCTCGGATGCAAAAGGGAAGCGGATGCCGGATATTGCAGATACATACACTCCCCCGGTAGATGGTAAGAATTTAAAGCTGACGATCGATTATAACGTACAGTCTATTGTGGAAAGAGAACTGGATATGGCTGAAGCAAAGTATAATCCGGATGGTGCTGTAGCTATTGCCGTTGATCCAAAGACCGGTCAAGTTAAAGCAATGGCTTCAAGGCCAAATTTCCATCCTGGCAATTATCAGGATGTTGAAGCTTCCGTTTATAATCGGAATTTACCTGTATGGAGTACCTACGAACCAGGTTCAACATTTAAGATTATCACCCTGGCTGCAGCTCTTGAAGAAGGATTAGTTGATCTGGAGGAAGAACATTTTCACGATTCTGGTTCGGTTAAAGTAGGGGGGGCGACTCTTCATTGCTGGAAGAGTGGCGGCCATGGTGATCAGACGTATCTGGAGGTTGTTCAGAATTCCTGCAACCCTGGTTTCGTTCAGCTGGGTGAACGATTAGGGAAGGAGAAATTGTTTGAATACATCGAACAGTTTGGGTTTGGTAATAAAACCGGCATTGATCTTGAAGGGGAAGGCAGTGGAATATTATTTAAACCAGAACAGGTTGGACCAGTAGAACAGGCAACCACTGCTTTTGGGCAGGGTGTTTCCGTGACTCCCATTCAACAGGTTATGGCTGTAGCCGCGGCAGTAAATGGAGGGTACTATTATGAGCCGTATGTGCAGGAGGCATGGCTGGACCCGGTCAGCGGAAAAGTGCTGGAAGAAAAGAAACCGAACATGATCAAGCAGGTTATATCTGAAGAAACTTCAAAAGAAGTACGTGAATCATTAGAAAGTGTAGTTGCCAAAGGAACAGGTCGAAGTGCTTATGTAGAAGGATATCGAGTGGGGGGGAAAACAGGAACAGCGCAGAAAGTAGGCGAAGATGGGAAATACATGAGTAATAATCATATTGTTTCTTTTATCGGCTTCGCTCCTGCAGATGATCCTGAATTAGTAGTTTACCTTGCCATCGATAACCCTAAAGATACCGTTCAATTTGGTGGTGTTGTTGCAGCTCCGATAGTAGGTGCAATTATGGAGGACAGCCTTAGGACATTAGGCGTAAAAGAACGTAAAGATGGATTAGACAAAGAATATGCATGGCCGGAGGAGCCGCTGGTAGAAGTACCGGACGTGACCGGTATGGAACGTAAGGAAATTAGAGAGGTGCTGACTTCCCTGCATGTTGAATCCAGCGGAGAAGGAGATACAGTGGTATCACAAGCTCCTGAACCTGGTGTAAAAGTTCCTGGAAATTCAACGATTCGCTTATATTTTAATGATGATTGAGTTTTCTAAATTCAGGAGAATACCATACAGGTTTGCGATTTTTTGCTATAATGGAAAAGAATGTGGACAGTTAGGATGGTATGAATGAAAATTACTAAATTACTTGAATCAATCCCTTATTATAAAGCAAATCAATCAATTGATGAACTTGAAGTCAGCGGAGTATCCATGGATTCTCGATCTGTTGGCTTAGGTGATGTTTTTGTATGTATTATTGGCAATGAATCTGACGGACATGATTTTGTGCACGCCGCTATTGATCAAGGTGCTGTACTAATTATTGCTCAAAGAGAATTAAATATAGATTTTCCAGTAGTGACCGTCAATGATACTACAAAAGCGTTGGCTATGATTTCTTCAACATTTTATAATTATCCAACGAATCAAGTTCATACCATAGGTGTTACTGGTACCAACGGGAAGACAACTATCACGTATTTACTTGATGAAATCTTCACCTTAAATAAACATACAACCGCTACGATCGGTACGATTCAAATGAATATAGCGGGAAACTCATATCCAGTTAAAAATACAACACCTGATGCGTTATCTTTGCAGCAAAGCTTTAATCAAATGCTTAATTACGGAGTGGATACGGCGATTATGGAAGTTTCTTCCCATGCGCTGGACCAGGGCCGTGTCTATGGGTGTGACTTTGATGTGGCTGTATTTACAAACTTAACGCAGGATCACTTAGATTATCACGAAAATATGGACGATTATCTTCGTGCTAAGTCCCTATTGTTTGCCCAGCTTGGTAACGGTTATAATATGGAGCGGGAAAAATTCGCTGTTATTAATCAGGATTCACCCTTCGCTCATAAACTTATCCGTTCAACAGCTCAGCCGGCGGTTACGTACGGTATCGACTCGAATGCGGATATTATGGCTAAACAAATAGCTCTGCACGAAAAAGGAAGTTCCTTTGTATTAACCACCCCTATGGGAGATGTATCTATCGAAAGTCCTCTTATGGGTATGTTCAGCGTATATAATATGCTGGCGTCGGCTGGTGCGGCACTTGTTTCAGGCGTAAGCCTGCCAACGATAAAACAAGCCTTTCGTCAGACTAAAGGAGTACGGGGCCGCTTTGAGCCTGTTCTAGAAGGACAGCCGTTCGGAGTCGTTGTTGATTATGCACATACCCCGGATTCCCTTGAAAACGTACTAAAAACAATGAAAGAGTTCTGTAAAGGTAAGATTCGTGTCGTTGTTGGCTGTGGGGGAGACCGTGATCGTACAAAGCGCCCATTAATGGCTGATGTAGCAATGGCATACGCGGATCAGGCTGTCTTTACTTCTGACAATCCTCGTACAGAAGATCCGCAGGTCATCTTAAACGACATGACTGCACATTTAAGTGAAGACTATATTGTTGAAGAAAATAGAAAAAAAGCTATCGAGCTTGCGATTTCTCATTCAGCTGATGGAGATATGGTATTAATCGCAGGGAAAGGTCATGAAACATACCAGGAAGTAAACGGTGTCCGCCATGACTTTGATGATCGGGAAGTAGCGAGAGATATATTACTGAAAGTTAAGGGGAATCAAATGTAATGTTTACGGTAAATGAATTATCCGCAATCTTTTCTAAAGGAAGAGGAGCAGCCCATGACGCCATTCCAATAAAAAGCGTAATGACAGACACACGTGTTGAAAAAAAACAAAGCCTCTTCATCCCCCTGCTGGGTGAGAACCATGACGCCCACGGCTTTCTAATGGAAGCTATTAAAAAGGGAGCTGTGGCAGCCCTTTGGCAGAAGGACCACGATTTACCCAGGGAAATTCCAACTGAATTTCCTGTATTCTTCGTCGAGGATACTCTCCAGGCTTTACAGGAGACGTCCTCGTTTTATTTGCGTAAGGTCAATCCAACTGTGATTGGAATTACCGGCTCAAATGGGAAGACAACAACGAAAGATTTAACAGCTTCGGTTCTGCAAGTGAAGTATCGAACACATAAAACTGCAGGGAATTTTAACAACCATGTGGGGATGCCTTTAACGATTCTCTCCATGCCTTTGGATACAGAAGTAGCTGTATTGGAGATGGGGATGAGCGGCGCTGGTGAAATTTCATTATTATCAAAATTAGCAGAGCCGCGACATGTTGTGATTACCAACATAGGCGAGTCTCATATTGAATATTTAGGTACTCGAGAGGGGATTGCTAAGGCTAAGCTCGAAATTCTTGAAGGCTGGGGCGGCTGCTCCTTTATTTATGATGGCGATGAGCCTTTGCTTAGCGATTATTATAAGACACCAGGAGCTCTTGCGTGCGGATTCTCTTCATCCAGGAACGATGTGGTCATTACTGACGTTGTCCTCGAAGAAAACCGCAGCTTATTTACTATTGGCAGCCAGAGATACGAACTGCCGGTGTCAGGTAAACACAATGTGAAGAACGCTTCTTATATTATAGCGTTAGCTGCGAAAATGGGTCTTACTTCTGCTGAAATCCAAGCAGGTTTTCAGCAGCTTCAGATGTCTGGGATGCGTTATGAGAAGCACGTTGGCAAGGAAGGCTCGTTAATAATAAATGACGCTTACAATGCCTCTCCAACTTCTATGAAAGCAACGATAGAAATGATTATTCAGTTGACTTCGAAGAAGAATAAAATATTGATCTTAGGAGATATGTTTGAGCTCGGCTCTCATGCAGATCAGCTGCACAAGGAAGTCTCATCTGTTATTACCAGCGAAATTGATGCAGTTTATACGATTGGAAGTCATGCCGGTCAAATTCTTGAAGGTATTAAAGAGAATAATACAGAAATTGAATTAAAGCATTTTAAAGAAAAAAGTTCGCTGGGTCAACACGTATCTCAGCAATTAAGTGCTGATACGGTCGTTTTAATTAAAGCTTCAAGAGGTATGAAGTTAGAAGCGCTATTAAACGATCTATTAAACGAGTGAGACGGCAGCGAAGGAGGAAGCATACATGAACGACTATATTCTATTACTAACTATGGCGCTATCATTCTTACTTACAGTCGTGATTTCGCCTGTAATTATTCCCTTTCTAAGAAGACTTAAATTTGGTCAGAGCATTAGAGAGGAAGGGCCTCAGTCCCACCAGAAAAAATCCGGGACTCCCACAATGGGCGGAGTAATGATTTTAATTGCTATAACTATAACTACACTGATTTCTTCCTATTGGTTTATTGAAGAGCCAAGTCAAGTACATATATTTCTTGTTCTTTTTGTACTGATTGGATATGGGCTGCTTGGATTTTTAGATGATTATATTAAGGTAGCTTTAAAAAGAAATTTAGGATTAACTTCTAAGCAGAAGATGCTGGGTCAGGTTATTATCGCAATCGTTGTCTATTTTATTCTAGAGCAGAATGGTTTTTCTACTTACATTGAAATTCCCGGCACGACGATGCAGCTGGAACTTGGCCTTGGTTATGCTCTGCTGATTCTAATTATGCTTGTCGGGGGTTCAAATGCTGTTAACCTGACAGATGGACTCGACGGGTTATTGGCTGGAACCGCAGCTATCGCATTTGGAGCGTTTGGTATTCTAGCATGGATTACGGGAGGGAATGCGGAGGTTGCCGTGTTCTCGCTAGCTGTAGTTGGAGGGCTGCTCGGCTTCCTTGTTTTCAATGCTCACCCCGCAAAAGTATTTATGGGGGATACCGGTTCTCTGGCATTAGGCGGAGCTATCGCTGTAGTAGCCATTTTAACTAAGCTTGAGCTGCTGCTGGTGATCATCGGTGGGATCTTTGTCATTGAAACATTGTCTGTTATTCTACAGGTAGCTTCCTTTAAAACGACCGGAAAAAGAATTTTTAAAATGAGCCCGCTTCACCATCACTATGAGCTTAAAGGCTGGTCGGAATGGCGAGTGGTTACTACGTTTTGGGCTGTAGGATTTTTATTTGCTATATTAGGAGTTTATATTGAGGTGATGTTCGGGTGAAACGATTAGACAGAAAAGCCTTTCCCTATACTAAAGTTTTCGTATTAGGTCTGGCTAAGAGCGGCACGGCCGCTTCACACTTATTACTCGACAGCGGTATTGAAGTAACGATCAATGATTTAAAAGCAGATGAAAACAGTCCGGAGATCAAAAGCTTAAAAGAAAAAGGGGCCCATGTCTTTACGGGCAGTCATCCTCTTCATCTATTGGATGATATAGAAGTTGTTGTTAAGAATCCAGGTATTCCTTATGAGAATCCTATTATTGAAGAGGCAGTAAATAGAAATATACCCATTCTGACGGAAGTGGAATTAGCAGGTCAACTGCACAAAGGGAATCTTATTGGAGTAACGGGTTCTAATGGAAAAACCACAACGACGACTTTAATTTATGAGTTTTTAAAAGCCGACCGTTCGCCTGTTAGAATTGCAGGGAACATCGGAGAAGTCTCCTGCGAGGTGGCCCGATCTACTACAAATGAAGAAAGTATGGTAGTTGAACTGTCATCCTTTCAATTGATGGGTATTGATAAGTTCACCCCAAATATTGCTGTTCTGCTGAATTTATTTGAAGCTCATCTCGATTATCATCATAATGTTGCTAATTATCATGGAGCAAAAGCCAATATTATTAAAAACCAGCAGGCTGATGATTATTTCGTTTATAATGCTGACGATCCGGCTATTGTTCCTTACCTGGAGAATGCGTCCTCCACGCTCGTTCCCTTTTCTATGAAAACAAAGACAGAGGGAAGCTGGGCTGATGATGAAGCCATCTATTTTAAAGATGAAAGAATTATGAGCTTAGGCGAAATCGTTCTTGTAGGCAGGCATAATTTGTCAAATATTTTAGCAGCTGTTGCTGCTGCCAAGTTAAGCGGGGCTGCCAATACTGCGATTAAAAACGTTTTAACTGTTTTTAATGGTGTCGAACACCGTATGGAATATGTAACCAAAAAAAATAATATTTATTTTTACAATGATTCTAAAGCGACGAATATTTTGGCCACGACAAATGCACTGGAGGCTTTTCAACAACCTGTAATTCTCCTTGCAGGAGGGCTGGACCGCGGTAATGAATTCGATGAATTAATTGAGCCGCTTCAACAGATAAAAGGTCTCGTTGTATTTGGCGAAACTGCGCAAAAAATTGCTGATGCAGGTGAAAAAGCAGGCGTTTCTTCTATTCAATTCGTAAACGATGTATCAGAAGCAGTTCAAGCAGCATATGCAATCGCAGATAAAGACGACGTTGTGCTTTTGTCGCCTGCATGTGCGAGCTGGGATCAATATAAAACGTTTGAAGAAAGAGGTCATATGTATAAAGAAGCTGTGCATAAGCTGTAATAAGGGCTTATCGTACAAGCTGAAAGCCCTGGTTTCCAAGTGGGAGGTAGGGCTTTTTTATGCAATCAAATGAACAAAAGCCGGATATCTGGCTGATCATTACCATATTAAGTCTGTTAATGATTGGAATCGTGATGGTTTACAGTTCTTCAAGTATATGGTCAGAATATAAATTTGACGACTCCTGGTTTTACGCAAAACGCCAAACCCTCTTTGCTTCTCTAGGTCTAATAGCTATGTTTACGTTATCAAAAATTCCTTATTTTGTGTGGTATAAGCATGCCAAATTAATTGTGCTCATCTGCCTTGTCTTCCTGATTCTTGTATTGATACCTGGCGTTGGTATGGTGCGCGGAGGGGCGCGGAGCTGGATAGGGATCGGAATGTTCAGTATTCAGCCTTCGGAATTTATGAAGCTGGGTCTTATTATTTTCCTTGCCAAATTCCTATCGATGAGACAAAAGAGAATTGTTTCTTTCCAGGAAGGCTTTCTTCCTAGTTTAGCAATTATTCTCATTCCTTTTGCTCTCATTATGCTTCAGCCTGATCTCGGAACGGGTGTAGTTATGGTAGGGACTTGTTTAGTGATGATGTTTGTAGCCGGGGCTCGAATCGCTCACTTTATGCTTATCGTTGCTGGCGGTGTAGCAGGAATGGCAGGCTTAATCGCATCTGCTCCCTATAGAATTCAAAGAATTACTGCTTTTCTTCATCCGTGGGAAGACCCATTAGGGAGCGGGTTTCAAATCATTCAGTCATTGTACGCTATTGGACCAGGCGGACTGCTTGGGTTAGGTCTTGGGAAAAGCATGCAGAAATTCTTCTACCTGCCGGAACCGCAGACTGATTTTATTTATTCCGTTCTGGCTGAAGAATTAGGGTTTCTGGGTGGTGCCCTCGTTTTGATTCTATTCTTTATCCTATTATGGAGAGGCGTGAGAGCAAGTCTTCATGCTTCAGACTTATTTGGAAGTCTGCTCGCCCTCGGAATTGTTGGAATGATTTCGATTCAGGTTATGATTAATGTAAGTGTTGTCACAGGGTTGATACCTGTTACCGGAATAACACTTCCTCTCATCAGTTATGGAGGGTCCTCTTTGACTCTGACTTTGGCGGCTCTCGGTTTACTTCTAAGTGTCAGCCGTTATTCCAATGAAACGTAACTGCACACCCAGTGTGCGGTCAGGCTGTTGAAAAAGCTTGGATGGATGTACAAATGGTATCTCATAGTTCCTCCATTAGAATCTAGAGAAAAGGAATAGGAAAAAAGCGCAGCTTTTAAACGGGACAGGCGGAAAGTCTCCAGGATCTTTCCTGGCTGCTCGTCCCGCAGGAGTCGTCGCATTTTCCGTTCCTTTTAAACAAAAGAAGCTCTCGGAACCATCCCAAGGACATCTTAGCCGCCACTTGGTTTAGTAATCAGTTATCGAAAAAGGGTTCTAGGAAACGGCGAGACTCCTATGGGATAGACGAATCAGGTGTGACCCCGGAGGGCTATAAAGGCCCGAGGAGGCACACCATTCTCCCATGGAAAGGGAGTCGTTTCCTAGGACCCTTTCCTCCAAATCCTGCAAGGAATGTGTACACACTTTCAAGATGAAAGAGAAAAGATGGTTTCTCAACAGTCCGACCGCACACCCAGTGTGCGGTTTTTTTGTTTTAGCTGGAAGAAGATTTTTATAAGGTAGTTCTTCATAGATACAAGTGTTACCACTAGAAATCCTTTTAATAATATGCCAGGTTTACCTCTAAAGTTTATGTGGTATTATCAATTTGGGTGTTTTATAAATTCATCCACTTTTAGTCTATAAAAATAACTTAATAATCCTGTAAAACAATTAGATTCTCTTACATAAATAGGCGTTTATCTGTGATATAATGGGAGATATGCAGGAGTGGAGAGAAATCGCCCTGCGATAATATAATGGAAATGGCAACAAGGAGAAATGCAAATCATGCCAGAAAAAAAAGTTGTTTCCATAGAGGATCGAATACCCAAATTAAAACAAGTACGAAAGAAAAAAGCGAACCGAAGATTAATCCAATACTTATCAGTGTTATTTCTTCTTATATCGATTGTCGTCTATTTACAATCTCCCTTGAGTCATGTCAGCAAGGTAGAAATAGAAGGAGACCGGTTTATTAATGAGGAAGAGATTCGGGAATTATCCGGTGTGACGTCCACGGCCAATATTTGGCAGGTCGATCCAGCGGAAGTTGAGGAAAAAGTATCACAGCATTCTCAAGTAATGGATGTGAAGGTGAACAGGGATCTTCCCAGTACGATAGTGGTTGAAGTTGAGGAGGCTGAACGTATCGGATACATTCAGTCAGATGGTCAATTTCAGCCTATTTTAGAAAACGGAGAAAAGATCGACTCAAGTGAACAGCTTCCAGGTGGCGATGCTCCAATTTTAAAAGGGTTTAATGAATCTACGTACTTAGAAGAAATGTCCAAGCAGCTAAATGATATTCCAAAAAGTATTTCGAGTCTTATATCTGAAGTTCATTACACACCGGACGATGAAAACCCTTATTTAATCACACTTTATATGAATGACGGGTATGAAGTACAGGCTTCGATAAGAACTTTTGCAGAGAAAATTACAGCTTATCCATCGATCGTCTCCCAGATAGAAGAAGGTGAGAGAGGTATTATTCACATCGATGTAGGGGCTTATTTTGAAGCTTATCCAGAGTCAGAGGATGATGAAGAGTCTGCTGAAGGGGAAAGCGGTGAAGAAGAGGATGACAGCGAAGAGTGATTTTTTCTTTTTATCTGTATATTCTCAAAATTTGTCTGTTGTGGTTTGGCCAGGATTTGATACACTTTAGAAGGAAAGAATACACGAGTGACAAATTTACATTCAACCGTTGCAGCAGTAATATTTTCTTGTCCTTAAATGTCTCTTTAGTAAAACAGGAGGACGATTCACAATAATTCCAAAAATAGTAAGAATATGAATTGGATTTGGAAATCAATTGTATGCGTAATGAAGAAGACGGTTTACGGTCTTTATCAATTCATTTACGTTTATATTGCAATGATTGTTTTTTTGTAGTAAAAACGATATGATTTTAAGTACTTATATGGCTTGTAACAGGAGGTGCGTCACTGGTGAATCAAAATGAAATTTTAGTGAGTTTAGATATTGGTACTAGCAGGATCAAAGTCATTATTGGAGAAATAATGAATGATTCTTTAAATATAATCGGCGTAGGATCGGCTAAGTCTAATGGAATGAAAAAAGGTGCGATTGTAGACATCGACCAAACCGTTCAATCTATTAAGTCAGCTGTGGAACAGGCAGAACGTATGGTGGATATGAAAATCGACCGTGTCGTCGTCGGTGTAAATGGCAATCATGTACAATTACAGCCCTGCCATGGAGTAGTAGCTGTATCAGCGGAAAATAGAGAAATTGGTGATGAAGATATTGCAAGAGTTATTGATGCTGCCCAGGTAGTGTCTGTACCCCCTGAACGGGAAATTGTAGATGTTATACCTGAACAATTTGTCGTAGACGGTCAGGACGAAATTACCGATCCCAGAGGAATGATCGGGGTACGTCTTGAAATGGAAGGCATGATTATTACATGTGCTAAAACAGTATTACATAACACATTAAAATGTGTTGAAAGGGCAGGTTTGGAAGTTTTAGATGTGTGCCTTCAGCCGTTGGCAGCAGGCACAGTCTCCTTATCAAATGATGAAACCAATCTTGGTGTTGCATTGGTCGACGTCGGCGGCGGATCTACGACGGTTTCCATTTTTGAGGAAGGTTATCTCAAGGGGACAAGTCTTCTTCCTTATGGCGGAGACAATTTAACTAAAGATTTGTCTATTGGGTTGAGAACCTCCACAGAAGAGGCAGAAAATATTAAACTTGAATACGGACATGCTTTTTTCGATGATGCCAGTGAAGAGGAAACATTTTCCGTCACAATAATCGGAAGTAATCGTCAACAATCATTCAATCAGCTCCAAATCTCTGATATGATTGAGGCAAGGCTTGAAGAAATTTTTGTTTTTGCGGCTAAAGAACTACAGCGTATGGGTGTGACGGATCTTCCGGGCGGTTTCGTACTGACTGGAGGAGCTATGAATATGCCGGGTGTGCTTGAATTGGCACAGGATGTTTTCCATTCAAATGTACGACTGGCCATCCCTGATTATTTAGGTGTACGTGAGCCGCAATATACAAGTGGTGTAGGAATATTGCAATTTGCTTACCGTAATGCGAGAATACAAGGAAAAGAGTTATTTCCTTCTGTATCAGCAGAGTATGAACAGCCTGCTCCTCAAAAGCAGAAGCGGGTTTCTAAACAGCAACCAAAAGAGCAGACTAGTAAGCCGAAAGAGAAAAAAGAATCAGGCTTTTCTAATTTATTAAAGTATTTCTTTGACTAATATGAAGGACTTAATAAACGAATAGTCGATTATGAATCTTGTAATCTTGTAGAAATAGGAGGAACGGACGATGTTAGATTTTGATACAAGCATGGATCAATTAGCAACGATTAAAGTAATAGGTGTCGGCGGCGGAGGAAGCAACGCCGTTAACCGTATGATTGAACATGGTGTGCAGGGCGTGGAATTTATTGCTGTCAACACTGATGCTCAAGCATTAAATCTTTCTAAAGCGGAAGTAAAAATGCAAATTGGCGGTAAATTAACGCGCGGGCTGGGCGCCGGTGCCAACCCTGAAGTCGGCCGGAAAGCCGCTGAAGAAAGTAAGGAACAAATTGAAGAAGCACTTCAGGGAGCAGACATGGTATTTGTTACTGCAGGTATGGGCGGCGGTACAGGTACGGGTGCAGCTCCGGTTATAGCAAATGTAGCTAAAGAGCTTGGAGCGTTAACGGTAGGTGTTGTAACTCGTCCGTTTACCTTCGAAGGTAAAAAACGATCCACGCAGGCGGCAACAGGAACAGACAGTCTAAAAGGCAGTGTAGATACTTTAATTGTTATTCCAAACGACCGTCTGCTTGAAATTGTTGACAAAAACACGCCTATGCTTGAAGCCTTCCGTGAAGCAGATAACGTGCTTCGTCAGGGTGTCCAGGGTATCTCGGACCTTATTGCTGTACCAGGTCTTATTAACGTTGACTTTGCGGACGTGAAGACCATCATGGTGGACAAAGGCTCAGCTCTAATGGGCATTGGTATTGCTACAGGTGAAAGCCGAGCGGCAGAGGCAGCAAAAAAAGCAATTTCTTCACCGCTGCTTGAAACTTCAATTGATGGCGCGCATGGTGTCTTGATGAACATCAGCGGAGGCACTAATTTAAGTCTTTATGAGGTCCAGGAAGCTGCAGACATTGTTACATCAGCTGCCGATCAGGAAGTGAATGTAATCTTCGGTTCTGTGATTAATGAGAACTTAAAAGATGAAATCGTAGTCACAGTTATTGCTACAGGATTTGATGAAGCACAGATTGCGCAAGGGAAGCAGAAGCCCCGCCAAAACCCTGTGAATCAAATGAAGCCTAATCATGTAGAGCGTTCCAGAGAGGAACAGGCTCAGCCTACTACTAGAGAACAACAGGCGCAGCCTAAACCGAATGCAGGGAATGAAGAAGATACGCTGGATATTCCAACTTTCCTTCGCAATCGTAATCGCCGTCGCTAACAGCTAATAAGAGAAAGATCACAACCCTGGTTGTGGTCTTTTTTAAATTTAGTAGATGCACCCAATACCCCCTTCTGCAAAGCCTTTCTTAAAAATCACAGCTTCGGTTGTGATTTTTTTATGGAATTGAGTAGACACCATTTAACAAAAATAGCCTGCCTCCTAATCATGTTTTGACAGACTTTTCAAAGGACGAGAACTATACTTTTTTTATAGGCTGTGTTAAATGGTGATGTTGATATTTAGTGCTGGTCCATTGTCCTACATGTAAGAATGTTGTTTTATTCAAAAATATCAACACCATGGTTTGACAGAACTTGTTTATAAATACTGACGAGGGGTGGGGGAGAATTTATCTCGATGCAGTTTGGGCACTTAATTTTTTGATGGATGGGATGATTCTGTATTTGACCCAGGGGATCACAAGAGCGAAAACATCTAATCTTCGAATACTATTAGGTGCGTTTGTCGCCTCTTGTATTGTACCTGTAACTGTACTGATGCCTGATTTCTGGATGGCCACAATAACAGGGAAATTTTTCTATTCTTTACTCATCATTGCTGCTGCATTCACCTTTGTTTCTATAAGAACTGCATTTATTCAATGGTTAACCTTTTACTTTGTCACCTTCGCCATAGGGGGAACGCTGGTCGGCATTCATTTCTTCTTAAACAATCAGGTGCAGATTAATCAAGGAGAAATCATAACACTCTCGACTGGCTTTGGCGATCCGTTTAGCTGGATCTTTGTTTGTATAGGTTTTCCTCTCTCCTGGTTGTTTACAAAGTGGAGGATGGAACACGTTCAGGCCCACCGCTTAAAAACAGAGGATTTATACCGAGTGAAAATTGAATTCAACGGAAATTCAATTGTTTGTACAGGCTTAGTAGACAGCGGGAATCATTTGATCGATCCTATTAGTAAGAAGATGGTTTTCTTAGCGGACTGTCACGTTTGGAGAAATTTCTTTAATAATGATATGGTTACGAAACTGACAGGTGAAGAGCAGATGGAAGGTATTGAGAATTTAGAGGAACCATACCGATCAGCCGTACGTTTAATACCCTATCAAGGAGCTGGTACGGGCGGGCAGTTAATGGTTACTTTTGTCGTAGATCACATAACCGTATATACTTCTGATGGTGATTTAGTTGTTAAAAAGCCACTGCTAGGAGTTCAAGCTCACGATTTAACGGTTGACCAGATGTACCATATTTTGATTCATCCACACGCTGCGATTAAGGGTATTTCTGCTTAGCAGAGGGGGAGTTGGCTAAATGAAATTATCTTTTAAGTTGAAGTTCTGGCTTTATAAATTAGCAATTAAATTAGGAATTAAACAAAAAGAAATTTATTACATTGGCGGCAGTGAGGCGCTTCCACCTCCATTAAGCCGTGAAGAAGAGAAGGATCTGCTTGAACGGCTTCCAAAAGGAGATAAGGCAGCAAGAGCAATGCTCATTGAAAGAAACTTAAGATTAGTTGTATATATTGCCCGGAAATTCGAAAATACTGGCTTAAACATAGAAGATCTCATTAGTATTGGTACAATTGGATTAATTAAAGCAGTTAATACGTTTGATCCCGAGAAGAAAATCAAACTTGCGACCTATGCCTCAAGATGCATTGAAAATGAAATACTCATGCATCTAAGAAAAAGTAATAAACTAAAAACAGAGGTATCCTTTGATGAACCGCTAAATGTAGACTGGGATGGTAATGAACTTTTATTATCCGACATTCTAGGAACAGAAGAAGATTTAATTACGAAGGGCATCGAAAAGAAAGTAGACAAAAAGTTATTAAAATCTGCGCTGGAGCAGTTAAATGATCGGGAAAAAGAGATTATGGAGCTCCGTTTCGGGCTGATTGGAAAAAAGGAAAAAACACAAAAAGATGTTGCTGATATGCTGGGTATTTCGCAATCTTATATTTCAAGACTCGAGAAAAAGATTATTAGACGTCTTCAACGCGAATTTGATAAAATGGTGTAATTTTTAATAATATAACAATGCATAAAATTCCCTCCCAAGGAGATACTGAAAATGGAAATCAGCTTCTTGGGAGGGTCTTACTTTTGACACGACATAAAGTAGAAATATGCGGTGTGGATACTTCAAAGCTTCCTGTACTTAAAAACAAAGAAATGAGGGCCCTGTTTGAGCGGTTGCAGTCCGGTGACCGTGACGCAAGAGAAATATTGGTAAATGGAAACTTACGCCTGGTGCTTTCCGTCATTCAACGCTTTAACAACCGTGGAGAGTACGGAGATGATTTATTCCAGGTCGGCTGTATTGGATTAATGAAGTCAATTGATAATTTTGATTTAAGCCATAATGTTAAATTCTCCACTTATGCAGTACCTATGATTATTGGCGAGATCCGACGTTATTTACGGGACAATAATCCGATACGTGTGTCCCGTTCCCTGAGGGATACTGCTTATAAAGCGCTGCAGATGAGAGAACAAATGATTAGTGAAACCTCAAAGGACCCAGCTCCTCACGAAATTGCTGAGAAAATGGGGATTCCTCATGAGGACGTCGTATTTGCGATGGATGCGATTCAAGACCCTGTCTCGCTTTTTGAACCGATCTATAATGACGGGGGCGACCCGATTTATGTAGTAGATCAGCTGAAGGACGATCGTGAAAAAGATTCGAACTGGCTTGATGAACTTTCATTAAGAGAAGGCATGAAAAAACTAAATGACCGAGAAAAATTAATTTTAACTAAACGGTTTTTTCAAGGTAAGACTCAAATGGAAGTCGCTGAAGAAATAGGAATATCACAAGCACAAGTCTCTCGTCTTGAGAAAGCAGCAATCAAAGAAATGAATTCATCTATGTTTCAATAATATGTTAAAACACTGCTGAACATTCAGCGGTGTTTTTTTATTCGCTTCTGATAAGAAAGCGTCAGCCTTTTTGTGCATATACTTTACAAGGAGGGATTAAATTGAAAATTTCCGAGCTTCAGGTTAAAGATGTCATTGCGATGGAAACAGGAGAAAGACTAGGTTATATTACTGATTTAGATATTGACAGTCAGAGAGGTCAGTTAAAAGGGTTAGTATTAACGTTAAAAGGGAAGGCGATGGGGCTCTTTGGGAAAGACGAAGAAATGGTCATTCCATGGAACCAGATTGTTAATATTGGAGCGGATGTTATTCTGGTGAAAAAGACAGGATACCATCCGAGGACGAAGGATCAAAAGTTCGAATCCCAGGATAATGATAGGAAAAAGAGTGAATAATGTGGTAAAATGAAGGGAAATTGAGGTGGTAGTATGACCGAACCCTTCCAAGCTAGGACGTTAAAGCAGTTAAGCTGCTTTAACGAAGATGAAGTAACAGCTGGAATAACGAGCAGAAACGACGGGTATAGTGAAGTTCCGTACCAGTCTTTAAATATGGGACTTCACGTATCAGATGATCATGAGCTGGTGATTAAAAACAGAAAAGCATTAGCTGTAGAACTGGATATTCCCCTTGAGCAATGGGTGATGGGTGAACAGGTCCACGGAGTAAATATTCACCTCGTTTCGAAAGACGATCTGGGAAAAGGCGTATTTAATCCTGAGGATGCCCTCAAAGGAATAGATGGTTTACTAACGAACGAAAAGAATATTTTACTTACAGCTTTTTATGCTGATTGTGTTCCTTTATTGTTTTTTGAGCCGGAAAGTAAATGGGCAGGAATAGCTCATGCCGGCTGGAAAGGCACTGTCCATGAAATCGCCCGCCGTATGATCGAGAGGTTAGATGAGCAGGGTGCGGAGCGTTCAAAAATAAAAATGGTGATCGGTCCCTGTATTTCGAGGACGGACTATGAAGTTGATGATTATGTAGTGAACCACATTGATGACAAATTTAAAGATAAAGTAACTGAAAGAACTGAAAAAAATAAGTTTAAATTAGACTTAAAAGAGTTAAATAAACTAATAGCGGTTGATGCCGGCATGTTAGAAGAGAATATTCAAGTATCCGGTTATTGTACTTACAATGATAGTGAATTATTTTTCTCCCACCGTCGAGACAGCGGTCGAACAGGCCGTATGCTTGCTTACATTGGCCGGTAAGATAGATTTAGGAGGTTACATATGAGTGTAGCAGCACAACTAACTGAGATGAAACAGGCAATTCAGGAAGCCTGCAGAACATGCGAGCGTAACCCTGAAGACATTAGAATAATTGCGGTTACAAAATATGTATCCATTGAGCGTACTATTGAAGCTTTAGAAGCAGGAATTAGTGACTTAGGTGAAAACCGAAGAGAAGAATTCTTGAACAAGTACGAATCTATAGGAGAACGTGCGACATGGCACTTCATTGGATCATTACAATCGCGTAAAGTAAAAGACGTGATCCATCAGATTGATTATCTTCATTCACTGGATCGTAAATCTTTGGCAAAAGAGGTGCAAAAGCGTGCTGAACGCACTCTGCCCTGCTTTGTTCAAGTGAACGTCAGCGGTGAGGAGTCCAAGCAGGGACTGCCTCCGGATGAAGTAGAAAGGTTTATTGAATCATTACAAGCCTATGATAAAATTCATGTAGTCGGATTAATGACAATGGCACCGCATGTTGAGCATGAAGAAGAGCTAAGAGCTGTATTTAGGAAGCTGAGGGCGTTGAGAGATATTATACGGGATAAAAATATGCCTCACGCACCTTGTGAGCACCTTTCAATGGGAATGAGCAACGATTTTGCCATTGCAATAGAAGAAGGAGCTACTCATATAAGAGTAGGGACAAGCCTGGTAGGTTAACTAAAGAAATTGAGGTGAGGATGTTGAGTATGAAAAACAAACTAAAATCGTTCTTTACATTAGAAGATGAATATGAATACGAATACGTTGACGAGGAAGCTCCGGAGGAAAGAAGAGAAGAACCGAAAGCAGGGCCGCAAAGAAGTAAACAGGCACCGGAGCATCAGAATATAGTCAGCCTGCAGAGTGCAAAAAGTTCATCTAAAATGGTACTGAGTGAACCTAAGAATTATAATGAGGCTCAGGAAATAGCTGATCAGCTTGTGAACCGTAAAGCTATAGTCATTAACTTACAGCGTGTCGACCATCATCAAGCGAAAAGAATTGTGGATTTTTTAAGTGGGACAGTTTATGCTATAGGTGGTGACATTCAAAAGCTAGGTGCTCAAACATTTCTTTGTACTCCGGAAAATGTTGAGATTTCAGGTTCTATTTCTGAAATGCTTATGAATGAAGATGATGATATAAATAGAAGGTGGTAACTGATGGCGTTTTTGTTTGAAATTTTATTCACAGCATTAAATCTCTATAGTTGGATTCTAATTATTTATATTTTACTTTCATGGTTCCCAGGGGCTAGAGAATCCAGATTCGGTGAGGTTTTGGCCAAATTGGCTGAACCATTTTTGGAACCTTTCAGAAAGATTATACCGCCGCTTGGTATGATTGACATCTCCCCTATAGTGGCCATTCTTGTTCTTCGTTTTGCGGCCTCGGGGCTTGAAGAGCTTTATCGTATGATCGTATCATTATAAGACTGGAGAACAGATTAGATGCAGGACAGCCTCTTATCTGTTCTTTTTTATTAGTAGAAGGTGCACAAGTGTAAGAGGTGAAAACATGGATATATATCAACATTTTAGAGATGAAGAAAGGCCGTTTATTGATCACATCATCTCTTTGCAGAGTGATGTGGAAATGCGTTTTCAAAGAAAAGAGACTGACTTTTTAGATCCCAGGGAACAATTTATTTTTAGAAATCTTATGTCTTCTCGTTCGGACTTAACATGGGGCTTGTCTGACTTTAAAGAAGGATCAGAAAGAAAGCGTGGGATTATTGCGCCGGAATATGAAGTTATCCGTAAAGAAGATTTTTCAATTGTTTTGTTACAGGCTGAATATCACGACAAATTTATGAAGCTTGAGCACCGTGATGTGCTCGGTTCCTTTATGTCACTTGGTATAAAGAGAGAAAAGCTTGGAGATCTCATCGTCCAAAATGGAACGATACAAATTGTAGTTGCTTCTGAAATTAGTGATTACATAAGAATGAACTTTAATTCAGTTAAGAAGGCAAATGTTCAATTTACTGAAAAGCCTTTGAGCAGTTTATTGAAAAGTAACGAGGATTGGAAGACAAACGACACAACGGTCTCTTCTCTAAGACTGGATGTCATATTGAAAGAGATTTATGGCATATCCAGAAAAAAAGCTTCCATGTTCATAGACGCTGGACACGTGAAGGTTAATTTTAGAACCGTTGATCAATCATCATTTTCATTAGAAGAAGGTGATTTAGTTTCATTACGCGGAAAGGGAAGGAGCCGCCTGATGGAAATCCACGGTACGACGAAGAAAGATAAATATAGAGTAACCGTTGCAAAGCTAAATTAATTCCACCTGCAAGGCAGGAAAAATGAAGAACATGTCGAAACTAGTAATAATAGATAATTGCGAGAATTTTTAGGAGGTGGCCGGTGTGGCATTAACACCATTGGATATTCATAATAAAGAGTTTACACGCGGATTCAGAGGTTATGATGAAGATGAAGTAAATGAATTCCTGGATCAAGTCATAAAAGATTATGAAATTGTCATTCGCAAGAAAAAGGAGCTTGAGCGAGAAGTAGAGCAGTTGAATGAACGCGTTGGCCACTTTAATAATATTGAAACCACATTAAATAAATCGATATTGGTTGCTCAGGAAACGGCAGAAGATGTGAAGACAAACGCCGCAAAAGAAGCGAAGCTTATAGTGAAGGAAGCAGAAAAGAATGCCGACCGTATCATTAATGAAGCTTTATCGACTTCCCGGAAGCTTTCAGTTGAAGTGGAAGAAATGAAAAAACAGGCAAAAGTATTTAAAATGAGACTGCGGATGCTTGTTGAAGCTCAAATTGATATGATAGATAATGATGACTGGGACCAGCTGCTTAATACACAGTTTCCACACGGAGAGCCCGAACAGGTAGAAGAAAAGGAAGATACAAAGGAAGAAGAAAAAGAGTACGCTGAGAAATAAAACTTGACGTCACGGCAAAAATTACATATAATTCATTAACACATATGAATAAATGTATGCGTTGATAGGGAAAGTACTCCATGAACCTGGCAGCAGGAAGCGATTCGGTGATGGTGAGAGACCGAAGCAGGACATTGCAGGAAAATCCCCCTGGAGCAGCTATGTTGAATGAAAAGTAAATGTAGCCGGGTCATTCACGATACGAATAAGAGGAGTACATCAGTTTAACTGATGCATTTAGGGTGGTAACGCGAGACCTTCTCGTCCCTTTTAGGGATGGGGAGGTCTTTTTTGTATAGAAGTATGAAGGAGGATTTAATATGAATTATAAAGATACGCTATTAATGCCAAAGACAGATTTTCCGATGCGTGGTAATCTGCCGAATCGTGAACCGGAAATGCAGAAGGCCTGGGAGCAGGAGAATATTTATAAACAAGTTCAAGAGCGTACAGAGGGACGCCCGCTTTTCGTGCTTCATGACGGCCCCCCTTATGCGAACGGAAGCTTACACATGGGCCATGCGCTTAATAAGACACTGAAAGATTTTATCGTCCGTTACAAATCGATGTCAGGGTATCACGCTCCTTATGTGCCAGGATGGGATACTCACGGGCTGCCGATAGAATCAGCGCTTGCTAAGAAAAAAGTAGACCGTAAGAAAATGTCACTTGCCGAATTTCGTGAAAAATGTGCGGAATATGCTTTAGGACAGATTGATAATCAGCGTCAGGAATTTAAGCGCATGGGAGTGCGGGGAGACTGGGAAAACCCATATATTACATTAAATAAAGACTTTGAAGCAGAACAGATTAAAGTATTTGGAGATATGGCTAAAAAAGGCTATATTTACAAAGGATTAAAGCCTGTGTTCTGGTCTCCATCTTCTGAATCAGCATTGGCTGAAGCGGAAATTGAGTACCAGGATAAACGCTCCCCGTCTATTTATGTAAGCTTTAAAGTTACAGACGGTAAAGACCTTTTAGAAGGCGGCGAGAAGTTTATCATCTGGACGACTACCCCATGGACGATCCCGTCAAACCTCGCTATTGCCCTGCATCCTGCCTATGATTACGCTGTCGTGAAGGTCGATCAGGAGAAGTTTATCGTGGCTCATGATCTCCTTGAGGATGTTGCTCAAACGATGAATTGGGAAGAGCATGAAGTCGTTCAAGTTTTTAAAGGTAAAGAAGCAGAACGAGTGAAAGCCACACACCCTCTCTATGATCGTGACTCGCTGGTCGTGTTAGGAGATCACGTGACCACTGATGGAGGAACGGGTTGTGTTCATACAGCACCAGGCCACGGGGAAGATGACTTTTGGGTAGGGCAGCAGTACGGACTTGGCGTGTTATGCCCGGTAGACAATAAAGGTGTATTTACGCAAGAGGCACCAGGCTATGAAGGTTTGTTCTACGATAAAGCAAATAAAAACATTACCGATCATTTAAAAGAAGCCGGGGCTCTTCTGCATTTAGAGTTTATTACTCACTCCTACCCGCACGATTGGAGAACGAAGAAGCCGACCATTTTCCGTGCTACGGATCAATGGTTTGCGTCTATTAAAGATTTTCGTGAACAACTACTCGATGAAATAAATCGAGTGGAATGGACACCGAAATGGGGAGAAACCCGACTTTATAACATGGTTCGTGATCGTCAGGATTGGTGCATTTCCCGCCAGCGTACCTGGGGAGTTCCAATTCCCGTCTTTTATGGTGAAGATGGCACACCGATCATTACTGATGAAACCATTAATCATGTAGCGGGACTTTTTAGGGAGCACGGGTCTAATGTCTGGTTTGAAAGAGAAGCCAAAGATCTTCTTCCTGAAGGATTCACATCTGAACATAGTCCAAACGGGATCTTTACAAAAGAAAATGACATTATGGACGTCTGGTTTGATTCCGGTTCCACCCATCAGGCTGTTCTTCAGCAGCGGGAAGACCTGCAGCGCCCGGCCGATCTTTATCTTGAAGGTTCCGATCAGTACCGCGGCTGGTTTAACTCCTCGCTGTCTACATCTGTAGCCGTTACAGGAAAAGCGCCGTTTAAAGGCATTTTAAGTCACGGCTTTGCTTTAGACGGCAATGGTCGCAAAATGAGTAAATCACTAGGAAATGTTATGGTTCCGGATAAAATTATGAAACAGCTTGGAGCCGATATTATCCGTCTATGGGTCTCTTCTTCAGATTACCAGGCGGATGTGCGAATCTCTGATGATATTCTAAAGCAGGTTGCAGAAGTATATCGTAAGATCCGTAATACGTTTCGCTTTCTGTTAGGCAACCTTCATGATTTTGATCCCGTAAAGGATGCAGTAGCTGCTGAGGATCTGCAGGAGGTTGATCAATATATGCTTCACCGCTTGAATCATTTGATTCAAGACGTGCATCAAGCTTATGAAACGTATGAATTTTCAACGGTGTACAACAAAGTGCATAATTTCTGTACGATTGACTTAAGCTCGTTCTACCTTGATTTTGCGAAAGATATTTTATATATCGAATCGGAAGATCATCCGTACCGACGCAGTATTCAAACAGTTTATTACCAGATTTTAACTTCACTGGTGAAATTAATGTCACCAATTCTGCCGCATACAACAGATGAGGCATGGAAGTTCATTCCGGGCATAGAAGCTTCAAGTGTTCAGTTAACGGATATGCCACAAGCTGCAGAGAGTGCTGAGCAGGCTATGGTGGACAAATGGGATCATTTTATGGAAGTTAGAGATGATGTTCTTAAAGCCCTTGAAGAAGCTAGAAATGAGAAAGTCATCGGTAAATCGCTTGATGCGAAAATTACGATCATTCCTAAAGATGACAAAACAAGAACTATCTTAGAATCAATTTCTAACCTGCATCAGCTATTAATCGTTTCTGAGGCACAGCTGGAAAATGAGAATGCAGAGGCTAAGGAATATGATTATGTAAGAGTAGCTGTGCAAAAACATACAGGGGAGAAATGTGAGCGCTGCTGGGTATCTTCTCATGATGTAGGAAAAGATTCTAATCACCCTGAACTGTGTCAGCGTTGTGCGACAGTAGTACAGAAACATTACGTATTGTAATGTGTAAGAGGTCGGTACAAAACTAAATAGAACATAAAATAATCCGAATGATTTTGTAGAAATCAGTTCGGATTATTTATGTTAAAGAGAATTCACCCTATCGCTCCGTCAAAATGCTTCGCTTTCCGTGGGCACGGCCTTAAGATTCATCAGAAAGCAATCCTCCGGGATCTTCGGCTCGTGCTGTTCCCACAACAGTCTTCGCATTTTGATTACGCTAATCATCTGCGTTTATACTCTCCTTCATCTGGGCCATGAAGGCAGTTTTCTTTATTTTCTGAGTTAAACTTTAATAATCCATTTGTCTTGACCATGAAATTGAATGTAATCCGACAGAGTATAAAATAAAACTTTCGAGAATTTTCTCGATGGTCTGAGCACCGTCAATATTTTTGACGGTGCTTTTTTATCAAGCGCCGTGTTGCTGGATGTGGTACAATAGCAAAGGAAAATAATACTTGGAGGACCCATTATGTATATTTATTATCTTTTTGCAGCGGCAATTATCGTTATCGATCAATTAACGAAGTGGATTGTCGTTCAGCAGATGGAATTACGTGAATCGATTCCAGTCATCGAAAACTTCTTTTACATAACGTCTCACCGAAACACGGGAGCAGCGTGGGGAATTCTGCAGGGGCAGATGTGGTTTTTTTATCTTATTACAGTCATAGTGATTGGAGTAGTCATTTATTATATGAATCAGTATGCGCAGGTAAGCCGGTTCGTTGGAGCAGCCCTCGCTCTCATACTGGCTGGCGCAATCGGTAACTTTATTGACCGCTTATTTCGTAAAGAAGTTGTGGACTTCCTGGATTTATATTTGGGATCCTACAATTATCCGATTTTCAATGTGGCGGACTCCGCACTTGTAGTAGGGGTTATTTTTGTTATGATCGCCACACTGGTAGATGAGCGCAAAAAGAAAGGAAGTACAGCGTCATGAATGAAGAATATAAAGTACAAGATAAAGATGAATCCCAACGAATAGATAAACTTCTCTCTGATGTCATAGAGGATGTCTCAAGGTCTCAGATTCAGTCCTGGCTTAAAGATAAGTACGTAGAGGTGAATGGTGAGTCAGTGAAAAGCAACTATAAGGTGCAGGCCGGGGATGTTATAAGCTGGAGAATTCCTGAAGTTAAACCTCTTGAGATGGAAGCCGAGAATATTGAACTTGACATTATTTATGAAGATTCCGATGTAATTGTCGTTAATAAACCGTCCGGGATGGTCGTACACCCTGCTGCCGGCCATGAGCATGGTACGCTGGTCAATGCCCTGCTGTACCATTGTAATGATCTCTCAGGTATTAATGGAGTAGAACGACCCGGCATCGTGCACCGTATTGACAAAGATACGAGCGGGCTGCTCATGGTTGCTAAAAATGATAGAGCACATGAGTCTCTAGTGAAGCAGCTGATGGATAAATCAGTGGAAAGAAAATACGTGGCCATTGTACATGGAACTATTTCACATGAATATGGTACGATAGATGCGCCGATCGGCCGCGATCCTAAAGACCGACAGCGTATGGCGGTGGTTGACGGGGGCCGGGAAGCAGTGACTCATTTCCAGGTGCTTGAACACTTTAATGATTTTTCATATGTCGAATGTAAGCTTGAAACTGGAAGGACTCATCAGATTCGTGTTCACATGAGGTATATTAATCATCCGTTAGCAGGTGATCCTAAATACGGACCTAGAAAGACTTTGGATATAGACGGACAGGCCCTGCATGCCAAATCACTTGGTTTTACCCATCCCGGAACGGGTGAGTGGAAACTTTTCGAAGCAGAACCGCCCAATGAATTTAATCGAACCTTAGATGAATTACGCAGCAAAGATTGACAAACTTCTCTTAGTCTGTAATAATCCTATATAAGAATTTAAGTCCTTTAACAACAGTCCCGTGAGGCTGAAAAGGTAACGGAATGCACATGAATTGTGTATAAAGCCCTTTTCTGCCCTTATGTAGAAAAGGGCTTTTTATATGGAGGTCTGCAGCTATGGAGAAAAAAGCAACGGTATTGGATGAAGCCGCTATACGACGTGCGTTAACAAGAATTTCTCATGAAATTATTGAAAAGAATAAGGGCGTCGAAGACCTTGTTTTAGTAGGTATAAAAACAAGAGGTGTGCCAATTGCAGACCGCCTTAAGGAAAAAATTGAAAGTATCGAAGGTCAGTCTATTTCAGGTGGAGAGCTTGATATTACTTTATACAGAGATGACCTGGAAAATAAAAGCCATGAAATAGATCCTGATGTTAAAGAAGCTCATATATCAGCTGACATAACACATAAAAAAGTTATCTTAATAGATGATGTATTATATACAGGACGGACAGTGCGTGCAGCAATGGATGCACTAATGGACCATGGACGTCCTTCTCAAATACAGCTCGCTGTCTTAGTAGACCGGGGTCACCGGGAACTGCCGATAACTGCAAATTATGTTGGAAAAAATATACCTACTTCCCAGGACGAGGTGGTAACAGTAGAGCTTTCTGAAACAGATACCCGTGATGAAGTGATAATTTACGAAAAATAAAATAGAATCTTACTTTTTAATAAAGTCCAGTGAGGCTTAAAAGGTCGGAAGTATGATGCGTGTCAGGTGATACGTATACCTCTTTGCGAACTTTTAAGCAAAGAGTTTTTTTATGCTTAAAGGGAGGAATCATCATGAAATCAATAGAAGCAGCAGTAGGCATCAGAGAAATACCAAGCGCGCCCAAGTGGCTGGCTCTAAGCTTTCAGCATTTATTCGCCATGTTTGGAGCAACCATTCTTGTCCCGTTTTTAACAGGTCTTCCGCCTGCCGTCGCACTAGTATCGAGCGGATTTGGTACTCTCGCTTATCTGCTCATAACCCGTGGCCAGGTGCCAGCTTATTTAGGATCAAGCTTCGCTTTCATTTATCCTATTATGGAAGTATCTAATACCCATGGGGTTGCAGGAGCTATGATCGGCAGCTTTTTAGCAGGCCTTGTGTATGGTGCTGTGGCTCTCCTAATAACTATATTTGGAATGAACTGGATTATGAAGCTTCTGCCTCCTGTTGTTGTAGGACCGGTAATTATCGTAATTGGCCTCGGATTGGCTTCTACAGCAATTGAAATGGCTATGTATGAGTCCGGGGACGGAGAAGTTTACAGTGCCACTCACTTTACTGTGGCACTGGTCACCCTGGGCATTACGATCTTAGCTACCGTCTTTCTAAGAGGATTCTTAAGCTTACTTCCTATTTTAATCGGGATTGCAGGAGGCTACGTATTTGCACTAAGTCAAGGGATAGTAGATACGAGTGAAATTGCTGCAGAATGGACAGCAGTTACAAGCGCTCAATCAATAGGAAGTTTCTTTTCTGCTATCTTTAGAATGCCCGAATTCCTCATTCCTTTTGTAGATTTCTCCCCGGCGGCTGTATTCAGCTGGCAGATTGTTTTTCTTATGGTGCCTTTTGCTCTCGTAACGATTACGGAACACATTGGAGATCAAATGGTGTTATCCAAGGTGGTAGGCAGGAACTTTCTAAGAAATCCAGGGTTGAACCGCTCTATTCTCGGTGACGGGGCAGCAACTGTTATTGCTTCCTTCTTAGGAGGGCCCCCGAACACGACCTATGGTGAGAATATTGGAGTTTTAGCGATCACGAGGGTTTACAGCATCTTTGTTATCGGCGGCGCTGCCGTATTCGCCATATTATTCGGATTTATTGGAATGAGCACCGCGGTGATCAGTTCCATACCGCCGGCGGTAATGGGGGGAGTTTCTATACTCCTCTTTGGTACGATTGCTTCGAGCGGCTTACGCATGCTGATCGATAATCAAATTGATTTTGGTGAGAAAAGAAACCTTATTATTTCGTCCGTAATCATGGTGCTCGGAGTAGGCGGAGCTTTCATTGAGTTAACAGATGGAGTAGAAGTACAGGGGATGGCGCTGGCAGCGATCATTGGTGTACTGCTGAATCTGATTCTTCCAGGCAAAGAAAAAAGCCAGGGGAACGGTCGTATGTTTGAAGAACCTGCAGTTGAAGATAGTGATCAATCAACAGGAGCAGCTTAACTAAACAAGACGCGTTTTAACAAAGTCCCGTGAGGCTTTAAAAGGTGTACTTGGGCTTAGCTTATTCGTGACGTTTAACGAATGAAGCACCCCCGGACACCGGGGGTGCTTTTTTTAAAAAGGAGATGAAAACATGCAGCATTTATTATCAATGAATGAATTGAGTGCTCTGGACATTCAGGCGTTTTTCTCAAAAGCAAAAAAGATTAAGTATGGTGAAGAGCAATGGAGCGCTCCTAACGCGTTCGCGGCCAATATTTTTCTTGAACCGAGCACGCGTACGAAAAACAGCTTTTATATTGCAGAGAAGCGTCTGGGGATTGATGTGATAGATGTAAATGGAGCAGATTCCAGTCTGACAAAAGGAGAATCATTAAGAGATACCTTAAAAACATTAGAGTCGATTGGAGTGAAGCTGGCCGTGTTGAGGCAGTCAGAAGAAGGAATCTTAAGTGAACTGACAGAAAACCTCGACTTATCCATCATTAATGCAGGGGATGGGATCGGAGAACACCCTACTCAATGCCTGCTTGATTTGTTTACCATCTCTGAAGAGTTCCGCTCCTTTGAAGGCCTGAAAGTCACCATTGCAGGAGATGTGAAGCACAGCCGGGTGGCTAGATCAAATGCCTTTGCCTTAAAGAAACTGGGAGCTCAAGTATCGTTTGTAGCTCCTGATGCCTGGAAAGATTCGGCGTTAGGAGACAGCTATATCACGATGGATGAAGCGGTTGAAAGAAGCGATGTTCTCATGCTGCTTAGAGTTCAATGTGAGCGTCATGAAGAGCCCGCAGAGTACGAAGATTACTTAAGTACCTACGGGCTGACTAACGCTCGAGAAGCCAGAATGAAACATGGCAGCATCATCCTTCATCCAGCGCCGGTAAACCGAGGGGTTGAAATTGATTCAGCTTTGGTGGAATGCCCTCGTTCGAGGATTTTTCAGCAGATGAAAAACGGTGTTGTTGTCAGAATGGCCATTATTCAAACACTTTTACAGGAGGAATGTGTAAATGTCACTGCTTATAAAGAATGCTAAGCGAGTAGAAAACGGAAGATTTGTTAACTGTGAAATTTTAATGGACAACGGTGTAATTAGAAAAATTGCTGATACAGTCAATGACGAGGCAGAGAAAGTAATCGATGCCGGAGGGCAGCTCTTAACGCCCGGGCTTGTCGACGTACACATACATTTACGGGAGCCCGGTGGAGAAGCAAAGGAAACGATTGCGACGGGAACCTTAGCTGCTGCTAAAGGCGGGTTCACTACGGTATGTGCTATGCCTAATACACGACCTGTGCCCGACAGCGTTGAAACGATGGAAGCACTCATGAATAAAATTGAAAAAGATGCGGTCGTCCGTGTTCTGCCTTATGCTTCGATCACAACCAGGCAGCTGGGTAAAGAAATGGTGGACTTTGACAAGTTAAAACAGTCAGGGGCCTTTGCTTATACGGATGACGGAGTAGGGGTGCAGGAAGCTGGGATGATGTATGAGGCAATGATACAAGCATCACGGCTCAACAAGGCGGTCGTTGCTCACTGTGAAGATAATTCACTAGTTTATAACGGGGTTGTTCACGAAGGAGAGGTCAGCCGCAGCTTAAACGTTCCGGGCATTCCAAATATCGCTGAATCGGTGCATATAGCAAGAGACGTACTGTTAGCTGAAGCTGCAAACTGTCATTATCATGTCTGTCATGTTTCTACAAAGGAGTCGGTCCGGGTCATTCGTGATGCAAAAAAAGCAGGGATTCATGTGACAGCAGAAGTTACACCGCACCACCTGCTGTTAAATGAAAACGACGTAACAGAGGATGATGCATTCTTTAAAATGAACCCGCCGCTGCGGTCCAAAGAAGATCAAGAGGCATTAATTGAAGGACTTCAAGATGGCACAATTGATTGCATCGCGACAGATCACGCACCGCACACCGAAGAAGAAAAACAATCCGGGTTAATCGAATCACCATTCGGAATTACAGGACTCGAAACAGCTTTTCCCTTACTTTACACAAATTTAGTTGAGAAAAAAGGTTGGAGCTTAGAAGAGCTTATTAACTGGCTTACTGAAAAACCAAGTCAATTGTTCAACTTACCATATGGAACACTTCAGGAAGGTGCACCAGCAGACGTAACCTTGATTAACCTGACAGAGGAGCGGCAGATTGACCGTTTTCAATTTGAATCAAAAGGTAAAAACACACCATTTCACAATTGGAAAGTAAAAGGATGGCCTGTATTAACCATCGTTAACGGAGAAATCGCATGGAAGGAGAATTCAAATGAAGCAGCTCGTACTTGAGGATGGCACCACTTTTATTGGGAAAGGTTTTGGCAGTGATACTGAACGTTTCGGAGAAGTCGTATTTAATACAGGGATGACAGGATATCAAGAGGTGATTTCCGACCCATCCTACTGCGGGCAGATCGTAACCTTTACTTACCCTCTAGTAGGGAATTATGGTATCAACCGCGATGATTTTGAAACGGTAAATCCGGCGATATTAGGGGTAGTTGTTAAGGAGCATTGTGACCATCCTTCCAATTTCAGAAGTGAAGAAACACTTGATGAACTTTTAAAAGCGAAGGGGATTCCGGGGATCAGCGGCATTGATACGCGTAAGCTCACGAAGATAATTCGCAAACACGGAACTATGAAAGCAGTGATTACCTCGGCTGATCGTCCAGTTGACGAAATCGTCGAAATGATGAAAGATACTCCGCTCCCTGTCGATCAAGTAAAGCAGGTATCAACAGTTAAGCCTTATGTCGTTCCAGGAAGAGGAGACCGGATTGTATTAATTGATTTTGGAATGAAACACGGAATCCTTCGAGAATTCACTAAACGTAACTGCCATGTTACCGTTGTTCCTTATCATACGACGGCAGAAGAAATTTTAAGGCTGAAGCCGGACGGAGTAATGCTTTCAAACGGACCGGGGGATCCAAAAGATGTACCAGAGGCGATTGAGACGATCCGGCAGCTTATGGGCCAGGTACCCATATTCGGAATCTGTCTTGGGCATCAGTTGATTGCCTTAGCCGGAGGAGCGGATACTAGTAAAATGAAGTTCGGACACCGCGGAGTTAACCAACCGGTAAAGGATTTACGTTCTAATCAAACAAGAATCACATCTCAAAACCATGGCTACGCCGTAAATGCAGCTTCAATACAAGCAACTAAGCTGAGACTCACCCAAGTGTCGTTAAATGATGACACAGTCGAAGGGCTGGAACACTCTTCAGCAAATACATTCAGCGTGCAGTACCACCCTGAGAGTTCTCCGGGTCCGGACGATACTTCTTATTTATTTGATGAGTTTTTACAGCGTATAAAGCAGGAGAAGAGTAAAAATAAGGAGGCTCTTTATGTCTAAGCGAACAGATATACAGCGTATACTAGTAATTGGATCAGGACCGATTGTCATCGGGCAGGCAGCGGAATTCGATTATTCCGGAACTCAGGCTTGTCAGGCCCTGAAAGAAGAAGGGTATGAGGTTATCCTCGCTAACTCAAACCCAGCAACGATTATGACCGATCATACTTTTGCAGATAAGGTGTATATGGAGCCTTTAACGCTTGAATTTTTAATGAAAATTGTTCGTAAAGAAAGACCAGATGCTATTCTTCCAACCCTCGGCGGACAAACAGGTTTGAACTTAGCTGTTGAACTGAGTGAATCTGGTATTCTCGAACGCTATCAGGTCGACTTGCTGGGTACACCGCTTGATGCGATTCAGAGAGCAGAAGACCGTGAGAAATTCCGTTCCTTAATGCATCAAATGGGACAGCCTGTTCCGGACAGTGAAATTGTAAATACAGTAGAAGAAGCCGTTCAGTTCGCAGACCGGATTGGTTACCCCGTGATTGTACGCCCAGCCTACACGATGGGAGGAGCCGGGGGCGGCATGTGTGATGATGAAGCGCAGCTGAGGGAAATTTCACGCAGCGGCATATCATTATCTCCCGTGAGCCAATGTTTAATTGAAAAAAATATCGCCGGCTTTAAAGAAGTCGAGTACGAAGTCATGAGAGATACAAATGATCAGGCAATTGTTGTATGTAACATGGAGAATTTTGACCCTGTTGGTATCCATACCGGAGATTCGATTGTGTTTGCTCCATCTCAAACTCTAAGTGACCGTGAATATCAGATGCTGCGAAATGCGTCCCTTGAGATTATTCGTGCGTTAGAAATTGAAGGTGGTTGTAATGTCCAGCTCGCACTGGATCCAGACAGTTTCCAGTATTATGTAATTGAAGTGAATCCGAGAGTCAGCCGTTCATCTGCTTTAGCTTCCAAAGCTACAGGTTATCCTATTGCCAAAATGGCTGCTAAAATTGCTGTCGGCATGACTTTAGATGAAATTAAAAATCCTATTACAGGCACAACATACGCCTGCTTCGAGCCAGCCTTAGACTACGTTGTAGCCAAAATTCCCCGCTGGCCATTTGATAAATTCGCTAAAGGAAATCGTAAACTCGGTACACAAATGAAAGCTACAGGAGAAGTGATGTCAATTGGCCGCTCGATTGAAGAAGCGTTACTAAAAGGTGTCCGTTCCTTAGAGGGTGAAAACGATGACCTTTATGTGAGCTCGATAGCAGACCTTTCTGTTGAAGCGTTATTTGACAGGATGAAGAAAGCAGATGACGAGCGCTTGTTTATTTTAGCGGAAGCCCTTAGGAAAGAAGTGTCGTTAAAAGAAATACACAATGCCACGGGGATTGATTATTTCTTCCTTACTAAACTGCAAAATGTCATAAGACTGGAACAGTTAATTAAAGAAGAGGGCTGGAATAGAGAGACTGTTAAAGAAGCTAAGGAAAAAGGTCTTTCCGATGGCCAAATTGCAAGAGTACTGAATGTTAGTGAAATGGATGTTATGAGCTTCAGACAGGAACATAACATTCGGCCTGTATATAAAATGGTTGATACCTGTGCCGGGGAGTTTGTGTCAGAGACCCCGTACTTCTACAGCACGTATGAGGAAGAGAATGAGTCTGTAGTCTCACCTGAGAAGAAAGTGCTGGTCATCGGATCGGGTCCGATTCGGATCGGACAGGGAGTGGAGTTTGATTACGCTACCGTCCACTCGGTCTTAGCCCTGAAGGAACTTGGATACGAAGCTATCATTATGAATAACAATCCTGAAACGGTTTCTACAGATTTTAGTGTGTCAGATAAACTTTATTTTGAACCTTTAACTTTAGAAGACGTCATGCATGTGATTGACATTGAAAAGCCTGAAGGCGTGATTGTTCAGTTCGGCGGACAGACTGCAATCAACCTGGTCGAAGGACTTAACCGGTGTGGAGTTTCCATTCTAGGAACAACTATGGAAGCCATTGATCAAACGGAAGACCGGGACTTATTCGAGCAGCTCCTTAATAAACTGGATATTGCAAAGCCGGGAGGAGAAAGTGTCACGAGTGAAGCAGAGGCTGTTAAGGCAGCAGCCGACATCGGCTATCCGGTCGTCGTTCGACCTTCTTATGTCCTGGGCGGACGGGCTATGGAAATCGTGTACTCAGAAGAAGAGCTGAATATATATATGGAAGAAAACGTAAGAGTGCACAATGGCCACCCAATCTTAATCGATAAGTATTTAACAGGAATGGAAATCGAGGTGGACGCCATTACCGATGGAGAAGACGTTCTCATTCCAGGAATCATGGAGCATATTGAAAGAGCTGGTGTCCACTCAGGGGATTCTATGGCGGTTTATCCTACTCAGCGTTTAAAGGAAGAGCTTGAGCAGCAGTGTGTCGACGCTACACTGAAAATCGCCAGAGAGCTGAACATGAAAGGGCTAATCAATATTCAATTTGTCATATTAGATGAAACAGCTTATGTGCTGGAGGTTAACCCGCGGGCAAGCCGAACTGTACCATTTTTAAGTAAAATTACTGGAATTACAATGGCTCAGCTGGCTACGAAAGTAATATTAGGACAAACGTTAAAAGAACTGGGCTACTATTCTGGAAGAGCGGAAAAACCTGATGGCGTATATGTGAAAGTGCCTGTATTCTCTTTTGAGAAGCTAAGAAGTGTGGACACAACACTAGGACCCGAAATGAAGTCCACAGGCGAGGTCATTGGATACGACCAAAGCTTGGAGAAAGCATTATATAAAGGTATGACAGCAGCTGGATTGAAAATACCTACAGAGGGATCTGTGTTGTTAACTGTAGCTGATAAAGACAAGGATGAAATGCTTGATATTGCAGAAACTTTTCACCAGCTTGGCTTTCAGCTTATTGCTACAAAAGGGACAGCTCAAGCAATTGAAGCAGCTGGTATACCTGTAGAAGCTGTAGGGAAATTAGGTTCAGAGCAGCGGGATATTATCGATTTAATCCGTAATGGAGAAGTTCAGTTTGTCGTAAACACGTTAAATAAAGGCCGTCGTTCCCGTTCAGATGGTTTCTTAATCAGACGGGAAGCCGTTGAACATGGAATCGCCTGTTTAACGAGTTTAGATACAGCTAAAACTATTGTTGAGGTTATCGATGCAATGACCTTTACAGCACGTACCATCGATAAGAAGGAAGCGGTGTTCGTCTAATGATTAGAGAATGGATGCGGATTGTCAACCATCAGGAGATTGCGGAAAAAACTTACCTGATTGAATTAGAGGGTGAAATTAGTACGCTTGTGAAAAGACCGGGGCAGTTTGTACACGTTCAAATTAGTGAGCAATACTTCTTACGACGCCCGGTATCTATTGCTGATGTAAGTCCCGTAAAAGGCACAATCACCCTTTTATATAAGGTGATGGGGGATGGAACAGAAGCTCTCACATATAAACAATCTGGTCAATCACTCGATATTGTTGGTCCGGGAGGAAACGGCTTTCCGGTTCATCAGCAAAGAGGAGAACAAGCTCTTCTTGTCGGGGGCGGAATTGGCATCCCTCCTCTGTATTATTTAGCTAAGCAGCTTACAGCAAAAGGGGTTTCTGTGAAAAGTGTGTTAGGCTACCGCTCGGAATCAGATTTGTTTTATGTCGATGAATTTCAATCATTAGGGGAGGTCCAAATTACTACAAATGATGGAAGTGTTGGAGAGCAGGGGTTTGTAACTGATGCTCTCCCTCCGCTTAATTCCATTGATTATTACTACACGTGCGGACCGACTATAATGTTGAAAAAAGTAAAAGAAGAACTAATAAATGTTCCCGGTTATATTTCTATTGAAGAGAGAATGGGATGCGGAATCGGAGCCTGCTTTGCGTGCGTACTTGAAACCTCTGAAAGCTGTGGGAAAGGTTATGTAAGAGTATGCAGCGACGGGCCAGTTTTTCGACCGGAAGAGGTGATTTTATAATGGATTTAAGTATAAATATACCTGGGCTTAACCTGAAAAACCCGGTAATGCCTGCATCTGGATGCTTTGGATTCGGGAAAGAATTTGCACAGTTCTATGATCTCTCAGAATTAGGAGCAATTATAATTAAAGCTGCTACAGGGGAGAAGAGGTTCGGTAATCCAACTCCACGGGTAGCAGAAACTGCAAGTGGAATGTTAAACGCAATTGGCCTGCAAAATCCAGGTGTCGATGGCATTATTGAACATGAACTCCCTTTCTTAACACCTTATAAAACACCTATTATAGCCAACGTAGCCGGAAGCACGCTTGAGGAATACGCCGATGTTGCTGCGAAAATATCAAACGGAATGGTGCAGGCGCTGGAGGTTAACATTTCATGCCCCAATGTAAAAGAAGGGGGTGTTCAATTTGGAACAGACCCGGAGCTTGCATACGAAGTAACGAAAAAAGTAAAGCAGCAGACGGACCTTCCTGTATACGTCAAACTATCTCCTAACGTAACGGATATTGTTTCAATGGCCAAATCAGTGGAACAGGCGGGAGCTGACGGACTTTCCATGATTAACACATTGACTGGTATGAAAATAGATCCGAGGTCCAGAAAGCCGATCATCGCCAATCAGACAGGAGGATTGTCTGGTCCTGCTATTAAACCGATTGCGATTCGAATGATTCATCAAGTTTATAAAGAAGTTAAACTTCCGATTATTGGCATGGGCGGAATTGAAACAGCAGATGATATTATTGAATACTTGTTAGCCGGCGCGAGTGCAGTAGCTGTAGGGAGTGCCAATTTTAAAAATCCTGCGGTTTGTGTGGACTTAATCCATCAGCTGCCGGAGACTTTAGACAAGTATGGGTTTACATCTGTACAGGAAGTGATTGGAGGTGCTCATCATTAAAAGTTTAAAAAGTTTAGCGGAGATCTATGTAGCACTGGATTTTGAAGATAAACAGCAAGCTCTTAGTTTTTTGCAAAATAATAACTTAGCTGGTATTCCCGTCAAGACAGGGATGGAGCTTTTCTATAGAGAAGGACCTCGTATCATTCATGATCTTAAGGAAAAAGGGCATCCGGTTTTTCTGGATTTAAAGCTTCATGATATCCCACAAACGGTTAAAAGAGCCATGAAGAACCTGGCTTCTTTAGGCGTTGATGTCGTAAATGTCCATGCCTCGGGCGGGAAAGAAATGATTCAAGCAGCCAGAGAAGGCTTACGCGAAGGAAGTATCAACGAGAACAGCCGTCCTGTTTTACTGGCTGTTACTCAGCTGACATCGACAGATCAAAATATGCTTACTAATGAATTACTTATTCCGCATTCAGTAAAAGAGAATGTTGCTCATTTAGCAGAACTGAGCAGGGCAGGTGGAGCGGACGGGGTTGTATGCTCCGTAGAAGAAACAAAGATTGTAAAACAAGTGTGCGGTTCTGAATTTCTAACTCTCACCCCGGGCATCAGACAGCAGAATGAAACGAACCACGATCAGAAAAGGGTGGCCAGTCCCCATAAAGCGGGCGGAGAAGGTACAGACGCTATAGTAGTTGGAAGAAGCATTACACAGGCACAATCCCCTGAAACAACATATAAACAAATAAGGGAGGAATTCCTAAATGGACAGCAATAATATATCTACATTACTGCTTCAAATTGGAGCTGTACAGGTTAACCCGAAGCAGCTCTTTACATGGACGTCTGGACTGAAGTCCCCGATTTACTGCGACAATCGTATGACCATGTCTTATCCAGAAGTGAGGGAACAAATCATTGATCAGATGGTCCAGCATATCGAAGGGCTCAATGAAAAGGTGGATATGATTGCAGGCTGTGCCACAGCGGGTATTCCCCATGCTGCCTGGGTTGCGGATCGCTTGAATCTCCCTATGGTTTATGTACGGGGAGAAGCGAAGAAACACGGAAAGGGAAATCAAGTGGAAGGGGATTTAACGCAAGGAGAAAACATAGTAGTGATCGAGGACTTGATCTCTACAGGTAAATCCTCAATAGCTTCCAGTGATGCCCTGCGTGAAAGCGGCAAACACGTAGTGGAGATTGTGTCTATTTTTAACTATAATTTGTTAAAAGCCCGGCAGGCTTTTGAGGATAAAGATTACAACTTCTATTCCCTGGCTGACTATGACGAATTAATTGAACAGATGAAAAAGGACAATGAGTTAACGGAAGAAGATTATAGTAAACTAAGTGAATGGAGCCATCGCCCTGATATGTTTACAAACTCTTAATGTAAATTCGATTTGCTCAATCATAGGATTATTAGTACGATAGTAATATTAATAAACTATGGTGATGCTTATGAAATCCAGGAAACATTCCTTTTTTATAATGACAAATGCACTACTAGGTATAACGACATGTATGGTTTATTTGTACGTTTGGATATCTCTTACGTTTATGGAACCTATGTTGTCATGGCAGCCTCTGTTGGGATTTGCTGCCTGCTTTGTCCTGTTCTTTTTATGGAATAAATGGTTATTGAAAAAAGAACGCTCCCGTTACTGGGCACAGGCTCTATTTTCTTATTTAACTGCAATTGTAGTGTTTATCTATTTCCTGAGCCGGTAAAAAAATCCTTTTTCGATAAATGATCAATAAACCCATAAGCATTTATGAGGTCCTTTTCCACAAGGCTATATGCTCCAGTGGTTCCGAGAGTCTCTTTTGATTAAAAGGAACTGAAAACATGACGACTTCTGCGGGACAAGCAGACAGGAAGGGCCCAGGAGGTCACAGATCGAGGAGAATTTCCGCCTGACCAGCTTAAAAGCGACGCTTTTTTCATGATTCTAATGGAGGAATCATGTAATACCATGTGTACACCCATCCAGGCTTTTTCAACAGTCTAAAAATCCACTAGCTCGTAGTGGATTTTTTGTGTTATTTATCTTTAAGCCGTATAACTTCTTCAGCGTCAGGAGTTACATAAAGTGTTTGCTGGTCATCATACGTAACGTATCCCGGTTTTGCTCCAGAGGGTTTTCTAACGTTCTTAATTAATGTGTAGTCTACTGGAACGGAAGATGACTGACTGTACTTACTGAAGTAGGCAGCAAGTCTGGCAGCTTCGAATAGAGTTGATTCAGTCGGGTCACTGGCTTTAATGACCACGTGAGACCCTGGAATATCTTTTGCATGAAGCCAAATGTCAGTTTTATGAGCAATGCGGTTGGTTAAATATTCATTTTGTTTATTATTCCTTCCTACGTATATAGGCGTACCGTCACTTGACTGGTATGATTCTGGTGATGGTTTGGAAGGTTTCTTTTTTGATTTTTTTGCAGGAGTTCTTTTCTTTAAGTAGCCCTGTTCTCTTAGTTCTTCACGGATATCTTCAATATCTTCTTCCCGGGCAGATTCTACTTGCTGAATCAGGCGTTCAAAGTATTCAATCTCGCCGTATGCTTTCTTGATTTCCTGCTGAATAACTTGTTTTGATTTTTTTAACTTTTGATACGTTTGAAAATAATTCTGGGCGTTTTCACTCGGTGATTTAACAGGGTTTAATTCTATCGTCAGCTCAGATTGGTCCGGGTCATAGTAATCTACAACTGTAACAGCAGCATCACCAGATTTGACGAGATGCATGTGAGCAGTAAGCAGCTCTCCCATTTTTTGATAATCATCCGCAGCTTCTGATTTTTTTAACGTCGTTTCATGTTTCTTTAATTTTCGTTTGTTTTTATCCCGCTCATTTTTCAAAAAACGATAAAGGTCCCCAGCCTGCTGTTTGACCCGGTCGCGTTCAGCCTTTCCAGAATAGAACTTATCGAGCATTTCGCTTACAGTAGTAAAGCTCTTCGATTCCTGTTGAACATGGGTAAGGGGCAGCACATAAAACTGCTCGCGGTCCCCAGTGAAAACCGACGGGGTATATCGATGATGAGTAAGATGTTCGCGGACGTTCTCATAACTTGCTTTATAGTCATCAGAAGAGCCTAAATGAGCTCGAAAAGCAATTTCTTTTGTAATGGCGGGAGAAAAGCCCATCACATGATTTAATATTTGCTGGTCGATCCTGCCCGAATTGAAATCCAGCTTTTTAATTAACTCTTCACCTGTTAATGACACGGGGTCAATTTTCCCTTGAGAAGGGGGAAGTTTATATGGTTGTCCAGGCATAACTGTACGATGGCGGTTTTGAGAAGGAGGCAAATGTTTAATGCTGTCTACTATATGCCCCTGCTCGCTGTCGATCAATAAAATATTTGAATGTTTTCCCATAATCTCTACAATTAGTGTTTTGATCGATTCATCACCAATTTCATTACGGGATCTTACATGGAGCTTGACTATACGTTCCATCTCAATTTGTTCTATATCCTCAATAAAGCCACCGACTAGATGCTTTCTAAGCAGCATACAAAGCATTGGCGGTTCTTTAGGGTTCTGATACTGATCGTTCGTTAAATGAAAGCGTGCATAGCTCGGATGAGCTGATAACAATAAAGTATGTTTAATACCATTACGTCTAATGGTAAAAACAAGCTCTGTTTCAGTCGGCTGATAAATCTTTACAATTCTTCCCGATTGGATGGAACCTGTTAATTCATGAGTCACCGCACGGGTTACGACGCCGTCAAATGGCATGGTAATCACCTCTCTAGTCTTGTCAGTATAGCAATGATTCGCTTCCTTGTGAACAAATTTGATAAACTAAACTTGTTATAAACTTTATTTTAATTGGACGTGATGGAATATGATTCGGAGTATGACAGGGTATGGCAGAGAGGAATTAAATGTAGAAGGTGTCAAAGGGACATTGGAAATTCGAAGTGTGAACCACCGTTTCTTTGATTTTTCACCAAAAATCCCCCGTTCCCTGCTGTTTATGGAAGATAAATTAAAGAAGATTACAGGGGATGTAGTAAAAAGAGGACGCATCGATTGTTTTCTCAATTTAGAGGGGGAAGGTCTTACATCTTTAGGGCTTCAGGTGAATGAGGATCTCATCCGCCAATATAAAGAGCAGCTTCACATTTTAAAAGGCAAGTATGAGTTGACGGGTGAAATCTCTATTGATATGGTAGCTAAGTTGGATCACGCGTTTTCTATAACAGAGACTCCAAAACTCAGCAGCGGCTTAACATCAGCCGTCGAGAAGGCAGCGCAGAGGGCATTAGAACAACTGTTGTCCATGCGGGAAAGTGAGGGAGAACAGCTTAAAGTAGATCTTCTCCAACGACTGCAGTCGTTGGAAAGTATCGTGAATCTCATAGAAGCTAAGCGGGACTCTGTTATTAATGAGTATAAAGAAAAAATAGTACAAAGAATTGAAAATTACACAAAAGAAGCACTGACTGAAGATCAACAAAGAGTGTATCAGGAAGTCGCACTTTTAGCGGAAAAAGGAGACATTTCAGAAGAAGTGACCAGACTTTACTCCCATATTACACAGTTTCATACCCTTTTAAAACAGGGTGGAGTTGTTGGCCGTACACTTGACTTTATTGTGCAGGAGTTTCACAGAGAAATAAATACCATTGGGTCAAAGTCGAATGATCCGGAACTGTCCAACCAGGTGGTTAAAATGAAGAGTGAAATAGAAAAAATTAAAGAACAAGTACAAAATATTGAATAACAATTGAGATTTCTATTGTTTTTTTCATATAATAGGATTAGATTAGTGTCTTAGAAGGAGGAAGTTTTGTTGAGTTTAAGGTTAATTAACATCGGTTTTGGTAATGTGGTATCTGCCAACCGTATCATATCTATCGTTTCGCCTGAGTCTGCACCTATTAAACGTATTATTACCGTTGCAAGAGACAATAATAAATTAGTAGATGCTACATACGGCCGGAGAACCCGGGCTGTTATTATTACTGACAGCGATCACGTTGTATTATCTGCTGTCCAGCCTGAAACAGTGGGGCAGCGCGTATTAAGTAATGATGAAATGTCAGATGATAACTAGGAGGATCCATTCGTGATAAAGGAAAAGGGCATTTTATTTATTTTATCTGGACCCTCTGGTGTAGGTAAAGGAACAATAAGGAAAGCTTTATTTGATCAGTCTACAGATTTAAGGTATTCCATTTCAATGACAACCCGTGAGCCCCGGGAAGGAGAAACAGATGGAGTGGATTACTTTTTTAAATCACGGAATGAGTTCGAAAAGTTAATATCTGAAGGACAATTGATTGAACATGCAGAATATGTCGGCAATTATTACGGAACTCCCCGCCAGTACGTGGAACAGACTCTTGAAGAAGGAAAAGACGTCTTTCTTGAAATTGAAGTGCAGGGAGCTTTAAAAGTAAGAGAGAATTTTCCACAAGGGGTATTTGTATTCCTTATCCCTCCATCGTTAGAGGAATTAAAAGATCGAATTGTCAGCCGGGGAACAGAAACGGAAGAAAAAGTGAAGAACCGGCTGCTGGCGGCTAAAGAAGAAATCGACATGATGGATGCTTATGATTATGTTGTAGTCAACGATCAGGTTGATTCCGCAGTTAATAAAGTGAAAGCAATCGTAGCAAGTGAACATTGTAAACGAGAGCGCGTGGCACATCAGTATAAAAAAGCATTGGAGGCTGATCAATCATGATGTTAGAACCATCTATTGATTCATTGCAGAAGCAGATCAAATCGAAATATACATTAGTAACTCTTTCAGCGAGAAGAGCCCGGGAATTAAAGCAAGGAAGTGCACCTATGATAGACAATCCAATCTCAAGTCAGCAGGTGGGTGTAGCACTGGAAGAGATCGATTGTGGGAAATTAACGTATTCTCAAGCGGAGAACATTCAGGAAAGAACGGAAACTACGTAATGTATTCGTCACATACCATCATCAAAGCCGCGCTTACTTAGGATAAGGCGCGGCTTTTCGTTATTAATTGTTGAGGAAGGGATAGGTTCCTATGCTTTTAAACAAAAAAGTCGTATTAGGTGTGTCAGGAGGTATTGCAGCATATAAAGCCGCCGCATTAACGAGTAAATTAGTGCAGTCAGGAGCAGAAGTTAAAGTGATCATGACTGAAAATGCAAAAAAATTTGTAGCTCCTACAACCTTTCAGGCATTATCACGCCAGCCTGTATATTCAGATACTTTTATTGAACAGGATCCAAAACAAATCCAGCACATTGATGTAGCGGACTGGGCGGATCTGTTCTTAATTGCTCCAGCAACTGCCAATATAATCGGAAAACTGGCGAATGGGTTATCGGATGATATGCTGTCTACTACATTATTAGCTACCGAGGCCCCTGTCTATATAGCTCCGGCTATGAATGTGCACATGTATAGTCATCCTTCCGTCATTAAAAATTTAATGCAGTTGGACAATTGGGGATTTAAATTTATCGAACCCGGGGAAGGGTATTTGGCTTGTGGATATGTAGGCAGAGGGAGGCTTGAAGACCCGGATACTATTGTACGCATTCTTGAGAACGAAGAAGACAACCAGGGGCTTTTAACCGGAAAAAGGGTGCTGATTACAGCCGGTCCTACCCAGGAGAAGATTGACCCTGTCCGCTACTTTACCAATCCCTCAACAGGAAAGATGGGCTTTGCTTTAGCTCGCCAGGCATCAAAAATGGGAGCTGAAGTAACTTTAGTTTCTGGCCCTGTAAATTTAGAGACTCCTCCGAATGTGAAGAGAATAGATGTAGTTTCAGCTGAAGAAATGTTTGAAGCAGTGACGAATGAATTCTTACGCCATGATATTGTCATAAAGTCCGCTGCTGTGGCTGATTACAGACCTAGGCATTCATACGATTTCAAAATGAAGAAAAAGCCGGGAGATTATGCTGTAGAGATGGAGAGGACTAGAGATATTTTAATGGAGCTTGGGAAGGTGAAGCAGAATCAATATTTAATTGGTTTTGCAGCTGAAACCAATGACGTAGAACATTACGGAGAACAAAAATTGGTCAAAAAGAACTTAGATGCGATCGTTATGAATAACGTATCAGAAGATGGCGCTGGTTTTGCCTATGATACTAACGCATCTATTTATTTAACTAAGACCGGTAAAAGGTTGGAGCTTCCTTTAATGTCAAAGGACGAGCTTGCAAAGAAAATACTTATAGAGACTGCCGGGGAAATTACGGGTGATGTCTAATGAGTATCGCTAAAATTATCGTGGATGTGCCTTCACAAAACACGAACCGATTGTTCGATTATGGTATTCCTGATCATTACGCTTCCGTCATCCAGCCTGGTGTGAGAGTCATTGTTCCATTTGGACCTAGGAAAGTTCTAGGTTATGTGATTTCTCTCGCTGAGTTTAGTGATTTTAAAAAAGTAAGAGATATAGAGGATGTTCTTGATATTGCTCCTGCACTAACCCCGGAGTTACTTCAGATAGGAAAATGGTTATCGCGGCAGACTTTAAGCTTCTATGTATCTTGTTTACAGGTTATGCTTCCTCAAGTATTAAAGGCAACGTATCGTAAAGAGCTTTGGAAGCTTACAGAAGAAGACCTCCCTGAAGAGCTGGCTGAACTATTTGCCGGTCGGGAGACCATTGAATATAAGGAATTTGAAAAGTCAGGTGTAAGCTATCAGCAGCTGCGTCATTACGTTGATGAAGGCTTAGTTGATGTCCATTATGAAGTGAAGAGCCGTGAAACGACAAAAACGACTTCGATGGTGGAACCGGTGTTAGATCCGGTTGAGCTGGAAGAGAAGTTAGTGGACCTGTCAGCTCAGGCTAAAAAGCAGAGAGAGGTTATCGAATATTTTATTGATCAACAAGAGCCTCTACCGAAAAAAGAATTACTCAGCATAACAGAAGCGTCTGCATCTTCACTTAAACCTTTGCTGAAGCAGGGAGTACTTAAAGAGTATAAACAGGAAGTCTTACGTGACCCTTTTTCACATCGAGAATTTGAAAGAACTCAGCCTTTTCCTTTAACGGAGGAACAACAGGAAGCTATCACACCTGTGCTGCACACGCTGGAAGAGGAAAAACACGAGGTGTTTCTTCTCCATGGGGTCACCGGCAGCGGAAAGACTGAAATATATCTGCAATCTATTCAACAGGTCTTAAATCAAAACAAAGAGGCGGTTATGCTTGTGCCGGAAATCGCTCTCACCCCCCAAATGGTCGAACGATTCAAAGGCCGGTTTGGCTCAAAAGTCGCAGTTCTCCACAGCGGGTTGTCCGCAGGTGAGAAATATGATGAATGGAGAAAGATTCAAAGGCATGAGGTCAAAGTAGTCGTAGGAGCCAGGTCGGCGATCTTTGCTCCTTTCACTAATTTAGGAATCATCATTATCGATGAAGAACATGAAGCAAGCTACAAGCAGGAAGATAGAACACGCTATCATGCAAGAGATGTAGCAGTCGAAAGAGGGAAAATTCACTCCTGCCCCGTTATTCTCGGCAGTGCGACTCCCTCACTCGAAACATATGCCCGGGCGGCTAAAGGTAATTATTCTATGCTTACATTAAAGAAGAGAATGAATGACGCCTCCATGCCCTCAACTGAATTAGTAGATATGAGAAATGAGCTGCATCAAGGTAATCGTTCCATGTTTTCCCGGGTTCTGCTTGATAAGTTAAAAGAAAGAATAGAACGCGGCGAGCAGTCTGTGTTGTTTTTAAACCGCAGAGGGTATGCAACTTTTGTTATGTGTCGAGACTGTGGACATGTGAAAGAATGCCCTCACTGTGATATCGCCCTTACTTATCACCGCCGCCAGGAGAGGCTGAAATGTCATTATTGCTCTTATGAAGAGCCGATGCCCAGTCAGTGCCCAGAGTGTGAAAGTAAAACGATTCGATACTTTGGGACGGGAACTCAAAAAGTAGAGGAAGCGCTGCAGGAGCTTATGCCAGAGGCGCGGGTACTTAGGATGGACGTCGATACAACCAGGAGAAAAGGAGCACATGAGCGATTATTAAATGACTTTGGAGACAAGAAAGCCGACATTCTACTCGGCACCCAGATGATTGCCAAAGGTCTTGACTTTGCCAACGTCACTTTAGTGGGAATTCTTGCGGCGGATGCTCTGCTGAATCTGCCTGACTTCCGTGCCGCAGAAAAAACATTTCAGCTTTTAACTCAAGTAAGCGGACGGGCAGGCCGTCATAAATTGGCAGGAGAAGTTATTGTGCAAACTTATAATATGGATCATTATAGTATTCAGCTTGCAAGTGAATATGACTATGAACAGTTTTTCAATGAAGAAATGAAATTAAGAAAAGCGTTCAAGTATCCGCCATACTATTTCCTGACGTTGTTTACCATTTCGCACCCCAACCAGTTAAAGGTCCAGGAAGTTACTCAGAAAATTGTAGTATATATGCGGAATAAATTATCTGAAGAAGCTGATGTTTTAGGTCCAACCCCGTCAGCACTCACACGGATCAACAATAGATATCGATATCAATGCATGGTAAAATATAAAGACGAACCCGAACAGCATAAGTTAATACAGCGAATTTTACACTATTATGAAGATGAATTAAAAGAAGAAAACGGACTGCAGATAAATGTAGACTTTCAACCGTACCAATTAATGTAAGGAAGGAGTATATACATCATGACACGAATTGCATTTATGGGAACACCTGATTTTGCTGTTCCCGTGCTCAGGCAGCTTGTTGAGCACAACTATGAAGTAGTAGTCGTCGTAACACAACCGGACCGCCCTAAGGGCCGAAAGAAAACGTTAACTCCTCCGCCGGTAAAGCAGGCCGCTGAAGATATGGAAATCCCTGTGGTCCAGCCAGAAAAAATCAAAAACGAATATGATCAAGTGTTACAGTACGAGCCGGAATTAATCGTGACGGCAGCTTTTGGTCAAATTCTTCCTGAAGCTCTTTTACAATATCCAAAGCATGGATGTATCAACGTTCATGCTTCACTTTTACCGGAGCTGCGGGGAGGAGCGCCCATTCATTATTCTATTATTGAAGGAAAACCTGAAACCGGAGTTACCATTATGTACATGGTCAAAAAACTCGATGCTGGTGATATACTGACTCAAGTTAAAGTGCCTATTGAAGATAATGACCATGTGGGAACTCTTCATGATAAGCTGGCCAGAGCAGGCGCAGATTTATTAATGGCAACCTTACCCCCGCTTCTTGCAGGAGAAATAACACCAGAGAAACAACTAGAAGAAGAGGCGACCTTTGCTTCAAATATAAAACGAGAGCAGGAAAAAGTAGACTGGTCTATGGACCAGCAGGCTATTTATAATCACATTCGTGGAATGCATCCATGGCCTGTAGCTTATACATATTGGAATGGAAAACCGTTAAAAATATGGTGGAGTGTTAAAGTGAATCAGACATACGCCCAGCCTGCAGGAACAGTCGTAGATTTTCACGAGGATGGTCTCGTAGTTGCTTCAGGAGATGGGAAGGCCATTAAGATAACTGATCTTCAACCCTCAGGAAAGAAACGAATGAATGGGCAGGCTTTTCTAAATGGGGCAGGGCAAGCCATGCAGATTGGTGATCGACTGGGGGAGCAGGACTAATATGACAAAGTACCAGCTTAGAGAATCAGCATTAGAACTACTAACACGTATAGGTGAACAGGGCGGATACAGTCACGTCCTGTTAGATCAGGAAATGAGAAAACATCGGTTAAGCCAGAAGGACGGGGCGCTTTTAACTGAAATTGTATACGGGACTCTTCAAAACAAGCTGAAAATTGATTATCAAATCCACCCCTATATAACTAACCAAAAGAAACTGAAGCCATGGGTAAAATGGCTGCTCTACATGTCTGTTTATCAAATGCTTTATTTGGAGCGTGTCCCCGATCATGCGGTCATCCATGAGTCAGTGGAAATCTCCAAGAGAAAAGGGCATAAAGGGATTTCAAGTTTGGTGAATGGTGTACTTCGAAATGTACAGCGTAACGGCGTCAAAGATACCGAAGCGATCACTGACCCTCTAGAGAAGCTCTCCATTGAAACGAGTCACCCGGTTTGGCTTGTGAAGCGCTGGGTGAGACTATATGGGATGGATTTAACGAGAGGCATTTGTTTTCAGAACCTTAAACACCTGCCCATGTCTGTACGGGTACAGACTCTTAGAATATCGAGGTCGGAAGCAGCAACAGAATTGAAATCAAGAGGCATAGTTGCAGAAGAAAGCTTATTCTCCTCGCAGGGCCTTCTTATTACCGAGGGCCGCATATTAAATGATCCTCTGTTTAAGAAAGGGCTTGTTACTGTACAGGATCAAAGCTCAATGCTTGCAGCTGAAATGATGGATTTAACTCCTGGAGATGCAGTACTGGATGCCTGCAGCGCACCTGGTGGAAAGACTACTCATATAGCTGAAAAATTAAGTGACCGAGGAGAAGTGACGGCTTATGACCTGCATAAGAAAAAAGCTAACCTTGTTAAGGAAAAAGCAGAGCTGCTGCAGTTAAGTTCAATTAAAGCAGATCAAGCGGATTCGAGAAAACTCGGACAGGTCCACCAGGAAGAGTCATTCGATCGAATTCTGCTGGATGCTCCATGTTCAGGACTCGGGGTGTTAAGAGGAAAGCCGGACATAAAATATCATAAAAAAGAACAAGATATTTACGATCTGCGCACTATACAAGACAGCCTGCTCGTTAGTCTTGCGCCGCTTCTTAAAAAAGGAGGCAAGCTGGTTTACAGCACTTGTACAGTAGACCAGCATGAAAACGAAGGAGCAGTAAAAGAATTTTTAAATCAGAATAAAGATTTCACTGTTGATTCTTCCTTTGTCGAAGACCTGCCTGACTTCTTAAAAGATTCAACGGGTATCAGCGAATATGGATTGCAGCTGTTTCCCCAGCAATGGGATACAGACGGATTCTTTTTAACCAGGTTAGTGAAAAGGTAACGTGATTTGAAAGAGATGGGGTGTAAACCATGATTGGCATTTTTTTATCAGATCAAGGAAAAGTCCGTAACCATAACGAAGATGCAGGCGGCATTTTTCACCATGAAAAGAACCAGGTTCTCGCTGTAGTGGCGGACGGGATGGGAGGTCACAAAGCCGGTGATGTAGCCAGTCAGCTGGCAGTCTCCACTTTACATAAGAAATGGAACGAGACATCATACATTTTACAGCCGGGAGAGGCAGAAAAGTGGATGAGAAATGCCATTACCGAAGTCAATCGCGAAATTCTGCACCACTCCAGGGAAAATGAAGAATGCAGAGGTATGGGAACAACCGTTGTAGCTGCTTTATGCAATAATCAGTTTACTACAATAGGCCATATAGGAGACAGTCGGGTGTATTTAGCGAACGGGGACGGATTTGTAAGAATTACAGAGGACCATTCTCTCGTTAACGAATTAGTTCGTTCAGGCCAGATCTCCGAAGAGCAGGCCGAAACTCACCCAAGAAAGAATGTCCTGCTCAAAGCATTGGGAACAGATGAAAACGTTTCACCGGATATTAGGACCTTGGAGTTTGAAGAAGGAGACAGGCTCTTGTTATGTTCTGATGGTTTAACAAACAAAGTACAGGAGCACGAGTTAAGCAGGCTGTCAGAATACAATGGGAATTGGCAGGATTTTTGTCAGTCTTTTATTAATTTAGCTAATGAGCGGGGCGGAGAAGACAATATTACCATGGCTGTCGTTCAAAACAGTGATACCTCATTGAAAGAGGGTGTTGATTGTGATGAATAATCGTCTCCTCAACGATCGTTATCGTGTAAAAGAAATGATCGGTGGAGGAGGTATGGCCAATGTTTACCTTGCCCATGATTCAATTCTTGATCGAGAAGTAGCCATAAAGGTATTACGCCTAGAGTATGGAAATGATGAAGAATTTATAGCAAGGTTTCACCGAGAAGCACAATCGGCCACCAGTTTATCGCATCCTAATATAGTAAACATATACGATGTAGGAGAAGAAGAAGATATCTATTACATGGTTATGGAATTTGTGGATGGGATGACGCTGAAGCAATTCATTCAACAAAAGAGCCCTATTGAAACAACAGAAGTAATTGATATTATGAGGCAGGTCACCTCAGCGATTACTCATGCCCATGATAACGGGATTGTCCACCGGGATATTAAACCTCAAAATATACTCATTGACCATTATGGACACGTGAAGGTGACAGATTTCGGCATAGCTATGGCTTTAAGCGCGACTGCGTTAACTCAGACGAACTCCGTTCTGGGCTCGGTACACTACTTATCTCCCGAACAGGCGCGGGGCGGTATGGCCACAAAGAAGTCCGATATCTATTCACTGGGGATTGTCTTTTTTGAATTATTAACCGGGCGACTTCCCTTTTCGGGTCAATCTCCAGTTTCTATAGCATTAAAGCATTTACAGCATGAGACTCCTTCATTAAAGAGATGGATTCCAGATCTGCCTCAAAGCGTAGAGAATGTAGTATTAAAGGCCACCACAAAGGACCCTTTCTACCGGTATGAATCTGTGCTGGAAATGGAAGAAGATTTAGATACAGCTCTCGAGCCCTACAGAATCAATGAGGAAGTATTCGCGATACCCGAGAATGAAGAGGAAGAAAAAACAAAAGCAATTCCTGTTATTACTGATGATAGTTTTGCCGGACAGGATGAGGATGCTACAATTGTTCATGATGCGACCCAGCAGTTTGACGCAAAAGCTTTAGAGGAAACAAAAAAAGAAGAAGTCGTGAAAAATGATAAGAAAAATAAAGAGAAGAAACCGAAAGAAAAGAAACCAAAGAAAAAGAAACGGTGGCTTTTATGGCTTACTATCATTTTTTTCGTATTACTTTCCGCCGGGATTGCTGCCATTTTTATTGTTCCAAGTCTTCTGCAGCCTGACGACGTAGAGATGGTAGACGTGGAGGGTATGGAATACGAAGAGGCGTATAGTGAACTTTCTGACTTGAATTTAGAAGTGAAGAGAGAAGCTGTCTTTTCTGATGATGTAGAAGAAGGGTTAGTCATAAGAACTGACCCTGAGGCCGGAAGAGTCATAAAAGAGGAATCACGTGTAACGGTATATTCTTCTAGAGGGAAAGAGCGAATAGAATTCGAGGATTATGTCGGCCAAAATTATGATGACGTCAAGACAGATTTAGAAGATCAAGGTTATCAAAGTGTACTGGCTATTGAACAAACTTCCGACAGACCTGAAGGGGAGATTATTGAACAAATTGAACCTCAGGCAGGAGACGATGTCATTATTGAAGAAGAGCGCGTCATTTTTCAAGTGAGTACAGGACCGCCTTCGATAACTTTAAGACCATTAGAAGGGGAGACCGAAGAGGAAGCCAGGGATTACTTAAGTGATAATGGACTTGAGGCCTCTGTGTCAGAAGAATATTCTGATGATGTTCCTCAAGGTGAGGTGATACGTCAGGAGCCTGGATCACTTACCGAGGTTGATGAAGGATCAACGGTAGAGCTGGTTATTTCTTTAGGAGCGGAAGAGGAAGAAGAAGAAGAGCAAGAGGAAGAAGAAGAAGAAGAAGAGTCCTCTGATAATGATGAAGAGCAGGAAGAAGAAGAGGAAGCTCCCAGGGAAGAAACTGTAGAAGTTGATGTACCTTTTAACAACGACTCAGACCAAGAAGAGCAGCAGGTTCTGGTGTATGTAGAGGACATGAACAACGAAATTTCCGAAGTCTATAGTGAAGAAATGATTACTGAAGATACAACTATGGAAATTGATTTAACAATTTCTCCTGATAACGATGCTGCGTATAAGGTCGTAATAGAAGATGAAGTAATTGAGGAAGAAAATGTTTCATATTAAGTAGGTGAATTAATGGCTACAGGTAAAATTGTCAAAGCCCTAAGCGGATTCTACTATGTTTTACATGAAGGAGAAGTTTACCAATGCCGGGGCAGAGGTGTATTCCGCAAAAAGAAAATTACTCCGCTGGTAGGGGATATTGTAGAGTTTCAAGCAGAAACATTGAAAGAAGGCTATATCCTATCCATTGAAAAACGAGCGAATGAGTTAGTGAGGCCTCCTATTGCTAATGTAGATCAAGCATTAATAGTAGCTTCCGTATCAAATCCTGAATTTAATCCTTTGCTGCTTGATCGATTTCTCGTTCTCGTGGAAGCTAAAAGACTTGCTCCAGTAATCGTGATTTCCAAAATTGATCAAATCAACAAGGAGCAGGAAGCAAAAATTAAAAAATATCAGGAAATCTACCAAAAAATTGGTTATCCTGTACTTTTATCTGCCATGGACGATCAGCATATGACGAACGATATTGAACAACAGCTGGCGGACAAAACAACAGTGATTGCCGGGCAGTCAGGCGTTGGGAAATCCTCCCTGCTTAACTTACTTGACCCTTCTTTAGATATCGAAACAAATGAGATTTCTGAGAGTCTTGGAAGAGGAAAGCATACGACGAGACATGTGGAGCTTTACAAAATAGCCGGGGGGCTTGTGGCTGACACACCTGGATTTAGTTCATTAGAATTCGGGGACTTGGAGTTAGAAGAACTGAGTGAGTGTTTCCCGGAATTTGTTGCTGTACAGGAGCATTGTAAGTTTCGTGGGTGCATTCATTCTAAGGAACCTAAATGTGCAGTAAAAGCAGCCGTTGACAATGAAACAATAGCCAAGCATCGATATGAACATTATTTGCAGTTCGTTGACGAAATAAAAAACCGAAAGCCGAGGTATTAAAGCATGACAAAAATCGCACCTTCGATATTAGCTGCAGACTTTGCAAATCTGGCGAAGGAAATTAAAGATGTGGAACAAGGCGGGGCAGACTATATTCATGTAGATGTTATGGACGGTCATTTTGTCCCTAATATTACGATAGGCCCTCTAATAGTAGAGAGCATCCGCCCTCATACGGATTTACCACTGGATGTCCATTTAATGATAGCCAATCCGGATCAATTTATTGATTCATTTGCTAAAGCTGGTGCGGATATTCTTACGGTTCATCAGGAAGCATGTCCCCATCTTCACCGCACGGTTCAACTTATAAAGAGTTACGGAATAAAGGCGGGGGTAGTGATTAATCCGGCTACGCCAGCTGAGACTCTCCTCCCTATATTAAAGGAAGTAGATTTAGTTCTTTTGATGACCGTCAACCCCGGTTTTGGCGGGCAGGCCTTTATACCCGAAGTTCTTAATAAAATAGAGCAAATCGCAAAATGGAGAAATGAGTATAACTATCAATATGAAATTGAAGTAGACGGTGGTGTTAATGATCAGACCGCAGAAGAATGCATTACCGCTGGAGCGGACGTATTAGTGGCAGGAAGTGCGATATTCAATCAAGAGGATCGGAAAGCTGCCATAGCTTCAATTAAGTGAAATGCCCGGTAATAAAGTGAATACTTACTAATCACTTTTTGTAGTAAACCTCCGGTAAAGGAATGAAATATTCCTCCGGATATTTGAGACAGAGCAAGAAGAAATGGGGACAGCCCGTTTTCCGCAGGGAACGGCGGGCCTTCTCATTTCAATGAAATGACTAAATGGAGGCTCGGAAATAGTCAGCACTATTTATGAGTCTTTTTTTTATACAATCGCCAGTTCTTGATAAGGAGGGGCAAATCAATGACAATTTATGCAATCGTAGGAGGAGGGCCTAAGGCTTATATCCCGGATTTATCAAGTTATGATAAAGATGATATCTTCTGGATAGGTGCAGATCAAGGGGCCGAAGTCATTCTTGAACACCATTTACCTCTCCATGCTGCAATCGGTGATTTCGATTCAGTAAATAAGTATTCACTAGAACTTATAAAGGAAAATACCGAACATTTAAGCATTCATCCAGGTGAAAAAAATGAAACCGATCTTGAGCTTGCTATTCAATACGCCATTCAGCAGGAACCTGATGAGATCATTTTTTTTGGCGTAACGGGCGGACGGATGGATCATACGCTTATAAATATCCAAATTCTTTATCCATTAAGAAAAAATCATATTAAGGCACAAATTGTTGATTTACAAAACCAAATGGAATTGTTTACTAAAGGCACGCATACAATAGTGAGAAATGAAGATTACCCATTTATATCTTTCGTGCCAGTGACACTGGACGTGTGGAATATGAAGCTTCAAGGCTTTTACTATCCATTAGAGAATACCCACTTGAATTACGGCTCAACCTTGTGTATATCAAATTATTTGATTAAAGATGAAGGTACTTTTTCTTTTAGTCAAGGCATACTGTTAGTAATAAGAAGTAAAGATATCATTTAATAGAGGTTTTATGGCACTCATAGCTTTATATGTTGAGGAGGACGCTCATGAAATTTTATACGATCAAACTCCCACGTTTTCTCGGAGGAATGGTACGGGCTGTCATTGGAACGTTCAAAAAAGATTAACAAAAAAAGCACCCGGCGGAGGGTGCTTTTTTTGACGTTCAATTATACGCGGGTAACTTTACCTGATTTTAGATCACGAGCAGATACATAAACTTTCTTTGGCTTGCCATCCACTAGAATACGTACTTTTTGCACGTTAGCTTTAAATTTACGTTTATTAGCGTTCATCGCGTGGGAACGGTTGTTACCAGTACTTGTGCGACGACCTGATACGACACATTTACGTGACATGTAGAATCCCTCCTGTTACATACATCTTAAAATACTTAATTAATGTACCATATAGAACAGCTAATTGCAATAAACAGGGCAATATAATATCAAGAATTTTCTCTTGACAGATAACCTTAATTGTTACAAAGTATAATAGGGGTCTGAGTGTTGTTATACTATAATGCATAAGCGCTGACCGGTGTGTGTTATAATTAGTCTGCGAAGGTGACGAGTATAAAGGAGGATTCCTAATGTCCATTGATCTTCATAATCAATTTGGCCACATAACTATAAGTAATGATGTAATTTCTACCATTGCAGGTGGAGCAGCAGTAGAGTGCTATGGCATTGTTGGTATGGCATCTAAGAATCAGCTTCGTGATGGAATTGCCGAAATGCTGAGGCGTGAAAATTTCTCAAAAGGTGTCGTGGTCAGACAGGAAGAGGACCATGTACACATTGATATGTATATAATTGTAAGCTATGGAACGAAAATATCAGAAGTAGCTCACAACGTACAATCACAAGTTAAATATGCGTTAAATAAAAATGTAGGCTTATCAGTTAACTCTGTCAACATCTATATTCAGGGTGTTCGAGTAACGAAGGACTAGAAAGCTTCTGGTGTAGTTAAAGGAGGAAGTAAGTGTGACGGTTCGAGAGATAAACGGTACTAAACTAGCTGAGATGGTGCTTCAGGGGGCTCAACATTTGAAAGCTAATTCTCAAATGATTGATGCTTTGAATGTATTTCCAGTCCCAGATGGTGATACCGGTACAAATATGAATTTATCGATGACGTCTGGTGCAGAAGAGGTAAAGAAAATTACCGAGAATCATGCCGGAGCTGTGGGACAAGCACTGGCTAAAGGACTGCTTATGGGGGCACGGGGGAATTCAGGTGTTATTCTATCCCAATTGTTTAGAGGTTTCTCTAAGACGTGTGAACAAAAGGAAGCGCTAACAACAAAGGATCTGGCTGAAGCTTTTCAAGGTGGAGTTAAAACAGCTTACAAAGCGGTAATGAAGCCGGTAGAGGGAACTATTTTAACAGTAGCGAGAGAAGCAGGTGAAGCTGCTGAAACAATCGCAGCTCAAGAGGATGATGTAGTTGCCTTTATGGAAGGTGTGACGAATGCAGCGAAGGAATCGTTAAAGAGAACACCTGACCTTCTTCCTGTATTAAAAGAGGTAGGGGTTGTAGACAGCGGCGGCCAAGGTTTGCTGACGATCTATGAAGGCTTTCTGGCTAATCTAAAAGGGGAAGACATGCCTGAGGCAGGTTCATCCTCTGTATCTATGGATGAGATGGTAAATGCAGAGCACCATAAATCGGCGCAGGATTTTATGGAGACAAGTGAAATTGAATTTGGCTACTGCACAGAATTCATGGTGAAATTTGAGCAGGATAAACTGGAACAGAATCCTTACGATGAAGAGCAATTTCGTGAAGAGTTAAGCCGTCACGGAGATTCACTGCTGGTGGTTTCAGATGAAGAATTAATTAAAGTTCATATCCACGCAGAGTATCCCGGCGAAACAATGACACTGGGGCAGCGGTACGGCAGCTTGATTAATATGAAAATCGAAAACATGAGAGAGCAGCACACTTCCATTGTAGGTGATAAGAAAAAAACAAAAGCTAAAGAGCTCTCGGAATACGGAATAGTAACAGTAGCTATGGGAGAAGGAGTTACCAGGTTGTTCGAAAGTCTTGGGGCTGATGTGGTTATTCAAGGCGGACAAACTATGAACCCAAGTACAAAGGATATATCAGATGCAATCGATCAGGTGAACGCTAAAAATGTGCTGATTCTTCCCAACAACAAAAATATAACGATGGCTGCTGAACAAGCTGCTGAATTAGCTGAAGCTGATGTCAAGGTTGTCGCTTCTAAGACTATTCCTCAAGGAATGAGCGCCCTCTTAGGATTCAATCCGGACACAGATTTACAAACGAACTACGAGGAAATGACCGGGTTAATGAGTCAGGTGAAAAGCGGTCAGGTAACGTATGCTGTCCGTGATACTCAAATTGAAGGCTTATCGATCGAAAAAGGGCATTTTATGGGTATTTACGAAGGTGATATTAAAGCTACAAAGCAAAGCCAGTTTGAGACTGCAAAAAATCTTCTGGATGAGATGATCGATGAAGATGAGGATGAAATTGTCACCATTATCAGCGGTGAAGAGGTATCTCAGGAGGAACAGGATGAGCTGGAAGCTTATTTAGAGGAGCGGTTTGAAGATATTGAAGTAGAACTTCATTACGGCGGGCAGCCGATTTATTCATATATAATTGCTGTTGAGTAATAGAAAAAGCAGAGCACCTAGACTACCCAGGGCTCTGCTTTTTTCTCTGTCTCTATGTGACTAGTGTCCGATGGAGCGGATGATAAATTCAACGAGAAAGACCATGGCAATTAATACGACTGGAGCTGAGAGCTCCCTTTGCTTACCGAGAGCGAACTTTACAATGGGATAAGCGATGAACCCAAATGCCATTCCGTCTGCAATAGAATAAGTGAAAGGAATCATCACAATGATCAAGAATGCCGGCATAGCATCAGAAAGCTGGTCTAATGGAATCTCTTTAATGTTCTGGACCATTAAAGCTCCTACAATAATTAGTATTGGACTGATTGCTGTAGAAGGCACCATGGAGATCCAGGGTGTTACGAAAATAGTAGCCAGAAATAGAATGGCCATTGTAAGGCTTGCTCTTCCTGTTTTGCCTTCGGAGGCAATTACAGCTGCACTCTCGGCTGAAGATACGGTTGGTGAAGTCCCGAAAAATCCGCAGCTTAAAGCGGAAAATGCTGAAGCTCGGTAAGATTTCTTGAATTTGTGCTGCTGATTTAACATATCCAGCTGCCCGTGAATCAATCCCATATTTTCAAATATAAGCACAATTGCTAAGGGAAAGACGGCCATCCAAAAACCAAACTCAGTAACTGCTCCAAAGGAAGGAATAAATACCCAATTATGCTCACCTGCTGAGATACCTGTTCCCGGTCCCTCTAACAGTCCGGTGAAATGAGCAATAATTGTGCCCGCTACCATTGTAATGAGGAAGTTGCCCGGTACATTTTTAGCGAATAGGTACACCGCTATAAATAAAGTAAGCAGGCTAGTAATGACCAGTGGTGAAGAAGGATCACCCAGCGTGATAAGAGAGTGCTCTCCGCGTACAACCAGACCGCCTTTTTCTAATCCAATTAACGTAAGAAACATTCCGAGTCCTACAGTAATCGCGTGCTTAAGAGCGTCAGGAATGGCGTGTTTCAGCCAATCTCCCAGGCGCGTATAAGCTGTGATTAAAAAAAGCAGAGAAGCAAACACCACTACGGCTAAACCTTCTTGAAAATCCATTCCTTTTCCTTCGATTATGGAGTAAGCAAACAAGGCATTTACTCCCATACCTGGAATTAAGACCATAGGTGCATTTGCATAAAAAGCCATGATCAAACAGCCGGCTGCACTGGCAAGAATGGTAGCAAGCATTCCGTTCTCTAACGGAAGCCCGGCATCCTGCAGAATCTGACTATTAACAGCGACGATATAAACAGTCGTAAAATAGCCAATTAACCCTGCAATTAGATCTTTCCGAAAGCTAAACTGAGAATTATGCTGTTTAAGCATCGTATTCTCCTCTATGAAATTATCCCTCTCCCGCCCGGTTATCTCATAACCCACAAATATATATTTTACTCTTTCTCAGATAGATAATCAATATTGCCTGCAATAATAATGTATTTTCCTAGAAATATGGTAAAATAAATAACGGTAATTAGTATCTCGAAAGCGTTTACTCATTAATAGTAAGGATGGGGATCGTATGAAGTATAGATCAGTATTCGATATAATAGGACCGGTTATGATCGGTCCATCCAGTTCACATACGGCAGGTGCTGCAAGAATAGGGAGAGCTGCCAGGCATTTGTTCGGAAGGGAGCCTGTATACGCGCACGTGCATTTATATGGTTCGTTTGCCCAAACCTATAAAGGTCATGGAACAGACGTTGCTATTATAGGTGGTCTGCTGGACTTTGAGACGGATGATACACGGATAAGCTCATCAATTGATATAGCTGGACAAAAGCAGATGGAAATTCATTTTTATGAAGAGGAAGCTCAGACAGATCACCCTAATACTGCACGTCTTGTCATTGGCGATGATGCTGGCGAATTAGAGCTCGTTGGAATATCTATAGGTGGTGGTAAGGTAGAGATTACTGAATTGAATGGATTTGAGCTGCGTCTTTCAGGCAGTCATCCTGCTATTCTATTAATTCACAATGATCGCTATGGCGCTATTGCTTCAGCTACTTCAATTCTAGCCAGCCACGAAATCAATATCGGGCGGATGGAAGTATCCAGAAAAGCACAGGGGGAACAGGCTTTGATGGTTATTGAAGTAGATCAAAATATTGAGGATACAGTCTTAAATGAGTTGGAGCGAGCGGATCATATTATACAGGTTGCGCGGATATCAGATTAATTTCGCTTTGGATAAGGGGGACAGGTCATGTTTAAGAATATTGCTGAATTAGTAGAACGAGCTGAAAGTGAAAGCTTATCTATCTCAGAAATAATGATTCGTCAGGAAATGGAAGTGAAGCAGTTAACACGCGAACAAATTTTCCGTCAGATGGAAAGGAATTTAGAGGTGATGGAAAAAGCGATTGAAGATGGATTAAAAGGGGTGAAATCTCACAGTGGTCTCACCGGTGGAGATGCTGTTCTCATCCAAAATTACATGCGGGAGCACGAGCCTTTATCAGGGCATTTATTAATGGATGCGGTAAGTAAAGCAGTAGCTACTAACGAAGTGAATGCTGCTATGGGCACGATTTGCGCTACTCCTACTGCCGGGAGTGCCGGCTGTGTTCCGGGGACACTTTTTGCAGTGAAAGACAAATTAAATCCCAGCCGTGAACAGATGGTCCGCTACTTATTTACCTCCGGGGCTTTTGGTTTTGTGGTGGCTAACAATGCCTCAATATCCGGTGCGGCCGGCGGTTGTCAGGCGGAAGTGGGATCAGCAGCGGGAATGGCTGCCGCTGCAATTGTAGAAATGGCCGGAGGCACTCCTCAGCAATCTGCGGAAGCTATGGCAATTACTTTGAAAAACATGCTTGGATTAATTTGTGATCCTGTAGCAGGTCTAGTTGAGGTTCCTTGTGTAAAAAGAAATGCGATGGGTGCTTCTAATGCAGTCGTAGCTGCAGATATGGCGCTGGCCGGAGTTACGAGCAGGATCCCATGTGACGAAGTAATTGATGCCATGTATAAGGTTGGACAACGAATGCCGTCTGCTTTTAGAGAAACGGCACAGGGAGGTCTTGCCGCCACATTAACAGGCAGGAAGCTTGAAGCCAAAATTTACGGGAGCCCAATTGATGAAGAATAGATTAGATTTACCGATTAGTGAAGTGAAAGGAATTGGAGAAAAGCTGCAAGCTCACTTAAATGAGCTTGGGCTTTTTAGCATTAATGATTTATTATTTTATTTCCCATTCCGTTATGATTCATATGAAGTAAAGCCATTAACAGAGCTTGCACACGAAGAAAAAGCAACTATTGAAGGTCAGTTAACATCCGATCCGGTTGTACAATTCTATGGTAAGAAAAAATCCCGCCTGACGATGACCCTCCAAGTAGAACAGTTTGCTGTTAAGGCCGTAATGTTTAACCGGGCATTTGCCAAAAAGCAGCTAAGTGCAGGTGATACAGTAACTATTACAGGTAAATGGGATCAGCATCGTCTTCAGATTACGGTCAGTAACTATAAAAAAGGGGCAGCCGAAGACCAAGAACCTATTCAACCCGTTTACACCCTGAAAGAAAGTATTACGCTTGTAACGTTACGAAAAGTAATTAAAGAAGCTCTAGAGGAATATTTAGAGGATGTAAGGGAGATTCTTCCGCAGGATAAGGTTCTCAGTTATAAGCTTCCTGAACGACGGCAGGCAGTAGAGCAAATGCATTACCCAAAAACCCGGACGATGTTAAAACACTCAAAGCGCCGTTTCATATATGAAGAGTTTTTGTTATTTCAATTAAAAATGCAGTTATTAAGAAAGCTGCAGAGGGAATTGACAACTGGTAATGCCCAAAACTACCATAATGATCGTTTAACAGAATTCGTTCAATCTCTGCCTTTCGAATTAACAGGTGCCCAAAAGAGAGCCTTAAGTGAAATTTTAAAAGATATGAAAAACCCGTACCGTATGAACAGACTTTTGCAGGGGGATGTAGGTTCAGGTAAAACGGCTGTTGCAGCTATAGCTTTGTATGCTTCTATAACTACTGGCAGGCAGGCGGCTCTGATGGTTCCTACTGAAATATTAGCAGAACAGCATGCAGACTCTCTAAAAGAAATGTTTGGAGAGAGAATACGTATAGTACTGCTCACGGGTTCAGTAAAGGGGAAAAGAAGGAAAGAAATTCTTCAGGATATTAAAGAGCATAAAGCTGATTTAATTATAGGAACGCATGCTCTAATACAAGATGAAGTGGACTTTCAGCAGCTGGGTTTTGTTATCGTAGACGAGCAGCACCGCTTTGGAGTTAACCAGAGAAGAACACTTAGGGACAAAGGTCTGCATCCGGATGTGCTGTTTATGACAGCTACCCCTATCCCGAGAACTCTCGCAATCACGGCGTTTGGAGATATGGACGTAAGTGTTATTGATGAAATGCCTGCCGGGAGAAAACCGGTTGAAACCTATTGGGTAAAAGGACAACTAACAGAAAAAGTACTTGCATTTATTCAAAAACAAATTCGTCTCGGCCACCAGGCTTACGTCATCTGCCCATTGATTGAGGAGTCAGATCAGCTGGATATTCAAAACGCGATTGATTTATATAATCAGCTCGCTCAAGTGTTTGAACCAGATATAATAGTAGGCTTAATGCATGGTCGTCTAACAAATGAAGAAAAAGAGGAAGTGATGCAAAGCTTCGCTGCAAACCGTGTACAGGTTTTAGTATCGACTACTGTTGTAGAGGTGGGGGTGAATGTCCCTAATGCAACGGTTATGGTCATTCATGACGCGGAACGTTTTGGATTATCCCAGCTGCATCAGTTAAGAGGACGGGTTGGAAGAGGAAGTGAGCAGAGCTATTGCATCCTGCTGGCTGATCCAAAGGGAGATGTCGGAAAGGAACGGATGAGAATTATGACAGAAACGACTGATGGTTTTGAGCTGTCAGAACAAGACTTAAAATTAAGAGGTCCTGGTGATTTCTTCGGAAGGAAACAGAGCGGTCTCCCCGAATTTAAAGTAGGTGACATGGTGCACGACTACAGGGCTTTAGAAACAGCAAGGCAGGATGCTGCACAGATTATTTCTGAAGGTCTGCTCGAAACGAGCGAAGAATATCGCATGCTTAAGCAGATGATTGAGAAGGACGAGCATATTTCAGGTAAAGTACTGGACTGACGGAGAAGCTTGATGATGCCTGCAGGCTTCTTTTTCAACCTCATCCTTGCGTTATTAAAAAAGGTATTATATATTACTATTAGTACCTAGTCATAATTTGATGACAAACGAACGGTGGGACAAAGGATGAAACGATCCAAACAGGTGAGACAGAAAGAATTAAAGGATACTATAAAAGAAACACCTTTTATTACGGATGAAGAGCTTGCACGCCATTTTAATGTAAGCATACAAACGATTCGTCTTGACCGTATGGAATTGTCGATTCCAGAACTGCGGGAGCGGATAAAATCTGTAGCTACACATGAATGGAATGAAACGGTTAAAGCTCTGCCGATTGAAGAAGTAATTGGAGAAGTGATAGATCTTGAATTGGATGAGCGGGCAATTTCTATCCTTGATATCAAACCTGAACACGTGTTTTCAAGAAATAATATAGCCCGGGGACATCATTTATTTGCGCAGGCCAACTCATTAGCCGTCGCTGTCATTAATGATGAACTGGCTCTGACTGCAGGTTCCGCAATTCGTTTCACACGCCCGGTAAAGCTCGGAGAACGTGTTGTAGCGAAAGCGATTGTTAAAGGTGAAGACGATAGAGGACGGACGATAGTGGATGTACATAGCTTTGTAGAAAATGATGAAGTATTTGCGGGGTCATTTGAGATGTTTCGTGAGAACGACCCTAAGGAGATGAAATAGTAATGAAATTAGCAATTGATGCTATGGGAGGAGATCATGCTCCTGAAGCTGTAGTCAAGGGTGCACTGAAGGCTGTCTCCTCTATAGAAGGACTTGAGATTTCACTGATTGGCGACGAGGAAAAAATTAATCCCTATTTAAATAAATCAAATAAAATTAGTGTAATACATACAACAGAAGTCATTACTGCGGATGATGAGCCTGTTCGTGCTGTAAGAAGAAAGAAGCAGGCATCAATGGTGCTGATGGCAAAAGAAGTTAAGGAAGGCAGAGCAGATGGGTGTATTTCGGCAGGCAATACAGGGGCATTAATGAGTGCCGGCCTATTTGGGGTCGGCCGTTTAAAAGGAGTTGAACGTCCGGCTTTAAGTCCAACTTTACCGACAGAAGACGGAAAAGGCTTTTTAATGCTGGATGTTGGAGCAAATGTGGATGCTAAACCTAGTCATTTGCTTCAATATGCGATTATTGGCTCAATTTACTGTGAGAAAGTCAGAGGTATTTCGTCCCCGCGGGTAGGGTTGTTAAATGTAGGGACGGAAGAAGGAAAAGGGAGCGAGTTAACGAAGAAAGCATTTGAACTGATGACCGGTGCTCCTATTAATTTTATAGGAAATGTAGAATCACGCGACTTACTCAACGGTGCAGCGGACGTTGTGGTAACTGACGGATTTACAGGTAATGTAGCTTTAAAAACAATTGAGGGAACAGCTTTAACTATGTTCTCTATGATTAAATCTACTTTTATGAAAAATATTAAGTCCAAAATTGCTGCAGGACTTGTAAAGAATGACCTTAAGAAACTAAAGAATCAGCTGGATTACTCTGAGTATGGAGGCGCGGGCTTATTCGGACTGTCTGCCCCTGTAATTAAAGCTCATGGCTCATCAAATGAGCGTGCTATTTTTAATGCGATTAAACAAGCGTGCAATATGGTAGAACAAAATGTTTCCGAAACTATCGAATCAACGTTAAAGGAAGAACAGAAAGAAGGTGGAGAACTATGAAGAAAGTAGCCTATATATTTCCCGGACAAGGTTCTCAAGAAGTGGGTATGGGTAAACAGATGTATGAAACTTACTCCGATGTGAAACAATTATTTGATCAAGCGGATGAAGCCTTACAATATTCCCTTACATCTCTCATGTTTGAGGGTCCTGGCGAAGAATTAACTAAAACCGAAAATGCTCAGCCTGCTCTGCTGTTAAACAGTGCAGGAATCACTAAGGTGTTGGAGCAGGAAGGCGTCACGCCTGTTATGACAGCAGGACACAGCCTTGGAGAATACAGTGCTCTTGTTGCTGCGGGGTCTCTACAGCCTGATGATGCTGTTCAACTAGTTCATACTCGAGGAAAGCTGATGGAAGAAGCGGTCCCCGCCGGGCAGGGGGCTATGGCGGCTGTTCTTGGTATAGAAAGAGGAGAAATAGAAAACGTATTATCTCAATTAGACGATAGTGAACCAGTAGATTTAGCTAATATTAACTGCCCTGGACAAATTGTTATTTCAGGAACAGCAAAGGGAGTCGAAGAAGCGTCACGCCTGCTTAAAGAAGCGGGAGCTAAAAGAGTGCTTCCTCTAAATGTAAGCGGTCCTTTTCATTCCCGATTGATGGCCCCGGCCAGCGAAGAATTGGCTTCTAATTTAAAGCAGGCAGCCATAAGCCGGGCTCAATGTCCGGTTTACGCTAATGTAACAGCTGAACCCGTGGAACAGGAAGATGAAATCGAGCAGTTATTAGTAAAACAATTATATTCACCTGTGCGATTTGAAGAAATTTTAGAGAAATTTGTCGCGGCTGACCTGGATGCCATTGTAGAGGTAGGTCAGGGGAAGGTGTTAAGTGGTTTAGTTAAGAAGGTTAATAGAAGAACAAAGACTTTTTCTATACAAGACCCTGAATCATTACAAAGCTTTGTAGAATGGTATAAGGAGGAGTCATAATGTTATATGAACAGGCAGCACTTGTTACAGGTGCTTCACGGGGAATCGGCCGGGCAATAGCACTTGAATTAGCAGCTAACGGAGCTAAAGTAGCGGTGAACTACGCCGGCAGTGAAGGAAAAGCAGAGGAAGTTGTTCAGGAAATTCAGGCGAATGGCGGAGAAGCTTTTAAAATTCAGGCGAATGTATCGAATACTGAAGAAGTAAAGAACATGGTCAAGGAAGTGGTAAATCAATTTGGCAAACTTGATATCTTAGTGAATAATGCCGGAATTACCAGAGATAATTTATTGATGAGAATGAAAGAAGATGAGTTTGACGATGTCATCGATACAAACTTAAAAGGTGTTTTCGTTTGTACAAAGGGTGTGACCCGTCAAATGATGAAGCAGAAGTACGGGCGCATCATTAACATTTCGTCAATTGTCGGAGTTTCAGGGAACCCGGGTCAGGCAAACTATGTTGCGGCTAAAGCGGGGGTTATCGGTCTCACGAAATCGAACGCAAAAGAGCTCGCTTCAAGAAACATTACTGTAAATGCAGTAGCGCCGGGGTATATTACGACTGATATGACGGACCAACTCACAGATGAACAGAGAGAACAGATGCTATCATTAATTCCTCTGGGACGCCTTGGAGAGGGAAAAGACATTGCCAGCGTGGTTCGATTTTTAGCTTCAGGGGATGCCGGATATATAACAGGACAAACCATCCATGTTGATGGCGGAATGGTGATGTAAAAATAGACTGGTTTTCCTTTTTGAAATTTACTATAATGATTGAAGGGAGGTGAAGTTCCTATGGCAGATACATTCGAAAGAGTAAAACAGATCATTGTCGATCGTCTTGATGCAGACGAATCAAAAGTTACAATGGAAGCTTCCTTCAAAGAAGATTTAGAAGCAGATTCTCTTGACGTTGTTGAATTAGTAATGGAGCTTGAGGACGAATTCGATATGGAAATTTCTGATGAAGAAGCTGAAAAAATCAATACAGTTGGCGACGCTGTTAACTACATAAACAGCCAGTCGTAACTTATGAATTGCTGTCTGCCCTGCAGGCAGCCTTTCCTATATAGAACAATTATTAGAAAAGGACAAGGTGAATTATGGAGGATTTTTCCAGTTTCCAAGAAAAAGTCAAGATTCATTTTAGCGACGTTTCGTTACTGGAACAAGCATTTACCCATTCATCCTATGTGAATGAGCATCGCAAAACCGATCGTGAGGACAATGAGCGTCTTGAGTTTTTAGGAGATGCTGTACTGGAGCTTGGAGTTTCTCAATACTTATATCGTGAATTTCCAGAAATGGCGGAAGGGGAACTTACAAAGCTTCGTGCTTCTATTGTTTGTGAGGCTTCACTGGTTAAGTTTGCGGATGACCTGAACTTTCAAGACCTGATCCTATTAGGTAAAGGTGAAGAAATGACCGGGGGCCGTAACCGTCCTGCCTTATTGGCTGATGTGTTTGAAGCTTTTATCGGAGCGGTGTATCTTGATCGGGGATTTGATCAGGTGGTTAACTTCCTGGAAAGCTATGTATATCCCAAGATAAAAAGTGGTGCTTTTTCTCATGCGATGGATTTTAAAAGTCAGTTGCAGGAATTTATACAGCGGGACCGCAATAGTCGTATTGAATACGAGATTGTGGAAGAGAGAGGTCCTGCCCACAGCAGGGAATTCATAGCTCACGTGAGTGTTCAACATGAAACAGTAGGAATCGGTGTAGGGCGGACTAAAAAAGAAGCCGAACAAAAAGCAGCACAGCAGGCACTTATTAATCAAGGGGCTATCAGCTGAAATAAGGCATAAAAAGAACCATTTCCATGAACAGAAATGGTTCTTTTTATGTTCGCTTACTTGCGGTAATTCCCTAATTCCTGAACAAAGGCCTGAATTTCAGAAACGCTGAGCTGACCTTTGGTTTGAATGATATCATACAGGGATTTTATTTCACTATACTTGTCCAGGTCATAATCCTCCGGATCCATAATGGAGCGGTTTACCACCTGAAGACGATCCGCCATATCGTCAATAATAAACGTTAAATTATCTTTTGTAGGCTCTTGAAGACTCACACTTTTCCTCCTCAACAATTCTCTGGGGTTTATTACATATCATAAATTAATTTCATGAATTTTAAAACCCTTAAAAAAGATTTACCTTTCTAAGTCGATCTCTACTTACCTAAACCTTAAAGGTTATGATAAAATAGACAAGTTAAAAAAGTGAAACACAGGAGGATGAGTATGTTCCTCAAACGATTGGATACTGTAGGATTTAAATCATTTGCTGAGCGGATTTCCGTAGAGTTTGTTTCTGGAGTCACCTCAGTTGTAGGCCCAAACGGCAGTGGGAAAAGTAACATAACAGATGCCATTAGATGGGTATTAGGGGAACAGTCAGCTCGTTCATTACGAGGGGCAAAGATGGAGGATATTATCTTCGCCGGAAGTGACTCGAGAAAAGCGTTAAACATGGCAGAAGTCACCCTTACACTTAACAATGACCAGCAAACCCTGCCGCTTGATTACGAAGAGGTAAGTGTCACAAGAAGAGTGTACCGTTCAGGAGAAAGTGAATTCTATATAAATAACCAATCCTGCCGGTTAAAAGATATTGTAGATTTATTTATGGACTCCGGTTTAGGACGAGAAGCTTTTTCTATCATCAGCCAGGGTAAAGTAGAAGAAATTCTCAGTTCAAAAGCAGAAGAGCGCCGGTCTATTTTTGAAGAAGCAGCCGGAGTACTTAAGTATAAGCAAAGGAAGAAAAAGGCAGAGCATAAACTCTTTGAAACTCAGGAAAATTTAAACCGGGTAGAGGATATTATTCATGAACTGAATACTCAGCTGGAACCATTAAAGGAACAAGCATCTATAGCGAAAGACTATTTAGATAAAAAAGATGAGTTGAAGCAGATTGAAGTATCGCTTCTTATCACTCAAATTGAGGATGCCCACAAAAAATGGGAGCAGCTTCTTAAAGACCTTGAAAAAGTAAAGCAGGAAGAAGCTGAACTTAACACAGCACTTCAAGAAAAAGGTGCTTCAATTGAAGAAAAAAGAGACCATATTCTAGCCCTGGATGAATCATTAGAAGACCTTCAGGAGACGCTTCTTTCATTGACCAAAGAACTGGAAAACCTTGAAGGCAGGAAAGAGTTAATGAAAGAACGCCATAAGCATTTCTCCGAAAATAAAGTGAAGCTTGAAGAAGAGCACGAAGAACTTACTGCTCAATCTAAGACTCTTGAAAAAACAGTCGATGAAGAAATGAATAAACTTAATGAAGTAAAGAAAGAAAGGCAGCAGACGAAAAAACAGATAAAGCTTACATCTGAAGAACTCAGCCTTGTTACGGAAGATACCGAAGCTCAAATAGAAGATTATAAAAGCGACTATATTGATCTTCTAAATGCACAGGCAGCTAAACGTAACGAAAAACAATCACTGGAGCGACAGCTGGAGCAACTGGAAAATAAAAAAGGCACACAGCAGGGTAAATTCAAAGAATTAGACCTTGAGCGCAAGGAACTGCAATCTTCTTTAAAAGAAATAGAAGCACAGCTTCAAGAGCTGGCTTCGGAAAGAACTGATTTAGAAAAGCAGCAGAAGAAAGTTCAGCATGAAATATCAGAAAATGAAAAATCGTATGATGAATGGCAGCAGAAGTTGTATCAAGGGTACCAGTATTTAGAGAAGCTTCGTTCAAAAAAGGAAATGCTGGAAGATTTAAAGGAAGATTTCTCAGGGTACTTTCAAGGTGTAAGAGAAGTACTGAAAGCTCGTGAAGAATCATTGCTTCAGGGAATTGAAGGTGCTGTTTTGGAGGTCATTGATATCCCCTCCCGCCTTATTACTGCCGTAGAGACTTCTTTAGGAGCTCAGGCTCAGCATGTGATTGTCAAAGACGAACAAACAGGGCGTCAGGCTATCCAGTGGCTGAAAAAATCAAATAAAGGGCGTGCTACGTTTCTTCCCTTATCAACTATACAGCCTAGAACGATCCCCTCCCATACTGTGTCTAAATTGTCGGGTCGAAAAGGATTTGTGGGTGTAGCAGCAGACCTTGTTGAATTTAAGCAGCATTATGCGCCGGCCATAAAACATCTTTTAGGCCACATTGTAATTGCAGAATCCTTAGAACACGCGAATTCCATTGCGAATGAGGTCAACCGTAAATTCAGAATCGTAACATTGGAAGGCGATGTTGTGAACCCGGGGGGATCTATGTCCGGTGGTGCGCAGAAGAAATCGAATCAATCTCTATTTACCCGTGAAAAAGAGTTGCTAGAGCTGACGGAGAAAATTTCTTCTTTTGATGAAAAAGCTAAAGAAGTAGAGAAAAAGGTTCAGGGATTAAAGCAGAATAGCCAAACTCAGCAACAGCAGCAGGAAGAAGTGCAGGCTCTTTTAACCGAGGTGAAAAACAAAGAGTTTGAAAGTCAGTCCAGCAAAAGAGAGTTTAAGATAAAGCTTGATCATTTAAACGATCAGCTGCTTATCTACGATCAGGACCAATCCCAGTATTCCAGCGATAAAAAATATGTAAGCGAACGACTCGTTACGTTAGATAAAGAATTAAATGATATACATGGGAAGCTTGAAGAGATTCAGGAGAATATCGATCGACTCACAGCAGCTAAAGAACGTCAAAAAGAAGATGAAGATAAGCTTCGTGAACGTCATCAGGAATTAAAAATGAAACAAGTTGAAGAAGAGTCAAAAGTAGCCAATCAACAGGAGAAGACGGACAGGCTGCAACAAGAGCTGGGTAAGCTTCAAGAGGCTATAAGAAAAAACCGTGAGTCCTATGGCCAGCTTCTTGAGGTAGCTGAGTCGAACGAAACAGAAGAAGAACTCGAAGAAAAAATGCAGACAACAAAAAGGCGGAAGGAAAAAACTTCTCAGCTGATCCAGGATAGAAGACAGGAAAGGAATTCGCTCTCCGCTGCTGTTCAGGAAGAAGAAAAAATATTAAAAGAAAATCAGCGGATTCATCAAAATTTTGTCCAGGATATCCAGCAAAAAGAAGTAAAAACGAATCGATTGGACGTTGAATTGGAAAATATGCTTGAATACTTGCAAAGTGAATATATTACTACTTTCGAAAAAGCTCAAAAAGAGTATTCAAGAGTAGATAATGTGGAACAGGCCTCAACTCAAGTTAAGTTGATAAAAAGAGCTATAGAAGAGCTCGGGACTGTCAATCTAGGAGCTATTGATGAATACGACCGCATAGTCGAACGCTATGATTTCCTGTCGGGTCAACAGTCTGATCTGCAGGAAGCCAAAGATACTCTTCATTCCATCATTGACGAAATGGATTATGAAATGAAGAGACGTTTTGAAGATACATTCACAAAAATTAGTGAAGAATTCGGACAAGTCTTTAAGGATTTATTTGGCGGAGGGCAAGCCGATTTGAAATTGACAGATCCTGACGACATGCTGGAAACGGGAGTCGATATCGTGGCTCAACCGCCTGGAAAAAAGCTTCAGAACTTAAGCTTGCTGTCAGGCGGAGAAAGAGCGTTAACCGCGATTGCGCTCTTGTTCTCGATTTTAAGGGTTCGCCCAGTACCTTTTTGTGTTTTAGACGAAGTGGAAGCTGCTTTAGATGAGGCGAATGTAAATCGTTTTGCTAAATTTCTAAAAGAGTTTAGTGAACAAACACAATTTATTGTTATTACTCACAGAAAAGGCACGATGGAAGAATCAGATGTTTTGTATGGTGTAACCATGCAGGAGTCGGGAGTGTCGAAACTAGTTTCAGTCAGGCTTGAAGAAACAGCCGAGCTAATGGAAGCCTAGAAAGGATGTTACGATGAGTTTTTTTAAGAAATTAAAAGATAAATTTATTATTGAACCAGATCCGGTGGAAGAAAAAGAAGACAATAAAGAGCTTGAAAAACACCGTGGGTCAGAGACTCCTGAAGAGAATGAGGCTGACACTGACACTTCCTTAGAAGGTGAAACCGAAACGATTAAGGAAACTGATCAGGCAGAGGCTCTTGTTGGGGAAACGGTTATGGAAGAAGAGCGTGCTTCTGATACTACTGAAGAAGAACCGGAGGAAGAATTAGTAGAAGAAGATAGAGTTCAAGATAATGACTCCATTGCTTCTAAATTTAAAAAAGGGTTAGAGAAAACGCGTAATTCCTTCTCTACGAAGCTGAACGACCTTGTGGCGCGCTACCGCACGGTAGATGAAGACTTCTTTGAAGAACTGGAAGAGGTACTTATTTCTGCCGATGTAGGGGTTAATGCTGTTATGGAAATGATTGAAGAGCTTGAGATGGAAGTGAAACGCCGTAACATTAAAGACACTATAGAGGTAAAAGAAGTCATTTCTGAAAAACTAGTAGAGCTTTACTACGGTGAAGAAATGGAAGAAAGTATAGAAGCACTCAGTACCAATCCTGATGGACTAACGATTTACTTATTCGTAGGAGTTAATGGTGTAGGAAAAACGACTACGATTGGGAAGCTGGCTCATCAATTAAAAGCAGATGGAAAGAAGGTTACATTAGCTGCAGGCGATACCTTCCGTGCAGGGGCTATTGATCAGCTTGATGAATGGGGAAAACGGGCTGGAGTGAATGTCATCAAGCACAATGAGGGCAGCGACCCTGCGGCAGTTATTTATGATGGCATACAGTCCGCTAAATCTAAAGGAGCAGATATACTGATTTGTGATACCGCCGGGCGTCTGCAAAATAAAGTAAACCTTATGAACGAATTATCAAAAGTAAAACGAGTGATCGAACGGGAAGTGCCCGGAGCCCCGCACGAGGTCTTACTCGTTCTTGATGCTACAACTGGACAAAATGCAATGAGTCAGGCTAAGACATTTTCCGAAGCTACTGATGTATCTGGGATTGTTCTTACAAAACTGGATGGGACGGCAAAAGGCGGAATCGTTTTAGCTATTCGAAACGAACTTCGAATTCCTGTTAAATTAGTAGGTTTAGGAGAAAGAGTGACCGATTTAGAAACCTTTGATGCCAATGCCTTTGTTTATGGTTTATTTGCAGATATGATAGAAGAGCAGGAAACAGAGCAGGAAGAACGTTAAACCTTGACACTGCCCGTCCAACTCGGTTAGTATTTGTATGTAAAGGTATTTCACTTAACAAGGAGTGAATAAACGTGCTGGAAAAAACGACACGAGTTAACTATTTGTTTGATTTTTATCAATCATTACTCACTCCGAAGCAGCGGAATTATATGGAGTTGTATTATTTAGAAGACTACTCCTTAGGAGAAATCTCTGAGAATTTCGATGTATCGAGGCAGGCCGTTTATGATAATATAAGACGAACGGAAGCCATGTTAGAAGAATATGAAAATAAACTTCATTTGTATGAAAAGTTCGATAAACGCCAAAAACTCTTTCAGCAAATGGAGTCTAAAGCAGAGAGCGATCACAAATTAAACAAATGGCTCCAGCAACTACAAGAATTAGAATAGGAGGGTTCCTTCGATGGCATTTGAAGGTTTATCCGACCGTTTGCAGCAATCGATACAAAAGATTAAAGGGAAAGGGAAGGTTTCCGAACAGGACGTAAAGGAAATGACCCGCGAAGTCAGACTAGCCCTTCTAGAAGCGGACGTAAACTTTAAAGTTGTAAAAGATTTTGTTAAGCGTATCCGCGAACGTGCGGTTGGTGAAGAGGTAATGGGAAGCTTAACTCCCGGTCAGCAGGTCATCAAAATCGTTAAGGACGAGTTGACAGAGTTAATGGGCGGTAATGAAAGTAAAATTGCCGTTGCCCAGCGTCCTCCGACAGTCATCATGATGGTAGGTTTACAGGGGGCGGGTAAAACCACCACCACAGGTAAACTTGCCAATTTACTGCGCAAAAGCTATAACCGTAAACCGCTCCTTGCTGCAGCAGATGTTTATCGCCCCGCAGCTATTCAACAGCTTGAAACACTCGGCAGGCAGCTGGACATGCCTGTTCATTCACAAGGAACAGATGCGGATCCAGTGGATATTGCCAGGCAGGCGGTGGATAAAGCGAAAGAAGAGCATCATGACTATGTCATTATCGATACAGCAGGTCGTCTTCATGTAGACGGAGACTTGATGGAAGAGCTTCAGCGTATTAAAGAAGCTGTAGGACCAGATGAAATCTTTCTCGTAGTAGATGCCATGACTGGTCAGGATGCAGTGAATGTTGCTGAAAGCTTTGACGAGCAGCTCGATGTTACGGGTGTGCTGTTAACAAAGCTCGATGGTGATACTCGAGGCGGTGCAGCGCTCTCTATTAAAGCTGTAACAGGCAAACCGATTAAGTTTGCAGGTATGGGGGAAAAGCTGGACCAATTGGAACAATTTCATCCTGAGCGTATGGCCTCAAGAATCCTCGGCATGGGGGATATGCTTACACTTATTGAGAAAGCTCAAACCCAGGTTGATGAGAAGCAGGCTAAAGATCTTGAATCAAAAATGCGTAATGCTTCATTTACTTTTGAGGACTTTCTCGAACAGATGGATCAAGTGAAGAATATGGGACCTCTTGATGAAATAATCAATATGATTCCCGGCGCTAATAAGATGAAAGGTCTGCAGAACGCATCATTTGATGATAAGCAGATTGTTCATGTTGAGGCAATTATTCAATCGATGACGAAGGCGGAAAGACAGGATCCTTCACTCATGAATGCAAGTCGTAAGAGACGTATAGCAAAAGGTTCAGGAAGATCAGTTTCAGAAGTTAACCGGCTATTAAAGCAGTTTGAAGATATGAAGAAAATGATGAAGCAGATGAGTAATACAAAAGGGAAAAAGGGCAAAGGAATGAAATTCCCCTTTATGTAATGTAAAAATCCTTTACACACATCAAAACATCTGCTAAAATCTAAACTTGTGCGAAACAATTTATAATAGAAAGATTAATGGAGGTTGTTAAATATGGCAGTAAAAATCCGCCTGAAACGCATGGGATCTAAGCGTAACCCATTTTACCGAGTAGTAGTTGCTGATTCACGTTCTCCTCGTGATGGACGTTTTATTGAACAAATCGGAACGTACAACCCTGTAGCTAATCCAGTTCATGTTGATATTGATGCTGAAAAAGCTATGGGTTGGATGTCAAATGGTGCACAGCCAAGCGACACTGTTCGTAACCTGTTCTCTAAAGAAGGAATCATGAAGCAGTTCCACGATAAAAAAAACAATAAGTAAAGAAGCGTGATATCATGAAAGCCTTGATCGAAACGATCGTTACACCGCTTGTAGATCATCCAGAAGAGATCGAAGTTAACGTTAAGGAAGAGAATAACAAAGTTGTTTACCACTTAACAGTTCACAAAGAAGATGTTGGTAAGGTGATTGGAAAGAACGGTCGAATTGCTAAAGCAATTCGGACGGTGGTTTATGCGGCAGGCTCAGATGCCAGTAAACGGGTCTATTTAGATATCATGTGAGAAAAGGGAGAGGGAAACCTTTCCCTTTTTTTAACACAAAAATCCATACAAGAGGCAGGAATGTCATGCAGATTATCAAGCGAATACCCGTCAAGCAAATCTTAACGGAAACGAGCAGACAAGCGTTGAAGGATCGTTTTAATAAAAAGTATGATCAGCTGGATAATGAAAGCCAGCAGCTGCAATTTGAACAGAAAAAAATTGAAAGAAATAAAGAGTTTAACCAAAATGAAGTTCGTCAACGCTTTAATAAAGAAATCCGGCTTCGCAGGGAAAGAATGAAACGGCTTCAGTATCAGTTGAACCAGCTGGAAACCCTTTCTAATGGCGAAGAATTAAAAGTGGATGAAGTAGAAACTTTGATTAATGTAGAAGAAGGCGATCATTACGAAGAGCTGTTAGGAGACCGCCAAATTGTCATTAAAGATGGAATAGTCATACGAGCGAGGTAGGATATCAGATGAGTGAGCAGTATTTTAATGTTGGTCAAATCATTAATACTCATGGTATTAAAGGTGAAGTAAAGGTTCGCCGCATCACTGATTTTGATGATCGGTTTGAACCGGGGCAGCTTTTGTATTGGGTGAATGAAGGAAATTCAATGGAAGAGCTTGTGGTTAAGAGTCACCGTATTCATAAAGGCTTTGACTTACTAAGCTTTGAGAATCACCCTTCTATTAACGATGTCGAGAGGTTACGTGATGGTTACTTAAAGGTTTCTTCAGGCGCTCAGGAAGTATTAGGAGAGCATGAATTTTATTTTCACGAAATTATTGGTTCGGAGGTTTATCTTACTTCTGGTGAAAAAATCGGGAGTGTCAAAGAGATTCTGACTCCTGGAGCAAATGACGTATGGGTAGTAAAACGGGCAGGTGCAAAGGATGCTCTAATCCCTTACATCGAAGAAGTGGTTAAGGAAGTTCGTCCAGAGAAAAAAGAAATTATCATTGATCCACTAGAAGGGCTGCTGGACTAATGCATATCGATATACTAACACTTTTTCCGGAAATGTTTCATGGTGTGATGGAGCAGTCGATGATGAAAAGGGCAGCTGATAAAGGTGCAGTTTCTTATCAAACGGTTAATTTCAGGGAATACACCGAAAACAAACATCAAAAAGTGGATGATTATCCTTATGGCGGTGGTGCAGGACTAGTTTTAACTCCACAGCCCATTTTTGATGCTGTAGAAACAACGAAAGAAAAGCGTGATACACAACCAAGAGTAATTCTTATGTGCCCCCAGGGAGAGCCTTATTCACAGAAGAAAGCTGAAGAACTCTCTAAAGAAGATCATCTCATCTTTTTATGTGGGCATTATGAAGGATATGACGAAAGAGTAAGACAGGAACTCGTGACTGATGAAATCTCGATTGGGGATTATGTATTAACCGGCGGAGAGTTAGGAGCTATGGTAGTAATTGATTCTGTTGTTCGTTTACTGCCGGATGTGTTAGGCAATGAACGCTCTGCCCCGGAGGACTCCTTTTCTAACGGATTGCTGGAGCACCCGCATTATACGAGACCAAGGGAGTTTAGGGGACATGAGGTGCCTGAGGTACTCCTTTCTGGGAATCACGCCAAAATTGAGGAGTGGAGACATTACGAATCGCTGAAGCGAACCTATTTCAGAAGACCGGATCTCCTTGAGGATCGTGAATTGACGGATAAGGAAAAAGCGTGGCTGGAGCAGTGGAAATAAAGGTTATCCTATTGCGAAATATAGAATTCTATGGTATATTATCAGTTGTGCTTAAACGTTCGGTTTAAGCTTTAAAACGGTGTTCCGCTTTCTCATAGAAGATATGAGCATTAGTTAAGAAGGAGTGAAGACAAATGCAACAACTAATTCATGACATTACGAAGGAACAGCTTCGTACAGACCACCCAACCTTCCGCCCAGGTGATACTGTTAAAGTACACGTGAAGGTTGTCGAGGGTAACCGTGAACGTATTCAGGTATTCGAAGGTGTTGTAATTAAGCGCCAAAACGGCGGAATCAGCGAAACATTTACAGTACGTAAGATTTCTTACGGCGTAGGTGTGGAGCGTACATTCCCATTACACTCACCACGTATTGCTAAAATTGAGCGTGCTCGTCGTGGTAAAGTACGTCAAGCTAAGCTGTACTACTTGCGTAACCTGCGTGGTAAAGCTGCTCGTATTAAAGAAATTATCTAATTTAGTGAAAAGGAGCTTGCATCGTCAAGCTCCTTTTTTCTAAATTTAAAAGCAAATAACTCTCGCATTTCTGATTGTTCAGCTGCAGCGGCTAGACACTCGAGTCATAATCCGTTCTTCTACGTGAAGAAAGTTCCAGCTTGGCTTATGCGGGTCGTGTCTCCCAAGCCGCATCGCATTTCTTGAAAAGGATTGATTTTAATGAAGAAGCAATGGTTTGAATGGATTAAGGCTTTTGCGATTGCTGCGGTCTTAGCCGTGATTATCAGGGTGTTTTTATTCGCACCGGTGATCGTAGAAGGTCCGTCTATGTCACCTAATTTACATAATGGGGATCATTTAATTGTTAGTAAAATTAATTATTCTTTAGGGTCGCCCGACCGATTTGATATTGCTGTCTTTCATGCGACAGATCAGCAGGATTACATTAAACGTATAATCGGCCTTCCTGGTGAAGAGATTGCCATGCAGGGGGACGATCTGTATATTGATGGCGAAGTGGTGGAAGAGCCTTATTTAGAGGGTCAGAAACAGGAATTGGCGGAAGGTGAGCAATTAACTGAAGATTTTACTATTGAGGAGCTTCCAGGAGGACATGCAACGGTTCCTGAAGATACAGTGCTTGTATTAGGAGATAATCGTAATAATTCAACGGACAGCCGTTCTATTGGAATGGTACCTTACGAACAATTAGTTGGGGAAGGGCTTTTTAGCTACTGGCCGATTAATCGTATAGGTCTGCTAGACTGAGGAGGAAAATGATGACGATCCAGTGGTATCCGGGTCATATGGCCAAAGCAAAAAGAGAAGCAGAGGAAAAGTTAAAATTAGTCGATTTTGTTATTGAGCTTGTTGATGCGAGAGCTCCATACTCTTCAGAGAACCCATCTTTACATCAGCTTTTGCAAAACAAGCCAAAGCTTGTAGTCTTTATGAAGAAGGACCTGGCTGATCCGTCGTTAACAGATAAATGGATTAACTATTATGCTGAACAACAGATTACAGCTATCGCAATTGAAGCTAATAATAAGAAAGATATTCAAAAAGTAATTCAATCAGGAAAAGAACTCGGCAAAGAGAAAATGGAAAAGTTAAAAGCTAAAGGTGTCCGACCGCGTCCACTTCGAGCCATGATCCTCGGTATACCTAATGTGGGCAAATCCACTCTAATCAATAGACTGGCCAATAAGAAGACTGCTGAAACGGGAGACAAACCGGGCGTCACCAAAAAACAGCAGTGGATTAAAGTTAAAAAAGAATTCGAACTGCTTGATACTCCGGGAATTCTATGGCCGAAGTTTGAAGATGAAGAGATCGGCTATCGCCTAGCAGCCATTGGGACCATTAAAGATACAATCTTACCTAAAGAAGATGTAGCTGCGTATATTCTTGATTACGTTAGCAGCAGGTATCCTGAATTATTGGAAATGAGATACGGTTTTCAATCTTATGATGATATTATGGAAGCATTCGAACAGATTGGCCGAAAGCGAGGATGTCTTGAAAGCGGAGGTATGGTTAATTTTGATAAAACCGCCGATGTCATTTTGCAAGACTTGCGCACCGGGAAGATAGGCTTAATCAGCTTTGAACAACCGGAATAGATGGAAAACGCAATGTGAGGTGAGTCTCTTATTGCGTTTTTCTTATTTTTGCCTTCTATTTTAATTGCTGTTGAGCTTTAGATTTGAAAAACTATTGACGCATACGCTGGCTGAAGAATGAATGGAAATTATGAAATGAGCACCATGGTGTAAAAGAGCCATTTAATTATTAAAAGAACTGCCGATATATACAGTACAGGAGTGAAGACCTTGAATGTTAACAGCACTATAAAAGAAATCAAACTTCGATTTGATTCAGGTGACCTGACGGAAGAAGAACTGAATGTTTATAGAAATGATCACCGAAAAGGAGTTCAGAAACTCGTAGCTCAGCATGAAAGAAATAAAAGCATAAGGGAAAAGCTTAAAGTTCGTTTTCAAGAGATGAAATTTTTTGAAAATATGTTTAGAAATAAAGGTAAATCCCTAATTGCAGGCATAGATGAAGCAGGGAGAGGGCCGCTGGCCGGTCCAGTCGTAGCTGCAGCAGTAATACTTCCAGAAAAATTTTACTTAGAAGGGTTATATGATTCAAAGCAGTTATCCTTACATAATCGAGAAGAATATTACGACTATATTAAAAAACATGCAGATGTTGGAGTTGGAATGGTTTCCAGTATAGATATTGATAAGCTGAATATATACCGCGCAACCAAGCTGGCGATGAAGAGAGCTGTGGAGCAGTTGACTGATATACCTGACCAATTGCTGATTGATGCTATGGTGGTGGAAGATGTCCCGTGCGACCAGGAGTCAATCATTAAAGGTGATCAAAGGAGTGTGTCTATAGCAGCAGCGAGTATAATAGCTAAAGTTACACGCGATCGCTATATGAAAGAGCTGTCGGTTAAATATCCTGGTTATCATTTTGAGAATAATCAAGGGTATGGAACTAAGGAACACATACAAGCTTTGCAGAATTACGGAATTACACCGTATCATCGAAAAAGCTTTAGTCCAGTCAAAGAACGAATCGATTGATAGGAGGTGTAACAGAGTGAGGGCTGCTGTTAAGGCAATTATTCAATCGTTGCAAGGTTCGAATAAAGATTTCTCTAGATCTCTTAGAGCCGGCCAGGTGGTTAAAGGAGAAATAAAGGAGATTTTACCTGGGAATAAGGCGGTTGTGAAGATTAACCATCAAACAATGAAAGCTCAGCTTGATACTCCGCTGACAAAGGGAGAACGGTATCTTATGCAGGTAAAGCACTTAGATGAGCAGCCTTTGCTGAAAGTATTGTCTGTCAATCCTTCCAGCTCGAATGAAAGTTTGATTCACGTTCTACAATCTATTGAAAAAAAGCCGACAAAAACGAATATTTCCTTCCTGCAGCAATTATTAAAGAGGGGAAGCAGCTTTACGAATCAAAGTTTATATAATGCTCTGACCATAATGGAAAAAGAAGGAATCTCAACTAAGTCAAAAGAAGCTCTTCTTCAAATGTTTGATAAACAGCTTCCTGTGAAGGAGAGTATATTCCAAGCATTAAGAGAAAGAAGTTCAATTTCAATGTCAAAAATGTTTAATGATGTTGCGGAAAAAGGTGCTGTTAACCGTACGAAACTGCAAGATACAGCCAATGTGTTTGCAGGAAGAAAACCTGCCATTCCGTTATCATCGGCTGTTAACAGCCAGTTAATTCGTGAACTCTCCCGTAGTGAACGTTCGAGCTTTTTACTACTTAAACAGGCTCAGGCTATTCCTTCTGACGTAACGTTTAGTAAATTTACAAGCCGTATGGAAGAAGCAATCGGCAGAAAACTGACTGTACCCTTAACCAGGAGCGAGACGGATCAGCTATTACAGGAAGTTAAGAGAAATAACCGGCAGTCTCTGCTCATACAGACGGATTCGAAATTCAAAGAACATATGGCAGCCTTATTTAAAGATCAGTTGGCTGTGTCTCCAAAACAGCTTAGAACCTTGTCGGAGTGGAGTAATCAACTTTCCACAATTTCGTCTAATGGCAGACCTAATATATCTCTACTTTCCCACACTCATGAAATATTAAAAAATGAGTCCGTTTTTACTAAAGTACAGGCAGCGTTAGGTGAAAGTTTCAAAACCGGTATACAAAAGATTGAGGCCTATATAAAACATCCTGAGGGCAATCACAACCTTCCTCTTGTATTTAATGATAAAGTTCAATCTCTGGTGCAGCGTCAAGTTTCAGCTGAGGCTGCCCCTCAATTTTTAGACTGGACTCTAAGAGGAAACATGCTAGAAGGTTTGAATAAGGATTCTATTCTATTAAAGATGAAAGCGGTTATGCAGTTAACTGGTTTTCAGGATGAAGCCGGGCTTCTTAAAGACTCCGAACACCAATTTAACGTAAGAGAAAATACTGTGAAGTCTCTGTTGTTACATAGTCTGCAGGAAAGCGGCAGTAAAAATAATGAAATATTAAAACAGGCACTTCATCTTTTAAATGGAATACAGATCGCCTCTCAACATGAAACCGCCCAGACTCTGCAGCTCACTATGCAGTTCCCTGCGGAATTCTTTCAATTGAATGAAGATGCATATGTTCACTTGGAAAGTAAAAAAAATAATCGTGGAGAAATTGATCCTGACACATGTAGAATTATGTTTTATTTGAATCTACAGCACATGAACGAGACTGCTGTAGATTTAATGATTATTCAGCGCAGTGTAAATGTTACGGTTTACAACGAAAATGAAGGAATTGATAAAATAATTAAAGGTCAAAAGAATAGGTTGAGCAAAGACCTTGAACAATTAAATTATCAGCTGGCTTCCGTCGTTATTAAACAAGGAAAAGATACTGACGTGCCTTCTGATTACAAGTTGGATCAGAGGGGGGTGGACCTGAAAATATGAAACGAAATCAAAAACGCGCAGTCGCACTGGGATACGAATCAGAACAACAATCAGCCCCAAGGGTTTTAGCTAAAGGAAGAGGCTATGTAGCAGAAAATATTTTAAATAAAGCAAGTGAAGAAGGTATTCCGATTCAAGAGGATGCAAGCTTAATAGAGCTATTGGCAGAATTGAATATAAATGAACAGATACCTGAGGAATTATATCATGTAGTTGCTGAGTTATTTGCCTTTATTTACAGGTCAGATCAGGAATTTAAGAATTAATTCGTGATTTTGGTTTACGTAATGTTGTGTCTGTAAACTAATTTGAATTTTTCGACAGAAAAACAGGTTAGTGTGGACAATTGTTGTTGTTTTTTTATACAATGATAATGCAGTGAAATTTGATGGGAGGATGAAACATGAATATTCATGAGTATCAAGGAAAACAAATTATGAGCGATTTTGGCGTACCAGTGCCAAAAGGCCATGTGGCATATTCGGTGGATGAAGCCGTTGAAGCAGCTAAAAAGCTGGATAGCAGTGTCACTGTTGTAAAAGCACAAATCCATGCAGGCGGACGTGGAAAAGCCGGTGGAGTTAAGATTGCCAAGAATCTTGACGAAGTGCGTACATACGCTGACGAAATACTGGGTAAAACGCTTGTAACCCATCAGACCGGTCCTGAAGGTAAAGAAGTTAAGCGCTTACTAATCGAAGAAGGATGCGACATTAAGAGCGAATATTATGTCGGATTAGTATTAGACCGCGCGACTAGTAAGGTAACAATGATGGCTTCTGAAGAAGGCGGTACAGAGATTGAAGAAGTTGCAGAAAAAACGCCTGAGAAGATCTTTAAGGAAGTTATTGATCCTGTAACAGGATTAACACCTTTCCAGGCACGCCGTTTAGCGTTTAACATTAACATTCCAAAAGAAGCGCTTGGTAAAGCGGTTAAATTTATGCTCGGACTTTATGATGTTTTCGTGCAAAAGGATTGCTCCATCGCAGAAATTAATCCACTAGTTACAACTGGAGACGGAGATGTTATCGCATTAGACTCTAAATTAAATTTTGATGATAATGCGCTGTATCGTCAAAAAGATGTAGCTGAACTGCGTGACCTAGACGAAGAGGATCCAAAAGAAATCGAAGCGTCTAAATACGACTTAAGCTATATTGCACTTGATGGAAACATCGGCTGCATGGTTAATGGTGCAGGTCTTGCTATGGCTACTATGGATACGATTAAGCACTATAAAGGAGATCCCGCCAACTTCTTAGATGTTGGAGGCGGAGCAACTACAGAAAAAGTAACAGAAGCGTTCAAAATTATTCTCTCCGATGATAATGTAAAAGGAATTTTCGTCAATATTTTCGGTGGAATTATGAAGTGTGACATTATTGCTGAAGGTGTAGTTGCAGCTACGAAACAAATTGGACTAACACTTCCTCTTGTAGTAAGACTAGAGGGAACTAACGTAGAAGCTGGTAAGAAAATTCTTGATGAATCTGGACTAAATATTACTTCAGCAGATTCCATGGCAAACGGTGCCCAAAAAATCGTAGAACTAGTGAAGTAGAAAGGCGGGGAATGGAATGAGTGTATATATTAATAAGGATACAAAAGTAATAGTACAAGGGATTACTGGTTCAACAGCCCTTTTTCATACGAAACAGATGGTCGAATATGGAACGCAGATTGTCGGCGGGGTAACTCCTGGTAAAGGTGGAACAGAAGTAGAAGGTATACCAGTATTTAATACTGTATCTGAAGCTGTCGAGAAGACTGGAGCTACAGCTTCTGTTATTTATGTACCTGCGCCATTTGCAGCAGATGCTATTATGGAAGCAACAGATGCCGAGATGGACCTGGCGATTTGTATTACCGAGCATATTCCAGTTTTGGATATGGTTAAAGTGAAACGTTATATGGAAGGGAAGAAGACACGTCTGGTCGGTCCGAACTGCCCTGGTGTCATCACTCCTGATGAGTGCAAGATTGGCATTATGCCGGGGTACATCCATAAAAAAGGTCATGTAGGCGTTGTATCTCGTTCAGGTACACTAACTTATGAAGCTGTTCATCAGCTTTCTGAAGCTGGTCTTGGACAATCTACGGCCGTTGGTATTGGCGGAGACCCTGTCAACGGTACGGACTTTATTGACGTGCTTAAAGCGTTTAATGAAGATGATGATACGAAAGCAGTTATTATGATCGGGGAAATCGGCGGTACGGCTGAAGAAGAAGCCGCTGAGTGGGTAAAGGCCAATATGGATAAACCTGTAGTAGGCTTTATCGGCGGCCGTACAGCGCCTCCAGGAAAACGTATGGGACATGCGGGTGCGATTATTTCCGGTGGTAAAGGAACGGCAGATGAAAAGATCCGCGTCATGAATGAATGTGGAATTGAAGTTGCAGAAACACCTTCAGTGATGGGTGAGACACTAATTGACGTTTTGAAAAAAGAAAATCTTTTTGAAACTTGCAAAACTCATTAATTTAAATCAAACCGTGCCCTATGCAGGGCGCGGTTTACCTATTATTATAAGTGAAATGAGGACGAGTAATGAACAATCTACGAGATAAATTAATAGCATTACATGAATGCCCTGATGTAACACGTTCTTTATTAAGAAAGATATTGAAAGTAGAAGGACTGCTTTCGTCGCTGGGACGCACAGCTCCTGAACATCTTGCACAAATCATCAGCATCCCTCCTTCAAAATCCTATAAAATAATTCAATTTATAACAAACCCTAATATAATGAAGAAACTCGACATAAATAAAAAAAATTATCATTATATTACTTATTTTGACAGTGAATATCCTGTGCAGTTACGCACCATTCCAGACCCTCCCCTAGTCCTCTATGCTTTAGGTAATACTTCTCTTCTTCATCTCCCCTTAAACTTAAGTGTAGTTGGAACAAGAACTCCTTCTAATTATGCATACCCCGTTATGAAAAAAATACTTACCCCCCTTGTCAAGGCAGATTTTAATATAGTGAGCGGTATGGCCATGGGTGTGGACCAGCTTGCTCATAAGGTTGCTTTATCTAATGGAGGGACTACAATTGCGGTCCTTGGTTCAGGGTTTCATTATCCGTATCCCAAAAATAATTACAGGTTGTTCGAACAGCTGGCGAAACACCAGCTTCTCTTAAGTGAGTATCCACCCGACACCCCTCCGAAAAAATATCATTTTCCAGAAAGAAACCGAATTATTTCAGGTTTGTCTGAAGCAACTTTGGTTGTTGAAGCCCGCCTTAAAAGCGGATCACTAATCACGGTTGATCAAGCCCTCGAACAAGGTCGTGATATCTATGCACTTCCTGGACCAGTAAGTGCAGCAACAAGTGAAGGGTGTCATTACATTATTCAGCAGGGAGCCAAGCTTGTGCAGAGCTATGAGGATATTCTCCAGGGTTACTGTGAGAAAAATTAAATTTTTTAAAAAAAACGTTTAAAAAAGGGATAAAACGGATCAAGATATCTATAAAATTAAAAAGTAAGTTTGACAAACGGTTTCAATCTATTTAATAATAGGGAAGATTTGTGATATATATAATTAAACAGAAATACCTCTATGGGAGGAAACTACATGGCAGATTATCTTGTAATCGTTGAGTCACCTGCTAAAGCAAAAACGATTGAACGATATCTTGGAAAAAAATACAAAGTTAAAGCGTCATTAGGACACGTACGAGACTTACCAAGAAGTCAAATGGGTGTCGACGTTGAAAATGAATTTGAGCCTAAGTATATAACAATACGCGGGAAAGGCCCCGTACTTAAAGAATTAAAGACAGCTGCTAAAAAGGCTAAACGTGTATATCTAGCTGCTGACCCCGACCGTGAAGGGGAGGCTATTGCATGGCATTTAGCCCACAGCTTGGACATCGACGATAAATCTGAATGCCGGGTTGTTTTTAACGAGATAACAAAGGATGCAATTAAAGACTCGTTTAAGCAGCCCAGAACCATTGATTCGGATTTAGTGGATGCTCAGCAGGCCAGGAGGATTCTAGATCGGCTTGTTGGTTATAACATAAGTCCAATACTATGGAAAAAAGTAAAAAAAGGCTTAAGTGCAGGACGGGTTCAGTCCGTAGCCGTAAAAATTATTATTGATCGAGAAAATGAAATCAAAAACTTTGAACCGGAAGAATATTGGACAATTGAAGCAGACTTCCTAAAAGACAAAGAGGAATTCGAAGGAGCATTCTACGGAGTAGATGGAAAGAAAAAAGAACTCAAGTCTGAAGAAGATGTTAAAGAAATACAACAACAGATGAAGGGTGATCAATTCACTATAGAGAAGGTGAACAAAAGGGAACGAAGAAGAAACCCGTCTCAGCCCTTTACAACCTCTTCACTCCAGCAGGAAGCTGCACGTAAACTTAATTTTAGAGCAAAGAAGACGATGATGGTTGCTCAGCAGCTATATGAAGGAATTGACTTAAAAGGAAAACAAGGGATTACAGGTTTAATCACGTACATGCGTACGGATTCAACCAGACTTTCTAATTCTGCTAAAGCTGATGCGAAATCTTATATTGAAGGCAACTTTGGCAGTGAGTATCTTTCCAAAAGTAATAATGAGAAGAAACAGGGCGGAGCCCAGGATGCTCACGAAGCTATTCGTCCCACAGGTGCTGACAGAGACCCCAAATCGATGAAGAGCATTCTATCTAGGGACCAGTACCGTTTATATAAGTTGATTTGGGACCGATTTATTTCAAGTCAAATGGCGCCTGCCGTATTAGATACAATGACTGTCCACCTTTATAATGAAGGTGTTGAATTTAGAGCAACTGGATCTGAAGTCAAGTTTAAAGGTTTTATGAAAGTGTATGTGGAAGGTAATGATGATAATAAGAAAGAGAAAGATAAGCTTCTGCCTCCATTAGAAGAAGGTATGAAAGTAAAGGCCGAAGCTATTAAACCTAATCAGCATTTTACTCAGCCTCCTCCACGTTATACAGAAGCTCGATTAGTTAGAACGCTGGAAGAGCTTGGAATAGGCAGACCTTCCACATATGCACCGACTTTAGATACCATTCAACGTAGAGGATACGTCGCCCTCGACAATAAAAGGTTTGTTCCTACTGAACTTGGTGAAATCGTCTTAGAACAGTTAAGGGAGTATTTTCCTGAAATTATTGATGTTGATTTCACAAAGGATATGGAAGATGACCTGGACTCTATTGAAGATGGCAAACAGGATTGGGTTTCAATTATTTCTCAATTTTATCAAGGCTTCCAGCCAAGACTTGAAAAGGCTGAGGAAGAAATGGAGCACGTTGAAATTAAAGATGAGCCTGCCGGGATAGATTGTGAGAAGTGCGGCCATGAAATGGTTTATAAAATGGGCCGGTATGGGAAATTTCTTGCCTGCTCAAATTTCCCTGACTGCCGCAATACGAAACCCATCTTAAAGAAAATTGATGTTACTTGTCCTAAGTGTCAAAAAGGGGAAGTGGTTGAAAGAAAAAGTAAGAAAAACCGCAAGTTCTTTGGGTGTGAAAGATTTCCTGAATGTGACTTTATATCCTGGGATAAGCCGATTTCAAGACCTTGTCCTAAGTGTGAATCCCTACTCGTGGAGAAAAAGTCTAAAAAAGGAACACAAATTCAATGTACCGAATGTGATTACAGAGAAGAACAGCAATCCTGATGATGAGAAACCTGCGTCGCAAGAGAGGCGCAGGTTTTTTTTATGAAAAGGATACTAAATTGTTTGACACCTCTTCACTTGAAAGCTATAATTACGGTTTGGTAAGAATAATTACTTGACAGTAATTATTTGTAAACGTTTATTTTTGGTTTCATTAGCCGTATAATAATATAAATGAACCTTAAACAATTCAGAATTTTATTACAATTTTATTAAATGAATTGTTATTATAGTGAATAGTGTGATAAAATTTAGACGCTTTGTGAGGTGAATTATGAACGATAGTGAAATCAAAAGCCAAAAAAATTTATTCTTAGAATATTTGCAGATTGAAAAGAATGCTTCTCCTTTAACAATAACGAATTATAAAGAGGATCTCCTGCATTTTATGAATTTTTTGCAGGGCGAAGCAATATCATCATTGAAGCAGGTTGATTATTCTGTAATTAGAATTTACTTATCCCAGCTCCATAGTGATCAGCTCTCCAGAAGAAGTATCTCTAGAAAGCTATCCTGCTTAAGAAGTTTTTACCGCTTTTTAGAACGGGAAAAACAATTGAACAGCAACCCTTTTCTGAATATAAGGATGCCAAAAACTACGAACCCAATCCCGCAATTTTTCTATGAAGAAGAACTGAAATACTTATTTGAAGTAAGTGATACGACGACTTCTTTAGGCCAGCGTAATCAGGCTTTAATTGAACTGCTGTATGGTACCGGCATGCGGGTGAGTGAATGTGAACAGCTTGTGTTTAGTGACATTGATTTTTCTCTTTCTACACTCCTTGTAAGAGGTAAAGGACGGAAAGAGAGATATGTGCCTTTCGGTCAATTTGCTTCTGAAGCTCTCTCACTTTATTTAAAAGAAGGAAGACCTGATTTGCAAAGTGAAAAAACGCAAGGTACGAACCGTATCTTTTTAAACGCAAGAGGCGGACCTTTAACAGCAAGGGGGATTCGCACTGTTTTAAATAAAATGGTCGAGGACGCTGCATTAACCGTAGATATTCATCCTCATAAGCTGAGACATACATTTGCTACACATCTGCTTAATGAAGGAGCGGATCTCCGTTCAGTGCAGGAATTACTTGGTCATGAGCATTTATCTTCTACGCAGATATACACACACGTCACGAAGGATCGACTGCGGCATGTTTACATGAATAGTCATCCTCGCGCTAATAAATAGATGAGGTGATGGAATGGAGCATCAATTTCATGCAACAACTATATTCGCAGTACAGCACAACGGCACAGCAGCAATGAGTGGTGACGGACAGGTGACTCTTGGTAATCAAGTTGTCATGAAACATAAAGCAGTCAAAGTTCGAAGGCTTTTTAACAGTCAGGTTCTAGCCGGGTTCGCAGGGTCAGTTGCTGATGCATTTACGTTATTTGAAAAATTTGAGGCGAAGCTTGAGGCCTATGACGGCAATTTAGCACGAGCTTCTGTAGAACTGGCAAAAGAATGGCGCAGTGATCAGGTTCTCAGAAAACTCGAAGCCATGTTAATTGTGATGAACAAGGAGAAGATGTTTTTAGTTTCTGGTACTGGTGAAGTAATAGAACCGGATGACGGTATTCTCGCTATTGGCTCTGGAGGAAACTATGCACTTAGTGCAGGTCGTGCATTAAAGAGGTATTCACCTGACCAATCAGCTGAAGAAATCGCTCAGGCCGCTTTAGAGATAGCAGGCGAAATTTGTGTATTTACAAATAACAATATTACGTTAGAGGTTTTGGAATAGGAGGCTTGCGCTGTGTCCATGAATTTAACACCTAAACAAATTGTCGAACGTCTCGATCAGTATATTATAGGGCAGACAGATGCAAAAAAATCAGTAGCTGTAGCTTTAAGAAACCGTTATAGACGTATGCAGTTGACCGATGACTTAAAGAATGAAGTCGTTCCTAAGAATATCTTAATGATGGGGCCGACAGGGGTTGGGAAAACGGAAGTAGCCAGGAGGCTGGCTAAGCTTGTAGGTGCTCCGTTTGTAAAAGTTGAAGCAACTAAGTTTACCGAAGTAGGCTACGTGGGCCGGGATGTTGAGTCGATGGTACGTGATCTGGTAGAGATGGCCGTGCGAATGGTTAAAGAAGAAAAAATGGAAGCCGTCAAAGCCCGTGCGGAAGAACAAGCCAACAAACGATTGGTTAAACTTCTCGTTCCATCTAAGAAAAAGCAGGCCAGCACAATGAAGAACCCGTTTGAAATGCTTTTTCAACAAGGGAACGAGGATACTCCGCAATCCGATCAAAACAGTGAGGATAGTGAAGTAGAATCGAAAAGAAGCCGTATAAAACATCAGCTTGAACTGGGTGAATTAGAAGATCATATGGTGACGGTAGAAATTGAAGAGTCTCAATCTTCTATGTTTGACATGCTCCAGGGTTCGGGAATGGAGCAAATGGGTATGAACATGCAGGATGCATTTAGTCAGTTTATGCCCAAGAAGAAGAAGAAAAGAAAACTTCCTGTCTCAAAAGCTAGAAAAATATTAACTCAGGAAGAAGCCCAGAAGCTGGTGGATATGGATGAAATCGGACAGGAAGCAGTTGAAAAAGTGGAACAGTCAGGCATGATTTTTATTGATGAAATTGATAAAGTTGCCGCGAAAGGTGAAAATCAGGCGAATGTTTCCAGAGAGGGAGTACAAAGAGATATCCTTCCGATCATTGAAGGCTCAACCATAGTAACAAAATATGGTCCCGTCTCAACAGACCATATTTTATTTGTTGCTGCCGGCGCGTTTCATATGGCAAAGCCTTCAGACCTGATTCCTGAATTACAAGGGCGCTTCCCTATTCGGGTAGAATTGAAAAAGTTATCGGTGGAAGATTTTCGGAGTATTTTAGTAGAACCTTCAAACGCTTTGCTGAAACAATATACAGCACTTCTTGAAACGGAAGGTATAAAGGTTGAATTTTCTGACGATGCTATAACCAGACTAGCTGAAATTGCGTATGAGGTTAACCAGGAAACCGATAATATTGGAGCCAGACGCCTGCATACAATTTTAGAAAAGCTTCTTGAGGACTTATCTTTTGAGGCGCCTGATGTAACACTAGAAACTATAGAAATAACCCCTCAATATGTAGAAAGTAAACTATCTACAATTGTTAAAAATAGAGATTTAAGCAGATTTATACTTTAGAATTTGTAAGGAGGAAAAGCACAATGGAATTATTAAACCGTGCAAGAAGAATTAATGCAATGCTTCAAAAGACTACAGGGAAATCGGTGGACTTTAATGACATGTCTGCCACATTAAGGGACGTAATCGGAGGAAATACTTTCGTCCTGAGCCGCCGCGGTAAACTGCTGGGTTTTGCCATCAAGCAGGAGATTGAAAATGAAAGAATGAAAGCTATGCTTTCCGAGAGACGTTTCCCTCAGGAATACACTCAAAATCTATTTAACATACAGGAAACCACTCCAAACCTGGATATTAATAGTGAATATACTGCTTTTCCAGTAGAAAACAAGGAGCTTTTTGAAGAAGGATTAACCACCATTGTTCCGATTATTGGCGGAGGGCAGCGCCTGGGGACACTCATCCTTAGTCGTTTAAATGAAAGCTTTAACGAAGATGATTTATTATTAGCTGAATACGGGGCTACTGTTGTAGGAATGGAAATACTTCATGAGAAAACCGAAGAGATTGAACAGGAAGCGCGTAACAAAGCGGTAGTACAGATGGCTATCAGTTCATTATCCTATAGTGAATTAGAAGCAATTGAACACATTTTTGAAGAACTGGAAGGTAATGAAGGTCTGCTGGTTGCAAGTAAAATAGCTGATAGAGTGGGGATCACCCGGTCGGTCATTGTTAATGCCCTTCGTAAGCTGGAAAGTGCCGGCGTTATTGAATCAAGATCTCTTGGTATGAAAGGTACTTATATTAAAGTACTAAACAACAATTTTCTAGTAGAACTACAAAAGCTCCGCACCAATTAATAAAAAGCAGTTCCCGAATTCGGGAACTGCTTTTTTACATTGGGCGAGTTATATCCTGCTGCTTGCTTATTATTGAAGAGGGAGGGTAAAAGAGTCTTGCTGACTGAACCGTTTTTATATTTATCTCGAAATCAGATTTTACTTTAAACATGCTGGATAGATATTATTTGAGCAAATATCACCATTAATAACAATTAATTTTATTATTAAGTAAGGCCTAGATTAGTGGAAGTAATTTCTAAATACTAAAGCAAAAGGACCTCATTTGTCCTCCTTTTGTAGCTTTTTTAATATGTTTGAAATTCTAATTTATTTTACTGAGTAATTATGTAATAATGTTCTTTATAGTAGTTTTTTCGACAAATAGAAATATTATCCGACTTATTGAGTCTTTTTTACTAGTAGTAAAGTTGTGTTTGTTCGTTTAAATAAAAATTACCAATATTATAATGGACACTTTACCAAACTTTGCATAAAATAAAGTTTGGCTGCTTGTCAATTTATGTCTAAATACAGGGGGGAAAACATGAAGCTGTTTAATGATACCTTTACCACATTAGAAAACTCGTTAAACTTATCTACTAAAAAAAATTCAGCAATCTCCGATAATATTTCAAATGTAGATACTCCGGGTTACAAATCGAAGGAAGTCGCTTTTAAAGATGTGCTTAATGGTGAGATGGGCGGAATGGAAGCTCAAAGGACAAATGAGCGGCATCTGCCTTTTACCGGAACAGAAGGGAATAACATACGAACAGTACGCAAAGAGGGCACTACATATAATCACAATGGAAATAACGTGGATATTGATAAAGAAATGAACGATCTTGCTAAAAACCAAATTCAATATCAGGCACTTGTTGACCGAATGAGTGGTAAATTTAACAGTCTGAAAAGTGTCATTCAAGGGGGGAATTAGGTATGAGTATTTTTAACTCTATTAATTCTAGTGCCAGCGGTCTTACAGCTCAACGACTTCGAATGGATACAGCTTCTTCCAACATGGCGAACGCTGATTCTACACGTGCTACAGAAAATGAAGACGGAGAATGGGAGCCTTATCGTAGAAAAATGGTTGAATTGCAGCCTAAAGACCAGTCATTTAGTTCTTTTTTAGAAAAAGCCCAGTCAGGAAATGATTCATCGGGAAAAGGCGGAGTGAAAGCTTCTGAGATCCAGGATGATGAAACACCCTTTAAACAAGTTTACAACCCGGACCATCCGGATGCTGATGGAGAAGGATATGTAGAAATGCCTAATGTTGATCCATTAAAAGAAACGGTCGATATGATGAGCGCAACACGATCTTATGAAGCCAATGTAACTTCATTAAATGCCTCTAAAGGTATGTTAATGAAAGCATTAGAAATCGGTAAACAGTAAAGGAGGTTATTAGGTTGGTTACCAGTAATCCAATTCCAAGTAATTCAATTCAAGCCCCACAGTCAGCTGCGCCGGTGTCAGGCTCGCCTGCTGAGGCACATTCTCAGTTTTCCGATCATTTAAAAAATGCAATAGAGAATGTAAACAGCACCAATAAGGCTTCGGATGAGATGACTAAAGGTCTGGCAAATGGTGAAGTCGATGATTTACACGAAGTAATGATCGCCTCTGAAAAAGCCAGTATTACCACTCAAACTTCAGTAGAAATTAGAAATAAAGTAGTAGATGCTTATAAAGAAATTATGAGAATGCAGGTATGATCCTATAGTTAATTTCAAGTATTAAACACATTCTCGAATCTTCTGCTTTTTGTGGGGGCAATTATGAAAGAAAAATTTAAAAATTATCAACGTAAAATCACAACGTTTTGGAAAGAGCGGAGTAAAAAGCAAAAAGGTTTCTTTATTGGAGCTGCTGCAGCATTCGTTATTGTGTTGTCCGCAGCAAGCATTTTAGCAGCCAGCTCAAATATGGTCCCACTTTACAGGGATCTTTCTTTGCAGGAAGTAGGGCAGGTCAAAGAGGAACTTGACGCCAGAGGTGTAAATTATGAACTTGATTCGGGAGGTACGACGATTTCTGTACCTGAAGCCGAAGCAGAATCATTATTAGTAGACCTGGCAGCCTCCGGTATCCCTGACAGCGGAAATATTGACTACAGTTTTTTTAGCGATAATGTTTCCTGGGGGATGACTGATAATGAATTTGATGTGATAAAACTAGACGCCATGCAGTCAGAATTATCAGGATTAATGACAGGTATATCAGGAATTGAGGATGCGGACGTTATGATCAATGTACCTGAAGAAGAAGTGTTTGTTTCAGATACCGAGCAGACGGCTACAGCTTCTATAGTCCTGACTTTGACGCCTGGTCATGACATTCAAAATGAACAAATTGAAACACTTTATAACTTAGCTTCTAAGTCAGTTCCAAACCTATCTAAAGATGATATCGTCATAATGGATCAAAATTTCAACTATTTTGATACAAATAATTCAGAAAATGCAAATAGTTCAGATGCTTATACATATCAGCAAGGTGTAAAAGAAGACATAGAACGAGATATTCAACAGCGAATTCAGAAAATGCTTGGTACTATGGTGGGTCAGAATAAAGTAGTTGCTTCTGTTACAGCAGATATCGATTTTACACAAGAAAATCGTACAGAAGAACTGGTTGAGCCAGTCGACGAAGAAACTATGGAAGGATTGCCGGTAAGTGTGGAGAGGATAGAAGAAGCTTATGAAGGCGGTACTCCCGAAGGCGGCACAGCAGGGACCGGCGATGAAGACGTACCTGGATATGAGGCGGAAGATGGTGAGGACAGCGGGGATTATGAGATGTCCAAGGAAACTGTGAATAATGAATTTAACCACATCCAGCGGAATATTCAGGAAAGCCCATTTAAAGTGAGAGATATGGGAATTCAAGTAGCAGTCGACTCATCTAAAGGTGAAAATGCACAAGGTGAAGTAGAAATGCTTTCCCAGCAGGAACAGGCCACAGTTGAAGAAAGTATACAATCAATGATTGATTCGATGATCACTACTTCAATTGATGGAAGCTATGAAGAAGAAATCGATACAGCAGAAAAAGCTTCGATTGTATTTCAAGAATTTGAAGGCAGCCAGCAGACTACTCCTGAATCTGAAGGTTTACCACTTTGGGTGTACATTGCAGGGGGCGTGCTCCTGGTGATGGTCATCCTTGTTATTTGGAAACTCATGAGACGGGGAAGCGGGGAGGAAGAGGAAGATTACGTTTTTGAAGAAGTCGTAGAGCAACCGGCACCTGCAGCTGTACCTAATATGGAAGAAAAAGAATCAGAATCAACTGTGAAAAGAAAACAGCTTGAACGAATGGCGAAAGAAAAGCCCGAAGACTTCGCCAAGCTGCTCCGTTCATGGATTGCAGAAGATTAAGGAGGGACCTAAATGGCCTATCAACAAGCAGGTTTATCAGGAAAGCAAAAGGCAGCTCTTCTGCTTATCTCTCTTGGTCCTGATGTGGCAGCTCAAGTATATAAACACTTAACAGAAGAAGAAATGGAAAGATTAACCCTGGAAATATCATCAGTACAAAAAGTAGATGCGAAGCAGAAGGAAGAAATAATGGATCAGTTTCACCAGATTGCTCTGGCCCAGGATTATATTTCGCAGGGTGGTATAGGGTATGCGAAAACAGTACTTGAAAAAGCGCTTGGTGAAGAAGAAGCATCAAATATAATCGGCAGGTTAACCTCGTCCCTTCAAGTTAAGCCTTTTGATTTTGCTCGTAAAGCGGATCCCGGCCAAATTTTAAATTTCATTCAAAATGAACACCCTCAAACCATTGCGCTGGTTCTTTCATATCTGGATGCTGCTCAATCAGGTCAGATTCTCTCAGAACTGCCGCAGGAATTACAAGCGGATATTGCCAGACGGATTGCAACTATGGATTCCACTTCTCCAGAGATTATAAGCCAGGTGGAAAGCATTCTTGAAAAAAAGCTTTCCGCAACTGTGACCCATGATTATACAGAAACGGGAGGGATTCAGGCGGTTGTAGAAGTATTAAACGGGGTGGACCGAAGTACGGAACGAACCATTCTAGATGCTCTGGAAATCCAGGACCCTGAGCTCGCCGAAGAGATCAAGAAGCGCATGTTTGTATTTGAAGACATTGTCACCCTTGATAATAGAGCAATACAGAGAGTCATTCGTGAAGTTGAAAATGATGACCTCCGTCTCTCACTGAAAGTTTCCAGCGAGGAAGTAAAAGAGCTTGTATTTAACAATATGTCAGAGAGAATGGCTGATACATTCAAAGAAGAAATGGAAATTATGGGACCTGTACGACTCCGGGATGTTGAAGAAGCACAAACAAGGGTCGTATCCACCATCCGGCGCTTAGAGGATGTTGGAGAAATAGTAATTGCCAGAGGCGGAGGAGATGACATCATTGTATAACAACAGACGTGTCATTGAAATCAAGCCCGTAGCTGATGAGAAACGTCATCCTTCGGTAGATGTTCAGCAGCAGGCCGGCCAATTACTTGCGGAGAGTAAAACACAATTGCTGAAAGCTGAACGTCAAGCTGAGGATATGTTACAGGAGGCAAGGCAATTGATTGAACAGGAAAAGAAAGAATGGAGAAAAGAAAAGGATTATGTTAAGAGACAGGCAGAGGAGAAAGGTTACCAGGAGGGTTTTTTGAGAGGGGAACAAAAGGGGGTACAGTCTTATAGTGAAAAAATAGATGAAATAAATTATTTAGCAGAGCTGGCCCGCCAGGATTATTTAACTGAAATTAGTTCAACCGAAGAAGCGATTATTGAAATCGCTGTTGCATGCTCAGAAAAAATTATTAATAAGGAATTGGAGCAGAACAAAGACTGTATCGCTGAAATCGTTAAGAAAGCTATAGAAGAAGTTTATAATCAGCCTGAAATTAAAATATATGTTCACCCCGATGATTATAAAATCATTCACTCTCAAAAAGAAGAACTTGCATCCATAATAGACTATCATTCTTCACTCCATATAATCATGAAAGAAACTGTTGAAAGAAACGGGTGTATTATTGAATCTCCATTTGGTCAGATCAATGCTGAGGTAAGTTCTCAGCTACAGGAACTAAGAGAAAGACTTCATCAGCTCGCGCTAGAGGAGAAGAATGATGAATAAAGATTTCTATTTAAAATCAGTTCAAAATTTTGATGCATATAAGCGTTTTGGAAAGGTTACAAGAGTTATTGGATTAATGGTGGAATCAAAAGGGCCTGAAGCGAGTGTGGGTGACTTGTGCTATATTCATACCCCTGCTATTTCTGAAACGAGGAAAATTGCAGCCGAGGTTGTTGGTTTTAAACAAGAAAATCTCCTGTTAATGCCTTTTTCTGAACTAAAAGAAATAGGTCCGGGAAGCCTAGTTGAGGCCACTAAAGAGCCTTTGCATATTAAAGCAGGTAAAGGCTTGATTGGACAGGTAATAAACCCTATGGGAGAAATGTTGAACACGAAGCCATTGCCTAAAGGGTTGAAAGCATACCCTACAGAACAGCTTCCTCCCAATCCTTTAAATCGACCTCCTATATCAAATCCTATTCAAGTGGGAGTCAGAGCAATTGATACGCTGCTTACTATTGGTGAAGGGCAGAGGATTGGTATATTCGCCGGCAGTGGTGTAGGAAAGAGTACTCTTCTTGGCATGATCTCAAGAAATAGTTCAGCAGATATTAATGTTATTGCTCTTATTGGGGAACGGGGCCGGGAAGTGAGGGAATTCATAGAAAACGACCTGGGTGAGGAAGGCTTGAAACGATCAATCGTAGTAGTGGCTACTTCAGATCAACCGGCTTTGATGAGAGTGAAGGGAGCGTATACAGCTACAGCCATAAGTGAATATTTTCGTGAACAAGGGTACAATGTCAATTTGCTGATGGATTCGATTACTCGTTTTGCCATGGCGCAGCGTGAGATTGGACTTGCAACTGGTGAACCTCCGACTACAAAAGGTTATACTCCTTCAGTTTTCGCTGAATTACCAAAACTACTCGAACGGACGGGTAAGAGCCGGGCGGGTACGATTACCGCTTATTATACTGTTTTAGTGGATGGAGATGATTTTAATGAACCCATTGCAGACGCTGTCAGGGGCATACTGGACGGTCATATCGTTTTAGATCGGAAACTTGCTGAACAGGGTCAATTCCCTGCTATTAATGTTTTGAAATCAATCAGCCGTGTCATGAACCAGGTTATTGACAATGACCACAAAAAAGCGGCTGATAAGCTTAGATCTCTACTAGCTACATACGAAGAAAATAGTGAACTTATTCAAATAGGAGCTTACAAACGGGGAAGCAGCAGAGCGATTGATGAGTCGATAAAATATCAACCTTCAATTGTGAAATTTCTAAAGCAGGATGTTAATGAAAAATCTAGTTTCGACCAATCTATAAAAAATCTTTCACAGCTTTTTGACTAGGAGGTTACTGCAATGACATCTCTTCAAACGTTTTATAAAGTTAAAGATTTGCAGGAACGTGAAAAAAAACAAAAACAAAAAATTTATCAGGAACATATTGACCATTTTGAGTCGGTAGCTACCCAAATGTATGAACTACTTAAAAGAAAAGAAACTGAGGATTTACGCTTTGATGAAGAGCTTTCGGGTTCCTCTATAAAAGCAGAGGTCTTTATGCAGCACGAACGATTTGTAGAACAGCTCGAACAGCAGATAAATGATCTGCAAAATACGGTACATAAAGCAAGAACCGACATGGAGTCAGCTCATGAAGTGCTTTCGACTGCTCACATCGAAGTTAAGAAATATGAGAGTCTCATAGACCGGAGGCTCCAGCAAAGATCTGCATGGAACAAAGCAGAGGAAAGTAAATCTATGGATGAGTTATCAGTGAGACAATTTTTAAATTATAAAAACAGGTGATTGCATGGCAAAACAGAAGAAATCAAAAAAAACCCCTATACAGAGCTTCTTTATGATCATTGTAGTGCCGGTTGTGTTCACTTTAACTTTGGTAATCGTGGTGCTTCTTTTTATGGGGATTAATGTATTTGAGAAAGCAGAAAATACAGCAAGCCAAATTCCTGTTGTTTCTGAGTGGTTCCCAACTTCTGAAGAAGAGAATGTGCAAGGATCTACTGAAAGATTAGAAGCCACAATAGCAGAGAATAACTCAGAAATTGAACAATTAGAAGCAGACAACAGTGATAAAGAATCGACTATTGAAGAACTAAATCATACCATAGAGAATTTAGAGTATGACCTGGAACCATCAGCCGAGGAAAAGGATAATGAAGACTCAGATCAGACAGAGGATATGGCAAGAGCCTTTCAAGAAATGGACGAAGAAGAGGCTGCACCTATTATTGAAAATATGGATGAGACTATAGCCATTGCCCTGCTTGAGCGTATTCAAAGTGATCAGCGTGGAGCGATTTTAGGTGTGATGGATGCTGAGACGGCAGCGGAATTAACTAGTTTAATGACAGATTCCTATTAATGATAACTATTGAAAGGAGGTGAACGAAATGGAAATGACGGCTCAGCTTATGCCGCAGAAGCATAAAAATATTATTCAGCAAACCGAACCCAGGTCAACGAAGAAAGCTGAAGGTATGGCGTCGTTCATAGAAACGCTTGAAAGCTTTAATCAAGGCGAAGGCGACCTATCGAATAATAAAGAATTGCAGGATTTATTATCTTCAATTAAAAAAATGATGGAAGAACTGAACATATCACTAGATGAAGGTACGGTGGATCTAAGCGCTGATCAAGTAACATCTATCATTAGTAAACTTGACCCTTCTAAAGCTTCGATGTGGATGGAAGAAGGGGTTCCTGAAGAACTGCAAGTTTTATTACAGATGGATGAATCTCAGTTCAAGAAATTAAATGAAAGTGATCAATCTGAGCTTATGACTAAGCTGGAAAGTATTGGTGATAATTTAGGTGCCGGTGAAAAAAATATCACGGAAGTACAAAAATCTATTCATCAACTGCTTCAGTCTACTACTGGAATGAATCACTTAGAAGATGTAAAGACTTCTGAAAATCAATCCGTATTATCACAGCTCAAGGAGATGTGGAGTAAGTTTGACAAGGTTTCTACTCAGCTCATTGATCAGAAGCAGCCTAATGGCGCCATACGTCCAGAATTACTTGATCAAAAAATGACGGGGCAGCTTAAGCAGATTTTAGAACAGGTGACAAGGCTAGCCGGTAAGTCAAAGGATGGAGAATCGTTCCAGGAGAAGATTACTCAATTGAGCAGACAAGGCAGCAATGAACAACAGCAGCTTTTCGCGCATTTAGTGAAAAATTACTCAGATCGAAAATCGATGCCATTCAGCTATCAACAGCAATCTACTGTCAGAAATAAAGACATTGCTTTATGGGCAGCTCAGCCGATGACCAGAAACTCCAACACGGAGCAAATGGGGGCAGCTCAAAGTGGAAGCCTGCAGACATCAATGAGTAAGGTGGAACAATTTGTTATCCATATGAATAAGAACCAACCCCAGTCTATGATGTCAAATCAATTTATGGAGCAATTCGAACAGCTCGTTAAATCCAGTCGTATGTTTCAAAAAGGAAGCGGTCAGGCAGAGATGAATTTACGACTTAAACCTCAGCAGCTTGGTGATATGAACGTAAAGCTTATGCAGATGAATGGAGAAATGACTGTAAAAATAACGGTAACGACTCAAGCAGCTAAAGAAATGCTCGAAAGTAACATGAACCAATTAAGGCATATGTTTTCTCCTCAGCAAGTAGCTGTAGAGAAGGGGGAAATGAATGCAGGGGACCAGTTCGAATCACAAGAGGAAAAAGGAACAGGAGAATTTAAAGATCAAGGTTCTTCTCACCAGCATAAAGGTGATGAAGAGAAAGAATCTTCTTCTGAAGAAAGTTCTTTAACTTTTAAGGAGCTATTAGTTAATGAGAAAGTGTAGGTGAAAAAATGACAAGCATTGATCCTTCTTACTACCTAAATAATCAGCCTCCGAAGAAATCTGGAAGTGATGACTTGGGGAAAGATGATTTTCTGAAAATCTTAATGGCTCAATTACAAAACCAAGATCCTCTCGACCCTATGGAGGATAAAGAATTCGTTTCACAAATGGCTCAATTCTCAAGCCTTGAACAAATGACAAATATGACATCTACAATGACCGACTTTACTGAGAGTCAAAATTCGCTCCCGGTCGTCCAGTACAGCGGATTAATCGGTAAAGAAGTAACTTATCCCGTATATGACGAAGAAACAGATACTGTTGAAGATTATAACAATGGACAAGTCGATTCAGTAAGTCAGAAAGATGGGATTACTTCATTAGTTTTATCAAATGGGGAAGAAGTGTCGATTGAAGACATAACGAAAGTAACAGAACCGAAAGAATAGGAAGAAGGAATGGGCATGGATCCAAGAATACATCAGGTTCATCAACCGTTACCTGTTACAAACACTAAGAAATTCCAATCAAAAACTAACACAAAATTTGAAGATGTTCTCAAAGAAGCCAGCGGACTGCATTTGAGTAAACACGCTGAAAAAAGGTTGAAAGACCGAAATATAAAAATAGACGACCAGCAATGGAAACAAATTTCTAAAAAGGTTCATGAAGCAAAAAATAAGGGTGTCACTGATTCCCTGGTTATTCTCAATGATTCAGCTTTAGTTGTAAGTAACAAAAATAATACAGTAGTGACTGCAATGAATAAAGAAGAATCCAAGTCTCAAATTTTCACAAACATCAATGGAACGATCATCTTAGAATAATAGGCCGGACCCATACAGGGAAGCCTTTTATACTTACTGACCGACAGAAGTAGGTAATTAAAAATTAAAGGAGAGATCGTGTAATGCTGCGTTCAATGTATTCAGGTGTATCAGGAATGAAAGGGTTCCAAACTTCTTTAGATACGATAGGTAATAATATCGCCAACGTAAATACGAGTGGGTTTAAGAAAGGAAGAGCTTCGTTTCAAGACATGATGAGTCAGTCTGTCTCAGGTGCACAAGGCGCTATAGAGGGAGCAGACGGGAATAATCTCCGGGGAGGAACGAATCCTTCTCAAGTTGGTTTAGGTTCACAATTAGGCTCCATCGATAATGTACACACCCAGGGAAACAGACAAACGACAGACCGCCCTTTGGATTTATCTATTGAGGGGGATGGTATGTTTGTTCTTGCAGAAGGACGAGATGGAGAGACCATTGATACAGATGGAACTTTCGGAGAGGATGGTCTTGAAGATTTGAATACGAGTTTTACTCGTGCTGGTAACTTTTACTTAGATGAAGAGGGAGCGATTGTTAACGGAGATGGTAAATATCTTGTAGGCGAAGCATTCGAAGGCGGCGACGGTGATGATTTTGAGGCAAGTGGTGAAGCCGGGGTGATCCGTATTCCTGAAAATGCTCAAAGCTTTAACATCCAATCAGACGGCACGGTGAGTTTTGTAGACGAAGGAGGAAACCCGCAGACGGCAGGTCAAATCCGCCTGGCTAATTTCTCTAACCCTGAAGGGTTGGAAAAGGTAGGGGGCAGTACTTATCAGAATACGGATAACGCAGGATTAATGGCGGATGATGGGGTGTTAAGTAATTTGGATGACTTATCACCGGCAGGAGAAAACGGTACTGGAGAAATGGTATCTGGCTCTCTGGAAATGTCTAATGTGGACTTAGCTGAATCCTTTACTGAAATGATCACTGCCCAGCGCGGCTTTCAGGCGAATACAAGAATCATTACTACCTCAGATGAGATATTACAAGAGCTTACAAACTTAAAACGATAGTGAAGGGGGCAGGAGGACTCATTCATTGAGTCCTCCAACACTCATGATTTCATTGACGAGGTTAAATGGGGATAAGTTCTATTTTAATCCAATTTACATAGAAAGAATTCATTGTAACCCTGATACAACAATTACGACCACTCAAGGAAAGAGTTTTGTCGTGAAAGATTCAGGTGAAGCGGTGATCAAAGACTTAAAACGCTTTTACAGGGAAATTGGTTTAGTAAGAATTGTAAACAAGGCAGGTGATGAGGATGAAAAATAGTATTTTTAAAACGATGATGATTATCCTGGGAACCATCACTGTACTTGGAGCAGCTGCTCTTGTTTTAGTGCTGAATATGTCGGAGGGGCAAGCTGACGGAGAACGAGATATTGATGAAATTGTAGAGTCTTCCATGACCACTGAAGATATAACTACTGATATCGAAGGCGGGGATTATGTCCGCATTAGTTTTCGGGTAGTGACAGATAGTGAAGATGCATTAAATGAACTCGAAAAGCGGGATTTCCAGATGCAGAACATCTTAATTAAAGAGATGGCAACGATGGAAGGGAAGGATTTCAGTTCCGATCTCGATAACTTAGAAGAAGAAGTGAAAGCGAGACTTAATGAGCTCATGACTGAAGGGCAGATTACTGAGGTGTATACAGTCGATAAAGTTCTTCAATAAAAGGATAGAAAAATGTATAAACAGGTGGAGGTGAGTGTTTTTTGGCAGAAGAAGTACTGTCCCAAACAGAAATAGATTCCCTGCTCTCTGCGTTATCAACAGGGGAAATGAATGCAGAAGAACTTAAAGCTGAAGATAATGAAAAGAGAGTCAGAGTGTATGACTTCAAGAGGGCTCTTCGTTTTTCAAAGGATCAAATTAGAAGTCTTTCTCGAATACATGAGAATTTCGCAAGATTATTAACAACCTATTTTTCTGCACAATTGAGAACATACGTAAATATTAGTGTAGCTTCAGTTGATCAACTGCCTTATGAGGAATTTATTCGTTCTATACCTACGATGACGATCTTAAATATCTTCAGCGTTCATCCTCTGGAAGGACGGATTCTGCTGGAAACGAATCCTAATATTGCCTACTCCATGCTTGATCGTGTACTCGGTGGTAAGGGCAGCAGTGTTAACAAAGTAGAAAATCTGACTGAAATTGAAACGACGATCATGACGCAGTTATTTGAGAATTCTCTAGAAAACTACCAAGAAGCATGGGGTTCAATTATCGATGTAGACCCTGTATTAGAAGAACTGGAAGTAAACCCTCAGTTTCTGCAGATGGTTTCGCCTAACGAAACAGTAGTAGTGGTAACTTTAAATACTTCTATTGGGGAAACAACCGGGATGATCAATATTTGTATACCTCATGTTGTCCTTGAACCGATTATACCGAAATTGTCTGTACACTACTGGATGCAGACGCAACAGCCTAAGGAAAGTGATCCGAAGGAATTAGAAGCGTTATCAAAAACAGTCAAACAGGCCGAAGTAGATGTAGGGGCTGTGTTGGGTGAAGCGAATATGTCAATTGAAGAATTTTTAATGCTGGATCACAATGATGTGATTCAGCTCAACCAGTCAATTGACGATCCTATGAAACTAAGAATTGATGAAGAAGAGAAGTTCCATATTCAGCCAGGAAAAGTGAAGAATAAGCTGGCTGTTCAAGTTTTAAATGAGTACCAGGGGGGTGCCGGATTTGATGAGTGATGACATGCTGTCTCAAGATGAGATTGATGCACTATTAAACGGAAGCGGTTCGGATAGTAAAGAAGGTGAGGCTGCATCCAGGGAAGAAACTGAAGTAAAAGAATATATTTCAAGTCTAGAAGAAGATGCGCTGGGTGAAATAGGGAACATATCTTTTGGAAGTTCAGCAACAGCTCTATCCTCTTTGCTTAACCAGAAAGTTGAAATAACAACACCATCAATTTCCACGATTAAACGTTCTGAACTGGGAATGGAATTTCCTAAGCCGCATGTTGCAATAAATGTAAACTACACTGACGGCTTTTCCGGGGAAAATATGCTTGTCATTAAAAATCCTGATGCGGCTATCATCGCCGATTTAATGTTAGGAGGAGACGGGACAACACCTGACGATGACCTGAATGAAATCCATCTAAGTGCTGTTCAGGAAGCTATGAACCAAATGATGGGGTCAGCTGCAACAAGCATGTCGACCGTATTTAATAAAAAAGTCGATATTTCTCCCCCGGCCATTAATGTTTTAAACCTGGAAGAAAACAAGGGAACTGAACAAATACCAGATGATGAACAGCTCATTAAAGTCTCTTTTAATTTAAAGGTGGGCACTTTAATTGATTCAAGTATTATGCAGTTGCTTCCCGTTAATTTTGCTAAAGAATTGGTCGACGAACTTTTAAACCCGCCGGAAGAAGAGTCTCTTCCACAGGAAGAACCTGTAACAGAGGTGAAATCACAGGAAGCGGAAGAGAAGCAGACAACTAAAAATATGAAGCGAAATCCTACTACACAAGTAGAGGAATCAAGAGACCCCCGCTTATTAGGCGGCGCAGGGGGGCAGCATTTGAACAACTCGAGTGTACAGACGGCTCAGTTTTCTGATTTTGAGAATATCCAGTTAAATAACACAGAACAAAGAAATCTAGACATGTTAATGGACATTCCATTAAAAGTGACCGTTGAGTTAGGGAGAACGAAAAGAACAATTAAAGAGATATTAGAACTGTCTTCTGGATCCGTAGTTGAGCTCGACAAGCTCGCTGGTGAGCCCGTTGATATTCATGTGAATGAGAAGCTGATGGCAAAAGGTGAAGTCGTTGTAATCGACGAGAATTTTGGAGTGCGTGTTACGGATATTTTAAGCCCAAGAGATCGATTAAAGAAATTAAAGTAATGTTTTAGGAGGAATGGGAAATGTCAGAAAGTATATTAATAGTTGATGATGCAGCTTTTATGAGAATGATGGTGAAAGATATTCTAACGAAAAATGGGTATGAAATTGCAGGGGAAGCTGAAGATGGACAGAAGGCGGTAGAACTGTATAAAGAACATAAGCCCGATCTTGTAACAATGGATATCACAATGCCTGAAATGGATGGGATCACGGCATTAAAAGAAATTAAAGCTCATCATCCGGACGCAAAAATTATTATGTGTTCCGCCATGGGCCAGCAAGCCATGGTAGTTGATGCGATTCAAGCTGGGGCAAAGGACTTTATAGTTAAACCTTTTCAGGCAGACCGCGTTATCGAAGCTATTCAAAAAGCGCTCAATTAACAGCTTGGTTAGGATGAACAACATGAAGCGAATACTTATTGCAGTCATCACCGCACTATTTGTTAGTTTACTGGGTATATATGAATTACCGCTGCATGCCGCGCCTTCTGTTACTGAATGTACAAAAAATCCGGAGCTGGAAGGCTGTGGGTCAAGCAGCCTTGAAGGGGAGGAAGTTGAAAGTGATCAAAACTCTGATCAATCCACCTCTTTAGTCTGGAATATTTTGAAGCTCATTTTTGCTTTACTTGTTGTACTTGCATTAATTTATGGTTTGTTAAAGTTATTTAACAAACGGAATAAGTTGTTCCAAAAAAACAAAACCATGGAAACACTCGGAGGCATTACGCTGGCACCAAATCGTTCATTGCAGGCTGTACGGATCGGTGAGAAATATTATGTAGTTGGAGTAGGCGATTCTATTGATCTAATTACAGAAATCACTGACAGTAAAACAATAGAGAATCTAAATAAAAACGAAGATTCAGAACTGATGAGCAAAGGAGCAGATCAACTAAAAATATTCAGGAAAAAAGGTCGATCCAGCTCTACAGAAAAAGCGTCTACTGTCCAATTTCAAAACTTATTTGAACAACAGTTAAAAGAAATGAGGAGTAAAAGAAAGTCACTTTCAAACAGAGAGGATGATACTTAATGAGTGAATTTGTAGACATCTTCTCTGGCTCTGACCCTGAGAATGTAGCGACGTCAGTTAGGCTGCTTCTTCTGATGACTGTATTGTCACTTGCACCTGGAATATTAATTCTAATGACAAGCTTTACAAGGATTTTAATTGTTCTATCGTTTGTAAGGACCTCTCTGGCTACGCAGCAAATGCCTCCTAATCAGGTACTCATTGGAATTGCCTTGTTTTTAACTTTCTTTATTATGGCTCCAACCTTTCAAGAGGTGAATGAGGAAGCATTGACGCCGTTATTTAATGAAGAAATTGGCTTAGATGAAGCTTACGAAGAAGCCAGTGTGCCAATGAAAGAATTTATGGCTGAGCATACGAGGCAGAAGGATTTAGAATTATTTATGGGATATTCTGAAATGGAAGAACCAGAAACAATTGAAGATATCCCGCTGACCACAATGGTTCCGGCATTTGCCATTAGTGAACTTAAAACGGCCTTTCAAATGGGTTTTATGATATTTGTACCTTTCCTGGTTATTGATATGGCAGTAGCCAGTGTGCTCATGTCGATGGGAATGATGATGCTGCCGCCGGTCATGATTTCTTTACCATTTAAAATTCTGCTTTTTGTACTCGTCGATGGCTGGTACTTAATATCCAAATCATTGCTGGATGGATTTTAAACAGGTAATGGAGGTTGGTTAATTATGACAACAGAGATGGTTCTATCTTTTGCAAGGGAAGGTATTTACACTGTACTGCTGGTCTCGGGTCCTTTGTTGATCTTAGCACTTGCAGTTGGTTTAATTGTTAGTATTTTTCAAGCGACCACTCAGATTCAGGAACAAACCTTAGCATTTATTCCGAAAATTGTTGCAGTTCTTATAGGAATGGTTTTCTTCGGCTCGTGGATGTTAACTACGATGGTTGATTTTACAGTGCGTGTCTTTGAAAACTTAAATATGCTGGTGGGATAGTATGCTTGAATATATTAGTACAATCAATCTACCAGCATTTTTACTAATTTTCGTAAGAATTACTTCTTTCTTTGTGACACTGCCCATTTTTTCTTATCGTAATATGCCTGCCCAGCATAAAGTAGGGTTCAGCTTCTTTCTGGCAGCGTTAATGTATTTTACTATCGAAATTCCTTCATTAAGTGTGGACTCTTCTTATTTTTTATTGTTATTTAAGGAAGCAGCTGTAGGGTTAGCAGTTGGTCTGCTGGCATACATTATTCTGGCAGCCATACAAATTGCAGGTGGGTTTATTGACTTTCAAATGGGTTTTGCCATAGCTAATGTTATTGATCCTCAAACTGGAGCTCAGAGTCCTTTGATTGGTCAATATATGTATACGATAACGTTATTGTTTATTTTAGCAGTGAACGGCCACCATTTAATGATTGATGGCGTTTTTTACAGCTATGAATTGATTGCGCTTGATCAGCTGCTGCCAATCGAAGATGAGAATTGGATAATTTACATAATTGAAGCTTTCAATCAAATGTTTGTCATTGCATTTTTAATGGCAGTTCCCATTGTCGGATGTTTGTTTTTGGTAGACGTAGCTTTAGGGATTATAGCGAGAACAGTACCTCAGTTAAATGTATTTGTTGTTGGACTTCCTTTAAAGATATTTGTTGCTTTATTTGTATTAGTTATCGCAATGACCTTTTACATTATGCTGATTCAGAATTTATTTGAAACGATGCTTGTTACAATGCAAGGGCTGATGGAACTGTTCGGAGGTGAGTAGGTTTTTGGATTTAATGACTTTGGATTTGCAGTTTTTTGCAGCAGATGAAAAAACGGAAAAAGCCAGCCCTAAAAAAAGGACCGATACAAGAAAGAAAGGACAAGTCGCGAAAAGTCAGGATGTAAACACAGGATTTCTACTTCTATTAGTATTCGGCGGATTGTACCTGCTGGGAGGCTATATTAAAAATGCTATGACCGGTATGTACGAACAAACTTTCAAGGAATACATGACATGGGAAGTTACAGTGGATACTGTTGCGGCTGTTTTTCTTGAAGTTACAGTTGAAATGGCTAAGGTGATCGGTCCATTGATGGGAATTGCCATTGTTGCAGGTATCGCTTCAAATCTTGTTCAGGTCGGCATTCTTTTTACAGGTGAACCATTAAAATTTGATTTAAAAAAAGTTGATCCAATTAAAGGAGCTAAGAGGATCTTTTCAGCTAGAGCTCTTGTTGAACTTATCAAATCCTTATTAAAAATATCATTAATTGGGGTCATCACTTTTGCAATTATTTGGCTCAACAAAGACCAGATGATGATCATGTCACAAAAATCTGTCGAAGATGCTCTCGTATTTTTTGGTGAAATAACGATTGTAATGGGGCTGGCCTCCGGCCTGGCTCTGCTGCTTCTCTCTATACTGGATTATACATATCAGCGCTATGACCATGAAAAAAACATTCGAATGTCGAAAAAAGATCTTAAGGATGAACATAAGAACATAGAGGGTGATCCTCTAATTAAATCAAAAATTAAAGAGAAGCAGCGACAGATGTCAGCGGCGCGTATGATGAACGAAGTGCCGGATGCCGATGTAGTAATTACAAACCCGACACACTATGCAATTGCCATAAAGTACGACGAAAAGATTTCTGATGCCCCAATTGTTGTTGCTAAAGGAGTGGATTTCGTAGCACAGAAAATAAAAGAAGTAGCTAAGGCGCATGATGTCGTCATGGTCGAGAACCGTCCATTAGCAAGAGCGATGTATCAGGACGCTGAGATTGATCAGCCGATCGATGAACAATTTTTTAAGGCAGTTGCCGAAATATTAGCCTACGTGTATCGATTAGAGAAAAAAGTGTAGTTCTAAGGAGTGACCCTCATGTCAGCAAGAGATTTATCTGTTCTAATTGGAGTAATTTTAATCATTATCATGCTTGTTATCCCTCTTCCGGGGTGGCTTCTTAGTTTTTTAATTTTAATCAATATTACGCTGGCTCTCATTGTTATCCTCGTATCTATGAATATGGAAGAAGCATTACAGTTCGCTGTATTTCCAACACTTCTTCTGCTGCTCACGCTATTCAGGCTAGGATTAAACGTCTCTACTACACGGTCTATTTTATCGGAGGCTGACGCAGGTGGAGTAGTAGAAACTTTTGGAACTTTTGTTATCGGCGGCAATCCTCTCGTTGGTTTTGTCGTTTTTATCATATTAGTAATTATCCAATTTTTAGTTATCACTAAAGGTGCCGAAAGAGTTTCTGAAGTAGCTGCCCGCTTTACGCTCGATGCGATGCCGGGTAAACAAATGAGTATAGATGCTGATTTAAATGCAGGAATGATCAATGAACACCAGGCTAAAGATAGACGTGAAAAAATTGAAAACGAAGCTGATTTTTACGGTGCTATGGATGGTGCCAGTAAATTCGTAAAAGGTGACGCAATTGCTGGTATTATCATCGTAATTATGAATATTATTTTTGGTTTAATTATAGGTATGGCTCAAATGGGAATGCCATTTAACGAAGCGATTGATACTTATATGAGGCTAACCGTAGGCGACGGCCTGGTCAGCCAAATTCCAGCGCTGCTTATTTCCACGGCTACCGGAATCGTGGTTACAAGAGTGGCTTCAGAAGGGAATTTAGGATCTGACGTAACTGGTCAACTCCTCAAGTTTCCTAAGCTGTTGTATATTGCTGGTGCCACCATATTTCTACTGGGATTAACTCCTATTCCATTTTTCTTAACGACCCTCATCTCTTCTGTACTCATTTTTGGAGGTTACTGGCTTTCCCGTGTTGAAGATGAAGCAGAGTATGAAGAGCTGGAAGAAATGGATGAATCAGAAAGTGATCAAATGAGGTCACCGGACAATGTCGTAAACTTGATTAGCATGGACCCTGTTGAGTTTGAGTTCGGCTACGCACTCATACCCATTGCAGATACAAATCAAGGCGGTGACCTGCTTGATCGAATAGTAATGATTCGCAGGCAGCTCGCAATAGAACTCGGAATTGTTATACCAGTTGTACGCATCCGCGACAATATTCAGCTTGGTCCGAACGAATACAGGTTAAAAATAAAAGGAAATGAAGCAGCAAAAGGGGAATTGCTTCTTGATCACTATTTAACGATGAGCCCTGGTATGGATGATGATGAACTCGAAGGTATTGAGACGACAGAACCTGCATTTGGACTCCCTGCCAAATGGATTACAGAAGACTTGAAGGATGAAGCCGAGCTTTCGGGCTATACTGTTGTGGATCCTCCTTCGGTCGTATCCACACACATTACGGAAGTGATTAAAAAACATGCTCATCAATTAATTGGACGTCAGGAAACCCAGCAGCTAATAGACCATTTAAAGGAATCTTATCCTATATTAGTAGATGAAGTAACACCGGAGCCGCTGTCTGTCGGTGATGTTCAGAAGGTATTGGCAAAACTTCTGAAGGAAAATGTATCGGTTAAGAATCTGCCGGTTATCTTTGAAACGCTGGCCGACTTTGGATCAATGACAAACGATACAGACCTGCTGGCGGAATATGCCCGTCAGGCACTTGCAGCACAAATTACGAAACAATATCAGAAAGAGGATCACAATCTGCGCGTGATTACAGTATCTGGAAAGGTGGAAAAGCTGGTTGCCGACCATATACAGCAGACAGAGCATGGGAATTATCTTGCTCTCGATCCAGAAGTTCAGCAAAAAATAATTCATTCTGTATCAGAACAAGTAGATCAGGTTTTACTCCAGGAAGAGCATGCTGTTATATTATGTTCTCCTGCCGTTCGTATGTATGTTAAGCAGCTTCTTGACCGTTATTTCCCGCAGGTAGTTGTCTTATCATACAATGAGCTCGATCCAAATGCAGAAGTAGAAAGTGTAGGGGTGGTGAATGTGGCATGAAGGTAAAAAAATTTCAAGCTCCATCAATGCCGGAGGTAATGACTAAAGTAAAAAAAGATTTAGGTAAAGATGCTGTTATTTTAAATTCAAAAGAAGTAAAAGCTGGCGGTTTTTTAGGAATGTTTAGAAAGCCCAATATTGAAGTCATAGCTGCCATTGATCCAGAAGATATCCAGCAGTCTTCTTTTAAACCAACACCAGAACCCTTACCAGCCAGGCAGGCCAAAGGTACTCGTAAAACAAGCGAAGATGACAGTGTGATGAAAGAAATCAAAGAACTTAAGTTTATGCTTCAGCAATCAGGTAATGAAGAGAAACGTTCCTTAATACAGGAAACGGCTGCCTCTTTAAAAAAACTTGAACTGGATCATGAAATCATTGAAGAAATTATGGAAGCAGTGAAGGAAAAATGTGCTGACGATGATTTGTCAAGAGATGGAATAAATAAAATATTGAAAACTTCATTACTGGATAAGCTGTCAAGCATCAATGCAGGACATCAAGAATTTTCAAAAAAATATATACATCTGGTCGGACCGACAGGGGTCGGTAAAACAACAACGATTGCGAAGTTAGCATCAGAAGCTGTATTGAACCAAAATAAGAAAGTTGCATTTATTACAACGGATACATACAGAATTGCTGCAGTGGAGCAGTTAAAGGTATATGCGAAGTTGTTAGACGCCCCCCTGAAAGTAGCCTATAGTGTGGATGATTACAGGAAAGCAAGAGAATCTTTTAGTCACTACGATCTCGTCTTTATAGATACAGCCGGGCGCAATTTTAAAGATAGGGGGTACGTAAACGAGTTAACGAAGCTTATTGATTTTACTCAGGATACTGAAACATTTCTCGTGCTTTCTCTTACTTCAAGATATGAGGATATGAAACAAATTCACAGCAGCTTTGATCAAGTTCCTATTAATAAGCTTATTTTCACAAAAAAAGATGAAACTTCTAAGTTAGGCGGTGCGGTAAGTCTGGCAATTCAAACAAATACCGGGATAGCGTTTATTACTCATGGCCAGGACGTCCCGGATGATATTGAAAGTGCCGACCCCGTTGAGTTAGTAGAAACCGTTGCCGGAGATTATACTTATGAGTGATCAGGCGGAAAAGTTACGCAGCCGCTTACTAAACAGACGTAACGTTATTCCTGCGAAGACTATAGCCGTAGCTAGTGGGAAAGGCGGAGTGGGTAAGTCTAATTTCACGATAAATTTTGCACTTAAATTAATCGAATATAACAAGAAAGTTCTCATCATTGACTTTGATATCGGAATGGGGAATGTAGATATTTTGTTAGGAGTCTCTCCTCACAGGTCGATAGTAGATTTATTCAGCGGCTCGACTTCCATTGGGCAGATTGTTGAACAGGGGCCGGGAGGACTCGAGTATATTTCGGGAGGATCCGGCCTGAGTGAGATTTTTACTTTGAACAACGAAAGGGCAGATTACTTTTTTAAACAGTTTAATGAATTAATCAATACATACGATTTTATTTTATTCGACATGGGAGCAGGGGTTTCACGGGATAGTCTGTATTTTATGGCTTCTGCTGATGAAGTTATTATTGTTACGACAGCGGAGCCTACTTCAATTACTGATGCGTATGGGGTCATCAAACATCTAGTTTCATATGACAGCAGACTTCCGATTAAAGTGTTACTGAACAGGACGCTTACGAAGGAATCAGGCGGGGTAACTTTTGAAAGGCTTGAGCAGGCTGCTTTGAAATTCATAAAAAAGAAAATTACTTTCTTAGGCAGCCTTCCGGATGACCATAAAGTAATGAAAAGTGTACTGGCTCAAGTTCCATTTGTTACAGCAGAGCCTGACTCTAAAGCGGCGAAAGCTGTACAGACTATTACGCAGCGTTACTTGCATTTACCAGTAGCTCCGTCAAACAAATCCTTCTTATCGAAGCTTAAGAGCTTTGTTAAAGAGAGGTAGATATTAATGGAAAAAGTAAAGGTATTAGTAGTAGATGATTCGGCCTTCATGCGAAAGATGTTAACTGATATTTTAAATAAAGACCCGAGAATCCATGTAATGGCTACAGGCCGAAATGGTGAAGAAGCACTTGAAAAGGCAATTCAGCTTCAGCCTGATGTAATTACGCTCGATGTTGAGATGCCTAAAATGGATGGTTTAACCGCTTTAAAGAAATTAATGAAAAGTCATCCAACCGCCGTCGTTATGGTATCAAGTCTAACGGGTGAAGGAGCAGACAGTACAATTGCTGCAATGACTTTAGGAGCTGTGGACTTCATATTAAAACCATCAGGTTCAATTTCGCTTGATATCCACAAGGTGGAGCAATCTATTATTCGTAAAGTTATTACAGCTAGTAAAGCTAATGTGGCCCCGCTCATAGATTCAGTTGAACGTCCTGTCCCAGCCTCTATTTCAAAAAATATTCAAACTTCTAATTCCACAACTAAGATTTTAGCTATCGGCACTTCTACAGGAGGCCCTCGAGCGCTGCAAACCGTTTTAACTGCGCTTCCCGAGCATTTGGATTGTCCTATAGTGATCGTACAGCATATGCCTAAAGGCTTTACTAAATCTCTTGCAGACCGGCTTAATCACTTGTCGAAGATTCATGTAACCGAAGCTAAAGAGGGGATGATCTTAAAAAAGGGCACGGCATATATCGCTCCTGGAGATTACCACATGGGCATTAAAGCGGTTAATGGAAAATTTATTATCCAATTGCAGCAGAGCGAACCACAAAACGGCCACCGCCCCGCAGTTAATTATTTATTTCGTTCATTGTCTCTTCTACATTTGCATACTGTGGCAATTGTTATGACAGGAATGGGAGCCGACGGTACAGAAGGTTTGTTTGAGTTGAAGCAGCACCGGCCGGATACATACGTTATTGCTGAATCCGAGAAAACGTCAATCGTTTATGGAATGCCTAAGGCTGTCATTAAATCAAACCTTGCCAATGAGGTGGTTCCTGTCGATAAAATAAGTGAGCGTATAAAAAAAGTAATATAAGCAGGGGGCATGGAGATGGAAACCAATCAATATTTAGAATTGTTTATTGATGAAAGTAATGAACATTTACAGTCAATTAACGATCGGCTGCTTGAGTTAGAGAAGAATCCTGAAGACTTGACCATCGTTAGTGAAATTTTCAGGTCCGCGCATACATTAAAAGGTATGGCGGCTACTATGGGGTACCAGGATTTAGCTAATCTCACACACCAAATGGAAAATGTGTTAGATGGAGTCAGAAACGAAAAAATTTATGTAGACTCTGAAATGGTTGATATTGTTTTTGATTCGATGGACGATCTTGAGGCCATGGTGCTGGATATTTCTCAGGGCGGAGCTGGGGAAAGGGACGTTACTAAGGTAGTGGAACTTTTACAGGCTATTGAATTAGGTGAAGAGCTTGGGCAGAAGCAGAAAGGCTTAAGTTCAGTTGAAAAAGCGCAAACTGATAGAATTATGCAGATTGATGAATTTACCCGTACTGTTCTTGAGCAGTCCAAAGAACAAGGGTTGTTTAATTACAGCATAAATGTAACTTTAAGAGAAGATTGTATGCTGAAGGCGGCAAGAGTATATATGGTCTTTGAAGTATTAGAGCAGATGGGAGAAGTTGTCGTAGCCCAACCCTCTGTAGAAGAATTAGAAAATGAAAATTTTGAAGATAATTTTATGGTTCTTTTTGTTTCCGCTCAGACTTCTGAGGAGACGAAAGCTAAAATTATGAAAGTCTCTGAGATTGAGGCAGTAGACATTTCAAATTATCAATTATCTGATAAATCTGTGCAACAGGGCTCTGCAGAGAAGAATGAAATATCTGAAGATGCAGGAACAAGCAGAGAAAAAGAGGAAGCACTGCCAAATAATAAGCAGACTGCGAATAAAACGATACGGGTGAACATCGACCGACTTGATATCCTAATGAACTTATTTGAAGAATTGGTCATTGACCGCGGCCGGTTAGAGCAGATTTCTGACGAATTACAACACTCTGATCTCCAGGAAACCGTGGAAAGAATGTCCCGTGTTTCAGGTGACTTGCAGAATATTATTTTAACGATGCGGATGGTCCCTATTGAACAAGTTTTCAACCGTTTTCCGAGAATGGTTCGTCAGCTTTCAAGAGATTTAAACAAGAAGATTGATTTGAAAATAATCGGTGAGGATACAGAGCTTGATCGAACCGTTATTGACGAGATTGGAGATCCTCTTGTTCATTTAATAAGGAATGCTATAGATCATGGGATTGAAAGTCCAGACGAACGAGAAATGAACGGGAAACAAGCTACAGGGAGTATTGAACTTAAAGCCTATCACAGCGGTAACCATGTAATTATTGATATTACTGATGACGGCGGCGGAATCAATCGTGATAAAGTGCTCCAGAAAGCACTTGATAATCATGTAGTCACTGAAGAGCAGGCAGAGAAGCTTTCTGACCCTGAAGTTTATGAGTTAATCATGTCCAGTGGTTTCTCAACGGCGGATACGATTTCGGACGTATCTGGACGAGGAGTAGGGCTCGATGTGGTGAAAAACACTATCGAATCTCTTGGAGGAACGATTACGATCAATTCACAGCTCAGCCAAGGCAGTGTATTTTCGATTCAGCTTCCACTTACGCTTTCTATCATTTCTGTAATGCTGGTAGAAGTACAAAAAGAGAAATATGCTATTCCTCTTTCTTCTATCATTGAAACGGCGATCATAAATAAATCAGACATTCTTAGAGCTCATAATAAAGAAGTGATTGACTTTAGAGGAAGCGTAGTACCTCTTGTTTTTCTGAAAAATGTGCTTGAGGTGCCAGATGAACTGGATGAAGACGGGTACTATTCCATTGTAATGGTTCGAAAAGGGAACAAAATGGCTGGATTAGTAGTAGATTCTTTTATTGGACAGCAGGAGGTAGTGCTGAAATCTTTAGGTGAATATTTATCAGGTGTATTCGCTATTTCCGGTGCTACCATTCTAGGGGATGGTCAGGTAGCTTTGATTCTGGATGTTAATGCTTTAATAAAATAAGGGAGGCAGTCAACATGATAGCAGAAAGTAAGACAATGAAGGTTATCGTTTTTCAACTTGGCCGCGAGGAGTATGCAATTCCCGTTCATCAAGTCGGCTCAATAGAAAGAGTCATGCATATCACCAGAGTACCTCGTACCGCTCCTTTTGTAGAAGGAGTAATTAACCTGCGAGGGGTGGTTACTCCAATTATTGATTTACGTAAGAGGTTTGGTATAGAAAACTATGCATCCAATGACAATACCCGTATCATTATTGCAGCCATTGAAAATATGGATGTCGGTTTGATTGTTGATGCAGCAAATGATGTATTAGATTTTGAGGTTGATGCAATTGAGCCGCCGCCAGAGGTAATTGATTCAGTGGAAGCAGGATATGTCAGTGGTGTTGTTAAAGTCGAACAGCGTCTATTTATCCTTTTAGACTTATCGAAAGTACTCTCTGTTGATGAAATGAAAGAGATAGAAGAAATTGAAGACTGATTGTATTCCTTTTCAGGATTCATTTTGTCCTATTCAGCTGGATTTACTTAAAGAAGTGGGGAATATCGGTGCTGGAAATGCTGCTGCCTCGCTTTCTTCATTATTAAATATACCGATAGCCATGTCGGTTCCTTCCATTCAAATTGCAGGATTCGATGAAGTTATGGAGAGCGCAGGCGGTGCGGCGGAAGAAATGACTATTATTTCATTGCGAATTGAAGGTGAGGCACCAGGGAGCATGTTCTTTGCGCTTGCTCCGAACCGAGCCGAATTATTTTTAACGCTGCTGTTAGGTGATTTAAGTAATACGCTTGATCTGCGGCAGTCTGCATTGGAGGAAATAGGAAATATTATAGCCGGTTCATATTTATCAAGTCTCGCCGATTTCACTCGGTTGGAGCTTTTTCCTTCAGTGCCCGTAGTAATTAACGATATGGTGGGTGCTGTGTTGAGCACCGGCTTGATAGAACTTTCTAAGCATTCAGACCAGGCACTAGTTATCGAAACAGTGCTTATAGTGGATCAGGCTGAACAAGTTCATGGAGTTTTCTTATTATTTCCTGATCCCTTATTTTACGATGCATTGTTTCGTTCTGAGGGAGTAACCAGTGAGGGATAATGTTAGAACAATTGTAAAAGTCGGAATAGCTGAAATGAAAATTACATCGGCTCCAGGGGTAATAAGAACTGCAGGTCTTGGCTCTTGCATGGGGGTAGTTATCTATGACGCTGATCGTTCAATAGCGGGAATGGTCCACGTTATGCTTCCAAACTCTGAGATGAGCAAGAACCAATATGTTAACCCGGCGAAATTTGCTGATACTGGAATTGCAGCACTGCGGAACAAGCTCATTAAAGCAGGAGCGGCTTCTTCCAGGCTGCGTGCAAAGATTGCAGGAGGATCTCAAATGTTTCAGTTTCATTCAAAGAGCGAGTTAATGAGAATTGGACCTCGAAACATAGAAGCTGTAAAGAGCAGGTTAAGCGAACTTGGAATTATGCTTGCAGCGGAAGATACTGGCGGTGACAATGGCAGGACCATTGAGTTTGATCCGGTGAGCTGTGTTCTTAATGTGAAAACTATTCATATGGGAGAAAAGAATATATGACCTTGTGCAGTCGAACTAAACTTCTGGTATTTAAAGGGTAAGGAGGGGTACGATGAGGAGTTCTGTAACACAGGAAAGCGAGTTGTGGGAAGAATGGGTGAACAATGGAAGTAGTGAAGCGGCAAATGAATTAGTTCAAGTGTACGAATATTTAGTCAGTTTTCATGTTCAAAGAATATCTGCACATTTGCCAAAAAGTGTGAGTAAAGAGGATGTAAGAAGTCTTGGTTTACTTGGGTTGTATGATGCTCTGAGAAAATTTGATCTAAGTCGTGATTTGAAGTTTGATACTTATGCATCTTTTAGAATCAGAGGTTCGATTATTGATGGACTACGTAAAGAAGACTGGCTACCAAGATCTGTAAGAGATAAATCAAAGAAAATCGAGACGGCCGCTGAAGAACTAGAACAATCTCTAAAAAGACCTCCCACTTCTTATGAAATCGCTGAAAAAACATCTATGACTCCTATGGAAGTAGAAGAAGTGATAAAAGATTCATTATTTGCTAATGTGCTGTCTATGGAAGAGAAACCTAAAGACGGAAAGGAAGAAAACAAAGAAGGAATTGGCTACTCCATACCTGATTATTCCGCATTATCACCATCTGAAAATATCGTTAAAAAAGAAAACTACCAGGAACTGGCAAATCAAATCGAGCAGCTGAACGAGAAAGAGCAGCTGGTCGTAAGTTTGTTTTACACAAAAGAATTGACTCTGACTGAAATTGGAGAAATTATGGAATTAACAACCTCCAGAATTTCACAAATTCATGCTAAAGCATTATTTAAACTTCGCAATTCTCTCATTGACATTGTTAGTTAAAAAGGGAGGGGAGTCTGCTGGAAAATATTAAGGAACCAAAAGAAATCGGTAAAGTCACATTATCCAGGGACCGAATGGAAGCTTATTTTGAACTTTCGGCTGGGTATGAAGAAGTATCCAGGAATTTAATTCTTGAGACGTTGCATCGTGAAGGTGTTGGTTTTGGAATACATGAAGAAACTATTCACAGGCTTGTTTCTAATAGAAATTCCGATCGACAGTCTAAAGAAGTAGTTGCCGTCGGGAAAGACCCTGTTGAGGGGATAGATGGACGGATTATTTTTGAAGTGAATTATCAACCTGAAGTGAAGGTGGAGGGAAAGAATGACTTTAGAGACGTTATTAATATTCCTTCAGTCTGCGAAGGGGAAAAGCTTGCTGTGCTTAAGGAACCAATAGCCGGAGCTGCCGGGGTTAATGTTTTAGGTGAAGAAGTGCCGGCCCGGGACGGAAGGGAATCGAAAGTAAAAGCTGGGAAAAACGTAATATACAAAGATCGTGCGTTTTACTCAGAGATTAACGGGCAGCTTAACTATCAGAATTATAGAATAAGCGTCCAGCCATTATACGAGGTTAAGGGTGATGTTGACCTTTCTACTGGTAACCTTGATTTTATTGGTTCAGTTATCATTCGAGGTAATGTACCAACAGGCTTTAAAGTGGCAGCAGGAGGAGACATTTCTGTACACGGCTTAGTTGAAGGAGCAGAATTACGAGCCGGAGGGTCCATACATATAAGCGAAGGGGTCTCTGGACTGGATAAAAGCCTAATTAGTGCGGAAGGAGATATAAGAGCAGGCTATTTGAACCAGGCTAATGTGGAGGCTGGTGGTGATATATTGGTACAGTATTCTATACTTCACAGTCACTGCGTGGCAAAACAGTCTGTATCCTGCCTCACCGGAAATATTATTGGAGGAACGATTTCAGCTGGACATTCTATTGAAGCTAAAGATGCAGGCAATCGAATGAATACAGCAACCTCTTTGTCTATCGGAACCAATATTCAAGTGGAACGAAGGAAAAACAAGTTGATTAAGCAGCTTGCTGATAAACAATACGAACTTAGCAAGCTTGTGAAGATAGGCAGGATGTTAGAAGTCAAAATGCAAAAGGCTGGAGGTTTATCAGTCAAAGAACGGATTACCCATCTGCGCCAAAGGAACTCTACTCAGGTGATTCGTGAACAGATAGAAGATTTAGAAGGACAACTAATGCATCTTGAGTCGGCAATAGGGGATTTAAATCAATCAAAAATTAAAGTGAGCGGCTCTCTGTTTGGAAATGTTGAGTTAGCTTTCGGCAAATATATACGAAAAACATTACGTACATATCAGCATGTTATAGTAAGGACGGAAGATTTCGAAGTTATAATTGAAGACATTTAAAACTCAGACTGTTTTTAATTGCTGTTATGAAACTTGGTAAAGAAGCAAGAGCGTTCCTTCATAGTTGGTTCTTCTATTAAAGCTCCCGATTTGAGAAGAAAAGCTATGATAGTTTTAAATAAGAGTAACCTGCTTGCAGTGTGGTGCACCGGAGAGTCTCCCCTTTTCGATGCTGAAACGTAAAATGTAATAGAGGATGAAAAGATGATATACTTTTTATTAATTATAAGTTTTATTGTTGATGGATTATTAATATATGCACTTTTTACTATTTTTACAAAGGTAAAGAAGTCTGAAGAAATAGAACTGAGGCAGCAGGAAGTCGCACGTGAGATCGAAGACCTGTTCTCCTCTTATCTTCTCGAGATTAAGGAAGAGAATAAGCGGCTGGAATCTAAATTGACAAGTACTTCCTTTCGCGCCGGTGAGGGTGCAGGGAAACAACAGGAAGAATATACGCCGCCTGAGCCTGAGAATGATGAGCCGGAGTATCAATTGTCTCCACAATCAAAAGTGATTTCTTTACATAATAGAGGACATTCAATAAATGATATAGCTAAAAAGCTGAACTTAGGTATCACGGAGACGCAGTTAATCGTTAAATTTCATAAAAGAAATTAAATGGATCTACTTGATTGAGAATGGTGATTATGGTATATTTACTGACGGTGTCAATACACACACCTTTTAATTTCCTTCTCAGGTTGCTCTATTAAATAGAGTTGAGATCGAAAGATGATAAAGGTGGAGGATACTAAAAAAACCATTTAGGAGGATTTACTAATGTCTGTTATTTCAATGAAACAGCTTTTAGAAGCTGGTGTTCATTTTGGACACCAAACCCGTCGCTGGAATCCGAAGATGAAAAAATACATCTTCACTGAGCGTAACGGAATTTACATCATCGACCTGCAAAAAACGGTTAAGAAGGTAGATGAAGCATTTAACTACGTACGTCAAGTAGCCGCTGATGGCGGTAACATTCTTTTCGTTGGTACGAAGAAGCAGGCGCAGGATACGGTTCGTGACGAAGCCAACCGCTGCGGCATGTACTACATTAACCAACGCTGGTTAGGTGGAACACTAACGAACTTCCAAACCATCCGCAAGCGTATTAACCGCTTGAAAGACATTGAGCGCATGGAAGAAGATGGTACATTTGATGTACTTCCTAAAAAAGAAGTAGTTGATCTGTTGAAAGAAAAAGATCGTCTTGTGAAATTCCTGGGCGGTATTAAAGAAATGACTTCAATTCCAGATGCAATGTTTGTCATCGACCCTCGTAAAGAGCGCATTGCAATTGCTGAAGCACATAAACTTAATATTCCGGTAGTTGGAATTGTTGATACAAACTGTGATCCAGATGAAATCGACTATGTAATTCCAGCTAACGATGATGCAATTCGTGCGGTTAAATTGCTTACAGCTAAAATGGCTGACGCTGTTCTTGAAGCGAAACAAGGTGAAGAAACTGAAGAAGTTCAAGAGGCGGAAGTTGAAGAAGAAGCAGTAGAATCCGTAGAAGAGTAATTGATGTGGTCAAGAGGTGATAAGGGGGAATACCTTTTATCACCTTTTTTAAAGCTAGAATACTTAAGGAGGCTATAACTATGGCTATTAATGCAAAAATGGTAAAAGAACTTCGCGAAAAAACCGGCGCAGGTATGATGGACTGTAAAAAAGCACTGACTGAAACTGATGGTAATATGGAGAAAGCTCTTGAGTGGCTTCGTGAAAAAGGAATTTCTAAAGCTCAGAAGAAAGCTGACCGTATTGCAGCAGAAGGTTCAGCGCATATCGTAGTAGAAGGAAATACGGCTGCTTTATTCGAAGTAAACTGTGAAACAGATTTCGTTACAAAGAATGACCAATTCCAAAGTCTGCTTCAAGAGCTTGGTAAGCACCTGGTTACACAAAAGCCTGCAGATCTTGAAGAAGCTTTAGAGCAGAAGCTGCATGGTGAAGGAAATAAATTAAACGACTATATTACTGATGTAGTAGCTAAAATCGGAGAAAAAATCTCTCTTCGTCGTTTTGTAATTAAAGAAAAAACAGATAACGACGCTTTTGGTGCCTACACTCACATGGGTGGACGCATTGGCGTATTAACTGTTCTTGAAGGGTCTGCAGATGAAGCAGCTGCTAAAGACGTTGCTATGCATGTTGCAGCTGTTAATCCTCGTTACGTTTCCCGTGATGAAATTCCTGAGGAAGAAGTAAATGCTGAGCGTGAAACACTTAAAACACAAGCTCTTAATGAAGGAAAGCCTGAAAACATTGTAGAAAAAATGGTTGAAGGCCGCCTTAATAAATTTTTCCAGGAAATTTGCCTGCTTGAACAGGATTTTGTTAAAGATCCTGATCAAAAAGTGAAGAAGTATGTAGCTGCTGCCGGCGGTGAAGTTAACGGGTTCGTTCGCTTTGAAGTTGGAGAAGGTATGCAGAAGCGTGAAGAGAACTTTGCTGATGAAGTAATGAGCCAGGTTAAAAAATAATAGATAAAGGAATAGGGGACACGGAGTGTTCCCTATTTTAAAAAAGTTCTCCTCGAGCTACATAGAGATTAAGATTCGTAGCCATGATGAAAGAACAGGGAATAAATGGAGGTTTCTATGACTACAGCGCGCTATCGACGAATTGTATTAAAACTTAGTGGTGAAGCTCTAAGTGGGGAAAATGGCTTCGGGATTGAACCGGGCGTCATTAAGTCCATTACTCAACAAGTAAAAGAAGTAGCTGAATTAGGTGTGGAAGTAGCAGTAGTTGTCGGTGGCGGCAATATATGGCGCGGTAAAGTCGGCAGTGAAATGGGTATGGACCGTGCTAATGCTGATTATATGGGGATGCTGGCAACTGTCATGAATTCTTTAGCGCTTCAAGATAGTTTAGAGAATATCGGGATACCTACGAGAGTGCAGACCTCAATTGAAATGAGACAGGTTGCAGAGCCTTATATTCGAAGAAAGGCTATACGACATCTAGAAAAGAAACGTGTTGTCATTTTTGCAGCAGGAACCGGAAATCCTTATTTTTCAACTGATACGACAGCTGCGTTAAGGGCTGCGGAAATCGAAGCAGATGTGATTTTAATGGCAAAAAACAATGTGGACGGCGTTTATTCAGATGATCCTAAAGTAAATGAAGATGCTAAGAAATACGATAAAGTGTCATATTTGGAAGTATTAAATGAAGGGTTAGGGGTAATGGATTCCACTGCTTCTTCATTATGTATGGACAACGACATTGATTTACTGGTATTCTCTATTACAGAAGAAGGTAACATTAAGAAAGCTGTAATGGGCGAAAATATTGGAACGATTGTAAGGGGGAAATAATCATGTCTGACTCTGTGATTAACGAAACTAAGCAACAAATGGAACAAGCCGTACAAGCTTTTTCAAGACAATTAGCTACTGTAAGAGCAGGAAGGGCGAATCCTTCACTTCTTGACAATGTGTACGTCGATTATTATGGCGCAGCTACTCCGTTGAAGCAGCTGGCTCAAGTGTCAGCTCCAGAACCACGTTTACTTGTAATTACACCATTTGATAAAACAGCTATTTCTGAAATTGAAAAAGCGATTCAAAAAGCAGACCTTGGCCTTTCTCCATCAAGTGATGGAAACGTAGTAAGAATTAACATCCCTGCTTTAACTGAAGAGCGTCGTAAAGACCTGGTTAAAGTAGTCGGTAAATATTCTGAAGAAGCCAAAGTTCAAGTACGTAACATTAGGCGTGAAGCCAATGATCAATTGAAAAAACTACAAAAAGACGGAGATTTAACTGAAGACGATCTTCGTTCATCTCAAGAAGATGTACAAAAAGTAACAGATCAAAACATTGCTGAAATCGACAAATTAGCTAAAGCTAAAGAAGCAGAAATGTTGGAAGTCTAACTTCTTGATCATGCGTTTTAAAGAAGTTTCAAGATAAGGACTGCTGAAACACGCTGAAGTTTTAAACAGCCGCACTGTTGCTGGATAGGCAGTGCGGCTTTTGTTTTGCCAATCTCTCTGCTTCCAAGGCGTCACTTAAGCATTTCTTAAATCCTCTTTAAGAGACCGGCAGCATGTTGTAGGATAATAGTATATAATAATATAATGGAGCCATCGAACTGGAGGATTTATTCATGCCAATCAAGTTTCCATTTTCAAAAAATAAAAAACAGACGATAAACCGAACCCTGGGATTAGACTATGATCATATCCCAAAACATGTTGCGATCATAATGGATGGAAATGGTCGATGGGCTAAAAATAGAGGAATGCCTCGTATTGCTGGTCATAAAGAGGGGATGAGTGTCGTCAAAAAAATAGTACGCCATGCTTCCGATCTTGGGGTTGAGATCCTTACTCTTTATGCGTTTTCTACGGAAAATTGGAAGCGTCCGAAAAATGAAGTTGACTTTCTTATGAAGCTTCCTGTTGACTTTTTAGGTACATATTTACCTGAACTAATTGAGAGGAATGTCCAAGTGCAAACCATTGGTGATGTTACACTGCTGCCGGCTCATACTCAAAAAGCGATAAAGGATGCTGTGGAGAAAACGTCAACTAATGACGGGCTGATTTTAAACTTTGCATTAAATTATGGAAGTCGTTATGAAATGGTGCATGCAGTTAAGGAAATTGCAGAAAATGTAGAAAAGGGAACCATTTCGGCAGAGGATGTTACTGAAGAAATGTTTACTTCTCATTTGTATACTTCAAAACTTCTTGAGCCGGACTTACTTATTAGAACCAGCGGGGAGCAGAGGCTCAGCAACTTTTTATTATGGCAGCTCGCTTATTCAGAATTCTGGTTTACAGAAGTCTTCTGGCCGGACTTTGATGAAAGCCATTTTGAAAAAGCCCTTTATGACTATCAAAATAGGAAGCGTCGTTACGGCGGAATTTAAGGTGTGAATGTATAATGAAACAAAGAACCATTACAGCAGTCGTTGCAGCACTCATTTTTTTACCTATTGTAATATTAGGCGGTCTGCCATTTCAGCTGTTTGTCTATTTAATTGCAAGTATAGCTATATTTGAACTAATGAGAATGAAGAAGATAGCCAGGTATTCTATTGCTTCAGGAATCACTTTATTTTTGTTGTGGTCACTAATGTACAAGGAAGGTATGTTTACAGGCTTCAGCCTGCCGATTACGAAGGCGGAAATAACATTGCTGGCCGTACTGATTCTGCTCAGTTATACAGTTCTCGTTAAAAATCGGTTTACCTTTGATGATGCAGGTTTTCTTATCATTTCTGCTTTTTATGTAGGAATGGGCTTTTATTATTTAATCGAAACGAGAGATGCTGATTTAGAATACATTTTCTATGCGTTATTTGTGGTGTGGGCTACGGATACAGGTGCATATATATTTGGCCGCGCATTCGGAAAAAGGAAATTATGGCCGCAAATCAGCCCGAAGAAAACCATTGAAGGTTCCATAGGAGGAATTGCACTGGCTTGTGTAGTAGCCTTTATTTTTCAACTTGTAGAACCTGTTCATTCCTCCATGATTGTTGTTTTACTTGTAACTGTCATCATTTCAGTAGCAGGTCAAATTGGTGATCTTGTTGAATCAGCATTTAAACGACACTATGCTGTGAAGGATTCCGGGAATATCTTACCAGGACACGGGGGAGTGCTGGACAGGTTTGACAGCTTAATTTTTATGCTTCCCATATTACATTTAATCGGATTTATCGCAAATTAAAGTAATGCACAATAAATAGAATCAAAGAGCAGAAGCTTGTTTGAAAATAGTGCGCCAGGGGGATTAGTATGAAGCAGATTGCATTGCTGGGGGCAACGGGGTCAATTGGACTGCAGACGCTCGATGTGCTTCGCCTGCACAAAGAAGAATTTTCTTTATATGCCATGGCTTTTGGCAGGAATATAAAAGAAGCTGTTCCACTTATTCAGGAATTCGAGCCGGAAATTGTTGTAGTTCAGGATGAAGTAGCAAAAAGTGAACTGGAAAAAGAAATTACTAAGCCTGCGATTTTAAGTGGAACAGGAGGTTTAATTGAAGCCTCTGTTGCCGATTCTGTTGATGTAGTAGTAAATGCTGTCATGGGCAGTGTCGGCCTTCCCGCTACTCTTAAAGCTATAGAAGCGAAGAAGTCGATTGCTATTGCAAACAAAGAGACACTGGTGACGGCCGGCCACTTAGTTATGGAGGCTGCAAAAAAACATGGTGTAGAACTGCTTCCTGTCGATAGTGAGCACTCGGCGATTTATCAGTCTTTGAATGGTGAGAATACGAAAGATATTCACAAGCTGATCATCACCGCTTCAGGCGGAAGTTTCCGTGATAAGTCTCGTGAAGAATTAAGAGGAGTTACCGTTAAAGATGCTTTAAACCATCCGAACTGGAGCATGGGGGCAAAAATTACTATCGATTCTGCGTCTATGATGAATAAAGGCTTAGAAGTCATCGAAGCCCATTGGTTATTTGGGGTGCCATATGAGCAAATTCATGTTATTCTTCATAGAGAAAGTGTGATCCACTCTATGGTTGAATTCGTTGACAGAAGCGTTATGGCACAATTAGGTACGCCTGATATGAAGGTTCCAATTCAATATGCGTTAACATATCCAGATCGATTAAATCTGCCTGTAACGAAACAGCTTAACCTAGAAGAGATTGCATCATTACATTTTGAAAAAATGGATATGGAGAGGTTTCCTTGTTTACGAATGGCTTACGAGGCAGGGATTCAGGGTGGTACAATGACTACAGTACTCAATGCAGCTAATGAAGAAGCGGTTCAGCTGTTTTTAAATAACCAAATTTCGTTTTTAGAAATTGAACAGCTGATCGAAAGAGAGCTGAATAACCACCGAGTCATTCATACCCCTGACTTATCAACCATACTATCTATAGACAAGACTACCAGGGAAAGAGTCCGCAGCCATTTAAAATAAAAGGAAGGTGCTTCATTTGACTACAGTGATTGCGTTTGTACTCATGTTCGGCTTACTCGTGTTTGTACATGAGTGGGGGCATCTCATTTTTGCCAAACGTGCAGGAATGCTTGCTAGAGAGTTTGCAATCGGTTTTGGACCGAAAATCTTTGCTTTTACAAGAAACGAAACACTTTATACAATTCGTTTATTACCAATAGGCGGTTATGTAAGAGTGGCTGGGGAAGATCCTGAAATCATTGAATTAAAAGCGGGGCATCACATTGGCTTAGAATTTAATGATTCGGGGAAAGTTAGTAAAATTATCGTTAATAACAAATCGAAGCATCCAAATGCACGTGTAATAGAAGTGGAGAAGGCGGATTTGGACCATCGATTAATTATCGAAGGCTATGAGATCGATGAAGAAGAGAAGCTTTATTTCGATGTCGATCCTAAAGCCATGTTTGTCGTTGATGAAAAGGAAACACAAATTGCTCCTTATGACCGCCAATTTGCTTCAAAAACAGTACCTCAACGAGCCATGCAGTTATTTGCCGGTCCGCTCATGAATTTTGTTTTAGCAATCGTTTTATTTATGATTCTAGGCTTTATTCAGGGAGTGCCTGCAGAAAAAGCATTAATTGGGGAAATTCAGCAGGAATCACCTGCTGAACAGGCGGGTCTGCAGCCTGGAGATGAAGTAGTAGCGGTCAACAACGAGAACGTATCTACATGGGAAGAGTTTACAACCATTGTAAGAGAACATCCTGAAGAGGAAGTAACTCTAACGATTTCAAGAGATGGGGAGACCAATAACCTGACCGTGACTCCTGATAAGCTGGAAGAAGGCGATATGGAAATCGGACAGGTGGGAGTAGCTCGTGCTTTTGAAGATTCGATAGCTAAAAAGCTGACCTTCGGCTTTACTCAAACTTATGAATGGGGAACCCTGATTTTAACCAATCTTGGAATGCTCGTTACCGGTCAGTTTTCACTTGATATGCTCTCAGGCCCTGTAGGTATTTATGATGCAACGGACCAGGTTGTTCAAACAGGATTAACTAATTTTGTAATGTGGATGGCCATACTAAGCGTGAACCTGGGGATTATTAATCTTCTGCCTCTGCCGGCATTAGATGGGGGACGTTTACTATTTGTCGGTTTAGAGGGAGTCCGCGGCAAACCAATCGACCCGCAGAAAGAAGGAATTGTCCACTTTGTTGGCTTTGCCTTACTCATGCTGTTAATGCTGGTTGTTACGTGGAACGATATTCAACGATTATTTCTTTAATGAACAGGCTCGGGAGCAGGGGGAGAAATGCAGCTCTCATTCTGCTCCAGGGCCTTCTTTTTTTATTTCTAATACAAATTGGGGTGTGAAAAAATGAAACAAAGCCAAATGTTAATACCTACCTTAAAAGAAAACCCGGCAGATGCTGAAATAAAAAGTCATCAGCTGCTCGTACGTGCAGGCTACATAAGACAGATCGCTTCAGGTGTTTACAGCTTCCTGCCATTAGGAAAACGGGTTCTAAGAAAGGTAGAAGATATTGTACGTGAAGAGATGGACAAGGCAGGAGCCCATGAATTAATGATGCCTGCTCTGCAGCCCGCTGAGCTCTGGCAGGAAAGCGGGAGGTGGAATACGTACGGATCAGAGTTAATGCGTCTTCACGATCGCCATGAAAGAGAGTTTGCATTGGGTGCCACCCATGAAGAAGTTATTACGAGCATAGTGCGCGATTCTATTAAGAGCTACAAACGTTTACCATTAATGGTCTATCAGATTCAAAATAAATTCAGGGATGAAAGACGTCCACGCTTCGGTCTTCTTCGCGGCCGTGAATTTCTGATGAAGGATGCTTACTCATTCAATGAGTCGTTTGAGAGTCTTGATGAAAGCTATACTCAAATGTTTAACGCCTACTCAAAGGTATTTGAAAAGTGTGGTCTCGATTTCCGGGCAGTTATTGCTGATTCCGGGCAGATGGGTGGAAAAGATACTCATGAGTTTATGGTGCTTTCGGAAGTCGGCGAAGACGTTATTGCTTACTCCGACACGTCTGATTACGCAGCTAACATTGAAATGGCACCAGTCGTCTTAGATTATCCTGAATCGAATGAAACCCCTCTGAATTTAGAGAAAAAAGAGACGCCGGACCAAAAAACGATGCAGGAAGTGGCCGATTATCTGGGTCACGATTTAAATCAAGGCTTAAAATCGATCATGTTTAAAGTGGATGAGCGGTTTGTAATGGTAGTGACCCGGGGCGACCACGAAACGAACGATATCAAGCTGAAGAATTTCTATGATGCTGACATTGTTGAACTGGCAACAGAAGAGGAAACACGGCAGCTGTTAGGCACAGGCTTTGGGTCACTGGGCCCTGTAGATGTGCCTGAGGAAGTGGAAGTCATTGGCGATTATGCTGTTGAGAAGCTGGTTAATGTAACATGCGGTGCAAATAAAGAAGGTTATCACTATATCAATGTAACCCCTAAACGGGATTTTAAAGTAAAAGCCTATGCGGATTTACGCTTTATTGAAGAAGGAGATCCTTCACCGGACGGACAAGGCTTAATTAAATTTGCCCGCGGAATCGAAGTTGGCCATGTATTCAAATTAGGTACATTTTATGCGGAGAATATGAATGCTTCCTATTTGGATGACCAGGGGAAATCACAAACAATGGTTATGGGTTCGTACGGCATTGGAGTTTCGAGAACAGTGGCTGCTATTGTGGAACAGTATCATGATGAAAATGGAATTACGTGGCCTGCTCATATTGCTCCATACCAAGTTCATCTGCTTTCGCTGAATCCTAAAAAAGATGACCAAAAACAGCTGGCTGATGAGTTGTATGAGCTGCTTCTTTCTTCAGGAATTGAAGTATTATATGATGACCGGAAAGAAAGAGCAGGAGTGAAGTTTGCAGACAGCGACTTGTTTGGAATTCCTTTAAGAATTACTGTCGGTAAACGTGCCGCTGAAGGAATTGTAGAAGTTAAAGAACGTCAATCAGGTAAGCAAGATGAAATAAACCAGTCAGATATTATTGACACTGTTCGACAATGGTTTAATAATAAATAGAGAGAATAAAGGTACCCTTGCTTTAATAGGCAAGGGTATATATTTGTTCGAAAGAAAAGGACCCTGGTCCAGAGAGGAAGGAATTACATTGGATGTGAGCAATCAAGACAAAATGCATTATTTGTTGGAACAAATCCAATTTCCTCAAGAATTAATTCAGCCCCACTTCGAAAACAGCAGGTTGTTAAAGCTGACGGTTTATAAAACAGAAAAGAAATGGCATTTTTTATTTCAATTGGATAAACCTCTGCCGCCTTCAGTCTATCAGCTTTTTACGAGTAAATTATTAAACACTTTTCAATCTCTGGCTGCGATAGACTGGACGATTGAATCTAATGATCAAACGTTGAGTACAGATGACCTTTGTGAATACTGGAAGCATTTCATTCAATCATTAAGTGGTTTAACACCAGGGTATAAGGACTTACTTATTGAACAAACACCCGAAGTTAACGGAAATAAGATTATGTTAACCTGTAGGAACTTAGCAGAAAGTCATGCGGTAAAGAAAAAGCTGGAACTGCCACTGCAAAGTTTCTGTGTTCAGTCAGGACTTCCTTCATTGCTTCTCAACACACGAGTTAAGGAAGAACACGAAGAGCTTAAAAAGTTTCAAGAACAGCGGCAGCAAGAGGATAAACTGATTGTTCAAAAAGCGGTAAAAGACCAGGAAGAACGTGCTAAAGAAAGGGAAGACCACAAACCAAAAGGGCCTCTTGAAATTGGTTACAAAATTCAGGAGGATGCTGAGCCAATGGAAACCCTGCTTGAAGAAGAAAGAAGAAAGACGGTTCAAGGGTATGTATTTGATGTTGATATTAAAGAACTCCGTTCGGGACGTCACTTGTTACTTCTTAAAGCTACGGATTACACTGATTCATTCTCTATTAAGATGTTCTCGCGGGGGGATGATCATCCTGAGCTCTTTAAGCAGGTGCAAAAGGGGATGTGGATTAAAGCCCGCGGCAGCATTCAAACAGATAATTTCACCAGTGAATTAACGATGATGGCAAATGATATTAACGAAATAACCCCTACACTGAGAAACGATGAAGCTCAAGAGGGTCAAAAACGGATTGAGCTTCACGCCCATACTACGATGAGTCAGATGGATGCTCCTGTCTCTGCCTCACGTCTAGTAGCCCAAGCAGGAAAGTGGGGACATGAAGCGATAGCGATTACTGATCACGCGGTGGCACAGGCGTATCCAGAAGCACACTCTGCCGGGGAAAAACATGGTGTGAAAATTATTTACGGCATGGAAGCTAACCTGGTAGACGATGGAGTGCCAATCGCATATGAGGAACAGGATCGAGATTTAGAGAATGATGTCTATGTCGTGTTTGACGTTGAAACTACAGGTCTTTCAGCTGTGTACGATAAAATTATCGAATTAGCAGCTGTCAAGGTGAAAGACGGGGAAATTATTGACCGTTTTGAATCCTTTGCGAATCCTCACCAGACCTTATCTCAGACGACGATAGATCTGACGGGAATAACAGATGATCATGTGAAAGACGCACCGGAAATTGAAGATGTCCTAATAGATTTTCATAAATGGATGGGTAATGATATTTTAGTAGCGCATAATGCCAGCTTTGACATGGGATTTTTAAATACAGGGTTTCAGAGAATAGACCTGGGTAAGGCGGTAAATCCGGTAATTGATACGCTGGAGCTTGCCCGCTTTTTAGTGCCTGAGTTGAAGAATCACCGATTAAACACACTATGTAAGAAGTTTGATATAGAGCTTACTCAGCACCACCGTGCAATTTATGATGCCGAAGCTACCGGCTATTTGTTGTGGAAGCTTCTTAAGAAAGCTTTCGAGCGTGGAATAAGGAATCATAGGAACTTGAATGATTATATGGGTGAAGGTAAAGCATATCAACGTTCAAGACCTTCCCATGTTACGCTGTTAGCTGCTAATACAACTGGGTTGAAGAATATTTACAGACTGGTTTCAGAGTCTCACGTTAATTATTTTTATAGAGTTCCCCGTATCCCCCGTTCGCGGCTGTCAAAACTGAGGGAAGGTATCCTGGTCGGTTCTGGATGTGATAAGGGTGAAGTTTTTGAAGCTGCCATGCAGAAATCTGAAGAAGAAGCAGAAAAAACAGCTTCCTATTATGATTTTATAGAAGTACAGCCACCGGGCAATTACTATCATTTATTAGAGAAGGACCTGGTACAAAACCAAGCCCAAATCTATGACATCTTAAAAAAAGTAGTGAAAATAGGAGAACGTTTAAATAAAACAGTAACAGCGACTGGCAATGTACATTATTTAGAGCCTCATGATAAACAGTACCGTCAAATATTAATTTCTTCTCAAAACGGGAATCCATTGAATCGTCAAACCCTTCCAGATGTACATTTTAAAACGACGAATGAAATGATTGAGGAGTTCTCATTTTTAGGTAATAATAAGGCGGAAGAAATCGTAGTAACTAACACTCACCTTATTAATGACCGTATTGATGTAATTACGCCCGTAAAAGATGATCTCTACACCCCTAATATTGAAGGAGCAGATCAAGAGATTAGAGAAATGTCCTATAATAAGGCAAAAAGCTTATATGGAGATGAACTGCCTGAACTCGTAGAAAAACGTTTGGAGAAGGAGCTGGCCAGTATTATCGGTCATGGCTTCGCTGTCATTTATTTGATTTCGCAGAAACTTGTAACAAAATCTTTAGAAGATGGTTACCTCGTAGGTTCACGCGGGTCGGTAGGTTCATCGTTTGTTGCGACGATGACCGATATTACTGAAGTGAACCCTCTTCCGCCTCATTACGTATGCCCGTCATGCTGTCATCACGAATTTTTCACAGATGGCTCGGTCGGGAGTGGGTTTGACTTACCGGAAAAGGATTGTCCTCAATGTGGTACGGCGTATAAGAAAGATGGACAAGATATTCCGTTTGAAACGTTTCTGGGGTTCAAGGGAGATAAAGTCCCTGATATTGATTTAAACTTCTCAGGAGAATACCAGCCTAAGGCCCATAACTATACTAAAGTATTGTTTGGAGAAGAGAACGTTTATCGTGCAGGAACGATTGGCACAATTGCTGAGAAAACGGCGTATGGTTATGTAAAAGGCTATGCAGGAGATCATCAGCTTCAATATAAAAATGCAGAGGTCGACCGTCTCGTTCAAGGTTGCACTGGAGTAAAAAGAACGACAGGGCAGCACCCTGGAGGCATCATTGTCGTGCCGGACGATATGGATATATTTGACTTTTCGCCAATTCAATACCCGGCTGATGATACAAAATCGGAATGGAAAACGACTCATTTTGATTTCCATTCTATTCATGATAACCTGCTGAAGCTTGATATTCTCGGGCACGATGATCCGACGGTGATAAGAATGCTACAGGATCTCAGCGGCATCGACCAAAAAGAGATCCCTGTGGATGACCCCGAAGTAATGAAAATCTTCAGCGGACCGGAAGCGCTTGGAGTAACGGCTGATCAAATTATGTGTAAAACGGGAACACTAGGTGTTCCTGAATTCGGAACGCGTTTCGTCCGTCAAATGCTTGAAGATACAAAGCCTAAAACTTTTGCAGAGCTGGTCATCATATCCGGACTTTCCCACGGGACAGATGTGTGGCTTGGAAATGCAGAGCAGTTAATAAATGATGGCATCTGCACCCTGCCTGAAGTTATTGGTTGTCGTGATGATATAATGGTTTATCTCATGCACAAAGGACTGGATCCTTCTCTTGCTTTTAAGATTATGGAGTTTGTAAGAAAAGGAAGAGGCCTGCAGGATGAATGGATCGAAGAAATGAAAAAACATGGTGTACCCGACTGGTACATCGATTCCTGTAAGAAGATCAAATATATGTTCCCTAAAGCTCACGCCGCAGCTTACGTTTTGATGGCTGTGCGGATTGCTTATTTTAAAGTCCATTATCCTATATATTTCTATGCCGCTTACTTCACTGTGCGGGCTGGTGACTTTGAGCTTGAAACAATGATTAAAGGTTCAGAAGCTATCAGTAAACGCCTTGAAGAAATTCAGGCTAAGGGTTTAGATGCAACACCGAAAGAAAAAAACTTAATGACCGTGCTTGAGATCTCGTTGGAAATGTGTGAGAGGGGATACGGCTTTAAACCTGTTGATCTTTATCACTCAAGTGCAACCGACTTCTTAGTTGACGGTAATAATTTAGTGCCGCCATTTAATGCCGTAGACGGTTTAGGAACAAATGCAGCGATTAATATAGTAAATGCAAGGAAAGAAGGAGAATTTCTTTCAAAACAGGACCTTCGTGAACGGAGCCGCATTTCTAAGACAGTTCTTGAATATTTGGACACCCAGGGGTGCTTAGAAGGCATGCCTGAAGAGAACCAGCTTTCTCTATTTTAGGTTGTATTGCATTATAACGGAAACTGTGGTATATTTTTTATGGTGACAAGAGCGATAAGAACGGCCGGAAGAGTGGGGAAACCCACTCTTTCGTATATTTTAAGCGCATGTTCGTAAAGTTTTTCTCGTAAGCCGCTATGATTATTCATAGCGGTTTCGTTTCGACTCTATTTAGTTCGTAATGTCATTACCAAACCAGAAATGAAATCAGCTCAAGGAGGGATTCCAGTTGAGTCAAGACATTACAGCCGTAACACAACAATTAGTTAAACCTATTTTAGAACAATTAAATCTTGAATTAGTTGATGTAGAGTACAAAAAAGAGGGTAAGAATTGGTTTTTGCGCGTCTTTATCGATAAGACCGGAGGCGTGGATATTGAAGAATGTGGACAAGTATCGGAGCAGCTTAGTGAAAAGCTCGACGAAACGGATCCTATTGAGGGCGCGTATTTTCTTGAGGTTTCCTCTCCTGGAGCTGAAAGACCTCTTAAAACACAGGATGATTTCATAAAGTACTCAGGAGAGCACATCTATGTGAAGTTATACGAACCAATGGACGGGGAGAAAGAATTTGAAGGAACTCTATTGAGTTTCGAGGATGAGATCGCTACGATTGAGATTCGTATTAAAGCCCGTAAAAAACAATTACAAGTACCATTCAACAAAATTGCCAAAGCTAATTTGGCTGTAACATTTAATTAAGGGGGATTAACTCTTGAGTAGTGAGCTATTTGATGCCATGAATTATTTAGAAAAGGAAAAAGGCATTGACAAAGATTTACTGTTGGAAGCGTTAGAAGCAGCTCTTATTTCTGCTTATAAAAAGAATTTCAACTCTGCGACAAATGTTCGTGTAGATATTAATGAAGAGGAAGGCAGCATGAAAGTGTTTGCCAGAAAAGTCATCGTGGAAGAAGTCATGGATCCTCAGCAGGAAATTTCTCTGGAAGAAGCCAAAGAAAAAAATCCGAACTATGAAGAAGAGGATGTTATTGAAGTAGAAGTAACTCCTATGGACTTCGGCAGAATTGCGGCCCAAGCTGCTAAACAGGTTGTTACCCAGCGTGTCCGTGAAGCAGAGCGCGGCATCATCTATGGGGAGTACGTAGATCGTGAAGAGGATGTTATGACAGGAATCATTCAACGTAAAGATCCTCGCTTTGTCTACGTTAACCTGGGTAAAATCGAAGCGAGACTTCCTGAAGGTGAACAAATGCCTACAGAAGTATATGAAGTTCACGACCGGCTTAAAGTTTTCGTAACTAAAGTCGAGAATAGTAATAAAGGTCCTCACATTTATGTATCCCGTACTCACCCTGGTCTTCTGAAAAGATTATTTGAAATGGAAGTACCGGAAATTTACGATGGAACAGTTGAAGTTCGTTCAGTTGCACGTGAAGCCGGTGACCGCTCAAAAATCTCAGTACATGCTGAAGATCCGGAAGTGGATCCAGTGGGTTCATGCGTCGGACAGCGGGGGCAGCGTGTACAAGCCATTGTTAATGAGCTGAAAGGTGAAAAAATTGACATTGTCCAATGGTCAGAAAATCCAGTTGAATATGTTTCAAATGCTTTAAGCCCTTCTAAAGTAGTTGAAGTTATTGTGAATGAGGAAGAAAAAGCTACAACTGTAGTTGTACCTGATTACCAGCTTTCTTTAGCCATAGGTAAGAGAGGTCAGAATGCGCGTCTTGCTGCTAAGCTGACTGGCTGGAAAATTGACATTAAAAGTGAAAGCGAAGCCGAGGAAGAAGGCATTTTAACAAAAAGCACAGCTGATTATGAAGAAGAAACAGAAGATTCAAAGGAAGATTAAGGAGGGGGAGCGATGGCCCGTTCCAAGAAACAACCTTTACGTAAATGTGTAATTACACAGGAAATGAAGCCGAAGAAAGAGTTAATCCGTGTTGTCCGAAACAAAGAAGGCGAAGTGTTCGTTGATCAATCAGGCAAACAAAACGGACGAGGGGCTTATGTTTCAAAAAGCCTTGAAGTCATAGATCAGGCTGAGCAAAAACAAGCATTAAGCCGTCATTTAAACACTAAAGTGGATGCTTCTGTTTACGAAGATTTAAGAAAAGCTGTAGAAGGTAACTCCTAATGGGCAGCTACCTGAATTTATTAGGGCTTGCTCTTCGTGCCGGCAGATTGACATTAGGTGAAGAACAAATCGTTAAAGAAATACAAAACAAGCGGGCAAAGCTTGTGCTAATTGCTAATGATACAGGTAAACAAACAAAAAAGAAGCTGACCGATAAGTGCAGCTTTTATCATATACCCTGCTATGTGGTGGATGATCGTGAAACTCTTTCACAAGCCATAGGAAAGTCAGGGAGAGTCGCGGTCGCAGTTCTGGATCAAGGATTTGCGAAAAAGTTGCAATCGCTGCTCGATGAATCTATCCGGGGGTGAACGTATGAGTAAAATGCGCGTATATGAATATGCCAAAAAGAATGAACTATCTAGTAAACAGGTAATTGATAAATTAAAAGAAATGAATGTGGAAGTTTCCAACCATATGTCTACAGTTGAAAATGACGTTAAAGGGAAATTAGACCAGGCTTTTGGAAAGAACCAATCCCAGTCAAAGCCTGCTAATGATAAAAAAACTTCCAATAAGCAAAATAACCAGCAGCCTAAAGGGAAAAATAATTCCAAAGGCAATAAACCTAATAAGAAAAATCAGCGTCCTCAGAAAAATCAAGGACCAAAAAATGACAAGCCAAAACAAAAACAGACACCAGAGAAAATTACTTACACAGGATCTTTAACGGTAAGTGAACTGGGTAATAAACTTAATAAAGATTCTACAGAAATAATTAAAAACTTAATGATGCTTGGAGTTATGGCTACGAAAAACCAGGATTTGGATGCAGATTCGATTGAACTAATCTGTGCAGAATATAACGTAGAAGTTGAGGAAGAAGTACTCATAGACGAAACCGACATTGAAAACCTTGATGTGGAAGATGCTCCTGAGGATCTACGGGAGCGTCCGGCAGTTGTTACGATTATGGGTCACGTTGACCACGGTAAAACAACGCTTCTCGATTCAATCCGTCATACGAAAGTAACAGAGGGAGAAGCTGGAGGTATCACTCAGCACATCGGAGCGTATCAAGTTGAAGAAAATGACAAGAAAATCACTTTTCTAGATACACCCGGGCACGCAGCCTTTACCAGCATGCGTTCACGCGGCGCTCAAGTAACAGATATTGCGATCCTTGTTGTTGCAGCTGACGATGGAGTTATGCCGCAGACACGGGAAGCCATTAACCATGCGAAAGCAGCTGAAGTTCCAATTATCGTAGCGGTTAATAAAATGGATAAAGAGGGAGCAAATCCTGATCGTATCATGCAGGAATTGATGGAGTATGAATTAATTTCCGAAGACTTTGGCGGAGAAACGATTTTCGTGAAAATGTCTGCAGTTAAAGGTGAAGGAATTGATGAATTACTTGAGATGATTGTATTAGTATCCGAGATGGAAGAATTTAAAGCTAACCCTGACCGTCCAGCCTTTGGTACAGTTATTGAAGCTGAACTTGATAAAGGAAGGGGGCCTGTTGCTACTTTGCTGGTACAGAATGGTACGCTAAATGTAGGAGATGCCATTGTAGTTGGTAACACTTTCGGCCGCGTCCGTGCGATGGTTAATGATCTGGGACGCCGTGTTAAAACAGCAGCTCCATCTACGCCTGTTGAGATTACAGGGCTGAATAATGTTCCCCAGGCGGGTGACCGATTCCTCGTGTTTGAGGACGAGAAAAAAGCTCGTTCAATTGGAGAAACACGTGCTCAAAAACAGCTTGAAGCGGATCGTAGTTCCACAGCGAGAGTCAGCCTGGATGATTTATTCAGTCAAATTAAAGAAGGCGAAATTAAGGATATTAATCTTATCCTAAAAGGTGATGTTCAAGGGTCGGTTGAAGCGTTAGCCGGTTCTCTTGAAAAGATTGAAGTAGAAGGTGTCAAAGTAAAGATTATCCACACTGGTGTGGGAGCAATTACCGAATCTGATATTTCATTAGCTTCTGCTTCAAATGCGATTGTCATTGGTTTTAATGTTCGTCCAGACGGGAATGCTAGGAAAGCAGCAGAATCTGAAAACGTTGAAATCCGACTGCACAATATCATTTATAAAGTTATGGAAGAAATAGAAGCAGCTATGAAAGGGATGCTTGATCCTGAATATGAAGAGAAAATCATCGGTCAGGTTGAAGTACGGGAAATCTTTAAAGTATCCAAAATTGGCACAATCGCCGGTTCTTATGTAACAGATGGCAAAATCACACGTAACTCAGGAATCCGAGTGATTCGAGATGGTGTAGTCATTTATGAAGGTGAAGTTGACGCATTAAAACGTTATAAGGACGATACGAAAGAAGTAATGCAGGGGTACGAATGCGGAATCACAGTGAAAAACTTTAATGATTTAAAAATCGGCGACATTATCGAACCATACGTTATGGAGGAGATTGAACGCACATGATTTTAAGTGCTGAGGTAGAGTGTATTCTCTATGATGCACAATCATTAAAACAGAAACGCTCTGTTCTAAAAAGAATTCAAACGAGACTAAGCAACGAGTATAACGTAGCTGTAAGTGAATTAGATTTCCAGGACTTGTGGCAGCGTACTTGTATAGGCATTGTGACCATTTCGAGCAGCAAGGTTGTGGCGGAACAAACAATGCAGCAGGCTTTGGCTTTAATTGATTCTTTTCCAGAAATTGAACGAACAGAAACGTTAACTGAATGGTTGTAATGTTGTGGTTGAAGAGGTGAAGAGATATGAACGATTTACGTGCAAACCGAGTCGGTGAGCAGATGAAGAAAGAATTAACTGACATCATTAGTAAGAAAATTAAAGACCCGAGAGTAGGCTTCGTAACAGTTACTGAAGTTAAAGTAACCGGAGACCTGCAGCAGGCCAAAGTTTTCATTTCTGTATTGGGAGATGAGAAGCAGAGGCATGATACACTTGTAGGTCTTGCAAAAGCAAAAGGTTTTATTCGTTCAGAAATTGGTCAAAGGATTCGTCTTAGGAAAACACCTGAGATTACATTTGAATTCGATGACGCAATTGAACGAGGAAATCGAATAGAAACCATTCTAAAGGATCTAAATGATACTGAGAATTAATGTTTTCAGTATAGCTTTCTGCTAGATAAGGAATCCGTGCTGTTCTAGCACGGATTTTTTAATGGATGATCTTATAGAGAGGATGGAAGCAGTATGGATGGAATTCTTCCTTTATGGAAAGAAAAAGGCTTTACTTCTCATGATTGTGTAAGTAAAGCACGAGGTATGCTGAGAACGAAAAAAATAGGTCACACGGGAACATTAGATCCTGATGTGGAAGGCGTTCTCCCACTATGTATAGGTAAGGCAACAAAGATTGTACCTTTTTTGACGGATACAGAGAAAGTTTATGAAGCGGAAGTTACGGTTGGCAGATCAACAGAAACTGAAGATGCTTCAGGAGCTATTATCGAAAAAGAGGTGGTTAATAAGTGTCCATCTATATTGGAAATCAAAGACATTTTACAAAGGTTTAAAGGTGAAGTCACACAAATTCCCCCGATGTATTCTGCTGTTAAAGTAAAAGGGAAACGCTTATATCAATATGCCAGGGACGGGGAGGAAGTTGAGAGACCCGTAAGAAGAGTTCATATTAAAGAAATTGGTTTAAATGAAGATTCTGTTACATTTACTAATGAGGAATTACTGTTCAAATTGAACGTAACGTGTTCTAAAGGGACTTACATACGCACACTGTGTGTGGATATCGGAAAAGCTTTAGGCTTTCCTGCGCATATGTCATCGCTTATCCGTTTGGAAACTGGTGGTATTGACAGAGAGAAGTGCTTCACTTTTGAGCAAGTTCAGGAGCTGGTGGATAAAGGCAGTGCCATGGATGCCATTCTACCCATAAGTGTAGGCTTGACTCATTTAAATGATTTCCCTATTAATAATGATGAAAGGTTTGTGTTTGAGCATGGTCAAGTTCTGCCAAAGCCGCCAAATGTGACAAATGATCCATTTGTTGTAAAATGTAAAGGTGAGGTCATAGCAATTTATCAGCAGCACCCTTCTAAACCTGATAAAATAAAACCTATACGAGTATTTTGATCTAAAGCAGGTGAGAATTAGTGAAAACCATTTATTTGAGAGAAAAAGAATCGCTGCCCCCACACTTGTCACCCAGCGCTTTAGCGGTTGGTTTTTTTGATGGTGTTCATAAAGGACACCAGCAAGTAATATTAACCGCTCAGAGAAAAGCGAGTGAACTCGGTGTTCAAAGTGCAGTAATGACATTTGATCCACATCCTTCCGTCGTGTTAAATCGAAGTGTTGAAAAAGCGAAATATATAACTCCACTAAAAGAAAAAGAGCAGATTATTGAAAATTTGGGTATTGATACATTATTTGTGGTCCATTTTGACAGGCAGCTCGCATCATTACCTCCGGAGGATTTTGTTGAAAGCTATTTTATTTCTTTAAATGTCAGGCACGTTGCGGCGGGCTTTGATTTTACCTTTGGTTTTAAAGGAAAAGGAACCATGCACTTACTGCCGGAATATGCACAAGGACGGTTTACAACCAGTACGATTGAACAAGTATCCGATGAAGGTGAAAAAATAAGCTCTACTCGAATACGCAGACTGCTGGATGAAGGCAACGTCTCTGCAGCCGGTCAATTGCTGAGCCGCCCATTAACCATTACAGGAGAAGTTGTGACGGGGGACAGGCGCGGGCATACGATTGGGTACCCGACTGCTAATATAAGCTTAAATCACGAGTATTATCTGCCGAAAAATGGTGTTTACGCTGTTACGGTAAATGTAGGAAACGAATTGTATAAAGGAATGGCTAATCTCGGCTATAAACCTACTTTTAATGGAAATAAAAGAACTCTGGAAATTCATATTTTTGATTTTCACCGCGATATTTATGGCAATGTGGTAAGGGTTCACTTCCGCCAATTTATACGAAGTGAAAATAAATTTAATGGAGTAGATGAGCTTGTCCGTCAGCTGAATGATGATGAGTTAAAAACACGCAGACTGTTAAAATAATAAGGCGTCTGTAAGTTGTCAGGTAATTGGGACATCATACTTTTTACTTGCATTTTACCTTTAAAAAATGTACCCTTTAATATGGAACCTTCGCTTGGCGGTACGTAACTCCGACGACCGCTCGGGGAAAGGGAATTCTAAATCTTAATAGGAGGTGTAGCTATAATGGCTATCACACAAGAACGTAAGCAAGAACTAATCAATGAGTATAAGACTCATGAAAATGACACAGGATCTGCAGAAGTACAGATCGCTGTTCTGACTGAACAAATCACGAACTTGAATGAGCATCTGCGTGCACATAAGCAGGACCACCATTCTCGTCGCGGCTTGCTTAAAATGGTAGGTAGACGCCGTAACTTACTCAACTACCTGCGTAATAAAGACATTACACGTTACCGTGAGTTAATTAAGAGCCTTGGTCTGCGTCGCTAATGCATGAGAGAAAAGCGGGAGTAAATCCCGCTTTTTCTGTATGTTTACATAAAATAAGTGTAAACTGTGTGATATAATCTATTATTTTTTTGGTGATTGAGAGGAGTTAAATACTTTATGGCAGAAGAAAATCAAGTGTTTTCTATTGATGTAGCAGGCCGCACATTTTCTATAGAAGTAGGTGAGCTGGCCAAGCAGGCCAGCGGTGCCGCTATGATTAAATATGGTGATACCTCCGTGCTATCTGCAGCAACCGGGTCTAGAGAGCCTAAAGATTTGCCGTTCTTTCCATTAACGGTTAACTATGAGGAGAGATTGTATGCGGTAGGTAAAATACCTGGTGGTTTTATTAAAAGAGAGGGTCGTCCGAGCGACAAAGCTGTTCTGGCTTCACGTTTAATCGACCGCCCCATCCGCCCGCTGTTCCCGGATGGATTTAGAAATGACGTTCAAGTTATCAGCACTGTAATGAGTGTAGACCAGGATTGTTCTACAGAAATGGCAGCAATGCTTGGTTCCTCTATTGCTCTTGGCATATCAGATATTCCTTTTGGAGGACCGATTGCCGGTGTTGTGGTAGGGCGGATTAATGGAGAATTTATTATTAACCCTACAGTAAAACAGCAGGAAGAAAGCGACATTGATTTAACTGTAGCCGGTACTAAAGATGCAATAAATATGGTAGAAGCTGGCGCGCTGGAAGTTTCCGAAGAGGATATGCTTGAAGCGATCATGCTTGGACACGAAGAAATTAAACGTCTCGTAGCGTTCCAGGAAGAAATTATCGCTGCGGTCGGTAAAGAAAAAATGGAAGTACAGCTGTTCGATCTTGCCCAGGAATTAAAAGACAAGGTTGAAGACGAGGCTAGAGAGCCCCTGGTTACTGCAATCAAGACTGAAGAGAAAAAAGCTCGTGAAGAAGCAATAGATGATGCAAAGAAAGCTATTGTAGAAGCCTACGAAGAGTTAGAAGCTGATGAAGAGACAATTAAACAGGTGAAATCGATACTTGATAATATTGTAAAAGAAGAAGTGCGCCGTCTGATTACGAAAGATAAGATCCGCCCTGATGGACGGGGTGTTGATGAGATTCGTAAGCTTTCTTCCAGAGTAGGTATTCTTCCAAGAACTCATGGTTCAGGATTGTTTACACGCGGGCAGACTCAAGCCTTAAGTATTTGTACTTTAGGTGCGCTTGGGGATGTACAGATTTTAGATGGACTTGACTTGGAAGAATCGAAGCGTTTTATGCACCATTATAATTTTCCACATTATTCAGTGGGAGAGACGGGCCCTATCCGTGGACCAGGACGCAGGGAAATCGGCCATGGTGCTTTAGGGGAGAGGGCATTAGAAGTGGTTATTCCTTCTGAAAAAGAATTCCCATATACCATTCGCCTTGTTTCAGAAGTATTAGAATCAAACGGTTCCACTTCTCAGGCGAGTATTTGTGCAAGCACGCTGGCTATGATGGATGCCGGTGTTCCTTTAAAGGCCCCTGTAGCAGGGATTGCTATGGGACTGGTTAAATCAGGAGAAGATTATACAATCCTAACTGATATTCAAGGTATGGAAGATTTCCTTGGAGATATGGACTTTAAAGTAGCCGGGACTGAAAAAGGGATCACAGCACTTCAAATGGATATCAAAATCGAAGGTCTTTCCCGTCAAATATTAGAAGAAGCTCTTGAGCAGGCTAAAAAAGGACGCATGGAGATCTTAAGCTCCATGATGGCTACGCTGCCTGAATCCAGAAGTGAACTATCTCAGTATGCACCTAAGATTATGACGATGAAGATTAATCCGGATAAAATCCGCGATGTCATTGGACCAAGCGGGAAACAAATTAATCAAATTATTGATGATACAGGGGTAAAAATAGATATTGAGCAGGATGGTACGGTGTTTGTTTCTTCTACTGATGCATCTATGAATAAAGTGGCAATGAAAATTATAGAAGACATCGTCCGTGAAGTAGAAGCTGGAGAAGTATATGAAGGCAAGGTTAAACGTGTGGAGAAGTTCGGTGCTTTTGTTGAACTATTCAAAGGTAAAGAAGGTCTTGTTCATATTTCGGAACTCGCAGAAGAACGTATTGGTAAAGTAGAAGACGTTGTTTCTGTAGGAGACTCTATTAAGGTAAAAGTAAAAGAAATTGATAAGCAGGGCAGAATTAACTTATCAAGAAAAGCCATTCTTATTGATGAAAAGAAAGCTCAGGAAACGAGTGAGTAATAAAAACGGAGACTGGTCAGCCAGTTTCTTTTTTTATGCTTACAGAACCCTCCTTTTAGTATAAGGTTGTCCTTTTACGCATAGATATGAAGTGAAGGGGGAGTTTTCGGTGGGAAGAATCATTCAAATACTTGCTGCTGTAGTTCTCGTTATAATATTTTTCGTTATTACGGCTGACCCCGATTCTCAACCTGTCTCAAAACATCCCTCCTTACAAGATAAAATTTTAGAAAAAGAAAAAGATTATTATCAGGCTCCGGAGAATGCTTATATTGATAAAGTCTGGAAAAAAACCCCGGGATTATATGGGAAGAAGGTAAATGTAGAAAAATCATTTCAAAACATGAAGAAAGAAGGGGAATTTGATGAAAAGAAACTTGTTTTTGACGAAATTCCGCCTTCCACTTCTTTAAAGGATCTTTCTCCTGCTCCTATATATAAAGGGCACGGTAAGAAAAAGGCGGTTAGTTTTCTTATTAACGTATCATGGGGAGAAGAATATATACCGGATATTCTTCAAACCCTTAATAAATTTAATATCAAAGCGAATTTTTTTATTGACGGTGCTTTTGCCCAGAAACATAAGCAGCTTGTATCAATGATTGCTGAAGATGATCATATAATAGGAAGTCATGGCTATAACCATCCTGACTTTTCACATCTGAACTCTTCAACTTCCGAAGAAAACCTTACAAAAACAAATGAAATTCTTCAAGCTATAACAGACGATGAAATTGAATATTTTGCTCCCCCTTCCGGCAGTTTTTCAGACGTAACGGTACAAACAGCGGACAAACTGGGAATGGAAACGGTTCTTTGGTCGGTGGATACCATTGACTGGAAGAATCCTACTGAAGAAGTTTTAACCCACCGTGTGACATCTAAGCTGCATAATGGCGCCACCATACTCATGCATCCGACAGAAGTCACTTCGAACAGTTTAGATGAGTTGATTACTCAAATCGATAAAGATTACAAGATTGTTCATTTTTCACAACTAATCAGTGAAAAGCGATAAAAGGAGCGTGCAGGCATGCGGTTGAAACAGCTTTCTTCTAAAGAAGTTATTGATATAAAGGAGGGGAAAAAATTAGGTGTGTTAGGGCAGGCAGATTTAACCATAAATCCTGAAAGCGGGGAAATATTATCGCTCATCATTTTAAATAAGGGGCTTTTTCATTCCCGGGGCGAAATCGTAATCGATTGGAACCATGTGGAGATTATAGGAGAAGATACAATTTTAATTAACAGCTAGCTGTGACCGTGTGTCACAGCTTTTTTTGTGCTCTCATAGACTGCTTAAAGTGAGGGATTTGAACACACTTACGCAAGTAAATCTGCATACGATACAAGGAGATGAAACCTAATAAAAAGGAGACTTTCCGGCATGTTAACAGGATTCCACGTTGCGGTTATAGGCGGAGATGCCCGCCAGATTGAAATCATACGAAGATTACATGAATGGGATGCTCAAGTGTACTTAGCCGGGTTTGATCAATTAAATGGCAGCTTCACTGAATGCATTGATTTGGATTTTGATGGTTTCCATGTAAACTCTCTTGATGCAATCATACTCCCTATTTCAGGTACAGATGAAAATGGCTGTGTAGACGGTATTTTTACAAACCGTACATTATGCCTGCAGACAGAATGGCTGAAAAAAACACCATCACATTGTCAAATCTACTCAGGAATTGCGAATGAGACACTGAAAAAAATTGTTCATGATGCGGATCGAAGGCTGATCCCTCTCATGAACAGAGATGATGTGGCTATTTATAACTCCATTCCGACGGTTGAAGGTACCATCATGATGGCCATTCAACACACAGATTTTACTATTCACGGCTCAAAGGTTGTAATCTTTGGTTTGGGTAGAGTGGGTATGAGTCTGGCACGGGCATTTGATCAGCTTGGTGCTAAAGTAACAGTCGGCGTTCGTTCACACTCTGGTGCTGCAAGAGTTCATGAAATGGGGCTTGATTTCATTGATATGGGGAAGATCAGTTCGTATGATATGAACTATGATTATCTCATAAATACGGTACCGTCCCCTGTAGTAAACGCATCAATTATAAAAAAACTTCCATCCCACGCACTTATACTAGACCTCGCATCAAAGCCTGGAGGATCTGATTTCCGCTACGCAGAAAAAAGAGGCATCAAAGCTATTTTATTACCTGGTTTACCAGGTCTGGTTGCTCCAAAAACAGCTGGTCGTATAGTTGCTAATGTTATTTGTAAGGAATTACAAGAGCTTGATCGAAAGGCGGAGGAATAATGGCTAGTTTAAAAGGTAAGACCATTGGATTTGGATTAACAGGATCTCACTGTACGTATCACGAAGTTTTTCCTATTTTGAAGCAGTTAAAAGATTTAGGTGCAGAAATTGTACCGGTTTTATCCTATACCGTTCAAAAAACAGATACAAGGTTCGGTGATGCAGCCGATCATATAAAAACGATAGAGAGCATAACGGGAGAACCAATCATTATGACAATACCCGATGCAGAACCTCTAGGACCTAAAAGACCTCTAGACTGTATGGTGATTGCCCCGATGACAGGGAACTCTACCAGTAAATTTGCAAATGCTTTAACTGACTCCCCGGTGTTAATGGCAGCAAAAGCAACACTTCGAAACGAGAATCCAGTAGTGCTTGCGATCTCTACAAATGATGCGTTAGGATTAAACGGAGTAAATATCATGAAATTAATGGCTGCCAAAAATATCTATTTTGTTCCATTTGGGCAGGACCACCCATTTAAAAAACCGAACTCTCTCGTAGCTGATATGACGCTGATTCCTGAAACGATTGAAGATGCGCTGGACGGAAAGCAGAAACAGCCCGTATTAATTGAACGATACCAGGCGTAAATCTATATTTTCATAACAGTTTTTTGAGCAAGTATGATAGAATAACAAATAGTGACTCTTAACGACAGTTGAACTATTAATTACGTGAAAGGGGATATCATTATGACACAATCTAACCAATATAACATAGCTGTAGTAGGTGCAACAGGAGCGGTCGGTCAAAAGATGCTCGACACACTTGCAGATCGTAGTTTCCCAATCAATGAACTGAAGTTATTATCTTCCAGCCGTTCAGCGGGAACCAAAGTACCATTTAGAGGAAGCGAATATACAGTAGAAGAAGCCACTCCGGAAAGTTTTGACAATATTGATATTGCTCTTTTCTCAGCAGGCGGATCTGTATCAAAAAAACTTGCTCCTGAAGCTGTAAAACGGGGAGCGCTGGTTATAGATAACACTAGTGCTTACCGCATGGATGAAACTGTTCCATTAGTTGTGCCTGAAGTTAATGAAGAAGACATTAAAGGTCATAACGGTATAATTGCTAATCCGAACTGTTCTACAATCCAAATGGTAGCTGCCCTTGAGCCGATTAAGCAACATTTAGGCCTTAACCGGGTTATTGTCTCTACGTATCAGGCAGTATCAGGTGCTGGGAATGAAGCAGCAGATGAATTAAGGGATCAATCACAGGCTTTTCTTAATGGAGAGGAACTGGAAGCAAACATTTTACCAGTAGGAGGAGACAAGAAACACTTCCCAATTGCTTTTAATGCACTTCCGCAAATTGACGTTTTCCAGGAGAACGGCTACACCTTTGAAGAAATGAAAATGATTAATGAAACAAAGAAAATTATGCATGCGCCATCTCTTCCTGTAGCGGCTACATGTGTACGTTTACCGTTCTTTACTTCCCATGCGGAAAGCGTCTATGTAGAGGTCGGTCAGGAAGGGGTTACGGTTGATCAAGTTAAATCTTTACTTGCGGAAGCTGAAGGAATTGTATTGGAAGATGATCCTTCCAATCAATCTTATCCTACCCCATTAAGCGCTGCAGGTAAGCGTGACGTATTTGTCGGTCGGATTCGCAAGGATCTCGATCAGGAAAACGGGTTCCACCTTTGGGTAGTCTCTGATAATTTACTTAAAGGAGCTGCTTGGAATTCTGTGCAGATCGCTGAACGTGTAATTGCTAATCAGTGGTTGTAAACAAGAATAATTGAGGTGTGAACATGAAATTATTAGTCCAAAAATTTGGAGGTACTTCCGTTCGTGACGAAGAAGGTCGCTCACGCGCAATTACTCATATTAAAAAAGCTTTGAGTGAAGGCTATAAAGTAGTTGTCACAGTATCAGCCATGGGTCGTGAAGGTGACCCATATGCTACAGATTCATTGCTTGGTCTCGTTGATTTTCCATTATCTAAAATTTCAGCAAGAGAACAAGATATGATCATGTCTTGCGGGGAAACGATATCTTCAGTTGTTTTTACCCATGAATTGCTGGAATCAGGAGTCACTGCTGCCAGTTTGACAGGTGCGGGAGCTGGATTTTTAACAAACGATGATTTTACAAAAGCAAAAATTCTACGTATGGACACGACTCGAATATTAACTGAACTGGAAACGCATGATGTAGTTGTTGTAGCCGGATTTCAGGGTAAAACAGAATCCGGTGATACAACGACCATCGGGCGTGGAGGCAGCGATACTAGTGCTGCTGCTCTTGGAGCTGCCCTGAAAGCTGAGTATATAGATATTTTCACCGATGTTGAAGGAATTATGACAGCGGACCCACGTATCGTAGAGTCGGCTAGAGCGCTGCATGCGGTAACTTACAATGAAATTTGTAACCTGGCTTATCAGGGTGCAAAAGTTATTCACCCGCGGGCAGTGGAAATCGCCATGCATGCCAAAGTGCCTATGCGTGTAAGGTCAACATATTCAGGTCAGCCCGGTACTCTTGTTGCTGCTTCAAGAGAAGGAGAAGCGGGCAACGATCTGCCGGACCGCCTTGTGACTGGTATTGCTCATATGGCCGGTATTGCCCAGATTAAAGTTCAATCAAAAGAAGATCCTTCCAAGTTACAATCCGAAGTATTTAAATCAATGGCAGAAGCGAATATTTCTGTAGATTTTATTAATATTTCGCCAAGTGGAGTAAGCTATACAATAGATAGTAAATACACAACTCAGGCAGTGTCGATTTTACAGAATGTTGGTTATGAGCCAGAGGTGCGTGAAGGCTGTGCAAAAGTATCCACTGTGGGTGCAGGAATTACAGGGGTACCGGGAGTCACAGCAAAAATTGTGCAGACTTTAATCGAGAAAGGTGTGCAGATTCTTCAATCCGCAGACTCTCATACGACAATTTGGGTGCTGGTAAAAGATGAAGATCTCATACAAGCAGTAAATGCCCTACACGAAATATTTGAATTGAATGTAGATAGATGAAAGGGGAAATAGGGCGTGGATTTTGGTAAAGTGTTAACTGCTATGGTTACCCCTTTTGATAACCACGGCAATTTAGACTTAAATAAAACCACTGCATTAGTGGAATATTTGATCGATCATGGGACAGACGGGTTGGTTGTAGCAGGAACAACGGGTGAGTCTCCAACATTAACAATTGAAGAAAAGGTGGCTCTTTGGGATCATGTCGTCCAAACGGTAAATGGCCGTGTTCCAGTTATAGCGGGAACGGGCAGTAATGATACTCACGGTTCCATTTTGTTATCTGAGAAAGCAGCAGCAGTGGGAGTGGATGCTGTTATGCTTGTAACCCCTTATTATAATAAACCAAACCAACGGGGGCTGTATGAGCACTTCAAAACAATTGCTGAATCCATAACCATACCTGTTATGCTTTATAATATCCCCGGCAGATCTGCTGTGCGTATTAACGTGGATACCATTCTTGAATTGTCTAAGGTTCCAAACATTGTTTCAGTAAAGGAAGCCACAGGGGACTTAGACAGTATGGCGAGAATCATAGAAAATACCCCTGATGATTTCACACTTTACAGTGGAGATGACAATTTAACATTACCTATATATGCTATCGGAGGAAATGGGATAATTTCAGTTTCTTCACACGTTGTGGGCTTAGAAATGCAGGAAATGCTGAAACTGTATGATGAAGGCAAAGGGAAAGAAGCAGCCGCGCTTCATCGTAAACTGCTTCCTATATTAAAAGGGATGTTTATGGCACCTTCACCATCTCCAGTGAAAACAGCTCTGCAAATCAAAGGACTTGATACAGGCGGAGTACGCTTGCCGCTTGTTCCGGTAACTGCTGAGGAACGTGAAGTGATTCAGCAGCTCATGACAGGATTGAAACAGCAAAGTTAACGCTTTGCTGTTTTTTTGTATGTTTCAACAGTTCTGATTCATACTAAGACAAAGTATGAAAGGAGCACGAACCTAATGAGTGAACATCAGAATAACGAACAGACTGATAAAGATAAAGATGAATCAAAAGACCAATCGGAATTAGTTGATAAAATTCAACAGCTTGGTCAGTCCAACGTAGCAAATGCTGGGGATTCTAATATTCATGTCCTTCCTATTATCGGGCAGGTGGAAGGTCATGTTCAGCTGCCTGCTCAAAATAAGACAACGAAATACGAACATCTCATTCCTCAGCTGATCGCAATCGAACAAAATCCTAAGATTGAAGGACTTGTGGTTTTATTAAATACAGTTGGCGGCGACGTAGAAGCAGGGTTAGCCATTTCTGAGATGATTGCATCCATATCAAAACCTTCTGTATCCATCGTTCTCGGAGGGGGTCATTCCATTGGAGTTCCTATTGCAGTAGCTGCTGATTATTCGTTTATTGCAGAAACAGCAACAATGACCATCCACCCTATTCGTCTTAACGGATTAGTCATAGGTGTTCCCCAGACATTTGAATACATGGATAAAATGCAGGACCGTGTGATTAACTTTGTTACAAGGCACTCCAATGTAGAAGAAGAAAAATTTAAGGAGTTAATGTTTGAAAAAGGGAACCTTTCCCGTGACATCGGTACAAACGTCGTCGGTCAGAAAGCAGTTGACGTAGGTTTAATTGATGCTGTCGGCGGTGTGAAAGAAGCAATGAACAAACTGAATGGATTTATTGAAGCGAACAAAGGCGAACAGAAGGTGGTTCAATGACGATTCTATATACCCCGCTTAGTGAGTATGATGTATTCCCTCAAAACGAGGCGGAAAATTCTATTGTTTATGAAACTTTTAACAATACACAGGTCAAATGCTTTGATCATGGCAATGGTAAAAAACAAATTATTCAATTATTATCTACTGATCCTCAGGATTATATGGACCCATCTTTACAACCAGGACAATGGCTGGGCTACTAACAATCCTAAGCCTGTGGTATAATCAGGGAGAGAGAAAAGGGATGTCGTAGCTGAATTCAGCACACGGCATCCTCTTCTTTTCAACATGATCGGAGGTGTCACCAGTGGCAAGAAAGAAAAAAACGAAATCAAGAAAAAAGAAATCTGCCTTAAAACAGCACGTGAAATTTGAGCTCGTTGGTGTATTTTTTATATTTATAGCTGTATTCGGCAGCGGTGCCTCCCTAATCAGCGAAGGGGCTATTCCCGGGGGATTAGAACGAATCTGGCAGGTATTACTGGGAGTATGGTATTTTACGGCCTCGATATTTTTCTTAATTACAGGTATTTATTTGATGATTAAAAGAAAATGGCCGCATTTTCTACATAAACGGCTCGTTGGAATATATATTATGCTGGCAGCTCTGCTGCTCTTTACCCACGTGCAGACACTGGCACCTGACTTAAATAATAATGGGGGAGTTTTTGAACTAACCTGGGACCGGCTAATTTTGATGATGAGAGGGGAGATGTCCTCGACCAGTATAGGTGGAGGAATGATTGGTGCCTTTTTACTGCTCATCACGTATTATTTATTTTCGGCGACAGGATCAGTTATATTTTCCATGTTTCTATTTATTATCGGTGCTATGTTTTTTACGGAACGCTCTATCGGCGAATTACTTGCCTACTTCACCGATAAAAGCAAAGAATCATACAGCCGTTTTAAAGAAAACAGACAAGTCAGGAAAGATAAAAAACAGAGCCAGGAAGAGCGTAGAGTGGAACCCTCCGCTTCAAATGATGTTCCTATTGTCGAACCTGAACAGGCTTCTGCTGTCGAAGAAGACTATGAACCTATCATTCAAGATTTCACTGAACAGGCCTATCAAAAAACTGAGGTTCCCGAGGATACAGGAGCAGCTAAGGGTGAAGCGGATTTAGATAAAACTATGAATACTGCTGAACTTGAAAACCCTGATTACAGACTTCCGGGTTATGAACTTCTGGACGAACCTACTTCCAGTCCACAAAGTCAAGGCAGGGCTCACATTCAAGCGACAGTTAAGAAATTAGAGCAGACGTTTCAAAGCTTTGGTGTTAAAGCTAAAGTTACAAAGGTACATGTAGGGCCTTCAGTAACTAAATATGAAGTGTATCCTGATGTAGGAGTAAAGGTTAGTAAAATTGTCAACTTAAATGATGATCTTGCGTTGGCGCTGGCTGCGAAAGATATTCGTATAGAAGCTCCGATACCAGGTAAGTCAGCCGTAGGCATTGAAGTCCCCAACCAGGAAGTTTCCATGGTGTCGCTCAGAGAAGTTCTGGAACAAGGGAAAGCGCACCCGGATGCTAAGCTCAGCTTTGCTCTCGGCCGCGATATTTCCGGGGAAGCAGTAATGGCTGAACTGAATAAAATGCCTCACCTTCTCGTCGCAGGGGCGACAGGCAGCGGTAAAAGTGTTTGTATTAACGGGATTATTACCAGTGTTCTTATGCGGGCCAAACCTCATGAAGTCAAAATGATGATGATTGACCCGAAGAAGGTAGAACTGAATGTTTATAATGGAATTCCACATTTGTTAGCGCCGGTTGTGACGGACCCGAAAAAAGCATCACGTGCTTTGATGAAGGTTGTTTCGGAGATGGAACGGCGCTACGATTTGTTTTCTGAGTCCGGTACTCGAAATATAGAGGGATATAACGAATATATTAAAAGGCATAATCGGGAAAATGAGGATGACCAGCCTTTTCTTCCTTACATTATCGTACTTGTAGATGAGTTAGCGGATCTAATGATGGTCGCCTCAAATGACGTAGAAGATGCGATAACACGTTTAGCCCAAATGGCCCGTGCCGCAGGGATTCATTTAATTATTGCTACTCAACGTCCTTCAGTAGATGTAATTACAGGTGTGATTAAAGCTAATATTCCATCCAGAATTGCTTTTAGTGTTTCTTCTCAAACAGATTCCAGAACGATCCTGGATACCGGTGGTGCAGAAAAACTGCTGGGAAGAGGGGATATGTTATTTACTCCTGTAGGATCGAATAAGCCGACACGTGTTCAAGGGGCTTTTCTTTCCGATGATGAGGTAGAACGGATCGTTAATTTCTGTGTCGAACAGCAAAAAGCCCAGTATCAGGAAGAAATGATACCAGATGAAGAATCTGAATCCTATACAGAGGTGGACGATGATTTGTATCCTGAAGCCGTGCAGATGGTTATTGAAATGCAGAGCGCAAGTGTTTCAATGATTCAAAGAAGATTTCGTGTGGGTTATACGCGAGCAGCCAGGTTAATAGATGCAATGGAGGATAATGGAGTAGTAGGTCCTTATGAAGGAAGTAAACCTCGTACTGTACTTGTAACTAATACAGTTGAAGAAAGCCAAAACTGATGCTTACATAGCATCAGTTTTTTTACAATATTTTAATAATTTTAATATTCTGATTTAATAAATATGTGTACTATTCGATAAAAATGTCCTAATTCTATTTATTTATTTAAAGAAAAGTGTTATATTATTCTCGAATATGATGTGTCGAACGTCAGATGTCAGATCTCTTACCTATAGGCAAATAGATTTGGAGTGAAAGTTATGTCGATCAGGCAGGATACACGTCACTTGTACTTACAAGTGATAGAGCAGATCAAAAGAGATATTGAAAATGGTGTGTATTTAGAAAAAGAAAAACTTCCATCAGAGTTCCAATTGTCTAAGTCTTTAGGAGTTTCAAGAGCCACTTTGAGAGAAGCTCTTAGAATTCTTGAGGAAGAAAATATCGTGACGAGAAGGCATGGGGTTGGAACGTTTGTTAATCCTAAGCCTGTCTTTACTTCAGGTATTGAAGAATTAGACACTGTAACCGGTATGATTTCAAAATCAGGAATGGTTCCCGGCTCACAGTATTTATCTGCGGAACTAATAGAACCCACCGAAGATGAACGTCAGCGATTCTCCCCTGTAGCAATACATATGTTAGCCAAAGTTGAGCGTGTGAGAACAGCTGATCAACAGCCCGTTGTCTACTGTAAAGATAGAATTCCAGAAGGACTTATTCCTATTGATCAAGTTAGAGAAGCAGATTCCCTTTTCGGGATTCTCGAACGTTTTACAGGAAAGACGATCAGCTATGCGGTTACAGATATTGAACCTATCGGCTATCACGAGAAGATTTCCCCTATTTTAAATTGCGAACCCGATCAAGCATTACTGCTGCTTAAACAAATGCATTATACAAAAGACGACGAACCTATTCTATTGTCCTCTAATTATTTTCGAGCGGACAAATTTAGTTTCCATGTTCTAAGAAGACGTGTGTAGTTTTACCTTGAATTTTAAGGAGGTGAGGATGTCTGCAGGGACGTTTAAAAAATTTTAGTTGTTTGAATTTTCGTAATACTTAACAAATTTAGGGGGTAATCGTTTTGAAAAGTCGTTTTCTGCTGATTTTGGCATTATTGCTTTCGATTGGTTTCGTACTTGCTGCTTGTGGTTCATCTGAGGAGGGTGAATCGAGCGGTGATGGCGGAGACTCTTCTGAGGAAGGCGGAGAAGAAGCTGCTGCTGATGATGACTTCTCAGTGGCTATGGTTACAGATGTTGGGGGCGTTGATGATAAATCTTTCAACCAATCCTCATGGGAAGGGCTGCAGGCGTTCGGTGATGAGAATGGTCTTGAAGAGGGAGAAGGATACGATTACGCTCAGTCTGACAGCGAAGGTGACTACACTACTAATTTAAGTCGTTTAGTACGCCAAGATTTTAACTTAATCTACGGAATTGGATACTTACTACAGCCTGCTCTTGAAGAAGTAGCAGAGCAAAACCCTGAAACCAACTTTGGTCTAGTTGACTCAGTAACAGAAGGGGACAATATTGTAAGCATTACATTTAAAGAGCATGAAGGATCTTTCCTGGCGGGTGTTGCTGCTGCTCTTAAAACTGAAACAGATAAGATCGGGTTTGTCGGCGGTGAAGATGGCGACTTGATTAGAAAATTTGAATCAGGTTATGTAGCTGGTGCGAAGTCAGTAAATCCAGATATTGAAATTGATAGACAATACGCTGAGAGCTTTGCCGCAGCCGATAAAGGAAAATTAATTGCATCTAATATGTATAACAATGACATCGATGTCATCTATCACGCTTCCGGTGCTACAGGGAATGGAGTGTTTGCTGAAGCAAAAGACAGAAAGCAAAACAATCCTGACGAGGATCTCTGGGTGATCGGGGTTGACCGTGACCAACATGAGGAAGGGGAAATTGACGGAAATAATATTACGTTAACTTCTATGGTGAAACGAGTCGACGTAGCTGTCAACGAAGTAGCTTCTTTAACGATGGAAGGTGACTTCCCTGGAGGAGAAGTTATGGAGTATGGTCTTGATGATGATGCAATTAGTATCGCTAAGACAAATGAAGACGCCATGACGGAAGATATAGTTTCTGAAGTGGAAGAGTGGAAAGAGAAAATCTCAAATGGTGAGGTTGAAGTTCCTAGTACAGATGAAGAATTAGAAGAATTTGAAAGCTCACTATAGTGGACCATGGATGTATGGGGCTAAGGAAATTAGTCCTATGCATCTATGAAAATCATCAAATGAAGAGAAGTATTCCGGATCTCTTCATTTGATGATTTTTTAGGGCAATATGGGGAGACAATGGTCGCATATAAAAGGGGTGTATGGGAAAAATGGATTACGTTATAGAAATGTTGAATATCCGTAAAGAATTCCCTGGTATCGTTGCAAACAATAATATCAATTTACAAGTGAAGCAAGGAGAGATTCATGCTTTGCTCGGGGAAAACGGTGCTGGAAAATCAACACTGATGAATGTTCTATTTGGTCTTTATCAGCCGGAAAAAGGCGAAATAAGAGTGCGTGGAAATAAAGTTAATATTACAGATCCTAATGTGGCGAACCGTTTAGGAATCGGGATGGTACACCAGCATTTTATGTTAGTTGAAACATTTACCGTAACCGAAAATATCGTCCTCGGCAGTGAACCAAGGAAAGGAGCAGCGGTCGACATAAAGAAAGCTGAAAAAGAAGTATCTGAACTTTCTAAACGTTATGGATTAAACGTAGATCCCAAAGCTAAAATTCGTGACATATCTGTAGGTATGCAGCAGCGTGTTGAAATTTTAAAAACGTTATACAGAGGAGCCGATATTCTAATCTTTGATGAACCAACAGCAGTGCTTACTCCACAGGAAATTAAAGAGTTAATCGACATAATGCAAAGCCTCGTTAAAGAAGGTAAATCTATTATACTTATTACCCACAAGTTAAAAGAAATTATGGAAGTGTGCGATCGATGTACCGTTATTCGTAAAGGTGAAGGGATCGGCACAGTGAATGTAAGCGAGACGAACCCAAATGAACTTGCTTCTTTAATGGTCGGTAGAGAAGTAAGTTTTAAAACAGAGAAAAAACCAGCTGAGCCTAAAGAAACGTTTCTTACTATAAAGGATTTATATGTAAAAGATTTTAGAAATGTGAATATGGTGAAAGGGTTGAATTTGGAAGTTCGAGCGGGTGAAATCGTAGGCATAGCAGGGATTGATGGAAATGGCCAGTCAGAATTAATCGAAGCTATAACTGGTTTAAGAAAATCAGACTCTGGTGCCATTCAGCTCCATGATAAAGTGATTACAAATCTATCTACTAGAAAAGTAACGCAGGCTGGAATCTCTCATATACCGCAGGACAGGCATAAGTACGGTTTGGTTCTGGATTTTCCGATTGGAGATAATATGGTACTTCAAACCTATTATCAACAGCCTTTTTCCAAAAAAGGGATCATGAATTTTAAACATATTTATGAAAAAGCCAAGTCTTTAATAAGTGAATACGATGTACGTACACCTAATGAAATGACTAAAGCAAGGGCTCTTTCTGGAGGAAATCAGCAGAAAGCTATTATAGGAAGAGAAATCGACAGGTCTCCTGACTTAATTATAGCTGCTCAGCCAACCCGAGGCCTTGATGTTGGTGCGATTGAGTTCATCCACCGTAAGTTAATAGAAGAGAGAGACAAAGGAAGAGCTGTTCTTCTATTGTCATTTGAGCTGGATGAAATTATAAATTTAAGCGATCGTATTGCCGTGATGTTTGACGGCCAGATCATTGCTGAGGTAAATCCCGAAGAGACAAATGAGCAGCAGCTCGGCTTATTAATGGCCGGGAATACAGCTAAGAAAGCGGGTGCTGAGTAATGTTTACTAACCGTACGATTAATATACTTATTCCCATTATTTCAGTTATTCTCGGACTTCTTGTCGGCGCTGTAATTATGCTTATTTTTGGATATAACCCTGTTTTAGGCTATGGGGCTTTGTGGGAAGGTGCTTTTGGAGACAGTTACTTCTTTGGGGAAACCATAAGGATGGTTACTCCATATATATTGTCTGGTTTAGCAGTAGCCTTTGCATTGCGGACAGGTTTATTAAATATAGGGGTGGAAGGCCAAGTGTTTGTCGGCTGGCTGGCCTCTGTCTGGGTAGGGGTGGCCATTGACCTTCCTATGGCGGTCCACTTACCTCTCGCTATCATTGCAGCAGCTGCTGCCGGAGCATTCTGGGGCTTCATCCCTGGTATTTTAAAGGCAAAGCTGGGTGTGCATGAAGTTATAGTGACAATTATGATGAATTATATTGCTCTTTATTCGACAAATGCTATTGTCCGCCACGTTATTACTGATGGAGAAGATCAGACTGAAAGGGTGGCTGGATCTGCTTCCCTTGCATCGGAATGGCTCGCTGAAATGACATTTTACTCCAGAATGCACTACGGGATATTCATTGCTCTAATAATGGCTGTTATTATGTGGTTTATCCTTAATAAAACAACAAGAGGCTTCGAGCTCCGGTCTGTAGGTTACAACCCACATGCTTCTAATTATGCCGGTATGAGTGTAGGAAAGAACATTGTCCTTGCGATGATGATTTCCGGTGCATTTGCTGGTTTAGCAGGGGCGATGGAAGGGTTGGGAACATATGGCTACCTGGCTGCGAAATCAGGGTTTACGAATATTGGTTTTGAAGGGATTGCAGTTGCCTTATTAGGTGCAAATACGGCATTAGGTGTAGTTTTGGCAGCTTTCTTATTTGGAATTTTAAAGATAGGTGCTTTAAACATGCCGACAGTCGCAGGTGTTCCTACTGAGCTTGTGGAAATCGTCATTGCACTTATTATTTTCTTTGTCGCGTCAAGTTATATGATACGCTGGTTTATTCTCAGGTTTAAGAAGGAGGGGAAATAAATGATCGTTTTTGATATCTTGCAATCTATCATACCGCAAGCCTTATTCTTTGCGGCCCCTCTTATTTTTACCGCGTTAGGCGGTGTATTTAGTGAACGATCAGGGGTTATTAACATTGGTCTCGAAGGTCTCATGGTAATGGGAGCGTTTGTTGGTATTGTCGTCAACCTTGCCTTTGCTGATGTTTTTGGCTCAGCTGCACCCTGGGTATCCATTATTGCAGCGATGATAATTTCGGCAGTATTTGCTTTAACACATGCAGTAGCTTCTATTACTTTCCGTGCCGATCAAGTAGTCAGTGGGGTGGCGATTAACTTTTTAGCCTTGGGGATCGGTGTATTTCTGACTAAACAATGGTATGACAAAGGGCAGACAGATATGATTAGTCAACCTTTTTATACAAAAGATGTATGGTTATTGAGTGAAATTCCTATTATAGGTGATCTGTTTTTCTCAAGTATGTATATTACCTCTTATATAGCTATTATCCTGGCTTTTGTAGTATGGTTCGTATTGTTTAAAACACCTTTTGGTTTGCGCCTTCGTTCTGTAGGGGAGCATCCGATGGCCGCAGATACAAATGGTATTAATGTTTATGGAATGAGATACGTTGCTGTTATGCTGTCAGGGGCGTTTGGAGGTCTTGGAGGTGCTGTATTTGCCCTTACCATAGCAATGAATTTCTCCCAATCCACGATCGTGGGACAAGGTTTTATGGCACTTGCAGCTGTCATCTTCGGTAAATGGCATCCATTGGGTGCAATGGGGGCGGCGATTTTCTTTGGATTTGCTCAAAGCCTAAGTGTTGTCGGCTCAGGGATTCCATTACTTGCAGATGTTCCTCAAGTCTTTTTATTAATTGCGCCTTATCTTTTAACCATCCTGGCCTTAGCAGGGTTCATTGGGAGAGCAGAAGCACCAAAGTCTCTTGGTGAAGCGTATGTAAAAGGAAATCGTTAGCATTCTACGGTCCGGTGCAAAAGTACCGGGCTTTATTTTTTTACTTTTTTATCGATTTAACGTAGCATAATAATTAGTTTAACAGGGATGAAAAAGCTGAAAACTGCTTATAATAATAGACGATAATGGAGGAGGATTTTTATGAAAATATCAAAAGAATCGGTTTATGATAAACAAGGGTACAGATTACATATTCTGCCAAGCAAAAAATATAAGACCGTATCGATTGTAGCTAAGCTCAAATCACCTTTAAAAAGAAAAGGAATTACAGAAAGAGCATTACTTCCTCACGTCCTTCAGAAAGCCACTAACAAAAATCCTAATGTAAGGTCTCTTCAGTCCGCTCTAGAGAATTTATATGGAACAGGCTTTTCCAGTGATGGAACGAAAAAAGGTGAAAATCATGTACTTTCCTTTCGAATGGAAGTGGTAAACGAAGCTTATCTGACAAATCAAGAGCCTATTTTAGAAAGAGCTATGCAAATTTTCAGTGATGTTTTATTTGATCCTAAAGCAGACAGCAGCGGTTTTGATGAAACTATTGTAAATCGTGAGATACAAACGTTAGAACAAAAGATTAAATCGATTAAAGACGATAAAATGAGCTATGCGAACATGCGGTTGATTGATCACATGTGTGAAAATGAGCCATATGCGCTGCACGTGCACGGTTACTTAGAGGACTTTAAGAATATTAATGCAAAATCCTTATATGAATATTACCAGGAAATGATTAACCGTGATTTGCTGGATGTTTATATTACGGGAGATGTTGACGAAGCAGAAATAGAAAAGCTTGCAGATCAATTTTTTTCACGTTCATCGAGTGACAATTCTGATGATCACCAGGAATCATCAGCAGGTGAAAAGCGTGAAGTGAAAGAGATTATTGAGAAAGAAGATGTAAATCAAGGGAAGCTTCACATTGGTTATAGAACCAATATAAAATTTGGAGATGACGATTATTATGCTTTACAAGTATTCAACGGTATATTTGGTGGTTTTCCGAGCTCTAAATTGTTCATGAATGTACGGGAAAAACACAGCTTAGCTTACTACGCTGCATCGAGATTTGAAAGTCATAAAGGATTACTTCTCGTATTCAGCGGAGTAGATCCAAAAGACTTTGATCAAGCAAAAAATATTATTTTAGAACAGATGGAAGCTATGAAATCTGGTGATTTCTCAGATGACCAAGTAAATGAGTCAACTGAGCAGGTTATCAACCAGCTGCAGGAAACAATGGACCATGCGAATGGACTCATTGAAGTTCTTTACCATCAAATGCTCTCAGGCGTTTCGATTCCGGCGAAAGAGATCTTAGAGAATGTTCGTAAAGTAACTAAAGCGGATGTAATCAACGTGGCAAAAAAAATAGAACTGGATACGGTATACTTTCTAACCAGCCAAAAGGGAGGGGAAGAATAATGAAAGAACACGTTTACGAACAATTAAATGAATCCGTTTATCAGGAAACAATGGATAATGGGTTAAAAGTTTTCTTGCTTTCTAAGCCGGAAATGGCGAAAACTTATGGAATCTTTACCACTAACTATGGTTCAATTGATCAGACTTTTACCCCGATAGGTAAAGAAGATAAGGTGACAGTTCCTGAGGGGATTGCCCACTTCCTGGAACATAAATTATTTGAAAAAGAAGATCGTGACGTATTTCAGGATTTCACTAAATTAGGCGCATCGGCGAATGCATTTACTTCTTTCACTAAAACCGCCTATTTATTTTCTGCCACGAGCCAGATTGAAAAAAATGTTGATACATTATTAAATTTTGTGCAGGAGCCTTATTTCTCAAAGGCATCTGTAGATAAAGAAAAAGGGATTATCGCACAGGAAATTCGAATGTACGATGATCAGCCAGACTGGAGAGCTTTCTTTGGCACGATACAGAGTATGTATGACAAACATCCTGTAAAGGTTGACATCGCAGGTACGGTAGAGTCGATTCAGGAAATTACAAAAGATGATTTGTATACATGTTATGAAACATTTTATCATCCTTCAAATATGGTGTTGTTTGTCGCAGGAAATATTAATCCTGAGAAAATGATGGATCAAATCCGTGCTAATCAGGATAGTAAAGATTTTAAAGAGCTTCCAGATATAAACCGTTTTTATCCTGAAGAATCACCATCAGTTGCCAAAGCGGAAGATTCTATAGTCATGCCAGTAACGACGGCTAAGACTATGATCGGTGTTAAAGAAGAGGTCTCTTCATTGAATGGGGAGGAACTACTGCGTGCAGAATTGTTATCAGGAATGATCCTTGATTTCTATTTCTCACGAAGCGGAGAATTCTACGAAGAGTTATACAGAGAAGATTTAATTGACGATAGTTTTCAATTTGAAACGGAACTTGATCGTCAATTTGGATTTACAATTCTTGGCGGCGATACAAGAAAACCGGGTGAATTGGCAGAACGTGTTAAAAAGATGCTGCATTCATTAAGGGAAAAGAAAATTTCGGAAGAAGATTTCACAAGAATGAAACGCAAGAAAATAGGTCAGTTTATGCGTGCACTTAATTCGTTGGAGTTTATAGCTAATCAATTCACCCATTACCATACGCTGGGTGTCGATTTATTTGATGTTCTTCCCGTAATTGAGTCTCTAACCACAGAAGACGCTGATCGTTATGTAGAACACTGGATAAAGGAAGATCGAATCTCAGTGTTTAAGGTGATGCCTCAAGAATGATGCGCAGTGTCTTAATAATAGGGGGAAGCGGAGAAATTGGATCGGATATTGCTGCTGCAGCCGCAGCCGAAGGATTAAAAGTAGGTCTTCACTATAATAATAATAAAGCAGTTATTCGTCATATGAAGTCGGTCATCCCTGAAAGTCAGTGGGGCGGAAGTTATTATGGAGATTTGTCCTCTTCGAATGGAATAGACGAGTTTGTTGATTTAATTCCCCACGAATGGGATTACCTGGTATTTTCGCCAGGTAATCATTCTTCTAAGCTGATTCAAGATGTCTCTTCAATAGAAATGGATCAATTTTATTACATTCATGTAAAAGCGTTGTGGAGAATTTCGCAGGTATTAATTCCTGGTATGGTTAGGAAGCGGCAGGGGAATATCGTTGTTATTTCTTCAATCTGGGGAGAAGAAGGAGCGAGCACAGAAGTCATTTACAGCTCGGTTAAAGGCGCACAGCTCAGCTATGTCAGAGCCTTGGCAAAAGAGCTTGCACCGAGTAAAGTGCGCGTGAATGCTGTGACCCCCGGCTTTATCTCAACTCAGATGAACAGCCGTCTTTCAATGAAAGAACAAGAAGACGTAATAAATGATATCCCCTTAGGCAGAGCAGGGACGGCCAATGATGTTGCAGCCGGGGTTAAATTTCTTTTAAGTGAAGACTCAAGCTACATTACCGGTCACACCCTGCGGATTAATGGTGGCTGGTATTAATTAATAAATTTTGCATAATTTCATTTTCCCTGCCTCATACTAAATATGAAAAATCATCTTGAGGAGGTACATGAAATGGCTGTACTTGATAACTTTGATTCTTGGAAGGATTTCTTGGGAGATCGTCTTCACCAGGCTGAAGGACAAGGAATGGACGACCGCACTGTTTCAGAATTAGCTTACGAAATTGGCGGTTATTTAGCTACGGAAGTTGAAGCCAAAAATGACCAGGAAGCTGTGCTTAGAGAATTATGGAATGTAGCTGATGAAAAAGAGCAGCACACAATTGCCAATATGATGGTGAAACTTGTTCAAAGTGAAGGGTCCCAATCATAAAATGTGTACTTAAACCGTGCAGGGTCTCCTGTACGGTTTTTTTACTAAATCTGTTTGCAGTCTTTCTTATTAGGGTAAAATCATTTATGATATAAAAAGGGACATTTCAATCTAATTTTTTTACAAACTTCGACATTTTCCAGAGGAGATGGATCATGGAAAAAAAAGAGTGGTACTTAGAATATGAAATCCAGTATAACCGACCAGGTCTGCTTGGAGATATATCCTCATTATTAGGGATGATGGCGATAAATATAGTCACGATTAACGGTGTTGAGAATTCTCATAGAGGAATGCTGCTTCTATGTAAAAGTGAGGAGCAGATTATACGTTTACGCTCTATTTTAAATACAATGGATACCATTAAGATCACAAAATTAAGAAGACCTAAATTAAGAGATCGATTAGCTGTCAGACATGGACGTTACATACATAGCGATATAGACGATAAGAAAACTTTTCGTTTTAATCGGGAGGATCTGGGACTTCTAGTTGATTTCATGGCTGAGTTATTTATGAAAGAAGGCCATAAGCTCATAGGAATCAGAGGTATGCCGCGGGTCGGTAAAACAGAGTCCATTGTTGCGGCAAGCGTCTGTGCGAATAAGCGGTGGTTGTTTGTATCAAGCACGTTATTAAAACAGACGGTCCGCAATCAATTAATAGAAGAAGAGTATAACGAAGACTATTTGTATATTATAGATGGAATTGTGTCTGCACGTAGAGCCAGTGAAAAACATTGGCAGTTAGTACGGGAAATCATGCGTCTTCCTGCTACAAAGGTTATTGAGCACCCTGATATATTTGTACAGGAAACAGAATATAAAATGAGTGACTTCGATTATATTATTGAACTGCGGAATAATGAAGATGAAGAAATTACTTATGAAACGGTAGAAAAGGAAACTAAAACAAATGAAGGGCTTTCAATGTTTGACTTTTAAATAATGGATGGTGTTAGTTATGGAAATAGGCTTACGCCTAAGAGAAGCGAGAGAGGACAAAGGTTTAACGCTTGAAGAAGTCCAAAGTACAACTAAAATACAAAAAAGGTATCTTCAAGCAATTGAAAAAAATGAGTTCAATGTTTTACCAGGAAAATTTTATACAAGAGCTTTTATCAGGGAATACGCTTCGGCAGTGGGCCTGGATCCAGAGCAGGTGATGGAGGATCACAAAAGCGAACTTCCTTCAAATGAAGAAGAGCAAGTGGTTACTTACAGCCGTGTGCAGAAGTCAAGAGGGGACGGCCGCCCTTCAAAAAACAGCGGAGTTTCTAAAGCTTTTCCTACAATTCTAACGATTGTCTTAATCGTTGGTTTACTTTTCGTTGCCTGGTACTTTATCTTACAGGTTTCTAATCCGAATGAAAGTGCCAATGAAGATGATGGGAATGACAGTGGAGATCAGGTAAATGTGTCAGATTCAGATAAGGAAGATAATGATGAATCTGATGACAGCGCGGATGATGAAAGCTCAAATGAAGAGTCAAATGATGATTCAGACGGAGACTCAAGTGATGACAATAATAATGAAGAGGATTCAGAAGAAGATTCCGAGGAGGAAGAAGAAGAAGAAATCGACATATCTCTTGAGGAAACAGGTTCCGGCGGATTTCCAGAGCATGTTTACGAAATTACCAATGCAGAAGAGCGTGAATTAACGATTGAGTTTGACGGTGAAGCCTATCTAGCTGTAACCGCTCCTAAAGGTGGAGAAGGACTGGCGGACGAAAGAATTTACGATGCTGAGGACGAAGACCTAAATATCGATATCAATGATCAAGAAGAAGTATACATCAGCACAGGATCAGTTCCTGGAATTACAGTGAAAGTAAATGAGGAAGAAATCGAGTTCCCGGCAGACAACCTGACACAAAAATTATTAATCAGGTTTGAGTGAGTACGGGATAATAACGAAGCTGTCCTTTAATTGAAAGAAGAGTTATTACTTCTTTTGGAAGGGCAGCTTTATGTCTTTAAGGAGTGAGGAAGAAATGAATTTACCAAATAAGATTACATTATCGAGAATTTTTTTAATCCCTGTTTTTATTCTTCTAATGAGCGTTCCTTTTAATTGGGGGGACATTCAAATGGGGGACCGGACTCTGCCAGCTGCCCATTTAGCAGCAGCTATTTTATTTATTATTGCTTCTACTACAGATTGGATTGACGGATATATTGCGAGAAAATATAACTTAGTAACAAATTTAGGTAAATTTCTTGATCCATTAGCCGACAAATTATTAGTAAGTGCTGCTCTTATTCTGCTTGTTGAAATAGGACTTGCTCCTGCATGGATTGTCATATTAATTATCAGCAGAGAATTCGCCGTTACAGGTCTGCGCTTAGTTGCTGCTGGTGAAGGAAGTGTACTTGCTGCCAGTCAAATGGGGAAACTCAAAACCTGGATCCAAATTGTCTCAATATCCCTGCTTTTACTCCATAACTGGCCTTTTGCTTATATTAATTTTCCACTTGGATTAATCAGCTTATATGCAGCTTTAATCATTACGGTGTATTCAGGGTATGATTATTTCGTTAAAAACTGGCATGTAATGAGAGATTCAAAATGAGAATTGAAATAATTGCAGTAGGAACGGAACTATTACTGGGGCAGATTGCGAACACTAATGCTCAATGGATATCCACAGAGCTGGCCCATTATGGTGCTAATATATATCATCATACGGTGGTGGGTGACAATTTAAAGAGAGTCGTTCATTCGTTTGAGGAGGCTCAAAAGCGCTCAGATGTTGTAATTGTCACGGGTGGACTTGGGCCGACAGAGGATGATTTAACTAGAGATGCCGCCCGGATCGCGTTGGATGATAAGTTAGTGGAGCACGAGCCGACAACGGAGAAAATTTCAGCATATTTTAAAAAGAACAGCCGGATCATGACTGAGAATAACCGCAAGCAGGCCCTGGTACTGGACAGGGCTGTTGTTTTGGAAAATGATGAAGGTATGGCTCCCGGACAGATGGTTGAGCACCAAGGAACCTCGTTTATGTTTTTGCCCGGTGTCCCTTCTGAAATGAAGAGGCTGATGAACGAATCAGTAGTCCCTTATTTAATTGAGAAATACAAACTGGAATCGAAAATAAAGTCTGAAATGCTGCGTTTTATTGGAATCGGGGAATCTGCTTTAGAAGAAGAGTTGAAGGATCTCATTTCTTCACAGACAAACCCTACCATAGCTCCTTTAGCAGGTGAAGGAGATGTCGCCATACGGCTTACATCCTCAGGTTCTACACCGGAAAAAGATATAGCTGGAATGAAAAGTGTAATATTGGAAAGAGTAGGGGATTTTTATTTTGGAAGCGATAGTATAACTATTGAAGAGGCTGTGCAGGATTTACTTGTACAAAGATCAGAAACAGTCGGCTCTGCAGAAAGCTTGACAGGCGGAAAATTTGTAGAGCGGATTATTCAGCTGACCGGAGCTTCTTCGATCTGTCCGGGGGGGCTGGTGGCTTATACTCCTTCAGCTAAACAACGGGTGATCGGTGTGCAGGAAAAAACCATTACTAAATATGGAACCGTCAGTTCTCAGTGCGCGGAAGAAATGGCTGTTAGAGCTCAGGAAATGCTGCAAGTAGATCATGCGGTCAGCTTTACAGGAGTGGCGGGTCCTTCATCAAGTGAAGGCCATAACCCCGGTCTCGTGTATATCGGTTTAAAAATAAAGGATCAGCATCCCGAGGTATTTCAATACTATTTTGACGGCAGCAGGGATAAAATTCGTCAACGTGCTGTAAACAAAGGATTTGAACTTCTTTTTCATAAATTAAAAATGAAAAAGTGATGATTCACTTAGTTGAAAGTTTTAATTTCCCCCAGGTGATTATATGAATTTGGTATTTGGAAAGCCATTAAAAAATGGGAACATTTATTCGCTTTTTAGTTGGCAAATTGAATAAAACAAGTTATGATAGGGATAGAAATATTGAAAGGGGAATATTATGAGCGATCGTAAACAAGCTTTAGATATGGCGTTAAGACAAATTGAAAAACAGTTCGGTAAAGGTTCAATTATGAAACTTGGAGAACAGGCGGAACAAAAGATCAATACTGTGTCCAGCGGTTCCCTTGCTCTTGATGTGGCGTTAGGAGTAGGCGGCTATCCCCGCGGCAGAGTCGTAGAAATATACGGTCCGGAATCCTCTGGTAAAACTACAGTAGCTCTGCATGCGATAGCAGAAGCTCAAAGACAGGGCGGACAAGCGGCGTTTATTGATGCCGAGCATGCACTTGATCCAGTATATGCCCGAGCGTTAGGTGTAAACATCGAGGAACTGTTACTCTCCCAGCCCGATACAGGAGAGCAGGCTCTGGAGATTGCTGAGGCGTTAGTGCGAAGCGGTGCGGTTGATATGGTTGTTATCGACTCGGTGGCTGCATTGGTACCTAAAGCCGAGATCGAAGGTGAAATGGGCGACTCCCACGTCGGTTTGCAGGCCCGTTTAATGTCCCAGGCTCTTAGAAAGCTGTCAGGTGCAATTAATAAATCTAAGACGACAGCTATTTTTATTAACCAGATTCGTGAAAAAGTCGGTGTTATGTTTGGTAGTCCGGAAACTACACCGGGCGGACGCGCCTTGAAATTCTACTCCTCTGTAAGACTTGAAGTTCGTCGTGCAGAAACTTTGAAACAAGGAAATGAAATGGTAGGAAACAAAACGAGATTAAAAGTTGTGAAAAACAAGGTCGCTCCTCCATTTAAGCAGGCAGAAGTGGATATTATGTATGGAGAAGGGATTTCCCGTGAAGGAGAACTCCTTGATATTGCGACAGAACTGGACATGGTTCAAAAAAGCGGTTCCTGGTACTCTTATAATAATGATCGTATGGGGCAGGGCCGTGAAAATGCGAAACAGTTCCTAAAAGAAAATGAGGCAGTGTATCAAGAAATTAAGAGTTCTGTCCGAGAGCATTATGGTATGGATGATGCTCCTGCTGTAAAAGAATCACAGGCAGAGAGTCAAGAATCTTTGGACGTATAAATTAAATGCATAATTTCAACAGCAGTCTCTTTTTTGTGATGAGTCTGCTGTTTTTTGTTTGAATTAATAGACTTTTTTGAAATTTTATATCAAATCCTCTCTGGAAGAACGAGGATTCCTTGACATTACCATTCGGCAAGCATAAAATGAATGTGTATCATTTTCATATTTATACCTTTTTTACCTTAAATGAAATGAAACTGAAAATGAATCGTTTGTACACGCCGACAAACGGACCAAGTTTATAGCAAGAGGAGGTGAAACTATGGATATGTTATCCATCATCTTCATTTTGCTTGCCCTTATCATCGGTTCTGTTGTTGGTTACCTTATTCGGAAATCTATTGCGGAAGCGAAAATTTCCAGCGCTGAGGAACTAGCGAAGCAAATTGTAGAGGAAGGCCGTCGCAATGCTGAATCTGCAAAAAAAGAAGCGCTTCTTGAGGCGAAAGAAGAAAATCAAAGTTTTCGTCAGGAAGCGGAAAACGATATTCGCGAACGCCGCATGGAACTGCAGAAAACCGAAAATCGTCTAACACAGAAAGAAGAGAATCTTGATCGTAAGAGTGACACACTGGACCAGCGTGATTTATCACTCGAAAAGAAAGAGGGGACTCTTGCCGAGAGACAACAACAAATTGAAGAAATGGAAAGCAAAGTGGAAGCTATGCTTCAAGAGCAGCAAACTGAACTTGAACGTATCTCCGGCTTAACTGCTGACCAGGCTAAACAAGTGATTCTTGAACGAGTCGAACAAGAAGTATCTCATGAGTCAGCTTTAATGATTAAGGAAGCTGAGAATCGTGCCAAAGAAGAAGCGGATAAAAAAGCGAAGAATATACTTTCACTTGCCCTTCAGCGTTGTGCAGCTGATCATGTTGCAGAGACTACTGTCTCTGTCGTCAACCTTCCTAATGACGAAATGAAAGGCCGTATTATTGGACGGGAAGGACGTAATATCCGTACGTTAGAAACGTTAACCGGTATCGATTTAATTATTGATGATACTCCGGAGGCCGTTATTTTATCCGGATTTGATCCGATTCGACGGGAAACCGCCCGCATGGCTTTAGAGAAGCTTGTTCAGGATGGTCGTATTCATCCTGCTAGAATTGAAGAAATGGTTGATAAATCACGACGCGAAGTCGATGATTACATTCGGGAGGTTGGAGAGGAAACCACGTTTGAAATTGGTGTTCACAATCTTCACCCGGACCTCGTGAAAATTCTAGGACGACTAAAATACCGTACAAGCTATGGTCAAAATGTCCTTAAACACTCTACAGAAGTAGCGTATTTATCCGGTCTGCTGGCTGCTGAACTCGGAGAAGACGAAACACTCGCTCGTAGAGCAGGGCTGCTTCATGATATTGGGAAAGCGATTGATCATGAAGTGGAAGGCAGTCATGTGGAGATTGGGAAAGAGCTGGCAACCAAATATAAAGAAAATGAGGTTGTCATTAATGCAATTGCTTCCCACCATGGAGATGAAGAGCCTACTTCAGTAATCGCAGTTCTGGTAGCTGCAGCTGATGCTCTGTCAGCGGCTCGACCAGGAGCGCGGAGTGAGACGTTAGAAAATTACATCAAACGTCTTGAAAAGCTTGAGGAAATCTCTGAATCCTATGACGGGGTTGAGAAATCATTTGCAATCCAGGCAGGACGTGAAGTACGCATTATGGTTCGGCCGGATGAAATTGATGATTTGACGGCAACAAGCTTAGCTCGCGACATTCGAAACCGAATTGAAGATGAACTTGATTATCCAGGTCACATTAAAGTTACTGTTATTCGTGAAACACGTTCAGTGGAATATGCGAAATAAGAAATGAAGCGGTCAATTTGGCCGCTTCATTTTCATTTTACTAACTATTAAAGGAGAACATTAAATGAAATTATTGTTTATTGGAGACGTTGTTGGTTCACCCGGCCGTGAAATGATCGATGAATATTTACCAAAATTGAAACAGAAATTTCAGCCCACGGTCACGATCGTTAATGGAGAAAATGCCGCAGCAGGTAAAGGTATTACCGAGAAGATATATCGTCGGTTTTTAGAAAAGGGAGCTCAGGCAGTTACGCTTGGGAACCATGCATGGGATAAGAGGGAAATATTTGATTTTATCGATGAAGCGGAGTATATGGTGCGTCCTGCTAATTTTCCAGAGGACACACCTGGTAAAGGGTTAACGTTTGTCAAAACACCAAAGGCTGAGGTAGCGGTCATTAATTTACAAGGTCGTACCTTCTTAACGCCAAATGACGATCCTTTTCGTAAGGTGGATGAGCTTATTGAAACAGCTAAAAAAAGAACGCCAATTATTTTTCTGGATTTTCACGCAGAAGCGACTAGCGAGAAGCAGGCGATGGGTTGGTATGTAGACGGGCGTGTCAGCGTGAATGTAGGTACTCATACTCACGTTCAGACGGCTGACGAGCGTATCCTGCCTAATGGCACAGCGTACGTAACTGACGTAGGGATGACTGGTCCTTATGACGGGATTCTAGGTATGGAGCGCGAAGCCGTGATAAAGCGATTCCTTACTAACTTACCCGTACGTTTTGAAGTTCCAAAATCGGGAAGAACACAACTAAGCGGAGTAGTGGTTGACGTGGACCCGCAGACAGGAAAAGCAACAAATATAAAGCGTATTCAAATTAATGATGACCACCCGTTTTTCAGCTGATTATTTGAATTTTTAGAAAAGTTCCTTCATAATGAAAAGGGAATATTCTACAACTCCAAGAATATAGTGGTTATGGAACAACTATAGTGAATGAAGGAGGAGCTAGTAATGGAAGTATTAAAAGTATCAGCTAAATCCGTACCTAATTCAGTAGCAGGAGCCTTGGCAAACGTAGTAAGAGAACGAGGGACAGCCGAAATGCAAGCCATTGGAGCTGGTGCTTTAAACCAGGCAGTCAAAGCTGTAGCGATTGCCAGAGGGTTTGTAGCACCTAGTGGAATTGACCTTATATGTATACCAGCCTTTACAGATATTATGATTGATGAGGAGGAACGGACAGCCATTAAGCTGATTATCGAGCCTCGTTAAAAATAATTTGAATTTTTTTAAAAACGACCGCATTCTTGCTATTACAGGGATGCGGATTTATTTGTGCTCAAATGTATTTATACAGTGGACACTTGCAGTTGAATAATTTTTAATACATGATAATATTTAATTTAAATACAGTCATTATAACGTTTTATTTTTAAAGAGGTGTTCACTGTGAGAGGAAAAATGAATGCGATTATTAAACATCACCGGGGTCCGGGAGCGGAACTTCAACAAGTTCAAATTCCAATAATAAAAGATGATGAGGTGCTAATTAAAGTAAAAGCCACCTCTATTTGTGGTACCGATGTACATATTTATAACTGGGACGACTGGTCTGCGAGCCGGGTACACCCGCCGTACGTATTTGGTCATGAGTTTTCTGGAGTAGTAGTTAAAGCGGGCGCCAAAGTAACTAATTTCAAAGAGGGCGACTACGTAAGTGCAGAAACTCATCTTATTTGCGGCCATTGTCCCCAATGTTTAACCGGGCAATATCATATTTGCGAAAACACAAAAATCATTGGAGTTGATACGCAGGGCTGTTTTGCTGAGTATGCAGCGGTTCCCGCGGCAAACCTCTGGCGTAATCCAGCTAATATGCCTTACGATATTGCTTCGATTCAAGAACCGATGGGAAATGCTGTTCACACTGTTTTAAAAGGTGATGTTGCTGGAAAGTCTGTGGCTGTTATAGGTTGCGGACCCATTGGTATAATGGCTGTAGGAGTTGCGAAGGCTGCAGGAGCTTCCCATGTGCTCGCTTTTGACTTAAATGAATATCGTCTCAATCTAGCTAAAGAAATGGGAGCCGACACCATCGTAAACTCTGCTGAAGTAAATCCAGTGGAAATGGCTAAGCAGCTGACAAATGGTCACGGAGTAGATGTGGTATGTGAAATGAGTGGTCATCCCGTTGCAATGGATCAAGGGTTCAAAATGATAACAAACGGCGGCCGTGTTTCTATTTTAAGTCTGCCTGCAAGCCCGGTATCTATTGATATAACGAATGACATTGTCTTTAAAGGAGTTCAGGTTCAAGGAATCACGGGAAGGAAAATGTATGAAACTTGGCAGCAGGTTTCCCGTCTATTACATTCCAAACAGGTGGATGTATCACCGCTGATTACTCATCACTTCCCCCTTGAAGAATTTGAAAAAGGTTTCGAGTTAATGAATAAAGGCTTATGCGGTAAAGTAGTATTACATCCATAATTAAAGGAGGATTCATATGAAAGGCTTTGAATACTTGCAGGTACAATTAGACGAGATGAAGCAGGAAGGAACTTTTAGAAGTTTAATTCCTCTAGAGTCGGCTCAAGGATCGAAAGTTAAAATTAAAGGAAAAGAAGTGATCCAGCTTTCTTCTAACAATTATTTAGGTCTGACCTCGCACCCTAAACTGAAAGAAGCTGCAGATCAGGCGAATAAGGAATTTGGAGTTGGTACGGGATCGGTCAGAACGATTGCAGGAACGTTAAAAATGCACGAGGAGTTTGAAGATAAATTATCGAAGTTCAAGCATACGGAGGCTTCTCTGGTGTTTCAATCAGGCTTTACAACGAACCAGGGTATTCTATCTTCTATTCTAACTGAGAAGGATGTCGTTATTTCAGATGAATTAAATCATGCTTCTATTATTGATGGAATTCGTTTAACAAAAGCCGCTCGTAAAATCTATAAACACGTAAATATGGATTCACTCGAACAGGCTCTAAAAGAGAGTTCGGAATTTCGTACACGCTTAGTCGTGACAGATGGTGTATTTTCAATGGATGGGAATATTGCTCCTCTGCCGGAAATTGTAGAACTGGCTGAAAAATACGATGCGCTTATTATGGTAGATGATGCTCATGCCAGTGGAGTTCTTGGAGATAACGGCCGGGGAACAGTCAACCATTTTAATTTAGATGGACGAGTGCATATCCAGGTCGGAACGTTAAGTAAAGCAATTGGTGTTTTAGGTGGATACGCTGCGAGTACGAAAACATTAAGAGAATACTTAATTCACAAGGGGCGTCCTTTCTTATTCAGTACATCACACCCGCCTGCAGTTACGGCTGCCAACGATGCCGCTATTGATGTATTACTTGAAGAACCCGAATTAATTGAAAAGCTCTGGGATAATACTAAATTCTTCAAGGATGGTTTAAGCAGACTTGGGTTTGATACAGGAATCAGCGAAACGCCTATAACACCTGTGATGGTAGGGGATGACGCATTAACTCATAAATTCTCAGATGAATTATTTGAGGCAGGGGTATTCGCGCAGGGCATCGTGTTTCCAACCGTACCTAAAGGAAAAGGCAGAATCCGTACGATTGTTACAGCTGAACATTCAAAAGAAGAGCTGCAGGAAGCTCTGCACGCTTTTGAAAATGCAGGAAAGAAATTGAATGTTTTATAATCAATAGAGAAAAGCCACAATGATATAAAAGATATTATTGTGGTTTTTTTGAGACAATTTTAGCCAGCCTCTTAAAAAGGAAGACAAATACTGATATAATAAGACAGTTACAAAGCTCTTTTTGAAAGGAGATCGCTATGAACGAGCAACAGCGAAAAGAAATGTCGCAAATTCGTCAGGGAGAGCCAGCGGACGTAAAATCCGAACAGGACAACCTGAAGCGGCTAAAAGATAAAACCAGCGAAGATTTTATGAAGTATTTTGAAACGACTTATCAGCCCCCTTCACTAAGGAAAGCGCAGAGGCGTCGAAAAGAAGATGTACAAATCCATTACGATTTTAAAATTCCGGAAGATATGCATGAAGCAGGGAATGGCCGCAAATACATGATTCGTACTTATGGCTGTCAGATGAATGAGCACGACACCGAGGTCATGGCCGGGATATTTGAAGAAATGGGATATGAATCTACAAGTGATACGAAAGAGGCCGACATCATCTTGTTGAATACCTGCGCCATTAGAGAAAATGCAGAAAATAAAGTGTTTGGCGAGATCGGTCACTTAAAACCGCTTAAGCTTGAGAATCCTGATTTAATTATCGGAGTCTGCGGTTGTATGTCTCAAGAGGAATCGGTCGTCAATCGTATCTTAAAAAAACACCCGTTTATAGATCTGATTTTCGGTACACATAACATTCACCGTCTGCCTCAGCTTGTCAAGGAAGCGATGTTCGGCAAAGAGATGGTGATTGATGTATGGTCCAAAGAAGGAGACATTATCGAAAACCTGCCCAGGTCTCGTAAAGGAAAGATCAAAGGCTGGGTTAATATCATGTATGGTTGTGACAAATTCTGTACGTATTGTATCGTCCCTTATACTCGAGGGAAAGAACGCAGCCGGCTTCCTGAGGATATTATTCAGGAAGTAAGACATTTGGCAGCCCAAGGCTATAAAGAAGTTACACTGCTTGGTCAAAATGTGAACGCTTATGGAAAGGACCTGGAAATCGATTACGGACTCGGAGATTTAATGGATGAACTGCGATCGATCGACATTCCACGTGTCCGGTTTACAACTTCTCATCCTAGAGACTTCGATGATCGGTTAATTGAGGTCCTGGCTAAAGGCGGTAATATGCTTGATCATATTCATTTGCCTGTACAATCAGGCAACTCAGATATTTTAAAGATTATGGGACGTAAATACTCTCGTGATGAATATTTAGAATTGGTTAGTAAGATAAGAACAGCCATGCCTGACGCTACATTGACAACTGATATTATTGTCGGGTTTCCTAATGAAACAGAGGAACAGTTTGAAGACACCTTATCATTAGTAGAAGAAGTCGGTTTTGAAGCGGCTTATACCTTTATTTATTCACCGCGGGAGGGCACACCGGCAGCACGCATGCAGGATAATGTTTCTATGGATGTTAAGAAGGAACGCCTTCAACGTTTAAATGAAATTGTGAACCGTCAGGCGGCGGAATCAATGAAAAAATATGAAGGTGAAATTGTAGAGGTTCTAGTCGAAGGAGAAAGTAAGAAAAATAAAGATGTGCTAGCAGGTTATACAAAACGGAACAAAATGGTAAACTTCAGAGGACCAGCTTCTTCTGTTGGGAATCTTGTTCAAGTTAAAATCACAGAAGCGAAAACATGGTCACTTAACGGCGAATTGGCTGAAGAAACGGCAGAGGTGAAATAAATGGCTCAATATACAAGAAAAGAAGTTGTAGATGAAGCGCATAAGCTCGCTAAAATGATTGCTGATATTGAAGAGATTGACCGCTTTAAGCAAATTGAAGCTAAACTCAATGACAACCAGAAAGTACAATCCCACATTAAAAAAATTAAAGCTCTGCAAAAACAAGCTGTTAATTTTCAAGCTTATGGAAAGACTGAAGCCCTTGAAAGAATTGAGAAGGAAATCGACCGACTTCAGGATGAATTAGATTCCATTCCGGTCGTTGCAGAATTTAAAGAAACACAAACGGTGATTAACGATATTCTGCAGATGATTTCCAGCACGATTTCCCGTGAGGTGACGAATGAAGTGATCCGTTCTACCGGCGGGGATGTGCTTAGTGGAGAGACAGGATCGAAAAAAGAAAACAGCTCCTGCAGCCATTAATTCTATAAATCCGTTAGATAAAATAATATCTAACGGATTTTTTTGTACAATTTTATAGGCTGGTGCATAGAATGAAATACAAACGTCCTGAAGTCATCGAGAATATTGTTCACCATTTGCCCAATCCCGCATAGGATGAGTGGTAGAATAAGGAGGAGTGTTTCCTATGTCATTTTTCGAACGCGAATACAGGGAGATTATTACGAAGGCTGTTTGTGGAAAAGGAAAAAAATTCGTTGAAGCTACTCACACGATCAGTCCTTCGCATCGTCCGACCAGTATACTTGGCTGTTGGGTGATTAATCATATTTACAATGCGAAGAAAAAAGGGGAGCATGTAGAAGTTTCCGGCAGTTATGATATCAACGTCTGGTATTCGTATAACGATAATACGAAAACAGAAGTTGTAACAGAACGCGTCAACTACTGCGATAATGTTCCTCTCGTTGTAAAAGACGACAATTGCATCAGTGATCATGTAGAAGTAATTGCTAAAGCGGTGCAGCAGCCTAATTGCCTAGAATGTAAAATCGCCGCCCAGGGTCAAAAAATTGTCGTTGAGGTGGAAAGAGAATTCATAGTGGACGTTATCGGCGAGACGAAGCTATGTGTTCGAGTAGATCCAGATGGCTGTGATGATGATTGTGATTTTGATTTTGAGCTATCATCCGATGATTTTTCAGGGATAGAAACTGATTTTCTGCCAAGCAGCAGTAGCAGCAGCCATCATAAAGATTAATATGCATGTCCTTGCTGACTCAGCGGGGCATTTTTTTTTGAACCAAAAAAGGGATTTTTTATGGAAGGTTCAGTTGGTTCATAGAGGTTGAGCCTGTGTGATATAATGACTCTATCTGTAAAAGAAGTAATTATAATGTCGACAGCACCAATCTATGTTCGTTTTGGAGGATTTTATATGGCTCAATACACACCCATGATACAGCAGTATTTAAAAATAAAAGCCCAGCACAAGGATGCTTATTTGTTTTTTAGATTAGGCGATTTTTATGAAATGTTCTTTCAGGATGCTTTATCCGCCTCTCAAGAACTTGAAATCACGTTAACCAGCCGGGATGGAGGAGGAGAAGACAGAATTCCTATGTGCGGGGTCCCCTATCACTCGGCTGAAAATTACATAAAACAGTTAATTGAGAAGGGATTTAAAGTAGCAATTTGTGAACAAGTAGAAGACCCTAAAGACGCCAAAGGTGTTGTGAGAAGGGAAGTCGTGCAACTAATAACCCCTGGTACCGTTATGGAAGGAAGTATGCTCGATGAAAAAGAAAATAATTATTTAGCATCTGTCAGTGAATTTGAAAATGGGACATATACTGTAAGCTATAACGATTTGACAACTGGAGAAAACAGTATTGCTTTATTATCCGAAGGCTTTGATGCCGTACTAAGTGAACTGTTTAATCGCCCGGTGAAAGAAGTGGTTATCGATTCTTCATTTGATGAAGCAAAACAGCAAATGTTTAAAGACAGGCTCGGCTTTACCGTGTCCTATAGTGACACCACAGCTGTTGATAAAGAATTTATACCCTTAGTAAAAGATATTCAAAAAGAAGAATGCATCGAAGGCTTCGGCCGTCTATTAAATTACATCCAGACTACACAGAAGCGCTCTCTTGACCATCTCCGCCCTGTCAAAAAGATTGAACTAAAAAAATACATGTCACTCGACATGTATTCAAAGAGAAATCTTGAATTGATGGAAACTATGAGAAAGCAAGGGAAGAAAGGCAGTTTACTTTCAGTGATGGACCGGACGATGACGGCTATGGGGTCACGGTTATTAAAAAAATGGATGGAACGTCCGCTGCTTTCAAGTAAAGAAATTTTAACGAGGCATAATCAGGTAGAGGGACTGCTTGAACATTTTTTTGAAAGAGAAGCTCTCCGCGAACAGTTGAAATCCGTTTACGATATGGAGCGTCTTGCAGGGAGAGTGGCTTACGGTAACGTGAATGCACGCGATTTAATCCAGTTGAAAGAATCGCTGACAGCGGTACCTGGACTGCTTGAGACGCTGCACCAGTTCAATCACACGGCTGTCAATCATCTCTATGAAGCTATTGATCCCTTATCTGAACTGAAAGCATTATTGGAAGAAAGTCTAGTTGATGATCCCCCTATTCAAATAAGTGAAGGCGGGATGATACAAGATGGCTGTCATTCCCAACTTGATGAGTATCGTGATGCTTCAAAAAACGGTAAACAGTGGATTGCCGAATTAGAAGCCAGGGAGCGAAGAGAGACCGGTATCAAATCCTTGAAAATAGGCTATAATCGAGTATTTGGCTATTATATTGAAGTAACAAAAGCTAATATTGCCCATCTTCCTGAAGGAAGGTATGAAAGAAAGCAGACGCTTACCAATGCTGAGCGGTATATAACACCTGAACTTAAAGAAAAGGAAGCTTTAATTTTAGAAGCGCAGGAAAAAAGTGTAGAACTTGAGTATGAACTGTTTATAAAGTTAAGAGAGAAAGTAAAACAATTTGTGGGGAAACTGCAAATCTTAGCCGGGCAGGTCAGCCGCATAGATGTGCTCCAGGGATTTGCACAGCTGGCTGAAGAGCATGACTACAGGCGTCCGGAGTTTAACGATCAGCGGATTGTAGATATAAAACAGGGAAGACATCCGGTAGTGGAGCAGGTTATGGGAAGTGAAACGTTTGTTCCTAATGATATTTTTATGGACGAATCTAATGACATCTTATTAATTACAGGTCCAAATATGTCGGGGAAAAGCACGTATATGCGCCAGCTGGCTCTGACTTCTATTATGGCCCAGATGGGAAGCTTTGTCCCTTGTGAGCAGGCAGAGCTCCCGGTCTTTGATCAAATATTTACACGAATTGGAGCTGCTGATGATCTAGTTTCCGGCCAGAGTACGTTTATGGTAGAAATGCTTGAAGCAAATCACGCGCTCACCCATGCCACGGAAAACAGTTTAATTCTGCTCGACGAAATAGGGAGAGGTACAAGTACTTATGATGGAATGGCTTTAGCACAGGCTATTGTAGAGCATATCCATGAAGAAATTCGAGCGAAGACTCTCTTTTCGACTCATTACCATGAGCTGACTTCGTTAGAAGCACAGTTAACTCGTTTAAAGAATATTCATGTTAAAGCAGAAGAATATGAAGGAAACGTAGTTTTTCTTCACCAAATTCAAGAAGGAGCAGCGGATGAAAGCTATGGTATTCACGTGGCAAAGCTGGCTGATTTGCCATCTTCTCTAATCGACCGGGCAACGAGGCTGCTTCAGGAATTGGAAAGTACTCCTAAAGAAGAGAAAAGCAGCTCCGAGCAGTTGAGCCTGTTTGTAGAAGATGAGAAAGCGAAACCCGCAGCTAAATCTTCTGAAGTGGAAACCAGACTGAAAAGTTTAGATTTAATGCAAATGACACCGATGGATGCTATGAATGAACTTTATCAGATGCAGAAAAAAGTAAAGCAGAATTATTAGCGCCATTCTGATTAATTTTTGATAAGCTGTTGAAAATATAGAAAGGAGGATAAATATGCCGAATATCCAACTGATGGCTGATCATTTAGCGAATAAGATTGCAGCCGGGGAAGTGGTTGAGCGACCATCCTCCGTCGTAAAAGAACTAGTGGAAAATTGCATCGATGCAAATAGTACGTGGATCGAAATTGAGCTTTATGAAGCTGGTCTGCAAAGGATTAGGGTGAAGGATAATGGAGATGGTATGGGTGAGGAAGATACAAAGCGTGCTTTTTTCAGGCATGCCACTAGTAAAATTCAAGACGAGAATGATTTATTCCATGTCAGAACGCTTGGATTTAGAGGAGAAGCACTTGCCAGTATTGCTGCCGTAAGCAAGTTGACTATTCAAACGTCAAACGGCGGACAAGCAGGTACCAAACTTGAACTTGCAGGTGGGGAAGTTATATCAGAAGGCAGAAGTGACGCCCGAAAAGGTACCGATATTGTGGTGGATGAACTGTTTTATAATACTCCCGCCCGCTTGAAATATATGAAAACGATTCATACAGAGCTTGGTCATATTACAGATGTGCTTAACAGAATGGCACTGGCCCATCCTGAAATCAGATTTACGTGCAAGCATAATGATAAAGAATTATTCCGGACGAATGGACGCGGTGAGCTTCTTCAGGTGGCCTCCCAAATTTATGGTGTGAATGTAGCGCGGAAAATGATCGCTGTTCAGGCAGAGACCAAGGATTTCCATGTTCAGGGCTACATTGCCAAGCCTGAAGTTTACAGGGCTTCAAGAAGTTACATTTCAACTATTATAAACGGGCGTTATATTAGAAATGTTGTGATGAATAAAGCAGTGCTGCAGGGATATCACACTTTACTTCCTATAGGTAAAAGTCCTATCGTTATATTAAATATCGAAATGGATCCGATTCTTGTAGATGTAAATGTACATCCAGCTAAGCTTGAAGTGCGGTTTAGTAAAGAAAAAGATTTATTTGAGTTATTAGAGCATACAATCCGGGATGCTTTTCGTACCCAGACGTTGATTCCTGAAGTAGAACATAAGCCACCAAAGAAAGAGAGCCCTTATCAAAGGCAGGGAAGTCTCGAATTGTATGAAAAGTCTTATGACTGTATAAAAGAACCTGCTTTTACACCACCTGTTCAACAAGAAGGGGAGGGGAGAGAAGGTACAAAGGTAAATCCGTCTTTAGAAAAAGAGGAAAAGTTCGAACTTCCCATAAGAGATGAAACGTCAGAAGAACCTCCGTTGAGAGAAACGGAAAGAGAAGAAGCTTCTTCAGGAAAACGAGTGCCGGTTATGCACCCTATAGGACAGCTGCATGGAACTTATATTCTTGCTCAAAACGAGGAAGGGATGTACATCGTGGATCAGCACGCTGCACAAGAGCGCATAAAGTATGAATACTTCCGGGACAAGATCGGAAATGTGGAACATGAGGTCCAGGAGCTATTAGTACCACTCACCTTTGAATTTCAAAGAAAAGAAGCTTTAAAGATCGAAGAGTACAAAGATGAATTGGAAAGGGTCGGGCTTTTCTTTGAAGCGTTTGGAGGAAACGCTTATATTATTCGATCACATCCCCAATGGTTTCCAAAGGGATTAGAAGAAGAGATCATCCATGATATGATTGAACAGCTTATTAAGGAAGATCAAATTAATGTGGCAAAATTGAGAGAAGAGGCTGCCATTTTAATGTCATGTAAACGGTCGATCAAAGCAAACCATTATTTGAACTATAATGATATGTTTGAGTTACTTGAAGAACTGAGAAACTCCACAGATCCGTTTACCTGTCCGCATGGCAGACCAATCATAGTATTTTTCTCTGAATATGAAATGGAAAAAATGTTTAAACGTGTAATGTAAGTAAACAAAAAAGCGCGGCTCCAAATAAGGAGCCGCGCTTTTTTGTTTACATAATGAAATTATGAGGTTTGTTTTTGTTGTAATAAAAATCGGAAATAGTTCTCAATCTGGTGAATTTCTTCAGGCTGTACTTTCATCCATGACTGCTTATCAAAAATTACTGAGCGGTCGAATCCCCTGTCCTCAAGGAATTGTTTGATCTCCCGTATTTCATCTTCCCTCTCATCGCTTAAACCAAGTAAATAATCCGCCGTTGTATGAAGGGCATTAGCAATTTTGGATAAATCCTCTAAGTCAGGGGAGGTATATTGACGCTCCCAATTCGAAACTACCTGGGGGGAAACTCCAACTTTTTCGGCTAACATCGTTTGAGTTAAACGTCGCTTTTTACGTAAGGTTCGAATTCGCTGATTAACCACTTCATACTCCTCCTTTTCTATATAATATCACAAAACTAACGAAAGTCGATATAAAAACTAACGAAATCTTTGAGTTATACTAACGGAATTCGTTAGTAATGGTAACGGATTCCGTTATTACAGGCCTTGAGGTAGCATTCCATAGGCATTCATGTATAATGGAGTTGAATTGAAAAAAGGAGTGAATTAGGTGAAGCCGCACGTGGTTAGTATTGTAGGGCCAACCGCAGTTGGAAAATCAGAATTAGCTGTAAGAGCTGCTCTGCGATACAATGGAGAAGTAATCAGCGGAGATTCTATGCAGGTTTATAGGACGATGGATATCGGCACAGCAAAAGTAACAAAGGATGAGATGCTCGGGGTTCCTCATCATATGATTGATATTAAAAACCCGGACGATTCGTTTTCAGCAGCTGAATTTCAAGAATGCACAGCATCATTAATTGAAGATATTACGGCTCGAAATCGTCTTCCAATCATGGTCGGCGGAACAGGGTTATACATACAAGCTGCACTGTATGGATTTAATTTTCCAAGTAAAGCACGTAATGAATCTATAGTTGAAAAGCTTGAAAAAGAGTATGAGCAGCATGGGGCACAAGCTCTTCATGAAAGACTTAAGCTTATTGATCCTCTCCAGGCTGATAAAATTCACCCCAATAATATAAGGAGAGTCATCAGAGCTCTGGAAGTGTATGAAACAACAGGTCAAACCTTAAGTGAAAATCATGAGCAGCAGCCGTCAGTCTCCCCGTATTCTCCACATTTCATCGGGCTTGAGATGGAACGTGAAGTTTTATATGAGCGGATTAATTACAGAGTGGACCTTATGATCCAGCAAGGACTAGAAGATGAAGTCCGCGCCCTTTATGATGCTGGGTTTGAGCACAGTCAATCGATGAAGGCAATTGGATACAAGGAATGGATCCCTTATTTTAAAGGCGAGTATGATTTCAATCGTGCTGTAGAGTTGTTAAAAAGAAATTCGCGCCGTTATGCGAAAAGACAGTTTACTTATTTCAAAAATAAGATGAACGTCAGCTGGTATAATGTAGATCCGATGCTAAAAGAAGATGAATTTGAAAAAATTTTGGAGGATTTAGCAGGAATGCTCGAAGAAACCTAGAATGGTAATAATATAGATAGAAAAGAGGAGGAAGATGTATGGCGCAGACTGTAAATATTCAAGACAATTACTTAAATCAATTAAGAAAAGACCGAGTCCAGGTGACCGTGTTTTTACTTAATGGTTTTCAATTAAGGGGTGTCATCAAAGCTTTTGATAATTTCACCGTCCTGCTTGAGACCGACGGGAAACAGCAATTAATATTTAAGCATGCAATTTCCACCTTTGCACCTGCAAAAAATATTGCACTTGATAAAGAGCAATAATACTTGAGATTTTTTATTAAAGCGAATATAAGTACTGAAACGGGCGCATCAATCGCGCTCGTTTTTCTATGAATTTAGGCGATTGTCACGAATCCTTGTTTCCGGCGTATGATACAAGGAAGCAAGGAGGGATTTGTGTGGATCAACAAGCTAGAATAAAAAGCCAAAATAAGATTAATATAGTTCTAAAAAAAGATTATAGAGAAAAAGAGAATGTTGCGGTGCAGGCTGAGCCAAAGGTTCATGCCCCTTATTTTCGGTTTATTGAGAATTATTTTTCATCAATTGTAGGGCTGGAAGATTTAAAACATCAAATTAAAGAAATTTACGCACAGGTTTTAATTGAACAGAAAAGAAAAGAAATGGGTCTGAAAGGTAACCATCAGGTTCGACATATGATTTTTAAGGGGAACCCCGGGACAGGGAAAACGACCGTAGCTAGGAAAGTGGCTCAATTGTTTCAGGAAATGGACGTATTAGAGAGCGGGCATCTTATAGAAGCAGACAGAGGAGAGCTTGTTGGAGAGTACATTGGCCATACTGCTCAAAAGACGAAAGATTTAATAACGAAGTCTCTTGGGGGAATATTATTCATAGATGAAGCTTACTCACTGGCTCGCGGTGGGGAAAAGGATTTCGGTAAAGAAGCTATTGATACATTAGTTAAATGTATGGAGGATTACCATGAGCAGCTGATCATTATCCTTGCAGGGTATCCATTAGAAATGAAACAATTCTTAACGATGAATCCAGGTTTGGCTTCAAGGTTTCCTCTGCAGCTTAATTTTCATGATTATACAGCTGAAGAGCTTTCCGCAATTGCAAAAGTTATGCTTGTTGAAAAGGATTACGCTTTAACACCTCAAGCTGAAAGAAAGCTGTATGATCATTTAGCAATGGTGAGCTGCGATCCTCCTCGAAATTTTGCAAATGCTCGTTATGTACGCAACCTTATTGAAGATGCGGTGCGCAAGCATGCTTATCGTATGGCGAATCGGGTAGACTGGAATAGAAAAGACTTAATGATGTTAGAGCCATCTGACTTTCATTTTGACCTATACCCTTAATACATCAAGGCAAAAAGGTGGTAGTGAATGTGAATAGAGAAAGAGTTATTCTTGTAGCAAGAAAGGAACCCAGACAAGACGAGGAACGTTTTCAGTCTTCATTAATGGAATTAAAGTCATTGACTGAAACAGCTGGAGGGGAAGTCAGTGAAGTGATCGTTCAGAATCGCGAACACGTCCACCCTGCAACTTATTTAGGTGAAGGCAAATTAGATGAGATAAAATCAGCAGCTGATGAATACGAAGCTTCTCTTGTCATCTTTAATGATGAACTGTCGCCGGGTCAGCTGAGAAATATAAGTGACCGTTTAGAACGTAGAGTGATCGACCGAAGTCAGCTTATCCTTGATATCTTCGCAAGTCGTGCCAGAACGAAGGAAGGGAAAATGCAGGTTGAACTTGCTCAGCTTCAATATTTACTCCCGCGTTTGGCGGGTCAGGGTACAGAGCTTTCAAGACTTGGTGGAGGGATCGGGACACGTGGTCCCGGGGAAACCAAGCTTGAAACAGACCGGCGTCACATCCAGAGAAGGATAGACGATATTAAAAGAAGACTGAAAACAGTTGTGAAGCAGCGCGAGCAGTATCGCAAACGAAGAGATGAAAACTTCGCATTTCAAATTGCCATTGTTGGATATACAAACGCAGGTAAGTCTACTCTTTTTAACCGGTTAACTTCAAGCGATTCTTATGAAGAAGATTTACTTTTCGCTACATTAGATCCTTTAACGAGGAAGATTAATCTTCCTTCAGGATTTCAGGCGCTTCTTTCGGATACCGTAGGTTTTATTCAGGATTTACCTACCACCCTTATTGCTGCGTTCCGTTCCACGCTGGAAGAAGTAACGGAAGCAGACTTTATTCTTCATCTAGTAGATGCTTCACACCCTGACCACCTGGATCAGGAGAAAACCGTAAACAAGCTGCTTGAAGATCTAGATGCTTCCCATTTACCGAAGTTGACAGTTTACAATAAAATGGATCTCGTGGACGGTTTGTTTATTCCTGATGCTGACCCTTACGTTACGGCAAGTGTTCAGGATGTGATTGACATTAATCGAATTACAGCTAAAATTGAAACCGTACTCACCGAGGAATGGGAATACTATTATACCTTTGTTGAAGCCTCTAGCGGAAAACAGATACAACAGATAAAAAATCATTCTATTGTTTCTTCGCTGCATTTTAATGAAGAACGGGAGGGCTACTACATTGAGGGGTATATTCACCCGGCACACCCTCTGAAAGCAAGTTTAATTAGTTAGGAAGATGATAGTGAAAGAACTCGTAAAACATGTTGAAAATATGATAATGCCCCAGCATCAGCATGTACAAGCTATTGTTGATGCCAATCAAGAGAAAGTATTAGAAGCCTTCCAAAAATTAAGAGTGTCTGATTCTCACTTTAACCCTACAACAGGGTACGGATACGATGACTTCGGACGTGATAAGCTCGAAGCTTTGTACGCTGAAATTTTTAAAGCGGAGGACGCCATTGTACGCCCTCAATTAATCTCTGGTACCCACGCTATTACTACAGCTCTTTTCGGGGTGCTTCGGCCGGGTGATGAATTATTATATATTACCGGCGCTCCGTACGATACATTAGAAGAGGTTATTGGCGTTTCTAATAAAAAGGATAAAGGTTCTCTTCGTGACTTCGGTATTACATATAAGTCTATTCCTTTGAAGGAAAACGGTGAATTTAATGAGTCTGAAGTGGGTAAAGCTATTAACAGTAAGACAAAAATGGTTGCAATCCAGCGTTCAAAAGGTTATGCCGATCGTCCATCATTTTCACTAATAAAAATAAAAAAAATGATTGAAGCTGTAAGATCAATGAAGAAAGACGTCGTCATCTTTGTAGACAACTGCTATGGGGAATTCGTAGAAGAAAGAGAGCCTTTAGAAGCCGGAGCCGATTTAATCGCTGGATCCCTCATCAAGAACCCCGGTGGAGGGATTGCAAGGACAGGGGGATACATTGCGGGACGGACTGACTTAATTGAACAATGCAGCTATAGATTAACAGCCCCGGGGCTTGGTAAAGAAACAGGTCCGAGTCTGCACTCACTGCAGGAAATGTATCAAGGAATATTTTTAGCTCCTCATGTGGTTGGAGAAGCATTAAAAGGAGCTATATTCACTTCTAAGCTTCTTGAGGAAAAGGGATTTCTTACTTCCCCATCCTTTGAAGAAGAACGTACTGATTTAATACAATCCGTCAAGTTTGACACTCCTGAGCAGATGATTGCTTTCTGTCAGGCTGTTCAGGCTTCCTCTCCAATTAATTCACATGTTACTCCACAGCCAAGTGCCATGCCTGGTTATGAAAGCGAAGTTATCATGGCTGCAGGGACATTTATTCAGGGGGCAAGTCTCGAACTTACAGCTGACGGTCCCATCCGCCCGCCTTTCACAGCTTTTGTTCAGGGCGGCTTAACTTATTCACACGTTAAAATAGCTGTTGTGAAGGCGCTGGAGAATAGTTTAAGCCTTACCTCAACTAATTCGTGAGCTTTTGACGAAATTTTTTAAAAATTATGATGTGAAGTTTTGTCACATTTGTTGACATATTATCGACTTAACGTATAATGAAGGTAGAATTTCTGTTTGGGGGTGGCAAATCGATGAGTGACGAAATTCGTCGTTCCATGCCGTTGTTCCCGATGGGGATTGTGCAATCACTAACTGATCTTTCAGCCCGGCAAATCAGGTATTATGAACAACATCAGCTTGTAAATCCAGCAAGATCAGAAGGCAACCGCCGACTTTTCTCGTTTAATGATGTTGATCGTCTGCTTGAGATCAAGTCGTTAATTGAGAAAGGCGTTAACATGGCTGGAATTAAGCAAGTATTGTCAATTACTCATCAGCCGGAGAACGAACCTTACGATGAAAAAGAAGTGGAAGAAGTTCATAATGAACTTACCGACCGCGAGCTTCGTCGTATGCTGCAACAAGAATTATTCACCGCGGGAAGACAAGGAAAAATGAGTTTAAGGCAGGGAGAAATGTCAAGATTCTTCCATTAATTGCTGCATTAGGAGGAGTAGAATGGGACTAACAAGAGAAGAAATTTTCAAGAAAATTGATGAAGAAAATGTAAAATTCATCCGTCTGCAATTTACAGACATGCTGGGCACAATTAAAAATGTGGAGATTCCGCTAAGTCAGCTGGATAAAGCGTTAGACGGGATGATGATGTTTGATGGATCTTCAATCGAAGGCTTTGTTCGTATTGAGGAATCTGATATGTACTTAGTACCCGATCTGGATACATTTGTTGTCTTTCCATGGACTTCAGAAAAAGGGAAAGTGGCCCGTTTTATTTGTGATATTTATAACCCTGATAAAACGCCTTTCGAAGGCTGTCCTAGATACAATCTTAAGCGTAACCTTAAGAAGATGGAGGAGCTTGGATTTTCTGCGTTTAATATTGGTACAGAGCCTGAATTCTTCCTGTTCAAATTAGATGAAAACCATGAGCCGACGCTGGAACTTAATGATAAGGGTGGATATTTTGATTTAGCACCTACAGATTTAGGTGAAAACTGTCGTCGTGATATCGTTCTGGAATTGGAAGAAATAGGGTTTGAAATTGAAGCGTCCCACCATGAAGTTGCTCCAGGTCAGCATGAAATTGACTTTAAATATTCTGATGCTGTTAAGCATTGTGACGATATTCAAACCTTTAAATTAGCTGTTAAAACAATTGCTCGTCAGCACGGGCTTCATGCTACTTTCATGCCGAAGCCATTGTTCGGTGTAAATGGTTCCGGTATGCATGCAAATATGTCATTATTTAATGAAGGCGGCAATGCTTTCTTCGATGAAAATGGTAAAGAGCAGTTATCCGATGTAGCTTACCAGTTTACAGCAGGGATCATTAAGCATGCTACAAACTTTACAGCTGTTACCAACCCTACTGTTAACTCTTACAAGCGTCTCGTGCCGGGATATGAAGCCCCGTGCTACGTAGCCTGGTCAGGACAAAACCGCAGCCCGTTAGTCCGCGTGCCAACTTCCCGCGGATTAAGCACCCGTATTGAAGTACGCAGTGTAGACCCGGCGGCAAATCCTTATATGGCAATGTCCGTATTGCTTGCTGCAGGCTTAGATGGCGTGGAAAACAAGCTTGAAGCCCCATCTCCAGTTGATCGTAACATTTATGTTATGAACAAAAAGGAACGTGAAGCTCATGGTGTTCAGGACCTTCCTGCTACGCTTTATGATGCATTAGAAGAGCTTCAAAAAGATGAAGTTATGGTTCACGCTTTAGGTGAGCACTTATTTGAGCACTTCCTTGAAGCTAAGGAAATTGAGTGGGATATGTTCCGTACGCAAGTGCACCCTTGGGAGAGAGAGCAGTATCTACAGACTTATTAATTGCACACCACACCCCTTGTCCTAATGACAAGGGGTGTAACTTTACTTAAAAAAAGCCTCACGTTCTTAAAAATAAGAACGTGAGGCTTTTTTTAATTTTTAAACCTTAATGTACTGTACGGTACAAACCAACGACCCTGCCTAATATAGAAACATCGTTTAAAATAATTGGATCCATCGTTGCATTCTCAGGCTGCAGTCGAATGTGATTTCTTTCTTTAAAGAAGCGTTTCACTGTAGCTTCTTCATCTTCAGTCATGGCGACTACGATGTCCCCGTTGTCGGCCGTCGTCTGCTGTCTGACAATTACCATGTCCCCATTTAATATTCCTGCCTCAATCATACTTTCACCCTGTACCACCAAAACAAATGTATTATCATCCCCTCCGGCTAAAGAGTCGGGAAGCGGCACGTACTCTTCAATATTTTCAATTGCAGTAATTGGAGAGCCAGCCGTTACTTTACCGATAACGGGTGCGTAGGCAGCTTCTGTGCGGGGTATACTTGAATCTTCTTCCAATTCAATTACTTCTATTGCTCTTGGTTTTGTTGGGTCTCTACGAATAAATCCTTTCTTTTCCAACCTTGATAAATGACCGTGAACAGTAGAACTTGAAGCTAGCCCGACGGACTGCCCAATCTCCCTTACGGATGGCGGATACCCTTTTAACAATACTTGTTCTTTAATGTAATCTAGTATTTCTTGCTGCCTTTTTGATAGTTTACTCATATTTAAACACCTCGAACATAGGATTATAGTAGTTTCATTTTATCATGAGTTTTCAAAAAATACAAACAAGCGTTCGAAAAAAGTAGTTGACAGGAACGTTAGTTCGTATATAATAAAATTAACAAACGCGAACAAACGTTTCCAAGAACGCTTGTTCTAAAAAGGGAGAGTGTTTGATATGTTCAATAAACTTTCAAAACTGGACGTCACGTACATTTTATTATTTGCAGCGAGCTTAGCTTTCTTATACTATTCCATGGTAACTAGCGTGTAAGCGCAGAAGCTTTATGAAAAGAGGAATGGAAAATGAAAGCTATCTTATATTGCAGAGTAAGCACCGACAAAGAAGAGCAGGTGAGCTCTCTTTCAAGACAGAGGTCAGAATTAACAGTCCTGGCTGAAAGTAAATCAGTTGAAATTGTTGATTGCATAGAAGAAAAGGCAAGCGGATATGAGATTGAACGCGAAGGTGTATTCCGTATGCTTGACCAATTCTCAGAGAAACGTGCAGATGTGTTATTCATTCAAGACGAAACAAGACTCGGACGGGGAAACACTAAAATAGCCTTGTTTCATCAGCTTCAGAAGTTAAACGTTAAGATCTTCTCGCTTACAGATTATGGTGAGCTTACCATGTCTGAATCCGACTCTATGGTGTTGCAAATAGTAGCGATCGTTGAAGAATATCAGCGGAAAATTCATAATATGAAAATTCGACGGGGAATGAAGAAAGCGGTAGAAAATGGTTATAACCCCCACAGCAACCTTTCCAATCAGCACTTATCACCAGGAAGGGAAAGGGTAGAGTTTCCAATCGAGGAAGTAGTTAGACTTAGAAGCAATAAGCTTACCTTTAATGAAATTGCAGCAACTCTGAGAGGCCTCGGGTTTGAGGTTTCCAAGGCCACTGTACATAGAAGGTACAAGGAATATGTCTCGCTTGAAAAACAAGACGAGTAGCGTTATTATATATAAAGGCAAGCGTCTAATCGGCACTTGTCTTTTCTTTATATCCTCTTATAAAAGGAGAGTTCTTATGATTTCCAATGAAAAATTAAATCGAATTAATGAATTGTCTCATAAATCTAAAGAACAAGGGCTTACTCAGCAGGAAAAAGAAGAGCAGCAGAAGCTTAGACAGGAATATTTGAATAATGTCCGCAAATCCTTCAAAAATCAGCTTAAAGGAATGACGGTCGTTGATCCTGAAGGTAATGATGTAACGCCTGAAAAGTTAAAACAAATGCAGGAAAACGAGAAAAAACATTAATATACGGTTAACCGCACTTATTCCAGTGCGGTTTTTGTTTAATTTTAATCCCTCAAGGGAAGGTTAAATGAGTGACTTTCAAAGAAAATCCGTTGTGAAACTTGTCACGTACTTCATTTCATTATACGATAATACATGGTACATACGCGAAGTAGAAAGGGGAATTTATTTTGGAAAACAGTATTGAACAGAAATCTATTAATACGATACGAACATTGACGATTGATGCCGTAGAGAAAGCTAACTCAGGACACCCGGGTATGCCGATGGGAGCAGCTCCTATGGCTTATACTCTATGGACTCAATTTATGAACCATAATCCTGAGAACTCTGACTGGTTTAATAGAGACCGGTTCGTGTTATCTGCTGGTCATGGATCTATGCTGTTATACAGCCTGCTTCACCTTTCCGGTTATAATGTCTCCATTGATGACCTAAAGGAATTCCGTCAGTGGGATTCGAAAACTCCGGGGCACCCGGAATTCGGCCATACCGATGGAGTAGAGGCTACAACAGGGCCGCTTGGACAAGGTCTTGCCATGTCCACTGGGATGGCAATGGCAGAAGCGCATTTAGCTGCAAAATATAACCGCGGTGATTTCAATGTCGTGGATCATTATACTTTTGCTATTTGCGGTGATGGAGACCTAATGGAAGGCGTGTCTCAGGAATCAGCTTCTTTAGCAGGTCATTTAGGTTTAGGAAAACTTATCGTGCTGTATGACTCGAATGACATCTCTTTAGACGGAGATTTAAACCGTTCCTTCAGTGAAAGCGTGGAAAAGCGTTATGAGGCATACGGATGGCAGGTTATCCGTGTTGAGGATGGAACGAATATTGACGAAATTACAAAAGCCATTGAGAATGCTAAGCAAAACACGGATCAGCCGACAATGATTGAAGTGAAAACAGTGATTGGTTATGGTTCGCCGAATAAATCTGGGAAGTCTGCGTCACATGGTGCTCCTTTAGGTGGAGATGAAGTAACTGCAACTAAAGAATATTACAAGTGGAACCACGAACCATTCCACGTACCTCAAGAAGTGTACGAAGACTTCAGTCAAAAAGTTAAAGAAAACGGTTCTAAAAAAGAAGCTGAGTGGAATGATCTGTACAGCGAATATGAACAGGCGTACCCTGAGCTTGCGCAGGAGCTTAAATCAGCGAAAGAAGGTAAACTCCCTGAAGGATGGGAACAAAGCTTACCTGTCTTTGAACCCGGCAAAGATGAGCTGGCCACTCGGGCAGCATCTGGTGAAGTAATTAATTCACTATCCAAAGCAATCCCTTATTTCTTTGGTGGAAGTGCTGACTTAGCTGGTTCAAATAAAACAGCAGTAAAAGAAGAGGAAGATTTTTCCCGTCATAATTACGCAGGGCGAAATATTTGGTTTGGTGTACGTGAATTTGCTATGGCTTCGGCTCTGAACGGAATGGCACTTCACGGCGGTTTAAAAATTTACGGCGGTACATTTTTCGTATTTAGTGACTACCTCCGTCCGGCACTGCGTCTATCCGCTATAATGAATCTCCCTGTTAATTACGTATTAACTCATGATTCTGTTGCAGTAGGGGAAGACGGGCCGACTCATGAACCTATCGAACAGCTCTCTTCACTACGAGCAGTTCCTAACTTATGTGTGGTTCGGCCGGCAGATGGAAACGAGACTAGTGCTGCCTGGAGATTGGCATTAGAATCAAATACTACACCTAATGCTCTTGTATTGACTCGTCAAGGTCTTCCAACACTCGAAGGTACTAAAGAAAAAGCTTATGAAGGTGTAAAACGCGGAGCTTATGTACTTGTCGATTCGGATAAAGAAACGCCGGATGGAATTCTATTAGCTTCAGGTTCTGAAGTGCAACTTGCCGTAAATGCACAAAAAGAGCTAAAATCAAAAGGTCATGACGTTCGTGTAGTAAGTGTTCCGTCCTTTGATCGTTTCCATGCACAGGATGAGGATTACAAAGAAGCGGTACTGCCTGACAACGTTCGAAAACGTCTAGCTGTGGAAATGGGTGCTTCCTTTGGATGGGAACGTTATGTAGGTCTTGATGGAGCGGTTATTGGAATTGACCGTTTTGGAGCTTCTGCCCCAGGAAACACCATTATCGAGAATTTTGGGTTCACTGTAAATAATGTCGTGAAACAAGCAGAGAAGTTATTAAACCAATAGAAAGACAGGCTGCTGCATCCCCCTGGGTGCAGTAGTTTACTGTTAAGAAAGAAATTTTGACAAAACAATTTCTTGGACGTGGACATAATGTGACAAACTACTCCTCCCTTGTTCGTTATAATTTTTTAAAAGGGGGGATGGTCACATGCAGTTTACAGTCTATGCAGTAAAACGCGAAGTTAGTGAAAACTATTACTATAAAGTAGATCTGCTGAAAAGGTTCTTTGAAGAATGTCAAGGCAGCATAAGGACAAGTAATTATATGCAGCAGCTTATGCAGCAGCTGGATTACATAACGACCCATTTCTCTTTCTATGACTGGCTTAAAAAAATTCATGAAAACCATATAAATTTGAAAGAGAGATTATTCGATTGTGAAATAAATTGTGATATACTAGATGGTAAGAATTGCTGTTGTCTATTTCAGTGTGACAGCCTCTGGCAGGCAGAAAGGGTTTTATTTCAACCGCTAAGAATGTGTGATCAGTCGTTTTTTATTATTGAAGAAAGCGGAGAACATTACGGATGGATTTCCCCTCTTATACGTCAGCGTCTGTTATCGTAAAATGCTCTATTGTATTCCTTTGAGCATTTTACTATACTGTTATGGGAGACAACACGAAGGAGGAAGACGTTGATATGACTTTGGGCATCGTATGGGTAATCATCATTGCGGTTTTAGCTCTAGTTGGTGGCGTAGCCTTAGGCTTCTTCATTGCTAGAAAGTACATGATGAACTATTTGAAAAAGAACCCGCCGATTAATGAACAAATGCTGCGCACGATGATGATGCAGATGGGCCAGAAGCCTTCGCAGAAGAAGATCAATCAGATGATGCGTGCAATGAACAACCAGCAGACCAAATAACAATTGCTTCAAACATTGATATAACAAGGTTTGAGCTAAGTATATTATTCTAAATATGGATGTGAAAAGGTGCAATTTTAGTACATGCTTAATCATCCTTGGCGATCTCAGAAGAATATGCTTTATCTTTCAAAAGAGCCACTTTCCTTATTAGATTATTAACCAAAAATCTAAATAGAGGGGTGGCTTTTTTGTATGGAATTAGTTACTGATTTAATCGAGGAGTATCTGTATCACTGTATGGCTAGGGGATATACTGCCAAGACAATGAAAAATAAAAGACAGGAGTACAAACAATTCAATACATTTTTAAAAGAAAGAAGGGGAATCACTGAGGTTGAAAACATTACTGTTCACGATATGAAGGCATATGTACGGAGCAAACAATTAGATAACTTACAACCTCAAAGTATTGTATCAATGGCAAAGAACGTAAAAGCATTTTTGAATTGGTGCATTTCCGAAGAATACTTGAACGAAAATCCAATGACAAAAGTTGCGCTCCCTAAAGTTCCAAAAAAGGTGGTAGAAGGTTTTACCTATGAAGATGTGAATGCCATGATCAATGCTTTTAGCACTAAAACAATGTTAGAAGCTAGAAACAAAGCCATAATAGCCATGCTTGCGGATTGTGGGCTAAGATCAATAGAAATAAGAAGTCTCAGGGTGAACGATGTAAGGGACAGTTCTATACTGGTTAGTGGCAAAGGAAATAAAGAAAGAATGGTTTCTATTAGCCCGGCACTTAAAAAGATTCTAATTCGATACGAACGCTTAAAAGAAAAGTATTTTGAAGATAAGAGTATTAAAGCTGATCGTTACTTTTTGTCGTATCAAGCTGGGGAGATATCACATGTAGGGCTGTATAACGTCATACAGAGGGCTGGAGAGCTTGCAGGAATTAAAAAGAGGGTACACCCCCATGCTTTTAGACACTTCTATGCAGTGTCTGTATTAATTGGATATGACAGTGTAGGAGGTTTGGACTTATATACAATTTCCAGGTTGCTAGGCCATTCAGAAACAACTGTAACTGAAAATTATTTAAGATCCATTACAGATCAGCAATTATTGGACAAAGCTGTGTCAGCAAGCCCATTAATGAATTATAATTCTAACAAGCGCTGATTTATAAGTCTGGTAACAGCAAGGATATACAACAAATTAAGTCATAAAAAAGCAGCCCTAAACTTAAAGTTAGGGCTGTTTACTTATAGGAACAAATTCAACTACGTCTTTGATATCACAGTCTAAATATTCTACCATCACAGCAATTACATCTAATGCTATATAGCCATTTTTATTCATTTTCGAAAAGGTTGCAGGCGATATACCTAAGTTATCTCTTAACTCCTGTTTCTTAATCCCTTTATCAATCAATGTTTTTTCAAATGGTTTATAACTTGGCATGATCGTAGTTGCCTTGCGTCTTTCTTTTGCCATATTATCACCCCACAATCCTTAGTATAATACACTTTGCTAACTTTTTATACTTAAAGTTCAAGAAATTGTACGAGAAGGGGTTGTTTTATTTTCCAGGAGGGTGTATGATTAATTTAGTTCAATAAGTTGAACTTTTAGTATTACTTTAAAAACTAAATGATAAGGGGAAATGAAAATGGACAAAAAAATGATGGGTTTAAACGAGGTAGAATCATTTGAAGCGTTAGTTGAGGAAACAGTGATTACAAAAGAAATCTTAATTGAAAAAGCTGATGACACAGCTGCATTTGCGAATGGTTATAAAGCGGTAATCGTTCAACAAGATGAAGATGAGTTCTCAAAATTATATCTTGCATATATCCCTGAGCTGCAGGAAGAAGTATGGTTATGTCCGAGTGACTTCATAGTAGAGAAATGGAAAGTCTAAGCGTTATAAAACATTGTTAGAGCATACTTTATGATTAACCAGTGCCTTTTACAACTAGAGATTACATAAATTACTTGGTTAAGATGCTCATTATTTATGGGATAATTACAATGTGAGGGATAACGTTAGTTCAAGGAGGGGTAATAATGGGAAAAGAAGTTGAGATGAGTGAGTGTGTCCATGAAATCGACTATAGCCACTCCTACACTTTCAGAGATAAGGCTCTAGAATTATTGATCGATTATATTAATGAAACATCCGATTTTCGAGTAGAAAAAAATAAGGGAGAGAATTAGTAATGGAAAAGTGTGTTAAAACGGGGTGCGATGGACGAAATGAGTGAGATTGATATTTCAAATTGCGAAATTATTGTTGATGAGTCCTCAGAATACACTATCAAGGACATGCTTCTTGAGATGATTATTGAGTATGTTAACGAGAACACGGAGCATCAAATTAAAAAGAAACTAGTCAGGTAAGTTATAAGAAAGTAGGAAGGGAGTCAGAAAATGAACAGCATTGATACTTCTGAATGCGTAGTTACAATTGAAGAAAATACAGAGTCTACAGTAAAAGACAAAATGATCGAAGTCTTAATTGATTTTATCCATGAAACAACTGATTTTGAGGTGGAAAGAGTTGATAAAGGAGAAAGCGTTGCTGATAGCTCTATATTATAATTGCTCACCTTTATCAAAAATCTCATGTAAATCATCTATAAAATCATAATCTTTTTCATTTGGGTCAAACATGTAATCACCTCCCAAATACTAATATAGTTGTAGGGAGAGTAATTTAGACCAAAATAGTAATAAAAAAACACGCATACTTAGTTGCGTGAAATAGAAAATCCGCTATAATATATAGTAGGGCTATTTTACCTACACGTGCCAAAATGAGGTAGTCTATTTGACTATCTCTGACTTTTTTGCATCCAATTTTAAGTTGAACCTTGATAACTGAATAGGCGGTTACTGAAAACCGTATTTTCTACCTGTACCGATAGTATAATATGACTCAATCTAAAATGCAAGTGGAGATCTAAATTCAATTAAAATCACTCTTTTATTCAGAAATTGAAAGGAGGTGATAAAAATGGGCAAACAAAAAGAATACACCTTTGTAGATACATTTGTACAAGTGGAGCGTTCTCCAGAAGAGAGACAAAGAAGGTTGGATGTTGTGTATAAGTTGTACTTCGATATGATTCTAAAAGACTTTGAAGAGTATTTGGAGGATATGGATAGAGATAAGGACGAATAAAACGATCAAATCGTCTGTTTTATGTAAGTTAGCCATATTAAAAAATACGATGATCAAGGCGTTTTTGCTAGATCAAAATGGTTTTTAGGTGGGGAGGGTACGTATTTATTATTTTTTGTCTTATTTGTGAAAGGAGGTGAAAGGATGGAACTGACTGAAAGAGAGCTAACACAGATCAAACGTAGAAGGGCCGGTATCAGTTTAGAAGTGGCTGCAAAAGAATTAGGTTGTCATTATACATACTTGAGCAAATGGGAACGTGATAAACGTGATATGCCGGATAAGTTAGTTAGTGCTTACCAGCAATACGTAAACGAAAGACAATAATCAAATGGAGTTGATCTTAATGGATAAATCAAGTCTGCTTTTCTGTTACAGCAAAAATTTATCAGATCATTTGCGACAATATGGATTTCAACCATTGACTTTGGCAAAAAACGCAAAGACTGACCAGTTATTCTCATTATTTTATCGTAGTCCTGAACTTTTGAAAGCTCTAGATGATTATAATGCCAGGATTAATAACAAAAGGGAGCGTGAGTATGAAAAAGTTATAAAATCGTAACAGTCAAAAGTCAGTCATGGCAAGGGTTATACATAATTGGTCAAGAAAACTAGGCATTTTTTAAGAGCAAAGGTAAGCGATTTTAGGAAAAAGTTATAAAATAGATGCGCAATGATCAATATTTAGCAGAAAAAGTTATAAAATCGTAACGTATAGTGGTTATTGGTTGAAATGCTGTCATATCAACGGTTTGGAAGGATTTTAGGTATTCTTAAAAAAGAAAAAGTTATAAAAGTGTAACAGTCAAGCATCTAAAATGTTGGATAAAGTTATAAAATCGTAACCTAATTAATTTAAAGTAATACTCTTTATATAATTTAAAAAATAATATCTCGTCGGTTGAAAGTAAATTTCCCCGACAAATTTAAAACATTTCTTAGGTCAAGGTCAAAACCTTCGCTTGGACAATTTGAAATTTGTTGTTGTTTGTTTTTGGTGAATTTTTAAATACTAAATTTTTAGAGGAGTTTTGTTAATGGATAATTTTGCGTTGGAGTCAATAAAAATTAAATCCAGTTGGTTTGATGGCGGAAAAGATTCTGTGTTTCAGAAAATGGGAAAGGAAAAGGGTTTGGAGTTGTATCTGCAGCTTTTCCGTTTCCGTGTCCACCAAGGGGATATTACTAAGCATCATTTCATTACGAGTGTGGGTGAGCTGCAACAACACACTAATGTAAATGTTAGTACCAAGCTGTCACCAGTCAAAATAGCTGAGTTACTTGAACGTTTTGAGAAACTTGGCATCATAAAGAACCATTCGTTTAAAGACTGGTCGGCTATATATAAAAATAATGATGATTATGGAAAAGTACATACCGACAAATTATTGAAGCTAGAGGCTATTGATACACCTGAAACTGTGCAGGAAGTTGTTAAAGAAATCAAACAAGATATTCCTGTGACAGAAGATGATAAATACATCAATATTACTTTTGAAACTGTAAATGAGATTTACGAAAAGAATCTTAATTCAAAAGCTTTGACAGTATTCTTTTTTATTCGTAAATGGTCGAATGCTTTAGGTGGAGAGAAAAAAGCATGGATGAACATTTCCAAGATAAGTGACCGTTTAGGATTTAACAACAATACAGTTACCTCATTATTGATTGAATTAAATATGACTGGCTTCATACATACAACCGTTAAAAAAGTAAATAAACGTGACAGCTTCGAGCATGTTGCTTGGTTTAAAAAGTGGAAATGCACAGTTGATGAGTTTGCGGAGACGAATAGAGAATCAACAGAAATTTTTCTGAAACGGTACATGGATAAAGGTGTTCCTTCTTCTGTTCTTAAAAAAGCAATGGAAAAACATAATTGGGGATGGGTTTATCAATATAAGAAGGCAACAGATCCTTCTGAAAGGTTTGCTCAAGAACAGGATGATGTATTCGCCAGCGTTGATGATAGCGAAATTTCAGATGACGAAAATTCTTGGGGTGAAGAGCCAGTTGGTTATAGAAGCGAAGATAGATGGGCGATTTAGAAAAAACTACTAAAATAAAAAGGGGAAATTTATTGATGAGTAACCTAAAAGAACAAATTTATCTATATTCCATCAGTACAGATGGGTTTTATAACGAGGAAGAGAATGCAATACATAATAGGTTGATGAGATGCTATGTCTGCAGAAACCGTTTAAAAAAGTATGAAGTCAATGTTGAAAGAAGGATGAGATTTATCAGTGAACATATCAATGAGTTGAAAAAAGAATTAGATGAACTGCTGGAAGAAAATGAAGATATGAGAATACTTAGAGAAGATGCTTTTAAGGATACGAATAAAATTAGTCAGTTTATGTCAACACTTACACGTACACTTGAGTTAGAAGACAAGGAAACAACGAAAGATATTGTTATTGTGAGAGCTTACCATTACAAGGTACTTGAAAATCTAATTCACAAAGGTTTTGTTAATGAGGATGGAGAACATTTTAAATACTTTGCTTCAAGTGCTGGTATGATCCGAAATAAGAAATCAGTATTTATTAAGAAAAGTGTAATGGAAGATGAAACGTTTCATAACCGTATCTGGTGTGGGATTGATAAAGAAAGAATCAACAATAAGAAGTTTGAAGATAAAGAAGGCAATGAAGAGTATGGCATTAACATAAATAAGATGAACGCATACTTAGCTCTTTGTATGACAAGCAGCATACCCTTTAAAGATTTTGATATTGACCGAGCGATTGTCGTTAAAGACTTCGAGACTGTACTAAAGAATCAGACAGTAGATTACATAGATGAAAAAACCTTTAAACCTGAACGAAAACATAATAAATCGATTACAATCAATCATCTTGACGGTGCAGGAATAATGTTGCCTGAAGTAAGAGAAAAGAGTCTGCAGTTTAGGATGCCTCACTTTAAAGGTTTACTTATCCCATTTCCGTTTGATGATTTTATAACCGATAAGATGAGGAAAGATGATGTGACTGTAACAGACATTTACGGTGAAGAGTGGGATATTATTGCTCAAGACATACAGTATATTTTTACAGAAAGTCAGTTTAAATTAGCTAAATATTACAATAATTGGGGTGAGTATAAGTCAGCATTTAAAAAGGGTTGTGAATTTGTTATCTGCAAAGAAGAGGAGAGCAAATTTCCTGATAAGCCTACCAACTACCAGATGCTTCAGACACTGGATGATATGAGTGCAAAAGAATTAAAGATACTTGCAAAAAAGACAAACAAGGATATAGCTGAAACCGGTCAAAGTAAAGAGGTTATGACACGTATTCTAGGTGTAAATAAAGAGGAAGACGATAAGAATGAATTTCAAAAAGCTTTAACTATTTATCCTGAGTTGTTAAATGATCAACACAGTAAAGAGGCAGTAAGGAATACCAGGGATTCTCTTTATAAAGATGCTAAGGCAGGAAGGTTATTGTTAGAGGGTAGTAAACGTACTTTCATAGCTCCTGACTTATATGCTTTCTGTGAATGTTTATTTGAGGGCATTGATGAGCCAGTAGGACTGTTGAAGAATGGAGAAGTAAGTTGTCAACTATATGATAATAAGAAAACATTGGATGTATTGCGCTCACCACACTTATACAAAGAGCACGCTATACGTGAAAATGTAAGGAATACAAATACACGTAAATGGTTTGACACTAATTGCATTTATACTAGCATCCATGATCCAATTAGTAAGGTGCTTATGTTTGATGTAGATGGTGATGAAGCTCACATAATTAGTAATTCAACTTATACTTACATAGCTAAGCGTAACATGGAAGGTATCGTACCGTTAGATTATGATTTACCAACTGCTAAAAAGGAAAAAATCAGCGAAGAAAGTATTTATAATTCGTTGATTGCAGCATACTCAAAGAATATTGGAGAAGTAAGTAATTCAATCTCAAAAATATTTAACCTTCCACATAACAAGATTGATTTAGACACAGTGAAGCAACTTTGCTTTATAAATAACGCAATTATAGACTATGCAAAAACATTGTGGATGCCGGAAGTGCCAGAAGAAGTGAAAGCCAGGATTAATGAACTGACTGAAGGTAAGTTACCTCATTTCTTTATCCATGCCAAAGATAAGACTGAGGATCAGGTGGAACCACTCATACATAATGAAATATTTGATACTATGCCTGAAAAAGACCAACAAATATACTTAGAGCACATAACCACTGTTAATAAGCTTGAATACATAATTAAAAAGAAAAGAATCCATTTCTCAAAAGTAGTTGATGACTTTGATTATCGATTCTTAATGAAAAAGAAAAAGGTCAAGAAGAAGGATCAACAGGTTATCAACAAATACAATGAGATTAATCGTGCGAAAAAGACTTTTATTCGTAAACAAATGGAATTACAGGATGTGAACAATAAAACCAGGTTGAATGTGTATGACGAGATTAGGAAAGCATTGTTAGAAATTAATAATGATGAAGATACTGTTGTGGATATGCTAATCGAGTATGTTTATACCGAGAAGCCTGATAGTAAGAAGTCAACTTTGTGGAAGTCATTCGGTGATGTACTATTTAGAAATCTTGAAGAAAATTTAGGTAGTGAAGCTTGGATTTGTGAAGATTGTGAGTGCATGTTTAGGAAAGTGACAAAGAATAAGGTTGTGTGTGATAAGTGTAAAAAGAAGAGGGATCGAGAAGAGGATAGAAAGAGAAAAATAATGTCAAGAAATAAACTTCGGACAGAAAATGGTAAGACTGCCTGAAGCCTTTGGGGGAGTAAGAGTATAAGAGAATAATACATAAAAATAGATAAGTAACTATAAGGGGAAGGGAAAAGCTAACGGGTCATTTAGAGCTTAGTATCCTTCTCTTTTTTATTTATTTTTTATTTTAAAATTGTATACCATTCCATTTTTATCATAACATTTTATTTGTTCAATAGCAATAAGGGAAATAACTATTTTTTTATACGTTGTAATGGGTCTCATCCACCCTTTTTTTATTAGTAGCGCAGGGCTGCAGTCTAATTAACTGTAGTCCTCATTTTTTTATTTACTAATAAGTTGATGAGATTGATTAGAACGTATAAGCGATTATGCGTTACTACATAAAAAGAAAGAGGATGATTAGATGAAAGAAGTAAAAAATGAGGTAAGAGTAAGGGATGGCTATGTGGAAATCAAATTAGAAGGTAAGCATGGGAAAGATGAAGAAGGTCTTCCCAGGATCACGAAAGTTGATGCAGAGGACTACATAAGGCTGAAATTATGGAAGTATCGTTGGCTATTTACTGGTTGTAGAGGTGGATATGCAGTAGCAAGAGACAGTAAAAATAAGAAAATCATTCGGCTACATAGACTTATTTTAGGATTAACTGACGATGATCAGCGATGGGGAGATCATATCTCTAGAGAATATCTCGGGTTAGATAATCGTAAAAAGAATTTAAGGGCTGTTAATCCAGATGAAAATTGTTATAACAGACAGAGAAACAAAGGACAAAAATATAAAGGTGTTTCAATCAAATACGGGAAGTATAGAGCGCAGACAAGAGTAGATAGAAAGAAAGAGCATTTTGGCTTATGGGAAAATGAAGAATTGGCTGCATATGCTTATGATTGTGCTGTAAAGAAAGTGTATGGAGAATTTGCACACCTAAATTCCATTGATAACTTACTTACTAATGAAGAAAAAAAGAGAATTGAAGAGTACGTATCTGCTAAGTTAGGTAGGATTTATGAAACTGAAAATGAAAGAGTGGAACGTATTGACCTGACAAATAAATTTACTGATAAGCAACAGGACGATTCGGATATAGAAGATATGAAGTAAATACATAATGACTGTATAAATCAAACATAGAACAATTTTCACCGAAAAATACATAGAATATAGTAAATTAATATCATGATAATCCATATTAAGGAAGGGATTTCTCTCTGTTTGGCGAAGATTTATATAATGACCAATGGAGGGAGGTAGTAAAATGCCTGATGTACTAGAACCAATTGACTTACGACTTCTTCAAGCTATTTATGACAAAGACTATAGTCGTAAAGAAATTAATTGGGATGAGTTTGAGTCAATTAATCACAGAGCTTCTCATCTAGAGCGATTAGAGAGAAATGGGTTTATAGAATTTAAAGGAGAGGCTCTGACACCTGGGGGACAGAAAGATCCTAAGTACGGTACTGCTATTGCTATGATATGGCCGGAAAACATCCATATTACAGATATAGGAGTAGAGAAATTAAAATAATAATAAAACACTCCATTCCATAGTGGAGTGTTTTTATTTTGTTCTTATTATCGATAAAGGATCTACATTTAGACACGTTTGTTTACCATTTATATCAGTTGAGATGACTGTAATTTTTATTTTACCGACAGGATCAATTAATTCACTGTTAAAAGCGAATTTAGTATTTTCCTCATATGGTAGATTATTAGTAAATTTAACGGAATGCACACTTCTTGCTGCAAGATTAAAGAAGATGGGAGTTTCAATTGCCTTTTTCTTATTATGTAAGAGCAATGAATTCACGCCATCAGTTACTTTTAATGTTACGTCAGTGATTGCAGTATCGCCTTTACCTGAATTATAGAATAACAAATTTATGTTGAAATCCATATTCGTTAGTTCTGAGTAGTCTACATCTCTAATCGAAGAATAACCCCCGATATTGTCACGAACTACCTTATACATATCAAAACTAGACTCAGAGTTAATTAATGATAGTTTCACTTTAGGTGTATGTTGTATATACTCTTTTAGCCATCCCAAACCAAAACCAATTATAACTGATACTACTGGGATAATTATCTTTAATAAATCCATGGATTCACTCCTTTAGGGAATATAAGACATTTATGTAATAGCTGGCGATCAATAGACCACCAACCTCTCTAAGGAATTAAGCACGACCTAATATTGATCCAGCTTTACTTTTCTTCTTTTTTGAAGAAGACTCTCTAGCCAAGTCTGAACCAGCTTGGGATAATCTTTTCTTTGTTGGTTTCTTTGCCATAATCTATCACCTCGTTTCCACTAATAACATACCACATCTGATAATTTTTAATCAATATATTGTACTCAAAACAGAAAACTTATCTATATATTGTATAGAACTAGTGTTTGTAATGTATTTTTCCTCATGATACAATTATTGTAAAATGATTGTGAGGGAGAGTGTGTTAATGCGAAAGTTTAAAGTTGTATATAGTCTGACGCACGATTACAAGCTAAGTAGGATAATAGAAGAGGAAAGCCAGGAAGATGCAGAAAAGAGAGTTAGAGAAGAAAGGAAACAATATATATCCTTTCATGATCAACGTGGTGTGTACCATGAAATTGATACATCCAAGGTCTTATTAACTAGAATTTACCCTTTTAATAGTAGATAAAATTCTTAAGCACTCCATATAGGGGTGCTTTTTATTATTTAAGGCAGCAACCTCTCTTTTTATCAATCATTTCACAACATCTATATATAGAGTTCAAAACGTTTATTTGTAACTAAATGTAGAGGTTTTTTGTTTTATGTTACAATATTGGTAGAATTTATCTTAGTTGGGAGAGTAGATATTTATGCTTCAAAATGAAATTGATCAAAAATTAAAGGTAAAGAATGACCTTGTCATAAAATTAGAAGAACAAAAACAACTTTACTTAAAAGAATTAACTCCTTTTGTAACGAATTGGTATAAAGAAGAGATGAAAAGAACCGTTAAAGATAATGCGGATAAAATTACGAGTATAGGTGAAGAAAAAGCTAAGCAGTTGAAAGAAGAAACTCAAGAACTTATTAGTAAAACAGATGATTTAGTTCAAAAACACATCGGTGTTGATTCGATTTGGTGGCATACAAATAACAAAAAATTAGAAAAGTATTTTTCAGAAAGAGAAGTGTTAGAGCCTGTTGAAACAAATATCCGTAAATTATTCGGAGAACTTGGTGCGATTCTGTATAAGTATGATATTGTTAGGCCAAAATCTGAATACAGTTCGGATTATGGTAACTCATGGAAAGAAAGTAACCGGCAAATTAAATATGCATATGGCATTGTTTATTCAGACAAGTTAGTCCAAATCTCCAAAGAATATATTAAATTAACTACAACTTGTAATGAACTCATCGAAGAAATAATTGAACTTAAAGATAGGCAAAAAAAAGAGAATATAGAAGAGTGGTGGGAATCTCTTTAATATTATTTAAGTCACTCATTTTGAGTGGCTTTTTTATTGCCCAAAAAGGAGATGGAGACAAATGAACAAAGAAGATATTAAATATTTTGAGCTACTGGAAAAGATTAATGAACGGATGGAGCAAACGAATCAAACGTTAAAAGAGATGAATGATAATGGTGCTTTTAAATTAGAATATAAACTAAAAGAAGGATGTAATACGAATGATTGACGTATGTAAGACATATACATTACACTAAGTTTCAAAATACTGGTAAAGGGACGATGAGATGAAAACTAAGAAAATGTTTATCTCTTTTACTATTGTCGGGGTTTTATCCATTGCTGCTGTTGGTTGTAGTGAAGACGACACAGAGAGTACTGAATTACCTGCATCTACCTCAGATGCAGAAACCGAATCAACTGAAACCACTGAAGAAACTAAAATGAGCTTTGAAGAAAGGGTAACAATCCTGGAAGATGCAATGGGTAAGGAAGGTTCAGGTAAATCATTGGTGGACGTTACTATGATAGGCTATGATGCTATCCCTTCAGAAGGTGGTTATACGTTCCTTGCTAGTGATCAAGATGAAGAAGATTTATCGATGGTTAAAGTTGTCCTTAACGAAGATGAAACTGTAATTGAAGATGTAACTTATACTGAAATCGAAGAGTAGCAGGAGTGTCTGTAATGAAAGTGCAGAAGAGTTACCGAATCGAAGAAAGCACAGTCGATAATATGGAGAAATTAGTGCAACATTACAAACAAGAGCTTTATGAACAAACAGGTAGCACTATTAATATTAGTGCTGCCTTTGTTATTGAGAGGTTAGTTACTGAAAAGATACGGCAGTTAAAGTTGGACGAGAAGTGAATAAATAAATTAGGGGATAGTGTTCTAGGAAATAGGGGTATGGCTGATGCTATGCCTCTATTCTTTATGCCGTTTTATCTAATAGATGTTGTGGCTAATAGCCTAAGCATACACCATATTAAGGGTATTAGTACCTGTGGTATACCTCTCTGTATTAATGGATAAGGGTATGTGCTTATGAGGGATAGATATTGTATAAAGATAGGCTATGTATATTGTAAGGGCTACCCTATTTGTTAAGGGATGGCTTATACATTTGAGAAGGGTAGGTGTTTGTGTATGCCTGGTAAGTCTTATAAGGCGTGTGCCTATATGCACTGCCATATGTTAACTAAGGATACATACTGTGATACACATAGTAAGGAAGTACACAAAGAGTACAAGAGTAATCGTAATGATAAGAGAGAGCAACAGTTCTACTCAAGTAAAGCGTGGATCAATCTAAGGAATGTTAAGAGACAGATGAATCCATTGTGTGAGATATGTATGACAAAGAATAAGCTAACTCCTGTTGATATTGTTCATCACATTGTTGAGCTTAAAGAAGATTGGAACTTAAGACTAACATTGAGTAACTGTCAAAGTGTTTGTTATTCATGTCACGAGAAGATTCATAGTAAGTGATTATGATTCAGGATATTGGATTAGGAATTGCATTATGGATTGCGGAATATGGATTATGATTCAATCCTATATGCTACGTTAGTAACGTTTTGGTCATTGATAATTATTCAGTGATTGAGGCGTTTTTATTTTGTTCAATTTTAAATGTGATGAAGGTTTTAATAAGAAATTTTATTTATTTCTTGAAGGAAAATTTTTTTGGGCGGGGGGATAGTCGAAAAACTTAAAATAACAATTCAGTAGTCGGCGGCAAGTCAACATTTTATAAACTCCCCCAAATAAAGCAGAAGGGGATTATGTTTATGAATAAAGAAGCGGCAGTTTTGTTCTCCTATAATAACGGATTGTTGTCTAGATTAATACGCTGGGTAAGCAGAGAACGATTTAGCCATGTAGCTATTTTAATTGATAACAGTATGGTTCTCGATGCAAGATTTCTAGGTGGAGTAAAGCAAAGGTACTTGAATTATAAGCCACAAGAAATATTGTGGATGAAACTGGATATGGATAAAGCTAAAAGTTGTATTGGCAGCAAGTATGATTTAAAGAAATTCTTCTGGTATGCCTTTAGAGTAGGAAAACCATGGAATACACCTACTCAATTTTTGTGTTCAGAAGTCATTGCTTATGCTAGTGGTGATCCAAACATGTATGATATGACACCAGATGAAATTTACTATTATGAATTGTCAAAGACTAAAAGCGAAAATGCCTATTAGAAAGGAGTGAAATATGATGGGAAGAAAAGCAAAACCTGCTCATTTGCATTTGTTGGAAGGTTCAAAGAGTCATCGTTCTAATGATGAACTAGAGAAAAGAAAGCAAGCAGAAGAGGACATGAATTTTAAAGACGATTCAGTTAGAGCACCCACTTGGCTAAGAAAAGAAGCTAAGAAACACTTTAATAAATTAGTCAAAGAGTTCAAGGGTTCTGGGCTACTTAAGAATGTTGATGTTAATGCTTTAGCCTTATACGCTGACGCTTTACTTGATTATATAGAGTGTACAAGAACCGTTGAAGAAGATGGATTTACAATTGAACAAACTAACAAAGCTGGTGCAACAAATAGTATTCCTCATCCACTCCTAACTAAGAAGAAGCAAGCCTTTGACCAGATGAGTAAATTAATGGGTGAGTTTGGGTTAACTCCTGCAGCCCGTGCTTCATTAGCAAGAAACATGATTAACGAAACCAAAGAAGATGATGAAGGTAATAAATTTGGTGGTCGAGTATGAGCCTAGTTGAAAGAGTATGGAATTATGCATCAGATATAGTTGAAGGGAACATTTTAGCTTGTAAAAAACACGTCCAAGCATGTCAGAGGTTCTTTGACGATGTAAATAAAATTGAAAATGATGATTTTGAGTATTACTTCGATGGTGATGAATTAATTGATTTTTACGATTGGGCAAACATGTTCAAGCATGTTGAAGGAAAACTTGCTAATCAACCTATTGAGTTAACTGATTTCCAGTTATTCTTAGTAGCAAATATTTTTTGTTGGAAGTCTAAAAAGAATCATACACGAAAGTTCAAACGTGTTTACATACAATTAGCTAGGAAACAAGCGAAATCGCAATTGCAAGCATTAATAGCATCATACGTGGGCTTCTTAAGTGAAGAAAAAGAACAGATTTATATAGCTGGTGTAACTAAAGAACAGTCGAAGATAGTATATCAGCAAATATTGGATCAAATTGATAATGCAAAATTCTTAAATGGTAAATACAAGACCTCATACGGAGTCATTACACATAAAAAAAGTGGATCTGTAATTCAGCCATTATCTAAAGAAGCAAAGAAAACGGGCGACGGTAAATTTCCGTCTCTCAATATAATTGATGAGTACCACGCACATGAGACATCTGAGATATTTGAAGTGCTATTATCAGGTATGATTGGAAGGTTGAATACACTCCATGTTGTAATAACCACTGCTGGACTGGATTTAAATGTGCCCTGCTTTAAAGAGTATGAATACGTATCTAAAATATTAGATCCTGAAAGTACTGTCGATAACGATGAGTATTTTGCTATGGTCTGCGAATTAGAGCCGGAAGATGACATAAAACTTGAAAAAAACTGGATTAAGGCAAACCCCATCGTTGCTACTTATGAAGAAGGTATGGAAGCTCTAAGAAGTAGATTAAAAGTAGCTCTAGAACAACCAGAGAAAATGACTGAATTTCTTACTAAACACATGAATATATGGGTTCAAGCAAAAGAAAATGGATATATGGATCTTCAACGATGGAATAAATGTGGAATTGGTAAGGATGAAAGCCTTCCTGATATCACAGGTAAAGAAGTATATCTCGGAATTGACCTTAGTAGTACTTTAGACCTTACCAGCCTTGGAATTATCATTCCTGTAGGTGATAAAAATGATGAAAAATTTGTTGTCAAAGGACACTCGTTTATGCCTGAAAATACGTTAATGGCTAAGATGAATACTGACAAAGTACCGTATGACTTATACGAACGTCAAGGTTGGCTCTCATTTACACCTGGTGATGTAGTGGACTATCGGTTTCTGCAAAAGTACATAGACGAGCAGGTTGAAAAATACAATTGGAAAGTTAAAGCTCTCTATTATGACGATTGGAATGCCACTCAATTTGCCAATAATGCTGCAGATTTAGGTTACATAACAGTAAAAGTTGTTCAAGGTATGAAGACATTAGCACCAGCTTCAAAAGATTTTAGAGAATTGGTGTATCGAGAAAAAGTAATTCATGACAATAACCCTGTAATAAACTGGGCAATGGGTAATGCTGTAACTAAGATGGATCATAATGAAAACTTTATGTTAGATAAGTCAAAATCTTCTCAAAGAATTGATCCAGTAGCAAGTATTATAACCGCACATGCTCACGCAAGATTCCATTACCAATATGGCGATGTAGGTAATTATAGTGATGAGGATTTGGATAAGTTGGGATGGTGATTAAGTGAAAGAAAAATTGAAGAATACATGGTCAAAATTTAAGAAAACATGTTATAAGATTAAAGCTAAAACTCTAAAAGCAAGCAATGAAATAGCCGAATTTGTAGTTGATAATATTGAAGATGTACTCATTTTCTTAGGATTACTGTTAATTGTGATAGCGACACTAATTTCATTTGGAGTTGCACCTGCTTTATATACGGCAGGTACTTTTATGGTGCTTGTAGGCTTAGGGGTTATAGATCCAGATAGGTTCTCAAGTGGAAGGAGGTGAATTAGTTGCTATTCAAGAAAAATAAAATTAGCAAGAGAAGTCTAACAACAACTGACGAAGAGCTTGCGAAGTTGTTAGGGATTGACATAAATGGAATTTCTAGCAATAAAGCTCGTGAAGCTACATTCTATACTTGTTTGCGTATTCTAAGTGATACCGTGTCAAAACTTCCTCTAAAATTGTATAAAGAGTCTACAAATGGAACAGATGTTGCAAGTAAGCATTATCTACATAATAAAATGAAGCTAAGACCTAATAAGAATATGTCTTCATCTGATTTTTGGAAGATGATTGAGTTTCAACGTAGTTATTTTGGTCACTCTGTTGTTGCTGTCCACACTGCACCTAACGGTAAAGTGGAAGGTTTACATCCATTAGATATGGCTAACGTTGAGATATGGGTTGATAATAATGCAATTATCGGTAAGGACAGTGCCATTTGGTACGTTTACAAACAAGGTACTAGAGAATTTAAGTTTAGAAGTGAAGAAGTTTTACATTTCAAAGGTTTAACCCGTGACGGTATTCATGGTATGCCAATCAAAGATTACTTAGCAACTGTTGTAGAGAATCTGCAATACAGTTCTGATTATGTTAATAAGTATTTTAAAGGCGGTCTAACAGCTAAAGGGTTATTACAATACACTGGGGATATTGAACCAGAAGCTATCAACAGAGTGAAAGCAAGATTCGAGAAGATGGCGAATGGTATGGATAACGTAGGTAAGATACTCCCTGTTCCACCAGGATATGAATTTCAAACCATAAATACTTCAATGGCCGATGCTCAATTCTTTGAAATCACTAACCTGTCAATCAGACAAATAGCAAGTGCGTTTGGTATCAAACAACACATGATTAATGATTTGTCGGGTGCTAAATTCAATAATGTTACTCAGCAGAATGAAGAATTTTATCGAGATACTTTGCAATCCATCCTCACTATGTATGAGCAAGAACTTACATACAAGTTACTAACTGAAAAGGAAATAAATGAGGGTAAATTCTTTAGATTTAATGTTGATGCCATACTTAGAACAGACCTTAAAACTCGTTATGAGGCTTATAAAATAGGTATTGAAGGCGGATTTCTCATGCCTAATGAAGCCAGAAAGAAAGAAGATATGGTATCTGCAGAAGGCGCAGATCAATTAATTGTCAATGGAACAATGCAACCTCTGGATAAAGTAGGAATGGCTTACGAGGGTCAGGGCAAAAATGCCTTTGAAGGAGGTGAAAACATTGACGATGAACAAGGAAACACGAACACTAACGATGCCGATTGAGCTTAGAGCAAGTGAAAATGATGAAAGTAAGCAAGTTATTGTCGGATATGCTCTTAAATTTAATTCAGAATCAGAAGATTTAGGTGGATTTGTTGAAATTATTGACCCTTCTGCCTTAAATGGTGCTGATATGTCTGATGTTAGAGGACTCTTTAACCATGATCCTAACATGGTGTTAGGTCGCTCTAAATCAGGCTCTTTGACTCTAGAAGTTGACGAGTTTGGACTAAAATACATAATTGATCCGCCAGATACATCATTTGCTAGAGATTTAGCTTTTTCTATGGGTAGAGGCGATATCGACCAGTCTTCATTCGGATTTGGCATTACTTATGATGGAGACGAATGGAAATACGATGAAAAACGTGATATTTATGTCCGTAAAATTAATCAATTCCATTCAATTGTGGATGTGAGTGTCGTAACGTACCCTGCTTATCAGGCTACTGAGAGTGTTGTTGCACAACGTAGCCTAGAAGATTACAAGCAAAATCAAGAAGAAATTAGGCAAGCAAAGGTAAGAGAAGAAGAAAGAAAGCTCAAACAAAAACAAATAGAAATTGAACTGGAACTTTTCTAATAGAAAGGTTCTTTTTTAATACAAAAAATTAATGAAAGAGGTAATTTTTAAAATGAAAAAAGTAGACGAACTAAAGCAAATGAAGGCTAATCTTAAGGAAGAAGTTCGATCCTTAAACACAGAAAACAAAATTGATGAAGCAAGTACTAAATTAGAAGAATTACGTTCACTAGATAAACAAATTGAAATCCAAATGGAACTTGATAAAGAAGAACAGCGTGAGGTGGAAATTAAAATGGAAAAACGTGAAAATAACAATCAAAAACTAGAAACTCGTACAGTATTTACTAAAGCTGTACAAGGAAAGTCTCTTACACAAGAAGAAAGAGCACTTGTTCAAGCATCTGTTAACTCTGATGGAGGATACTTAGTACCAGAAGAAATCAAAAACGAAATTAACGAACTTAAGCGTCAATACAAGTCTGCAAAAGAAATTATTGGTACTGTTCCTGTAACTACAGAAGCTGGTTCATTTGTACAAGAAGACCTTGCTGGTATCACTGAGCTTGTAAACTTTGACGAAGATAACTCTGGTCTTGATGAACAAAAACCTAAATTCCGTAACATTGAGTACAAAGTTGCTAACTACGGTTCTGTAACTCCTATTTCTCGTAGCTTCCTTCAAGACGAAACAGCTAACTTCATGAATTTCCTTAATGGTCATTTTGCTAAGAAAGCTATTCGTACTGAAAATGCTAAAATCTTTGCTGCACTAAAAACAGGCAAGACTGCTAAAGCTGTTACTGATCTTAAATCTCTTAAGAAAATTGTTAATGTAGACATTGATCCTGCAATTAAAGCACTTGCTGTAATGGCTATGAACCAAGACGCTTTCAACGCTCTTGATGAGATGGAAGATAATAATGGTCGTCCATTACTTCAAAAAGACCCTGCAAACCCAACTCAATACTTAGTACTTGGTCTTCCTGTACATGTTTATTCTAATGCCGAACTTCCAAGTGTTGACGGTCAAGCTCCAATGTTTATTGGTGCTACAAGCGAAGGTGCTAAATTCTTTGATCGTGGTGTTTATGAAGTAGCTGTTTCTACAGAAGCTGGATTCACTAAGAACCAAAACGTTGCTCGTGTTGTTGAGAGGTTTGATGTAAAACAGGCCGATACATCGGCATATGTACTGGCAGAAATCGACGTTTTACCAGAAGTTTAATAACTGATTGAAGGGGATAATTCCCCTTCTTTCTAATAGGGGAGGCGATTAAATGTTAGAACCCAATTTAGTCACCCTAGACGAAATGAAAAGCTACTTAAGATTGGAACGAGACGATATTGAAGAAGATGCTGATATTACTAGCTTCATCCTTGCTGCTGAGGACTATTTGAAGAGGGCTACGGGATTCAAATTTGAAGATGAACAGCCTGACACAGCAAAATTGATAGTTAAATTACTCACTTCACACTGGTATGATCACAGGTCAATTGTTTCCAGTTCACACGTTGCTGTAAATAAAGTGGATTTCACTGTAAGGGCTTTGCTGGCTCAGTTGACTTATACGCATGTAGAAGGTGAAGAAGAATGATTTCAGCAGGGGATCTTAATAAGCGAATTAAGATACAAGGTAAATCTTCTGATGAGCCACAGTATGACGATGATGGGTATTTAATCGAAAATCCTGAGCCTGCTACTTACAGTGTTAGAGCAAAGGTTAAACCTGTCTCAGCACAAGAATATCACAAAGCTAAAGCAGATCAGACTGAGAATATCACGAGGTTTGTTATTCGTTATCGTAAAGGGTTACATGTGGATGATAGTATGCAAGTCATCTACAAAGATAAGGTTTATGAAATTGAATCAGTCATTAATGACAATGAGGCAAATATTACCTTAACCATAATGGGAAAGGAAGTGTCTTAATGTCTAACTTTGGCGTTCAAGGATTAGAAAAGTTCGATAAATTGACTAGGGAAATAGCTAAGATGGCTAAAAATCTTGACGGTGAAACAAAAGAGGACGCAATGAAAGCAGGTGCGGAATTTTTAAAGGGAAAAATAGAAAAGCACCCTAATGTTCCTGTTTCTAGTCAAAATAAGTCTCATGCTCGTGACAACTTTAAAGTTGTAAAGAACAAAGAAGATAATGTGTACGAAGTCGGTGTGTCTGACAAATACTTTTACCTGTTTTTTCATGAATTTGGTGCTGATAAAGGGTTTCATGAAGTAGATGGTAAGAGATTTGTGACTCCTGCAATTGCAGCAAAGCCGTTTTTACGCCCATCTTTGGAAAATAATTCAGATAAGATTCAAGAAATAATGGCTGAAGTGATAAGGAAGTCGATCAAATTATGAGTATGAATAGTATTATCATCAATGCTCTTAAGCCTTATGCTCCTGTTGCATTCCACCATTATACAGGTACAGAAACAACGTACATAACGTTTTTCACTTATAACGAAAGATCAGGATTGATTGCTGACGATGATGAAGTGTCAACGGTTTATAGCATACAAGTTGATATTCATAGCAAGGGAAACCTTGAAACATTAGAAGAACAGGTTAAAGAGGCTTTAAAGAAACATGGTTTTAGAAGGACATGGGCAATGGAAGTATTCAATATCGAAACAAAGACATACCGTAAAAACATGTCCTTTAGGTTAGAAGACTTTAAAGAGTAGACAAGTGGATATACCACACTACTTTACTATAAAAAATTTATTTCAGAAAGAGGTATACAAATGCCAGTATTAGTTGGTTTAGATCAAATTCACATTTCACAAATTACAGAGGCTGACGGAGTAGAATCTTACGACACACCAGTTAAAGTTGCAGGAGCTATGGAACTAGGAGTTAGTGCAAACATTGATTCTCAAAACCTATTTGCTGATGACGGTGTGTCAGAAATTATTGACAACTTCTCATCTGCTGAAGTTTCTATTACTTTGAAAGACGTTTCTAATGAGTTATTGGGACAAATGCTAGGTAAAGAAAAGGATTCTAATGGAGTATGGATTGATTCTGCAGACGATATCGCACCTTTCATTGCTCTAGGTTTCCGTGCTAAGAAATCTAATAACGATTACCGTTATGTATGGATGTATAAGGGACGCATCAAATTACCAGAAGAGGCTTATAAAACAAAAGGCGAAAGTGTTGATTATCAGACTGTTGCACTTACTGGTACTTTCATTAAACGTCCAAAAGACGGTCAATGGAGAAGATCAGTTGATTCTGACGATGAAGAAGTAGGTACTGGAACAATTGACAGTTGGTTTGACGCTGTTTATGAAACTCCTGAAGAGGATACTACTACTACATAAAACATTATAAAAACTAAGGGGTAGGGAGTTTAAGCTCCTTGCCCCTTTTTTTATTTTTTACATTAAATACAAATTAATGAAATGAGGAATTTATAAATGATTAAAGGTAAAGATTTAAAACAAGCAAAATTAGTGAATATTGAGTTGGACAAAGAAAGACCATTGACGTTTGATTTTAACGCTTTATGTGAGTTGCAAGAACACTATATTGATCCATTTGTGGCTATTAATGGTATAGCTTCAGGAGATGTGAAATGTCTACGTGCATTGTTACATGCTTCTTTATTAGCTGGACATTTAGTGGAAAACGAAAATGATGAGTTTGACCTTACTCTTAATCAAGTTGGTCGATATTTAGGTCAAATTATGATAGCAGATAAGAAGTATTATGAAGAGATATTTGAAGTAATTGTTGATGGTATAACATTATTCTTCCCACAACTTAAGCAAGAGGACAATTCTAAAGAAGAAAGCAAGGAAGACGAAGACTCAAAAAACTAAATAACCAATCTCAAGACAATCTTATTGCTTGGGATTGGTACTATTATTTAGCTACTCAAGAGTTAAATATTCCAGAAGAAAGATTTTGGCGTATGACAATGAGAAAGTTGAATCTAATATGGGATATGAAAAAGAAAATGACTAAGCCTCAACAAAGTACAGATGTGAGTGTGAATAAGAAAAATCGAGAAATTGGAAAAAATGAAAGAGTGACTATAGATCAGTTGGATTTATTTTAAAAGTGAATTAAGAAAAGAGGTGGGATTATGTCAGAAGGCTTAGGTGCTTTCAAGATATCTCTCGGTTTAGATTCAGCGCAAGCAACTACCAGTTTGACAGATTTAAACCGAAAGTTAAGAGGTGTAAAGTCTGAATTTGATGCTGTCCATGACGGTACTAGAGATTTTGCTAAATCAGCCGATGGTCTAAAGGCCAAGAATGAGATGCTTACCAGGCAATTCGGTTTGCAGGAAGCCAAGTTAAACGAATTGAAGAAGAGGTACAATGATTCTGTAAAGGCTAAAGGGAAAGATGATAAAGCCTCTGAAGACCTTCTTATACAGTACAATAAAACAAGAAATGCAATGAATAAGACGGAGAGGCAAATTAAAGACGTTGATAGAGCCTTAAAGGATCAGACTAGCAGAGCTAAGAAAGCAGAAAACGCTTTAGAGAAGTTTGGAGACAAATCAAAAGATGTAGGCGGTAAACTGTCTTCAAGTGTAACCCCTCTTATTGGCGGTTTAGGTACGGCTTTTGGAAAAGTAGCTGATGATGCTGATTCTTCAAGGCAGAGGCTACAACAATACTTTGGATCAACTAAAGAAGAAGCTGAAAAATTAACTAAAACAGCCCGTGACGTATGGAAAGACGGTTTCGGTGAAGATATGGGTGCTGTCGAAGAGGGCATTATTCAAGTAAAACAGAACATGAAAGACTTAAATGAGTCTGATTTAGAGCAAGTAACTAGAGACGCAATGACATTAGCTGGCGTATTTGATGCTGATGTAAATGAAGTTACAAGAGCAGGAAATAACCTTATGCAAGGTTTCGGAGAAACGTCAGAAGATGCCTTTGATTTAATGGCATGGGGTGCTCAAAATGGATTGAATTTCTCTAATGAAATGTTTGACAACCTATCTGAGTACGCACCTTTATACAAAGATATGGGATTTTCTGCAGAAGACTATTTTGAACTATTGAAAAAGGGTACTGATTCAGGTGTTTATAATCTCGATTACATAAATGATGTTATGAAGGAGTTCCAGATAAATACTAAAGAAGGCTCTGAAGGAGTAGCTGAGGCTATCGGTCAATTATCACCAACTACCCAAGGTGTATTTGAGGATTTCAAAAATGGTGAAGCTACAGTTAAAGAACTTCATAACTCTGCAATCAAAGACCTTTCGGGAATGGACGATCAAGTTGCTGCTAACCAAATTGGAGTAGATTTATACGGCACGAAGTGGGAAGATCTTGAACAAGATTCTATGTACGCTATGGGTAACATTACTGGTGAACTAGATAACGTTGATGGTGCAATGGCTAAATCAGGTGAAAATGTAGATAAGTCATTCAGTCATAAATTAAAGGTTGCTTGGAGAACAGCACAAGAAGATTTAGTACCATTAGGTGAAAAACTTATTGTGCTTGGAGAGGATATCCTTCCTAAAGTTACTAACGCTGTAAGCAATGCAGTTGATTGGTGGAATGATTTATCTCCTACAACACAGGATTTTGCCATTAAATTAGGCTTAGTTACTGCTGCCGCAGGCCCGATGCTAATAGCTGTAGGCTCAATAGCTGGTACTATTGGCGGATTAGTACCGATTGTCTCAGGAGTTGTTGGTTCAATAGCTGGTGCAGGTGGATTAGGTGCAGCCTTAGCTACTTTGGCTACAGGCCCAGTAGGTATAACAGTTGCGGCTATTGGTGGTTTGGTTGCAGGCGGAGTCCTCTTGTGGAAAAACTGGGATACTCTGAATGAGAAGATCGGGCCTTTGGCAACAAATATACTAGCTTTAGCAACTCCTTTTGGTGGAGTAGTTGCGGCAGTTAAAGGTATTCAAAAAGCTAACGAAGAAGTTATTCCTTCAATGGATTTGTTTAATGATAAGATATCCGACTCAACACAAGAAGCTGTTGGAGATTACATGAAAATGGATGAGGATGCTACTTTAGCTTTAAACGAAATGGCATGGTCGCAATCGGAAATTACAAAAGATATGGCAGAAGATTTAATCGGTCAATACGATGAAATGAATGGCTCTATTCTTACAAAGATGGACGAAAGACACGAAGAAGAACTTGGGAAAACCAAGAAATTGTTTGAAGAAAGTAGTGCTTTATCAGCAGAAGAAGAGGCTAAAATTCTTGAAGATATGGATAAAAAACATGCTACAAGAAAAGAAAAGCAACAAGAGTATGAAGATCAAATAGCTGAAATTGTTAATACAGCAAGTGAAGAAAAACGTGCTTTAACAGAATCCGAACGTCAAGAAATTGAAGGTATTCAGAATAAAATGAAAGAATCTGCCGTGAAAACTATGAGCGCATCGGAAGAAGAGCAATTAATCATCTTAGGTAGATTAAAGGAACAGTCTGGAAGTATTTCAGCAAGACAAGCAGCAGATGTTGTCGCTAACTCAAAAGAACAACGTGATAAGTCAGTTGAAAATGCTGAAAAGCAATACGAGGATACTGTTGATAATATTAGATACCAACGAGACGTTTTAGGAGTTATTTCAGAAGAACAAGCTGAGAAATTAATTGACGAAGCTGAGTTACAAAAAGATGGCGTAGTAAGAAACGCTAACAATATGCATGATGATGTTCTTCGTTCTGCACGAGATCAAGCTGGGGAACACGTTGATGATGTTAACTGGGAAACTGGTGAAGTTCTCAATGGTTGGGACAAAATGTACGGTGGAGTCATTAATGCTGTTAACTGGATAAGAGACCTATTCGGCATGAAGAAACTTAAGAAAAAGGGTGCAGTCGCACCTAAGTATAAACATGATTATAGTAAAGGAGCAAAAGCCACAGGAGTTCAAACTTACGCAGAGGGTACTAAGAATGGTCAACATATGGGCGGTGCTGCAATTGTAGGTGAAGAAGGTCGAGAATTAGCCCATATACCAGGTAAAGGTTTGACAATGCTTGGTACTAAAGGGCCGGAGTTTATCAACAACCTTCCTACAGGTTCTTCTGTACTACCTAACCCACACACGGAAGCTATCCTTGGTTCTTATAATTTTCCGCCTATGTATGCCAACGGTATTGGAGATTACTTTGATGTAATTATGAAAGGTCCGAAAGCACTATGGAATAAAGCCGCAGATAAATTTGGTTTTGGTGACAGTTTACTTCCTGATAGCTTTAGGAATGCAATTGGAAATGTATCTAGCATCATCGGTGGTTGGTCTAAAAACCTAGTGAAAGATCTAATCGGTGACTGGAATTTTGGTGGTAGCTTCAGTGGAGTTGCTAAAAATTCTCAAGTTGAGACATGGGTAAAACAAGCTTTGCAAATTACAAATACACCTATGTCTTGGTTGCCTGCAATGATGACTAAAGCTCAAAAAGAGTCAGGTTTTAATCCTAGAGCGATTAACAAATGGGATATTAACTGGAAAAATGGAGTACCATCTAAAGGTTTATTCCAGACCATTGATCCTACATTTAACGCACATAAGATGAAGGGTATGAATGATATTTATAACCCTTTACATAATACTGTTGCTGCTATTCGCTACATTAAGTCTCGTTATGGCTCTGTGTTCAACACACCAGGTATTGCAGCGATGTCTCGTGGTGGAGCTTATGAGGGTTATGAAAAAGGTGGGTTTATCAATAAAGAGCAATTCGCAATGGTTGGTGAAGGTAATAAAGAGGAAGTTGTAATTCCACTTGAGCAATACCGTGATCGTGCGAAAAATTTATGGCTTCAAGCTGGTGAAAAACTTGGTATGATTCATATGCCACAGCCTGAACTATCGTCTATGGGAGACTCAAGAGGTGGAAACACTACCTCAAATACAAGCAATAACCATTATAATTATAATGTAAATGTTGCTTACACTGGCAATGCGAAAGGTAACGATGTACAAGAATTGGTCAAGGAAATTAAATACGAATTAGAACGACAGGATAACGACAAAAATCGTTCGTATGGAGTGATTTAAATGGCAAGCGAAATAAAGAGTTATGCGGGGGTGGAAACACCCTCTTTTTTAATTATTGAAAAAGTTACACCTCAAACACTGCCACCAGCTAGAGTAAATTCCATGAACATACCTATGAAAAATGGTGAAAGGTTTATCAATAAGACTTTAGGGGTTAGAACTTTCGTTGCTGATGTAGCAATAAAAGTTCCTAAAGGTAAGACGCTTCTTGAAATGATGGATGACTTAGCAGATTGGCTAGACTATGATGAGCCTCAAAAATTTATTCTTAGAGACAAACCTAATATTTATTATATGGCAATTGTAGAAAGTTCAACTGATATCCAACGGTTTAGTTATTCTGGGAAAGGACAAATAACATTCGTCTGTTATGACCCTCACGGTTATGGAGATGATAAGCAATACGTGTATGAAGGCAATCAAGAAGATCCTACGACTATTGTTAATAACGAAGGTAATAAAGAAACTGCACCAATCATGTCTATGAGGTTTGTTAAAGACGTTACGGATTTTGCTGTAACTACAGATGACGACATGTTGTATTTTGGAGAACCTTTTGATCCAGACGTTAATACCATTAAGGATTTTAACCCTAAACTTGTTTATGAAGAAATGGATTCATTCGATGGTTGGACAAATGGAGTTAGTGTTGATGGCGGTAACATTGTAGGTGAATTTGAAACAAACAACAGATCATTCAGACAGTCCGGTAAAGATTATGGAGAAGGTACAAAGTGGCACGGAGCTTCAATGATTAAGTCAGTCGGTAAAGAAATCCAAGACTTTACGATAGATATGCACTTTGGTATGGATTCATATGATGCAAAAGAAAAGGGAAGAGTCGAATTATACTTACTCGATGTTAACGGAAATAAGATAGGTAAGATAGCTTTAGTCGACTTAAGTGCATCAGGAATTTTCCCTAAATTTGAAGCTAGAGCAGGGTCTTTTCAAGATGGACATTATTTTGCTAACGATTATGGAAAACGAAAAGACACGTATAAGAACTTCTATGGGAAAATGGTTATATCCCGTAAAGGCAAAAAATGGAATGCTTACATAGCACATTTTAATACAGATACAAGAAAATTTGAAAAGAAATTAGTTAAGAGTTGGACAGATACATTAAATCAATACGATGCTACATTAGCATCTGTACAGGTGCATATTGCTACTTACAATGATGACGCAATCTATCAGGATATGTATATTTATCGTGTAACAGTATGGGAGCACATCACTTTCGAAGAGGAAGACATTGACTTTGTATTTAGAGTTGACGATGACCTAATAATTGACAATGATAAGGGTGAAATTTACTTAAATGGTGAAGAGTTTTATGATAGGTTATACCATTCATCAACCTTTTTAATGTTAGATAAGGGCTTAAATGGTATTGCCGTTTCTGATACTGATGCAATTACTGATTGTATTATTAACTTCAAAGAAAGGTGGAAATAGTCTATGTGGTTTGTATTAGACGCTAAGTACAAGCCAGTAGGCATTTTAGATAATACAGTACCTAATGGCTGCCCTATTTTAAACGACAATAGAAAAGAACAAATTCTAAATGGATATAACACCCTAGCCTTTGATGTTCCTGCAAATCATAAAACTGCAAACCTTCTGGAAACAGAAGGTTTTGTTGTGTTTACAGATGACAATGGAAGTGAGTTATATCGGATAAAAAGGACAAGGGAAATACATGGGGAGCAAATGATAAAGACTGTAGAATGTGAACCTGGTGCAACTGCAGACTTGCTTACACAACGAATTAGACCTGTAGAATTTACTTCTCAAACTTTAACCCAAGTCGTAGGTACGTTACTTGCCAACACTGGCTGGGAATTAGGTGAAAGTTATTATGATGATGTGGTCACTATAGAATATCAAGATTATCCTACATCTTTGGATGCTATTCATCAAGCTATTGAAGCATTTGATGCAGAAATTGAGTTTAAAGTCGAATTTAATGGTACAAGGATAGTTAGAAAAGTAGTTAATCTTTATCAACAGCGAGGTCGAAAGACTAATCAAATATTTGAATACGGTCACAACTTGCAAGGAGTTGAACGAAGTGAAGATACAAATCTCCTTTTTACAGCCATGATCGGTATTAAAGATGGAATGATGATTAAAGATAAAGCTGTTGGTGATCCTAAATGGGATAAATTTGAAACTGGTGATGACTTTGTAGCAGACCCTAAAGCCCTAGAATTATACGGTAATAATGGAAGGCATATTTTTGGAATTTATCAAGACAATTCTGCTTCATCTCCAACTGAATTGTATAACAATACTTGCGCTCAATTAGAAAAGCATAATAAGCCTCAGTATAAGTACGAAGTTGATATTGCTCTCATTGGAAATGTTTCAATTGGCGACACAATAATGATTAAAGATAGAACATTTAAACCAGAGCTTTACTTAAATGCTCGTGTATTAGAAAAAACGTCTAGTACGATTGAACCCGAAAAGGGAAGTGTAGTGTTAGGGGAATATACTCAATTAAGAGTTGATCCTATTGTTGCAGCTAAAAGAATACAGCAATCCGTAACTATGAAGCAAAATGAATGGACTAAAGCAAAGGAAATGTCAGATCAGTTAGATACAAGAATGGGCAACGCAGAAGAAAAGATTACTGATGACGCTATGGTTAAAACTGTAATGTCAAACCCTTCTTATCAAAACTCAATGGACGAAAAGGCAAACGCAGAAGAGCTTGGCGACAAAGTTTCTAAAGAGGAACTGGATCAGAAATCAGAGGAAGATAAAGCCTATACAGATGACAAAGTGGATAACATTGACTTTTCCCCATATGCTACAAAATCCGAATTAATTCAGTCTTCAGACTCGTTTGATTTTAAGCTTTCAAAAAGTGGTGGAATAAACCTAATTAGAAACTCTGTCGGTTATTCTGATACTGATTTTTGGTACAAAGACGGTGGAACACCTGAAACTATACAAAACAATGAGCTTAAAAAAATTGGTTCTGGTTCTGGATTCCACTTCAAGAAAAATACCGAACGGGTAAATCTGTATCAAGATATTAAAGTTACTGCAGGGCAAGAATATACGGTGTCTTGGCTTGTAAATGTAAATAATTCTACAGAATATGCTTACGTTATTGTTTATAACGGTGATGTGAATGACGATAATAGGGCATTTTCTCAATACACCGACTTAGGTGTTGATACGAATGGATATAAAGAATACTCTGAAACATTTCTTGCTCAAGAGGACGATATTACTTTAAGGATTGGAGCTAAAGACGCAGATGCTATTTTCACAAATATCATGATGAATGAAGGTGACTCATCTCGTCAATGGTCTACAGCTCATGGAGAAGTTTACAACACAAATGTAAAGATTGATATGAACGGTATTAAAGTAAATTCTTCAAACAGCAAAGGGTATACGTCAATTACACCGGAAGAATTTGCAGGCTATGACGAAGTAGCTGATGATGATGGAAACTTAGAGATGGAGAAAGTATTCACGGTAAATGGAGCAACAACTGAGGTTAAAGCATTGCAGGCTGAAAAAGAAATTGATATTAAACCTGTAAAAATGGTGGTTGTAGACTCTCCGACGATAAAGGGGCTGGCGTTTATTCCAAGTATTGATTAAAGAAAGGATAGATAAATAATATGGCATTAAGTGGAAGTTTTGGTAAAAATGTAAATGGACATTGGAGGTTGCAGATTGATTGGTCTGCTACTCAAAATATATCAGAAAACAAATCTAATGTAACTGCGAAGATGTACTGGATTGCCCGAGATAGTTACGGTGCTGTTTACTCTAGTGCTACGAAAACTTGTGCAATGCAACATAATAATGGTTCGTTTGTAACCAGAACAGCTAGTAGTATGGCAGCTTTAAAGGCCAATCAAAAGAAATGGATTCAAACGTATTCCTTTACGATAAATCATGAAGATGATGGTAAGGGTAGCTTTTCATTAGACGGATATTTTGATGTAGAAGTAACCTTGAACGGTACTTACTATGGAAGGATTGACTTAGATCAACAATCTTTTACGCTGAATACAATTCCTAGAGAATCGAAATTAACATCAAGTCCTTCATGGACTGCAGGAAGCAATAAAACAATGTCTATTCAAAGGTATTCATCCAGATTCAGACATGAAATTGAAATGTATGTAAAGAACACGTCAGGAGATAACGTACACGTAAATCAAGTCTTGCTATCCACCTCTGAGACTTCTAAATCGACTTCATTTACTTTGTCTCAGAATACCGAGATATTTGAGCTTTTAAATGGCAGATCAAGTACTGATACCTATGTAATTCTGCAGACTTATGACGGAGACAATTGGATTGGTAGTAGGTATTATGATGGAACTTTATCAGTACCATCTGCAAGTAAGCCTAATGGAAGTTTTGATCATTATGTTTACGTCGATGAAACGATTTCTGGAACATTAAATAAAGATAATTCTAATTTTGAACATACTGTGAGAATAAAATTAGGCTCTTTCACGAAGACATTTACAGATGTGGACTCTTCTTTTAATTGGACTCCTGACGCAACAGAGAAAACAAGTTTGTATGATCAAATGCCAAACGATAAGAGTAAAGATGGTTCAATTGAAGTAGAAACCTTCTATAATGGAGAAAAAGTTAGAAGTACCGTAAGTGAACTACTTAATTTTAGTGTTAGAAACAGTAATCCAATCTTTGAAGAGGATTATACATATGCAGACACCAATCAAACTACGAAGGATATCACCGAAAATGATCAATACATAATTTCAAATCATTCAGAGATTGTAGTAACGATACCGTCAACCGCAAAAGCTACTGCTCAAAATGGAGCTTCAATGGTTTCATACTCTGCAACATTAGCAGGGACAAGTAAGACTGTAGACTACAGTTCAAGTAGTGATGTACAATTCGACTTTGGTTCTATTGATGCAAACAATGATCAATCACTTGTTGTAAAAGCTATTGATAGTAGGGGTCTTACTACAACTACGAGCATAACGGTTCAAGTTATTCCATACAGCAATCCTACAGTTGTTTCAGCTACTAAGAGATTGAACGGATTTGAGGAAACCACCGACATTTCTATGAAGGGTGAAATTTCCTTACTAAGTGTAGACAATGAGCCTCAAAACGATATACATCAAATCGAATACAGATATAAGGCTAATGATAAAGAGGACTTTGGTTTTTGGACTTCTTTGGACTACACTTTAAGTGGCAGAGAGTATTCAAGTACCAAAATACAATTAACCTTAGATTCCACTAAGTCTTATAATTTTGAATTTAGAGTTATGGATGAACTAGGAAGTACTACAATTTCACAAACCATTGATACAGGGCAGCCGTTATTGTTTATTGATCCAGTGCTCAAATCAATTGGTGTTAATGACTTTCCTTCTAGATCAAATGAACTTTTAATTAATGGGCGTGTTCGTTTTGGTGCTACACTATGGGGATCAAATGTTATTGAAGAAGCTCAAGGCGGAGCAATGGATTTGAATAACTCTGACATCGTAGGGCTGAATGGTCTATTCTTTAATGATTTAGCCAATAACCAAGGTGAGGGCTTGATGTTTATTAAGAGTGGTGTAGACAGTGGATCACCAGATGCAGGTGACTACGATAACTTTAGGGTTAGGGATGGTACTGCTTATCTAAACGGTGAACCAATAGGCACTTCAGATGATCGAATATTATGGGAAGGAAACTCATTTATTAGGCCTTCACAGAACATAACACCGTCTAAACATATTGAAGACTGTCCTAATGGCTACATCTTAACCTTTAGCTATTGGAGCGGTACTGCAGAAAACTCACACTGGAACTATGTACCTGTACCTAAAGAACATGCATCAATTACTGCAGGAGGATTCTGGGCAATCATGAACACTACACCAGTCTCTAATCCTACATTAGTACAAAAATATATTTATATAAGCAGCGATTCTGTTATTACAGGTAATTCTCGAAATGAAACATCACCAGAAGATGAGATGGTACTGCGCTATGTATTATCTTTTTAGGAGTGAGAATAAATGATTATTTATTTGGATATGGATAATGAAACTGGTCAAGTTTATGGTTGGGGTTCTTCCTCATTCAATGAGGAAAGTGTATCGTTCGACTTGCCTAGAGACCATGATTTTTTTAATAATCCTATGTCATATAAAGTAGAAAATGGAGAGCTAACAAGAGATAGCAGTGAAGTCTTAAGACGTTACAAACAAAATAAGATAATTGAATTAAGTAAGGCCTGTAACTCTGCTATCTTAGCAGGGTTTTTTCATGTCATCGATGGAGTGGAATATCATTTTTCTTATGATATTGAAGCACAAGTAAACTTTGGGGATTTAAATGAAGTGTTAAAAGACGGAATCGTTGATGAAGTCACGTGGACAGTGAGGAAAGATGGAGAACAAATAAGAATACCTATCACATCTGAAATTATGAAGGAACTTACTGTATCCATTCTTATGCATAAACAAAATAATATTTCTAAATTCAGAGATTTCTTAGAGCCTCAAGTGAAAGATGCAACGACAATTGAAGAAGTCAAAGAAATTACGTGGTAACACCACAAGGAGACAAAGGAGCAAAATGGTTAAGAAGGGGAATAATAATATGGATTTGAAAATGATTTTGGCAGTTGGGGGAACAATTACAACGTTCCTTATAGGAGGGTGGCATGTATCCTTAACTGTTTTAGCAGTATTTATGGCTATCGATTTTCTTACTGGAATGGCTGCTGGTGCTTACAACAAACAGTTAAAAAGTGCAGTAGGATTTAGAGGAATCCTTAAAAAAGGTGTATTCATTCTCGTTATCGTCTTAGCAAACATGCTCGATGTGCTTGTAGGGGCAGGCGCACCGGTATTCAGAACAATGGCAGTATTTTTCTACATAGGTAATGAGGGGATTTCCATACTTGAGAATCTAGATAGAATGGGTATTCCGATTCCTGAAGGTATTTCAAAGTACATTCATGAGATTGGTAAAGAAGAAAACATAGTTAAAAAGTTAGACGAAAAAGGGCTTCCTATTCCTAAGACAGTTACTAAAGCTGCTGAAAAATTGGACGAAAAGCCAGGAATAAATAATGACGAGAATAAATAATTAAGGCTTTCCTTTTGGGGAAGTCTTTTTTAATTAAAGGAGATTTTAATAATGGCACATTTTGAAAAATTAAGTAAGCTTAAAGATTTACGGGGAAAAACAGCACATAACGGATGGCAACCAGTTTATGATATTAGTGTTAAAACTGACATAGCTATTCACCATTCATTGACGAAAGAAGGGGATTCCTACTCTTTTGCAAGGTATCATGTGCATACGAATGGTTGGCACGAAATTGCTTACGCATTTGTAATCCTTAAAGATGGTACTATCGAATGGAATCATGATTTAGGTGTGTTATCTTATCATGTTGGCAACTCCAATAAATTTGCAGTTGGTATCTGTCTTGTCGGAGACTTTAGATCAGAGAAGCCAACAGAAGCACAAAAACGGTCATTAAAACAACTTGTGGATTGTTTGAAGAAGGATATGCCTAATTACAAGCGTACTCGTGGTCATAACGAATTTCCCGGTTATGCTTGGAAACAATGTCCTGAGTTTGATTATCGTGCTGTAGTTAGTGGGGAGAAAGAATTTGCAAGTGTTCCTGCATCTAACGCAACTACTCACACAATCCAACAAGGAGATACTTTCTGGAGCATTGCTAACGATACAAAAGGATTGTCTGTAGATGACCTTAAGAAACTTAATCCTTCCGTTGATCCGAATAAACTTAAAGTTGGTCAGAAAATCAATATTAAGAAAACAGCAAGTAAGCCTGCACCTTCAAAGTCCTTTTCTAAAGGCGATATGAAGACCACAAGTATTGTTACATATCTTAAGAGTATTGGTGAAAATTCAAGTTTCTCTAATCGTGCTAAACTGGCAGCTAAATATAGAATAAAAGGATATAAAGGATCAGTTTCTCAAAATACTGCTTTACTTGAAAAATTACGTAGTGGAGGTAAGCCTGCACCTAAAAAAGTGACATTACCTAATGTCGTTCTAAAGAGAGGGAGCAATGGATATAACGTTAAGAAAGTACAAGAATCATTAAACATACTTAACTTCAAAGTGGGTAGTGTAGATGGAATTTATGGAGTTAAAACAGAGGATGCTGTAAGACGATTTCAGAGTGTTTACCTCCCTTCTGAGGTAGACGGTACCTATGGGGAAAATACGAGAAGTGCCATGCTTAAAAAGTTATAAAATAATCTATTCATTAGTCTCCCTACTTCATTTTTATGTTGTAGGGATTTTTTTGTAAAAAAATAGAGGGAATTACCTATAAGTGTCGAATATTAATTTTACAGGAGGTGTAATAATGGAAAAAGTAACTTTAGATTCAGGTTTTGGGTACACCTTAGACTACCCGTTGGAAAGTGAAATCAATATTTTTTGTACACTAAAGAAAGGAGAAAATGATCGGTATATAGTCATGGAGTATTTGCCCCGTTATCCTTTCCGTAAAGTCCTACAATCTCAAATCCACAACATTGAAGACCGCGCAAAAGACTTCTTACTTAGTCGATTACCGGATATTGATTCAGGAAAGTACGATACGAACTCTAAACTGATCGTAGAAAATTATGGCGTTGATACGCCCCTTGGAAGCGTCGAAAAAATGAGTTTTTAACAAAGGAAAAGCCTCACCTTGATTGGTGGGGCTTATGTTAGTTACATTATTTTATAAATACTTTACGCTTTTCTTCAAATCTTTTTGAGATTTCCCGGTATTCTTTTGTAGTTAGAACAGCAGGGCAGTAAACAGAAAATAATTTATCGTATCCATCTTTGCAATTAAAGCTAGTTGATTCTAGTATTTGTACCCATTTAATACCATCACGTTCAACAAACTTTTTACCGTATTTAAATTTTGGTTTTTCTACCAATAAATTAGATTTAAGTCTTAAAGGAAATCCGGCAGATTGACCTAAATTTATTCCTTTAAACTTAAATGTGATGTTAGTACTTTTTGCAATTGTTCTGGCTAATTGGGTTGGTAATCTTGCAATCCCCAAATTAATTTCTTCTAGGCCATTATTCATTTTTTCTATATTATTTACAGTACTTTCATCGATTAAGCCGATCAAGCCACCGTTTTTGTTGTATTTATTATATATCTCCAACACCGTTACACTTGCCCTAAGATATTTTTCATTGTCTTCAGCTAGTATGTTATTTATTAATAGCTGATGTAACTCACTCAAATTAAAATAAACTACTCTGATAGCTTGGTCTACGTTTAATGACTCAACCTCTGTACCATTTAATTCTTTTCGGAATTTTTTCTGCATTCCATTATGCTCTTTTAGAAAGGTAGCGGTGTTTAAGAGTATTTTACTACTTCCATTTTCATTTTTTGAGACACTAGAAACTGGATTACCATTATGTTGGGCAAAATTTCTTAAATTGTAGATAAATCTATATTCAAAGTTTTCATCATAAATCTTAGAAATTGATTTCTCAAATAAATCTAAAAAATTTTTGCTTTTCTTTCTTTTTATATAAGTTTCCCAATGATCGATAAACCCTTTATAGGCACTTAAAAAATTATTAATAAGTCTAATTACACTTTTTAAGGAACGACCGCCTTTATCCTGAAACCAATTTAAATATTCATTATACTCATTATTTAGGTAATCAAAAAAACTAAATACTTCATTTAAGGGTTTGAGCTTTAACAAAGCTTTATCAATGTCGAGTTTTTCTTCAGGTGTAAGCTCATTAATTACTTCAATACCTTCTTGACTATATTCTAGTACCCACTCCATCCTTATTCCCCCAAATCACATTTTCTTAAGAAAATTTTACCACATTGTAACTCTTTATTTTAGTAACATTTTAATTTAGAACTATAAATTAATTGTGTTAAAATAAGAACAAACGTTCTTTAAGGAGAGATTCGGAATGACGTGGCCGAGTGATCGAGGAACAATTAAGTGGACTTCTCTTATGATGCCTGAACATGTTGAGATGGTTCAGGAAGTTTTTAAAGAACAAACTAAAGAGGAAAAACCAGTACTGGATGAGCAACAGATACAAGATCATGCTTTCACCTTGGAAATGGCTATAAAGGATAACCTCACGGTTGAAATAAAATATCATAACGGACACAATTATTCTTACTTTACTGTGAAGGTGGTAGGTATAAACACTGATACAAAGAAAGTAAGTTGCTTTGATCAGCAAAAGAAAGAAGAAATCCAATTAAATTTTTATGACATATTTGAGGTAACTGTTTTATGAGCTCTCATTAGGAGAGCTTTTTTTTATTTTCCATAAGTCTTCAACTTTGCAGTTTAGAATTTCTGCCAATTTTAATGCATTCTCCAATGAAGGAATACTTTTTCCATTTACCCATCTGGACATTACTTCACTACTTACTCCTATTTGAGCAGCAACCCACTTCTTTTTGAAGCCACGCTTGGCTATCCATTCGTTTAGATTACATTCCATAAGAATCACCCACTTATTACTTCTACAGTTTTACGGAGAATCCTTTATTATTTCTTGAACTAATTTCAGAAGTACAGGCAATCTTTAGACTATTTCCCCATACAATTCTACAAAGGTATCTACCAAAGTAAATACTAACTATTTACCAAAGCATCTATCAAAGTATCCCTACACAATTAATTAAGCCTTAAAGGTAACGTGATAAAGGAAATAAAAAAGTGTTTAAAACGGAACGAAGTGGAGAGTCCTGAAGGGGGAGTATGAGGGGGTTGTAGAATATTTAGAACACTTTAATCAATTCTGGAGGTGGTTAATTGTGCTATCTATAATAGGTTGGTCATTAATCGGGGGAGCTTATTTATGCAATGCTTATCCAGCATTTGAATCTGTATTTTTGAAAAACCGATACAACAAAAGAAAGCTCATTGAGAATCTTTACAAGTCATTTACGAATGGTGAGTTTTTTAAAAAAATAAGTGGCAATGAAATTTATCCTACACTGTTACGTTGTGATACTAAACGAGACAATGTAACCTTTGTTTTTACTGTTCCAAGAGGATTGGAGCCAGATACCTTCATTAAAAAGGATTACGTCTTTAAACAACATTTTGGAAAGCATATTGATTTAATAGTGGATGTATCCAGGATTGTATTAAAAGTATATCCTGAAGGCTTACCTTCTGAGTTTAAGTATCAGTATGACAATGTAACTGAATCAATAAAAGGCTTAAAGTTGCCTATTGTATGTGGTCAGAATTTAGAGGGGAGCATATACAGCTTCGATATGGTCACTAATCCTCACATGCTTATTTCAGGGGAAACAGGTTCAGGTAAATCGAGTGAATTGAGAAGCATTCTAACCACACTCATAAAATTAAAAAATCCAAATGATTTAAGGCTAGTCTTAGGTGATTTAAAACGGTCAGAATTTCACTTGTTTAAAAACATTGAGCACGTAGAAGGGGTATATCATTCTGCGGATAAGTTAAGGCCAGCTTTGAAAAAAGTGAAAAAAGAAATGACTAAACGAGGCAATATGCTGGATGAAGAAGGGGTAAATTCAATTGATCAGTTAAAAGTGAAATTACCTTACATTATTGTTTGTATAGATGAAGTGGCTTTACTGAAGAAAGAAACGGATATTATGGACATTTTAGAGGAAATTTCAAGCATTGGCCGTTCATTAGGTGTGTTTGTAATCTTATCTATGCAAAGACCAGATAGTAAGTTGCTTGATGGTAAGTTAAAAGTGAATCTAACAGTAAGAATGGGGTTCAAAACAGCAGATCTGACTAACTCAAAAATAATTGGTACACCAGGATCTGAGAAAATAGAAACTCCTGGACGTATGTTATTGAAAGTGAATTCGTCCATGCAAGAAATACAATGTCCTTTATTAGAAAATAAACAGGCTGAGAAATTGTTGAAGCCATACAAAGTAAAAGAGATTGTTGAAGAAGAACAGCAGCCTGAAGAGGATATTTATTCTAAGGTTAGGGAGCTGTTTAATAATGAAGAAACGTGACAAGCAAATTATTAATGACTTAGAACGTTTCAGGGTGATGAGTCGTGACGATATTGTTGACTTGTACTTTTCTCATTTGAAGAACCCGATCACAAATGCGAATACAGTCCTCAAAAGAATGGTAAGAGATAACCATATCGAAGTAAGTAAAGCATTTAGCCCATACGTTTATTTTCCCTACAATTCCACAATGAAAAGAAACTCCACTAAAATACCTCACTTTTTAAGAATAGTCGATATCTATAAACAACTAAAACAATACATGAGAGTATCTAGCTTTGAAGTTGAACCTAAGTTTCAAAAAGGGTTAGCAGAGCCAGACATATTTACCACAATTAAAGGGACTCCATTCTTTATTGAAATACAAAGGAATATCTACTCTCAAAAAGTAATGGATAATAAAATGCTACGTTATGAATCTCTGTGTTACTCAGGAGAATTTTCAGCCTTTCCATTTATAATCTTAATTACTGATACAAGATACAAAATTAGTTCTGATGTAATTACAGTGTTTCAAGTACCAACCATCCATGAATTTATGAAGAATATACAAAAGAAAGAAAAGCCTAAAGTAAGAGATAGTCAGGGTGGGGGTATTAAGTTTAAAATTGGCTGATTAGGCAGGAATATCTTTTATATCCCTAGAATAGAGTAAATAATTAACAAAACTTGTATTAAGAGGTGATATAATATCGAAGAAAGAAACGAGGAATCATCAGTAGAACCGTATTGGGATACATCAACTCCAAATCCAAGTAATATTTCAAGAATGTTGTTTTGGGTAGGAGGACTGGAAATCGCATTAGGTTTCATTGTAGCGTCGTTTAGGGCTAACGAGGCTTATGAATTAGGCTGGACTACATTTTTTGTATGGTTAATGCCTACATTGGTTTCTGGCTTACTAATTATTGGATTCGCTGAAGTAATAAAGCTCTTAACGATCATTAAAAATAAGACGGATACATGAGATTATACTCTCGATAAATTCACCCTACAATTTGTAGGGTTTTTTTGTTAACTAATATAATGTAGAAACTCGATGAAAACTTAATCACCCTCTTAATGTTTCTAAGAAAAACATAGACAGAAACTCACCCTTCGTGGTATATTTTTCACAATAAGGGAAGTGGCTCCCTGGAGGAAGACGTTGATATGACTTTGGGCATCGTATGGGTAATCATCATTGCGGTTTTAGCTCTAGTTGGTGGCGTAGCCTTAGGCTTCTTCATTGCTAGAAAGTACATGATGAACTATTTGAAAAAGAACCCGCCGATTAATGAACAAATGCTGCGCACGATGATGATGCAGATGGGCCAGAAGCCTTCGCAGAAGAAGATCAATCAGATGATGCGTGCAATGAACAACCAGCAGACCAAATAACAATCAAAAGCCTTTACTTCCCCTTTAGAAGTAGAGGCTTTTTTATAGGTTTTCGGATCAAATTCGAAATGAATACTTACATTACTGATCGTTTTTCACCCTGCTCTCTGATACAATAAAGAACGAGTATGTTCATGGAGGCTTCACTTATGACTGATTTAAACGTTTTTCTTGCATTTGGAGCAGGGTTTCTTTCTTTTATCTCACCTTGTGTCCTGCCTTTATATCCTGCGTTCCTCTCGTACATAACAGGAATGAGTGTGAATGAACTTAGGGACGATAATGGAATGCTGACGAAACGCAGCCTGACCCACACAGTTTTATTCCTGCTCGGTTTTTCAACAATCTTTCTAATACTGGGTTTCTCAGGATCTTTGTTCGGTCAGGTATTAATTCAGAATGAAGAATTGATCCGCCGTCTGGGAGCCGTCTTAATCATCTTTTTTGGCTTTGTAATTATTGGGGTTTTTAATTTTCAATTCCTGATGAAAGACCGTAAGATTTCTTTTAAAAACAGACCGGCAGGCTATGCGGGCTCTTTTCTAATCGGCCTTACATTTTCACTGGGATGGACGCCCTGCACAGGTCCCATATTATCCGCTGTACTTGTACTTGCTGCTGATCAGCCTGATTTGTTTCTCTTAATGATGGTTGCCTACTCACTTGGATTTTCTCTTCCTTTTTTAATTCTTTCTTTCTTTATAGGTAAAATGGGATGGATTAAACGGCACAGCGCCCGCATCGTTAAAATTGGAGGCTGGATAATGATATTTATGGGTGTCGCCTTGTATTTCGACTGGATGACAAAGCTGACTTCCTATCTGGCCGGATTGTTCGGGTTTCAAGGTTTTTAACCATGGATTTTGCAGAAAGATTGTATTATCATAGTAGAAGTATATAGATGTTGATAAAAGGAGTTTTTTTATGGCGCGGACGAATGACTTAATTCTAAGAACAACAACGGCGTTAATTGCTTTTATTTTACTCGGCTTTTCTGTCTATTTATTTTTCGCCGGTCATAATAAGCCTGGCGGAGGATTTATTGGAGGTCTAATGGCATCTGCAGCCTTAGTATTAATGAATATGGCATATGGACTGGACGTAATAAGAAAAGTGATTCGTGTAAATTACTTGTATATGATTTTTACGGGACTATTAATTGCTGTAGGTACAGGGGTTGGCTCCTTTCTGTTTGGAGCTCCTTTTTTAACTCATAATTTCGGTTATTTTCAGCTGCCGATCCTGGGACGGACAGAACTGGCTACCGCAATATTATTTGACCTCGGCGTTTACTTAACGGTTATAGGAGTAACGATGACGATTATTCTAACAGTAGCTGCTGATCGGGAAGAAAGCGAATAAATGTGAACGGACGAAAGAGTGAACCTTATGTTTTGGATAATTTCAAGTTCCATTATGGCTGCAATAATGGCGGTAGTGATGATTTTCATCCGCCTGCGCGCAGCAAAAAAACCAGCGAGTGTTAAAAAAATTATTCTGCCTCCCTTTATGATGAGCACAGGAGCATTTATGTTTTTGTTTCCTGTGTTCCGTGTAGAATGGACACAGGTGCTCGAAGCTGTATTTATTGGTGCTGTCTTTTCTGTTTTTTTAATACGCTCCTCAAAATTTGAAGTGAGGGAAGGAAAGATTTATTTAAAGCCTTCCAGAGCATTTGTTTTCATACTTTTTGGATTATTAATTCTTAGAATCATATTAAAGATATTAATTGGTTCATCTATTTCATTTGGGGAAACAAGTGGTATGTTTTTTCTTTTAGCGCTCGGAATGATTTTAACGTGGCGTTTAGCGATGCTGAAACAGTATCTTCGCCTTGAAAAAACAATAGCCTCATAAAAAAACTCGGATACCTGCTTAAGGTTCCGAGTTTTTTTACCGTTCAAAGAGTGGCTGATACGGAGTGATGTCAATTTGTTTCTCTTTAAGTTTTTTTATTAAAAATTTATGGTCTCTTTTAGGTGTAGCCAAAATGTAACCTTCAATTATTATATCCTCTGTCATTTTGGAGCTTTTTCTCTCTACAGCTACCTGCCCTATCTTTCCGGCAATTTTTTGCTTAGCCACGTCCCTGAAAATTTCCGGTACCGGGGAAACCAGTTCTTCCAACAGCGCTTTCTGATCCTTCGTCCACATGTGAGCAGTCTGCTCTACGTAGTATTCTTCCCAATCCATTGTCGATTTTCCGTCTTCTTTAGGCATTCTTTTTAGAAATTTCCTGAACATAAAGAAACCGCCGATTGACATAAGTACGATCATGAGAACGATCCAGCCTATAATAAATAAAGCAAAACCGCCTGACATAAAACATCACCTATTTCATTTATACTTATTACGATTCATTATAAAACCATCTGCTGTGAAAGACAAGCTGGATTTAAGCTGTGTCGAATCTATAAAAATTTTGCGTAATTATTTTACTTATAAATCGTTTTCATATACAATAAAGGATGCATATTTGTGGACTTTTCAGAAAAAAAGAAAGCAAATGACACATTGGGGAATGGCATTAGAATGAATAATGTCATTTAAACACTGAAGAGGGGGTAAAAGGAATTATGGCTAACAATGCATTTAATGCTCGCAAACAATTTGAATTGAATGGTCAAACGTACAACTATTACGAATTAAAAGCCTTAGAAGAGGCGGGACACGGCAAGATCTCTCGTCTGCCTTTTTCTATCCGTATTTTACTTGAATCTCTGCTTCGTCAGCACGATGGACGTGTAATTAAGGATGAACATGTAGAGAGTCTAGCAAACTGGGGAACTAGTCAATCGAAAGGGGAAGACGTACCATTTAAACCTTCCCGTGTTATCCTTCAGGACTTTACTGGAGTACCAGCAGTTGTAGATTTAGCATCTCTCCGTAAAGCAATGGTTGATTTAGGAGGCAGTCCTGACAAAATTAACCCTGAAGTGCCTGTAGACCTAGTTATTGATCACTCTGTTCAAGTGGATAAGTATGGCACACCTGATTCTTTAAACATCAATATGGAGCTTGAATTCGAGCGTAACCAGGAGCGTTATGAGTTCTTACACTGGGCTCAAAAAGCGTTTGACAATTATCGTGCTGTTCCGCCGGCAACTGGTATTGTACACCAAGTTAACTTAGAATACATTGCCAACGTTGTTCACGCAATTGAGAATGATGAGGGATCTTATGATACTTATCCTGATACGCTCGTCGGTACGGATTCTCATACGACTATGATTAACGGTCTTGGAATCCTTGGATGGGGCGTAGGAGGAATTGAAGCAGAAGCCGGTATGCTTGGCCAGCCTTCATATTTCCCGGCACCAGAAGTTATCGGTGTAAAATTAAATGGCAGCTTCCCTCAAGGTACGACAGCAACTGACTTAGCGCTTAAAGTTACTCAGAAGCTGAGAGAGCAGAATGTTGTTGGGAAATTTGTTGAGTTTTTCGGCCCCGGCCTTCAGGAAATGCCTCTTGCTGACCGTGCTACAATTTCAAATATGGCACCTGAGTACGGCGCGACATGTGGTTTCTTCCCTGTGGATAAAGAGTCGCTAGAATATATGCGTTTAACCGGGCGCAGCGAAGAACAAATTGCTGTTGTCGAAAAATATTGCAAGGAAAACAGTCTATGGTACGATCCATCACTTGAAGATCCAGAATTTACAAAGCTTGTTGAAATCGATCTCGGAGAGTTAGAACCTAACCTGTCAGGTCCTAAACGTCCGCAGGATTTGATCCCGCTTTCAAAAATGAAGGAATCCTTTGAGAAAGCTATCACGGGACCATCTGGGAATCACGGGTTTGGATTGGATAAGAAAGAATTCGACAAAGAGGTTGAAGTAGAATTTGCCAACGGCAAGAAATCAATCATGAAGACTGGTGCACTTGCAATTGCCGCGATCACTTCCTGTACCAATACGTCGAACCCTCACGTTATGCTCGGAGCAGGGCTGGTCGCCAAGAAGGCTGTGGAGTTTGGTTTAAACGTACCGGATTACGTGAAGACTTCTCTTGCCCCTGGTTCAAAAGTTGTTACGAGATACCTTGAGGACTCTGGTCTTATGGAGCCTTTGAATAAGCTTGGTTTTAACCTTGTTGGGTACGGATGTACTACATGTATCGGAAACTCCGGTCCATTACTTCCTGAGATTGAGAAAGCTATTGCCGACAGTGATTTAACGGCTTCTTCTGTCCTTTCAGGGAACCGTAACTTCGAAGGGCGTATTCACCCGCTTGTTAAAGCGAATTACCTGGCTTCACCGCCATTAGTTGTCGCTTATGCTTTAGCGGGTACAGTGGACATAGATTTAAAAAATGAACCACTTGGTACTAATACAGAAGGTAAACCAGTATATTTCAATGACGTGTGGCCTTCACAGGAAGAAATTAAAGCGGAAGTTGCGCGTGTTGTAACACCGGAAATTTTCCGTAAAGAGTATGAGAATGTATTTAATTCTAACGAGAAGTGGAATGAAATTGATACAACTGATGAGCCCCTTTACGATTGGAACGACGAATCAACATATATTCAGAATCCACCGTTCTTTGAAGGGCTTTCTCCTGAACCTGAAACAGTTAAGCCTTTAAACAACTTAAGAGTAATTGGTAAGTTTGGCGATTCTGTTACGACAGACCATATCTCACCAGCGGGTGCTATTCCAAAAGATATGCCGGCAGGTGAATATTTAATCGAGAAAGATGTATCTCCACGTAACTTTAACTCTTATGGTTCCCGCCGGGGTAATCATGAAGTGATGATGAGAGGTACGTTTGCCAACATTCGTATCCGTAACGAATTGGCACCTGGTACAGAAGGCGGTTTTACGACTTACTGGCCGACAGAGGAAGTAATGCCGATTTATACTGCTGCTATGAAATATAAAGAGGACCAGACTCCACTTGCCGTTATTGCAGGCGATGACTATGGAATGGGAAGTTCCCGTGACTGGGCCGCAAAAGGTACTGATTTGTTAGGAATCAAAACTGTGGTTGCCCAAAGTTTTGAGCGTATCCACCGTTCAAATCTGGTGATGATGGGGGTTCTTCCATTACAATTTAAAGAGGGAGATACCATTGAATCGCTTGGTTTAACTGGTCGTGAATCCTTAGATGTAGACGTAGATGAGTCTGTAAAACCGCGTGATCTGGTTAAAGTTACAGCTACATCTGAAGATGGTACGAAAAAAGAATTTGACGTAATTGCTCGTTTCGATAGTGAAGTTGAAGTTGATTATTATCGTCACGGCGGCATCCTCCAAATGGTGCTTCGTAACAAATTAAGCTAATATTAAAACGAGGGAACCTGCTGTTTATCTTAACAGCAGGTTTTCATGCTGTTGAGAAAGTTTGGAAAGATATAGACGTGTTATTTCGTAGTTCCTCCATTAGAATATGTAGAAAAAGGAACAGGAAAAGCGCCTCTTTTAAGCGGGGCGGACGGCGTCACTTTTTCCGTTCCTTTTAATCACAAGAGGCTTTTAGAACCATTGAAGCATGCAGCTTTGTTAAAGGTAATCCAGAAGCACTAGCTCTCTTTTATCTTGATTATGAAAGGAATGTTTCCACTTTCGAACTAAAAGAGAAAACGACGGTTTCTCAATAAGCTGGTTTTTTCTTTTTAATAGATGAATTATAATTAGAGAATGTCATGTTTTATTTAACGGTTTTATTCATATCTTATAGTAATGAGTGGAAAGTAAGTGGAAGATAAAGGAAGGATTGCAATGATTAAGCAGATTAGTGCCGCTTTTTTCTTGCTTGTGCTGGTAGGGGTTATTGTATACAACGAAACCGGACAAGAAGAACCAGATACCTCCAATAAGCTCCAGGAATATGATACTACAGGAGATGGAGAACAGGAAGGGACGGCGATTAGCCCTCCGAATGCTCCTGAAGGGCTTAAGACAGGTGAACAGGCTCCGGATTTTGAACTTGAAACACTTGAAGGAGATGAGGTGAATTTATCTGAACTTAAAGGGGAGAAGGTGTTTTTAAATTTCTGGGCGACCTGGTGTCCTCCTTGTAAAGAAGAAATGCCCGAAATGGAAAAATTCCACCAGGAATTTGGTGATGAAGTTACGGTATTAGCGGTTAATGCTACTGATTCTGAAAGTAATTTAACCGATGTTGAAGAATACATTGAAGAAGAAGACTACACGTTTCCTGTATTATTGGATAAGAAAGGAGAAGTAAATAATAGTTATCAAGCTATGTCCATTCCCACCACCTATTTTATCGGCACGGATGGAAAAGTTCAGCAGGATCGTAAAGTAGGTCCAATGAGCTATGACTTTATGGTAGAAATGAAAGATGCATTAGATTAAGTATAACTCTTGCAAACATGGGAATCCTTTTTAGGTAAAGGAGTGATTTGCATGAGAAAGAAACAAAAAATTACTTATCAAGAGCGTGTACAGGAGAATATTCAACTGATCTTGAAAGATCAAAAGCTAATGGATCAGATTGAGGCCCGTATTGATGAAAGACATCAACAGCGTATGAAGAAAATTCCTTCTTAATAGTAGAAGGAATTTTTTTGTATAAAAAATGCATAATTTCAAATCATAAATTGTGACATTCAATATAGGAGGTAACAATAGATGCCAGAACAAAAACCAAATCCAGACAATCGCGAGGATAACGTAGAGCGACTGCAGGAAGCTGTACAAAATACGATTGAGAATATTGAAGCATCACATGAAACGATGAATATGGCAGACGGCAAAGACCGGGAGCAGATTGAAAACAAGAACAAAAAGAGAGAACAGGCCTTGGAAGCTATGCGTAAAGAAATAAGTGATGAGGCTCGCCATAAAGAATAAAAACGAATGAAACCGTTCCCTCTTAGGGAGCGGTTTTCAGGCTGTTAAAAAAATTAGATGGTTGTAGCCATGGAATCACCTGTCTCCTCCATAAGAAATTGAAGAAAAGGAACAGAAAAAAGCCGCATTCCTTGCTCTTGTCAAAGGAGTTGTTACTTTTTCTGTTACATCAAAAGAGAGTTTTGGAGCCATTGAGGTATGAGCCTTTTTTGGAAGAGTTAATTTTAGGCAGTACTTAACCGAATACTCTTTTATCGAATAAGGGTTTTAGGAAATGGCGATACTCCTATGGGAGAGACGAATCAGGTGTGCCCCCGGAGGACTGATAAGTACGAGGAGGCACACCATTCGCCCATGGAAAGGGAGTCGTTTCCTAAAACCCGTTCCTCTTATTTATGCAAGGACTGTTTACACTATTTAAATAACAGAGGAAACGATGGTTTCTAATTAAGATAAAACCGTTCCCTATTAGGGAGCGGTTTTATTATATGGGCAAGTTCATCTACATCATTGTTTAATTATGATAAAATATAACGATGATGGAAGGACGGGATATTTTGAAACATCAACATCTGCAGCAATGGACGCACTTAGAGGAGGAGCCTCCTCTATCCGAAGTTGAAGTCTTACGTTATTTAAATAATGAAATTATAGATAATAATGAAATAAAAGCAACCTTATACGTGATTCTTGCCTATTATCGAATCAAAAGACATCCCGCTCAAGATGACCTGGCGGATCAGTTTATTGACCAGGCACAAGTACTGGCTCCTGAGCATCCAATTGTAAAAGAGCTTTACGACTCTGTTCAGATTCTGCGGGGGTACTCAATGTTAAGGCAGAAAACATTTGAACAATGGATTCTGCATGAGACAGATCACAATTCAGCTAAAAGTAAGAAGGTGGAGTCCATCTTGGCCGATGTGGATGATCTTCTCCTGCATTGGAACGAAGAATTAGCAGAGAAAGCAGTAGTTGGCGGTAATTATGCATACGTACAAGTCTATCAGGAGATTTACTCCAATTTGCTTCTTTTAAGAAATAAATTGAATGAGGCACGTGACTCTATTCAACAGAGAAGAATTACTATTCCCGTAATAGAGATTAATGAGAGTATTAGAAAGATTGTCGACAGCAGGGAAGAGCTTTTTAAAATCCTGCCTGGCTTTCTAACCTCGGGTAATAAAGAGAATCCAATTGAACAATTTGATCAAATGATCGGCTTAAGAGACGTAAAAGTTTATATAAAAAAGTATTATCATTTCTTGAAATACCAGCAGCAGCGTAAGAGCCTGGGGTTTTCCATGGTGGACGAACCCGGCCTCCATATGATTATGACAGGTAATCCCGGGACGGGAAAGACCACTATCGCCCGTCTTTTGGCAGGTATCTATTATGACTTAGGAATCTTAGAAACGAAAGACGTAGTAGAAGTCAATCGCTCGCATTTGGTCGGGTCGTACGTTGGTCAGAGTGAAGAGAATACCATGAATTATGTGAAACAGGCGGTAGGCGGCGTATTATTCATTGATGAAGCTTATAGTCTAAAGCGTGAAGGTCAGACTGGCAATGATTATGGACAGGCTGTAATTGACACACTAGTTTCGGCAATGACAAGTAAAGATTACGGTGGGAAATTTGCGATTATATTAGCTGGATATCCTGAAGAAATGAGACAATTTTTGTGGGCAAACCCAGGGTTAAGAAGTCGTTTTCCTGAACAAAATCACATTGAATTGCCTGACTATAATACTGAAGAATTACTGGAAATTGCTGAAAATGCGGCGTTAGAGAATGATTTCTTTTTCACAAAAAAAGCGCTGCGTGCGTTTGAAACGCAGATTGAAAACGAAAGAATTGACGAGTCGTTCGGTAACGCCAGAACCGTACGCAACCTTGTGCTCAAAAATATTTTTCAAAAAGGAGCTTCAGAATCGTTCAATGATAAGGAACACTGGCTTGATCATATGAGGATTGACGAAGAAGACCTTCAGTTTGACAGGGGAAAAGACATGGAAGTTCCTTCTCCCCTCGATGAACTACACCACCTAATCGGTTTAAAAAATATAAAAGATGAAGTAAGGAAACTATCTTCTTTTGTAAGAGCGCAGCAAAAAAGAAGAGATGAAGGATTTCCTGTTGTCCCGATAGAGCTTCACTCTGTATTTTCAGGTAATCCAGGTACAGGGAAGACGACGGTAGCAGATATATATGCCCGCATATTAAAGGAGTGCGGTCTGTTAAAGAGGGGACATATGGTTGTAGCTTCAAGAAGTGATTTAGTAGCTGGATATACAGGACAGACTGCGATAAAAACAAAAAAGAAAATCAGGGAAGCTCTAGGCGGTGTATTGTTTATTGATGAGGCTTACTCTCTTCACAGTAAGGGAAGAGACGATTTTGGAAAAGAAGCAATCGAAACCTTAATAGACGAGATGACTAAGCATAATGAGAATTTAGTTGTCATTTTAGCCGGTTATCAATACGAGATGCAGCAGCTCATTAACAGTAATCCAGGATTAGATTCCAGATTCAAAAAATATTTTCACTTTCCTGATTATACAGAAACAGAGCTCTTAGATATGACTGTTCAATTGACTTTGGAATATGATTATAAAATTGAAGAAGAAGCACAACGTTTTTTATTAGAGCAATTCAGACAGCATAACATTCGCGGTAATGGCCGTTTTGTTACTAACATCGTGACAGAAGCCATTCAATTTCAGTCTTACCGTTTATTTGAAAGCGGCGGGCTGGACGGTATGAATTGGTTAGTGAAAGAAGACTGGCAGAAAGCCTGGCAAACTATCCGGGGGGAATAGTTAAATGATTACTAATAAAACAGAAATTAACGTCCGTTACCAGGAGACAGATATGATGGGTGTGGTCTATCATGCTAATTATCTTGTTTGGTTTGAAATTGGACGTACATCTCTTATCGAAGATTTAGGGTTTTATTACCATGAAATAGAAAAACAAGGAGTAGTATCTCCAGTCGTTGATGCTTCCATCCAATTCAAACGCCCCGTTCGTTACGGAGATGAAGTTTTTGTGAAAACGTGGGTGAAGGCTTATGACGGCTTGAGAATTACCTATGGGTATCATGTAGAGCATCATAATGGGGAGCTTGCGGTGTCAGGAGAAACTAAACACGTTATCGTTAAAAAGGATACCTTCCGTCCTGTTTCGATTAGAAAGCATTTTCCCGATTGGCATGATGCGTATTTAAGAGCAATGGAGAAGTCGGAATAATGGCATTCGGAGTAAAAAGGGCAGAGTTGTCAAATTGGAAGCAGAGTGTAGAAGCGGGAAGTATAGCATTTTTAACACATTATTGGCTGGATGACCGCTTTCCCGGATGTGATACGGTTACAAAAGCAGGCTGTGCCAACATTGATAAGCTGGCTCAATGGGGCAGTCAATACGGCCTTAAAAAGGAATGGATCCACCGTGACCCTCAACATCCTCATTTTGATTTGTTTGGAGCGCGGCAGCTTGAAGTATTGACGAGCGAAAGGCAATGGGAGCAGATTCACCGATTTTCATTAAGGAAAAAATAAAGCGCCGCATAATTGCGGCGCTTTATTTAATCATATATAAATTCAGGCTCCTGCCATTTTTCATTATATTGAACAGTTAAGGAACGATCATCAAAATACCATTCATCATCAGCTTCAATGAAAAAGTGGACTTGCCCCGCCTTGTCTTCTGCTATTGGTTCAGCGGCTTCCACCTGCTTAATGGCCAGAGACAGCCCCGGCTGAAGACCGCCAACTCCTCCATAGCGCACATAAAAACGAATCGAAGCATCCTCGTTTAATTCTAATTCATCTTTATACCATTTCGCAGCTTCTTCCGTTACTTTCAAGTTCATAACCTCATCTCCTACTTTTCTGAATCTGTAAATCTTTTTCCTTTATAGAGAGAATCATAAACCTAAAAAGATGATCAGCTGTTTTTCTCTTTTTTGCTTAAAGGAACAGGGTCAAAACCACCTTTATGAAATGGATGACATTTCGATATTCTTTTTACAGTCAGCCAAGTGCCTTTTATGAATCCAAACTTTCTAAATGCTTCTATTCCGTATTCAGAACAGGTAGGCATAAAGCGGCAGCTCGGCGGAGTCAGCGGGCTGATGAACTTGCGATAAATAGATAGAACAGCGATCATTATATATTTCATAAAATACCTTATTCAAGCTCATGTTTTTTATCATAGGTTAGTGAAGCGACGGCATCGTGTAAATGAATAGATTCCTCATTGCGGCATTTCACTGTAAAGGCTTCTACGAAGTTATATTCATACAAGTCTGCTGCAACCAGTCTTACAATATCCTCAACAAATCTTGGGTTTTCGTAAGCCTGCTCTGTAACCATCTTCTCATCCGGACGTTTAAGAACAGGATGAATGCGTGCACTTGCATTACTTTCTGCTGCTTCTAGTAACACAGCCTTCCAGTCAACCTTTTGTTCATCGAAGTCTTCAGTAAGCTTCACTTCCATCGTCACGTTGCCCCGTTGATTATGAGCGCTGTATTCACTAATCTCTTTCGAACAAGGGCATAATGTTGTAATTTTTCCAGTAAGACTTACGGTCACATCAAATCCTTTAGTACGATCATATTTTACTGCGATTGAAGCATCCGCATGATTCATTCCTGTTAATTGGGAGTAGGGTCCTTTCCTTTCAAAGAACCACGGGAAAGAAACCTCTACCTCAGCATCTTCTTGTTTGAGTCTATCGGCAAGTTCTGAAGTGAAACTTTTTAATGTTTCAACATCGATGGCAAATCCTTCATGATGATATTTGTCAAGCTGCTCCGTAAAGCGGCTCATATTCGTACCTTTGCTTCCCTGAGCAATGGAAGAGCCGAATGTAAACGTTCCAATAGTGGTTTGAATTTCGGGACTCAGCTGACTGGGAATAGAAATCGGGTGCTTTACATTTGAAATTCCAACCATATCTATCTGGAAAAGAAAATCTTTTTTTGAGTTTTGCAAATCAGCCATCTTATCCTTCTCGACTGGTTTGGTTCTTGGTCCTGGATCCACCGATCCAAATAATTTATGACGATCCTCTTTAGGAGGAAGTTGTTTTGTTTTATTCAATTCTGCTTGATTCATAACATAGGCTCCTTTCAGACCAGCTCTATACATCAAAGTATACAATATGTAAATACGTTAATAAAATTTATTGCTTTTATGATGTGTCTTCAAAGCTCGATTATACACACATAGAGAAACCCGCGGCAATAGGCTTCCGCAGGTTTCTCTAATACTGCTGCTTTTACATCCACGTAATTTTTGGCTCTGTCTTATTTAATATCCGCTTAATGTTGGTTCGATGACGGTATATAACAAAAATAGTCATGATCGCAATAACAATGGATAAGCCAAACTCTCCAAGGAGTAAGGTCACCACAAAGGCAACGACCCCGGTTACCATAGAGGACAGCGATACGTATTTGGTTAAATAGAGAAGCAGAAAAAATGTTGCTAAAATTATGGCAAATACTAGCGGGTTTACACCCAGGATGACTCCACCTGAGGTTGCCACTGCTTTTCCACCTTTAAACCCTGCAAATACCGGATACATATGGCCAATAACTGCAAAAAGCCCGATGACTAGTGTGATGATCTCTGCACCAAATAATAATGGAAGGACCGTCGCCAACGTCCCTTTTAAAATATCCGCAGTTGTGACTACAAGACCCGCTTTTAACCCAAGCACTCTAAAGGTGTTTGTCCCGCCTAAGTTTCCACTTCCATGTTCACGTATGTCTATACCATATCCCAGTTTACCTACGATAAGACCAGAGGGAATTGCTCCTATTAAGTAAGCCAAAATAATAAAAATAAAGTATTCCATGATGCACAACTCCTTACGCCTTTGTCATTAGTTTATCATTATATCTGGTGTTAAAGAACAAAAATCTTATATGGAATCTAGTATTTTAAATAAAAGTTCTTTTTGTGTTATAAAGCTCCTCTTAGCTGTAATCAGAAGAGGAATAATAGGAACCAGACTTAATACAATTCACAGAAGAAAAGGAGTATTTATCTAAAACGGTTTGATCATCCCAGACAGACCGTCAAAATAGATTCGGAGGTGGACAGAGTACAACCTTCAAGCTTCTAAATCAAGGGAGATGGACCTGGTATACGTGCAGTTTTCGATATGAATATTAGATCAAATTAAAAACCTGTAATGAGCGATGATTAAAGGTTTATTTTTGTTCTTACCTATCCTTTCCAGCTATTTATTTTTGACATCTCATTTCTATAGCTTAAAATATTTAGTGTACAAAGAATATGAAAAAACACAAAAATCGGATATTATCAAGGATTAAAGGGGTTACATGTTGGGATAAATTTATAATATTGTCCAAATTGTCAAATTATTACTTGTGTAATCGATCCCAATATCTTAATGTAACGAGAGTAGTATTTTGAAGAAACAGAATAGTATAAAAGTATCTTGAAAGTGGAGGAAAAGCTATTGGAATCTATGTCGTTTATCTTGTTTGGATCAACGGGTGACTTAGCAAAACGAAAAATTTACCCAGCTTTGTACAATTTATTTATAGATAGTTCCATGCCTGATTCTTTCTCAGTCGTAGGTTTAGGCCGAAGACAGTGGTCGCATGAAGAATTTAAAGGTAATGTGGAGGATGCGGTACGTACGTTTTCCAGAAGTTCCGTAGATGAAGAGTCGATGGATAAATTTCTTCAAGCTTTTCGTTATCATCCACTGGATGTGACGGAGCCCGAAGCATACGAGGACCTTTACAACTATGTCAATCAAAGGGAAAAAGAATTAAACATTCAAGCAAATCGAATGTTTTATTTATCTGTTTCACCCAAATTGTTTGATGTGATTATAACTAATGTGAAAAACAGCGGCCTGAGTGATACTGAGGGCTGGAAGCGGCTTATTATAGAGAAGCCGTTCGGTCATGATTTACAGTCGGCAAGAGAATTAAATAAGAAGATCAGTGCCGTATTTGAAGAGATAGAAATTTACAGGATCGACCATTATTTAGGAAAGCCCATGGTCCAGAACCTTGAAGCTTTAGAGCACTCTAATCCTGTACTGCAGGCTCTCTGGAATAAAAAGTATATTGCAAATATGCAAATCACTGCCAGTGAGATTGTAGGAGTGGAAGAAAGAGCCGGTTACTATGATAAGGTCGGCGCTATTCGAGATATGGTACAGAATCATATGCTTCAGTTATTAATGATGACAGCGATGCGCCTGCCTAATGAAATTAATGCTGAAAATATAAGAAACGAAAAGAAAAAAGTTATGGAAGCCCTCCGTCCTCTATCAAAAGAAGATGTGGCTAAAAATATTGTCCGGGGCCAGTATGGTCCAGGAATTATAAATGATGAGCATGTACAAGGATATCTGGATGAAGAAGGCATTGAGAATTCTTCAAGAAATGATACCTATATCGCTGCCCGTTTATGGATTGATAATGAATTCTGGGAAGGTGTTCCTTTCTATATCCGAACAGGTAAACGCATGAAAGAGAAGTCCACTAGAATTGTTATGGAATTTAAGAGTCCTTACGGCAAAAGATATGAGGAAGAAGAACTGGCCCCTAACCTGCTGATCATAGAAATTAGTCCAAATAAGGGAGTTACTCTGCAATTGAACAGTAAAAACTCTTTAAATAACGGAAAGCTTGAGCCGGTTCATATTAATTTCTCCCGTGATCAGAGGGAACTGCCTGAAGCATATGAACTGTTGCTTTTAGATGCTATGCGCGGGGACCAGACTTATTTTGCTCACTGGGATGAAGTGGAAATGTCCTGGGAATGGGTGCAGCCAATATTGGATGATTACGAGCAGGATGAAGCACCATTATACTTGTATGAAGCAGGTTCGATGGGACCGAAGGCTGCAGATAGATTAATTGATGAGGACAGCTTTCAATGGTGGTAAACTGCAGATTAATTTAGGATTAATGTATTGAAATATAAAAGGAGATGAAGGTTTTGAAACAGGAAATTGGTGTAATTGGATTAGCGGTTATGGGAAAGAATTTAGCTTTAAATATTGAAAGCAGAGGTTATTCAGTATCCGTTTATAACCGTACGAAAGAAAAGACAGATGAATTTCTTAATGATGAAGCTTCAGGGAAGAATTTCAATGGAGCCTCTACAATTGAAGAATTTGTTCAATCTCTGGAAAAGCCGAGAAAAATTTTATTAATGGTAAAGGCAGGACCTGCGACTGACGCCACCATCGAATCGCTGCTGCCTCATTTAGATAAAGGTGATATTCTTATCGATGGTGGAAACACTTTCTATCAGGACACAATCCGCAGAAACAATGAGCTGAAAGAATCAGGTGTCCACTTTATTGGTACAGGAGTATCCGGCGGCGAAGAAGGTGCATTAACGGGACCTTCTATCATGCCAGGCGGACAAAAGGAAGCATATGAACACGTAGAGCCTATTTTAGAAGCGATTGCTGCTAAAGTGGATGAAACTCCATGTACAACATACATAGGTCCTGATGGAGCGGGTCATTATGTGAAAATGGTGCATAACGGGATTGAGTATGGAGACATGCAGCTGATATCAGAAGCCTATTTTATTTTAAAGAATGTACTGGGCTTATCTGCTCAAGAGCTGCACGAAGTATTTTCTGAATGGAACAAAGGCGAGTTGGACAGCTATTTAATTGAAATTACATCTGATATTTTTACTAAAACAGATGATGAAACAGGAAAGCCGCTGGTTGACGTGATTTTAGATACAGCTGGACAGAAGGGTACTGGAAAATGGACGAGTATCAGTTCTCTTGAGCTTGGAGTACCGCTTCCTGTTATTACTGAATCAGTTTTCTCAAGGTTTATTTCAGCGATGAAAGAAGAGCGGGTCAAAGCTAGTAAAATTTTGAGCGGACCGGAACATAAACCCTTTACCGGAGATAAGCAGGCAGTAATTGAATCGATTAGAAAAGCTCTTTACATGAGTAAAATTGTATCTTATGCGCAAGGGTTTGCGCAGATGCGTTCCGCTTCTGAGCATTATGATTGGAATCTTCAGTATGGAGATATCGCGATGATCTTCCGGGGTGGTTGTATAATTCGGGCTCAGTTCCTTCAAAAGATTAAGGAAGCTTACGATCGTGAAAGCGATCTGGATAATTTACTGCTTGATCCTTATTTTAACGACATTGCAGAAAATTATCAGTCCAGCCTTCGTGAGGTACTCTCGCTGGCTATTGAGCGGGGGGTTCCTGTGCCGGCATTTTCAAGTGCTCTGGCGTATTATGACAGTTACCGTACAGAAACTCTTCCAGCAAACCTTCTGCAGGCCCAGCGCGACTATTTCGGGGCACACACTTACCAGAGAGTCGACAAAGAGGGGACCTTCCATACAGAATGGATGGAAAAATAAAATAACAAACAAAAAAGGATGGCTGAAGAGCTATCCTTTTTTGTTTTCTATCGATCAAGTGGTTTATCTCATTACCTGATAAATTTTTCATAAAGAACGATGAGGAAGTTTGGTAGGACGTAGCGATGATTCTTGCGAAAAGAAAAGAGCCTGCGGAAAACCAGAAGGTTCTCCACAAGCCGTCAAAGGTATTATTGATCTTTATCAAAAAGAAACACTCGTGCAGGGGAAGCATCAGTACCGACAAGCTTCATCGGCGCAGCAATCATTTGATAAGATTTTTGTTCTACATCTTTTAACCTTAATCCTTCAATAACAATGATGTCCGCAGCAAAGAGTGACTTATGAGTAGGGTGTTCAGGCTGGCTCCGTTCGATGCCCAGGGAATCAATTCCTACTCCGCGGATCTTTTTCTCTGCTAAATATCGTGCTCCATCCTCTTTTAGAAAGATGAATTCGAAATTAAAGTCATCTTCAAAGGAATTGCGGGTTTTAAACAAAATAAAATCGTTTTGCTGAATATCCAATTCCTCAAGGTCTTCTTTAGTAATTCCATCGTTAACATGAGTCAGATCAAAAACCTTAGCTTCTCCAATAAGCTTATTCATAGAGATGGTTTCAAAAGTTTCTCCGTCATTCACCATATGCAATGGTGCATCGATATGCGTTCCTGTATGAGCATCCAGTTCAAGACGCGATTCTGTTACATGTCCGTTTGTACTGCTCTTAAAATTCGGCTGTTTCTCAGGTTTGTTTTTGTACACCGGCATCCCTTCATAAACGGGCTGTGTAATGTCGATCATTTTCATCAAAAAACTCCCTTCCAGTAACTTTAAAAGTTCAACCTCTATTCTTACATTGTTTCTTATGACTAGCAAATAATTTGGCAGCGTTTAGATGAGAAGGAAATAAAGTCTTGATGTCGAATATAGGTAGTAAGGAAGGCAAGGGAGCGTGACAGAATGAAACAAGCGAATCTCTTTGATTATACCGGTGACTGCACGGATCCGCTCTATACCGAAATTAAAAAGCTGGGAAATGAAATAGCATCATTACAGGTGAATGAATATGTACTTAGTAAAAATAATTTTGGCTTGATTGAAATCACTGCTGACGGAATTTTTGAATGTGCAGGAAGTGATGAACAATGCTATAACTACTTGATCTCTCACGCGAAATAAGATTAATGAGGGCCTGGTTGAGGTATACATCTCTGTAATAACTATTAAAGAGGTGTAGTCAATGTGGATTAAGCATTCTTATTTTAAATATATGACTGGATTCATTTTAGCTCTCATCAGTATTTATCTATTAACATTACTTGATGCATTTGCTCCAGTCACTACAATTATTAGTACCTTGTTTTACCCTATTCTTATAGCCGGGTTCATTTATTACATATTTAAACCCGTCGTTCAATTCTTAGCGAAGGCTAAGTATATTCCTTTACCTGTAGCTATATTAATAGTTTATACAGCAGGAGCCGGTTTATTTTACCTTATGTACCGTCTGCTGGCAGCTACTGTCCAATCACAGGTTTCAGGGATTTCCTCTGATCTACCTGATGATTTAAAAGAGAGCGCAAAGGAAGCCGAAGAAACAATCCAGGAAAATGACATGGGCATGGTTTCTATGAGCGGGGTGCGTCAGCAGGCATCCAGCTTTTTTGGTGATTTAACTAGTGCAGCCGGCGATCATGCCACTGAAATTTTATCCGCAATTACTGGAGCTGCAACCGTTCTCGTCGTTATTCCTTTTGTCCTGTTTTTCTTTTTAAAAGACGGGCATCGGCTCATTCCTTTCTTAATGAAATATATCCCGGCCGGCCACCAGGAGGAAGGAAGGACGATTCTCAAAAACGTAGATAAGACTTTGAGTGCTTATATTATCGGCCAGATTACTGTAGCGTTTACGGATGCTGTGTTAATGTTCATCGGTTATTTAATAATCGGTCTTGATTATGCATTAGTACTCAGCCTCTTTGTATTTATAACTGCTGTCGTTCCTTTTTTCGGACCGCTTATTGGTGTGCTCCCGGCAGTAATCGTCAGTTTAACTCAAGATCCAGCTATGATTATTTACGTTTTTATTATTCTTATAGTTGTACAGCAATTAGAGGGGAACATTGTCGCGCCGGTTGTTCTTGGGAATCGTTTGAATGTACATCCGTTAACCATCATTTTATTATTAATTGTAGCAGCTGCATTGTATGGATTTATCGGAATGCTGATTGCTATACCGCTTTATTCAGTTCTAAAAGTAATAATTAAGAACGTTTACGCTTTTTACAGGCTGCGGCAGATACAGACTTAAACGCAGCGCAAGGTTTTGTTTCTTCATTAATTGGGGAATATAATGTTGAAATTTGTTATCACAGGGGGAAAGAAATGATCACCTTTAAAAATGTAACTAAGAAATATCCCGATGGAACTGAAGCGGTTAAATCGATTAATTTAAGTGTGAAAGATGGAGAGCTTTTAACCCTCATCGGTCCCAGCGGGTGCGGCAAGACAACAACCATGAAAATCATTAACCGATTAATTGAACCTACAGACGGGGAAGTTTTTATACATAATAAAAACATCCAGGAATATAACATTCACGAATTGCGCTGGAACATCGGATACGTACTTCAGGAAATTGCACTCTTTCCGCACATGTCAATAGAAGAAAATATATCTGTGGTACCGGAAATGAAAAAATGGAATAAAAAAGATCTCACAAATAGAATTGATGAGTTAATGACAATGGTAGGTCTTGATCCAGAAGTACACCGTAAACGAAAGCCAAGCGAGCTTTCCGGCGGGCAGCAGCAAAGGGTAGGTGTTTTACGTGCGTTAGCAGCAGATCCTGATATTATTTTAATGGATGAGCCTTTCAGTGCGTTAGACCCGATCAGCCGCGAACAATTACAGAAGGATATCTTATCCCTTCATAAAGAGATAAGGAAGACGATTGTTTTTGTGACTCATGATATAGATGAAGCTTTGGCGATGGGCGACCGGGTTTGTTTAATGCAGAATGGAGAGATTGTTCAAGTAGATAAGCCCCAGAATTTAATTCTGCATCCAGCCAACTCTTTTGTAGAGGACTTTATAGGAGGAAGAAAATCTCCGTGGCAGACAGCTGTAGATGTAATTATCGATCAAACCCAACAGCATGTATATTCTTTACAGGAGTTTGAAGCTGGAGCTCTTCCTGTTGATGAAACTTATACTGTAAAAAAATCGAACGGAAATTTTGCTTTCGGAGTTCATAAGGGCCGGAAAGTAGACATGCCGGTAATTGAACATGGAAATACGTTAGCTGAAGCAATGAGCTTTTTTGAGCAGGAGAACTATTCCCTGCTGCCTGTTACACGGAATAATGAACTGATTGGAACCTTATCCTATAAAGACATGGTGCTTCACCTGAAAAAACATAGGAGGACAAAAGGTGAGGTGATCCAGTCATGAACAGCTTTATAAATGTGTTTCAGGAACGGCAGGATATCTTTTTAGAGAAAGTATGGGAGCATCTGCAAATATCAATTATTGCCCTCGTTATCGCTACATTAATCTCCGTTCCTTTAGGGTTGATCTTAACACGGAAACAACGGATCGCTGAGCCGATTATTGGAGTGGCAGCTATATTACAAACCATACCAAGCTTAGCAGTTCTTGCATTTCTTATTCCTTTCTTTGGGATTGGGCAAACACCGGCGGTCATTGCTTTAACCGCTTATGGTTTACTGCCAATACTCAGGAACACCTATACTGGAATTAAAGAGGTGGATCCTGCATTGCGGGAAGCAGCCACAGGTATGGGAATGAACTCTTTCCGCCGGCTCTCAAAGGTAGAACTGCCTCTGGCTATGCCGGTAATAATGGCAGGGATTAGAACTTCTATGGTTTTAATTGTAGGGACGACAACCATTGCGGCATTAATAGGTGCAGGAGGTCTCGGTGACTTAATTCTACTGGGATTAGACCGCGGAGGCGATGCCAGCTTAATACTTTTAGGAGCTATTCCCGCAGCAGTCCTTGCCATTGTGCTTGATTTAATTTTACGTTTATTTGAAAGGACGTCAGCAAAGTCAGGTTTTCGTTCACTCGTCATTCTTCTTTCCATTGCAGCTCTCGTGGCAGTAGGACCGCTCGCTTTTGGAGGTAAAATACAAAATGATATTACAATCGGAGCAAAAATGGGCTCTGAACCCGCAATTTTAATAAATATGTACAAACTCCTGATTGAAGACGAGACAGATTTGAACGTAGGATTGGAAGAGAACCTCGGCAAAACGGATCTCGTATTTGGTGCTTTACAGGAAGGAAGCATTGATATGTATCCTGAATTTACAGGAACAGCTATTGTCTCGCTTCTAGAAGATGAAGCAGACAGCAATGATGAGACAGAGGTTTATGAACAAGCCAGAGAAGGTATGTCAAAAGAGTACAACCTGGCCTTCCTTGAGCCTATGCAATTTAATAATACGTACGCGGTGGCTACTACAGAAGAAACCGCTGACCAATACGATCTTGAAACTATAGGTGACCTAAGATCCGTTCAGGATGAAATCACTGCAGGCTTTACATTAGAATTTAACGACCGTCAGGACGGTTATCAAGGCATGAAAGAGGTTTATGGCCTGGACCTTGCGGAAGTAGAAACAATGGACCCCGGATTAAGACAGGGAGCCATTGAAAACGGAGACGTAGACATTATCGATGCCTATGCTACAGACAGTTATATGATTGATCTTGATTTAACAGTACTGGATGACCCAGAGAATTTGTTCCCGCCTTATCAGGGAGCCCCTCTTATGAGAGAAGAAACACTTGAGCAGTACCCTGATATAGAAGAAGCCTTAAATCAACTCAGTGGACAAATTACGGATAACGAGATGAGAGAAATGAATTATGAGGTTGATTTTGACGACCGCGACCCTGAAGACGTTGCACGTGATTACCTTACAGAAAATGGTCTATTAGAAGAATAGGAGGCTGAAAAATGTTTAAAAACCCTGGTCAGGACATACTGCGCTCAATTTTAAAGGATTCTAAAACCATTGCTGTGGTCGGCTTATCTAACAAACCTTACCGTACATCTTATCAAATCAGTCTGGCTATGAAGGAGGCGGGCTATAAGATTATACCAGTTAACCCTGAAATAACGGAGGCATTGGGTGAGCCTGCCTATAGTTCATTATCTCAGATTGAGGAGCCGGTCGATATTATAAATGTGTTCAGAAGGTCTAACTTTCTTCCTGACCTTGCAAAAGAAGCTAAGGAGATAAATGCTAAAGCATTTTGGGCGCAGCAGGGTGTATTTCACGAAGATGTGCCTTCCATATTAAAAGACACAAAGATAGAAGTCGTTATGAATAACTGTATTAAAGTAACGCATGCTTTGGTAAAATAAAATCATTGTGATGAAAAATCCCTGTTTCTACAGGGGTTTTTTCGTGTATGATAATGAAAATAGATTTGCGTCTTTTCGTAAAACCGCTACAATATAACAAGTGATGTTTATACCTGTACGTTTACACTCGGGAACATTTGTTCTAATATAGTAGTATGCAGGTCGTGTAGAAAGGAGCCGATGGAAAATTGTCGAGTCAAAATCAAGTATATTCAGATGATTCCATTCAAGTATTAGAAGGGCTGGAGGCTGTTCGAAAAAGGCCGGGTATGTATATAGGTTCGACAGATCAAAGAGGTCTCCATCACCTTATATATGAAATTGTAGACAATTCTGTTGACGAAGCGTTAGCCGGGTATGGGGAACAGCTGACGGTCACATTGCACCGTGATAACAGTGTTTCTGTTGCGGATGAAGCGCGCGGCATGCCAACAGGAATGCACCAGACCGGAAAACCAACACCCGAAGTCATTTTAACTGTACTCCATGCTGGAGGTAAATTTGGACAAGGCGGATATAAGTCAAGCGGCGGCTTGCACGGTGTTGGTGCATCTGTCGTTAATGCCCTGTCCGAGTGGCTGGAGGTTCATATCTGCCGTGATGGAGAAAAGTTTTATCAAAGGTTTGAGCATGGCGGTGTACCCGTAACCTCACTTGAGAATCGAGGGTCTACAAGGAAGTCAGGAACAACCATCCATTTCAAACCTGACACCTCTATTTTTTCCGTTACCAAATTCAACTTCGAAACTTTATCTGAAAGGCTGAGGGAAGCAGCGTTTCTTTTAAAAGGATTTAAAATTAAGTTAAAAGATGAGCGGGAGGGAGTGGAGGAATCCTATCAATTTAATGATGGGCTTGAATCCTTTGTTTCCTACTTAAATGAAGAAAAGGATACACTTCACCCCGTCGTTTCTTTTGAAGGGGAGCATACTCAGATTGAAGTTGATTTTGCCTTTCAATTTAACGATGGGTTTACAGACAGCATCCTTTCTTTTGTCAATAATGTACGCACAAAAGATGGAGGTACACATGAGTCCGGGGCCAAGTCTGCAATTACCCGTGTATTTAATGATTATGCCAGACGGGCCCAGCACTTGAAAGAAAAAGACAAAAATTTAGAAGGTAATGATATTCGGGAAGGATTTACAGCAATTATTTCCGTCCGCATTCCAGAGGAGCTGCTGCAATTCGAAGGGCAGACTAAAAGCAAACTGGGCACCTCTGAAGCCCGTTCAGCAGTGGATGCTGTCGTTGCTGAAAAGTTATCTTACTTCCTGGAAGAAAATCCGGATATATCTTCGATGCTCGTTAAAAAAGCTATACGGGCAAAAGAAGCAAGAGAAGCAGCACGGAAGGCCCGGGAAGATGCTCGTTCAGGAAAGAAACGTAAGCGGAAGGATGCTTTGCTTAGCGGGAAGCTCACTCCTGCGCAATCCCGGAATGCAGAAAAAAATGAACTGTATTTAGTAGAGGGGGATTCTGCCGGCGGTTCAGCCAAGCAGGGGCGCGACCGTAAGTTTCAGGCAGTCCTGCCTTTACGTGGAAAAGTAATAAACACTGAAAAAGCAAAAATTGCTGACATCTTTAAGAACGAAGAGATTTCAACAATTATTAACACGATCGGAGCCGGTGTAGGCGGGGATTTTGACGTTGAAGATTGCAACTATAACAAAATTGTAATTATGACTGATGCTGATACTGACGGTGCACACATTCAAGTATTATTACTTACTTTCTTCTACCGTTATATGCGCCCGCTAGTAGAAGCAGGTAAAATATTCATTGCTCTGCCGCCTTTATACAAAGTTTCCAAAGGCAAAGGTAAAAAAGAAAAGACCGAATATGCCTGGGATGAAGAAGGAATGCAGAAAATAATAAAAGTTTTAAAGAACGGCTACACGATCCAGCGTTATAAAGGGCTTGGTGAAATGAATGCCGATCAGCTGTGGGAAACCACGATGAATCCAGAAACTAGAACATTAATTCGAGTGACGATTGATGATCTCGCACGTGCAGAACGTCGTGTAACAACGTTAATGGGCGATAAAGTTGAACCTCGCCGTAAATGGATTGAATCCCACGTCGCTTTCGGTCTTGAAGACGAAGCTAACATTTTAGAAAATGAGAAAATAGAGAAATAAAAGGGGGATCTTCTGTTGGCTGAGGCAGAAAAATTTTTAGATTTACCACTAGAAGAAGTACTGGGCGACCGGTTTGGGCGCTATAGTAAGTACATCATTCAGGAACGGGCTCTACCAGATGCAAGAGACGGGTTAAAGCCGGTACAGCGCCGGATCCTGTATGCGATGCATCAAGAAAAAAACACACACGATAAAGCGTATCGAAAATCAGCAAAAACCGTTGGTACAGTCATCGGTAACTATCACCCTCACGGTGACACTTCTGTATATGATGCGATGGTACGTTTAAGTCAGAACTGGAAAGTAAGAAAATCGCTTGTTGAGATGCACGGAAACAACGGAAGTGTGGATGGTGATCCGCCTGCAGCAATGCGGTATACGGAAGCCAGGTTATCAAGCATTTCTTCTGAACTTTTAAGAGATATTGAAAAGAACACGGTTGAACACATACCTAACTTTGATGACACGATTAATGAGCCTACTGTGTTACCTGCTAAATTCCCTAACTTGTTAGCAAACGGGGCGACTGGAATTTCTGCAGGCTATGCAACAGAAATTCCTCCTCACAATTTGGGAGAGGTCATTGATTCGGTAATTATGAGAATCGATAAGCCGCAGTCCACGGTGGATGAACTTATGACTAAACTAAAAGGTCCTGATTTCCCTACTGGAGGTATTATTCAGGGGCTTGACGGTTTGAAAAAAGCTTATGAATCTGGAAAAGGAAAAATTATATTACGAGGGAAAGCCGGCATCCAGGCTGTCAGAGGCGGACGGGAACAGATCGTGATTGATGAAATCCCATATGAAGTTAATAAAGCTACACTTGTAAAGCGGATGGATGAACTGCGTATTGATAAGAAAGTGGAAGGCATTTCGGAAGTGCGTGATGAAACAGACCGCACAGGAATGAGAATTGTGGTTGAATTAAAGAAAGATGCTAATAGTGAAGGCGTTCTAAAGTACCTTTATAAGCATACTGATTTGCAGATCGCTTATAACTTTAATATGGTGGCCATTTATGAACGCACACCTACTTTACTCAGCCTTCCGCAAATGCTGGATGCATACATTGCCCATCAGAAAGAAGTGGTCACCCGTCAGTCTGTCTATGATTTAAATAAAGCACAGAAACGTGCTCATATTGTAGAAGGCTTGATTAAAGCAATTTCTATATTAGATGATGTCATTGCAACAATACGTGCATCAAAAGACAAAGCCGATGCAAAGGTGCAGCTTATGGAGGCTTATCAGTTCACAGAAGAACAAGCAGAAGCTATCGTCACACTACAGCTTTATCGTTTAACTAATACGGATATCACCGATCTACAGAAGGAAGCAGACGATCTGGCTGCCCAGATTGAATATTTACAGGCGTTACTAGCGAGTGAAAACAGACTGTTAAACGTTATCAAAGCTGATCTTCGTTCGATGAAAAAGAAATATGCAGATGACCGATTAACCCAGATTGAAGAAAAAGTAGAAGAGTTAAAGGTAGACTTAGAGGTGACCGTAGCCAGCGAGGATATTGTCGTATCTGTAACTAAGGACGGTTATATAAAAAGGACAAGCCTTCGTTCCTACGGAGCGTCTAACGGTGCAGACCTTGCTATAAAAGATGGAGATCACGTTCTGCGTCTGCTAGAAATAAATACTACAGATACGATCTTATTATTTACGAATCTCGGTAAATATCTCTATCTTCCGGTCCACAAGCTGCCGGACATCCGCTGGAAAGACCTTGGGCAGCATATTGCGAATATCGTATCTATTGATAAAGAAGAATATTTAATTGACGCTATTCCAATTCGGGAATATAAAGATGATCATTATTTAATTTTCTTTACAAAGAACGGTATGGTTAAGAAGAGCGAACTGGAACTCTATCAGGCAACCAGACATTCTAAACCATTAATCGCTGTTAATTTAAAGGGTGACGATGAAGTAGTTGATGTTCATTTAACCAATGGGCTATATGATCTATTCATTGCCTCAAATAAAGCCTATGGTTTATGGTTTTCAGAAGCCGAAGTGAATACGGTCGGACAGAGGGCTGCCGGTGTAAAAGCGATCCAGCTTAAAGAGGGAGAATACGTTGTTTCCGGTCAGGTCTTTCTCCCTGAAGAAGATCCGTCACTACTGTTAACGACTCATAGAGGCGCTGTTAAACGAATGCGCTTAAAAGAATTTGAGCGCACGTCAAGGGCTAAACGGGGTGTCATAATGTTAAGAGAGTTAAAGAAAAATCCACACCAGGTGGTTGATGTTCATATTGTGACGAACCAGGATACTATCGTTTTAAATACGACGAAAGAAGAATTAAAGGTCGTTCAACCGATGGAATTTAAAGCTAATGACCGCTATAGTAATGGATCCTACGTTCTTGATGTTGAAAATAGCGGAGAGGTCACGGAAACATGGGTTCAACCGCAGTATGAAAAAACATTTTCCACAGAAGGTTAATAACAGAAAGGCTCTTTCTACTTGAGAAAGGGCCTTTTTATGCAATGGCGTCTGTCTCCTCTTAAAAGATGAGACATTTCCTCCTTGTATAATAATTCCTTTAACTGTTTTGCATGCAAGTAAAAGTTTGGTTGTTTGGTGAACAAACTTAACTATATTATAGAAATGGGAAATGTTGTTTTTTATTAAAATTGTGATAAGATGAATGTATATTCAGTCTGAGGGGATGGTGTATGTTAAATTTACGAGATCGAATCATTGAGCAGTCACTGATACTATTTGACGAGTATGGTTTCCATGGTGTTACAGTTAAACAGATCGTGGAGGCATCAAAAACGTCTAAAGGCGGATTTTATCATCACTTTCAATCAAAAGATGAACTACTTTACGTCATCCATGATGCATTCATTACATACGTATCTAAAGAAGCGAAACGTGCTGATGAAACCCATCGCTCACCTATAGATAAAATCCAGGAAATTACCAGAGTATTTGTTCGAGTGTTTGACTTATATAAGCCTCATCTATCTGTCTTTTATCAGGAAAGCAAATACTTAAAGCCGCCTTATAACGAGCAGATTAAACAGAAGCGGGATGAATTTAAGAGTCTCATTTTCCAAGTGATCACAGAAGGTCAACGGACCGGCCACTTCAGGAAAGAACTGCCGCCCGGGTTAACAAGCATGGCCATCCTGGGAATGGTGAACTGGATGTACAAATGGTATAGAAGAGACGGCGACTACTCTATTGATGAAATCGCAGACGTCTTCATTGATATCATTCTCCATTCTTTACTCCCGCCTGATGAATCAGCCGTTTATTACGAAAATCAAATGCTGCACGTTCCTTTTTTTTACGATAGTAAGTAAACGCTTACATTTATTTTTGCTCATTACAGACCAACCAGTCGGTCTTTAAACAAGGGGGAAATGGTATGAATTTTGAGTTAACCAAAGAGCAGGAAATGACACGGAAAATGGTGCGTGATTTTGCGGATGGGGTCATTCGCCCGAGAGCTGTTGATATTGATCAAAAAGCGGAGTTTCCTGAGGATATATTTAAAGAAATGGGACAGCTGGGTCTGCTGGGAATTCCCTTTCCAGAAAATTACGGGGGTGCTGGAGCAGACACGCTGACCTACGCATTAGCAGTTGAAGAAATCGGAAAAGCATGCGGTTCCACCGGATTAAGCTATGCCGCAGCTGTGTCATTAGGAGCTAGCCCAATTTATTATTTCGGTACAGAAGAACAGAAGCAAAGATTTCTCGTGCCGTTAGCTAAAGGGGAAGGATTGGGTTCGTTTGGACTTACAGAGCCAAATGCCGGCTCTGATGCCGGTGGTACTAAAACAACCGCAGAGCTGCAGGGAGATCACTATGTTATTAACGGGGAGAAGTGCTGGATTACCAACGCCGAATACGCGCGTTCTATTACGGTTACGGCGGTCTCTGGGAAACGCAGCGATGGGAAGAATATAATCTCGGCTTTTATCATTCCTAAAGATACTCCAGGAATGAAGATTACGAGTCCTTACGAGAAGATGGGGGTTCGTGGTTCGAATACGTCAGAAATTATTTTAGAAGATGTTCACGTTCCTAAAGAAAATGTTCTCGGGGAGCTTAACGGCGGATTTAAACAATTCTTATATACACTTGACGGCGGCCGTATTTCCATTGGTGCTTTAGCTGTCGGAATCGCCCAGGCAGCTCTGGATAAATCACTTGCCTACGCGAAGGAGAGGAAGCAGTTCGGACAGCCGATTTCAAACTTTCAAGCCATTCAGTTCAAGCTGGCTGATATGGCGATGGAAGTAGAACTCGCTCGTAATATGGTCTTAAAAGCCGCATGGCTTAAGGATCACAATAAAAACTTTTCTAAGGAAGCGGCGTATGCGAAGTTATTCGCTTCTGAAACAGCATTTCGCGCGTCGAATGAAGCTATTCAAATTCATGGGGGCTACGGTTATATGAGGGAGTATGAAGTTGAACGCTACCTAAGAGACGCCAAGCTGTTAGAAATAGGAGAAGGAACGTCTGAGATTCAGCGCTTAGTCATTGCTCGTCAGTTAGGCTGTTAAATTATAAAGGAGGTCCATCATGTCTTTATTAAACTTGACGGTAGGAGAATTATTAGAGAAGCAGGCGGAGATGTACCCTGAACATGAAGCGATGATTTATCCCCAGTTGAACCTTCGTAAAACGTATAAAGAATTTAATAATATGACAAATGAAGCTGCAAAAGGTTTTATGGCCCTGGGTATTGATAAGAGAGATCACATGGCGATCTGGTCCGATAATAAGCCCGAATGGCTGACTACCCAGTTTGCTACAGGAAAAATGGGCGCAGTGCTCGTTACTGTAAACACAAATTACAGAGCTCAGGAGCTGGAATATCTTTTAAAGCAGTCTGATGCTTCTACGCTTATTTTAGCGGAAAGCTTCAGAGGAATTTCTTATATCGATATTTTAAGAGAAATTTGTCCAGAGCTAGACCATTCGACTAAGGGAGACTTGCAGAGTGAGAGGCTGCCATGTCTAAAGAATGTAATTGTATTAAGTGATAACGAGTATCCAGGCTGCTATACATGGGATGACGTGATCCATGCCGGCCAATCTGTTAGTGACCGCATGTTATCTGACCGGCACGATTCTCTCCATTATACGGATGTCATTAACATGCAGTACACCTCAGGCACGACAGGTTTTCCTAAAGGTGTAATGCTGAGCCACTATAATATCGTGAACAATGGAAACCAGGTAGCTGATTGTATGCGCCTCACTTATGAAGATCGATTATGTATTCCTGTTCCCTTTTTCCATTGCTTTGGATGCGTACTGGGCACGATGGCAGCTGTTTCTAAAGGAACGACAATGGTCATTCTCGAACAGTTTGATCCAGAAGCCGTTCTTAAAGCTGTAACAGAAGAACGCTGTACGGGTCTGCACGGGGTTCCCACAATGTTTATCGCAGAGCTTAATCATCCAAGCTTTACCGACTATAAACCCACGACGTTAAGAACTGGAATTATGGCCGGCTCTACCTGTCCAATGGAAGTCATGAAGGACGTCATGAATAAAATGGGGGCCGATGAGATTACGATTGCTTACGGCCAGACTGAATCCTCCCCTGTGATTACTCAGACGAGAACAGATGATCCTATAGAACGGCGTGTCCGGTCAGTAGGTAAAGCTCACCCTAATGTAGAAGTCAAAGTGCTGGATCCTGCTACTCAGGAAGAGTGTGAACCCGGCATACCTGGTGAGCTGTGTACCCGCGGTTATCTTGTGATGAAGGGCTATTACAAAAATGAGGAAGCAACCCAGGCGTCCATCGATCAAGACAGGTGGCTGCACACAGGGGATATCGCTGTAATGGATGAGGACGGTTATGTGGAAATTACCGGACGCATGAAGGACATGATTATAAGAGGCGGCGAAAATGTTTATCCACGTGAAATCGAAGAATTTTTATATCAGCATCCTGATGTCCTTGACGTTCAAGTGGTCGGGATACCAGATGCCAAATACGGGGAAGAAATTATGGCCTACGTCATTCCTAAAGAAGGCAGAGACCCTGATGAAGAAAATATTCGGGAATTTTGTAATGGGAGGATATCCAAACATAAAATTCCACGCTACATTCGGTTTACAGATGAATACCCGATGACAGCCAGCGGAAAAATCCAGAAATACAAATTAAAAGAAGCAGCTCTTGAGACGTTAAACAGGAATAAATAAGGAGGGATGCTCTATGTTTTCAAAAATACTCATTGCGAATAGAGGGGAAATTGCCGCTCGAATCATTCGAACGTGTCAACGTTTTAATATAAAAACTGCAGCCGTTTTTTCGGAAGCTGACCAGGACGCACCGTATGTACAACAGGCGGATGAAAGCTATTTAATCGGTAAACCGAGGGTAAATGAGTCCTATTTAAATGTTGAAAAGATTATAAAGGCTGCTAAAGAGTCAGGAGCGGAAGCAATCCATCCTGGATATGGTCTTCTCAGTGAAAATGCAGCTTTTGCAGAAAGAGTGAAACAAGAAGGTTTAACCTTTATAGGACCCTCTGCAGAAGTCATAGCTGAAATGGGGGACAAAATAGCCGCCCGTAACGTAATGAAAGCAGCAGGTGTTCCAGTAGTACCAGGGACGATGGAAGCAGTGGAAAATGTAACAGAGGCCAAAAATATTGCAGAAGAGATCGGGTACCCTGTAATGGTCAAAGCGGCTGCCGGCGGGGGAGGCATAGGGATGCAGTCTGTGTCTTCGAATGAAGAGCTGGCAAAAGCTTTTGAAAGCAATCAGAAGCGTGCCAAAACTTTCTTTGGGGATGGAAAGATGTTCATTGAAAAACAAATAATAAATCCAAGACATATTGAAATCCAGGTTCTCGCAGACCATCACGGACATGCTCTGCATCTATTTGAGAGGGAATGCTCCATTCAACGCAGACATCAAAAGGTGATTGAAGAGGCTCCCTCTCCATTTCTATCAGAAGAAACCCGGAAGAAGATGGGGGATAGCGCACTGCAGGCCGTACAAACATTAGGTTATACAAACGCAGGAACGATTGAATTTTTAGTAGATGAGAACGAAAACTTTTATTTCTTAGAAATGAATACACGTCTCCAGGTTGAGCATCCAGTGACAGAAGAAATAACCGGTATTGATTTGGTCGAGCAGCAGCTCAGGGTTGCAGCAGGGGAAGCATTATCATTTAGTCAAAATGATCTTGTTATTAATGGTCATGCGATTGAAGCACGGATTTATGCTGAAGATTCGAACACGTTTTACCCGTCACCTGGTCAACTGACAAAGCTTTCCCTCCCTGAGGATCCAGGGCTACGTCATGAGCTTGCTGTTCACTCCAATTCCTTTGTTTCTCCATTTTACGATCCAATGATTGCGAAGTTAATCGTTCATGGAGAGTCGAGAGAAGCAGCGGTTCAGAAGTTAACAGCAGCTTTGCATCAATATGAAATCGAAGGCATTAAAAGCAATATAACGATGCTTAAGCGTATTGTTACGAATGAGCATTACTTGCAAGGTCATACGACGACGTCATTTATACAAGATTATTATTTACCAGCGATCTCAAAATCCTAAGGAGGAATTGTAATGACTGAAATTAAAGCTTCAATGGCAGGAAGTGTTTGGAAGATTGTTGCACAGCAAGGGGATTCAGTTGCTGCTGGGGAAGATATTGCTATATTAGAGTCGATGAAAATGGAAATCCCCATCCCTGCAGAAGATGGAGGAACAGTGAAAGAGTTAAAAGTAGCCGAAGGTGATTTTGTTAATGAAGGAGACGTTATAGCCATTATTGAGTAAGGAGTGAACGTATGGAATCACTGCCAAATGCTGTGACAATTAAAGAAGTCGGTCCCCGCGATGGACTGCAGAATGAATCAGAGCAGATTCCTACTGAAGTCAAGGTGAACTGGATTAATCTGCTATCTCATGCCGGCTTTCAATCCATAGAAATCAGTTCATTTGTTAATCCAAAATGGATCCCTCAGTTAAAAGATGCTAAAGAAGTAGCTATGGGTATTGAGAGGAAGTCTGGCATAAGTTATGCAGCCCTTGTTCCTAATTATAAAGGGCTGCAGGCTGCTCTTGATTCCAACCTTGATGAGGTGGCTGTTTTTATGTCAGCGAGTGAAGCTCATAACAAAAATAATATTAATAAGACTATAGATGAAACGTATCCTGTACTTTCTGAAGTGGTACAGGAAGCCAAACATCATAAGAAGAGGGTCCGCGGCTATGTGTCCACAGTATTCGGCTGTCCCTATGAGGGAGAAATTCCTTTCAACCAGGTGGCTGCTATCTGTGAGAAATTGCTTCAAATGGGTGTAGATGAAATCTCTTTAGGAGACACGATCGGTGTTGCTGATCCAAAGCAAGTGGATGCTTTCTTTGAAGAAATAAAAGGTAATCTTCCCTTCAGCAAGCTTGCTATGCATTTTCATAATACGAACGGCATGGCGCTGGCTAATATATTGGTCTCTCTCCAACATGGCATTACGACTTTTGACAGTGCCCTCGGCGGTCTAGGGGGCTGCCCCTATGCTAAAGGAGCCTCTGGGAACCTGGCAACAGATGATTTAGTTCATATGCTGCACAAAATGGGAATCAATACGGGTATTGATGAAGTTAAATTAAGAGAAGCTGCCCGGTACATTCAACAGTCGCTGAATAAAGAATTAAACAGTCATCAAATGCAAATTTATAACCGTACCACAAAGGAGGCGCGATAAATATGGCATTGGTGGAGTTAGAAACTATTGATTCCCACATCGGGAGGCTTACGTTAAACAGGAGCGAAGCCGCTAACAGCTTATCGCTCGCATTGCTTAATGAACTATCAGAACAATTAGATGACATCGAGCGATCAGACTTAAGAGTACTTATTATAACAGGGAGCGGACCTAAAGCCTTCTGCGCAGGTGCTGATTTAAAGGAAAGATCGGGAATGACAGAGGCTGAAGTAGTTGAGACGGTTAGGAAGATCGGAGAAACAATTACCAAGGTGGAACAGCTCTCGATACCAACCATCGCTATGATCAACGGAGCTGCCTACGGAGGCGGACTAGAGCTTGCGTTAGCCTGTGATGTTCGAACGATGAGTCAGCACGCAAAATGCGGCCTTACAGAAACCTCCTTAGCTATCATTCCTGGAGCGGGAGGTACACAAAGGCTTCCTCGATTAATTGGACTTGGAAAAGCGAAGGAATTGATTTTTACTGCAAGGTCTGTAACAGCTGAGGAAGCTGTGAACATTCGGCTTGTCGAATCAATCCATCCACCTGAAGATTTAGACCGTGAGACGCTTCACATGGCCCATTTAATGAGTAATAACGGACCATTTGCCTTGAAATTAGCGAAAACAGCGGTCAACAGTGGATTTGAAACAGATAAACATACCGGACTTGTATTTGAACATCAATGCTACAAGCAGACCATTCCGACGAGCGATCGGGAAGAAGGCTTGAAGGCATTTAAAGAAAAAAGAAAACCGGAGTATAAAGGAAGGTAGAGGAGGGGGAGTTTATGATGAATGAAACTTTACAATCCATGAAGGAAAAAGTTGCCTCAGGCGGACTGGATAAATATCATGAAAGCAATCGAAGCAAAGGTAAAATGTTTGTCAGGGAGCGGCTGCAGCGATTATTTGATGATGACTTAAATGTGGAAGATGCATTTTTTGCTAACTGTATGGATGGTTCTCTGCCAGCCGACGGCGTTGTTACCGGCATTGGGAAAATTAACGGTGAGAAAGTATGCGTAATGGCCAATGATTCTACTGTTAAAGCAGGTTCATGGGGAGCACGAACCGTTGAAAAAATTATAAGGATCCAGGAAACCGCTATGAAGCTCGAAATCCCTATGCTGTATTTAGTTGATTCGGCCGGAGCTAGAATTACTGATCAAGTCGAAATGTTTCCAAATCGCAGAGGAGCAGGAAGGATTTTTCATAATCAAATAAAGCTTTCAGGCCGGGTTCCGCAGGTTTGTCTTCTATTTGGTCCTTCTGCAGCCGGAGGTGCTTATATACCTGCATTTTGTGATATTGTTGTGATGGTCGACAAAAATGCTTCAATGTATTTAGGTTCACCGCGTATGGCCGAAAAAGTGATTGGTGAAAAAGTAAGTTTAGAAGAAATGGGCGGGGCTGAGATGCACTGTTCCGTATCTGGCTGCGGAGATGTGCTGGCCGGTGATGAAGACGAAGCCATTCATTATGCAAGAAGGTACTTAAGTTATTTTCCGCCTAACTTTAGATCACTTCCTAAGCGTATGGACACAGTGGACATTGCTGGATTTGAGAAAAGCATTTCAGAATTAATACCTGCTAATCAGAATGCTCCTTTTGATATGTATAAGTTGATTGAGCGGCTCATTGACGAACAATCATTCTGCGAAATTAAAAAGAAATTTGCTCCTGAAATTATCACCGGACTAGCAAGAATTGACGGCAGAACGATTGGGATTATTGCCAACCAGCCGAGAGCTAAGGGAGGCGTGCTGTTCCCTGATTCCGCTGATAAATCTGCGAAGTTTATGCAGCTCTGTGATGCCTTCAATATACCTCTGCTTTTCTTAGTCGATATTCCAGGCTTTATGATAGGGACAAAAGTAGAAAGAGCCGGCATTATCCGCCACGGGGCAAAAATGCTTTCCGCTATGAGCGAAGCTACAGTTCCTAAAGTATCCGTTATTGTTCGCAAAGCATACGGCGCAGGGTTATATGCGATGGCCGGTCCTGCTTTTGAACCAGATGCCTGTATTGCTCTCCCGACCGCACAAATAGCCGTAATGGGGCCGGAAGCAGCGGTCAACGCTGTGTATGCTAATAAAATTGCAGCATTAGATGAATCGGAACGTCCTGCCTTTATAAAGGAGAAACAGGAAGAGTATAAAGAAAATATTGATTTATACCGTCTGGCCTCGGAGATGGTAATTGATGATATCGTTCAGCCTGAAAATTTACGAAAAGACTTAATACAGCGATTTGAAGCTTATCAATCAAAAAACATAAGGTTTACCGAACGAAAGCACGGTGTATATCCTGTTTAAAAAATTGAGGCTCGGCAAAGCGAATTTAATCCAAGAAAGACCCGATCCAATTGGATCGGGTCTTTCTGTATTTATAGAAAATGACATTATTTAATGTTTGCCTATTTTTTCGCGAGATTTTCTTTTCCCATACTCTCTATTTCTGAAATCGTGTGTGCGTTCTCAAGAGCACTCAAATCTCCGGAGGGCTTGTTTAAATACGCGGTTTTTATTGCTCTTCTCATCACTTTCGCATTTCGGGTTTTCGGTAAATCTGAGACGATAAAAACCTCTTTCGGAGCTAAAGCTTTCCCTAACTTTAATGATAAATACTTTTTTAATTCATCGATTAGGGCGGAGGCATCCTCTGTTTTGTCTTTTAAAACCACGAAAGCTACAGGTTCCTCGCCTTTGATATCATGCGGCACTCCGATAACTCCGGCTTCTATAACGGCTTCATGACTGACGAGCACTGATTCAACTTCAGCTGGTCCCAGGCGTTTACCGGCGACATTGAGTACATCGTCTGATCTTCCAGTAATGGTAAAGTACCCTTCATCATCATTAATCACCCAGTCTCCATGAACCCAAATGTCCTCGAAACGGTTCCAATAAGTTTCGCGGTATCTTTTATCATCATTCAAGAAACCTTTTGTCATCCCGACCCAGGGCTGTTTTATGACAAGCTCTCCAACTTCATTAACTAAGGGTTTACCAGTCTGATCATAAACATCAACATCCATACCCGGTAAAGCAGCATTAAAAGTTACTGGCTGTATAGGTTTCACCAGGACGTTGCCTAATATGCCGCCTGATATTTCAGTTCCTCCGGAATAATTAAAGATTGGCACTCTGGAACGGCAGACATGCTTAAACAACCATTTCCAGGGCTCCAGGTTCCATGGTTCACCTGTAGATCCAATTAAACGAAGGGAGGAGAGATCATGTTTTTTTATCCAGCTTGTACCATGCTTCATCATGGAACGAATTAGCGTAGGAGAGATGCCTAAATGAGTAACTTCATAATCATCTACCATTTTCCAAAGCCGGTCAGGCTCTTTATAATCGGGCGTACCTTCAAACATTACAATAGAAGCTCCATTGATTAAACCACCATAAACCAGGAATGGCCCCATCATCCAGCCCATATCTGTATACCAAAATAGAGTATCTTCTTTTTTAACGTCCATTCCAATTCCAGCATCAAAGGCTGCCTTTATAGGAAAGCCTGAATGAGTATGAAGAACTCCTTTTGGTCTGCCGGTGGTGCCGGAAGTATAGATAAGCATAAACTCATCATCTGCTTTTGTCACTTTAGTCTTGTAAGGTTGACGTGTATTAGTAAGAGATCTGTAGGAAATGTCACGTTCATCATTCCACGGAACTTCTTCATTTGTACGATTAATAACGATTAAGTGCTTGAGACTTCCGCATAGGTCAGCAGCTTCATCAGCTTCTTGTTTCATTTTTACAACTTTGCCTCTCCGATAAAAACCATCTGCTGTAATAAGCACTTTAGAATCGGAAGCGCTTACACGAGCGGCGACAGCTTCAGCTTTATATCCTGAAAAGGTGGGGGAGATGACAGCTCCTACTTTTGAAACAGCAAGCATTGCTACAAGAGTTTCCTTAAGCATCGGCAAATAAAGAGTTACAATGTCCCCCTGCACGACTCCCAGATTCTCCAGCCCGTGAGCAAAAGCGTCAACTTCTTCCTTAAGCTCCTTAAAGGTAAAGGCGTTTTTTTCTCCATTATCGCCCTCCCAGTATAAAGCAATATTATTCTGGGTTTGTATATCTTCTGCCCATTTATCCAGAGCATTATGGACGACATTAATTTCACCATCGATAAACCAATCTGGATACTGAATCCCATTCGATAGGCCGAGAGTTTGTGTATAAGGTTTGTACCATTCGATTCCAAGTGTAGACACGGCTTGATCCCACAGCCATTCAACGTCCTGGACAGACTTGCGGTGGAATTCATCATAATGATTAAACCCTAACGATGTCATCCATTGATATAAACGAGTTTCTTTCATAGTTTCTTCAGAAGGCTTCCAGGCAGTTTCAAAATTACTCATAGTTATCCCCCTAACTTATTTCTACTAAAAACTTCATATAATAAGTATAACTTATATCAGCAGATGAATGAATATTCAATTTCTTTGTTCTTTTTAATATTCACAAATATGAATAAATCGATATAAAATTGGGGTATATAGAGAAAAGGAATTTAAAAAATATGAGGAGATTAATTGTGTTTCTTTTTTTATAATGGTAAAGTCAACATCGTAGGAAATATGGTAACGAAACATATAGTTCCAAAAGTTATCATTACCCGATTAGAAACAAAGAATGTTATTCTAAAATGGAAAATGAAATTGTGAATTGTAACTAGGAGGTAGATTATGAGAATTATAGTAGCAGGGGGAGACGGTTTTTGCGGCTGGCCGACCGCTTTATATTTATCTAAACAAGGTCATGAAGTATCAATCGTTGATAACTTAGCGAGAAGAAAAATAGATGACGAATTGCATTCAAATTCAGTAACACCCATTGCAAGCCTTGAAGAACGGGTAGTTAAATGGAAAGAGCTTACAGGAAAAGAAATCCGGACATTCGTCGGTGATCTTAATCATTATGATTTCCTAAGTGAGGTCTTCCGTCAGACAGAACCGGAAGCTTTTGTACATTTCGCAGAGCAGCGTTCTGCTCCTTATTCTATGATCGACCGTGAGCATGCAGCTTACACTCAGTCAAATAACGTAATTGGGAATTTAAATGTATTGTATGCTATTAAGGAATTCGCTCCAGAGTGCCACTTAATTAAACTCGGCACTATGGGTGAATACGGCACACCTAATATTGACATTGAAGAGGGTTATATTGAAATTGAGCATAATGGAAGAAAGGATACCCTTCCTTACCCTAAGCAACCGGGATCTTTCTATCATCTTTCAAAAGTTCATGACAGCCACAATATCATGTTCGCTTGTAAGATCTGGGGAATTCGTGCGACAGATTTAAACCAGGGTATTGTATACGGTCTTCATACAGAAGAAACTCAGCAGGACCCAGTTTTATTTAACCGGGTGGATTATGACGGTGTTTTCGGAACTGCATTGAACCGTTTCGTTAATCAAGCAGCAATTGGCCATGACATAACCGTATATGGTACAGGCGGGCAGACACGTGCATTTCTAAACATTGAAGATACGGTACGCTGTGTAGAAATCGCTGCAGAAAATCCAGCTGACCGCGGAGAGTTCAGAGTGTTTAATCAATTCACTGAATGGTTCTCAGTTCAGGATCTGGCAGAAAGAGTTCAAAAAATCGCCATAGAAGAAGGATTTGAGACAAAAGTTAAAAATATCGAAAATCCGCGTATCGAAAACGAAGACCATTATTACCACGCTAAAAACACTAAACTTAAAGATTTAGGACTGGAACCACATCTGCTGACAGATGAAGTGATTCGTGACATCTTAAAAATTGCAGTAGAAAACAAGGATCGGATTATTAAAGACAACGTATTACCATCTATTACGTGGAAGTAAGGAGTTTTCCGCTTTGAAAATCGCCATTATCACCGAAACATTTCTACCATCTACCGACGGAGTGGTAACAAGGTTAAAAGAGGCCATTAAATATTTAAGACAGCAAGAGCACGAGGTTGTTGTTATTGCTCCAGACTTTGGTGTAACTGAATATGAAGGTGCGATTGTTGAAGGGGTTAAGACGACAACTATGCCTTTTTACAGGTATAGAGAATTTTCTATGCCTCAAAAGCGAGTTAAAGACTTACTGATAAAACACGATCCTGATCTAGTGCACGTAGTAAACCCTGCTTTAGTAGGAGTTTCTGGTGTATATTACGCGAGTAAATTGGGTTATCCATTAATTGCTTCCTATCACACCCACGTGCCAAAGTATTTGGAATACTATCGCTTGTATCCTTTTGTTCCTTTAGTATGGTGGTATTTTAGAAAACTTCATAATTACGCTGACTACAACTTATGTACATCTAAAGCCATCCAGGGGGAATTACAGGAAAAGAAATTCCACAACGTTCACGTTTGGGACAGAGGAGTTGCAATAGATCATTTCCATCCATCACATAAAAATGAAGAAATGAGAAATCGGCTGTCTAATGGTGAACCTGATAATAAACTCCTTGTATTTGTCGGAAGGCTGGCACCTGAAAAAGAAATTCACAAAATTAAGCCGCTGCTCGAACAAAGAGATGACCTTTCTTTAGCTATTGTAGGAGACGGACCTGAGAAAGAAGCTCTCGAGAAAACGTTCGCAGGTACGAAAACGACTTTCACCGGACTTCTTCACGGAGATGAGCTGGCTCAGGCATTTTCTTCCTCAGACGCGCTTATTTTTCCGTCTATTACAGAGACATTGGGCTTAGTTATCCTGGAATCAATGGCTTCTGGCCTCCCGGTAATCGCAGCAAAAAGTGGTCCGACAATGGAGCAGGTAGAAGACGAGAGAACAGGTTTGTTGTTCGAGAATGAAAACACTAACAGCATGATTGAAGCCATCAACCGGCTGGAAGACGAAGAACTTTACCAAAGGTTATGTAAAAATGCCAGAAGCGAAGCAGAAAAGTTCAGCTGGCAAAAACCATCAGAACAAATATTAGAATTTTATAAAGAAACTCTCGAGGTTTATCAACAAAATAAGGCAAAATCTAGATCTTCCAGAAAATCTAAAGTTAAGGTCACAGAGTAAGCCAAACGCTCTGTGGCTTTCTTTTTGTACATAGTAATTCCAAATAGTCTGACTTGAAACTTAGTAGCAACTCCGAAAGAAAAAACAATAAATAACATTAAAATGTAATTAGACCTAATGAAATATGAGTAGGGAAGGGGAAACTGCAATAAAAGAGGGGAAAGTATGGATAATAAATTTAATACAAAAAAGAATAAGAAAAATAATCTTGCTTCAATAACTTAACAAAAGTATTTTTCAGAAACAGGAAGGTAAGAAAACATAATTTAGGTATGAACGCTGGAATAAACGTAATTTTCATTTTGACCTGAATTATTACATTCGCTATGCAGTGTATATAGTACGGAACGTTGGAAATATATACGGCTTGTCATTCAATTGAACCTAAAGAGAGAATTATTACTGGCAATGCAGCACCAATAGAAAGCTGGAACTCATGTATCTGCTGGTTCAGTTGTTACAAAAGATGTTCATACCAATAGTAACTGGAAATTCAGCAAAAATATTATTTTGTCTCACTATCAAGAGTATACTTGGGTATTGAGACTAAAAAACCAAATGTATTTAAACTTCCTATAATATATATTATGTAAACTACAATAAAAAATTATTAATTCATGAACAGCCCTCTTCTTCATAATAATTTATTCCCGCTGTACTCCCCTGTACTTCGGTAGAAACTCGTTATAAACTTCTACGGGGAATTGAGTTTTCTTAGATTGTAACTTATCATGAATTACATACTCACAATCATAAGGATGACTAAGATGAAGAAATTAACTTTTATCATAAGCATAATCATTAGTTTACTTATTTTTTTATGCAAACCTAAAAAAGTCGTAACACCTTCCTATGTTCACCCTCCATTTTATCCAGGGACTAATATTCCAATTGGACCTGGAGATTTGCTGTTTTCACCGATTGGTAAAAGTGAATCAAAGTATGTTGGTCATGTAGGTATTGTGGACTGCAATCATCAGGTCGTGCATTCAATTCCTGCTGGATTAGTGAAGGATTCGGTTCCGGCTTACCACAATAAATTTCGATTCATTACGGTTTACGCCCCAATAGAATTACAACACGGAGAAAATGCTGCTGCTCATTTAAATACCATTTATGAAAGGGATTCTAAAGCATCTTATAAAATTTCCACAGCTTTAGGCAGTAAGGATAATGAACAATACTGTACTAAAATAGTATGGCAGTGCTATAAATTTGGAGCTGGTATCAACCTGGGTGGATTATCATCCAAAGCAAAAGCGGTCCACCCTTCTTTGATTAAACATTCATCTTTTCTTTATAAAAAAGGTGCCATTAATTAACTTGGCACCTTTTATGCTAGGCAATACTTTCTTTATTGGTTTTCGCGTTTTCAGTTTTTATCATGATTATCACTAGGATTAGGAGGAGAATACCTGCCCCTCCGGCTGTAAAATAACTAAGATTTAAATAATCTTGCATAACCATCGACATTCCAGGTGGCCCAATTGCAACCCCTATAAATCTGGATGAACTGTAAAAAGAGGTAATTGTCCCTCTTTCCTCTTTATCGATCCCTTCCGTAATCATAGCATCCAAAGTTGGAAGGATTGCTCCTATAGCTACTCCCATAAGAGTTGTAATAACTAAGAGCCACATCAGTTTATCACTGACTAAACCTATAAAAACTACAGTAGATGAAGTCATAAACAGACTAAAAAGTAAGACTTTCTTCATCACACTGAGCTCTCCCTTAATTAGTTTACCAGTCACAAACGAGGCAATGCACAATCCAAACAGTGGGACAGCTAGATAAAATCCTTTCTTAATTCCGTATAGATCATGGGTCTTTTCAAAAATGTCGGATAAAAAGAATAAAACTCCAAACAAAATCAGCATTAAGTAAATTCCTATAAGGAAAACGGTATAGAGCCACTTTCCTTCCTGGTTAAAAATTTTCTTCGTATTTTTAATGAACACTTTAAATTTTGGAGGTTTTTCTTCATTTTTTGGTGCTTTAATGAAAAAGAAAACTAATATTATGGAAATTAAACTAAAAAAAGATATTGAAAAAAACGGAAGAAACCAAATAAACGCAGCAAACGCAGCACCTAGAATTGGACTTAATACCTTGCCAAATGTATTGGATGTTTCTATAATACCTAAGCATGAACTCGTTTTTTCATCATCCTCTTTGTATAAATCTCCTACTAAAGGTAAAATTATTGGGGTGGCTCCAGCTGCTCCTATTCCCTGCAGGACTCTGCCAATCATAATCCAGGTGAAAGGATTATTGAGCTGCCAGGAAGCAAACCCTGCAATGATTCCTCCTATTAAAGCTAGGATTAAACTTGGAAGAATTACAACTTTTCTTCCATATCGGTCTGATAAATAACCTGCAACAGGGATCAGAAAGATAGCAGCAATCGAATAGCTGGTAATAATCATGCTTGATTGAAAAGAAGAGATCCCTACTTTCTGTTCAAAAATCGGCAACACAGGAATCAACATGGAATTTCCCAATGTCATTACAAGAGGAATCGAAGCCATACTTACAAGACACCACCTGCTAACTTTTTGACCATTTACATCGTCAGCCATTACTCACACCTCATTCATTATCTATCTTCAGTTATTTTTCTTTAAGTGAAAAAAATTATTCAATGAATAATTTATAAATAAAAAACCCCGCAGAGAAAATGCGGAGTTTTGTTTCAATCTTCTTCATGTCGAATCATCGTTTTGCCATCAATTTGAATAATTTTTCTTTCCTTTAGTAATGAACCTAAAGCACGTTTAAATGCAGCTTTGCTGATTTGAAATGTTTCTCTTATATCTTCTGGTGCACTTTTATCGGTTAAAGTCATCACACCATCATTTTCTTTTAAATAGGTATAAATAACCTCTGCATCATCTTTTAAGACTTCCTGCTTCAAAGGACGTAGAGAAACGTTTATTGTTCCATCTTCCTTTACATCGATTACTCTGCCTTCAACTGTTTCACCTAAGCGAGGCTCCTGTGTTCTTTCAAAAGGATGAACAAAACCGCGGTAACCTTGTTCAGTCAATATAAAGGATCCGGCTTTTGTGGAACGGTAGACACGTCCAGTCACAGTTTTATTTAACAACTCCTGCGGTGCAGGCTCGAGATCTTCCAGTATTTCACTTTCCGAGATAGGCTCGGCAAAAATTCTTCCCTTCTTATCTTTCTCCAGACTTACAAATAGAGTATCACCTTCCTGTGGCCATACAGATTTCTTATAAGGCAGATCATCTTTTGAAACAAGAAATGCTTTGTCGACCCCAATATTAACAAATGCTCCCAGGTTAGGAATAACTTCTTCTACTTCCGCCCATCCATACGACTCCAGTGTCACTTCAGGTAAGAATGTAGTTGCTGTAACTTCTTTGCTTCTATTTTGATAGATAAATACTGAAATCATTTCATTAAGCTCATGTATTTCTTCTGATACCTGGTCATCAGGAAGCAGAAGCTCTTCACTTCCGTCAGTTAACATAAAACCGTCAGTTTTCCTTTTTGTAAGTTTTAGCTTTTGAATCGTTCCGATGTAATTATTCATTTTCTAACCTTCTTTCCTAACACTTAGCTAGTCATTCTGTTTAAAATACTCAGCTATGAGCTTATAAGAATTTTTCTTTTCCTCGAAATCATAAATGTTTGTAATAATTATGATTTCTTCTGTACCATAAAGATCGCTTAGTTTTTTAAGTTTTTTAAGTTCCTTATATACAAATTCAGGATCCCCAATAATACATCTTCTTCGATTATGCTTTATTCTTTCCAACTCTTCCTCAGACATTTCCGCATCTTTTAGTTCGTCTGGCGAAGGTACTCGCGTGTCCAGTCCTTTCTCCACTTGCAAAAGCCACATATCCTGACTTAATGCCAATTTCTCTGCCTTTTCTTTTGTTTCTGCACAAACAACAAATACACAAGCGTTAACAGACGGTTCTTTTCTTAGCTCTGAAGGTTTAAATTTATTACGATAAGTTCTAATTGAAGCAGTGGCATAGTCTGGGTTTATAAAATGACCGAATGTAAACCCCGTCCCATTCAGGGCGGCATGCCTTGCTCCTCTTTCAGTCAGAGCAAGCACCCACAGCTCAGGATTACCATCAGCTGCTGGTTTAGCAGATACTCCGTAGTAGGAATGGTCTTTAGGAATACTGCTTTGCAGGAATTGCTGAAGCTCTTTAACTTGTCTTGAAAAAGAACTTAAAGGCTTTTCATAACCATCATTTAAGGCAGCTCTTGTCTTCTTCCCACCGCCAGGTGACCTTCCTAATCCTAAATCAATTCTTCGTGGAAATAAAGCTTCTAATAATTTGAAATTTTCAGCAACCTTTAAAGGGCTGTACTGCGGAAGTAATACTCCTCCCGAACCCACTCTAATTGAACTCGTAACGGAAGCAATACGGCTGATTAAAACTTCAGGAGAACTGCTTGCTAAACCATTTGTATTATGGTGTTCGGCTACCCAGTAACGGTAATAGTCCAATTTTTCAGTGTATTTCGCTAACTCTAGAGTATAGTTGAGAGCTTCCTCAGCAGTCCTGCCTTTTGAGATAGGACTTTGATCTAATACGCTTAATTTCATTTGGAAATCCTTTCTGTATACCTGTCCCTTAACGATAAACATCTTTCATAATCTTATTTAAAATCGTAAGCTGTTCTTCAAATAACAGCTTATATCGTTTTTTCAATACATTAAATTCTTCTTTACCAGTGTCAGTCAAATAGTACCAATATACTTTTTGTCTTCTTTTCTCATGAGATTTATAATCTTCTTTTCGATATAGTAACCCATCTTCGGTCATCTCATGTAATGTATCAAGCAAAGTTGACGGTGCTGGAATCCAGTTATTTGTTAATTTTTGAAATTCTGTTTTAAAATGTTCACTGATCATAGGTTGACTTAGCTGCAGTAAATGCATAATATAAAACTTTGTAAACTGTGCAGCACTCATATTTAAAGCAAACTTTTTAGGGTTGTTTTTATGAGACATGGAAACCTCTCCCCTCTTTTCTTCTATTTTACAACAGGAGGGTAAGGGTTTGTCTATTAATAAGCACATTTGTTCGGTTTATTGATATTTTTTAAAAGTTAATTCGGAGTAGCTACTAAGTATTGGTGAGAATTCAAGGTGGTCTATGAACTGTTTAACAGCTTTTTTGTTATTAATAATAATTGTTTGCGCGTGATCCTGCTGGATTAACACTGCTTTAATCATTTGATCTCTCTTTTTATAAGGGAACTTCCATACGTAATGCAGAAATTCTATTGTCATTCGGTCTGGACACCCCGGAGCCAGATCATCCCTGACCCTCCCTCGATTCAAAACCCACCTTTTAAGAATGCGATATATACAGAGAAACCGGTTCAGGTCCAAGAAAATAATAGTATCTGCCTTTTTCAACCGTTCATCCCAAACCAGACTATAATTACCTTCAATTATCCATGAACTTTTTTTTAGATGAATTTCCTGTTTAGCCAGCAACTCTTCACGGGTAGACTGTAACCAACCGGGTTTCCAAAAAAGTTTATCCATATGAACAACTGCAATCCGTGCGCTCTTCCCCAGCTTCTTAGCAAGAGTTGATTTTCCGGAACCTGGAGAACCTAATATAACAACTCTATTGATAATAACCACTCCTGTCCTAAACCGTTTAAGTATATAGTTTAGCAATCTTTGAACGATTTCCAAAGAATTTTGACTTATTTTATGAAACCTATTTATTTATTCAATCGTCTAATAATTGACAAATAAAAAAGCCCACTATTGTGGGGGCAATAGCAGGCTTTACATTTCTTCGATAATTATTCAGCTAATACTTGTACAGTTACGTCTTGACGGCCGAACTCAAGAGCTTCACCGCGGTCCTGCATGTAAAGGTCAATCTTATTACCTTGGATAGCACCGCCTGTATCTCCGGCAATCGCTTCACCGTATCCTTCAACATAAACTTTAGATCCTAAAGGAATAACATCAGGGTCTACTGCAATTACCTTTTGATCAGGGTTCGCATTTAGATCAATACCAGTTGCTGTAGTTCCAGTGCATCCTTCACAATCAGCTGTATAAGCTGTAGCTGATACATTTACTTCTTTAACTACATCATTACTAGTATCATTTGATGCATCCTCAGAGCTTGAAGATTGTTCTTCTGAGCTGCTGGATTCTTCTTCACTGGAATCAGAATCTGCAGAAGTTTGTTCTGGTTCTTCTGTTGATTCTTCATTTGAGCTGTCTTCTTTCGGTGCAGGTGCTTCTTCTGTTTCAGAAGGTTCTGATGAAGCTTGACCACTCACTGAAAGCTCATCTCCAGGGTAAATGAGAGAATCAGAAAGGTTGTTCCAACTCATAAGGTCATCTGCAGAGACGCCGTATTCCTGACCGATGCTGTAAAGGGAATCTCCAGATTCAACTGTGTACGTTTCTTCCTTTTGTTCTTCGTCAGAAACTTGTAATGACTGGTCTGCAACAATTAAATTAGAATCAAGGTTGTTAAGTTCTTTAAGTTTGTCAACGGATACCTCTTTATCTTCTGAAATGCTCCAAAGAGTATCACCTTTATTTACTTTATATTCGTCGGCACTTACACCAGTTGCAAATGCACCTGTAAGTGCTGCGGTAGCTGCTAATGAGAAAGCTGTTTTTTTCATTCGTAGAGTCCTCCTCGAAAAATTGATGTGTTGAATTAACCACAATTACAAGATTAACAGATTCTCTATAAAATTTAAGAACAAACAGCTAACAGTTTCTTTTCAACTATGACGCTTATTTTTCACTGAGTTTACAAAATGGTACTTTTTTCTTATTTATCTACAATTTACTTCATGCTTGCATCTTGAAATGTCGTATCCTGCGTAAATTTTTCATTAATGCAATAGGAAAATTTCAATGTTATTTAACTAAAAGATAAATTCCCAAGAAAAAAAGATCTGAAACCTAAGTGGTTTCAGATCTTTTTTTTAGCTTAACGAGGCTATTTGTTTCTGGACCGCAGGATCCTGCAAAAATTCATCGTACGACATTTCTTTATCAATAATACTTCCGTTTGGCGTAATTTCTATAATACGGTTTGCAATCGTGTGAATAAATTCATGGTCGTGAGAAGCGAAAATGATTGACCCTTTGAAGTTAATCAAACCTTTGTTTAATGAAGTAATTGTCTCCAGGTCCAAGTGGTTTGTCGGTTCATCCAGAAGCAGGACATTTGCACCGGAAAGCATCATTTTTGAAAGCATACATCTAACTTTTTCCCCTCCAGAGAGCACATCCGGTTTTTTCAGTGCTTCTTCTCCAGAGAAAAGCATGCGTCCAAGAAAGCTTCTTAGGAAGGTTTCTGTCTCATCCTCAGGGGAATATTGACGGAGCCATTCTACTAAATTAATATCAGAACGGCTGAAGAAAATCGAGTTATCTTTTGGAAAATAACTTTGAGAAGTCGTAACTCCCCATTTATACGTTCCTTCATCCGGTTCGATTTCACCCATCAAGATTTGAAAGAGGGTGGTTTTAGCAACTTCATGGCTGCCTACCAGGGCAACTTTATCGTCTTTATTCAACGTAAAACTTACGTTGTCTAATACCTTGACACCGTCAACTGTTTTCGAAAGATTTTTTACTGTTAATAAGTCATTACCTATTTCCCGGTCTGCTTTAAAAGCAATATAAGGATACTTGCGGGAAGAAGGCTGAATATCATCTAAAGTAATTTTTTCTAAAAGTTTTTTACGCGAGGTTGCCTGCTTTGACTTAGATGCATTCGCACTAAATCTTGCAACAAATTCTTTAAGGTCTTTAATTTTTTCTTCTTTCTTTTTATTCTGTTCTTCAGCCATTTTTTGGGCAAGCTGGCTGGATTCGTACCAGAAATCATAGTTACCTACATATATTTGTAATTTACCAAAGTCAAGATCTGCAATATGAGTACATACATTATTTAAAAAGTGTCGGTCGTGAGAGACAACTATGACTGTATTCTCGAAGTCGATTAAAAAGTCTTCCAGCCATTGTATAGCTTTAATATCCAGGTGGTTAGTCGGCTCATCAAGAAGGAGGACATCAGGGTTTCCAAATAAAGCCTGGGCAAGCAGTACTTTTACCTTCTCAGCACCGCTTAGTTCATTTACTTTTTTATCATGTAAACTATCCGTTATGCCTAAGCCTGTCAGTAAACGGGCAGCTTCTGATTCTGCTTCCCATCCATTCATTTCTGCAAATTCCCCTTCAAGTTCTGCAGCACGCATACCGTCTTCTTCAGTAAAGTCGCCCTTCATATAAATGGCGTCCTTCTCCTGCATGACTTTATACAAGCGTTTATGACCCATAATCACAGTTTGAAGCACCTGGTATTCATCATATTCGAAATGGTTTTGTTTAAGGACAGCCAGTCGTTGATCACTTTTAAGAGAAACATCACCTGTCTGAGGTTCGATTTCACCGCTCAATATTTTAAGAAAAGTAGACTTCCCGGCTCCATTCGCTCCAATCAACCCGTAGCAATTACCAGGTGTAAATTTTATATTAACGTCTTCGAATAGCTTTTGATCTCCAAAGCGAAGACTAACATTAGTTACATTTAACATTAAAAAATCCTCCCGTACCTAAGTGTATAACATTAGAATTATATCATTCATTATGACCGCCGGATAGGCTTTTATAATAGAATCCTCAAATTAACGTAAAAAAAGAACCCTGTCAGGGCTCTATTTTCCTTTATAATATAAACTGTTATTATTTACAACTTGTAAAACTTTGCTTTCTTCTTTCATCTCACTCGAGCACATCGGACAAATCGCTTTTTCTTCTGTTCTGAAATTATCTCTCATCCAGCAATTACAATCTTCTGACGTACATACCCAAATTTTTGTTTCTTCCTCTACAATCTCATCCTGGTTCTTTTTACCGAATGCCATTACGTTGAAACCTCCTTTGGACATGTCCAATATGTAAAAGAGACTGACTAGCCTTAAGTCAGTCTCTTTTCGTACTTATAGTTTAGTTACATTAGCAGCTTGTGGTCCGCGGTCGCCTTCTGTAATTTCGAATTCTACAGTTTGACCTTCTTCAAGAGACTTGAATCCTTCTTCCTGAATAGCGCTGAAGTGTACGAATACATCGTCTCCGCCTTCAACTTCGATAAATCCAAATCCTTTTTCAGCGTTAAACCATTTTACTGTACCAGTTTTCATAAAAATGGGTCCTCCAATATTTCTAAAAATTAATATGTGTTCCATATGCCATGAAAAAAATCACATATTATAAAAAGTACCAAACGAAAATTGATAACCCTTTATAATAAGTGATTTGAGAGTTAATCATGGAATGGTTCCCTTTTTATATACAATTATAACTATACATGATTACGGCCCAATCGTCAAGTTATTGTCAATTTTTAATTTGGATACGCTAAGATGCCTTAGCGTATTTTAAACTTCTTCAATTATACCGCAGGCTAATCTCAGTCCTGAACCACCACTTGGCTGGGACTTATAGTCATCTGGCCCTTGATGAATGATGACAGCTTTACCAACGATTTCATGAACTTCAAACTTATCTGTAAAAAATATCATTCTTGCCCGGCCATGGTTAGAAAATAATACAGGAAAGTCTCCAGCGTGGTTTCCATGAGGCTGATTTCCTGGATTCCAGTGCTCACCTGCTGTTGTGAAAGGTTTCTCCCCGTTCCCAATTTCACATACCCCCTTTTCGTGTATGTGAAAACCGTGCGGGCCTATTTGAGATCCATTTTTAACTTCAAACTTTGGCAGTCCTTCAACTTGTACAATTACCTCGACGCCATAAGGCTGTTGAATAAAGTCTACAGTACCTGTTAGTTCCGGTGCCAGCGGGCTGCTGTGAAATGTTGCTGCTGCGCGGTTGCCGTACATGTTTCGTGAACGATAGAGTATTGGTTCCAAGCAAAATCCCCCTCCCTGTATGCTCATTCTATGTAAATACTGTGGAAATATAACCTTAGAGTTTTACTTCAATTATACTCTTGTGCTACACTCCGTATAATGCTTTATGCTTTACTACGAAAAAGGAGCGAATAGAAAGATGAAAAACACTTTATTAGCTGCGTTACTATCTTTAATCACCATGTTTGGTCTGGCTGCTTGTGCTGGAGAAAATACTGAAGGTGACAGTAATGATGAAGGTCAAACGGAGGAAAGCTCTGAAGATGACAGTGAAGAAAGCACCAGTGATGGACCTGTAGCTACAGTAAACGGAGAAGAAATTTCCCGTCAAGATTTTGATCAGCAGCTGGCCAATGCGGAACAGCAATATGAATCCATGGGAATGGACATGGAAGGTCAGGAAGATCAAATTGAACAAAGCGTAGTTGATGAAATGATTGGAATGGAATTACTTAAACAGGAAGCAGAAAACGAAGGACATGAAGCTTCCGAAGAAGAAATAGATGAGCGCTACGATGAATTCACGTCCCAATTTGAAAGTGAAGAAGCACAGGAAGAAGCCTATGAACAGGCTGACTTAGACGAAAAAACAGTTAGAGAAGAACTGGAGCGCAGTTTAGTCATTAATAAATACGTAGAAGAAAATACAGAAGAAGCCGAAGTCACCGAAGAAGAAATAGAAGAGCAATATGATGCAATGAGCGAACAGCAAGGCGATGAAGCGCCAGACTACGACGAAGCAAAAGAACAGATTGAACAGCAGTTAATTACACAGAAGGAAAACGAACAAGTAACTGAACTGATTGACGATCTTCGAGAAAATGCTGATGTCGAGGTACTTATTTAATAAGAAAAAGGGGTATGAACTTTTTTGGTCCATACCCCTTTTATTTTTTAGTTCTATTTAATATACATACTGAAAACAACCATAGCCGCAATAAATACAATGATAAATTAAATTGGCATGCTCCGTGTAAATTTAATGGAACCCTTTAAACCACTCGATTTAACTGCTCAAGCCGCCTATAAAGGTCTTCACTATTTACCTCTTCCCTTAAACTCATTTTCTGATTCTCAAAATATTGGTTAATTTCACTACTCCATTCATCTTTCATTGTGCTGATTCTCATGTTAAATAGGTTCTGGGAATGAGCTGTAAAGGACTCGATCGAATCCATTATTACAACTTTTAGAGGCTCCTGAAGAACTTGAGCCATTTGATCCTTCATTCGTACTTTTTCATTTCCTTCAAAAAAAGATTTAGTACCTTTAAAAAGTTTCAATGTTTGATTTAATTCTGCCTTATCAACTGGTACAGTTTCATTAAATTGCATAACTGATCCATCTTTGGCAGACCACTCACGGTTACTCAATGAAAGTTCAGGCTCATATTTATTTACGGCAGTCTGTACCTCTTTTTGAGTTTGATTCAATAACTGCTCAACAAAACCTTCCATTCGCAGAGAAATTGCTCTTAATTCTTGATTCATTTCGAAGTCAATTTCATTTAACATCGGTTTAAGAGCAGATTTTAACTGGTCTTTAGCTTGATTATGTGAACCACTTATAACTGATGGGTTAATATGATTTTTAAAAAAATCGGTGAAATTAAGCATCATTCGTTCGTGGGCATAAAACAATTGCTTTTCTACCTTTTGCTCGACTTTCGCATACACACTGTTAAATGACCGTTCATGAATCAATGGGAGAATAGCGAGCTGGTTATTATACAGTTTGTTTAATTGCTGCTCTCTCTGCTGTTCATCCATAGCTGCATTATTAATGTAAGATTGCAGCAACCTGCATGCATAATCAAAATCATTTTGAATCGAGTGCTTTAATACCTGCGTTAACTCATCCTTTAAGAAAATCTCAAATTCTTCTTCAAAAAGAGCTAACCCCGAAGAATCAAGAGTCTTGTGCTCCAGCTTATTTTTCAACCCATTTAAACTGGATAATGAAAATAATCTAGGTTTTCTTATTTGAAAGGCTTGTAGTTGATCAGTAACGTATTCTTCCACCTGCTCTTTTTCATCCTGAGAATCTGCCAGGTCTGATGCATTAATAATGAAGAACATTTTATCCATGGAAAAAGCATCTTTCACCCGTCCCAGCTGCTTAAGAAAGGATTCATCAGCTTTAGAGAAAGGATGGTTATAATAAGTGACAAATAAAATCGCATCCGCATTTTTGATATACTCAAAAGATACATTCGTATGACGGGCATTGACAGAATCCGCTCCCGGAGTGTCAACTAAAGTCACTCCCTTGCGAGTCCACTCACAATCAAAAAATATTTCCACCCACTCAATAAAACAAGAGGTCTCTTCATTTGAGACAAAGGAAGCCAACTGGTTCCATTCAATTTGCATTTCAATTCCGATATTCTCATTCATATAGGAATACCCTTTAAGAAAAGCTTGAATGAATGATCTGTTTTTATGGTTAAGCTGCTCAAGTTCCCCTTCTTTCCACTGGCTGATATCCGAATAAGCTGCTTGCAGTGAATTAAAATGATTCCCATTATCTTCTGTAGCGTGCTTTAGATCATCTAATAGTTCTGTTTCCGCCTTGACCTTAACCAAAACAGTTTGATGACTTTGGCCATCTGTTGGTTTAGTTATTTTATTAATAGTTGCCGTCATAGGGTTAGGGGACACTGGTAAAATATTATCTCCGAGGATCGCGTTGGCGAAGGAGGATTTCCCTGCACTAAATGCCCCGAACAATGCAATCGTATACTCTTTGTTCACCAAACGGTCCTGCTTCTCCTTAAGCTGGTCGAGAAGAGAATTAAAACCTGCCGCCCCTTTTAAAATTGAAGAAACTTTATTGATTTTTTCTTCAAGCTCATCTTCCTGAGTATCATTTAATCCCTTATTTTTCTGGGGAGTAAGCTTGTCCGGCTTCTCTTTAGGTGAGCTTCTATCCAGGTCAGGTTCTGTTGTTTGCAACTCTACTTCCTTAATTTCATTCAATCGTTGATTAACAGCGGTTAAAATGCTTTCTTGTCTCTTTTCTTCTCCCGCTCCATCGTTGTTCAACAATTCGTTTATATAATGGGCAATCTCTTCTTCTATTATTTGACGCCGTGTTTCAAGCCTTCCTTTTTCCTCAATGGCTTCAAAAAGTTCCTTATGGTGTGCTGCCTCCAGTTGAATGGATTGAAGTAATTCTTCTTCAAAGGATTGACGCAGCCCCTCCATTTCCCCACGGTAAAATTTTTGAATATCTTTAGCCAGCTGGTCAGTATACCTTAGTACATACTCTCCTGTTACAGAAGCACCTGGTTCTATCAAAGTGCTGATCCGTTCATCTACAGGATAGCTAAACGTTAGTTTCTGGACATCTTCAACTAGAGAATCATTACTAATCTCGTACTCCTCCAGAAACTGGTTTACACGCTCCCTAAGGGGCCAAACTAAATTTTTTTCAGCTGTGTCGACCAGCACCCTAACGAATGCTTCTTTTCTCTGTACTCGTTCCTCTTCTGTTTTCTTTCCGGAGAAAATAAGCCCCACTTTAAAGTCTGCCTTCTCAGAAACAAGATATGCCTCTGCTTTCTCTCTTACTTCACTAGGCATGAGATAAGCATTGGATATAAACTTTTTCACACGGTCGTTAAAATGGTTCTTTGCTTCTGGAATCAAATTCTTTTCTTTTAAAGGGTCAATACCTTCATAACTTTGAGTTTCTATCATACGTACTGCTTCACTTAAGTCTGCATCAATTTGATTAAGCTCATCCTCAAATTGTTCACGGTATTCTTCTTTACACTCATCTATAATCCTTTCCAATTGTTGCGATGCATGATAAACCGTATCCTCTTCTTGAAAATGACGGCTGAAACTTGATTGTAAACGATCAACTTCACTATATGAGTGGACAGGCTTTTTTAAAGACGTATAGAAAATATCATCGGGTTGAATTCCCCAAAGTTGTAGAGATTCACTTACACTTCTTGAAAAGCTGTAAAAAGGTAATTCTTCCTCGCGGTGCTTGTCCACTTGATTAATAATGATAGAAAAGGAAATGTTTCGTTTCTGCATTTCTAAAAGGAAATTTAAATTCACTTCAGACTGTACATGGTTATAATCCATTACATAATACATATGATCCATCACATGCAGGGCGGACTCCGTAATCACCCGGTCAGCATCATTCGTAGAATCGACTCCCGGTGTATCAATCAGCTTGACATTGTCAGGAAGAGCGGGGATCTCCCGGGAAATCTCAATTCCGGAAATCGTCTCCCCATCCTTACATAAACGTCTGATGGTTTCTATAGGAACAGCACCTAAATATTTTTCGGCAGATTTTTCTTTAAAAAACACAGTGGTAAAAGGATCACCAGAAGACAACTTTACAATATTAGCGCTTGTCGGAATCGGACTCGAAGGTAAAACGTCTTCTCCCGTTAAATAATTGATCATGGAAGATTTTCCTGCTGAGAAATGACCGGCAAAACCGATAACTACTTCATTTTGGTCAGCCTTCTCTGCAAGGTCTAGTGTTTTTTCTGCGGGTACAGGATGGTTCTTTTCGATTTTTTCATATACTTTTGCAATTTCTTTTAATGCGGTGTCCCGTTTCTCTCGGATGATCACAGACATCTGCTATTCTCCTTTTCATGTCGTTCAGTAGGCTTTGGAATATATTATAGCAGAAAGAGAACTGCTCGTTAATTGAGGGAGAAGGCTATAACACTTCTTCCAACTTCTTATGGACGATTTCGTTGTGGAGTAAATGATTATGATCTTCCCCAGGTATGATTAAGACATCTTGTAAGAACGTATCCCTATGCCACCTTTGAAGCTTTGAAGGCACAATAAATTCATCCTTCTCTCCTATAAACGTTATAAACTTTTTTATCATAGACATTTGTCCAGGGAAAGGCTCAAGAAACCTTGAAAACATCAGCTTAAATGATAAATGCACAAGGTCTCCTTCTGAAAACTCATCTGGTACTATAGCTACAGTCTGATTGTTGAATCGTTGAATGCCAAGCTTTTGAAGCAAGGCCAATGCCGCGGCTTTTTTTGAAAAGACTTTATAATCCACTTCTGTTTCAGGTTTAAAGTGTTCATTTACATCCTCTTGATAAACAGGAATTTCCGGATGGAAGTAAGGAGCGAAAAACACATAGCCGTCTGCTGCTTTCTCGTTTTTATAGATAAGTCTTAACAGGTTGGCACACCCCATGGAATGACCTGCTAATATAATCTCTTGATATCCCTGCTTTCGAATAAAATGGATAAAGTCAAATAAGTCATCATCATATTGACCAATATAATCCAACTTCCCTTTTGCATGTTGAGAATCGTAACCCCGCAGAAGTGGCAGAAAAATATCCCCTCCTGCTTTATAGACCTTGGCCATTTCTTCATGATGCTTAACTTCCACCGTTATTCCGTGCACCATAATTAGAGCGCGTTGTGAATTACCATTATTATAATGTAAATAGAATAATGTTGAGAAATCACGCGCTGCGTATTGTTTCCATTCCTTTTTCACCTAACAGGGTCCTCCTTTATTCCGCCACTCCTCAAGATACTCAATGAAGCCTTCCACAGGAAGATGCTGAGTGAACGTATTAACGATTTGTTCGCCATATGATTTTGAAAGATGTCTTGCTGCTCCTCTATGTATTTCGATAGCATAATGAAGAGGCACTGCCTTATTTGGGTTTTTCGTGATTACTGTAAATGTAAGAGCGCGGTAAGTCGTCTCGTTTCTTTTAACCGTTACGACTGTGGGACGGTACCAGTAAGAGTACACACCCTCTCTCATGTATAAATAATCGAGTGCTTCTTCATTTACTTCATACAATACACCTTCCACAAGTCCATTTTCAGCTTCCCCTATATCTGCCCGTGCTCCATCTGTTAAATGGTGGGAAAATAACATTTCATAATGATTAAGGTGAGCCCCTCCGATAATTCTCTCAAATAAGTGATCGACACCTGCTTTTTTAAAGCGGGCATTATCCATGCAGGAGCCATAGGCAAAATAATAAACAGGTTGTGTATTTATGACACCCTCTACCTTCCAGTCTCCGGAACGAATCTCTTTTTCTTTATTTAATTGGGCACTTCCAAAATAGGTATAAGCTTCAACCTCGACTTTAGGCGTTTGAACTTGAACAAGCTTCTTATGAAATAAAGGGCTGGGGTCGTCAGGGTGCCAGCCTTCAAGCTTGTCGATTAATGGCTCTATATCATCATCAACCTTATATAACTCCCCAAAAGTAATCTCGGACTCATGATGTACAATAAAAGGATAATAAAATTCACCTTTATACAGCTTAGACCGGATAAAAGCCTGCTCGCTTATACATATTTCATTCTTCACATAGTGGTGGTTCCTTTCTCCTTTACAAAGAGTTCCATACACAAATAAATACATACCTTTTCACTCCATTTTTGCATCTTGATTAGCCGGAATGCCTAAGCAGCTTTCGGCTGACTCAGCCGCTGTTAATACCGCTTGTTCTACTGCATACGTATATAAATAACTTAAACTATTTACGTCTACTTCTACTTTCCCTGAACTCATGGAGAAGATGGTATCGCCGTCAACAAATGTATGAGCGGGCATCATTGTACGAGCAAAGCCATTATGAGCTACAGCACACAGCTTATTTGATTCTGCTTTTGTTAATTTAGCATTGGTCACAACTGCTCCAAGTGAAGTATTCCCGCTGAAATGATCCGCCTGCTTCCTCCACATTTGTTCCCTTAAAATCTGTTCTGTTTTCAAATAGGTTTGCTGACACCTGTCATATACACCGGCTACTCTTTGTTGAGTATAGGGGTTGATGATATCTCCAAAGCAATTAATCGCAACGACGGCTCCAACCTGTAATTCATTCACCTGAACAGCAAAGCTTCCGATGCCGCCTTTCATCGCGTAGTCATTTCCGAAGATTTTACCAACTACAGCCCCTGTCCCTGCACCAACATTCCCATTTTTAAATGGCGCACGGCTAAAAGCAGCCTCTGAGGCTGCTTTCCCCATACGTGAATCAGGACGTATGTTAGAAGAACCTGCCCCGAGATCATATAAAATAGCACCGGGAACGATAGGAATTCTAGCTTCCTTAGTTTCAAACCCAATACCTCGTTCCTCAAGCGACTCCATTACTCCGCTGCCGGCCTCTAAACCGTAGGCACTTCCACCTGCTAAAAATACGCCATGAACGGCCTGGACTAAATTCTCGGATTTTAATAAATCAGTCTCCCTCGTACCGGGGGCTCCTCCTTTTACATTTACACCACCGACTGCTCCTTCTTCTGATAGAATTACTGTACAGCCCGTTAATGCTTCTGCATACTGAGCGTGGCCAAAATAAAAATCTTTCATTTCTGTAATGTCAATTGTTTTCATTTTAACTCATCCTCATGTTTTCAGAAATATAAAAACGGTAAAATAACCTAAGGAGGTGATCATATGGCACGAAAACATTTAGTATTTCATGGACAGGTGCAAGGTGTCGGTTTCCGGGCTACAGCACAATCCCTTGCGAAGCAGTATGGTCTGACTGGATGGGTGAAGAATAAAGAGGATGGAACTGTCGAATTAGAAGCGGAAGGAAGCGCACAAGACCTTCAATCGTTCACCCGTGAGATAAAGGAAGGACCGAGCCCTTTTATTAAAATTAAGGCAGTAGAAGAAGACGATTATGATGAAGAGAAAGGTCACCGTAAATTCAAAGTGATTTATTAAGAAGTTTTAACGCATGGCCTTCAGCGGCCATGCGTATTCTATTTTTGATGCATGGGTCTGACAATTAATTCATTGACGTTAACAGATTCCGGCTGCATTACAGCATAAGCTACAGCATTGGCGATATCTTCTGATTCCAACGGAGTCATTTCCCTGTTTTTAAACATATCAACAACATCTCCATCCGTTATATGCTCAGTCAGTTCCGTATCCACGGCTCCCGGCGAAACATTAGTCACTCGGACACCAGATTTTGATAATTCTTTTTCCATACCCATCGACAATGCTTTAACGGCATATTTCGTGGCACTATAAACCGTACTCGATGGAAAGACTTCATGACCGGCTACAGAAGACACATTGACAATATGACCGGATTTCTGCTCGAGCATTTGAGGAAGTACCGCATGAATTCCGTAAAGCACACCTTTAATATTCACGTCCACCATCTGTTCCCATTCATCTACGTGATCATTTTTCAGAAAAGAAAGCAGCATAACTCCTGCGTTATTTACATAAATGTCGACGGAGTTAAATTTATCTTTGGTCTGCTTGACGAGTTCTTCAACGTCCACTCTTTTCGTCACGTCTGTTTCTACGACCGCGGTTCTGACATCATATTCATCTTCGATTTTTTCAGCCAGCTTCTGCAATTTATGTGCTCTTCTTGCAGCAAGTACAACGTTGGCGCCTTCACCGGCTAACTGTTCGGCTATAGCTTTCCCAATTCCGCTGCTTGCTCCGGTAATTACAGCTACTTTGTTTGTTAATTTCCCCACTTTAATAACCTCCTTGTCTGCCTATTGTTTTATACCCTTTCAGGGAGTTATTTATTCAAAACAGCCCTGCAAAAAAACCACCTCTAATAAAAGAGATGGTCTTCTTAAAATATGTGTTCATTATTTCTCCTCAAAAAACTTACGGTTCAACTCGATGTATTTGTTTTCTTCCTCTGGAACTTCGTCTTCAATATAGATAGCCTCTACAGGACATACCGCTTCACAGGCGCCGCAGTCAATGCAGATTGCTGGATCGATATAGAACATATCTTTACCCTCTTCAATACAGTCCACTGGACAAACATCAACACATTCGCCAGCTTTCTCATCTTTACAAGGGGAAGTAATTACAAAAGCCATGTGATCTCCTCCTTTTTTAAAAAATAAAGATGTACACTTAAACTATACACCTTAAATGCGAGTCTTAAACAAAACTCCTTTTATTATGATAACGATTCAGAGGAAAAATCGCAATTATTGCGGAAAAATAACTAATCCTGCCAAATACGTTCAACTGTATAATCTCCACCCTGCTTCTGCACAAGAAAAATATCTGGTCTTGAAAGCCTCTTCCATTCATTAAAGCCGAATTCTCTATTATACTTTTGAAGGAGCAGCGCCAATAAATTCCCGTGAGTTACAAGTACGAAATTGCCTGACTGGGCTTCTAATTCGTCAACAAGTGAGAGTACGCGCTGTTTAGCCTCAGTAGAAGATTCCCCGCCTGCCATTTTCAGCTCAGGGTCTTTGAAAGTATCGTACAACACTTCTTCCCAATCGTCTAATGGTGTATGGCTCAATATTCGTTCTTCCAGTCTTTCATCAAGCTCAATTTCTATCCCCTTCTTTTGAGCAAATGGTTTGATGGTTTCAACAGCTCTTAAGAAAGGACTGGAAATGACCCTGTCAATTTCATATCCGGTTTGTTCAAGAAATGCCGAAAGCATCTGAGCCTGGCGTACTCCCAGCTTTGTTAACGGTGAGTCTTCATGCTGTCCTTCTGTTTCACTGTGACGAACGAGTAGCAATTTGTCCATATCTGACTCCCCCTTCAAACTTTCACTTACCCTTATTATCAATGAAATGACAGCGGTTGACAAGAAGTGAACGGAGTAAATCTACAGAACCTGCACAATAAAAAGATATTATACACTAAAAAACTGAAACGGCATCAGCTCGTTTCAGTTTAAATTTCTTTAAAATAATCCTTATAAAAACCACCAATTCGGCCTGTGTTATCAATGACAAAATAAAATTCATCGCTTTCATTTTTCACATCATACAACTTGCCCGGCGTTAACACATTATGAACTACAAATTTTTCTGCATCATTATGAACACATTCGATTTGTTTGATCGTTTCTGACTTTTCCCAGGTTTTATGAATCATCGTAATCTGCCTCCTTCAACTCTCTATCATACACGGTTTCCTCCCATGTCTCAATTGCCTTAGTGATTATGATACCATTTAGCTGAAGCTTTCACTTCTTCTTCCGTTAAACGATGACCCATTCGTTCCCATTGAGTTACTACGGAAGAACCCGCTTCTTCCAGAATTTGCGTGAGCTCTTTAGTTTCCTCTGCGGGACAGATAGGATCGTTTTCTCCAGCCCCGATAAAAACCGGAACGTTGGAAAGATCCGGAAGCTGCACACCTCTTCTTGGCACCATAGGGTGATAGAGAATTGCCGCTCTTAAACTGTTTTCATAATGAAATAAGAGACTTCCCGCAATATTCGCCCCATTGGAGTAACCTGCCGCAACGACATTCTCCCTGCGGAATCCATAGGTTTCGGCCGCTTCATCAATAAATTCGTATAATTCTTTGGTTCGGAGGATTAAATCCTCTTCATCAAATACACCCTCTCTTAATCGTTTAAAATAGCGGGGCATTCCGTTTTCGAGCACATTTCCACGCACAGCTAAAACAGCAGCGTCAGGGTCGATTATTTGTGCAAGCGGCATTAAATCTTCTTCTGTTCCGCCCGTACCATGAAGAAGCAACAGTACACGACTGTCTTTTGATTTACCTTCTTTAAAAATATGTTTCAAACTTTACGCCTCCTATTAACTTAAAGACTAATAATTTCTCGCAATGGTTATAATTGAATAATATCTTTAAGTCGAGATATTGTCAAAACAAAAAGATGAAATGCAGCCGACGAAAGCATGATATACTTGAGAAAACAGGAAGAAAGAGGTGCTTGATTATGGACAAGTGGGTGTACGGATATGATGTCAAATCGAAGAGGTTTAATCATATACATATCCGCAACTATGAAGAGCAGGATTTCTCTCGGCTAATCGAGGTGCAGAAGAAAGCCTTCCCGCCCCCGTTCCCTTCAGATCTATGGTGGGATGAAGAACAGCTTTACAATCATATTTCCATTTTTAGAGACGGGTGTATATGTATAGAAGTTGAAGGTGAAATCGCTGGCTCCATGACGGCAATGCGGACTGAGATAAACGAGAACACACACCACACCTGGGAGGAAGTAACAGCGGGCGGTACAATGCGTACTCACAATCCAAACGGATCCGTTCTATATGTGGTGGACATTTGTATCGACCCTGCCTACCGATCTTTAGGTCTGGGGTCCCAGCTCACCCAGGCGATGTATGAGACCGTCGTTCATTATAAGCTTGACCGTTTAATGGGCGGTGCCCGCATGCCTGCCTATCATAAATATAAAAATGATTTAACCCCTGAAGAATATGTCAATTTAGTACTAAAAAATGAAATAACTGATCCGGTCCTCACCTTTCTATTTAAAGCAGGTCGTTCTCCTGTATGTCCGATGGCGGAGTACATTGATGATAAAGAATCGTGTAACTACGGACTAATTACCGAATGGAGGAATCCCTTTACGTAGATTATTTATTGGATGCACCGCTTTCAATTAACTTCATAAGCTGATCGGTCATAGATTTACTGCCAATCTTATGTTTATGCGGAAACAGAATCGCATGAAAAATAACATCGGCTATCATTTCCGAATCAACTTCACAAGACCATAATCCTGTGTGTTTCGCTTCATTAATCCATTTTAGAAGAATAGAATATGTCCGCTGATGCTCTTCAAAAAGCTGCGTTTGGTAGTAAGAAGCCAGATCCGCATCGCTCGTTTGTATATCCCGGATCATCCGCTCCACCTGATGGATTTCGGCATGATCGAGTAAAATATACAGCAGAGCACGTAATTTTTCATTTGGCTGTAAATTACCAGGTATATTTCCGATGCGATGATTCATCTCATCCATAATATCTTTTAAATAAGCAATTAACAGCTCTTCTTTATTACGATAATATTCATATAATGTACTTCGGCCTACTCCTAATATTTCTGCTAATTTTTTAAAATGGACACCGTGAATGCCTTCTGATCGTATGAGCTCCCCGGCAGCCTTAAAAAGTTCATTTTTCGTTAAGGATTTTTTTCTTCCCATATCTGGTCCCTCACTTACCCTCGTTGGTAAAGTTAAGTATACCTTACAATGATTCCATACAAAAGCTTAGTTGGATGACGGGACAAAACTGAATAAAACAAAAAATAATCCGAATGATTTTGTAGAAATCAGTTCGGATTATTTATGTTAAAGAGAATTCACACTATCGCTCCGTCAAAATGCTTCGCTTTCTGCGGGCACGTCTTCGCATTTTGACTATGCTAAACATCACTGCTTTACTTATGTTCCAGCCTCTTTGTTATGAAACAAATGGGTTAAATACCCATATCCTCTTTTTTCCATATCTTCTTTCGGTATGAATTCCAATGCAGCTGAATTAATACAGTATCTTAATCCTCCCTGCTTAACAGGTCCATCATCAAATACATGCCCGAGGTGGGAGTCTGCTTTCTCACTTCGAACTTCTGTTCGTCTCATACCGTGCGACGTATCCACATTTTCGTTTACCTGCTGCTTTTCGATCGGTTTCGTAAAGCTTGGCCATCCACACCCTGCATCATATTTATCTTCAGAGCTGAATAATGGTTCTTTAGAGACTATGTCTACATAAATGCCGTCCCCTTCTAGATCATAATATTCATTTTGGAACGGTCGTTCTGTTCCGTTTTCCTGAGTCACATGATACTGAATGTCAGACAAAGTTTCCTTCAACCTGTTTTTATTTTTTTTAACACCCCAGTGGTCTTTTATGAAATCTGCTCTTCCGGATCCTTTTTTATACCTTTTGTAATGAAAAGAATTCGTTTTGTGATAATCCTGATGTTTATCTTCTGCTTTATAAAAAATTTGTGCCGGCAGGATATCAGTGACGATTGGAGCATTAAACTTCCCAGATTGCTCAAGCTCACGTTTACTGGTCTCAGCTGTCCGTTTTTGTTCTTCATCATGATAATAGATCGCAGTTTTATACGACTCTCCCCGGTCGGCAAACTGACCGCCAGCATCAGTTGGATCAATTTGCTGCCAAAATATTCCGACTAATCGTTCATACGAGAATTTATTCGGGTCATACTCAATTTGAACAGCTTCTCTATGCCCTGTCGTTTCAGTAATAACTGACATATAGGTAGGGTTGGCCGTATGTCCGCCTGTATAACCCGATTGTACGGATATAATACCAGGACGTTCTTCAAACGGTTCAACCATACACCAAAAGCATCCTCCTGCGAATGTTGCTACTTTAAACTGTTCCTTCATATAGAGAACCTCCGTCATGATGATCTTTATGTGCGTATTTCTTATTTTTGCTAAAAATCAATAAAAAATCAAGCGACGCGCACAGCCTAAATAAAAAGCTTAGGCTGTGAAGTCCCTTGATGGCTTGATTTCTTCTGTTTTTTCATCTCTTTAGACTCTCTGTTATCCTTTCTTTCTCTTTCCCGCCTTCTATTATCGCCTCTTTGTTTTTGCAGGCGGTTTTTAGTATTTGGGCGCCGTTTGTTTTCACGAGGTTGTTTGGAATCAGCGCTCTCTCCTTCATCCGACTCATTCATAATTTTCACCATATTTATCATGGCCGGTAAATTCTTCATCATAGGAGCATATTCCTTAACCATAGGAGCTGCAGACTGCATGGCTTTAAGTGCTGACTGAACTTGTGTCAGCCATCCAGCTCCGGTCTGCGCCTGTATGGGCGCCCCTAGAAACGGCGCGGCACCAAATCCTCCCGGTCCGGCCTGGTTAAAGAATGCAGGAGCAAAACCGCCGGCGTTCCGCATTTGCTGAGGAGAAAAACCTTGAATATTTCTGGCAGGGCCAAAAAAGGGTGGTTGATTAAAACTCATACGAGACCCCTCCGTCATTCGTCATGTGATAGCCTATGCACATTATTACAGAGGGGTATGGGCAGCCGTCAGGATTTATTTATAGATTGCCAGTCCACCGGCTTCTGATTGACAGATTCCAAGAATTGATTTGCTCTGGAAAATGGACGGCTTCCAAAGAAACCTCTATACGCGGAAAGCGGGCTGGGATGAGGGGACTGAATGACGCAGTGTCTGTCTCTGTTTACAGCTTCTGCTTTTTTTTGAGCCGGTCTTCCCCACAGAATAAAGACAAGCGGGCGTTCTCGTTGATTTAACACTTCTATGACCTTATCGGTTAAAACCTCCCACCCCGCCTCCTTATGAGAATGTGCTTTATGAGCCTGAACCGTAAGTACGTTGTTAAGGAGCAGCACTCCTTCGTCTGCCCAGGCTTCTAAATTTCCATGAGGAGGTGATGCCATGCCGATATCTTCCTGAAGCTCTTTATAAATGTTTTTCAGGGAAGGGGGGATGTCCACCCCCTTTGGTACTGAGAAACTGTAACCATGAGCCTGCCCTTCCCCATGATAGGGATCCTGACCGATAATTACGACTTTCGTATCTTCATAGGCCGTGCGGTTAAAGGCAGCATAAATATCATACATATCTGGAAAAACACGTGAGGCAGCATATTCTTTCTTTAAAAACTCTCTCAACTTTTTATAGTATTCCTTTTCTAATTCCTCTGAGAGGATTTGTGACCAGTCATTTGTGAAAACCGACAACTATATCACCTTTCATTCGAACAAATTTCCCTGCTGTCGTGCATGTATATTTCCCGGGCAAGCGCAGGAAGTGACATAAAGCGAATAGAGACTCTTCTAATCAGTTGACTGAATGAAGAGAAATTAATCGATATTTGCAGATGGTTGTATTATTTTTTAATATAAGTTCTTCTATCTCTCCCGACCCGATTTGATCGGATTTGATATGTCGTTTGATTTCGATAATTTCATTCATCGGGAAAAGTTTATAGCCATCAAAAGTTATTTCAAATAAATTATCATTTGAATGTACTCTTTTTTCTTTCCCTTCAGTAATCAGCGTCCATTCCATGGATAGCGGCGTAGACATGGCTCCCATCCCCTTTTCAAGATTATTATTGAAATGCCATTTTAATTGTAGAACCTTCAGGACTGCTTTGAATCTGAAGCTTAGCAGGTATTTCTTCTTTTAACTGCTGCACATGAGAAATAATCCCTAACATTCGATTCCCGTCTTGAAGTGTTCTTAAGCACCCGATGGCCTGTTCCAAAGATTGTTCATCCAGTGTGCCGAATCCTTCATCTATAAATAGAGTTTCCAGTTGTACACCGCCTGAATGGGATTGAACGACATCTGCCATCCCTAACGCCAGACTTAAACTTGCTTTAAAACCTTCTCCACCTGAGAGCGTACGCACGGACCGCTGCTGACCTGTGTGATGATCAATAACTTCCAACTCTAACCCGCTCTGTGCTCCGCGTCTCGCTAACGCGTCGCTTCTAAGCAGCTGATAACGGTGGTCCGTCATCTGATCCAGGCGTATATTTGCCTGAATAAGGATTTCATCTAAATAAGATGCTAATACATAGCGCTCGAGTGAGAGTTTTAAAGAATTATCCCCCCTGGCCAGGTTTGAAATCTCTGCTAAATCGTAATATCGTTCCGCAAACTCTTTCTGCTCTTCCATAAGACTTGACATAGATAGTAAAATATTTTGATTCTGTTCATACACCAGCCGGTAGTCATGAAGTTCTTTTTGTTTACTTTCCACTAATTCTCTCCGCTCTTCAAACTTAAGTCTCAGCTCTTCCAGGTTTGGCCTTCTCTCTTCCTGAAGCTTTTCGGCTAACTCCTCGAGACGGTTGTTTATTACTGCTTTTCGCTGATTGAACTCCTCGATCTTTTTGGTGAGATTATTGATATCTTCTTCAGGAAGTAAGGCTTCCTTATAAGCTGTAAAGGATTCGAAGCGAAGTTGGTCAAGCGTTTGATTAAACTCCTTTTCTTTTTTTCGACACGTTTCTTCCGCATTTTGTAAATAACGTTCTAATTCAGCTTTCTTTGCTGTAAGCTTTTGCATTTCTTCGGACTTTTTACGGTATTCCTCTTGAATAACTTCCCACGAATGCACTGCTTCCTGCAGCTTTTGCTCAGATTCCCTGACAAATGCTTTCATTTCTTTCAATTCAAGTGTATCGAAATTGTAATTAGCCTCTAAGTTATGAATTTCAGTTTGGCAGGCTACTTTTTCCTCTGACCATTTCCTCTGCTGTTCATTTAAATGCTCCACCTCTTGGACAATTTCATTTAATTGATCATCAATCTGAGTAATCTGATCCGCTGCCTTACGAATATTTTTAAGTTCTGCTTCTTTTTTTTGTAATTCTTCGATATTAACTTTTAGATCATCTTGCACTTTACGAATAGCCTGATTTATTGCGCTGCTTGACAGCTCATCACCGGTAAGTTCACGCACTTCCTCGTGCAAAGTGTCAACTAGTTGTTTATGGCTGCTGCCCTCTGCCTTAGCAGAGGCCATTGATTCGTGCAAATTAAAATACTCTTTCTCATAATGATCATAATCTGCCTTTAATGCTTCCATTTCACGAGTAGACAACACATCTTTTGGCTGAACAGCCAGTGAAGGGTGATCTGCCGAACCACATACAGGGCATTTCTGTCCGCTGGATAAGTCCACTGCCAGGTGGTAGGCTCGGTGTTCTTTAAGCTTATCCACCTCGGCCTCATAATGTTTCTTCAGTGTGACACTGCGTTCTTTAGCTTTCTCTGTTTTATTATATAATTCTTTATACTTCTTTCTTAAATTCTGTAACGTATTCCATTCTTTTTCAAGACGCTGCAGGTTCGTTCTGCTTCTTTTAAGCTGTTCATTCATCTGTTTTAATTCGTACAATACAGAAGTGGTTCCTCTCTCTTTTGAAGCTAATTCACTACACGTTTCCCGCTCAGCTGTTAATTGTTTCTTTTTGTTGGAAATGCGGGTGAATGTCTCCCTTGCCCCTGTTTGTTTCCTTTCAATTTCTTGTACAGATTGCTTAAGATTTAATAAAGCTTCCAGCTTGACCTCGGCTTCCTTTTTCTGGCGCACACTTTCCTTGAGTTGATCCCTCAGCTGCTCGTTCGCTTTTTCTCTTTCGTACTTTTCCTTCAAACTTTGGAAATGATTATTTAATTCATTTAAGACCTTTGTATTTTCTTTAAATGAGTGAGCAAGTCTTTCCTTTTCCTGATTCCTTTCATTCATCTGCCGTTCAATAGGTACTATTTTTTGGGCTTCTACTGCCAGGTGCAGTTGATGAGAGGATTGATCAATCTCAGTCTGCTGTTCTTTAATTAGTGCGCGTTCAGCTGTCTTCCCATCTTTTTCCTTAAATAAGCTGTCGATCGATTTTGCATGGTAATACTTTTCCTGCTCTTGATTCAATTGTTTCCTCAGCTCGTCCATCCGTTCTTTAAGACTTTTAATATGGTATTGCTGCTGTTCAAGCGTACGGTCTAATTGTAGAATGACCTGCTTGGGATCCTCAGGAATTTCTTCCTCCTCTTGAGATGGCCACTGAATTTTTTCGATTTCCTGTTCGATCTTCCACTCAAACTGTTCCATATCTTTTTTAAGGGATTTCTGCTGCCCTCTCAGGTATTCTGTTAAATTGGAGTAAAACTGAGTGTTGAAAATCTTCTGAAGAATTTCTTCACGTTCCCTGCTGTTCTCAGAAATGAGTTTTCTGAATTCTCCTTGAGGAATCATAATCATTTTACGAAACTGATCATAATCCAACCGCAGCAGTTCTTCGATCATTTCATTCACTTCTTTAATTTTAGAAGCTACTAATCGTTCTTCTCCGTTTTGCAATTGGTACAAATAGGCCCGGGTGGGTTCTTCTTTAAATCCTTCTCCTCGTTCCTTCTTCTGTCTTTGCTTTGGCATTCTTTCAATCCGGTACTGCTTTCCCCTCAACAGAAAAGTAAACTCGACGAAAGTGGTTTCTTCCTCGCCTGCAAAATGACTTTTTAACGTATCCTGATCCCGATCCGTGCCGCTTGCTTTACCGTAGAGAGCAAAGCACATGGCATCGAAAATAGTTGTTTTTCCTGCACCGGTGGGACCTGTGACTAAAAAGATCGTTTCACTCCCTAACTGCGAGAAATCTATGGTCTGTTTATTTTTAAAAGGTCCGAATGCTTTCACTGTTAAATAAAGAGCACGCAAACTATTTCCCCCTTTCCTGAAGCCGCAATTCTTCAATAGCAGATTCGATCAGATGCTTTCTTTTTTCAGGCAGTTCGTCTTGTTTTATTTCCTTATAAAAATCGGTAAAAAGATCCACTGGATCGAGCCGCTGTCTGGATTTCAGCTGATCTAAATGTTCATGTTGATTCATGGGGGATAATGCCGCTCTCTCTAAATGAAGAATATTAGGATAAACTTTTCTTAATTTGCCCATCGGATCAAGTATCGTTCCATCATCTAACAACCGTACGTGCAAATAATTCTCAGGGTTAGCGGCAGAGGCACCGTCCAGTAAATCGGAAAAATAACCTTCAATGATTTCAAAATCCCGTTCTGGGACAAGTGGTATTTTTTCAATATCGCAGTGCTCACGGCTTAATTGGGCTATTGTAATTGATTTATTATGGTTCGCTTCTGAAAAAGAATATTTTAATATAGATCCACTATACCGAATGTTTTCCTGTTTAATTTTCTGAGCTTGATGAAGGTGGCCTAAAGCTACGTAGCTGAAATTTCTAAACAATTCAGCGTCTACATAAGGGGTGCCCCCTATCATGGAAAGTCTTTCTTCTGATTCCGATTCCATTCCACCAGCAATAAAAGAATGACCTACCCATACATGGCGCTCATTCATATCATAATGGTCCTCAATATGTTGGATCAGCCTTCTTGATGCCTGCTGGTGGCTTTTAATAGAATCGTCGTTAAATACGTAAGCCACTTCAGCCGGTTCTACGTAAGGGATGAGGTGGAAGTGAACTGGTCCTTCCTCATCATGGAAGGTAACAGGCTCCAAGCTGAGCTTTGTTTCAAGGTACAGGTTTTGTTTTCGAAACAGCTTCGAGCCAAAATCAAGCCGGTCAGGACTGTCGTGATTTCCTGTAATCGCCAAAACGGGAAGCTGGAGATCATTTATTAAAGTGGTTAAAGTATCATTAAGTAATTCCACTGCTTGTTTTGGGGGGATGGAACGATCATATAAGTCCCCGGCAATAACAATGACATCGGGCTTCTCTTTTTTAACTGTATCGATAAACTGGTCCAATATATACTCCTGGTCGCTGGTCATATATATATTGTTAACTATTTTGCCTAAATGCCAGTCGGCCGTATGTAATATCTTCATTCCGTTAAACCCCTCCTATCAAAAATACATACTATTATTATACTAAAATGTCATCGTTCATGAAAAAAGAAAAGATACCTTAAACAGGTACCTTTTGCTAACTAATCTTCTTCAATTTGATAGACATCATACAACCTGTCAAATACAGATAAAGCACTTGAAAAAGGGATATTCCATTCCAAGTAGCTGCTGATTTCATTGTAAGAGGTTGCCTGCTTTGGGAAGCTGTGGTCTTCAAACATCCACTCCGCAAGTTTTTTTTCGTCATCGGCCTCGATATTACCTCTATATCTCATCATGTAATGGTAAAACGACCTCATCCCGTTTCCTCCCTCACCATCATACTTGTCTATACTTTTATCACGTTTCACAGAATGAAGCAAAAATAAAGGATCAGTCTTATTCCTCCTGATCCTCCATAAATTCCCGATGAGCTTTAAGCTTCTTACGATAAACCATCCGCGATAATATAATACTTACTTCATAAAGCAGGATTAATGGAATGGCCACTACAATCTGCAGGATAAAGTCTGGCGGAGTAATCATGGTACCTATAATAATAAGAACGAAATATGCGTATTTTCTAATTTTGGATAACCATTCAGGCGTAACAATGCCCAGGCTTGTTAAAAACATAACAATTATAGGAATCTCAAATAATATCGCAAAAGGAATCGTCACGCGAAAAACAAATCGAAAATAACGTTCAACTGTAAATAATTCATTAAACATTCCCTCATTTAACGATAAGAGAAATGGAAGAATTAATTGGACAAATACGGTATATCCAAATCCAAGCCCGGCCACAAATAATAGAAAAACGGCGGGAATATAAGCAAGTGATGCTTTTTTCTCCTTAGGAGTCAACGCCGGCTTTATAAAAAGCCACAGCTGCAGGCAGAGCAAAGGAAGAGAGCCGATTAAGGCTATGATACTCGCAAGGGTAAAATAGATCCATACCACTTCTCCCGGGCTTGTCACACTCAACTTAATAGGTATATCAGCTTCTAGAAACCCATAAATATCCCGTATATAAATAAATCCTGCTATGAAGAATACAACAAAAGAGAGAAGAGAATAAATGATACGTTTCCTTAACTCACTTAGGTGATCCGTCATATTCATTTCTATATCTTGACTGCTGTTTTTAAGGTCTGTCATTTATAAACCTCCAAGCTTTTACAGATGCCCTTACATAAAGAAGATGTAAGGGAGTTCCCCTTACATCTTCTTATTTTCATTTTTGTCTTTATTTTTGGTTGATGGATCATCTGACATCATATCTCCTGCAGCTTTCTTAAACTCTTTTAAAGAACTTCCGAAAGCTTTCCCAATTTCAGGGAGCTTGGCCGGACCAAAAATAACTAATGCAATAATTAAAATAAGCAGCAGACCAGGAACGCCAATGTTTGAAAACATGTATCAACACTCCATTAGGACGATTTATTTCTTATCGTCTATGATATTTTTCGCTTCATTTACATCTTCTTTAACATCGCCAGTAAGATCACGTGCCGATTTTTTAAATTCTTTTAAAGTTTCACCGGTAGCTTTGCCGATCTCCGGAAGTTTCTTAGGACCGAAAATAACTAAAGCTATCACTAAAATTAAAATTAAACCAGGGATCCCAATACTTGAAAGCATGAGAGGCCACCTTCCTTATAAATAAGTATCTAACCTGAATTTTTGTTGTAAATGCATTCATCTGCGTCAGTCCTGCGTCTATCATATCACGTTTGTACGTGCATGTCTTTATTCTGTACGTATTTTTTCCAGAGCGGTTCTATAGTCCTCCCGGGAATTCATATTAAAAAAATGCCAGCAAAGGTTTGAATCACTGATGCCGGGGAAATCAGCGACATACAGAACGTTAATTTGATCTAAAAGAGACTGCATTTTTCTTTCTCCTTCTTCCAGCAGCTGTGCGCAATATTTTTCAACGCGTGTATGATATATGCCTGCAAGCGGCTGCACCCTTTTTTCGTAAACGGGGACAACAGCATCAATACCAGGCGTCAGGCTTGTCCTTAAAAATTGAATCACTTCACCTTGTATAAACGGAGTGTCACAAGCAGTCACATACACATACTCTGACCCGGCTGATGATAAAACAGCATGCAGGCCGCCTAACGGACCGTGTTGTTTATAATAATCTTCAATGTAAACCGCATTAAGTGTAAGAGGTCTGCTGCGATTGATAATAATATTGGAAAAAGCTTGACTCATAACCCGGTAAATACTTTCAATCACGGACCTGTCCCCTAAAGAAAGGCCGGCTTTGTCACGACCCATTCTAGTTGATCCACCGCCTGCCAGAATAGCTCCGCTTACATTCTCCATACTTATAGTCTCACACGATCGTAGATTCTAAAATAATAATCGTAAGGGTTTTTATCATCTTTAATTCCCTTATTCTCCTCTATCAAATGCCAATCGGCTTCATTATAATCGGGGAAGAAAGTATCCCCTTCAAAAGTATAATCAATATAAGTCATATACATACGATCAGCATGCGAAAGCATTTTCTCAAATAAAACACTGCCTCCAATAACAAACCATTCTTTTTCTGGATAGGTCTCGTTCAAACGAAGGATGTCATCAATGGAATGATATATTTCGCAGTCTTTTACTTCATAATCAGGATTGGACGTGACAATAATATGCCTGCGCTCAGGAAGAGGTTTTCCGAACGATTCAAACGTTTTTCTCCCCATAATAATCGTCTGTCCCCATGTTTTCTCTTTAAAAAACTTAAAATCTCTCGGGATATGCCAGGGCAGATCGTTATCCTTTCCGATAACACGATTTTGATCCATAGCGAATACAAATGAAATCATAGCTTCACCTCAACCTTTTCTTAAACTGCTACCGGCGCTTTAATGCCTGGGTGCGGGTCATAGTTTTCTATTTTAATATCTTCTATTTCGAAATCAAAAACGCTGGTTTTTTCGTCGTTAAGCCATAGAGACGGGGCTTCTTTTATATCGCGGGACAGCTGCTTATTAATCTGTTCCACGTGATTGGAGTAAATATGGGCATCACCTAAAGTGTGGATGAACTCTCCCGCAGCAAGCCCGCATTCTCTGGCAATAAGGTGAGTTAACAAAGCATAGCTTGCTATGTTAAATGGAACTCCTAGAAAAATATCAGCGCTTCTTTGGTACAGCTGACATGACAGCTTCCCATCAGCTACATAAAATTGAAACATCATATGACAAGGCGGCAGAGCCATATTGGATGGAACATCTTCAGGATTCCAAGCCGTTACAATATGCCTTCTAGAATCAGGGTTCTGTTTAATATTATTGATTACATCCTTTAGTTGATCAATTGTCTCTCCTCGGGAAGTCTGCCACGCTCTCCACTGTTTACCATATACCGCGCCAAGACTGCCAAAACGCTCACTGAAAGAATCATCTGTTAAAATCTTTTCTTTGAAATGATTCATTTGTTTGTCATATTCCATTTTAAAATCCTCTTCCAGCTGGCTTCGTCTCCCAAAGTCTGACATATCAGGTCCCTGGTACTCATCACTCTCAATATAGGATTGAAAAGCCCATTCATTCCAGATATTGTTGTTATGCTGCAGTAAATAGCGAATGTTTGTATCACCTTTAATAAACCACAACAATTCACTTACAATTAATCGAAAAGGGACCCGCTTGGTTGTCAACAGTGGAAAGCCTTCCTCAAGGTTGAATCTCATTTGGCAGCCAAATATAGATTGCGTTCCCGTTCCTGTTCGATCTCCTTTAACTGCCCCTTTGTTCAAGACTTCCTCACAAAGCGCCAGGTAACTGCTTTCATTTGTCATTTTTCTTCACCTGCTCTTTCTACGCTGTTCCATTCATCTAAAAATTGCCGCAAATATTGTTCCATAAAATCATGTCGTTTCCTTGCTTCCTCCTGAGCTTTCTTCGTGTGCATCCCGCTGCTGAGATGCAGCAGTTTATCATAAAAGTGCTGAATAGATGACGAGTAATGATCGTTTTCATCATAAATTAACTGCTTCTTCAAACCGCCATAAGCGAATGTGCGTGCAATACCTACTGCACCTATAGCATCTAACCGGTCTGCATCCTGTACAATTTTCCCTTCAATTGACTCGGGAACCTGTCCTTTAGAAAAAGATATATTTTTAATAATATCAAAAATAACTGCTCTTTTGGATGGAGAGATCTGGATTGAACTAAGAAATTGATCTAATTCCTTATAGATTGAATCAGGATCATCAAACAGCTTCGAATCACCAATATCATGCAGCCATCCGGCAAGTTCTGCGGTAAAAGAGTCCGCGCCTTCATGAAAGGCTAGTGTTCCCGCCCATTTCGCTACTCGTTTCATATGGTAATAATCGTGTCCTGAAGGCTCATGTTCAAAATGATCATTTACATATTGCTGCACTAGTTCGAGGATACGTTCTTCTCTCATATTTCACCTCTAAAATTGAAAAAGATCCATTTGCCTCGGATTCAAATTCTTATATTCTATATTAAGTAGTGATTGCAGCTGTTTAGCATTATCAGCAGCATCGCCGCCTGAGTTGTTATTAAACAACAATGTAATCTTTTCCGCTTCATTTTGAAGTCTCTTGACTCTCTGGACCCATTCTAATAATTCCTGTTCGTTATAACGGTAAAGAAATCGGACTTTCCGCCAATCTTTACGTCCGTTCTTATTCCATCCATGCAGGTTACGTCCGTGGAACCTTACGAGAGACTGGGCAGGATGAGTGACCGCTTCCACTAATGGTACAGACCCATCCCCTGCTTGAGGCTCGTCACAAATGGTATGAATCCACTGATAGTCTTTCATAAATTTCAACGTCTGTTCTCTATATTTTTCGTTAAACCACGTTTGATTTCTAAACTCCAAAGCAAGCGGATAGGGTTCTAACCATTCTTTGATTAGTCTCAGCTTCTGGATATGCTCTTTTCTTACGTCAAACCAAGGAGGGAATTGAAAAAGCAGACTTTGTACTCTGCCAGATTCAACAACAGGCTGTATCGACTCTTCATACGCTTTAATAATATCCTTAGCTTCCTGAATCGTCCTTGTCTCGCGGTCATGTCCCGTCAGCTGTTGGAATGCTTTAATAACAAAAGAGAATTCATCTGGAGTTTGATTCAGCCATTTTTCATAGTGCTTAACAGGCTGTATGGCATAAAAAGCTGTATCAACTTCTACTACAGGAAAATGGGAAGCATACACTCCAAGTTTTTCTTCAGGCTTCGTTTGATCAGGGTAAAGTGAAGCGTGATCCCCCCACCCTGTTAAGCCAATCCTTATCATGCTTCTACCTCCTTCTCTAGTAACTTAAAAAAGCCCCGTTATCGAACCGTCCTCCTGGACATTCATTTTTAATGCAGCGGGTTTCTTTGGAAGCCCCGGCATTGTCATCACGTCACCTGTTAGAGCCACGATAAAGCCGGCGCCTGCAGAAACTCTTAATTCCTTTACTGTAATCGTAAATCCGCGTGGCCGACCTAATAACGCAGGGTCATCTGAAAGTGAATAAGGAGATTTCGCCATGCAGACCGGCAGATCATTGTGACCATGCTCTTCAATTTGTTTCAGCTGCCTGCGGGAAGAAGGAGTAAATTCAACTCGGGCCGCTCCGTATATTTTAACAGCAATCTTTCGAATTTTCTCCTCTACAGAATCTTTCAGCTCATAAGTGTAGGTCATAGCTCCTTTATCCTTCTTGCAGCACTCGATAACTTTTTTGGCTAAGTCAAGTCCGCCGGCCCCTCCTTTAGCAAACACTTCCGTTAAAGAAAATTCAGCGCCCTGAGCCGAGCACCATTTTTTTAAATAATTAATTTCCTGTCCGGTATCCGTTGGAAAGTGATTAATTGCCACAACATACGGAAGGTTGAACTGCTCAATGGTCTCCATATGTTTCTTTAAGTTATCGGTCCCTTTTTTTAATGCTTCGACATCCTCTTCAGCTAAGTCTTTTACCGCTGCTCCTCCGTGCATTTTTAGTGCTCTGACCGTTGCAACTATTACGACAGCAGCAGGCTTGAAGTTTCCTGCTCGTGTTTTTATATTTAAAAACTTTTCAGCTCCAAGGTCAGCACCAAAACCAGCTTCGGTAACGACATAATCACCGAGCTTAGCAGCGGATTTCGTCGCGATTAAACTGTTACAGCCATGAGCGATATTAGCAAATGGACCTCCATGGATAATTGCCGGTGTATTCTCTACCGTCTGTACTAAGTTTGGCTTGACTGCTTGATGAAGCAGCAGGGTTAATGCACCCTCAAAACCGAGATCCAAAACGGTAACAGGTTGTTTATCATAGGTGTACCCGATAATAATGGCGGCCAGTCGTCGTTTTAAATCTTCAAGACCGTCAGCCAAGCATAGAATCGCCATAATTTCTGAGGCCACCGTGATCGTAAACCCGTCCTGCCGTGGAACACCTTTCACGGGGCCCCCAAGACCCACAACTACTTCCCGAAGGGCCCTGTCGTTTAAATCCATAACCCGCTTCCAGCTGACTCGTCTAGGATCAATATGTAACTCATTCCCTTGATGGATATGATTATCTATAAAGGCTGATAGGGCGTTGTTCGCCGATGTGATCGCGTGAAGATCACCTGTGAAATGAAGATTAATATCCTGCATCGGCAGAACTTGAGAATAGCCGCCGCCGCAGGCCCCCCCCTTTATTCCCATCGTTGGACCGAGTGAAGGTTCTCTTAAAGCAATAATGGCTTTTTGATTAAGCTGGCAAAGAGCCTGACCTAACCCCACAGTAACAGTCGATTTCCCTTCGCCTGCAGGAGTTGGATTAATCGAGGTAATAAGAATAACTTTTCCATCTGACTTAGTTTCTCTATCATTTATAATAGTCGTAGAAAGTTTGGCTTTATAGTGACCAAAAGGTTCCCAGTCATTTTCACTGAGCGACAATTGTTCGGCCACATTTTTAATTGGCCACAAAGTGGATTCTAAAGCAATTTCAATATCAGATTTCATAAGGGACAGCTCCTTTATATGAACAATCTATATCTATTGTACACGGATTATAAGTTACTGAAGAATTTAATTGAAATCATCAAAGCATGGAATTATAATAGAAAACTGTTGATTCATGAGGTTTAAAAGCTTCTCCCTTCACCAAAATAAAGAGAGCTCATATAGTATGAGCAACATATACACATAGTTATTCTATGAAGTTGTGTAGGACTAAATGATCGGATAGCTGCCAGGCAGGGTCTATTTAGCTGGATTTTGAAATATCGTGCAGCAAAATCCTTCCATTCTTGTTAAGAAGGAGTTTTATAAATGATAGAAGTTTACACTGACGCAGCGACTGCCGGCAATCCGGGAGCAAGTGCAGCTGGTATTTATATTAAAGAGCATCATCAATTTAGTAAGTATCTAGGAGTATGCTCAAATCACGAAGCTGAATTTTTAGCTGTTATTCATGCCTTACTATATTGCAAAGACCATTTCGCAGGGGAAATCATCTCTATTCGGAGTGATTCCCAGCTTGTCGTGCGTTCAGCTGATGCTGAGCATTGCAGGAACCCGGTGTACTCTCCCCTTCTTAAACAAATATTAGAATTACATGGGAATTTCTCTTATGTATTTTATAAATGGATTCCTGATAAGGATAATAAACACGCGGACGCGTTAGCCAGAAAGGAATTAAAGAAGAATCAGTAGCAGAAGGGGTTTCTCTACTACTAGTATTTTATATCCCTTTGCGTGCGGAAGGAAAAAGATTGCAGGGCTGAGGGTTGAAAAAAGGGAAAACCAGCAGCTAGTGGCTGGTTCTTCTTTTAGTCTCCATATTAGAAAATCCTCTTTTTTCAAGTGTTTGATAAGCAGTTTTTTTAGATGTTACGCCCTTATCAGCTATAAGCTCCAACACACTTATGTAAAAGCTGGGGTCAAATTTCTGCTGAAATTTTAAAGTCATTTGAAGAGCTAAAATCACTTTCCAGTCTTCTGTATTTGTAGAGTTTTTACCAAAATAAATAAAGCGCACATGTTCATCCGACAACTTAAACCCCCTCGACCATAAGTCTTCCAAATAATAAGCTAATGAGTGAGATGGCTTCATAACAGTCTCCTTATCTATTACCCTATTTCGACAAAATTCTTTCTACCCCAGTATACAAAATAATAAACCAAGTGGGAATCACCTGGCTTAAAATCGGTAAAACTATCAATCATTCGAAATCACCTGATAACGCTCTTTCCTCTGCAGGTATGCGTACACTTAGAACTATAAGATGAAGCAAAGGAAAGATTACGGCGGTTACAAAAGCTTGAAAAATAAGAGGGATAATGAGAAGTTCAAAAAAGACGATCACATAGTTGGGATGTTTAACAAATTGGTAGGGGCCTCTTTCTATAAGCGGCTCTCCAGGAATAACGATAATTCTAGTGTTCCATTTTCTCCCGAGTGAAGCAATGCACCATATTCTTAAGGCTTGTAAAATTAAAAAGGAAATCATTAAAAAGGGAGCAAGCCATAACGTTTCCTCTTTAAGGAAGTACCACTCAGCAAATAAGGCCGTAAAAAAGAGAGCATGTAGCCAGATGAACAGATGATAATGGCCGGCCTCTACTTCCTTTCCTCCTCTTTTAAGCATCCATTTTTTATTCCGCCACGCGATCACCAGTTCTACTAAACGCTGGCTGACTAAAAAGAGAAATAACCACATTTTATTTCCACTCCAGACTAACAATCTCAGAAGTAAAGCCGGGCCCAAGGGAAGTCATAAAAGATTTTGTACCTGAAGCGGGCTTTGTCTCCATAATTCTATTCAGAACAAAATGAACGGTGGGAGATGACATATTGCCATGCTGCTGTAATATAGCTTTTGAATCCATCACCAGTTTTTCATCAACTCCCAGTGTAGAGACAAAAGCTTCGATTACTTTCCTACCCCCGGGATGAGCCACAATGAAAGGCATTTCCTCTACCTTTATGTCCAATTCGGCGATTCGTTCTTCTATATGCTCTTTCCAGAAAGTTTTAACCAATTTAGGTATGCTTTTTTTAAAGATGACTTCAAAACCTGTGTTGACTACTCTCCACCCCATTACGGACTGACTATTAGGTTTGGTTTTCGTACTCGATGAGGTTACTTTAGGGATGGGGGAAGCTCGATATTTAAGAAGCTGTGATTCTTCCCCGGCTAACAAAAGACACGAGGCACCATCACCAAACAATGCTGAACCGACAAAATTACTTACTCTTGCATCGTTATGTTGAAAAGTAACACTGCACAGCTCTACACAGATGACTAATATGTTGCTTTTGGGGGAGCCTTTAAGAATATCAAAAGCTTTCCCTACTGCACTTGTACCCCCGGCACAGCCCAGTCCAAAAATTGGTGTTCTTTTCACATCTTCCCGTAACCCAAGCTCATCAATTAAATAAGCATCAATGGTCGGGGTGGAGATCCCTGTCGAAGACACAAATAAGATATGATCTATTTCCTCAGTGTTGATGCTTTTTACTAAGTAAGAAGGATTCGATAAACATTTTAGAACTGCCTGCTTACTATAATCAATTACTTTATCACAGTACGCTTCGTTTACTTCTTTAAGTTGTCGTTCTTCTCTATACCAGTTTAACGGAAAAGCAAGTTGTCTATAAGTAATATCACTATTATTAAAAACAGGCATTAATTTCTTTTTATCCGATTCTTTTAAGGGAAAGATCTGTTCAATCAGATGCTGAATGTCTGACTGCTCATAATTAAATTCTGCTTCTTTAAGTCCACACGATATGATATAAGCCATAGAATTCCACCTCTTTATTCATTAAGGTGGCATAATCTTCATAAATTATCCTGTTTAATATAAAAAGAGGAAACTGCTTAAGTTTCCTCTCAGAGTATAAAAAAGAACATTGAGAACTCGACGGCCTTAAAAAAACTGCACACGTTTTCTATTTAAAACTGGTAAATTTTCTTGTATTTTTCTGTTAAATACGCAACGAGATAATCAGGATTTAAGCCTTCTCCAGTTACTTCTTCAAGAATAGCTAGAGGTTTCTTCGTCTTACCATACTTATGAATTCGCTTGGAAAGCCATTTCTTAATAACTTCAAACTCCCCTGACTTCACAGCACCTGCTACATCTACCTCTTTCTCCATCGCTCTATTGAACTGTGCAGCATACATGTACCCTAAAGCATAAGAAGGAAAATATCCAAAGTCTCCTCCAGCCCAGTGAATATCCTGCAGAACTCCCTCTGAGTCGTTTGAAGGTGTAATTCCTAAATACGACTCCATTTTCTCATTCCATAATTCCGGCAGCTGGTGAACTTGAATATCTCCACTGATTAACCCTTTCTCCAATTCATAACGCACCATAATATGAAGACAGTAGGTTAGTTCATCAGCCTCAATTCGAATGAGTGAGGGTTTTATCTCGTTTACAGCTAGAAAAAAATCATCCAGTGCTACTTGCTGGAACCGCTCTGGAGCAAAAGTCTGGAAAAGATTGTAATGCTTCTCCCAAAACTCCCGGCTCCTTGCAATAAAATTTTCCCAAAATAAAGATTGAGATTCATGAAGTCCCATGGAGGTCCCGTCAGCTAAAGGAGTAAACGATAAATCAGGATCTATGTTTTGCTCATAGAGAGCATGTCCTCCCTCATGAATGGTCCCAAACACGGCTGTACGAAAATCCTTTTCATCATACTTAGTTGTTACGCGAACATCGTTTACATTTAAACCGATAGCAAATGGGTGAATCGTCTCGTCCAGACGGCCTGCTTCAAAGTCATAACACATCCGCTTAAGAATTTCTTCACTGAATTGTTCCTGCATTTTTTTAGGGAAATGGCCTGTAAGTAAAGTGGAGTCAGGCTTTATACTGGAGGTCTGAATTTTAGATAATAAATTCGTCAATTCGTCTCTTACTTTAGGGAAGACTTGATCAAGTTTCGCTACTGTTACACCCGGCTCGTAATTGTGTAGCAGAGCGTCATAAATATGCTCCTCAAACCCCCATAATCGTGCAAATTCCTGATTATAACGAACTAATTCTTCAAGATAAGGCTGGAAGCTCTTAAAATCATTGTTTTCTTTCGCTTCCGCCCATTTTGATTCTGATGAGGTCTGCAGTGTTACGAATTCTCTATATAATCTTGTCGGAATTTTCTTCGTCCGTTCATACGTTTCTTTTGAATTGTCTAAAGCAGCGAGTAGTTTAGGAGAGGCCTCGTGTTGTTTTAATGTTTCGATTAACTCCCGCATCTCGTCACTTGTCTGTATTTCATGAACCTGCTGTGCAAGGACTCCTATAACTTCCGACCGATTCTCCATTCCTTTTTTGGGTGCTTTCGTGCGTAAATCCCACGCCATTAACCCGATTGCTTCCTCATATGCTGACTGCTCCTTTAATAATTCCCAAAAACGATTCTCCGTTAATTGAGTCAAAAGACAATCCCCCTATTTAATGTTTTTGCCGAAGAATTGATAGTAGTCCGTTTTAATAAATCCATTAAATAATTTCCGCTTCTTCGTTGCTTCACGTCCATACAAACCTTCAAAGTTTTCGTTGGAAGTTAAGATATATACACTCCAGGAAGGATAATCTCTCATAATGGTGCCTAAGTCCCGATACATGTTTTCAACTTCTTCCTTATCCCCCATCCTTTCGCCATAAGGAGGGTTGCCGATAAGATAACCATTACCTTTTCTCGGGTTAAAATCCTTCACCTGCATTTGCTTCCATTTCACTAAGTCTCCAAGACCAGCTTCTATGGCATTCGTTTTGGCAATATCAATCATTTCATGACTAATGTCGGATCCTGTGATGTCTAATGGCTGATCATAATGGGCACAGTCTTCTGCTTCTTGAAACGCTTCCTCCCACAGAGATTCATCAATAAATCCCCAGTTTTCTGAGGCAAACTCTCTATTAAAGCCCGGAGCAATATTCTGCCCGATTAAGGCTGCTTCAATCGGAATAGTTCCAGACCCGCAGAAAGGGTCTACGAAAGGCATATCCGGCTTCCAGTTTGTCGTCTGAATTAATGCGGCTGCCAGTGTCTCTTTTAATGGTGCTTCACCCTGACCTACTCGATATCCCCGCTTGTGTAACCCACTTCCTGATGTATCTATGGTAAGTAACACTTCATCTTTGTGAATGGCAACTTCAACTCGGTGAAATGCTCCTGTTTCTTTTAAAATAGAAGCTACTCCGTATTTTTGCTTTAACCTTTCCACAATCGCTTTTTTAACGATTGCCTGACAATCAGGGACGCTGTATAGTTTCGATTTAACAGATTTCCCTACAACCGGAAATTCACCATCTTCCGTTATGAATTGTTCCCAGGGCAATGCTTTTGTGCTTTCAAACAGCTCATCAAAGCTGAATGCTTTAAACCTTCCGACTAATAACCGTACTCTGTCAGCTGTTCGAAGCCACAAATTAGCTCTTGGAATAGCAGAAACAGGCGCTTCAAATATAACACGTCCATTTTCAACCTTTACCTCTTCATAGCCGAGGGCTTTGACTTCTCTAGCCACAAATGCTTCTATCCCCATGGCTGCAGTTGCAATTAATGTAACTTTTGGTGACATCCTTTACCTCCTAGTATGCTGCAACGATTTATTGTACTGTTTCATATTCAAAAAAATAACCCTTCTAAAAAGCAATTGGCTTTTTGAGAAGGGTTTTCTGTGATGATCAATGACCGATTGAATACTCTGTAAGCCATGTTCTGTTCCTTAGTACTGCAAGCGGTGGTCAACCTCGTACTCCGGTGGTAACCATCTATCTGCCGCTTTACGCGGCCTTTTTTCAGGTTGAATTCCCATCCAAAAGTGCCCCTACCTTAATTTGGGTTGCTCGCTCGCGGGGTTTACCTCGTTCCACCTGAAATATTTCTATTTCAGCTTCGTCACTGTGGCACTTTCAAGGTAGTCATACCTTATCCAAAAAGAACGTAGGTATTTTCCCTGCCGTCAGCTTTTAAGCTACCTTGACTTATGATTTCGTCAAGCACGAACACTACAAGCATCTCAGCTTGTGCGAGCATGGACTTTCCTCTGCATAGATAACCAATGCAGCGATTACCCGAGTATTCAATATTCATTGTTTTTTGCTATTGAAAGCAAGTCCTACTATAATAGCATATTCTAATCTAAAAATCACCTGTTATTTTTTGGTTACTCTTCAGCGTATTTCTTTCCAAACACTGCTTTTTCAAGGTTAGAGACGCGTTTAAGAATATCGTAATTTACTTGATGATTTTGAGTATTATTGACAGGTCGTGTGCGTTGTGTCGGCGCTTCATCACGTGAAGAGTATTTTTTTAACCGGTTGTTCTCGCTCCGAAGCTGTTCAATTTCTTTTTGGAATTTTTCATAGTCTTGAATGATAATGTCTAAGAATTCATCCACTTCTTCTTGGTTATATCCTCGCATTGATGTTTTGAAATCTTTTTCTAAAATAGCTTTTCCATCTAAATTGTACTTATCTCCACTCATTTTTATCACCTCTGTTCAGCACATTACTTATATTTTTTCAAATCCAGAGAGTATTGTCAATTTTATATTTGTTTCCAGCAGGCACTTCTGTTCATATTCACAGTTTACCCTGCTACTGGCTCCAGTAGTCAGGGTTCATCATCCTTATTTCTTCAGCCGTCTCTTCCAAGTCTGACGGGGTAATAAACAAGAGGACATAATCATGGTGCTCTTGAAATTTTTTAATTAAGTCTATCAGATATTTGGGCGAGCCAGGGGTTTCTTCATCAAAAAGTACTACACATCCATCTGAATGCTCGATAAAGAATTGATCTCTAGCCCTGAATTGATGAGGACCTTCATAATTTTTTTCATAAATTTCTTTATAAAAATCGCACTGTTCAATCAATTGTTCATAAGCAAGCTGCATGGCTTCCGGCCACCTTGACTGCTGATTTGAAAAAGGAGGTAATATTCCTAAGCTAATATCATAATCCTCTTCTTTAAGTTCAATTATCACTTCTCCGGTCCAAAGTTCAACCCCCATCTGTCCAGAGATAATAACCCATTGCAGCCCTTCATCAATTAGATTGATAAGTTTCTTCTTCACAGCTGATTTAATGATGTTAATTTTGGGATCATCGTTTTTAAAAATACCTAATTCCATAGGTTTATAACCCGTGATAACAATAGTTTTCATAGGCTCTCCTTTCACCGGTACTCTGCCATTGAGAAAAGGCTGCCTAGATCAGGGCAGCCTTTCTAAGACTCTTTTCTGATTAAATCATCCGGTGAGAATGAAAAAGGTAAAAGTTCAGACATCTTCACAGTTTTCACGGTATCAGTTAAATTCGTGAGATGAATAGTTAAATCCGGGTGGAAGAACTCACTCATAACTTGCCGACATGAACCGCAGGGCGGAACAGGCCGGGCAGTATCAGCTACTACAGCCAGTTCCTTAAATTCGTAATGCCCATCAGAAACAGCTTTAAAAATAGCAACTCTTTCAGCACAGCAGGTGACAGGGTAAGCTGCGTTTTCAATATTACAGCCAGTATATAAAGTACCGTCTTTTGTTAATAGTGCCGCCCCCACATTAAATTTTGAATAAGGTGTGTAGGCTTTGTCTCTAATTTTTATTGCTTCCTTAATTAAACGTTGAGTATCCATCATTACCTCCCCCTTTATTGGGAAGATAATTATAAAAGAATGAAACATAATTGTAAAGCGTTTTCACCTTTTTTATAATCCTGGCACATTGATAAACTTATTTTTGACACAAGTGTCAAAAATAAGTTTATACTGGAATTATCTTTTCTACTATTAATTATGGAGGTTCGAAATGAAACAGGTGATAATTTATAGAAAAATGATCTGGCTTCTTATTATAATCCTTATTTTTACCGGGGTTTTTACATATTTCCAGCTTCCCAAACGTGAAATCCCTGAAATCAGTGTTAACGTAACTACTATTTCTACCACTTACCCGGGGGCATCTCCAGAGGAGGTAGAGCGGGCAATCATTAATCCTGTGGAAGAAGAACTTCTGGATATTAGCGGAATCGAAGAATTAACATCAAATTCAACGAAAGGATTTGGAACAATTACTGCCTCCCTCAGCGAAAATGCTGACAGCGACACTGTTAATAATGAAATTCAGCAGGCTGCTGCTGATGCCTCCAGTTCGTTCCCGGATCAAGCTGAGCCTCCGAGCATCAATAAAGGCGAAAATTCCTCACCAGTAGCTGCTTATCACATGCTGGCCGATTCACATGATGAACTTTACAAAATGAGAGATACTGCAGTGCAGTGGAAAGAACAGCTCTCTGCCATTAATGGAATAAGCGATGTGGAAATTAAAGGAATTCAAGATCAAAAGGTTACTATCTCACTGGAAAATAATTCACTTGAGGAATTTCAAATAACACCCCAGCAGGTGATTGAGGCAGTAGAGCAAGAGTTATCACCTGCTGCCATTGGCACTGAAGAAGATAATGAAAAACGTTACCAACTATCCTTCGAAAAATACAGCGAACTTGCTGAATATGAAGAATTAGCAATTTCTATTGATGGAAACGGAGATCCGGTGACTTTAGGCGACATTGGAGACGTAGGAATTGAAAATAATGAGGAAGAAGATTTAATTAGCTTTAAGGGTCAGAGTGCTTTAACTTTTACGATTCTTGCCGATAAAGGAAGCAATATTTCTGCTCTTCAAGAAGAGATTGACAAAAAAATACAGAGTTTGTCAGAGGACTTGCCTAAGCAAATGACCGTCGATCAATTCTATACTCAGAGTACGGTTATAGATGAAGTATTTTCTAACTTAATTACCTCATTTGCAATTTCATTATTTGCCGTAGTTATCATCTTGGTTATTGGACTCCCTTTATCTTCAGCTGTTTTAGCTGCAGCAGCTATACCAATCTCTATATTAATAGGATTAATTCCCCTGCCGTATATAGGGGTTGATCTTAATCAAATCTCAGTCATTGGTGCCATAATTGCAATAGGAATTCTCGTTGATGACGCTATTGTAGTAAATGAAAATATCCAAAGAAGATTTCAGCTTGGAGATTCTGCTTTAGAAGGGACCGTTAATGGAGTAAGGGAAGTAAAAAAATCGATCATTACTTCTACCCTTATGATCGTATTCAGCTTCTTCCCTCTTACTTTCATTTCAGGTTCAAACGGTGAATTCATTCGTGCTTTACCAAGCTTATTAATATTTACTATAATTGGGTCTACTTTTATTGCACTCACTTTAATTCCCACAGTACAGTTTGCCAAAAGAAGAAACCTTCATAATATGAGAAATACTAAAACAGGGCTTCTCAGCGATCTTTTTAAACGTATAGAAACCGGGTATGCTGACCGGCTGCTTCCAAAGATAGTTAAAAGACCAATTCGGACAGGTATTGCAGGAATTGTAGTATGTGTATTACTATCTTTGCTGGTCATAAGAATTCCATTTGAGTTTTTCCCGGCAGCCGATCGTCCAGAAGTTACAATTTCGGTTAAATTTCCACAAGGTACAACGATTGAAAACTCTGAAGCGCAGCTGGAAACCATGGAAGAATTCATAACTTCTAACGTAGATAGTGTTACAGAAACTGCAGTGTACACAGGGTCGGGGTTACCAAACTTATTTAGTGAAACATTAAGCCAATCTGGAGAGAATACGGGGCAGCTTCTCGTCCGTGTGGACCGTGAAGCTTCAAGTGCTGTGGAATTTATTAGAGACTGGGAAAAACAGTTAAGAGAAGAATTTCCTGATGCTGAAATATTTTTGGATACTATAGTTTCCGGTCCTCCCCCATCACCTCCTGCAGAGCTTAAGCTGCAGGGACCGGATATTGATACGCTTGCAGAGCAAGCAGAAGCTGTAAAAGAACATTTGGAACAGTTAGAAGACACAGAGATCGTTACAATTGACACTGGCACGCTGCAGCCAATTAAACAATATGAGCCCGACCGTGAATTATTAGCAGAAAACAATATTCCTGTAGAGACAGTATCTTCTCAATTACAGCTGGCTAATACAGGCATTCCGCTGGGAACTTTTGATAATGGCAACGCCCGGCTCCCTGTTCAATTAATACTTGAAGATAATAACAATGAAAAATTAGCATTAGACGACATTACAATTATCGGTGAAGCCGAAGATGATGCAGCTCCAAGGGAATTTACATTAAAAGAAATTCTCAGTGTAAATGAATTAGAACAAATTGGTGTAATTCCTCATCTTGACGGCGAGCGGACAGTTACAATAGAAGCTTATCCTTTAACAGGAAGTGAGTCTGACTTTACAGCTTCGGTTCAAGATGATATTGATTCGCTTAGTGAGGATCTCCCTGAAGGATATACCTTGGAGGAAACTGGACAATCCGATGCTCAATCTGACTTTTTTGCAGAAGTTTCTAAACTTTTTGTCATTGTATTATTCCTTATCTACGGTACGATTGCATTACAATTTAATTCGCTTACCATGCCGTTTTTAGTGACGAGCAGCATATTTATAGCTGTAACCGGATCAATTATTGGCTTGTTTATCACAAACGAACCATTAAGTTTTCTAGCCGTATTAGGAATTGTCTCGCTCTCAGGGATCGTGGTAAGAAACTCTGTGATCCTGATTGAATTCATCGAACAAAACAAAAAGAGCTATTCATCTATTCAGCAAAGTATAGTCGAAGCTGGACGGGCGAGAATAAGACCGATCCTTCTAACTTCTATTACTTCCATAGCAGCTTTAACCCCTGTCATCTTTACAGGTGATGTTTTATTTAAACCATTAGCCATTTCGATAGTGTCTGGACTCCTTTTCTCGACAAGCTTAACTCTTATATTAATACCTGCTTTTTATTTAATACTTGATCGCATTCGCTCCAGATAAAACAAAAAGAAGTCGAAAAAAATCGTATAAAACATAAATAATCCGAATGATTTTGTAGAAATCAGTTCGGATTATTTATGTTAAAGAGAATTCACACTATTGCTCCGTCAAAATGCTTCGCTTTGCGTGGGCACGGCCATAAGCTTCTTCAGAAAGTAAAGAACGCTATCCTCCGGGATCTTCGGCTCGTGCTGTTCCCAAAGGAGTCTTCGCATTTTAGCTGCGCTAATCATCTGCGTTTATACAAATGTTCGTTTTTGACATCATTGCTTTACTTATGTCCCAGCCTCTTTTTGTTTATCTATATCAGTTAATATCATATCAAGTACATAATGAGAAGATTGATGGAGCTCTTTAAATCTTTTTTTATCAATATCCAGGTAATAGCTGTGCAGTATAAGCATTTCAATGTTTTCCTGAGTTGATTTTACCTGGTTTGGATGCACACTTATCCCTCGGTTTTTCACAAATGATTCAGCCGCTTCCAGCCACATAAAGGTGAGGTCAAACAGTGGCTTTGTCTCTTTCTTTACATTATGAAAGAAATCATGGTCATTTTTATCCACTGGACCCTCGGTTTCCATAAATTTTTTATGAAGCTCATCAATCAATTCCTTTACGTCCAACGTTAGCTTTTGTATCTTCATATAGAATCAAACCTTTTTCACCAAACAATAACACGTTTTAAGAAATAAGCAAAACTACCCTGCAGATTTTTTTCTTGAGGAGAGATGGAGATTCTTTTTGGAGCTTACCTTCTTTTCTTTCTTTAGGTCCTTAATCTGTTCCCTTAAATGGATAACCTCTTCTTTTAGCTGGTCAATTTCTTTCCGGTGGGATACAGCCATCGTAAATACAATTTCATCAGCTTTTAAAGAAAGTCTCTTCTCAAATAAATGAAATTTTTTCTTCAGCTGAACAAACTGACGTTCATAAGCAGCACGGGATACGGACTCATTATTATTCATCTGATCTCCTCCTAAAAATGCTCTTGCCATAATTATTCTCGTACAATTGAATAACTCCTTTAAGGATGACAAAACTAGAATTAATGCAACAAAGAAAGACATTTCAATAAATAAGGAGGAAATAACGTGGCTAAAGAGCAAAAGAAAAATAGTAAAAAGAAACCTGTTCCGGCTAAAACAGATAATCCAAAATTAGCTGGAGAAAACCGTCCTTCCACATAATAAGGTTCTTAGAAACGCTGCTGTCGAGCAGCGTTTTTCATCCATATTCTCCCCTTAAAATCTTATTGAGATACGAATTTATATTTAGTGCTTATTTTTAATTTGTATTCGCCATGTTTCTCGTTTAAAATTTGTCGTAACTTGTTCCACGTCGTATAATAGAGTGAAACCTTTTGTGCGTTTCAATCGTTAATTAAGTGGCATCTAAAGGAGGAAATTTTGTTAACACCCCCGGTTCTTTTTTTGGTATGATACCCTCATGAAGTTAGGAGGGAAATATGTGAACTACCCTAATGGGAGAAAGTCCTCTAGCCAGCCGCTAAAGAAAAAAAGCAGGCCTGATTTCAGTAACAGAGGAATGACTTTAGAGGATGACATTGCTGCGACCAACGAATATTATCGTAATGCAAAAATTGCGAATATCCATAAAAAACCTACACCTATACAAATTGTAAATGTAGATTATCCCAGACGAAGTGCAGCTGTCATTAAGGAAGCATACTTTAAACAAGCTTCTACAACAGATTTTAACGGGGTTTATCGGGGACGTTACGTAGACTTTGAAGCAAAGGAGACTAAGAATAAAACTTCCTTTCCTTTAAGTAACATCCATCAGCATCAAATTGATCATATGAAGGAGTGCCATCATCATGGAGGTATATGTTTTCTTATTGTTAAATTCTCTGTGCATGATGAAACTTACCTTCTGCCGGCGGAATATTTGTTTTCCTGCTGGAAAGATCAATTAAATGACGGCAGGAAGTCGATTCCGTATCTTGATATTAAAACTAATGGAGTTCTTATACATTTTCATTATCAAGCCAGAGTCGATTACGTCAAAGCTTTAGATAAGCTCTATTTTTGAATGGAGGAATGACGACATGGCCAACGAAAGTCAGTCGAGAGCAGCAAGAAGAAAGCAGCAGAATACTAAGAAAACAAAAGGGAAAAAACGTCCACCATTTAAAACGATTTTCATGACGTTATTAACTATTGGAATCGTTCTTATGCTGGCAGTAGGTGCACTGTTTGCTTATTATATCGCCAAAGCACCTTCCCTGGATGAAGCGCAATTATCTGATCCCTTTTCTTCTAAAATCTATGATAAAGACGATAACTTGATTACCGACGTAGCCGGAGATGAACGGAGAACACCGGTAAGTTATAACGACCTCCCTGATCAAACAGTTGATGCTGTACTAGCAACAGAGGATGTTCGTTTTTTTGATCACTTCGGGATTGACCCTCGAAGAATCGGTGCAGCTGTTCTATCAAACATAACCAACGGTTTTGGTTCAGAGGGTGCAAGTACAATTACTCAGCAGGTGGTCAAGCGTTCTTACTTAACCGCAGATAAAACTCTGGAAAGAAAAGTACAGGAACAGTTTTTAGCTATTAAGCTTGATCAGCAGTATTCGAAAGAATCTATATTAGAAATGTATTTAAATAAAATCTATTATGGACAGGGTGCTTACGGGATTGTAGAAGCTGCCGAAACTTATTTCGGCAAGGATGACTTAAATGACTTGTCCCTGCCTGAATCTGCCCTGCTGGCAGGTATGCCGCAGCGTCCTTCAGCATATGATCCATACGAAAACCCTGATTTGGCTCAGGATCGTATGAACACGGTGCTTAATTTAATGGTTCAACATGATAAAATCTCTGAAGAGGAAGCCGAAGAAGCCAAGCAGACGAATGTAGAGGATCTTTTGGCTGATCCATCCGAAGAAAGTACTCCTTACCGTGCTTTTATTGACCAAGTAGAAAAAGAAGTCGAAGAAAAAATGGATGGAGCCAACATCCATGAAGATGGTCTTAAAATTTATACAACGATTGACCCCAATGCACAGGAAGATGTAGAACAGGCGTTAAGTGACGAAGGGTCAATTTCATGGCCGGATGAGGAGCTGCAGTCCGGTGTATCAGTAACTGATACGAAATCCGGCGCCATCCGTGCAATCGGTGGCGGAAGAGACTATGCAAAAGGAAACTATAATTTTGCTACAGATATCTCCAGGCAGCCCGGCTCCACGTTTAAACCGATTACTGCCTACGGACCCGCCATTGAAAATGAAAAGCTGTCAACTTATCATCAGATTGAAGACGAAGAAATTGATATCGATGGCTGGCAGCCGAACAATTACGATGGCGAATTTAGAGGCTGGGTAAGTATGAGATACGCATTAAGCCGCTCACTTAACATTCCAGCTATTAAAATGCTGGAAGAAACGGGTACAGATAATGCTGAAGACTTTGTAACCGGGTTGGGTTTCACGATTCCTGATGATGGCAGTCTCGTACTCTCTGACGCAATTGGCGGCGGAGTCTTGACCAACCCTGTAGAAATGAGCGGGGCATATGCAGCATTTGGCAATAATGGAACGTACAATGAACCTTATACAGTCCGGGAAGTAGAATCATCTGATGGGGAGTCTACAGACTTAACTCCTGAATCTGAAAATGCGATGAGTGACTCCACTGCTTATATGATCACATCCATGCTCGAAACGGTAATGAGTGACGGAACAGGTACAGCAGCCAACGTTCCCGGACTGCCTGTAGCCGGTAAGACGGGTACAACCAACAGAGAAAATAGTGACGAGGAATCCATCGTTCCAGACGTGTGGTTCAGTGGCTACACAACCGATTATTCTGTCTCCATTTGGACTGGCTACGGTGATAACAATGTCAACTTGTCAGATAGCTCCCAGCAGATCCCTCGTCAACTATTTAAGGAGATCATGGGACAAATCTCAGAGGGGAAAGATACCGAGGATTTCCAAAGACCTGATTCGGTTGAATGGGTTGATGTTGAAGACGGTTCCCGCCCTGCTGAACTTCCGAGTGATTACACACCGGAAAGCCAGATTGTAAATGAGCTGTTCCATGTAGATAATAAACCGACGGAAACGTCAGAACAGTTTGATAAACTCGATGCTGTTGAGGGACTTTCTGCTAATTTCAATGAAGATACAGAAGCAATTGACTTGGAATGGGATTATGAAGATACTGACGATGTAACGTTTGATGTGTCAGTCGCTACCGATGGCGGAGAAGCCCGCGAACTGACAAGCACCAACAGCCGCAGTATGGAAATTTCTCAGATTCAACCAGGATCTTCCTATGAATTTACGGTAGTAGCTGTTAGTGATGACGGCGAAGCTGAAGATAGTGACCCTTCCACTGCGAGCGTTGAAGTACCTGGTGGTGAAGAGGAATCAGAAGAAACAGATGAGAATGAGGAAGAAACCGAAGAGGAGTCAGGTTCTGATAATGAAACAGGTGAAGAGTCTGAAGAGAATGAAGAAGAATCTGACAATGGAGATAATGGTAATGGTAACGGTGATGAAAACGGCAATGGCAATGGTAATGGTAATGAGAACGAAAACGGTGAAGACACCGATGAAGAACAACCCCCTTCCGATGAAGAAGAAGAAAACGGCGGCGGGGAAAACACAGATGAAGATCCTCAAAACGAAGATGACGGCTCTTCAGAAGAAGAAGGTAATTCGGAAAACAGTGAAGAAGAATAGACAGAAAAACTCCAAGCCCTGGCATCAGGGCTTGGAGTTTTTTTACTTTATCGCATCAATTTTCTCGGCTTTACGTTTTCTCTTCTGCCCTTCTCTGCATAAAAAAAGTAGTGGACAATTATGACACTGAGGGTTTTTAGCCTTGCAATGATACCTTCCAAAAAATATCATACGATGATGAGTATCGCTCCACTCATCCCTCGGTATTTTCTTCATTAATGTTTTCTCTACTTCAAGAACAGAATCTTTATAGCGACATATTGCGAGACGTTTTGATACTCGTTCAACGTGCGTATCCACTGCAATGGCTGGTTCTTTAAAAGCAACGGAGGCTACCACATTAGCAGTTTTGCGGCCTACTCCTGCCAGACTCTCCAACTCTGATTTTGTTTGAGGCACTCTTCCATCGAAACGTTCCAGCATCGTGCTGCAAAGCTTTTGAATATTCTTTGCTTTACTTCGATATAAACCGATTCTCTTTATATCCTGTTCCAGTTCTTCCAAAGGAACATTCACATAATCTTCAGGGTTTTGATATTTTTCAAATAAACCTGGAGTGACTTTATTAACTAAAGCATCCGTAGCTTGAGCTGACAAAACAACTGCAATAAGTAATTCAAATGAATTCTTGTGTGTAAGCTCGCACTCAGCTTCAGAAAACATGGTTTTAAAAGTATCTAAACAATATCTTATCTGTGCTTTGTTTAACATAGTCCTACCTCATTTATTCTTCTTCCAGCCAATTATAGTATAAAGAGACGTCACGCTTAGAAGAAGGCTTGGAAGAATTATTTTTTACCTGCCCCTGTCTGAATTTTTTGCCATGCTGCCTGGCTTGGTCGACTGTTTGTATGCCCTTCCTCTTCCATTCTCTCAATATTCTATCAATGTACTTAAAGTTCAGTTTTCCCATTAAAACGGCTTCTCTGAGTGCCGCTTTAATAAGAGCAGGTTCCTGTTCTTCCTGATCAAGCCAGATATTAATATTTTCTATTTCAAACGGAGAAAGCGGACGGCCGAACTCTTGTTCAAATAGAGGGAACAGGTTATCCGGCTGAGAAGAAAAGTCTTTTTGTTTTTTGGGTAGCTGAAATAATTTCTCCCAAAGGGGTTCGAGAGAATAGCATTCATTCCCGACCATTCCTTCCTGATCTTTCTGCTCGATGGAAAGAAGCTGTTTCTGAATAAGGCTTCGCAAAATTTTAGAGCACTCTTCCTCAGTAAAAGACGTTACACTGGTAATTTCATTTGGGGTAGGAAATGAATTCCCGTCTAAACGAAATTGATGGATTTGTAAAATAGTCACCAGTTCTTTCTCTGCTATGCCTAAGCTTCTATATTCCAAAAGCAATACTCTTGGTATTGAAATTTGACTATCTAATACCGCTTGATAATTATAATAGTTAGCGATATTCCTCACCTCATTCTTTGATGCTAAATAATGAAAACACCGACATAGACAGCTGATTATCGGTGCTTTCATTCACTATATTAAGGATATAATCGGTTTAGTAGTCGAGGGAATGGGATAGTTTCTCTTACGTGTTCTACACCGGAGATCCAGGCAACTGTACGTTCAAGTCCTAGACCAAAACCGGAGTGTGGTACAGTTCCATATTCACGCAGCTGCAGGTACCATTTGTACGCATCCCCTGTCAAATCATGCTCTTCGTAACGCTGACGCATAAGTTCAAGATCGTCAATTCGCTGCGATCCTCCTATAATCTCGCCATACCCTTCAGGGGCAATTAAATCAGCACAGAGAACCACCTCGGAACGCTCTGGATGCGGCTTCATGTAGAAAGCTTTAATTTCCGCCGGATAATTTGTAATAAACACCGGTTTGTCAAAGCTTTCTGCAATTGCCGTTTCATGCGGTGCGCCGAAGTCTTCTCCCCACTCTATATCATTAAACCCTTTGTCTTTAAGCAGCTGAACCGCATCATCATAACTAATTCTAGGGAAAGGAGCTTTAATCTTTTCCAGGGTACTAGTGTCACGGTCTAATGCTTCCAAATCGAGCTTACAATTAGTTAATACGGATTGAATAACATGAGAGACATATTGTTCTTGAACGACCAGGCTCTCCTCGTGGTCCATAAATGCCATTTCCGGCTCAATCATCCAGAACTCAATCAGATGACGGCGGGTTTTTGACTTTTCGGCACGAAACGTCGGACCAAAACTAAATACTTTTCCAAACGCCATAGCGGCTGCTTCCATGTAAAGCTGTCCGCTTTGAGAAAGATAAGCATCCTCATCAAAGTACTTCGTATGGAAGAGTTCTGTCGTTCCCTCTGCTGAGGAACCTGTTAATATCGGCGGGTCCACTTTGACATAACCATTTTCATTAAAAAATTCATATGTGGCGCGGATAATTTCATTTCTGATTTTCATAACGGCATGCTGCTTTCGTGAACGAAGCCACAAATGACGATGGTCCATAAGAAATTCTGTGCCGTGTTCTTTAGGTGTTATCGGATAGTCTTTGGCTTCCTGAATAATCTCAAAGCCGCTGACCTGCATCTCATAACCAAAAGAAGACCGAGTATCTTCTACAATAACTCCGGTTACATACAAAGAGGATTCCTGAGTCAGCCCTTTTGCTTCCTGAAACTTTTCATCGCCAAGCTCCGCTTTTACAGCAACACCCTGCATAAAGCCGGTTCCGTCTCTTAGCTGCAGGAAAGCGATCTTTCCACTAGACCTCTTATTTTGAAGCCATGCACCTATTGTAACTTTTTCACCCACGTACTTAGACACTTCTGCGATTGTCGTTTTCACTATTTTAAACCTCCAAATTCAACTATGATTGACTCTTATTTTCAATAAAATGTTTAATTCGCTTAGATGCTTCTTCCAGTTGATCGAGAGAAGTAGCATAGGATAATCTTACATTTTCCGGAGAACCAAAGCCGGACCCCGGTACTAAAGCTACTTTTTCTTCTTCCAGTAAAACTTTCACCCAATCATCTACTTTGTCAAAACCACACATAGAAGCTGCTTCTTTCACATTAGGGAACAAATAAAAAGCACCTTTTGGTTTTTCACAATGAACACCAGGAATATCAACTAACCAAGTATGAAGTTTAGCCAGCCTTTCTTTAAACGCTGCTCTCATTTCTTCTACAGCGGCATCGGAACCCGTATAAGCAGCAAGTGCGCCATACTGTGCCAGAGAAGTCGGGTTTGAGGTAGAGTGCGATGCCATACTTGTCATGGCTTTTATAATTTCTTTATTTCCTAATGCGTAGCCTATTCTCCACCCTGTCATCGAATGAGACTTTGATACGCCGTTAATTATAATGGTCTGTTCATACAGCTCTTTAGATATCTCAGCTATAGAAACGTGCTGTTCCTCAGTATAAATTAATTTTTCATAAATTTCGTCTGATACAATTAATATATTATGTTCCAGGCAGACTTGTCCAAGAGCCTCAAGTTCTTCTTTAGAATACATCATACCCGTTGGATTGCTGGGGGAGTTTATAATAACTGCTTTTGTTTTGTCCGTAATGGAAGCTTCAAGCAGTTCAGGAGTCAGTTTAAACTGATTTCGCTCTTCTGTCTGAACGACTACCGGGCTGCCCTCTGCTAACTTTACTTGTTCAGGGTAGCTGACCCAGTAAGGAGCAGGAACAATAACTTCATCTCCTTTATTCAGCAATACTTGAAATAAGGTGAACAAGGCATGCTTGGCACCAATCGTTACGATCACTTGATCCTGTGTATAAGCCAGCCCTTGATCAGCTGCCATTTTATTAATAATAGCTTCCTTTAATTCAGGAATTCCACCAGCAGGCGTATATTTAGTCAACCCTTCATCCATAGAACGTTTAGCTGCTTCAATGATGTGGGCAGGTGTGTTGAAATCAGGTTCACCGGCACCGAGGCCGATCACGTCATGCCCTTCTGCTTTAAGTGCTTTTGCTTTTGCCGTAATTGCTAATGTGCTTGATGGTGTTAAAGATTGTACCCTTTGTGCTAAATCCAATTTGCTCACTCCTTAAATTTTTTCAAGTCTGCCGAAAAGCAAAACGTTGTACTTCTTCCCCATTTGTTACATCTAAGTATTCCAATACATATCGACTGCTTTCGTCCTTATACGTCACTTCCCAAACGGGACGATTCTCTTCATATGCAAGCTGAATGTCAACGAATTCACAACCACTGCACTCATTAACATTTTTCTTCGCTGCCTGCTCACCGATCATGTCCGCTGCTGGGACGGATGCTAACTCTTCTTTGTTTTCCATGTCAATAAACACATGAGTTTCTTCGTCATTTTCATTTACTCCACTGACGATATGAATAGGAAATTCACCATTATACCGACTAACTTCACTTGTATTTTCAAGTAGATTTTCAGATCGAACAAATTCTTTTACTTCATCGTATTGACCAGTTTTTGAGTCTTCAATATGAAGATACATCCAGGCTGACAGTGTACTTACTATTACAAATAGTATACCGAGTACGAGAAGAACCCACTGCGCCCATTTAGGTACGGTAAATCGTGAAGACGGCTGTGTCCTGATCATTTTCATCAAGGGCCATTCCAAACATTAAATTTTCTTCCTTCAATGTACGGTTCAGTGTATCCACAATTTTATAAAGGTCATCGGTTTTTTGAACACGTACAGTTGACAGTGTTTCAACTTTATTTGACATTAGACATATCTCCTAACTGCTTATTCATTTGGTTCTTCATCGGTAAATTCCTAGTCTATTATAACAGGTCCACAGCTTTTTTTTGTAATAATCCACAGATTTACAGCCATTTCTCTACTTGTTTTATTAAATTTCCAGTTGAATCGTAAGTCGTAGGAACCTCAGGGATCGAAGCTCTGAAGTATTTTCCATACCGGGCTTCTATAATTCTTTGGTCACAGACAAACACAATTCCTCGGTCAGTACGGGCTCTAATCAGCCGCCCAAAGCCCTGTCTAAATCGAATAATAGCTTCAGGAAGAGAATAATCCATGAAAGGGTTTTTCCCCTCTTCTCTTAACACTTGCTCTCTTAAGCTTTGTAAGGGCTGGCCTGGTGGTTGAAATGGAAGCCTGACGATCATCAGGCATGACAAATCGTCTCCCGGAATATCAATCCCTTCCCAAAATGAACTGGTTCCGAGCAGAATCGACTGGTCAAAGGCTTGAAAATTTTTCTTTAAACGGTCTCTGCTGCCGCTTGAAACTCCTTGGCCAAAGATCATATATTCTTCTGGATTTATCATTTCCTTTAGCAGATAATATGTTTTTCTAAGCATGTCGTAGGAGGTAAATAACACAAGCATCCGGCCTTTAGTTATCTGGGCTAAAGAATATACAGCTTCGCTAACGGAATAGATAAACTCCTCCGGGTTTTCCCTTACGTTAGGAAAATCGTTAGGAATCATCAACTTTGCCTGTTCGGCAAACTTGTAAGGAGATGAAATAACCTTCTCTACAACCTCTTTATCTTCACTTAAACCGAGACTTTTCCTTACGAAATTGAAAGTCTTTCGTGTGGTTAAGGTGGCACTTGTTAATACAACACTGCTTTTATTAGTAAATAACTTCTGTGATAAAAGTTCATTAAGATTGACAGGTTCACTGAACATGTAAAAAGAATGCTGATGACCGCTTCCCTCAATCTCGATCCATTTTGCCTCATTTCTCGTATCTTTTTTAAAATAATACTGAAGCTGGTTAATGATTTCGGTGCATTTAGTTTCTTTCTGAATTAATCTGGAGATCAAAATATTGGTCGTTTGATGAGAAGGGAAAGCACTGTACTGATCAATAATGGAGCGTAAATTGCGTTTTATATATGATACCTTAGACAAGAAACGATCCATCATTTCTGAAGCTGTAGAAATCATTGCTTGATCTTTTACAAAATCAAGACTGTATTGGATACGGCCGATATCACTTTTTGTCTTACTGGCAGGCCGTGTCTTTTTAACACGATGAAAAATAAACTTCGACATTTGACTTAACTCTTCTTTTGCCTGTTCGACAACCACTTTAATCTGTTCAAGCTTAGATCTCATTTGCTGGGGACCATTGATAAAATGCTGGTCGAGAAGCAGCTCGTTTAAGTAGGTGAACTGGCTTTGAAGTTCCTTATAGTTAAGCTGAATTCCAAAGTAACGACCCGCTGTTGCAGTAAATTGATGAGCCTCATCGATAATAACTTTACCATACGCAGGTAGCTGCTGGTGTTCATTTACTAAATCTAAGCTTAATAAAGAATGATTGGTAATTAAGACGTCAGCGTTATTCGCTTTTTGTTCTGCAAACGAATAAAAGTAGTTATCTACCTTTCTATGCTTACTTGTTTGTTCTGAAGAAATTTTATGCCAGAATCGCTGGCCGTTAGAGGGCAGCTGAATTTCATCAATGTCTCCAGTTATAGTTTGAGTAAGCCATACTAAAATCATTGATTTAGCTAAAGCTTCATCATAATTATCTAGATGACTGTTCTCAAGCTCATAGCTGAAATGCACTAAACTAATATAATGTGCTTTTCCTTTAAACAGCTCTACACAGAAAGGATTTTGAAATAACTTAAATAATTTAGGAATTTCTTCATTTAATAGCTGTTTCTGCAAAGAAGTAGTGTAGGTCGAAACCACAATTGTTTCTTCATTTTTCAAGGAATAATAAATGGCTGACAATAAGTAAGCAATCGATTTGCCCGTCCCGGCTCCTGCTTCTATCAAAGCGTGCTTATTTGCTGCTAATGCATGGTATACAGACTCTGACATTTCTTTCTGCCCTGTTCTCAGCTCAAAATTAGGAATAGCCTTGTTCAGACCTTCTTTCCCGGAAAACACTTCTTCAAGCCAATCAGGAAAACTTAATGACATCCCTTGATTCCTTTTAACATCTGCAGAGAGTTTCTTCACTGCAAGCCCGTGCCTCAGTTGATAGAGTTTATCTTCTGAAGCTGAGTACCTTAGATCATCGATCGCTTTTTCAAAAAATGGCCGTAGATTACTTTTTAATTTTTCAGTAACCTTTAACAACTGACGGAGTGTTCGTTCCGGCAGGTCTGTTATCCGATCAAGTAAATAAAGCAGCAGTTCACCAGTAACTTGAGCATCAGATAACGCCCTGTGAGGACGATCATGTCCTAAATTAAACTGAGCGGCCAGCGAACCTAATTTAAAGCTTGTGGAAGCGGGGACTAGAATCCTGGCCAGCTCTACAGTGTCAATGACAGGGCTGCTCAGAGATGGAAGCCCGTTTTGGTTAAGTTCAGCGTTTAAAAAACCGAGATCAAACTCCACATTATGAGCTACTATGTATGCATCTTTACATAATCTATAAATCTCTTCTGCTATTTCTGAAAACAGAGGAGCACCACTTACATCTTCGTTATTAATTCCCGTTAATGAAGTAATGAATGGAGGGATTTCACGTTCGGGATAAACGAGGCTAGAAAACTTTTTGCTAACCTTAGTTCCATTAATAATAACGACACCGATTTCAATAATACGATCTTGCTTCGAGGACGAATTTCCTGTGGTTTCAAGATCGATAATGGCAAATACTGCCATAAAAACCCCTCCTTAAACACTTTCAACTGACACAAATGAAGGACCTTGCCTATAAACGGGCTAAGATCCTTGTGTTTTCACGTCAATCATGTTGATTCAGATCTTATACAGAATACCAATGATCCCCTCAAGAATTTATTGTGGAATTGTAGTCATTGGCGGTTCTTCCTCAATCAATTCATTCACATGATTATTTTCATTCATAATAGCAATCTTAGGTTTAAAATCTGCCAGTTCCTCTTCACTTAACATAGCATAAGATACGATAATAATAATATCTTCAGGCTGAACAAGCCGGGCCGCAGCGCCATTTAAACAGACCATTCCGCTTCCCCTCTCTCCAGCTATCACGTATGTTTCCAGTCTGGCGCCATTATTATTATTAACGATCTGCACTTTCTCATGCGGCAGAATGTCTACTAAATCCATTAAATCCTGATCTATAGTTATACTGCCTACGTAGTTTAAATTTGCGTCGGTCACTCGTGCCCGATGTATTTTCGCCTTCATCATTGTACGAAACATGATGCTCCTCCTTGGACAAATCACATTGTTATACAGCCGTCCTTGTTTATTATGATATTATCAATCAACCGAGCCTTTTTGTAAAAAACGGCTGCAGCGAGAATCACCTGCTGGTCAATCTCCTCGATAACTTCCAGTTCAGGATAAGATAATAACTCAATATAATCTATTTTACCATGAGTTCTAGCTTCTAGGAACTGCCTCGTTTGTTCCACAATCTTCCCTGCAGTCTTTTCTCCTCTACAAAATAGGTCTTTACCAAACTCCAGAGCCTGGTGTATAGAAGGAGCTTCCATTCTTTCCCCGGAAGTTAGATTGACATTTCGACTGCTTTTAGCTAACCCATCATGCTCCCTTACGGTATCGACAGGGTTCAGCCTAATGGGGAAGTTAAAATCTTCTATCAGTGCATCCACGACTGCAACCTGCTGAGCATCTTTTTTGCCAAAATATGCGTTGTCAGGCTGGCAGATATTAAATAATTTTGTCAGCACCATCGCTACTCCTTCAAAATGCCCCGGTCTGCTTTTGCCGCATAGTACATCAGCTCTCCTTACTACAGAGATATTTAGTGAAAGCGGCCCGGGATACATCGTTTTTTCATTTGGCAAGAATACGAGATCGACTCCCAGTTCTTCAGCTTTATCAAGATCACGTTTTTCGTCTCTGGGATAAGCGTTTAAATCTTCGCTTTCACCAAATTGCAGAGGATTCACAAAAATAGTAAGCACGACGAAATCATTGTCTGTTTTTGCTTTCTCAATCAGGCGGATATGCCCTTCATGAAGATATCCCATTGTCGGCACAATGCCTATCATTCTGCCTTCCCTCTTCATTTTTAATACAGTTTGTTGAACGTTATTAATATTCTTAGATACTTCCATATAGATATCTCCTTATTGCTTTGGAAGCAATTTACCATCCATTGTAAATGTATGCTCTTCGGCCGGGAATTCTCCGGTTTTCACTTCCGTAACGTAAGTCTTCATGGCACTCTTGACTTCTTCATTGCTGTTAAAGTAATGCTTTGCGAATTTAGGCAGACGTTCCACACCATATTTTAGAATATCATGATAAACTAGAACTTGACCATCCACCTCTGCACCGGCCCCAATTCCAATGACAGGGATATCAAGCTGATTTGTGACAAGTTCGGCTAACTCCTTAGGTACGCACTCCAGTACCAAAGCAACAGCCCCTGCCTGCTGGATGCCTTTTGCATCTTCCACCATTTGAGAAGCTGATTCTTTTTCTTTTCCCTGCACTTTATAACCACCCAGTACATTTACAGACTGGGGTGTTAAACCGAGGTGGCCAATAACAGGTATACCTCCTGAAGTCAGCAGTTCTATCGTTTTTAGAACTTCACCAGCTCCTTCAACTTTTAGAGCCTGTGCCTCTGTTTCCTGAAACATTTTCTTCGCATTTCTTAACGAATCTTCCACTGATAGGTGATAGGACATAAAAGGCATGTCCACCACCACAAATGTATCTTTTGCTCCCCTTCTCACTGCTTTTCCGTGATGAATCATGTCTTCGATTGTAACGGGGATAGTGGAATTGTAGCCCAGTACTACCATACCCAGGCTGTCTCCGACTAATATCATATCCATACCTGCGTGCTCTGCCATCATAGCAGAAGGGTAATCGTAAGCAGTAACCATTGTAATCTTCTCATTTTCAGCTTTCATCTTCACCAGTTTTGATTTATTTAGCATTATATCCACCCTTTCCCCACTGGATTTCCGCAGAGTACAGCTTTTCTTCTTCCCCATTTATGTCTCTTGCTTTTAATGCTCCATCAGGTTCTATCCCAACCAGCACTGCGTCCCATTCTTTTCTCATCGTTTTTATCGTAACCTGCTCTCCTATCTTATAGCCATATTTCTCCCACACTGTTTTCACATGCTGAAATCCTTGAGTCATAAATTGATCATAGGTGATTTCAAACTGGTGCAGCAGATCCTGTATGGTATCAGTAATCGAACATTCTTGATCTGACTCAACTTTTAAAGAGGATGCTATATGCCTTAAATCCACTGGAATTTCATCTTCATTCTGGTTCACATTAATCCCAATCCCTAATACTACGTATTGGATTTGATCATGCTCTGCCTGCATTTCGGTAAGAATTCCTGAAACTTTTTTATGAGCCACGAGAATATCGTTAGGCCATTTTATTTGAGGAGTGACCTTAAACACTTTAGCGAACACTTCTGCCAGAACAGTAGCGGCTAACAGCGTTAGTTGTGGTGCTTGAACAGGCGCAAGGTCAGGACGCAGCAGAATGCTCATCCAGATTCCTTTTCCTTTAGGAGAATGCCATGGACGGGACATACGGCCTTTCCCTTTCACCTGCTCATCAGCTATAATTACAGTCCCGTGAGGCTTCCCCTGCTTAGCTAGCTGGTGGGCGATTTCCTGGGTGGAGTTAACTTCCTCGTAATGATATAGGTTATGGCCCAGCCACTTTGTGTTTAATCCCCACTGGACCGTGTTACCACTCACTTTATTTGGAGAAGAGAGAATGCGATAGCCTTTCCTCTGAAGGGCTTCAATTTTATAACCGTCCTTTTCCAGCTCCTTCATGTGTTTCCACACAGCCGTACGTGATATATCTAACTGCTCGGATAACTGTTGCCCGGATACATAGCCGTCAGCTTTATCCAACAATTGAATTAATCGGTTTCTGGTCGACTCCATGATTTTATCCATTCCTTTATTGCTGATTTTTCATTCGGGATTTGTCCTGTTGCTACGGCATGTTCAATTTCATATAAATATTCTCCTATCCACGGTCCTTTCTGAGATAGAGGAAATATATGGAATAGATCAAAAGCCTGAAAATTTAATTCCCGCCGTGAGTGAATAGGAAGACCCTCGTACACTGCTTTAAACTCTGCAGGATCCACCTTTAACCCTAAAGCGTTTAAAACATTTCCGAAGCTCTCAATAAGGTTAAAAGGCAGGTCATATAATACAGATTGAATAGGTTTATACTTATAAGAATCTACAGCTGATTTTAATTGTAAGGAATTCCTTTTTACTTGATTGGAAAGCTTCCAGTCTTTCACCCAATCCATAACGGTAAAAGTAGAAGCGTACTCACAATAAAAAGGGATAAGTTCCTTAAAACCGTTTAGTTTCACTTTAGGGATGTTCTCGATTTGATTAGGAGCATTTTTAAATACAGGTAAATAAATGTGTACTTTTAACTGTTTCATTAGTTGCAGCAGATAATGATACTCTTTACCCTCACACATTTTCTCAAATTCCACAGCCAGCCGTTCTACAGAGATCTTCGATAACAAGGAGGCTTGTTCCTTTATTGCCAGTTGAGTATCGTGATGGAGATTGAACCCTAATTGACTGGCAAAGCGTAAAGCTCTCATAATTCTAAGAGGGTCTTCATTGAACCTTTTATATGCTTCACCTACCGCTCTTACTTCATGGTTATTAAGATCTTCACGTCCGCCAAAAGGGTCGATTATTTCCAAATCTTTGTTTAATGCCATTGCATTAATGGTAAAATCTCGACGGGCTAGATCTTCTTCTATCGAGCGGACGAATGTGACTTCATCAGGGTGGCGGAAATCTTTATACCCAGCTTCTGTTCGGTATGTAGTGACTTCATAAGAGTCTGATGCATGACGCACAAGTACTGTACCGTGATCAATCCCCACAGGTATAACCTTGGGAAAAACCTTCATCATTTCTTCAGGTGTTAATGAAGTGGCTATATCCACATCTTCTACCGTAACTCCCAGAAGAGAATCGCGTACTGCTCCCCCTACAATATATGCTGTCCCACCGAACTTTTCAATCTTATCAATGATGTTAAAAGCCTTAGTTATTTTTACATTCACTCTTCATCACCTGATCATATAATTGCTCGTATTGTAAAACGATTGCTTTAGAAGCAAACTTCTCGGCAACTAAATTTTCTGCTGCCATTGAGAATTGTTTTAATTTTATTTCATCCTTAAGGAGGTTTACTGCTAAATGGGAAATGCCTTCAACATCTCCTAATTCACCGATATAACCAGTAACACCGGGCTGAATTACTTCTGGTATACCTCCCACATTCGTGCCTATACACGGCACCCCGCAGGACATCGCTTCAAGAAGTACTAGACCAAAGCTCTCTTTTTCTGATAGAAGTAATTTTAAATCAGAAATCGCTAAAAGCTCACTTACATTTTCTTGTTTCCCAAGAAACAAAACCTGGTCCTCTATATTCAATTCTTTTACAAGATTATAGCAATTCGAATATTCCGGCCCATCCCCTACGAGTAATAACTTACTCGGCATTTGTTTTGTAATTTCTGCAAAAACACATATGACATCCTCGACTCTCTTTACTTTACGAAAATTAGAAATATGAATAACGACTTTTTCTTCTTCGGAAATCCCGTATTGATCCTTAAGCGATGGGGTTTGAATCGGGTAATATTCACGTTCATCAACAAAATTATAAATCACTTCAATATCCTTCGTTGTGTCAAGCTGCTGCCTTGTCTGTTCAACCAGACTATGCGAAACAGCTGTAACTCGATCAGAATTGTCAATACCAAACCGGATCATACGCTTTAAGGTAGCGTCAATGCCAAGCACAGTAATATCTGTTCCGTGCAGAGTGGTAACAATCTTAACATCCCGGCTGCACATTTGCTTAGCAAGTATGGCCAATACAGCATGAGGCATAGCGTAATGAACATGTAATACATCTAATTGTTCACGATCAATCACTTCAGCCATTTTATTTGCCAGCGATAAATCATAGGGGGGATGCTGAAATACAGGATAGTTACTAACTTCCACCTCATGGTAAAAAATATTAGGATAAACACGATTTAAGCGAAAAGGGACTTGAGAGGTTATAAAATGAATTTTATGCCCTTGTTCAGCTAATAATTTTCCCAATTCTGTGGCTATCACTCCAGAGCCTCCGACTGTGGGATAGCAAGTGATTCCAATATTCGTCATTAGCCTTACACCTGATCTTTCATTTCTTTTTTATTCTTTCTCCAATTTATATCGCCTCGTTCTAAGGCTTTTATCATAATTTCTGCGCCTGCCATATTTGTTGCCACGGGAATTTGATGTACATCGCAAAGACGCAGAAGAGCAGTAATGTCTGGTTCGTGGGGCTGTGCGGTTAACGGGTCACGAAAGAAAATCACCATGTCCATTTCTTCATTAGCAATCTTTGCACCAATTTGCTGATCCCCTCCAAGAGGCCCTGACTGAAATCGGACGATGTCCAAACCGGAAGCTTCCATTATTTTCTTACCCGTAGTCCCTGTCGCATATAACTGGTGTTTTTTTAAAATGTCGCCGTAAGCTGTCGTGAAATTAATGATTTCAGGTTTCTTTTTATCATGTGCAATAAGTGCGATGTTCATCGTTTCGAGATCCTCCTTTAGTCAAGCAAATGTTCCAGCCCGTATACTAAAGTATCGAGTGAAATAACTTCTGTGACAGCTAGTTTAACACCAGACATAAATGATTCGCGGTGGTGGGAATCATGTTTAATAGTAAGTGTCTCTCCCAGGCTTCCAAAAACAACCTCCTGATGAGCAACGAGACCTGGCAGGCGGAGGCTGTGAATCCTCATACCGTCATAGTCTGCGCCTCTTGCACCTTCAATTGTTTCTTTTTCATTTTCATGTCCCTGCTTATGAGATTCTCTTTCTTCCTGAATCAGCTGTGCTGTTTTAACTGCAGTGCCGGACGGAGCATCCAGCTTTCGATCATGATGCTTTTCAATGATTTCTACATCCGGGAAATGCTTAGCTGCCCATTTGGAAAATTGCATCATCAATACTGCTCCTATTGCAAAATTAGGAGCAATGACTGTACCTAACTGCTTGTCTTCACTCAGACTTTTTACTTCCTTCAGCTGCTCTTCTGTAAAACCAGTCGTCCCGACTACAGGGCGGACATTGTGTTCTAAAGCGAGCTTTGTATGTTTATAGCCGAATTCTGGAGTGGTCAAGTCAATTAGAACGTCAGCTTCGACTTCTTGCAGACATACCTCTGCATCTGAATAGATGGGTGCATCCAGGTTAGGAAGGTTCTCGATCTCTCGAACGGACTTTCCGTCAAATTTACGATCGATGCATCCTGTTAATACTAACTGATCATCCTTTTCTATCATCCGGAGTGCCTCACTCCCCATTTTTCCTCTCGGCCCTGCTACAATACATTTAATTTCATTCATTATTTGTCTCTCCTTCCTTTCTCGTCCAGCGGTTTTTATCTCTTGTTTCAATTTTGCTGATAGACCGTTCAAACGCCTCAGATAAATTAATGTCTAATGAGTTAGCAAAACAAGTAAGAACAAAGAGAACGTCTCCTAACTCTTCTTCCAGCGCTTTCTCTATTTCGGATGATTTCTTTGGCTTTTCACCATACCTGTGGTTGACCTCTCTGGCCAGCTCCCCTACTTCTTCTGTAAGACGAGCCTGCAGGCTTAAAGGTGAAAAATACCCTTCTTTAAACTGCGATATGTAACGATCAACCCGATCCTGGATTTCCTGCGTGTCATATTTCAACTCTATTCCCCCTGAGTTATCTTGTTTTCTTATAGTAATGGTAGCCAAAAGGACGAGTTTTGACAAATTATTAGAACTATACTCATTGTAGGTTATAGTGGAAAACTTTATAATTATATTCGTTACAATAATTTGGAGGTGATAGTATGAGTATTTTTGGACTAAAGATAAAAAACATTGTCTTCATCTTGATCGGATCAGCCATTTTTTCTTTCGGACTCGTCCACTTTAACATCCAAAATGAGCTTGGTGAAGGTGGTTTTACAGGAATAACACTACTCTTATTATATCTCTTTAATTGGGATCCCGCTTTAATGAATATTCTTCTTAATATCCCAGTTTTATTTATCGGATGGAGGATTCTTGGCCGGACCACATTTTTCTATTCACTAATTGGGATTGTTTCGGTTTCTGTATTTATTCGTCTCTCCCAAATCTTTTTAATAGAAATCGATCTTGCTTCCGATCTCACCCTGGCAGCACTTTTTGCAGGAGTTTGTATTGGGGTTGGCCTCGGGATTATTTTTCGTTACGGAGGAACGACAGGCGGTGTTGACATTATTGCTAGGCTGATCCATAAATATCTTGGCTGGAGTATGGGCCGGGCGATGTTCTTGTTCGATGCCCTCGTTATATTTACATCAATTATTACGTACTTAGATCATATAAAAGGAATGTACACCCTGGTAGCTGTATTTATCGGAGCGCGCGTCATTGACTTCATTCAGGAAGGAGCATACGCAGCAAGGGGAACAACTATTATTTCGGAGAAAAGCAAAGAAATTGCCCAGACCATCATGATTGAAATGGACAGAGGCGTCACTGTACTGGAGGGGAGAGGATCCTTTACAGGAGCACGCAGAGACGTTCTATACTGCGTTATTGCCAAAAATGAAATAATACGTCTTCGTCACCTTATTGAACAAATTGATCCCCACGCTTTTGTAGCGGTAAGCCATGTTCATGAGGTGACGGGAGAAGGATTTACATTAGACGAAAATAAAATGCCGTTAACTTAAAAAAACTCCCGCTTTGAGAAATCAAAGCGGGAGTTTTAAATTATTCTTCGTTCATCCCCATGAACATAAAGATAAAACGGAGTAATTCAGCAAGAGCTACAAGAGCACCAGCTACATAGGTAAATGCCGCAGCATTTAAAACCTTCTTCGTTTTACGTTCTTCATCGTTCCTTATAACTCCGGTCGAAACCAGCTGTCCCATAGCTCTGTTAGAAGCGTCAAACTCTACTGGAAGAGTGACGAACTGAAAAAGAACAGCAGCTGCGAAAAACACAATCCCAATCAGTAGCAATCCCTGCATTTGTAAAAGCATTCCGCCAAGAATTAAAAAGATTGACGTGTTTGAGCCAAAACTAGCAGCTGGAACTAACGCACTTCTGAACTTTAAAAATGCATACTCTTCTGCATCCTGAATGGCGTGGCCGACTTCGTGGGCTGACACTGCCGCGGCAGACATTGAGCGGCCGTGGTAGTTATCTGAAGAAAGCCGAATTACTTTTTTTCTAGGATCATAGTGGTCAGACAGCATTCCTTTTGTCTCTTCAATTCCTACATCAAAAATCCCGTTGTCATTGAGTATTTTTCGAGCAACCTCAGCTCCTGTCATTGAAGAAGAAGTTGGTACTTTTGAATACTTTTTATACGTACGTTTAACCTTCGAAGATGCCCATATCGGCACCAACAGAATAATCGCAAAATAAATGATTATCTCCATTTATATTCCTCCATCTTAGATGTGAACTGGTATAGGTCAATTTTAGTCAAATAACTCAAAAAAATCAACTATTAAGCTTTTGTTTTTTCCGCTGTTGAGCCTTTTCTGCTTTATACTTTCTATAACCTACATATGCCAGGGTTACTATAATCGTTCCACTTATAATAGCAGCTGTCCAAATAAATGCATCGTAAGTTCTCTCAGTTTCTTCGGGAATCAATTCCTTCAAATAATATAATACGGTCTGCTGACTATTAAGCGTATTACTCTGATAATAATTTTCAAGTGCATTGCTTACACTTTCAACATCAGCCTCAGGAAAAGTAATCCCTATTACAGGGGACAAACTTGTCCATTCATCCATAACAATAGTTCGATCTGCATCAGAGTTTTCAACTAATAGTTGAATCTCTTTCAGTTTCTCTATGACAGCCTTCTCTTCATCTGATGTCAGGGAGAATTCAAAGAATTGAATCAATGATTGAGCCTCGTAGGAATCCCGTTTAACATTCTCTGCAAGCTGATCAAAAGTCTCTCTATGAGCAGGTGATCTCTCTTCATAGTAAACAGCTAAATCTTCATATCGATTTTCCAGCATCTTTTCGGCCAATTCATATTTTCCGTCTGCAATTAGATAGGTGTATTGTGCAACGAAAGCAGACCAATCCTTGTCCTTTGTATCGGCAGAAACCCATTGACTGTATGCAAACATAAAACCTAGTAACGTAAGGCTTACAATGAGAACAGCTCGTCCCATACAGACTCTCCCCTTCTACTTCTATCTTAATGATATTGTATGAGGGGGAATGCTGAATTAGACCGTACTTCTCTTTCCTGCAAACAAAAAAGCAATCGCGATAGAGACTACACTAAGCCAGAATGTAAAGTACCCAATTGCATTTATGTGCTCCATAATAGCAGGATATACAGGCATCTGTTCATATACATAGTCAATTACATCATTATGAAGGGTCCATACTCCTGCAACAGCCACATGACGGAATTTTAATTTGTAATAAGGCGCATACAACAAGCCTTGTACGGCCATAGCACCATGGGAAACTACCAGCATATAGCCTGTCCATGGAAGCGCTCCATATTCCATGAAAGTCAATCCATTCATTACAACGGCCCATATGCCATATTTAAATAGTGTGACCAAAGCGAGCGCTTCGATGTAAGGAATATTTTTGTTAAATATGTAAAAAAACAAAAATATTGTAAAGAATAAACTGGCTGTTGGACTATCTGGTACAAATATTAAAAAAATAGGATCCGTTATTTTAAGTTGGGATTCGTACCAGATGTACCCATATATTGTGCCTGCTAGATTAATGAGGAACAGAGCTATGAGAAAGCTTCGTTGATTTAAAATGTATCCTGCCAGCGCCTTCATAATAATCCTCCAATGATAAAATAAGCCGTGCTCCGAAGGAAGGGCACGGCTTATTTATAAGCAATTATGTTATTCTTCTTCAGATTCCTCTTCTTCGCCTGAACCTTCCTCTTCAGAGTCTCCTTCTTCACCTTCAGAGTCCTCTTCTTCTTCACCAGTAGGGTTCGTTACGAATGCAGCAAGATCCTCAAGTTCCTCTTCAGAACCTTCAAAGATTCCCTCCGGCATTTCTCCAATACCATTTTGAGCAATCTCTTTAATCTGATCTTCTGGCAGTTGTGTATCAAGCAGTGCCGGGTAGCTTCCCGTACCTTCAAGGTTTCCGCCATGACAGCTGGCACAGTTATTTTCATAAATTTCGTAGCCGGCGGATTCTGTGTCAATTTCAATTTCTTCAGCTTCCATGCTGACGCCGTACTCCTCATCACGCTCAGCGTAGTCTACTTCTGATACAGATTCATAAGTAAGCCAGAACGTAGCGATAAAACCTAGCATCATAAGTCCAACTGCAATTGGACGTTTGTGCGGACGACGCTCAGGTCCTCTATCAAGAAACGGTGCAAGCAGTAAAGCTCCAAATGCTATACTTGGTGCAATAATTGCCCCAAAGACGATAAAGTCTCCACCAGCATATTGATACTTTAAAAATTGGTATAAAAATAAGAAATACCAGTCAGGCAGCGGAATGTAACCAGCATTGGTTGGATCAGCCTGCTGCTCCAGCGGTGATGGGTGAGCGGCAGTCAAAATTAAGAAACCAATAAGGAAAACCGAACCTACCAACCATTCTTTAAGAAGGAAGTTAGGCCAGAATGCTTCCGTACGCCCAGGGTATTCTGAATAATCTTTTGGTAAATTGGCTTTTTGTTCAGCGGTAATCCGAGAATCACCGACAAACTTCATACCTTTTCCCCTATGCACAGCTTTCCCTCCTTTACATCATTTCCATTTTATAGTGGACCGGAAATTCCTTGCTTTCGAATTAATATAAAGTGAGCACCCATTAACCCAAAGAGTGCTGCAGGCAGGAAAAACACGTGAATAGCAAAGAAACGTGTCAGCGTCTGAGCTCCTACAATTGTCGGATCTCCTGCTAAAAGTGATCGTATCATATCGCCTATAAGCGGGGTCGCAGCCGCGATTTCAAGCCCTACCTGAGTTGCGAAATAAGCTTTATTATCCCACGGAAGTAAGTAACCTGTAAATCCTAGGCCAAGCATGACGAAGAATAAAAGTACACCTACGATCCAATTCAATTCACGAGGTTTTTTATAAGCTCCCTGGAAAAACACACGTAAAGTATGTAGAAATAACATGACGATAACAAGACTTGCTCCCCAGTGATGCATCCCACGAACGATCTGTCCATAGGCTACTTCTCTCTGTAAGTAGTAAACAGATTCCCAAGCATTCTCAATATCAGGTACGTAATACATTGTTAAAAACATGCCTGATAAAATTTGAATTACTGTAACAAAGAATGTCAAGCCACCAAAACAATAAACAAATGCTGAAAAGTGGTGGGCAGGGTTGACATGCTCGGGCACTTCGTGGTCGGCGATATCACGCCATAATGGTGTGATGTCTACGCGCTCATCGACCCAATCATAAATTCTCTGTAGCATGATTTACGCCCCCTATCTATCTTGTTCTTGTCCAAGGTACAACATACCTTCTTCTACTTTATGGTCGAATAAAGGCAGCGGTGCAGTAGGCGGAGTGCCAGGCACATTGACTCCATCCTTTGTGTAACGGCCAGCGTGGCAAGGACAGTAAAACTGGTCAGGATACTCTTCGTTGGATCCCCAATCGACTGTACAGCCTAAATGAGTACAAATTGGTGATAAAGCAACAATTTCGTCATCCTCTGTGCGGTACACCCATGCCGTTTTTTGTACCTCTGATTCATACCAACCATCAACTTGATCAACAATCCACTCAAATCTTTGCGGTTCGTTTGTAATCTCATCAACTGATGCAACAGATTGAAAATCACCAGCAGCAGATGGTTTCAGCACAGGATCGATGGCAAATCTTACCATCGGCGCCAGCATACCTGCTGCCATAAAACCACCCACACCTGTCAATGTGTAGTTTAAAAATTGACGACGGGATACTCTTTGTTTATCGCTCATTCTTTTCCCCCCTCTATGCTGTAATCCATGCGACATGGATCGGTTACATACAGTTTACTAGGACATTACTATGATAGCGCAATCTTATAGCCTGGTCAATAAAATATCGGAGTTATAGGAAAGTTTTAGCTATTCCCAATAAGCTTTAATAAGCTCACTCATTTGAAGGACCTGCTCCTTAACATAAGATCTTGTTTCTGAAGAATGCAGGTTTCTATCACTCATGCTCGGTATCCATAGCAGATGCCCTTTCAATTCTTTTTCCCATCTCTTCCATTTTGTATCAAAAGTAAATAAAAATACATGAGCAGCCGGCTGATTATTAAATTTTTCTATCCATTGGTTGATTCTCCGTATTTCTTCCTCATAGTTTTCTGCTATGTAATTGTAGTCAGGTGCAAGTAATATACGCCCCCTGTAATCTTTCTCTAATAAATGCGTAGTCAAGTGATTTAATTCTCTTTGAAACGCCCCATTCACTATAGTACTATCAACCTCAGTGTACAGGGGAATAAGAGGAATAACCAGAGTATCCACATATTCCTTCTCTAAAACATAAAGTTCCATATCTGATTTAGTCCACTGCATAAAAAATTATTCCCTCCCTTACTTACTTTAGTCTATTTTACTAAAAATAAACAAAAAGAAAAGCTAAGAGGAGATATTCCTCTTAGCTATTCGACCTTAGTATATCGTAAAGCTTCTTTTACTTTCATTAATTCACCGGCAAGCTCTTTGAACAGGGTCTGATCTCCACTTTGAAGCGACTGATCAATTTGGCTTTCGAGCTGGGTTTTCTTAAATACAAGCAGGCTAATCGAAAGTAATTGTTCGACTTCTTCCCGATCATTCTCATTTACGTAATGATCTTTAGGTAAATAAGGGTTTTCTTCAAGTACGAGTGCATACATAGAACATTGATGGGCGTTTTCAAAATTCATTTGAATGTAGATTGGTTCCTCCTGATTCATCCTTAAGTCATGAAACGATTTCTCTGCGTCGTTTGTCATCACTTGACCTTTATAAAAACGGAATGGCGGATCTTTGACACCCTGAGCTGTAATTTCCATACCGCGTGGACATAACTTTACATCTTCAACGAAACACACTGATGAGAGCAATGATTCATGATTCATTAAATAGTTAAGAATCCATACACTTTCTCGCTTCTTTAGTTGATAATGATTTAAGAACCAACGGACAAATTCTTTTTTTTCATTAACAGAGATCGGTGTTTCCATAGGCGCCCCTCCTGCGCTTTTTAATTACATGTCTTTTAATCGATGAAGAAATTCTTCCACTTCAGTGTTGGACGGTTCAATTGCTAAATATTCCTCCAGCACCTGCTGACCTTCTTTCATTCTTCCTTCCTCAACTAAGAAATATCCATATGACTTAAGGAATACGTCATCCTCTTTAAGTGAAGGGTAAGCATTCTGGTAATGCTCTAAAGCTTGTTTATATTCTTCCTCTTCCTCATAAGCTTTAGCCAGTTCAAACAAATAATACGGATCTTCTTCGCCCAACGTAAGAAGCTCGGTAATTAATTCTATGATGGATTCTTGGTCAGCATCACTTTTAAAATTTTCAATTAAGAATAGAACTGCTTCTTTATATCCTGGATCAAGAGCAACGGCTTCTCTCATGTAACGATAACCCGCTTCTTTATCACCAAGCTTGTGTGCCAAAGTTCCTACTAAATGATAAAGTTCTTTGTTATATTCATCCTTAGCCAGACCTTTCTCAGCCATATTCAAGGCCTCTTTAGGCATACCTTCTGTTTCATATGCCTGCGCAAGCAGCGGGTATACCGACTGATAATAAGGATCGTTATCAATGAGACGCTCCCACACATGAATGGCAATATCGTTACGCAGTGCCTGATAAGCTACGAAACCGTAGCGGAAAAGTACATCAGCATGATCCTCTTCTACTTTTTCGTAGTATTCTAAAGACTTCTCAAACTCTCCTGTAGCAGCATAAGATTCAGCAAGTCGTGTAGCTACTTCTATATCCGCAATAACAGGCTGATGATGCATCGCATTCTCGTAGAATGGGAGCGATTTGTTGTATTCGCCATTTGAAAAAGCCAGTTCGCCAAGAGCAAAGTCGATTACAGCTTCATTCGGCTCAAGCTGCTTAGCGGTTAATAGTTTTTGTTCAGCAACTTCAAAAAGTCCCTGAGATTGATAGAGATCAGCTAATTGAAGAAGGGATTCTAAATATCCTTCGTCTTCAGGGGTGAATTCATTAAGAAGACTGATTGCATCTTCATCTTCATTCAAATCGATGTGTATTTCAGCCATCATCACTTTCAGTTCAGCTTCTTTAGGATAACGCTGAATTAATTCCTGAAGGATCATCTTTGCTTCCTCCAGCATTCCCCACTGAATATATAGTTCTGTAATCGTAAAGCGTTCCTCTTCATCCGCTTCCGGCAAATATTGCTGTAGTATTGAAATGGCTTCTTCAGATTTATCTGCTTCCATTGCCTGGATCGCTTTATGAATTTCCTCCATATTGACTTCCTTTCAGCATTTAAACAAAATGTTTGTAAATTGAACTTTTAAAAAATAACCCTTTTAGGTTATGTGCTGTTACTTGTCTCACCTGGGTTACCTTCCCTCTCATTACAGTAACAGCAGGAACAGTTTCATGATATAAGAAATTCATATCTTCATCAATTAAACCGTTTGATGATTGTTCGTATAAATTATAATCAGCGTAAGCCTTAGGTCTTAGAGTTCCTTTGTATGGATAAATGCCACTGTCTTTTAAAGCTTGAAAGGATAGTCTTTCCTCACATATTGGTTGAGATAACCCTATAATACCATAATTACTAATAAGGTTTGTCCAAAACCTTTCGTTATTCATCTCACTATTTCTACTATTTCTGACACTATAAGTTATTGGAATACGACGGTAGCTTTGAGCTTGAGCGATCCATCCCCACGGCACTTCATCAAACTGCTCTAAACTCTCTGCATCTACAATAATGAAAGGTGCTTTCTCTTTTGCAAAATAACGAATTATGTCTGGATGAAGAACTTGAGAAGAAACTCGAGGTACAATCATGAAATCAACATGCAGGTTCTTCAGCTTTTCAATCAGCTGTTTGTACTCCAGTTTAAATTGGTATCTTGAATTAATAAAAAACTGAACCAGAAGTAAGGTGCATCCTTTTTTCATGTAGGAGTAACTAAGATCCTCAGGTGAAGGAGAGCGGCTTAAGGGGAAGGAAATATCGAGCATCACGTGGCCGGGAGCGATAACATATTTGTTTACATTCATATTTAACAGGTGACTATAGGCTTCTGTCGGTTCGAGAAATTTGTCTTTATTTACGAATAGTTCTCCATAAAAGCTTTGATTATTTTCATACATGATGCCATGAAACCAGTGAGCTCTCATACGATAACCCTCCATCAGGCTTTTTATATCGTATGAGAGCTTTAATTAATCTATGAATCCTTATTTACAAACCTTGTCCAAATGTTCAAAGAAACCAGGATATGAAATGTTTATGCAGTCCTTATCTTCAATTGTAACCGGTCCTTCAGCAATAATAGATGCAACAGCACCCATCATACCAATACGGTGATCACCATAGGAGTGCACTATACCAGATGTAAGCTCTGTCTTTCCATTAATAATCATTCCGTCCTCTGTAGCTTCAATGTCGGCTCCTAAACTACGTAAATTAGTCACAACCGCTTCAATTCTGTCCGTTTCCTTCACCTTTAATTCTTTAGCATCTTTAATGTGGGTTGTACCCTCGGCCTGAGTTGCAGCAAGAGCCAGGATAGGAATTTCATCAATCAAGTTAGGGATCAACTCCCCTTCAAATGTGCAGCCTTTAAGCTCACTTGACTTGACATGTACCCGTCCAACTGGTTCGTGGCCAATTTTTTCTCCCTGCTCTACGTCAATGTCAGCTCCCATCCTATCAAGAGCAGTTATTATCCCGTCCCTTGTTGGATTTAAACCTACATTTTCAATAGTAATAGAACTGTTAGGTGCTACCGCTGCAGCAACTAGGAAAAATGCAGCGGAAGAAATGTCTCCCGGCACCTTTAAATCCGATGCTTGAGGTTGCTGATTACCTGGTATAGTTAATTTACTACCTTGTTTTTCTAAAGTAATGCCATACTGGGACATCAGCATTTCGGTATGATTTCTTGTAATTCCTTTTTCGTAAACGACCGTGTCACCTTCCGACAGCATACCAGCCAGCAGCAGTGCTGATTTTACCTGGGCACTTTTTACATTCATCTCAATTGTCGTGCCCTTTAATTTTTTACCATTAAAAGCTAAAGGCAAGTATTTAGCATTGTCGCGGCCTATGATCTCAGCACCCATTTCTGATAAAGGGCCGACTACTCTGTCCATTGGGCGCTTCGAAAGGGAAGGATCGCCAAAAGCCGTACTAAAGAAAGGAAGCGCGGATAACACTCCGCTCAGTAAACGGGCGGTTGTCCCGGAATTCCCGAAGTTAATCGGATTTACAGGTGACTGAAGGGCTTTTATTCCCTTCCCGTGTACGATCACATTTGTCCCATTGCGTTCAATATCTACCCCAAGCTCTCTAAAAGCCTGAATTGTACGAAGGCAATCTTCACCATCCAAAAAATTTTTAATATGTGAAGTTCCTTCGGCTAATCCAGAAAAAATGATAGATCGATGAGATATCGATTTATCGCCAGGAACGGATAACGTTCCACTTAAACCTTTTGAAGCAGGCAGTAATTTTACTTGCGTCATCAATGTCCCCCCTATTCTTCTATCATGACTTCATACCCTCTAGTGGATAAGACGTCATAACTCGATTTTTGTTCTTTGCTGGTAGAAAAGCTTATGCGCAAAACCCCGGTTATTCCTTCTCTTATCTCAAGGATCTCAATATTTTTAATACTGATATCCGCTTCCGCTAATTGTTGAATAACTTTGTAAATCGCTCCTGGCTGGTCATGAATATCCACATATAAGTCATAAAAGGCAGGAATAGCTCCTTTTTCTTTTACAGGGAGACCGTCACGATACTTCTTCGCCTGAAGCAGATAGTTATAAGTAAGCTGAGCTTCCTGTTCCTGTAAAAGACCCTGAAGCTCCTGCATTTCATCTATCCAGTCACCAAGCATCTGTATGAGAAGCTTACGGTTTTGAAAAAAGATGTCCTGCCATAATTTAGGATTGCTTGAGGCAATTCTAGTGATGTCCCTGAATCCGCCTGCAGCTAAATGTTCCAGGTAAGGATGCGTTTTCTGCCACTCTTTGGCCTGGTGCACAAGTGATGATGCAATTAAATGGGGAAAATGAGAGATTACTGCAGTCATTTCGTCATGCTCCTGAGTTGAGAGAGTCATAAACCTGGCTTTAGTTTCTTCAAACAATTCCTGAAGCCGGGAAGCCTGTACTCCATTTGAAGTTCTGCTCGGTGTCAGTACATATATAGCATTTTCAAATAAATGAGGCTTTGCTGCTGAATAACCTTGCTTATGAGAACCGGCCATAGGATGGCCGCCGACAAAAGTAACTTTATCATTAGTCAGTTGATTGGCTGCTTCTAATACGTTATTCTTCACGGATGAGACGTCAGTTACGAGCAAAGGCTTATCAAGTTGAATTTCGTTTAATTGATTCAAGTAATTGATGGTTACAGAAATAGGCGTAGCCAGGATTAAAATATCCGCTTCCCGGCACCCGGAATAAAAATCCTCCGCTTCTTCGCTGATCACCCCTTGAATTTTAGCCATGTCCATAGTTTTTTGGTCAGGGTCGAGAGCAATCACTCTGCTATTCTTCTTCTTTGCAACGTTCATGGCCAGTGAGCCACCTATTAGACCAAGACCTACAATAAAAACAGTTTGATTCATTTAGTGATACCTATAATTCTTTCTTTAATTTCTGATTGTATAATTTCCATGTCTTCTTTTTTTCCAATGGTTAAGCGGATAGAATTTGGCAGACCCAGCGCTTCACCTGAACGCACTATAAACCCTTTGCTGAGCAGGTGTTCAAACATGACATCACCGCTCAGAGGAAGGTGTACCAATACGAAATTCGCTTCTGAAGGATAATAATCAAGGCTGTTCTCATCAAGGAACTCCATTAGTTTTCTTTTGTTAACAGCGTTCTCTTTAGTAGTTTCTATAATAAATTCCTGGTCATCAAGGGCTAATATAGCTGCAGCCTGTGCAATAGTTGACGTATTAAAAGGTTCCCTCGCCGGTTCCAGAGTTGACACAATTTCAGGACTCCCGACACCGTATCCAATACGCAGGCCGGCCAACCCATAGGCTTTAGAAAATGTGCGCAATACCAATAGGTTTTCGTACTGATTTAAAGCAGATAAGGAATCAAAGGCATCCTCTGCTTCCATATATTCATAATAGGCTTCATCCATTACAATCAACACGTGAGAAGGACAATTGTTTAAAACATGTTCAATTTCCTTGGCTGATAAATGAACGCCTGTAGGGTTGTTAGGCGTACACAACCATAATACCCTTGTATTCTCATCTACCTGCTCGAGCATCGTTGAAAGATCATGCCGCCCATTTAGCAAAGGAACCTCTCTTACTTCAGCTCCCTCTATTAACGCATTGTGCTTATACTGAGGAAAAGTTGGTGCTGCCATAACCGTATTAGCACCTGCTTCTAAAAACGTGCGGCAAATAATCTGGACAATTTCGTCGGATCCATTCCCAAAAATCAGCTGATCTTCTTTCACATTTAGAAAGTCAGCTGTTTTTTTCCGTAAAGCGGCCGCATAACCGTCAGGATACTTTTCCAGCTGCTTAATGAGCTTAGGAAGCTGTTTATTTACCTGCGGAGAAAACCCAAATGGATTTTCATTGGAAGCAAGTTTAACAATTTTGTCTAACCCATACTCTTTTTTCACTTCTTCAATTTGCTTCCCCGGCTTGTAAGGGCTCATACCTTTTAGTATTTCTTTAGCTTTCAAGACGATCACTCCTCACTTGCTCTAAATCAGGTCGTAATGCTTTAGCCCCGTAATGATATACATGCTTGACATCCTGTTGGGCTGTTGTTGAATTAACCGTCATCATCACACGAATACATTTGTGAAGGCTCTCAGGTACAGGAATTTCCTGCATGCACATAACGGGAACATAGGTCCAGCCCTTTATTTTCCGGAGGGATTTAGCCGGGAATGTGGCATTTAGATCCTCCGTAACACTGAACAGTACAGTAGCCACATCATCTGCCGAAACATTATTATTATTAATCATCTCTTTTACAAGCTCAAAGGAACGGTCTACGATCTCTTGAGCATCGTTACTATTAACCGTAGTAGCTCCTCTAATTCCTCTCATCAATGTTGACTCACCTCTTTTATAAAGTCAGTTAAATACCCTTTCAGCTCATCCTCCTCGACGGATTTAACTAAAGGTTGCCCTACAGATTTTAGAAGGACATAATGAAGCTGACTTTCAACTGTCTTTTTATCCCACTTCATGCGGGAAATTATTTTATCACTATCTATTTCTGCTGCAAGCTTTACGGGGTAATCATTATTTATCAGCCAATCACGGTATTTCCGCGTCGGCAGAGCAGCATCGACCTGTTTTTCACTCACACGGAGAGCAAACCATATCCCGATCGCTACGGCCTCCCCATGAGTAATTTGTCCATATCCTAACTCCGCTTCTAAAGCATGAGCCAGTGTATGACCTAAATTAAGGTGTTGTCTAATCCCCTGTTCTTTCTCATCCTTCTCTACGATATCCGCTTTTACCTGGATGCCTTTTGATAAGTAAAGATTTAACTTTTCGTTATTCATTGCAGATATTTCGGATTCTAATAATTCAGTGCACCAGGCAGGATCACTTAATAAAGCATGCTTGACCACTTCCCCAAAACCGGATCGTATTTCAGAAGGTGGCAGACTTAATAGAGTTTCTGTATCATAAATCACCTGTACAGGATTGTAAAAACAGCCGATTAAGTTCTTCCCCTGTGAATGATTAATAGCTACTTTACCGCCAACACTGCTGTCATGGGCTAGAATAGTGGTCGGCATTTGCAGAAAATCGACCCCTCTTAAATAAGTAGAAGCTGCAAACCCTGCTAGATCTCCAACCATTCCTCCGCCTAATCCTACAATTAAAGATTTTCTATCGAGTTTATTTGTGATACAAGTGTCGAGCAGACTGCTATACTGCTCCATACTCTTAGAAGCTTCTCCAGCTGGAACAATATGCTCAAAAACTTCAGTCTGACTTGAAAAAGCTTGTTTCACATCTTCCAGGTAAAGTGGCGCCACTTGATGATCAGTTATAATCAGTACTTTTTTGTACGTTTTATTCATAAGCCCCTCCAGTTGAAATCGAATAGAAGCTCCGATTTCAACATTATAAGAATGAGTAGAGGCATTAATTGTTATTTTTTCCATTAATATTCACGCACTTCTTCACGATAATCGTCTACCGCTTTCTTCAATCGAGGGAAATAGTCAGAAGGAAATTCTTCTGTAATAGCTTTTGCCAGTTCAAATGCTACAATATGCTCCATGACTACGGAAGCGGCAGGGACGGCACATGAATCCGAACGTTCGATACTAGCCTGGAACGATTCCTTGGACTCAATATCGACACTCTGCAGAGGCTTGTAGAGAGTAGGGATCGGTTTCATCACACCTTTTACTACAATTGGCATACCTGATGTCATGCCGCCTTCAAAGCCTCCAAGATTATTAGTACGTCTGTAATATCCCTTTTCTTTATCCCATAATATTTCATCATGTACCTGGCTGCCGTTCCGGCGGGCTGCTTCAAAGCCAATCCCGAACTCTACTCCTTTAAAAGCGTTGATACTCATAACAGCACCAGCTAATTTAGCATCCAGTTTACGGTCATATTGAACGTAAGAACCTATTCCTGCAGGCATCCCTTCTACATAAACTTCACAGACACCCCCAATAGAATCTCCCTCTTTTTTAGCAAAGTCGATCGCTTCCATCATTTTCGATGCGGCATCTTCATCAAATGTACGGACTGGAGATTCTTCCGAAATGCGCGCTCTTTCATGAACGTCTAACGTCTCGTCAACTTTACTGACAATCCCCGCTATTTCTCTCACATAACCTGCAACTTCTATTCCAAGCTCTTTTAAAAGCACTTTCGCAACAGCTCCTGCACCTACACGTGCTGCTGTCTCTCTGGCAGAAGAACGCTCTAACACGTTTCTCATGTCCCTATGGCCATACTTCATGCCGCCATTTAAATCAGCATGCCCTGGACGGGGACGGGAAATCGTACGTTTGACTTCTGTTCCTTCCGGCAGAGGGTTTTCACCCATTATATTTATCCAATGTTTAAAATCATCATTACTTACGACTAATGAGATAGGCGACCCGAGCGTATACCCGTGTCGCACTCCGCTGGTGATATCCACCAGGTCTTTTTCGATCTGCATACGTCGACCGCGTCCATAACCGCCCTGCCTTCTTATTAATGATTCATTTATCTGTTCTGGTAATAAAGGTAAGTGTGATGGTACACCTTCTATAATTGTTGTTAATTGTTTCCCATGAGACTCACCTGCTGTTAAATAACGCATGAGTAACGGCCCCCTAGTTTTAAAATTTATGTACTACTATATCATAAGCATAAAGCTTTGTGTCCTTTATATAGTCAATCTATTAAAAAAACGATATGTAAAAACTGGATTACTATATTTTTTGGTAAAAGAATGTATCGAATACATTAAAGTTATAATCTGTGGGTGTAAAGATCTGCTCCGTACTCCCAACGAAGAAAAAACCTTGATCTTTAAGAGATCGGCTGAACTTTTCATAAATTAACCGCTTAGCATCTTCTGTAAAGTAAATTAAAACGTTACGGCAAACAATTAAGTCATAATTTTCTCCGTAACTGTCCGATAGCAGGTTATGTTTCTTAAATGTAATGTTTTTCTTTAATTGAGGATTTATCTGATATCCATATTCTTTTTTATTAAAATATTTGGACACTACTTCTTTGGGAGCCTCTTTTAAAGCTCGATCCGGATAAATTCCAGTTTCAGCACTCTTTAATGCATTTTCGTCAATGTCTGTAGCTATGATTTCAAATTCTTGTGGTGACAAATATTTGTTAAGGAGCATAGCCAGTGTATAAGGTTCTTCTCCTGTAGAACAAGCGGCACTCCAAATTTTTAACTTTCCCCGTTTCTCCAATAAATGGGGAAGAACCTTTTCCTCCAGTACAACCCAGCGTTTTTGATTCCGGTAAAACTCGGAAACATTTATCGTTAAACGATCGAGCAGTTCATGGAATAACTCCCTGTTGTGCTGACAGGCTTCAAAATAACTAAAAAAATCCTGATAACCTCGTTTATCGCGTAAAGAAGTTAATCTTCTTTTCATTTGGGCTTCTTTATAAAAAAGCAGATCTATTCCAGATTTTCTTTTTAAATTCTGAACAAATACATCATAATCACTCATGATTCAACTACCCCTCGTCCAACTTCCTCTTTTACAGAGTAAAGCATTAAATTAATGCTGTAAAGTTCATTTTGACAAAATTAAAAAGCTACCTCAAGTGAGAACCCTTTACTGTTACTCACTTAAGATAGCTTTGACTTAATAGATCCAGGATAAATTATCCTTGTTGTAGTCGATCAGTTCTTTTTCATTAAAGAACAGACCGATTTCGCGTTCAGCACTCTGCTGTGAGTCTGATCCATGAATTACATTCTTTCCTACCGTTAAACCATAGTCGCCCCGTACAGTGCCTGGTGAGGCTTCTTGGGGATTTGTTGCCCCCATCATTTGACGTGCGGTTAAGATTACGTTTTCACCTTCCCACACCATCGCAAATACTGGTCCTGAAGTGATAAAATCAACCAACTCTTTAAAGAAAGGCTTGCCCTTGTGTTCGCCGTAATGCTCTTCAGCAAGGGAGCGGTCAATCAGCATCAGTTTGGCTCCTGCTAATTTAAACCCTTTGTTTTCAAATTTGGAAATAATTTGTCCTGTCAGGTTACGCTGAACTCCATCTGGTTTAATCATTAAAAACGTTTTTTCCATGGATAAACACCTCAGTTTATGTATTTGGAAGCGCTTTTATAAAGCACCATAAAAGATTTTACCAAACTTTCATCAGGGTGGCAAACCTTTTATGTCCTTCTTTTTCCAATATATTTCGCAATACCTTTGAGTGTCTGCTTAGCTCTATTCTGAGGTAAACACTCCAACGCCTCATAAGCTTTCTTTAAATAACGGTCACTTAACTCTAATGACCTTTCAATTGATCCATTGCTTTTAATTTTATCAATTACTGCAGAGAAATCTCCTGGGACTCTGTTTTCTTTTAGAAACAGGCTCATCAGGTCTGACTTGAGTTCATTATCCTGAAGTGAGTATAAAACAGGAAGAGTAATGTTTCCTTGAATTAAATCACTGCCCGCCGGTTTACCCAACTCCTTTTCTGAAGCTGTGAAATCCAGTACATCGTCGATAATCTGGTAGGACATCCCCACATAATAACCATAAAGGTGCAAAGCCTTTTCTTCTTCCTTTGTAACATTAGCAGCAATAGCACCCATTCTACAGCTTGCCGCAATAAGGATGGCCGTTTTTCTTTTTATTCGCCTTAAATACTGCCTGATGTTTTGCTCAAGATTATACTTATCTTTAATTTGCTCAATTTCACCTAAACAAAGTTCTACCATTGTTTCTGCTAACACCTGATGTGCTAAAGGGTTGTTTAAGGAGGTTAGATTTTCTAAAGAGCGGGCAAATATGTAGTCCCCTGTATACATGGCTATCCGATTGTCCCATTTTGACTTAATTGTCGGCTCTCCTCTCCTCACTTCTGCTTCATCGATTACATCGTCATGGACCAGTGAAGCTGTATGTATGAGTTCAAGAGATACTGCGACGGCTTTCATTTGATCAATCTGATAATCTCCAAATTTGCCGGCAAGTAACACAAAAACAGGACGGATTCTTTTCCCCCCCGCTCTTAAAAGTTGACTTGACGCCTCACGCAATACAGGATTTTCAGATTGGATGGTTTCATTTACTGCTTCTTCAATTGTTGCTAAATCCTGTTTAAGAAAGGAATAAATCATAGCCAGTTTCATTGTCTTCATCCTCAATTACGATGGTTTTTCACCCATGTGCATCGCTGCCGCCCCGCCTGTATAAGACTTCACTTGTACATCAACCAACCCTGATTCGTAAAAAAGATCAGCCAATTCAACTTTACCAGGAAAATCTTTTGCGGACTCGTGCAACCAGCTGTATTCATTATAACTGCGGGCAAACAGCTTTCCAAAGACAGGCATTATATAACCAAAATAAAAATAGTAAAGCCTTTTAAAAACTGGGTTTGTCGGCTGTGATGTTTCTAAACAGACCACTTTTCCACCGGGTTTTACAACTCGGTGCATTTCTTTTAATACTTGCAGATAATCAGGTACGTTTCTTAAACCGAATCCTATCGTAACGTAATCAAATTGATTATCTTCAAAAGGAAGAGCCATCGCATTACCATGTTGGAATTCCACATGCTTCATACGGGACTCAAGCTTCTTTCTTATAGCTACGGACAGCATATTCTCGCTGAAATCCAGGCCGATTACCTTTCCGGATGGACCCGTTTCACCTGCTAAAGACATCGTCCAGTCCCCGGTTCCACAGCAAACATCCAGGGTCGAACCGCCCCTTTTCACCTTCATACGTTTCATAACATCTTTTCTCCAGAGTCTGTGCTGCTGAAATGAAATTATTGAATTCATTGCATCATATCGATTATAAATTTTTTCGAATACGTGATGCACCCGTTCTTCTTTAGACTGTTGCTGCATCTCTTACCCTTCCTCTGCCATATGTGTTTTATAAAAGCGGTGATAGATCGATGAATCTATATAAGCCTTCAGCCAATTAAAATGAATAGGCAGTTGTGAAACCGTCACTTCAATTTTAGTAATTTGTTTATGAATCAACTGTTCAATATTAGTCAGGAGTTGAGTGCTCGTTTCTTCCGGTCTGTTTATTAACAGCTCAATCACGGGGGAGAACCGGCCTTCCTGATAGCTGTTCTTTTCTTCCATCAGCCTTTTAGTAAATAACCAGTCCCCTGCCATTTCGCTGATCGCTGTCTTTTGGACACAGTCAGCAACCCGCTGAATAAGCAATGATTCAATCTTCTTTAATGAAGTGAAAAATTCTTGAAAGGACTCTACATCTTTATAATACAAATCCATCTTCAGCTCATTTATTTCTTTAATTGCACCCGCTAAAGTGCGGACCATCGGAATATCATTTAACTGCGCAAGCATGTAGTAATACAACCCACTGTAATAATCCCCTGCCAGCACGGTTAATTGTCTGGTTCTTACCGTCTCATGTTCATCATCATTATCAGAAAGAGTAACAAGATCATGAGTATCCAGTGCAATTTGCACAAGCATTGTAGTAACTATATATTTTTCTTTTTTGTATGCAGGAAGAGTTGTGTGATCCATGATAGATATCAGAATAGCGAGCTTGTCCTCATCGATAACGGGATCCGCAATAAACTTAGCTAAAAAAGGATGGCGGACCTTAGCGGCAATTGTTGTCTTTAATTGGTCAATATGCATATCTGATGGATTCACCTTTTATCACCTAATCCCTTTCTACCGCACATCTAAAATATAATTATTATAGCATAAAGCATCACATTATGCTTACTATGTAAACGGCAGAGATGCTTACTCTGCTTCATTCTTCATTTCGCCATGACTTGTTTGAATGATAGCTTTTCCTCTTATTTTCACAGCTGAGGTATGCTCGGTAAACTGGGCGATCATTACTTCATTACGGTCTAACTTTTCTGAATGATGAAAACGAGTATCTGTACCACGGGTTAATCCGATTACATTTACTCCGTCTTCTAATGCTTTAATTACAAAAAAATCATTATCTGAAGCAGCCATTTACAGAACTCCTTTCGTTAACTTTAACTATCTCTTATACCTTTTATTATGTCAAAAATTCTAATTATTTACCATTGAAAAAGGGGTGCTTTTAAAAGCACCCCTTAAGCCCTATGTAGCTATTATTTAACAGCATCTTTAAGGGCTTTACCAGGTTTGAAAGCAGGAACTTTGCTTGCAGAGATTTCAATCTCTTCACCTGTTTGTGGGTTACGGCCTTTACGTGCCGCACGCTCACGTACTTCAAAGTTACCGAATCCAATCAATTGAACTTTCTCACCATCTTTTAGTGAATCCATGATAGATTCGAATACAGAATCAACCGCTTGTGTTGCGTCTTTTTTGGAAAGCTCAGCTTTCTCAGAAACTGCATTGATCAGGTCTGTCTTGTTCATGACATTCACCTCCTTCCAAGAAGGTTGGTCTTTTAAGCGACTATTAATTCACTTAAAGTGCCTCTAAAATCATCAATATATGATGACAAGCCTTATATTAAACGACTTTGATAGGAAATTCAATAGAGAAAACTTATAAGAATGCCTATTTCTAGCCATTCTTCACTTTTTTCGGAAGTTATATACCTTCTCCACGGAATATTTTACATAAACATTAAAATACGCTAAAACCTTGATATATCAAGGTTTCAGCGTGAATGAAGTCTGTGTAATAATATTAATCTGGTTTACATAAAAATATGATTAAAAACTTTTGTTTTATTTTCTAAAAAAAATTAAAACGGCTCTTTAAGGAGCCGTTATAAGATGATCGCTATCATTCCGCCTGAGCCTTCATTAATAATTCTTTCTAAAGTTTCTTTTAATTTATATCTGGCATTTTCCGGCATAAGTGAAAGCTTTGCCTGGATCCCTTCTCTTACGATAGAACTTAATGAACGGCCAAAAATATCAGAATTCCAAATAGAGAGCGGATCTTCTTCAAAATCCTGCATTAAATATCGGACAAGCTCTTCACTTTGTTTCTCCGTACCAATAATCGGAGAAAATTCCGACTGAACATCAACCTTAACCATATGAATTGAAGGCGCCACTGCCTTTAACCTTACTCCAAACCTGGATCCCTGGCGAATAATTTCTGGTTCGTCTAACTCCATATCTTCTAATGAAGGGGCAGCAATTCCATAGCCGGTCTGCTTCACCATCTGTAAGGCATCAGCAACTTGATCATACTCTCTCTTTGCGTGTGAAAAGTCCTGCATAATCTCAAGAAGGTGATCTTTACCTCTAATTTCTTCCCCTACAATTTCTTTGAGCACTTGGTCATACAAGTAATCCGGTGCCTGGAGATCGATTTCTGCAATTCCTTCTCCCAGGTCCATACCGGAAATGTGAGCACCCGTTATATGTTCATATTGATCAAAATTACCAATTACTTGATCTACATCCCGAAGTCTTTTAATATCTTGAACTGTTTCTTCTATAGCTGTCTGCAGGTGTCTGCGCAGCCAGTGGCGGGAGTCAAGCACCATAACCCAGCTTGGAAGATTCACGTTTACTTCAAGGACTGGAAATTCAAATAACGCTTCCCTTAGAACGTTATGAACGTCCTGATCACGCATGCTTTCTACAGATAATGCAAGGACAGGAATATCATATTTCTCCTGCAGCTGTTTTCTTAAATGTTCGGTACGATCACTGTGAGGCTGTGCGGAATTAACAACCATGATAAATGGCTTACCAACTTCCCTGAGCTCTTCCACTACCTTCTCTTCCGCTTCGACGTAGTCAGCACGAGCAATCTCGCCGATTGTTCCATCAGTTGTGACGACAATACCAATGGTTGAGTGTTCCTGAATCACTTTTTGTGTACCGATCTCCGCAGCTTCATGAAAGGGAATCGCTTCCTCATACCATGGTGTGTGAATCATTCTAGGACCGCTTTCATCTTCATATCCGACAGCACCATTTACAGCATAGCCAACACAGTCTACCATGCGGACACGGACGTCTAAGTGCTCATCAAACTGAATAGTAGCAGCCTGATTAGGAACGAATTTAGGTTCAGTGGTCATTATGGTTTTCCCTGCGGCACTTTGAGGCAGTTCATCCATGGCTCTTTCTCTTTCGGAATCATCCTCCATATGAGGAATGACAACCAACTCCATGAACTTTTTTATAAATGTTGATTTTCCTGTCCGAACCGCACCTACAACTCCCAGATAAATATCTCCATTAGTACGCTTGGAGATATCACTGAAAATATCAACCTTTTCCAAAAGATCCCCTCCCAGATAAATTTCACAAAATTACAAGCTTGGACACTCTCATTCTATGACATCACCCCATGTAATTATGCTCGAATTCATTAAGTTCTCGAAGTTCGTTCTGACTACATAGTAAAATCCCCCCTATCCACAAGGGATAAGGGGGATGATCTTTAAGAGTCAGCTGACATGAAGACAAGTTCGCCATCCTCTAATGTATAAGGCGGAGAATAAGCTGGGGCAATTGGAGTATGATCCGTCAAGAAGTAACGAAGGTCATCTCCCTCCTCATAGGAGTGCTCCTCCTCCTCTAACAACGGGTAGATTTCTTTTCTGTAATCAACAAGCAGTTCTCCTCGTTCATTTATATACACAGGCAGTTTTTGATCGGAATACGGACTGTCTATAGTCGGAGCACTCTCCAGCCCCATTTCTTCATACTTAAGGTCGTAAACACCTTTTGCAATCTTATTGTTAAGAGGTGGGAATTCATTCTCATTCTCATAGAAATCCACCTTTAACTGAAGAGACCTTAAGGCTTCAGTCATTCTTAAATCCACCACTTTGACAGTAGGATCTTCATCCGGATTAATAATAACGTACTGGTAATGTCCCCCGTTTTCAAATGAATTACCAGGGGCCTCACCTATCAGTCCGCTTTCTCTTAATTTAGAAAAGTCCAAAGGATACTTTAAAAAAGGTGGAGTATCTTCCTCCTTTGTTTTAATCGGAAGTAATCCAGATTCTTGTTCCTTATATTGTGACACTGCTGTCTGTACCGATTCTAACTGCTCCTGGTTTGTAGCATTATTTTTCTTAAGCTCAGACTGAGGATAAAGACAGCCGGTCAGCATGAACAAAACTGCCGGGATACTCAGCCACTTTAGTAATTTCATGAGGGTCCCCCTTCTAACCTGTCGGTCCGCTTAATACGATGTAAAGTATAATAAGACCGCCAAAAATCATAAACAAATAAGCAAAAACAGCAGTTATGATAGAAATAATTCCTGATAATTTAAACCTGCTCAAATAAATTAAGCCTGTGGCAAGAAATAAAGAAATGATTCCTGCAAAGGATATGTACATTTTCAACATCGCTACTGACATAAAAAACTTCCTCTCCTATATTCCCATTGAACTCGTTGGTATTATACCACAGCTGTACATTCTTAAGAAGTCAAAAAAAAATCCGGAGCCCCTATGCTCCGGTTGACTAAATAATTCCCATAAATAGCTCATACGTATTAATTGCTACGGATTATAGTATGCGCAATTTTGGAGGACTGTCTCCTTAAAACGCCTACATATACTTAACCTTTAAAGTATTTACTTAAAGTATTCATGTCCAGAGGTATGTTTTGGTTTACGATTGCCTCCACAATTTTATCCTCTTTTTGCTTAGAAACCGGCTTGTTAGCCACACGAGCTAATTGTCTTACTAAACGCCTTACCACTTTTTCATCACTGAAGTCCGCATTTTTCACTGAATCAGCTACTTTATACACGTCATCTGGATTAATATTTGCTTTATTCTGCAAATGATCAAAAATGTTTTTTTGAAAATTACTCACTACTATTGACCTCCTCGTGCAATTTGTTCTTGGTAGTATATGCACGAGAAGATTAATGTGTTAGTTGTTCATTTGATCATCAAGGATATTCGTTAAATCCTCCATCTCATGACGTCGGATGCGGGTCATGAGCTGCGTCACCACATCTCTTGGATCAGCATTTTCAAATAAAATCCGGTAAATTCCGGCCGTTATCGGCATGTCAACCTCTTGTTTCTTAGATAATTGATATGCTGCTTTTGTCGTACGGACTCCTTCGACAACCATTCCCATTTCTTCAAGTACCTGGTCCAGGTCAGCTCCTTTTCCCAGCTTATTCCCTGCTCTCCAGTTACGGCTGTGGGCACTTGTACACGTAACGATAAGATCACCTATACCTGTTAAACCAGAGAATGTCAGCGGATTAGCTCCCATAGATGTTCCAAGTCTGGCAATTTCCGCTAAGCCGCGTGTAATCAGAGCTGCTTTTGCATTATCTCCAAACCCCAGCCCATCAGAAATCCCTGCACCAAGGGCAATAATATTCTTTAACGCTCCTCCAAGCTCTACACCAACTAGGTCCGGAGAAGTATAAACTCTAAACTTCTCATTAATAAAGAGATCCTGTACAGTTGCAGCTACGTTTAAATCCTTGGAAGAAACGGTGACGGTAGTTGGATGCTTCAAACTCACTTCTTCGGCGTGACTTGGACCTGACAGTACGACAATATCCTTATAAAAGTCTTTCGGTATTTCTTCAGCGATAATTTCAGACACACGCTTGTACGTTTCAGGCTCAATCCCCTTTGCAGCGTGAGTAATCGTTACTTCTGAAGTTAAATGCGTGACTAATTCCTTGCATACTTCCCGAACTGCCTTAGTTGGTACAACTAGAATGATATGATCGGCTTCTTCCACGACACTTTTCATATCTGAGCTCGCATAAATAGCAGCAGGAATTTCAATATCTTTTAAATATTTTTCATTTTTATGTGCAGCGTTAATTTCAGCAGCGTGTTCTGCCCGGTGTGACCAAAGCTGAACGTCATGACCATTTTCCGCCAAAACTATAGCAAGAGCTGTGCCCCAGCTTCCTGCACCTAATACAGCTGTTTTACCCATATCCTATTCTCCTCTCAGTTTAGCTACGTTTTCTGGCAATAATTTTTATTGGAGTTCCTTCAAATCCAAACGCTTCCCTAATCCTGTTTTCTAAGAAGCGTTCGTAAGTGAAATGCATGAGTTCGGGTTCATTTACAAATACCACAAAAGCAGGAGGTTTAACCGCTACCTGGGTGGCATAAAAGATTTTCATTTTCTGCCCTTTAATTGAAGGTGCAGGATTCATAGCAAGCGCATCCATAATGACTTCGTTTAAAATATTTGTTTGAACTCTACGTGCGTGATTTTCACTTGCTTCAATCACTTTAGGCAATAACGTATGAGTTCTCTTTTTTGTCTTTGCAGATAAAAATACGATAGGAGCATAGTCTAAAAAACGGAAATTGGATCGGACATCATCTTCAAATTCCTTCATAGCTTTCTCATTTGATTCAACAGTATCCCATTTATTGACGACAATTATGACTGCTTTGCCGGCTTCATGAGCATAACCTGCTATTTTTTTGTCCTGCTCCTGTATTCCTGTCTCTGCATCAATTAAACTTAAAACCACATCAGAACGTTCAATGGCTTTGAGCGCCCGCATTATACTATATCTTTCAGTTGCTTCGTAAACTTTCCCCTTCTTACGCATCCCTGCCGTATCTATAATAACGTAATCTCTGTCATCTTTTGAAAAAGGGGTATCAATAGCATCCCTCGTCGTACCGGCAATATCACTAACAATAACTCTGTCCTGCCCAAGGAGACTATTAACTAGTGAAGACTTTCCAACATTTGGCCGGCCAATCAAACTAAATCTTATAACATCATCATCTAAATCTTCTATTTCACGTTCAGGAAAATGCTCTACAACAGCGTCAAGCAAGTCGCCTAAACCGAGTCCATGAGTTCCTGAAATAGGATAAGGCTCACCAAAACCAAGAGCATAGAACTCGTAAATATCTTCTCTCATTTCTGGGTTGTCCACTTTATTTACAGCGAGTACTACAGGTTTATTGGACTTAAACAAAATCTTGGCTACTTCTTCATCGGCACCCGTTATTCCGTCTCTGCCATTTACCATAAAAACAATTACATCAGCTTCATCAATGGCTACTTGAGCCTGAGCACGCATTTGAACAAGTAATGGTTCATCCCCAAGTTCAATACCGCCTGTATCAATTAAATTAAATGTTGTATTTAACCATTCAGCTTCAGCATAAATACGATCCCTTGTGACTCCGGGTGTATCTTCAACAATCGAAATACGATCGCCGACGAGTCGATTAAATATAGTAGACTTGCCTACATTCGGCCGCCCTACTACAGCTACTATAGATTTCCGCATGAAAGGATCATCCTTCCCCTGTCTATTTATCAGCCATTCCCATTTTTCGTCTATACAAATATAAAAAAATACTGCTGTTCAATGGAGTCACTCGTTTAAGCAAACTTCCATAAGAATAGCAGAAATGACCTAACTTTATTATATTAGCAAATTCCTTTACTTTATACAATCGATTTTTAGCGATACACCAGTGCTTTCTTGTTACGCTTTAACTTCGCTGAAGATCTTTTTAAATAGGAAATCCCATTTAAAATAAAAATTACTACAATTCCTTGTAATACTGTGGTGTGGACGTTCACATAATCCGGCATAAAGTCCAGGAACAGAATATCACTTACAATTCCTGCCGTAATTACACCCAGAATATTCATGATCAGCCAAAGTCCAAGTTGACTATTAAAAGTGAAGGTCAAATAATGGAAAATAATTAGCACACCAACAATAGCGATTTGAACACCGGGGAATAAATACCAAACCGGATTACTCAGCAGAAACAATTGAAACACTGCCCAGCAAAAGGTAAATAACACTGGCCAGAGCTGTTGAAAGATCGGACGGGGCTCTGCCCATAAATATATACCGAAAAAGCACTGAATAACTAAAGAAGTCCAGAGAAATACATCCATATGTATGAACGGCAAAAATATCATTTGCAGTAAAACAAAGGTAAGCAGTGCCGTCTTTTTATATTTACGGGAAGTTAAAAAAAATAAAATAATGATAACTATGAACCAGGCATACCAGTAATATACAGCCATAATATCTCTCCTCCGTTTTATTATGGCTGATCTATAACTTATTTAAACATGTATCTAATCCATCAGCTTACAACGTTGATCCACCCATTCTTTTGTTTTGCCATGTAAAGTATAAGGGCTCTGCCTCAATTCTGAAACATTTTTTGAGTTTGTCAGCATCATAACCATTTTAATCTCTTTCTTGACATGTTCTATTTGATCAATTAAGGAATCATACCCTTCTTCTATTAAAACTTTTAATAAACTTCCTGCCATGCCGAACGCTTCAGCACCAAGCACCAGAGTTTTGGCTCCATCAACTCCGTGCCGAATGCCTCCTGACCCTAAAATGTGAAGTCCTGGTAACTTATCCTGGCTGACTTCTGCTAAAGAAATCGGAGTTGGAATACCCCAGTTATCAAATGAAGCAAGCGGTTTTTCTCTACGCATATTCTCGACTTTAGAAAAATTTGTACCTCCTCTCCCACCGACGTCGATATACCGGACACCTAATTCATAAAGTTGTTTGACGGCGTCTTTTGACATTCCATACCCTACCTCTTTAACAATGACAGGTATATCTATACCGCTCACTATAGCTTCAATATTTGCTATACGGCTTGAAAAATCACGATCGCCTTCGGGCATAATTAATTCTTGAAGCGTGTTTAAATGGATTTGTAATGCTTCAGCTTCAATCATATCAACTGCTGATTCTGCCTGTTCCAGAGAAGCCTCGGTTCCTACATTGGCAAAGACAGGGCCATGTTTGTTTTCCTTCCGTACTATCTCATAGCTGGGGCGCTCGGCAGGGTCTTTTATTGCTGACATCTGGGAGCCTACAGCCATTCCGATCCCAGTCTCTGCAGCTGCCCGGGCCAGTTGCCTGTTAATCGTTAAAGTTCGATCCCCACCGCCTCCGGTCATAGCATTTACAAAAATAGGAGAACTTAGATTAAGTTCTCCTACATTAGCATTTAAATGAAGTTGATCAAAGTTCATACTCGTTAAACTTTGATGGACAATGTTTATATCATCAAAATGGTTGTAAACATCGTGCGTATGACTTAAGGCGTGCTGAATGTGATCGAGCTTGCGTTTAGCTCTAGACAAATCCTTCACCGCCTGTTACTTTTTGTATTTATCCAGCTGATCTCCAATCATATCGCTAAGTGAAAATCCTGAGTTATCGTCTTCTTTCTCATATTGCTTCACTTCATCTCTCGCTTGTTCCTTCTCAAGTTCTTTCATGCTGAGAGATAATCTTTTTGCGTCTTCATCTACATCAAGGACTTTAACATTCACTGTCTGACCTTCTTCTAAAACCTCGCCGGGAGTACCAATGTGGCGGTTAGAAATCTGGGAAATATGAACAAGTCCTTCCACACCAGGGAAGACTTCAACAAAAGCACCGAAGCTTACAAGACGACGCACAGTACCTTCTACCACCTCACCTGCCTGTACACGACTGGATATGTCGTGCCATGGTCCAGGCTGGGTAGCTTTTAGAGAAAGTGAAATCCTCTCGTTATCACGATCCACTGATAACACTTTAACCTGGATTGTTTGACCTTCTTCTACTACATCTGACGCTTTCTCCACGTGCTCATGAGAAAGCTGTGAGATATGTACTAGACCGTCAATACCGCCAAGGTTTACAAAAGCACCGAAGTCTGTCAGTCTCTGTACTGTTCCTTCAATGACTTGTCCCTCTTCCAATGATTGAAGAACCTCTTGTTTCTTAGTAGATTCTTCTGCTTCTATAACTGCGCGGTGAGAAAGTATGACACGATTTTGGTCACGGTCAAGCTCCACCACTTTTAAGCTCAGTTCTTTACCTTTGTAATTTTCAAAGTCTTCAACATAGTAAGTTTCGACTAAAGAAGCCGGAATAAAGCCGCGCAGTCCAATATCTACTACAAGTCCGCCTTTAACAACGTCCTTCACTTCTGCAGTAAAAGTTTCACCGCTTTCATATTTCTCTTCGAGATCCTGCCATGCCTTATCTGCATCGACCGCCCTCTTAGAAAGGACAATTTCATCATCTTCTACCTTCTTAACTTGAAGTTTGAGTTCGTCACCTTCGCTAACGACATCTGAGGCTTTTTCTACATGCAGACTGGATAATTCACTAATAGGAACAATACCTTCAACTTTATATCCTACATCCACAAGGACTTGTTTTTCTTCAATTTTTACGACTTTACCAGTCACAATATCCCCTGCAGAAAATTCTTTCATACCTGATACTTCATGGTTCATTTCATCCATGCCAAGCTACCTCCTTCAATTTCCGACACAACCTGAATACAGAAATGCCCTTTTGTCTAACTTCTAATATTTGAAGCGGTTTGTCAAGTATTTACCCTTTTTCGCTGTGAATTTTATGCAATTGTCTGATTTCTTCCATGATCAGATCTGTAACGACTTGTGCGCTTGCTTTTTTATCGCGGTAAGGCTGTAAATCAATCGGTTTTCCGTAGGCAACCTTTATAGGTTTAAATTTGCGATATGGACCAATAATCGCACACGGTACAATAACCGCCTCAGAACGAAGAGCAAAAAAGCCAGCTCCAGCTAAACCTTTCCCTATTTCTCCGTTTCTTTGTCTACTACCCTCCGGGAACAAACCTAAAGCATGATTCTGTTTAAGAATATCTAATCCTTTGCGTAATGCGTTTCGGTCTCTCATCCCTCTTTTGATTGGAAAAGCATGTACTCTTTTCAAAATTCCCCCAATAAGCTTGTTCTTAAACAATTCTTCTTTTGCGAGGAAATAAATGTTTCTATTATTGGTAATCCCTACAACCGGGGGGTCTACATTTGAAATATGATTGCTGCATATAATGACAGGACCTTTTTTGGGTATGTTTTCTCTTCCTACTACCTTAATTCGATATAAAGGATATAAAATAACCGCACATAAAGTTTTTCCTACTGTGTACAAGTTCAACGTTACACACTCCCATCCTGCTCTTTATTGACAATTTCTATGATTTTTTCAACTACCTGCTGAATTGATAATGAGGTCGTGTCTACTTCTACAGCATCCGATGCTTTAACTAAAGGTGCCGTTTTTCTCTGGGAATCAATTTCATCCCTTTTACGAATCTCTTCCATCAACTCTTCTAAATTAGAAGAGAACCCCTGCTCTAAATTTTCTTTATGACGCCGCTCCGCTCTTTCTTTCACAGAAGCAATCATAAATATTTTCACTTCAGCATCAGGAATAACATGGGTGCCGATGTCGCGCCCGTCCATTACGACACCTCTTTTTTCTACAAGCTTTTGCTGCCTTGCCACCATTTCTTTTCTTACTTTAGCATGCTCCGCTACATAGGAAACATTGCCTGTCACTTCATGTGTCCGAATCTCTTTCGTCACATCGGAGCTGTTTAATTTAACGTGCTGGCCGTCTTCTTCTTGAACTAATTCAATTTCAGTTTCTCTAAGAAGCTGTTCAAGTGCATATTCATCATTTAGATCTATTTCATTCTGTAAAGCATTCAAAGTTAAAGCTCTATACATTGCCCCTGTATCTATATATATATAAGATAAATGTTTGGCGACCTTTTTTGCCACTGTACTTTTTCCTGCAGCAGCCGGTCCATCAATAGCTATTGCTAATTTACGTGTCATCTCTTCTTCCTCCAATTTACAATGCTACATACAAAAACGCACCAACTGTTTAGAAAGCGCGTTTTGAAGTCTGTCATGTCGATTTTATGTACACTGTTATCTACTTTCATACTCGTAAAGAATAACATAAAATACAATCTATTATCTATAAAAACCTTATAGTCTTTTCTGTTTACGCATCTGCATCTGCTGTTCAAAACAATATTGAATTACATACTGTCTCATCTTTTCGTTTAAATTAATAAATTCAATTGATACAGATTTTTTATTCGAACCTTTTAACATAGACGACCTTACAACTTTCCCAGAAGACTCCATGTAATGGTAGTCACCATCATTCATGGGAAGCACTACTGTAATATCCAGCATTAGATCTGGAGACAAGGATATTTTTTCAGGCTCGTATATAGCCATGCCTCCCCCGCTCAAGTCTCTAGTTACAGTCGTAAATTTCGTTTTGTTATTATTAGTATTTACTGCCACATCTACAGCAGTATCAACGCGGACATATTCCCTTCTTTGAATGCGGACAAGCTCTTCCTCTCCAGGAAAACTGACCATGAGCACCGGAATATTTTTCTTCTTTCTAGCTAAGACCTCAGTTTCAAACCAATATACTGATCCATCTTCTCCAAGAAAACTGGCTTGAAATTGTGTTCCTTCAAAAAAGAAGGCCGTTTTTTGTGTATTCATTTTAACAGGATAATCAATAAATACATGGCTATGACTGAAGTCGACTATTTTACTCTTATATTTTTCCGCTTCTTCCTGCTTGTTCCTATGTAATTCCAATGTTAAGGGTTCCCCAGCTTTAAACATTTTTTCGCCTTCTTTCACCAGCACTTCACGCTCGTTACTTACATTTATTATCTCAAAAAATAGTATTAAAAGTCCAGGACTTTTGATTCAAATTAACATCAAATGCTTGGTGTACAATATACAGCCATAAACATAAAACAGACTGTCGGGAAATCCTCCCGACAGTCTGAAGCTGCTTATTTAAGATACATCCATGTCGTACCTTTGCTCACTTGTTTTTAAAGTTTCTACTTCTTCCTCTGTTCCATCATCCGCATTAATAAAAATGCGGTAGGTTTCGTCCCCTTTAGTGGTAAGAAACTCGTAACATAAGATGGTTTCCTGAGCCTCATTCTCGATTACCGCTAAATAATTTTCCTGAACTTCCAGATTAGGGTTGATCATTTCTTTTGCCTCATCTTCTGATAGAGCTGGTTGTTTATTTATTTCTTCATTAGGACGGCTGTAGTATTCTACAGCATCTAACCCGAGCATTTCTCCATTATCAAGGGCTACTTTAACTTGAACTGTACTCGGATAATAGCGGATATCATCTTTAGTATAAACAAACCTAAAGACTCCCACATTATCATATTGATTACTTTCAACCATTTCCATGTTCTTCAGCTCTAATTTATCTACATAGGTTGCTGCTTTTTTAGATGCTTCATTTAGACTGATTTGCGTATCATCTACATCTCTTGCCACCATAACGGTTAAAGGATAACCGCCTTGTTTGGACATATCCATATAGCCGTTTCTTTCATCTTCGTTAAATGCAGCGGTAACCGTTGGTATGTCGGCACCTTTTCCTGATTTTGTTATCGTAAATTCATCAGGCTCAACTTTTCCAAACCAATTTTGAGCGATTTCAATTGCATCTTCTTTATTAATTTCTTCTCCTTTTAAATGCGACAGATCTTTCTCATCTGGTCTCGAAGATATACCATTTTCTGAGTTCGTCTGCTGAAATCCATCCATAGATTTTTCAACTGTTTTAAATCCATTAATAATCGTGTTGTCTCCCGTTTCTTCATTTGTGGCAAGAGCAAGCTCAACATCCATCCATCTTAAATTGTCTTCGAGCACCATATTCTGAACTTCTCTCAATTCATTTCTAATATCACCAGACTGCTTGTAAAGCGCCTCCAAACCTGCTATCTCATCTTCAGATAAAGGTTCTTTATCCAAATCTCTTATTGCGGTGTTGTAAGCGAAGTCCCCAATATCAAACAGAAACTCTTCTGTTTTGTTAAAAGGCAACAATGTTAAAGGCAGCTGTCCTACATCAGAGCTCGCCTCAGAAGTAAGCCTCCAAATCTCAGCCATTTGTGGTGAAAGCTGCTTACGTGTGTTCATTGCCAGCGTTGCGCCAATTTTATCATGGAGTGTGTCCACATCGGACGTCAATTCATGGAAAGCCCTTTGATAGCTATTCTCTGCCTGGATAAGTATCGCGTTCTTATCCTGGTGTTCTTTATATCCAAAAACTGCAAGACCTACGATCGTAATCGCTAATAAAGATATGGTAATCCAGCGAAACATGACTCCACCTCCTATTTACAAAAGATATGCTTTCCAATTTTTTTGATTTGCGGTCTCGACCAAATCCAGCTTGACGTTGCTGTGTTAGGGTTAAAATAATAGGTAGCATTACCTGAAGGATCCATCCCATTAATAGCGTCCATAACAGCTCTTTCAGCAGTGTCATTCGGCGTCAGCCAAATTTGACCGTCAGCAACTGCAGTGAAAGCCCGCGGTTCAAAAATCACCCCAGAAATGGAATTAGGGAAAGTTGCGCTATCTACACGGTTAAGTATTACTGCAGCCACAGCTACTTGTCCTTCATAAGGTTCTCCCCGCGCCTCACCATACACAGCATTTGCCATTAATTTAATGTCGTTTTGAGAGTAACCGCCAGGAACGTTTACCGCAGTAGGTTCAGAAGTTGTTTCTCCTCCCCCGCCCTGGTTCTGCTGCTCTTGTCCCTGGTTTTGACCCGTCTGTTTACCTCCGCCATCTCCTGAAGGTAAATACTTTTCATACCCTTTTGAAGCTTTTACTAATTTCTCTTTCATCTGTGGACCTACAAGTCCGTCAATTTCCATACCAAACTCATATTGAAAGTTTCTTGCTGCCCAATACGTACTCCAGCCAAATACCCCATCTACATCTTTGCTGTAGAAACCAAGATGCTTTAGTCTTGCTTGAAGCTCAATAACATCTTGCCCGACAGATCCCTGCTGAATCACTTGACTCGTAAAGGCATGAACCTTTTTGCTGTTATACATTTCAGGAACAGGTAATATAAGAAGCGCAAATAATAAAGCAAACATTACAAATTTCTTCGAAGCCATCTCTTCTACACCCCTGACGCAACTTTTTATTTATAGAGGTAGTTTTGTTCAATTAAGTCACAATATACATAAAGAAACAAAAAAAGCCGCCATAATGGCAGCTAGCGGTCCGAATTGGAGGATAGTACTGGATCGTGATGATTGTTAGCCAGCTTAATCTTGCGGACACCAATACACCACAATATAATCATAAAAGGAATAATCAGATACAGCCAGATTGAGGTAACAACGAAGTAATCATATAAACTATGTAAAACGAAAGGTATAATAAAAGCTAATGCAAGCGACCATCGTCTAGTTGTCGGAGAGAACTTAGCTTTCCCCATATAATAACCCATTAACAGTCCAAACAATGCGTGAGATGAGACGGGAAATAAGGCTCGCAGCAGAGCTATTTCAATGCCATTGGCGAAAAGATAAAGGATATTCTCCAACGTGGCAAATCCTAAGCTGATAGAAACACCGTAAATAATCCCGTCGTAATGGTGATCAAAATCAGAATGGCGGTAAGCCACAAATAATAAGAAGAACCACTTAAAAAATTCTTCTAACAATCCAGCAAGGAAAACAGATTTCATAAAAGGTGATTGGAAAAGTCCTTCGCTCTCAAAAGCATATTGAATAAACATTAACGGGAATACCAGGATGGCTCCCAGTATAAACATCCTGATGATTAAAGGAAGAGGCTCCAGTTCTATTCTTTTACTTAAATAAATGAAAGTCATTAGAGCAACGGCAGGTGCAACTGCTGCTGTTAGAATCGCCAAAACCCATCCCCTCTCTTTCTTTCCACTAAAATTCATCGTATCATGGAAAGAGAATAAAAGGAATATTTGAATAAGCAGGAGGTCCTAATGAAAACTATTTTAATTATACATACAGGCGGAACTATTTCGATGAAAGAAAATAAAGCTACGGGAGAAGTAAATACTGATGGAGAGCACCCTCTTAAAGAGCTTTCAACCTTTCTAAAGGAGAGCATAGAAATTAAAGATGAAATTCTCTTTTACCTTCCTTCGCCTCATATCCGCCCTGATCATATGCTTAAACTAGGTCAGTTTATCCATGAAAAGTTAGCAGAGCATCAATATGATGGGGTAGTCGTAACACATGGTACTGATACTCTGGAAGAAACGGCATATTTTCTTGATTTGTTCCTTCAGACAAGGAAGCCTGTGATTGTCACAGGCGCTATGAGGTCGAGTAATGAAATAGGCTCAGATGGACTTTATAACTTAATGAGCGCCATTAAAGTGTCAAGCTGCGATGAGGCCCATGGCAAAGGAGTACTCGTCGTAATGAATGATGAAATTCATACAGCTCGTAACGTCACCAAGACTTCAACAAGTAATGTTGCTACCTTTCAAAGCCCTCAATACGGGCCGATAGGCATTACGACGAAGAAAGATGTATTTTTCCACCACAAGACTACAAGCCACGATTCATATCCCATTCAGCATTTAACTAAAAATGTGGCTCTCATAAAGGCATATGCTGGGATGGATGGCACAATTATCGAAGCCGTTTGTAACAGCGGAGCAAATGGAATGGTGATTGAGGCTTTAGGGCAGGGCAATCTCCCGCCTGAAACTGTCCCGGCCCTGAAAAACACCATAGAACAAGGAATTCCAGTGGTGCTTGTTTCCAGGTGCTATCAAGGGGTTGTTCAAGATACTTACAGCTATGAGGGAGGCGGCCGCAAGCTGAGGGAAATGGGGATCATATTTGCAAATGGACTGACAGGTCCAAAAGCCAGGATTAAACTTATGGTCGCCCTTGAAATGACAAATAATCCAATAGAATTAAATCCGATGTTTAGTTATTAAAGAAGAAGCATAGTGAATTTCTCACTATGCTTCTTTATCATATATAGATTGAGCAATCTTATCTCCATGGAAGCGGCCATTTTCAATAAATATTTCATTATTGTTATAACCGGCAGCAATGACTCCGGCTATATAAATATTATCCATGTTTGTTTCCATAGTAGCTTCATTAAAATCCGGGCGTCCGGTTTTCTCATCCATATCCACACCCATTGAAGTTAAAAATTGATGGTTTGGACGATAACCGGTCATGGCAAAGACAAAGTCATTTTGAATTCTTTTTTCTTCACCATTGCACGTGTAGATGACTTCGTGATCTGTAATTTCGTTCAAGTGAGCACAAAATTCCATCGTTACAACTTCTTTTCGTACTAATGCTTCAAACTGTGGAAGAATCCATGGTTTTATACTTCTGGAGTAATCTTCACCTCTATAGAGTACGGTAACATTTGCACCTGCTTTTACTAATTCTAATGTAGCGTCAGCAGCAGAGTTTTTCCCTCCAACCACAACTACATCTTTATTAAAGTAAGGATGCGCCTCCTTAAAATAGTGCATTACTTTACCGGAGTCTTCACCTTTAACATTTAATGGATTAGGCTGGTCATAATAACCTGTTGCAGCCACAACGTATTTAGAAAAGTATTCCTTTTCTTCTTGATCATTTTTAATTGTCTTTATGGTGTAGCCCTCATCCTCTTTTGTAACCTTAACTACCTTTTCAAAAGAGTGGATGCGGAGAGTTTCTCTTTCCGCTACAGCTCGATAGTAAGCTAATGCTTCATTCCTTACCGGTTTTTGTCGTTCAGTTATAAATGGAATCTGTCCAATTTCTAGTTTCTCACTGGAACTGAAAAACGTTTGATGAGTAGGGTAATGATAAATCGAGTTAACCACATTTCCTTTTTCTATAATCAGAGCGTCTATCCCAAATTTTTTTAGCTCAATGGCGGCACTCATTCCGCACGGTCCCGCTCCTATGATTATAACTTTTTCTTCCTGCACATCTGTCACTCCTCTTTATCCCGCAAATCCTGTCTGTACAACATAAAAGATCTCCTATCATCTAAATGATAGGAGATCTAACTTATAGAATCAACCTATATCCATCCTCTGAACCTTGACGCTTCAGCCATTTTTCTCACGCCCACCATATATGCTGCCAGCCTCATGTCCACCCGCCGGTTTTCAGCAGTCCGATAGACATTTTCAAAACCTTTGACAATGACTTTGTACAGTTTTTCTTCTACTTCTTCTTCGGTCCAATAATACCCCTGGTTGTTTTGCACCCACTCAAAGTAAGAGACGGTAACTCCTCCAGCAGAAGCTAATACATCCGGGACGAGAAGTATTCCGCGATCTGATAATATTTTAGTTGCCTCTAACGTAGTAGGTCCGTTCGCAGCTTCGACTACTATTGTAGCTTTGACACTTCCTGCATTTTCTTCAGTAATTTGGTTTTCAATAGCAGCAGGGACCAGGATATCACAATCAAGTTCTAATAATTCTTTATTTGAGATGGTGTTCTTAAATAAGTTGGTAACTGTTCCAAAACTGTCTCTTCTATCCAGTAAGTAATCAATATCCAGACCATCAGGGTCATATAACCCTCCGTGAGCATCTGAGATTCCAACAACATTCGCACCTTTGTCGTGCATGAATTTAGCCAGGAAACTTCCTGCATTTCCAAATCCTTGCACAACTACACGTGCTCCTTCTATTTGAATGCCTTTTTTCTTGGCTGCTTCTTCTATACAAATTGTAACACCTTTAGCAGTGGCTGATTCCCTGCCATGAGAGCCCCCGAGCACTAAAGGTTTTCCTGTAATAAAACCTGGATTATTAAATTCATCAATTCGACTGTATTCATCCATCATCCAAGCCATTATTTGCGAATTCGTAAACACGTCAGGAGCTGGTATATCCTTAGTAGGGCCTACAATTTGACTGATTGCTCGCACATAACCTCTGCTTACCCCTTCTAATTCTCTAAACGACATATCCCTTGGATCACACACAATACCGCCTTTACCTCCACCGTACGGTAAATCAACAATTCCTGCTTTTAAGCTCATCCAAATGGACAGTGCTTTCACTTCTTTTTCAGATACATTAGGGTGGAAACGCACCCCGCCTTTTGTAGGGCCAACAGCATCGTTGTGCTGAGCTCTAAAGCCTGTATAGATCTTTATGGAATCATCATCCATTCGTACCGGAATTCTAACTGTCATCATTCTGACAGGTTCTTTTAAAAGATCATAGACTTCATTTGGATATCCTAATTTATCCAGCGCTTTTTTCACTACTTTTTGAGTGGACTTTAAAACATCCAGCTTATCATTTTGGTCATTTGCATTGACGTCAGCTTTATCGGCTACCATCGATTTACCTCCTATGTGAAACCATTCGCTAAGGGTGTTCTTTCAGTCAATAGTATACACGTAACCCATCGTTATGCAAAGCGAATTCATAGCTTTCTTTCTTATTTTTTAAAAAGTATGAAAGCGATTACAACTATTGATTTTTCTCCGGCAATGATAGAGAAACAAATCGTTCAACTAAATCGTCATAGCTCAATCCTATGACCTGTGCCGAATCAGGAAAAAGACTGGTTGGTGTCATACCAGGGAGTGTATTTACTTCCAATATAATAGGTGTATTATTCTCATTAATAATAAAATCTACTCTGGAATAAACACTGCACCCTAATAATTGATGAGCTTCAACCGCATAGGCCTGCAGCTGCTCAGTCAGTTCATCAGAGACTTTAGCAGGTACGATGTGCTCACTGCCTCCAGGTTTATATTTAGAATCAAAATCGTAATAATCGCTTTTCGGAATAATTTCTATTACAGGCAGTGCCTCTTCTTCTCCTTGTTTTCCTACTACCGGTACCGTTACTTCCCGGCCACCTACGTAATCTTCTACTAAAATAACCGAATCAGAAGCAGCTGCAATTTCAATAGCTTTATCAATCTGGCTCTCATCTTTGACTACAGTTAACCCTAATGTGGAACCTTCCTGATTCGGTTTTACAACGAATGGAACTGTAAATCGTTCTTTTACTGCTGCAGCTATTTGGGAATGATCACGATACCTGTTTACTACGTATGATTCGCTTTCGGCGGTAGGAATATGATTAGTCGCAAAGATCTGCTTTGATTTAGCTTTATCCATTGCAAGTGCAGAAGACAGTACTCCTGATCCTACATATGGAATGTCAAGCATATCCAGTAAGCCCTGAATCCTGCCGTCTTCTCCAAATCTGCCGTGCAGACCTATAAATACAAGATCTACTTTTAAATCAATCAGCTGGTCTATTTTACTCGGGTCAAAATCAATTCCTATTACTTGATGACCTTTATTTTTTAAAGCTTGAATAATTCCTTTACCCGTTGATAGAGAAACTTCTCTTTCTCCGGATACCCCCCCGTATAATACCGCTACTTTCATGCACGAACACTCCATTTCTCAGTCCAAAGTTTCACTTTATTTTAACACGTTATGAAGACACCTTCTAATTTAATCAAACAAAAAGAACGAAAGCATCTGCTTCGTTCTACTTTCAATCTATGATTTGGAGAAATATTGTTTAATTGTTTTAACCGCATTTTGTTTCATTATAGGTTGACCATATTCTATTAAACGGTGTGAAGTAACTGCCGAAGCCGAGGAGAATTCTGAGAGTAAAGCGATTACTTGTTCTATGTCTAAATGGAATATGGCTTCATCGTCGAGCACCATATAATAATGGTCATTATAAAGATAAACGTCTCCTTCTTCTACATTTAACGCATATAAATGCAATCCTGCCTGAATGATATCTTCAAAATCATCAAATGCAAAAATCATTTCCTTACTTTCATCTAATGTAACTTTCATTTCAATATATCCATCATCTTCATCTATTTCTTCTTTAGATTTCGTAACCACTACAAGCATTCCTTGAGCCTGCAGCAAGTATACTTGGACAAGAAGCATCCCATTCAGCTCAACCCCAAGCTCAACACCGGCGTCATACATCATATCACTAAACACTCGGTGCACTCTTGGGAGATCACTCCAAAGCTCTTCTTTTGTCAAGCCTCTGTCTAACAAATCATCAAAAGTTAAAAATATTTTAAATTTCTCGTTAGACATTCTTTCGACTCGCATGTATACGCCCCCTTTTAATAAGGATAACTGTTATCTATATCTTATGATGACCGCTCTAATTATGGCACTTTTTTTAGAATTATATCCATTATTTCTCGCAGGGGCAATTATTTAATGGATTATACATTTTTCTGCAGCCATTCTTCCCACTCTTTCTTTGTGCTTCCTACCAAATAAGACTCCAGACTTCTTATATCTAATTCAGGAAGTGTCTCGTAAGCATAACCTCCAAGTCCGATTTTCAGATCAGGAAACTGCTCATCCAATGATTCCACTAAACGAATCGTCATAGGAATATTCTGCTCTAATGTACATGACATAAATACAAACGATGGCTTTATCTCATTGATAACTACCTCGATATCTCCACCTGCAATACTTTGCCCGAGATAAACTACTTCATAACCCCGTCTTTTTAAAAACAATGCAAAAATAAGCAACCCTAACTCATGCTTTTCATTAGGACCACAAACGAGAAGTGCTTTCGGCTGAATACCTTCTGCAGGAATAGTCAGCAGCATCATTCCTATCCGTGAACGGAGGAAATTGCTCGCAAAATGCTCATGCGCACTTGTGATTTCATTATTTTCCCACATGTCACCTATTTTTACTAGTAAAGGCCCGATCATGTCAATAGCAACTGTTTCCGGCGTAAATAAACTGAATGCTTCATCAAGCTTAAATTGGGCCGCTCGCTCATTGAAAGACAATAAACATTGCAGAAGTTGATCTCCTGTAGCGGTCAAATGATTTTTTTCCTCCTTTAAATGTGGAGGTGTCGTCACGTCTTCACTATTTTCCAATAAAGAGACAGCTTGAGAAATAGTAAAACCTTTATTGACTTTATCTAAAAGCCATTTAAGTGTTTGAATATGGTCGTCCGTGTATAAACGGTGACCCGCTTCATTTCGGGAAGGACGGATAATCTGGTATCTGCGCTCCCACGCCCTCAACGTTCCAGCTTGTATCCCCAGCATATTGGAAACAGCTTTTATATTATATTTAGCTTTAATTTTTTGCATGAGTACCCCTCCACTAGAACGTTTTAGTTTAAGTATAGTGTTTGAGCAATTATTGTGTAAAGTTTGTATACGCTTCGTGTGGTTACATACAATTCATTATAAGAATCGAATAGGACAAGTCAAACAAACATAAGGTGGGGGTATGACCGTTAAGAAAGGTGATGAGTATGTATACCCCTATAAAATGGTACCATCCTTACGCAAGTACAGCTGATCCGTGCCCGCCTATTGAATGGAAGTATTATCAAACACCGCCAAACTTATACCTTGGGTTCCAGCCGACCGGACTCCCTCAATTTCCTTTAAAAGAAGCCCTTTACAAAGGGACCTTATGGCCGGTGCTTTTCGATCCTTATCCAAGTCATGTAAGAGGTGAAGACCATTGAAACCAAGTCAAGAGCAAATAAACCAAATGGAACAAATCCAACAGGTGGATTTTGCATTAGTGGAACTGACTTTATATCTCGATACTCACCCTCAAGATTATAATGCCATTCAACAGTTCAATCAGCTGGCCGTTCAAAGTAAACAGTTAAAAGGCCAATATGAACAGCAATTTGGACCTTTGAAACAGTTCGGAGGGAGCTTTTCCTCTTACCCTTGGAACTGGATCGATTCCCCATGGCCCTGGCAGATGTAAATGCGTAAAGGAGGAGCGAAATGTGGTATTATGAGAAAAAATTACAATACCCTGTTAAAGTAAGCGAATGTAACCCAAGATTAGCCAAGTTTTTAATCGAACAGTATGGAGGAGCCGATGGTGAATTGTCCGCAGCGCTCCGGTATTTAAACCAGCGCTACTCCATCCCTGATAAAGTCATTGGACTGCTGACTGATATAGGAACAGAGGAATTTGCACACTTGGAAATGATCGCTGCTATGGTCTATAAATTAACGAAAGATGCAACACCTGAACAAATGAAAGAGGCTGGATTAGGAGCTCATTACGCTAACCATGATCATGCATTATTTTATCATGATGCAGCAGGAAACCCATGGACAGCTACCTATATCCAGGCGAAGGGCGACCCTATTGCAGATTTATATGAAGATATCGCAGCTGAAGAAAAAGCTAGAGCCACTTATCAATGGATTATTAATATGTCGGATGACCCTTGCTTAAATGACAGTTTAAAGTTTCTGAGAGAGAGAGAAATTGTCCACTCCCAGCGTTTTCGCGAAGCGGTAGAAATACTTAAACAAGAACAAGATAAAAAGAAATTTTATTAAAACACTCAAGCTTCCTTTTTTACGGAAGCTTGAGTGTTTTTATTCTATAGAAATCTCTTCAATATAAGAAACGGGGTCTTCTCTTAATTGAGGGCTTTCTACTAAACTACTCCAGTACGGATATGTGATTAAGATTAAGATAATTATTACAAAGGAGGCAAGTAAACACTGAAACCACCTCTGGCTGAACCGAAGTCTTGCATTCAACTTCTTTTTACTGTGTGTAGCAGCCCGGGAAGGCAGGTTTACCAAAGACTCTTCATCGTGCTCATGTTTTGTAGTATATTCATTCATTCTGACCCCTCCCGTAATACTTCGAAATCCAAATACCTAAAATAAAATCGATTAGAAAATGAGAAGTAATTGTGACCAATAGATTTTCTGTAATATGAAACATGTACCCAAGAAAATAACTGACTAACAAAACAGATACGAATAATACCACCTTTTTTAAATACCTGAAATGGATAAGAGCAAAAAGTGTACCGGCTGCCAAATAGCCAAATGAAGTTTGAATAACACCTCTAAATAGAACTTCTTCACAGATCGCTATCAGCAGGGTCAACCAAAAAATGTTAACTGCTTTTTGATTTTGGAATACCTTTTGATTGATCCCTCCATCATCGTAAAATCTTTCCGGGAGAAGAAACATAAGTATAAAATCAATCGAAATAACAATGATAGCCGGCATTACACCAAACCATAAGATTTCGGGTCCCGCATTAAAAAGTGACAGCCACTTATTTACGGGGTCGACAAACAAAAAGGCGCTTGACAGGACAGCAATGGTTAAAAGAATTAATTGAGTAACAATCAGATGCTTTGTAATTTCTCTTGTTGACATTCTTCTAATTAGTTCCCTTTGACTAATCTTAGCCATCGGAGGGCTCCTGAAGGAATATTGCACGAAGTCGTGCTTCCCAGGAGGAGTACTGTGCCCTTGATACTTCCTTTTGGGGTATATGAAGATCCTTCATAAAAGAGCCGCAATAATCACAACAGCCTGCCTGAGGACTCCTCACTTCACTCTGAAAAGGAGAATATAGCATTTTTCTTCTACAGCCGTCATAGAACAACCAGTTTATCATTTGCTTATACTTACTATTTTTGTAATTCCAGCGTTCTTGCAAGCGATTCAATAGTTCAGCCTGAATTACCTTCCAATTCTCTTTAATTTCTATATTATTTCTTGTAATTACCCCCGATTTTCCTAAGTGGAATTTAATAAAATTCCATTGGGAATCTGACAGCTGGAGCGTTTCCAGCATTTCCTCATCAGATAAAAGTCTCTCATTTCTATCAAACCAGTGAAAAACGCGAGCTGCATCCTCATTCTTAGGCAGCTCTTTTTCTATTAACAACTGGGGGAGGTAGTGATCGCGGTGAGTATGCAACACAAGACTGGCACAAGGCTTCCCGTCCCTTCCCGCACGGCCGATTTCCTGTATAAATGATTCAATCTGGCCCGGAAAGTGATAATGAATAATTCTTCGGATGTTTGGTTTATCAACACCCATTCCGAATGCACTTGTACAGCAGACAACATCCAATTCATCATTCATAAACTGCTGTTGAACGAGGAGACGGTCTATATTCTCCATTCCGCCATGATAAAAAGCGACTCTTTGGTCCATCGTTAACCATAGTTCTTCAGCCACTTTCTCAGCAGCAGAACGGCTTGAGAAATAGATCATCGTCGGTGCCGGCTGGTTGGATAATATCGTTTTAATTCTTTCAATTTTTTCGCCCGGATCTTCAAGATATTCCACTTCAAAGCTCATGTTGGGCTTATCCATCTTATAAATATGCGGCACCATATGGGGGCGGTTCAACTGTATTTTTATATCCTGCTGAACTTCAGGGGTTGCCGTAGCGCTCAGCGCAAGCACAGGAGGATCACCTAATTCTTTTATCATTTCATTTAATTTCAAATAGTCCGTTCTAAATTCATGACCCCATTGTGATATACAGTGTGCTTCATCAATTACGAAGAGGTTCACATGTAATTCTTTTAATTTAGCGGCTACCCTCGAGTTTTGAAGAATTTCCGGAGAAAGATAAATGAGGCGGTAATTAGGCAAGGAATTTAAAACAGCCGCTCTTTCTTTTACTTCCATAAAGCTGTTTAAAGCAGTAACTGATTTAACCCCCTTCACCTTCAACTGTCTTACCTGGTCAACCATTAACGAAATTAAGGGGGAGACCACAACCGTAACCCCGCTTTGAAGAAGAGCAGGGAGCTGGAAGCATAGAGATTTTCCGCTGCCTGTCGGCAGTATACCTAGTACGTCTTTTGCTTCTAGAACATCTTCTATAATCTCCTGCTGCCCTTGTCTAAATTCTGAATAACCAAAATATCTTTTCAAATCCTCATGAAGTTGTTCGCGAGACATATGACCCCACCTCTTTATCCCCGTAATTCAAACGAGCTTTAACTAATCTTAATTGAAAATAATCGAACCTTTTTTCCATAGCTTCATACAATTCTCTTAGTTTATTTGAATTTACTAAATTTAAAGCTTGAGCAATTTCAGCTTGATGATCAGCGGACACAAAAGTTGAAATGTCAAAATCAGGAACAACTAAAGCAGCTTCCACGATGTGGTCTTGAATAGTACTTATCTTCAACCGTCTTCTATTACAGATTTGCTCAAGCGTGTAACCACCTGTTAACAAGTGGTGAGTCTGTTTTGCGGAAGCTGTTATTAAATTCGAACCTTCCAGTCCCTCTGCGCACATAAATAACGCTTTATAAGATTGCGGTGCGTTCAACGTACTTTGTAATAAATAATAAAAAGTATGCCGTACATACAGGTCAACGTCTTCTTTAGAAAGGTCATACCGGGAAGCAAGCTGCGCCTTCGTTCTTCCCGTTACCCTGCCCCCTGTAATCCTGGCTGTAAACAGTTCCGCCTCCAGTTTATCAATGGCCAAAAGCAATGTATACAACTCATTGTGAAGATTTGTAATCATCTCCTCTGCCGAGCAGTTCCTGTATATATACTTGACCCAGCGCTGTGTTTCAATATCGTCCTCAATAGGGATAAAAGAGAAGTCTTTCAGATTAGTGCGTGTAATGGTTTGAATTAACAGCCGCAGTCTTTTTTCAAAAACGTTCACATGCTTATGTAAAGTCATTCCATTAAGATAGTGCCGCGTTTCTATGGTAGAATTGTTTAGTACTTGATGTCCTTCTTCCCTAATAACCGGTATCTTTTCTTCATTGATATAAACCCATCCTTTTGCAGCCATTCTTACCACAGCCTCTTCCACCTGTTCTTTCTTAATGGAGGGAGCAGTCGCAAAAAAAAGGTCAATATTATATATTTTAGCATCCTGAAGAGTTTGAGAGGAACGTTTACCTTGAATAAGGTGAAAAATCCCTGAAATTGACCGCTCTCCTCTTAAGGATTGTATACATTTCAGTAGTATCGCTTCAAACATTTTTGTCCCTCTTTCTGTTATGTATTGAAATGTGAAGTTCTGCAATTTACAATATACTTATAGTTTTGACCCTCTTTAGGCCATCTTCATGAGGTAAAACATAAAGGAGGTTCATTAGTGCCTAAATATACAATCGTAGACCAAGATACCTGCATAGCATGCGGTGCCTGCGGCGCAGCCGCTCCTGATATATTTGATTACGATGACGAAGGTTTAGCTTACGTCGTTCTCGATGAAAATAAGGGGATGGAACAAGTTCCTGAATACCTGGAGGATGATATGGAAGATGCTTTTGAAGGTTGTCCGACAGACTCTATTAAAATCGAGGAGGAGCCCTTCGAAGGAGATCCACTTAAATATGAATAGGAAATCAGTCCCTCTAGTATAGATGAGGGACTTTTTTTATTGATGAAAGGCAGCTTTTTGAATCACATCATAAGGTTTACCCTTTAGTGCTGCTGTCAGCGTTTCACTCTCCGAAAATAATGAACATACCACAACGGCCGTACCCCAGCCGGCCAGCGTACGTCCTTTTTCTATTTGAACTAACGTTTTTTTAGACAGCCCTAACATTGTGGACATCTGACTCTGAGTAAATCCTGCCTCAACTCTTACAAGTTTAAGTTTGCGTGAAACGATATCTCTTAACTCGTATCGATTCATTATAACCTACTCCTTCGCAATCTCTTTCTCATTTTAACAGATTATTCTTCTGTATCCTATTGATCAATATTAACTTGCTGAGTTAGTAGAAAGAGGTTGGACATAAGCAAAGCAATGAGGTAAAAAAGTGAATCGTATAAACGAAGATCACGCGAGAATACTTTCCGAGGAAGCTTAAAGCGGAGTCCATCGAAATCGAAGTGATTTGACGGCGCGACGGTAATAAAACTCTTTCGTGGCCATAAATAATCCGAACTGATTTCAATAGAATCGTTCGGATTATTTTATGCTTTATTCAGTTTTATTCAAAACTTTTCCTTCACTTTATTCTGGAAAGTGAAAGCATTCCTTGCAAACAAACAGGCGCCACTGTTCTAATTTAAAGCATGCCGCTTTTGATATCGGTTAAATAGTGTTCCCAAAACAGGTGACAGCAACGCTATAAATACTGCATTGGCAAACGAATGATTCAAGTCCATTGGGATCCCAGCGACATAGTAGCCCCAAAAAGGCTGCCCGGCAGTATACATAGTTATAGAAATCATAAAGCCAAAAAACAGGCCGCTGAAGAACCCATATACTACTAAACACCATGTTGGAATAGATGGCCAGTATTTACCTATCAATCCTGCAATTAATCCAATAACGGACCATGAGATTACCTGCCAGACAGACCATATTCCCATACCTAATATGACATTAGATAAAAATGTAGTTAAAAAGGCCATAATTACTGCAGCAAGCGGGCCCAGCCAAAATCCAGTGATAATAATAACCGCTGTAACAGGCTGGATATTAGGCAGGTGGGCCATAGCAATTCTCCCCGCTACGGCTAGTGCAGCCAGCATAGCAATTAATGTAAGCTTATACGTACTCATTCAAATCATTCCCGGGATTGAAAATCGAAGTTAATCTCGTCTCCTTCTTCCAATTCATACTCATTTGCTCCTACGCTGGCTTCTTCTCCATTAATCGTATACATCCACGCTTTTTCTTCCCCTTCTTCAGCGCTGATGCCCTCAATACTATTAATAAATCCTTCATCTTCTTCGACGTCATAGTGTCCTTCCATAACATCCATCAGTAAGGCTCCTTCTTCCACTGTGTGCTCCTCTGTAGAAACTACTTCTTCCCCTTCGTCTTCAGAAATTTCAATTTCAATCGTTACTTCTTCAGACTGATCGGCTTTACCAGAAGATCCTTCATCATTGTCACCTTCTCCTTGACAACCTGCTAAAAATACAGCAGCTATCAGCGTGAACAATAAGGCTTTAATACTATGTCTCATCTTCATTCTCCCTTCCTTGAATATGTCGTTTCAAAGATGAGGTAACGGGAGTGGATTCGTTTATGTAATCAAAAAACTGCCCTTCAATTATGAAGAGCAGATAAAAGACAATCTAAACGGCTGTAAGTAAATAGACCAGCCGGCTGCCTAAACGCTCAATCCCCGAAGCTTTGAAACGACTAATATTGGCAGGTCTACTGACTTTGTGTGTCATCCTACTAGGAACCTTCCCATAATAACAATTACAGTGGTTTTTTCCGTTCGTCTACACTTACAGTTGCGAGGACAGTTCTGGTTTTTCACCAGATTCCCTGTTCAGCCTGATCGGCACCAATATTATATAAAAAGTTAAGTCCTTTTTTAAGATTACATGATCCCAGTGATAATAGCAATCTAATAATCAAATAGATTTGCTTGGTCAGGGATCTGGACTGTGAAAGCAGTGCCTTCATCTACTTTACTATGGACGGAAATCTTCCCTCCATGTGCTTCGATAATATTTTTAGCAATAGCCAGACCAAGGCCTGTACCTTTTTGAGATGAGTCTCTTTTTCTTGATTTATCCGCTTTGTAAAAACGTTCAAATATAAAAGGTAAATCCTTTTCTGGAATACCGTTCCCAGAATCAGCCACCTGAATCGAAAGTTCTTCTGATGCTTGTACCCTAACCTTTACCACTCCGTTTTCACTTGTATGGCGGATCGCATTGTCGATTAAGTTTGTTAAAACCTGTTCAATCCGATCAGGATCAATATTAATTCTCGTCTGTTTAATATCAACTTCAGAATGGAGCTGCACCTGCTTTTCATCTGCCAGCCCTTTAAACTTACGGATAATTTTATCTATAAATGGTTTAACTTCTATGTGATCAACATGAAGAGAAATGTGTCCTGCTTCCATCCGGGCAAGGTCTAACAATTCATTCACCAGTCTGCCTATCCTCAAGGACTCATCATGAATAATCCTAGCAAGCTCATTTTTATCTTCGCGTGTCTCGGCTATATCATCTACAATTGCTTCACTGTAGCCCTGCAGCATAGATATTGGCGTTCTAAGTTCGTGAGAGACATTAGCAATAAAATCTTTCCTCAGCTTATCCAGTCTTCTCTCGTCTGTCATATCGCGAAGTACAGCTACAGCTCCTCTAATATGCTTCTCATCATATAAAGGGGTCATAATTATAACCCATGATCTTCCCTGAACTGTGATTTCAGTCATTTGCTCCTGCTCAAGTTCAATGACTTCATCAAAAAGCTTCCGCATAGGAGAAGGGAGTGTCTTCCTTGAGATTTCTTCAGAGCCAGGCTGTGTGCTGTTTTCGAAAAACCACGCATCTAAATATTGGTCAGCCGGTGGGTTGGATACAAGAATGTCACCCTGCCTGTTCATCGTTAAAACCCCATCAGCCATCGAGCGTAAAATTCCGGACAATTGTTCTTTTTCATGATTAAGCGCATCAATATGAAACTTCAACTGCCGTCCCATCCGGTTAAAAGCCATAGCCAGTTCACCGATTTCATCATGTGTCCGTATAGGGATCTTAGTATTAAATTCTCCCTTCGTTAACTCTAGAGCACCTTTTCGCATTTTGATAAGCGGAGAAGTGATTCGTGTAGAGAGAAAGAAGGCGAAGATTGTCGTCAATATAATCGCTATACCTGCACCAAGAAAGATGATCTTTGTAGTCTGCTGAGTTGTTTCCTCAATTGTATCAAGGGACTGATAAACAAAAACCGCCCCTTCTTCATTTTCAAGCGGCGTTCCTACGACAAGCAATCCTAATTCAGAAGTACCTAAATCAGCAACTTTCATTACTTCCTGCCCGTCGTTTACTACAGAAGCTAATTCTTCATCTTCCATAAACCACTTATAATCTAATTCAGGCAGATCAGACTCGTTTGACTCTGAACTTAACACATTTTCTGTGTCATTTGTGACTACAACACGGCTCGAGGGATCCTGAATTAGCTCCGTCATTGATAATATTAAGTCTTCCTCTTCATATTCTGTCACTACATCTGAAATTCTTGTGGCATCTTGAAGCAATTCCTTTTCTGCTTCGAGTACATGATAATTCTCAAAAAACTCGAGTAGTAAAACAGTTAATAAAATAAGAACAAAACATACAAGAAGAAGGATAGTAAACCATAGTTTCCCTACGACACTTCTCCAGAACATTAGTCGCCACTAACCTCAAACTTATAGCCTACTCCCCAAACAGTAACAATCATTCCAGCAGCCTTTGAGGAAACTTTACTAAGTTTTTCCCTCAGTCTTTTAACGTGCGTGTCAACCGTTCTTAAGTCTCCAAAAAATTCATACTGCCAAACTTCTTTCAACAACTGTTCACGGTCGAAAACTTTATCTGGAGATTGTGCCATATAATTTAATAATTCATATTCCTTAGGAGTTAAAGCTACTTCTGCACCATCAGCGGTTACTCTATGTGCATCATTATCAATTGTCATATGTGGAAACACGAGCACGTTCCTTGCTGCTGTATCCGTTTCAAGAAATTTTGTTGAAGAGGCTCTGCGCAAAAGCGCTTTCACTCTTAAAACAACCTCTCTCGGACTGAATGGTTTTACAATGTAATCATCAGTCCCTACTTCAAAGCCCTGGACTCTGTTAGCCTCTTCGCCCTTAGCCGTCAGCATTATAACAGGAGTAGCCTTTTTCTCGCGCAGTTCTTTACAAACTTCGACTCCATCTTTCCCAGGCATCATAATATCAAGCAAAATAACATCATAATCTTCAGTAAGAGCTTTATTTAGGGCTTCATTTCCATCCTCAGCTTCATCAATAATATAATTTTCTCTTTCTAAATACATCCTAATCAGCCTGCGGATGCGGTCTTCATCGTCCACGACTAAAATCCTGGCTTCATTATCCATTTATAAGCCCCCTTAAAATTTACGTTGTTACTCAATTATAATAAATGGCAGGCAGGATAAACAAATCCTACCTGCCGTTTGAATCTTTAAGCATAAGAGTGTAAGCCTGAAATAATTAAGTTTACCGCCAGCAAGTTAAACATAATAATAGCAAAACCGCCTACAGCAAGCCAAGCTGACTTTGTCCCCTGCCATCCTCTCGAAAGTCTTAAATGCAGATAGGCAGCGTAAAAGAAGAAGGTAATTAACGCCCATACCTCTTTAGGATCCCATCCCCAAAAACGATCCCATGCCTGTTGAGCCCATATCATCGCAAAAATAAGCGCACCTAGTGTAAAGACAGGGAATCCAATTGCGACGGCACGATAACCAACTTCATCAATAATTTCAGGGTTAGCTTTTTTCAATAGCGGCTGTAATGCAGAGCCTACTCTTTTTCTTAAGAGCAGCCGCAGCAGACCATAAAGTACGAGTCCGCCGAAAAACGACCAGATCAGTGTGTTAAATTTAATCGCCGCATCAACACCACGCATCCATTCCGGCGCTTGAATCAATGGTGTCATAGCATCCTCTGTCAGCAACTCTCCATCGTAAGGACCAGCAACCGCAGGCATTTCGTATGTCATCTCTGTCGGCTGTCCTTCAACCGGAGCTTCAAAGGCTGCCTCATAATTAAAGGCGCTGAAGGTAGACGAGATGATTATAAAAGCGAGAGTGGTAGCTACCATAAATATAACGAATTCAAGCCAAAAAGTCTGCTTAGTTTTTTTCGTTTGATCAATTTGACGAATTAAAAAGATTAATCCGGCTACAAAGCTGATCGATAAGATCGCCTGTCCCAGTGCAGCTGTAGTTACATGAATATATAACCAATGAGACTGCAGTGATGGTACCAATGGTGAAATCTCACGCGGGAACATACTTGCAAAAGCTATAATTAATAATGCAATAGGTAAAGCAATTAATCCTAATACGTTTATCTTGTAAATAAAATACATAACTATAAACGCAAAAACCAGCATCATCCCAAAAAAGGTTGTAAACTCGAATAAATTACTTACAGGTGCATGCCCTGCTGCAGCCCATCTTGTGAAAAAATATCCTAGTTGTGTAAGAAACCCAATGATGGTTACAGTGATCGCAATATTACCTGCTAAACTTGTTTTTTTTCTGCTATTATCCCGAATCGTGCCAGCGAAAAAAAATGTGGCAGTTAAATAAATGAAGAAAGCCGCATAAAGCAGGCTACTGCTTAAAGAACTTAAATCACCCATATAGACACTTCCTCCTTACATGCTCGTATAGGCTAGCCTTTTAATTCTTGTTGGTCTGCAGGTGAAGATACTCCTGTATCCTTTGTTACTTTCTCTATTTCACGTTTTAGAGCAACCCAGTTTTTATTCGTATGTCCAGCAATCCACACTCCGTCTTCCTTCGGCTTAATCCAGATTCTGCGGTGATTCCAATACATTCCTTGTATCACACCAATCATGAATATTGCGCCTCCTAAGGCAATAAACGGAAGGGTATAATCTTTTCTAATCGTAAGCCCTGTGACATCCCGAACATCAAAATCCACCAGGTTGACTTTATGATCATTCTCCCCAGAGCCGTCCACGTTAGCCCCGATCCCCGCAAAACTAACTTCAGGCTCGGATTCATCCGGAGGATAGACATTAAATACGAATGCCGGGTTTTTAGGATATTTCGACTTAGAAACCGGCTCTCCATCATTTAGCTCATATTCCGGAAAGTAAGAATCAAGGACAACCCGGTACCCATTGTCTAATTCATATTCTGAGTCAGGGTCGCTTAAGTCTACCGTGAATTCTCCATAAGTGGTATCCTCATCATCCATATCATGTAATTCAAAAGTCATGTCTCTAAATTCATTTTGCTGATAACTTGCTTGATACAAAGTAAAATTATCAAACTTTATTGGATGATTTACTCTTGCTTCAGCCTGTTTAATTTCTTCCAACTCAGGGTCAGCACCAACGACTACATCATCAGTTCGTTTAAATATAGTGGCGTTAGTCTGATATGTTTTAGGAACCGGCTGGCCATTACGTTGAATCGCTTCCTGGAACCGCTCATCGTTTTCATCATAATTCTCTAGAAGAAATTCATCATTTCTGATGTAATATTCGCCGTCTGTTCCATTAATGACTTTCGTCTCTCCTTCACGTACCCAGATAAACTCGTCTATGTACATGGCAGGGACGAATCTAAGCAGTGAACCGAGTAAAAAGATAATCAGACCGATGTGGTTCACATAAGGCCCCCACCGTGAGAACCTGTTCTTTTCAGCTAAAATACTTCCGTCTTCTTCTTTCACTTTGAAACGATGCTTTTTTAAATTATTCTTTAAAAGCTCCATATTAACTTCTGTTGATTCAGTAGTCCCAAATATTCTCTGTTTCTTAAGAAATTTATCATGGCGTTTAGGCTTTTGAGTTTTCAAGGTTTTGTACAAAGGGATAAAACGATCTAAACTGGCAATTACAATAGAAATCCCGATCATAGCCAGTAATACCATGTACCACCATGAAGTAAATAAATTATGAAAACCCAGCTGGTAATAAATTTGACCTGCAAGACCATATTGATTTTCATAATGGGTAGCCGCATTAGATCCTGGCGGAATGTACATCTCTTGCGGAAATATAGTACCCACTGCAGAAGCAATTAATGTTATAACGATCAGTGTGACTCCAACCTTTACAGAAGAAAAGAAATTCCAAACCTTGTCAATAATCGTTCTATTATACGTTTGAGAACGTCTCGCACTTCCATCGTATCTCATATTAAGAAGTTTTTGATCATCATTTCCATTAAGGTGCTGATTATCCGCTACGGGTTTCCCACAGGACTCACACAACACCGTCCCCTCAGGATTGACATGTCCGCATTCGCACTTAATTTCATTCATAGTAAAACCTCACAATTTCATACGAGCTTAACTCTTCGGTGTAATCTCATCCAGATAACCTTCAAGCTTGTCCAGCGTTAACGGGCCGACAACTTCTTCCTCAACCTCACCTTCAGGGTTAATAAAAAGAGTCGAAGGAAGCTGACCTACATCGTACTCATCCATAACTTGTCCATCTTTATCATGTAAAATCGGAAAGCTTAGTCCATACTCACTAAGAAATCGCTCTACAACGAGATTGGTAGAGTCAAGGTTAACGGCTAATATTTCCACTCCCTGCTCTTTATAATCATCATAAAGCTCTTCCATATAAGGCATCTCGTCTTTACAGGGCTCACAGTACGTAGCCCAAAAGTTTATCATAACACCCTGTCCTTCATAGTCGCTTAAGGAAACGGTTTCTTCAGTGCCAAACTTTTTCAGCTGAAAGTCAGGCGGCTCCTCACCTTTAGCCACTACATTTTTATCTTCATTATGGTTGGAAATCAAGGCAAATACCACAAGACCTACCATGACTGCCAGCAGGATGGAACGAAAAACAAGCCGTTTCTTTTTCTTTTCTATAGTTGTTTCTTTCATGGCTTTCACTCCCAAACCATTATAACATTGATGAACTGTGGAATTTTTGAAAATTATTCAACATTTTCTTCAGCTGCTTGACGGAGCAGTTTCACTTCATGAGGTTTTAACGCTCGATAATCACCCGCGTTCATTCCTTGTAAAGTTATAGAACCATAGCGCTCCCTTTTAAGCTTATCAACAGGATACCCTAACGCTTCGAACATTCTACGTACTTGACGATTTTTTCCTTCATGTAAAATGATTTGAACTATAGCTGTGTTTTTTTTGGAGTCGGCGGATACTAACTTCGAGTGTACCGCTTTCATATACTCTCCATCAACCGTTACACCTTTTTTCAGGTTTTTCAATTGATCTGGAGTTGGAATACCTTTAGTTTTTGCAATATATACTTTATCAATTTCATGACGAGGATGCATAAGCAGATTAGCAAATTCTCCATCATTAGTCAGAAGAAGCACTCCTGAAGTATCGTAATCAAGACGACCCACAGGGAATATTCTTTCTTCTACTTCAGGGAGGAAATCAGTAACTACTTTGCGGCCTTTATCATCTTTAACACTAGAAATAACGCCTCTGGGCTTATAAAGTAAATAGTATACGGGTACCTCTTTAACTAGAGGAACACCTTCCACTTCGACATCATCATTGGGACTAACTTTAGTACCAAGTTCTGTTTCAACTTTTCCGTTCACTTTCACTTTACCTTGCTTAATCATTTCTTCTGCTTTTCTTCGTGATGCAACCCCAGCATGAGCTATCACTTTTTGCAGACGTTCCAGTTTAGACATTGGATCGCCCTCCCGTTTCCATTTTATCGTAAACATCATTAAACCACGCTGGGCAAATCCAGCGCGGCTTATTCTCATCACTATTATACATACTTTATCATAATTTGAACAAAAAATAACGCTCCTTACCCAAATAATATTATAACGACAGTTACCGCAGCAATTAAACCAACTAAGTCTGCGAGAAGTCCTACTTTTAATGCGTCCCCCATCCTGCGAATTCCTACCGCTCCGAAATATACTGTTATGATATATAAAGTAGTGTCAGTGCTTCCCTGCATAACAGATGCCATTTGGCCGATTAAGGAGTCGGGACCAAATGTACGTATTAACTCGGTTGTCATGCTTAAAGCAGCTGTACCTGAAATCGGACGAATTAAAGCCAGTGGCAGAATCTGCTCCGGTACGCCGAATGCTGCCATCAGCGGTTTAAATACTGTTAATACTGCATCCATTGCCCCTGAAGCTTGAAAAATAGCAATAGAGACCATCATACCTAAGAGGAAAGGGAGAAGGTTGACCGCTAATTGTATCCCTTCTTTACTTCCTTCAACAAATACTTCATAGGCAGGTACCCGTTTAATAGTTGCTGTTACCAATACTACAAGGATAATAGCCGGGATTAACCAGACGCTCATAACAACCTCCCCAGCCTTTGACGACGGTAATAAAATAGTCGGTCAATTAAAAGTGCTGCTATCGTTGAGATTATTGTCGCTATTATCGTCGCTCCTATAATACTCGTGGGATCTGAAGAATCATATTTCATTCTGATCGCGATCACAGTCGCTGGAACAATCGTCAAGGATGAGGTATTTATAGCTAAAAATGTAATCATTGAACGGCTGGCTTCGCTGTGCCCTGACAACCGTTTTAATTCCTTCATTGCTTTAAGTCCCATGGGGGTGGCCGCGTTGCCAAGTCCGAACACATTAGCTGTCATATTGGACAGAATATAACCTAAAGCAGGGTCGTTTTCAGGGATATCCGGAAATATCCTTTTTACAATTGGTTGAAACAGCCTCGCCAACCCCTTCAACAGACCGGCTTCCTCAGCAATTTTCATTAAACCCAGCCAGAATACAAGCACACCTAACAGACTTAAAGCAATCATCACACTCTCGTCAACAGCTTCAAAGATAGCTTTGTTGACTTCCTCCATTGTCCCATTGAAACCCGCGTATAGAATTCCGGCGACTGCCAGTACCACCCAGATTAAGTTGACCATAGCTCCACCCCCACCATTCGTTTAAAAAATGATAAGCTGCTGTCCAGCCAGGGCTGGGGAGGTCTTTTCGCTAAGACTTGCGATTCAGCTACTAAATTCTCATTTAGGTGATAAGTTCTGACGCCTTTGTATGTTTCACCTTCAGCATTTGGCTTAAATACTGCTTTAATTTGATTTTTCTCGCTTTCAGTTAAAGGGAAAAGGATATCTTTAGGAAGGTAATAAAGGTTACCATTGGCTTCTGTATATCCTTCTTCCTGTAATTTATAAGTCTCAAAATTATTGAACCCCCACTCATACATACGCTCGTGATCACTCCAGTCACTGGGGGCATTCAAAGTGACAGCTATTAATTCCATCCCGTCTTTTTCAGCACTGCTGACCAGCGTCCGGCCGGCGCGCTTTGTAAACCCGGTCTTTCCTCCTGTTGTATGCTCATATAGTGAAGTTAGTAATTTGTTTTTGTTCTGCCAAGAATATGTACGATTCTCGGATTTATACGAGACACTCCCTGTTACCTCTCTGAAAGTTTCGTTTTTCATTGAATATGCCATTAGTAAAGCTAAATCGTACGCACTGGAAACATGATTCTCGCCATCAAGTCCGTGTGGATTTTCAAAATTCGATGCCTGCATGCCGAGCCATGCGGCTTTTTCATTCATCATCTGAGTAAAGCCTTCCGCGCTTCCTCCAACATGCTCAGCAATTGCTATAGCAGAATCGTTCCCTGAACGAAGCATTAAACCGTAAACTAAATCTTTTAATTTAATTTTTTCACCCTTTGTTAAGTAAATAGATGAACCCTCTGTTCGAATCGCTCTTTCACTTACGACTACTTCTTCTTCCATCATTCCGGATTCAACTGCAATGATTGCTGTCATTATTTTTGTCGTACTGGCAATTAATGAGGAAGAGTAACTATCTTTCTCAAACAATACTCTTCCAGATTCTGCATCGATAAGGACAGCATGTTCAGCTGAGACAAATAATGTTGATTCTGGCTCTGAATAAACAACAGCCGACCTGCCAAATAGGGTAAAGACTAATACGAATAATATCGTATAGATCATCGTCTTCAAAAGAGATCTTCCTCCAATCTTCTTTCTCTTTCTTAAGGTTATGCCGGGAAGTACAGGCTTATGAAAACGAAAAAAAGACTGCGTATAAACGCAGTATCAGCTTGTTGAAATACCCTGGTTTCATGCAATTGTTTTCCTGCCGCCAGTAATAAAGCGCCCCCTTTCCTCGGACGCGCGCCTGAGCTGCCTAACGAAACCCACGCTCCGTGATCTCGGCTCAATAGTTCTTCCGCAGGAGTGGAAATGATCTCGTTCATTTAGCCAGAGTAAGACTCTCATTCACCTGGATCATGAAAACGCTCTTCTTCATGTTCAAGAAGGAACCTGTGACTGGCGAGATTTATATCGACAGGCTTCATACAAGAAAGGTTTTAAAATCTTTTAATAAATAGGACTATTCTTCAAAATAGATAAGTGTTGACTCAATTTCAACCCCGCCGAGCTCGTGAATATCCCGGTATAGATTTTGAACGGCATTAATGTTTAGATCTTCAAAAACAAGCAGGATCTCTTCTTTACTTAATAATATTTTTGAACGATGTTTATACTCCGGGTATTTAATCAGGCAGGCCAGCGAAAGGATATGAACAATCGACTCTTCAGGAATAGAAAAACGTGAAGCAATCTCTTTCTGTACACTCTCAGGATACCTCACTTCAAAAGACTGTCTGTTTCCTTTATCTTCATAAGTAATTACCGAACTACATACAGACACATCACTTTTACTGCATTCTCCATAAGCACCAGTAAATTTCACTATTTAAACTCCCTCCGCTGTTATTCACCTAGATCATCTTCATTTTTATCTTCAGTAAATTTTTCAAAGAATAAGTCAGCCTCGTCCTCCACATTCCCTTCCTCTTGAAACTCTTCAATCGGCGGCAGTTCCTCGATAGAAGATAACCCAAAGTAAGTAAGAAAAGCTGTTGAAGTTCCAAATAGAACAGGTCTGCCGACAGCTTCCTTCCTGCCTTTCTCTTCAATCAAACCTCGATTCACCAGAGTCTGAACAGCTCGATCACTTTTCACACCGCGAAGTTCGTCAATTTCAACACGTGTAATGGGCTGCCGATATGCAATAATGGCCAGTACTTCCAGAGACGCCTGGGAAAGCCTCGTCGTACCTTTAGTTTCCAGTAACTGCTGATAGTATGAAGCATGCTCAGGTTTAGTCGTCAGGTGAAGAATACCATTTGATTCCATAATTTTAATTCCGCGGTCCTCACGATCGTATTCTTTAAAAAGTTCTTCAAGAAGACTGGTGAATTCACTAGAAGTACAATCAATGATTTGTGTTAATTTATTTATTGAAATTCCTTCTTCTCCTGAAGCAAATAATAATCCCTCTATTAGAGCTTTTTGTTTAATCCTATTCATTATGTTCCTCCATTGCTTCAGCATAAAACCTAAATTCAGTGCTTTACACCTTACTGCGAAATACTATCAGCTCTTCAAAATGCTCGGACTGTGTACAAATGATTTCATTGTTTTTCATTAATTCGAGTATTGCAATAAATGAAACGACAATATGAGATCTTGTTTTTTCTTCAAAAAGATCATAGAAACGTGTGCCCTCTCTTGAAACACGAATTTTACTTAAAATGTCGTCCATTCTAAGCTGGATAGATACTTCGTCCCGTTTAATTTTCGTTTCGCCAGGAGCTTTATGCTTGTTATTCTTAAGCATTTGTTGTACGGCAGAAACCATTTCAAAAACAGAGGCTTCTCCTTCTTTAACTACCGGTCCGTCGTACTCATTCTGTTCCACATTCATTTGTGGACGTGTGTAGATTCTATTCTCCTCTACTTCTTTCGTTTTGAGCTGCTCAGCTGCTTTCTTATACTTCTTATACTCGATCAGCCTGCTTATTAATTCTTCTCTAGGGTCTTCCGTGTCTTCCGCTTCGAATTCTTCATTAAGCGAAGGAGAAGGAAGCAGCATCTGACTTTTTATTGCCAGCAGGGTAGCGGCCATTACTAAGTATTCGCTGGCTACATTTAATTCTAGTTCCTGCATGGTGTGAATGTAATTCATATACTGCTCTGTTATAGTAGAAACGGGAATATCATATATATCAATCTCATAACGGTTAATTAAGTGAAGTAATAGATCGAGAGGGCCTTCAAAGCCTTCGAGTTTCACATGGTATCGGTCAGTCATAGTATTCTATCCTTTTTTAAGTAGTTTACATACTGCAATCATCGTACCAGAAAATATTCAAACCGTTAATAATATCTTTTGAAAAATCACCTGCGTGAAAAGGTTAAAGAATAGTTGAATTGCTGATTCCGCTAATTGTAAGGTGAAAGGCGAACCGGGACAGGGCAGTTCCCGACTCACATTCTCTTTAGCAAGCAGCCTGAATAATTTTGCATGTTTAAAGACAGATCCAATATTTAATGAAACTTTTATTCTACAATGTCAGTATTATTAGAACAAGCTAATCAATTTAGAAAGGAGAATGGAATATGTATCCTTTTCCGTATATAGAATTTCTGGCTCATTTTCACGGAACTCGTGACTATTTCGAGTGCCATGAAGTACTAGAAGATTATTGGAAAAAAGTAGAACCCGGGAAAAGAGATTCTGTATGGGTACTGCTCATCCAGTTTGCTGTTTCTCTCTATCACTATAGGAGAGGAAACAGCAAAGGAGGAATTATTCTCATTCAAAAATCGCTGAATAAACTGCCTGCTAACAGAAAGGCTCTCTCTTCAATAGGAATTAATGTAAATGAATTTCAAAATCTTATGCTGGCCGTTAAGAAGAGAATGGAAGCAGATGAAGCATATGAGAGCGTTTCTATACCAATTAATGTTCCTGCCCTTAAAGAAGAGGTTAAAGCATTATGTATGTCCTGGGAGGTTTCTTTTGAATCTTCTAGTGACCTAACCGATGAAAAATTAGTTCACCGTCATAAAAAGCATAACAGAACATAAAAGAAGACGCCCTCCTTTAGGCGTCTTCTTTTATACCTTTGAAGATGAACTTTCCACATCACATTTTTCAAAAAATGTCTCAGTTACTTCATCTGGTTTCACTTCGTAGTTTTTCTCAAATTGCTCTTGAGCAGCTAAGACCATTTTCCTTCCAATTCCTAAATTACGATGAGAAGGGTTTACGGACACGTGTTGTATATAAGCTGCTCCCTCCTCAGTACGCACACCAACAGTACCAAGAATATCTTCCTCTTTCCAAAGGAACAGGTGCCAATCCGGGTTCTGTTCATACTCTTGTATAATTCCCTGCAGCTTGCGTACTTCTTTACATTCCGGCATAAAAGAAAGAAGTCCCATCGCTATTTTTTCAAATGATTTTTTAAATCGAATTAACATAATAACCCCTCGTATTGCTCGTAAATTTTTTATAGCTTTTTAATACTCCAGTGATTACATGACGATCCCAAACCAGTAATAAAATCCCCACGATAAGCTCATAATTAACAAAATTGAAAAGAAAATCCAGTTGTTTCGTCTCATTAAATGCCTCCACAGTGACTAATCTGCCTAGGCATTAGGATACTGTATATTACCTTAAGATTCAACCCGCTTTGCCCGGAGATTCTCTAATACTAAATAACCGTCTGATTTTCTTTTTCCAATTTTAAAAGGGATCATGTTAATAACCGCCATATAAAGATTAAAAAAACTAAATAGGAGCACCTCGTTTTCATATCCAAGCTTTATGTTCATGAAGCATAAGAAAACAATACTATTAGCAAAAGGACCTGCAAGACTAATCCAAACTTTTTGCAGACAGGAAAAATCCGGGTCTTTTACATTAATAGAATAACCGCCCAAGAAATATATTCTACCCACTATTATGTGCAATTTCTGGAATTTAATACGTAGTATAGAATTTCCGGCTCCAACGCTCAACACCGAATATCTAGCTCCACACAGGAATCCCGCAATAATATGCCCGGTCTCATGTATTACCAGCCCTATAGGGGCAATGACGAATAGCAACAAAAGCCATATACCTATCATGTTAAGTATCGATTATCTGCTGTTAACCTTCTACTCTAACTTTCTGCATAACATCACCTGGTCGAACACGATCTACTGTTTCGACGCCTTCAATGACTTTTCCGAAGACAGTGTGTCTAGCGTCTAAATGAGGCTGGGGAGAGTGACAGATAAAAAATTGACTTCCACCTGTATCTTTTCCTGCATGTGCCATGGACAGCGTTCCACGTTCATGCTTGTGAGGGTTTCCTTCTGTTTCACACTTAATAGTGTAACCCGGTCCGCCTGTTCCGTTGCCATTAGGGTCTCCACCCTGTATAACAAAGTCAGGAATGACACGGTGGAAGGTTAAACCATCATAAAATTCACTATTGGCCAGTTTCTCAAAATTTTCCACTGTGGCAGGTGCTGCCTCATCATAAAGTTCTATTTTAAGCTTTTCCCCGTTTTCAAATTCAATCGTTGCTTGTTTCATAATTCAGTTCCTCCTGTTTTGTATAAGATAAGTCCAATCTTGTTATTTCTTCGAAGTCTTCTCTACGCACCACAAGTTGATGCTTTCCATTTTCCACAAAAACAACTGCAGACTTTCCAAAGCGGTTGTAATTATTAGCCATAGCATATCCATAAGCTCCAGTACTGAATACTGCCATTAAATCCTGTGGCTCTACCTCGGGAAGCTTCACATCCCATAATAGCATATCTCCTGACTCACAGCACTTACCAGCTATAGCATATTCTTTTTTTAGAGGCTGGTGCATTTTATTTGCTAAGACAGCATTGTACTTTGCTTGATATAAAGCCGGTCTGATATTATCTGTCATCCCACCATCAACCGAAGCATAAGTCCTTACTCCCGGAATTTCTTTAATAGAGCCTAAAGTATACAGGGTTACTCCGGCATCACCAACGATAGCCCGTCCTGGTTCTATCCAAATTTCAGGCATCGGATAATTTAATTTTTCAGACTGGAGTTTTACTTCATTAATGAGAGCCAGAGCGTACTGGTCAAGCGCTAAAGGGTCGTCTTCATCGGTGTACTGAATTCCGAATCCGCCGCCTAAATTTAACACCTCGGCCTGATAGGAGAATTTTTCCCGCCAATCTTTCATCGTTTCAAACAATTTCTGGGTGGCAAGGGTAAAGCCGCTCGTTTCAAAAATCTGAGAACCAATATGACAATGAAGCCCTTTAACTTTCGTTCGTGGATCAGAATTTAATAACTCGAATGCTTTATCTGCCTGGCCACTGGATAAGTCGAAGCCAAATTTCGAATCTTCCTGACCTGTTAAAATATAGTCATGTGTATGGGCTTCGATACCTGGAGTTACACGCAGAAGTACCTCCATCGTTTTTCCTTTCTCAGCTAAAACATCAGTTAATAAAGCAATCTCATAAAAATTATCTACGACAATACAGCCAATATTATGATTAACAGCCATCTCAAGTTCAGAAAGACTTTTGTTATTGCCGTGCATATGAATTTTTTCAACAGGAAAACCGGCTTCTAAAGCTGTATGTAATTCTCCTTCAGAAACTACATCCAAACTTAAGCCCTCCTGCTTAGCTACCTGCAGCATAGCAATAGTGGAGAAGGCTTTACTTGCATAGGCCACCTGTGCAGGGATACTATAATTTTTAAATGTTTGGACGAACGCTCTTGCGTTATCCCGGATCCTTTCTACATCATAAACGTATACAGGAGTACCGTAAGCTTTCGCAATTTCTGCAGCTGCAACTCCCCCGATCAGAAGCTGTCCTTGTCCGTTGGTTTCATGCCTCATGCTGCTCCGCCTTTCTATATTTTACATTTATTTAATATCTATATTTCTTTATAATAACGAATCCAAAAGAAAATGTTCCTTCAGAGAAAAAGGAACATTTAAAATTATATTTAATTTATCACAAGTTTTATAAACGGGCAATTATCTTTGTCTATGCTCATTTTGAGGATGGACAACGCTTGGACGGATCTTTCCGACAGGTACAGACATTCTAACAAGTATCTGCATAAAAGCTTTTGCATTAAACGGCAGAAACGGCCATAAATATGGGGTGTTGAGAGACTTCGTTCGAGCAAGCAGCAGGATATATAACGTGATCCCGATAACAAAACCACTTAAACCAAATATAGCGGCCAAAACTAATATGAGCAGGCGGGATATTTTATTTGAAATAGAAAGCTCATAGCTAGGGGTTGCATAAGAACCAATAGCACTCACAGCCACGTATAAAATGACTTCAGGAACAAACAGCCCTACATCAATTGCAATTTGTCCAATTAATACAGCAGCAATTAACCCCATCGCCGTTGAAAGCGGTGTAGGAGTATGAATAGATGCAATCCTCAGCATTTCTATACCCAAATCAGCAATAAGGAGCTGAACAATAATAGGCAGAGTACTTTCTTCATTTGGACCTATAAAGTCTAAGGATTCCGGGAGTAGGTCGGGTTGAATAACAAAAAGCATCCACAAGGGTAGAAGAAAAACGGATGAAAATAATCCAAAAAACCGCACCCATCTTATAAACGATCCTATAACAGGAGACTGTCTGTATTCTTCAGCATGCTGCACATGGTGGAAATAAGTTGTAGGTGTGATTATCATACTGGGAGACGTATCTACCATTATCAGAACATGTCCTTCTAATAAATGTGCAGATGCAATATCTGGACGCTCGGTATACCTGACTAAAGGAAATGGATTGCCCCCCTGCTTTACTAAGAACTCTTCTACTGATTTGTCCGCCATTGATAAGCCATCAATTTCGATCTTATTTAGTTCGGCTTTAATGAGCTTAATAAGCCCTGGGTCAGCAACATCCTCAATATAAGAGATACAAATATCTGTCTTAGACCGCTGACCTACTTGTATTAATTCATTTCTTAAACGGTCATCACGTATCCGGCGGCGGGTAAGCGCTGTGTTTTCTATAATATTTTCTGTGTACCCGTCACGGGAACCCCGTACGACCTTTTCAGTATCCGGCTCTTCTGGTGTGCGGCCCGGGTAAGCACGCACATCAACAATAATGGCTTCAGCTTCCCCTTCAACGAAAATTGCAATTAATCCCGAGAGTACTTGGGTAAGACATTTTTCTATCGTATCTTCTAATTCTACCTGTTGATGAGCAAGGTCATTATATATATGTTTAAAAGCAGACTTTTTATCACGAGTACCTTCATTTAACTGAAACAATTGCCTTAATAAATTCACAATGACAGGGGATTCACACAAACCATTAACATAATAGAGGTCGACTTCATGTCCAAGTATATTCAAAGTTCGACACCCGACGTCAAAGGATTTACCAATGCCTAACCTTTCATACATAATGGATCGATTCTGATCTATTTTCATTACAATCGGCGTTTTCGTTTCCTGAGGCATGGTATAGTCTCCTTTCTTATAAATTACCCTTTAGGTTTAAAAATAACAGCAACTATAAATCCAAATAAAATGGCTGAAGCAATACCTGCAGACGTTAGCTCAAAAATGCCAATCGCAATTCCGATAAAACCATGTTCATCTGCCTGTTCCATAGCTCCGTGCAAAAGTGAATGACCAAAGCTGGTGATCGGAACGGTAGCACCCGCACCTGCAAATTCAACGAGTTTGTCATATAAATCAAATGCATCAAGTACAGCTCCGGCTACAACAAAGGATGACATTACATGAGCAGGAGTCAATTTAGCAATATCTAACAACAGCTGACCAACCACACAGATAGACCCGCCTACAACAAATGCCCACAAAAAGCTCATTCCATTTCCTCTCCTTTCGCTAATACGACAGCATGAGCAATCCCTGGTATGGACTCTTTCTGCTGAAGCATCATAGGACTCATGAGAGCGCCGGTAGCAACGACAAGTATTCTTTTATAAGTACCAACTTTAATACTGTTGATCAATTTACCATACGTTACAACAGCCGAGCAGGCACAACCGCTGCCGCCGCTGAATACAGGCTGTTCACTATGGTAAATAAGCAAGCCGCAGTCTTTGTGTACTTCTCCAATGTGGAAGCCATCATCCTTCAACATATCTTTTAATATTGGAGTGCCTACGGCAGAGAGGTCTCCCGTCACGATTAAGTCATAATCATCAGGAACCCTCCCCATATCTTCGAGGTGGGTCTTAATTGTATGCCATGCTGCTGGTGCCATAGCTGATCCCATATCAAAAGGATCTGTTATTCCATAGTCCATCACTTTTCCAATAGTAGCTGCTTCCACTTTAACAGGTGAAGGCTTTCTGGATATTAGTGCCGCGCCGCTGCCGGTAACAGTAAATGTTGCCGACTTAGGCTTCTGGCCCCCATATTCAGTAGGATATCTAAACTGCCGTTCTGCAGTAGCATTATGTGAGCTTACTGCTGCTATCGCTTTTTTAGCGTACCCGCTTTCTATTAAAGCTGCTCCCGTTGCCAATGTTTCCATTGAAGTCGAACACGCGCCAAACATGCCGATAAGCGGTATTCCTAATTGGCGGGCAACGTAATTCCCTGTAACGTTTTGGTTAAGAAGGTCACCTGCAAGAAACAAATCAATGTCCTTCTGGTCAATTCCTGCTTTCTGCAGACACTGATAGACTGCGTCAAGCATTAGCCGGCGTTCGGCTAACTCCCAATTATCTTCATTGCAATGTAATTCGCTGTACACTTTATCGAATGTATCTTTTAACGGCCCCTGTCCTTCCAGCGGACCGACAGCTGTCCCGGTGGACTGAATATATACGCCTTTATTAAAACTCCATGTTTGTTTTCCAATTTTACTCACGACATGTCCCCCTAAAAAATAACCTGCCACGTATATCTTATAATACCTAAAACATAAGCGGCAACGACGCCGAATACGATGACAGAACCAGCTAGTTTAAATAAATTAGTTGCTACGCCAAGAACAATTCCTTCGCTTTTGTGTTCAAGAGCTGCAGAAGTAATAGAATTGGCGAACCCGGTAACAGGAACGGCCGACCCTGCACCGGCAAACTGCCCGAGCTTGTCATAAACACCAAACCCTGTAGCTAAAGCGGAAAGAAGAATTAACGTAGCTACCGTAGGGTCTCCTGCATTTTTCTCTTTAAATCCAAACCAGTGAATATACATTTCTGAAAGAAGTTCACCTAACACACAAATAAGGCCACCGACTATAAAGGCTTTTAAAGCATTAATAAAATATGGTGGTTTAGGCTGGTAATTTTTGCTCGTTTTTTTATAATCTTTCGCATTAAACCCAGGCATATTTATACTCTCCTTTTATTTAACAAACAGCACCCATTGAAATAGAGAACCAGCGATTTTTCCTAATGAAAGTGCCATGAGCAGCGTAAACAAATAACTTTCAATACCTATTCTCTTAAACAGCAATGGAAATACGTTTAATACTTCAGTTAATGCAGCAGCCAGCATGCCTACAAACATTCCATGAAGCACACCCCACAGAACTAAACCAATTACAGGGACACTCATGGTATGGTTACCAAAAGATAAATAAATACCAGCAAACACTCCTAATATGATAGCGGCTTCATAATAAATGATTTTTGATTCTGTATGGCTCAGCTGCATCAACCTGGGCACAATCCCTAAAACAGTAATAAAGGCTACGAAACCTGTACCCACTGCGATACCTGATGCCAGACCAATCAACGCCTCAATGATCCTCATCCTGTTGTTCCACCTTATTTTCGTGAATGGCTACATAATGATCCAAGTCCTCCTGATATTTAAATACTTCAATTTCCATGGGATTAGGCTCTTCGTTAAACTTCTTCGAAAACCAGTGATTAAAAAATAAAATCATGCCGAGCCCAAGTCCTAATGAATAAGGGACTTGTATCCATAAGGGGTGTTTTTCTTCTTCTCCGGTCAGCATGTAATGAAGCTTCTGCTGTACAGATTCCATTGCGACATCGTAGTGAAAATTCATAATAGCCATGGCAGCTCCAACAAATAACAGCAGCCAGATAAATCCTACTACTAGTAAAGGAGGCATCTTCTTTTTTCGTTCAATATGGACTACACATTGATTAGATCCTAAGATTTCAACCTCTCTTTCAGGAAACCTGTTCATCAAAATATCAACAATCAAATAACTGTCAATCACAATGATGTTTTTATCCTCTTCTGTAACTCTGTGGAGGATGATATTTTCTATTGTCTGTCTATTTATTAAGGTTCCTGTGACTTTAGCTACTTCATATAGACGTATTTCCTGCTTAATTGGAATTCGGATGGATTGTCTCATCCTAATATAAATAGGGGTTGACATTACATCGCCTCCCTTAATTTCAGCACAATTTTAGTATGTGATACATTTACAATTTCATACAAAAGAAAAACTACGCATCTCCGCGTAGTTTTGGTTATGAAGAGTCGCTCATAGACTCCTTCATCTGTTCTAATATTTTCTTTTCCAGCCTTGAGACCTGTACTTGAGAAATTCCTATCCTTTCTGCTACCTCCGATTGAGTTTGATCTTTAAAATACCTTAAATAAATGATTAACCGTTCTCTTTTATCCAGTGTATTCATGACCTCATGTAGAGTTAAGTGGTCGAACCATCGCGAGTCTTCTTCTGCAATTTGATCCACTAATGTGATAGGATCCCCTTCACTTTCATAAACCGTTTCGTAAATCGATTGTGGAGAACGCCCGGCATCCTCAGCTTGAATCACCTCTTCAGGAGACAATTCAAGTGCGTCTGCCAGTTCATTTATCGTTGGAGAACGACCATGTTCCTTTAGCAGTTCTTCCTTTTTCACCCGGATTTTATGATACATTTCTTTAAGACTCCGGCTAACTTTTACACTGCCGTCATCCCGGATGAATCGCTGAATTTCTCCAATAATCATAGGAACTGCGTACGTAGAAAACTTTACCTCAAAGCTTAAATCAAATTTATCGACAGATTTTAACAGCCCAATACAGCCGATTTGATATAAATCATCAGGATCGTAGCCCCGCCTCAGATATCTTTGAACGACTGACCACACCAGGCGTGTGTTTTTCTCTACTAAGAAATGACGTGCTTCCTGGTCGCCTTCCTGGCTTCGCTTAATTAAATCCCGCACTTCCTTATCGGATAAACGTTCCTCTTTTGTTTCTGTGTTAATATTCATGGCGGCCGCCCTAATTACAAATGGCCTTTGTAGAAGTCAACTGCTTAGATAAAGTAATTCTTGTTCCTTCATTCTCCTTGGACTTAATATCTACCTGATCCATGAAATTCTCCATGATGGTAAAGCCCATACCAGATCGCTCCCATTCTGGCTTAGAGGTGTAAAGAGGCTCTCTAGCGGCTTCAATATCCTCAATTCCCTTACCAAAATCCTCAATAATAATTTCTACTTGAGACTGGTTTATAGAACATTCAAGAATCACTTTCTGATCAGCATCTTCTTCATAACCATGAATAATTGCATTTGTCACGGCTTCTGAAACTACCGTTTTAATATCTGTCAATTCATCGACCGTAGGATTTAACGGACTAATAAATGAAGCGACAGCAATACGGGCAAGAGACTCATTTTGGCTGACACTCGAGAATTCGACCTTCATATAATTTTTCATGAAGCCACCCCCAGCATCTGTAATGCAAAGTCTTCATTATCTGCAAGTTTCACAATTTTAAACATACCTGAAAGATCGAATAAACGGCGCACTTCCGGAGTAACAGAGCATATGACCATCTCCCAGCCTGCAGCCTGGATTTCTTTATAACGCCCAAGCATAACTCCCAAACCAGAGCTATCCATAAAAGTAAGCTTCTCTAAGTTTACAATTACGTTACCTACATTGTTTTGAGCAAGTTGTGCCTGCCATTCTTCCCTTAAATTTGTGGCTTCATGATGGTCTAGTTCTCCTTCTAGTCGAACAAGTAAGACAGATTCTTTTACGTTAAAGTTTACGGAAAGACTCAAGTGTAGTTCCTCCTTATCAATTAGAGTCACTTAGTCTTTTCGAATAAAATGGCTTACTTTCCTGCCTGAAAACAAAATTAGTGGCGAATCGCTAAAACTTCTCAAATCCGGCTAAATTTCTAAATGAACGTTCCCACAATTCAAGAAGACTGGCTTTCTCCATAGGTTCAGAGGCTTCAAGTCTTACTTTAGATACTTCTTCCTTACCGTTGTTAACGGTCAGCCATCCAAGGTGATCACCTTTCCTAATGGGGAGATCAACTGCATCGTTTAATGTCACAGCCGTTGTATACTTAGCTTTAGGTTCGTTCTTTCGTTTCAGAACGACTACGTCCTTCTCAGGTTTCAGCGGAAGCACGTGAGGCGTTCCTCTAGGATTACTCATATCATCAATGACATCGTCTTTTGAATGCAGCAGCTGACCTTCATATTGTCCAAAACCAAAATCCAGTAAACTGGTGACAGCTTCGTTCCGCTCTTTTGGTTTCTCAGCCCCCATGACCACAGCGATCATGTGTAAATCACCTTTTTTAGCAGTGGCTGTCAGACAGTATTTCGCCTTTTCTGTAAATCCCGTCTTTAATCCATCCATCCCCGGATACGATTTAATGAGTTTGTTTGTGTTCACTAGCCAGAATTCATTGTCTTTCCCTTTTCTTAAATAATCCTCGTAAATCGTTGTATATTTTGTAATATCTTCATGCAATAGTAATTCTCTTGCCATAACAGCCATATCGTGGGCAGTGCTGTAATGATTGTCTGCCGGCAGTCCTGTCGGGTTTTCAAAATGGGTATTTTTTAACCCTAATTGCTTGGCTTTATTATTCATCAATTTGACGAACTCTTCTTCACTTCCTGATATTCTCTCTGCCAAAGCTACACTAGCATCATTCCCTGAGGCTACGGCGACTCCCTTTAATAAATCATCAACTGACATTTCCTCTCCTGCTTCAAGAAAAATTTGAGATCCGCCCATTGATGCAGCATGCTCACTTACCCTGACGGTTTCATCCAGGGTCAGGCTGCCTTTCTTAAGTTCTTCCATAATGAGCAGTAAAGTCATAACTTTTGTCATACTGGCTGGAGGGAGCTTCTTATCAGCCTCTTTTTTAAACAAAGTCATTCCACTGTTTTTTTCCATTAATATAGCTGATGGAGCACTATCTGCAATGGAATTGTTATGATCTTCTGCTTTCGTATATGTCGGGTAAAACAGAGATGCTGAAATACTAAGGGTTAATAGTAGGCATATAAACCTATGCATAATGATACCTCCTGCAACTTTAAGTGCTCCTATTTTCCCCTTAAGTACAGGTTCTATACTTTAAAGTTTCAGAACTAATTGGATACCCTTTCAAGTAAGTGGTTTTGTTTTTGCGGCATTTTCTAAAATCACAAACTAAATAACTTTTGGAAGAGTTCATAAGCCCAGGAATGGCACAAAAAAGTTCATAAATTTTACTTTATGTAACTAACTCTACAGCCTTGCTATTTGAGAACGGAACAGTCATCAGTTCCGTCTTAAAGAGGAAGCGAATGTGGGATTTTCTGCATTTTCTTAGAGCGGGGGAATAATTATTATCTCACTTTAAAAAGGTATAACAGTCGAATCAACTTACAGACAAAAAAATCGAGTAAAAATCTTTGCGATTTCATACTCGATTTCATACAGTCGTTATAAAGTTTGTTTACAGTTTATTTAATTACTTTATGAACAAGGGTTGGAGCTTTCACTATTTCATCCGTAATTTGATAGGCTTCTTTAACTTTCTGCACTGAATCTTCTGCTTCTTTGTAATCACTGTGCAGAATAACCAGCTGCTCTCCCTCTTTGACTTGATCACCGATTTTTTTGTTCAGCGTGATGCCTACTCCGTGGTTAATCACATCATCTTTCGTCGCTCTGCCTGCTCCAAGGTACATAGCGGCCACTCCTATCGATTCTGCGTCAATTGCTTTTATATACCCATCTTTTTCTGCTTTGACTTCGATATCATAAGAAGCTTTAGGCAACAAACTTAAATCATCAATCATTTCAGTGCTGCCATGCTGAGCTTCAATAAAAGTACGGAAGGCTTCAAACGCCTTTCCATTATCAATGTTTTTCTCTAAAGATTCATACGCTTCTTCATAGCTGGTAAATGCCTCAGCTAAAACAGTCATATGTGAAGCGATCTCTAATGAGAGTTCACGCAGATCCATTACTTTTTTACCTTGCAGGATTTCAGCAGCTTCTCTTATCTCATTTGCGTTTCCTACTTCAAAACCAAGCGGCTGATTCATATCACTTATAACTGCAACAGTATTTCGTCCAAGGTTATTACCGATATTGACCATCTCACGAGCCAGAGCTTCTGAATCTTCTAACGTTTTCATAAAAGCTCCACTTCCCGTTTTCACGTCCAGTACAATGCTGTCTGCACCGGAAGCCAGCTTCTTACTCATAATCGAACCGGCAATTAAAGGTAGTGAATTCACTGTCCCCGTAACATCCCGCAAAGCATACAGTTTTTTGTCCGCCGGAGCTAAATTACCCGTCTGCCCGGCAACAGCTAACTTATGCTTATTGACATTCTTAATAAATTCATCTTTTGTCATTTCTATTTTTAAACCTTCTACCGCCTCTAGCTTATCCAGGGTTCCCCCCGTGTGGCCTAAGCCTCTTCCAGACATTTTGGCAACGGGAACACCGGCGGAAGCTACTAGTGGACCGACGATAAACGTCACTTTATCTCCTACTCCCCCAGTAGAATGTTTATCTACGATATGACCATGAATAGCTGATAAGTCGATTGTCTCTCCAGAGCTCACCATAGCCTGCGTCAGGTTGGCTGTTTCTTCCTGAGTCATCCCTTTAAAATAAATCGCCATAGTTAACGCAGAAGCTTGATAATCAGGAATATCACCTTTTGTATACCCCTCAACGAAAAACTCAATCTCTTTCTTTGTAAGTTCGCCGCCGTCTCTTTTTTTTACAATCACGTCTACCATTCTCATTTGAATTCCCCCTTTAGTTATGCCGGTAAAGTTTTAAGCAGGTCTTTAACAAAGCCTAGAAAGTCTTCTCTTACTCGTGCTGTTGTTTCAATGACCTCATCGTGGGTGAGCGGCTGATCTAATATACCTGCCGCCATATTAGATATACAAGAAATGCCCAGTACACGGATTCCGGCGTGATTTGCAGCAGTAACTTCAGGTACTGTAGACATTCCCACAGCATCTCCGCCTAAAATTCGAAGCATTCTAATCTCCGCACCTGTTTCATATGCAGGACCAGTGTTTCCTACATAAACACCTTTTTTAACCTGCATTCCAAGCCGGTCAGCACTTTGTTCAGCATGCTGAATCAACGCTCTGTCATAAGCCTCCGACATATCAGGAAAGCGCGGCCCTAGTTCTTCATCATTTGAACCCATCAATGGATTATCCCCCATGTTGTTAATGTGATCGGTAATGACCATTAAATTGCCAGGTTCAAATTCCTTATTAATACCTCCTGCTGCATTTGTAACAAATAACGTTTCAATTCCGATTTCTTTCATGACACGAACAGGGAATGTCACCTGCTTCATATCGTAGCCTTCATAGTAGTGAAAACGTCCCTGCATAGCCAGTACCTGCCTACCCTGAAGCTGTCCAGCAACGAGCTGCCCTTTATGCCCGGATACTGTAGATTCAGGGAAGTGAGGAATCTCCTGATATGGAATTATTACAGGGTTTTCAATTTCCTCTGCCAGGACGCCGAGTCCAGAACCTAAAATTAACCCTACCGTCGGTTCAATGTTTAATTTCTCTTGAATGAATGTAGCGGCTTCTTTACTTTGCAATGTCATATTAATCTCTCCCTATTTTATGTCTTTTAAAAAGCTTGTGCCGTGGTCAGGCATTTTTGCAGAAAAGTTGTCTGAGATGGTTGCTCCAATATCGGCAAAAGTCAGACGCTGTTCCAGCTCTCTGCCTTGTTTAATCTGATTATGATAGACAAGCAGAGGAACTAATTCTCTTGTATGATCTGTACCATGATGGATAGGATCGTTGCCATGATCGGCAGTAATAATGAGCAAGTCGTCATCATTTAACTTATCCAATACTTCGGGCAGCCGCCGGTCAAATGCTTCCAAAGCCTCACCATAACCTTGAGGGTCTCTTCGGTGCCCGAATTTCGCATCAAAATCAACAAGATTTAGAAAGTTTAAGCCATTAAACGGCTTATCCATTGAAGCAGCCAGCTGATCCATCCCATCCATATTGTCAGTTGTCCGTATTGCTTCAGTTACTCCTTCCCCATCATAAATGTCCGAAATCTTACCAAGAGCAATGACATCAAGCCCCGCGTCCTCCAAATGATTCATCACAGTTTCACCGAAGGGTTTAAGAGCGTAATCATGACGGTTCGATGTTCGTTCAAAAGCACCGGCTTCTCCGATAAACGGTCGGGCGATTACTCTGCCCACCATGTATTTTTCATCTAATGTAAGCTCTCTTGCATACTCACAAATCTCATAGAGTTCTTGAGGAGGAATCACATCTTCATGAGCTGCAATCTGCAGAACAGAATCTGCCGAAGTATAAACGATCAAGTCTCCAGTTTGTACATGATGTTCACCCAGCTCCACGAGAATTTCTGTACCTGAAGCCGGCTTGTTCCCGACAATACTGCGTCCAGTTTTCTCTTGAATTTGATCGAGCAGCTCTTTTGGAAAACCATCAGGGAATGTTCGGAATGGCTGTTGAATATTCAAACCCATAATCTCCCAATGACCTGTCATCGTATCTTTTCCATTCGACGCCTCAATCATAGTCGTATAATGAGCGCCGGCAGTCGCAGCTGGACCAATTCCTTTAACAGGCCTGATATTCCCAAGACCTAACATCGCCATGTTGGGCATATTTAACCCATTCATATGTTCAGCTATATGTCCCAGAGTATTTGAACCCTTATCATTAAACTTCTCAGCGTCTGGAGCTTCTCCAATTCCTACCGAGTCCATTACAATTAAAAATACTCGCTTAAATGTTTGCATAACGATACCTCCTAATGTTTACTTTCCCAAAGCTTATAAAATATAGTCTAAAAACCTCAGTTGTAGGATGTCAGACAACTTAAATTAAAAAGAAACTACGCCCTTGGATGATACGAGCGGTAGACATCTTTTAATCGAGTTTTTGTAACATGTGTATATATTTGTGTAGTAGAAATATCTGCGTGACCAAGCATTTCTTGAACAGCCCTTAAATCAGCGCCATTCTCCAATAAATGTGTAGCAAAGGAATGTCTTAATGTGTGTGGTGTTATTTCCTTAGCCACTCCAGCCTGCCTGGCAACCGCTTTCAATATCTTCCAGAAACCTTGACGGGACAACCTGGAGCCGTGCTGGTTTACAAACAATTCTTCTGTCTGTTTATGCTTGACCAACTGATCTCTTGGACCGTTCAAATACTCTTTCAGTGCATCTTTAGCAAGATCGCCTAAAGGTATAATCCTTTCTTTGGAGCCCTTTCCCATACACCTTACAAACCCCATTGTTAAATGAAGATCACTGACTTTAAGAGTAATCAATTCTGTGACGCGCAGTCCTGTAGCATATAGAATTTCAAGCATTGCTTTATTTCTATAGGTTAATGGATCCTTTGCGGATAAATTCAGCAGTTTATCCACATCATCCGAAGATAAAACTTTAGGAAGTTTACGTTCTTTCTTCGGTGTTTCGATATGTAAACTGGGGTCCTGATTACTTAACTTCTCTCTTACCAAGAATTGATGAAACAAACGAATAGAAGATAAAAAACGTGCAATTGTAGCCGATGAACGTCCTTTGTCATTTAATTTGTAAAGATATTTCATAATCTGTGTACGAGAAACTTCATCCCAGTTCTCCACATTAATTTCCTGTAAAAATAGAAAGTATTGATTTAGATCTCTTTTATAAGAATGAATCGTATTTTGGGACAAACCCCGTTCTACGGTTAAGTAATGAAAAAAATCTTCAAGGGCAAATTTCATTCTGTCTACTCTCCTAATTGAAAGAAAATCGATAAGCGATTGGTCCAATCTGACCCTATCGGATTCATCACCTTAACTGCCCTGCCTTCGGGAGGGTCATATCTATGACTTCTTTCGTGCTGATCATGAATAACACGCAGCGCTACATAAAACAAGCTTGTACATATTGTGAAGATAATGAGTACTCTTATAATTTCTTGAATCTGCTTATTATTAGACATAGGAGCCTCCATAAAAATTCTGTTTATAAAGGATATGTCAAAAAAACAAGCTAGTATACATATAATTTTCATTTCTAAAATTAACGTACACGATTTTCTTTCATTTGTAAATAGAAACCTATTAACTAACAAAACCGTTACGAATACTAGATTCATAACGGTTTAGACTCATAACAGAATTATTTTCTTCCATCTGCCACTGCTGCTTTCTGGCACACTTTGCAAATCCCATGAAATGTTAAACGATGATCTTTTACTTCAAAACCCCACTGCTTCTCAACTAACTTCTCTACTTCGCCTAAAAGATCCTCTTCGATTTCTTCTACAGATCCGCATTCTGTACATACAAGATGATGGTGAAAATGTTCCGCTCCTTCTTTACGTAAATCGTAACGGGAAACACCATCTCCGAAGTTGATTTTATCGACAACTTTCAGCTCTGATAATAGTTCTAATGTACGGTAAACCGTAGCTAAGCCAATTTCAGGTGCTTTCTCTTTTACGAGGAGGTATACATCTTCTGCACTTAAATGGTCAGCCTCATTTTCCAAAAGAACTCTAACAGTGGCTTCTCGCTGGGGAGTCAACTTATAACTCTGAGAATGCAATTGTTTTTTTATACGCTCTAATCGATGTTCCATCTTCGTCCCTCCCTCGTAATTCCATTTTCATTATAAGCAGAGAAGGAACGAGTGTCAAATTAAAATAATTATAAAGTGTTAATGATAATCATTATTACTAAAAACTCATTATTTATAAATCCATTTCACAGCAACTTCCAGCAGCGGATGAGCTATAAATACTTCTATTAATGAAGCGGAGATGAGTATTAGAAGCAGCGCTCCAAAGAGCAGGCTGTACTTTGCAAATGCTTGTAAAATAGGCTGATGTACCCTTTTAATAAATAACTGTTTACACAAAGTTAATGAGAAAAGCAGTGCTAGTGCACCGGCAAATAAGTAGACAGGAATAATTACTATATTCTGCGGAGCTATAGATGCTGAGGACAACAGCAGCCCGTACCAACCCATTTGATTTACGAGAAATCCAACAGAAAAGCCGACAACTAGTCCTTTAATAAATAATAAAACAGTAATAATCGGCATTCCTACAATTGATATCCCTAATAAGAAAAGAAGCAGCATGTATTTCACATGATATAGAATGCTGTCTCTTAATAATCCTGTCCGATCCGGACTGCTTCGATCAACCATTTGTTCAAAAAATTGTTTTAAATAAAAAAACAGATCTTCTTTTTGAACAAAGTTCATGCTGTTCACGATAATGGCCCCAAAAATCATCCCCATAATAAATAATACAAATATAAAAACGAAGATGCTTATATGGTTGTTAATATCACTTTTCACCATTCGTACTCCACGCTGCATCTACTCTCACCCTCTCATCAACGATCTATAAATACTCTATGAGAGAAGGCGGATAAGTAGACCAAATTAAGAGGAAATTATTTTAATCCTCTTAATTTTAAATAGAGCAGAGCGTACGAAGTCTTGGCATCGTGGATTCGCTGTTCTTTTTCTAACTTCTCTGCTTCTCCAAGCGTCAGCTCCAGTAACTCAACAAATTCATCATCATCACCCGCAACTTTTTCTTCTAATGGAATCAACTGGCTTGTGAAATATACATTTACAAGTTCATCTGCAAAACCGGGGGATGTATAAAATGAGTTAATTAACTCTAATTGGTTTGTTGTATACCCTGTTTCTTCCTCCAGCTCCCTTTTAGCCGTCACGATTGGATCTTCTCCGGCTTCTAATTTCCCAGCAGGTATTTCCACCAGACTTTTTTCTAATGCTTTACGATACTGTTCTACAAATATAATTTTCCCGTCTTCCTTTTGGGCAATAACGGCTACAGCACCAGGATGCTTGATGATCTCTCGTTTAGATGTATTACCGTCGGGTAAAGTAACAGTGTCTACATTCAAATGAATAATTTTCCCTTTAAATATTTCTCTTGTTTCTGTCGTTACTTCTTCAAATTTTCGCATAAGGTTTCATCCTCTCTTTTTACCTATCGATAGTTTATCATAGAGAGAGACATTAATAGAATGGAGATTATTTCAGGAAAGGAAGATTACATGTATAAAAGACAATTGGGTAATAGTGACCTTTATGTGTCAGAATTGAGCCTTGGCTGTATGTCCCTTGGAAAAGATGCAGAAAAAGCTAAATCCATAATTGACCTGGCCATAAATGCTGGAATAAATTATTTAGATACCGCTGACCTCTATGACTTTGGGGAAAACGAAAGAACTGTGGGAGAAGCAATAAAAGGACGACGCAATGATATCATTATTGGTACGAAAGCGGGGAATAATTTCACGCCGGGTCAGGAAGGCTGGACATGGGATCCTTCGAAATCGCATATAAAGAGTGCTGTTAAAGACAGTTTGCAGCGTTTAGGCATCGATTACATCGATCTCTATCAGCTACATGGAGGTACGATTGACGACCCTGTCGACGAAACCATTGAAGCATTTGACGAACTTAAGAAGGAGGGCATTATAAGAGAGTACGGTATTTCATCAATTCGACCGAATGTAATTAAAGAATACGTTAAAAAATCTGACATAGTCAGTGTAATGATGCAGTTTAACGTCTTAGACCGACGCCCTGAAGAGGCAATACTAGAGCTGCTGGACGATAACAATATAAGTGTATTAGCACGTGGCCCCTTAGCGAAAGGAATGCTGTCAACCAAAGCTCAAGAGAAGGTTAAGGAGAAAGGGCAGGACGGCTTCCTCGACTATAGCTATGAGGAATTAAAAGCCTTAATCGATAAATGGAAAGACTACGAAAGCAGTGAAAGGACTCTTGAGGCACTGGCTCTGCAATATATTCTTCACAACAAAACTGTAGCGGCTGCAGTGTTCGGAGCAAGCTCTATAGAACAGCTTGAAAATAATTTAAGCTACCTTGAAGCTGCGCCCTTAACTGAACAAATGTTTGGCGAAATTCAAGCGATGACTAAGCCGTTGACCTATAAAAATCACCGCTGATTCAGAAACATTTTCTTCAAAGAGTCGAAAGAAAAAAAATAAAGCTGACGAGAAGAATCTTCGTCAGCTTTATTTTTTGAATTTTTCCCAGTCTAATTCACTTTCATTTAACAGCTCTTCGAAACTTTTATTTGCTTCTCGATCCTTCATTTGCTTTATTCGTTTTTGGCGCTCTTGTTCTTCTTTATCTCGTTCCCGCTCTTTTAAACTAATCTTCTTTTCTTTCAGCTGTTTTAACAGGTCTTGATTTAATTGATCGGATAGCTGATTCCCTTCCCGTTTTGGTCTCATAACGGCACCTCATTTTTCACAGTCCCTGTAGGAATGATTGGATTTAAGATACCTTCAGGACTTGAAAGCCTAAACGTTCCTTTAATTAGATCCAGCTTCATCTCTTTCCTAAAGAAGACCTTCTGCTGATGGTCAATGATCACAGGAAGCTCTTCATTTTCTACTTTCTGATCTGTTTCATTTATATGATTAACAAGTCGTATAGTAGGCTGGCCGTTCACTCCGCAGCCCAGACCCTCTGTATCATAATAAAGCCTTAATATTTGATGTCCTTCATCCATTATCGGTTCTAATTGTTCCCAGGCCGCTTCAGTAATTTCCAATTTCATATGATCACCTCTCTGCTTATCTTATAAAACAAAGTAATCTGAATCAAAAGTTTTACTACTTTTTGTGAAACTGGGATTTTAATAAAGCTTCCATTAACCCAGGAGATAACTGATAGCACCAGCTCCCTGCGTTCATCCATGACGGTAGATTTATTTCACGCCTCCGGTAAAATAAATGATTTATAATCTCTAGTGCAACAGTGTTAGGATCAAGCATGATCTTATCTACAGATTTTTGATAGTTGCCGGAAGGATCAGCCGTTTTAAAAAAATTGGTCTTAACAGGCCCCAGATTAACGGTCGTGACATAAACGCCGCTATTCTCAACTTCCATACGCAGAGCATTAGAAAATCCTAATACGGCATGTTTGGTTGCTGAGTAAACAGCGGATTTAGGAGTAGCCATCTTCCCAGCCTGCGAGCCTATGTTTATAATATGTCCTCTTTTTTGATGGATAAAATACGGAAGACATTCATAAATCGTTCGAAATACAGCTTTAACGTTAATGTTAATCATCTGATCAATATCTTCCCAGTCAGAATCAACAAAGTTTTGAAACCTGCCCATTCCAGCATTGTTAATTAGGGCGTCAACTTCCCCATGCCTCTCGTATATGAGGTTTAATGCCTCCTTCCAAGATGAATCATTAGACAGATCTGCCTGGTAACAATGAACGGGAGTGTCAAAATATTGCTCAATCTTTTCTTTGATCACTCTAAGTTTGTTTTTGGAACGTGACACTATAATTGGTTCGGCTCCCTGCCTGGCCGCATGAATAGCTAAATATAAACCAATACCGTTTGACGCTCCTGTTATTAATACTTTTTTGTTTTTTACTAAATCATTCACACAATCACCTGTTTACATAATAATATTTTCGTTCACCTAAGAAATTATTTGAAATATGCCCTTTTTCTTCTAAATAATCCAGTTGACCTATAGTTTCTGACATAGTCAGACCAAATTGAGAATGGATATGCTTTGGAAACAGTCTCTCACATACTTGAAAAGCTGACTTTTCTCCCTCTTCGAGTAACTTTAATACTTTAGCAGCTCTTAATTCTTGATGTTTGAGTCTTTGCGTGATCAACGAATCTATATCATTGAATACTTCCCCGTGACCCGGATATACTTTTTTAATGTTATAATTTAATAATTTTTTCATTGAATCTCTATACTGCAACAGCGGCCTGGGTCTCGTTGTATGAACAGTTTGAGGCGGCTCAAGCAATGGATTAGATGATATGTGGGCAAGTAAGTGATCGCCTCCAATTAATGCACCGTCGCACTCTCTGAAAAAAGAAATGTGACTTTGTGCATGGCCAGGCGTTTCGATAACCTTCCATTCCTCATGCCCTGAAAGGAAGCTCCCCTCTGTCAGTTCTTCGTGAAGTTCCCCGGATGACGTCCATTTCAACGGTTTTTTTAATGTTTTAAGTATATAAAAGAAATCTTCAGGCACCCCTGATTCTATATACATTTGCCGGAAAAAATTCTCGTATTCAATAAAAAATTGTTCATTTTGTTCATACCAGGGTTTGAGAAAAGGGTGACCCGCTACTTTTTTTATGTTTGGAAAGTGTTGAACCAGCCCCATGTGATCTGGATGATGGTGGGTTAAAGCTACCTGTTCAATTTGATCAGGTGTAATGTTAATTTGGTCCAACTGGAGTTTCATCGCTTCCCACGCTTCTTCCGTTTTCACCCCAGCATCTATTAAAGTCAACTGCTCCCCTTCTAATAAGTAACAGTGCACATCCCCTACGGCATAAGGTGTTGGCAGGGTTAATTGATGAATCGTATCTTTTATCGTTTTCAAGCTTATTACCCCCAAAAAGTGAATGATCATTCATTATTTATCCTTTATTGTAGCATGGTTTTATAGAATATCCTATTATGATCTGCCAGCATGAAGGCTTCAAGCGCCCGGTAGACACGTAAAACACCGAGACTGTAACTGAATACCGGTGGTTAAAGCAAGTTTATCCTCTGCAGAAAATTTATAACTTCCCAGGCCATAAAAAAATACCGCCGAGGCAGGCGGTGTTAAGGTGTTAATAGCGAAACATTTGATGAATGGTTTCAGTTAAGATGTGTGGCAGCTTCTCAAAGCTATAGGTTAATTCCAGCCGTTCTGTCCACTGATGGGGATCTTTTCCTAAAGGACCAATATTAATAATCGGCATTGTTACAGATTCTATCAGGTTTGAAGGCAAGTTAAATCCCCTCCCCTGAATCGGCATTTGATCCACTAATTGCTGGATGGAAGAGTCGGAGGAGACCGGTCCGATAAAACTTAAATCGGACAACCCGGTGAAATACTCCTGAGTATGCAGCTCGACACCGAATTCATTGCGGGCATAATCCATCGCGTAAGCAGAAGTCTTTTTAATGAAAGGATCATGATTCGAAGTCACAGCTGGATAGAAAGGCGGACTGTAGAAAAGAACCATCATCGGGGTAATATCTTTACATAGAGCAGCCAAGTCTTGAACGAGCGTAGTTGAAAAATCCCTGTCCCCCTGATCTCTTTGTTTAATCAGCAGATTCTGTCTTCTTTGAACTTCTTCCTGCCCAAAACGAACTACCGCTTCATGGTAAAGCTGTTCGTACGTCAGGACAGTAATTTCAGGTTGAAAAGATGACTTCTGACCACTTCTTAAATAGAAAGAAGCTTGTTTATGATAATGTTCAATAATATTCTTTTTAGCTCTTTCGGCTGCATTAATTAGTTTCTTATTAATTTCATCAATGGATTGTTTCATATAAAGTACGTTGTACATCGTAACTGCGGCCTGAGGACTTTGAACAGAGTACTCTTCTTTTAAATCTCTTTGCATCAGGCTGATTGGAGGCGGTGTCTTCTCTCCATCAACTTCTTCTATAAAGGCCTCATTTAACTCTAATTCTTTCGCTAAGTAACTTATCATTAAATTAGCATTTAATCCGCCAAAAGGTTCTCCAGCGTGTGTCTCTTTCCCGTAGCAAAGAAAACCCGGAAGAGCCTTACCAATCGAACCTGTATAAAGATAGTAGGCAGGGTCTCCTGGATACTTACTAAACATCGGTTCTCCATTAAGAGCGGCTTTATAGGTTAGATTAAACTTATCTTTTAGTTTATCCAGCACAGGGAGAGCTGCAAGCATACCCTCGGAATTTACCTCTTCATCAGGAACAGCAATCAATAGTAAATTCCCTTTAAAGTTCCCTTTCATTGCTTTTTCTAATATGGACAGCTGGACAGCTAAGCCGGCTTTCATATCCATCGTACCTCGTCCAAAAATCCACTGACCCGTTTTTAAATCCCTTGCGGCGTCCGGCGGCAGGGAATTGATGTTTTTTTGCAGTTCCTGAGTCAACTCTCTAGGGTAGAACGCTAAATTCTCCCACGAACCATAGTCCTGTACAGATACAACATCTGCATGTGATATTAATACAATTGTATCACTGACATTCTCTTGTTTTACCAGTGCAGAAACAAATTGCCTGCCATCTTCTAAGGGATGTAACTTTATATGTTCAGGATGTTTTTGATAATATTCCTGATCGCTTAAAATATAATATAAATACTCAAATATAGCGATCTCAGCGTTAGAACCCGTAATACTTGGGTATTCCACCAAAGAACACAATAAATCTGTCAATTGGTCTTTTGTCTGCCATTTTTCCATAACAAAACACTTCCTTTCATTGACTTCTTATCATTCATCACTGACAATCAAAACGAATTAAACCTTTAACTGAGGTGAAGCAATTGAAGAAAACTTTGATTTATGCTCATAGAGGAGCAAGTAAGCTTGCTCCAGAAAATACCATGGCTGCCTACCAGCTGGCCAGCGAGTCCGGAGCTGATGGTATAGAGATTGATGTCCAGCTGACTAAGGATCGTATTCCTGTTCTCATTCACGATGAGAATGTACGCCGCACCACTAACGGTACTGGATTTGTGCAAGACTACACGTTAAACCAAATCAAGAAATTAGACGCAGGCAGCTGGTTTTCCACAAAATATTCTGACTGTTCTATTGTAACATTGGAAGAATTTCTATGCTGGTTCAAATTCAAACCTTTGGAGTTGAACCTGGAACTAAAAACTAACGTAATTGAATACAAAGACATAGAAAGTCTTGTCTACGAGTCACTTCGCCGCCATAATATGCTTAAACGAACTGTTATATCCAGCTTTAACCTTAACAGTGTAAAAAGAATTCACGAAATAGACCCTCAGATTGACACAGCATTTCTAACATCAACGAAAAGACAAAACCTTGCGGAGTATGCATGGAATCAAGGCTCTTCATCTCTTCATGTAAAGTATCGCTTACTGGATAAAAACCTGATCAAACAATGTCGCAAACTTGAAATGCCGCTGCGGGTATATACAATCAACCGTCCATCTTACATGGAAAAATGCTTCAAAATAGAGTGTGACGGCATTTTTACTGATGTTCCCCATGAAGCTGTAGAATATCGAGCCCGCTTCCAAAAAAAGAGACTTTAAGAAGTCTGATTTATATTTATATGTTCATTTTAACGGTTTTTAATAGCAGAACGAATACTACTTCCTACAAGGGAAATGAAGTGTATCGATTTTAACAGGGTGGTATGATATCTAGAAAGGGGGATACATATATGGAACTATTTTTTTTAGGTACAGGATCAGGTGTGCCTTCAAAAGAACGCAATGTCTCTTCACTAGTACTCCGGCTGCTTGAGAAAAGTGGGAGAACGTGGGTGTTTGACTGCGGAGAAGCCACACAACATCAAATATTAAGTACAAGCATACGTCCCAGAAGAATTGAAAAAATTTTTATTACACACTTACACGGAGATCACATATATGGATTACCAGGGTTATTGAGCAGCCGTTCCTTTCAAGGCGGGGAAACTCCTGTTACGTTATACGGACCAACCGGCATAAAAGACTACGTTGAAACTAGTTTAAAGATAAGCGGCACCCGATTGAAATATCAGCTTTATATTGAGGAAATCGAAGAAGGTTTTCTCTTTGAAGATGACGCATACCATGTGGAGGCTATTAAGCTGAACCATGGTCTTGAAAGCTTCGGTTACATTATTAAAGAAAAAGATAAACTGGGAGAATTACTCCCCTCCCGCTTGTCTGAACTAGGAATAGAGCCCGGCCCTGTTTATCAAAAAATTAAAGACCAAGAAAAAACTACCCTGGATAACGGCCAGGTAATTTTAAGAAAAGAGGTTATAGGTCCTCCAAAGAAGGGAAAACGAGTTGCAATACTGGGTGATACACGCTATATGCCAGGCCTCAAAGAGAAACTGGCGAATGTAGACGTACTTGTCCACGAAGCTACTTTTGCAAGTGAGGAAGAAGAAATGGCACACGATTACTTTCATTCAACTGTCAGGCAGGCAGCCCAGCTCGCCAAAGAAGCTAATGCCAAAGAACTTGTCTTAACTCACATTTCTTCGCGTTATCAAGGGGAATCAATCAAGCAATTAGAACGTGAGGCTGCGGCTATTTTCAAGGAAACAACCATTGCTTTTGATTTCTACCAGCATCACATTAAATAACCTGGAGGTCGAATTATGCACCCGATTGTAAAACTGCAAAAAGACTGGTTTAAAGAAGGACATACGACTAGTTACGAGTTCAGAAAAGAACAGCTGCAGAAGCTTAAAAAGATGTTAAACACCTTTGAAAAACCAATCCTGCAGGCCTTGAAATTTGATTTAGGAAAGTCTGAATATGAGGCTTACACTGCGGAGATTGCTTTTTTAAAAAGTGAAATAAACGACCACATAAAACATTTAAAGGAATGGATGGCGCCTGTGCGCGTTAAAGCCCCTTTAACTCATGCAGGCTCTAAGAATTATATTATGAAAGAACCTTATGGAACAGCACTTGTTATAGCACCATGGAACTACCCGGTACAGCTTGCTGTTGCTCCAGTAATCGGAGCTGTAGCAAGTGGAAATACTGTGATTATAAAGCCATCTGAGCTCACTCCTACGGTTTCCTGGGTAATTAAGAGAATGATTGAGCAGTATTTTCCTCCCCATTATATAGCGGTTATTGAGGGTGATAAAGAAGTTACTCAAGAATTGATGGACCAGCCCATTGACTATGTTTTCTTTACTGGCAGTGTGCCAGTAGGAAAGAAAATAATGGAACAGGCTAGTAAAAGGCTTATCCCTGTAACTCTTGAACTCGGCGGTAAAAGCCCGGCTATTGTACACCAGGATGCTAACATTGACTTGGCAGCTAAACGAATCGCCTGGGGTAAATTTACTAATGCCGGCCAAACTTGTATTGCTCCTGACTATTTATACGTCCATCACGAAGTAAAACCCAAATTCCTAAACGCTCTTCAAAAATATATTTTTGAATTTTACGGCGAAGAATCATTATTAAACGAAGATTATGTAAAAATAGTTAACCGCAGTCATTTCGACCGGTTGTCAAGCTACCTTGACGAAGGAAATATTTTAGCAGGTGGACGTGTGGATTCTATGCAACTGCGTATTGAACCCACCATTATAGACCAGGTAACCTGGTCTGATGAAGTAATGCAGGAAGAAATTTTTGGTCCTATTCTTCCCATACTCACCTATGATGATTTAGAGGGAATCATTAACGAAATTAATGAACATCCTAAACCACTCGCACTCTACTATTTTGGCGGTTCAGAAGAAGATCAGCAAAAAGTAACCCAGTCTATCTCATTTGGAGGAGGGTGTATTAATGATACGCTTTACCACATTTTAAACCCTCATCTTCCTTTTGGCGGTGTCGGCGAAAGTGGAATGGGGAGTTATCACGGAAAAGCCAGTTTCGATACGTTTTCTCATGAGAAAAGCATTACTAAACAGACTACAAAGTTTGATCAGAAATTTCGTTATCCCGGCTCTAAAATAGGTCTAAAAGCAATAAAAACAATATTAGGCTGACAAAGAAGCCCTCCTTCTCATAGAGGACTTCCTCGGTTGTAGAAAAACTTGGATGGATGTATGTAGACAGGACATAGTATTTCAGGGTTCCTCCATTAAAATCTGAAGGAATAGGAAATGCGCCGCTTTGAAGCGGGACAGGCGGAAAAGCTTCCCGGTCTGCGAGCTTCCGCGGCCTCTCCTGTCTGCTTCACTTTTCCGTTCCTTATAATCAAAAGAGGCTCTCGGAACCATTGAAGCATGTAACCTTGTTGCACCAATTCTTAGGCGCCGCCTGGTTTAATGATCTAATATCGAATGCCTACTGATATACAAGCCTTTCTTCTATTTAAATTCATCTACAAACTCCGCATATCCTTCTTTCTCCAAATCAGGTTTTGGAATAAATTCCATGGCAGCTGAATTCATGCAGTAGCGGAGTCCCGTAGGTTGAGGACCGTCATCAAAAACGTGGCCAAGATGAGAGTCAGCTTGACTGCTTCTTATTTCTATTCTGGAGCCGAATAGGCCGGGATCTTCTTTCTCTACTATATTTTCTTCTGCCAGGGGCTTAGTAAAGCTCGGCCACCCCGTGCCTGGATCGTATTTATCATTTGAGCTGAACAAGGGTTCTCCAGAAATAACATCAACATAAATTCCTTTTTCATTTAAGTCCCAATATTCATTATCGAATGCTTTTTCTGTACCATCTTCTTGAGTTACTTTGTACTGTGAATCAGTCAGCATCTTTTTAAGCTCCTCTTGTGAATAGATCTGCTCATCTCCATTTTCACTAATGTATACATTTTTTTCACTTGGCTGGCCACCTGAGATACGATCAATTAAGGAAGGAGTAAAAACGACAGCGAAACCAACGATTACCAATGAGGCTATCAGGATCCTGTACAATCTCTCCCCTCCTCTATTAGAATAGTTATCATTATATTATCACCCTAACCGACACTTCGTCATGAACGAAGATTACTTTTTAGGAGGCAGATTATGAATAAGAATGAAGTTGAAAAACGCATCATCGAGAAATACCGCCAGGATGAAGATATGATGATCCTATTATTTGCCCAATGGTGCAGAAACAACAATATGGACCCACTCCAAGTTTACAAAGAAGCTTACCCGGACCAACCCCAGAATGTTAAATTGGAAATTGCCATAGATGCTGTGGTTCCAAAAGAGCAATCTGATGAAATATCAACTGCTGCCCTATTCGAAATTCTTTCAATTTTCGACAATGATGAGCTTGCTTTTAAAATAAATGAATATATAGTGTATAACCATAAATACAGCAGTAAATGAAGCGCTTGCAATTATCCCGCTGGTAATCTATTCATTTGACTATCCAAAAAATTCTGATAACATAATTAAAATATGAGTCACGGTAGAAAAACCGTGGTAATCACAACGATTATACAGGATGGTGACAACGTGACATTACAAACTAAAAACAACGATCATACGACACCGCTTCGCCGGGACGTAAACTTACTAGGAAACATGCTGGGTGAAATTCTAGTTCATCATGGTGGAGAAGAACTGCTTAACAAAGTAGAATCTATTCGAAAGTTAACGAAAGATTTAAGAAAAAACCACGAGGCAGAGAATTATGAGCAATTGAAACAAGAGATTTCTAACCTTAAGCCGCCAATTCGCTCCCAGGTTATTCGAGCCTTCTCTATTTACTTCCACCTCGTAAATATTGCGGAACAAAATCACCGAATCCGCAGACGAAGAGAATATCAACTTCGGGAAGACCACGGCGTTCAGCCTTATTCATTAGAGAGTGCTGTAAAAAACCTTAAAAATAATGATATTAGTAAAGAAGTCATACAAAATGTTTTAAACGACCTGTCTCTCGAGCTGATTATCACAGCCCATCCCACTGAGGCTACTAAACGTACTGTACTGGAAATACAAAAAAGAATCGCCAATATATTGATTCAACTCGATCACCCTCAATTAACGGACCAGGAAAGGCAGAATATTGAGGAAAGCTTATTTAATGAAGTAACAGTACTCTGGCAGACGGATGAACTCCGTCATCGTAAACCGACAGTGATGGATGAAGTTCGAAATGGATTGTACTACTTTGACAAAACGTTATTTGATGTACTCCCTGACATTCATCAGGAACTTGAAAATCGTCTGGAAGAGTTGTATCCGGAAGAAAATTGGTCAGTACCCAACTTCTTACACTTCGGTTCCTGGATTGGTGGCGATCGAGACGGCAACCCTAATGTTACCCCGGAAGTGACGTGGTCTACACTTGAAAGTCATCGTAAATTGGTACTTAAAAAATATGAAACGGTTTTAATCGAATTGATGAAACGATTCAGCCACTCCACTACTCGAGTGAAGGTAAGTGAAAGTTTCCTGAGAGCTGTTCAGGAAGAAGAATCTTCTATTCCACATGAGAAGCGCTGGCGCGTTGATAGTGAAATTTACCGTCGTAAGTTTGCTATCATTCTTGAACGTCTGAGAGAAGTGGGGCAATCTGAAGTCGGGTATAACGAAGCTGACGAACTATTAACCGACTTACAAGAAGTTCAAGAAAGCGTCCATTTCCATCATCCATCTAAAAGAGAGCTCAAAATGCTAAAGAAGCTAATTAGACAAGTGAAGCTTTTCGGTTTCCATTTAGCTACATTAGACATCCGCAACCATAGCGGTGAACATGAAATGGCTATTACTGAACTACTGCAAAAAGTAAATATTACAGAAAACTATTCTGAGTTAAGTGAAGACAAAAAAATAGAACTTCTTTCAAAGGTATTAAAGGACCCGCGACCGATTTCATTGCTTAATGAAGATTATTCCGAAGAGACTCAGGAAATGCTCAAGGTCTTCCAGCTGATCCGGGAAGCACACAAAGAATTTGGCGAACGTTCAATTCAAGTCTATTTAATCAGCATGACTGAATCTGCCAGTGACTTACTTGAAGTGCTATTATTAGCTAAAGAAGCAGGTATATACAGACTTCATGCAGATGGAAAGGTAGAAAGCGGATTGGATGTTGCTCCATTACTTGAAACAGTAGATGATTTAAAAGCAGGACCTGAAATATTAAAAACTTTGTTCTCCATGGATGTATACAAGAAACATTTAGATGCCCGAGGTAAAGATCAGGAAATCATGTTAGGGTATTCAGACGGAAGTAAAGACGGCGGCACCTTAACCGCGAACTGGAGATTGTATAAGGCACAGCAGGAAATCCATGAAATGGCTAAAGAATATAATGTCGGACTTAAGTTTTTCCATGGCCGCGGTGGTTCTTTAGGCAGAGGAGGCGGACCTCTGAATCGAAGCATTGCTTCACAGCCGGTAGAAACGTTAGGTGACGGGGTAAAAATAACTGAACAGGGTGAAGTTTTATCCTCCCGTTACTTAATTACTGATATTGCCTATCGCAGTTTAGAACAAGGAGTATCAACTCTTCTGGAAGGTGCTGCTCATGTTTCTAAAGAAACTGAACAGGCAACAAGCTGGGAAGAGCATTGGGAACAAGTAATGGAAGAAGCAGCTAACACTTCTTTGAAGAAATATCAGTCCCTTGTCTTTTCAGATAAAGATTTCTTAACTTACTTTAACGAAGTCACTCCCCTTCAAGAGATAAGTGAACTAAATATAGGCTCCCGCCCAATGAAACGAAAAGACAGCACTAAATTTGAAAATTTACGTGCCATTCCATGGGTATTTGCCTGGACGCAAAACCGCCAGCTCCTGCCTGCCTGGTATGCAGCTGGTACAGGACTTGCAGAATATGCAGAACAAAACGATTCAAACTTAACTAACTTACAGCAGATGTACGAAAACTGGCCGTTCTTCCGTTCAACCATCGATAATTTACAAATGGCGCTTACGAAAGCTGATATGCACACAGCCAAAGAATATTCCGCTCTTGTAAATGATGAGGAAATGGGTGAACGCATCTTCCAAAATATTGTTGATGAATATAATACAACAAAAGATATTCTTCTAAAGATCACAGGTGACAATGAGCTTCTAGATCATCAGCCTACAATCCAAGAATCTGTTCGTTTGCGTAACCCTTACGTGGATCCCTTAAATTTCTTGCAGGTTGACTTAATTAAAGAGCTTCGCGAACTTGATGAAACTGACGAAGAATTACTAACGGAAGTTTTGCTAACAATCAGCGGGATTGCAGCAGGGCTTCGAAATACTGGTTAATATCTACCGGGCATTTAACTGCCCGGTTTTTTTTATTTCGAATAAAGTACTGCTGCTAATTCCCCCTATCTAAACACCCGCTTCACCTATTGTATAAAGGATGAATTGTGCCTGTTTATAATACATATTTATTTGTGATTAAACCACAATAGAGAAGAATCTTATTATCAGGAGGAATCAAACATGGACCAGCAAGTACCAAATCCTAATACCGAGCCGTCTGAACAAATGCCCCCTTCCATCAGTCATGGGGGACACGAATTATTCGACGCTCACGAGGTTATTGCATCTATTATCAGCTTGTTAGATCAATATCAGCTTTACAATCAGCATATGCAGGATCCGGAACTCAAACAAATGGCAGATCGTCAATCTCGATTTTTAACCGAGCTTTATAATATTATGGTGGAGTGTCTGCAGACAGGCAGTAAACCAGCAGAATCCACACATATTTATAAAATGGAGCAGAGCAATGACGTTATCTATGGAATGCAGCCCGCTCAACCTAAAAAGCCCAACCAGTCGATTAAAGAGCTTTCTGATCAAGGAATTTCCGCCTATATGCTGGGCCAGGTAAAAAGCTTAGCTTCATTAATGTCTATGACAGCTTTAGAAATGACGAACCCTGTGCTTAGAAGAGTAGTGGCGGACAGCGTGCCGAATCTCATTGAAATGAGCTATGAAGTATTCCTTTATCAAAACAAACATAGTTACTACCAAGTGCCGCAACTGGCCCCGCAGGACCTTACCCAAATGACTCACAGCTATACCCCTGTAGAGATTCAAGACCTTCACTAAAAAAACAGCCTCTGGGCTGTTTTTTTACCAGCTTGTTGAAATCCCATCGTTTACTCTAAAGAGTAAACATTCAAAGGATTCTAGGAAACGACTTCCTGTCCTTTTTCTGCAGATTCTATTGGAGGCACCACGGAATATCATGTCTACATCCATTCAAGCTTTTTTATTCTCGAATATCTAACCAGTTTAATTGGAATTTGAAGAATTCGACGCTGCAGATACAGCCACCATTCCTGCCATCATCGCTGCCTGCTGTGCCTGTAAAATAGCTTCCATTATAGTAAACAATCCGGTTTCCACCATGTTACTATTTTTTAACCGTTGACTCACATTAAGATTAACTGCCATTTTAAAGATTAACTGCCATTTTAAAGTTAATGTCTTTCTGCCATTTGAAGTGTTTCGTGCGATCTAAGTCATCTTTAATATTTTGAATCATTTCTAACTCATTCTTTCCCTGTTCCATTAGAGCAAGCAGTCCAATCTCAGGGTAAAGAACACTCTTTGGTTTTATAGAGATTTTTTTCATTTGATCATACACTTGAACAACACGATCAATTAATACATCCTTGTCGTGACTCTTGTCGAGTGCCAGGATATAACTTAGAAACTGCAGGTCATTCCCTTTATAGAAATTATTTCTGCTCAATTGTTTATAAAAGTATTCTACATTGGCCACGATCTCCTCTGCCTCTCCCTCTAATTGAGACAGAAGAACAGCAAGTGGATAATCCTCATTCGTGGTTATAAAAGGGTGCTCACTTTTCATCTCTTTAAATACTTTTAAAGCTCGTTCCATTTGAGCTTCATTTTCTTTTAATCGATCATCTGCTAAAATCACCAAAGCCGTAATGTACGTGAAATTACCCTTCTTAAACCCTTTATTGACGAGTTTGTCATAGATCTCAATAAATTCACTGTATTTCTCCCTGGTATCCGTAAAACGAGCGTCTAGAAAAGCTGCTGCGGTAAAACGTAAATTGGATTTAAGAGGCGAAAACAGACTTGCTTCCTTCTTGATGAAATCACACAACCCTCTATATCTCGATGCTGAAAAAGGGGAGTCGTTCATGGCATAAACAGATGCGGCAAGCATCAGTACTTTTTTGTCTGTCCATTTGACCGCATCATCCATTTCAAAAAATATCCTTTTAAAATCTTCGATTATCGCTTCTCCTTGATGTTCTTCCATTTCCTTCACGTCCTTTCGCAAGTCTCTTATTATTTACGCATCAGGGTCCTGAAAAGTTTCATATGCGACCAGTAAAGTTCTGTTTATTACCATAGCCATCGCAGCTAAAAAAAGACTGCCGAGATTTTCCCTCGACAGCCTTCTCATCCCCGGCCAGCTCATTTAATCTTTATCAGCGGTGCTGTAAGCCAGAGTTTCTCTTTCCGGATCTTCAGATAAGTTATTCTCATTGTTATTAGAATTGTTCTTACTTAAAGAATCCAGCATACTTGATAAATCTAAACCTGTTAATTCTTTTAAAGGTTCATGCATATCCATCATAGTCTTTGTAACGCTCTTTCCAAAGGAAGAGACGCCCTGGCCATTTCCAGAGTCAATAATTTTCACAGAATCAATATTATTTAATGGGGCAGAAACTTTCTCGGCAAAAACAGGCATCATTTCGATCATTTTCTCAACAATTATAGCGTCGCCATGTTTTTCCATTGCTTCTGCAATCAGACGACGGGACTCCGCTTCGGCTCTACCCTTCTCTCGAATAACTTCAGCTTCTGCCAGTCCTTCTTCTTTTTTAATGCGGGCAGTCGCTTCTCCGGCAATCGACGATTTTTGAGCGTCGGCTTCAGCACGTTTTGTTGTTTCATATGCTTCGGCGTCAGTTTTTGCTTTCCTGACTTTTGCTTCTTCATTCTCAAGTTTAACGAGGCGTTCTCTTTCAATATGTTTTAGGTTAAGATCTTCTTCTTTCGCTCTGCGTTTAAGCTGCAGATCTTCTTCCTGGACTTCCTTTGCAAGCTTCGTACGTTCCAGCTCATAGGACTGTTCTGTCTGAGCACGGGCCCTCTCTGTTTCTTCCTTAAAAGCAGCATCTTTAATATCTTTTTCTTTACGTGACTGAGCGATAGCACTCTCTCGTTTATACTCTTCTTCCTTAGCTTCCTGATCTGTACGGGCTACATGCATTCTCGTTTCTCTCTGACTATTCGCTTCTGCAATTTCAGCCTGCTTCCGTACTTCAGCAATGCGGGGTCTTCCTAAGTTTTCTAAGTATCCATTTTCTTCATCCGCATCACGCAGGTCAGTCAACCCAAGGGAAGTAATTTTAAAACCCATCTCATCTAATTGTTTTTGGGCTATGCTTGTCACTTTTTCGTTAAAACTTTCCCGATCTTCATTGATTCCCTCTACAGTCATTTTTGATAAAATGGCTCGAAGGTTACTGCCTAACACTTCAACAATTTCCTGTTCTATTTCATCTTGTTTTTTCCCGAGGAATTGTTCAGCGTAATTAGCAATCCCCTTTAAACTGTCTGCTACTTTAATCATAGCTACTGCATCCGCGACAATCGGTACTCCACCATTTGTATAAACTTTTGGAGTTTCCAATTTCAGCTGAAAACTCGTTAAATTAACGGGAGTGGAAGTTTGAAACATTTTTAAGCGATAGCCGCCGCCGCGGATAATTTTCATCGAACGACCTTCATCATCTGTGAAGATATTTGTCTCCTTCTCAGGATCGCCCAGCTTAGGGCCTGTAATAATTAAAGCTTCATTAGATTTAGCTGTACGATATCTAATCTTTAACCAGAAGAAGCCTACCGCTCCGACTACAGCTATCACAATCAACAGCGGAATTAAAATAAATAATACGTTTGATAACGACATATGTAATTGTTCCCCCTTGAAAAGAATTAGTTATAGTGTAACATTTTGTCAACAAATGAAAATAGTTCTATCTGATTTTTTAAAAGAAAAAACCACCTCTACAACGAGATGGTTTATAAAGCTTCGATATAGCGCTGATAGTATGCTTCCACATTATTAAGAAGAAGTAATTCAGTATAAATGTAGCTTTTCATATTAAAATCATTAAAATCAATATTTGTTAATTCCTGTATCTGTTTAATTCGATAATTTAATGTGTTTGGATGAATAAACAATTGTGTCGCTGTCTGCTTCCCTTTACCGTTATTCGCCAGATAAACTTCTAAGGTACGCAGCAGATTTGTCTGCTTATCTTTGTCGTTCTGGATCAGTTTAAGAAGGTCTTCACTATAGTAATCCTCTGAGCTGTTTTTCTCATAAAGAGCAGCCAGATACCGATAAATGCCGAGTCTAGCGAATTCTCTGGGCATGGATTCAGGACGGGGAGTAATAAAGTTAGCCGTTTCTATGACCTCTAAAGCCTCAAGGAAGCTTTTCCTTAAATTAAATAGTGTCGTGTATTCTTTGCCAATCCCTATGAGAAAATAATAAAACTCTTCTTCTCCCGTTTCAAATTTCACATCGTCAATTAATCTTCTGGCTGTTTCCCGGGAAGAAAATTCGCCACTGAGCTGACCATTTATAACAATAATAATTTGAAATTCTGTTTTTAAATACAGCATTCTGTTTCGTTCAGAGGACTGCTGGATCACCTTCTCTAAATAATCAAGCATATATTTATGCTTAGGCGTCGTAATGGAAAATACAGCTACCGAAAACCGTTCAGGCAACGTTAGTTTTGCCAGAGACGAATCGTGACGAATTTGACTCTCACTTCCATACTCGTGATGCAGGAGTTTCCAAATAAGTTCTTCTTTATGTCCTTCCTTCGCGTTAGCTTTTGCATATACGTCATAGATCAGCTTACCAATATGAGGGGTTATTTCTTCAAGAAATGTAAGTTCTTCATCTTTTAACAGCTGATCCGATTCCTGAACCCATACATACCCCATTGTATGCCCTAAATGTTTAGCCGAAATCACGATCCGCTGATGGAAACCCAGTTCTTCAATAGGCTGTACTCGTATAGCATCCCGGCGCTTCTCAAGCCGCTGAACAATTCCTTCTTTTTTTAGACGATCAATAATAAAAATAGGACACTTCTTGGACAAAATTGTCTTTTGCTGAGTCTGATCAAACTCATCAAAAGACGAGCTGTATGAAATAAGCTCGAAGTTTTTGTTTTCAATTATAACCGGTTTTTTCAGTCTTGAACTTATTAATTCTGTAGCTTTATGGACATCTTCAACTTGAAATATTAATTCTTTTACTTCCATAATAAATCCATACCTTTCTCAGGTCGTCACAATATGACTATTTAACCATCATTATAGCGATTAATCATGAAAAGAAAAAGAAAAAGAGCTCCCCTGTAAGAAGAGCTCTTCACATAAATAGTATTAATACATTTCCGAGATAGTTTTTGCCTGCATGTGGAGGGCTAGATAATCAGGACCGCCGGCTTTAGAATCCGTGCCTGACATTTTAAAACCGCCAAACGGCTGATAGCCTACTATTGCGCCTGTACAGTTACGATTAAAGTATAGGTTTCCGACGTGAAAATCACGCTTCGCTTTTTCCAGATGATCACGATTATCGGAAATTACCGCACCTGTTAAGCCGTACTCAGTATTATTTGCAATATCGATCGCTTCATCGAAATCTTTCGCTTTAGTAAAGCAAACGACAGGTCCAAAAATTTCTTCCTGCTGCATGCGAGATTTCGGAGCCAGGTCGGCAAAGACGGTAGGCTCAATGAAATACCCTTTGGAGTCATCACCTTTTCCACCTGTGACTAGACGACCTTCTTCTTTTCCAACTTCGATATAACTCATCACTTTGTCAAAGGCACCCTGATCGACCACAGGTCCCATGTAGACGTTCTCTTGTGAAGCATTGCCGACAGTTAATCTCTCAGTCCGCTCTTTTACCATCTCAAGCAACTCATCGTACACATCTTGATGAACAACTGCTCTAGAACCGGAAGAACACTTCTGACCCGAGAATCCAAATGCAGACACAACAATCGCTTCAGCTGCCGTTTCCAGATTAGATTTATTATCTACAACTACCGTATCTTTTCCTCCCATTTCTGCAATAACCTGCTTAATGTGAGTCTGACCTTCTTTAATTTCAGCTGCTCTTTTAAGAATACGGGTTCCTACATCGCGAGAACCGGTAAAAGAAATTAATGCGGTTTTGGGATGGTCTACTAAATAATCTCCTACTTCGCCACCGCTTCCCGGTACAAAATTCAGCACTCCTTTAGGCAGTCCTGCTTCCTCTAAGACTTCCACAAACTTAGCTGCAATCACCGGGCTGTTACTGGCCGGCTTCATAACAACTGTGCTTCCTGTTACAAGTGGTGCAACCGTAGTACCGGCCATGATTGCAAATGCCAGGTTCCAAGGCGGGATAACTACAGCAACTCCTGTTGATGTGTAAATATAGCGGTTTTGCTCGCCTGCGCGGCTCTCTATCGGTTTACCGTCCTTAAGTTCAATCATTTGACGACCATAATATTCTAAGAAATCGATAGCTTCAGCTGTGTCTGCATCTGCTTCTTTCCAAGGCTTTCCGACCTCATATACGAGGTAAGCAGAAAATTCATGCTTGCGTCGACGGATAATACTGGCTGCACGGAAAAGAACTTCTGCCCGTGCGCGCTCATCCCATTTCCTCCAGTTCTCAAATGCGGTAGAAGCAGCTTGAATTGCTTTTTCTGCAATTTCTTGATTGGCTTTAGAAACAACTCCTACTACTTCTTTAGTATACGCAGGATTTGTTGAAACGATCTCTTGATCAGTTCGAATCCTCTCTCCATCAACAAGTAGATCATGTTTTTGTCCAAGCTCATCTTTGACTTTTTTTAAAGCCTCTTCAAACGCTTTTTTATTTTCCTCAATTGTGAAATCAGTGAATGGCTCATGCTTGTAAGGTGTTACCATAGTAAAATTCCCCTCTCAATTTTATTTTTTGAAGATTCCTTTTATAGCAAAGGCGATATTCGCCGGCCTTTCGGCTAAACGTCTCATAAAATATCCGTACCAATCCTCACCGTAAGGTAAATATACGCGTACGGTATAACCTTCCTGAATAAGCTTTTTTTGTGTTTCATTCCTCATGCCATACAGCATTTGAAATTCAAACTGTTCTTTAGACATCTTCAACTCTGCTTCTAACTCTTTCGTATAGTCAATTATGGCATCATCATGGCTGGCAATTGCTGTATATTGACCATTCTCTAAATTCTTTCTAATTAAGCGCTTTAAATTCGAATCAACCATTTCCTTATCTACAAATGCTACTTTGCCAGATTCTTTATACGCGCCTTTGACCAGCCGCAAATATGGGTTATAGGAACTAAGTTCATCAATATCTTCTTCCGAACGGTAAAGATAGGATTGAATAACAGTTCCAAGATTCGAATAATCTTTTTTTAAAGATTTGAAAATATCCAGTGTAGTTCCGCACCTCGAAGAGTCTTCCATATCAATTGTAACGGTAATCCCCGCAGCTTCTGCTGCATCTAAAATCATTTTCATGTTTTCCATTACCAGATCATGACTAATATCAAGGCCTAATGACGTTAACTTCAAAGAAACCTCTGAGTTCAATTGATGATCAGCGATGGACCGAATTGTATCTATGCATTCCTGCGCTCGATTCCTAGCTTCATCTTTTGACTCCACAAATTCCCCTAGATGGTCCACTGTGACCTGTAATCCATCATGGTTAAGCTGTTTAATAATAGGTATTGCTTGACTAAACGTTTCTCCTCCTACAATCTTGTCAGCCCCAAAGCTTGTTCCAAATCGCTTTGCAAAACGATCTAATACTTTGTTATTGGAAAGGAATAAGAAAAAATTCTTACTTATGGCTTCCAAGATCACCACACCCTTTCTGTCATTCATTTATAACCATGTGGAATTTGTAAAATAGAATTTAATCTATTAAGAAAATTATAACGATTATTGTGAGCTGCTGACAACGTGGCACGTTCACAAACATCTTCATCTCTAATTGTGGTTCAATCACAATTAGAAAAAGCCCGTAATAATTTTTTTCAACACGACCATAAAAAAACCGTCATTATGCAATGACGGCCAGCTTGTTGAGAAACTATCGTTTACTCTTAAGTGTAAACATATCTTGCATAAACAAGAGGTAAGGGTTTTAGGAAACGACTCGCTTTCCGTGGGCGTACGGTAAGCCTCCTCAGTCTTTGCCTTCCGGGTTCTCACCAAGTCCGTTTCTCCCACAGGAGTCTCGCCGTTTCCTAATACCCTTTTTCTATAAATGATCACTAGACCCATAGGCGTTTATGAGGTCTTTTTCTGTGATTCAATGGTTCCGAGAGCCTCTTGTGATTAAAAGGAACGGAAAAAGGAACGGCCGGTCCCTTCCCTTTCCGAAATCGAATCTAAGCCTTCAGACCAAAAATTAAGACTGTCGAGAACTTTCCCGACGGTCTAACCGTCATTATGCAATGACGGCTTAAAGTTTCTTCATATTAAACTGAGCATTGAGCTGACCCTGAATCATATTGTCTCTGACTTCACGTTTCTTATTGTCATTTAATAATTCTTTTTTGATTTCATATGTTTGTATCCCTTCTTCACGCTTATCCGCAATATCCATAAGTAGTTCAATATCAGAGAAAGAATATTTCCGAGTACCTCTCTCCGTTCGCTCAGGAAATATTAAGCCACGCGATTCATAATATCGAATCATTCGGCATGTCAATCCTGTGATTTCATTCACAATCCCAATTGTAATGACTTTCTTATCTTTATAAGAAGACATAATTTACTCCTTTAACCAACATTATTATTCAGCTTTACAGGTTTTTGTTCAGTAAGCCGATTGTGATCAATAATAGCTTTGAGCTGGCTTAACGTTAACGTACATGCGTCCCTGGCAGACGGGTCCAATAAATTAGCGTTGATCAGCTTATTTATATAATGTTGTTTCATTTCCTGAATTGCATTCCGCAGTTGATTGGGTTCCGATACATCCATTATCCAATTATACTCATCATTTGGCTGAAAATTTTTAGAATGTTCCATTTAAGAACTCCTCCCTATAATTAAAAAGATTAAATCAGGACTACTGCAAAAATGGAAAAATATCTACTACATAACTTACAACGTCTCCCCTTTTCTCTTTTATAAATATAAGGATAGATGATATTCAGTGAAATGTCAGTTGTTATGTAAGAAAATCTGACATTAAATCAATAATAATTAAATTTTATGTTAGGATTAGTGACATAAACTCACATAAACATACGAAGATTAGTGGGTAATGTCATCGACGGGTGACTGTACCCACCATTTCCTTTTTTCAAGGTATAGTGAGAGGCTGAGACATAAGTAAAGCAGTGAACCATTTTGACGGAGCGATAGTGTGAATTCTCTTTAACATAAATAATCCGAACTGATTTCTACAAAATCATTCGGATTATTTTATGTTTTTTATTCAGTTTTGGCCCAACTTCTTTAAAGTCGCTGTTGATAGCCGTCTTTTACTTTATCAAGTCTTCCAGTGTCAGGATCAATAATCAATCCGTGAACAGGAATGCCTTCCGGCAGTAATGGGTGATTTTCTACTACTTCAACACTCTCCTTAACACTTTCTTCTACGCTGTTGAATCCTTTTAAGAATTTTTCCAGCTCTACTCCTGAATAATTCAAAGTATGTAAGGTTTCTTTTTGAACCCCCCGGTCCTTCATCTTACTTACTATACTTTCTGTTTCTAAGCTGGCCATGCCGCAATCATAATGGCCGACGATGCATACTTCTTCTGCACCTAACTCGTAAATAGCCACTAAAATACTTCGCATAATACTGCCGAAGGGGTGGGAAACGACGGCCCCGGCTGTTTTGACAATTTTTACGTCACCATTTCCTACATTCATCGCTTTAGGAAGCAGTTCAACTAACCGCGTATCCATACAAGAGACGATGACCATCTTTTTGTTAGGCAGTTTGCCTCGCTGATATTTTTCATATTCTTTGTTTCCGACAAACTTTTCATTATGATCTAAAATTTCTTCCAATAACTTCATAATATCTCTCCTCATTTACATTACCTTTCTTATTATAGTAGCGTTCTCTAATGGTATTGAAAAGTATTTTCCCTTAAAGAAGAAAATTGAACCTATTATCTCATTAATAATTAGGTCTTTCTCTTCGTTTTACAAAAGAATTCAAGGGAATATATACCATATGTGGTGATATAATGCTACTAATTCCATGCATCTGAACTTACAGACATTTATCGTTCAATTATCCCTTTCTGAGTTGATCATTTATGAAGGAGGAGTATTATGAGTAAAATTCGTTTGATTCCGTATGAAGTAGATGAGATCGTTGAGGTGTCTTCTGAGACGCCGGAGGGAGTAAAAATGGTTCAGGCTCCTGAGGTCTGGGACAGAGCTGATAAAGGCAGCGGAAGTGTAATTGCAGTGATCGATACGGGCTGTCAAATTGATCATCCAGACTTAAAAAACCGAATTATTGGCGGCAGAAACTTTACTTCTGATTATGATGGAGATGAAGATAATTATGATGACAACAACGGACACGGCACTCATGTAGCAGGTACGGCAGCTGCTTCCTCGGCTAATGATGACGGTATTTTTGGTGTCGCACCAAAAGCAAATTTGTTAGTTGTCAAAGTATTAAGCGAGGATGGCAGCGGTGATTATCAATGGATTATTGACGGCATTGAGTATGCAATTGACTGGGAGGGCGATAACGGAGAAAAAGTGAGAGCCATTTCCATGTCTCTTGGAGGTCCAAGTGACGTACCTGAACTATATGAAGCCGTAAAAAGAGCCGTTGACGAAGGGATTCCCGTTGTTTGTGCAGCAGGAAATGAGGGGGATGACCGACATGAGACGGATGAGTTCGCCTATCCGGGAGCTTACAATGAAGTCATTCAAGTAGGGGCAATTGATTTTAATAAAGAAATCGCACCGTTTAGTAATACAAATGACGAAATAGATATTGTAGCACCAGGAGTGAACATACTATCCACTTATTTAGATAGTAAATATGCTAAGCTTTCAGGCACTTCAATGGCTACTCCTCATGTATCCGGTGCTTTAGCACTGGTCACTAAAGTTGCAGAGGAGCAATTCGACCGGCGTTTAACCGAAGCAGAGCTGTATGCCCAGCTGGTAAGACGCACGATTCCTCTTGGTTATCCCAAATCCGCCGAAGGAAATGGGCTTCTTGCATTAGCTATTCTTGATCAATTCGAACAGTTATTCAAAGCATTTAATACTTCATTCAATTTGCCGAGAGAAAAAGAAAAAGCTGGCACTTCCAATAAATCATAATACAAACAGCCACCTTCGTTAATTGATCAGAAGGTGGCTATTTCTTATAATCATCAAGAAAGTCTTTTTGGAAGCTGGTTGTCACTTTTGCCTCCTGAATATTTTTTAAAGACCTGAAAGTGTTCTCACCATACTTCTCTGTTAAACTATCCATAACTTTATAAAGCTTCTCTTTAGATGCATATTGCTCAAAATTGAACAGATCCAGCTGCTGGGTGGCCTCAGACTTCTCTGATAAATCTTGGGCAGTCACTCCTAATAACCTTACAGGCTGCTGGTTCCAATGTTCATCAAATAAATGCATAGCTACATAAAACAATTCATCTCCGGAAGATAAGAATTCACTCTGCTGTTTACTTCGCGTAATTGTTTTTCGATCGTGATATCGTATCATAATCTGTACGTTATTAGCAACAACGTTTTTATTTTTCATCCGGGCTTCTACTTTATTTACGAGCTTCCTAAAGACGCTTCTTATTTCCACATCATCCGTAGTATCTTGAGCTAAGGTTGTAGACGTACCAATACTTTTAAATTCATGTACAGCCTCAGGATCCACTGGCCGCTGATCTATTCCGTTTGCTCTATTTCTAAGCCTTTCCCCATTGACTCCAAGAAGCTGTTTTAATTCAACTGATGAATGACTGGCTAGATCTCCAATCGTATTGACTTTTATTTTCCTTAATTTTTCTGCAGTCTTTTCGCCTACACCATACATTTCTTCAATGGGCATCACCCACATTTTTGTCGGCAGGTCTCTTTTACGCAGCACTGTAATTCCCATTGGTTTTTTCATATCTGATGCCATCTTTGCTAAAAACTTGTTAGGTGCAATGCCTATACTGCAGGGTAAATCCAATTCCTTATGAATTCGCAATTGTATCCGTTCTGCAATTTCGAGTGGTGAGCCTTGAGCTTCACACCCGGTTATATCCAAATAGCCCTCATCAATGGATACAGGCTGCACAAGCTCCGTTACATCTGCTAAGATTTTAAACATTTCTTTGGACGCTGCACGATAACGATCAAATGTTGGACGCATCACGATTAAATTCGGACACAGCCGCTTTGCTTCCCCAACGGGCATAGTCGTTTTAACCCCAAACTTCCTTGCTTCATAACTACTCGTTACGACGATGCCTCGGCGTTCTTCAGGATTCCCTGCAATAGCCAGAGGCTTTCCTCTAAGATCAGGATTGAATGCCATTTCCACGGATGCATAAAAGCTGTTCATATCAACATGAAATATGACACGTCCGTTTTTCGGATACCATTTAGACATAGTCCCCATCCTTCTCCTTCGAACGTTAGTTCTCACATTATATCATAAAAACAGCCATGCAATATACATGGCTGTTTCATTTTAATGGCTGGCTGCTTCTTCAATAATAGCGGTCACAAATTCTGCAGCCTTTTCTAATTCAGATACAGGAATCCGCTCGCTTGTCGTATGAATTTCTTCATATCCCACAGCTAAGTTTACAGTGGGGATATTAAAGCCGGCAATAATGTTAGCATCACTGCCTCCACCACTGGTTAAGAGTTCACTCTCCCGGCCAATTTTAGCGGCGGCAGCTTTTGCTACTTCTACGACCTGGTCACCTGCTTTATGCTTAAATCCCGGATACATAATTTCTACGTCGAGATCTACTTCTCCACCCATTTCTTCAGCTGTTTCGTAAAATGCTTTTTTCATTAATTCTACTTGCTTCTGCATTTTTTCCGGCAATAAAGAACGAGCTTCAGCCAGGATTTCCACGTAATCACAAACAATATTTGTCTGCTTCCCTCCTTCAAACCTTCCAATGTTCGCCGTCGTTTCCTCATCAATACGGCCCAGGGGCATTTTTGCGATCGCTTTAGAAGCCAGAGTTATAGCAGATACCCCTTTTTCCGGCGCCACTCCCGCATGAGCTGTTTTCCCTTTTACTTTAGCCAGGATTTTGGCCTGGGTCGGAGCTGCAACGATAATGTTTCCCACATTGCCGTCACTGTCTATTGCATAACCGTACTTCGCTTTTAAATGCTTAGCATCCAAGGCTTTTGCTCCAACAAGACCGCTTTCTTCTCCTACCGTAATAATAAATTGAAGGTCTCCATGTGCGACCTCCTGCTCCTGAAGAGTTCGCACAGCTTCAAGAATCGCTGCAATACCAGCTTTATCGTCCGCTCCGAGGATCGTACTGCCATCAGTAGTTACATAGCCATCCTTAATAGAAGGCTTAATGTTATTACCCGGAATCACTGTATCCATGTGTGCTGTAAAATAAATGGGGTCTGCGTCACTTTTGGTCCCTTTTAAATTACAAATTAAATTTCCAGCTCCATGGCCTGTTTTTTCTTTCGCTTCATCTTCTATGACTTCAAGACCTAGATCTTTAAATTTTTTTTGAAGTACTGTTGCGATTTCTGCTTCATACTTCGTTTCAGAATCTACTTGTACCAGCTCCAAAAATTCATTTAGAAGTCGTTCTTTATTTATGGAAACCATCCTTTTACCCCTTTCTATGTAACACGTTTACCATGTACGTTAGCCGAACATGCCTTCCCTGTCAATTAAAGCGGAATGTTCCCGTGTTTTTTATAAGGCCTTTCTTCATGCTTATTTTTTAACATTTCAAGAGCTTTTATGATAGTAATCCTTGTTTCTCGAGGATCAATGACATCATCAATCATGCCAAGGCCCGCTGCTACATATGGGTTAGCAAACTTCTCCCGGTATTCACTTATTTTAGCCTGTCTTGTAGCCTCAGGATCTTCACTATCTTTTATTTCTTTAGCAAAGATAATGTTTGCAGCCCCCTCTGGTCCCATTACTGCAATCTCAGCGTTAGGCCAAGCATATACAAGGTCAGCTCCGATCGACTTACTATTTAAAGCTACATATGCCCCTCCGTAAGCTTTTCTGGTAATAATGGTCAGCTTAGGCACTGTGGCCTCAGAGTAGGCATAAAGAATCTTCGCACCGTGTCTGATTATTCCTCCATGCTCTTGTTTAATCCCAGGGAAGAAGCCGGTAACGTCTTCAAACGTAATTAAAGGTATATTGAATGAATCACAGAAGCGAATAAACCGTGCAGCTTTATCACTGGAGTCAATATCTAACCCGCCAGCCATGTATTTAGGCTGATTACAGACAAGCCCTGCTGTCTGTCCTTTTATTCTAGCGAAACCTACTACAATATTTTTAGCAAAGTCTTTATGAATCTCAAAAAAAGAGCCTTCATCCACTACTTCATCGATGATGGTACGAACGTCATAAGGCCGTATCGGATCAAACGGAATTTTATCTGTTAAATCAGGACGATAATCATCTGACTCTTCTACTTCATTTACAGCCGGCTTCTCTTTGCTGTTCTGAGGTAAATAACGAACCAGCTCTCTTACCGCTTCTAGAGCTTCCGCCTCGTTTTCTGTCTTAACATGTGCGTTACCGCTTAACGTATTATGAACATCTGCTCCCCCTAAATCTTCTGAAGAAATCTTTTCACCTGTTACGGTTTCGATAACTTTAGGTCCAGTAATAAACATTTGAGAAGTCTTTTCCACCATAATAACAAAATCAGTAATTGCAGGTGAATAAACAGCACCACCTGCACACGGCCCCATAATGACACTGATTTGAGGAATTACTCCTGAATAGATAGAATTCCGGTAAAACACTTGTCCATACCCATCAAGAGAGGAAACACCTTCTTGTATTCTGGCACCCCCGGAATCATTTAAACCTATAAAAGGAGTTCCGTTCTTTACAGCGAGATCCATTACGGCAGCTATTTTTTTTGCGTGCATTTCCCCAAGAGCCCCGCCGTATACGGTAAAATCCTGAGCGAATAAATAAACAGGTTTGCCATAAATTTTTCCATAGCCTGTTACGACTCCTTCACCTGAGGCTTCTTTTCCATTCATACCGAAATCCTCGTGACGGTGCTCAATAAATGGATTTAGTTCTACGAAGGAACCTTCATCGAGTAAATGATCGATCCGCTCGCGTGCTGTCCACTTCCCTTTTTCATGCTGCTTATCAATTCGTTCATCTCCGCCGCCCAGTTGAACCTGGCGTCGTTTATCATAAAGCTCATTGATCTTATCGTAAATATCCATCACTATCAGTCCTCCTGCTTGGGTTGACAAAGTTCATACAGCACACCATGTGCTGCTTTAGGATGTATAAAAGCAATTTCACTCTGGTGCGCACCTTGCTTTGGTCCTTCATGCAGCAGATTAACGCCTTCTTCTTTATATTGCTGCAGCCTTTGGCGAATATCATCCACTTCCAGAGCAATATGATGGATTCCTTGCCCTTTTTTAGAGATAAAGTGGTGAATGGGAGAATCATCGCTAATAGGTTCGAGCAATTCAATCCTGGAATCTCCAACGGAAAAAAAGGCCACTCTTACTTTTTCTGACTCCACTTCCTCCACAGCTTCTAAAGTCAGGCCTAACGTATTCTGATAGAAAGGAAGCGCTCCTTCCAGACTTTCCACAGCAATTCCTATATGGGCTATTCTTTTAGGTTCCACTCTCGTTTCAAGGTTCATCATCTGCTTGATGTAAACCGCAATGGCATCCGTAGGAGACCCACTGGTGAATATTTTAGTGACACCTTTCTTTTCCAAAAAAGGGATATCTTCGGCAGGGATCACGCCGCCGCCTATAACCGGAATGTCTGACGCCTGTTCAGCCGCCAATGCTTCTACCACTTTAGGAAACAATGACTTATGAGCGCCTGATAAAGAAGACAGTCCTACCACATCGACATCCTCTTGGACAGCAGCTCTTGCTATCTGCACAGGAGACTGCCTTAAGCCTGTATAAATAACTTCCATCCCATGGTCCCTTAATGCCTGGGCAATAATTAACGCCCCACGGTCATGTCCGTCTAATCCCGGTTTGGCGATTAGCACACGAATTGGTTTCATGTTTTACGTCATCCTTCCTACATAGCCGTATATTCTCCAAACTCATCTCTGAGTACATTTGCAATTTCACCAACAGTGGCATATGCCTTTACAGCCGATACAATGTGAGGCATAACGTTCTCATTTGTATCAGCAGCATTTCTTAAAGCTTCTAGACATTGATTAACCTTAACCTCTTCCCTGGTCGACCTAACCTGCTTTGTGCGTTGAATTTGGTTAGCTTCCAATTGCTCGTCAACTCTTAATAGATCAGGATTAATCTCTTCATCAAGCTGATATTCGTTTAAACCAACGATGATCTCCTCTTTTGATTCAATACGTTTCTGGGCATCATATGCGGTCTGGTGAATTTCACGCTGCATGTAACCTTCTTCCACAGCCTGCACAGCTCCTCCCATATCTTTAATTCGTTTTAAGTACTCATTAACCTGCTCTTCCACCTGGTTTGTGAGTGATTCTACGTAGTAGGAGCCTCCAAGTGGATCGATTGTATCTGCTACTCCGCTTTCCTGGGCTATAATCTGCTGTGTTCTAAGCGCAATCCGGGCCGACTCCTCTGTAGGTAGCGCGAGCGCTTCATCTCTTGAATTCGTGTGAAGACTTTGTGTTCCTCCCATTATAGCGGCTAATGCCTGAAGAGTGACCCTGACTATGTTGTTGTCAGGCTGCTGTGCAGTTAACGTGCTTCCGCCAGTTTGAGTATGAAACCTCATTTTCCAGCTTTTTGGATTTTCTGCTTTATAATGCTCCTTCATTATTTTAGCCCAAATCCTTCTGGCGGCACGAAACTTAGCCGCTTCCTCGAAAAACTGGTTATGAGCATTAAAAAAGAACGCAAGTCTCGGTGCGAACTGATCTACTTTCAATCCAGCTTCTATGGCTGCATCTACGTAAGCCATCCCATTAGCAATTGTAAAAGCCACCTCTTGAACAGCTGTTGATCCAGCTTCTCTAATGTGGTAACCAGAAATGCTGATCGTGTTGAACTTTGGCAAATTCTCCTGACAATAAGCAAAAATATCCGTAATTAACCTCATGGAGGGTTTAGGAGGATAAATATATGTACCTCTAGCAATATACTCTTTTAAAATGTCGTTTTGAATGGTTCCAGTAAGCTCTTCAGGTTTAACCCTTTGTTTTTCACCAACGGCAATATACATAGCAAGCAGGATGGAGGCCGGCGCGTTAATAGTCATAGACGTACTGACTTCATTCAGCGGTATCTGATCGAACAGTACTTCCATATCTTTTAGGGAATCAATCGCCACTCCTACTTTGCCCACTTCCCCCTCAGCCATGGGATCGTCGGAGTCATACCCGATTTGTGTAGGAAGGTCAAATGCTACAGACAAACCTGTCTGTCCTTGATCTAATAAATAACGAAATCGTTTATTCGTCTCATCAGCAGAACCAAACCCTGCATATTGCCGCATCGTCCAGTAACGACTGCGATACATTGTAGGCTGTATCCCTCTTGTGTAAGGGTATTGGCCAGGGTAGCCTAATTTTTCTTCATATGCCTGTGTCTTTAGTTCTTCTGGAGTGTATAAGGCATTAATGTCTATTTCAGAACTCGTGTGAAATTGTTTTTTTCGTTCAGGAAACCGCTGCACTGCTTTTTCCATATCACTTTCCCATTTATGTTTCCCTTGCTGGGTTTCTGATGACTTCCCCATTTGTCTGCCCCCTTTAGTAACACCATACGATAAGCATACCAGAAATAAAGCGCTTACGTTTCAAAAAATTAGTAGAATTCATAATACTATTTTAATTCATTTCTCTCCCTTGTCCAAATCTAAAATATCATTTAAAATGTGTTTAGTAGGAAATGAAGGAGGTTACTAAACCTTGGCTGATCAAAACCAACCAACAAAAAAGAAAAAGTCTAAACGGGAAAAACGCATGAAATTTATCATTTATTTAATGATTTTGTCTATGTTTCTTTCTTCCCTTCTCGCAGGAGCTTCTTTCTTTTTATAATAAGCACTTTAAAGGAAGCCTGGCACCAAACAGGCTTCCTTTTATCACATAAAAAAACCGAGCTGATCCGGCCCGGTTATTCTTTAATATACTGCTTTAACTGCTCTCTCTCCCAGCTCTCATAAACCTTTTCAAAGTCCTTCTGTCCCTTCATAATGATTATATCTGAATCCTCTTCTACTATAGAATAAAGTTTCTCCACCTGCTCATTTTTCATCCGGATACATCCTGCTGATACGGCCATTCCTATTGAATCAGGTTTATTTGTACCATGAACCCCATAGATTCTTCCATCCGTCCCCTTTGCATCAAATCCGATCCAGCGGCTGCCTAGAGGATTTTCAGGGTCTCCGCCTGGAATATCTTTCTTCCTATAGTAAGGATCTATTGCTTTTACTTTAAAAGTAAATTCTCCTTCAGGGGTAAGTTCTTCAGTTTTACCGGTAGCTACTTTCGACTCGAACACGGGTTCACCGTGCTGAAAAGCGACTAGTTCATTTGTTGTTTTATTCACGATAACCAAAGGCTCGTCGGTAACAGCAGGAGGGATAAATATCGCTCCTGCTATTAACAATATATTGAGTAAAGGCATAGGTTTCACCCTTTTTTCAAAGTATGCCTCAATCTCCTATGGTTATACATCACTTTTCTTAAATGACCTTTTAATAATAAGATACTGCTCAATTTCATTTAGTAAATGAAAAAGACTGGCTCTTTTCTCAAATTCTTGTCTCGTAACCGGCAAGTCATCTTCTCTAAAGTCATCCCGTATATCTTTCAGCTTTTGTAAATAAATAACAGCCGTGTTCCCAGGATGGATGCCCTTTGATAATTCATCAAAGAATTCCGCAATCACTTGAGCATGCTTGTTGTCTCCCCAAATTCTTGTAACAAGTGGAAGCATGCGCTCCAATAATTCGAACTGCTTCGTTCTCATATGAAAATAATGATAATACTTATTATGGGTTCTTAATAAATGATTCTCCACATCTCTAAATGATAAAGACTTGGCTTCCTCCAGTAGTGCCGCAGTGTCTGTGAGTTCTTTACCTGCCCACCCTTCATTCCCATCACGAAGAAACCTGGCGATTTCTTTGAGAATGGTTGAGAAGTTATCTTCTACTTCTGTTTGATAGTTCTCAAGTTTGCCTTCTAAGCTCGGCATATACAAGTTAAGCAGCAGAGCTGTCCCAATCCCCACAATAATCAGCAGTATTTCATTTATTATAATGTCCCATCCGATAGGCTCGGAAATAAATAAATGAAGGATAATAACTGAGCTTGTAACGATCCCCGGCGTAATTTTCAACCAAACCGTCGTTGGTATAAATACGAATAACATCAGTCCGATTGCTAACGGATTATATCCCGCTGCCTCAAAGAATATAAAAGAAAACAAAATAGCTATCATACATGCAGAAAACCGGTGCCAGGCTGATAATATCGAGCGCTTTCTAGTAATTTGTATACATAAAATTGTTAAGATTCCGGCCGATGCAAAGTTTTCAAGATCTAATAACATAGCGACCCAAATCGCAAACGGGGTTCCTACCGCTGTTTTTATTGTTCGATAACCGATTTTCACCAGGCATTCCACCTCAATTAATCCATTTCTTCAACACAAAAGAGGACCTTTGCATAACAAAGATCCTCCCAACTTTAATGTTGATTATACTTCTTCACAGTATTCCTCAAATTGTCGTTGTAGTTTTGCAATAACCTCCATTGGTTCAAAACCTTCGATGTCATGACGTTCAACCATAGTTTTTATTTTTCCATCTTTTAGCAGAGCAAAAGAAGGAGAAGAAGGAGGGAAACCTTCGAAATATTCACGGGCTCTTTCTGTAGCTTCACGATCCTGTCCGGCAAATACTGTAACGAGATGATCAGGCCGCTTATCATAGTGAACGGCATGAGAAGCAGCCGGGCGTGCAATACCACCGGCACAGCCGCATACTGAATTAATCATGACAAGTGTCGTGCCTTCTTTATTTAAAGCTTCATCTACTTCTTCTTTCGTCGTTAGTTCTGAATAACCCGCCTGGGTTATTTCTTCACGTGCTTTTAATACTACATCGTTCATAAAAATATTGAAATCCATATTAATCATGGCTCCTTTACTTAAGTACTATCAACAGTTTACCAATATTTAAACACCCTTTCAATTCAAAGAACATAATAATACCCCCAGCTATCAGCCGGGGGTTGTGCGTTAGTATATTGAAGTGTGTTCTTTATTCATATTTTCCAATATTTCTTTAAGACGTGCTAAGAAATTTCCTGCAACCAAACCATCGAGCACACGATGGTCTAATGATAAACAAAGGTTCACCATGTCACGAGCGCCGAACATTCCATCCTGGAACACCGGTTTCTTCACAATTGATTCGACTTGAAGAATAGCAGCCTGCGGATGATTAATTACACCCATGGATTGAACAGAACCAAAAGAGCCTGTATTGTTGACTGTAAACGTGCCTCCCTCCATATCTTTAGAGGTCAGCTTGCCTTTTCTGGCTTTTGCAGCCAGCCCTGTAATATCCTTGGCAATCCCTTTAATGCTTTTCTCGTCAGCATCCCTGATTACGGGAACGAACAGCTCGTTCTCTTTTGCTACGGCTATATTTAAGTTGATGGCTTTACGCTGAATAATTTTATCTCCAGCCCACGTGCTGTTTAACTGCGGATACTCTTTTAATGCTTGAGCTGCTGCTTTTACAAAGAAAGAGAAAAAGGTCAAACTATATCCTTCTTTTTGCTTAAACTCATCTTTTAGCGAATTCCTTAACTCCACCAGGCCGGTTACATCGACTTCCACCATCATCCAGGCATGAGGAATTTCAGTAGTAGACTTCACCATATTCTGAGCTATAGCTTTTCTTACTCCAGTTACAGGAATCTCAATATCGCCATCTTCTGTTTTTATACCCTCTGAAGATGGTTTTGAAGCAGATGTCTGCCGGTCATCCTCTGACACTTCCTTACTAGAAGAAGGAGTAGGAATATCACCGTTTTTAATAATGTTTTCTAAATCTTTTCTCGTAATACGTCCGTCGCGTCCTGAGCCGTCTATCTCGTTTAAATCGATATTATGCTCCTGAGCAAGTGTCATTACTGCCGGGGAGTAGCGTTTTTTACTAGTTTGATTTGTCTGCGCTGGTTGTTCATTTTTGTCCGCCGGCGCTTGTGAAGCAGGAATTTCTTTCTTGACTTCTCCGTCGTTTTCTTTGACAGTTTCTTTATCGCCCTGTGCTTCTTTATCACTGGATGCGCCATCTACTTCAATGTAGCACATCAACTCACCGACTTCGATTGTATCATCTTCTTTAGCTGCAAGTTCTTTGATTGTCCCAGTGAAGGAGGATGGCACTTCAGCATTTACTTTATCTGTCATTACCTCGGCAATAGGATCGTATTTATTCACTTTATCGCCTGGCTGCACGAGCCACGAGCTTATCGTACCTTCTGTAACACTTTCTCCGAGCTGAGGCATGTTGATTTTTTCTAACCCCATGGGAACAACTCCTCTATATTAAAATTCAGCTAAGTCGCGCATAGCTTTTTCAACTTTATCAGGATTCATCATGAAGTATTTTTCCATCGTAGGTGCATAAGGCATAGATGGAATATCCGGGCCTGCTAAACGTTTAACCGGTGCATCAAGGTCAAACAAACAGTTTTCACTTATAATTGCCGAAACTTCGGAAATAATGCCGCCTTCCTTATTATCCTCAGTTACCAGCAGCACTTTTCCAGTCTTAGCGGCAGCTTCGATGATGGCCTCCTTATCGAGCGGATAGACTGTTCTCAAGTCTAAAATGTGTGCATCGATGCCTTCTTCAGCTAATTTCTCCGCAGCCTGTAAAGCAAAGTGGACACACAATCCGTAGGTTATGACTGTTATATCTGTCCCTTCACGTTTTATATCGGCTTTTCCGATAGGAAGTGTATAATCTTCATCGGGCACTTCCCCTTTAATTAACCGATAGGCTCTCTTGTGTTCGAAAAAGAGAACAGGGTCATTGTCTCGAATGGATGCTTTGAGAAGCCCTTTTACATCGTAAGGAGTGGAAGGCATAACAATTTTCAATCCTGGCTGATTAGCAAATACAGCTTCCACTGACTGAGAATGATAAAGAGCCCCGTGAACACCTCCGCCGTAAGGAGCACGAATTGTCATTGGTACAGACCAATCGTTATTTGATCGGTATCTCGTTTTAGCCGCTTCTGAAATAATTTGGTTGACTGCAGGCATAATAAAATCAGCAAACTGCATTTCTGCTACAGGACGCAGCCCGTACATCGCAGCACCAATTCCCACTCCTGCAATGGCTGATTCGGCCAGGGGTGTATCCAACACTCTTGCTTCACCAAATTCTTCGTATAATCCATCGGTAGCCCGGAAGACACCACCGCGTTTCCCGACATCCTCCCCTAATACAAATACTTTCTCATCACGCTGCATTTCTTCTTTTAATGCCTGGGTGACTGCTTGTATATAAGATATTACCGCCATACGATCTCCCCCTCCTTACTCTTCGTAGACAAAGTTCAATGCAGATTCCGCTTCTGCATAAACCGCATTTTCCGCATAATCTGTAGCTTCATTTACGATTTGATCCAGTTCCTTATTTAATTCTTCTTCCTTATCTTCAGTTAATACACCTTGCTCTCTTAAGTATTGAGCAAATGTTAAGATTGAATCCTTTTTCTTAGCTTCATCAACTTCACCGCGCTCCCGATAGGTACGGTCATCATCATCACTGGAGTGCGGAGTGAGACGGTAGGACACAGCTTCGATTAACGTTGGTCCTTTTCCGCTGCGGCCTCTCTCAGCTGCTTCCTTCACGACCTCATAAACAGCTAATGGATCATTTCCATCAACGGTATGCCCGGGCATGCCGTATCCGATTGCACGATCTGATACTTTTTCACATGCCAGCTGCTTGGAGACGGGAACTGAGATCGCATATTTATTATTTTCCACCATAAATATAACTGGCAGTTTATGAACTCCTGCAAAATTGGCTCCTTCATGGAAGTCGCCCTGGTTTGAAGAGCCTTCTCCAAAGGTAACAAAAGAAACAAAATCTTTGTTTTCCATCTTTCCAGCCAGTGCAATACCTACTGCATGAGGTACTTGAGTGGTTACTGGAGATGAACCTGTCACAATGCGATTTTTCTTCTGACCAAAGTGACCCGGCATCTGCCTGCCTCCTGAGTTCGGATCTTCAGCTTTAGCGAAGCCGGACAGCATTAGATCTTTTGCAGTCATTCCAAATGCCAATACTACCCCCATGTCCCTGTAATAAGGTAAAGCGTAATCTTTCTGCCGGTCGAGTGCATAGGACGCTCCAACTTGAGCAGCTTCCTGCCCCTGACACGATATAACAAATGGAATTTTTCCGGCTCTGTTTAACAGCCACATTCTTTCATCAATTTTACGAGCTAATAACATAGTACGAAACATGTCCAGTACTTCGTCATCACTTAACCCTAACGATTTATGACGATTTTCAGCCACAGGAATTCCTCCTTTAATAATTATCCGTGAATTTGATTGCCATCAACAGCCATTGCAGCTTCACCTATTGCTTCTGACAGCGTAGGATGTGGATGGATAGTTTCTGCAATTTCCCAAGGAGTGGCATCAAGAACTTTAGCGAGCCCAGCTTCGGAGATCATATCTGTCACATGAGGTCCTACCATATGGACGCCGAGTAAATCATTATTTGTCTTATTAGCGATAATCTTTACAAATCCTTCTGTTTCCCCAAAAACAAGGGCTTTACCAATTGCTTTAAATGGAAATTTTCCAGTTTTAACTTCATAGCCTTGATCTATCGCCTGTTTTTCCGTAAGACCTACACTGGCTGCTTCAGGACTGGAATAAATGCAAGTTGGTACCTGGTCATAATTTAACACATGAGGATGCTTATCTGCCATATGTTCGACCGCCGTTATCCCTTCATGAGAAGCAACATGAGCAAGCTGCATCCCGCCTATAACATCACCAATAGCATAGATATGAGATTCCTTCGTTTGATAATAATTATTGGTTTTAATCGCTCCATTTTCCGTTTCGATATCAGTATTCTCAAGACCAATATTTGTAACATTAGCTGACCGGCCGACTGAAACTAACATACGATCCGCTTCATAGGTTTCGGTGGCTTCATTTACTTTTCCTTGAATGACAACTTGTTGATCCGTCTTCAGAGTTTCGGGTAATACTTCAACATTTGTAATAATGTTGACTCCTTTTTGTTTAAGCTGCCGCGACATTTCTTTTGCGACCTCTTCGTCCTCCGTCGGCAAAATAGAAGGTAAGTATTCGAGCACGGTTACTTCAACTCCAAAATCAGCAAGCATTGATGCCCACTCAATACCTATAACTCCGCCGCCTACAATAATAATTGATTTTGGGAGCTCCTGCATATTAAGTGCTTCATCAGAAGTCATTACATATTCTCCATCAATATCAAGTCCTGGTAAAGTTTTAGGACTTGATCCCGTAGCAATTAAAACATTTTTAGGAATGAGCATTTCATTCTCTTCCCCATTATTTAACTCCACAGAGATTGTTCCAGCGGAAGGGGAGAAAATGGAAGGGCCGAGGATACGTCCAAATCCTTCGAAAATGTCGATTTTTCCTTTTTTCATCAGTCCTTGCACGCCATTATGTAACGTATCTACAATCGACTGCTTCCGTTCCTGGACTTTGATAAAGTTTATCACAGGCTCAGAAGTTTCGATGCCAAATTGATTCGCATCCCTGGTCTGCCTGAACACTTCAGCACTTCGCAGCAATGCTTTTGAAGGAATACATCCCCTATGAAGACATGTACCTCCCATCTCTCTTTTTTCTACTACTGCCACTTTTAAACCCAGCTTGGAAGCACGAATGGCTGCTACATATCCGCCTGTACCCCCGCCTAATACAACTAAGTCATATTCTTCTGCCATTCTAAACGACTCCTTTTATTCAACAAAGTTTGGATAGTGTTTCGGAAGCTCCTCTTTGTTTAACACACGCAGTGTCCCTTCATTTAAAGCCTCAAGCTCATTTTCACCAGGATAAATGAAAACATCAGAAATCCAGTTGACCCTTTTTTTGATCTCTTCTGTAAAGGCCTTTCCATAGGCAAGACCGCCGGTTAAGGCAATAGCATCTACTTTCCCTTCCAGTACCGCACTCATACTGCCTATTTCTTTAGCAATTTGATAAGCCATGGCTTCATAAATTAGTTTTGCCTTGACGTCGCCGCGCTCTATCATCTTTTCTACCTCAACCCCATCGTTAGTATCGAGATAAGCCATAATCCCACCCTGTCCGACAAGCTTTTTCATAACTTCCTCACGATAATATTGACCGGAGAAACACATCGACACGAGATCCCCGGCCGGGACTGTTCCTGCACGTTCAGGTGAGAAAGGTCCGTCTCCATGAAGTCCGTTGTTTACGTCAATAACCCGGCCGCCGGAATGAGCTCCAATCGTTATTCCTCCCCCCATATGGGTCACAATAAGACGGGCTCTGCTGTATGGTTTCCCAAGATCATCAGAAACCCTTCTTGCTACGGCCTTTTGATTTAAAGCATGGAAGATACTTTTCCTTGGAATTTCAGGAACGCCGGACATTCTAGCTATATCTTGTAGCTCATCTACCACAACAGGATCTACAATGTAAGCAGAAACATCTAAACTCTTAGCGATCTCATTTGCGATAATCCCGCCTAGATTTGATGCATGTTCACCATTATATCCATTCTTTAAGTCTTCGAGCATTGCCTCATTTACTTCATACGTACCGCCTTCAATAGGGTGCAGCAGCCCGCCTCGTCCACAGACCGCACTTAAGGCAGAAATATTCACATCTGCCTTGCTCAGTTCCTTAAGAATAACATTTTTTCTAAAATCGTATTGGTCGATAATATAAGTAAATTCATTCAGTTCCTCATGAGAGTGGCGAATCGTTTTCTCAAAGATAATTTCTGTATCCTGAAATACCCCGATCTTCGTAGATGTGGATCCAGGATTAATAACTAATATTTGATGTATCTGCAACTCCAATACCCTCCGTTATCTATCTTCGGCTCAGAATATGATGGCCGTTTTGTAAAAATTGACTGCGCGATTGTCGCATCGCTTCTATTCGCTCTTCAGCCATTCTATCTGCAGCTACGTACGTAGGTATGTTGTCTCGTCTGGAGATTTCAAATACTCTGGACACATTATCATAAATCGTTTCTACCCGTTTCATCGCACGATCTTTGTTGTAGCCATGTAATTCATCAGCTACGTTTATTACCCCACCTGCGTTTATAACATAGTCAGGCGTATAGATGACACCTTTTTCATGCAAAATATCTCCATGCTTTGTCTCTTTTAACTGATTATTTGCAGCACCTGCAATTACTTTGGCTTTTAATTGAGGAATCGTTTCATCGTTAATTGTAGCACCTAAGGCACATGGTGCATAAATATCGCACTCGACTCCATAAATCTCGTCAATTCCAACTGCTTGAGCACCAAAATCTTCCACTGCTTTTTGAACTGCTTCTTCATTAATATCTGTAACAATTAAGTGTGCACCATCTTCATGAAGATGACGGCATAAATCATAAGCTACGTTTCCTATACCTTGAACAGCTATGGTTTTTCCTTCTAGTAAATCACTTCCGAAACCTTCTTTAGCAGCTGCCTTCATTCCTCTGTATACTCCGTAAGCAGTAACTGGAGAGGGGTTTCCTGAAGATCCAAAGGCTGGTGAAATACCTGTAACGTAATCTGTCTCTTCATGGATCAAATCCATGTCCTGTACCGTCGTCCCTACATCTTCAGCCGTAATATATCTACCGTTTAAACCTTGTATATAACGACCAAACGCGCGGAACATTGCCTCATTTTTATCCTCTCGAGGATTACCGATAATGACCGTTTTTCCACCGCCAAGGTTCAAACCAGCCGCAGCATTTTTGTAAGTCATTCCTTTAGCAAGACGAAGGGCATCTTCTATTGCGTCTTCTTCACTGGCATAAGTCCACATTCTTGTACCGCCCAGTGCCGGACCTAACGTCGTGTCATGAATGGCTATAATCGCTTTTAACCCTGATGCTTTATCATGACACATAACGAGCTGCTCGTAATCATATTTGTCCATGTACTTAAAAATTTCCATTTCCTATTCCTCCTAATTACTGCTTGAATGTATGGCTAATGCTAGAGAATATACTTTGCTTTCAGCCGAGTCTGACCTTGAAGTAAGCACGATTGGAGCACTTGCCCCACTTATAACTGCCGCTACTCTGCCTCCAGCAAAATACATAAATGATTTGTATAAAGCATTGGCAACTTCAATCGTCGGGACCATTAAAATATCAGCTTTCCCGGCTACATCTGAAATAACTCCCTTTTGTTCAGCAGCTGACATGCTGATGGCGTTATCAAATGCTAAAGGTCCATCAATGATACAACCTTTTATTTGTCCTCTTCGATTCATTTGAGTAAGTGATGCAGCGTCAATAGTAGCTGGCATCGCTGGATTTACGACCTCAACCGCGGCTAATGGTGCAACCCTTGGAGTCTCCCATCCGTTCTTTTGCGCCACATCTACAGCATTTTTAACAATTTGAACCTTTTCCTCGAGGGTTGGGGCAATATTCATTGCTGAATCTGTAAGAAAGAGTAATCGATCCTGGCCGGGAATCTCAAATAAGGCAACATGGGACAAAATACTACCCGTTCTCAGACCATATTGTTTGTCGAGAACAGCTTTTAATAAAGTCTTAGTATCCACGTTTCCTTTCATTACCAGCTGGGCTTCCCCTCTATTTACAGCTCTGACTGCTTCAACAGCGGCTTCTTCCTTAGAACAGTCAATAAAATGAACTTCGCTGTCTGATTCTACTGCAAAATCAATTTCTTCAGCTATCCGCTGCACTTCAATTTTACTTCCTGTTAGAATAAAAGAAGCCATATTAAGCTCCCGAGCTCTTTTTACAGCGAGCAGAACTTCTCTATCTGCAGCCTGGGCGACCGCTGCTCTTTTTAATGATTGATTTTCTAACCTGGAGATAAGTTCGCTGAGTGCTTCCATTCCTCCACTCCCCTTTTTGCATACTATGAAAATCCTTGCAAATCATCTTTATCCAGCTGATATTTCTCAAGCTTGTAATATAAATTTCGTATCGAGATCCCCAGTGCCTTAGCCGTTTTTGTTTTATTGAAATTATGTGTTTTAAACGCATCTGTCAATAAACTTTTCTCATATTCATCAACGGCTTCCTGTAGACTGGACCTCTGCCAGGCAGCTTCTTCTCCATCATGGGCTGCTTCCGAATTCATTAAGGAAGGAATATGGCTTTTTCGGATGACTTCCTCCGTATGCTCCATAAAGATCATCGCCCGGCTGACCACGTTTTCAAGTTCGCGGACGTTACCCGGCCAGTCGTAATCCATTAGTTTTTCAAAAGCTTCATCCTCTATTGTACGAACATTTCGTCCATAGTCCTCGTTCAGCTTTTGGATTAAATGGGTAATTAACGGTTCCAAATCTTCTTTCCTTTCTCTTAGAGGAGGAATATAAATCGGCAGACGGCTTAGACGATAATACAGATCATCCCTAAAAGTCTTACGCATGATTGCTTTTTCCAAATTAATATTGGTTGCAGCAATTACTCTCACGTCAACGATTACTGGTTTTGTTCCGCCTACACGAACGATTTCTTTCTCCTGCAATACCCGAAGAAGCTTTGCCTGCATAGGCAGAGTCAGTTCCGATATTTCATCGAGAAAGATACTTCCATAATTTGCTTCCTCAAAGTACCCCTTTTTCCCGCCTTGCTTTGCCCCTTCAAACGCTCCATCCTCATACCCAAACAACTCACTCTCAAGCTGTGATTCTGCTATAGAAGCACAATTAACTCTTATGAATTTATTGTGGCGCCGATTGCTTTCATTATGAATAGCATGGGCAAACAATTCTTTTCCAGTGCCAGACTCTCCACGGAGAAGGACTGTCGCCGGAGTTTTAGCCCCTACCCTTGCCTGCTCAAGTGCAAGAGTCAGCTCTTGAGAATCTCCGGTGATATCAGCGAACGTATATTTAGCTTCTAGGTTACGGATAATCTGCCTTGCTCTCTTTAATTCACTGGTCAAAGATTGAATTTCAGTAACGTCATGAAGAACACCTACACTCCCCTTGACATCTCCATCCACAATTACTGGAGCAACATTAACCACTACTTCTTTTTTGGCAGGTCCTACTTTCATCCTTACCCCGCGTACGGCACGCCTTGTATTTAATACTTTCATATGCATACTTTCACCTTCTGAAATATCTACGGTAGCCGGTTTACCGATTACCTCTCTTTCTTCAAGACCGGTGATCCGGGTATACGCCGGGTTAATCATTAAACCGCTTCCATTTTCATCTACGACGGAAATCGCTTCATCAGAGGAGTGAATTATAGCTTCAAGCATAGTTTTAACTTCTTTTAAGTCAGTTATCTCTTCTGCCAGTTCCACAACTTCAGTTATATCTTTAAATACTGCATAAGCTCCCAGCAGCTCCTGATCTGAGCCTATCAATGGAATTCTTGTAGTTATTACTTTTTTCCCATTCTCTATCTCTAGCTCCTGATTTAATTCTTTAGTTTTCGTTTCTAGTATCTGCGGCAGTCCTGACCCAGGTATGATTTCTCTTACATCTTTCCCTACTACAGATTCTCTTGACTTATCAAGAATCTTTTCCCCGCTCTTATTTAAGAACGATACTTGTGCGTATCGATCAATGACGATCATCCCGTCATGTATACTATTTAGAATTAAATCCTGATTATTTGTCTGCTGTTTAAATTCTTTTAAAAGCGTTTCTTTCTCTTCTAATAATTCAGAAGTTATATAAGCAACGGCACCAGGAATTACAACCGTATGAGCAGGACGTTCTGAACGAATCTGTTCAAAAACCTTCTCATCTCCGGTAGCTTCAATTACAATATCGATCTCTTTATGTATAAAAGCTCTCCAATCTTGTCCAGTTGAAACCCCAAAAGAACTTGCTATTTTAAATCCTGCAGCGTCTGGATTTATATCCGTAATTGCTGCAACAATCATTTTGTCTGTTTCATTTAGTAATTTTAACAGCGCTGAGCCGCCTTTACCCGCCCCAACGATCAGTACTCTTTTCATAGTTTTCACACCCTGCAATTTTTTGCGCATTTTAATCGTACATGATTGTGCATACTTTAGCAAGAGACAACTTTATTTTCAGGCTGAAGTGGTTCTGGTATACTGATGGAGGATTGAAAACAATAAAGGAGTATGATTGATGCGCCTGATTGCTCTATTGCTACTAGTAACTCCCGGAATAATTGCTGTTATAGGAATTAAACTAATACGGGATGCACTATTTAATGTGTACCACCCCGTTTTTTTTCATATTGTAATCCAGGGTATATTCGGCCTCCTGTGTGTTGTGGGAGGAGTTGCATTTATTGGCGGTTTCATCTTGCACAGAGACCGTAAAAGAAATTTAACTAAAGGACGATTTAAGAAAAAGTAGAGGCTATGTTCTCTACTTCTTAAAGTGCCTTTATAAGGAGGAAACCACTCTGGCTTATTCGTTGAAATTTTACCGTTCTCAATATCCTTTTGATCTCTTAACTGATACCGAATTTAATGAAATTTTCAGTGAAGCTGTCATTAAAGAGTACAGCAGCAATGAATTCATAATTCATGAAGATCAGAACGAAGATACGTTTGATATTCATTTTTTATTATCGGGTTTAGCTAAAAACATTATGCACCGTTCGAACGGACGCCAGCTGTCCGTGAGGTTTTATTACCCCGGCGACCTTGTCGGAGTTATGATTTTACTGACAAGCGGGGAAATGAGATTTTCTGTACAAGCTCTAGAACCAGTTAAGACGCTCTGCTTCAAGAGAGAATCATTTTTGAAAATCATGTCCAATAATACGCAGTTCTCTAAAGTTGTCATGGATGGGATCAGTCATCTCATGAAAAGCTTATATGATGAAGTGAAATTTAAAAGTTCTTCAACCGACGAAGATGATGATAGTGAGTTATATAAAAAACGAGCAGGTGCCTATATGGAACAGCCTGCGTTCATCCACCCTCAGGAAACGATAGAACAAGCTGCTCGAATGCTGCAGCATCAAAAAATAGAGGCTCTGCTAGTGAGCGAAGACAGACAGACACTGCTTGGAATGATCGGTTATGGTGATTTATTAAAAGCATATTTTGAAAACAATCATAAAGATCCAGTCTACCTTCATATGTCAGAAGAACCTTATTCGATTAGTGATCAGGAATTTATTTACGATGCGTTAAGCTACTTAAAGCACCATCCTACAGAAATCATTCCCGTCCACCATAAAGATAAGATTGTTGGAATTCTGCGTCAGTCTTCCTTTTTCACTATAAGCAACTCCGTATACTTTGACTTAACTTACAGGATCTCTAATGCTGAAACTATTGGCGAATTAAAAGAACTGTCTCCCCTATATAACTCACGCTTTCAAGATTTTGTTTCCAGTCTCATCGATGACCACATGATGGCTTACGATATTGCTGAGTTGATTACAAACTATAATGACCGTATTCATAAACAAGTTGTTCAAATAGCTGAAGAGGAGATGATTGCTTCAGGGTTAGGCGCACCGCCCATTAATTATTGCTTTCTTGTTATGGGAAGTGAAGGTCGTAAGGAACAGGCCTTCTCTACAGATCAGGACAACGGCATGATATTAGACGATTATGACCATATCAAAAACAAAGAACAGATTAACAATTACTTCAAACTGTTAGCCGAGAAAATAAATCAAATGTTAAACGAATGCGGATTTCCTTATTGCACTGGAGGGATTATGGCCAAAGAAGAGAAATGGCGTCAACAGATGAGCAGCTGGCATGAAAGTATTGATCAGTGGATAAGTAGAATGGACGCTGAGGAGATTCGTGATTTCACCATCTTTATGGACTTCCGCCCTATTTTCGGAGATTTTTCTTTAGCTTATGATTTGAAAAAATATGTGACCCGGAGGGTACAACGTTCCCTTGGCCTGCATCAGCTTCTTATGAAGGATACGCTTCGTTTCCGCGTGCCCGTTCAGCCGTTTGGGAGAATTTCAGGGGTTGGAAAGAAGAAAACACTTAACTTAAAGAAATCAGCGATCATGCAAATTGTAAATGCTATCCGCATTTACAGCATGAAATATGGAATAGAAAATATTAATACTGTCAGCCGTCTGAACGCCCTGGCTGAGCAAGAAAGGTTTCATCCCCGAGATGCTGAAAATGCAAAGCTTTCTCTGCACCGTTTAATGGGATTCAGACTGAAGGAAAATTTAGAACAGCTTAATAACGGCGAACCCTTAACAAATGAACTTAAACTCAGTAAGCTCAATCGTGACGAACGGAAAGCTTTAAAAGAAGCATTAAGTATCGCAAAGCGTTTACAGCAAGTACTTGAACTAAGCTATAACCGAAACAGGGTGATGTAACTTGCTTCCTATTGACTTACAAATAATTAAATACATTTTTTTCGAGAAACCGATATATTATTATAAAATCAGACCGTATTTAAACAGTGATCGTCATAAGCAATTGTTTGTGCGGTTACAAGAGTATAAAAACCCTGAAGTAGCTGGAAAGAGTCTCCTTGAGATTGATTATACGATCTTCGATTTGGAAACAACCGGCTTCATTCCAGAAATCGGCCATGAAATTATCTCAATTGGCGCGGTGAGAATGAATGGATTAGATACAATTCACAATAAAACCTTTTATAAACTCGTGAAGCCCATTCGTCCTGTTAGTAAACAGACATTTAAGCTGACAGGTTTAACTAAGGAGCATCTGGAACAATCCGATTCATTTTTAGACTCTTTACAGGAGTTTCTCGCTTTTAGTGAAGGTTCTGTATTAGTGGCTCATCCCGCTATGTTTGATATGAGATTTGTTCAAACGATGCTGAAGCGGTGGAAACTGCCAAAAATGAGTACACCCGTTATTGATTCGCAAAAGCTGGCTAAATTTTTGTATCCGGGCCAGAAACCTCAGCTTGATCCACTCTTGAAAAAATTCAATATCAAAAGTCGTAAAAGACATCACGCATTGAACGACGCCATTATGACTGCTGAGTTGTTCGGGTGTCTGCTTAAAGAACTCACTTCTAAAGAGGACCATACCTTTCATGAACTTAAGCACTTACTTTATGAACAACAAAAAGCGAGAAGCCTTTAATTGGCTTCTCGCTTTCATTCATTTCTAAAAAAACGCGTGGTATAAAGATTGTACAGCCCGGTTTAAATCATGATCCTTAATACCGAACATCATTGATACTTCTGAGGATCCCTGGTTAATCATATCAATATTAACATCTGCATCTCTAAAGGCAGTCGATGCTTTACTTGCAACACCAATCGCTTCATTCATTCCCTCGCCTACAATCATAATCATAGCCATATTTCTTTCAATCGATATGGTATCAACTTTTAATTCATTTATAATCCGTTCTTTAACCTGTCCTTCCTTCTCTTCGGGGAGCTGGTGGTCTCTGATAATTACAGACATATCATCTATTCCCGAAGGCGCATGCTCAAAAGAGATCCCTTCCTCTTCAAGGATTTGCAGCAGTTTGCGTCCAAACCCAACTTCACGGTTCATCAAGTATTTACTAACATATAAGTTCAAGAACCCGGAATCACTAGCAATTCCAGCAACGTGTCCGTCTCTCTCAGGCAGTTCTGCTACGATCATTGTGCCGTCACCACCTGGATTATTTGTATTCTTAATACAAACCGGAATCTTTTCTTTAAAAGCTGGAATTAAAGCTTCGTCATGAAAAACTGAAAATCCTGCATAAGACAATTCACGCATTTCCCGGTACGTGAGTGCTTTTAATTCTTTAGGCTGGTCCACTATCATCGGGTTTACACAGAAAACAGAGTCTACATCCGTAAAGTTTTCATACAAATCCACTTTCATACCTGCTGCCACAATGGAGCCTGTAATATCTGAACCCCCGCGCGAAAACGTGACTAAATCGCCATCAAGTGTAAAGCCGAAGAAGCCCGGAATAACGAGAACTCCGTCTCTTTCTCTTAGTTTATTTAAATGTTCAAAACTTTCATCAAGTACTAAAGCCCCGCCAGGCTCGTCACTGACAAATATACCTGCATCTTTCGGGTTAACATAAGATGATTCCAGTTCCCTCGAATTTAAATAAGCACTTAAAATTAAAGCCGTTCCATCTTCACCGCAAGATTTTAAAGCATCCATACCGCGGTGGATATCTGATTCAATAAGTTTACAAGCATTGTCAATGCGGTCCTGTATTGTATTCAGCAATGACTGATCCAATTCAAGATCTCTTACGATTGAAGCAAAGCGTTCAATCACTTGATCGTAAATAGCTTGATTTTTTACGTTAACCTGGACAGATTCTCCCAGTGCTATCAGTAAATCAGTCGTTTTAGTGTCCTTAGAATGCCGTTTTCCTGGCGCAGAGACTATGATTGCTTTTCTTTGAGGATCTGCTTTAATAATTTCTGTTACTTTTCTTAATTGGCTGGCATCGGCAACTGAGCTGCCGCCGAATTTTACGACTTTCATTTCTACAACTCCCTGTTATGATGAACTAAAGTGTCTAATAATTAAGAATTGTACCATAATCTGTCGAGAAGATGAAATAAAAAATCTCCTCATGTTCTGAGGAGAATTTTTAGTTTATTATTAAGATGCTTTGTGTTCCAGTCTTAAACGGTCTGCAACCATTGCAATAAATTCGCTGTTTGTCGGTTTTGCTTTTGTAGAGGAGATCGTATAGCCAAATAATGACGAGATGGCTTCTATATTGCCGCGGTTCCATGCCACTTCAATAGCGTGACGGATCGCCCGCTCGACTCTAGAGGCAGTTGTATTGTATTTAGCTGCAATGTCTGGATAAAGGACTTTTGTAATGGATCCAAGAAGGTCTATATCCGTATAAACCATTGTAATGGCTTCTCTTAAATATAAATAACCTTTAATATGTGCAGGAACCCCGACTTCATGGATAATGTGTGTAATACTCGTATCTAAATCAGGCTTTTTCGATTTGGTGTAACTGCTGCCCATAGCACGGTTAATCGGATCACCTACGTGTTTAATCTGTCTGACCTGTTCTCCTAAATGATCTAAATCAAACGGTTTCATCATAAAGTAGGCGGCACCTAATTCTACGGCTTTTTTCGTTACTTCTTCTTGTCCAAATGCCGTGAGCATAATCACCTCAGGGGATTTATCTCTATTCTTAAGCTCCTGCAAAACAGCTAGTCCATCAACATGAGGCATAATAATGTCAAGAATGAGCACGTCAGGTTTCTTTTCCTTCAACATTTCCAGGCAGTCTCTTCCATTAAAAGCTGTTCCAATCACTTCAATATCTTTAGCATCTGAGAAAAAGTCCTCCAGAAGTCTTACTAGTTCACGGTTATCATCAGCTAAGCACACTTGGATTTTATCCATTTTACCCTTCCTCCTTACAAAATAATCCTGACCCTTACATTATGAATTCGACATCAGGAATGGTAACCCTCTTTATTATAGCAAATTTATTCTCAAAAAATAAGACAAACTTTAAAATGCTTCTATTTGCTCTTATTTTCTATATAATTCGATATATTTCTACATTGAATGTCGAATATTGTCGAACACAAAAAATAAAGGAGAGCGTGTATGGCCCTCCTTTACTTCAGCTTGCCTTTTTGTCTTCTTGTTCATAAATATTAATTCCTGCTTCTTCCATCATCCATTCAATATGAACCCCGTAGCCGGACGTAGGATCATTTACAAAAACATGGGTTACAGCACCAATAATCTTATCATCCTGAATAATCGGACTTCCACTCATACCTTGTACGATTCCACCTGTTTTATCAAGTAATTCGGGATCAGTAATTTTAACTATCATTCCTTTTGTAACTGGAGAATCCTTTGGCATGTTGCGAATGATCTCAACATCAAAAGACTGCAATTCATCTCCGTTTAATACGGTGAGTATTTTGGCTGGGCCTTCTTTAATTTCATCGTCTAAAGCAATTGGTAAGCCATCTTTATATTTGTCGTTCTTAATAGGATGTTCAAGTTCACCGAACACACCAAACGAACTGTTTTTGGTAATGGTTCCCATCCGGTCATCCGTTAAAGAAAATTCTGCTTTCTTTTCACCAGGTACTCCCTGGTTTCCTTTTTGAATCGAGGTAACGCGCGAGTTTACGATGGTCCCTTCATGGATTTCGATGGGCTTTTTAGTGTCCATATCGGCAATGACATGACCTAATGCCCCGTATTTTTTTGTGTTTGGGTCATAAAACGTCATGGTCCCAATCCCTGCTGCGGAATCTCGAACATATAACCCGATTTGATACTGCTCTTCAGCTTCATTAATTTGTGGCTTTATACTTGTTTGAAATCTCTCCTCACCACGCTTGACATCAAACTGAATTTCTTTATTCTGTTCTCCTGCATCTTTTACTATCGCGGAAAGGTCCTCCATATGATTTAATTCTTGACCATTTCCTTTTAAAAGTATATCTCCTACTTGTATATCTCCAGTCTCTCCCGGTGATGTCTGTCTTTCTTTATTTTCACTAACAAGGTGGTGACCAACTACTAATACACCCTTAGTCTGTAATTCGACTCCTACCGATTGTCCGCCTGGGACTAAACGAATATCCTTCAAACGCTTCATATCTGTCTTTTTCACAGGGATTCCAGCATATTCGTGGAATATAGCGTTGGAGGTATTTTGCTTATCCATTGAAAACGCAGGTACTGAAATGTCTTGGTCTGCATCTGCATTAACCGTTTGTGAAGACAATCTTAGCTCGGTGGGAATTGATATATACTCTTGAAGTGGACTTAATAAAGGGATAACAAGCATCATCAACAGGAGCATGGAGCCTAGAATATATTTCATCCTTTGTTTATTATCCAAGGTCTACCACTCCTTCTTACTCCTGAACCAATCAATTGGCTTACTTATAATGTGGGCCTTAATGCACTTTTTTAAACGAGCATAATCACAGAAAATATAGGATGCATTCCCTAGTCAAGAAACATTCACCAAAAGAAAAAACGCATGAATTTCATCATGCGTTCTGCTTATGCTTATTTGCCAGCGACAATAATTCTTTTGCATGCTCTACTGTAGTATCGGTTAGCTCTGCTCCTGTTATCATGCGTGAAATTTCATCAGCTTTGTCCATATTTGTAAGCTCCTTAACTACTGTAGATGTCCTTTCATTTACCACATGCTTTTCAATTCTAATGTGCGTGTCCGACATGGCTGCAACCTGTGGTAAATGGGAAATGCAAAGAACTTGAGAGCCTTTGGAAATCCCATAAATCTTTTCAGCTATTGCCTGGGCCACCCTTCCACTTACTCCTGTATCGACTTCATCAAAGATTACGCTCGTCACCCCTTGATGTTTAGAAAATATTCGTTTGAGGGCCAGCATGATCCGAGATAATTCACCGCCTGAAGCTGTCTTATGTATTTCTTTTAAAGGTTCCCCAGGATTGGTTGAAATTAAAAAGGAAATATAATCCATCCCATTTGAATGTAATCGAACTGATTTCCCGTTTATTTCGGGATCAGATGAGGAGCCTTCTTTTGTAGAGAACCCTACATCAAATGCAGCTTTTTCTAGATACAGGTCTTTCAATTCGTCAAGAATGGATTGAACCAGGCTGGAGGCAGCATCTCTCCGTATATCATGAAGGTTTTTGGCTTCAAGGACAGCATCTGCGCCTGACTCTTCGATTTGAGACTGCAGCCGGGACAAGTGGGAGTCTTTATTTTTAATTTCATCGATCTCTTCTTCAATACGTGAAATATACTCCATCATATCTTCAACTGTCTGCCCATATTTTTTCTTCAATCGGTTTAATTCGTTTAGCCGGGCTTCAATAAAATCTAAGCGGTCAGGATCAAATTCAAGTTCTGCCATCTGGGTGCTTAACTGAAAACTTAACTCCTCAATGATGTAATAAGAATTTCTCATTTCCTCAGATAGCTTTTTTGTCTGTTCGTCGAAATCTGCAGCGCTTTCTAAGGAAGACATGGCATGACCAAGCCAGTCCAATCCTTTTTGTTCTCCATACAACGAGTAATATGCATCATGAATACCCTGATATAGTTTTTCATAATTCATAAGCTTCTGCCGTTCATCAGATAACAGCTCGTCTTCCAGTGGTGTTAATTCAGCCTCCTGCAGTTCGCGGTATTGAAATTCAAGAAGGTCTAACCTCTGTGCCATTTCCTGCTCATTTTCACTTAATTCTTTATAACGCTTTTTTAATGTTTGGAGCTGCTGATATAGTCTTCTGTAATCCGTTAAAGTTCTTTTTAATTCCTTTCTTGCGTAAAGGTCCAGTAATTCTATATGACGATCAGGATCCATAAGAGACTGCGTCTCATGCTGACTGTGTATATCGATTAAAGACCTTCCAAATTCCTTTAAAATTGCCAAAGTAACCAATTTTCCATTGACCCGGCAGATGCTTTTACCCTGACTTGTAATGGTGCGCTGCAGGACCACCATGCCTTCGTCTCCAATTTCTACGCCGTAAAGTTCTCCCTTTTCATATACAGGATGATTTTTTACTATTGTAAACAAGCCTTCTATATCAGCTTTGTCTGCACCGTGTCTGACAAAGTCTACAGATCCACGTGAGCCTGATAATTGCTGGATCGCATCAATAATGATGGATTTTCCTGCTCCTGTTTCCCCGGTCAGTACAGTAAGACCTTCCTTGAACTGAATAGATACTTGATCAATAATAGCAAAATCTTTAATTGATAATTCCGTTAGCATGAAAGGACTCACCTCAGTTTTATAACATATTTAACAGTTGGTCACTTATATCCTCAGTTTGTTCCTGACTTCTGCAGATAATTAAACATGTGTCATCTCCGCAAATTGTACCCATGATCTCTTCCCATTCAAGATTATCAATTAACGCACCAACTGCATTGGCATTGCCGGGAAGGGTTTTGAGTATTATGAAGTGACCTGCCCGGTCAATACTGACAAAAGCATCCATCATCAGCCTCTTGAGTTTCTCTAATGGATTAAAGCGCTGGTCTGCAGGCAGACTATATTTATACCTGCCATCCATCATTGGCACTTTAACTAAATGAAGTTCTTTAATATCCCTTGATACCGTTGCCTGAGTAACATTATATCCCATGCCTTTTAAACGGTCGACAAGCTCATCCTGAGTTTCAATGTCATCATTCGTAATCAATTCTCTTATCTTGATATGTCGCTGGCCTTTATTCATATTCACCATCCCGTTCTCATTTACCTTAATAAAGAGGCTCCAGTGCAGCCTCTTTATTAATTATTATCATTTTCTGTGGGTTGAATGCGCGTCACTAACGACCCTGTCTATATCATCGGAAGAGACTTGAGGATCCCGTAACTTTCCGAAGTGAAAATGTGCTAAAAATTCAATATTACCATCTCCCCCAGTAATCGGAGAAAATGTTAAATTTTGAACTTTGAAGCCGTGCTGTAAAGCGAAATTTAAAATTGTATTAATAACGGAAACATGTATAGCAGGATCTCTTACAATACCTTTCCTGCCAACCTGTTCCCTTCCTGCTTCAAACTGCGGCTTGATCAGTGCGACAACGTCACTTCCTTCTTTTAACAAAGTACTAAGTACAGGAAGAATGATTTTAAGGGAAATAAAAGAAACATCAATTGTTGCAAAGTCGGGCTGGTCGTGCTTTAAGTCGTCTATCGTAAGGTAACGAAAGTTCGTACGTTCCATAACAACGACTTGTCTGTGATTCCTTAATTTCCAATCCAATTGATTATAGCCTACATCCACTGCATAGCTTAAAGCTGCTCCATTTTGAAGGGCGCAGTCAGTGAATCCTCCAGTAGAAGAGCCAACATCAATCATTGTTTTGTGATGAATATTTAATTCAAATTCCTTCAGAGCTTTCTCAAGCTTAAGGCCACCCCGGCTTACATAAGGAAGCGGCCTGCCTTTAATGGTGATTTCTACGTCTTCATCAACCTTTACACCAGGTTTATCTAACCGGACTTGATCTTGAAACACCAGTCCCGCCATAATCGTCCTCTTGGCTTTCTCTCTAGTTTCCATCAAACCTTTTTCAACGAGAAGTACATCTAATCTTATTTTTTTTCCCATTTTGAATTAAGCCCTTTGCTGTTTAGTTAAAGTTATTCCTTTAATTTGTTTGATAATATTTTCCTCGGTGAGCCCTATTTCTTCCCAGAGCTTGCTTACACTACCATGTTCAATAAACCGATCAGGAACTCCCAGGCGTTTAATCCACGATGTATAATTGTTTTCTTCTTTGAATTCTAGCACGCTTGAGCCGAATCCTCCCTGCAGAACTGCTTCTTCAATAGTTAGAACAGGAAGATTGTCTTTCATAATGTCATGTAGCATTGATTCATCCATCGGCTTAATAAAACGGGCATTAATTACCCTGACAGAAACTCCCTCTTGTCTTAAACGGCTGCTGGCTGAGAGAGCAAGAGAAATAGTCGTTCCAAATGTAAGAATAACTGCATCTGAACCTTCCTCAAGTACTTCCCAGCTTCCAATTGGGAGCTTCTTCAGCTTCTTCTCCATAGGGATACCTATACCGTTGCCACGGGGGTATCGAACCGCAATCGGCCCGTCATCATAATTTACGGCTGTATGAACCATATGCTGACCCTCATTTTCGTCTTTCGGCATCATGACTACCATATTAGGCACTGTACGTAGAAAAGCTATGTCAAAGACTCCCTGGTGTGTTTCTCCATCAGCACCGACTAAGCCGGCTCTATCTATTCCAAACATGACATTCAAGTTTTGGCGGGCTACGTCGTGAATCACCTGATCATAACCTCTTTGTAAGAAAGTTGAATATATAGCCAGGAACGGTTTCATACCCTGGGTAGCAAGTCCGGCGGATAAAGTAGTAGCATGCTGTTCTGCGATACCGACATCAAACAGCCTGTCCGGGAACTCAGCCTGAAATTTTTCAAGCTTTGAACCCAGCACCATTGCAGGGGTAACAGCTACGATCCTTTTATTTGTCCTTGCTTCAATTCTCAATGTATCACTAATAACTTCACTCCATGCAGGTGGTTCATCCACAGCTTTAATTTTTTCCCCGGATTCAATCTTATATGGACCCACACCATGCCACTTATCCTTCTGGTCTGATTCAGCTGGATGATAGCCTTTACCTTTTTGAGTGATCACGTGAATAATCACAGGACCTTCAGTTTTCTTTGCGTAATTAAGATTTTCGAATAAGTCGTGATAGTCGTGTCCGTCAACCGGCCCGTAATAAGTAAAACCGAGCTCCTCGAAAAACATTCCTGGCACAACAAAATACTTCATACTGTCTTTCAGTCGTTCCGCAGCTTGAGCAAGTTTGCCTCCGACAGCTGGAATCCGTTTCAAAAGCCATTCCAGGTCATCTTTGGCGCGGTTATACTTTCCGGCACTGCGCATACGGCCTAAGGCGCTATGAAGAGCTCCAACATTCCTTGCGATTGACATTTCATTATCGTTTAAGATAACGGTTACATTCTTTTTCTCATCACCAATGTGATTTAGTGCTTCGAGGGCCATTCCGCCTGTCAGCGCTCCATCCCCTATAATTGGAAGGATCGAGTGATTTTCTTCATTTAAATCTCTGGCAATAGCCATCCCCATAGCAGCTGACAATGATGTAGAACTATGACCTGTTTCCCATACATCATGCTCGCTTTCATTTCGCTTAGGAAAGCCGCAGAGGCCTTGATACTGACGTAACGTGTCGAATTTCTCTGCCCGCCCTGTAAGTATCTTATGAATGTAAGACTGATGTCCCACGTCAAAAAGAAAACGATCCTTAGGGCTGTCATAGACTTTATGCAGAGCAAGCGTCAGTTCTACCACTCCGAGGTTTGCACCTAAATGACCTCCGGTGGAAGATAAATTCTCAATTAAAAATTTCCTAACTTCTGTAGATAATTCCTTTAGCTGATCAATTGACATTCCCTTCAAAAAAGAAGGATCTTTAATCTTATACAGATCCATAAATGGACCTCCTTAAATTTAACGTGATTTTCGAGTAGTCTTAGCAGCGGAAGCGAGAATCTTTATTTTTAAGTTAGCTTCGATCCATGCTATTATACGTGCGGCTATAAAAATAATTTTTGTCGAGGAGTGAACAGCAAAATACTTTCCTACTGCTTTTCCTCCTACTGTTAAAGCAGCCACCACACTAGTCAATAATACGGATAGAGTGATCTGCATGCTGGACCCGTCAGAGTGTCCAAGCATGTTAGCTATTTGAATTACCACTACTGCGGAAGCAGTACCGCTAACTATACCAGATATATCCCCTATTACGTCGTTACAAAAACTTGCGAAACGATCTGCATTCCTAACAAGTATCAGAGCCTCTTTTGCACCTGGTACTTTTTCAGCCGCCATTGCGTGAAAAGGAGGTTCAGATGCTGCGGTTGCCGCAATACCAAACATATCGAATATCACACCAATAAATACAATGATGAGGACAATGAGCAATCCAATTATCCATACTACTCCACTCATTACAGAGCTTGAGATAATTGAAAAAATAGCCGCTAACACAAAAGTGATAACGGCAATACTAAAACTAAACTTTAAAGATTTTCTGAATTTATTGTCCATTTTCAACCTCAATATTTTTTATACGACTTATGTAGGAAAGGAATGGTCGTCAATCGAGTAAAAATTACGGCTTAGGTCTAGTAGGTTTTCCCATTTGAATACCGAGTGTCACCACTCTGGCGGTTCCCCTTTAAATCCAAATCAGCTTCGTTTCCGACAGCTGGACTAGATTACCACTCAGTCCGTACTATAATTCCCGATCACCGTCCATAGAACAGCCTAGGGGATTTCCCCGACAGCCTTTAACCGTTCCTTAGCCTCTTTTGCAGTTATGATTTCATATAGTTACCAGTTCAAATCTTAGTGGCCATCTAAGATCTTGAAAGGTCCATGACTATAATCCCCTCAAAAACCACTCAAGGCAGGCTACGCTACTTATACAGATGTAACTCCATATAAAAGTAGGTTCATACCCCATTTCATCAGAGCCTCCGGCTGAGAAACTCTCACAAAGATGGGCCTCCGCGGAAGCAGGGTCAACGCCCACATGCCTTTGTGGATCGCCCTGCGACCTTAACTCCCAGCACCGACCCAAGGCTGGGCGCCTCAAGCCGGCACAAGGAACTTCATCGATGTGCCCTTTGGCGGATTTTTAGGCCCGCCTTCAGGAACGGAGGACCGACTAGGATACTGCACCATTCCTTTTGTAAATCAAATATATCACAATCAATAAACTTCCTCAATTATAAAATCTTATCGGTCTCTTCGGCTTAAATATGCTATTAATTCAGATAAAACTGTTCCATTCACACCTGCTTCTTCAAGAGAAGCAAGAGATATATCAGCGTAGTAATTCTTCTGGCTGACCGCACCCTCTATACCTAGAAGCTGAGGATATGTACTCTTAAAATTTCCTGCATCACTGCCGATCGGCTTCCCGACAGCTTCCGCATCCCCCACAACGTCTAATATATCATCCTGAATTTGAAACAGCAGTCCCAGAGCTTCAGCCATCTTTGTCATCTCAGCTATCTGGCGAGTGTCTGCTTTTGCTAAAAATGCCCCGGCAAGTACAGCGAACTTTAAAAGTGCTCCAGTCTTATCCTTATGAATCGCTTCGAGCTTATTAAGAGCCAGAGTCTGGTTTTCACTAAGCATATCCTGCATCTGCCCGTCTACCATCCCTCTTGGGCCGCTGGCTGTTGATAATTTATTTATGATGAACACCTTTTCTTCATTAGTTAATCTTTCATCTTCAGTTATAACCTTGAAGCTTAAAGTTAACAGAGCATCTCCGGCCAGAATAGCCGTAGCTTCATCAAATTCCCGATGATTAGTCGGTTGTCCCCTTCTATAATCATCATTATCCATTGAAGGCAGGTCATCATGAATGAGCGAATAAGTGTGAATCATTTCTAAAGCGCAGGCGGAAGCTATTCCTTTTTCAGGATCCTTTTGAAAAGCTTCCATCGTTGCCAGCAGCAAAATAGGACGCAGCCTTTTCCCGCCAGCCTTTACCGAGTAAAGCATGGCGTTCCGTAACCGTCCATCATTCGTATGGGTTAGAATATAGTTTTCCAGAGCAGTATTTACTGTACTTTTATACGTACCTAAGAAATTATTTAAGCTTTCCACTAATCTTCCTCCTGAACGTCGAAGGGTTCAAATTCCCCATGTTCATTTAGAATTTGCTGCATTTGTTTTTCAACTTTATTTAACTTCTCGTTGCAGATTTTGGAAAGGTTCATCCCCTCCTGATAGTACTGAATAGCTTTTTCTAAAGGAACTTCTCCTGTCTCGAGCTTTTCGACCAGCTCTTCAAGCTGACTCATCGCTTGTTCAAAACTCTGTTCCTGTTGTTCCTTACTCATTTGTATCCTCCTTTACTTCATTGACTTCACACAGCAATGAACCGTTTTTTAAGGTAACTGTCACTTTATCACCTTTAGATACACTAGTAACGCTTTTAATAACCTGTCCTTCTTGAGTATAAGGAATGGCATACCCACGTTTCATTGTATCTAATGGGTTCAGCAGCGTTAACTTCTCCAGCTGGGAAATAAAATAGTCTCTTTTGGTTTTAAGTTTGTACTCAAATTGCGTTTGTATAAGCTTGGATACTTCTTGAAGCTGCTTGTGCCTTGATTCAATTTCAGTATGCGGATGCTGTTGAGAGAGACGCTTTCTTAAATAGTTTAAACGTTCAGTCTGCTGCTTTTTTAAATTTATCAGGTTAGATGATAAGCGTTCAAGCAAGCGGTCCAAATCCTGTTCCTTCTGTTTCATTAACTGCTCAGGGTACTTAAATGCATAGGACTTCTCCATCTGCTTTAATTGTTTGGAGGCTGCTGTAACCTCTACATCCATGGCCCTCTGCAGTCTATTGGTTAAGATAAGTACATGGTTTTGCAGCTCTACTAAAGATGGGACAGCCAATTCGGCGGCCCCGGTTGGTGTAGCTGCCCTCATATCTGAGACGAAATCACTAATAGTGGTGTCCGTTTCATGACCGACAGCCGAGATAATAGGAATTTCTGAGCGCTCTATTGCCCGTGCCACCTTTTCTTCATTAAATCCCCATAAGTCTTCTAAAGATCCTCCACCCCGTCCTACGATTAAAACATCACAATCTAAATTGTTGTTGGCGTAAGCGATTGCTTTTGATACAGAATCTGCTGCTGATTTACCTTGTACAAGTACAGGCAGGATAGAGACTTTCACTATAGGATACCGCCGTTTAATCGTAATTAAAATATCCCGGATAGCTGCTCCGGTCGGCGAAGTAATTACACCGATGTGCTTCGGGTACATAGGGACTACTTTTTTTCTTTCTTCAGAAAACAGACCTTCCTTGTGAAGTTTTTCTTTCAGCTGTTCAAAAGCAAGATAAAGTGCGCCAATCCCGTCAGGCTGCATATCCTGAATATAGAGCTGATAGCTGCCCATTGGCTCATACACATTTATCTCTCCGCGGACTAAAACGTTCATACCATTTTCTGGAGAAAACTGAAGGGAACGGTTATTACCTGCAAACATGACAGCTTGTATTCTAGACGTCTCATCCTTTAAAGATAGGTACATATGGCCCCGGCTGTGACGTTTAAAGTTAGAGATTTCCCCCCTGAGCCACACATCTTTTAAGTGAGGGTCAAAAGACAGCTTCTTCTTAATATACTTAGTAAGTGCAGCAACAGTTAAATATCGGTCCTTCACTTATAATATCCCCTTACTGATTATGAATCCACTTGGCTGCTTTAATTGTATTGTGCAGCAGCATAGTAATCGTCATTGGGCCGACTCCTTTTGGCACAGGCGTAATATAGGAGGCCTTCTCTTTGGCAGATTCAAAATCTACATCTCCAGTTAATTTACCATCCACACGATTTACTCCTACGTCAATGACAACTGCCCCTTCTGCAATGTCCTCTCCAGTGATCATATGTGGTTTCCCGACAGCAACAATCAGGATATCTGCCTGTTTAGTCAGTGTCTTCATGTTTTTAGTCCGTGAATGACAATAGGTTACAGTAGCATTTTCGTTAAGTAATAATTGTCCGACCGGTTTCCCGACTAAGTTGCTTCGGCCGACAACCACTACTTGTTTGCCTTCAATAGATATATTTGCTCTCTTTAGCATCACAAGGATGCCATATGGGGTGCATGGATAAAAAGTGTCCTGACCCGTCATAAGCTTTCCTACATTGATTGGATGGAAACCATCTACATCTTTCTTTGGATCAATTGCTTCAATTACGTTCTGTTCATCAATCTGTTTCGGAAGCGGAAGCTGAACAAGTATGCCGTGAACTTCCTCATCATTGTTCAGCTCCTCAATTGTTTCAAGGAGTTCCTGTTCAGTTGTATCGTCCGACAGTTCCAGCAGTTCAGACTTCATTCCAATGTTCTCAGACGCCCTTTGTTTCCCTTTTACATAAGATTGGGAAGCAGGATCTTCCCCTACAATGATGACAACAAGTTTCGGGAAAATGCCTTTTTCTCCTAAAGAGGCTACCTCCTCTTTCATTTCCTGACGTATCTGAGTGGCTAACTCTTTACCATATATAACCTCAGCTGACATGTTGAAAACTCCTTTCTACATTACCATTTTAGATAAAACACCATTAACAAACTTCCCTGACTGATCTTCACCGAAGATTTTCGCTAACTCTACGGCTTCGTTAATTGCAACCTGTGACGGGATTTCCTCATTAAATTTAATTTCATAAGCAGCGATACGAAGCAGCGTTTTTTCAACCCTGGCCAAACGAGCGAAGGTCCAGTTTTCCAGATGCTGCTCAATCCAGAAATCGATCTCACTTTTATGTTCGAGAACTCCTTCTACGAGCTGCATTAAGAACTCATCAGCTTTTTGTTCATTCAGAACATGATGAATCGCTTCCTCAGCAGTAATATCACTTGAATCAAGTTGGAAAAGAGCTTGGAATGCTTTTTCTCTTGCTAATCGTCGTTTCATCTATCTTTTTCCCCTTTAATGTCATATCCGATAGAATCATAACATTTTCATATTGTAAATGCTATTCACTATTAATAAAAGACCAGTCCAGGAAGATTCCCTGCTGGCCTTTTATCATTAGTCTTCTTCAGTTGCTGCTTCCTCTCTTGATTCCATCTGAACACCTACAACGTGAACGTTAATTTCTTTGATTTCAAGAGCCGTCATATTCTTTAAAGCCTGACGGGTGTTATCCTGTATTTTCTGGGCTGTTTCAGGTATAGATATACCATAATCCATTACAACATAAGCATCTATAAGAATTCCTTCTTCATCTAATTCTACTTTAACACCTTTACCATGACTCTTCTTACCAAGTCTCTCTACTACACCTGTAGCAAAGTTACCTCTCATCGCTGCGACACCCGCCACTTCTGATACAGCGATACCAGCAATTACTTCAATCACTTCCGGAGCAATCTCTACATTACCAAGAGTCGAACCTTCTGTAACGTTTAATAATTGTCTTTCATCCATTAATGACCACTCCTTATTTATTCATCCTCCATGACGGTATAATTCTCGAGGAATTTCGTATTAAAATCTCCTTGAACAAATACTTCGTGCTCCATCATTCTTTGATGAAAAGGGATGGTAGTCTTTACACCTTCTACAACAAACTCATCCAAAGCGCGTTTCATTTTCTGAACAGCTTCCTGACGGTCTTTACCATAAGTTATTAACTTGGCAACCATGGAATCATAGTAGGGAGGAATCATATAGCCAGGATATGCCGCCGAATCCACGCGGACACCGAAGCCGCCCGGTGGTAAATACATTTCGATTTTACCCGCTGATGGCATAAAGTTTTTAAATGGATCCTCTGCATTTATACGGCACTCCATTGCCCATCCTTGAAATTGAATATCCTTTTGCGCAAAACTCAGTTTTTCATTCTTTGCGACTTTTAGCTGCTCCTTGATTAAGTCTACACCTGTTACCATTTCTGTAACGGGATGTTCGACTTGAATACGTGTGTTCATTTCCATAAAATAAAACTTTTGATCGTTTTGGTCAAAGATAAACTCAACTGTTCCTGCTCCTGAGTAATTGACCGCCAGAGCAGCTTTAACCGCTGCATCACCCATCTTTTTCCGCATCTCAGGGGTAATGGCCGGGGAAGGTGTTTCTTCTATCAGCTTTTGCAGACGTCGTTGAATAGAGCAGTCCCTCTCCCCTAAGTGAACAGCGTTTCCATGATTGTCAGCTAACACCTGAATTTCTACGTGACGGAAGTCTTCTATAAATTTTTCAATATACACTCCTGGATTGCCAAAAGCTGTTTCAGCTTCCTGCTGAGTCATACGGATTCCTTTTTCTAGGTCTTCCTGAGTTCTGGCGACCCTGATTCCCTTTCCTCCGCCGCCGGCTGTCGCTTTAATGATGACGGGATATCCAATATGTTCAGCTATTTGCTTACCTTCTTCAGCATCCTTAATGATCCCTTTAGAGCCTGGAACTACCGGCACTCCTGCTTCCCGCATAGTTTCTCTTGCTACATCCTTCGTGCCCATTTTTTGTATGGCGAATGAAGAAGGTCCGACAAAAGTAATATTACACTCCTCGCACATCTCTGCGAATTCTGCGTTCTCAGCTAAAAATCCATACCCAGGGTGGATCGCATCTGTTCCTGTAAGTGTCGCTAAACTCATTATATTAGTGTAATTTAAGTAACTGTCTTTACTTAAGGTAGGTCCAACACAATAGGCTTCGTCGGCAATCTGAACGTGAAGTGCCTCTTTATCGGCCTCTGAATACACAGCTACCGTTTCAATCCCCATTTCTTTACAAGCACGAATAATTCGAACCGCAATTTCACCACGGTTCGCGATTAAAACTTTTTTTATCATGACATTAACCCCCCGACTATGCTGTCTTCACTCGAAATAATGGTTGTCCATACTCGACGAGTTCGCCATCTTCTACTAAAATCTCCACAACTTCACCTGAAACCTCTGCCTCGATCTCATTAAATAATTTCATCGCTTCAACAATGCAGACGACCGAATCCTCTTTCACCTGGTCTCCAACTTTAACGTATACATCCTGGTCAGGCGATGGCGATTGATAGAATGTTCCTACCATCGGCGATGTAATTTCTTTATCATAGTCTTTTTGATCTTTTGGAGCCTGCTTAGTTTCTGTCTGCGGTTCTTCTTCTTTGGAGACAGGTTCTTCATCTGCTTCAGGCTTAGCTTTTGGAGCAGGTGAAGACGCGGCAGGTGCTTCTGTTACGACTTTTCCACCACTCTTTTTCATACATACTTTTGTTCCATTTGCTTCATAAGAGAATTCATCGATTTGTGATTGATCAATTAATTTAATAAGTTCGCGGATTTCTTGAACTTTTAACATAGTTTGGGCACCCCTTTATGTATATAACTTTTATGACTGGTACTAATAACTCCTTTTAACATTCTACGACAAATAAGCACTCTCCTGCAACTTTCGTTGATTTCAACATGTTCACAGTAATTATCAAAACAAAAAATCCTCTTCACTTATTGAGAAGAGGAATAATCGTTATTTATGATGCAGGCTGAAATTTCACTTCTACACGCATTTGGCCAAACTCGTCTGATACCATCTGCATAATCTCTCTTGTTTCAGCCTTTGTTAACTCTTCAGCCTGTACAGTAACTTGAATGACATCATCTTCTGCCCTGACAAGTACATCTTCGTATGGAACACTCGCTCGAATCGTATTTTCAAGAATTGATTCTTTAGAAGATGTTTCCTGCAGGGTTTCTATTTCCTCCATCGCATCATTTTTTTCCTCTGCTGAATAGTCACTTGAAGCTACAACCTCAGATAGCTGCTCTGATTTTTGGTCTCTTTCGTTCTGTTTCTCCAGGCGGATGGAAGCAAAGAGTTCATCTGCAGCCATTTCGGAGTTGACCACATCTTCTGACGCCTGCTCTCCTTCCTCTTCTGCGTTCTCTCCATCCTGCCACTCATCATCTTGTATGAATGCCATCTCCCCGTTATCAGGCGAGGTCATATAATATACACTTAGAACAATAAGTAAACTTAACATCGTTAACAACCACACTGTTTGTTTTTTTACCAATTGAAACCCTCCCTATGATTTAGGCAGTACTGAAACCCTGTGGCTCGGAACATCAAGCACACGTGAAACAGCCTCGACCACCCATTCTTTCACTTTCATTTGTTCGACTCCTTCTGCTGTTACAAAAACCCCGCTGACATTAGGTTTATTTGTTTTCGTAAGCAGCGGCACTTCCTGATCCCCCTGCCTTACTAATACTAACTGCTGTTCCTTCGAATAATCCTCAATCTCTCTTTCCCCTCCATTCTTGTCGGTTTCTTTCGTTGTCTGTTTTCCTATAATTAAGTTTTTGTCATACACTTTCTCCTCCGTCGCTGCAAGATTAATCATTAATTCAACTTCACTTACTCCCTGTATATTTTCGAGAAGCGGTTTTAGCTGTTGTTCATATTCCTGTTCCAATTGATCTACTGATAATGTTGATTCTTCTTCCTTCTCTTCCGAAGCGGCACTTTCATTAGGAGAAGGAGGCGGGGTGCTGGTGTCAGGAGTTTGAAACCAGTTGCTAAGCAGGATGAACAACACACCAACTAAACCTATAATAAATAAGTATTTTGGCTTGTTCAGTTTGAGCTTCTGTCCCTCTTTTTGTGACATAGGACTTAACAGCTTACTCCACCAATTACTCATGACTTTCCTCCCAGCGTATTTCAATTTGTTCCTCACTAAGATTCAACAATTGAGCCGCTGACTCTCTTATTGAATCCTCGTTAAATTGAGGGGATCCAGCTATTTCCTCTTGGTCTGCTGCAGAGATCACAACTTCTTCTACAGAATCGCCACTCTCTGTAGAAGAGACAAATAAAACGAGCTTGTCCAAAGACTCTAGTGAATGCGGCGTTTTAAAAAATGTTAAATCTGCTTCTTCAATCGTTACCTGTTCATTCATCTCGATAGGCTCTTTCAGCTGTTTTACAATTGCGTCCTTTACCTGTTGTAATGTATATGCATCTTGTCCATTCAATATTTCATTTTTCTTTTCTTCAATTTCTTCGTTCAAATGTTCAGCTTCCAATCCTTCCTGCATTTGATTCTCTACTGTATACAAAAGTTGATTGGGATCTAATTTCAGAAACCCCAATAATGGATCAATAATGACCAGGAGTAATAATATTGACAAAACCAATCTTGCATACTTCTTCATCAGACCGGATGGCAGCAGGGCATCTGCCATCATAGCCAGAAGAAGAAACAAAACTATCTCAGTAATCCATTGGATAAACGTCTCCATAATTCATCCACCTTATCGAACCATCATAGTGATATTACTGGCGGCAACCATAATAACGATGACTAAAAAAAACATCATGGACACCATCAGCAGTGCAGCAAAAATATACATCATATGCTTACTGACTACGGCCATAGCCATCACAACAGGCCCGTCGCCTACCGGCTGCAACAGGGCAGCCGCTAATTTATAAATGAGGGCAATCGCTAATATTTTTAAGGCAGGGAATAAAGCAATACCTAAAAGGATAACTACACCTGCGATGCCCAGCGTATTTTTGAGAATCAGTGAAGCACCCAGGATTGTGTCTGTTGCATCAGTGAATAACCGTCCTACTACCGGAACAAAATTCCCCGTTACAAATCGAGCCGTTTTCATCGTAACTCCATCTTGAACTGCAGTAACAGTACCCTGAACTGATATAACCCCTAAAAATAAAGTAAGATACACTCCCATAATCGCCATTCCTGCTTTTCTCATCAGCTCTGCCAGCTGATCTACTTTAAACGTTTCGTTTAAGGAGCCCACAATCAGCAGCAGGGCTGAAGAAGCAAATAACGGAATAAGTATATATTTAACCAGCAGACCACTCGACTGAACCAGTGCCACAATAATAGGATGGAAAAAAGAAATCGACATTAAATGACTGAACGATGCCATAATTCCCAGCAGCAAGGGAAGAAGCCCTATCATAAAACTGCTCATTTGGTTGATAGCTCCCAGAGTATATTCTATGACTTGTCCAAAGCTCTCCAATGCTAAGCCAATTAGAACGAGATAAATCACCATGTAAGCTACTTTACTGACAATCGTTGTTTCGAAAGAAGACTGCATGGCCTGAAGCAAAGTGCTGAATAACGTGAGGAACAAAAGAGCTCCTAGTAATTTTCCATTTGAGAACAGTTCCTTAAATAAAAATGAAACAATCCCCGTGAGCCAGCCGGAATGCACTTCTCCCTCTTCGCTCCAGCTGCTTAAATCACTAAAATCTACTTTCGGCATATATTCTCCATACTGATCATGCAATTGGTCGTAATTCTGCTCTAATTCTTCTGTAGAAATGTGGTCCATAAGTGATCTGACGTCTTCATCATTAGTTGATGTTGAAGCTTCTGCGAACGAAGGCACAGATATTAAACAAAGAATAAACAAGATGAAAAGCATTAATTTTTTCATTTGCAACCTCAATCCTTACCCGGCGGCACCAGGTATAAAATCAAGTATCGTTTCAATTAAGGCCGTAATAATAGGTATGGCCAGCATTAATATAAACAGCTTGCCTGCGAGTTCCACTTTAGAAGCTAAGGAGTTCAAACCGGCATCACGAATCAGTTGAGAGCCAAACTCCGTAATATAAGCAATGCCGATAATTTTTAAAATCGTTTTGAAATACATCGTCTCCACCTGGGCCTGCTCAGCCATATATTGAAGAAGAGAGAAGATGTATTTCACGTGGTCAATAACCGCAAGAAAAATTAATATAACCGTGAAGATTAAAAGAAGGAAGGCTATTGATGATTTTTGTTCTTTTAATAAGATAATCAATAAGCTTGCGACAAGACCTAGAGAAACAATCTGCACAATATCCATTTTGACCTATCCTTGATATAAAAAAACCGATTTAATTTGCTGAAATAAATCCGCTAACCGGTGCAGCACAATAAATAAAACGATGATAAACCCTGTAAGTGTTACGACTTGAGCGATTTCTTCTTTTCCCATTTGTTTCAAAATGCTATGAAACATGGCTACAATAATCCCTATGCCAGCAATTTGAAATAGGATGGATGCGTCTTGAAACACAACGGTCCCTCCCCCTCATCATATAAGTAGTAATACGACTAACAGTCCGCTTAACACCCCCACACCACGGGCTAACCTTTCATGTTTCCCCGAGCTTTCAATTGCTTCATTAAGCTGCAAGTCTAAATGATGTGTGGTCAACTTGATTTGTTTTTGCTGCTGATCTAAATCATGCTGCCCGATAGTTGCTCCAAACTGTACAAGAATATCAAGATCACTTTTTGACATAGCGTTCCAAAACCAATGCTTTCTTAACTCTGAACTCCAAAGGACACTAAAGTCGGTACAAGTTTCTTTTTCTTTTACAAGGCTTGAAAAGAAATAACTTACAGGCGGCGGCAGTATATGTGAAAGTTTTTCACATACTTCCCACAATGATGATTGACTATAGACCATCTCCGCTTCAATCATTTGAAGGGCGCTTTTCCATTGCCTGATTTCTCCCGGCCTTTTTCTGAACTTAGAAGCAATATCAAAGCCTACCCAGGTGGTGGCGACTAAAACGATCAGGGCTCCGAGCCATTCCATCGCTTCCATCCCCTTTCACTCGTTCCATGATTCTTCCATCTTGATCTAAAATACTTATGAAATAACGAGAATTTGCCTGCAGCCGGGGTAATAGAACAAAGCGGTCAAAGACCTGCTCCTCAATTAAGTGACCGACATCTCTTCTCTTGCTCACTGACGATAAATTTTGTCCGTGCACACTGCAAATTACCTGTACACCTGTGTGAACAGCTTCCTTTACTGCAGCTGCATCCTCGCCCCCTCCTATTTCATCAACAATTAAAACTTCCGGAGACATAGACCGGATCATCATCATCATGCCGACAGCTTTAGGACAACTATCCATCACATCTGTACGGGCCCCGACGTCCATTTGAGGAATACCATCCAGGCAGGCAGCTAACTCCGACCTCTCATCTACAATACCAACCTTGGAAGCCTTCCTTAAGCTGTTATTCGAGCCAATCCATTTAGAAATATTCCTTAGAACAGTGGTTTTACCGGAATGCGGAGGTCCGATTATCAGTGTGTTCATCCATCGCTCCTCTTGGAATAAGTAAGGAAGTATATGCTTTGAACTATCAATATGAGCGTGCGCAACTCTAATGTTCATGAATGTGATATTTCTTAAAGTGTCTAATTCATTCCGCTGCATATTAGCCTTACCTGCCAGCCCTATGCGATGCCCCCCTTCGATTGTAATGTAACCTTCTCTTAATTCCTCTTTGAACTTATAAACAGAAAACTGACTGACTTGATTTAAGACAAATGATAGATCTTTTAGTGATATGTCAGTATTCGTGATAGATTTCACACCATTGCTGTCGATGATCTCTATCGGTTTGCCCACACGCAGCCGTACTTCCTGGATGACGTCCCACCTCACGTATTTCTTCAGCAGAGAAGCATAAACCTCAGGAAACAGTCTTACAATTTCTTTCATTACAGGTTGTCTCCTTTACTTGCTTTACCTTATATGTATGTGCTCTCTTAAAAGATATGACTAGTGATAGGAAGTATAAAAAAATAGCAGCCGGTAGAGTTTAAAGCTTTCAAATCGGATTGTTTATTAACCCATGAACAGTGCCTCATGCGCCCTGGCAGACATGGAGTACAAAAGAAAAACGTCTCGAGGGAAGAATTCTTGCATGTTAAAAGGCGGTTTGCTAAAGATGCGGGTGTCCGCGCTGAGCTGAATGTAACTCCTCAAAACAATAGATCTACAGTTTAGAATTTGGTTACTTCCTTGAGCACAAAAAAAGAGCAACCCCTGTTGGGGTTGCTCTGTTAAACTGTTTTTTATGCACGGGAAACATATTTCCCATCAGATGTGTTGATAACTAGAACTTCGCCTTCATTAATAAAGAAGGGAACTTGAACTATAAGTCCTGTTTCAAGAGTAGCAGGTTTCGTTCCCCCGCTTGCCGTATCACCTTTGATTCCAGGTTCTGTTTCAACCACCTTAAGTTCTACATTGTTAGGCAGTTCAACTCCGATAGTCTCCGCTTCGTATGATTGAATCTGCACTTCCATATTTTCTATTAAATAGTTTAATTTATCTGAAATTTGCGCTGTAGGAAGTTCTACCTGCTCATAGGTTTCAGTGTCCATAAACGCGTGCATGTCACTAGATCCATATAAATATTGCATTTTTCGATTTTCAATATGTGCTTTTTCCACTTTTTCACCAGCGCGAAACGTTTTTTCCTGAATATTTCCATTACGTAAATTACGCAGTTTTGAACGTACAAAGGCCGCGCCTTTTCCAGGCTTTACATGCTGAAACTCTACAACCTGCCATATCCCTCCATCTACTTCAATTGTTAACCCTGTCTTAAAATCATTAACTGAAATCATAATGTATTTCCTCCTATTAGAGCGTTATTAATTCTTTTGGCGAATGGCTCAAGGTTTCGTTGCCAGTCTCAGTCACTACTGTGTCATCTTCAATGCGGCAGCCCCCGGTCTTTGGAACATAAACACCCGGTTCTACAGTGACGACCATCCCCGGCTCAAGCAAGACGTCAGAACGATAGGAAAGCCCAGGACCTTCGTGAACATCGAGACCAATTCCATGTCCCGTTGAATGACCAAAGTAGTCACCATAACCTTTAGCATTAATATAGTCCCGCGTTAATGCATCTGCTCCTTTCCCTGTTAACCCCGGCTTTAAACCTGCCATCCCTTTTAACTGGGCTTGTAAAACAGTTTGATATATGTCCTCTAACTCTGAATTAATTTGTCCCACTGCAACGGTTCGGGTAATATCGGAGCAATAGCCATTGTAAAGCGCACCAAAGTCCAAGGTAACGAGTTCACCCTTCTGTATTTCTTTCTCGGAAGCTACACCATGGGGCAGTGCAGATCTATAGCCTGAGGCAACAATAATGTCGAAGCTCGAAGACAAAGCTCCGTGTTTTCTCATATAGAATTCAAGCTCATTTGATATATCAATTTCTTTAACTCCAGGTTTTATGTAATTCAGAATATGAGAAAAGGCATTGTCAGCTATTTTTACAGCATCCTTTAATATACTAATCTCATCTTTTGACTTAATCAAGCGTAATTTTTCAACGAGTCCTGAGGTAGGAACCAGCTCAGCTTTAACATGCTGGCGAAAAAGATCATATTGACCATATGTAAGCAATTCTTTCTCAAATCCGAGCTTAGCTATGGCAGATTTGCCGGCCTGCGCCGCCACCGCTTCATGTAAAGGAACTTTATGCTCGATAACCTTAAACCCTTCAGCTTGTTCAGCAGCCTGCTCAGTGTAGCGGAAATCGGTAATCAATACCGCTTCGTCTTCAGTGATTAATAATGCCCCGGAGCTTCCAGTAAAATTAGAAATATACCTTCTGTTTTTATCTGACATGATGAGCAGACCATCTACACCCTGGTCTCCAAGCGCTTCACGCAATTTACTGAGTTTAGACATCAACCATTCCCCTCTCCCAAGTCTATCTTTTGAATTAGTCCTAATGCAGCGAGGCGATAACCATCTGTACCAAATCCAACGACTTGCCCCGCGCATACCGGAGCAAGCATCGAGTGATGACGAAACGCTTCACGCTGGTGGACGTTTGAAATGTGTACTTCTATAACCGGAGCCGAAATAGAGGCAATCGCATCCCGCAAGGCTATACTCGTGTGCGTATAAGCTGCAGGATTAAAGACTATCCCGGAAACTTCCCCTTCTGTTTCGTGCAGCTTATCGATTAGTTCGCCTTCATGGTTCGATTGAAAATCCACTAGTTCAAAACTATTTTCTTCCGCGGCTTCTTTCACTTTAGTAATAACATCATCTAATGTCTCAGTTCCATAAGTATCAGGTTCTCTTTGTCCCAGTCTATTTAAATTGGGACCATTAAGTAGCAACAGCTTTCTCACCTAAACTCACCACCTAACTCTGGCAAAAATGAATATCCTTTTTTATTTTATCATACTATGAGCATATCATCACTCTGCCGTCTGCTGGTTATATTCATGAAATTCATAGGATATAGAATAGCCGATAAAGACTCCATACAATATATAAAGACATATATTTGTTACATAGGAGTCTCCGCTAAGCTCATTCCAGGAAGGGACTGCCGAAAATATTGGATTTAAGCCTAAGAAAACAGCGGCAAATAATACTGTTCCAAAAATCATTCCGGGCCATATTCCATTTATGCGCTTGAACGAAATATAGTATATAAACGAAACAAGTACTGACAACAGCCCCACAATAATTACAGCCAGAACTTCTGCTAAAAATGAACTCGTCCAACTCGTCTGCCAAAAAGACCTGAAAATAAAAGAAGCCGCAGACACTTCGGAGAAATGAAAGTAGTAGGAGAGTGCCCCGAGAGCGCTCCAAAGTATACCTGACACAAACCCTACAGTCAAAGCCTTAGCTAGAACACTCTGTGGCGGCTCTTGTTTCCTTTGTTCTTTCTTTTCATCTGACATTCTAATCACCTCAATGTTATATTTTCCAACTTCCTCTTTTTTCATCCAATCTGCCTGCACAAAAATGGTAGTGAAAATTTACATATTGAGGTAAAATAAAAGATAACATGCACGACTGCTAATGAGGAATAAAAGTATAAATTCTCTCGTTCTATGCATAAATAATCTAGGCTTGGAAAGAATTTAAAGAGTTAGATTAAAGACCGTTTCAAATTAATGTGTAAAAAAGTGATAATTATAAGCACTTAAGTGGTATACAAATAGAAAGGCCATCCTTAATTGAACCCAAATAAAGGAGGAATATATAATGTCAAGGAACTGGGTCACACCCGTCATTTATACACTTATTGCACTTGCCGTTTTTTACGTTGGCGTTCAAATGTTTACTAACACATCCAGTTTTCTAAGATCAATTGTTATGATGATTGGTATCGCAGTGCTTATATATGGAGCGATCTATTTCTTCTTCATACGAAATCGGATGGGTTCCGGCGCCAATCGGAATGAAATGAAAAAATACAAACAGGCTGTTAAGCAATCCAAACAAAAATATAAAGCTCCTAAACCTGTAAAATCAGCAAAGACATCCACTTCCCCTACATCGAAATCTACACCTTTGCAAAAGAAAAAAACTAAAAGAAAGCAATCCTCTCACTTAAGAGTGATCGAAGGAAATAAGAATAACAAAAAAGATCGTGCCTCTTTTTAATAAAGGCTCGATCTTTATTATTTTGCCCACCGTTTTAAGAAACTCATTGCTTCAGTTCTGCCGAGGGTTAGTAGCTTCTCCTTCTGGAGCGGACTAATGTAAAAATCCGTTGTCTCTACACCCTTTACTGGAATAAAAATAATATCACGGCTTTTTGTAGTCGAGATGTACCTTGCATCATGAGCCTGTTTCATAGTGCTGAATAAAGCCTGGAACATTTGTATAGCGTTTTTTATCTTGCGCTCAGGAAGTTGATCTGGAGGATCGCTCAGCTGTAATCCTATTATTGGACGTTTCCTTCTTCCGTGTTCATTTTCAAATAACCAGATAGGAAAATTGCTGAGTACACCTCCGTCAACTAGCAAAGACTTTCCTTTCTTTCCATGAATCTTGACAGGCATGAAAAAGTAAGGAAGACTCGCACTAATCCTAGCCGCTTTAGCAACCGAAAACGTTTTCGGATCTATCCCATATATTTCTTTTAAATCATCAGGAAAGACAACCATTTTCCCAAGCGTCAAGTCGGAGCAAACGACTTTTAAGCTTCCTGCTGGAAGGTCAGCAAAGGTATGAATACCTTTTTTACTTAACCACTTAGTTAAAAGCTGTTCTAACCGGTTCCCCCGGTACAATCCCATTCTAAAATATAAAAAAAGCCATTTCGAAAAAGGAAATATTTGATCAGATAAGGGCTGGTCAATAAGCTTCTCAAAGGAGAGCTCATCCAGGATGACCTTTAAGTCCTCTGCTTCATAGCCGGCTGCTTTTAATGAAGCTATTATAGCCCCTGCTGAAGTCCCTGCCAATCTTTCAAGATGATAACCATACTCTTCAAGAACTTCTAAAGCCCCAATGAATGCAAGAGCCTTGACCCCGCCCCCAGAAAACACACCGTCAATATTCACGCGCATCCCCCCACAGTTATATATAGAAGAAACACGGAATATATAGAACAAAGTACAAGTAAAAAGACCTTGACTTATGCTTTATGCCTAAGTACAAAGAAGCAGGTGCCCTGATAAACACGAAACGCATAAGCTAAACGTCTCTTGAGTATGGAGACCTCCCCCGCTTCAATGCGTATTGTTTAGTATGCGAGTGTTTGGACGCTTGAGCAGGATTGTCGCTTTTCAAGGCACTTTTTCATTTGATAATTACTGGACCATAAAAAAACAGGCTGTCGGGATGACGACAGCCTGAAGGAAGGGGAAATCCTCTAGTTTTCTTCATTGTTTTGATCTTCATTTTTCTGTTGTACTTTCCTCAAACTGGCTACCCTTGATTTATCTTCTTCAAAATATTGCACGAGATCGCCGATTCGGTCGATCGAGTCCCAGCTTAGATGATGCTCAATCCCTTCAACATCTTCATAAATTTTATCATTATCCACGCCGATGATTTCCAGGAACTGTTCAAGAAGATCATGACGGTACACGAGTCTCTTCCCGACTTTTTTACCCTTAGGAGTAAGGATCAAACCTCGATATTTTTCATAGTTCAAGTATTGATCACGGTCCAGTTTCTGAACCATTTTTGTAACAGAAGAAGGGTGCACCTGCAGGTTCTCAGCTATGTCCGATACACGGGCGTAACCCTTCTCTTCAATTAATATGTAAATTTGTTCAATATAATCTTCCATACTTGGCGTCGGCATGATGAACCCCCAATACAGCTAGTGGTCTGTAGACCTTTTCATGAAAATGATACACTAGTTTCCCTATGATGACAAGAAAACGCGCAGGCGTAAAATGGACACTTGCTTTACACAAGTGTCCATTCTCCTTTATTATAACCCGCATTTCAACTGAGCATTACAGTTTGTACACGTATTACAACCACCAATGTCTTCCACTGTGCCTTTACGGCAGACCGGGCAGGTATCCCCGACTTCTGACCCTATCGTTACATTAGTTTTATCAAGCTCGTGTACTGTATCCATGAGTACGACATGAGGCTTCTTATCTTCCTCAAATTCGAATTCAGTCTGTTCCCCATCGAACGCATTTTCTTCTGCTTTTAATGTAAGCACCTGGCTGTCACGGCTTCCATCAACGTAAACCGTTCCGCCTTTCGCTCCACCATGGTAAAGCCTTTGATATACTTTCTCTACTTGTTCTACGGAGTACCCTCTTGGAGCATTAACTGTTTTAGAGATTGAACTGTCAACCCAGCGCTGGATAACACATTGTGTATCGGCATGAGCTTCAGGACTCATAGTCATAGCCGTAATAAACCATTCTGGCAGTTCATCAGGATTCTGCTCTGTATTTCTATCTAAATACTCCTTGACGATATCGGCTTTAACTTCGATAAATTTACCTAAACGTCCGCTGCGGTAGTAAGAGAAGGAGAAGTAAGGCTCGAGACCTGTACTTACACCGACCATTGTGCCTGTACTTCCTGTTGGTGCGACAGTTAGGAGGTGAGAGTTTCTAATCCCATACTGACGTACACCTTCTTTAATATCTTCAGGCATAGACCGCATATATCCTGTATTGACAAAATTTTCACGTAATTGTGCTGTTTCTTCCTCCGTATTACCTACGAGGAAAGGAAAGCTGCCTTTTTCTCTTGCTAACTCAATGGATGAACGATATGCGGTTGTGGCAATCACCCCAAAAATCTCATCTACGAGCTGGTTGCCCTCCTGTGAACCATATTCGGTTTCACAATAGATCAGAAGGTCGTGCAATCCCATGACACCTAAACCTACCCGGCGCTCACCAAGAGCCTGCTTCTTATTTTCTTCCAAGAAATATGGTGTGGCATCAATAACGTTATCCTGCATACGTACACCGGTTGCTACCGTTTTCCTAAGCTTATCAAAATCAACCTGCTTCGCTTCTTTATCTGCCACAGACGCCAGATTTACTGCGGCTAGGTTACAAACAGAAAATGGAGCTAATGGCTGCTCCCCGCATGGATTTGTAGCAACAACCTTCTGGCCATAAGCACTTGCATTTGTCTTTTCATTCGCATTGTCAATAAAGAAAATACCCGGCTCAGCTGAATAAGTAGCACATATATTAACCAGCTTCCATAATTCTGCAGCTTTCACTGTACGATATGTTCTTACAGCCAGCCCTTTCTCTTCCCACTCACGTACGTCTCCACTTTCCTGCCATTCATTGTTGTAGATCTCCATTTCTTCTTTCGTATAGGATTCTACATCAGGAAAGCGGAGGCGGTAGTCATCGTTATTTTCTACAGCTTCCATAAACTCATTGGTAATACAAACTGAGATGTTTGCCCCGGTTAGAAACTCAGGATTATTAACCGTATACGTACCGCCGGTGTGAAGTTTCTCTTCGGCTTCACGAATACCGCTCTCAGTAAATCCGCCTTGACCCGGCATAGTTTTATAATTTACAACACTTTGATACAAATCACGTTCGGTTTCAGTCAGAGGAGTAAATTTAAGTTTTTCTTTCGCCAGTTCTTTAATTTGCTCATCTTCCGTATTTTCTATTAAATAACGTAGAATTCTAGAGTTCTGCATCTTTGAAATAATAAACTCAACGATATCGGGGTGCCAATCAGCGAGCATAATCATCTGTGCTCCACGTCTTGAACCACCCTGCTCTACCAGGTGTGTCAGCTTAGCAATATCATCAAGCCAGGATACAGAACCTGATGATTTGCCGTTTACTCCGCGGGCAAGTGTGTTTCTTGGTCTTAATGTTGAACCATTCGTCCCTACTCCGCCTCCGCGGGACATAATTTCCATTACTTGTTTACGGTGATCAGAAATGCCTTCCCGTGAATCCTGAATGTAAGGCATAACATAGCAGTTAAAGTAAGTAACATCAGTGTTTGACCCTGCTCCGTACAGTACTCGTCCTGCTGGAATAAAGTTTAATTCTGAGAGCTCTTCGTAAAATTCTTCGAAGCTCTGTTGGCGTTTATCTTCATCTATTTCTACCGCAGATAATCCAGTCGCGTTTCGCAGCGCAATCTGTTCATAATAAACTTCTAATGGTTTATCTATAGTGTCTAAATTACGTGTAATTAAACCAGATTCTCTTTCATCTTCACTATCGAGTACGTTAACGAAATCAGGCTCTACCTTAACAACCGCTTTGTGTGTTTCCCAGTCGATGGATTGGATAAAACCGAATCCGCGTGCGGGAAACTTAGGATCATCTTTTACAGTTAAAACAACAAAATCACCTACGGCCAAGGTTAATTTTTCCGTGTCCTTAAATGCGTAGCGGTCCAGCATAACTAATCTGGATACACCACTGTGGGTAATATGCATACCTGGTGTAATTTCGTGTACTTGATTAAATTGTCTTATGTCAGCGTTCAAACGTTCAACATTAATTTTTGCATTGGCGTCATTGGAAGTGGACGTCATTTGCATACAAACCTCTCCCTTCAATCATGCTTACTGAGGCATGTCCCTGTAACTTCTAAAATAGTTAACTATAAGTAACATACCACATTTACGAATTTTTAATCAATATATTGTACTCAATTCATTAAAACTTTCTATATATTGTGTTATTGAACGAACGTGTAGAAATTTGTCAATTTATAAATTCTCCAATAATTAACGCGAACTAGAGATATTTGAAGCAATTACATTTTTATTAAGGTAAAACCACTTTTTTTATCATTTGCATTGCACATCTTTTAGACATCCGGACAAATCAATTTTATAAAGCCTATCCAGCTTAAAATAATTCAGCAACCTATTGCAATGGTAAAAAAACTTTGAAATAAGAAGAATTCCCCCATATAATAGATAGGGGAAGAGGGGGTATAGAGAATATGGAACTTTGGATTTTAATTGGTGCAATCGTCTTCTTAATCGCATTTGGAATTTACCGGTTTATGAAGGCTAGAAAAATATTAACAACTTTATCTGAAGAAGAATTTCGTCAAGGGTACAGAAAAGCACAGCTTATTGACGTCCGTGAACCTAAAGAATATGATGGCGGCCACATTTTAGGAGCCCGCAATATTCCTTTGTCGCAAATGAGAAACCGATTAGTCGAAATTCGCAAGGACAAGCCCGTTTATCTTTACTGTCAGAGTGGAGCGCGCTCTACTCGTGCCGCATTAATGCTTAATAAAAAAGGCTACGTAAACCTTAACCAGCTTGAGGGCGGTTTTAAAAAATGGAACGGGAAAATTAAAACGAAAAAGTAAAAGACGCTGCGACCGCTGCAGCGTCTTTTCGTTATTCTTCTACTTTCTGATATCTCAGCACAGGCTTTCTTGCTGCTGTTGTTTCATCCATACGGCTTACAATTGTAGTATGAGGAGCTTCCTGAACCTTCTCGGGTTCATGTTTTGCTTCCTCGGAAATTTGCAGCATCGCTTCTACAAATGAGTCCAGTGTCTCTTTTGATTCAGTTTCGGTAGGTTCTGCCATAATGGCTTCTTCGACATTAATCGGGAAATAAATCGTAGGCGGGTGATACCCGAAGTCTAAAAGCCGTTTAGCGATATCGAGCGTTCGTACACCTAATTTCTTTTGCAGCTTTCCGGATAGCACGAATTCATGCTTACAATGCTGATCAAAAGGAAGCTCATATTCCTTTTGCAGACGACGCATCATATAGTTTGCATTAAGAACGGCATACTCACTCACTTTTTTAAGCCCCTCAGCTCCCATAGTACGGATATAAGTATAAGCACGAACATTTATACCGAAATTACCGTAATACGGTTTTACACGTCCGATAGATTTCGGGCGCTCATAATCAAAATCGAATCCATCTTCCCGTTTCACTAAAATTGGTTTAGGCAGAAATGGTTCAAATTCAGCAGTGACTCCGACTGGGCCCGAACCTGGTCCGCCTCCTCCATGTGGACCTGTAAATGTTTTATGAAGGTTTAAATGGACAACATCAAAGCCCATATCGCCTGGCCGCGCGTAGCCTAGAATCGCGTTTAAGTTCGCTCCATCATAATACAATTTCCCGCCAGCTTCATGAATAATAGAGGCCATTTCTTCAATATGTTCTTCAAACAGCCCCAAAGTATTAGGATTTGTAAGCATGAGTGCAGCTGTACTTTCATCGACAACACGCTTAAGGTCTTCCAAGTCTACTAAACCCTTCTCATTGGATTTTACAGTAACCGCTTCAAACCCAGCCACGGTAGCCGACGCAGGGTTCGTGCCATGAGCAGAATCAGGAACAATAACTTTAGTACGATTAAAGTCTCCATTTCCTTCATGAAAAGCTCTGATCATCATTAGGCCAGTCCATTCCCCATGAGCTCCGGCAGCTGGCTGAAGGGTCACACTATCCATACCTGTGATCTCTGCCAAAATATCCTGTAAATCGTACATAAGCTCAAGAGCACCCTGCACCTGCTCTGCAGGCTGAAGAGGGTGAATATGGGAAAACCCTGTGAGACGGGCAATGTCTTCATTTACTTTCGGATTATATTTCATCGTACAAGAGCCTAAAGGATAGAAACCTGAATCAACACCATGGTTTCTCGTGGACAACCCCGTATAGTGACGCATAATCTGCAGTTCACTTACTTCAGGCAGCTCAGGCTCACTTTCCCTTACAAAAGCTTCACCTAACTGTTCATCTATATTTGTTTCAGGAACATCGAATTCCGGCAGACTAAAACCTGTACGACTCTCTTGACTAAGTTCAAAAATTAATGGAAAGTCTTGATTAGCCACAAATATCACCTACCTCTTTAATAAACTGATCGACTTCTTCCTTCGTTCTGATTTCCGTTATGGCTAAAAGCATGTGGCTGCTAAGCTCGGGAAAATCCCTGGATAAGTTATAACCGCCGATGATTCCCTTTTCGAGAAGCTTACGGTTAACCATATCTACGTCTTGATTCAGTTTCACTACGATTTCGTTAAAGAAAGCTCCGGTGAATGCAATTTCAAATCCGGATTCTTCTAATTGTTTTTTCATATATGACGCTTTTTGTATATTCATCCATGACATCTTCCTTACACCCTGCTTACCGAGGGAGGACATAGCCACGGAAGCAGCGAGAGCATTCAGGGCCTGATTGGAACAAATATTCGAAGTCGCCTTATCCCGACGTATGTGCTGCTCTCTCGCCTGTAATGTAAGAACAAACCCTCTTCTTCCTTCCTCATCTTTCGTCTGCCCTACTAAACGTCCTGGAACCTTACGCATCAGTTTCTTTGTAGTTGCGAAATAACCGCAGTGAGGACCGCCATATTGAGCAGGTATGCCAAACACTTGAGCGTCGCCTACCACAATATCGGCTCCAAACTCTCCCGGCGGAGTGAGGTAGCCAAGGGCCAATGGATTACTGGAAGTTATCATCATCGTTTTCTTCTGTTGATCTACAAGCTCTCTTACTCTGTCCAGCCGCTCGATTTGTCCAAAGAAGTTAGGGTATTGAAGTACAACGCTTGCAGTATCCTCATCAAGTTCGCTTTCTAATTGATCCATATCCGTAACGCCGTTTACATGATCAATCTCAACAATCTCAAGTCCTGGGCCTTTTACATAGGAATGAATAACGGCTAAAGATTCCGGGTGTATAGCTTTTGAGACAAGTACTTTTTGTCTTTTGGTCTGACCAGCTGAAAGATTTACAGCTTCAGCGAGAGCAGTTCCCCCGTCATACATGGATGAGTTAGCTACATCCATTCCTGTCAACTCACAGATCATTGTCTGAAATTCAAAAATAGCTTGCAGCTCACCTTGTGAAATTTCAGGCTGGTATGGTGTATAAGCAGTATAAAATTCTGATCGGGATATTACATGATCCACGATTGAAGGGATATAATGATCATATACACCAGCACCTAAAAAACTTGTGTGAGCTTTAATATTAATGTTGCGGCTGGCTAATTGTGTTAATTCTTTAGTTAAAGCATACTCGTTTTTTGGAGGTTTAATATTTAATTCTCCATTGCAGCGTACACTCTCAGGAATATCTGCAAATAATTCATCTGTCGACTGTACACCAATAGTTGAAAGCATTTCTCGTTTATCCTTTTCTGTAATTGGTAAGTATCGAAATTCCATTTATTGTTCCTCCAATTCTAACGTTTGTAAAAAGGGGTGGCTGCTACTTTAGCTTTCAGAGTTTTCTTGCGAATTTGAACATAAACTTCTGTACCAGGAGCTGTATACTTAGTTTTAAGAAGAGCCAGTCCAATATTCTTCCCAAGTGTCGGTGATTGAGTACCTGTTGTAACATATCCAATCACACTCTCTCCATCCAGTACCTCATAACCAGTCCGGGGAATTCCCTTGTCAATCATTTCAATACCAACAAGTTTCCTTTTTAATCCTTCTTCTTTTTGGCGGATTAAAGCCTCTTTACCGATAAAGTCCGACTCTTTTTTCAGCTTGACTGCAAACTGCAGACCTGCTTCAAGAGGGGTAATGTCAGCACTTAATTCCTGTCCATATAAGGCCAGATTTGCTTCAAAGCGCAGCGTATCTCTAGCTCCAAGCCCGATAGGCTGAACTCCGTGTTCTTTCCCGTATTGAAGAATAGACTGCCACAAAGCAGGCCCCTGGTTACTCGGCAGGTAAATTTCGAACCCATCTTCTCCAGTATAGCCTGTACGCGATACGATAGCTCCCCCTTCTACTCCCCTAAGGCGCACATCTTGAGCAAAATTAAAGAACTTAATATCGGATAACTTTGTTTCTGTCAGGCTCTGCAATGCCCGTTCAGCTGCCGGTCCCTGCAGAGCAAGTTGAACGTAATCGTCAGAAACATCCGTTACTCTTACATTTTCCTCGACATGCTGTTTTAACCAGCTTACATCCTTTTCCCTGTTAGCCGCATTAATTACGAGTAAGTACTTGTTTTCTTCGAGCATATAAACAATGAGGTCATCAACAGTCCCACCATCTTCATAACACATGATCGTATACTGAGCTTTCCCAGGTTTAAGTTTTGACACATCATTCGTTAACATTTTCTGTAAGAAAGATAAGCTGTCGCGTCCTTCGACTAATGCCTCACCCATATGAGAAACATCAAATAACCCAGCTTTTTGACGCGTAGCGCGGTGCTCTTCCTTTATGCTTGAGAATTGAACAGGTAAATCCCATCCTCCAAAATCAATCGTTTTAGCTCCAAGCTTCTTATATTCCGAATATAATGGCGTGCGCTTAAGATCTGCCATGCGATCACTCCTCACTACTTATTTGACATAAAAAAAGAGACTCCACCGTAACCTCAGGGAGTCTCTGTCCGTGCACCAGAAAGTTTCGCGCCATCCTTTATCTTCACGCTTGCTTCTTGGGTGGTTTACGTTAATAGTAAACTCTCTCCAGAGCTGCGTCCTACAGAGGTCTTGTTTGCCTGAGAGATTCACAATTATCTGCTTGCTCCTTCGGCGCTACATTACGTAGGCTCTCCCCCTGCAGTCATTCGCATTAGTATTTAGTTAGATAGATTGGGGCATACTAACCTGTAAAGAATACGACAAACTCTCTTAATTTTCAGGTTCATTATACCACAGCCATTATAAACGTACAGATTAGATTTATAAATTTCAAAAAAATCTACCATTAGAAGGAGGAATACTAAGTGATTGAAATCCATCAGGACTCTGATTTCCTTCCTCAGTTTTCAAACCGCCTTGATGAGTCAAATGCCCTTTGCAGCTTTGAAGAATTCAAGCTGGCATGGCAGGGACTGAAACTCCAGTCTATTCCTCAATTTGAAGGTGTACTCGCTTTAGAACAACTTCCTCACATTCAGTTTCTGGATCACCAGGTTGATGCTTGTGAACGCGTCGTGCACGAAATGAGCGGAAGAGCAATACTTGCTGATGAAGTTGGACTTGGAAAGACTCTGGAGGCAGGATTGATATTAAAAGAATATATGATCAGGGGAATGGTCAAAAAAGTATTGATCTTAACCCCCGCTTCACTCGTTAATCAATGGACACAGGAGTTGAGTGAAAAATTCTATATTCAGGCTGCATCTCCAAGAAAAAAACATGCAGACTGGAGGAATTGGGATATAACCGTTACATCTATTGATATGGCAAAAAGAGAACAGCACCAAGAAGAAATTTTATCTATGACTTATGACATGATTATTATTGATGAAGCACACAAACTAAAAAATCATAAAACGAAAAACTTTCAATTTGTAAAACAATTGAAAAAGACTTACTGCCTGCTCTTGACTGCAACGCCGATTCAAAATCAATTAAGTGATTTATTCAACTTGGTTTCTATATTAAAACCTGGTTATCTTGGAGACCTGACAGAGTTTAAGAAAAAATATAAAAACACTTCACTTGAAGAATCACAAACACAGCAGCACGTTCATTCGCTGCTGGGCAAACTCATGATACGAAATTTGAGAAAAGACACCGGTCTTGATACTTCTAAACGTAAAGTGAAGAACATTACATTAAGTTTTAATGATGAAGAACAGTGGTTCTACAATGAACTAGAGAAGTTAAAGACCAATTATCCATCCTTTACCTGGCTGACACTGGCTAAAGAATTTTGTTCATCGAGGGAAGCCTGCTTTATGTCCCTAAAAGCGTTAAATGAAAAAAGCCCTTCAGATTTTAAAGAACAGTTGATGAATAAACTTGGAGAATTGCCTCATCATACTAAAGCGCAGAAAATGGCCGATTTAATTGAAGAATCAGGCGAGAAATTTATCGTATTTACCGAGTACAGGGCTACACAGTTTTATTTACAATGGTTTTTGCAGCAGAGAGGCATTTCATCGGTACCATTCAGCGGTAAGTTTAATAAGAGTAAAAGAGACTGGATGAAGCAGCTTTTCAAAACCAGAGCTCAGGTAATGATCGCCACTGAAGCTGGTGCTGAAGGCATTAACCTTCAGTTCTGCCATAATATGATTAACTATGATCTGCCCTGGAACCCAATGCGCTTAGAGCAGAGAATAGGAAGAATTCATCGGTTTGGACAGGAAAAGGATGTTAATGTTTTCAATTTTGCTATTAAAAATACGCTGGAAGATCAAATTTTAACTTTATTATATGAAAAAATTAAGCTCTTTCAAAACGCAGTCGGCGATTTAGACTCGATTCTCGAGCAGATTCCAGGCGGCAATTTTGAAAAACACGTTCAGTCCATCCTTCAAGAATCCGAATCTCAGGGAGAAATTGATATTAAACTGAGAAATTTAGTGAGCTACGTAGAATATTCAGTGGAAGAAAGGAAGGAATCAGGGTGAACAGCGCCAGTCATTATGACTTCACAAAACAGTTTTTCCAATTGAATGGATGTAAAATTGATGAGGATAAGCCGAAACAAATGAAAGTTAAGCTTACGAAAGAAATGGACGAAGCTCTTATGAACCGCCCATTCTACTGGCATTATATTAAGAAGATGAATCGAGAAGGTGAGACGCTGAGCTTGACTTTTAAAGATATAAGCCTAGGAGAAGCAGAAGAAGGTATTTATCTGCACGGGGGCACACCGAAACTACAGCAAATATATCAAGTTGCCCTGGAAAAAGGATACACAGCCAGGTTGTATGAAGCTGTAGAAACGGATAATCAAAACCTCGCCCTTCATCCCTGGCTTTGTCTGAATATGAGAGTTACGTTTAGAGGGAAACAATCTAAAGACTTACTGCTGTCTCTTGGTTTGAACTTAATTAACGGTGCAATGGTCCACGAGGCAATGCCGAAACTAATAAAACTGGATTTAACTTCGAAAGTTTCAGACTATACCTTTCCTATGACCCCTTTAATTAAAATGGAAAGCGGTTATAAACGCCTGCTCCGAAATATAGAATTACACCTCGAAACCCTTGATACACAGTGGGCTGTAGAATCACTCCAACAGCTGCGATATGAACAAGAACTGCTGGAAAGTTTTTATAATTCTAAAGACGTTGATACGGACCAATATGAAAAGGAGCTTGAACAGCTCCATGTACGGTATCAGCCAAGAATTCACCTGCAGGTTGCTAATGGCGGGCTGATCTATTTAACTAGTGAAACTTCACAGAATATGCTGAGAACGCAGATTTAACGCCTGCGTTTTTTCAGCATTTTAAGGGCAAATGGCAAGAGGCCGAACCAATAGGACGAACTCTTCTTCGACGGTTTTGTTTGCTTTTTTTCTAATTTTTCCTGTTTAGTCATATGCATATGTTTCATCATTTCTTCAGTTAAATACTGTGCATACTCACTCTTTTTCATAAGTGACCCCACCTTTACAAGAACTACTTTTATTATGTCCGCCGGGTCAGCTTTTTAGACAATTAAGAACTTCTTTCGTGATCGCTTCTTCCGTCTTGTGATCCACTTGAATGGTATAATCAGCCAGGGTTTGATAAAGCGGTAGACGCTGCTCATATCGCTTTTGATTCGTTTCCCTGCCAGCTGACCACAATGGACGATGTTCATCGTTAGATAATCTTTCATCAATTGTCTCAAATAAAGCATGGAGAAAAACCACTGTACCTTTTTGTAATAGTTCCCTGTTTTCCTCTTTTAGAATGACCCCGCCCCCTGTAGAAACAATTTTATCACCTCTTAAGGATCTCAATAAATTTGTTTCAAGCTCGCGGAAATATTCCTCCCCATAATGTTCAAATATTTTCGGAATGCTCATTCCAGCCTCTTCCTCAATGGACTCGTCCATTTCTATGTATTCTACATTCAAGGTCAGACTCAGCTTTTTGGCAATTGTAGTCTTGCCGCTTCCCATGTAGCCGATTAAATAAATCATTTAAAATCACTCCATTTATAAAATTAAAAGCAGGATATTTGCTGTTTATGTCGAATAAGTTATTTACAGAAATTTTGAAATGAGGTGATCCATTCAGTTGAGTCATATTACTGACAAGTCCAGAAAGCTTTTAGCTTCAGCAATCGAACAATCTGCCTCTGATGTGCATTTTTCCCCAAATAAGGAAGCCACTGACGTATACTTTAGAGTGTTCGGCCAGAGGGTTCGATACACTTCCTTACCTAATCCAACTTATCAGAAGTTACTGGCTTATTTCAAGTTTACATCCGGTATGGATATAGGCGAAATCACTAAACCACAAAATGCATCATTAGAGCACCGGCGGGATAACCTAGTGTACCACCTGCGGCTTTCTACACTGCCGACCCCAAACAGTGAAAGTTTAGCTATCCGCATTCTCCCCTCTCAAGAACAAATAGACCTCTCTCAGCTTTTTCTTTTTCCAAATCAGCTTCAAATAATAAAAAAATGGATCAAGCATAAAAGCGGCATGATTTTATTTACAGGACCTACAGGTTCGGGCAAAACAACAACCATGTATTCATTGGTTCAAACTATTCTTCAGGAACAATCACTTCAAGCTATAACGTTAGAAGATCCTATGGAAAAGAAGCTTGACCACATCGTTCAAGTCCAAGTAAATGAAAGAGCCGGAATCACTTATGATGCTGGATTAAAAGCTGCTCTCAGGCATGATCCTGATTTAATTATGGTCGGAGAAATCCGGGATAAGGAAACAGCGCAATTTGCAATTCGGGCAGCTCTAAGCGGACACCTTATCATAAGTACCATACATGCTAAGAATGCTTATGGGACTCTACAGCGTTTAAAAGAGATGAACATAAAAACTGTTGATCTTGAACAAACAATGATAGCTATTGCCTGCCAGGAGCTTATCAATTTACAGCTTACTGGTAATGTTCCAAGAAGGGCTGCCATCCTCGAGGTTCTCGAAAGTTCTGCACTTCAAAGAGCCATACATGGAATCCCGCCCTCTGAAGACCCTTCGTTTCAACCATTTGAATTGCTGAGGAGGAAAGCTCATGCCCTTGGCTTTTATAAAAATCAATAAAGGTAATTCCCCTCCTGCATTACCAATTAGAAATCAAATTGTTTTTCTTAACCGTACGTGTAAACTCCTCGACAAAGGTTATCCTCTCGTAAAGTCTCTGCAGATGATCAGCTGGGACCATAAATATAAATTCATAACAGAAGAGATTATTCGTGAACTTAACTTGGGCAACCCCATTGATATCGCCTTTGCAAATGCGAACTTTTCCAGGCAGGTGACTTCTTTTCTGTACTTCGCCCGAATACACCAGGATCTGCCTACTCTTTTCCGTCAGTGTGCAGACCTTCTTCAACTGCAGCATCAATATAAGCAAAAATTCAGAGATGCCCTCCGGTACCCCCTTATCCTTCTCATTTTTTTACTCGCAGCTTTTACAATTATTAAGCACACAATTATCCCGAGCTTCACCACATTATTCGATAATGCTGCAGGTCAGCCATGGAGTCTTGCCGTACTAAAAGGTTCAGATATGATCATATCTATCCTCGGATTAGCTTTCCTTCTCTTCACTGTTATGTGTACAGCGTTTCTGCTGACAAACCACAGGCGGTCTATTGAACAAAAGCTTGCCATTTATGAGAAGTTGCCTCTGCTTAGAGCCTATAAGAAGTTTACCCTGTCCTTTTTCTTTGCTACTCACTTAAGTTCCCTCCTTATGGCAGGTCTTCCATTAAAGGACGCTTTAAAAGTGATCTCATCTCAGTCAAAATATCCTGAATTATCCTATTATGGCAATCAAATTCAAAAGCAGCTTGAAAACGGATACAGTTTATCAAGTGCCATACACGAGTGTCCTTTATTTAGAGCTGAACTTACAGCGGTTTTCCACCAGACGAATGACTTAAAGACTCTTGCTTCAGAGCTTCAAATGCTGGCAGAATTACTGATTGAACAGCTGAAAGAAAAACTAATGAAGGCCGTACAGCTGATTCAACCTGTGTTTTTTATTATAGTAGCTTGTTTAGTGACCCTTATTTATGCTTCAATCATGCTTCCGCTATACCAATGGATGGATCAAATATAAAGGAGTGTACCAAAATGAACCAAAAAGGATTTACGTTGATTGAAATGCTCATCGTTCTTCTTATTATTTCCGTTTTATTAATAGTAACAATACCCAACCTGACAGAGAATACAGAATCCATACGTAATAAAGGCTGTGAGGCTCTAGTGTTAAATACATCTGCTCAAGTCGAATCATATTATATTGAATATGATGAATTTCCTGTCTCCTTAGAAGAGTTAGTTGACGAAAATTACATTACTCAAACACAATGTCCTAATGGAGATGAGCTAACTTACGATTCAGAATCTGGTCATGTTGGCACCCCGTAAACATCAGAGAGGTTATACGTTAGCAGAAGTGATTTTAGTATTAACTGCGTTTTCAATTCTTACAATTATATTCGTGCCGTTACAAAGTAAAGCTATACAACACATTGAAACTAAACAATATATTGCCCAATTCAAAGAGGATGTTCTCCTAGCTCAGCAATTAACCATGACAGACCATCCATCCTATTGGTTAATGATAAGACCTGCTCAAAAAGACTATTATTTATATGACTATCAACAAAAAAAAACAATTTTTCACAGGGAATTCCCCCCATATTGGAAGCTAAACCTGCAAAGTCTGACTACCCCCGTCCGCTTTAATTCTCAAGGTACACTAAGAAATCCGGGGACTATGAGGATTTCCTCTCCTCATACAGCATATAAAATTACCTTTCCTTTTGGAAAAAGCAGGGTGACTATTAATGAACAATAATGGATTTACTTTAATAGAGGTAATTTGTGCGTTCAGTGTGCTCATGATAGCTGCTGTCTTCCTCTCTCCGCTTCTTATTGAAATGAGACTAGAGCAGAAGGCTCTTTCTGAGAAAAGAAACACTATCCTTACTCTACAAAATAAGTTACACGAATACACTAGTGATCCCTCTTCTGCAGGTGGAAATCAAACTGAGAATAGCATTGAATTTATTTTTACGCCTCACTCAAACTATATAGAGGGGTGTGCACTTTGGGAGAGAGTTGATGAAGAAAAGGAGAAAGAATGTCTTTATGCCCCTTTACAATAATGAAGGCTTTACACTTGCGGAAACTATCCTGTCATTAACAATAATCACTATATTACTGTCTATCAGCTACCCAACCATCCGGATGATAGACAGTGCAAATTATTATGAAGAATTAGATGTATTTCAATTTTTAACATTCGTCGAAAATGAAATGAATTCCTCAAACCACGTAAGTATTACACGTGAAAATATACTGCTGACAGATCACAACAACAGATTAGTCGAAATTGAGAAATATAGAGATCATGTTCGAAGGCGTGTTGATGATCAAGGTCATGAACTTCTTATACAGAATATTAAAGATATTGAATTCGCACATAAAGACAATCTGTTAATAATACATGTTTATACCAGAAACGGAGGTGAATATCATAAAAAAATCCCCCTCCCTGCTGCTTAATGAAAGGGGTATTATTTTCCCGTGGGTAATTATTTTAGTTAACGTCATCATTTTTATTTCCATAATGACAAGTAAACACTTTGAGACACAGATTAGGTCTACGCAGGCTTTTATTTATACAGCTAAGCTGCAAAATGTATTCTACTACGCAGAAGCTGAGTTAATGAGTATCAAAGAAGATAATCCATATACTTCAGGAGCCAGCTTTACTTTACCTCATGGAGAAGCAAAGTTCAGCTGTGAACTGCTTGAAGAATACGATTATAAGTGCAGATGGCATATCACTATTGATTCCGGACAGACGAAAATTTTCTATAGAAAGTATTCTGTAAAAGCCGATGCTGTGTGAACAAATTGCGGCTATGAAGCAAATTATGAAATTTTCACAGTCTGTTCAGGTTTTGAAGTTAATCCTTTTAAACCCTCTTCATTGTATCCTACAACCAGCTTCTCGCCATCAGTTAGTATCGGTCTTCGCAGTAATTTAGGTTTTTCGTTTAGCAGCTTAAGAAATTCATTTATAGTTAATTCCTCAACTTCTAAATTCAGGGATTTAAACTCTTTACTTCTTTTCGCAAGTATTTCGTCTATTCCATTAGTAGTGAGGGACAGAATTTGCTTTAACTCTTCAACCGTTGGGGTCTCTCTGAATAAGTGCTGTTCATCAAATGGAACTCCTTTTGTAGTTAACCATGACTTCGTCCGGCGACAGGATGTGCAACTAGGATAGCTGTAGAATTTCAGACCTTCCATCTTGATCGCTCCTTCTATAATTGAAATTTTTGTCGAATCTTTAATGTACTGTTAATGTATAACCTTTGTACAATTTATTAAACCTATAATGACTAACTTTAATAAAAATTTTATTTTCATATATGGTTTAAAAATTCAAAACAAGGCAAAGGTAAAAGAGATAAATATATGGTTTATTTACATTCGGCTGACGGTCGTTTATAATATGAATGATAACGTTATGATGATAGATGATAAAGGAGGGGGAAGAAGCATGGATCGCATGTTTCGCGTAATGGCGTTCTGGACTGGGATATTTGCTGTCATGTTTTATGTTGGCGACATGATGGAGGCGGCATTTTTATCTTTAGCTCAAACTGCCTTTTTCCTTGCAATTGGGTACCTCAAGCTGTCTGAACGTATGTACATATACATATTCTTTTCGTACTTGACAGTGTTTATGATTGGTTTTACGTATTACTCTTCATTTATTTTAGTTCCTTCTTTTGGAGGCCATTAAAAAAACTGTTCCCCTCGGGAACAGTTTTTTTAGTCTTATCATACTTTCTTTACTTAAAAAACGGGTTTTCTCTTTTTTCCTCTTCTACAGTCGTTGGGAGACCATGTCCGGGAAAGATTCTCATATCATTTCTCAGGCTGAATAATTGAGTCGTAATGCTATCCTCCAGTAATTCACGATCCCCTCCGGGAAGGTCTGTCCTCCCAATCCCTCTTTGGAATAAGGTATCACCCACAACTGTGAACCGCTGGCTGCGGAAGACAAATGAAACACTCCCCGGGGAATGGCCGGGTGTATGTCGAACTTCAAAAGCAATCGGTCCAATTTCCATTGCTCCAGGCTCCAGCTCGAAATCTGCAGACCGGGCTGTTATTTCACCTAATTGAAAAAAAGAGGACCCATTAAGTCTACTGTCCATAAGCCAGTCATGTTCAGCATGATGCAGATACACCGGGACTTGATAAGCGTCCCTCGTTTCATCCACTGCCCCAATGTGATCAAAGTGAGCATGAGTTAAAAGAATAGCTATTACCTCTAAACCTTTCTCTTTGACAGTCTGATCTAATTTTTGAAAATCACCACCTGGATCTACTACAACAGCCTTTTTATTTTCACTAATTATATAAGAATTTGTCCCCATCAACCCAAGGGGAAGTCTCGTAATGTTTAACAATCTTACCACCTCATTTTCCGTAAATTAAAAAAGCAGGAACTACTCGACAAATGACCTTTAATACTATAAAATAAATGTGGAATGAAAACGGTACATATAGTATAACATCCAAACTGATCGGGTGATAATAAAGAAAAGGATATTGGAGGGCTTCTAGTGGTAACAGCAATTCTTCTTTTACTCGTAACAATCTTATGTGTAATGGCTGTATTTAGGGAAATTAAAACGAAAAATTTCTTTGCTGTTCTTTTTGCGGCTGGCTCAGCTCTAATGTTTGGCTGGTTTTCGATAATGACAATTTATGCAAATTTAATTGGCTAAAACATAAGAACTAAAAACAGGATCCAGCTGCTTTCGGGCAGCTGGATCTTTTGTTTAGGTTTGATTTCGTATTTCCTCTTCTGTTTCAAGGAGTTGAGCCTGTTCATTGAAAAAGTAGCGGTACATTGATAACGTTATGAACATTGCACTTAAAGAAACAGAGGAAAAAATACTTAATGAAATGACAAGCTGGTACTTTATTGCCATAACCGGCTCAACGCCTCCTAATATTAATCCCGTCATCATACCGGGAAGCTGAACCAATCCTATAGTTTTTAATTGGTCAACATTTGGAATTAGCGCTGCATTTAATGTCTTTTGTACTATTAACTTTGAAGCACTATTAGGCTTAGCCCCTAAAGATAATGCTGCTAATAATCTTCCGTTATTCTCTTTAAATTCATTTTTCATTCTTTCAAGTGCCAGTCCCATAGCAATCATGCTATTGCCAATCACCATGCCGCTCATTGGTATAACTTCTGAGGGAGTAAACTCTACCATATCAAATAAGAGCCACATACTTAATACGCTGACTTCAATAACAACCAGCCCCGCTAGTATGTACCAAAAAACGTTGGGAAGCTCTCTCCCTTTTAATCTGGCATGAAAAGCAGCTACCATGATCATGATACTTATCATTAATGGTATGCCTATTCCTGCCTGTAAATCAAATAAATAAGTTAACAGGTAGCCAATAGCAAACAACTGAAGTGTCCCCCGGATGGAGGACCATAATATATTTCTGCTTAAACCCAATTGATAAAAATATGATAAAGAAAGTGGTATAAATACAAAGACAGTCAAAAATAGCAGCGATTGATTCGAAATTTCCGGTTCCATTACAGCCTCGCCCCCCTTACTCTTCTATAAACCTTGCCAATTCGTTCGTTTGAGGATTTGTTAACATTTCAGAGATTTTTCCATCTTCGATTATCTTACCATTCACCATAAAGAGCCCGCGATCTCCAAGGCGGCGGGCCTGGTTCAGGTTATGGGTCACCATCACCATTGTAAGTTTATGTTCCTCTATCAGTATTTCTAAGCAGTCCTCAATCTCTTCAGCTGTGCGGTAATCTAACGCACTGGTCGGCTCGTCCAGGAGGAGAATTTCAGGAGAATTGGCTAAGGTACGGGCCAGAGATACTCTCTGCTTTTCTCCTCCGGAAAGCTGTTCAGCATCACGGTTTACATAAGAAGAAGGAAGGTGAACATATTGAAGTAACCTTTTTGCATCCTGATCTTCCCACTCCCCAAAAATAGAAGGACCGTATTTAATATTATCGAGTACGGTTCCAGGAAATAAATTCGGCTCCTGCAGCACCAAGCCTACTCTCTTTCTTAATGCTGTAACCTCATAATCCGCCACGTCCTGGCCCTCTAAATAAATTTGACCCTCTGAGGGGCTATGTAATCGATTAAACAAAAACAGTAATGTGCTTTTTCCTGCACCGGAAGGACCAAACAGCATCACTTTCTCTTTTTTATTAATTGAGAATGATAAATTTTTCAATGGTCCATATGATACTCCTTCAAATCTAAACATCATTTTTCCCCCTTCTTTAAAGCTGTTCCATCTTTATCATACCCGTTAAACGGTTTATATATAAAAGCAAAAAGTCATTATGAGTCAGTACTCATAATGACTTTTTAAGCTAATTAAAATCATAAAACCGGAATAGATCACCGTATATGATGTCATTGGAATATTGTAATTCCTGATCAACATTTTCTCGAACTGGTGCGCAAGCTTCTTCCTCCGGATCAACTTCTTCCCCTGTTTCTCGATCGTAGCAAATAGAATCCGTGTAAATATAATCTTCACTTACAAAACTTCCGTCTCGCATGGCAATAAATCCTTTGCGGTCATCAGAAAACATGTCTGATCCGAAGGTTAAGTCGTTTTCATCTTTAATACCTAATAAATTTAACAAAGTCGGTTTAACATCAATTTGTCCCACAACTTCTTCACGTTTCCCTCCGCCTTCATATCCAGGGATATGAATCATGAAAGGGACACGCTGAAGCTGCATATGTTCATAACCATCGATTTCTTCTCCAATAAATTCACCCATAGCCTTATTATGATATTCACTAATTCCATAATGATCTCCCATGAGTACAATGATGGAATCCTCGTATAATCCGGATTCTTTTAATTCTTCGAAAAACAATTCTAAGGATTCATCTGTATACCTTGCTGTCTGAAAAGAATCGTTTAAAGTCTGAGATCCGGAATCATGTTTATCGATATTTGCTTTTTCCTCCGGCAGTTCAAAAGGAAAGTGATGGGTTAACGTAATAAATTTACTGTAAAATGGCTGTTCTTGTTCTTCTAAATAAGGAATTGATTGCTCAAAGAATGCTTTATCTTCCAATCCCCAGCCAAAAGAGTTTTCTTCAGTTTCTTCGTAAGACTCATCACCGTGAAACTCATCGTATTCAATATTATCGTACATTACATCACGATTCCAAAAACTTTTATTATTCGCATGGAACACACTGGTTTCGTACTCATTTTTGTTAAGAATCTCAGGAAGAGCGTTGTATTCATTTTGTGCATGAGTAAAGTATACAGAACCCCTGTCCAATGGATAAAGGGAATTCTCAACTATAAACTCAGAATCGGAGGTTTTACCCTGTGCTGTCTGGTGATAAAAATTCTCAAACCAGATGGTATCTTCTCTTTCCTTCAAATCATTTAGAAATGGTGTTGTTTCGGTTCCATTTATGTCAGAATCCAGCAAATAATTTTGGAATGATTCAATGCTTACAAATATAACATTTTTGTCTTCTGCCACTCCAAACATATCGGAGTCTTCTTTGGATCCAGTTTCTTCTTTCATATACGATTCTATCCCGCTGATTTCACTGCTGTCTGCGAATGCTCGCTGAGCTTTTGTCTTAGTCTGCATCGTTGCATCATAAATGTGGTAATTATATATCCCTATATTTTTAACAATATATTCGCGGTCAAATGCCCGTACAAAAAGCATCGGACGCTCGATTTCAGCTAAAACTACATTTCCTGCTAACAGCAAAAAAGTTACAGCAGTTGCTGCAATCTTAGAATGTTTATTAAAGTGAACGGAAGCATGAGGCGATTTAAAACTAATCCACCATATGACGATAATATCCAATATCAGCAGAAAATCTTCAAAGTGGATCAGTGTAAAGATACTCGATGTTAAATCGGCTGCATTGTTGCCTTGAAACAAAACTGGTATGGTTATAAAGTCCGTGAAATTCCTATAGAACACTAAGTTTAAATAAAGGATCAGCGTACCAATTACGGCTGTCCAGCGTAAATATCTCATTTGATTTTTCGGCTTCAGCCAGACGCTGATGGCAAACACTAAATATGCGCTCGCTAAAGGGTTAATAAATAAAATAAATTCCTGCATCAAATTTTCTATGGTTAAGCCAAACATAAAACGGTACATAAAATATGTTTTTAAACCAAAGAGAAAGGATGCAATAACAAATAAAGGCACTCGAAATTTGTTAAATTGCATAATTTTCCTCCTCCACCCTGTAAACCGTAACCGATTCAGGATGTTTATCTTTTATTAATTTCCACGCTAGTTCTTTTTTAAACAATATCCTCTAATATGACGAATATCATACCATAAAAGTTTCACCGGATATAGTATTTCCCATTAATTACTAGGATGATCTCCTCTATAAAAACATACACCTTGTTCACATACTTGGGCGTGTTTCCATTAAAAAAAAGCCAATTCAATGGCTTTTTTTAATGATACTGTTTCACAAGAGAAGCTCCGCCTATCACACCTGCATCATTTCCTAATTCTGCAATTTCAAATTCACAAGCCTCTGCTGCTCTTGGAAGAGCATAATTCTTAAATGATTGTTTTAAAGGATCCAATAACTGCTGTCCAGCTTTAGATACTCCTCCTCCTAATACAATTTTATTAGGATTAATTGTTACAGTAAGGTTTGCAAGGGCCAGCCCGAGTGTATCGATTACTTCTACTAAGACCTTACCGGCTGCCTCATCTCCTTGATGTGCTGCTTCAAACACATCTTTAGAGGTTATTTTATCAAAGCCGGCAAGCAGCGAATCTGGCGATTCAGCTAATGCCTCATAGGCTTTTCTAACAATAGCAGTAGCTGACGTTTCTGTTTCTAAACATCCCGTCCGTCCGCAGTTGCATGAGGCGCCACCTGAAGTTTTTACCGTCATGTGACCGATCTCAGCAGCCGTCCCATTCGCTCCGTTTAGAATCTCTCCATTAGCGATAATTCCTCCTCCTACACCAGTCCCGAGTGTAACGGCTATTAAATTTTGAACGCCTCTTCCCGCTCCTAACCAGTTCTCACCTAAAGCAGCAAGATTCGCATCATTGTCCACCCATACTGGCAGTCCGGTTAAATCTTTTAATTCTACTCCAAAATCAAAATGCTTCCAGCCTATATTAATAGCTTCGTTTATATAGCCGGTACTTGTATCAACAAACCCCGGAGCACCCGCGCCTATACCCAATATGGACTCTTTATGTATATTCAGCTCTTCTAGAGTTTCATTAATGGTGTAGTTAATATCGTTGGTAATATTCTTACCGTGATTACTTGTATCAGTGTGGATCTCCCATTTTTTAATAATGTCGCCTTCAGTAGAAATTACCGCAAGCTTAATAGTCGTTCCGCCAATATCCGCGCCTATACAGTATTTCTCATTCATCTTAGATACTCTCCCCTTTTCTCTTATCCCTTAGAACGGCTATTTCTGTTCTGAGCAGCAGAATAGCCATTGAATAATCTTCTTTAGTTATACATTGTGCTTCGTACATCGTCTGGATTTCATCCTCCATTAGTTCTAATTCTGCAAGACGGTCTCCTACATAAATAAACGTTCCAAATTTTTTTAATAATTGTTGGATATCATAAATTGTTTTCATTTTTATCACCTCTCTCATTATACCAATCTAAAGCGTCGTTGAAAACGGTTAACACCCTGATCAAGTTAGCGATCAGGGTCTTTAGGATGCAGAAATGCCGGTCTTCTATTTTTTAATGGTATAGGGGAACGAATTAATATATCACGGAACGCTCGTAAAGAAAAAGGAATAAACGGCCACATATATGGTGTCTTAAAGGATTTCATATGAGAAAGATATAAAATCCAGAAGGTGATACCGATTAAATAACCCTTTAAACCAAAGAAGCCGGTGACTACTAATAGTGCTACTCGTGAAATTCGATCAGCTAATCCTACTTCATAGCTTGGAGTTGCAAATGTACCTATTGCTGCTATCGAAAGATAAAGAACGACTTCGGTTGAAAAAAGACCAACATCTACAGCTACTTGTCCTATCAATATGGCCGCAACCAGTCCTAAAGCAGTGGCCAGAGAAGAAGGGGTATGGATAGCTGCCATTCTTAACATATCTATGCCGATCTCAGCTATTAAAAATTGCACAAGAAGTGGAATAGCCCCTTCTTCCTCTGGTCCGATATAGGATAATTCAACAGGGAGAAGCTCAGGTTGAATAGAAAATAAATAATACAAAGGTAACAAAAATAGAGACATAAACAATGCAGCGAATCTAACCCAGCGAAGATAAGCCCCGACTAAAGGTTTCTGACGATACTCCTCTGCATGCTGCATATGATGCCAAAAAGTAGCAGGTGTAATCATTACACTTGGTGAGCCATCAATAATGATTAGAATATGGCCTTCATATAAATGAGCGGCGGCCGTGTCGGGACGCTCTGTATAGCGAATAACTGGATAAGGGTTCCAATGTTGTCCGCTGATATATTCTTCGATAGTTTTTTCCGCCATCGGAAGAGCATCCGTATCAATCTCTTTCAGCACTCGCCTCAAGTGCTGAACCCGTTCATCCTCAGCTATCTCCTTAATGTAACAAAGACATATATCTGTCTGCGACCGTCTGCCTATCTGCAAATATTCCATGCGCAAGGAACGATCTCGTACTCTTCTCCTTGTTAGAGCAGCGTTAAAGACGATGGTCTCTACAAATCCATCTCTCGATCCCCTGACCACCCGTTCTAAATCCGGCTCTTCCGGTCCACGCACAGGATACGTTCTAGCATCAATCATTATTACATGGTCGACGCCTTCTACAATCAAAGCTGTCGGACCTGCCAGTACATGATCAGCCGCTTTAAGCAAATCCCTTTCTTTATCCAGTTCCACGTAAGGAATATGAGTTTTCAACAGGTTCTCAAGGACATCCACCTCTAAATCTTCTGGTTCCAGGTGTGAAAGACCCCTCATTAAATAGTGAAGGATATCATCTTTAACGAAACCATCCACCATGAACAGTGACATTTTCCGCTTGGCATAAACTACATCTAAATGAATTAAATCAAAGCTTTCATCCGTTCCTAAATATTCCGTAAAGAATTCAACATTTTTATCGAAACTTTCAAACATAGGTTGTTTCTTTTTCATTCCTTCACCCCCATGCCCTCTATGTTGATTAGGCTTCACCAATCAATGAAAATCATTCATGGAATGATATTTTTAAGCATGTCCTCTACATTTCAATCATAGATGTATAATATAGCGTAATTAAAGGGGATGCGGACAATTGAAATACATTTGGTTATCGATTTGTGCCACTCTTGTCTTTTTGATGGTCTTTTATTTTTATACTATTTCTAAAGAGGAAGCAGTTGTGAAATACTTCCCTACTGATGAAGATGTAACATTTGAAAAAGCAGAAACTTCTCTTTCTTATCAAGAAGGGGAAGGAGCCGATGAGTATGAAATAGGCTGGGAAATTTCGTCCAAGAGCGATCAGCCGGTTTACCTCAGGCAGGATGTTTCACTGCTTTATGTAAATGGCAGATTAAAAGGGGTTATAAATAAATGGCAGGAAAACACAGATGAATTGAGTAAACATTCTACTCTTCACGGAGAGGATACGAAGAAATATGAAGCACTTTCTTTTCATCACGGCGAAATACATAAAGACGAAGAGGTAATTAACAGTATTCAGGCAACTACAAGTGATCAATTGTATATTATCGACTCGCCTTACACGAATCGAATGGCCTTTAAGTCCGCAAAAACGAAGGAAGAGGAAGATTGGCAGAATAAACTGGACCATTCTATCTACCAACAGCTTAAGGCGCAGTGGGACGAACTTTTAGCTTTCTATCAAATCCCTGAAAGCCAATATGAACAGGTACCACTCACTGACCTGCCTGAATTTAATGAAGAAAATCCTTTCCCCTATACAACAGGCGACCAATACAGTCGTATTTCAGGCCAATTATGGGAAGGGCTGTACAAGAATTACATCCTTGGGATTAGAGATGCTAAATCGAAGCATCCTATTCAAAGCTATATTCCATTACTGCTTTTTGATAAAAAAGGCAAACACTTAATGGTATTATTTGAGGACGATCAGGGTGAAAAAAAACAGCTCATTCAGTATTATTGAATAAAGTCCAACTACAGCACAGCCAATAAATCAGGCGAAAGAGCTGCAGATTAACAGACTGCAGTTCTTTCCTATATTGTTCGTCCTTATCCTTTTGAAATCCCGATGCTGATCATCGTAAACATTATCGTTCCATACAGCAGTCCTGCAAAGATCCTTCTTTTCTTCAGGTGGATTTGTTTGGGCAGCCCTGTCATCATGGAGGCGATAAACCCTCCAATCAACCCGCCTACGTGAGCTCCATTATCAATTTGAGGAACTATGATGCCAAATGCTAGATTAATCCCAATAATGGTGAGCAGATTATATCCCATTGTCTGAAAAAATACCCGCTTCTTGTTCAGACCAAAATAAAGCAGGGCTCCAAACAAACCAAATATAGCTCCAGACGCTCCGGCAGCAATATTGGGATTTAGCATAAAACTAGCGGTCCCGCCAAAAATTCCAGCTAAAAAGAAAATCAACACAAAGCGGTAGGACCCATAAATTTTCTCCACTGCTATACCTAAATAAAACAAAGCAAGCATGTTCATAAGTAAATGTACGATTCCTATATGAAGAAACATGGAAGTAATAATTCTCCACCATTCCCCTTTAAGAATCTCCGGGTTGTATTTAGCACCAAATTCTATGAGGGTGGCTGCAGAAGTACTTCCACCAACCCGCTCCATCATAGCAAAAACAAGTAAATTGATGAGAATGAACACAAAAGTAAAAATGGATTTCCCATAGGAAAACACTTCCTGCAGCTCTCTATTTCTTTTCTCGTGAATAGATATGATTTGCTGTTTTAAGTACTGTCCTTGTCTTTCATACTCTATCTCATCTTTATCTGTTCTATAAGGCTGAACAGGAATTTGAAAGGTGTTCATAAATTCGGGAAGCTCTTTTGATTTTTCTTGATCATCCATATAATACACATTTAATTCTTTCACACGCTTATTTGATTCAAATTTAATGTCTTCCCAATGGTCTACAGGAGGGAATTCAGAAAGAAACACACAATGAAAATGAATGCGGCTGCCTTGAAACAGATGTTTATTTTTACGCACCTGCTCTTGAGTATACTCGACATCCCGCTTAAGTTCATTTCTCCAATTTATTTCCTTGTGCACTATTCTGACCACGTCTTTTCTGCCCCGCACTTCTTTAACCAGCCAGACTTCGCTGCTATTCTCATCAACAAACACCAGGTCGCAGTTATGTTTAACAACTAAGTCATAGCATAACCTCCATAAGTAAAACTCCTGTTTAATATACACGTCCTCTCCCCTCCTTATAAGAAAATAATACCATGCCCATGGCATGCCGGGCCAAGAACAAAGGCTCAACAGCCTGGAACCACGAAGTAAAAACCTCTTCAGGAAGGGAGCTATCCCTTTCTCATCGTGGGTAACTTATGAGGCGACTACTTGCGCGCATGCTCTGAAAATTGCTCTATAAGTAAATTTATTCTCAGACGGCAAAAATAAAAACTACCGCAGGTGAAGGTAGTTTTACTTAAAAAGATTTCCTATTAGTTTTTGTCTGACGAAAGGCAGCTTCATTAAAAAACGCACACTGAATTTTCTTAATATGGGGACAGAAGCAATAAAAGGAATAAGTTTATTTCGTTGTATAAATAAAATGGCTCCAGCAGGAATCAGCAGCAGACTAAAAAAGAGACTTTTATCTTTCATCTTGAAAACCTCCCGATAATTTAGGTTCGGTTTAGTTTTCACGAAATCAGTGCTGATTATTCCTATAACCGGTCGTCTTTATGATCCCATCTTCTGTAAATAATTGCTGAACAGGCTGGTCAAATGGTTCAGAAGGAACTTTCTCAATTAATTGTTTCCTTGATAACAATGAAGCAGTGGTCCCTTGATAATCCTTTAAATATCGATCATAGAATCCGCCGCCGTAACCGATTCTAAATCCTTTATGATCAAAGAGGAGTCCGGGGACCACTATTAATTGAATATATGATTTCTTAACTAACTTAGAAATTTCAGGAGATGGCTCTTTTAACCCATAATATACAGTCTCTAATTGATCCAGGTTCTCTAATTGATAAAACGTCATCGCCTTAGTGTTTCGATCACATTTAGGTACGAGAACTTGTTTGTGTTCTTTCCATGCTTGTTCAATTATTGGATAAGTATTCCATTCATCAGCCAAAGATACAGTCAGCGCCACTGTCTCCGAGTGTTTAAAAAGGTTGGATTGAAATAGCTGTTGATAGAGCCGTTCTTCAACGGATGTCTTCTCAGCTTTCGTAAATGATTTAAGGATAAGCTTTCCTTGCTCTCTTAATAACTGTTTCTTCATTATAATCATCCCTATAAAAAAACAGCAGAGTATAAACTCCGCTGCTTATTTGGTCTCACGATGAAGCGTATGCTTCCCAACACGCGGGCTGTATTTTTTAAGCTCGATACGTTCAGGGTTTGTACGCTTGTTTTTTGTAGTAATATAATTGCGGTCACCAGTTTCAGTGCAAGCAAGTGTGACATTTACACGCATGGTTTATCCCTCCAAATCATGATTCAATTCACTGTCTTTATCCACATAATCAGACTTTATAATCGTACCAAAACTTCCTGCTCCTTTCAAGTGTGTAATGTAAATAGACGAAATAGATTATAGAATTATTTATTTAAATATGGTATAACTGAACGTGGAAAGAGAGGAATTCAACAAATGATTACTACATTACTTACATTAGCTTCTATTAGTGTTGTACTCTTCATTGCATCATTCTTCATGAATGATCGACTAAAGGACGTGGAAGATCAGGTCGAACAAATGTCCATCCAAATGATGCAGGATACATATCAAGTGAAGAAAAAGCTCAATGTTCTTGAAGAAGAGTTATTAGCAGGAGAGCTGCCTGAAGAAATGATAAAGCAGACTCGTCCATCTGCTCCTTCGTCTACTTCATTAGTACAGACCATTAAAAGTATGTACCAGGGCGGATACTCAACTGAACGGATTGCTAAAGAAACAAATATGAGCATTCAAGAGGTCCATTCGATTGTCCATCATTACTCTCCAAAGGGTGTCAGTCAATGAAGCATTCGGTTCGTTTTTTCTCACTGGGGATAGCCGTTTCAACTGTAATTTTAAGTTCTGCTTACTGGCTCTCTCCAGACAAAACTGCTGAGGGTACCAACACTTCAATGAATGAAAGTGAAATGATTCAGAGACTAGAAGAAAGCAATTATCAAGTTCTTTCTGATGAAGAACTTCAACAGCAGATTAATGAAGCTTTAAGCGAGCAGACAAATGATGAAACCAAAGAAGAGAGCAGCAATACGAGCTCCGAGGAAGAAAAGTCTGAAGAAGAAGAGCAATCTAAAAAACAGGATAATGAGACAAATGGTTCTGACACCTACACGTTAGTAATAAAAGAAGGGATCAGTTCCACAGACATTAGTCAATCTCTTGAACGAGAAGGTATTATAGATAATGCGAATTCATTCGACAAGTATTTATCAGACCGCAAGCTGACCCAGTATATTCAAATTGGAGAGTTTGAATTGAACAGCGGCATGAATAGAGATGAAGTGGCAGACGCAATAACAAGATAGTTTTCAAAACACAGGAAGGACCCCATATAATTTCAGGGGTCCTCTTTAAAACTATTCATTTAAATCATAGGAAACACCTTTAACTAAATAGAGAATGCTTTCACCTATATTAGTCAGGTGATCAGCGAAACGTTCAATATATCTTGAAGTGTAGGCTGTCTGCATAATATATTGAATTTGATCAGGGTTATTTGCCGTTAATTCTAAGAGATCCTTAGTCACACGACCATACAGTTCATCAACTTTATCGTCTTTTTCTGCCAGTACCCTCGCAAAAGAAATATCCTCGTTATGATATCCTTTCACAGCAATGTCGACCATAGACACAGCAATTTCCGTCATTTCCTTAATGGTAGAGTGAATGGAAATCGGATGGTCATCTCCTAGAAAAAGAGTGGCTTTAGCAATGTTTTTCCCATGATCGGCCATTCTTTCTAAATCACTTGATATTTTAATAGCTGCAATTAATCTTCTTAAATCGGATGCTACAGGCTGTTGTTTTGCAATCATCACTAATGCAGAATCGTTTATATGCTGCTCTTTCTCATTATAAATGTGATCTTCTTCAATGATACGTTGAGCAGTTTTAAGATCACTATTATATAACGCCTCAACAGAGGTAGTAAGAACTTTCTTTGTGTCCTCTGCTAATTCTTCTACTTCAAGCTTTAGCTGTTGCAGCTCTTCATTAAAAAAACGCCTTGTTTGCATAGATGGTTTCCCCCTTGGTATTAACCAAACCTTCCACTAATATAATCTTCAGTGCGTCTATCTCTAGGATTAGAAAAGATCTGGTCTGTGTTATCATATTCAATAATTTCTCCATTTAAGAAGAAAGCCGTACGGTCTGATATACGTGAGGCCTGCTGCATATTGTGTGTGACCACCACTATAGTGTAATGTTCCTTCAGCTGCTGAATTAATTCCTCAACCCTGAGTGTAGAGATTGGATCTAACGCAGAAGTAGGTTCATCCATAAGTACAACATCAGGTTCATTAGCAATCGCCCGGGCAATGCAGATTCTTTGCTGCTGTCCGCCGGATAACCCCATAGCGTTTTTATTTAATCGATCTTTTACTTCATCCCATATGGCTGCCCGCTTTAAGCTTTTTTCCACCATTTCATCTAATACGGCTTTTTTACGAATCCCTTTAACTCTGGCACCAAATGCCACGTTGTCATAAATAGATTTAGGAAACGGATTGGGATGTTGAAATACCATCCCAACTTTTGTTCTCAACTCTTCTGGATGATATTTTGATGATAAAATATCATCTCCGTTATATTTAATATTACCTGCCACTTTAACACCAGGCACCATTTCCACCATTCTATTTAAAGCTTTTAAGAAAGTGGACTTCCCACAGCCTGAAGGTCCTATTATTGCGGTCACCTGATTGGAAGGGATATCCATCTTCACTTCATGTAAAGCTTGAGAACTGCCATACCATAAATTTAAGTTTTCCACCTCATAAGAGTGTTTCTCCATTTGAACTCATCCCTTTACAAGAAAAATATCTCTCTACTGAAAATTTATCTGCATATATATAATAGTTAATAACCTTAACTGAACTTTCCAGAAATATAATCTTCCGTACGTTGTTCTTTAGGATTCGTAAACAGGTCGGATGTGTTTCCAAATTCAATTAAATCACCATTGTATAGGAAAGCCGTGTTATCTGAAATCCGAGCTGCCTGCTCCATATTGTGAGTTACGATTGCGATCGTATAATGTTGTTTAAGCTCCATGACCAGGTCTTCTACTTTAGCACTGGAAATAGGATCGAGCGCTGAAGTAGGTTCATCCAACAGCAATACATTAGGCTGAAGAGCCAACGCCCTTGCAATACAAAGTCGTTGCTGCTGTCCCCCTGAAAGCGAGAGAGCAGAATCGCCCAGTCTGTCTTTAATTTCATCCCATAATGCTGCCTGCTTCAGTGAATTTTCTACTATTTCATTCATATTTGATTTAGCCATACCCATAAATTTCAACGCATGAGTGATATTCTTTCTAATTGGTTTCGGAAATGGATTCGGTTCCTGGAACACCATGCCGATTTCTTTTCTTAAGGCGACAACGTCAATATCTTTGTTTAGAATGTTTACCCCATCATAATTAATTTCTCCATCATAGTGAGCAATAGGAATTTGGTCGTTCATACGGTTGATTGTGCGCAGGAGGGTTGATTTACCACATCCTGAAGGTCCAATGAACGCCGTAACTTTATTTTTCTCTATCGGCATCGATACGTTTTTTACGGCCTGATGGTCACCGTAATATACGCTCAAATTGCGTAAATCAAGCAGGGAGTTAAACTCAGGTTCATTCGTTTTATCCAAGGTTCTCTCTTTAGTCTGGCTCTCGCCATAATTATTTTCAGCATGTTTTTTTACCTTTAACATGAAGAATCCCCTTTCTTATTTTGAACCGGTAATCTTGTTATAAATAATGTTTCCTATAACACGTGCCGTAACATTAAACACTAGTACAAAAAGAATCAGAACGGCAGCAGATCCACTTGCAATCTCGTCTACGTCGGGCATAATTCCCTGAGAGTTGACTTTCCAAATATGCACAGACAAAGTTTCAGCTGATCGGAAAGGGTTTAATGGGGAATCGGAATTAAAGGGATTCCACGTATCAAATTGTAAGTTGTTTGTGGATAGGCCCGCTGTGAATAATAAAGCTGCTGCCTCACCGAAAATACGTCCTGCTGACAGTAATATACCAGTTAAAATTCCAGGGAAAGCCGCTGGTACCAGTACGGTTTTGACTGTATGCCAATGAGTAATTCCAAGGGCAAGACTGGCATTTTTCTGTTTCTTAGGAACAGAGCGAATCGAGTCTTCTGTTACACGAACGATTATTGGCAGGTTAAATACTGTGAGTGCCAGCGCACCTGCAATTATTGAATACCCTAATCCGGCATATTGAACGAAAACAAGCAAACCAAACATTCCTACTACTATAGAAGGAAGTGATGATAATACTTCTACACTTGTACGAATAACATTCGTTAATTTCCCCGGTCTGGCATATTCCGCCAGATAGATACCGCCTAATACACCTAACGGCACAGACAAAATCAATGTTACTACGAGGATATAGAAAGAATTCCAAAGCTGATTTTTAATTCCTCCGCCTTCCATTGCTGAACTGGAGTTAGTTGTTAAGAAAGACCAGTCTACATTAGAAAGGCCATTTGTTAGAATGTACCCTAATAAATATACAAGGGTTGCTGTCATTATTACGGCACACAAAATGAAAACAGATGTTGCGAAATTGTTTATGATTCGTCTACTCATTATACTTTCCTCCTTGAGGACACAAAACGAATGATAATAATAAACACATAGGACATAATTAATAAGAATAATCCCAGTGACCATAGCAAGCTGTTATGCACACTTCCATAAGTGGTGTGAGGCATATCCAGCGTAATAATAGATGTTAACGTAGCGGCCTGATCCGTAATTGACTCGGGAAGACCTTTTACGTTACCTATAACCATTTGAACAGCTAAAGCTTCTCCGAAGGCGCGTGCCATGCCTAGAACTATTGCTGTCATTAATGACGGCAGTGCTGCCGGAATAATAACTTTATAAATCGTCTGCCATCTTGTAGCCCCAAGGCCATAAGAGGCATCTTTAATGTCTTGCGGGATGGCTTTAATTGCATCTGCAGAAATACTAGTAATCGTTGGCAGGATCATAACTCCTACAACAATCATTCCCGCCAGCAAGCTAAAGCCGAGACCTCCTACATTATCTCTAAGCAGAGGGACAATTACTGTAACACCAATTAGTCCATAAACAACGGAAGGAATTCCGACTAATATCTCAATAACAGGTTGAAGAACTTTCTGCCCCCATTTTTTTGCAATTTCCGTCATGAAAATTGCGCTGCCTATACCTAATGGCGCAGCTACTAAAGCGGCTAGAAATGTAACTGCAAATGAACCGAATATAAATGAGAAGGCACCACTGTTTTCAGTACCATCCCAGTCGGTTGTCGTCAGAAAGTTCCATACACTTACATCAAATACAAAGAACGTACGAATTCCTTTATACCCCAGGAAAAGAGTGATCGCAAGCGTAGCTATGATAACGATAGCTGCACTGGAATATACTAGAGCTTTGCCCCTCTTTTCATTCTTCTTACTGGAAGAGCCGTTCTTCTTTAGTAATCTATGATTGTTAGTCTCACTCTTCTGAGCGTTCTCCATAAATATCCTCCTAAAGCATGGGAAATGGGTTGAACCCGGACATCCGACGAATTAATGAATCAAGAAAAAATTCATTAATTTATGTTCAGATTCTCAGGCCAACCCTTATGATATCCCGATTAAATTGTTAGTTATAAATCTTACTCAATATCTGATTCGTTACCTTCAGCGTCCCGTTCTACTTCCATTTCAGTAGCAGGAATATATCCTTGATCCGGCAGTAGAGATGTTTGAATTTCTTCACTCATCATATAATCAAGAAATTCTTTTTCCAGACCTTCAGGTTCGCCCTGCGTGTAGCTGTGCTGATATGCCCAAATCGGGAATTCCCCTGTTTTTACGTTTTCATCAGTAGGTTCTACTCCGTCAACACCCAGCGGTACAATGTCTTCGTTGCGTTCAAAGTAAGCGAAGGATAGATAACCTACTGCCCCAGGAGTATCATTTACGATTTGCATAACACGGTTGGAAGAGTCTTCTGTAATGCCTTCAGCAGGTTCCTCACCGTCTAGTCCGAATTCGTTGAAAGTAGCACGAGTGCCTGAACCGTCAGGACGGTTAACCAAGGTGATTTCTTCATCTGCTCCGCCAACTTCAGACCAGTTTGTGATTTCTCCTGTGAAAATTTCTTTAAGTTCATCTTTAGATAAGTTATCAACGCCAACTTCTGGGTGAGCGGCTGCAGTCATACCTACAACGGCTACTTTGTGGTCGACAAGTTCTTCAGCGTCAATATCGTCCTTAGTTTCAGCAAAGTAATCTGAGTTACCAATGTCAAAGTTGCCTGCTGCAACTTCACTCAAACCAGTACCGCTTCCGCCGCCTTGAACATCGATTTGAGCGTCAGAGTTTTCAGCTGTGAATTCTTCAGCTGCTGCTGCAACTAGAGGCTGCATTGCACTTGAACCACCAACAGTGATTGAACCTGATTCACCAGATCCTTCTTCAGATCCTCCGTCTTCAGAACCTGAATTTCCTTCCTCGGAAGATCCTCCGCATGCAGCAAGTACCCCGACTACTAAAAAGAACGCAAATAGTAGTGCTAATCTTTTAAAGCTCTTCATCTTTACTCCCCCTACATTCTCTAAATGTTTTGGATTTTGGCTTGACCAACTCACAATTCATATACTAAAGGTGGAGTTTTAATTGCATATGAATCAAACGTAAATGTTTTGTAAATATGATAATTTCTATGTATATATATGAATTGTTGAACTAATAGTCAATACAACTGAAGGAATCGGTCATTCTACCGCAAGGCGGATTGCTAATAGTGAGAGTATTTAAGCTTCCCAGACCACAAAAAAAGAGCAATGCCTCAGCATTACTCTTCATCCTCTTCAATTTCTTCTGTTTTCTCGTCTGCTTCCGTTAATTCAAGGTTTATTCCATCTTCTTCTCGTTCTTCTTTAAGATCGAAATAAGCATCCATAATTTTACGGGCAATCTCTCCGTTTATACTTGTATCCGCATCCTCGCCTGTAAATGGTACCATCACGGAAAAAGCAACCTCTGGGTTATCAAATGGGGCATATCCTACCATCGTCAAGTTCAGGGTCTCATACTGAACAGGATCTCCCGCTTCATCATAAACAATGTCCCCGTCTTCGTCTCGTTCCGTTACAATTTCCTGAGCTGTACCTGTCTTACCAGCAGGCTGGTAGTCCGCGCCATCAAAATATCCGGATGCAGTACCGCCAGGGAGCATCACATCTCGAAATGCTTCCTGCACTCTAGTTATGTCTTCATTTTCCATTGTTAAATTATTCATTACTGTCGTATCATTTTTATCATACAATGGCCCAAGTCCCTCTTCTTCCTGATTAGGGTTGTGTACTTCTTTAACCAGCTTAGGTTCAACTCTCTGCCCGCCGTTGGCAATTGTAGAAACATACTGATTGAGCTGCATTGCCGTATACGTGCTATACTGGCCGATAGAATAATCCAGCACGTTACCAGGGTTACTAAAGTTTAATTCCTCAGAACCTCTAGATTCATAAGGAAAGTCAATCCCTGTTTCTACCCCTAATCCGAATTGATTAAAATGATAGACAAAACGCTGCAATGTATCACTTTCTAACCCTAACGGACCATTATTCACATACTCATGTCCGCCCATCCACATGGCAATAAAAAACATATAGACGTTTGAAGACTGCTGCAGCGCCTGGCGATAATTGACATTACCGATTCCTGGCCTATAAGAACTCTTATTAGGCGTACCTTGAAATCTTAATGTCCTATCATTCACTACCGTGCTGGGTGTAATTACACCTTCTTCAAGTCCTGTAAGGACCGTAGCACCTTTAACCGTAGAGCCCGGCATATAAGCGTTATAAACGGATTGATAGGAGGCATCAGATACTTTATCATCCCCTGACTCCCTGTCCCGGTTATACTCTTTACCTGAAACAGCAAGCACTTCTCCATTATTAGGGTCGGACATAACGACAATAGCATTTTCCATATGTCTGTTCGCCTGTGGATCTTCTTCAATAGCTTTAACGAGTTCGTCCTCTACAATACGGTCAACCTCTTCCTGTAATTCAATATCTAAAGAAAGCATAAGATCTTTACCTCTTGAGCCTTCTCGAACTACTTCTGTATCAATCACATTGTTATCTTTATCTGTTGTATATTGTACCTTTTCTTTAGTACCCCTTAATACATTCTCATACTGCTCTTCAAGACCGCTTGTACCTACCCGGTCATTACGGCTGTAATCCAGCGACATGTAATAATCCTCTTCATCTTGAGGAATCCCTTGGTCACTTGAAGTGATGCCGCCTAGAAATCCCCTGAATGTATTTTCGAAAGGATATTCCCTGTCCCAATCTGAAGTTACATTGACACCCGGCAGTTCAGACAAATGTTCAGCTACCGTAGAGTATTCCTCCTGAGAAATCTCAGCATTCTTTACAATATGAGGTGATAAAGTATAAGCCTGATCAAGTTCTTTTTTTATCGCGATAATTTCTTTCGTCTCGTCATCAAAACTATCGATTTCTTCTTCTGTAATACTGTCAATTTGGGCTTGATACACTTCCCCGTTGTCTAGATCTTCCAAGTCTTCTTCGGAAAGTCGTTCAGTTACTTCTTCTTCATTCTGAATAAAGTAATAATCTTTTAAGTCTCTCTCTGTTAATTCATCTTCAAAATCCATTTCAATATACTCTGCCATTGCTTCTGCAACTTCCAGACGATCCTGTGGCTGTACCCCTTTAGGCGGCGTATATGTAATCGAGTAAAGAGGTTCGTTATTTACCATCACCCGCCCATAACGGTCATACATTTCTCCTCTTGGAACAGGTATTGTGGTGGTCGTATTTTCCGTACGATCAATTTCTTCCTGTGCTGACTCTCCAGTTAAAATTTGTACAACTCCTAACTGAAGTATTAATCCAGCAAAAAGAAGAAAAACAATAAAGAAGATAATATTTAAACGGAAAGGTACGTGTGATTTCTTTTTGTTTGACTTCTTCCCCATAGTTCCTCTCCCTTACTACTAAAGATTCCAACCTATAGTATACCATTGAATGAAGGTTAGAAAACAGTGGAAAAATTGAAGAAAAAGTTTTAATTCTGTGCCGAGTCTTTCGTTTTGAATTGTATATCTTTGATTAAAAAGTATATTAAAAAGTAGCCTCCGCCTATAATCAGCAATATATATGGAATTCCTGTTTCAGGAGGAATAAAGGCAATAGCAATTAAAAACACTACAATAGACAGAACTCGGCCAGCGTTTAAAAAGATTTCACGAACAACAATGTATTCAATTCTCATTTCCCCAGCATTCCAGGACTTCCCTATAACGTCATATGAAAGTGATTGATACGGAACATATAAAAGCGGAAAAAACACACCTGTAACAGCTCCATAAAAAAGCAGTAAGGATAAGCTTTCTCCCATCAACAGTAACAATACGGACAAATAAAGCGCCAGCCCCGCATAAAAAATCGCCTGTTTTCGCCGGCTTGGTTTAACAATTCTCGTCACTAAGAAAAATAATAAAAATGAGAAACCAGAATATACGAGATTATAGACACCCAGGATAAACTCATCTCTTGTCAATAAATACACCCAGATGGTTACCGCAAATAAAAACGTACCTTCTCTAAATCCTTGAGCTACATGAGCTTGTAAAATCCTGCTCCAATTTGTATTGTATTTTCTCTCTAATATTATCCTGCGAAACGAAAAATTCCCTTTAGCTTTTCTTCTTGATAAGCCAAAGCTGATAAACACAGCTAAAATAAAAAAGCTGAAGGAAATGGCAAAAATAACAGTATAACCTGTCAATTGATCCAACCTTGAAATGACGAAACCGGCAAACAGCGGTCCCGTCATCCCTCCGAATGATTGCAGCACCCCTAGAAATCCATTAAAGAAGTCTCTTGTATCGGGCTCTGTAATTTCAAAGGTGAGTACGTTGTACGCCAGCCAATAGAAGCCATACCCTACACCAAGAAGAGACCCCAGCAGTATGTTAAATTGGGCAGCTCTTTCTCCGATAATAAGTACCGCAAGAAAGAAAGCTGAGAGAACAATAACACCTGCACGCAATACAATTACCCGGTCAATCTTTTTGGCACATTTCCCGGCAAAAATAAACGTCAGTGGCTGCATGATATATATGCTCAAATTATATAATGCAATATCTGTATAACTGTTGGACTGCTTCCACAAATAGATATTTACAAATGTGCTTGACAAGAATATTCCTAAAGAATAGAGTCCCCCAATTAATAATAAGAAAATTAGATCCCTTGATACATTTTCCTGCTTTAACCACACCTTTAACATATTCAGCATAATTGTATATCTCCTTTAACCATCTGTTCTTAGTGTGATCAGAACAAATGGAGATATACAAAAAGAAGGATACAGAAACTAATCTGTATCCTTCTGACTCTTTATTATTTTGCAGCGTCGTAACGCTTAGAAACTTCATCCCAGTTGACTACGTTCCAGAATGCTTTCGCATAATCAGGACGGCGGTTTTGATAGTTCAGGTAGTATGCATGCTCCCAAACATCAAGACCTAAAATTGGAGTTTTACCTTCCATTAAAGGAGAGTCCTGGTTCAGTGTATCAATTACTTCAAGCTGACCATTGTTTACTACAAGCCAGGCCCAGCCGGATCCAAAACGCCCTAAAGCTGTAGCTTCAAACTTTTCTTGAAATTTGTCGAAGCCGCCAAACGTTTCTTCAATTTTAGATGCCAATTCTCCAGAAGGCTGTCCACTGCCGTTTGGTGAAAGGATTGTCCAGAAAAGGCTGTGGTTGGCATGGCCGCCCCCGTTGTTGCGAACTGCAGTTTTAATGTCTTCAGGTACAACTTCAAGGTTATTTGCCAGAAGTTCCTCAAGAGACTTATCTTGAAGATCTGCATGTCCTTCAAGTGCGCTGTTCAGCTTCGTCACATAAGTGTTGTGGTGTTTCGTATGGTGGATGTTCATAGTTTCCTTATCAATAGTTGGTTCAAGTGCATCATATGCGTAAGGTAGTTCTGGTAGTTCAAATTTAGCCATGTTTAACTCCTCCTTAAAATAGTATGTACATTTTGTGAAGATTTTCACTCCACAACTGTACATTACCAAAATGAAAATTTTCTTGCAAATCATTTGCCTCGCTTCATCAAATGAATTTCCGTAAATAAGCATTCCCGTTTTTCTATTTTTAAAACATAAAAAAACAAGCTTGATCTGCTTGTCTGGAATGGTGGCTCGGGACGGAATCGAACCGCCGACACACGGATTTTCAGTCCGTTGCTCTACCGACTGAGCTACCGAGCCGCTATAAGGTTCTGTCTTCTAAATCAAACTTCGGCAATATGTAATGGCGGAGGAGGAGGGATTCGAACCCCCGCGGGCCGTGAAGCCCCTGGCGGTTTTCAAGACCGCTCCCTTCAGCCGAACTTGGGTACTCCTCCGCAAAAAAATGGTGGACCCTGCAGGACTCGAACCTGCGACCGATCGGTTATGAGCCGATAGCTCTAACCAGCTGAGCTAAGGGTCCAACATGGGGCGGCTGATGGGAATCGAACCCACGAATGCCGGAACCACAATCCGGTGCGTTAACCACTTCGCCACAACCGCCATGTTAAATTAGTACAATATGTAAGCTGTTCTATTCATGATACATTCTGCATCTGTCAAAAAACATTCAACTCTTACTTCAGCGTGATTACTCGCGGGTTAAAATCATTGCACTTGGTAGTAGCGGCGGAGGGGATCGAACCCCCGACCTCACGGGTATGAACCGTACGCTCTAGCCAGCTGAGCTACGCCGCCATGATGAGTAAGTATGATCGACTTCGAATGAAGCGACGCAAATAAATATATCATGGTTTCAACAAACTGTCAACAACATGAATACAATGTTTTTGGCAACAAAATTAATATAGCACGTCACCGAATTCGTTTCAATATATTTCAATAAGATTTTTTAAATAAAGAACCGCTGACTTTTCAGCGGTTCTTCAAAGGGTTATAGACTTTCTTTTTCTCCGAGTACTTCTTCTGCAATATTAACGGCATGGTCGCCAATACGCTCAAGGTTGCTCAGCATATCAACGAATACAATGCCTGCCTGACCTGTACATAGACCTTCATTCATACGAATAATATGCTTTTTACGGAAGGTTCTTTCCATACGATCTAATTCATTCTCTTTCTGTACAACTGAGAGCGCTTCTTCACGATCCATAAACTCCAGGGATTTCGTCGCTTGTTTAACTGTCATTAATGTCAGGTCAAACATTTCATTTAAATCTTCGACAGCCTGCTCAGTTAAAATAACTTTATTTGAATTTTTATAATCTATAAGCTCGATAATATTTTCAAAGTGATCACCAATACGTTCAATATCCCGAACAGAATCCATTAAGGCAGTGTGTTTATGGCTGTCTTCATCTGACAGCTGGGCTTGAGACAGATCAACTAAATAATCAGTGATTTTTCGATCTAAATTATTTAATGCCTCTTCAATTTGCATAGCAAGCTCCGAATGTTTCTGCTGCTTGTTATTTAAATACAGGCTCGTTTCTTCCAGCCCTTTATACGCATATTCTCCCATTCGAATTACTTCCTCTTTTGCCTGATCCAATGCTAAGGATGGAGACTGCTCAATAAAGATTGGATCCAGGTGCTGAGGCTTATACTCAATTTCAGAATCCTGTCCCGGTACGATCCTCATTACAACCCAAGCTAATACAGCGATGAAAGGAAACTGAATAATAGTATTGGCCACGTTAAATGAACCATGTGCAAAAGCTATTGTCATTTCCGGGTTTAGGTCGAAGGAGTTCTGCATCCACTCTACAAATAAATGGAAAGGCGCTAGCAAGATTAGGAATACAACAGCACCCAACACGTTAAATATAACGTGTGCAGCTGCTGCGCGTTTAGCTCCTACACTTGCACCTAAAGCCGCTAATACAGCAGTAATAGTTGTACCAATATTATCACCAAACAGAACTGGAAGGGCTGCATTTAAATCTACAAGTCCCTCTCCCATCAGTTGTTGGAGCACTCCAATTGTAGCACTTGAACTTTGTACAATAACTGTGAACAAGGTTCCGATTACTACCCCAAGAATTGGGTTATCACTCATACTTACTGTTAAATCTTGGAACGATTGTAAATCTCTAAGTGGTTTCATACCACCGCTCATAATTTCTAAGCCATAAAATAACGAACCTAAACCAAAGAACAATTGTCCAAAGTTGGCCACTTTTTTATTTTTAAAGAAGAAAAGCATAAATGCGCCGACAGCCAGAATCGGAAGACCGTATGCACCAATCTCGATACCTATAATAAAGGCAGTTACAGTGGTACCAATGTTAGCCCCCATAATTACACCAATAGCCTGCCTAAAAGTCATAAAACCGGCATTAACTAAACCTACCGTTAGTACTGTAGTCGTGGAACTGCTTTGCACTAGAACTGTAACAAATAAACCAGCAAGTACACCCATTAATGGATTACTCGTGAACTTATCCAGAATCTCTCTAAGACGATCACCTGCTGTACGCTGCAGCCCGTCAGCCATATATTTCAGACCAAATAGGAAAATACCTAATCCACCAATAAATTCAAAAATCATTTCTTGAATATTGACTTCCATTTTTCCTCCACCCTTTCTTCATCCATGTTTTTTCTCTTTTTTTAAAAATACCTTCCTCATTATTGACGATATAAAAATGCTTTGTAAAGGGTATTCGTGAATCTTAACATTAAATTTACATTCGCGTTATTTTAGTCATTACTTTTCTTTTTTCATCTTGCCTTCACAGCCAGTTGTCGCTTACGATAGATACGATAAATGTAAAGGAGATATTTACAAATGAGTAAAACCGAGCAGATGCTTAAAAGCTTTTATCATAGTAAGATGATGGCAGCCTTTCGAATCCAGCCTATGGGTAAAGCCATAAGCTATTTGTTTTTTTTAAGCCTAATCACTTTGCTGCCTGTACTACTAAGCACCATGTTTACATATTTATTTTCTGGAGAGAAGCCTTCAAATGGAGTTTCAAGCGGTATTTTTATCGTTATATTTCTGCCTTTTCTTTACTTTTTTATAGCGGCCGTTTTGTTTAGTGTAGTGTCTATACTTGCTAGTATGGCTCTCCTCTACAGCCGTATGCGCCGGTTACGGGCTGACTATAAACAGCTGTGGAACGTTACTGCTTTCTCCGTAACAGCTCCAACTATAGTATTTGTGCTGTTAGAAAGTTTGATCTACTCAAGCACTTTATTAATATTTCTTTATCTCTTGACATCAATGGCCTATGTAGGGCTTGTACTTAGACATATTCCCATAAAAAATAGACCGGCATAACCATGCGGGTCTATTTTTCTATAGGATCGGCTATTTTTTTCACTAAAATTCTTGTACCATCTACAGATACTACTCTAACTGATTCCCCTTTGTATATCCATTGTGCATTGGATATTGCGCTGTACTCTTCTTCTTCAATCTGAATGGTTCCTACGGGCCTCATGTCGGTAAGAGCTTTTCCTGTTTGATCAACTAAGCCCGAATACGATTCTTTCATCGAATTATATCCCATTTCTGAACTTAATTGATCCACTAACGCAATTTTCGTCCACATCTCTCTGCGTTTAAAAACCCTCAAAAACATAAGAGACGATGCTCCTCCAATTAATACACCTATAACAGCATACAATCCTGAAACCCAGTTTGGCGCACTAAATCCTACTGCAATAACCATAGCAGTGGCTCCAATCGTAGCAAGTGTACCGTCATTAACCACCTTACCGTCAATTATAATCAGGGCTAACCCAAGAATATAAACAAACATCATAAGAGCAAACATATCCGGGGTTAAAAAGGAATAAAAATAAACAGTTATAAATCCCAGTCCGAGGACTCCAAATAAACCTCGCATATTAACAAGTAATTCACCAATTAAAAATAAAGTCCCGAATAAAGTGACAAGCAGAACAATCCAATCATAAGTCAACAAATCCACCAGCATTCACCCTCTCTCCGATTCTTCTATAATATATACGTTTGACAAACTGAAATTGTTTCAAAAGAGTTGTTAAAGTTTTTCAACCACCTGACCTCATGATATAATTTTTTTAGATAGCGTACAATTTTACTGGTCATGTAAAGATTAGGAAAGTTTTAAGTGTCTATACTTCTCATTTATCATAATACCCCTTATAATGAAAGGTGGTATTTTATAATGAGCTTTTTTCAGATATAAAGGAGCGATTATTAATGGCAATTATTCACAGAAAAGATACTCGACCTGTTAAAGTCGGTGATCTGACCATAGGTGGAGCTGATCAAGTTGTGATACAGTCCATGACTACAACAAAAACACACGATGTAGAGGCTACAGTAGCTGAAATTCATCGTTTAGAGGAAGCTGGATGCCAGGTTGTTCGAGTGGCATGTCCAGACGACCGGGCAGCTGATGCTATCCCCGAAATTAAGAAAAGAATTAACATCCCGCTGGTCGTAGATATTCACTTTGATTACAAAAAAGCTCTAAAAGCTATAGAAGGCGGAGCTGATAAGATCCGTATAAATCCTGGAAATATTGGTAAACGTGAAAAAGTAGAGGCCGTAGTTGAAGCAGCGAAAGCTAAAAATATCCCGATTCGTATCGGTGTTAATGCCGGCTCATTGGAACGCCATATTCTTGAAAAGTATGGCTACCCTACTGCAGATGGTATGGTTGAAAGTGCACTGCATCACATAAAAATATTAGAGGATCTCGATTTTCATGATATTATCGTTTCCCTTAAAGCCTCTGACGTAAAATTAGCAATTGAAGCATATGAAAAAGCGGCTGAAGTTATTCCTTATCCTCTTCACTTAGGCATTACCGAATCCGGAACGTTATTCGCCGGAACGGTAAAGAGTGCAGCAGGATTAGGAGCGATTTTAAGTAAAGGTATAGGAAGCACTTTAAGAGTAAGCTTAAGTGCTGACCCCGTTGAAGAAGTGAAAGTTGCCAAAGAATTATTAAAATCCTTTGGGCTGGCTTCCAATGCGGCAACCTTAATCTCATGTCCGACTTGCGGCCGAATCGAAATTGATTTAATTTCGATTGCTAATGAGGTGGAAGAGTATATTCAAACCATTAAAGCTCCGATTAAAGTAGCTGTGCTTGGATGTGCGGTAAACGGCCCTGGAGAAGCGAGAGAAGCTGATATCGGTATTGCCGGAGCCAGAGGCGAAGGTCTTCTTTTCCGTCACGGAGAAATTATCCGCAAGGTACCTGAAGATATAATGGTTGAGGAATTGAAAAAAGAAGTAGATAAGCTTGCTGAAGAGCATTATGAAAAAGAACGATTAGAAAAAGAACAGCAAGAAGCTTAATCAAAAGGTGGACCGTTAACGGTCCACCTTTTTTTATGCTAAAACATTTGAGTAACTGGAGCCAAAAATAATGAAAATAGGATAGAAACGATACTAATGATGATCGCCATATTACCTAAAGTATCTGCTCCACGTCGTTTACTTATTACTCCAAAAACAATACCAACAATCCCCAGCAGAAACGGTGCAAAGAAAAAGGAAAGAATCGCGGCGGATAACCCGATCCAGCCCATACCTGATTTAACATCTTCTTCCATATTCGTTTCCGATTCTTGAGATCTAACCGGTTCATTTATCGGCATAGCAGCTTCTTGTGCAAATTCTTCATCATAGCTTTCACCATACACAGGCTGGTTGGCTACTCGTTCAACTTCTGTGGAGTAATCCATCTCTTCACCGTGTTTTTCAAGCTCTTCTTCCTGATCCCCTACAGACTTATTTGTTTCATCCATTTAAAACCCTCACTTTCTGATTGAGAATCAAGTTTAGTATCTGTAGAAACTCATTTTTTAGGTGAGGAATTAAATGGGATAGAACAGCGAAAAACCCTCTGCATATTGATTGGGCAGAGGTTTTCCTTTAATTTGCAGCGGCTATTGTTTCGTGGCTGTCTGCCTTAGATTGAATTTCTACAGCATACCAGCTTTCGGCATCACCATTTTCTTCCTTATATTTCTTTAAACCGCCTACTCCCCGATGATAAGCGGTCAGCGCTTCATCCCAATTATTGTATTTGTTGTATAAATAGTCCAGATATACAACGGCCAGCTGCATGGAATAATAAGGATCGAAAAGCAGTTCTTCTTCATAACGAAGTCCGGCCATGTCTGCAATCCAGGGAGCTGTATTTTTCATGAATTGTCCAATTCCGTATGCTTTACCGTATTTTGTTTCCGGTCCGACCAGTTTCGGGTTAAACGTGTCACCTGTTTCCACCTTTAATAATTCATAAACCACAACTGGATCCACCTCATATTTTTCTGATTGTTTAACCATGAATAAAGCCCATGGCTTTTTAAATTCTTCATCACTATCTTTATGAAATGCCTCCGCTTGATCTTCTAAGTATGACCATTGATCAAAATCACTATTATCGACGGTTCTATCTTTAGATAATACATAATCATTTTCTGCCTGTAGCTGCTCATTTTCTTCAGAAAGCTGTTCATTCTTTTCAGCCAGAGTCCGCTGATCTTTATCCTTATAATAATTAACAATTAAGATAGATCCCGTAATTAAGATGACCGTAAAACTGATTTGAGCAAACATAGTAACACTTTTCAAAATATAACACTCCCCGCTGCTGCTCCTCTGACTTTATTAATAGTCCGCTCTCATTTGAATTCAACGCTAAAATATTGAACGCTTCTCTCTGCGCTGACATAAGGTGTACAGAATAGAAAAAGAAGGAGATCGGATAGATGAAAAACATAGCCCAACAGTACATTACCCATAAACTGAAAAACTTAACCACAGATGAGTTAATTTATTATAGTCAAATGCATAATATCCCCCTTACTTATCAGGAAGCAGAGCAAATCGTGAAAGAATTAAAAAAGAATAGAGAAAATCCTTTTGATAAAAAAGGGAGAAAGCGAATGCTTCGCAAACTAGCTCAAATCACCTCGGTTGAAACCGCACAATCAGTAGATGTTTTACTTCACCGCCTCGCCAAACAGTACGGTGTAGAAGAATGGCTTCAATAAATATAAAACAATTTCTTCCGGCTTGTGGAAAACCCGCGGTTTTCCGCAAGCAACTTCCTAGCTGCGAGGAGCAGTAGGATTCTTTCTTTTCCTTTTCGTGGACGATCGATAATTTTATGTACAAATAATAAAAAGGTCCACTCTCTCCTTTTTAATGCGGGAGAGAGCGGGCCTTTAATTGATATCAGCGGAAATATGAAATTATCCGCGGTTTTAGAGAATTTATCAGCGGTTACCCATTTATATACGCGGTTCTTTATATTTATCAGCGATTCAACGTAGCGGGACAGACTCGGTTAAACGAGCAGGATATGCTATCGGTTTACTCTCGCATAGCTCATCAAAGAAGAGTATACACCGCCGGTTACTGCTTCATAATTTTTTCTTTTAAATCTTCATCATAGATTCCTTTTTTCAGCATATCAATTTCAAATTGATATGGAGGCTGCTTATTCTTTTTATCCTCGCCTACATAAGGAGTTTCCAATATTTTAGGTATGTCCTTAAACGTGTCATGATGAACTATATAATGGAGAGCATCAAACCCAATGTGTCCGAAACCGATGTTTTCATGCCGGTCTTTTCCAGCACCCTGAATGTTTTTACTATCATTAACATGGACGACTTTTATACGGTCCACTCCAATTATTTTGTCAAATTCATTAAGTACCCCATCAAAATCATCAACTACGGAATAACCGGCATCATGAATGTGACAGGTATCCAGACAAACAGATAATTTATCATTAAGTGTTACTCCATCAATAATCTCAGCCAGTTCTTCAAACCTGCGGCCGCATTCAGATCCTTTACCCGCCATCGTTTCTAATGCAATTTGAGCAGTCTGGTCCTTGTGCAGGACTTCATTTAATCCTTCAATAATTTTTGCAATTCCCTTATCAGCACCTTGTCCAACATGTGATCCGGGATGAAGAACAATCTGTTTTGAACCAAGGGCTTCTGTACGTTCTATCTCATTTCTCAGAAAATCCACTCCCAGTTCAAACGTTTCAGGCTTTGTGGTATTCCCTATATTAATTATATACGGCGCGTGCACAACAATATCCTTTATACCATTCTCGTCCATATGGGCCGTTCCATTTTCGATATTTAATTCCTCGATCGGCCGCCTTCTCGTATTCTGAGGAGCCCCCGTATAAATCATAAATGTGGAGGAGCCATAGGATACAGCTTCCTCACTAGCACCTAACAGCATTTTCTTCCCTTTCATTGATACATGTGAACCTATTTTAACCATAGCTGTTCCCCTCTCTATCTTTTCTTGCGGTAACTGTCTCTTTTAAGCTTTTTATAATTTTTGTCTGCATCCTGTTTCATTTTCTTTTTGTAACCTGGTTTAACTTTTTTAGGTTTTTTCACCATTTGTTTTGCTTTCTTCTGCAGGTCATTTTCCACTGGTGTACGCTTCTGTCTTTCTTTATAAGACTTAGCTTCGACCCATTCCCCATTCTTTATTTCATAAAAGTGAAAAGATAACCCGCGTTTTTCCAGCTTTTCGATTAAGGGAAGATCTTCTTCAGCATAAAGATTAATCGCTGTACCTTCTAAACCTGCCCTTGCGGTTCTTCCTACACGATGGATATAGAACTCCTCTTCCTTGGGCATTCTGGCGTTAATTACATGGCTGACACCTTGAATATCAATTCCTCTCGACGCCAGGTCAGTAGCAACAATGTATTGGTAGCGTAAGCTTTGTAAATCCTTTAACATTCTTTTTCGTTCTCTTGGACTCAGCCCTCCATGGAGAACTCCTGTTTCCAATCCTCGATCCAGCAGACCTGAGGCCAGCTCATCCGCCTGTTCTTTGCCGTTTGTAAAAATAATAGCTAAATAAGGCTGAATGCTTTTTGATATCTCCATGATCAGATCTGCAGGATCCTTGTGCCTTAAAGCAACAAGTCTATGTTCCATAGACTCCGGGGAAGGCTTGTTATCATCAATTTCTATATGGGTTGGATTGGCTAAATATTTTTTTAGAAATGGCTGAAGCCTCTCAGGAATTGTTGCTGAGAACACTAATAATTGAAGATCTTCATTCATGCGTATCAGGATTTGATCTACATCCTCGATAAAGCCTAAATCAAGCATAAGATCAGCTTCATCAAGCACAAAAGATTTAACATGATGTACATTTACTGCTTCCTCTTTAACCATATCCAGAATTCTTCCTGGTGTTCCTACAATAATTTGAGGAGGATTGCCCGCAAGCTTTTCAATCATCCGCTGCTTATCTGTACCTCCGATAACTAAACTCGCCCGCCAGACTTCTTCTTTATTGGCCAGCTGGACAGCTTTCTTCACTTCATTATATATTTGCATTGCCAGCTCTCTAGTTGGAGCGGTAACAACAAATTGTACTCCCTGCTCTGCTTCATCAATTTGATCCATAAGCGGCAGCAAGTAAGCATGAGTTTTACCAGAACCTGTATGTGACTGACCAATCAGACTTTCACCGCGCAAAGCTGCAGGTATGACTTTTTGCTGAATGGGTGTCGGCTGATTAAATCCTAATCCCTCTATAATCTGCTCAACGTTTGAGCCTATTGAATATTCTTTAAATGAATGGTTATTCATAACCGTACTCCTTTAATGTAAATTATCCCTATCCTATTATAATCGACTGAACAGTGAATTGCACGAATCGTAGACATTCTTTGTCATATTATACTTTAGCCTTTATAATAGAGGATGAATTAATTCGTTACAAAAGATGTTTTTAAGAACAAAGAGGAGGATTTATGAAATGGAAGTCATAAAAATCGCCCCTCGCGGTTATTGTTATGGAGTGGTAGATGCAATGGTGATTGCGCAGAATGCTGCGAAAGACCCTAATCTGCCTCGTCCTATATATATTTTAGGTATGATTGTCCACAATTCTCATGTAACAGATGCATTTAAGAATGAAGGAATTATAACCGTCGATGGTAAAAACCGCTTAGACTTATTAGATGGAATTAACGATGGGACCGTTATCTTTACAGCTCATGGTGTTTCACCAGAAGTAAAAGAAAGAGCCAAAAAGAAAGGTCTCACTGCATTAGATGCTACATGCCCTGATGTAACGAACACTCATAATTTAATTAGAGACCGTGTAGCAGAAGGTTACGAAATTATTTATGTCGGTAAAAAAGGTCACCCTGAGCCTGAAGGCGCGATGGGAGTTGCACCGGGCAAAGTCCACCTTGTTCAGACCGAAGAAGACGTTGAAGACCTAGAAATCACTCATGACAAGCTGTTAATTACGAACCAGACGACGATGAGTCAATGGGATGTTTATGATGTGATGGAGAAAGTGAAAGAGAAATATCCTCAAGTAGAAAAGCATCAGGAGATCTGCATGGCGACTCAAGTGAGGCAGGAAGCAGTTTCTGAGCAGGCTAAAGATGCAGATTTAACATTAGTAGTCGGTGACCCGAAAAGTAACAACTCAAATCGCTTAGCCCAAGTTTCAATGGAAATTGCCGGCACACAGGCGTACCGTATTTCCGATGTTACAGAAATTGAGCTCGACTGGCTCGAAGGCGTCTCCAAAGTCGCTGTAACGGCAGGCGCCTCCACTCCTACTCCAATTACAAAAGAAGTGATTAAATTTATCGAACAATTTGATCCTGAAATCGAAGACTCCTGGATAAGAGAGTCTAAAGTTGAACAGAAGAAGATTCTTCCAAGAGTTAAGACAAAGAAAAAATAATTGCTAAAACCCCTCTTTCTCCAGTAGAGAAAGAGGGGTTTTTCTACGCAAAGTTAAAGGGTTCTGTATTGGATTTTGAAATGATTACGTCTATTTCCTTACCGTGGCCAGATTCTATCCAGTATTTTATTTCAGGCAATATCACTTTCTCAACATGATGACCTGGATCAATGACAGCAAGACCGCTCTCTTCTGCCTCCTGAGCGAAATGAAAGCTCATATCCCCGGTTATATAGGCATCAGCCCCTTGTTTAAGAGCATCAGAATAGTACTTTTCACCACTGCCTCCAAGAACAGCAACACGGCGGACGAGCTGATCAGGATTTCCGACAAACCTCAATTGTGGTACTTTATATTTCTCCTTAACCAGCGTACATAAATCTTTTAACTGAATCGGCTCTCTAAGATTCCCAATTCTTCCTACACCCTGTACATAACCTTCATTCAGCAGCGGATATAAATCATAAGCCGCTTCCTCATAAGGATGAGCGTTAACCATAGCTTCTATGACTTGAGGAAGAATTGATTGGGGAAGAATCGTTTCTACTCTTTTTTCTTCCACCTTCTCAAGTCTCCCTTCACTGCCAATATAAGGGGTGCTCCCTTCTAATGGTTTAAAAGTTCCTTCTCCCTTTACTTGATAAGTGCAATGGCTGTAATCTCCAATATGACCGGCCCCAGCTTCACTTACAGCATTACGGACAGATTCAACATGAGTACCTGGTACAAATACAGCAAGTTTGATTAAATCGTCTTTAGACGTTTCTATCAGCGGGCTGGTATCATTTAAATCGAGCAAACGACTCATAACATCGTTAACTCCGCCTTCTGCAATATCAAGATTCGTATGAGAAGCGTAGACAGAAATATTATGCTGCAGCAGTTTTTGGACTGCCCGACCTTTAGGAGTCGAAGTATCAATTTTATTTAATTTCACAAATAATAAAGGATGATGGGCAACTATTAGATCAATATTGTTTTCTATGGCCTCGTCAACGACATTTTCTAAAACATCCAGCGTGACCATTACTCTTTCGACAGGCTGTTCCTTTGATCCGACCTGCAGTCCTACGTTGTCCCAGTCAAAAGCAAAGCTGCTTGGCGCTTTTTTTTCGAGCATAGATATAATGTGACGGACCTTAACCTCTTTGTTTCCCATTAAAGAACCTCCTTCAACCAGTTTATTTCCTTCTCAAATTGTTTAACCTTTTCAAAATTTGGTTCACTCGCACTTTTCATTTGCTCTATGATTCGTTCTTTTTTAACTATTTCCTCTGTCCACTTTTTATAAAACACTTTATTTTTCTTTTTCAATAAATGAGGTCCCAGCCATAATTCCCTTTTAAAGTCCTCACTATTATAATTCTCAAAAGGATCTCCTTTATCGGCGACCAAAACTTCATAAATATGACCGTTTTCTTCTAATATTACTTCATTTACTAAATTAAATTGGTGAGCTGCTAACCATTTACGAACTGACCTGGCATCTATATTTGGCTGAGCAATAATTCTGTTAATGTTTAGAAGCTTATCCTTGCCATTCTCTAATATTTCAGTAATAAGGGGCCCGCCCATCCCAGCAATCACCACTTGATTAACCTGATTGTCAATGACTTCTAATCCGTCTCCTTGAACGACTCTAATCTGACCTTCAAGGTTTTGTCGTTTTACTTCTTCAAGAGCACTTAAATAGGGTCCTCTGTTTAATTCTCCCGCTACAGCCAGAGCCTCTTTCTGTTGCTGGCAGACATAACAGGGTAAATAAGCATGATCAGAGCCTATGTCAGCAAAATGTATGGGTGGTTTTAAAAAGTCTGCCACTGTTTTTAATCGTTTTGATAATTGATCGGTATTCATTATGCTAATCTTTCCTCTCATAAATAGAAAAGCTTCCTGTAAAATTACAGAAAGCTTTTCTTAATTTATTGATGCTCTTCAGCAAGCCACTCTGCTAATGTTGCAGCATCATCACCTGAATAAAGGCCGGCCGGCATCGCTCCATCGCCTTTACCGTTTTCGATAATGCCTTGAATCTCACCGGCATCATATTTTGAACCTACTTCTTGAAGGCTTGGCCCATTCTGACCTTCAAGATCACCACCGTGACAGCTTGAACACTGCTGTTCATACATTTCTTCTGGTCCTGCGGCAGTTTCTTCACTTTCTTCGCCATCTTCTGCATTTTCAATTGCTTCTCTTTCGTTAATTCCTACTGATGACACAACAATCATCACTAGAATCCCTAGTACAGCAATAAGTGCAAAAGGAATCACAGGGTTTCTTCTCATTAGTTGCATCCTCCTTATGTATCCCTTGAAAAGAATGAGAGATGTCTAATCGACTATATTTATTTTACTTTAAATTCCTCCCATAGGAAAGGGAAAACGATGAAAACTTACAAAACAATTAGTATGACTTATACGCTTACAACGACTAATATTAAAAAAATTGTACTTATTATGATTATTAAGAGCCACTGGACTGTGAAGCATTTAAAATCAGAAATGAAATTCAGCACATGTCATAACAGGTTCTCAGAAATCCAGCAGACGACAGTTATGTAAGCGATAACAACAAATGTCGACAAAAGACCTGTTTGCATTATAATTCCCATTTCAGTAAAATAAATGACAAGTAATGAAAGTGATAACAATAAAAGGTTGTTGAATGAACATCCGTCTTTTCTTCTTCAAAACAGTGGCACTTCTACATCCGTTAAACAAATAATAAAATTATAGGGACCTTTAAGGCCCCTATAATTCTGCAGCTTTATTCCATAAAATCTTTTAATCTTTTACTGCGGCTTGGATGTCTAAGCTTCCTTAGTGCTTTAGCTTCAATCTGACGAATTCTCTCTCTTGTCACTCCAAATACCTTGCCAACCTCTTCTAATGTACGTGTACGGCCGTCATCCAGCCCGAATCTCAGACGCAGTACATTTTCTTCGCGGTCAGTAAGTGTATCAAGAACGTCCTCGAGCTGCTCTTTTAACAATTCGTAAGCAGCGTGATCGGAAGGGGAAGTAGCCTCCTGATCTTCAATAAAATCGCCTAAATGTGAATCATCCTCTTCACCAATCGGAGTTTCAAGAGAAACTGGTTCTTGAGCAATTTTTAATATTTCTCTTACTTTTTCAGGGGTCAATTCCATGTCCTGAGCTATTTCTTCAGGAGTGGGTTCCCGGCCAAGGTCTTGCAATAGCTGACGCTGAACACGGATCAGCTTGTTTATCGTCTCAACCATGTGTACAGGAATTCGTATAGTTCTTGCTTGATCGGCAATGGCACGTGTAATAGCTTGTCTAATCCACCAGGTAGCGTAGGTACTAAATTTAAAGCCTTTACGGTAGTCAAACTTTTCAACCGCCTTAATGAGACCCATGTTCCCTTCCTGTATTAAATCGAGAAACAGCATTCCGCGGCCTACATACCGTTTGGCAATACTTACTACAAGACGCAGGTTAGCCTCTGCCAGCTCTCTTTTGGCTTCTTCATCACCGTCTTCGATACGATGTGCCAGGCTAATTTCATCATTAGCTGACAGTAGGTTTACACGCCCTATTTCCTTTAAATACATACGAACTGGATCATTTATTTTAACTCCGGGCGGTACACTTAAGTCATTTAAATTAAACTCTTCTTCCTTGTTAAGCTGCTGCATGCTTGGATCCTGATCCGAATCACCAATTACTTCGACGCCTTGTTCATTGAGGTGCTCGTAATATTCATCCATCTGTTCAGAATCCAGCTCAAAACTGGAGAGTTTTTCAGCTACTTCTTCGTAGGCCAGTATACCTCGCTTCTTACCTATTTCCAGAAGTTGTTCCTTTGCTTGTTCCAGGGTTAATTCACTTTCGTTTTCTTTAGAACGTGATGGCTGTTGTTGCTTATCCGCCATGAGTCCCCCTCCTTCCAACTATCCATACCATTAATGAGTATTTTTCAACTCTTGCTTTCGTCTCAATATTTCCATTGCAATTTCTGCAGCTTTTATGGGGTCATTATGCTGCTCTGCTTTTTTTTGTTCAGCTTGCAGGCTCTTTATATCACTGCGGTCAGTGCTTTCGAAACGAATTCTGTGAAGATAATCAGATATTTCCTGGTCAGAAATTTCTTCATTCGTTCCAGAGGACATTGTCAGCTGAATCACTAAATCCTTTAACGATTGATCCTCCAACCGTTCAATGAATTGGCTGACGTCAGGTTCATGGCCATCTTCATAGTATGCATATAAATGCGTTACGATAACTTGATGCTCAGAAATATTAAAGGCCCCTCCTAATTCCTCTTGCACTTTATCAGCAATAACAGGGTTTTTCAACATATTTGCAATCAGCTTTCGTTCTGCATTGTGAAAAGCCGGGAGCAGTTTATGCTGTGTTGTATTCTGTCTTACGGGGGCAGTCCGCTGCTGACGATAGCCGCCGGGTTGTGAAGACGAGGCGGAAGCTTGAGTCTGATGCTTTTCCACTTCTTTCTTCAGCGTATCCGTGGATATTTGGAACTCCTCTGCTAAAGCATTTAGATAATGTTCTCTTTCAATCGCACGGTCTAACTGCGCAATCTCCTGTAATACCTCTTCGATATAAGCAATACGATCTCCTTCTAATTGAAGGTTATAATCTCTGCGAAGATAATTTATGATGAACGACGTATAAGGATCACTTGCCTCTATTATTTCTCTTTCAAAGCGATCTCCGCCAAATTTCTTTATATAATCATCAGGGTCCAGCCCTTTAGGCAATCTTGCTATATTAGTCTGACAGCCGGTTTTTTTTAATAACTTAGCTGCTTTAGCTGCAGCGGCCGTTCCAGCTTCGTCCCCATCGTAGCAAATGATCACTCGATCTGAATATCTTTTAATTAGGTTCGCCTGTGTGTCCGATATTGAAGTACCCATCGTCGCTACACCATTGTGAATTCCAGCCTGATCAGCAGCCAGCACATCAGCATATCCTTCGAATAAAACCATAGACTTAGTTTTGCGGATCGAAGAACGTGCCTGATCAAAATTAAAGAGCAGCCTCCCTTTTTGAAAAAGGTCAGTTTCAGGTGAATTTAAATACTTTGGCTCCTGCTCTCCCATTGACCTGCCGGCAAAAGCGACGGTTTTCCCAAGATGATTACGCAGCGGAAACATTATTCGTCCGCGAAATCGATCGAAGTATTCCCCGTCTTCGCTGGCATTTAACAGCCCTGCCTTCACCATCGTTTGCGGGTGAAAGCCTTTCTTTTCAAGGAAGGTTGCTACGAATGTTTTGGAAGTAGGTGAAAAACCAAGCTGGTACTTGTGAATAGTATCCTCTGAGAACCCCCGGTTCAAGAGATACTGAAGAGCTTCTTTACCTTCTTTCGAGTTACGAAGCAGATGATGGTAAAACTTTGTCATCCATTCATGAGCATCTAATATGCTTTGAGCTTCTGGGTCCGTTTGCTGGACCGGTTCTTCTGTGAACTGCTCTGGAAGTGAATGACCTGTTGTTTCTGCCACCCTGGAAACAGATTGAAGAAAACTGTAGCCTTCTATCTCCATCAGGAAGGTATACACGTTTCCTCCTTTTCCACACCCAAAACAATGAAAGATCTGCTTATCACTGGAAACTGAAAACGAAGGAGTATTTTCACCATGAAAAGGGCATAAGCCAAAGTAGTTTCTACCCTGACGTTTCAATTGAACATATTGACCTACAATATCTGCAATATCAACCGATTTTCTTATCTCATCTACTTTTTCTTCTGGGATGTGTCCAGCCATTTTGTATCACCGTACCAGTTGTAAAATTCCAAATTAATCACCGGCTTTCCCGCGTGTTTAATACGTCTGTTAATGCTTGCGAGAACATCCTGCGATCTTCATCAGTAAAAGCTCTTGGACCTTTCCATTTTTTCTTCCGCCTAAGGGACTGCTGCCGAAGATGCTTCTGATTCATAATATCAAAGGCTTCCCCCTCTTCTATCAGTTTACCTCTTGGCGTAATAACATAAACCCCTCGTGGCGTCAGTAATACAGCTAACGAGTAATCCTGCGTAATTACAATATCTCCGGATTTCACACGATTTAAAATGAAAAGATCTACAGATTGTGAACCATGATCCAGAAAAGTCCAGTTCTCACCTTTTGTGTCATGCTTAAAATGATTCACTGTTGCCACAAATTCAGGTTCAATGTGAAAACCAGAGCATACCGAACGAATTTCCTCCTGGACAGGACAGCTGTCAGCATCTACCCACACATTATTGTTTTGTTTTTGCATACTTGAGTAATTCTACAATAATCGTTAGATTCCTGCTCTTTTCTTAATGTTTTATTATTCAGAAAAGTATCTTCATGTAAATAGCAATATGATTATTTTTACACAAATAATTATTATAATACATAGGAATTGAAAAATCTATATATTTTTCAAGAAAAAACGCGCTTATTAATTCTAAGCGCGAGTTATCTATATTTTAAAATCAAAGAGAATTTTCTCGTTTTAGATTCATAATAACATTTGCCGTTTCCTCTACAGCTTTGTGGGACACGTCGATCACATGACATCCTATCCGGTCTACTACTTCATTAAAGTGTTTAATTTCCTGATGAATGCGGTCCATATTTGCATAGCTCGCCTCCGCTCCTAAGCCAAGCGATTTAAGGCGTTCTTTTCGAATGTCGTTTAATTTTTGAGGGCTGATCTTTAAACCAATACACCGTTTAGGATCTACCTTAAACAGTTCCTCTGGTGGCTCAACTTCCGGAACAATGGGAACATTGGCTACTTTCAGCCTTTTATGGGCTAAATATTGAGACAGTGGTGTTTTGGATGTACGTGAAACTCCTATTAAAACAATATCAGCTTTAGTAATTCCCCTTGAATCCCGTCCGTCATCATATTTCACTGCAAACTCAATAGCTTCCACCCGTTTAAAATAATCTTCATCTAATTTATGAACAAGTCCTGGTTCTAACCTTGGTTCAGATTTAAAATACCTCTGCATAGCATCCATCATCGGACCCATGATATCAATACACTCTAAATCATACTCTTTTGCTTTCTTAATAAGATGAGAACGAAATTCAGGTATAACTAATGTAAAACCGATCATGGCACCATATTCTTTTGCCTGGACCACCGCTTCGTTGATTGTTCCAATATCCTCGACATAAGGAATTCGCTGGACCTCAAAGGGGCCGTCATCGAATTGGCTTAATGCTGCTTTAACTACAAGTTCGGCTGTTTCTCCAACGGAATCAGATAGTATATAAATAAAAGGTTTTTTCAATGTTTCTCCTCTCCTTCTTAGAAGGGATTCCTTATAAATGCTGGTCAGTTGCCAGCTCAACAAGGGCTTTAGTAACACTTGTTTTCGTAAGTCTTCCGATAACCTCCATCCCTGCAGATACAGGTTTCACCACCGGTAGACCGTCAATTTGTTTATCAATAAGTTTTTGTGCCGCATCTAATAAGAGATCATCCTTTTCGCAGATTGAAATATTAGGCATTCTTGTCATGATAATATGCACGGGCACCGATGTTAAGTCCTGATTTCCTATACTTGCCCTAAGGAGATCTTTTCTGGATAAAACTCCTACAAGTAATGATTGTTCATTTGTAACGAATAACGTCCCTACATCCTCTAAAAACATCGTGCATATTGCATCGTAAGCTGAGACGTCCTCTGCAACGACTACCGGCAGAGCCTGATACTCATGAACTTTAAATTTTTTCAGTTTTTCAGTTAACAGCTCTGAACCAGTTTTCCCCGTAAAGAAATAACCGACTCGGGGACGGGCATCTAAGAACCCAGCCATCGTTAAAATCGCTAAATCAGGACGTAAAGTCGCTCTTGTTAAGTTTAAGCTGTCCGCAATGTTTTCTCCTGTAATGGGTCCGTTATCTTTTACAATCTGAATAATCTGTTCTTGTCTGTTGGATAGTTCCATTCTTTCACCACCCTAATCACCAACTGTGACATACTATTTAATTAATTATAGCTCATTTATCATATTGGGTAAAAGAACGTGACTTAATATTGCTGCTTCCATTCTACTTCGTTTAAATCAGCAAAAAGGAAAGTGTCATCTGCTATGTTTCTCAACAGTGCTAATCGATTGGTACGAACCGCTTCATCTTCTGCCATTACCATTGTTTGATCGAAAAAGGAATGAATCGGCTCTGCCATTTCAGCCAGTTGTTCGATCGCAGCTTCTAACCGGCCTTCTTTATACTCTTCAACAAATCTATTGTGCACTTTACTGTAAGCTTCAAACAAGTTCCTCTCACTCTCGTTTTCGAACAGCTCTGTGTTAACAGAAGTATTATCAGCCTTTTCTGCAAGGTTTAATACTCTGCCAAGCGCTTCATGAACCCGTTTAAATTCAGGATCATTTCGTTTAACGGACAGCAGTTCCGCCTTGCTCAGTGTGAGAGTAAACTGCTGGATCCCCCGGCTCAGAACTGCCTTTACTACATCTGGAGCTATCCCTTCATCTTTAAGCAGGAAGTTTGCACGTGAAATGAAGAAATCTTGAGTATCACGGACCAACTGTTCTTTTGAGACAGTCGGCAGCTTCCTTTCGATGTACATTTCAATAACATTATTTATTAGCGCTTCTACTGATACGTTCCAATTCCGTGACTTTAATATTTGCAATATCCCCAGGGCTTGTCTTCTTAACCCGTATGGATCCTGTGAACCCGTCGGCAGTTTACCAATGGCTATTGACCCTATAATGGTATCTAATTTGTCAGCTACACTAACAACAGATCCTATTTCGGATTCTGGCAATTCTCCGTTGGATTGTCGTGGCATATAATGCTCTCTAACTGCCTGGGCTACTTCAGTATCTTCACCAAACAGTTTAGCGTACTTTTCGCCCATAACTCCTTGCAGCTCTGAGAATTCATCAACCATATGAGTTACCAGGTCAAACTTGCTGATCTCTGCCGCTCTTATTGCTTTGGCTTTATTCACTTTGGCTTCCAGATCATCACATAAATGCTCAGAAATTGTTTTTATCCGGTCAACTTTATCGGCTAACGTTCCTAATTCCACTTGATATACCATTCGATTTAGCTTTTGAAGCTTTTGTTCAATCGAACCTTTTTGATCTTCATGATAAAAGAACTGTGCATCTGCGAGTCGTGCCTTTAAAACCTTCTCATTCCCTTTTGATACAGTATCAAGGTAGGCTTCTCCTCCGTTTCGGACAGCAATAAAGCAGGGAAGCAGCTTTCCATCTGTAGATTGTACAGGGAAATAACGCTGGTGCTCCTTCATAGATGTAATCAGCACTTCTTCAGGTATTTCGAGAAACTCTTCACTGAAAGAACCGCTGAATACAGTGGGATATTCGACTAAATGAGTGACCTCATTTAATAAGCTGTCGTCCGCGAGCACCTTCCAGCCTTTCTCTGCTTCCATCCTTTTAAGCTGGCTTAATATTTTCTCTTTTCTTTCGTTTTTATCTGCTATAACATTTTGCTGCTTCAACGCCTCTTCATAAGAATCTGCATGCTTTAAAGTTGTGTGGGTCCCTAGAAAACGATGACCGTATGTTTCATTGCTGCTTTGTACATTTTCAATTTCTAAAGGAATAACTTCATCTCCATAGAAGGCAGTTATCCAACGGATGGGTCGGACGTACCGTAAGTTGAAATCGCCCCACCTCATATTTTTAGGAAAATTAAGCCCTAAAAATACGTCTTTAAAGCTTTGAAGTAAAACGCTTGTATCTTTCCCTTTAATATACTTAGTAATGTGAACATACTCCACACCTTTAATCTCTTTAAAGTAAATATCTTCGACAGACTTCCCCTGCCCTTTTGTAAAACCCGCAGCTGCCTTTGACCATTCTCCGCTATCCGTTAAAGCAATTTTCTTTGCTGGGCCTTTAGCTTCCTCTTCAATGTCAGGCTGCTTACTCTCAACGCCAAATATCTGAACCGCTAATCGGCGTGGGGTGGAATATGACTTTATTGACTGATATGGGATCCGCTGTTCCTCAAGCCAGGTTTTTGTGTTTTCTGCTAGTTGTTTTTCAGCATCGTCAATAAACCGAGCAGGTAACTCTTCAAGTCCAAGTTCGAATAAAATAGTATTAGTCATGACGTGATTCTCCTTCCTGAAGCATTGGAAATCCTAATCGCTCTCTTTCTTCTACATAAGTTTTGGCTATGGATCGTGCCAGGTTCCGAACTCTGCTTATATACCCCGTCCGCTCGGTGACAGAAATGACACCTTTAGCATCCAGCAGATTAAATGTGTGGGAGCACTTTAATACATAGTCATATGCAGGAAACACCAGGCCCTTCTCCATGATTTGTTTGGCTTCTGCTTCATATGTTGTGAATAAATCGAATAACATCTCATCATTAGAGGCTTCAAATGTATATACAGAATGTTCGTATTCAGGCTGAGCGAAAATATCTCCGACGGTTACCCCGTTTGTCCATTCTAAATCAAAAACGTTCTCCTTATCTTGAATGTAAGAAGCAAGACGCTCCAGTCCATAAGTTATCTCAGCAGATACAGGGCGTGCTTCCAACCCGCCGATCTGCTGAAAATAAGTAAACTGAGTAATTTCCATTCCATCCAGCCATACTTCCCAGCCCAGGCCTGCAGCTCCAAGAGTAGGGTTTTCCCAGTTATCTTCTACGAAACGGATATCATGTTGATCCGGATCAATTCCCAGAGCTTTTAACGAATCTAAATACAGCTCCTGGATGTTGTCCGGCGAAGGCTTCATGATAACCTGGAACTGGTGATGCTGATACAAACGGTTAGGGTTTTTCCCGTACCTGCCGTCTGCCGGCCTTCTTGAAGGTTCTACGTAAGCCACGTTCCAAGGCTCAGGGCCTAAACTTCTAAGGAGGGTCATTGGAGACATCGTACCTGCCCCTTTTTCAGTATCATAGGCCTGCATTAACAGACACCCTTGATCAGACCAGTGCTTCTGCAATGTTAAGATCATTTCTTGAATATTCATATTACTTACCTCCTGCTTGTTTTAAGCATAAAGAACCCCGTCTCTATGCCGTAATGACATAGGGACGGGGTTTTAATCTCCGCGGTTCCACCCTATTTGCTTTCAACTAAATCTATTGAAAGCCTCTTTAAACGATTATCGCTCCAGAACGCCTTCACTGAACTATGCCGCCCGAATTCCACCATCACGGGCTCTCTATTTACACAGGCTTCAGTTACTACTTTCCTTCAAAGCAATCATATTGTTAGTAAGTAGAATCATACTGAATCTAAAGAAATTTGTCAATTATTATCCTTAAACATGTCTAACTGATTTAAGAATTTTTTTGATTTTAAAAAATATCCGCCGTAACGGTCATAATACTCGTCCATCAGCAAGCGAAGCTTTTTCTTATTTTCTTCTTTCATTGTAATCTGGCCAACACGTTTAACGTCCATATGTAAAAATAATCGCAGCAGCTTTGCGAGAGGATCTGATAAACCGTAAGCCTGAGAGTCCACGTGCTTACATCTGAAACATAAATAACCGCCCTCTACAACCGAGAACGAAAACGGGCCATCTGAAGCACCACAATTCAAGCAGACATCTACCTTTGGTGCAAAACCTGCTTTGCGATACATTTTCAGCTCGTACATCATAGATAATATTTCACTATCTTTTCCTTCAGCCATCCACAGCAGAGTTTGAAGAAGCTGCTCAAAAAGAAACGGGTCAGGCTTTTTTTCATCCAGAAGTTTATCCGTTAATTCGGCTAGATAGGAAGCATACGCTGTCTTGACAATGTCTTCTCTTATTGATCGTAATGAAGTGATCATTTCACCCTGACTCAGTGAACCAAGACCTGATCCAGCGTGAATCAAGAATTGGCCATGAATAAAGGGTTGTGTAACCGAGGCCATCCGGCTATTGGGTTTCTTTGCTCCTCGAGCCATGACCCCGATTTTTCCTTTTTCTCTTGTGAATAAAGTGACAATCTTATGAGTCTCCCCATAATCTCTCGTACGCAGAACTATTCCTTCGATTTTTTCCAGCAAAGCATTTCACCTGCTTTTTACCCGATAGGGTCTTCGTATTCCGCGGCAGATGAAGCGGTTTCTTTATCCTTAATATTGTCGGCTTCTACTTCCTTCATTAGTAAATAGGTTTCTATGTTTCCTGTCTGCCTAAACACATTCCAGTACAGATCTAGCACAAGAAACACCCCTTTCCCATAATCATAAAAGAAAATGATATGACAATCTTAGGTTGCTTCATCTACCTTAAACAATGAATTATAAATTTTACCAAACTTAGTATTCTTCTTCCTTATATCCGAAGTCACTCAGCTGTACCTGCCGATTTCGCCAATCCTTCTGCACTTTCACCCATAACTCTAAAAACACTTTACTCCCGAGCAGTGCCTCTATATCTTTCCGTGCTCTCTGGCCGACTTCCTTAAGCATACTGCCTTGTTTGCCTATAATAATTCCTTTCTGGGACTTACGCTCAACAATAATAGCAGCTTGTATAAAAACAGCATTTGAATCTTCTCTAGGTTTTATTGTTTCGATAACGACAGCAATTGAATGCGGAATTTCTTCACGGGTTAAGTGTAGAACTTTCTCACGTATTAACTCACTCACAATAAAGCGTTCAGGGTGATCAGTAATGTGGTCCTCCGGATAAAATTGAGGGCCTTCCGGCAAGTGAGTTTTCAGCACGCTTAATAAATGATCTACATTATTACCTTCTAAAGCAGAGATTGGAATAATTTCTTCAAAATTCAACTTCTCACGATACTCATCTATTAAAGGAAGCAGCTGATCAGGATGTACTTTATCAATCTTGTTCACAATTAAAAACACAGGCTGGCTGATCTTTTGTAATCGATCTATTATAAATTGATCGCCCCGCCCATATCCCTCTTCTGCATTAATCATAAACATAATCGCATCTACTTCATTTAATGTATTTTCAGCTACATTAACCATAAAGTCACCCAGTTTATGTTTTGGTTTATGAATTCCTGGAGTATCAATAAATATCAGCTGTGCATCTTTTTCAGTGAGCACCCCTTGAATTTTATTACGTGTCGTTTGTGGTTTATCACTCATTATCGCTATTTTCTCGCCTATCACACGGTTCATGAAAGTCGACTTCCCAACATTCGGTCTCCCGATTATGGCTACGAACCCTGATTTAAATTGTTCTTCCATTATATTGCCTCCATCTTTTTAGAATCAATCTAGAACATTACCATGATTTTAGGTATAAAGATAATAAAACCAATAATAATGGAACTAATTGCTGCAATTAAAACAGCTCCTGCAGCTATGTCTTTAATTGCCCCAATTAAAGGATGAACCTCAGGGGCTAAATAATTCATAACACGCTCAATACTCGAATTGATCATTTCAAGCGTGATCACAAGAGCTATAGTTAATATTAACGCGGTCCATTCGAGGGGTGAAATTCTCAAGATCAGCCCCAATATTATCGCGGTAAAGCCAATAACACCGTGTATTCTTAAATTTCTTTCCTCTTGAAAGGCTGCTTTAACACCGTTAAACGCGTTGGATAAACCGATCCATTTCTTACGACCTTTGTAATCCGAATTCATTTAAAATATCCTCTTGTCGCTTAAACATCTTCTGTTCGTCTTCCTCGTTCATATGGTCGTAACCTAATAAATGTAGAAATCCGTGTAAGGCTAAAAAGGCAAATTCCCTTTCTAATGAATGATTGTAGTCTTCAGCCTGCTCTCTCGCTTTATCTACAGAGATAACGATATCTCCTAATAATACTGGAAGGTCCTCATTTAAGACTTCAACCTCCCCTTCTCCCAGCTCCTGCATAGCGAAGGAAATCACATCAGTCGCTTGGTCCTTCTGCCTGTAATTTCGATTTAATTCCTGAATCTCCTTGTTGTCCACAAACGTAATGGACAGCTCAGCTTCATTAGCTGTATACTCTTTCTCTCCTGCAAATTGAATGACCCTCTCAATTAAATCAACAAATGCTTCGTCTATTGAATTGGTTTCATCGTGAAAATCAATGTGTATCAAATTATTTTGCCTCCTTTACGGCATTGCTCTGGCTTGGATACTTAATACGGGAATGGAAAATGCCCTGAAGTGTTTCACCTATAGCATACTCCACTCTGGATAGTTCATTAAAAGTAAGGCTGCAGTCATCTAACTGACCGTCCAGCATTCGATCTTCAATGATAGAGTGGACAATGCTTTTAATTTTCTCCTGATTGGGGTGATCAAGCGACCTTACAGCAGCTTCTACAGAATCACATATACATACAATGGCTGCCTCTTTAGATTGCGGCTTAGGTCCTGGATAACGAAATCGCTTCTCTTGAACTGTCGGATCCTCTTCCTTTGCCTGATAATAAAAATATTTCAGCAGAGTAGTCCCGTGATGCTGTTTAGCAATATCAATAATTTCTCTGGGAAGTTTGTTCTCATTCAACATCTTCGCCCCATCATAAGGGTGATTGATTATTATGGTAGCACTTTCTTCAGCTTTTAGAAAATCATGAGGGTTTTTAATTCCCATTTGATTTTCGATAAAGTAGTGCGGGTGTACTGTTTTACCTAAATCATGATAATAAGCGGCAACCCGGGCAAGCAGCCCTCTGGCTCCAATCGATTCACAAGCCGCTTCACTTAAGTTGGCAACCATTACACTGTGATGATAAGTTCCCGGGGCTTCTGTTAATATTTTTCTTAACAGCTTGTGATTTGGATTGGCTAATGCTAAAAGTTTACTATCGGAAAGAATGTCAAAGGTGGATTCAATTAAAGGGAGAAGGCCAAAGGTCAAAATAACTGATAACAGCGCACTTCCTGCTCCATAGCTGGAAAATACCAGCCAATCTATCCACGTATACTTTTCAAAAGACAGGAATACAGTAAAGCTTAAAGCCATACAATTGATCAAGGCGATTCCAATCCCTGTTTTTGCAATAAATTGTCGATCAGTAGTATTCCATAAAAAGAATATACCCGCAAATTGCGACAGTAATACATATATTCCCGCATGCGCATTTATTGTACTGGCCACTTCACCATTAAACAATACAGTGGCCATCAAAGCGAAAACGATACTCATCAACAAAGCAAAACGCTCATTACAGAGCAGCTTTATTAGCAGCGCTCCCGCTGCCGCCGGCATTACATAGTACAAAGACTCAACTGATAGCGGGATTACACTTACGCCTTTCATCAGGCTCATAAGAATAATAGATACAAGCAAGACAACATAAATGTGCCTATAGGTTAATGACTCCTCTTTAACCATTTTATAAAAATGGTAATTCACTATGCCTCCTAAAAGAACAGAGAATATCATCAGCCCTAAGTAGGGGATTACATTTCTTTCTTCATTTAAAAGTCCAGTTATTTCAAGTTCTTCATAAATATCATTAGTAATCGTAACACCTTCTGCCACAATCACTTCACCTGCTTGAACCATATCCGGCTGAACTTGTGCTACCGCCTCTTTCCGAGCTTCGTCTGTTGCTTCAGCATCAAAGAATGCATTTTCTACAAGTGCAAAATTACCAAGTTCCGTAGTTTCTTCCTTTAGCTGATCTGGTATCGAAGAATAGCGCACCTTTAATTGAAAAGTTTCTTCTGTATTCTCCAAATCAGTTGTACGGATTCCCTCTTCAAAGTATTTCTGAATAGAAGAAGCGAGAACTTCTTCACTTTTTTCTAAATCGCCATAGTCAGCTTGTATAAATGGCCGAAAAATTTCCATTGGGAGTTCATCCATTATATTCTCTGACAGCAAAGTTTCAAGTTCATTCAGTTTTTTATCTGTTGAACCTTCATCTTCTTTCACTTCTTCTACAGCTTCAAAAATTTCTGTAATATATCCGAGCCTTTCTTCGGTAATCGTATCAGACACCTGATATCGATCTTCCACATCCTGAGTGGCTTCACGCACTCTCTGCTCTGTGTTCTTTTCATTTTCAATCGTTATTGGTGAATGAATCGTTTCTTCTGCTACACTGAATTTTTCCAGATTATATGTTTTAGTATGTATATTAGAAAAGCTCAATATAAAAAAGAATACTGCAAGAAGAATAGACGGAATAGTTAATTTAATCCAGTCGCTGCGGCCTTTTTTAAAACGATTTCTTTTGCCCCCGGGAAACTTCAACAGCGCACCACCACCTTACATATTATTCCAAAATAAGATAATAATAAAGGCCCTTATCTGGGCCTTAGTTTTGTTCATACGCGTCAATTACTCTTTGAACTAATGGGTGACGAACCACATCAGTTTGATCTAAATGTATAAAAGCAGAGCCTTTTACCTTACTAAGCTTTTCTTCCGCTACTTTTAATCCTGAACTCACGCCTTTTGGCAAGTCCACCTGAGTGATGTCACCAGTTATTATCATTTTAGATCCGAATCCTAAACGAGTTAAAAACATCTTCATTTGTTCAGGGGTTGTGTTCTGCGCTTCGTCCAATATGGCGAAAGCATCATCCAGGGTGCGTCCCCTCATGTAGGCAAGAGGAGCAATTTCTATCGTACCCCGATCAATTAGCCGTGCCGTATGTTCCGTACCAAACACATCATGGAGAGAGTCATAAAGAGGTCTTAAATAAGGGTCAACTTTTTCTTTAAGGTCTCCCGGCAGGAAACCAAGACTTTCCCCGGCCTCTACTGCCGGACGGGTTAATATAATCCTCTTTACTTCTCCGTTTTTTAATGCATTTACGGCCATAACTACAGCTAAATAAGTCTTACCTGTCCCAGCCGGACCAATCCCAAACACGAGATCGTTGTTTTTTATAGCTGCCACATAACTGCGTTGTCCCAGTGTTTTCACTCGAACAGATTTGCCTTTAGCATTTTTCGTAATTTCATCTTCAAACAGAGCTTCAAATTGATTTATTTTTCCTTTTTTAGCCAGCTCAACTGCATAAACAACTTCACGTTCAGTTATAGATAAACCTTTTCTGATTAAAGCAAGAACAGCCAGCAAAATTTCTTCGACAAGCTTTACATGCTCAGCTTCACCTGAAACATTTACTTGCTCGCCTCTTGAAATAATAGTTACTTTTAATTGTTCTTCAATTCTTTTTAAATGACGGTCTTCTGTACCGAACAGCGCCAAAGCTTCTGAAGGATTATTTAATTGTATATCTATTGTTTTCAGGTCTCCTTGCATACTCAATCTCCTTGGGAAACATACTTGGTTTCTGCAATATTTTCTTCTACTTTTACTAATAGGATTAATTTTACTTTACCATGGTCCTTACTCTCGTGCAAAATTTTTTCATCAGTAATTTCAGCCTCTTCATCAAGCTGTAATAAAAGAGATTGTTTTGCCGTTTCCACTGAATTATTCACCGATTGATCGCTGGACAAAGACTGCTGCTGTTCTTCATTGTTATAGATCAATGATTCCCTTAATTGTACAGGTACTTTCCATCCAAACAGTTCAAGGCTGTGATTATAGCTTTCCATTCTTACCTGTTCTTCATACTTTCTCCAAAACCCCCATACTGGTATTGAAAAATCATTAATTGCAATGGAAAATGAATGATCTGCATCTCCGTCCGTTATATTCTGCTCTCTTTCCAATTCACTATCAACTTCTACTCTATACCATGTTTCTGCCAGCACTTCACCTTCAGCTTCGATGAATTCCCCACTATCTTCTTTCAGTTCTCCCGTTGCTAACAGCTTCCCTTTTTTCACAACTTCATTTACTTCTGCGGTGGGGCGTCCTTTCGATATGAACATCTTTGTAATTAACCCCTTTTTAGCTGCAACAATATTAGATGGCTTCGGCTTGTCTGCTTCATCGAAATTTGTTTGCTTTACACCGTACAATTGATAGCTTGTCCCCTGCTTCTTCACCCCCACCCATAGAAGCTCAGGAATGTCCTCCAATAATAATCGCTGAATTTCACGAGGCTGCTTCATTGAAAAAGTGCTGGAGCCTGGCTGTATGCCATAAGATGATAATTTAGACTCCACTTCTGCTTCAAGCTCGGGATCAAGCCCTGTAATCTTTATAGACCATAGAGTATTGGCTAACAGAAATGCTGCAATAAAACCTATTAGCACAGCAGTCACTAACGCTTTACGGCTTCTTAGCCGGTTTAAAAAGAATGGAGCACCTTTCTTTGTGAGGATTTTTATTTTACATCTATAATTCTTTCTAAGTCTCCTCAAAACAGGCCAGTCCTGAAGCAGAACAGTCACTTTTACTTTTCGTCCATTTAAATATGTGATATCCGAGAAGGTGCATCCTTGCTTTACGCATGCATGGATAAATGCTTCTAATAGCTGTCCTTCTACAGTAAGAACTAAAGTTCCTTGTAATACAGTCAGCTGACCTCTCCTCATATTCACCCTCCCTCCTTTAATTCTTTAAAATCAATTGATATCAATTCTCCTTCAAGCAGCAGCTCTTGCTTTAACATCATTTTAATCCGCAGGTCTTTCCCTTTAATCGATAACTCACCCCTGCGGTATTGAATCCTGACTTCCCGGTCAGAGAAATGGAGCAGCCCTGTACAATTCTCTATGTAGGCGTGTAAAGAACCTATAGTTGTAATTCTGGGAAGGTCAAGCATGACATCAGCAGGCAGGTCAAAATACTGACTCACCCAATTACGCAATTGATTTTGCCATTTTGACATGCAGCTCCCCCCTCACTTATACATACGAAAAACGCACGAATTGTATCACAACAATTCGTGCGTTTCTTTATCTTTTTCTCGGGTGAGAACTATGCGGTTTGTGAGCCCGCGGCTGACCTAGAATTTCTGACATTACAATTCCTTCAGCCAAGCGGTTTCGATTAAACTTCATAGAATACTTTAAAGGCGTCTTTTTCGTAATTGATTCTTCTTGAACAAATACTTCCATTTTATTCTTATTTAAATCTTTCTCATCAAACGTCAATGATTCTTGAGCTCGTTCTACTTGATAGTCTGCCATTTCTTCAAGACGTTTTTGTTTCTGTTCATAATAATCTTCTATACGTCCCTTGGTATCTTGAGTAACCTCTCTTGACTGGCGTTGAACATCCTTCGCCTTATCCATACTCTCCCTCACCGGTTTTTGCTGCATCGGTCCAGAAGGTGTTCGAGTAGGCTTAGGTTGTTTAGGAGCACCATCCTGTTTCTCAGACTCTTCCTTATTCATACCTGAGAACCAGCTTAATAATCCCCCAATAACAGCCGCCACAATTAAGAAGTTGCTAAAGATTAAATCAAATAGATCATTCATAGCAATTCTCCTTTATGTCATGAGGAAAATTATTGATCATCATTCTCCTTATCTTCTGATAGGTCGCCTAATGTCCTTCTCATGTCTGTATCTGCATTAATGTTCTGATAGTTCATGTAGTCCATGACACCCATTTTCCCGGAGCGCAGGGCTTCAGCAAGAGCTTGTGGTACTTCAGCTTCAGCCTCCACAACTTTAGCCTGCATTTCTTGAACACGTGCACGCATTTCCTGCTCTTGCGCAATCGCCATTGCCCGACGTTCTTCTGCTTTCGCTTGAGCAATGTTTTTATCTGCTTCAGCTTGGTCAGTTTGCAGGATTGCTCCAATGTTTTTACCGATATCAATATCAGCAATATCAATGGATAAAATTTCGAAAGCTGTTCCTGCATCTAAACCTTTACCTAATACATTTTGAGAAATCATATCAGGGTTTTCAAGCACCTTATTATGGTTCGTACTAGAACCGATGGTTGATACAATACCCTCACCTACACGAGCAATAACCGTATCTTCTCCAGCACCACCGACTAATCGATCAATGTTAGCGCGAACAGTTATGCGAGCTTTTGCTTTCACTTCGATACCGTCCATCGCTACACCAGCAATAAAAGGAGTTTCGATTACTTTAGGATTTACACTCATTTGTACAGCTTCTAACACGTCACGCCCCGCTAAATCAATAGCAGCAGCACGTTCAAAGCTTAACTCAATATTAGCACGCTGGGCAGCAATCAGAGCATTCACTACGCGGTCTACGTTACCTCCTGCTAAGTAGTGGCTCTCTAGTTGGTTCGTGTCTACATTCACACCCGCTTTATGAGCTTTAATCAGAGGGTTAATAACTCTAGAAGGGATGACCCTTCTTAATCTCATTCCAATTAGTGTAAAGATACTGATTTTAACTCCAGCAGCTAAGGCGCTAATCCATAGCATAACTGGTATAAATGTGAATAATACCGCTAATACAATAATAATAATCCCAACGATGATGATAGGCATCAATTCTTGAATCGTCATCTCTTATTCCTCCTCTAGTTTGTTTTGTGCTCTCACAACAATTCTTGATCCTTCTGTCTTCACAATAACGACAGGCTGATTAGCTCTTATAAAACTTCCTTCAGAAACTACATCCAGCCTTTCATTATCAAACACCGCTGTGCCTGCGGGACGAAGTGGAGTAATTGTTTCTCCTTGTAAACCAATCAACTCCAGGCGTGTGACAGAAGATACATAACCCTTTTCAGTTGAAGTAGCATCGCTTAATATCACACGTTTGAAGAACCCTCTTTCTAAGCCAATTGTTTTAAATAATATGATGGAAACTACAATGGTGACAATTAACGCAATCCCTATGCTCATTGCCATTTGACCCATATCAGCCGACGAAAGCATTAAGGAAGTAACAATAGCCACAATCCCAGCAATTCCAAGTATACCGCTGGACACAAAAAACTCCGCAATAATTAACCCTATACCTAGTATGAGCAAAATAATCGCTTCATACCCTGCGAGTCCAGCAACGATGTGACCGTAGAAAAACAGTACTAAAGATATAGCACCCATTGTTCCCGGTATACCGAAGCCAGGCGAATACAATTCAACGACTAAGCCGATACTGGCTACTGATAGTAGAATAGGGATAACGACTGGATTCGTTAGAAATCGAGCAAAATTTTCGGCAGGCGTTGGATTATTCTCCACAACTTTCGCTTCTGATAATCCCAGCTCACTAAGTAATTCGACACGATCCTGCACAATACCTTCTGCGTATCCGACTTCCTCAGCCTGATTAGGTCCGAGTGTTAAAAACTCTCCCTCTGGGGCTCCATAGTCTGGTAAGTCCACAGAACTGTCAGCCATCGCTCTCGCATATACCGGATCTCTATCATTAGATTCTGCAGCAGCTACCATTGAAGATATCCAAGCAGATTGAGCTTTCTTATCGGCAGCTGTACCATCAGAGTTAATGACACCTGATGCACCTATAGTCGCCTGCTGCTTCATATAAATTTGATCTGCATTTAAGGCGATATATGAACCTGCTGAATAGGCTTGGCTTGTAATGTACGCTGTGTTTGGAATATCTAAATCTTGTAACAGCTCACCGATCGCACCAGCAGCGTCAACTCTGCCGCCAGGTGTGTCGATCTCAAATATGATATGGTCCGCCCCGTTTTCAAGCGCTTCACTGGTAGTCCGTTCCAAAAATGCAGTCATTCCCCGTTCCACTGTGCTTTCTACAGGTATGACATACACTTGTTCTCCCTCGCCATCTGCATGGACGAGCGAACTAAAATGGCAGGCGGCTAAAATAACGGCCACTAAAGCGCTTGCCCAAAATGGCAGGAACTTAACCTTTCCACCCAAGCCGATCACCCCCTCATTCTATCTTAACCGTTGCATACTATCTATACGTATTTATTATAAAATAAGTTTCAAAAAAATTAAAAAGTCTCCCTTAATTTAATAAAGGGAGACTTTTCTACAATTACGATAATTGCTTAAGTACGAGCTGATTCACTTTTGAACCATCCGCTTTGCCTTTAATCTTAGGCATAACAGCACTCATGACTTTACCCATATCGGCTTTAGATGAGGCTCCTACTTCTTGAATGGTATCCTGAACAACCTGCTCAAGTTCTTGATCAGATAGCTGCTTTGGCATGTATGCTTGTAAAATTTCAATTTCCTTCACTAGTTCTTCTACAAGATCTTCGCGTCCAGCTTCTTTAAACTCATGGAGGGAATCTTTACGCTGTTTTACCTCGCGGGATAAAACGGTAAGTTCTTCTTCTTCAGATAGTTCATTTTTACCCAGTTTAATCGCTTCATTCTGCATTGAAGCTTTCACCATGCGAATTACAGTCAGAGTTTTTTTATCTCTGGCCTTCATTGCGGTTTTCATATCTTGGTTTAGACGTTCAGTAATAGACATCTATATGCACCCTCTTTAGATCACTTGCGCTTTCTAGCGGCCTCAGACTTTTTCTTACGGCGTACGCTAGGCTTATCGTAGTATTCACGCTTACGATATTCTGATAATGCACCGCTTTTCGATACATCGCGCTTGAAGCGACGAAGAGCATCTTCAAGTGACTCGTTTTTACGAACGCGAGTTGTTTTTGACATGCTATTTCCCTCCCTCCGAAGCAAAAAAACTGTTTCTCTAATGTATGAGAGGACTCCCATACCTTCGACAATTATATTATATAGAAGGGATACGGTCAACTTTTTTTAAAAAAAGCCTCTGTTAATAATCCGCAGATCCTTGCCCGCCATTTATGATTTCAATTCCGGCACTGGCTCCAATACGTGTTGCGCCTGCCTCTATCACTGCTTTAGCACCTTCGTAATCTCTTACTCCGCCTGAGGCTTTAACTCCTAGATCGGGGCCTACCGTTTTTCTCATTAAGCTGATGTCTTCCACAGTTGCTCCTCCGCCAGAAAAACCAGTGGAGGTTTTCACGAAGTCTGCTCCGCCTTTTTTTGTAAGCTCAGAAGCTGTCACTTTCTCTTCTTCAGTAAGTAATGAGGTTTCAATTATAACTTTGACTAGTGCTCTTCCTTCAGCTTCATTTACAACGCTTTGAATATCCTGCAGGACGAATTCTATGTTACCGGATTTTAACTCACCCACATTAATAACCATATCTACCTCTGTCGCCCCGTTTTCAATCGCCTGGCGAGTCTCAAATACTTTCGTCTCTGTAGTTGTTGCACCTAAAGGAAAACCGATCACTGTACAAACTTTTACATCTGTCCCATCCAATAATTCCTTGCAGTAGCTGACCCAGTAAGGATTCACACAAACTGACATAAAGCTGTTGTCTCTCGCTTCTTTACAAATCTGCTCTATTTTCTCTTTTGTTGTATCTGGTTTTAATTGAGTATGATCAATTAACTTGGCTAAATTTTGCCCCATATAAATCTTCCTTTCGGTTAGTTGTACGTACATCTATTGTATAATAGCACTACTTCAGCAAAAAAGCTAATGGTTATGAAAGGGTTATCATAGTTACGCTTCTTCTAATTGATAGGAAAGAGCAGATAAGAAATAAAGAGGTGCTGTTTCCATTCTTAGAATTCGCGGTCCTAATCTCACAGAACAGAACCCTTTTTCAATTAATGCAGCACCTTCCTGCTCTGAAAAACCTCCCTCAGGGCCGAATACAATAATAACAGAATCCCCGGGGTTCACAGTGGCTAACGATCTGTGCAGAGTACTGCTATATTCTCTCCTTGCTTCTTTCTCATAAGCAATCAGCTTGTGGTCATACTCATTTAAACCAATAAGATCATTCAGCTTTATTACCGATTGAACGGAGGGTATACGTGTACGTTCGGATTGTTCACTGGCTTCTTTCGCTATCTTCTTTAACCGGCTTATTTTTTTATCCGTTTTTTTAGAATCCCACTTTGTAACAGAACGGGCGGCTTGAAATGGTATAAAAAAAGACGCCCCGAGCTCGGTTCCTTTTTGGACCACCTGCTCCATTTTATCTCCTTTTCCTAAGCTTTGTACGATCGTTACCTCAACTGGGAGTTCATTGTTTTTAGGTACCCAATCACTTATCTCCATCTCTACACACGATTTATCAATGGAAGTTATAGTACAAACCGCATCCCCTTTAACAGCATGTACAACTATCAGCTGGTCCCCCACATTCATACGCATGACGTTAACAATATGGTGAACATCTTCATTATTAATAAAAACGCAGGACTGAGTCCAATTCGAAGAATCTACAAAATAACGCTGCACTATATTCCCACCCTACTTTTTAGCGATGATTGATATCCAGTCTTCCATATTATTTGTTTCTATAATTTCAAAACCCGCTTGTTTTAAATGGTTTAATACAAGTTCTTTTTTTCCAGAAATAATTCCTGAAGTAATAAAATATCCATCCTTTTTCAATAATTGATAGGCTTCATCAATAAACTTAATAATAATTTCAGCTAATATATTTGAGACAATTAAATCAGGCTTGACGTCCACCTCTTTAAGTAAATCGTTTTTCTTAGAAGTAATTTGATTCTGCACTTGATTTAACTCAGCATTATTAGTCGTACTGTTTACTGCCACTTCATCAAGGTCAAAAGCATGTACATGCTTCGCGCCTAATAGAACTGACGCTACACTTAAGATCCCTGATCCAGATCCAACGTCGACTACAAGATCATCGGGTCTTAAATATTGCTCAAGTGCCTGCATGCTTAGAACAGTAGTTGGGTGAGTGCCGGTTCCAAAAGCCATTCCAGGGTCCATTTCAATAATCAGTTCATCACTCGATACAGGTTCATACTCTTCCCATGTAGGTATAATTGTAATGCGTTCAGAGATTTTCACTGGTTTATAATACTTCTTCCACGCTGTAGCCCAGTCTTCCTCTCGAATTTCACTAAGGGAAACGTTGTTATGACCAATATCAATGTCATACTCCTTTAAGCTGGTTACGGATTGTTTAATGGAATCTACAGTCTCTGCAAGGAAGCTGTTCATTTGCAGGTAGGCTTTGACGTAGACCCCTTCTTCAGGATAATCGTCCGGATTTAATTCGTAAATCTCGCCAAGTGATGTCTCTTCTATAATCATATCCCGCGGGTCTTCAATCACCACACCGCTGGCCCCAGCTTCATGCAGAATATTAGAGACAGGCTCAATGGCTTCGTTTGTTGTGTGAATACAAATTTCAGACCACATCATCATCAGATCAACTCACTTTTCTAATTTTAAGTATTAAACTCAATCAAATAACAGCTTCAAGGAATAAGAAAATGTACATCAGAAAGTTCTCCTGTTAAAAATAGGGACAGCAGGAAACCTGGATAAAAAAATAAGTGTCTAGCACTCAAGGCTTGGGGAACGCCCCCTACAATGATATCTGCTAGACACTCTCTTCGATGTGATCAGTCACCTTTAAACGCACGTTTCATTCTTTCAAAAAAGTTTCCATGCTGTTCTTCAGTAACTTCATTACCACTAATCTCATTAAATTCACGAATTAAATCCTTCTGGCGTTCTGTTAAGTTTTTCGGTGTAATCACACGAATCTTAACGTGCTGATCTCCCTGCCCACGTCCATGAACGTTTGGCGCACCCTTATCTTTTAATCGGAACGTCTTACCGGTTTGTGTACCCGCTGGTACTTTCAGCTTAACTTTGCCATGAACAGTTGGTACTTCTATCTCGTCACCAAGTGCCGCCTGGGCAAATGTTAGTGGGATATCACAAAAGATGTGATCGCCCTCACGGTCAAAGAATTCATGAGGCTGTACCCGGATGACAACAAACAAATCACCAGCAGGTCCGCCATTCACACCCGCTTCACCTTTTCCAGGTACACGAATCTGTTGACCTTCTTCAATACCGGCAGGAATATCAATATGAATTTTCTTACGGTTCGTCACACGGCCGTCGCCGCCGCAGGAATTACACTTATCTTTGACAACTTGACCGCTGCCTTGACAGTGATGACATACTCGACGATTTACCACACGGCCAAATGGAGTATTTTGTTCCTGATTGATTTGTCCGCTGCCTTGACAGTGCGAACACGTTTCAGGTGAAGTACCCGGCTTAGCTCCTGAGCCGTTACAAGTATCACACGTTTCCTCTGTCGGTATTTCTACATCCGTACTTTTCCCAAAAATGGCTTCTTCAAACTGAAGTGTCATAGAATATTGCAGGTCGGCACCCTTTCTCGGTGCATTTGGGTCACGTCTGCGCCCGCCGCCTCCGAAGAACATATCAAAAATATCGCCGAAACCGCCGAAGTCTTCTCCTCCGCCGCCAAATCCACCAAAGCCTTGACCCTGGGGACCGGCATGTCCAAATTGGTCGTATTGGGCACGTTTCTGCTGATCACTTAACGTTTCATATGCTTCTTTAGCTTCTTTAAATTTATCAGAAGCGTTTTCTTCTTCACTTACATCTGGATGGTATTTTCGTGCCAGCTTGCGGTATGCTTTTTTAATTTCTTCTTTCGAAGCATCCTTTGATATTCCCAGCACTTCATAATAATCTCGTTTACTCAATTGTCAATCACTCTCCCGGACACTATTGCATAAGGTTTATATTAACACTCTCTAATACATTCAAGCAACTATTAGAGAGGAGTATAGAATTGAAGGTACCGACCTGAAAAAAGTCAAAGTCAAGTTGAACCTGACTTTGACTTTTTCAATTCAATCACTTACTTTTTATTTTCGTCTTCGTTTACTTCTTCATAGTCTGCATCAACCACATCTTCTTCTGTATTTGTCTGCTCGCCTTGTGCGGCTTCGGCTTGTTGTTGAGCTTGTTCATAAAGTTTGACTGAAAGATTTTGAACTTCTTCTTGAAGAGCTTCTTTCTTCTCTTTAATCACTTCAAGATCTTCACCTTCAAGTGCAGATTTCAACTCTTCTTTTGCTGATTCAGCTTTTTCCTTCTCTTCATCAGATACTTGATCACCTAGATCCTTGATCGTTTTATCCGTAGTAAAGACAAGCTGGTCAGCTTCGTTACGAAGTTCAATTGCTTCACGCTTCTTCTTATCTTCTTCAGCATTCTCTTCAGCTTGTCGTACCATGTCTTCTACTTCTTCGTCTGAAAGACCAGAAGAGGACTTAATGGTAATTGACTGTTCTTTGTTCGTTCCCATATCCTTCGCTCGCACGTTAACAATACCGTTCGCATCGATATCAAAGCTAACCTCGATTTGCGGGACTCCACGTGGTGCTGGTGGAATATCAGTCAGTTGGAAACGACCAAGCGTTTTGTTATCCTGAGCCATTTCACGTTCCCCTTGGAGTACATGAATGTCCACAGCTGTTTGATTATCAGCAGCTGTTGAGAACACCTGGGAATGGCTGGTTGGAATCGTAGTATTACGTTCAATAAGTTTCGTAGTTACGCCGCCCATTGTTTCAATACCAAGAGATAAAGGAGTAACGTCAAGAAGCACGACGTCTTTAACATCACCTTGAAGGACTCCACCTTGTATCGAAGCACCAAGTGCTACAACTTCATCAGGATTTACTCCTTTAGAAGGATCTTTACCTACTTCTTTCTTAATAGCTTCCTGTACGGCAGGAATACGTGTAGATCCGCCTACAAGAATAACTTTATGAATTTCACTTGCACTTAAGCCGGCATCTTTAATTGCCTGACGAGTCGGCTTCATAGAACGTTCTACAAGGTCAGATGCCAGTTCTTCAAACTTCGCACGAGTCAGTGTCATTTCCAGGTGAAGCGGTCCAGCTTCTCCTGCTGTAATAAACGGAAGAGAAATTTGAGTCTGTGATACACCTGATAAGTCTTTCTTCGCTTTCTCTGCAGCATCTTTAAGACGCTGCTTAGCCATTTTATCCTGAGAAAGGTCGATGCCGTTTTCTTTCTTAAATTCAGCTACCATATGATTAATGATCACTTCATCAAAGTCATCGCCCCCAAGACGGTTATCACCAGCAGTTGCTACCACTTCGAAAGTACCATCACCGATATCAAGGATAGAAACGTCAAATGTACCACCGCCAAGGTCATACACTAAAATTGTCTGATCCTGATCTTCTTTGTCAATACCGTAAGCAAGTGCAGCGGCAGTCGGCTCGTTAATAATCCGCTCCACTTCCAAGCCGGCAATTTTACCAGCATCTTTAGTTGCCTGACGCTCAGCATCATTAAAGTATGCCGGAACTGTGATTACAGCTTTTTCAACTTTTTCACCCAGGTAGTCTTCAGCATACCCTTTAATATATTGAAGAATAATAGCTGATACTTCCTGAGGAGTGTATTCTTTACCTTCAACTTCTACTTTGTGGTCTGTACCCATATAACGCTTAATGGATAAAATAGTATTCGGGTTCGTAATCGCCTGACGCTTCGCTACTTCTCCTACTTGACGCTCCCCGTTCTTAAACGCAACAGCTGAAGGAGTCGTACGGTTACCTTCCGGGTTTGGGATAACCTGTGCTTCTCCACCTTCCATAACTGCTACACAAGAGTTAGTTGTTCCTAAGTCAATTCCAATAATTTTACTCATAAATCTTATCCTCCTCTACAAATTTCAAAAATATAAGGTTACTGATTTACTTTTACCATAGCCGGTCGGATGACTCTGTCGTTTAACCGATAGCCTTTTTGAAGCTGCTCTACGATGACATTTGAATCGTAGTTCTCATCTTCAACCTGCATTACCGCTTGATGCAGATGTGGATCGAATAGTTCGCCTTTGGCGGGAATCTCTTCTACCCCTTCTTTATCTAAAGCAGCGTGGAACTGATCATATACCATTTTCATTCCATTGGCGAAGTTTTGGGCAGATCCACCATCCACTTCTACCTGCAGCGCTCTTTCAAAGTTATCTAATACTGGGATAAGCTCTTCTACTAGAGATTGAGCTTTATATTTCCGGTCAGCCTCCCTCTCTTTCTGAGTTCGGCGGCGGAAGTTATCATAATCAGCCTGAAGTCGCAGCAGGCGGTTTTGGATTTCTTCCTTTTCTTCACGAAGCTGATCTGCTTCGCTTTTTTCTTCCATTACTTCAGCCTGGTTATTTTCATTAGTTTCATCTTCATCAGGTTGATCATTAATTTCTTGTTCAAGTGTATCTTTCTGTTTCTTTTCTTCCATGACGTACACCTCCTTGGTTCCGTTTCACCGTTATGACTATAACATGAATATATATTCTTAAAAAAGCAATAGACAAAAAGAAGCGATGGGCTGTCCAACTCTCCCATCTTTAATTCCTCATCTTAACCGTGGCTAAACTAGTACCATGCACGGAATGTATCTGTCATTTGCTTAGATAACACGTTTAAAAGAGATACAACCCGATTATATTCCATCCTCGTAGGTCCTAATAGAGCTATTGTCCCTACTTGTTCATTACCGAGCGTATAGCTGGCAGTAATTAAACTGCAATTCTGCATGGCATCGAATGGGTTTTCGTGACCGATACGTACATGCACGCCTTTTTCGCCAGAACGGAGAAGGTCTGCCATTTCGTTTTCTTTCTCGATAATGGCATATAAAGACCGGACTTTCTCTAAATCTTTAAATTCAGGCTGCATGAGTATATTTGTTTTACCGCCTATATACAGTTTCGTCTCGTGATCATCCAGGAGCGCGGCCTGCAAATAAGAAAAAGCATGATTGTGCTGATCCGTGTGGCCTTTTATTAACTCCAGAATTTCAGTTTGCAGCTTCTCATAAAGCTGCACAAGCGGAACACCACGCAGCCTATCGTTGAGGATGTTAACCAATTTCTCTAACTGAGACTGATCCATTTCAACTGGAACATTAAAAGCTCTATGCTCAACGTGTCCCGTGTCTGTAACTAGTATAGCTATTGCAGACTGGTCGTTTAACGGGACAATCTGTAACTGCTTTAACTTCGTCTCAAACACTTCAGGACCAAGGATAATCGAGGTATAGTTCGTCAGCTCCGACAAAATACCAGCGGACTTCTGAACGATACGCTCAAATTCCATTCTACGATCATTAAAAGCCTGCTTGATCGTTATCAGCTCACGGTTAGATAACCTCAGAGGTGATAATAAATGATCGACGTAAAAGCGGTAGCCTTTTTCCGAAGGAACCCGGCCGGAGGAAGAATGAGTCTTTTCCAGAAAGCCCATTTCCTCTAAGTCTGCCATATCATTTCTAATGGTGGCTGAACTGTGAGTGATCTCTTCCTTCTTAGACAAAGATCTCGAACCAACAGGTTGTGCAGTAAGGATAAATTCATCAATGATGACCTGCAGAATTAATAATTGTCTATCCGTTAACATCGATAATCACCCCTGTTAGCACTCGAATTGAGTGAGTGCTAAATCTAATAATAAATTATCAAAAGGCCTTTTCGTTGTCAATGGATTTACATTGTTTTTTATCTTTCCAGCAAAAATTCCCGAAAGACCTCATTTCCCAACAACCTGCCTCTGTCAGTTAGAAACACATAACCCTCTTCTTCATCGAGAAGCCCTCTTTCTTTCAAAGCAGGGAGAGCCCCTTGAAACACCTCCAGGATAGAACGTCCGAACTTTTCCTCAAAGCGTTCCGAAGATACTCCTTCCACTTTTCTTAAGCCTAGAAACATCTCTTCTTCCATTTGTTCCGTTAACCCTACAGGCTCCTCATGTAAAATAGGACGGCCATCAGCAATTGCCTGCTTTACATAAGCCGGAAGGGGTCGAATATTTATTGTGCGGATCCCGGGAAGATAACCGTGAGCTCCTGCACCAATCCCATAGTAGTATTCATTATTCCAGTATGTCAGGTTATGCTGACTCTCATAACCAGGCTTGGCAAAATTACTGATTTCATACTGCCGCACGCCGTATCCAGCCAGTTTGGACTGCAGCAATTCGTACATCTCCGCCTCGTCATCTTCTGGAGGTTTAACGAGCTTACCTTTTTTGTAGCGTTGATAGAAAATTGTTTTGGGTTCAATCTGCAATGAATATGAGGAATAGTGAGGAAGCCCGAATTGAAGAGCTTCATTAATAGTAGCCTCAAAATCTTTTACAGACTGTCCAGGTAATGCGTACATCAAATCAATACTTATATTTGTCAGACCTTGACTTACTAGACGGTTTACATTCGTATATACATCCTTCACTTTATGAACTCTGCCGATTTTCTCAAGCATTTCATCGTCAAAAACCTGAACTCCGAGAGAGATTCGATTTACACCGTAAGCCTTTAATAGTTTTACCTTTTCTAAATCTAAGTCACCCGGATTCGCCTCAAATGTATATTCGATGCAGTTAGAAACACAAAAATGGGCGTCGATCATCTCTAACAACTTTTTTAACTGAGGGGCCGTTAAGGCAGTTGGAGTGCCTCCTCCTACAAAAATTGTTCTTACTTCCGCTTTTTCCCGGGGAATAGACGTATGAATTTCATTCTCTAACGCTGTTAAATATTCGTCTGCCAGTCGTTCATTATAAAAAAACTTTGTAAAATCACAATAATGGCAGATTTGCTGACAAAACGGAATATGGATATATGCTGAAGAAATATTCATGCTGCACAACCTTTCATAAGGAAAACCGCAAGAGGATGCTCCTGCGGCCTTAGACCTTACACTTATTAATCTTCATCAATTTCTAACACGGACATAAACGCTTCCTGAGGCACTTCAACAGAACCAACCATCTTCATACGTTTCTTACCTTCTTTTTGCTTCTCCAGAAGCTTTCGTTTACGGGAAATGTCCCCTCCATAACATTTGGAAAGTACGTTTTTCCGCATAGCTTTAATGGTTGTCCGCGCCACAATTTTGTTACCTATTGCTGCCTGAACAGGAACTTCAAACTGTTGTCTTGGGATAAGTTTTTTCAATTTATCAGCAATAATCTTACCCCGCTCATAAGCAAAATCACGGTGCACAATGAAAGACAATGCGTCAATCGTATCACCATTTAATAAAATATCCATCTTCACCAAATTAGAAGAACGATAGCCAATTAGTTCATAATCAAACGAAGCGTAACCTTTTGTTTGAGACTTTAATGAATCGAAAAAATCATAAACGATTTCAGACAGTGGGATTTCATAAACAATATTTACACGGTTATCATCAAGATATTGCATATCCATAAAATTACCGCGTTTTCGCTGGCAGATCTCCATTACGGGACCTACGTAATCGTTTGGCACCATGACGGTAGCTTTAACATAAGGTTCCTGCACCTCTTCCACCTGCTGATTATCCGGCATCATTGATGGATTGTCTACCTCTACCTCACTGCCATCCGTTAATTTAACAGAATATATAACGCTTGGTGCAGTAGTAATAAGATCGATCTTATACTCTCGCTCAATTCTTTCCTGAATAATCTCCATATGGAGCATACCAAGAAAACCACATCTGAAACCAAAACCCAGAGCCTGGGAAGTTTCTGCTTCAAACTGGAGGGAAGAATCGTTCAATTCTAACCTTTCCAGAGCGTCTCTTAAATCATTGTAATTCGAAGCGTCTACAGGATAAAGTCCGCAGAAAACCATAGGGTTCATCTTCTTATAGCCTGGCAGCGGTCCAGAAGCCGGCCGGTTCGCCTGAGTAATTGTATCCCCTACTCGGGAATCGCCAATATTTTTAATAGATGCTGTTAAGTACCCTACATCACCTACATTGAGTTCTTTCAAAGGGGTCGGAGCAGGTCTGAAAACACCAACTTCGTTCACCTCAAACTCCTTCTCAGTAGCCATCATTTTAATTCGGTCGCCTACCTTAACGGATCCCTCACGCACACAGGTATAGGCCACTACACCACGGTAGGAATCATAAAGGGAATCAAAGATGAGTGCTTTCAGCGGGTCTTCTGCTTTTCCTTCCGGTGCGGGAATATCCGTTACGATCCGTTCAAGAATTTCATCAATGCCAACACCTTCTTTAGCCGAAGCTAGAATGGCGTCGGAAGCATCAATGCCAATCACATCTTCAATTTCCTGCTTAATTCTTTCCGGGTCCGCACCTGGCAGGTCAATTTTATTAATTACAGGTATGATCTCCAATTCATTCTCAAGAGCCAGATAAACATTCGCCAGTGTCTGTGCTTCTATTCCCTGGGCTGCATCTACAACAAGAATAGCTCCTTCACAGGCAGCCAGGCTTCTGGACACTTCGTATGTAAAGTCGACATGTCCCGGTGTATCAATTAAATGAAATGTGTAATCCTGCTGGTCGTTCGCTTTGTAATTCAACTGAACGGCATTTAATTTAATTGTAATACCACGTTCTCTTTCTAAGTCCATAGCATCTAAGAACTGTTCTTTCATTTCTCTTTGAGTCAGAGCATTAGTTTTTTCCAAAATTCTGTCAGCAAGAGTCGATTTCCCATGATCAATATGTGCAATAATGGAGAAATTACGTACCCTCTCTTGATTTGATCGTGTTGTCATTATCATCACTCCTACTATTTCGACACACCTATCTATGATGATTATAGCAATAGGAATGACCAGGTTCAATCATAGTTGTGAAAAAAGCACTAACTTGTACTAATAAAGGAGTAGAACAAGAGAAGGATAAAATCAAAGCCGTGACTCACACCCTTCCCAAGGCCTACAGCTGCTTCCGCTATCAGCGGAACATTTTCTTCAGATTTAACACGTTCACCGCAGGCTTGTTCTTTTTCTATTGACTGTTGAACGTCCGCGTCCACTGTTTGATCTGAGTAATACTGCTCGCTGTTTTTAATCATATAGAGCGAGCCACTTACGAACAAAAACAATGCCATAGCCGTCAGTATCAATACTTTCATCTATTCTTCCTCTCCCTCATTAGAAACTTCCTCGGCCTGCCAATAATACTCGCTGAATACTTCACCAACAGCTTCTGCTGAACGATACAGTTCATCTAAATCATTCTCTACTCCGCCAAATTCAATCAGACTGGCGTTCGGATCTAAATCCTGGTTGTAAACCCCATCAACGCCTGACCCTTTTTTCGTAATAACACCTCGACTTAAGCCAGGGTATTCCTCTTCCAGGCGGTTATGAAGTTCAGTGGCGAGTTTAAGGTTTTGTTCATATTCGCTGTGCTCCGCACCTATTACAAATATGGTTCTTGCATAGTTTTTTCCGTCTATTTCCGCAGTGGTCACATCGCGCGGCAGGCTATCCCTGTGAAGGTCAAAAAAGTAGTTAAACGTATTAGTTTCATCCATAGCATCTTCTACCACTGTACGGGCAGCATCATATGACTGATGATATTCCATGTTCTCCTCCTGAAGAACGGCCGCCATATCCGTATAGTCCACTGAAGTGCCAATTCCATTTTTCTCAAGTGTTTCCGCAAGACGTTCGCCTACCAAAGTTATATTTACTTCTCCATGGAATGCTTCAGAAGAAGGTGTGTTATCCGGGAGATGAGGAAGAAAAGACTCCCTATTATGAGTATGGTAAATAAAAACTTTATCTTCTGTCAGATCTCTTTCCGGCTCCTTCTCCTCGTCACTGTTTTCCTGTTCTTGATCAGCATCTTTTGCCTCTCTTTCTTTCTGAACGACTTCTACAGGAGCTTCGGATTCGATCGGTAAAGTTGTGTAATCTGTCCCTTCTCCAGCTATTACAATATCGCTGTTATATGTCGAAAGCCCTGGAATTTCACGTCCAAGCAGACTCCGTAGATCATGAGGTTTAACACTGGTCAGCATTTGAAATGAAAGAGAAGAGAGACTAGGCAGATTCGACTCCTCAGGGTGTGCTCCTGAAAACTGACGGTTTTCCATTTCAAATAGATGGATAAAAGCTCTTCCTTCGATTTGTGTGGTTACATTTTGAATGGTTTGTGAGTAAATCTTATATGTACTCTTAGCCCCTGTTAACAGCCCGATGCCCACAAATAACAACAAGAGGATAATAATGGCTCCTGCTAGTAATACGGACCACTTTTTAACTATATGTGAATTCCTTTTCTTAAATTTTCGAATGGTTCCCATCGTTCTTCCCCCTGTCATGGACTCTAGTAAATCCTATGAAAGGGAGATATATAATAGAACGATTTCTCTTATCTCAATTAGAATTTCGTATAAGATGAGGCTTCTCCTTCTTCTATTTCTTCATGTAAAGCACTATTAATTCCTGAAGCAATCACGTTAGCCATATCATGGACAAAAGCATCTACTTCTTTAGGAGTAACCATTAAATTGTGTCCTAATGGAGTAAGAACTTCTTTAATTAATTGTTTCTTTTCTTCTGTTCCCAACTCACCCAGCATTCCGAGCACCGCCTTACGCTCTTGTTCTCCGGGCAAATCTTCTTCTGTTAAGGTTTTTCTTTCAAAAGGATTTAATGACGGAGACAAAGCGTTCGAAGGTCTGTCTTTCTCCTGCCACTCTCTTCCAAAATGCTTTAAAATATAATCAATACTGTCGTTCGTGATGGTGACTGCATCGACCACGGTAGGCACACCTATTGATATCACAGGAATACCATATGTTTCTCGGCTGATTTCTTTTCTTTTATTACCAACTCCTGAGCCTGGGTGAATACCAGTATCTGATATTTGAATGGTGGCATTGATACGGTTGATTGACCTGGAAGCTAATGCATCCACCGCAATTACAAAATCAGGATTGATCTCATGGATAATACCGTGAATCATGTCGCTCGTTTCAATCCCTGTGACCCCCATCACTCCAGGAGTTACTGCGGAGACAGGACGATAGCCTTCTGAAACGGTTTCAGGCTGCAGTTCAAATAAATGACTGGTAACTACTACTTCGTTTGTTACAAGCGGTCCTATTGCGTCAGGTGTCACATTGTGATTTCCTAAACCAACAATTAGACAACGGTCTGATTCCTTTATTCCTACTGCTTCCATTAATTTTTGCAGTTGTCTTGAAAGGCATGTAGCCAGCCTGACCTGCATGTCGGTATCCTGCTTACGAATGGCAAGAGATTCAAGCGTAATGTAATTACCAGGCTTTTTTCCAATTCGCTCCGCTCCAGCTTCATCTACTTTTACATAAGTTAGAGTAATATCTTCAAATTTTTCTTCATTGACTGTGACCCCGTCATCAGATTGGCTTTTATCTTCCTCAGGGTGTGCGTTCATTTCCTGTGCCTCTAAAGCTAAGTCTGTGCGCACAGAATATTCCTCATGTTCTGCCATATTTTCATACCTCCTTTAGGAATAATTTCTCCCTTGAAGTCCATTACTATGCAAATGTTCAATGGAAACCTATTGAAAACGGCGGTCTGCTTTGGTAAAATGACTCTTGTTCGATTATGAACGAGTTTAATGTTTTTACCTGGGAGGTGAAACCATGCCTAATATTAAATCAGCCAAAAAACGCGTACGTGTTAACCAGGACGCCCGCGAACTGAACAATGCTTTTAAATCTGATATGCGTACGGCAGTTAAACGCGTAGAGAAGCTTACGGCCAGCAGTAATGCAGACCAAGCTAAAGAAGCATTAGCTACAGCCGTCAAGAAAATTGATAAAGCTGTACAGCGAGGTGCCCTTCATAAAAATAACGGCGACCGAAAAAAGTCTCGTTTATCAAAAAAAGTTAACGCATTATAATGTTTAGCGTTTTTTATGACCAACAGACGATCCTTATTTAAGGGTCGTTTTTTTGTTCTGCTGCAATTAATCTGTATCTACTTTATAAACAAATAAGAGGCTGAGACATAAGTAAAGCAGTGATATCAAAAAAAGAACATATGTATAAACGCAGAGCTTGATGCGAAGACTCCTGTGCAAACCACACAAGCCGAAGAACAAACAGGAAAGCGCTCTTTACTTTCTGAGGAATCTTAAGGCCGTGACCACATAAAGAGAAGTATTTTGACAAAGCGACAGTGTGAATGCTCTATAACATAAAAATAACCCGAACTGATTTCTACAAAATCATTCGGATTATTTTATGATTTATTCAGTTTTATCCCGACCTCATTGCTTTTTATACATTGTTATGTGCAGGTGTTAAGCCACTTTGTTTTAAATGAATCAGTTGATATAGAAGCATTTCAAATGCGAGCTCCTTCTCCATTTGCCCCTGTTTCATTACAAAATCTGTCTCGGCCAGCTCCTGAATGATACCGTTGAGCTCCTCACTCGTGAAAGCTCTCTCTCTTTTCAATGCCATTTTGATTACAAATGGGTGTGCCTTTATATAATCACGCATTTGATTTTGTGCATAACCCTTTTGCTTTAGTGTTTTCACCTGACTGATAATTCTAAATTGAGAAGCAAGCAAAGCCACTAATGAAATAGGTTCTTCATTCGCTTTTAATAAATCTTTAAAAAGCATGATCGCCTTCCCTAAATCTTTTTCCATAACTGCGTCCACCATTTTCAGTCCGGAAGTTTCTGCACTGTGGGATAATAAACTTTCTGCCAGCTCGCGGGTAATAGTACCGCCCTTTCCAACATTTAAAGCCAATTTCTCCATTTCATTCCGCAGAGCCATCAGATTTGTTCCAACTTCCTGAGCAAACAATTCATGAATAGACTCTGGAATGATAATATTAAATTCCCCGGCCAGCGATTGGATCCATTTGTCAATATCCCATTCTCTTACAGGCTGACAATGCTCTATTTTCGCATTTTTCTTTAATTGCTTAAAAACTTTTTTTCGCTCGTCCACTTTCTCATATGGAGCAATAATTACAAGAACACTATAATCAGCAGGATTGGCTATGTATCGAATAAGTGAATCTACATCGTGTTCAAAAGCTAAAGGGTCTGGTTTAGCTTTAAGAAAAACGGGATGATATGCGATAACGATTTTTTTATCACCTAAAAAAGGAAAGGTCTCCGCATCCGTAACAACATCTTCAATTGGTGTTTCCTCAAGATCATATTGAGAAACATTAAATTCACGGTCATCAAGAGCAAGAGTATCTTCAATTATTTTCTTTTTATGGTTTTGAATTAAATAATCTTCCGTTCCATATAATAAGTAAATCTGTTCAGCCAAATTTCGTCTCCCTTTCCGGTTGTAAAAGTTGCGGTGGTGTCCCCAATCAGGGATGATTTCGTGATACTATTTTATGTTTTAACTTTTGCTCTGTCAAAACATCACCACCGCAAGCATCTATATAAACGTTTTTCCTATAGCCCCGGACGCTATAAGAGTAAACGATGTTGTCTCCCTCATGAGCTTAGTGTGACCGTTTATGGGAGAATTATCTTTGACAAGTCTTGCTAGAAGAGGCAAACAAAAATTGAATAGAGGCTTACTTACAAAGCATGTGGATTTTTAATCATTTATCACTTATAATGGGAAATGATATAGGAGGGGTAACCATGAATGAATTTAAGAAAGATATTCAATCAAAAACAAATGACGTCATTGATTCAGGCATTGGTTTTGTCGCATCATTTGTTTTTTTCTTCGTCATTTTTGGGATAGGCGTGTTATTCTCAGTTATTGGACAATAATCCATAATGAAGGTGAAAGGCTGCTTCCTCTACGGCAGTCTTTTTTATTTTCTTTCCGCATTATACGTCAACTCTGTATAAAACGTTCCATCTTCTCCATTAAATAAATACTTTACAGCTCCGTGATGATCAGTACGCAAAATAATACTTCCTTCCTGTTCTAGATCTTCGATAACTTTATGATGTGGGTGACCATACCTATTATCTCTTCCCACTGATAACAAAGCTACTTCGGGACTGATCTGCCTCAGCCAGCTTTCACTCGTGGAACTCCGGCTCCCGTGATGGCTCACTTTAAGAACATCTGCTGTTAATTCAGGATAATTATTCATCAATTCATCCTCAATTTCTTTCGATATATCCCCTGTAAAAAGCCATGAGCGGCCGCCAAGCTCTGTATAAATTACAAGAGAATTGTCGTTTGGATCTAGTTGATCGACTTTAGGATGAATTATGGTAAATGGCTGGCCGGATACATATAGAATATCCTCTTTTTTCACTCGATTACTCTCCTGATTATCATCATGAAAAGAACTGACAAATATATCGTCTACTTCCAAAAAAGAAGAAAGAAATTCTACACTTCCACTATGGTCCTGATCTTGGTGGGATATGAATAATGCGTCAATTTTACTGATCCCTTTTGACTTTAAAAAGGGCTTAATTGTATTGTCAGCAATACTTGAGGGGTTATTAGAAAAAACGGACGGCCCTGCTGCGTCAATCATTACTATGCCTTTTCTGTGCGGAAGCTCAATAACAAATGCATCTCCCTGCCCTACGTCCAGCATGGTCACTTCACCGTTACGGCTTAGGTAAGGAACCACACTGTAGCTCATTATAAGAGCTGCCATCAATATTCCATAAGTAAATGCTTTCTTTAACAGACCTTTACACCAGTTTCTCATCATACTTATAAAAAGAAGAAAATACATGCAGCCCCACACAGGAGGAAATTCACCTACAATCCACTGAATGTTTAACCCTTTACTGATAAAGATAATCCAATGAAGAACAGCATCGTGTAATTGAACAAACACCCCGGACAGGCTTCCCGCAAGTGATGGAATAATCCAGCAAAGAATGACAATCAATATAATAAAAGGAATAACAAAAAAGGAAAAGTATGGAACAATAATTAAATTTAAAATAAGAGACAACGGGTTAAATTCATAAAAGTGGTGGAGTTGAATGGAAAGAATGGAGAGCTGGCTTACAAGGCTGATTGTTGCAGCGACAGCCAGAGGATGTTGAGATAAAATCAGTGGTTTTGATAACAATAGTGCAAAAGTGACGAGAAAAGAAAATTGAAAACCTAAATGATATAAATAATCCGGATTAAACCAAAGCAGTAACAAAGCCGCAACAGAAAGGATGTCGCTCACATTCATTTTAAAACGCGTGAAACTAAGCCCCGTTAACAGAAGAGCCATAAAAGACGCCCGTAATACAGAAGGCTCTGCACCTGCAATAAAGCAATAACATGGAATAATAAGCAACAGAGAGTACCTCGTTTGTTCGACCGTTGCCAAACCTGAACGAAAAAGAACAAAGAACAATCCGCCTACAAACAAACCTACATGCAAGCCTGATATGGCGAGAATATGTGATAAATTAAAATCTCTAAACCACTCTAACAGTTTCTCATCTAATAAAGAACTGTCCCCAAATACAAGTGCGGAAGCCCAGGGAAAGGCTGCTTTACCAACTACATTTGACGTTCGTTCGATAATAGCTTGTCGAACTTTATATATTTGATGAAGATACGATGATCCATCACATAATAGTTGTGAAGGAGTATTAATAATGATTTCTGAATGAATGCCCTGATGAGAAAGGTAAGTCCGATAGTTGAACTCACCGGGGTTGGTGGCTGAATCAGGCGGCCGTTGCACGCCATTTACTTCACAAGAGGCACCGTATTTCAAACGCGACATTATCTCCTCTGCATCTCCCCCATCGGTAAAATATTGAAGCATTAACTTATCATCAGAGGATTGATTTTCCAGAATGACTCTTATAGTCGAATCTGTTTTTGTCACAGGAGATATAACGGTGCCGGAGATTGAGGTGGTGGATTCTTTAATATGAGGAGATTGAGGAGAAGAGTTGTATAGTAAAAATCCAGAAATGAAGAGGGTTAATAAGGTTCCTCTCCATTTCCAAGTATTTAATTTAATTATCCATATCGTAAAGGCCAGCAGAATGATCGCTTTTATTGGATAATTTAAGGTTACAGTCAAGCCGCCTGACAAAAAAGCAAATACCAGCAGATGGTAATTACCTCTCATTTGTTTTTTGAAGCGGATTGGGGAATAATTCAGCAGCCCGGTTCTTTAGTGAGACAATCTCTTGTTCATTAACATTAGTGTTTTCAAGCTTCTTAACTAGAGCTTCTACAAATTGAGCTTTTTCTAATGATTCTTCAGCATTGCCAATGGTATGTTCTACTTTAATCATCTTCACCCCTGCATTTTCAAACAACTGTTCCGCATAAGGGTGATTACGATAATCTTCACTGTAGTATACCGCTTTTATACCTGCTTGTATAATCGCCTTTGTACAGTGAAGACACGGAAAATGAGTAACATAAATTTCGGCTCCTTCGGTTGCGACACCAAATTTAGAACATTGAAGTAAAGCATTCATTTCAGCATGTATGGTACGAACACAATGCCCATCAATAACGTAACAGCCTTCATCAATACAATGTACTCCTCCGCTGACACTCCCATTATATCCCCCTGCAATCATACGTTTATCTCGAACAATGACAGCACCTACAGCAAGTCTTTCACAGGTACTGCGTGTTTTTAGAAGATAGCTCTGTGCCATAAAATAATGATCCCACGATATTCGTTCCATCATACTGACTCCTTTATTTACATCATATTTTTAATCAAGTGTACTCTCACTGAGAATTTACGTCAATTACCAGTTAAGGTATCTGAATATGCTCTTCCAGGCTTTCCAGAGTCTTTTCACCAATTCCGGATACATTCAGTAAATCCTCGCTGCTTTTAAAAAGTCCTTGTTCATCACGGTATGTAATAATTGCCTCTGCTTTTGCAGGTCCAATGCCTGGCAGAGCTTGAACCTCTTCAGAAGTTGCATAGTTAATTCGTACAACCGAAGTACTATTACTTCCACTTTCTTCTGTAACCTTATTATTATCATTTAGTGTGCTCATCACTAAGATCACCATTTCGTCCTGCACCTTTTGAGCAAGGTTAATGGTTGTCTCATCCGCCTTCTCAGTTAGTCCTCCTGCTAATTGAATAGCATCATTAACTCTCATCCCCTCCTCAACATCGTAAATGCCTGGTTCATTCACTTCTCCTTTTACATCTACTACAAAAAATGAACCTTCTTTCTGTGGAGGATCTTGAAGCTCCTTTGAAGTATCCATACTTTTTTCATTTGACTCCCCCTTTACTTGCAATAAAGACTCTTCTTGATCGAAGTTAAACAGTATAAGTAAAGCAAATAAGAAAAGGACTACTCCAATCCAACCATACTTCTTAAGTATCAGCATAGAATTCAACTTCCCTTCATATTTCTTATTGTTGTGAATAAAGTAGTTAGGTAAACGATAAGGAGGAGATGCCCATGAAATATGGATTAATCGGCACAGGAAACATGGGGAGCATGCTTACACATGCCTTCATATCAAGCGGCGCTGTACAGGCAGGTGACATCAATGTCTATAACCGGTCTCCAGATAAAGCTGAAGCCTTAAAAGAACAATTCCCTGAAATCACGGTTGCTCAGACGATTACAGAGGCAGGACAGAACAGCGAGATTATTTTCATTTGTGTGAAGCCTCATCATTACGAGCATGTACTAGATCATTTAACCCTTTCCTCGAACCAATGTCTTGTATCTATAACTAGTCCAGTATCTGTAAATGATTTAGAAAAAAAAGTGAACAGCCAGGTTGCTCGAATCGTTCCTTCTATTACAAACCGGGCTCATGCAGGGGTGAGTTTGTTTACATTTGGGGATAGGATACATGAAAAATTTAAAAAAGAACTCTTTGATACTTTTTCCTGTTTTTCAAAACCTGTTGAGATTGAAGAAGAGCATATTCGAGTTTCTTCTGATATTGTTTCATGCGGACCAGCATTTGTAGGTTTTTTACTGGAGAATATGATTGAATCTGCAAATAAAATTGGAGGAATCTCACAAGATCAGGCAACCGTGCTTATGGAGGAAATGATTATCGGTCTGGCAGCTCTGCTGGAAAAAGATATTTACAGTTTTCCAGAACTCATAAAAAAAGTAACCGTTAAGGGAGGGGTTACGGGAGAAGGGTTAGTGGCTCTGGAAGAAAATATTGATGATACCTTCCTTAGAATGTTTCAGGCTACGCACTATAAGCATTACAGGGATAAATTATCCATAAAGCTTTAATAGACATATTCGACATAAATTGTCTTTTTCCTGCAAAAAAATAAAGGCGGCACCGAATGCCCGCCTTTATTTTTTCAGGCAGACAAAGAATAATCGTTCTCCCTCATCTGCAGAAACATCGGAGAAGTCCGCATAAACACCTAAAATACTAAAGCCTGCTTTTATTAATTCTTCTTTCAAATAAAGGGGAGAGTAACCTTTTTGATAGTGGGTTTCATCAAATCTTTCAAATACTTCACCATTTCTTATAAAGAAAGTCAATTCATGCTCAAATTCACCTGGAACACTACCCTCATCGCAAAACCATATATAGGATAAGTCATCATATACTTCGGCAAAAGTCCGACCGATCAAATCATTGTTAATATGAGGTAGAGAATGAACGTCAAACAAGAAAAGCCCTTCTGAATCTAAAGCTTCATAAGCATGCTGAAAAACTAAAAGTAAATCTTCTTCTTTAATAATATAGTTAATAACATCACAGTAACTGATGATACAATCATAATTGGAAAGGCCGGTTAGCCTGGTAATATCCTGCCGCAGCCACTGAATGGTTCGGCGGTCGTCTTTAGTCGAAGCGATTGCCAGCATATCTTCTGATAAATCGACACCTGTCATTTGATAAGTCTGTGCCAGTCTAGTTGTAATTTCACCCGTTCCACATCCTAAATCAAGTACATACTTAGTGCGGGGACGGTGTTTCTTAATCATGTGTCTGGTCCAGGTTACCCATTTATTATAAGGAGCATCCTGCATCAGCCGGTCGTATACCTCGGCCATACGTTGATAACTCAACCTTGTATCCCCTCAACAGAAACAGTTGATGCATCGCCCCATAGTCTTTCTAAATTATAATAATGACGCTCATCTTTATGAAAGATGTGACAGACGACACCGTTTAAATCCACCAGTATCCATCGAGCTTTATCAAAGCCTTCCATACGTTTCACTTCAATCCCATTTTCTTCTGCTTGTTCTTTTACTTCACGAGCAATGGCTTGTACCTGTCTTTCATTTGATCCTTCACAAATTAAGAAATAATCAGCAACAAGAGATACATCAGCCATATCAAGTACAACTATATCCTGTGCTCTTTTCTCGTCACATGCCTTCGCAGCGACCTTCACTAAATCTTTACTATCCATACTATTCCTCCCATTATTTATAGTGGCGCAGTTTATTATACTAATGCATTATATGCATTAATGGTATCAGGATAAACCGTTCTTTTATTATTCGTTAAAAAATGTACGGTATTAACCAGTGATTGCAGACAAGCGTTATCCAAATCACTCTTCGCCAGTTCACGTACCTCTTCAACTCCTTCAAAATTACGGCCCGGCTCTATATAATCTGCCAGAAATACAACCTTGTCCAATAAACTCATATTCTTTTTACCCGAGGTGTGGCAGGCTATCGCAGATAGTATTTCTGGATCTTTAATTTCAAGTTCATTTTCAAGCATTAGCGCACCCGCTGGACCATGCCACAATTCATGGTGATAGTCCAATAAATCATTAGGAACCCTCTCATCATTAGAAATCCAGTGTTTAAGCTCTTCTTTAGATTTATGTTTAGCAAAATCATGTAAAATTGATGCAGTTTCTGCTTTTTGAACGTCAGCCCCATATTGTATTGCCAGTTCTACTGCTGTATCAGTCACTCTTACAGTGTGTTCATACCGCGACTGCTTCAGATGCGGCCGTACGAAATCTAATAATTGGTCACGACTCAGGTGCATACAGAGCATTCTCCTTTATATAATCGTTAACTTGATCGGCTACTAAATATCTTACACTTTGTTTGTTAGAGAGCCGCTCTCTTATCATTGAAGAAGAGATGTCTATTCGTGGTATATCCACCATAGTAACCCCATCAGCGGCGTTGGAAGAACCACCTCTTCCAACACCAACAAACTGGACAAGCCTTTTCAGTTCTTCAATACGATACCAGCGGTCCAGGTAATCCACCATATCTCCGCCTATAATAAAACAGAAATTGTAAGATGGGAATTGAGCATCTAATTCTTTAATGGTGTCCAGCGTGTAAGACTTCCCTTTTCTTTCTAATTCAATTGATGAAACAAAGAAATGGGGGTTGCTTTCCACCGCTTTTTCAACCATCACTAAACGATCATCAGCAGAGATCGATGATTCCTGTTTGTGTGGAGGGACATGAGAGGGAATAAACCAAATTTCGTCCAATCCCATCATTTCACATACATGTTCAGCTATAATCAGGTGACCTAGATGAGGAGGATCAAAAGTCCCTCCCAGCAACCCTACTTTCATATTGATGGCTCTCCTTTAAGGCAGCTCAATCTGCTTATTATTAATTGATTCTTTGTATAAAATAACAATATTCCCAATAACCTGTACAATCTCAGCTTTCGTTTGTGAAGAGATCTCTTCAGCTACCACTTGATTATCATCGAAATTATTTTGCAGAATACTGACTTTTATCAGTTCTCTTTTTTCAAGAGCCTCCGCTATCTGAGTTGTCATATTAGGATTGACGCCGCCTTTTCCTACTTGAAAGATAGGCTGGATGTGATGAGATTCCTTACGAAGAAACTTTTTTTCTTTACTCGTTAACATTCTATTCTCCTTCCAATTTGCTTTCAAAATCATTCATTATTTTTTTAGTTTCAGGATTAGTATTTGTCCAAATCCTAAACGCATAAACAGCTTGATGAAGAAGCATTTCATACCCAAAGTGTATGTTTGCTCCGTGCTGCTTGGCTTCCTGCAAGAACTTTGTCATTTTGGGGCGGTAAACAATATCACTAAAAATGGCCCCTTTTAATTCAGGCTTTAATTTTACAATCGATTGCTGATCATTTGGTGACATGCCTACAGAAGTAGTTTGGACAACAAGATCATACTGATCAATTTGACTTTCGGCTTGCTCGGTACTAAGAGGAGTAGAAAAATTCTCTCCGTTTAGTTCTTCGATAATTTTCTCCGCTTTTGCAACCGTCCTATTAGCAAGGTCTACTTTACTTATTTGATTACGTAAAAAAGCGTAATAAATCCCACGTGCAGCTCCGCCGCTTCCCAGGATAAGGACCTTACTTGTATCTTTTAAATATTGCGGAAATCGGTCTTCAATTGAAGCTACATATCCGATTCCGTCTGTATTATAACCGACCCACTTCCCATTCTCTGCCTTAACGGTATTTACCGCTCCTAAGAAACGAGCCCCTTCATCAATATCATCAAGATAATCCATAATTCTTTCCTTGTAAGGAACAGTGACGTTAAACCCGTCGAGCTTTTGTTCCTTTAACTCAATAATCTGTTCGTCAAAATGTCCAGGATCAATCTCAAACAATTCATAACTGCCATCCAATTGTTGATCATTTAAAAGCCTCTCGTGAATCCAAGGTGATAATGAATGTGCAATCGGATAACCTATCAGCCCTAATCGAAGCATATACTAACCTCCTAAATTAACGATTCGCGAAGTGATACTTTGACCCCTTCAGGAGCATAAGCTGTCACAGTAATGCCACCCTGGGGTACAGTCACCCAACCCAGTCCGGAAAATACTAAATCTGTTTTGGCACGTGTAATCTTAAAGGTATGCGGTGCCAATGCAGGAAGTCTTTTCATTGTTTCCGAGTCCGGCGGTGCAAGCAATTCTCCCAAATGATCCCGATATAAATCATCTGCTTTTTCTAACTTTGTACGATGGATTTCCATTTCATTTGAAAGGTAACATATAAATGAGCTTCTTTCCCCTGAATTAAAGTCTAACCTGGCCAGACCTCCAAAGTACAAAGTTTGTCCTTCGTTCAATTGATAAACTTTAGGCTTCACTTCTTTTCTTGGAGTGATTTGCTTTAAATCGTGATCGGATACATAGTGAGCCATTTGATGACGGTGAATAACACCAGGCGTATCAAAAAGAGAAGTCTTGTCATCTAACGGAATATCAATAAACCCAAGTGTGGTACCCGGGAAATAAGAAGTAGTTATTACATCTGTGACACCTGAACTCTGGTGAATTAATTTATTAATAAAAGTTGATTTACCAACATTCGTCGTTCCTACTACATAAACATTCTGCTCTTTGCGGTGTTTCTCGATAGCTTGAGACAGGTCTTCCATACCCGACCCGTTTTGGGCTGAAATTAAGTGTACATCTTCCACCTTAAGACCGATTTCCTTTGCGGCAGAACGAAGCCATTGCTTTAGCTTATTTTCGTTAACCGACTTTGGAAGAACGTCCAATTTATTTCCTGCAAGAAGGATAGGGTTGTGCCCGGTTAACCTTTGCAGACCAGGAATAAAGCTTCCGCTTAAGTCGAAAATATCTACCAGCTGTACAATTAAGCCTTTACTCTTACTTATCTGATTTAACATATTTAAGAAATCATCGTCCTCAAATGGAACATCCTGAACTTCATTGTAATGCTTCAAACGAAAGCATCTCTTACATATTATATCCTCTCTTTCAAGAGCAGATTTCGGTGCATACCCTGCCCCTTCAGGATCTGAAGTTTGAATAACTGCTCCACACCCTTGACATTTTATTTCATCCATTAATTTTCCTCCCAGTTAATCTTCCCTTTACGTTTCATCCACTTTAAGATTCTACGTTCAATTTTCCTGTTGAACTTCGTGAAAAAACCATCTGTTTCTACAATGGGAACGACTAAAATTGTGTGTATTCCAGCTAAATTACCGCCAAGTACGTCAGTCATTATTTGATCGCCGACGACCACAAGCTCTTCTTTTTTTACATTCATTTCTTTTTGAGCCTTTTTAAAAGCTTTAGACAAAGGTTTCCTTGCACTATGAATAAATGTAGTATCCAGCGGTTCAGAGAAAAGTTTTACACGTTTTTCATTATTGTTTGAAGCAATAATAACTTGAATACCGTGTTTATGCATCCTTTGAAACCATTCTACTATTTCCTCTGTAGCATCCGGTGCGTCCCATGGCACAAGCGTGTTATCTAAATCTGTTATCACACCTTTAATACCTTTATCCTTTAAAACGAGAGGGCTGATATCGTGTATACTCTCGACATGTTCATTTGGTAAAAATTTTTTCAGCATTCAAATTACTCCACCCTTCACGACAAAATCTCCTTACCTATCATAAACAAAAATAGACATTGTTTCAAAATAATCCTGATTGTACCTTCAATATTCCAAAAATCGTTCGACAAATCGCGACAACTCCAGTGTGTGGATAACTTTATACACATATTCCACATAGAAAAGGTGTGGTACTTATAGGAATTTGACGAAGTATCATTTCCACTTATCTACAATTGGTTGTTGATAAAGGGGTTATTGTAGCCTGCAGCCTCCCGTGATAAGGTGAAATAGTAATAAAACTTCCAATTCCTAAATACTCAGGAGGTGGCTGCCATCCGGCAGAGGAAGATGAAACAATTATCCGATACCCTGTTAATACAATCTTACCACAAAGCCATTCAACTCAATCTATCCCGCGATTTTATAAAACAAATAGAATGCGAAATCATCGAAAGAAAATTATATCACCTATTAGATCGCTCGAACTTTCGTGTAGGTTAATTCCACTAAAAGGAAATCCTGCCTCCTGGACAAACGTCAATCTCTGAATTGACGTTTTTTTATTAAGTTTTTTTATGAGTTAAATAAGACGCATTTCTACATATTTATATATTTCGAAAAATTAGGCTACAATAATCTTGTTTCTAATAGTATTCAGTTGAATATTCGACTCATTTTTGATTACAATTGAGTGAACCTACTATTACATTTGAACTTATTTAGGCTGAGGGAGGAACAACCAGATGCTACTGGCTGTATTATTGCCTTTTATCATTGCAATTTTCATTCCATTATTAAGTCGATGGAAACACAATCTTCACACAGGATTTTTTGTCACAGCAGTGCCCGTTGTGATCTTTATTTATTTTATACGATTTATAGGACAAGGATTTGAACCTGTTGAAAGGGAATATTCCTGGATTCCATCACTTGATATGAATATACTTCTTTATCTTGATGGTTTGAGCTTGCTTTTCGTATTATTAATTAGTGGTATTGGCTCCCTAGTTGCTTTTTACTCGATCTATTATTTACATAAATCGGAGCAGCTGGGACATTTTTATGTTTACTTTTTACTATTTATGGGCTCCATGTTAGGTGTTGTTCTTTCAGATAATGTATTTGTATTATATACATTCTGGGAGTTCACATCTCTTTCCTCTTTCCTGCTTATCGGCTTTTGGAATCATAGAGAAGGATCTCGGTACGGCGCTTTAAAGTCAATGTTAATCACTGTGTTTGGGGGCTTGAGTTTACTTGGCGGACTCGTTTATTTGAGCGTGATCACAGGTACTTCGAGTATTCAGGAGATTATGAGTCAACGGGAATTAGTACTAAATCACGAATTTTTCCCACTTATTCTCGGACTTATCTTACTTGGTGCCTTTACTAAGTCTGCTCAATTCCCATTTCACATTTGGCTTCCGGATGCTATGGAAGCTCCGACACCCGTAAGTGCTTATTTACACTCCGCAACGATGGTAAAAGCCGGCATATTTTTAGTGGCCCGGTTTTTCCCCATGCTGTCAGTATCAGAGTGGTTTTTTATCATCGTTTCTACGGTAGGTATTTTTACGCTCTGCTGGGGGTCCTACATGGCAGTACGCCAGACAGATCTGAAGGCTATATTAGCCTTCTCCACTATAAGTCAACTCGGTATGATTATGGCTATGCTCGGTTTTGGAACGGAGCTGGCAATTTTCGCAGCTGCGTTTCACATTTTGAATCACGCCACATTTAAAGGCAGCTTGTTTATGGTTGCCGGAATCGTGGATCATGAAACTGGTTCGCGTGACATTAGACGACTGGGCGGACTTATGACATTTCTGCCGATTACAGCTACATTAGCTTTAGTAGCTTCTTTTTCCATGGCAGGTGTTCCACTTCCGTTCTTAAACGGTTTCTATAGTAAAGAATTATTCTTCCAATCTGTATACGAATTGGATTTATCCGTAACCGGTATAATTGCTTTTCTGCAGTCGATATTTCCTTATCTTGCTGTTTTCGGAAGTATATTTACGTTTGTATATTCTATGTATTTCTTCTTCGGCACTTTTAGAGGGCAGGGACGCATTGAAAAATTGCCAAAAAAACCGCATGAAGCTCCTATTGGCATGCTGGTCTCACCACTGCTGCTTGTGGTTGGTGTAATTGTTATAGGGTTAATTCCTGACCTGATTAATAAACCTTTTGTAGAACATGCAGCTTCTGCTATTGGTGGAGCAGATATATCAAAAGACATTTACTTCTGGCATGGGATTAAGCCGCCTTTTATCATGTCCATCACAGTCGTTGTGTTTGGAACAATTTTATTCTTGGTGCGTCCAAAGTGGGCTTCTGTATATAAAATAGTACCTGGCATATTAAGTTTAAATAAATTTTATGATGGCCTTGTCGCCCGGACAGAACGGTACTCTACTGTTATAACAGACGGTTATATGAATGGGTCATTGGGACGGTACATGCGTTTAATTCTAGTGGCTATTATGCTTGTTACGTTTAGTGTAATGATTTACACAGGAGGATTCACAGTTGATACCGGTAATCTGTCAGACATTAGAGTGCACGAACTGTTAATTGCTTTAGTTATGGTTATTGCTGCTTTTGGTACGATTGTCGCAAAAAACAGAATTGCAGCCATTCTCATATTAGGTGTAGTCGGATATGGGTTAGCAATGCTCTTCGTCGTATACAGGGCCCCCGACCTTGCCTTGACTCAATTAATTATTGAAACAGTTACTGTAGGATTATTTTTACTCGTGTTTTATCATTTGCCTAAGCTTAAGAAAACCAGTGAATCACCATTCACCAAAACTATGAATGTAATCATTTCTGCCGGCTTTGGCCTTCTTATGACGATGGTAGCTATCTCTGCTCACAGCTCAAAACTATTTGATTCTATGTCCAGTTACTTTGTTGATAATTCTTATGAATTGGGCGGCGGAGATAATATTGTAAACGTGATTCTAGTAGACTTTCGTGGATTAGATACACTATTTGAGATCGCTGTCCTTGGAATTGCAGCCATGGCGGTCTTCTCATTAATTCGATTACGCGAAAAGAAAAAGGAGGAGTAAAACATGGAAATTGTGATGTCCATACTTGCCGGTATTTTATTTATGACCGGCGTCTATAACCTCCTCCAGAAACAACTGCTCCGAATTGTTATAGGGACAGCCTTGATCTCACATGGGGCGCACTTGTTTATACTAACTATGGGAGAATTAAAAAGAGGAGCGCCTCCTATTCTGACGGATGGCATTGAACAATACACAGACCCGCTCCCTCAGGCTTTAATTCTTACATCAATAGTAATCAGCTTTGGCGTAACAAGCCTGCTGTTAGTGTTAGCTTACAGAGCTTCGAAATTAAATGGAACCGACAATATGGAGCAACTGAGGGGTAACGACTATGAGTAACTTATTAGCTTTAACAATTATTTGGCCGCTGATTGCCGGGATTATTGCGGCCTTTCTAAATAACAAGAAACGTGTAGTAAGACCGCTTGCTCAACTGTTTGCCGTTATAAGTTCAGCTTTAGCCATTTTAGTGCTCTATTTGGTTTCTGCCAATGGAACGATAGTGTTGGAAACAGGATCTTATGAAGCTCCTTTTGGCATAGTATTGGTCGGGGACCTATTATCAGTTACGCTGGTAGTAACTACGAATATAATAGCCACTGCCTGCGTATTTTATGCGCCTAAATCGTTAACAGAGAAGCAGGAATCCTTCTTTTTTTACAGCTTCTTCTTTATGCTTATTACAGGAGTCAGCGGCGCTTTTCTAACTGGTGATATATTTAACCTATTCGTATTCTTTGAGGTTCTCCTTATGGCTTCCTACGGACTAATTGTGTTAGGAAACGGGAAAGCTCAGTTAAGAGAATCCTTAAAATATGTATTGATCAACTTATTTTCATCTATGCTTTTTGTTACTACTGTAGCTTTTCTATATTCAGTTGTAGGCTCCGTAAACATGGCTCAAGTGGCTCAGCGGGTACAAGAAGTAGAACAGCAGGGAGTTCTTACAACAATTGCGATTTTATTTTTCTTTGTGTTCGCTACTAAAGCAGCCGTTTTTCCACTGTATTATTGGCTGCCGCGCCCTTATGTTGTGCCGAATCCGGTCGTTTCTGCTTTATTTGGAGCTTTACTTACAAAAGTAGGTATCTATTCTATCCTAAGAATCTTCACCCTTATTTTTGTTGGAGAGTTAGATTTAACACATACGATCTTTATTTACCTTGCTGCATTTACTATGATTTTTGGTGTCATCGGTGCATTATCAACTCACAATGTTAAACTGATTGTAGCGTACAATATTATCCCTGCAGTCGGATTTATGCTTATGGGCATCGGCATTTTTTCTGAGGTTTCCATAAGCGGCACCATTTATTACCTAATTAACGATATGATTATAAAGGCGGCTCTGTTTCTACTTGTAGGGGTAATTGCTTATGTAGCAGGAACATCAGACCTTCGTAAAATGAGTGGACTAATTCATCATTACCCTGCCCTGGGATGGTTAATGTTTATTTCCACTCTGGTTCTGGCAGGGATTCCGCCTTTCAGCGGATTTGTAGGTAAACTGCTCCTTATTCAGGGAGGGCTGGCTAACGAAGAAATTATGGTGGTTATTGCTTCACTCGTTTCCAGTCTTCTAATTCTGTTTTCCATGATAAGGATATTCGTTAGAGGTTTTTGGGGAGAGAAAACAAAATCCCCGCCACATCCTGAGCGAAGCAAGTCAGCAGGCAGAATGATTTGGCCTATTGCATTTCTTTTGTCTCTGACCGTCCTTTTAGGTGTTGGAGCTGAATGGTTTTATCCTCCTGTAGAATGGATGGGAGAATATTTAATGGACCCTCAAATGTATATCGATTCTGTTATAAAGGAGTAGACTATTCATGCCGTTTCAAATTTTGCTCAATATCATCATTGCAGTAATGTGGATGTTTTTAAGCGAAACCTATAACTTTACTACATTTGTTGTAGGCTATATTATTGGTGCTCTTATGCTCTTTGTTCTGCAGCGTTTTGTTCCTGGCACCTTTTATTTCAAGCGGGTGGTTGGTGTAGTTAAGTTAATACTGCTGTTTGCCAGAGAGCTCTTATTATCGAACCTGGATATAGTAAAATTAGCATACAAACCTAAATTGGACTTTCAACCTGGTATATTTGCCTTACCCATTGAATTAAAGTCAAACTGGGAGATTACTTTACTTGCTAATTTAATATCGTTAACACCTGGGACATTGTCTCTTGAAATTAGTGAAGATTATTCAAAGATATATATTCATGCTATGGATATTCCTGACGTAGAACAATCGATTAATGATATAAAAGATACTTTTGAAAAAGCAATCATGGAGGTGACACGATAATGGAGGAATTATTAAACTTTACTAAAACTTTGATTCATATTTCTTCAATCATAGCGATTATCGGTGTCTCTGTTTCCGTGATCATTTTACTATACCGAACGATGAGAGGACCTACCAACCCTGACCGGGCTGTTGCTCTGGATGTCATTGGAGTAAACATAATGGCGTTGACTGGGCTTATTGCCATATTACTGGTATCCACACAGTTCAACGATGTAATTCTTTTAATTGGTATATTGCTTTTCATTGGTACTGTCGCCTTGGCGAAATTCTTAGAAAAGGGTGTTATTATTGAACGGGACATGGATTAATATCATTCTTGATTTACTCATATGTATCTCCCTGCTGGCAGGCACCTTTTTTCTTATTTCCGGATCTATTGGTGTGTTACGGTTCCCTGATGTCTATACAAGACTCCACGCCGCTACCAAGAGTTCTACTTTAGGCGTAGCCGGCATCCTTATAGGAGCCTTTCTGTTTATGTATGTTGAGCACGATGTGATAAGCGGCAAACTTCTACTCGGCATTTTTTTCGTTCTGCTCACAGCTCCAGTCTCCGGTCATATGATTGGACGAGCTGCTTACCGGAGCGGCGTTGAATTATGGGACCATAGTATTCAGGACCAGTATAAAGAAGTCTTTGACCAGTCGAAGCACACAAATAAATAAAGGGATTTCCTCTAATCTGAAGCAGCCATTCACTGGCTGCTTTTTTTATGTACGTACAGGCACAGCTATGCTTTAACCCACATACACTTGTGATATAGGCAGATACCCAAATCCAGGGAGGTGTATGCAATTTGAGCAGCATATTAGCTTCAATTTTATACTTTTTTAAAGAAGCTTTATTTTTTGTGTCTTATGTAAAAAACCAAGCTTTCCCTAACCCTTTATCTAAGGAAGAAGAAGCAAAACAGCTGCAGCTTATGAAAGAAGGGAATAAAGAAGCCAGAGATAAACTCATCGAACATAATTTGCGTCTTGTAGCTCACATTGTAAAAAAATTTGAAAATACAAAGGAAGATTTCGAGGATTTAATTTCAATTGGAACTATAGGTTTAATAAAAGGAATAGAGAGCTACTCTACAGGGAAAGGGACTAAGCTCGCTACCTATGCAGCCAGGTGTATAGAAAACGAAATCCTGATGCATCTACGTTCCACTAAAAAGATGAATAAGGACATCTCTTTGCAAGATCCCATCGGTCATGATAAAGAAGGTAATGAATTGAATCTGCTCGATATTTTGCAAGCAGATGTCGTTGATATTGTTGAGGAAATTCAGCTTCACATGGAAATAGAGCAGATTAAAAAATATATTTCCGTCCTTGATGAACGTGAGAAAGAGGTTATAGTATTTCGATACGGCTTAAATGACGAAGACGAGAAAACTCAGCGTGAAATTGCCAAGGAATTAGGCATTTCCAGAAGCTATGTGTCACGTATCGAGAAACGAGCATTAATGAAGATTTTCCACGAGTTTTACAAGCAGAGTAAATACGGAAATTCCTCCTGAACACAGCAAAGCCACTGCAATGATATGCAGTGGCTATTTCATTCTTCTCTTAATTTTTGCTGCCAGTGTTTAATCTTATTTATAAAAATAGCTGAAGTTCCAAGTAAAACTGCTATGACTGCAAATAAATAATAATACGCATTGGTTTGATATTCATAAAGGCTGATAATGACCCCTATATATAAATAACTGCTTAGGATGAGTAAAGTCATTGTGAAGCGTCGATAGTCTCTTAACTTGTTCTCTAAATGTTTAGTAGAATCCATCAAGCCACCTCCTGTACGCTAACGATTGTAACATATCTATCGAAACGAACAGGATGGTAATTTCTACTATTTAATTTCTTTTAGTATCGTTAGAATCATAGCTGCTGCATTATTAGCCGCTTTAGGCAGGAATTGGTCAAAAGAAACAGAGGATTCCTTTCCAGCAATATCAGAAAGCGCACGAATCACCACAAAAGGAGTTTCATACTTATAGCAGACCTGAGCTATGGCTGCTGCTTCCATTTCAGCTGCGATCATTTCCGGAAATTTGCCTCGTACAAAGCTGACTCTGCTTTCTTCCTGCATAAAAGAATCTCCCGTAGCAATAATACCTTTTTTAGCCTTCGCATCCGTTGACTTGACAGCTTTCATTGCAAGATTTATCAATTCATCGTCTGCTGGATACATGGCCGGCAGGCCGGGTACCTGTCCGTACTCATATTTAAAAGCCGTAACGTCCACATCGTGATGTGTAACTAAAGAAGAAATGACAAGGTCTCCTACTTCCAGTTCCTTTGCAAAGCCTCCAGCCGAGCCTGTATTAATAACACGTTCTATAGTAAAGCGTTCATGCATGATCGTAGCTGCTATGGCAGCATTTACTTTACCAATCCCGGATTTTAATAATACTACCGAATGAGCACATAACTCTCCTTCAATGAAGATATTATCTGCGACGTGATGAACCTCTCTTACTTTCATGTTACTTTTTAATAGTTCAATTTCTTCGTCCATTGCTCCTATAATTCCAATAGCCATCCTGCATGTTCTCCTTCCGAAACCTTACTTCCCATCATTCATACGGATTACCGTTTAATTCTTCCACCTGTAACGGACGGTAGCCTTCTCCATCCACCCATTCAATCAGCACCCGGTAAACAGGATCCTGGGATTGATTGGAAATCACAGCATGAACTTGACCATCACCTGCGTTCTCTACACGCCATTCAATAATGTCGCCCGAGTTTAACCCAGTGGCCATTGTGGCAGCAGAAATGATCTCCTCCCAGTCTTGCGATCCTTGATTAAATGAAGTAGTGTGGTCACCTGAAGTGTCCTGTTCTGTAGCTACAGGCTCCCAGTCTTCAGTAATTACACGGTCTACGTTTTCGTCTGAACTTTCTTCTACTTGACGATCATTATCCTCTTCCTCTGAAGATTCCTCTTCATCCTTTGAGTTTTCTTCATCTTCTGAATCTTCTTCACTTTCTTCGTCTTCTGAGTTGTCTTCATCTTCTGAGCTTTCTTCGTCTTCATTTTCTTTTACTTCCAGATCTTTGTCACTTTCTTCTTCCCCGGAATTCTCTTCTTCGTTTTTATTGTTTTCTTCTTCATTAGCAGACTCGGTCGCGGTTTCGTCTGACTCTGGACCAGTCCCCCCAGTAAAAGTAAACAACCCTATATATACCATAACCAGTAAAACTGCTGCTGCAGCCAGTATGGTCATTAATTTTTTTGTTCGATTTCTTTTTTCAAACCGATTCGATCTTGATGATAATTTTTGATCGTTTTTCATTGCTGAAACCTCCTCTATGAAATTCATTATAGTTCATTCGACTCTCAGTTCCAACCTTAGTCCGTTCTAAGAAAAAATCAAAGAGAAAGACAGGGGGTTAATCCCCTGTCCTTATTGTGTCGTTACTGTAATGATTTTAACGTTAATTTCTCCACCCGGTGTAGCAACCGTTACTTTATCTCCTACTTCATGACCAATTAGACTTTGAGCCATTGGAGAATCATTTGATATTTTACCTTCAAATGGATCAGCTTCTGCACTACCTACAATTGTATAGGTTTCTTCATCACCATCAGGCAGTTCTTGAAAAGTAACCGATTTCCCCATAGACACGCGGTCTGGGTTATCATTATCACTTTCAATAATAACTGCATTACGTAGCATATTTTCCACGCTCTGAATCCGCGATTCTACAAAGGCCTGCTCATCCTTCGCAGCATCATATTCAGAGTTCTCAGAAAGATCCCCAAAACCGCGTGCGATTTTAATACGTTCGACGACTTCTTTACGACGTTCATTTTTTAAATATTCAAGTTCCTCTTCTAATTTAACTTTTCCTTCTTCAGTCATGTAAAAGCTTTTTTCTTGGGCCATGCCAACACGCTCCTTCTATCCGACAATGTTAAAAAATACGCGTTCAGAAAGATTTAAGCTTCTGAACGGTCAACCATCCGGGGTTCTCCCCGGAATGTACACTTATTATCAATAATTTGCACATAGCCAGTACAAATGTGAATTAATATAATGTATACGATAGTTAGGTTATCTAGAACTTCTAAACAAAACTATGCCAGATTTATTAAAACTTTTCAACTATTTTCTCTGCTTATTTTTTGTCCTTCTGTTGTAATACTGTTTGGATCTTAGTAGCCATAAGATCAATGGCCACGTGATTTTGTCCGCCTTCAGGTATGATAATGTCTGCATATCGCTTAGTTGGTTCAACAAATTGCAAATGCATGGGGCGCACAACATTAATATATTGATCAATTACGGAATCAAGGGTACGCCCGCGCTCATTAATATCCCGCATCATTCTGCGGATAATTCTTACGTCGGCGTCTGTATCTACAAATACTTTGATATCCATTAAATCACGTAACCGCTCATCCTCCAGTACTAATATTCCTTCTAATATAATAACCTCTTTTGGGTCTACTTCAATTGTTTCCTCTGAGCGGGTGTGAATCTTATAGTCATAAACGGGTTTGTCCACAGACTTTTCATCAATTAATTGTTCTAAGTGTTCAATTAATAAATCGTTATCGAAAGCCAGAGGGTGATCATAGTTTGTCTTCAACCTTTCTTCTAAAGGAAGATGGCTTTGATCTTTATAATAGTAATCCTGCTCGACCATTAATATTGTTTTATCAGTGAAGCGCTGAATAATTGAACGCGTTACACTCGTTTTCCCGGAACCTGTACCTCCGGCCACTCCTATTACAACAGGTTTGTCAGTCATAAATCATGGTTCCCCTTTCACCCTTACTTATATTTATGCTTTTACTGTAATCGCTACGCCATCGCCCACCGGCACAATAGTCGTATGATAATCACTGTTTCCCGTCAGTGTCTCATTAAACCTTCTCACTTTTGCCGCTATTTTTTGTACACGGCCAGATGAATCTTCCGGGTTTGCAACAGCGCCCTTAAATAACACGTTGTCTGAAATTATCATTCCTTCACTGGTTAAAAGAGGGGCATAGAATTGAAAAAACTCTGCGTATTTTCCTTTAGCCGCATCAATGAATATAAGGTCATAATAACCATAATTCATCACTTGCTCTTTAACCTCTAAAGCATCTCCATGAATGATTGTAATCTTCTCTTGTTTCCCAAAAAACTGGACATTCTTTTCTGCCACCTTGAACCTGTCTGTATCTCTTTCAAGCGTTACTATTTCCGTTGACGGCTGAGCTTCAAGCATTCTTAATGCTGAATAGCCGATGGCAGTACCGATTTCAAGAATTCGGCGGGGCTTATGAATTCGAATCAGCTGCATGAGAAAATTCATTCCTAGAGGATCCATAATCGGTACTTTATTTTCTTTCGCATAATCTTCTAATTCTTTAATTTCTTTAGAAACAGGGGGCAGTAAAGAATGCAAATAAGCTTCACTATCCATATAATACTGTCTCCTTTCAACCTAAACATGGCTTTACAACCATATTATTTTAACATAAAAAAAAGAAGGAATGCGAGTAGTTCCCCGCATTCCTTAAAATTATTCCGGTTCATCTTCCGGCAGCTGCTCTTCATCCCCAGTATTAATGTGTTCTTCTCTTAACTCATTATGTTCCTCTAACGTTTCAGCGTAGAAAATTTCACCATCGCTGTTGGCTAGGAAATAAAGATAATCAGATTCAGTCGGATTTATAGTAGCTTCCAATGAATTAGCATTGAAACTTGAGATCGGACCAACAGGAAGACCTTCTTCTTGATACGTATTATAAGGAGAGTCTACTTCTAAATCTTCATATAATACACGGTCCTTATGCTCCCCAAGTGCATAGAGAACAGTTGGGTCTGTTTGCAGTCTCATATTTTCATCTAAACGGTTGTAGAAAACACCAGCAATTTCTTTTCGGCTTTCCTCATTTGGTGCTTCATTCTCGATAAGAGAAGCCATTGTTATTACTTCATGAACAGACATATCCATTTCTTCGAGTTCTTCACTTCGTTCATTAACTGCAGCGTCGGTTCTTGAAACCATCTCTTCAATAATTTGTTCTACTGAAGGATCCTCTACAAAATAATCATAAGTCGTAGCGTAAAGATACCCTTCGAGAGGATAACGAATATCTTCATCAAGCACTTCGTCACTTAGTAAAGAGGGATAGTCTTCAATTAATTCATTAACATATTCTTCATCGTTAGCTGTTTCCATAAATTCTTCTTCTGAGAAATCAAATTTTTCAGCATAGACTTCAGCAATTTGTTCTAAATTTCGTCCTTCTGGAATGGTTACTCTCACAGCAGGCTCTTTTACAATTTTGCCTGTTTTTAAAGATTCAATGATTTCATCTAGAGTCATTGAGGCTGTGAAGCTGTAGTTACCAGCCTGAAATCCTGTTTCATTTTTAAATTTCGTGTAGAACCTAAAGATAATTTCGTTCTTTATTACGTCGTTTTCTTTAAGAATGCTCGCTATTTGTGAGGTAGATGAACCAATTGGAACTTCTACATTAATTTGTGATTCATCGTCTTGATCTACAGGCTGTAATGACGACTTTATATATAAATAACCTGAAATTAGTACGATGATAAGTACAACGGCTAGAACCGCTAATACGATAGCGACAATTTTACGGACTGTAGTTGCTTCTTCACTTCGGTTATGCAATCGTTCTTTGTAGCTTTTCTTAAAATCTGACAACCATGCTCCTCCTTCCACCCGGTTCATTATACTATAAATTATTAGCTTTTTTCTACGAATTTAGACAGATTCCCCTTATATCAATGTAAATATTCCCTCATATGACATCCGTTTAATATTTGATGTAATTATAGTCTTCAAGGACGAAATCAGGCGGGAATGTATCGTTTATTCCAAATAAAGGTAAGGGGTGCGGATATATAGGTTTTATTATGAGCTTATTCAGACGCAGCAGTGCTGAGAGAAGATTTCCTGTTCAACAGCAGAGAGGAGTACAACCGGGGAGTTCAGAATGTTGAAAAATGAAGGGCAAAGTCAAATCACTAGAAGAAAATATCCATAAATAAGGCTGTCGAGAAACTCGACAGCCTTATTTATTAAGTTAAATCTTCTTCGGTCAAAGTGTTTAGCATTTCCTCAACCATTTCCCACTCTTCATCAGACTCAATTTGATAAAGAGCAAGGTCATCCTCTTCATTCCCTTTTTCTTCATATCTAAAGGCAAAGACTTCGACTTCATCGCCTTCTTTTTGTTCGGCTGGAACTACAGCTATATATGACTGTTCTGTTTGTTCCACATCAAACGTAAATAACACCTCAAATAAATGCTCTTCCCCATTTTCGTCGGGAATGATAATTCGTTCTTCTTTTTCTAATGCCATTGTACTGCCTCCTTATTGTTTTGCATCCAAATAGCTTTGCAGGATAATCACCGCAGCCATCTTATCAATGACTTTCTTTCGCTTATCCCTGCTCACATCAGCGTCCAGTAGAACACGCTCAGCAGCCATGGTAGTGAGACGTTCGTCCCAGTATTGCACATTTACTTTAAATTCCTTCTCAAGCCACTTTCCAAACCTTTGGCTTGCCTCTCCTCTTGGGCCTATCGTTCCGTTCATGTTTCTTGGAAGCCCTACTACCGCTTCGCTGACTTCATTCTCATTAATAATTTGGCGCAGAGGCTCTCTCGCTGTCGTATAGTTGTTCTCATCCCATTTCAGGGTAGTCAGCCCTTGCGCTGTCCACCCTAATGCATCTGAGACAGCAAGGCCTATCGTTTTTTCCCCCACGTCCAGTCCTAGTTTCTTCATTAAATGTCCTCTTTATTATTTTCCAGATAAAATTTAACTAGCTCTTCAATCAGCTCGTCTCTCTCCATCTTACGGATTAAGTTACGTGCATCGTTATGCCGCGGAATATAAGCCGGATCCCCTGACAGCAGATACCCAACAATCTGATTAATTGGATTGTAGCCTTTCTCCTGCAGGGAATTATGCACAGAAAGCAGCAGTGATCTTACATCTTCGTCAAAAGGTTCCTCTGAAAAATTAAAACGCATGGTTTTGTCCATTGAACTCATCTTTTGTCACCTCGCCCGGATTAGTCTTTGTTCTATTATATACTTAATTTGAACAGTTTGTAAAAACTAGTCATTCTGCTTAACGTATTCTTTAGCGTAATTAAGAGCATCAGTGATCTTAGATGAATCCTTACCACCGGCTTGAGCCATATCAGGGCGGCCTCCACCACCTCCTCCACATATTGAAGCAGCTTCTTTAATTAAGTGACCGGCGTGATAGCCTTTATCGATTAAATCATTAGTAACTCCCGCAATGAGCTGAACTTTTCCGCCATTAGCCGCAGCCAGTAAAAGTATTCCCGAATCCAGCTGCTGCTTTAAGTCATCCATCATTGACCTTAAAGCATTCATATCTTTAACTTCTACTTGTTTGGCCAGCACATTTACTCCATCCACTTCTTCAATTTCGTTTAAAATGGAGGAAGCTTCCATGTTCGAAAGCTTAGCGGAAAGAGAATCGTTTTCACGCTGAAGGTCTTTCATATCTTTGTAAAGAGCCTGCACTCTCTCAGGCACTTGTTCCGGCCGTGTTTTCAACAACACGCCAGTTTCTTTAAGAACCGCTTCCTTCTGACTTGTATATTCATAGGCTCCTTTGCCGGTAACAGCTTCAATTCTTCTTGTTCCTGCCCCAATTCCCGCTTCACTAACTAGTTTAAACATGCCAATTTCAGCTGTGTTTGAAACGTGACAGCCTCCACAGAGTTCCAGGCTGTAGTCCCCAATTTGCACGACACGGACCTGAGATCCATATTTTTCTCCAAAGAGTGCCATGGCTCCTTTTTCTTTAGCTTCATCCAGACTGTTATATTCAATGCCTACAGGAATGGACGACCAAATTTTTTCATTTACTATTCTTTCAATTTTATTTATATCTTCATCAGTCAGTGAGCTAAAGTGAGAAAAGTCAAATCGCAAACGATCAGGTGCTACAAGTGATCCTGCCTGATTCACATGATCTCCAAGAACATCTTTCAGGGCTTGATGAAGCAGGTGGGTGGCTGTATGGTTTTTTACTATATAAGAGCGCGTTTCCCTGTTTACAGCGGCATGAACTTTGTCCCCCTTGTGTATAGTTCCTTCTTTTACGACAGCTTCGTGCATATTCTGCCCGTTAGGTGCGGTCTGCACATTGGTAACCTCTAAAGTTACACTTTCGTTCTCGACGATTCCTTTATCGGAAATTTGTCCGCCACTCTCAGCATAGAACGGTGTCTGATCAAGGAAGAAATATACTGTCTCACCAGGAGCAGCAGAATCACTAAATTCATTGTCATTAATTAACTCTGCCACACAGCTGTCAGCAGCTAAACGATCATACCCGATGAATTTGCTATCTACGTGAACATCACCCAAAACACCGGATTGGATTTGCATACTATCTGATTTCTGACGTGCACTTCTTGCCCGTTCACGCTGTTTGGACATCTCTTCCTGAAAGCCTTCTTCATCAATCGTAAAACCGGCTTCTGATACATATTCATCTGTTAATTCTTTTGGAAAACCAAACGTATCATATAAACGGAAAACTTCTTTACCAGGGAAAACATTGCTTCCCTTTTCTGTTTCCTGCTTCATAATATTAGATAAAATCGCAAGACCTTCGTTTAAAGTTTCATGGAAGCGTTCCTCTTCAGTTTTTATGACGTTTTGAATAAATTCTTGCTTCCTGCCAATTTCAGGGTAAAAATCCTCCATAATTTCTGCTACTTCCGGGACAAGCTTATACATAAAAGGCTCATCTATTCCCAGTTGTTTAGCAAAGCGGACTGCGCGCCGGAGAAGTCGTCTTAATACATATCCTCTTCCTTCATTGGATGGCAGTGCACCGTCACTGACGGCGAAACTTACTGTTCGCATATGGTCGGCAATGACTTTAAAAGCTGAATCCTGTTCCATACTTTCCTCATACGTTCTTCCTGAGATCGATTCTGTGGCTTTAATAATAGGCAGAAACAAGTCGGTTTCAAAGTTTGTCGGTGTATCCTGAATCACACACACCATTCGCTCAAGCCCCAAACCTGTATCAATGTTTTTCTTTGGAAGCGGGGTATAGGTATCATCGGGATTATGGTTGAATTGAGAGAAGACTAAGTTCCATATCTCTAAATAACGTTCATTCTCTCCCCCTGGATAGAGCTCAGGATCCTGCGGGTCATTTCCATACTTTTCTCCACGATCATAGAAGATTTCTGTATTTGGCCCGCTTGGTCCTTCACCAATGTCCCAGAAGTTCTCTTCAAGACGAATAATTCGCTCTTCAGGCACACCAATTTTGTCTTTCCAAATGGAGAAGGCCTCATCATCCTCAGGATGAACGGTAACGGATAGTTTTTCTTCCTCAAACCCAATCCACTTAGGATTCGTCAGAAACTCCCATCCCCATTCAATCGCTTCTTCTTTAAAATAATCACCGATTGAAAAATTTCCAAGCATCTCAAAAAATGTATGGTGCCTGGCAGTAAAACCAACATTCTCAATGTCGTTAGTACGAATTGATTTTTGGGCGTTTACGATTCTGGGGTTTTCAGGAATAACCCGTCCATCAAAATATTTTTTTAATGTAGCAACTCCGCTGTTAATCCATAATAAAGAAGGGTCCTCATGGGGCACTAGTGACGCACTCGGCTCCACACCATGTCCTTTCTCTTTGAAAAAATCTAAAAACATCTGTCTTACATCTGCTGAAGTTAATGATTTCATGTTTATTGACCTCCTATTTAATATTAATATTTCATTATGAACACAAAAAACCCGCCCCTGCACTATGGCAGGGACGGGATTATATTCCGCGGTACCACCCTGATTATAGACATACTGTCTATCACCTCTAACGCTTGTAACGGTACGTGAAACCGGCGGACGTTAACCGCACTCGGGAATAGCTTTCAACAATGCTCGATGACTCTCTTTCAGCCTTAGGAGAAGTCTCTCTGTAATCCGCTTATTGTTTACTCAGTTCCGTCTTCGTATTAATTCAGCGTTCATATAGTTATAGATAGCGTCATTATAGATAATATGAGATTATCTGTCAACGTTCAGCCTGGCCTGATAAAATTCTTCCAAAATTACTTTAAGACAAGTTAGTACAGGAACCGCCAGTACCATTCCAGCTATACCAGCCAATTCACCGCCTGCCAGTAAAGCAAAGATAATCAATAAAGGGTGTGTGTGAATGCTTTTGCCCATGATGTAGGGGGATAGCAGATTGCCTTCAATCATCTGGATAATTACTATTGCGGCAACAGTAATTATTAACGCTTTGACTGAAAGAGTGACGGCCACAATTAGAGCAGGAACAGCGCCTATTAGTGGGCCGAAGTAAGGAATTATATTAGTTATGCCGGCGATCACTCCAAGCACCAAAGGATAAGGCAGACCTGCCGCCCAGAAACCTAGAGTAGCCAGTACCCCTACGAACAAACTGATTAACAGCTGTCCCCTGATATAACCGCCCAGTGACTGATTTAATTTTTTTGTAAGGTGGACAGCTTCCCTTTTCCATTTACGTGGTATGAGACAGAGCATCGCATTCATAATGTAGTGATGATCTTTTAAAAAATAAAATGTCATAACAGGGATCACGGCAATTAGGATAATAACGTTAAACAAGCCGCTCATTCCTGTTATAATGCTCATTAACCGTGCATCCATCCATGCTTCCAGTTTAGCGAAGCTTTCCTCCAAACGATCATGAATACCATCAGGAAACCGTTCAGTTTGTTCATACATTTCTTTTGTCCACCGCTCATAAGCTTCGATTAAGTGCGGCAGTTGTTCATTTAACAGTTTAATCTGCTGTACCAAGTGGGGATAGCCTTTATATACTCCATATCCAATCAGCAAAAAAAAGGCAAGAAATATGAGTAAAATAGAGAGGATTCGACTTAAACCCAACTCCTCTAAATTGTGCACCAGCGGATGGAGAAGCATGGCCAGAACTATAGATAAAACAAACGGCAGAAAAATTCTTCCAATCAACAGTACGACATGGTCGTAATGAGGAAACAGCCATGCTAGAAACAGCAGCATTAATAAAATTACGAAAAAGATGGATAAACGTATTCCCCATTTGATTAAGCGTTTATTCATTATGAACCTGATTGGTAAAAGATATCATTTAATGAACTTAAGCTTCCATCTTCTTCAATTTGATTAATATTAATTTTACCTTTGTCTACCGAAAGCTCCAAACAACAATTCCAGCAATAATAATGGTCATTTCCTATACGGCCAAGGTTTTTACTATTACAGTTTGGACATTTCATAAGTCAGACTCCTTTTTTTGCTAGTCTGTCCTCATAAATGCCAATTTATACCTTACATAAAGTCATAAGGTGATAGTTCTGCCTCTTCTTCCTCTTCCGGGATGTCAGGTATTTCCTCCCCCTGAAGCTTCTCTGCAAGCGCAGTGAATCTCAGATTCGTATCCGTTGTCTTAACACCTTCAAGAAAAGCCTGCTCATCCCCGCATATTATTAATGAGTGCTTCGACCTCGTTATCGCCGTATATAATAGATTCTTTCTCAGCATTCTTCGAAACCCTCTTACGACAGGAAGAATGACCACTGAAAACTCACTACCTTGAGATTTATGGATTGAGGTACAATAAGCATGCATAATATTATTTAAGTCTTTCTTAGGGTAGACAACCTCTTTTCCATCGTACTCCACTACAACCTGTTCTACCTGATCGATATTCTCTTCTGCCCTGAAAATTGCGGCGATCTCTCCAATATCCCCATTAAAAACGTTATCTTCAGGCTGATTCACAAGCTGAATAACTTTATCGCCCTTTCGAAACGTCGTCTCTTTAAAGGTCAGGTCTCTTTTTTGTCTGCTTTTAGGATTAATTACATTCTGCAGCTCTTCATTCAGTTTGTGTATTCCGACATCTGTACGGTACATAGGCGCTAAAACTTGTACTTCGCGAAGATCAATTCCTTTATCTACAGCCTTCTTGACAATATTAGTAACTAATCCTTTAACCTGCTGATCCCCCGCTTTTATAAAATTAAAATCTTTATCTTTGTGAAGCGAGCCGGCATGGCACTGATTATTTTTAATCTCATGAGCAAGCTGTATGATTCTTGAACCTTCCTTCTGTCTGTACACCTCTTTTAATTGAGTAGAGGGAATAAATTCAGATTTTAATAAGTCTGTGAGTACCTGGCCGGGACCAACAGAAGGCAGCTGATCTTCATCTCCCACAATTAGAACCTGCATGTCAGAAGGAATAGCACGGAACAGCTGGTTGGCCAGCCAAATATCCACCATAGAAAACTCATCAATAATGAGCAGCTTTCCCTCCAATTGATTATTGTGATTTTTATCAAAACTTTGATGCCCATCCCAGCCAAGGAGTCTATGAATCGTACTCGATGGCAGCCCTGTCGATTCCGTCATTCGTTTGGCAGCTCTCCCTGTTGGAGCTGCTAATACGAAGGAAAAAGGCTCTCCCTGATCATAATCACCCGGGTCAGCTGATAAGTCATTAAGCTTAGCATAAGCCTGAATGATCCCTTTAATGACAGTTGTTTTTCCCGTTCCGGGACCTCCCGTTAAAATCATAACTTGAGAGTGGAGAGCTTTTTCAATAGCATTAAACTGGTCTTCACCATAGCTCATGCTTTCCTGCTCTTCCACGTCACCTATAATCTTCAATAGATCAGCCTGGGTATAACCTACCTCTATTTCACTTTCAGTTAATCGCTCTAATTGGTGACAAAATCCATTTTCTGCATGATAAAGAGAAGGAAGATAAACTCGTTCTTCCTCTATAAAAACATACCGGGCCTCTGCGAGTTCAATCATTTGTTTAGAGAGCTCATCAAAGGAAATTCCCTGGTTTGAACCGTTATTTAATAATTGATCTACTTGAAGCAGGCAATCTTTAGTGGGCAGATAAACATGTCCTGTGGATAAGCTTTGCTGCAATACATAAAGGCAGGCCGCTCTTATTCGAGTAGGGTGGTTCTCAGGCAGCTCTTGAACCACAGCTATCTCATCGGCCCGATGAAAACCGAACCCATCAACATTAAACACGAGCTGATAAGGATCCTCTTCGATAATAGATAAAGTCTGATCCTTAAATGCTTCATATATTTTTTGTGAAAGCTTCAAACCGAATCCATATTTATTAAGTTGAATCATTACATGCTCAAAGCCCTGATGCTCCTTAAGAGAATCGATCAGCTGCTGCTTCTTTTCTTTAGAAAGTTTTGGTATTTGATCTAATGCCTCAGGATTCTGCAAAATCCTGGATATCGCCTGCTCTCCTAGTTGATCCACAATCCGCTCTGCTGTTTTCTTTCCTATTCCGTGAAACAAATCGCTCGATAAATAGACGATCAGTCCATCCTTTGTTTCTGGCATAATCCGCTGATAGTATTCTACTTGATACTGTTTTCCGAACTTCTTATGCTCCTGGAATTCCCCTTGGAAGTAATAGGTTTCTCCATCCTCTAAAGGAGCAAAATGTCCCTTGATGACTAAGCTTTTTTCCGAAAAATCTTCATTTGTCTCGGTGACATTTATAGAAGCAATGGAAAAGTGCTCCCCTTCATTATGAAAGATCATCCGGTTTAGTTCCCCTTTAACATACCGGGGTTCCTCTTTAATTGTGTCAGAAAAAAGCGTTCGTTCATCCATTTTCACGCTGCTCCTTTGCTTTTATTCACCGTTTAAAGCTTGCTCAATTTGAGCTTTGCCATGAGCAGCCAGCATGTGCTCATCATTACATTCCAAAGCTTTATTAAAATAATCAAGAGCTGTGGATGCATCTTCTTTATGAAGAGCCACTACTCCAAGGTTGTAATACGCATCACTATGATTTTCCTCTAATTGTAGCACAGTGTTCATCACTTCTTCAGCACCTTCTACCTGACCATTCTGTGCTAAACAAAGCCCATATTGAAACTGAATATCTACATCATCCGGTTCCAGCTCAGATGCACGCAGCAAATAAGGGAGAGCCAGTTTGACATATTCCTGATGAATAAACGTCATCCCTAACATAAAGTATGCGTCAGCTTCATCCAGGCCTTTTTCAATAGCAAGTAAAAATTGGCTTTGGGCTTTTGTATAATTTTCTTGTTCGTAATATACATTCCCAAGTCCATAGTAAGCAGTTGCCGCCTTATCATCTAACTCGATGGCTTTACTAAAAAATCGTTCCGCCCGGTTGAATTCATTTAGATGTATCAGCAGGTTACCAAAGTTAATATATCCTACCGGTTCGTTTGGGTTTTCTTCAATTGCTTCAGTAAAAAGCTTCGTAGCTTCTTCAAACTCCTGCTTTTGCATATGACTGATTGCCTTCTCAAGTTTATCCATTATACTCCTCCTACTTAAAACAGCCATGCCCATCACAAACTGGACATGGCCTTCTTCTTTATTATCACCCTACATAATCAAGCGATTTGTTTTCTTTAACCACCTTGTCAATCGTTGCACCGCCCAGGCAGACTTCTCTGTGATAGAAGACGACAGCCTGACCGGGGGTGACCGCCCGCTCACGTTCATGAAATGTAACTAAATAAGTGCCATCGGCCCCAGGTGTAACAGTAACCTTACTGTCATCCTGACGGTAACGAAATTTTGCTGTACATTCAAATGATCCTTCAGGAGCTTTCCCGCTTGTCCAGTTCGCTTCAACAGCAATCAGACCTTCAGAATAAAGAGCTTCATGGTGGTAGCCCTGCCCTACATAAAGGACGTTATCTTCTACATTTTTTCCTACTACAAACCACGGCTCTCCAGCTCCACCAATCCCTAAACCTTGTCTTTGGCCTAAAGTATAATACATAAGACCATCATGCTCTCCCTTTACTTCACCATCAAGGGTCTGCATCGTTCCAGGCTGGGCAGGAATATATTCACTTAGAAATTCTTTGAAATTACGCTCACCTATGAAACAGATTCCGGTAGAATCTTTTTTCTTAGCTGTCGCTAAACCTGCTTCCTCAGCCAGTCTCCTTACTTCTTTCTTCTCGAGATGTCCAAGCGGAAACATGACTTTTGAAAGCACGTCTTGTGACAACTGATTTAAGAAGTACGTTTGATCTTTATTGTTATCTACACCCCGCAGCATTTCAAACGTTCCATCCACTTCACGAACCTGCGCATAATGACCTGTCGCCAGGTAATCTGCTCCTAATGCTAGAGCATGATCCATGAAGGCTTTAAACTTAATTTCTTTATTACACATGACATCCGGATTAGGCGTTCTCCCGGCTTTATATTCATCAAGGAAGTACGTAAATACTTTATCCCAGTACTGTTTTTCAAAGTTTACAGCGTAATAAGGTATATCCAGTTGGTTGCAGACCCGTATGACATCTTCATAATCTTCAGTTGCTGTACATACCCCGTTCTCATCGGTGTCGTCCCAGTTCTTCATAAATATACCGACCACATCATAACCTTGTTCTTTAAGCATCAGAGCAGAAACCGAAGAATCAACGCCCCCGCTCATACCCACAACGACACGTGTATCTTTTGGTTCTTTCATTTTAGTTCACCTTCCTTAACTCAGTCTTCGAATAATTTGACTGATTCTTCTTCCAGATTCAACCATCTGTTCTTCATGGTTGGCCATGCCGAAGCTGAATCTTATCGAATTCGTTGTCCTTTCATCTTCCGTTCCATACATTTCCGATAATACATGGGAGGGCTCTACAGACCCAGCGGTACAAGCACTACCGCTGGAAGCGGCAATTCCTGATAAATCAAAATTAGTAAGCAGCGTTTCCACATTCATGCCTGGAAAGCTTAAATTAATAATAGAAGGTGCGCTCATTTCTTTGACACCATTTATTGAAAAGTTGACCGCTTCATCTTGTAAGGTTTTTAAGAAGGTATCTCTGTAACGTTGGTAAGCTTTGAGTTTTTCCTCCCGTACTTCACCCATTATTTTTACAGCTTTTTCAAAACCTGCCACACTAGGAACATTTTCTGTACCTGCTCGTCGTTTTCGTTCCTGCTCACCGCCATGCTGAAGAGCTTGAAGGGCGGTACCTTCTCTCATATAGAGAAACCCAGTCCCTTTAGGACCGCTAATCTTATGGCTGGAAACAGCAAGTAAGTCAACGGGCAGCTTCTGAGTATCGATTTCATACAACCCAAATGCCTGAACAATATCAGAGTGAAAGCAAGCCTGATGATCTCGAGTTAACTCACTCAGTTCCTGAATAGGCTGAATTACACCTGTCTCATTATTTACCATCATTACTGAGACAAGAATGGTATCCTCTCTCAACAATCTTTTTAGGTCTTCTAATTTAACGCGGCCGTTTTCATAAACCGGTAAATAATCCACCTCAAAGCCTTGATGCTCAAGGTACTCTGCAGCATGTAAAGAAGCATGATGCTCAATCCGGGTAGTAATGATATGTCTGCCCTTATGCTGATTGGCCATAGCAGTTCCAATAATTGCTAAATTATCGGCTTCGGTGCCTCCACTTGTAAATATAATTTCTTTATCATCGGCATTTATACTTTCAGCCACTGTCCTTCTCGCTTCATCTAAAAGCTTCCGGGACTTTCTTCCATAAAGATGAACACTTGATGGATTTCCAAATGTTTCTTTAGAGACCGTAGTAATAACATCTATAACTTCTGGATGAATAGGAGTGGCTGCCGCATGGTCTAAATAAATAGAGTCCATCTTCTCCACCTCCCCAAATTAAATATAGAACATGTATGCATCTTGCGTTTGATCATCCACGTGATCCTTTAAATCTTCTAATGTCGTTGTATCTAATACATCTTTTACTGCATCTCTAACCCTTTTCCATAAAGCCTGCTTCGCCGGTTCTTCATCTTCAATGCCTTCAACTGGCGTTATAGGACCTTCCAGGACTCTGATAACATCGCCGGCGGTAATTTCATGCGGGGCTTTAGTAAGCATATAACCCCCGTAAGCTCCACGCACACTTTTGACTAAACTTGCATTTCTCAGCGGTGCAATCAGCTGTTCCAAATAATGCTCTGATAACTCGTTATCTCTAGCAATCTGTTTTAATGAAATTGGACCATCGCCATGCTTTCTAGCCAATTCGATCATTATGGTTAGGCCGTAACGACCCTTCGTAGATATTTTCATACCTTTCACCTTTCCTTATTAAGAAGTTCAAAAGTTGTTTTGACAATGGAAGAGAATAGCCGACAAGTGATCCGAGGAATAAAGCAATAAATATTGTTCCAGCTCCTACTGGGCCTCCTAAAAGCCAGCCAGCCAGAGCAACAGTAATTTCAATTCCATTTCGGACAGTCGATACCTTCCATTGGAGCCAATCTGTTAATAATAACATTAGACTGTCTCTAGGACCGGCTCCAATAGAAGGAGCAACGTACACTCCAATTCCTATAGCAGTTATAATCGTTCCCATTACAAACACAGCTATTTTTGAAACAAGCCACTCGGGCTCTGGTAATATCCAATTAAAAAAGTCTATAAAAACGCCTATCATTACCATATTTAATATTGTGCCAATTTGCGGTATTTGTTTTCTTGCAATCGAACTAACGACAACAATTACAATCCCGGCAATAATAGACCATGACCCTACTGTTAGGCCAAACTGTTCGTACAATCCATAGTGAAATACATCCCAGGGCCCTATGCCGAAGTCTCTGACTTGCATCGTTAATGATATACCAAATCCTAAAATCACTAACCCTGCAATAAAAAAAGACCAGCGCAGCCCCATAATCGGGCGATTCAACCGATCATTTTTCATACCTGAGCTCTCCTTACTCCATTATACCAAACGCTATTATAGCATGAATAGCAACTCTCTTGCATTTTAATAGCTTTCGGCATACCCTTAACATGATTACCTATGTAAAGGAGCTTTTCCCCTTAATGAGCATTCAACCTCTAGCCTATCGGATGAGACCCTCATCTATACAAGATATTATCGGGCAAAAACATTTAGTTTCAGAAGGAAAAACAATAAATCGAATGGTTAAAGCTGAACGATTAGCTTCAATGATCCTTTTCGGTCCTCCTGGTACCGGAAAGACATCTATGGCAACCGCTCTGGCCAAGCACTTAAATCTTCCCTTTAAAATGCTTAATGCCGTAATTGATAAGAAAAAAGATATGGAAATCGTTGTGGAAGAAGCAAAAATGCACGGGGAAATGGTACTTATACTCGATGAAGTTCATCGTCTCGATAAGGCAAAGCAGGACTTTTTACTTCCTCACTTAGAAAGTAACCGCCTGACTATGATCGGATGTACAACAAGCAATCCATTTCATTCCATTAACCCTGCTATACGGAGCCGTTGTCATCTATTTGAGCTTTACCGTTTGGAGGAAGAAGATATTAAAGAAGCCATATATAAGGCTTTAAAAGATAAAGATGACGGTTTAGGACGCATCTCTATCGAAATTACTGATGAAGCACTTGAACATATAGCCCTCAGTGCTAACGGTGATCTAAGAGCTGCGTTAAACGGTCTCGAACTGGCTGCTTTCTCGACTCCCGAAAATGAAGAAGGGATCATTATTATCAATTTGTCTTCTGCTGAAGAATGCATGCAGAAGAAAAGTTTCTCTCACGATAAGGAAGGAGATGCACATTATGATGTGCTATCCGCTTTTCAAAAGTCAATCAGAGGAAGTGATGTCAATGCATCTCTTCATTACCTTGCACGCCTGATTGAAGCGGGCGACCTTGATAGTATTGCACGCCGAATGGTAGTTATTGCTTATGAAGATATCGGATTAGCCAATCCCCAGGCGGGGCCAAGGGCGTTAGCTGCAGTAGAAGCTGCAGAAAGGTTAGGGTTTCCGGAAGCGCGTATTCCTCTGGCGAATGCAGTTACAGAGCTGGCTTTATCACCTAAATCGAACAGTGCTTATAAAGCTCTAGATGCTGCCCTTGCAGATTTACGTACAGGAAAGAGCGGTGATGTTCCGTTACATTTGAAAGATTCTCATTATAAAGGAGCAGCGTCTCTGGGACGAGGCACAGAATATAAATATCCTCACAACTATCCAAACGCATGGATTGATCAGCAATACTTACCAGATAAATTAAAGAACGCCAATTACTATGAACCTAAAACCACAGGAAAATTCGAACAAGCTTTAAAGCAGGTATTTGATAAAATTAACCAACAAAAATCGTAATGAAGTATATTCTTTGTCTGCTTTGGTCACAATAGTAGCAAATCTGACAAACTATTGTTCTAATAGTTCAACAGGAGGGTTATTATGCCAAAGGTAAGACAAGACGCCTGGTCTCATGAAGATGATTTATTATTAGCTGAAACTGTACTCCGTCACATCCGTGAAGGCAGTACCCAGTTAAGAGCGTTTGATGAAGTTGGAGATGTGCTCAATCGTACCTCAGCCGCTTGCGGATTCAGGTGGAATGCAGAAATCCGCCAGAAATACGAACAGGCAGTTGAACTCGCTAAAAAGCAAAGAAAAGAAAAGAAACGCAGTGAAGCAGCTTTTGCACAGCCGGTAGTAAAGAAACACTCCGAGCCTCAACAACCTGTCGCTGTTCAACAAGAAACTCAAGGAACACAGGAAACGAAGGAATCTATTACTGATTTATCTCAAGTAATTTCCTTTTTACAGGCTTTACAGTCAAGCGATCATGATCAGTCAGAGTTAAATAAAGAAGTTCAAAAGCTGGAGGAAGAAAATTACATCCTTAACCAAACGAATCAGAAGCTTCAAACTCAACTAGATTCATTAAAAGAAGATTATCAAGCATTTATTTCCATAATGGACCGTGCTAGAAAAATGACGATGTTTGAAGAACAAGATGTGATGAATAAACCATTCTTTAGAATGGAGAAAAACGGCAATCTGGAGCACCTGGCAAAATAGAAAGTGCGAGCTTAATAAGCTCGCACTTTCTTTCACATATAAAACAAAAAACCAATCCCAATTGTGCCGTTGCATCATGAGTTTTGAACCCGCTCCAGGCAGGTGGGTGCCTTGCTTCACATTTCTTGCGTCCTCTGAATGTAATAAAGAGGCTTGCATTCCGTGTGAAGACGTCAGGCTCCCGTCTCAATAATGTTCGGTCAAAACGTACATTCGAACAACGTACACATCAGGATTGGTTTATTATTTTGTAATCAAATCATAGCATAATTTTTTTTTCTAATCAAGCATGAGGAGATGAATTCTCTCTAATACTTCTGTCCCGTTTTTTATTTTTTAATTGTAAATTCAGTTCATCTAACTGCGATTCACTTACATGTCCAGGTGCATCTGTTAACGGATCCTGCGCAGAAGCCGTTTTAGGGAAAAGAATCGTATCCCTTAAGTTTGTTCTACCAGACAGCAGCATAATAAAACGGTCAAAGCCTAAAGCGATCCCTCCATGGGGCGGCGTACCGTATTCCAGGGCCTCAAGCAAAAATCCAAACTGTTCGTCTGCTTCCTCTTTAGAAAAGCCTAACGCTTCAAACATGCGGTCCTGCATCTCTTTTTCATATATACGCAGCGAACCTCCGCCTAATTCATAACCGTTGAGTACAATATCGTAAGCCTCAGCTCTAGCCTCCGCTGGGTTATCAATAATTTGACTTACCTCTCCCCCGGCAGGCATCGTAAATGGATGGTGAGCAGCAAAATACCTGCCTGCTTCCTCGTCATATTCAAATAACGGCCACTCCGTTACCCAGAGGAAGTTAAATTTAGAAGGATCAATCAAATTTAGAGCCCTTCCTAATTTCAGCCTTAATGCACCTAAACTGTCATAAACGACCGATGTTTTATCGGCAACAAATAGAAGTAAGTCGCCGTCTTCAGCATTCATAGCTGTCATTAATTCAGTAGCTTCCTCTTCCGAGAAAAACTTTGCGATGGGACCATTCAGTTCTCCTGCTTTTACCTTCAGCCATGCTAATCCTTTAGCACCATAAACTTTCACATCGTCTGTCAGTTTATCAATATCTTTTCTTGAAAATGATTCAGCTTCACCTTTTACATTTAAGCCGCTTACTTTCCCACCGGAAGCTACCGCACTACTGAACACTTTAAAGCCAGAGTCTTTCACTATTTCAGAAAGAGTAATCAACTCTAATCCAAAACGCGTATCCGGCTTGTCTGAACCAAAACGCTCCATCGCCTCGTCATAAGGCATTCGTTGAAATGGAGAAGCCACGTCAATTCCTTTTACTTCATTCATTACCTTTTTCATCATTCTTTCTGTCATGGCCATAATCTCTTCCATTGACATAAATGACGTCTCAATATCTACTTGAGTGAACTCAGGCTGGCGGTCTGCTCGTAAATCTTCATCTCGAAAACAACGGGCAATTTGGTAATATTTCTCAAATCCTCCCATCATCAGCATTTGTTTAAACAATTGGGGAGATTGTGGAAGAGCATAAAACTCGCCCTCATGTACACGGCTGGGGACGAGGTAGTCTCTCGCTCCTTCAGGCGTGCTTTTAGTCAGCATGGGCGTTTCCATTTCTAAATATCCTTCTTCGTTTAGAAAATTACGCATCACCTGCGTAGTTTGATGACGAAGCTTAAAAGTTTCCTGCATTTCTTTGCGTCTTAAATCCAGGTATCGATATTTTAAACGAATGTCTTCTGCAACTTCTGAATTTTCTTCAATCATAAATGGTGGAGTCTTGGCTTTATTTAATACTTTAATATTCTGGGCCAGTACTTCAATTTCCCCAGTTGCCATATTGGGATTAACGGTACTGTCATCGCGAATCACTACCTTGCCGGTAACTTCAATGACGTACTCACTGCGAATGTCCTCTGCTATCTTTAATGCTTCAGATGATTCATCGGGGTTAAACACGATTTGTACGAAACCTGACCGGTCCCTCAAATCAATAAAAATCAATCCACCGAGATCGCGTCTTTTTTGAACCCATCCATTTAACTTAACGTGTTCACCTTTGTCTGATGGACGTAATGTGCCGCAATGTATTCTTTCCATCATTCTTCCCCTCCTGCCAGCTTTTGTTTAAAGTATTGAATAACCTGCTTTAAAGGCAGTTCCATTTGTTCACCAGAACTCATATCTTTAACAGATACAGAACCTTGCTCTAATTCTCGTTCTCCAAGCACGACTACATAACGAGCATTCAAGCGGTCGGCTGCTTTAAATTGACCTTTCATTTTTCTTTGAAGGTAATCCTTATCCACCTGGACGCCAGATTGCCTTAATTGATAGGTTAAATTTACAGCTTCTTTTTCAGATGTCTCTCCTAAAGCGACAATGTAAACGTCCAGAGAATCTTCCAAAGGCAGGTCTGCTCCTTCTGCCTCCAGTGCCATAAGCAAACGTTCTATACTTAAGGCAAATCCGATACCTGACGTTACCGGCCCTCCGATTTCTTCCACCAGACCATTGTAACGGCCTCCGCCGCTTAATGTCGTAATTGCTCCAAATCCTTCAGCCTCGCTCATTATTTCAAAGGCAGTATGATTGTAATAGTCCAATCCGCGGACTAAGTTAGCATCCACTTCATAAGGGATTCCCATTTCATCTAAATAAGCTTTCACTTTTTCAAAATACTCAAGAGATGTTTCATTTAAATACTCTAAAATGGAAGGAGCAGAACTCATAGCGTGATGCTCTCTGTCTTTTTTACAGTCGAGCACCCTCAGCGGATTATGATCTAGACGAACCTGACAATCTGAGCAAAGTTCTTCTCGATATGGAGTAAAGTGTTGAATAAGAGCATTTTTATGAGCTTCCCTGCTTTCTCTATCGCCTAAACTATTTATGACAAGCTTTAAAGATTTTAAACCCATTTCTTCATAAGCACTCATTGCAAGGGCCATGACTTCCGCGTCCACTGAAGGATCATTGCTTCCGAGTGCTTCTATCCCAAACTGTACAAACTGTCTTAATCTTCCTTGCTGCGGCCTCTCATAACGAAACATAGGACCGATATAAAACAGCTTAGTCGGCTGATTTGGCAGTCCAAATAATTTATTTTGAACAAACGACCTAACAGTAGACGCTGTCCCTTCTGGACGCAGAGTAACACTTCTTCCACCTCGATCTTCAAAGGTATACATTTCCTTCTGGACAATATCTGTACTATCACCGACACCCCTCTGAAACAATTCGGTATGCTCAAATATCGGTGTTCGAATTTCTTTGTAGTTGTAGCGCCTGCAAATATCGATTAATTTTTGTTCGACATACTGCCATTTTTCTGATGTTCCCGGTAATATATCTTGAGTTCCTCTAGGACCTCTCATGTTTATTTCCTCCTTATCAGCACCTGAATAATATCAACAAAAAACTCCCGTCCCTTTCTAATCACTGACTAGAAAGGGACGGGAGTTTTATCCCGCGTTGCCACCCTAATTGAGACGTTTCCGCCTCCACTTTAAAAGCAATTAACGCCTGCCTGCGACCCTATTTACTGAGCTTGAGCTGTTCAATAGGATACCTAAGAGATGTCTTTCATCTGTATCGTGCAGGAAATGCTTTCAGCCTGAGGCATTTCTTCTCTTTGTACACAAATAACCAAATTACTTTTCTCTTCATTGGTTTTATCGGTTCATTTAGAATATGAATTCTATCATAAGGTTTGTAACTGTGTTATGTCAAGTTTAAATAAAAGAATTCAGTGCAGGAATTTTTTTGCAAAAAAAGAAGGGATAACACTTTTTTTGTCGAATGGTTATAAGCATTAAAAAAATGGAGGTGGATGTAATATTATGAAAGGCTGGCTGTCAATTTTGTTTATATTGGCCGGCTTATTTTGGATGATTCCCGCTACAGCCCATGCTGACACAGCAAATGTTCAAGTCGACAATTTGAACGTAAGGACCGGTCCTGGTCTGTCAAATTCTGTAATAGGTAAGGTTCAAAAGAATGAATCCTTTTCTATAGTTGATCAAAGAGGAGACTGGGTAGAAATTAAATGGAACAACAAGACTGGCTGGGTAGCAGACTGGCTTATCCAAATTAAGCAGGACGAAACTGTACAATCTAAAGTTGATTATTTAAGGGTTCGTTCAAAAGGTAGTTTGAGTGGAGGCGTACTTGGTTATTTAATGAAAGATGAGAAAGTAACTAAAGTCGGTGAATCAGGAGATTGGGTAAAGATTGAGCGCTCTAAAGGTTCCTCAGGTTGGGTACATAAAGATTATTTAGGTACATACAACACCGATACACCAAAGGATGATACTGCTTCAAGCCGTCCTTCATCACTTGGGGAAGTTAAGGTTGCCACTGCGGTTTTAAATGTAAGGAGTGAGGCAACGACTAATAGTTCAATCCTTAAGCAAGTGAGAAAAGGCAGCAGCTTTGAGTATATTGACGAAAAACAAGGCTGGTATAAGATCAAGCTGGATGGAAGCAAAACCGGATGGATAGCTGGCTGGCTGGTCTCAAGGTCAGGTGATGCTTCATCTGATGAAAGTGCTTCAGGAACTAAATCGAAGGTAACACTTCAATACAATGCAACAAATATTAGATCCGGCCCCTCGACCGGGCACAAAGTACTTGGACGGGCAGGTCAAGGCGATCAGTTCGACGTAGTCAGCAAGGAAGGAAAATGGTATAAGATTTCTTATAAAGGCAGCGAGGCTTATGTAGCAGGCTGGATCGTGGATGAGAGCGATTCATCCAAACCAACCCCGGTTTCTTCTTCTCATCTCAACGGTAAAACGATTGTAGTGGATGCCGGGCACGGAGGATTTGATCCGGGAGCTGTAGGACACAGCGGAACATATGAAAAGACGCTGACATTGCAAACTGCTAAAAAGCTTAAATTCACCCTCGAGCAAAATGGTGCAGAAGTAGTCATGACAAGATCAAATGATTCTTACCTATCTCTTTCTGCCAGAACTGCATTATCCAATGCAGCAAAGGGAGACGCATTTATTAGTGTTCATTATAATAGTGTACCTCAAACTATTAAGGCTTCAGGAATTAACACTTATTTTTACAGCTCGAATACAAGAACATTAGCTTCAAACGTTCAATCTGGAGTCACACAAGCTACAGGATTAAGAGACCGCGGCATAAAGCAGGGCAATTTCCATGTCATCCGCTATAACAAAAAACCATCAATTATGGTCGAGTTAGGTTTCATCTCAGATGCTGATGAGGTAAAAACAGTGAAAACGTCAGGCTATCAGTCAAAAGCGAGTCAGGGTATAGCAAATGGATTAATCTCATATTTCAAATAAAGGGAAACTTAGAGATAATTTAACGATGATGTCAAAAACGAACAATAAAATTTTAATAGTTAAACGCATATCATCAGCGTAGTCAAAATGCTCAAGACTTCTATGGGAACAGCGCGGGCTTAAGCCCCGCTGGGTCCACGGAAAGCGAATTTTGACGGAGCGATGGTAAAAAAACTTTCCCGGCACATAAATAATCCGAACTGCTTTCATTGGAATCGTTCGGATTATTTTTTGCTTTATTCATTTTTTCCCAGCCTCATTTAACGATCTTTACTATCTAAAATTAAGGTAACAGGTCCGCTGTTGATTAAATGTACATCCATCATTTCTCCAAAACTGCCGGTCTCGACTTGTACCCCTTCTTCCCGTACAAGTTGATTAAACTTGTTATAAAGCTCATCTGCTTCAGAAGGGTTAGCAGCCTTCATAAAATTAGGTCTTCTTCCTTTTCGAGTATCCCCGTAAAGAGTAAATTGAGAAATAGACAAAAGCTCCCCATCCACATCTTTTAATGATAGGTTTAATTTACCTTCATCATCTTCAAATATTCGGAGATGAGGAATTTTAGAAGCTAAGTAGCGGGCATCTTCCGCTGTATCATCATGAGTTACGCCAAGCAGTATAACAAGACCATGGCTGATTTCTCCTATTACTTCTCCGTTTACCGTTACACTTGCTTCAGCTGCACGCTGGACTACTGCTTTCACATTTATTCCTCCGTTTACTGCATCACGCGGCGCACCGTATACACGTCATGAATCTGCTTAATTCGTTCAACAATTTTTCTTAAATGATCAGTATTTTGAATTAGAATTGTGATATGAATAGTGGCCATCTTATTACGATCCGATTTACCGGACACCGCAGTGATATTCGTTTTTGTTTCATTTACCGCCTGAAGCACTTCATTTAGTAAGCCGCGGCGGTCATACCCCCATATCTCGAGGTCCACATGATACTGCTTCGTGTCACTTGGTCCTTTTTCCCAGTAAACAGGTAAAAGTCTGGCTTCCGCTTCTTCTGTCTGCACATTAGGACAGTCAGCTCTATGAACGGAGACCCCTCTTCCTTTCGTAATGTACCCGACAATCTTATCGCCGGGGACAGGATTGCAGCATTTTGACAAACGGACCAGTAGATTATCGACTCCTTCAACACGGACACCTGAGTCTTTCTTCCCTCTGGACGAAGATGTTTTTATTTCAGTCGTAGAAACATCCGCCAGCGTCTGTTCTAAGTCTTGTTCTTTCTGAATTTGTTTTCGCAGTTTCTCTGTTAGACGGGTCGCTATCTGGGAAGCCGTTATACCCTGATATCCGACGGCAGCAAACATATCTTCTTCGTTTGCAAAGTTAAACTTCTCAGAAACCCGGTCTAAATTCTCAGAAATAAAAACTTCCTTCGGCTGAAGACCCATATTACGGATTTCTTTTTCAACAAGTTCCTTACCTTTTACAATATTCTCTTCTTTACGCTGGCGTTTGAAGAACTGTTTAATTTTATTCTTAGCCTGCGAAGTTTGAGCAAGCTTAATCCAGTCCTTGGACGGACCATAAGAATGCTTCGATGTCATCATTTCAACAATATCGCCGGTATTCAGCTTATAATCAAGCGGCTCCATTTTCCCATTCACCTTAGCCCCAATCGTCTGATTACCAACTTCTGTGTGAATACGATAGGCAAAATCAATAGGGACAGAACCAGAAGGGAGCTCGACTACCTCCCCTTTTGGTGTAAAAACATATACCATATCGGAGAAAAGGTCTACTTTAAGAGATTCCATAAATTCTTCTGCGTCATGAGTTTCACTTTGAGAATCAAGGATTTCTCTAAACCAGGTTAATTTCTCTTCAAAGGAATGAGTTGAAGCCTGTCTCCCTTCTTTATAAGCCCAGTGTGCCGCTATCCCATATTCAGCTATCTCATGCATTTCGTGAGTGCGGATCTGGACTTCAAGCGGGTCCCCCTTCGGGCCGATTACAGTCGTATGAAGCGACTGATACAAGTTAGGTTTCGGCATCGCAATATAATCTTTAAAACGACCAGGCATCGGTTTCCAGCATGTGTGAATAATACCTAACACGGCATAGCAGTCTTTAATACTGTTTACAAGTATACGTACAGCTAAAAGGTCATAAATCTCATTAAATTGCTTATTCTGCAGTACCATTTTGCGATAAATACTATATAAGTGCTTGGGTCTTCCATTTAAATCGGCATCTATATTGACATCTTTTAACTGTGTGCTGATTTCATTCATGACATCATCAATATAATATTCGCGTTCATTCCGTTTCTGCTTCATTAAATGCACGATACGATAATACTGCTGAGGATTTAAATATCTTAATGCCGTATCTTCAAGCTCCCACTTGATTGTTGAAATACCAAGTCGATGGGCTAGCGGGGCAAAGATTTCCAAAGTTTCATTAGATATTCTCCGCTGCTTTTCAGAGGGTAAATGCTTAAGAGTGCGCATGTTGTGCAGCCGATCAGCTAATTTTATTAAAATAACCCTCATGTCTTTTGCCATGGCCACAAACATTTTCCTATGGTTCTCAGCCTGCTGTGCTTCTTTTGATTTATATTTAATTTTTCCTAATTTTGTAACACCATCGACAAGCATGGAGACTTCTTCCCCGAACTTCTCCTCTATATCTACCAATGTAAAATCAGTATCTTCGACTACGTCATGAAGAAAGCCGCCTGCTATCGTTTCAGGATCCATTTCTAAATTAACTAAAATACCGGCAACTTGTATAGGATGAATAATATAGGGTTCTCCCGATTTACGATACTGCTCGCTATGTGCACGGTTGGCAAACTCAAAAGCCCTGCGGATAAACCCCAGGTCTTCGTGATTCATGTATTGACCAGCCTGCTCAACCACTTCTTCGGCAGTTAAAATTTTATCTTTTGCCATACGATCACCCTGATTTCTCTAAGCTTCCAAAAATAAGATGGTTTGTGTTTCATTATCAAAAAAAGATCTTGAAAAGTAAAGAAAAAACGTTTAAATGGTAATTTTAAAACAAAGAGCGCCCTGATTAAGGACACTCTTCACACTTAATATTGCATTAATGTCAGTACATCGTAGCCTTCAAGCTTATCACGGCCATCAAGGTAAGTAAGTTCAACCAGAAAAGCACATCCAGCCACTACTCCACCCAGTTGTTCCACCAAATTTACAGTTGCTTCAATTGTACCTCCTGTTGCAAGCAGATCATCAACAATCAACACTCGCTGTCCAGGCTTAATAGCATCCTTATGAATAGTCAGTACATCTTTTCCGTACTCCAAGCCATAATCGACCTTAATAGTTTCGCGAGGCAGTTTTCCTTCTTTACGGACTGGGGCAAAGCCTATTTCCAGAGCATAGGAAACCGGGCACCCTACAATAAAGCCTCTTGCTTCAGGGCCTACAACTATATCGATCTCTTTATCTTTCGAATATTCCACAATTTCATCTACTGCCGATTTAAATGCTTTTCCGTTATCCATAAGAGGGGTAATGTCTTTAAAACGGATACCTTCTTTTGGCCAATCTTCTACAATTGCAATATGCTGTTTATAATCCATTTAAAACTTCCTCCTTGACCGGTTTCCGCTGCTGCTCGAACCAATCCTTTAATTCTTTATAAGTAGAATAGTAAAGAGCTTGTTCTACTGATAACTGCTCTTTTCTTTCTTGATAAACCAATGATTCAGCAAGGTCTTTCTGCTGAGGGTTTGTCTCTACCGTCAAAAGACCATCTTTTATTTTAACAAAACCCAGTTCAAAAAACACCTGGGAAATAAAATCAATCATACCTACGTTCCACCCTTTTTTAAGGGAAAGCTTCTCACGATCATTTTTTAAATCAAATGACTTACGCTTCATTAGCATACCATAAAACCACTTGAAATGATCCCTGGTAGGCCAGGACGTAAAAAACGCACTATTTTCGACTTGATAACACGCATAAATGTTATCCGGTGCCAGCCGCTGAACTGAAGAAGAAAGTTCGGTTAGCTTTTCTGGCAGATCTAGAAGAACGAGACCATGAAGAGGAGCTGTATGAAGGTAATTCTCAATGTCCTCCACCCTAATCACCCTTAATCCATGCGGTGCTGATTTCTCCCCTGTAAAAGTTAATGCCATAACGTTTTGGTCCGCAGGAAATTCCAGCTTTTTCTCCAGATGCTTTGACCCTCTGTAATCAAAAAGCTGCCAGGTTGGTACTTTTAAGTCTTTAACCATCACCTGGACGTTTTTTCTCCCGTTCCACTCATTTATTCCGAGCTCACCAACAACTTCAAGCTCTGAAGCTGGGGAGATTCTCGTGTATAAATCTCCCATACCAAAAGCAATACCCTCCAGCTTTGACTGCTCTTTTTTAAACAATAGTTTTAAATGATTTTGACGACTGCCAATGAGACGCAGTTCTTTTGGTTTCTCTTTAAAATGAAACAATGGTTTTGGATTTCCCATCCCAAAAGGCCGAAGCTTATTAATCTCCTGAATCTGCTGAATCGTCACGTCACTCATATCTAATGACATTTCTATGCTGAGAACCTGCTGATAATCATCTTCACTCAGCTTCTCCTGCGCTTTTTCGCACAACTGCTTTCTTACTTCATCTATATTTTCGATACAGAGCGTCATCCCTGCAGCCTGGGCGTGGCCGCCGAAATGAATAAACTGGTCTCTTACTTCCATACAATTTTGAAATAAATCAAAAGCATCTATACTTCTCGCTGACCCCTTAGCGTATCCTTGCTCCGGGTCAATTCCGAGCACAATAGCAGGTCTGTCAAATTGACGTACTAATTTAGAAGCAACAATTCCTAATACACCAGGGTTCCAATTCTCTTTAGCTACAACGATTACTTCGTTCAGAGGCTGTTCTCCGCTGAGAAGAAGCTCTTCTGCTTCTTTAGCAATCTGGGTAACTATTTTTTGTCGTTCCTGGTTCAACTCATTAATAAAACCAGCTAAATGACCAGCCTCTGCTGCATCATTTGTTAAAAATAAGTCAACAGCCGGCGAAGCATCCTGCAGACGTCCCACAGCATTTACACGGGGGCCAATGGTGAAGCCAATAGTTTCTTCCTCAATTTCACCGTCTATGCCGCATACTTCTTTTAACGCACGAAGTCCCACCCGGTTTGACTGATTGAGAGCTTTTAACCCTAAATATACGAGGGAGCGATTTTCGTCTTTTAATGGAACAAGGTCCGCAATAGTACCAATGGCAACCATATCTAACAGATAAGTGGGAATTTCCCCTAAGAGGGCATGGGCAAATTTAAAAGCCACCCCTACCCCTGCTAATTCTTTAAAAGGATATTCGCGCGATGTTTTTGGATGAATAATAGAAAAAGCATCAGGAAGTGTTTCTTGAACTTCGTGGTGATCCGTAATAATTAAGTCTATTCCGACCTGCTTTGCTACTTCGGCTTCATGAGTTCCCGCTATTCCATTATCAACCGTAATAATTACACTGAAACCATCTTCTGCAGCTTGAAGAAAAGCAGCTTCATTAGGTCCATAGCCTTCGGTAAACCGATTGGGAATATAATAATCGCAGATCGCACCAGCTTTTTTCAGTGCTTCTATCATGACAGTTGTAGAACTTACACCATCCGCATCGTAATCACCATAAACAAGAATATGTTCACCCTGTTCAATGGCAGATTGAACTCTAGCTATAGATTCTTTCATGCCGTCAAGCAGATAAGGATCATAGAAATCCTTCATGGAAGGCTGAAGGAAGCGGGCCGCTTTATCCTCCTCCGTTATACCTCTTCTTTGTAACAACTGACTGGTTAAATCGGAGACGCCGGCAAGACCTGTCATTCCTTCATCTGCATCCGTATCTTTATATGTAAAATTCCATTTTGTTTTGCTTTTTAACATACATTCACCCCTGACCCATCTATTATACTAGACGCAGTCAGGGGTAGCAAACAAGTTTAGTTCGTATGTTTTTCATTTTCGTTTTCGCTGTCAGTCGATGCCAGCCTTTCATTCTTTCTACTTCTTCTAGAAGGCGTAGTGCTCTCTTGAAGACCAGAATTCAACTGGCTTCGCAGACTTTTATTTTCACGCTTCATTCTGTAGAATCTGACCGCACCCACAGAAAAAGTAATCAGCCCCCCCATCAGCACTGAACCAAGAATAACTAGAATCAATGGAGCTTCTCCAGTTCCAAAAAGATAATTCACTTGTACAGATCCTACATTAATGACAGCAAATACAGCTATTAATATAGCGATTATAAGTGCAAAAATAAAATATGTTTGACCTTTCAAATTTTCCCCTCCTCTAGAAGCTATTCACAATAACTATACCCTTTTCCAAATCCATATAACCAAATAAAACAAGGCCGCCTGAATATGGCAGCCCTGCTCATTAAACTTGAGGTCCTCCTGATTTTTTCTTTTTCACGTATTCTATTGGTTTGTTTTTAATATTTTTACCTCTCCAGACCAGCCACAGTTGTGCAGCGATAAATAGAGAGGAATACGTCCCCGCAATCAGTCCAACAATTAAAGCAAAAGCGAAGTTTGTTATTGAAGAAGCGCCAAAGATGAATAACATAGCTGCAGCGAAAACCACAGTTAAAACAGTGTTTAAACTTCGGGCCATCGTTTCAAGCAGACTGTCATTTACGACTTTCGCCAGTTCGCCGAACGATTTCACTTTTTGCTTAAATTTAAGATTCTCGCGGATACGGTCAAACGTTACGATTGTGTCATTGACTGAATAACCGACTATCGTCAAGATGGCTGCAATAATCGTTATATCAAATTCGAGCCTTGTAATACTAAACAATGCGATAATAAAGAACGCATCATGCAGTAATGCAATGATCGCAGTGAGTGCAAAAAAGAACTCGAACCTAAATGTAACGTAGATTATGATACCAATTGAGGCATACAGTACAGCAAGAGCAGCATTCTTTGCAAGTTCCTGTCCTACCACCGGAGATACGGTGCTTACATTAGGACTGCTTCCATATTCTTCAGAAAAATAATCCTGAATCTCTGCAATCTTATCCTGTGGAAGTTCAGTTTCGAAGCGGGTAACGGCAATATCATCGTTTTCACCAGAAAGTACAATCTGCTTCGGTGAAACCCCTAACTCGTTTTCAAATGCTTCTTCCACTTCTTCTGAAGAAATACGTTCATCTGCCAGAATCTCTACGCGGGACCCACTTGTGAAATCAATACCTAAATTAAGCTTGTAGATTCCCAGAGCTATAGCCCCTGCGGCAAGCAAAGCTAAGGAAAGAGCAAAGAATTTCTTCCTATGCTGAATAAGATCCAGCTTGCGATTCATAAACTTGGGCTCGACGGTTTCTCCTTCAGCAAGAGAATGAATATCGTCTTTCTTTACACCAAACCAGCCTGGCCTTTTAGTTAAGAAGCGGCTTTTCACCCATAGTCCAAGCATCAGCCTCGTTCCGTATACAGCTGTAACAAAGCTGACTAATATACTCACAATTAACATCGTTGCAAAACCTTTTACTGAACTCGTACCGAAAGCAAAGAGTACAGCAGCTGCAATAAGTGTAGTTATGTTCGCATCTAATATTGTGGCTAATGATCGTTTGTTACCTGACCTATAAGCGGACATCACTGATTTCCCAGCTTTTAATTCTTCCTTTATACGTTCATACGTAATTATATTAGCGTCAACCGCCATCCCTACACCAAGGATTAATGCCGCAATTCCCGGAAGGGTGAGCACCCCATTTAGAAGTTCAAACACGACGAGTATAAGGTAAATATAGGCTGACAAAGTTACGACAGATATTACTCCAGGAAAACGATAATAATAAAGCATAAAGAGAAAAATTAATCCTACACCAATAATCCCTGCATATATCGTTTTGTCCATCGCCTGCTCCCCGAACTGGGCGCCTACTGATGTAGAATACGTCTCTTCCAGCTCAACAGGAAGAGAACCTGCATTTAATATATCGGCCAGCTGCTGAGCGGATTCCTGAGAAAAATCCCCTTCGATCTGGACCGTATTGCTCCGGATTCCCTCACTAACTTGAGGAGCAGAAACGTAAGCCGGATCCTCAGATCCATATTCTTCTTCAAAAGAAATATCTTCGTCATAATCCAGCCAGATCACTAATAAATTCGGTGGATATGTAGCGCCTTCAACTGGTTCTTTATTTGAGATTTCCTGTGTTACATCATAAAACTCAGAAGCACTTTTCACTTCTAACGAAACAATAGGGGAGTTGTTTTGATCGTATGTCTGCTGTGCACTGCCCTCTCTTATATCTGATCCATCCATATACTCATTACCTTCAACATCACGGAAGGAGAGCTGGGCAGTCGTTGAAAGCAGATCCCGCGCTTCCTGCTGGTCTTCCACACCTGCTAATTGAACGCGGATTCGATCTCCACTTTCAATAGAAATATTAGTTTCACTTATTCCTAATACATCGACTCGTTCATACAACGATTCAACTGTAGATTCAAGTACCTGCTGGTTAACCTCCTGATCTTCATCGATCGTTTCTACGTCATAAAGAATTTCAAACCCACCCTGCAGGTCCAGTCCAAGGTTTATATCCTTTGTTACTCCAGTAACCGTTGTGCCAATCGTAGCTGCTATTATTATAACGGCTAGAAAAAAGGCAACGATCCGCCCTCTTTTCACCATATCTTTCTCTGCCTCCTTCTACTTTTACCCAACACAGCTTATGTAATCTTTATACAAAACTTTAGTTCTTTTACCATTCTACTACTAATTTTGCATATAACAAATATTAGCTTATTAATCTGAGGATTCGCTTCCTTGTTTTAAAGCTTCAATGGATGCCATCAAGTCATCATTTTGGTAAGCTTCTACTGTTATAAAGCTTACATATTGGTTATTACTCAAATGGAATATGTCCTGCACAACTTCATAAAGCCTTTTATCAGGATTGTTCTTCCAAATTTTTTTCTGCATACACTGCCATACATCCTCAGTACTTGCCTTTTTGTACCCTAACATTCTGAATTCATGTGCTTTACTGTTTAACACAGGCATAATCCTATCTTTCCACTGGGTGACTGGTTTTGCTTCTTCCATGGTACGGCACTCCTTTAAATAGTTATGAAAAGGATCACTAAGTCCTTGTCATGCCTTGTCCATCTCAATGCATATACTTCATTGTATATGAATTTTATTCCTTTGAGAAGGCGGATTCCTACGATGACAAAACAAACCTTTCTACACGGAGCCTTAATATTGGTAGCAGCAGGGCTTATCACCCGGCTATTAGGATTTATCAACAGAATTGTTGTGGCAAGAATTATGGGGGAAGAAGGAATGGGGCTTTACATGATGGCTCTTCCCACCCTGATATTAGTAACAACCATCACACAGTTCGGCCTTCCTGTAGCTATTTCAAAGCGAGTATCTGAAGCCGAAGCAAATGGCGACGAAGCACAAATTAAACGTATTTTAATTATTTCACTGACCATTACCGGAAGCTTAAGCATTTTCTTTACTATAGGACTTTTCTTATTCGCCCCAATTGTCGCCCAGTATTTCTTAACAGATGCTCGTGCCATGGCTCCTCTGCTCGCGGTTACCCCTATTATTCCGATAACAGCAGTCTCAGCCGTACTTAGAGGCTATTTCCAAGGGCGGCAGAACATGAAGCCTCAAGCTGTATCTCAAGTTATAGAACAGATTGTCAGAATTACTACTGTAGCGTTCTTAACAAAGCTTTTTTATCCTTACGGTGTTCAGTATGCTGCTGCAGGTGCTATGATCGCAGTTATTATAGGAGAACTGGTTTCACTTCTATATATGACCAGACAGTTCTCTATTCATAAAACGTTTAAGTGGAGAAAAGCATGGATTAAACATATTCGGGAAGGCAGACAGACTTTGCAGCAACTAATGACGATCGCACTTCCTACGTCGGGAAGCCGGTTAATTGGGTCTCTAACCTATTTTTTTGAACCCATCATCGTAGCTCAAAGTTTAGCGATTGCCGGAATTACTGCGATAGAAACAACTAAGCTGTATGGGGGTTTGACCGGTTACATTCTGCCATTATTATTTCTCCCTACTTTTCTCACCCACGCTTTAGGTGTCTCACTTGTTCCATCTATAAGTGAGTCTGCTGCTAAACAACAATACGGAACCATTAATTACCGAATATTACAGGCGATTAGGCTCTCCCTTGCCTCAGGCGGGTTAGTTACAGTGATCTATGTTCTATTTCCCGCAACTGTATTATCTGTAGTTTACGGTACTGATCAAGGAGTATTCCTATTACAATTCATGGCTCCCTTCTTCCTTCTGCACTATATACAGACACCTCTGCAGGCAAGCTTACAAGCGCTTGACCTTGCTAAAGCCGCAATGTGGAATACATTAATCGGGGCTGCCGTTAAATTTGCTGTACTGGCAGGGTTAAGTTCACGTGCGGAGTTTGGCATCAATGGTGTGGCTATTGCTATGGTTGTCGGTGCCGTGATCGTAACCCTTTTACACCTGGCCGCGTTAATAAGAGCTACAAGCTTTAAATTTCCTTATAAGATGGTGTTCACATTTATTACTGTGCTTGCTTTAACAGGCGGGTTGGGGTACCTCCTTAATGAACAGAACTACTTTTCTGCAAATCCTCTAGTCGAATTGTTAAGTGTGGCCTTTATCTTAGCCGTGGTATATCTCTATCTCTTATTTAAAGTAAAATTATTAACGAAAGACGAGTGGAATTTAATTCCCTGGCATAAATTAACGAAAAAATAGCCGGAGAGCCTGGACTCCGGCTATTTTTTCATCCAAATATAAAATCTTAAACAAAGTTCTGGAATGAAAATGGGGGATTAATCAATTACTTCCTTTCATCATCTTCGTCCATACTGATTTCTCCACTTAGATTAATCGTGCACAACGAAATATCTTCCACCGTTTCAAATCCTTTTTTCTTAATTTCATTCATTAACCAATCTTTCGTTTTTTTTGTCTCCTTTAACCCTGCATATTGGACCTGGCCATCTTCAATTAGGACAACGGCATAATCTGATGAACCATTTTCTTTTTTCTTAAATACAGAGAGTTTCCCGGAGGGCTCCAGCACAGCAAAGTCAATATCTTCTAAATGCTGAACCTCCTGTTCTCTTAATTGTAATAATAAATCAGAGAAATTGTACCTCTGCCTCCTCATTTCCTGCTCATCAATTTCCCCGTGTCTAATCAATACTGAGGGCTTACCGTCAAACCAGTCGCGAAACTTCTTGCTTCTTAATGATAAAATGGCGCTGCCCCATTGTATACTAAGAAGCACACTCATAGGGATAATAGCCTGCCAAATAGACGACTCCGGTTTTTCAATTAGAAAAATGGCGATTTCTGCAAGCATGATGAATACGACTAAATCCATTACACTAAGTTCACCGATTTCCCGTTTTCCCATCAGTCTAAAAATCACTAATATAAATAAATAAGTAATTACCGTCCGAATAACCAATTCCAGTATCATTACTATCCTCAGCCCTTCTTAAACTCTACACGTTTAAGATGACCTAACTTTTCCCTTTCTATTATAGAAAGGGAATTAAATATCTAAAGAATATATAGAAAGAACAAATAATGAGCGATAATACCAGCAGCGGTATTCCATACATTGCGAATTTGACAAAGGGAATAGGTTCCCTATAGCTGGCAGCAAGTCCTGCAACCACTACATTGGCAGAAGCGCCTATTAACGTGCCGTTGCCTCCCAGGCAGGCTCCTAAAGCAAGTGACCACCAAATGGGATCCACATTCATCATTCCATAGCTCTGCAGCTCTTGAACGACAGGAATCATTGCAGCTACAAATGGAATATTGTCCACCACTCCTGAAATGATCCCTGAGCTCCACAGCATCATTAAAGATGTAAATGGCAGATCCCCGTCCGAAAGCCAGATCATCCCTCTTGCTAATTCGTCTATAAGCCCCACAGTCTGAAGACCCCCGACCAGCATAAACAGCCCCATAAAGAAGAATAAAGTGACCCATTCTACCTCTTGAAATACTTCTTCTACTTCCAGTAGATGATCTGTTGTAAATAATAATAACAGGGCTCCGCTCACAGCTATAGTTGTAATATCCATGTGAATAAATGGATGCAGCATAAAGCCTGCTATTGTTAGAAAAAGGGCAGAAAGCGAGCGGTATAGTAATTGATTTTTTTCTAAATATTTGTTCGCATCCTCTGTCATGAATTGTTCGGCCAGTCTTTGATTGTAATGAAGTTTATTTTTAAATAAAAAAACTAGAATGGATACAGTGATCACAAAAATAACAAACACTACCGGGCCCATATGATTAAGGAATGATAAAAATGTAAAATGCTCGACCGCCTGTCCGATCATAATATTTGGCGGATCTCCGATTAGAGTACTTGCCCCTCCAATATTTGAAGCAAATATCGTTGTGAGAAGAAAGGGAAATGAAGGAAGCTGTAATTGCTTTACTAAAGAAAGAAGGACCGGAACAAATAATAAAACGGTGGTGACATTATCAAGAAATGCAGAGCCCACAGCAGTAAATAAAGCGGACACCACGAGAAGGGGCACAGGACGGCCTTTGACTAATTGTGCTAACCGTATGGCTACATAAGTAAAGATTCCTGTTCTCTTTGTAATAGAAACGAGGACCATCATTGAAAACAATAACGCAATCGTGTCCCAGTCAATAAATCCAAAAGCATCCTCCCATTCGTATACATTACAAATAAGCAGAAGGACTCCTCCAGTTAAAGCAATAGTTGCTCGGTTCCATTTTTCAATCATAAGTAAGCAGTAACTGATTACGAAAATTATAACGGTAACCAAAGTGGTCATAGACCTTCCCCTTTACACGTGCTTTTTTTATATCTATTCAAAAGCTCGTCTAAATATCTACTTCTATCTTCACTATCTTCATGCATATAGTAAGGAAGACATGCTAATTAAGGGGGCGGAAGAAATGAAAAGATTTTTACAAGGAGTACTTGGGTATGGTGTTGGTTCTATATTTATACTAATGATCCTGTTTTCAGCCATTTTAGCCAGCTTACTAAGATTCACTACTTTGGATACGCATACTTTAAATCAGATTTCTTTAATTGCTGGATTATCTATTCTTGCTTTTGGAGGTTTGCTCGCTGCTTATAAAGGACAGCAGAAGGGTTGGCTTACAGGATTGTTAACAGGTTTTATATTTATAGTTATTATGATGCTCTTTCAAATTGTTTTCGAAAACAGGTGGGTATCACTTGCTCAATTAAGCTATTTCGGAGGGTTATTGCTGGCAGCTTCTCTTGGAGGAATGATAGGTATAAATATGCCGCAAAGGCGTACCTAGTGATACATTGCAGGGCTTTATACTTTTGGCTGGAGAAACGACATGATACTTCCACTGACTTTTATCTGACTTCAATCTCAACTTTAATTATGGTATTGATTTATAAATGAATGAACCGTACAGAATTATTAGTTTGAGGGATAATGAAAAACAGGCAGCCGGAAAAATTCCGGCTGCCTCAGGCGATTAGTTAAGCGTATGTAGATAAGCCCAGGTCTGTCTTATAAAAAACAGACCTAATATCGCTTAATCTTTAGTCCTGGTTCAGTTTCTCTCTTACTGAAGAGCGGTCAAATTTCAACTGAGACCCATCCTGTACACTAACGATCAGAGTATTCTCGTCAATGGCATGAATCGTGCCATGAAGGCCTCCAATTGTAATAACTCTATCTCCTTTTTGCAACTCCGCCTGCATATTTTGAACATTCTTTTGTTTTTTCTGCTGAGGGCGGATCAGCAAGAAGTAGAAAATGACAAACATTAAGATAATCGGTAACAATCCTAATAGTGTGTCCATTCGTATTCCCCCTTTCTAAAAGTTCTTTGCGTTTGGTTTGTTGAAACCATACTTTTCAAAGAATTCTTCTCTAAAGTCCCCGAGTCGATCTTCTCTAATGGCTTCACGAACTCGCCTCATTAAGTTTAACAGAAAATACAGGTTATGATAAGTAGTAAGCCTGAAACCAAACGTTTCATTAGCCTTTACTAAATGACGGATATAAGCACGGCTGTAATTACGGCATGTATGGCAATCACACTCTTCATCAATCGGCCGGAAATCAAGTGCAAACTTAGCGTTCCTTACTACTAATCTCCCTTTAGAGGTCATAAGTGTTCCATTTCTTGCAATCCTCGTCGGAAGTACGCAGTCAAACATATCAATTCCTCTAACCGCTCCGTCAATCAAGGAATCAGGCGATCCCACACCCATAAGATAGCGTGGTTTCTTAACAGGCAGAAGGGGGGCCGTAAAATCAAGAACCCGATTCATAACATCTTTCGGTTCACCTACAGATAATCCACCAATCGCATAACCCGGAAAATCCATCGATGTAAGATCTTTTGCACTTTGGGTGCGCAGCTCTTCATATTCGCCGCCTTGCACAATACCAAACAAACCCTGATCATGAGGACGCTTGTGACCTTCAAGACACCTCTCTGCCCACCGGCTTGTCCGCTCTACTGATTTCTTCATATAATCATATTCAGCAGGGTAAGGTGGACATTCATCGAAAGCCATCATAATATCAGCACCTAATGAATTTTGGATACTCATCGCTCTTTCTGGAGAAAGAAAAAGCTTCTCTCCGCTAATATGATTTCTAAAATGCACACCTTCTTCTTCAATCTGACGAAGGTCACTTAAGCTGAAGACTTGAAAGCCCCCTGAATCTGTTAAAATGGAGCCGTTCCAATTCATGAATTGATGGAGCCCGCCAGCTTCCTCTACTATATCTTCTCCTGGCCGGAGCCATAGGTGATACGTATTTGAAAGAATAATTTGAGCTCCCATCTGCTCCAATTCTTCCGGGCTCATTGTCTTTACAGTAGCCAACGTTCCGACAGGCATAAACATCGGCGTCTCAAATGAACCGTGGGGAGTATGAACACGTCCAAGCCTGGCCCCGGTCTGTTTGCATGTTTTTATTAATTCATAGGTAATTGCCATTGTTTCGATCCTTTCTACCCATCTAACTCTTTCTAAAAATCAGCTTGTTAAACCCTTTTATTGATATCTCTCCTAAGCCTGGAGGCAGAAAAATTACAAAATTCTTTTCATTTGAAGGCTGCAAAGATCAATACTTAAAAAATAAACATTGCATCGCCAAAACTGAAAAATCGGTAACGTTCCTCCACTGCTTTGTTGTAAGCATCCAGGATGTAATCACGTCCGGCGAAAGCACTGACAAGCATAATTAAAGTCGACTTAGGCAAATGAAAGTTTGTAATTAAGCCGTCGATTGCCTGCAGCTGATAGGGAGGATAAATAAATATATCAGTCCATCCACTGGCCTCCTTAAACCTACCATGATCACGCATAATTGTCTCAAGTGTGCGAGTGGATGTGGTTCCTACTGATATAATCCTGCCGCCACTTACTTTAACCTCATTCAGTTTTTGTGCTGCTTCTTCACTTAAGGTATAGAACTCAGCATGCATTTCGTGTTTTTCTACTGATTCCACACTAACCGGGCGAAATGTGCCTAAACCAACGTGGAGAGTCAGATAAACAATTTCCACTCCTTTTCTCTGCAATTCTTCAAGTAGTTCCGTAGTAAAATGAAGTCCCGCTGTAGGTGCTGCAGCAGAGCCTTCCTCTTTTGCATAAACTGTCTGGTATCTTTCCTGATCAGACAACTGCTCTTTAATATACGGAGGAAGCGGCATTTCACCAAGTGATTCCAATACTTCAAGAAAGATGCCCTGGTAGGAAAACTTTACAATTCTCCCGCCGTGCTCCTGGGTGCCCGTGCACTCAGCTGTCAGCTGTCCTTCCCCAAATATAATTCTTGTTCCTTCCTTTACCTTCCTGGCAGGCTTTACGAGAACCTCCCATTCATCCCGGTCAGTTTGATGAAGCAGAAGTACTTCTACTTTTCCACCTGTATCTTCTTTAGCACCATATAAGCGGGCTGGAAGAACACGTGTATCATTGAGAACGAGACAGTCTCCCTTTTTTAAAAAGTGAGAGATATCACTAAAATGCTTATGGTCTGTGGTTTGATTCTGTCGATCCAGCACCATTAACCTGGAAGAAGATCGATCCTTTAAAGGAACCTGCGCAATTAATTCCTCGGGTAAATGAAAATCGTATGCATTTATGTCCATGTGATGCTCCTATTCCTATCGCATTTTACTAATTAAATAAAAAATAAGCGTTAATACGACGCTTGCAATGATCGATGTCATAATTGGAAAATAAACGGTAACTGGACCCTTTTTAAAGCTGAAATCGCCTGGCAGCTTACCGAATAAACTCCATATGATGCCGATCACAATAAATACAACCCCTATTACAATAAAGATTTTCCCCATGCCCGTCAAGAGCCTGGCACCTCCCGGTTAAAATGTGAGTATGCTTTTGGAGTTACAACTCTTCCTCTCGGGGTGCGCTGAATAAATCCAGTTTGCAGAAGAAACGGTTCATATACATCCTCGATCGTCTGAGATTCCTCTCCAATGGTAGCGGATATCGTATCCAGACCTACCGGGCCTCCTTTAAATTGGTCGATGATCGCAATTAGAAATTTGTGATCAATGTGATCAAGACCTTCTTCATCGACTTGAAGCATTTTTAAAGCCCTTTGTGTTGTCACATTTGAAATGACAGATTCTCCACCTACCTGAGCAATATCGCGCACCCGTTTAAGAAGACGGTTGGCAATTCTGGGAGTTCCTCTTGATCGGCGTGCGACTTCTACGGCAGCATCCTTTTCAATGCCTATTTGAAAGATCTCAGATGTTCTTTCTACAATCTCACAAAGTGCCCCGGCATCATAATAATCCAGCCTGCTGTGCACCCCAAAACGGTCCCTTAAAGGAGCAGAAAGCAGACCTGCACGTGTGGTCGCCCCTACTAATGTAAATGGAGGCAGATCGAGCCTTACAGATCGTGCACTTGGTCCGGTTCCCACGACGATATCCAGACAGAAATCTTCCATCGCCGGATACAATATCTCTTCTACAGAGCGGGGCAGCCGATGAATTTCATCTATAAAGAGTACGTCCCCAGCTTCCAGCGAAGATAAAATAGCCGCTAAATCTCCCGCACGTTCGATAGCCGGACCCGCTGTTGTTCTGAACTGTACATTCATTTCATTGGCAATAATGGAGGCAAGTGTTGTTTTTCCAAGTCCAGGAGGTCCAAAGAGCAGAGTATGATCTAAAGGTTCTTCCCGCATTTTTGCTGCTTCAATAAAGATACGTAAGTTTTCTTTAGTTTTATCCTGCCCAATATATTGTTTAAGCCACTCAGGCCGTAAGCTTAACTCTATGTCCTGTTCGGCATCCTGCAATTCGCCTGAAATCATCCGTTCTTCCATTATATTTTATCCTCCTTTCTCTTACACCTTCATAAGCAGCTGCAAACCTTGTCTAATGTAATCATCCACATTTCCATGGTTTGCTTTAGCAAGTTCGGGCTGAACCATCTTAAGTTCTTTATCTGAATATCCAAGTGCTTTTAGTGCCTCTAAAGCTTCGTCGATTCGTTCGCGCTTCTGTTTATCAGATCCTTCTTCCTGATAGAAAATCGTCTGCTCATTCTGCTCATCAGGCAGCCAGACAATCAGCTTTCCTTTCAAATCAAGTATCATCTGACGAGCTGTTTTCTTTCCTACCCCGGGAAATTTAGTTAAATATTTGTCGTCTTCCTGTTCAATAGCTGAAACAAACTCAGGCACGCTGACACTTCCTAAAATAGCAAGTGCTCCTTTAGGACCGATACCCGATACATTTAACAATTTAGAGAACAATAGCTTGTCTTCTTTCTTCTTAAACCCAAATAGAAGCTGCTGATCTTCTCTTACGTAATGATACGTATGAATCTTCACTTCTTTATGTAAATCCTGCTGGAAATTAAAAGGTGAAGGGCAGAGAATCTCATATCCTACGCCTTGTGTTTCCACAGCAATCGAATCTTCATCAATTGAAGTAACATTTCCTTTAATATAGGCGATCATGGTGAATTTCCCCTTAAACTGAAAAATATAATCTACACTTTATTGTAACACACAAGCACATGTTCGCATAAGCATCATTACATAGAAAAAAACCGCCAGTTTTCAGCGGTTTTCTCTCTTATTTTCAAGTGCGATCCACTTGTCTCTGAAAAACAATCTTCCCGATTTCCTGACCCTCGACCGTCCAGTCTTTGTATTGAGCCCAAAAATCCTCCATCGCCCATATCTTTTTATTTTTAACTTCTGTATCTATTAATTCTTCATTATCATATGTCTTTAAAATAACTTTAAGCTCTAAAGGTTCCTGATAAACAAAGGCAGGAATTTCTTTGTTTACTACTGATGCGTTCACAAAACTGTGGTCACTGGCATTCTTCTCTGTATTGACAGCTGAAGGCTGCAGGACCAAACTAATGATCAACACCGTTGACATCCATATCGTATGCACGGTTTTTCCTCCTCATAAAAAAGCTGTTGTCTTTAGTATGATCCGAAACAACAGCTTTTATAATAAGGAGCTCTATATTTATGATAGTTTCTCTAACACTTCTTCATCGACGTCTAAATTGTGATACACTTCCTGCACGTCATCGTTATCCTCAAGCATATCAACTAAATTCAGCATTTTAGAAGCACCGTCCTCGTTAAGGTGAGTATAAGTCGCAGGAATCATAGTGATTTCTGCAGACTGGAACGTATAACTACTTGCTTCTAAAGCTGATTTCACTTCTCTGAAATCTTCTTGAGCTGTATAGATTTCAAAATGCTCTTCATGAGATTCTAATTCTTCTCCGCCAGCTTCTATCACTTCTAAAAGGAGCTCATCTTCATCAACTTCGACTTTAGTCCGGTCGATCACCATATACCCTTTTCTATTGAACATAAAAGCGACACAGCCATTTTCCCCAAGGTTTCCGTCATTTTTATTAAAAGCGTGACGCACCTCGGCTGCCGTACGATTCTTATTATCTGTTAACACTTTTACCATAACAGCCACACCGCCAGGTCCGTACCCTTCATAAGTAAACTCTTCATAGTTTACGCCGTCAAGATTACCGGTCGCCTTTTTAATTGCACGGTCGATATTGTCATTCGGCATGTTATTAGACTTAGCTTTATCTACAGCTATACGGAGGTTTGCATTCATCTCAGGGTCTCCGCCGCCTTCCCTTGCCGCCATGAAAATTTCTCTGGCATGCTTCATAAATAATTTGCCTTTCTTTGCATCTTGAGCGCCTTTACGACGCTTAATATTATTCCATTTGGAATGACCAGCCATAGGTATCTCCTCCCCTGGAGCAATTCTTTATCCTATACCAATATATCACATATTTCATTTCTGCTTAAATGAGCTACTCTTCCTCATTCTCTTTAAAAAAATCTCGAATTCTTTCTCTTACTTTGTCAGGGGCTTCATCAGCAGCTCTTCTCGCATTTTCATCTTTCTTTTTATCCCACGAATTAATGTTTGTATATACGACCACAGGTAGATCAGTTACACCTTCAGCCTTTTCAAGCACTTTTTCTTCAATATCTTCATCGCGCCAATCGTAGGGGTTAACCATTACAGCAACATAGGCTTTCTCTCCATTTGTAAAGGCCTGGGTCATTGTCACTTCTTTTAATTCATTTACTTCTTGTGTAATTGCCATGGATTCTTCGTTGTTAAAAGAATTATCATGACCGCGTGTAGTTTCTGAATACTTAGACTCGCGCATTTCATCCTGACTGGATCGTTTAAAAAACTGATCCTCTCCAGTTGGTATCTGACTACCTTCTTTCTTTCCTTCATCTTCAGAGTACTCTATAGGCTGATAAAGCTCTTCACTCTGACTTTCTTCAGTTTTGTCAGGAACATCATTTGTACATCCACTCAATGCTAATACTAATAAAAATAAACATCCAATTTTATAATACATAAAAAACAATCTCCTTTTTCCCATACTATTTGAAAAAGGAGACTGTTTTAGTCTGTTAATATAAGGTATTTTATTGTGGAGGACCGGGAGCAATGGAACGCTTATGTTTCGTACGATTATGCATCGCTTCAATGATCTCTCTGTCTTTCTCCGGAATATTCTTTCCTTTTAAATGACGATCAATCATATCGTAACTTGTACCCATTTCATTTTCATCTGTCTGGCCTTCCCATAATCCTGCACTAGGTTGTTTGTTTACAATTTCATCAGGGACTCCAAGGATTTCAGCCATTTCCCTCACTTCACCTTTCGTAAGGTTAACGAGAGGTACTAAATCTACTCCTCCATCCCCATACTTAGTGAAGTAACCTGTATACCATTCAGCAGCATTATCGGTTCCTACCACAAGATAGCGGTGATTGGTGGCGACTGTGTAAAGGGTACTCATTCTCAGTCTGGCACGCAGGTTCGCATCCGCGATCTGTACGTGTTCTTCATTAAACGATTCACTTTCCTTTAACTTATTTACAATTTTTCCGAACATGACGGTGTGGGTTTCCGTTAGATCAACTGTCATTGATTGAATGCCGCAGGACTCAATAACTTTTTCTGCATGTGCTTGATCATCTGGATTACTCTTACACGGCATGATCACACCTAAAGAGTGATCAGGACATGCACGCTTAATTAAATGAGCAACCACAGCAGAATCAATTCCTCCACTTACACCTACCAGCAAACCTTTTACATTAGCTTGTTCTGCCTGCTTTCTTAACCATTGTACAATTTCTTCAACTTTTTGATTCACTTGCATGTTCATCCTTTCACACTCAAGATATTCTTTATCTTAGCATGAATTCTGTATAACGGACAAACGGTTTTCTTCGATTCCAAGCTGTTTCAAACTTATTCATATGACTGATCAGGGTACCATCGCCTTTTCTATACTTATTATAACCATACAGCCATTCACGGATCAGGTCTGCTGGAACTAAAACGCCTTTGAGCCACATCCTGGGGTCCTCCACTTGGCGGAATAACTGTAGAAAAGATGCCTTTTCATGTTCAAGAAACGGCAAATATCTATGAGCTAATTGAATTTCGTCGTAGAGTCTAGGGCCGACGTGGAGAAGGTCAAAGTCAATCATCTTTACTTTCCCTTCTGTATCAATTAAAAAATTGTGATGCGCCACGTCGCCATGCAGCCATTGTTGTCTTTCCCAGGCTGAATGTTCAATTTCTCCCCAGGGATGAAGCGCGAACTCATTAAGAAGACGTTCCGTCGTTGAAAAAACTTCGTTATAAAAATTTTGCTGATGATGAGTGATAAAAACGTCCTTCGTTTCTTCAAATTGCTGGAGTCTCCTCTTCCACTTTAAATATAAAGGATCGCGCGGAACAGAAAGAACCTGCACTCCTTTTGTGGAACGATGAAATTGTCTCAAGCAGTTATAAACCTTTAACCGGTCCTCCTCCAGTCCAAATTCGGCATGCCGTCCGTTTACCCAATGAAACAACCCCCATTCACAGCCTAGCTTGCTCACTGTTCGTTCACCTGTGGGAAATACTGCTGGAATTGCAGCTAAATCAGCTGCACGATTCCACTTTTTAAAAAACTCCAGCTGCTGGTCCAGTATGTTCGAACGCCGATAACCTTTTAGTAAATAACAGTTGCCGCCTGCCATAACCTTAAATATTTTCGGTTTAATTTCTGCAACTTTTTCTACTCTAAGATTTTTCCTCACTTCCAGCCAATGAAAAAGGCGATCCGTATAAGAATCGCCTCTGTTTAATTTAGTCCTCATCCTCGTCATCCTGCCAGGATTGACCATTTTCCCAATTGGTATATTGCTGAGGTCCCTGAGGGAAATAATCACCCATTTGTCCGTTTCCGTGCATCATTGGGAACCAACCATTCATATGAGGGGCCATCATTTGATGTGGAGGCTGATTTTCATGCCCCATGCTCATAGGTTTCTTCCCGCCACAACCACACCCGCCTTTTGAGTCACCCATCATATAAGGCTGATTTTCTGAATCATCGCCTTCATCCATTCCATGCATGAAAGGCATTGGCTGGTTCCCCATCGGCATATTACTCATTGGATGATTGGCCATCGGCATATTACCCATAGGGTGGTTCTCCATTGGCATGTTTCCCATTGGATGATTGGCCATCGGCATATTGCCCATAGGGTGGTTCTCCATTGGCATGTTTCCCATTGGATGATTGGCCATCGGCATTTTGCCCATAGGGTGGTTCTCCATTGGCATATTACCCATAGGATGATTGGCCATTGGAGAGGTCATAGGCTGATTCATGTGTGGGTGGTGCATACCCATACCGGGATACGGAGGGCACCAGAAATAATCCCAAGGTGTCGGATGATATGACATAGGCTGGTGATAAGGCAGCTCTTGAACCGGCTGTTGAGCTTTCTTCGGCGGAGAATACTCTTTATTTTCTTGGTGATCATGTGCCGGTTCGTTTGGCTTCACAGTTTTAGGCTGTACTGCCTTTGGCTTTACCGTTTTCGGTTTAGGTGCAGCTTTCGGTTTGGATTTTGGCTTTTCCGGCATAGGCATTTGAGGCAGGTGAAAAGTTGTATAATAATTCTGCATATGCTGGTCCATAGGCATTTGAATCGGCATATTCATTTGAATCGGCATCATTGGCTTTTCCATCATTGGAGCAGGCTTAGGTATGTTTTCATCTTCTTTTATTTTTGGCATTGGTTTTGGCTTAGGCATTTCTTTTTTAGGTATTTCTTTCTTAGGCATTTCCTTCTTGGGCATTTCCTTTTTAGGGGCTTCCTTCTTTGGTGCCTCTTTTTTTACTTGTTTCTTTCCTTGAGGAACTTTTATCTTCATGCCAGGCATGATCATATCAGGATTAGATAATTGAGAGTTCACTGACTTTAATTCCTCAAAGTCCACCCCATATTTTTTTGATATTTTCCACAGCGTATCACCTTTTTGCACAACGTGAATTCTCACAATTGCAACTCCTTTCCTATGATCTATAAAGTATAAGAGCATAATCGTTTCCTAACACTTTATGCAATGAAGAACAAAAGAATGATAAATCAGCCTAATGTTTTCGTCTACGTGATAGAACAAAAGCTCTATTGAAGACATAAAAAAAAGAGTTTAAGAAGTTAATCTTAAACTCTGCCATTTTTTTGAGAAACCATTGTTTACTTTAAAATGTAAACATTCCTTGCATAAACAAGAGGAAAGGGTTTTAGGAAACGACTCGCTTTCCAAGGGCGAACGGTGTGCCTCTTCAGGCTTATCAGCCCTCCAGGGTCACACCTGATTCGTCTCTCCCTTAGGAGTCTCGCCGTTTCCTAAAACCCTTTTCCGAAAAATGATCACTAGACCCACTAACGTTTATAAGTCCTTTTCTACAAGGCTATGTGAATCCAATGGCTCCGAGCGTCTCTTTCGATTAAAAAGAACTGAAAAAGTGACGACTACTGCGGGACAAGCAGACTGGAATGGCCACACAGGTCTCAGACCGAGGAGACTTCCCGACTGCCCCGCATAAAAGCGGCGCTTTTTCCAGTTCCTTTTTCTTCTCGTACTAATGAGGAAACCATGATTCACCTAAACTTTTTCAACCTTCTGAGAAAGTTTAAGATATTAATCTTAAACTTTGTACCTGTTTATTGGCAGACAGGTGAAGGAATATCAATATTATAGCTGGGGTACGTGCCAAGGAGCTTCAGTTGACATCCTAAAGCTTCGAGCTCCGCTTTCACTCCTGGGAATAAGACGTCATCATAAGGCTGATCAACATCTATTAAAAAGAAGTAATTGCCGAGCCCGGTTTTCATTGGTCGTGATTCAATTTTAGATAAGTTCATTTTCCTCCATGCAAATGCGGCCAGGACTTGATGGAGCGCTCCTACAAAATCTTTAGGAAGCGTAACCATTACTGTTGTTTTTTGGGTCGTAACCGGATGGTCTTTTACTTCCAGTTTCTTTGGTGTTTTCTGAACTACAGCAAACCGAGTATGGTTGTTATCATAATCGTGAATATTAGGGGTCAATATTTTCAAGCCGTTTTCTTCAGCAGCCAGGTGATTGCCAATCGCAGCAATGTGAACTCCTTTTTCAATAACTACTTCAGCAGCCCGCCCGGTTGATGCAGTATACTCCAATTCAGCGGCCGGATAATTTTTGTATAAATACTGATGACATTGTGCTATAGCATGACTGTGAGAGTATACATGAGTAATTTCCTCTCCATTATACTCAGGGTGCACAAGTAAATGCTGGCGAATCGGAACGGTTAATTCAGCGATGACAGACTGCTCCACTTGATGAATTAAATAATCAATGGTTAAATGTACGGAACCCTCGATAGCATTTTCCAACGGTACCACACCTGTATCGATTTCTCCTCGTTCCACCGCATCCAGGCAGGCCGGAATACTATCAAAGCTTATAAAAGATCCCTGATTAAATAAGGCATCCACCGCCATTTTTGTAAATGTCCCTTTTGGTCCTAAATATCCAATTCGTTGCATAGTGTTTAACTCCTTCTTTCTAAGCCCCAGAACTAAGAATCTCTACCCGATCGACAAAGTCCAATTTATGAAGCCGTTGTAGTAATTGTTCAATAGAATATACCATACCTGTAGTATTTAATGATAGCGTCACATTTGCTTTTCCCTGCAGAGGAATGGTCTGGTGAATAGTTAATACGTTGCAGCCTGATTCTGCTACTGCTGTCAAGAGGTTTGATAACGTTCCTGTACGATCCTCAAGATGAAAGAACAATGTAATCATCTGCTCTTTGACCATAGCCTGAAAAGGAAAAACAGCATCTCTATACTTGTAGAAAGCACTCCTCGAGAGACCGACCTGCTGTACTGCCTCAAAAATAGAGACAGCCTTCCCTCGTTCAATCAACGCTTTTGCATCAATGGTCTTTTTCATTGCTTCCGGTAATATATCACTCCGGACTAAATAGAATTTCTCATTGTAGTCGGCCATTATTCAGCACCTCATTAATCAACAAATTCAAATTCATACTCAAGCAGTCTGACGGTGTCTCCGTCTTTAGCACCGCGCTTCCTGAGCTCTGCGTCCACGCCCATGCTTCGCATTTGACGTGCGAAACGATTGATGGATTGATCACGTGAGAAATCGGTTTTTCGAAACACTGACTCAATTTTCTCACCGTAAAGAACGAAAGCCCCATCATCCGCTCTAGTTATTTTAAATGGAGCTTCTTCTTTCTCGTATTTATAAATTACTCTTTCTTCTATTTCTTCAATATCCTCAGTTTCCTGTTTAGGGAGCTCATCTAATTTATCGGCTACAGCATAAAGAAGCTCATCAATACCCGTTCGTGTAGCTGTAGAAATAGGATAGATGCTAACTTCATCCCCTGCTTTCTGCTTAAACTCTTCCAAGTACAGCTCTGCTTCAGGGATATCCATTTTGTTGGCCACAATAATTTGGGGGCGGCGGCTTAATCTTTCATCATAGGATGATAATTCATTATTAATCGTTACATAATCTTCGTAAGGGTCCCGTCCTTCCATCCCAGACATATCAATGACATGCAGCAAGAGACGGGTACGTTCAACATGCCGTAAAAATTGATGTCCTAATCCAACGCCTTCATGAGCGCCTTCAATTAAACCTGGCAGATCAGCCAATACGAAACTGCGGTGATCCTGACTTTCAACGACTCCTAAATTAGGAGCAAGTGTCGTAAAATGATAATCTGCGATCTTAGGTTTAGCCGCTGTAACTGTTGACAAAAATGTGGATTTTCCAACACTGGGAAATCCGACTAATCCTACGTCAGCCAACAGCTTTAATTCGACTTGAACATCCAGTTCCTGACCAGGTTCTCCATTCTCGGCAATCTCAGGTGCAGGATTCCGAGCCGTAGCAAAGCGAGCATTTCCACGTCCGCCTCTGCCGCCTTTAGCAATAACTGCCTGCTGTTTATGCTCAGTTAAATCCGCAATCACTCTGCCCGATTCTAAATCTTTCACCGTTGTTCCAGGAGGAACACTAATAATAAGCGGAAGAGAATTTTTACCGTGTTGTTTCTGGTTCATTCCATTCTCTCCGCGCTTTGCTTTAAAATGGTGCTGATATCTAAAATCCATCAAAGTATTTAATCCTTCATCTACTTCAAAAATGACGTCTCCGCCATTTCCTCCATCTCCGCCTGCCGGACCACCCATTGGGACATATTTTTCACGGCGATACGCGACGAGTCCATTTCCACCGTCTCCGCCTTTTACAAAAACCTTAACCTGATCGACAAACATATTCTCCACCTCATTCTATCTTCCATTTCAATGTAATTTCATGTGGCTGCGGGGCCGAAACCGTTATCCCCATACCTCTTAAATGATTTGCCAGATTTTCTGAGTTCATAAATTCTCCTGCCCACGTCCAGTTCAGCATCACATATTTATCCTCATTAAAAACCTGCAGTATTCCTTCATATAATTCATCAGATACACGATGTTCATCCATTTTAGTTAAAACCCTGCCGGCATAAGATATTAATTGATCATCATGACTTGATAAATCAACATCTTTTTCAATTAAATATGACAATTGGTAATGACTATGATTCCAATTAAAAGTGAGCAGCCAAAGTGAAAAATGATCAGCACCACTGTTTAATAACCGTCTTTCCTGCTCAGAATGTTCAATGATTTGATAAAGGTGCTCCTTCACTCGGTCCATCTTTCCCATAGATGCATATCCATGCACTAATTGGATTTGATTCATCCAGTCATGACGCTTATGCCTTAAGATATGTAGTACTTCGTGACTCTCCACAATCATCCGCTCCCCTTGACATTCCATAATAAGAAAAGTATAGCAAAATTGCGGTCAAACTGAAATGAAACTTAAGCAGTAAAACCGAACCGGAACTACTCCTATAAAATAAGCCGCGCATATGCGATGGCATAGCGCGGCTTACATTCTCGTATGAACAACATACTTACGCTTCCTGAGCAGCAGGATAAACGCTCACTTTTTTACGGTTACGACCATAACGTTCGAACTTAACAACACCGTCTACTTTAGCAAACAAAGTGTCGTCTCCTCCGCGGCCAACGTTTTCGCCAGGATACACTTTTGTACCGCGTTGACGATAAAGAATGGATCCGCCAGTTACAGTTTGACCGTCGGCACGCTTAGCTCCAAGACGCTTGGACTCAGAATCACGACCGTTCTTTGTACTACTTACACCTTTTTTAGAGGCAAAAAACTGAAGATCTAGACGTAGCATGTGTTCCACCTCCTTACAAGTTAGTAATTTTTATATATTCATGATAATCATTTTCGATGGTTTGTAAAGAAACCAGCATTCCTTCAAGAAGCAGCTGGGCTTTATTAAAAACTTCCTCATTTAAATGACGCGGAAGCTTAACTTGTAAATATCCGCCTTCGCCGCCCTGGGTAATGTCAGGCTCAATGTCACATAGACTGATAAGTGAATTAACAGCTCCAAAGGAAACTGCTGAAACCGCAGCACATACAAGATCATGACCGTAAGGTCCACTTTCAGCATGTCCCGTGATTTCGAACCCATTTATTAGATCCTGCGACCGGTACACCGATACATTAATCATCGTCCCGTTTACGCCTTGATGCTCTCAACAACAAGTTTTGTATACGGTTGACGGTGACCTTGTTTACGTTTGTAGTTCTTTTTTGGCTTATATTTGAAAACCGTCAGCTTCTTCTGACGACCTTGCTTGTCAACTTTAGCCGTTACAGTAGCTCCATCTACAAATGGTGCGCCAACTTTAGTTTCGTCGCCGCCTACAAAAAGAACCTTATCAAAAGTTACGGTTTCGCCAGCTTCTACGTTTACTTTCTCAACGTAGATCTCCTGACCTTCCTGAACTTTGATTTGCTTTCCACCAGTTTCAATAATTGCGTACATACCTGCACCTCCTCAATTTACTCAGACTCGCCATCCAGGTACCGTTTCCAGTTTAATAAACCTGTTCTGTGCGGTTGTAGCCTGAAGTGCTACTTGCATAACATAATGATGTTACCACAGATCAAAACAAGTTGTCAACAGCGTGACCACGGTTTTCAGCCGCATCTTTCACGATGTCCAGAGACCCTTCAAGCTCAATTTGCCAGCCAGTGATATGTTCATCCCGCTTAACAAACAGCTCCTGTGGAATTTTACTAGAAACCGGCTCTAAACGCAATTGTTTTTTCCAATCATATAAATCGGTATTTACCTTCAAGAGCACAGCTTCATGCTGATCGTTATTCATCAAATAGCGCTCAAGCCGATACCAGTGTGAGGGGATATTATATTCCTGCTCAATAAATCGAAGCATCTGTTCATTTACACTTGGAAGCTGACGAGTACGTGTTACTTCCATCAGCCCTAATTTAGTTACCCCATGAACCTTTGTATATACTGAATCCCTGCTTGTTTCTTTCCTCAGCCAGTCAATCAGCTTTTCATTATGATCGTTCCTTTTCATTGAAATGAAATCGATGAGAATCATTCCAGAGTAATTACGAAGCCTGACCTGTCTCGCAATTTCCACAGCAGCATGTTTATTAATTTTCAAGGCTTCTGCCGAGGAAAAGCTCTTGTCCATGTATTGATGGCTGTTGACATCAATTACAGTCATGGCCTCTGTGCTGTCAAAAATAAGCTGAACTCCTTTATTCGTTGTAACTGTCCGCTTGATAAGCTGGTCCTGCAGCTCATTTACCAGCTGATGTGTATCATTTTCGAGATTTTTCCGCCATTGTATTTTATTTAGAAGGCTTGGATACCGACGTTTCAAAGTTTGACTGACTTCAGCACTATCTACTAAAACTAGATCACACTCTGCTCCGTGCTTACGTATAAATTGATTTAAGATTACCTCATCAGACCATATCAACCCTGGTTTATCACTCTTCATGCAGGAGGACCATTCCTTCTTTAACATCGTCAATTCCTGGGCCACTTCCTCAGCATTTGTTTGGGAGGCTGTCGTTCTTAAAATAGCGCCTTCCCCTTTTTCAAGCACGCCTTCTATATCATATTTCAATTGAATCCCAAGCTGTTTATCAATTTTTTTTGAAACAGAAATTCTGCTGCCAAATGGCTGATAAATTACTGAAAAACCCGGAATCGTTAAATCAAGTGATAGTTGGGCCCCCTTGTTTCCGGTTGGTTCTTTAATTACTTGAGCATATAGATATTGTCCTTCAGTGATGGTCTGTTCAATGGACTCTTTGCACCAGGGTATGGAATCTTTTCTTAAGAAAGCATTCTTACCCTCCCCAATATCTACAAATGCAGCCTGCAGCCCTTTATGAATGGATTGTACTATCCCTTTATAAATAGAACCCGAAAGCAAGGGAGCCTCCGGGCGTGCTGCAGTATATTCGGTTACTCTGCCATGGTCTATAACGAGTCCGACCTTCTCGCTTGTCCTTGTATGTACCGCTAATGTTCTCATCCATTCATCCTCTTTAACTTGACAGATTTGAAATGTCTCCTAAACATAGCTTCGGACGATTTCTCTTCAAATAAATAGAAAGACACTCCTGTTCATCTACTATATACAAACCTTCTTCTCGTTTCAACACATAAAAATAATGACGATTGGCTCTGATGTTTGTAATAACAGCGTCTATCGTAGTTCGGGGGTCAACCTTTAAATATTTCACTTTTAATTCAGCTGTATCATGATCCAGGCGATGCAGTATATAACGCATAAACACGTACATTTGCCGCTTCCATTCCAATACGTTCTCTAATAATAGAAACCCTGCAAGCAAAGTTCCTGCAAGTGTCATACGTTCATCAAAAATCAGCCAGCTGACACTAATAATGATCGCAATAATCGAAATAAGTAAGGTTAGCTTCAAGCTTTTTTTAAAACTAATCTGCTGACATAACAAATAAAACAGAAGCTTTCCCCCATCAAGTGGCCAAACCGGAAGTAAATTCAATAATAAAATCATGCTGTTAAACGTAAATGCAGCGGAGAGCAGCGGATGAGGTCCGATAATCATAGTAAGTAATTGAAGTAATATAAAAATCCATACATGCTGGAAAGGGCCGGCAAGAGTAACATGCACCTGTTCCTTTACAGGACGGGTCGTATGCTCTTCGCTGACGACCTTCCCTCCCAGCAGCCAAAATTCTATATGTGATACTCTCCAGCCATGAGAACGTGCCGCACGATAATGTCCTAATTCGTGCATGGCTACAATGCTGAACAAAATAATAAACTCGTAAATAGCACCAGTAAAAAAAGCAGATAAGGCAAGAAGAAAAAATAAAGGATGGATATGAATAGAATGATTAATTTTAAGAGCCTTCATCAACTTTTATCACTTCAATCGGATCTAAATACTGCTTGTCTTTTTCAACCGCAAAGAAAAATTCATTACTTTCCTTTTCGTTCAGCGTGCCGATGGTATCATATGACGGGATATGTTCGTACAAATGAACATCTATAGTAGAGAGGAATCCATAAGTAGTATTAGAGCCATCTTCGTGCTGAATGATAATTGTTTTATCCGTTTCTTTGTCATTGCCTGCAAAGATAACTGTACCACTCTTGACCGCTTTTACTTCTTCTCCTTGTTCGGTACTCATAATAACTCCACGACCGTGGTTTTCGAATGGCTGGGTAACTACTCCATTTACGGGTAAGGCTGATTCTTCCAAAGTCGGACTCTCTTTTTGATCTACCAGCTGAAGCGGGCCTCCCAGGCGGTCATTATACCAGGCAGTCACTTTAGCAAAAGGAAATTCCTCCTGAAGCTGGTTTGACATCCACTCACGAGGTTTCTCAGCGATGCCGGCAGAGGTTTGTTCACTTGCAAGCACTGTTAAAAACAATAGAATTGAAGCAATAGCTTGTACACGTATAATAGATGAAGAATTTGTTGAAGTGCCAGTTATTTTATCCGAAACGACCAATGGAGGGTAGCCGTGCATCTCCTCATCCTGAGGGGCAGCAAACTTTGGAGTTTTAGCTCTGTGGATTGATTGAATTCCTTTCTTTCTTTTACGGTCAGCGATGTTCTTCCTAACATTGTGAATGTCTTTCCTCAATTTAGACCCCTTCTCTCTTCAACCATTTTTACTAATCTATGGTGAAAGAAGTAAGAATATGAATAGGTTCATTATGAAGAAAAGAGGCTTTCACTTACCATCAGTTTCATTAAGATTGCGGGTTAAAAAATCAGGGAAAACAGCCTTTGTGATGCCGTATATACTTTTTCAAGTAAATAGAGCTTAAAATGCTTTTATCATAATGTCAGTGAAGACCGCCATTTCTTCTCCTTTGTCTACTATATCTGCCAAGCAGCTTTAAGGTGAGTGGGGCAGTTCTCAAAAGCCACTCGCTCTTCTTCTGCTAAACTAAGCTATAAAATGAAAAAAAGCTGCGACCATGGTCAGCAGCATTCAGGCACGTATTCCAAAAAACTTTTTCACTTTAGCTAAAAGTCCCGGTTCTTCCTCCAGATTTAAGAGAGGGACCGACTCACCGAGAATCCGGCGGGCAATATTTCGATAGGCCAGAGAAGATTTCGTATCAGGTGATAAGGCTACAGGTTCACCGCTATTTGAACCTTTAATTACGGCATCATCATCAACTACAATACCTAATAAGTCGATAGAAAGAATTTGAACGATGTCATCTACATCCATCATTTCTCCTGACTTCATCATATGGCTTCTAATTCGATTAATAACTAATTTAGGCGGCTCCAGGTCTTCTTGCTCTAATAGCCCAATTATACGGTCAGCATCTCTGACACTGCTTTTTTCAGGTGTAGTGACAACCACAGCCTTGTCAGCACCAGCTACGGCGTTCTTATATCCTTGTTCAATACCAGCCGGACAGTCAATAATAATATAATCATACTCCTGTTTAAGTTCATCGATAATCTGCTTAACTGCTTCAGGAGTTACAGATGTTTTATCCGATGTCTGGGCAGCCGGTAATAAATGAAGGCAATCGAAACGTTTATCTGTAATGAGCGCCTGTTTTGTTTTACAGCGTTCTTCAACTACATCTACAATGTCATAGATGATGCGATTCTCAAGCCCCATAACTACATCTAGATTACGCAGCCCTATATCAGTATCAACGAGACAAACCTTCTTATTCTGCAGCGCCAAAGCCGTCCCTAAATTGGCTGTTGTGGTCGTTTTACCTACGCCACCTTTCCCAGATGTAATAACGATTGCTTCACCCATTAAGCATTCTCCTTTCAAAGCTTACTAAATCAGGCTTTTGCTTCATGACCTCCTGAAGGGGAGCGATGCGAATAGCCTCGTTCTTTTCATCTACGTACCCGCATTCAATATAAAGACCGTCTGAATCCTGATCAGGCGCACGTGAAATCTGACTGCCGATTCTAAGCTGATTCGGCTTCATATAAGAAGCTGCTATCACTGCACCTTCATTACCGGATGCCCCTGCATGAGCAATCCCCCTCAAATGTCCTAAAATGAATATATTACCGGAAGCCACAACCTTGCCCCCCGGGTTTACATCTCCAAGAAGAAGAAGGTCTCCTTTTATTTCTACTACCTGCCCGGATCGAACGGTCTTAGTAATTGGGGTGATTTCTGTATTTTCTTTCCAGGATAAGGCTTCATCCTTCGTCATAACATTTGATTCAATTTTTTCGACAACCAGCTTTTGCTTCTCACGTACAATTTCCCTCAATTTATCCTGCTGATCATCAGTTAAAAAACGATTGCCTAATTGAATAGTCACTCGAATCATAGGCTGATCATCGTCTACTCCATTCACTGAAAGCTTTTCTTCAAGCTCCTGTAAAATAGAGTCGTAAGAACACTGATCATTTAACCAAAGAGTCAAACCATCTCTTGTTCCCTTTATCGTTACCAATTGACTGTTAGCTGACATAGGACTTCACCTCAAACTCTGCACATTTAGACCCAACTACGCGCTTTGCCAGCGATCGGACCATTGTTCTACACGATTCTTAAACAGGGGATAAAGCAATACAAAGAAGACAGCATTCGCCAGGACAGTAGGCAGCAGTCTAAGCGTTGTGTAATCCCCCCAGTCCATTGCAGTAACCTGAACAAAAGAGTAGATCACATATAAAAGCATGTCTGCAATGGCTACACCAAAGACTGCCAGAAGTACTGAAGCGATAAAATTAGCGTGAAACCACTTCTGCATACCATGAATGACATAAGCAGTCATCGCGTAAGTTACCATATACACACCTAATACTCCTGTGTAAACGACATCAATAAGTAAACCGAACAGTAATCCATACCATACAGAATGATACATGTCATCTTTGTCAAAAAATATGGCAATGATCATAATTAAACATAGAACCCAGTGAGGAGTGACCAGTAATTCAGAATAAACAATTTTTGCAGGTAAAAGACTCATCGCCATACCTTGAAGAACCAGAAAAATAACCATGAAAACGGAAATCGAAAATCTTATCATTGGTCATCGCCTTCCTCTAGCTCTTCTTCACTCACAGTCTGCATATCACGGTCGACGACCATGACGTGACTAATATCAAATAGGTCAGCAAACGGTTCAACATAAGCGGTTTTTGTCAGACCCGACCGATCATTCTCTACTTCTTCAACTGTTCCTATACGCAAATCACTTGGGAACACTCCGCCCATACCGGAAGACATAACGACATCGCCTTCCTCTAGCTCTTCATCAAGACTAATTCCTTCTAACAATAAACGGCCGCTTTCACTATCATAGCCTTCTATTAGTCCAAAAGCATTGTCTTCATCTTCTCTGACTACCCATGAAGAAATCTTATTAGATTCGTCAAAACCACTTAGCAGTTGAACATTGGAGTGAAAGGCTCCTGCAGATTCTATTTTACCTACCATGCCTTCACTCGTAATTACAGCCATATCCTTTTCAACCCCGTGCTCTTCCCCTTTATTAATTGTCATCTGTTCAAACCAGCGGTCTGAACTTCGAGCAATAACGGTTCCCTGTATCGGGGTATAATCTCTCATCGATTCAGTCTTGTCCAGCGTGTCTCTTAATTCCTGGTTATCATTCTCTACTTGCTGATTTTCTTGAATAAGGCCTTTATACTCATCTAAACGAGTTTTTAAGACTTCATTTTGTTCATAAACATTAAGCATATCTTGTATATTCTGATAGGCATTATCTACCAGCTGGACCGGAGAATGAAAAACGGTCTGGACCCAGCCTACCGAATCTTGAAGAAATTTTTCAGGAACGGATAATTCACTGCGGTCCCTCATGGAAAATCCGATGAGTGCTACTAAAATAATAAAGCCGATTAATACAGTCATGAGCCTTTTTCTACGAAACAATGAGGGCATACTAAGACTCCTTAATCCGTTTTCGGACGGGTGGCAACATTAGGCTGAGACTTGAAGTGGTGAATATATTCCAGCGATTTTCCAGTCCCAATAGCTACACAATCCAGAGGCTCATCAGCAATAAATACCGGCATGTTCGTTTCTTCACTTATCACTCGGTCAAGATTTTTTAATAAAGCTCCCCCGCCTGTCAGTACGATACCTCGTTCCATAATATCCGCGGCGAGTTCAGGCGGTGTTTTCTCCAGCGTATTTTTTACTGTTTCAACAATAGATTCAACTGTATCGTTTAAAGCTTGAACAATTTCCTCTGACTGAATCTCAATGGTTTTCGGAAGCCCGCTGAGCAGATCACGACCCCGAATATCCATCGTATCATGGTCTTCTATTTTTCCAGCACCGCCTACTTGAAATTTAATTTCTTCTGCTGTGCGTTCACCAATCATTAAATTATACTGTTTGCGCACATGCTGAATAATGGCGTCATCCATCTCATCTCCCGCTACCCGAATGGACTGGCTTGTTACAATTCCGCCTAACGATATAATTGCTACTTCAGTGGTTCCGCCGCCTACGTCAACGACCATACTTCCCGTTGGTTCCCATACAGGAAGGCCAGCCCCGATAGCGGCTGCAAAAGGTTCAGCAATAGGAAATGCATCCTTTGCACCTGCCTGCTTAGTCGCATCAATAACAGCTCGCTCCTCAACCATGGTAATTCCAGAAGGTACACAAACCATCACGTTCGGCTTGCTGGCAAAGGAGGAACGATTACGTAGTGCCTGCTTAATGTAATATTTCATCATCTGTGCTGTCGTATCATAGTCCGCTATTACTCCATCCTTCATCGGACGAATAACTGATATGTAATTCGGGGTGCGTCCTATCATATTTCTGGCATCATTTCCTACTGCTTCAATATCACCTGTCTGATTGTTTTTTGCAACGACAGTTGGTTCTCTTAATATAACACCTTTATTCTTTAAAAATACCAGTGTATTTGCGGTCCCCAGGTCAATACCTAAATCTTGAGAAAAACCGAATAAACCCAATAATATCTTCCTTTCTTACACACACTCAATGTGTTCTCCATAATTCAATTTATCATGAGAAGAAGCGCCATATTATAAGAAAAGCCTTATAAATGGCGCTTAGTTTTTTTCATCTATTCAATTATACGAAAAATAATAAAAAATAGATAGTGTTATAGATATCCTTTTTCCTTTAGAGAAATGAATTTACGATCCCCTATAACTAAATGATCGAGTAGTTCTATACCAATCATTTTGCCACATTCGTTCAGTCTGCGAGTCACTTGAATGTCTTCCTGAGAGGGAGAAGGGTCTCCAGAAGGGTGATTGTGCACACATATTATAGAGGCAGCAGAACGTTTAACAGCCTCTTTAAAGTAGGGTGAGAACCCGGCGCCTTACTTAGTTACATAAACAGGTTTCCAAGAACTCCCCTCCAAACCGTACGTACTCCTCTCAGAGTATACGGCTTTCCATTTATCAATCTAATTTTCCATTGTGCAAATCACGGTGACAAGAAACGCACATTGCTATGGCTCTCTGCGTCTGCCAGTCCTATGTTGATCCCAAACTTTCTTACCCTTGAGATCTTTTAACTTAATTACGTGATGCATTTCTAAAGATACATCATACCTCAACACTCACGTTTTTCTGCTAAAAGACGATCAACCAAGCTTGTTCTGCAACCATAAGCAAAAGTTTTTTCATTTATATCTATTATTGAATGCTTAACATCCCTGTTCTTTTTCCATCCTTTGTTCAGTAAAATAAGCGATTTTTATACCATCCTTCGTTTGATATCGCACGCCAAAACTACCGTTAATACTAAATTTACTTATAATTTTACTAACCGTAGTCTTATACTTATTTGCATACGTTTTAATCATGCTGTACTTCATAGTCTGCCGAAATGATTGAAGCACGTGAACATTACTAGCTAAACGATAGTAATTGTAAAGGCCTTCAATCTCAGCATTGTATGTGCGAAGGATCTCTAAGTCATCGTTATGAACCAAGTAAGGACGATGGACAGGTTTCCACACGTTATTACTGCCAATTTTAAGCGCACCCAAATCTACAAGATTTTTGATATATTTTTCGTGAGGTACAAATAGTTTTGTCTGATGATTAATTTTTCTTTTCATTGTACCGTCTGGCATTTTCGTTCTTTGCCAAACTCTTGCAATACGAATATCATAACTAAGGAAACGAGCATTTTTCTTGCTGTGAGTAATCAACGTTTTTTCAGTATTGAGTTTTAATTTTAGATGAGTTGCCAGAAACTCTGTTAAATCCTGTTTTATTTGATCAGCCTCGTTTTTACTCCCTATAACACCTATGATGAAATCATCTGCATATCGCACGTATTTCATTCGAGGGTAAATAGGGTCGAAAAGATCTTTACTATCGTAACTTTTCAGTTCTTTAAGTCTCTCGGATTTTTCACTGTCTATTAATTTTTTCCAATCGCGTTTGTTGATGCGTTTACGTGCAGCGATTTTGGATGCGATCTTTTGATAGGTTTTGTTGTGCGTACGTTTTTCACCTTTATTATAGTGCCCAATGTATTGATCTAATTCATTCAAATAAATATTAGACAATAGCGGACTAATAATCCCGCCTTGAGGTGAACCACCATAAGTTTTCTGAATAACCCAGTCATCTACATAACCAGCTCGGAGAAACTTCCAAATCAGATTGATGAATTTCTCGTCTTTAATCTGCTTACGTAATAGTCCAATCAATATGTGATGGTCAATATTATTAAAGATACCTTTAATATCCCCTTCAATAAACCATCTAGTTCCCGTGAATGTGTTTCGTATCTCTTTAAGTGCAGTATGACAACTTCGATTCGTTCTAAAACCATGTGAATGATCCGTGAACTGAGGTTCGTAAATGCTTTCTAGGATGCACCTGACAGCCTCTAGTAGAAGCTTATCCTCAAAGGTTGGATAACTTATAGGTCTTAGTTTTCCATTCTTCTTCGGGATATATGTTCTACGAGCCGGTTTGGGCTGATACGTTTGATTTCTTAGCTTCTCAATTAAATTCTCAATCCTTGCAATACTCATACCGTCGATTGTATCGTTATTTATGCCTTTTGTGCTACTTCCTTTGTTTGGGTAAATCTTGGCATAGGCATCCAAGTAAAATTCAACATTATAAAGATTTCGATACAGTCTATCAAAATAATAGTTTTCTTCTTTCGCTTTGGAAGTTAGATTGCTTAATACTACTTTTGGATTTCTCATAGAGCCTCTCGCTCCTTCCCAATTTGGTATTAAGCTTGATAAACTGCTTTCCTTCGCCATGTAATAGGCTTTCCCTATCTCAGACTACTACGAAAGCTCCGTTGCCATATCAGATTTTCAGACACAGACTGTCATAGCCAAATCGGCTTTCTGACTTAGGCAATCCCCATTTAGACATTTAGAAACTCAGCACTCCACAGTTTCGGATATGACTTTCACTCGTTTCTTCTATATAGAAGATGGATGAAGTAGTATCACTTCATGTTTCTCGAAGTTTTTAAGAAACATGCATACTTCACACAGCGTAAATCGTTACCTCCCGCTGAAGGTCCCCGTAGTCCTCCTTGAGCTATCATTCAAGCAATACAGCTTTTATCCTCGTCTGTGAATTTCACCTTGCCTTTCAGTCGTGTCTTGGTAACTAGACAACTTAAGGCTTTTCCAACATGCTACACTCCCCGTTCAGTTTCCCTTACGGATAAGTTGGCTTATGATAGGGTAACACTTGTGATATTTCCCCACTACTTTGCTAAAGTAGATTTTCTAAATCCCCTTATGGGCGCACTACTTCCCTTGGATGAACAATCGAGGCATTTAAACTACCTATGAATATCGTCTGCCGGTGAAGCACCTGATTCTTAGTATTGAGGAAAAGACAGATGAAGTGTTCCTGCTTTAGGTCCCGCAATTCTTCCATTACATAATCTGCTCCATCCTCAGGACTTCGAATCACATACCTTTCAACTGGTTTCATTTGATGAAGGCGTCTGCCAAACTCAATTGCGGATAGAATAAGTACTGCTTTAGCCGCTCCTATGCCCTTTATCGCAGTAAGCTCCTCTACTGTTGCATCTTTTAACAGCATAATTCCTTCAAAATGAATTAGTATTCGCTGGGCAAGAGCTGTTACAGACTCACTTCGTGAACCACTGCCAAGCATAATTGCTATTAGTTCCTGATTAGACAAATGATGTGCACCATGCTTTAACAACCTCTCTCTTGGCCGGTCCTCTTTAGGGACGTCCCGAATCATAATACTCGACGTCGTTGTCAATTGGTCACTTCCTTTCATCCTATTTCCTCAACAAGTTTATTGAGGTATTAATAGTTTATTAAAAATCAGCTTATTGAGAGAAAGGTGACTTCTTAAAACTAGACAAAGAAAGTGAACCAATAACTGCTATTTTCTAATGACATTATTGAAAAATTCCAGATTATTTAATAACTATAAATGAAATAATAGTCATTTTTTCATCGTTTCAAAAGCTTGAGCTAAATTAAGCCAGCTAATACCATGATCCGTTTTGTCTGTCCAGACTGTAAGTGCCTTTTCGAGATCTTGATTTCCACCGGCTTCTTTCCATTCCGTTAATATCTTTTCTCTTTCTTCGACAGAAACAGTATGAAGTGTATTTTTTTCAAGGTGGTCAATGAGGTTTTCTACATTGGAAAGTTGTGACTCAGGCACATCTAATTCTCCAGAATTGACTTCCCATACTTTTAAATAAGTAGGAACGTCGAGTTCGGCCAGGTCATCTGCTGCCTTCTCGACACCGGCTTCACTGTCATCACTGCCTGATAATAAAAAATATTGATCCTGCTGCTTCCAAATAACTGATGGAAGCGATTGTTCCGTTAATTTCCCCTGCCATTCTTCTGCTGTTTCCAGACTTGTGAAAACCCCGCTCTGAACTACTTCTGTCGCGAGATGAGGTAATTCGACTGATAACATTGCAGCAGTAACACTTTCCGTCTGGGCACCCGCAGAGGTCTCCTCGATAGGAGGAGCTGATTCCTCAGTAACTGAGACGAATAGTTTCAACAAGAGAAAACCGAGTACAAAGCTGATCACAATGGCTGTCATAACAGATAAACTCACATACCTTAAAGAGAAAGGAGATAACCGCTTATGAAAGGATGGTAGTCTGTAAACTTTGGGAGGAGAAGCGGATTTCGCCTTTTGTAACTTTTCCGCATCGGCAGCTGCTTGTTCTTTTTTAGCTTGTACAATATCGTTGGGAGCCTCTCTATCTTTGTTATATGAAATGATAATTTTATTATTTTTTCCAGCCAACTTTAACCCTCCTTTTTCTTTTTTTAAACTTATCACAGCTTTAAGAAAAAGGACGTTGAATTTTGTCAGGCCCCTTCGACAATATTTACTTTAGAAGGGAGCTCCTGCTTTATGAACAGAGTTTAATAACCAGTTAATTCAAAACAAAAAAAGAGACTGACTATGAGTCTCTTTCCATTTAAATGAAACATTCCAACTAAATCGACTAAAAAAAGCTGGAAATGTACCAGTTAATTAAAAATTCACCGTGAAAAATAGTTATTAACCCCCCTGCAGCAATGTAAGGACCAAAAGGGATAGGTTTTTCTCTTGAAATGATTTTGCTCAGTAATAATACTATACTCCCTACCGTCCCTAATAAGGATGCAAAGAAGAAAGTCAGTAAGAGGCTGCTTGTTCCCAGCGCCAGCCCCAGTACAGCAAACAACTTCATATCTCCTCCGCCCATCCCCCCGCGGCTGACGATAATAATGACCAATGTTCCTAATAAACCCACAAGTGCCCCGGCTGCCGAATCCCACCATGGATCAGTTGGGGCGGCGATTCGATAAACAATGAAAAGCACCGTAAAGAATAAGAGGACTTTATCAGGGATCATCATATATCTCAGATCGGTGACTACAATAATGTGAAACATTGAAATAAGAAGCAATGCGAGGATAAGTGAGGGGTTAAATCCGAACATCCAGCAGCTGTAAGCAAATGCAGTTCCGCTGAATATTTCCATAGCAGGGTAAAGGGGAGATATTTTATGTCTGCAGTGCCGGCATCGTGCTTTTTGATACATATAAGATAGGACGGGAATAAGTTCATACCAGCTTAGCGTGTGATGACAGCATGGGCAATATGACCTTTTCCGAGTGAATAATTCTCCTCTGGGGAGTCTTAAACCAACAACGTTAAAAAAAGATCCAAGGACCAAACCCGCAAGAAAGAGGTATATAGTTAGTAATATGGTCATAGTTCACTCCTCATTATGTATTAATGAACACCCCCGGATGCACGGGGGTTTTCACATTTAATTCTGGATCCATGTTGGGAAAAGCAATCTAATAAATCACTCCGCAGTAAGTTTTAATTTTTCATAGCTTGCTACGCGGTTTCTTCCCATCTGTTTTGCCCCCACATACATTGCACGGTCAGCGTGACGCGTTAATTCTAATATATTTTCACTATCAGCAGGAAATGAGGCAACCCCAATACTAGCCGACACTGAAATAACAGCCGTCTTCTCGGCATCTTGTATATTCGCATAAGCCACAAATGGTGAATCCGAAATGGACGCCCTTACTTTTTCTGCTAATTGCTCAGCTTCGATATTAGTTACGTCTGGAAGTAATATGACAAATTCCTCTCCCCCATAACGAGCTGCCACTCCTCGTTCCCCAATTACGTTTTCCAGCCTTTTGGCTACTTCACAAAGAATCTCATTACCAGCTTCGTGACCAAACTGATCGTTTACGGATTTAAAGTGATCAAGATCAATGAGAATTTGGGAGACAGGCTGTTGCTGTTCTCCTCTGTCCCTGTCTTCAGCAATGACCTGAAGATAATTTTCAAAATAACGGTAATTGTATAAACCCGTTAAAGGACAACGTTCGCTCTCTGTTTTAGTTTTCTCATAGTGACGGGCGTTTTCAATAGCTACAGCCAGATAGCTTCCTAAAATGTTCAATATCATATACTGATATTTAAAAAAAGCACGCTGCTTTGCGGCATACATTGTAATGATCCCTACCGTTTTGTTTTGACGGGAAATAGGTATAGAAATAACACTTTCTGCATCTATAGGTGTGTGTGCGTTCTTCAGGTGATTCCATTTTTTCCTTGTATGTAAATGCATCCCCTTCCCATTTCTCCATGTATCCTTACTTATACACGGACCCTCAATTATATCCACGTCAGGGAACTGTAAATGGTTGGCACGGTCATAGAAACGAACCAGTTTCATTTCATTATCCGTATTAATATCAAAGATGAATAAATAATCCAATGGCAGTAAGTCTGTCACTCTCTTGACAAAGACATCAAGAACATCTTTCACTCCTAAACTGCCTGTTAATTCATGACCAATATCTCCCGTTTTCTGCAGATATGTATTGACCTGGCTCGTTTTATGGAATTGTCTAACCATGATAGAAATTAGAAAAAAAGGAAATCCAATTAAATAAATGGCAGAGGGGCCGATTTCAGTATAAACAAAATATAGCATTAAACCGACAGGAGCTACCAGCGCAGTAGTGAGTAATTCCCACTTTACACCCTGATCAATCCATATTAACTTTCTCTTATACAAATATCTTCCTATTAATTTCAAAGAGAGCTGGTTGACCACTATTTGAGTAAGGGCATAAGCAATAACCGGCACGGCATCAAAGCCGGAATTAAGAGCTTCATCCCCATGCCCTCCACCCAGCGAATAATACACTCCAGCTGTGACAAGCGAGATCAGAAGAAACATAACCATATTTAAAGGAATACGAAAAAAATTCGCCTTACCAACTTGAAGCTTCATCATGAGGAAAAGAAGAGAGATCTGAATCACAATAATTTCTACAAATAAGCCAAAAAACAAAAAAGCAGAGAAGCTGACGCCGTTCGTTAGGAATACAGGATGGTCACCCATAAGCAGAGGAAACAGAGCAACAATAGAGGCCAGAATAATAAATCCCGCGATATCTATTTTGTACTCTTCAAGTGGAAAAGAGGTATGGATGAAAACTATATACAGAGTCACCGGCCACACCATCAGCCAAATAATATAAACTAAGAGCTTCTTTTGTGTCGATATCAATAGAGCCTCACTCCTTCTCTTTCTATCAAATTAATTGTGTGGTCGTTGTTGATATTCTGGTAACAAAACAAAGCAAATTGTAGTTCAAGCCCCGAAAAATGAAGAAATGAATTGACATTGGCTCTAAGTTTAGAGACAGCCAATCGTCCCAGCCTCCCCATTATTCCGATAATAACGAACAATTAAAGTGTTATTAGTGCCAGAATATCAACAATACCATTTAAACAACACGTTAAATTAGAAATTTCTGATAACTATTATAATATCACACCACTCCATTCTATTCAAAATATTTCCTAATATCGGAAATAAAATATAATGAACCAGTAATAACTAGGACATCTTCCTCTGTTAATTCATCCATAATATCCTGTAAAGCTTCTTGTTGATCTTCTATTGTTCTACTTGCTTTAATTGGAGATAAATCGGCTACATCAATTGCTCGCAGAGCTTTAGGATAGGAGAAGGTTGTATACCAGGCTTTGTTAACCACCTCATTAAGCAGCGTGAGCATCTCCTTTACAGGTTTATTCTGAACAGCTCCATATAATAAGTAAATAGTCCTGTTGGGGTAATGATCTTTTAACGTTTTGATGAGGGTCATTGTACCTTCCACATTGTGGGCACCATCTAAAACGACATCCGGCTCTTCTTGAACCCTCTCAAATCTCGCCGGCCAGATTGTAGTGTTAATAGCTTCAGCATAAAAATCTCTCTGAATTAAATAACCCAATTCTTTTAACTTTTCTATTGCTGCTAATGCGAGTCCGGCGTTAGAGGTTTGATGGATACCTTTTAATTGAGTCAACAATTTCGGCGAGAAATATTCACCCATTGACATGTAAAATGCCTCTCCCCGCTTCGTATGCTCAGCATACTGAATAATAAAGTCGTAATCCTCTACAAATAAGTCAGCCTTTTGTTTTGCTGATTCCTCCTTAATAACTGCCAAAGCTTCTTGTTGTTTAACACAAGTCAGTACTGGTTTTCCTTTTTTAATAATTCCTGCCTTTTGATAAGCAATTTCTTCAATTGAATGTCCGAGTATGTCTGTGTGGTCTCTTCCTATATTTGTAATAATAGAAAGAATTGGATTGATTACGTTGGTGGAATCATAACGTCCGCCTAAACCCGTCTCAAAAATAGCGAAATCCACACCTCTTTGCTGGAAATAAATAAAAGCCATTGCAGTAATGACTTCAAATTCTGTAGGTTCACCCCATTCAGTTCGGCCCAGTCCCTCAACCAGCGGCTTAACAGCTTCAACCAATTCGATAAGCTCGTAATCTGATACAGGTTCGCCATTCATACTTATTCTTTCATTAAAGCGAACAATATAAGGGGAAGTAAAGGTTCCGACCGTATAGCCCTGCCCTTGTAACAAATGCCTTAAAAAAGATACTGTAGACCCTTTCCCGTTTGTACCTGCCACATGGATGGCATGTAATTGGTTTTCAGGATGTCCAAGCCTGTCCATCATCCACTCCATCCGCTTTAAACCAGGCTTTACTTTAAACTTCTCTCTTGTATGTATCCAATGTAATGCTTCACTATATTCCATATCGACAGACTCCTTATTTATAAAAGAGGAGAGTATTCCCATCGAAATACCCTCCGCACTATTTTTAAGCTTCTAACTCTTTCATACGTGCTTCTACCTTAGCCCGCTTATCTAAATAATCATTTTCTTTCTTGCGTTCTTCTTCTACTACATGCTCAGGAGCTTTATTTATAAACCCTTCATTGCGAAGTTTCTTCTGAACACGAGCTACTTCTTTATCCCATTTCTCCCAGTCTTTCTTTAAACGCTTAATCTCATCATCAATGTTAATTAAGCCGGCAAGAGGCAAATAAAGTTCTGCCCCCGTTACAACAGCTGACATTGCTTTTTCTGGAGCTTGTAGATCCGTTCCTATTGATAATTCATTTGGATTACAGAAACGGTCTAAATAGCTGCGATTATTCTCAAGTTCAGCAACAACTTCTTCATCCTTCGCTTGAATCATGAGCTGAATTTCTTTAGACATAGGTGTATCCACTTCTGCGCGGATATTCCGAACGGATCGAATAATAGATACCAAGCGCTCCATTTCTCCTACAGCTTGTTCGTTGTGAAACTCTTCTCTTACTGTCGGCCAGGAAGCCTGAGTAATTGACTCCCCTTTGTGAGGCAGGTGCTGCCATATTTCCTCCGTTATGAATGGCATAAATGGATGCAGCATTCTCATGATTTGATCCAAAGTGTAGGCTAGGATTGAACGAGTTGTATGGATTCGTTTTTCATCTTCTCCGTAAAGAGGAAGTTTAGCCATTTCAATATACCAGTCACAGAACTCATCCCATATGAAGTTATACAAGTGTCGCCCTGCTTCTCCGAATTCATAACGGTCAATGTTCTTTGTTACCTGCTCAATAGTTTGATTTAATCGGGTGAGTATCCATTCATCAGCTACTGATTTTTCACCAGTTAAATCAATATCCTCATATTTTAAGTCACCCATATTCATCAGTGCAAAGCGGGAAGCGTTCCATATCTTGTTGGCAAAGTTCCATGTAGATTCTACTTTTTCCCATTGGAACCGCAGGTCCTGGCCAGGTGAAGAACCGGTTGACAGGAAGTACCGTAGAGAATCAGCTCCATACTTCTCAATGACATCCATTGGATCAACACCATTGCCTAATGATTTACTCATTTTTCTTCCATCTGCGTCTCTAACAAGCCCATGAATTAACACATCCTCAAAAGGACGGCGGTCAGTAAATTCAATCGATTGGAAAATCATCCGGCTGACCCAAAAGAAGATAATATCGTAACCTGTTACAAGTACATTGGTAGGGAAGTAACACTGGAAGTCTTTATTAGACTCATCCGGCCACCCCATAGTAGAAAATGGCCACAGGGCTGAAGAGAACCACGTATCTAAAACATCTTCATCCTGCTCCCAGTTCTCAGCATCTGCCGGTGCTTCTTTTCCAACATAAATCTCTCCTGTTTCTTTATGATACCAGGCAGGAATTCTATGACCCCACCAGAGCTGCCTGGAAATACACCAATCACGAATGTTATCCATCCAATTCAGATATGTTTTCTCGAACCGGTCAGGAACGAAGCTTACTTTATCATCAGAAGACTGCAGGTCAATCGCCTGCTTTGCTAATGGCTCCATGTTTACAAACCACTGTGTAGACAGATAAGGCTCTACTACTGCACCGCTCCGCTCAGAATGTCCTACAGAATGCATGTGTTCCTCTATTTCAAAAAGGACCCCGCTCTCCTGTAAATCCTTCACAATCCTCTTCCTGCATTCAAAACGGTCTAAGCCTTTATACTGGGCGGCGTTCTCGTTCATAGTACCGTCTTCATTCATAACCAGGACACGCTCTAAATTATGACGGTTTCCGATTTCAAAATCATTCGGATCGTGGGCAGGTGTTATTTTTACTGCACCTGATCCAAAATCCATTTCTACGTAATCATCAGCAACAATTTCAATCTCACGGCCAACAATTGGAAGTATTACTTTTTTTCCAATTAAGTGCTGGTATCGTTCATCTTTAGGGTGTACAGCCACCCCGGTATCGCCAAGCATCGTTTCAGGACGGGTTGTTGCAACTTCAATCGCACCGTTTCCATCTTTAAGAGGATAGCGCATATGGTAGAAGGCCCCTTGAACGTCTTTGTATTCAACTTCAATATCAGACAGAGCAGTTTTAGTTGACGGATCCCAGTTGATAATATATTCTCCGCGATAAATCAGATCGCGTTCATAAAGCTTAACGAAAACTTCTTTTACTGCATCAGAGAGACCTTCATCCAGCGTGAACCGTTCACGTGAATAATCTAAGCCAAGTCCCAGCTTCTCCCATTGAGTACGGATAAACTGAGCATATTCTTTTTTCCACTCCCAAGATTTTTCTAAGAAAGTTTCACGGCCTAAATCATAGCGTGACATTCCCTGTTCTTTTAATTTAGCTTCGACTTTTGCCTGAGTAGCAATTCCGGCATGGTCCATACCGGGGAGCCAGAGTACGTCATAACCCTGCATACGCTTCACCCGGGTTAAAATATCTTGAAGAGTTGTATCCCAGGCATGCCCTAAGTGCAGTCTTCCCGTGACATTTGGCGGCGGAATAACCACAGTATAAGGCTTCTTATTCTCATTCTGTTCCGCTTCAAAAAACTTTCCATTCACCCAATATTGATAACGATTCTGCTCGACAGCTGTAGGATCATATTTCGTCGGCATTGATATGTCTTTATGTTCCATTGGATCATCCTCCTTTTAAAGTATTTTTGTGAAATAAAAAAATCCTTTTCATCCAATAAAGGACGAAAAGGACTGTTTTCCGTGGTACCACCTTAATTTGCAAACTAAAAAATTTGCACACTTCATTACAAATAACGGCTTCTAACCGGATCCTTTTACTTCTATTTCAAAGGAACTGCATCCAGGGCGACCTTCCATTAATCTTTATCCCAGAAGACTCTCACCGTCTGTCTTCCTCTCTGAAGGTAAGATAAATGTACTCTTCCCGTTCACGGCATTTCACATATAGTCATTAATATTCATATTGTATATAGAATGTATGGATGAAGTCAACTATTTATAAAAATAAATGAAGAGGAGGAAAAACAATGAGCCGCATGTACCGTTATCGTCTTCCGCCCTGGTGCCGCCACTGGCTGTATGTTCTTGAGAAAGCTACCGTACCGATCTGTATATACCAGTTGATTCGTACATTGATCTTCCCTACTACAATTGATGTTTTTTTACTTGGGCTATGCATTGGTCTGTATTTAGCTTTCCGCTTTAAATGGATTTAATTCGGAATATACACAATCTGCCCTGGAACTACTTCATCATCGACATGATTCACCTTTTCCAGCTGCTTCACAGGTACTTCATACCGTTCAGCAATCATTTCAATGGTCTCATCTTCCTGCACAATATACATCTTCATTTGAGTGTATGTCTCATCTCTATTTGGAAAAAGGTGCTGGAAAATTTGTTTAAATCCATTTACGGATGGCGAAGATTCCACCTGCTCAGCTTCAGTTACTTCTTCTTCATAAGTGTCGGCACCTTGTTCATTCTCTTGGGAATAAGCTTCGTCTTGGTGAGGCTCAAAAAACTCAGAAAACGACTGAGTATGTTCTTTTCTGCTGCTTTCCTCTAATTCCACTTCTCCTTCAGCTCTTAACTCTTCTTGAGCCTGAGGAGCAGGGGAAGTTTCATCTTTATAGTGGACAGGCCCTATTGTAATCACATCATGGTCCTCCTGGACAGGTGCTGCATTCCTTTCTTGAAGTATCCCATTCATATTCAACTGGGCGTGAAGTGTCAGGTTATTCGGTTCTGGCAGCTCGTAGTCAAAGCTTTCAATATCAATAACAACTTCATCAAGGTTTGTCACTCTATCTTTTGATACTGTGATCTCCACCGGAAAAGAGTGTGCAAATTCAGATACCCCTTCTTCTTCCCCTTCATCTACCTCAAGTACACGCCCAACAGGCGGAGTTTCCGGATTTCGATACGGCTCAATTGACTCGTCGGAGAAGTATTCACCGAATAACTCTACGGTCCCATGAAGCCTTACTTCATTTCCTAAATCAGCAATGGAAACATTAGGTTCAAGTGAAATACCAATTAATTCACTAACCCCCTGTCCTTCCTTAAACCACAGCGATTCATCTAAGTAAAAAGAAAATTCCTGATTATTCTGCATTGCAACGTCCCCTCCCTGGTTAATCAACAAAGTCACCTATTACCACTCTATGCATCACTTTGTCTGATATACATAAGAAGGATAAGATTTCATATAAAAAGACATAGTCAAAGGTTATCTCAGCCTGTTGAAAATATTAAAATCTCATTGATTCTCAAATGATAAAGACATTTTGCTTTTTGGCCAGCTGCCGTTTTACCAGCCGTATCACTCCCCAAAACCACACGCCTCGGAGTGTTTGCAGGACTCTAAGTATTGGTGATCGGCTTTAACCATTAAATTGTACGCAAAGTACCAACTATAATGGAATAGACTATAAAAAGGCTGCCGGAACGTTCCCGGCAGCCTTTCAATATCACTGAATATTATTCTTATTTAAAGAGTTCTAAAAACTGCATCTACAGCTTGAATTGTCTTTTCGATATCTTCATCTGTATGAGCCACAGATAAGAACAGTCCTTCAAATTGAGAAGGAGGAAGGAAGATGCCCTGTTCAATCATGCCTCGGTAGTATTTAGCAAAACGTTCCAAATCCGAATGATTGGCCATTTCAAAATTTTCGACAGGTCCTTCGGTGAAGAAAATCCCCACCATAGATCCAGCTCGATTAATCGTTAATGGAACTTGGTGCTCTTCAGCTGCAGCTTCAAAGCCCTCTATTAATCGATCTACTTTTTTATTGATTTCCGTATAAGCCGATTCATCCATGGCTTTTAAGGTTTCGTAGCCAGCTGTCATGGCTAAAGGATTACCTGAAAGTGTACCAGCCTGATAAATATCTCCAACCGGGGCGACCCGTTCCATAATTTCCTTCTTGCCGCCATAAGCTCCAACCGGCAGACCTCCACCAATAACTTTCCCTAAACAAGTCATATCCGGTGTCACATTGAAATGACCTTGAGCACACTGATAACCTACTCTAAAACCAGTCATTACTTCATCAAAAATGAGTACTGTACCATTTCTTTCAGTCAGATGACGCAGCTCGCTAAGAAATTGCTCTTTAGGAGGCACGACGCCCATATTACCTGAAACCGGTTCTATAATGACAGCCGCTAAATCTTCTCCATATTCTTCGAAAACGTATTTCACGCTCTCCATGTCATTGTATGGTACGGTAATTGTGTTTTTCGCAATTGATTCCGGCACACCAGGGGAATCAGGCAGACCCAGCGTAGCAACTCCTGATCCAGCTTTTATAAGCAATGAGTCGCCATGTCCATGGTAATTTCCTTCAAATTTCAAAATCTTATTTCTGCCTGTATACCCCCTTGCCACTCGAAGGGCGCTCATCGTTGCTTCTGTTCCTGAGTTAACCATTCTGAGCATCTCAATGGATGGAACACGGTCAATGACGAGATTCGCCAATTCATTCTCAAGAAGGGTAGGTGCTCCAAAACTTGTTCCCAGGGAGGCTGCTTCTGTAAGAGCACTTACCACACGCTCGTCTGCGTGGCCAAGAATAAGAGGTCCCCAGCTTAATACGTAGTCAATATATTCATTTCCATCAATATCCGTAATTTTTGAACCTTTTCCTTTTTCCATAAAAATAGGGTCCATATCTACTGATTTAAAGGCGCGGACAGGTGAGTTCACTCCGCCGGGCATTAAATCAACAGCTTTCTTATATGCTTCTACTGAACGCTCGAAATTCCTCATCATTTTCGTTCCCTCCTATTACTGATCTAAATAGTTAGCTGCGTCTTTTGCAAAGTAGGTAATAATTAAATCGGCGCCTGCCCTTTTCATAGAGGTGAGTTTTTCCATTACGATTTCTTCCTCATTTACCCAGCCATTAGCAGCGGCTGCCTTAATCATAGAATATTCACCGCTTACATTGTAAGCAACAAGGGGAAGGTTAAACCGATCTTTCACTTCACGCATAATATCCAAATAGGATAAAGCTGGCTTGACAATGAGAAAATCAGCACCTTCTCCCACATCGGATTCTGCTTCACGTATGGCTTCTATACGGTTGGCCGGGTCCATTTGATAAGCACGACGGTCACCAAACTGCGGAGAGCTGTGCGCCGCATCACGAAAAGGACCATAGAAGGCAGAAGCATATTTAACTGCATAAGACATTACAGGAATGTGACCATACCCAGACTCATCAAGTCCTCGTCTAATTGCAGCTACAAATCCATCCATCATATTGGAGGGAGCGATGATATCCGCCCCGGCTTCTGCCTGACTAACCGCTGTTTTTGTAAGTAATTCTAAAGAGTCATCATTTGCAATATCCCCGTCAAGAACGATTCCGCAGTGACCATGGTCCGTATATTGACATAGGCAGGTATCAGCTACAACTGTTAAAGAAGGATGGGCTTCTTTAATGTGACGAATTGCTTTTTGAACAATACCAGACGCATGGTATGCTTCGCTTCCAACGTCATCCTTCTCCTTTGGTACGCCAAAAACGATAACCGAACGTATTCCTAGATTCTCCAATTCTTTCATTTCAGCAGACAAGTGATCTAAGGAAACCTGGTAAACGCCAGGCATCGATTTCACAGAATGTTTAATATTTTCCCCTTCTACAATAAATATAGGATAAATTAAATCTTCCTTATGAAGTTTTGTTTCACGTACTAAAGACCGCATTGATTCGGTTCTGCGCAAACGGCGGTGTCTTTTAAATTGTAAATCGCTCATTTTAGAAACCTTCTTTCGAAAAGTAATCAATAATTTGCTGAACCATTTCTTCTACGCTGAATGTTGATGGATAATAAATCTTGTTAAACCCTTTTGCTTCTGCCTTCTCAGCAGTTGTAGCACCTATACAGAAACAGGGAATATCTAAAGCAAGCTCGTTACTCTTTCTGGTTATTTCCAAAAAAGCCTCGATCGTCGAGGGACTTGTAAACGTAAGCGCGTCTAAAGACGGAAGCTCTCTGCTGATGACTTCCGACTCTTTTATTAGTAGAGTATCATACACGGTCAGGGATTGAAAAAGAATGCCCTTTTCCGTCAATATTTCTAACAAGGTTTCACGTGACCTGTCTCCACGTACATAGAGCACGGCCCCTGGTTCCTTATGATAAACGAAAAACTCTTCTGCCATATGCTCAGCATCATATGTAGTCGGACAAAAGTGAACATTCACACCCATTTCTTCCGCTGTCTGTTTGGTATTTCTGCCTACCACTGCAACCTTAATATGACGAGGCACCGGCCTTCCAATACGTTGTAACCACTCGAAAAAAAACTTCACGCCATTGGAGCTTGTAAAAAACACCCAGTTAAAGTCGTGAAGTTCTGATAAAATACGCGGATTTTGTTTAGATTCATGGATACGAAATTCTATGAGTGGCTCGTGAAGGATGGCTGCTCCTGCTTTTTCGAAAAGATTAATCATGACATCCGCTTGAGAGAAAGGTCTTGTAACCAGGACCTTCCTGCCTTCTAACGGTTTCATTACTGCTCATACTCCTCTTTAGCCTTATCAACAATTTCTACAGCACCTTGTTTTTTAAGAAGGTCCGCTGCTTCTTTTCCGACAGCAATCGGGTCGTTTCCTTTAACGGTTTCATGAAGTATTGTTGAGCCATCAGGCTTCCCAACAAGAGCAGTAAGCGTAATTTCATCACCTTTTTGAGTAGCATAACCGCCAATTGGCACTTGACAGCCTCCATTTAAATCATGAAGAAACTTCCTTTCAGCTGCCACAGTTACATCTGTATAAGGGTCGTTTATTTTTCGTAAATAATCTACTAATTCCTTATCTTCTTTACGGCATTGAATGGCCAGCGCTCCTTGTCCTACAGCTGGCACACAAACCTCCGGCTCTAAATATTCAGTCACAAGTTCATCACTCCAGCCCATCCTTTTTAATCCGGCTGCCGCTAAAATGATGGCATCAAAATCCTCTTCTTTCAATTTACGAAGCCTAGTATCAATATTGCCCCGGATCCATTGAATTTCAAGTTCAGGTCGAAACGCTTTAATTTGTGCACCTCTCCGAAGGCTGCTTGTACCAACAACAGCGCCTTCAGGCAGGTCCTTTAACCCTATGTGGCCATTTGATATGAAAGCATCCCTATGATCTTCCCGTACAGGGACAGAAGCCACCATTAAGCCTTCAGCTACAACAGCGGGCATATCCTTCATACTATGCACGGCCATATCGATTTCTTCATCATACATAGCCTGTTCAATTTCTTTAATAAATAAGCCTTTTCCACCTACTTTAGAAAGCTGAACATCTACGATACGGTCTCCCTTCGTAGAAATTCGTTTAATTTCAAATTCATAGGATGGATCTACTTTTTTTAATTGATCGATCACCCATTCTGTCTGAGTTATTGCTAAGTTACTTTTACGTGAACCAATGACGATCTTACGCACACGAAGACCTCCTCAAGTTAAAAATGAAAGTTTGATATTGAGCCAAATAGAAAGAAGTTAATGAGCAGAAATAGAAAGGCTGCACTATTGAAAATAGAAATGGCTCTACCCTGGTATCCTTTAACTACTCTCAAGAATAAATAAACTCCGTAGACGAGGAGCACCAATATGGAACCTAACGTTTTTGAATCATACCAGTAAAACGTTTCTTCTGAAGCATACGCCCAGGTTACTCCGAGAATCAGACCAATTAACAGAAGAGGCACTCCCAGAATGACAGCTACATAGGAGAAGAAGTCAAGCCTGGTTAGATCCCCCAGGCGGAATAATTTAGCATTCCACTTTTTACGTTTAAGCAGCCTGTACTGTAATAAATACATGAGTGAAAATATAAAAGACAGTGAGAAAAAACCATACGAAATCAAGGCAAGTGTAATATGGACGACGAGCATTTCATGTACTAATGAGACCCCTTTATCATCCAGAACACTTTGTGCACGGGTAGATATATGGATCAACATAACAAAGAATCCAAGTAAATTTGTAAAAAACACTAGAAAATCCACTTTGAAAATTCTGTTTATGATCAATGAAAAGGTGACGAGGATCCATGCATAAAAGTAAAGACCGTCATATACATTAATGATTGGAAAATTATTGTTAATAAAAACCTGTACTAATAAAAAAAGGGTTTGTAACCCCCAGACCAAACTAAGTAACCAGAAGGCAGCTTGATTGGCCTTCCGGTTATTTTGAATAAAATCAATAAAATATCCAATTAAACTAAGACCATATAGCAGCAGGACTAATTCGTACACCCATTTGAAATCAAACATGGCTGACTCCACCCTTAAGAATTCACAATCTTACTAAGTGTGGGAAAGGGGATCGTTCCTTCTTCATTTGAGGGGGCTGCGTTTTTTTTCTCCTGCTCTAAAAGCTCCTTTTCCACTTCTTCCTCAATTCCAAATATCTGAGTGAATAAGCGTAGAGATTCTTCTGCTTCAGGCTTTGCACTCAGTTCTTTAGCTTGAAGAATAGGATCCTTGAGCATTTGATTAATAATACTCTTAGTGTGCTTACGCAATACTTTCTTTTCACGCTCAGACAACTCTGGCATTTTTCTCTCAATGCTTTCCATCGTTTCAGCTTGAATGCCTAATGCTTTAGCACGTAAAGCAGAGATAACCGGCACAACCCCAATGGTTTGAAGCCATTCTTTAAATTCTACAATTTCGGCTTCAATTACTAAGCCGATTTCTTCAGCCGCCTGCTTTCGAACAGCCAGATTGGCATCTACGATTCCCTGTAAATCATCAATATCATATAAAAACACGCTGTCCAGGTTTTCCATGGCGGGGTCAAGATCCCTTGGAACAGCAATATCCACAAAGAAAAGCGGCTTACCTTTACGGCTTTTATGAATAGGCTCCATTTGATCTTTTGTAAGGACGTATTCGTTTGCACCTGTAGAGCTGATGACGATGTCAGCATCCTTTAAGACCTCTTCAAGATGATCCATGGTAGCAGCTTGTCCATTAAATTGTTTTGATACAACCTCTGCTTTAGCAAGCGTACGGTTCATGACTGTTACTTTTTTGACACCGGAGCCATGCAGATTCTTAGCTGCAAGTTCGCCCATTTTACCTGCACCAATAATAACAATATGTTTATGGACTAAATCCCCAAAAATCTTGCGGGCTAATTCTACAGCAGCATAACTTACTGATACTGCATTCTCACCAATCCCAGTGTCTTTATGAGCTTTTTTAGCCATTGTTACCGCCTGCTTGAACAGCTGATTAAAAATCGTTCCTGTTGTGCCTGCCTGCTGTGCCAGTTGAAAAACTTGCTTAACTTGTCCTAAAATCTGTGTTTCACCGAGCACCATGGAATCAAGACCTGACGTCACGCGGAATAGATGTTCAATTGCCCCATCCGCTTCATAAACAGATAGAAATGGAGAGAAGTCTTCTTTATCCATATTGAACCAGTCTGCTAAAAACTGTTTAATATAATAACGTCCGGTGTGAAGCTGGTCTACTACTGCGTATATTTCCGTACGATTGCAGGTAGAGAGGATTACATTCTCAAGGAGGCTCTTCTGCTTGTTTAGCTGCTGCATTGCTTCCTGGAGGTTTTCTTCAGAGAATGTAAGCTTTTCTCGAATTTCCACAGGGGCTGTTTTAAAGTTTAGGCCGATTGTTAATATATGCATTTCCATCCCCCCCTATCTAAAACGTTCCTATCCAATCACATATCAATCATTATAACATGAGACATCATTATTCTAAGAGAAAAATATGAACAGATTTTGAAATCCCTATGTTAGGATATATTTAGCATGTTTCTTCAGTTAATAATTAAATTATTTTTAAATTAGAACGAGTCTAATTTATAACCCATCTGTAATATATCAAATCACGACGAATTGCGCAAGACAGGCAATTCAAGTATGTACGTTCAGGAGGATTTATAATGAAAAAACAAAATATATTTGCCGGTTACTTACTAATCGGATTAGGAATATATTTTCTTCTTCAACAATTAAATATGCCCTTTTTCTCTGCTTTTTACTCTTGGCCGACGATACTGATGATCATTGGTACAGCATTTCTGCTGCATTGTTACATAACGAAAGACTTTTCAAATATCATTCCCGGAACCATACTTCTCGGATTCGGCATCCATTTTCACGGTAAAGATCGCTTTACCTTTTGGATTGATCATTGGGCAATCTTCACCCTAATCGTCGGAGTTGCTTTCCTTTTTAAATATGCAAAAACAAAATCAGGACTCCTGACAGCTATAGTGCTGCTCGGTTTGTCCGGGTTTGGGCTTTTTTCAACTGCGAACCCGGGCTGGTTTAGCGTTATTTACATATTCATAGAGTGGATTGAACGATTCTGGCCTGTAGTACTTGTGGTGGTAGGCATAATTTTATTAAAAAAACGCACATAAGAAAATCCACAGCCGGCATGACAGGCTGTGGTTTTTTAGTTTATAAATTTTTTTGTCCGCTCCGGCTTAGGGTTTCCAAACAACTCTTCAAATGTTCCTTCTTCAACTATTCTTCCTTCATGCATATAGACTACACGATCTGCCACTTCTCTCGCAAAGCCCATTTCATGAAATACAAACACCATTGTCATTCCTTCTCCGGCAAGTGTTTAATGGTGTGAAGGACTTCACCTACAAGCTCAGGATCCAACGCAGAAGTCGGTTCATCAAAAAGCATAATTGCAGGGTTCATAGCGAGTGCTCTTGCAATAGCCACCCGCTGCAGCTGGCCTCCTGAAAGCTTGGAGGGATATTCGCAGGCCTTTTCTTTTAACCCTGCTTTATTTAAGAGGACTAATGCGTTCTTTACCTCTATCATCTTCTTATTCATTATTAAACCACCCTCTTACTTAAAAGCACCACCCCTAATAGGAGTGGTGCCGGTTATAACTGCAGATACGACAGCATCGCTCTCCATGCAGTGTCTTTTCCTTCACCTGTTTCAGAGGAAAAAGGAATTAATGGATCTTCTTCATCCATGTTAAGAGTGGAGGAGACCATGTGGAGCTGTTTATTCCGCTGGCCTTTTTTAATCTTATCAAGCTTTGTTGCAATCACCATTACAGGCAGCTCGAAATGCTTAAGAAAATCATACATCATACAGTCATCCTCTGTAGGTTTGTGACGGACATCTACCACTAGAGCTATTGCACGCAATTGTTCACGCTCAGCGAAGTATTCCTCCATCATCCGGCCCCATTTGGCACGTTCTTTCTTTGAGACTTTAGCATAACCGTATCCTGGAACATCCACAAAATGAAACCTTTCATTAATCCTGTAAAAGTTTAAAGTCTGCGTTTTTCCTGGCTTTGAAGAAGTTCTTGCTAAATTCTTACGCTGGATCATTTTATTTATAAATGATGACTTTCCTACATTTGACCGGCCTGCCAGTGCAATTTCAGGTAATGGTTCATTTGGATATTGTTTCTTACTAGCTGCACTAATAATTATTTCTGCATGGTTAACCTTCATAACTACTCTCCGTTAATGCTTGATCAAGCACCTCATCTAAATGTTTTACAGGAATAAAAGTAAGACCTTCACGCACACTTTCTGGAATATCCTCTAAATCCTTTTCATTGTCAGAGGGAATGATGATCTTTGTCAGACCGGCCCGGTGAGCGCTTAATGATTTCTCTTTTAAGCCTCCAATAGGGAGTACACGACCTCGTAGTGTAATTTCTCCGGTCATGCCTACTTCCTTCTTAACAGCTCTGCCTGTTAAAGCTGATACTAGTGCGGTGGCCATTGTGATTCCTGCTGAAGGACCGTCTTTCGGTGTGGCCCCTTCCGGTACGTGAATATGGATGTCATTTTTCTCTCCAAAATCACGGTCGATCTTTAGATCATCAGACCTCGAACGAATATAACTAAAGGCAGCCTGTGCTGACTCCTTCATTACATCGCCTAGCTTACCGGTCAACGTTAAATTACCTTTCCCGGGATAAACAGAAACTTCGATAGATAGTGTATCCCCGCCTGCAGATGTATACGCTAAACCTGTTGCTGCTCCGACCTGATCCTCCAGTTCGGCTTGACCATAACGGAACTTAGGCCGTCCAAGAAGCTCTTCCAGCTGCTTCTCTGTCACTACTACCCTCTTCTTTTGGCCCGATACGATAATCTTTGCAGCTTTTCTGCACACACCAGCTAACTCGCGTTCTAAATTACGAACTCCCGCTTCACGGGTATACATACGAATTAATTTAAGTAAAGCTTCATCTTTAAATTGGACCTTGCTTTTCGTTAAGCCATTCTCTTTAACTTGTTTAGGCAGTAAATGTTCTTTAGCAATATGGAGCTTCTCTACCTCTGTGTACCCAGCGATCGAGATCACTTCCATACGGTCTAGGAGCGGTCCCGGAATAGAAGTCATCGTATTAGCTGTAGCAACAAACATCACATTCGATAAATCATAATGCTCTTCGATAAAATGGTCACTAAATGTACTGTTTTGTTCAGGATCTAACACTTCCAGCATAGCGGAGGACGGATCGCCGCGGAAATCGCTCGCCATCTTATCGATTTCATCAAGCAGGAAAACAGGATTAATCGTTTCTGCCCGCTTCATTCCCTGGATAATACGGCCAGGCATAGCTCCAATGTACGTTCTTCTATGACCGCGGATTTCAGCCTCATCGCGTACGCCGCCCAGAGAAATGCGGACAAACTTACGATTTATGGCCCGGGCTATGGATTTTGCCAGAGATGTTTTACCAACACCAGGCGGCCCGACTAGACATAGTATAGGACCCTTAATAGACTGAGTGAGCTGCTGGACAGCTAAGTATTCAAGAACACGCTCTTTCACTTTCTCTAATCCATAATGATCTTCGTCAAGAATAGTCTCCGCGTGATTAACATCTAAGTTGTCTTCTGTCTCCTGCGACCACGGCAGAGAGACGAGCCATTCAATATAATTACGGATCACAGAACTCTCAGCAGAGCTTTGCGGAACTTTCTCGTAACGGCCGAGTTCTTTGTCGGCTACTTTCTGAACACGTTCGGGCATCTGTGCTTCGTCAATTTTCTGACGAAGTTCACTGACTTCTCCAGTTTTGCCGTCTTTATCACCCAGTTCATTCTGAATAGCTTTCATTTGTTCCCGCAGGTAATATTCTTTTTGTGTTTTCTCCATTGATTTCTTTACTCGCTGACCAATTTTTTGTTCGATTTGAAGAACGTCTCTTTCATTTCCAATTAATTCAATTAAATGCTTAAGACGTTTCTTTACATCTGAGGTTTCAAGAACCTTTTGCTTATCTTTAATTTTTATTGGCAGATGAGAAGTAATTAAGTCAGCTAAGTGTCCGGGAGAATCTACATCTGCAACTGTGTTATACGTTTCTTTACTTACTTTTTTAGAAACCTTCACATATTGCTCGAACTGGCTGAGTAAAGTGCGCATCAGCGCTTCTTCTTCATTACGATCGTCATGTACATCCTCTAATTTCGTTATTTCAGCTTCATAATATTCGTCACCGTCAGTGATTTGGTGAACACTCGCACGATAAAGTCCTTCCACGAGCACGCGGTTCGTTCCATTCGGAAGCTTTACCATTTGCTTTACGCGAGCTACTGTACCTATTTCATACATATCACTAATAGTTGGATCATCAATATTTACTTCTTTTTGGGAAACGAGAAAAATCTGGTTATCATCAATCATTGCTTGCTCTAAAGCATTGACCGATTTATCACGACCTACATCAAGGTGCAGTACCATCGAAGGGTACACTAAAAGACCTCTAAGAGGAAGGAGGGGGAGCTTGATACTATGTTTTTCAGACAATGTGTGCACCTCCAAATAATGCGAATTGTAAGTTAATCATATAGAAATCTTATGAGAAAGTAAAACGTAAGGAATAGGCAAAAAGCCCGCGTTTTTCTTACAGAAGCTTAGTTTTATTATAAACACGACGCAACTAATCATGCTAAAAACAAATGATATGTAAAAAAAGAAGGCTCCTTACTGTTCACCCAAAATAATTTTATTATAACGACAACAGAAACCGCGCTACAAATTATTCGCAGCGCGGTTTATAAAATAAAGATTAAATTGCCTAAATGCGGGCTAATTAAGCACTTTCTTTAGGGGTTTCTTTATTCTCATCTTCCACAGTTCCATCTGTCAGAACCAGTTTAGGATAACTGTTCTCTTCTGTAACAGTTTCCTTCGTAATAATGCATTTCTCTATATCATCACGAGAAGGCAGTTCATACATAACATCAAGCATTATGCCTTCAATAATAGAACGAAGTCCGCGGGCACCTGTTTTGCGTTCAATTGCAAGCTTAGCAATTTCACGAAGGGCCTCCTCTTCAAACTCTAATTCTACATGGTCGATCTGAAGCAGCTTCTGATATTGTTTTACAAGTGCATTCTTAGGAGCTGTCAGAATTTCTACCAGTGCTTCCTCATCCAGCTGTTCCAGACTGCCAATGACCGGCAGACGTCCGATGAATTCCGGAATTAATCCATAGCTTAACAAGTCTTCAGGAAGAACTTTTGTTAACAATTCACTCTTCTCAGCGTCTACATCAGTTTGACCGGCCCCAAAACCAATGACTTTTTTACCTAAACGGCGTTTAATAATCTGCTCAATTCCATCAAATGCACCGCCTACGACAAACAAGACATTTGTCGTATCGATTTGAATAAATTCTTGATGAGGATGTTTCCTTCCACCCTGCGGTGGAACGCTGGCCTGCGTTCCTTCGAGGATCTTAAGCAAGGCCTGCTGAACACCCTCCCCTGAAACATCACGAGTGATCGAAGGATTTTCAGATTTACGCGCAACTTTATCGATTTCATCGATATAAATAATTCCTTTTTCAGCTTTTTCTACATCATAATCTGCCGCTTGAATCAGCTTAAGAAGGATATTTTCTACATCCTCTCCAACGTAGCCCGCTTCAGTTAATGAAGTGGCATCAGCAATAGCGAAAGGAACGTTCAGAATACGAGCAAGTGTTTGAGCGAGTAACGTTTTACCGCTTCCTGTTGGTCCAAGCATAAGAATGTTACTCTTCGCAAGCTCAACATCATCATTCTTCACACCAGCATTAATTCGCTTATAATGGTTGTAAACAGCCACTGATAAATTCTTCTTAGCCTGATCCTGCCCAATAACATAATCGTTTAATATGCTGCGGATTTCCTGAGGCTTAGGAACTTCTTTAAATTCCACTTCCTCTTCATTTCCGAGCTCTTCTTCAACGATTTCAGTACATAATTCTATACATTCATCACATATATAAACTCCAGGACCAGCTACTAACTTACGAACCTGTTCTTGGCTTTTTCCGCAAAATGAGCATTTAAGCTGTCCTTTTTCTTCATTAAATTTAAACATACCATTCACCCCTTTATAAAATGACGCAATAGCTGCGACTGCAAAATCAATCTTGGCTGCTGTGCATTCGTGTCTTTTGCCCATCATACCAGATTAACGAAAAACAAAAAAGCAATACCTATATAGAGGTGTGCGATTACTATTACATCATCCTCATTATGTAGACATCTCAATCATAAGTCAAACGATAGGTACATCATTAGTATATGTAAAAACAAGATGGGATCATTCATCTTACCTAAGAATTGAAAAATATAGGAGAAGACAAGGAGCGTTTTTTTGCCCCTTGCCTTCTAAACTAATTATTCAGCTTTACTGTTTTCAGCCAGAACGTCAATTGCTTTACGTACTTTAAGGTCTTCCTTCACCATATCTGTGTTGCCGCCAAGCATCTGTGTCAGCTGTGCTACATCTGTCTGGTACATAGAAGCCATATTCTCAAGCTCTGCATTTATATCTTCTTCAGTAGCTTCAACATTTTCAGCTTCAGCAATCGCTTCAAGAGTAAGGTTTGTCTTCACGCGCTTGCTTGCATCTTCCTGCATCTGCTCACGTAAAGCATCTTCGTCCTGCCCAGTAAATTGGAAGTACATGTCTTTAGTCATTCCCTGCATTTGAAGACGCTGTTCAAATTCACTCACCATACGATCAAGTTCAGTATCAACCATCGCCTGCGGAATTTCAACTTGAGCATTCTCAGAAGCTTTTTGAACTAGAGTATCACGCTTTTGATTCTCAGCATCTGTTTTCTTCTGCTCTTCTAAGCGTTCACGGGTTTTCTTCTTAAGTTCATCTATAGATTCAACTTCTTCATCTACATCTTTAGCAAACTCATCATCAAGTTCAGGAAGTTCTTTTCCTTTCACTTCATGAATTTTAACTTTGAACGTAGCCTCTTTACCAGCAAGATCTTCTGCATGATATTCTTCAGGGAACGTTACCTGAACATCTGCTTCCTCGCCAGGTGCTTTGCCTACAAGCTGTTCTTCGAAGCCTGGAATGAATGAACCAGAACCGATTTCGAGTGAGTAGTTGTCAGCTTGTCCGCCTTCGAACGCCTCTCCATCTACGAAACCTTCGAAATCCATTACTACAGTATCGCCGTCTTCCACTGTTCCTTCTTCTTTTACGACCAGCTCCGCCTGACGCTCCTGCTGCTGCTTAAGCTCATTCTCAATGTCTTCATCTGTAACCTCTGTACTCTGTACTTCATACGTAAGACCCTTATAGTCGCCAAGCTCCACTTCAGGTTTAACAATTACGTCTGCAGTAAATACAAGCGGCTGTCCTTTTTCAATCTGCTCTACGTCTACTTCAGGGCGGTCCACCGGTTCAATCCCAGTTTCTTCAACCGCATCAGAGTATGCTTTAGGAAGTACAATATCAATGGCATCCTGATAAAGTGATTCAACGCCAAAACGCTGTTCAAAAAGCTTACGTGGTACTTTCCCCTTACGGAATCCTGGCACCTGAACCTGTTTCACTACTTTTTTAAACGCTTCATCCAATGCTTTGTTAAAATCTTCAGCAGGCACTTCTACAGTAAGTGTCCCCTGATTACCTTCTTTCTTTTCCCACTTTGCTGACATAAAAAATTCCCTCCAACATCTATAATTTCCTGCTCGTCAATCGACGATCGATTACTCGTTTCTATGATTCTATTTACAACGAATCTCATATGCAACCACTATATTATAACATAATGTATCGTGCTTTCAACAATAGTCCTGTATCTGAAGCAAAAATCTCTTTGGTAACACTCACTGTTCCCCTACTAAAATTATATAATGCTGCTCACAAAGTTCAATTTCTTCCTTATACTTCTCTACTTCAGAAACTGAAGCTTCCCCTTCAAAAGGAAGTTGAAGATAGTTATGACCTAACTGCTTTAGAGCGGTAACAATAGCGTCTACTTCCTCTTCCAATGGAAAGAGTGGATAACGCACATAACAATAGTGGTCTAATAAACTGTTAATCATTTGAAACATCGTTGGATTGCTCTGCTCTACGGAACCAAGTCTCATTCTTATCTGCTGGATAATATAGTCTGACTGAAAACTGTTCAGCTTTGAAGGGGTCACTTCGATCTGATGGCCAAATTTAGCAATGAGTACTTTATCTGTGAACCCTTCATCCCTCAACCAGAGAATCAGCCCCGTTTTAATAATCGGATGGACAGCTGTATCAGTCAGCCAATTTTTAAAGGGTTCTACATCCGCTGGAAGAGGCTGCTTTCTTAATTGATTTACTGCAGTCCATTGTTTTTGTAAATCCTCGTTATTAACCGCTTCTATCAAGTCCTTCAACAAACGATCGCTTTCCTTCTTATGTACATCTTGCAACAGCTTTTTTGCTACCTCGTACATCTGCCATAACTGCGTTCGGTTTTGGTGAGGGACGTCTTCTGTTTCTAACACCTCATCGAGCAGATCAATTAATTCCTGATAACGATTTGTCTGAAAAAGCAAAGTGATGTATATATGTAGGTATTGGTAGTAATGGTCTTCTTCAGACTTCATTTGTTCCTGACACAGATCTTCGGCCTCTGAGAAGTGACCTGTTTCTATCCAGCTCATCAATAAACCTGTAATTACCTCGTGGGTGGCTACATCATGCTCAACCAGAGGCACAAAGCTCTCTACTGCATCTTTATACCTTTTCTCTTTCACTGCTTCAAAACCAGTATTTTCTAATGTCGATCTCCATTTTGGGAACAATACAATATCCCCGTTGTGTTTTTCCATAAGACACCCTTCCTAATTTTCTAATCCCTCACCATTCTCCCCAAAATTGATGACTTTAAACGAAATCTGTGAGAATTAAATGTTAATATACACCCGTAATTTCCCACCTCACATCGAAACATGTTAACGTACCTCCCCCTAATAAATATAGAGAAGAGGCGTCCGCTGCGGCGCCTCTTTTTTTATGTGCCAGGAATTATATACTTCAACCCGGAGATAAATTCACCTTATATAGCGACATTCGGCGTAAGCGTCCAGACACTCGCATCATAAGCAATCCGCCTTCCTCCAGCCGTTTTGCTTATGCATGTAGAAGGTACCACGGCGCATGCGCCATTGTTCGTATGTATTGCGGCAATTATAGCACACAATACTCCTACATTTCACTCCATACTATAGCTAGTCCAAATTAGATAACAAAGGTAAAAAACGCGATGATGTTAACAGCATTGTTGATAACGCTACACTTATGATCGTGATTATCGATAGCAGCAATGTTTCAGCGGAGAACAAATATCCTCCCGCCAGGATCACAGCTAAATCAATAAACAATATAACAAACCCTACATTAATGTGCAGCAGGGTTGCAATCATTTGTGCCAGCAGATCCGTTCCTCCAGTGCTTGTCTGATGCCGAAGCATATAACCTATCCCGCCTCCCACTAATGCTCCCCCGATTACGGAGCTAAGCGCTGGATCAAGATTGAAATGATAGCCTCTAATAGAACTTAGAACATCTATTAACAAGGAGGAAACCAATAATCCGTGTAAGCTATTAAAAAAGTAGGAACGGAAATGAAACCAGGCCAGTGCAAATATGGGAAGACTGATACAAATAATTGTAAACCCAACTTGAATGTCCCATATGTAGTTTGCGATCAGTCCCAACCCAATGACCCCTCCATCCAGAACCTGGTCTGGAATAAGAAACAAATTAATGCCGACGGCTAACAATACACTTCCAATTAAAATAGCGATCGTTTTTTTCCATAGGGTTCTCACATGACATTCCCCTTAGTACAAGCTCTTCTTACACTATATGCAGTCCAGGGGGAAACATGAGTTAGTGTAGGGATAAAGGGGGTTAGCGTTTAGTTAATAATATACATAAGGTATAATGACTAATTTTGAATAAAAGAATTGAGGCAGAAATAATAAAATTCTGCCCCATACTCTAAGAATCAAGTTTCTTCATTATAGTAATGCATAAAATGTAACACCACAATTATCGTATAAAATGATAATTATTTCTGCTATCACTTGTTGATCCATACAATAAACTACTATTAACCATACATCCAAATCACCTTCACCGGAACGTAATTACCTTAATATTAGACTTCTTCAACCTTTTATTAATCGCTACTTTCGGGGTGTAACTGCTAAGTCTTTCAAAAATTGCTTCCGAGGTTATAATTATATGATGCTTCATATTATATTTTTCAATATCCAGCTCAGAATTATCAATTCTAAAACTACAGAAGAAAATGCATAGCATTTATACATTTTCTTGAATTGAGTTAGCCCCTATAACCTCAAGTTATTAATAAAGGTTTAGGGTCTTACCTCTTATCTTCTTCCCATAAAATATCATAAAAATTAAAATCCTGCCCCAATTCAGCTCCAAAAAACATATTGGGGCTTTTACAACCTCAAACCTACAGAACAAAAAACGCTGACTCCCTTGACACACAAGAGATTCAGCGTTTTTTGGTTTAGCGTCCCAGGCAGGATTCGAACCTGCGACCCACAGCTTAGAAGGCTGTTGCTCTATCCAGCTGAGCTACTGGGACATTGCATTTATTTTGTTTCAATTCCAACCATCTGAACCTGCTGGAACAGAATATGGAGCGGGTGAAGGGAATCGAACCCTCGTCATCAGCTTGGAAGGCTGAGGTTTTACCATTAAACTACACCCGCATTAAAGCGTTAGTTATGTAAGTCCCTGTTTTTTCGGACAAGAATAAGTATATAAATTATCGTCCCTTTTGTCAACAACCTTACAGCAAAGAATTTAATCTTCTGCTGTAAGTGTTGTTTCCAGGTGAAGCTCGGGCATGGGATCTCCATTCACATGATAGAACTGTAAATGGACTTTGTCTAAGTTCTCCCATTCCAGGATTGCATATGTCGGTTCTTTCCGATCCCTTGGAAGATGAGCACTTCCAGGATTAATGAACAGCTTGTTATTTATTTTTTCAGCCCCTGCCATATGGGAATGCCCGAAGCATGCAATAGATGCTCCTGCTTCTTCAGCTCTGTAGGATAAAGGCATAAGGGTAGATTTGATTTGGTGCAGGTGACCGTGGACTACTAAGAATGTTAAGTCCCCTACAGAAAAAACTTGTTCCTCCTCCATTTCTGCCTCGAAGTCACAATTTCCTTTGGCATAGTAAAAACCTTGCAACTCATTAGAGTCCAGACTCAGCTCGGAATCTCCGCAGTGAATCATGGCATCAGCATCCGGGTGACGCTGTTTTATTTCAATCACTTCATTTGTAAGTCCGTGCGTATCACTTACTATTAATACTTTCGGCATCGTCTTCACCTCTTAAGATAATTGTTGCAGCCATTGTTCAATCTCCAGGATGGCATTCTTTCGGTGGCTGATTGAATTCTTCTCTTCTGATGAATGCTCGGCCATTGTACGGTCAGATCCGGTCGGAATAAATATTGGATCGTACCCAAATCCCTCTGTACCCCGGGGAGACTCTGCAATAGTTCCCTCACACGTTCCTCTTTTCACAAATGTTTTGTGACCCGGCCGAGCTACGGCTACGGCACATACGAACCTTGCTGTACGTTCACCTGCTGGTACACCTTTTAATTCTGTAAGTACTTTCTCAAGGTTTTTTTGATCGTTTTTTTCTTCGCCTGCATAACGGGCAGAAAATATACCGGGCCTTCCATCTAAAGCATCCACTTCCAACCCAGAGTCATCTGCGGCAACGGGTATATCATACTCAGCAGCAATGGCCTCTGCTTTAATGATTGCATTTTCTTCAAATGTTGTCCCATCTTCTACAATGTCCTGCACAGCTTCCGGGAAATCTAATAATGATTTTACCTCAATTCCATACCCAGAAAACATCACACGAAATTCTTCAGCTTTTCCTTTATTTTTTGTGGCGACTACGAGTTCTTTCATTTTTATTCACCTGCTGTGCTCGAGGATAATTTTTTGTCGATCACTTCAGCCCATTTTCCTATGGCTTCTTTTTGTAGTTCCACTAACTCATTTACCCCATGTTCAGCCAGTAAAAGCATCTTTTGCAGCTGGGTCATCGAAAATGTTGCTTCTTCCCCAGTCCCTTGGAGTTCAACAAACTCGCCTTTCCCTGTCATAACAACATTCATATCAACCTCTGCTTTGCTGTCTTCCTCATAGCAAAGGTCTAGAATTTCCTGCTCATTTTCCAGTACTCCTACTGAAATGGCGGTTAAATAATCTTGGATCGGGAGCTCTTTAATCGTTCCTTTTTCTACTAATTTGCCAAAGGCTAATACGACCGCTACAAATGCTCCGGTAATCGATGCTGTACGCGTACCTCCGTCAGCCTGAATCACATCACAATCCACCCACAGGGTTCGTTCCCCAATTTTGTCCAGATCTACTACTGCACGAAGGGCACGGCCGATCAGACGCTGAATTTCCATCGTACGCCCTGATACCTTACCTTTAGATGATTCTCTTATGTTCCGCTGCTCCGTTGCTCTCGGCAGCATCGCGTACTCTGCTGTAATCCATCCTTTACCCTGGTTTCTTAGAAACGGGGGCACACGATCCTCCACACTGGCGTTACAAATAACTTTTGTATCTCCAAAGCTGATTAACACAGAACCTTCAGGGTGTTTGACATAATCGGTTTCTATAGTTATTTTTCTTAAATCATTATTTTCTCTTTGATCATTTCTCATCGACGCTTCCTCCTAATTAACAAGGTATATCCTTGCTCATCTTAACACAATCTGTCTTCTGTTTACAGAATCAAAAAAAGAGCCACTACTGTAATAGAGTGGCTCGCGTTGTAAATATTATAAGCCTTGTACTTCCGTTACATCATTTAACGTGACGGGCTCACTGATTACTTCACCTGCTTCATTTAATACTTCCTCAACCCCGTCTACTTTAACCTGGACTGACTCAACATCTGGCAGATTGGTCAGACTCATTACTAAACTTGTCAGTGCTTCCCCTGACAAAGCTTTCGACTCTTCTCCGGTCAGCATAGCTTCATTGAAAGAGACTTCTAACACTCCTTCGTTTAACTGGGCTTCATTCACCTCGGCACCATCGTTAAAGGGCTGCAGTAAGGAAGTGCCCAGATCGGGACCGTTTAATAGAGTTTGAACAACGGATGTATATACGTCATCTCCACTAGCAACGCGGGTTGTCACAGGTACATGATAAACCTCTTGTCCATCTTGCTGAGAAGGGTAGTAGACCGTTACAGGTTCACTATTAACTACATCGTTAACTGCACTCTCCTGAAGGTTAATCCCGTCTGAGCGGGAAACCCCTTCAGAGATTGGGGTACCGCTCACAGGCATTGTGTCCAGTTCATGTCCATTGATCCATAACTTAATCTTCTCTACTCCATCAAATTGAGTCAAAGTATAAGTCATGGCCTGAAGTATTTTCTCTTCGTCTTCTGATTCATATTCTTCAAACTCAGGTGAGACATCTACAATCATAGTACCGTCATCTTTTAAATTGACTCCTTGAATTTGAGTGCCGGCAGGAAGAACAGCTTGAAAACCTGAAGGAAGTAATTCAGTAACTGGGCCATCTTTAACTAAATATTCTAAAGCTTGAGCAGCAACTGTTTCTGAAGCAGGCAGTTCAAGCGTCTGCGGTACAACCATTCCATTAGAGTCAAGTAAATACAATTCCCGTTCTACTGTAGACGACTCTTCCTCTTCTATTTCCTCTCCGTCATCATTTTCAATTTCTTCATTAGTGACATCTGTATTTGCAGCTTCTTCCTCAGGAGGTCCATCCATCTCCTCTAAGGATTGCTCCCCTTCAAACAGGCAGCCTGTCAGCAGCCCCATGCTAATTAAAGCTAAAATTAATAAGGGCTTAATCCCCCATGTTTTCATGCCTTTCCCTCCCATGATAGTTTGTACTATCATATATACGAGCTTACTGGAGGAATAGACCATGTGAAAAAGAAAAAACTCCGCGTCATTTTGCGGAGCTCTGCTTTGTATCCAGGCTGACCAATTCAAGTACTTGAATTGGGGTATCAAACCAGCTGTTGGCTACTTGTCGGAATTTATCCATATCACCTGTTGTATAAAATTCGTGGACGGGAAGTATATTACCCTGCTCAAGGAGCCCGTGGTAAGCAAGAATTAAACTGACCTCTCTCGCTGTCTCTTCTCCGGAACTGATGACTTGAATACCAGGTCCGACTTGAGCCTGGACTAAATGTTTGATTAGCGGATAGTGGGTACATCCAAGAATCAATGTATCCATCCCGCTTGCATTTTTTAAGGGCTGCAGCGTTTCAGACACGATCATTTGAGCTTCCTCACCAGATAAAATACCATTTTCAATCATCGGTACAAAGGGAGGACAGGCCAGTCCATCAACCGAAATCGTATGATCAACTGCCTTTAAAGCATGTGGATAGGCTTCACTGCTTATAGTACCCTCAGTTCCTATGACACCAATCTGTTTATTCTGGCTGCTTTTAATGGCCGCGCGTACTCCAGGCTCGATGACCCCGATAACCGGGATCGATAGTGTTGATTGCAGTTCCTGCAGCGTATAAGCTGTTGCGGTATTACAAGCCACGATTAACATTTTAATATCTTTATCCAATAAATAATGGACCATTTGCCAAGTATAACGCTTCACTTGTTCTTTAGGCCGTGGTCCATAAGGGCAGCGCTGAGTATCGCCTAAGTATATAAATTTTTCTTTTGGGAGCTGCCGCATTAATTCTCTCGCTACGGTAAGACCACCAACTCCTGAATCAATTACTCCTATTGGCTGGTGCAATTCAATCCCTCTTTCCGTTGTTTCTACTTAGATGTTTCCAGCATGTTTTCATGTAATAAACATAATAACTTATTCAATGATTCAACGTCTTCTTTAGGAATATCGTTAAGAACCACCTTTAAATAATCCTGACGCTTTTCTATGACTTCATGAATAATTTGTTTTCCTTTGCTTAATACGTGGATGCGTACAACTCTTCTATCTTTGGGATCACGGACGCGTTCCACTAATTCATTTTTTTCCATTCTATCTACCAAATCAGTTGTCGTGCTGCATGCGAGGTGAATGTGATTTGAAAGCTCACCGATCGTTAAGTCACCTTTCTCCAGCAGCCATTGCAACGCAACAAACTGTGGAGCTGTGATTGGGTAATGATCCAGAATTTCTCTTCCTTTTTGTTTAATAATTCCTGCTATGTACCTTAATTCTTTTTCAACCTCAGCAATCGTTGAAGATGAATGTGACACAAACAGCACTCCTCGCAGTTTTAATTTTATTCTTTATATTTTCACTGTTTTTCATTCGTAATTCAAGACATATCATCCACATAATGAAAACCCTCCCAGGTATAGGCTGTGTATCCCATACCTGAAAGGCTTTCTTCTACGACGTTTTATCCCCTTTGAGCTAAAGCTTTAGTTCACCCATACGTAGTAACTCAACTACTGCTTGAGATCTCCCTTTCACGCCTAACTTCTGCATAGCGTTAGAGATGTGATTTCTCACTGTTTTTTCAGAAATGAACAATTCTTCAGCTATCTCTTTCGTCGTCCTATCTTGCACTAAAAGCTCGAAAACTTCGCGCTCGCGTTTCGTAAGAATTTGTGCTGGCCTATAGCCCTCCTCCTTCACAAGCGTACCCCTCCTTGTTATCTAGAGCTCTATCGGAGGGAATTATTTAGTCATAATATCGTATGAAGAGAGGGATGGCCCTGTGCCCGTCGTTTACGTTTTAGACACGAGCCCTAATTCCTGTGCTTTATAAAGGGCTTCCGTACGCGACTTCACAGAAAGCTTATTGAATATTCCAGTCAGCGTATATTCAACACTGCGCTGGGACATATGAAGAGTTTGAGCAATTTCACGATTAGTCAGCCCTGAGGCAACTTCTTTTAAAATGGACTGTTCTTTTTCATTCAATGATAAATTGATCCCTTCGTTCTCCGACTGATGGCTGACACTGGCTTCAGAACGTCGAAGCTGCTTGAATAGATGCAGTGGTAGAACGACTTCATCGCGTAAAGCACAGCGGATAACGTTAACCAGCTGTTCACTTGAAGCGGTTTTACTCACAAACCCGTTAATATTTGCCTCAACAATCATATTAAAGTGTGTGCTTAAGTCAAACCCTGTATAGATCAGAATTGCTAAATCCGGGTAATGTTTGCGAAGTTTTTTGGCCAGCTCTACTCCACTCATCCCAGGCATATATAAATCCAGTAATACAATATCATATTGATCGTTATAAAGCTTTGTTTCTGTTTGTTCTGGTTTATCAATCACATCAACTATCATATCTTCTTCCTGCTCAAGCATGGCTCTAGTGCCCGCACCGACTGCGGGGTGATCGTCTACAATTAATACTTTCGTCATACAGTGACCTCCTTACTTACGGTAAAAGGGAAAGAAATGGTGGATTTGAATCCTTTACCCGGCGATGTATCGATTGTAAGGCTGCCATTTAACCCATGGACACGCTGCTCAATTCCAGACAAACCAATATGAGAAAATAAATCCCTCTGAAAGGAATAGTCCATTCCCTGTCCATCATCTGAATAGATGAGGGTAACCCCATGCTTATTATTTCTCAAGCTTAGTTTAACAATCTTCGCTTCTGAGTGTTTCATCGCATTAGACAATAGTTCCTGTACAATTCGAAAAATAGCCAGTATGCGTTCCTGATCCAAATCGGCTCGAAAACCCTCATGGGAGAAATAAACAGTGAAGTTGGAACGGAGTTGGTACTGTTCAATTAAATCCTCTAAAGCGTGAACTAACCCCAATTCTTCGATAAACGCAGGCCGCAGTTCATTACAAGTTTCACGAATCAAATGAATACTATCTAAAATTGATTCCTTAAACATGCTTAACTCAGAACCTAATGTCTTCGGCAGATCTTTCCGCTTGCCGATAAGATCATCCATTCGTCTATATAAGTAGAGCTGTTCCTGGAGAACGGTGTCATGAAGGTCGATCGATAATTGCTTTCTTTGATTTTCAGCAATCGAGAATAACAGTCTCGAGAGCCAGGCTGGGTACTGCTGTGTCTGGTCGCTTCTTAACGTTCGTAATTCTTTTAAGAGGTCCTCAATAAGATTCATATTTTCAATAGCGATATTGGCATTGTGAGAAATAGTCTGAAGATATGTTTTCTCATCTCTGTTGAGCGTAGTAAAATCTTTCTTCCCTCTGCACCACAGCATTGTAATTTTCTCTAGAGAATACCCTACGATAACTCCGAAACCTTTTTCCGTTTCTATAATAGAGCCAATGTCGTAGCGGTGATTAGAAAAGTGATCTTCAAAATGGGCCAGAATGTCTTCAGGTATAGGATCATAAACACAATACAGCTTTTTTTTATTATGCTTCGAATATATATAAATGTCCCTTACATTGAGGACGCTGCTAATCTCATTTCTAAGCACCTTCATTAAATCTACAGCATTCGTCTGGTCCTTCATGTTTTTAGACATTCTATGCATACTTTCCTGGTAACTATAGCGGGCTGCAAATAAATATTGCTGAAGTTTAAAATCAAGAACTTCTTTAATAGACAGGAAAATAATTAAAGTAACATTGATAAGAATAAATATTTCAACATAAATGAAAAAAGACATTGATAGATCTAATAAAAAAGATAAACAAATAGTTATGATAAGACTCGGGAGAACTGAAAGAAAGACATAGTACCTTAATCTTCCCATATAAAAGTTAATATCTATCAGCTGTTCTCTCGTTACAAGATACATAAATGTTACAGGTAAAGCTATAAGAAAGGAAGCTGCAAATTCTAAAGGTATAAATTTGACTCCTAAAGTCAGTGCAGGAATAAGATAGAGTGATATATACGGAAGAAAAGCAATAGTCATTCCGACACTTACATATTTAAATAAGGTTCCGTAAGAGTCATCTTTGTGTAAATAAAGTCCCCGGTAAATAATGAAAAAGAGAATACTGTACAGAATCAACAATAATATTCGTGAAACGTGGTAAATAAATGACGGGTATTCGCCATTTAACAGGAAAATAGGTTCAGTTAATGTGACCAGCCCGACAAGCCAGTATAAAGAAAGATACCATTTTTTAGAGAACCAGTAGATACCTAGTTCCGCAAAGTACTTGTATAAGAAATGAATAAGAATCACGCAGGCAATTAAGAACAAAAACGTATTGAGGAAAACGCTGTACAAGTTATCGCGTACAGCCCCACTGTTACTAATATAGCCCAGTCCAATAGTTAAAAAGTACAGCATAAGCAGATGGACTGAATATCGTGGATCAACCTTTTTATAAACGAGATGAGAAATCCAAAGAACTCCTAATAAGAATAATAGAGGGATAACGACGAAAAATAACCAATGCGTGGCAGAAGTCTGTTCAATCCCATTGTAACTCAAGGTTTCCCCGTCCATCTGAAGCCTAAACGACTCTGCATTTTCAATATTGTGAAACATACTGACACTATAATGATCTTCCGGGACTTCCCCGTTTACTAACTCCACTTCTGCCCCTAAAGGAATGTTCTGCTCCTCAGCCCAGCTGTCACCATTTATATGGGAGACGATCCACTCGTTTTCATTATTTTCTAACTCAATTCCTAAATACGGCTGGGTAAATGAAACAAATGTTATATAGCTGGCAGATCCTATAATAAATATTAAAATAAATAGTTCTTTTTTATTAATCAAACCCATTATTATTCCGCCCTTTACTTTTCAATCCCTTCTATTATACTACTCAAACAAGTGGCTACAACCCTTTTCCCGCATAAAAAATACCCCTGCCGCTTATGGCAGAGGTATTTAGAAGATATTATCAATCACACACGCTGGTCACTTCCAAAGAAGCTCTTAAATGATTCAATGGCTGTATCACGGTTTAGAGCAGCAATTGAAGTAGTCAACGGTATGCCTTTAGGGCAGGATTCTACGCAGTTCTGGGCATTACCGCAGCCCATTAAGCCTTCTTCATCCATGATGGTCTGCAGTCGTTCGCTCTTATTCATGGATCCAGTCGGATGAGAGTTAAATAGTCTCACCTGCGAAAGCGGTGCCGGGCCAATGAAATCAGATTTGCTGTTCACATTAGGACAAGCCTCTAAGCAAACCCCGCAAGTCATGCATTTGGAAAGTTCATATGCCCACTGACGCTTGCTTTCCGGCATTTTCGGTCCTGGTCCTAGATCGTGGGTTCCATCTATGGGAACCCATGCTTTTACTTTCTTTAAGGAATCAAACATCCGGCTGCGGTCCACGGCTAAATCACGATTAACCGGGAACGTAGTCATTGGAGCTAGACGAATCGGCTGCTCCAGCTGGTCAACCAGAGCAGTGCACGATTGCCTTGGCGATCCATTAATAACCATAGAACAAGCGCCACACACTTCTTCTAAACAACCCATATCCCAATACACCGGGGTAGTTGCTTTCCCCTCTGCATTTACAGGGTTACGGCGTATTTCCATTAAAGCTGAAATAACGTTCATATTTTTTCGATAAGGAATCTCAAAAGTTTCCTCAAAAGGTTGGGATTCCGGATCGTCCTGACGAGTGACAATAAACGTTATCGTTTTATCTTCGCTCATGATGAGGGACCTCCTTTATTTGCTCTTCGAGTAATCACGTTTACGCGGCTCTATTAGACTTGTGTCTACCGGGTCATAACGGAAAACCGGCTTATTATTTTCTTTGTCGTAACTGGCTACAGTGGTCTTTAACCAATCTTCGTCGTTACGATCAGGGAATTCTGGTTTATAGTGAGCTCCGCGGCTTTCATTACGGTTGTAAGCTCCCTGGGTGATCACACGAGCAAGTTGAAGCATGTTCCACAATTGACGGGTAAACATAGCTCCCTGGTTACTCCATCTTGACGTATCATTAATGTTAATACGCTTGTATCTTTCCATTAATTCTACAATCTTCTTATCCGTTTGAAGAAGCTTCTCATTTTCACGAACCACAGTCACATTATCTGTCATCCATTCCCCGAGTTCTTTATGAATCTGATAGGCATTTTCGTCGCCATCCATATTCATAATAGCTTCAAACTTATCCTGTTCTTCCTTCAGCTTCTCGTCAAACAATGCAGAGCTCATTTCTTCAGAAATCGTTTCTAATTCTTCGGTATATTTTACTGCATTTGGACCGGCAACCATTCCACCAAAAATTGAAGATAACAGGGAGTTTGCTCCCAGGCGGTTTCCTCCATGCTGACTGTAGTCACACTCTCCAGCAGCAAATATACCAGGGATATTGGTCATCTGGTCAAAGTCCACCCACATGCCGCCCATTGAATAGTGCACAGCAGGGAAAATCTTCATAGGTACTTTTCTAGGATCTTCACCTACGAATTTTTCATAGATTTCAATAATGCCTCCAAGCTTAACATCCAGCTCTTTAGGATCCTTATGTGAGAGGTCGAGATAAACCATGTTCTCTCCATTGATTCCAAGCTTCTGATTCACGCACACATCAAAGATTTCCCTTGTGGCAATATCACGCGGTACTAAGTTACCGTATGCAGGATATTTCTCTTCAAGGAAGTACCAAGGTTCTCCATCTTTATACGTCCATACCCGGCCGCCTTCTCCACGGGCGGATTCACTCATAAGACGAAGCTTATCATCACCCGGAATGGCTGTAGGGTGAATCTGAATAAATTCACCGTTCGCATAATCAACGCCCTGCTGAAATAAAGCAGCAGCTGCAGACCCAGTATTGATAACCGAATTAGTAGACTTACCAAAAATAATTCCTGGCCCGCCTGTAGCCATAATGACGGCGTCAGCAGGGAAAGCTTTCATTTCGTGATTGCTTAGGTTCTGACCAATAACTCCTCGTCCGACACCTTTTTCGTCTATAATTGCAGAAAGGAATTCCCAGTTCTCATACTTAGTTACAAGGCCGTTTACTTCATGACGGCGAACCTGCTCGTCCAAAGCGTAAAGAAGCTGCTGCCCGGTTGTAGCTCCAGCGAAGGCTGTTCTGTGGTGCTGCGTGCCTCCAAAACGACGAAAATCAAGCAGCCCTTCAGGCGTCCGGTTAAACATTACGCCCATACGGTCCAACAGGTGAATAATACCAGGGGCCGCGTCACACATCGCTTTAACGGGCGGTTGGTTTGCTAAGAAATCCCCGCCATAAACTGTATCATCAAAGTGTTCCCAGGGTGAGTCTCCCTCACCCTTCGTATTAACTGCTCCGTTAATACCGCCTTGCGCACAAACAGAGTGAGATCTCTTAACTGGCACTACGGAGAGCAAGTCAACATGAACACCCTGCTCTGCTGCTTTAATTGTAGCCATCAGCCCGGCTAGGCCACCGCCAACAATTACTATATTTCGATTACTCATTATTAATGCTCACTCCCTTGACTTTCTCGTTCATGTTCTATCTCCTTTAACGTTTATGAACCGTAGGCGAACTGAATTAACGTCCGTACACCTACGTAAGAAATAGCAACAAATACTGCAATGCTCACATACGTCATAATCTGCTGTGAGCGCGGAGACACTGTAATCCCCCAGCTTACAAAGAATGACCATAAGCCGTTTGAAAAGTGGAAAGTTGTAGAAATGACCCCTACTATGTAGAACCAGAAAAAGAATGGATCAGTAAGGATTCCTTCCATCAGCTGATAGTTCAGTTCTGCCCAGCCAAATCCAATCGCAATACGAGTTTCCCACACGTGCCACGCAATGAATATAAGCGTAATGATTCCAGTGAATCTCTGTAACATGAACATCCAGTTTCTAAAATAACCAAACGTCTTAAGATTACTTTTAGCCGTGAATGCAATGTATACCCCGTAAATGGAGTGAAACAACAGTGGTAAAAAGATAATAAAAATCTCCAATACGTAACGATATGGCAAGCTCTCCATAAAGTGAGCCGCCGAGTTAAACGCCTCGGGTCCACGTGTTGCAAAAAAGTTCACAGTTAAGTGCTGGATGAGGAAAATTCCAATTGGAACAACCCCTAATAGTGAATGTAATCTTCTGTTTACGTATCCGCGTGTTCCTGCCATGTTTACCCCCCTCAAGATGTTTGCTCAATATTATGATGCACACTTTTCAGACAGTTAAGCGCTTTTATAAGCGGGTAAAAAAGATAGGAAATCCCCAAGTTTCCTTTTTCAAAACTGCTAAATGTACAATTTGTGACACGTTTATTGTACTTCTATCAGATAATACCGTCAAGAAAACCTGTTCATAATTTCAGGAAATGGAGCAATTATCACAATTCCCTTAAAATGTATGAAATACGGTTGCTAGTTTTTTAATTTCAAGCGATAATAATGGGTAGAAAGGAATGAGCGTCATGAAGGATACAGCTAAGTTATCGACTGAAAACATTTCATCACTCGTAGCAACCGGAGCAGGATTTGATATGCTTCGTTATTTTACATTACCAGACTTTCTCGGCAAGGATGCTCCTTATCTACTCTATTTTATGGGCAAAAATATTGCCAGGGAAACAAGTCTTGAAACCTTCGAAGAATTATATGAGTTTTTTCAATACATGGGATGGGGCGAGCTGCAGCTTGTAAAAGAAAAAAGAAGAGAACTCGTTTTTCATCTTCAGGGTCATATTGTAGAGAAACGGTTGAACCAGAAAATATATCAAATCGATTTTAGATTAGAATGCGGCTTTTTAGCGGAAGCTGTCCAATCGATTACAGGAGATACATATGAATGTATAGAAGAAATATTAACAAAAGAAAACATAATTGAAATCAAAGCTACAAAAGAATAAGTAGAGCCGGCTGTTATTCTTCAGCCGGCTCTTCTTCGTTTAAAGCATTTAATATCGTCTCTGCAACCGGAGCGGGGACTCCAAGTTTTGTTATATCTTCAGGGGAAGCTTCCTTTATTTCTTTAACGGATTTAAAATGCCGCAGAAGAAGTCTTCTTCTTTTCTGTCCTACACCAGGTATCTGATCGAGCTCCGATTGTATGGCACCCTTTCCTCTAAGCTGGCGGTGAAAGGAAATCGCAAAACGGTGGACTTCATCCTGAATTCGCTGCACCAGATAAAACTCCTGTGAGTTGCGTTCCAGATCGACCCTTACTGGAGGAGCGCCATAGAGCAGTTCACTGGTTTTGTGCTTATCGTCCTTGGCAAGTCCGCATAATGGAATATCAAGCCCCAGCTCGTTTTCTAACACATCTAAAGCAGCAGTCATCTGGCCTTTTCCGCCATCTATTACAATCAGATCGGGGAGTGGAAGCTCTTCTTTTAATACACGAGTGTAGCGGCGCCGGATAACTTCTCTCATCGTGTCATAATCATCTGGTCCCTGCACGTTCTTCACTTTATATTTGCGGTATTCTTTTTTATTCGGTTTACCATCGATAAATACAACCATTGCAGACACCGGGTCAGTTCCTTGGATGTTGGAATTATCGAACGCTTCAATTCGATGCGGTACTTCAATGTTTAATTTGTTTCCCAGAGTCTCGACCGCTTTAATCGTTCTTTCTTCGTCCCTTTCAATGAGGGCAAACTTCTCTTCAAGGGAAATTTCTGCATTCTTCATGGCTAACTGTACAAGTTCTTTCTTACGTCCGCGCATTGGAATCATCACTTTAGTATCTACAACACCCTCTAATATATCTGTGTTCGTCCCAACAGGTACTAGAAGTTCTTTTGGATAAGGATGATTTTGATGAATGTAGAAACGTCCGATATAGCTGAGAAATGTGTCGTGCGGATCATCAAAGAATGGGAATAATGCCACATCGCGCTCAATTAACTTGCCCTGACGAATGAAAAAAACCTGGACACACATCCAGCCTTTATTATAAGAATAACCAAACACATCCCGGTCAATCTGATCATTCATCGTCATTTTCTGCTGTTCCATCACTGACTTAATATGTTCGATTTGGTCACGGTACTCTTTCGCTCTTTCAAAATCGAGCTTTTCGGAAGCCTCCTGCATTTTATTCTTTAATTCACTTTTAATATCCTTGTGGCCTCCGCTTAAAAAAGAAGTAATGCTTTGGACGATTTCCTGGTTCGTTTCTTTAGAAACATGAAACTCACAGGGTCCAAGACACTGGTGCATATGATAATACAAACAAACCCGGTCAGGCATCGTATTACATTTCCGAAGCGGATATAATCGGTCTAACAGCTTTTTTGTTTCACGTGCCGCAATCACGTTCGGATAAGGTCCAAAGTATTTCCCTTTATCCTTTTTCACTTTACGTGTAACAATCAATTTAGGATGACGCTCAGACGTCACTTTTAAATACGGGTACGTCTTATCATCTTTTAGCATCACGTTATATTTCGGATCATGCTTTTTAATTAAATTCATTTCTAAAATTAAAGCTTCAATCTCAGAGGTAGTGACTATATACTCGAAATCGGTAATCTCCTGAACAAGGCGCTGAGTTTTTCTATCGTGTGCGCCTGTAAAGTAGGACCTTACTCTATTTTTTAATACTTTTGCTTTTCCAACGTAAATAATTGTTTTATGTCTGTCTTTCATTAAATAACATCCAGGCTGTGCCGGCAGAACAGCAAGCTTTTCTTTAATATTGTTATTCATTGTTGCCCACCCCGCTTTCTAACAGGTTCCTTACAATGAAGGTACCACATTCAGGAAATGTTATACAGCAAAAAGCCACGCTGCACGAGCAGCGTGGCCATTTAATTTTTAAATTAAGAATGCTTTGTAATTAATTCAGCTAATGCCTCTTTAGGCTGGAATCCAATAACTTGGTCCACTACTTTACCATCTTTAAAAAGAAGCAGCGTAGGGATACTCATTACCCCAAATTTACTGGCAGTTTCCTGGTTTTCGTCCACATCCAGTTTTACAATTTTAACTTGATCACTCATTTCTTCATCAAGTTCTTCAAGTACTGGAGCAATCATTTTACAAGGACCGCACCACGGCGCCCAAAAATCCGCAAGAACTAGTCCTTCACCAGTTTCTTCAGTGAAATTCTGATCTGTTGCTTTAACAAGTGCCATTATCAAAAACCTCCTCGTTCTTTTAGTCTGTACAAAGTATATCACTTTCTATTTTAACTGACTAACAATTTGTTTATGCAGATAAAAGTGTGAGCAAAGCACGAATCAGCGCGATTTTATAAACAATGATATAAAACCTTATGTCTGTATTTTCCCTTTTTTATTACGAAAAATAAACAGGAAAAAGCGGGGCACAAAAATCGGACTGCTCGAGGGTTTAATGGTTTTGATTTTCATAACAGTAAAAAGTAAAAGCTAAAGCAGACGAGATTTATCTGCTTTAGCTTTGTATAAAATCACTCTTTTTATGCGTTTACCTTAACCTGCTTGATTTCTTCAATCAGCTTAGGTACAACATCGAACAAATCTCCTACAATACCGTAATCAGCCACATTAAAGATATTGGCTTCTGGATCTTTGTTAATGGCTACAATCACTTTAGAGTTTGACATCCCCGCTAAGTGCTGTATTGCACCTGATATTCCGCAGGCAATATATAAATCCGGGGTTACCACTTTACCCGTCTGCCCAATCTGCAGGGAGTAATCACAATACCCGGCATCGCAGGCACCACGTGAAGCTCCCACTGTTCCTCCCAGGATGTCTGCCAGCTCTTCTAAGGGCTGAAATCCTTCTGCACTTTTCACACCACGACCACCCGCTACAATTACTTTAGCCTCTGACAAATCTACTCCATCAGAAGATTTGCGGATAATATCTTTAATAATAGTACGGATGTTTGTAATCTCTACATTTTTTTCTGTGACTTCACCAACTCTAGAGTCGTCGCGCGGCTCTGCAGGAATATTATTTGGACGAATCGTAGCAAAAATGATACCATCCTTAATTTCTTTTTTCTCAAATGCTTTCCCAGAATAAATCGGGCGGGTAAATACGATTTTTCCTCCCTCTGCCAACACTTCTGTCGCATCGGAAATCAAACCAGATTCAAGCCGGCTGGCTAATTTGGGAGTAATATCTTTACCGATAGAAGTATGACCCATGACAATTCCACCAGGAGACTCATCGTCTATTACAGCCTGCAAAGCCTGGCCAAAACCGTCAGATGTATACGTTTTCAAATTTTCATTTGCTACAGTTATGACACGGTCCGCTCCGTGGTAAACCATTTCTTTCCCCATATTTTCTAATTGACCTTCACCGCAAAGGACGCCGACTACCTCTCCACCATCGCTTATGATATTAGCTGCAGCAATTGCCTCAAAGGTAACATTTCTAAGAGTACCTTCACGTGTTTCTCCAATTACCAGTACTTTTTTACTCATCATTAGTCTCCTTTCCAAAAAAACGCTCTTAAAGAACTTTAGCTTCTGACTTTAATAAAGATACTAATTCTTTGACTTGTTCTCCTGTTTCACCTTCAAGCACTTTACCCGCCTGCTTCTCTGGCGGAAGGAAAATTTCTGTAGTTCTTGTTTTTGGTTCTACATCTTCAGCTTCAAGGTCAAGGTCATCAATTTCGAGCTCCTCAAGCGGCTTCTTTTTCGCTTTCATAATCCCCGGCAGCGATGGGTAACGTGGTTCATTTAACCCTTGCTGGCAGGTTACAATTAACGGAAGTGATGTCTCTACCTTCTCTACATCACCTTCGACGTCTCGTTCTATTTGGACGTCACTGCCATTGATCTCTATGTTAGTTATTGTTGTTACGCAGGGCATGCTCAACCGTTCAGCAAGACGAGGTCCTACCTGACCGCTGGCTTCATCAATAGCGACGTTTCCTCCAAGAATAAGGTCAACTTCTTTACCGTCAAAGAACGCCTCAAGAATTTTTACTGTCGTAAATTGATCGCCTTCTTCCAGATCTTCTTCCGTATTGATCAATACCGCTTTATCTGCACCCATAGCTAATGCTGTTCGCAGCTGTTTTTCTGAATCTTCTTCACCAATCGTTACTACTGTTACTTCACCACCGTGGACATCGCGCAGTTTAATCGCTTCTTCTACGGCATATTCATCGTACGGGTTAATGATAAATTCTGCCCCATCATTTTCAATTTTTCCATTAGTAATAGAGATTTTTTCCTCTGTATCAAAAGTCCTTTTTAATAGTACGTAAATATTCATCATTTTTCCCTCCTAAACTATTGATCCTTAAATTCGGGTTTGCGTTTTTCAATGAAAGCCTTTACTCCTTCACGTGCATCTTCGTTTTTAAAGACTTCGGCAAAGGCCTGCGATTCTTTTTGAATTCCTTCCTGCAGCTGGGTCGTGTAAGCGTAAGGAACTAATTTCATCACCTGATTTATGGCAGGTCCGCTCTTAGAAGCGATCAACTGAGCCATTTTTTCAGCTTCCTCAAAAAGATTTTCGTTACTAAAGCTCTTATTGGCCAGACCAGCTGCTGCGGCCTCTGCCCCTGTAATCGGGACGCCCGTTAGAACCATCTCATATGCCTTAGCCGACCCTACGTACCTTGGCAGCCGCTGTGTACCAGCAAATCCCGGAATAATGCCCAGGTTTATTTCTGGCAGGCCAAGTTTGGCATCCTCAGCTACATATCGGATATGGCAGGCCATCGCAAGCTCTAATCCCCCGCCTAACGCGGCTCCATGAATAGCAGCAATAACGGGAATGTGGAAGTGTTCTATTCGATTAAACAGCTGCTGTCCATTACCTGCTAAGCTACCTGAATCTGTTGAACTTTGAAAAGATGTAAATTCTTTGATATCTGCTCCCGCTGAAAAGAACTTTCCTTCTCCTTTAAGAAGGATGGCTTTAATCGTTTTATTGCTTTCGATTTGATCTAATTCTTTAGATAAATCCCTTAAAATTGAGCTGGACAGTGCATTTGCCGGAGGACTTTGAATTGTAATTTCAGCTACGTTTCCTTTAGTTATAACTTGCAAAGTAGACAATCTTTATCTCCCCTTCATTACCGTGGTTCAGCCAGTCCATAGACGATTAAGCTATGGACATCTTTCGCTTGCTCTTCTAAGTTATATTTCTGTTCCTTCATTACCCAATTCGTTACGGCTTCATCCATCATTCCAAAGATAAGCTGGCGTACAAGCCTGCGATTAAGGTTATTCCGGAACAGATTTTCTTGAATCCCTTCATCCACGATGTGATCAATGACTGCTAAATAACGCTTTAAGACGGTATTTATCTTGTAACGCAGCTCCTTATTCGATTGCCGCAGTTCAAGCTGTGTTACAATAGCCAAATGATGGTCGGCAGCCAGTTGTTTAAAGTGAGTTTCCACCAGAGTTAACAGCTTCTCCTCCGCTGACTGCCGGGATGTGGTTTCTTGTTCAACCTTCTCTATGAACTGGCCCATTTTGTCTTGAAAAAGTGAAATTAATATATCTTCCTTATTTTTGAAATATAAATAAATAGTACCATCCGCCACTCCGGCCTGTTTGGCTATTTTTGATACCTGCGAGGAGTGATATCCATTTTCAGCAATGACGACCACTGCTGCGTCTATTATTTGTTTGTACTTCGGTTTGTTTTTGTTCATGTAATCCCCTGCCTTAATGAAAATGAATGAATGGTCATTCATCTATTATATTACATTCCAAAAATAAATCTGTCAATCATGAAAAATCTATGAGCTTTGGAGCGGTTCAGAATCTTCCATTTTCTTTTTTTCTTCTTCCACCAAAGTCCTTCTTAAAATTTTACCTACTGCAGTTTTAGGCAGTTCATTACGGAATTCATACACTCTCGGTATTTTATATGCGGCCATATTATTTCTGCAAAAATCTTCGAGCTCTTCTTCAGTAACATTCTTCCCTTGTTTCTTTACAATAAATGCTTTAACAGTTTCTCCCCGATAAGGGTCAGGAACACCTATAATAACCGCTTCCTGGATGGCTTCATGCTCATACAGTACTTCTTCAACTTCCCGTGGATAGATATTATAGCCGCCGGCAATAATCATATCCTTCTTACGATCAACTACATAAAAGTAACCATCGTCACTCATGTACCCCATATCACCTGTACGCAGCCATCCCTCTTTACTTAAGACCTGGTCCGTTTCTTCTTTTTTATTCCAATAGCCTTTCATCACTTGAGGGCCTTTAACAACTATTTCTCCGATCTCTCCATTTTCAGCCTCTTCATCAGCTTCCATCCTATATATCTTTGCATCAGTATCAGGCCATGGCACACCGATGCTTCCACTCACTCGATTTGTCCAAATAAAATTAGAGTGAGTTACTGGAGAGGTTTCTGTTAACCCGTAGCCTTCCACTAATTTTCCTCCCGTGACCTCTTCAAACTTTTCCTGAACCTCAACCGGCAGGGGAGCCGAACCGCTTATACACGCTTCAACAGATGAAAGATCGTACTTTTTCAAGTCAGGATGATTTAAAAGGGCAATATAAATAGTGGGGGCTCCAGGGAAAAGGGTAGGCTTTTGTTTGTTGATTACTTTTAACACATCTTCCGCTTCGAATTTAGGCATTAGAATCATCCGGTTTCCCATCATCACAGATAAATTCATCACTGAAGTCATCCCGTAGACGTGGAAAAATGGTAAAATAGCCAATACAGTTTCTTTTCCGGCTTCACATTTATAGAGCCACTTCATTGACATTTGGGTATTAGCTACTAAATTGTAATGTGTCAGCATTACTCCCTTTGGAAACCCTGTCGTACCACCTGTGTACTGAAGTAGCGCTAAATCTTCCCTTACATCAATATCAACAGGTGTAACCTGGCCGCTGCTGTCATTAAGCATGTGGGTCCAGAGATGAGTATTTGTTGACTGTTCCGGCATTACAAGCATCTGATATTGTCTTCTCTGAATAAATGGATAAATCTTATTCTTTGGAAACGGCAGGTAGTCTTTTATTCCTGTAACGATGATATGTTCAAGCTCTGTATTTGTTTTAACATTCGCTGCTTTAGGATAAAGCACGTCTAAGCACAATATCATTTTAGCACCCGAATCTTTAAGCTGATATTCAAGCTCCCTTTCCATATAGAGCGGATTCGTCTGAACCACGGTGCCCCCGGCCATAAGCACACCATAATAGGCAATAACGGACTGAGGACAGTTAGGCAGCATAATCGAGACACGGTCGCCCCGCTCTAGTCCAAGCTTCTGTAAATAGCTCGCGAACAGTTTTGTATCTTCATAAACCTCATTATAAGTGAGCTCTTTCCCTAAAAAATAAAGCGCTTTCTTTTCTCCGTATTGAAAAGCACTTTCCTCTAAAAATTGATGGAGCGGTTTTTCATCATACTTTATGCTTGCCGGTATCTCAGGTGGGTAATGCACATGCCATGGACGTGTTCCAATTGTCATTTTACTTCCCTCCCACTGTATTGTAACTTTATTATAACGATATATCCGAAAAATTTGAAATATTATTTAAATTCTTGAAGAAGAAAAGATCCACTAAAAAAATAAAAAGCTTCCATAAGAAGGAAGCTTTTAAATGATTACCATATAGATTACCCCGATAATTATAAATAAAGCTGCAACAACCATCAAAACTTTTGCTAAAGTTTCCAACTTCAGCCTCCTCACATAATATTAGACCCAATTACATAAGAGAGCCCCACTGAGATCACTAATGATATAAATCCTACAGCCCGATTATCAGCTGCAATTTCTTTGTCAATTTTAAAGGAAGGGGTTAAAAATTCGAATATGAAATAACCAACTAGTAAGAGTAAAAATCCATAGATCCCCCACCCCATTGTCTGCAGCAGTGTATCATTGTGCTCGATCGAGTATCTGAAAATATTCGCAATGCCGAATATTTTTCCTCCCGTTGCCATAGACACTGCTATGTTTCCGGATTTAATTTCCTCCCAGTTATTATAAGAGGTCACTATTTCAAAAACTGCCATAAAAACGATTAAGCACAATACAACTACACTGTAGCTTGCGGCTGTTTCTACATATGTGTTCTCCCAGAAGCTTGTCATCTTATTCCCCCTCTGACCTTATTACTTTAGTTCTAGAACGGTCACACCGCTTCCACCCTCATTCATACCTCCAAAACGGAAGGATGAAATGGCACGATGTTTCTTGGCATAATTCTGCACAGCCGTTCTTAAAGCTCCGGTCCCTTTTCCATGTATGATAGAAACAGTTGGATACCCAGCTAAAAGAGCATCGTCTACGTATTTCTCCAGCTGTTTTAAAGCATCCTCATACCGCTCTCCTCGTAAGTCCAGTTCTGGTTTTACGTGATGACTTTTGCCCCTTACAGTGGCCATAGGTTTTTCCTTAGCAGGCTGTTTAGCTTTTACAAATTCAATATCTTTCCGTTTAGCTTTCACTTTCATCATACCTACTTGTATTTGGTAATCATTGTCGCCTATTTGATCAACTATTGTCCCCTGTTGATTTAACGTAAGCAGCTTAACCTCGTCTCCGGGCTTCAATTCTTTCTGTAATTGGCTCGAATGTACCGGCTTGCCGGCCGCCTTCTTATTAGTCAATTCCGGCTGGGCTTCATCGAACATTTTACGAGCTTCGATCCATTCATGCTCTTTTAATTCTGCACTGCTTTTCATGTTTCTGATTTCGCTTACAATCTGCTCCGCTTCTTCTCTTGCTTTAAGAATTGCCTTTTCTGCTTTTTCTTCTGCTTTCTTATAAAGCTTTTCCTTTTGTTCTTCGAATTGCCGCCATTGCTCCTCTAATTCCTGATGAAGCTGTTCTGCTTCCTTGAGTTTCAAATCGGCTACTTCATAATCTCTTTCCGCTTCTCTAGTTGAAGCTTCCAGTGAAGCGATCATATTTTCGACACTTTGAGAATCAACTCCGATATGCTGCTTTGCGATTTCAATAATATTTTCTTCCAAGCCAAGTCTCCTGGAGATCTCAAAAGCATTGCTTCGGCCCGGTACTCCAATCAGGAGACGGTAGGTTGGTCTTAAGGTTTGAATATCAAACTCTACAGAAGCATTCACAACACCTTTGCGGTTATAGCCATAAGCTTTTAGTTCTGGATAATGGGTCGTAGCAATAACACGGGCATCACGGCTGACTACTTCATCCAGAATAGACATTGCCAGCGCTGCCCCTTCCTGAGGATCCGTTCCAGCCCCGAGTTCATCAAATAGCACCAGCGTGCGATTATTTACATGTTTTAAGATCTCTACAATATTAGTCATATGAGACGAAAATGTAGACAAGCTCTGTTCAATAGATTGTTCATCACCTATATCTGCAAATACTTGTTCAAATACGGCAAGCTCCCCTCCATCCATTGCAGGAACCTGTAATCCCGATTGAGCCATTAATGTAAAAAGCCCCAATAATTTTAAAGTTACCGTCTTACCGCCGGTATTAGGTCCTGTAATAACAATAGAGTTAAAGTCACTGCCTATTTCAATATCATTTGGAACAACCTCATCAGGTGAAATAAGCGGATGACGAGCCTGTTTTATTTTCACACGGCCTCGATCGTTCATCATCGGCATGGATGCTTTCATCGCTGCTCCCAGCTTTGCCCTCGCGAACATAAAATCAACATGCCCCAAAACATCAACATTAGTATAGAGAGCGCTCTGTTCTTCAGCAATCGCCTGAGATAATTCAGATAGTATACGTTCTACTTCCTGTTTTTCTTCTACTCTGGCTTGCTGCAATTGATTGTTTACGTCAACGACCGCCTGCGGTTCAATAAAAAGCGTGGCTCCTGAAGCCGACTGGTCATGTACAATCCCTCCAATAGAACCTCGATATTCTTGTTTAACCGGCAGTACGTACCGATCATTTCGAATGGTTACAATCGCATCAGATAACATTTTCGATTTTGATTTCGTATAAGAATCCAGCTTATCTCTAACTCTGCTTTCTGAGGTGCGGATTCTTGATCGAATGGTACGAAGCTTATCTGAAGCTCCATCCATTACGGTCCCATGGTCATCAATACAGCTTTTAATATACCGCTCTAATTCTGACAGAGGCAGTAATCCATTGACTAATTCTCTAAGTATCGGCATCTCAGGCTCTTCCATGTCCTCGATAAACCGTTTTAACTGTCTTCCCCCATAAATCGTACTCGCTATATCAAGACATTCTAATGAACTTAAAATGCCGCCGATCATTGTACGTTTTATACTTGGCTTAATATCAAAAATCCCGCCGAGAGGTATATGGCCCTTTAGCCGGAGTACATGGGCCGCTTCATCCGTTTCATGCTGCAGCTTCACTACCTCTTCCAGCTGCACAGACGGTTTAAGAGCTGCTGCCTTCTCTTTCCCTAAAGAGGAAGCCGTATGCTCCATCAGCTGAGCAATGATTTTGTTATATTCTAAAACTTCTAGAATTCTTGCATTCATAATGGCAGCTCCTTTTGTCTAACTGATTCCAAATCGTTTCTTTAATTGATTAGTCGTCCATGTGTTAATTACTGTTTCTTTTTGCAGCCAGCCTTTACGGGCAGTCCCTACTCCAATTTCCATGTGATCCAGCATAGGGTAGCTGTGGGCATCTGTGTTAATTGCTACTTCCACTTCTTGCTCCTGCGCAGCCCGTACCCACTCAGCATTGAGATCCAGCCGATTAGGATTGGCATTTAATTCTAAGATCGTGCCAGTTTCTTTTGCTCCTTCAATCAACTTCTCAACATTAACACGATACCCTTCCCGCCGGCCGATCAGCCTGCCGGTAGGATGGGCGATCATATTTACATGCTGATTCTCTAAAGCATTTCTTAATCTCTTCATGATTATATCTTCTGACTGACTAAAGCTGGAATGAATCGACCCAATAACAAAATCCATTTCCTTTAAAAATTCATCACTAAAATCAAGTGATCCATCAGGCAGAATGTCCATCTCGATTCCGCAAAAAATATGAAAGTCCTTCATCTCATCGTTAATTTTTTCAATTTCTTCTCTTTGCAGCCGCAGTCGCTTTTCATCTAAACCATTTGCGACACGTAAATATTTTGAGTGATCCGTAATAGCAATGTAGTCATACCCTTTAGCTTGACTCTGGAGTGCCATTTCTTTAACTGATTGAGCTCCATCACTCCAAGTTGAGTGCATGTGAAGATCACCTTTAATATCCCCAAGTTCTATCAAAGATATATTTTCTTTAAATGCTTCTATTTCCCCCGTGTCTTCACGTACCTCAGGAGGGATGTAATTCAATCCAAAGTACTGGAAGAAAGCTTCCTCAGTCTTAAACGTAGTTACATCACCAGTTTCCGTATTCTCGATTCCATATTCACTTATTTTTTCGTTCTTTTGCTTAGCCAGCTGTCTCATGGCTACATTATGATCTTTAGATCCGGTGAAATGGTGCAGGGTTGTAGCAAACTCATGCGGCTCCACTATCCTAAAGTCGACTCCAATATCATATCCTTCATGCGTGATAACTGATACTTTGGTTTCACCAGAAGCAATCACTTCTTTGATTTCTGAATAACTTAATAATTCATCTCTGGTGGCCGCAGCATCCTCTGAAGCAATAATAAAGTCCAGATCTTTAATTGTTTCTTTCATTCTTCTTACACTGCCAGCTTGTGAAAACCTAACAGGAGTTTTCAACCCGGATAGGAACCCTTCTATTTTTTCAGCAATTGGAAGCATTCTCGCAATGGGGAGCCGCTCTGGTCTTGAACCAGCTTCTTCGAGTGATTGGAGCATTTTCTCTGCGGATTTTTTCCCAAATCCTTCAAGCTCTTCTACTTTACCAGCTTCCAATGCTGTCTTTAGTGATTCTGCATCAGTGACTCCAAGCTGTTGATAGAGCTTGGCCAGCTTTTTTCCTCCTAAGCCGGGTAAATCCAATAAGGGAACTAAGCCAGCAGGTACTTCTGCTTCCAGCTGCCGCAAAGTTTCAGATTCACCTTTTTCTACGAATTCCTCGATTACTGCCGCTGTTCCCTTTCCTATTCCTTTCATTTTCTTGAAGTCTTCAATCTCGCTTAAGGAATGATCGTCCCTTTCTAGTGCTTGAGCGGCTTTACGATAGGCTGAGGTTTTAAAAGGATTTTCCCCTTTTAATTCTAAGTAAACTGCGATTGTCTCCAGTAATTGAATGACTTGTTTTTTATTAACTGACATATCTATCCGTCATCCTTTCTAAATTCATAAATCATATTACTCTTTTACTTCCTCTGAATTTAAAACTACAAGAAAAAGCCGCTATTTTGTATAGCGGCTCTTTCTTACCATTTCGCTAGAACATACTTGCCACTTGTTCTATCCATAAATCCTTTAATTGTGCAGACAAGACAGGAGTATGCTCAATGATTAACTGAGCGGTGAATGACCCTTCGATAGCATTCTGCACAGATGTAACAGGTACCAGTGCAGCAAGATAAAGCAAAATAAATACCAGTACATAACGCTGAATAAATCCAAGCACGCCGCCCAATAACCCGTTGATCGAGTTTAGAATAGGGAGGTCTGCAACAAAATCAAGCATCGATGCAACGATTTGCAATATAATCTTTACCCCGAGGAATATAATAACAAAAGCAATAGCATTATAGAATCCTGCTTCAAGTGGAAGATTATCTAAAAATACTGCCCATGAACTGTTTTCCGGCAGATCAGGGTATGGAATCCAAAGCACTAACTTAGGTGCTAAGTCATCGTAGTACAATACACCTACTATAAATGCTGCGATAAAACCAATAAGATGAAACAATTGTAAGATAAAGCCTCGTTTAAATCCTGTAAAAATACCAAGCAGTAAAATAATTAAAATAAGTAAATCAATCATGTTAAGTGTCGTCCTCTTTCTCTAACTTCTCGATGTAGTTTATTAATTCAGTACATTCTTCCTTGAGCTTTATGTACTCGTTCATTGTATTAACAGCTGTCAAAACAGCCAGTTTAGATGTATCCAATGTCGGGTTCGCATCATGGATTTCCCGCATCTTTTGATCAACAAGGTTAGATACCATGCGGATATGATGTGGTTCTTCTTTTCCTATTACAGTGTATGAGCGATTATATATTTCAACGGTTATCCGTTTACGTTCCTGGTCTGATTGGGACACATTCATACCCCCTTGTTTCTAATATCCTACGCTTAATAGTAACATGAAGCCGTTCAAATAGGAAACCAATAAGATTGTTTTCCTTTACAATGCTTTCTTTTGCTATACTAGACGTAGAATTTACTATGAAAGGACTTATCATGTCACAAGTTGTACTCACATTACCTAAAAGTAAATTAACCGAAGTAAAGAATCATTATCGTAATTCACTAAAAAGTAACCCACCGGCCCATGCGGTATTCTCGGCCAAAACTCCTAATTGTACAATTACTGGTTATTCATCGGGGAAGGTACTTTTTCAAGGACCAAACCCCCAGGCTGAAGCAGATAAATGGGGAAATTCCAGTTCACCTTCTATTAAGACGAAGCAAAGTCTAGCCAGATCAAACCATCGCTTTCACCCAGAAGATAGCTTATTTACAAGCTCTCACATAGGATCGGATGAGGCTGGTACTGGTGATTTCTTTGGACCGGTCACTGTAGCTGCAGCTTATATAAAGGAGCATCAGATCGGTCAGCTGAAAGCTATTGGAGTTAAAGACTCTAAACATTTAACTGACAAGCAGATTACACAAATCGCTAAACAAATTGTCGAAATGAATATACCTTATACTTTAATGAGACTTCATAATACAAAGTATAATCAATGGCAGGAGAAAGGATGGAGCCAGGGAAAAATGAAAACACTCCTCCATCATCAGGCCATCGAAAAGCTGCTTAAAAAAATTGAGCCAGAACACCCTGTGGGAATTCTAATCGATCAATTCTCACAGCCTGACGTCTATTTAAAACATCTGCAGTCAGAGAACAAGGACCTTCAGGACAACGTTTACTTTATGACGAAGGCCGAGAGCTATTCCATTGCTGTGGCAGTCGGATCCATTCTGGCACGATCCAGTTTTGTGAAAGCAATGAACCAGATGGAGAAGGATACCGGCTTGCCAATTCCTAAAGGTGCTTCAATGAAAGTAGATAGAGCTGCTGCAAAAATTATTGAAGTTTATGGTGAAGATAAACTTCGCGAGTTGGCAAAAATTCATTTTGCCAATAAAGAAAAAGCAAAGAAGTTACTCAAATGAACTTAAGCGCAGGCTTCCTCACGTATAAGCAGAACGTCCCGGTTTGATTATGACGCGAGTATCTGGGCACTGAAGCTGGATGTCACTCTTTTATAAAAATATATCCACAGTTTGTGGTTTTATAATTTCCTTTACAAAATAAAAAAACGGGCTTATTGCCCGCTTTTTTATGCTCTTAATTCCGCATTATGCTTGTCTTTCACTTCTTTTAATATTTGTTCATGTGCCGCTTCTACTTCTTCATCTTTAAGCGTACGTTCTGGATCCAGGTAAAGAAGACGATACGCAAGCGACTTCATCCCTTCCTCTAAATGTTCACCTTGATAGACGTCAAATACTCGGACTTGTTTAACTAAAGGTGCCCCTGCCTCATAAATTGTTTTTTCAATATGACCGGCAGGAACGGAGTCTTCAACTACGAGCGCAATATCCCGATTAACGCTTGGAAAGCGAGGGATCGTTTCAAAGGCTTCTTCTTTTTGATAGATATCAATTAACATCTCAGCATTTAAGTCAAAAACAAAAGTATCTTTAATCCCCAGCTCGTTCTGAACCTTTGGATGAACCTGACCTACAAAGCCTATGATTTCCTCTTCCGCAGTTGTAACCACAGCTGTACGACCTGGGTGCATGCCTTCTATTTTAGCCTTTGTATATTTAACATCGAGATCAAGCCACTTCATAAGTCCTTCTACAATTCCTTTTACAACAAAGAAGTCGACTACTTTCTTTTCCTGCTGCCATGGATGGGCAAGCCACTCTCCCGTGACAGCCCCGGAAGCACGAAGCATTTCATGAGGCTGTTTAGTCACTTCTTCCTCTTGACTTATAAATACGGTGCCCAGCTCATAATAAGCTATATTCTGCTGTTTACGCGCGCTATTATAGGAAATGGACTGAAGCAGTTCTGGCAATATGCTTAAGCGCATATGACTGTGATCTTCGCTCATAGGCATGGCAAGCTTTACAGGGGTTGGTGTCAATTCTTCTACCTCTTTACTTACCAGCATGGCAGCTTGTTTTTCACTTGTCAGAGAATACGTAATCGTCTCATCCAGCCCGGCTCCTTCAAAGTAGGCTTTCATTCCACGCTTTAATTTTTGCTCCAGTGACAGACCGCCAGCATGAGCCGCACCGCTCGGAAGTGTAAATGGCAGGTTATCATACCCGTAAATTCGCGCCACCTCTTCAAGCATGTCCTCAAAAAGTACAATATCTCCCCTTCTCGTAGGTGCATAGACTAAAAACTCATCCCCATTACTTTCATAAGTGAATTGAAGGCGTTCTAATATATAAGCGATCTCTTCATTTGAAATTTCAGTACCTAAGCGCTCGTTTATTTTCAGTGAGTTCATTTGAACTTTATTTTCCGAACGATCAAGCTGATCGAACTTAGCTGGTCCCTCTAGTACAGTGGCTCCAGCGTATTGCTGAAGCAGCTCACAAGCACGTATGCCGGCGCGTTCCACCCTGTTTGGGTCCACCCCTTTTTCAAAACGTGTACTTGCCTCACTCCGCAATCCGTGATCTTTAGCTGCCTGCCTGACATTTGCAGGGTTAAAGTAAGCTGCTTCTAATAAAATGGTCGTAGTGTTTTCCTGAACTTCTGATTCAGCTCCACCCATTACCCCTGCAATTGCATGGGCATTTTCTCCATTTGTAATGATCAAATGATCCGGCGACAATGTCCGTTCCTGGTCATCTAGAGTTGTAATTTTCTCTCCGCTGCGGGCACGCCTCGTGACCACCCTGGAAGAACCAAATCGATCAAAGTCAAATGCATGAAGCGGCTGGCCATATTCTAATAAGACAAAGTTCGTAATATCAACCACGTTATTTATTGGACGAATACCCGCTGCTGTTAATCGGTTCTGAATCCATAATGGAGATTTCCCTACTTTCACATCCTTAAGAATAAACGCTCCGTAATACGGATTAGCCTGAGGGTCCTCTACCTCTACTTTAACCATCTTCTCCGCTTTTTCATTAGAGGTCTCTACTTCTTCTTCCGCTAGTTTATACTCACGCCCCAGCGCAGCAGCCACCTCATAGGCTACTCCTGCCATACTTAAGCAATCTGAACGGTTAGGTGTTAACCCAAGTTCGATAATAATATCGTTAAGATTCAATAAAGAAACCGCATCATCTCCTAAGTTAACATCTTCAGGGAATACATATATACCTTCCTGGTACTCTTTTGGCACATCCTTCTCGTCTACACCAAGCTCCTGAAGTGAGCAGATCATACCATTTGATACTTCGCCGCGAAGCTTTGTTTTATTGATTTTAAAGTTACCTGGTAAAACCGCTCCCGGTGTGGCTACGGGTACTTTTTGCCCTTCAGCAATGTTTGGAGCTCCGCAAACAATTTGAAGTATTCCTTCTCCTATATCAACCTGGCATAATGATAGCTTCTCTGCATTTGGGTGCTGCTCACAAGAAACCACACGGCCCACTACAATACCCTTTGCAGCCTCAGCGACAGGGTTCACACTTTCTACCTCTATTCCTGTTTTTGTAATAATTTCCGCTAAGTCTTCAGGTTTATAGTCATTTACGTCAATATAGTCATTTAACCAATTTAATGAAACTAACATTGTTATTTGTCCTCCTTACGCCTTATGGTACTGCTTTAAGAATCGTTGATCATTAATGTAGAAATTACGGATGTCATCAACTCCGTATTTAAGCATCGCAATTCGTTCCGGTCCCATTCCAAAAGCAAAACCAGAGTATTCTTTTGGATCATAACCTGCCATTTCTAATACATTCGGATGGACCATACCTGCACCTAGTATTTCAATCCATCCAGTACCCTTACATACGGAACAACCAGTTCCTCCGCATACTTTACATGAAATATCCATCTCAACAGAAGGCTCTGTAAAAGGGAAGAAACTTGGACGGAGACGAATTTCGCGTTCAGCACCAAACATTTGTTTTGCAAATGTGTTTAGAACACCTTTTAAGTCACTCATACGAACATGCTTGTCTACAAGAAGTCCTTCAATTTGTGTAAACTGATGGGAGTGAGTAGCATCGTCTGTATCTCTGCGGTACACTTTACCAGGGCAGATCATTTTAACAGGCTCACTGCCGTTCTTTAAGCCCATTGTTCTAGCCTGGACAGGTGATGTATGAGTTCTTAACAGCAATTCTTCGGTAATATAAAATGAATCCTGCATATCGCGTGCGGGGTGGCCTTTAGGTAGGTTTAAGGCTTCAAAGTTGTAGTAGTCCGTTTCCACTTCAGGGCCTTCTTTTATTTCGAAGCCCATTCCGATGAATAGATCTTCGATTTCTTCCACGATGCTGGTCAGCAAATGCGGCCCTCCCACTTGTACAGGACGCCCGGGAAGGGTTACATCGATACTTTCTGCTTCCAACTGTTTTTCTAAAGCGGCTTCTTCTAATGCACTCTGCTTTTTTTCAATAGCTTGAGCAATATCTTCACGAACATCGTTGGCAAGCTGACCAATAACCGGTCTTTCTTCCTTCGATAATTTACCCATGCTTCTCAAAACCTCTGTTATCGGACCTTTCTTTCCTAAGTACTCAACCCGTACATCTTTTAAATGCTGCACTTCACGAGCCTCATCTACTTTATTTAAAGCTTCTGCTTTTAACTCTTGTAAACGCTCCTTCATCAATAAGCTCCTCCTTTTATAAACTAAAAAAAGCCTCTATCCCTGAAAAAAGGGACGAGACTTATATTATCGTTTCGCGGTACCACCCTTGTTGACACGCATGTGCCCACTTAGATCTTTAAATAACGGACGTAAATCCGGAACGCCAGTCCGGCGTCAGCTCCAGAGTGAAACTTCAATCATTGCCACGCAGAAATGCTTTCAGTCTAAGGCATTTCTCCCTAAATACGTTTGCGCAATCATTTACTAAGCTCTTTCCTCACTTTTACACTATATAACTGTTGATAATTATAGAGAAAGAATTCGCTCAATGCAACCCTAGACTTTGAAATGGTACATTAACACAGCCGCCGCAATTGCAACATTTAGTGATTCAGCTCTTCCGTAAATCGGAATATTGATATTCTGATCTACTTCTTCCAGTAAGGAGGATTGTATGCCATTCCCTTCATTCCCCACCATTAATGCAATGTTTGAGGAAGGATCTAACTGTTTGTAGGATATTGAATCCTCTAAAGTAGCCGCGTAGACGGATACGCCGTCCACACGCAAACTAGGAATAACATGCTCTAAGTTATCCTGAATAACCGGAAGATGAAAAATTGAACCCTGTGTAGCCCGGATCACTTTTTCATTAAAGACGTCCACAGAGCCTTTTCCAACAATAACCTGCTCATAGCCGGCAGCATCTGCTGTCCGAATTAGCGTACCCAAATTGCCGGGATCCTGGACAGCATCTATTAATAAAGAATATGAAACAGGTTCATATTTATGGGGATTTATTTTTACAACGGCTGCAGTACCTTGTGGAGTTTGTGTTTCAGCAATTTCATTAAATACTTTTTCATTCACATAAGTTACAGGAACTTCTTCAGACTGATAGAAAGTTATACCTTCCCGCAGTATGACTTCTTCTACCGTCCAATGACTCTTAATGGCTTCCTCCACTAAGTGATTTCCTTCTACTAAGAATAAACCCTCTCGTTCACGATATTTCCTCTTCTGGAGCTTCTTCCATTCTTTCACTTTCTGATTGGTTAATGAAGTAATCATAGCCGACCTCAATTTCATTTTATTTTCAACCTTATAATACATAGGAGGGACGTAATTGGTCAAACTAAACGTAAACACAGATGGAGGTAGAACACATGGACTTAAATTTAAGACAGGCTATTCTTTCAAATGTTTCTGGTCATAACGCTGACCAATTACAAGCAACAATCGATGATGCTCTTCAAAAAGGGGAAGAAAAAATGCTTCCCGGTTTAGGTGTATTTTTCGAAATGCTTTGGAAGGAATCCGGAGAACAGGATCGTCAGGAGATGCTTGAAACCTTAGAAAAAGGTTTAGCTGAATAAAGGTTATGTAAGCATTTCACTTCAAAGGAATGCTCAGGCTGTCGAGACTTTCTCGACAGCCTTAATTTTTATTCTCATTTAAGAGGCCTGGACCGTACCCGCTCAAAAACGAAGTATGCAGACGAGATACGTCTGCTTAAATACAGAAAGACCCGGTCAATTTTTGAATGAATTGGCCGGGTCTTTCTTGGATTAATGGTTTGTCACAACCTCTTAGTTTAATTAAATGTTATTTCTTTCACTTTCTTATCATCAAGTCCTTTAATAACTTCAACAATAAGACGCACAGCATTTTCAAAATCATCACGGTGAAGCATTGCTGCGTGAGAGTGAATATAACGAGTAGCAACTGTTATAGAAAGTGCAGGTACCCCGTTGTGGCTTAAATGAATTGCACCTGAATCGGTTCCTCCGCCTGCTAGAGAGTCAAATTGATAAGGGATTTCTTTTGCATCTGCCGTATCGGTAACGAAATCCCGAAGCCCTTTATGAGAAACCATCGAGGCATCATATAAAATAATCTGCGGCCCCTCGCCCATTTTACTTGACGCATCCCGGTCCGAAACACCAGGTGTATCTCCCGCAATTCCAACATCCACTCCGAATGCAATATCAGGGTTTATAAGGTTGGCTGATGTACGGGCTCCTCGTAAACCGACTTCTTCCTGGACCGTCCCCACACCATAAACGATATTAGGATGCTTTTCACCCTTTAACTGCTTTAGAACTTCAATTGCAATGGCACAACCGATCCGATTATCCCATGCTTTAGCCAGCAGCATTTTTTCATTCTTCATTTGGGTGAATTCGAAATACGGAACAATTGAATCACCAGGCATAACACCGAACTCTTTAGCTTCCTCGCGGCTCGAGGCTCCGATATCGATAAACATATCTTTAATTTCTACAGGTTTTTTACGTTGATCGGCAGGCAGGATATGAGGGGGTTTAGAACCTATAATTCCTGTCAAATCTCCATTGCGTGTCATAATGGTTACTCGCTGGGCCAGCATTACCTGGCTCCACCAGCCGCCCACCGGTTGAAAATATATGTACCCATGGTCATCAATACGAGTAACCATAAACCCTACTTCATCCAAGTGACCTGCAACCATTACACGTGGTCCTTTTTTATTGCCTGTCTTTTTTGCCACAAGGCTTCCAAGATTGTCAGTGTATACTTCATCTGCAAAAGGTGAAATGTAACGTGCCATGACTTCTCTTGCTTCACGTTCATTTCCAGGGATACCTTTAGCATCTGTGAGCTCTTTCAGCATTTGAAGTGTTTCATCGTTCTTTGCCATATGAATTATTGCCTCCTTTTTCATCTCTGCTCTTTATTATATAACTTTCATAGAAAATAAACAAAAATTATCCAGTTGCTTTAATAGCCTTGGTTTTGCCGTTGAAAATTGATTTGATTTTTGTATTCATAAGCTTTCTTCAGCTCTGATTCTGCTATACCGAGGGACTGTCCGAGAATTAAATACGCTTCAAACATCTGCTCATAAGAAGACTTATTCCGTTCATGTTTAAATTGCTCAATAGATGTAAATACATTCAAAAAGGCATCGGTTTTATTCGAAATATCTGTAAGAAACCCGGACTCATAGCGAAAATCCAAGTCAAGACCTAAAGATAAAATAAAGTGTAGTCCATCTACGTATTCTTCGAGCACAACTTTCTTATCACTGGATGGCTTGGTGCTCCAAAATTTGAAACATCGAGTTTCATTAGCCAGTTCTCCCACTTCAACATACAATGCTAAAATTTTATCATCGATAACTTCAGCCTCTTCCAGGCTTTGAGTTTTTATAATGTGTTCGTCTAACTGTGCCTGCCAGTTATAGTAAGTAGTCCAATCCATATCCTAAACACTCCTTCATAGGGTTCTGTTCAACTTTGATACTGCTGCTTAAGAAAAAATAGAATTTCACTAAACCTTCACTTATAAATGTATCATTTTTTGAAACTAAAAAGCATCCGGGAACGTAGAAGAAGTAATATCGATTAAATAGGGAGACGATCTTCATGATAATGGTTATCTTATTTCGAATCCTCCTGGTGATCGCTGCTGCCGTCATCGTATATACTGTATTTAAATTTTATACAGATCCTCACAGGAAATTAGAGCAGGCTCAACATAATAAAGAATTCTACTTCCATGATGATCCTGAGAACACGAAGCATAATTTTATTATGACGTACAGAGGTATACTATTCGAAGGGGAAAAGTATTTAGGAGCTACAGAAAATGCTTTTGAGGTTCTTACTATTTATGTATCAGCGAAAGAACCTGCAAAATTAAAAGGGCTTGAGAGAGAAGACTTATACTTTCTGGAGGAACAAATTCTTATACATTACCCATACTCAAAAATTGAATGGAAGTATCCCATCAACCGGTTAAATATAAAGCCATTATCCGAATAAGACACAGAAGACCGCTAACAGCGGCCTTCACTGGGTTGGAAGAATTCTTTCCAAACGAATACTTCCGATCTTTTTCTTATCATGTAACAACATAAGAGCAGAATACTAATAAAAGCAATAAGCAGAGGAACAGAAAAAACTTTGATCCACTGTCCCATAGTCGTGTAAACAACTGCCAAAGGGATGTTTGCCAGGAACGAGGACTTAGCATAATCTTTAAAGTCTACACTACTTTCTATTAAATAGTATGACAGTAAATGAAAATGGATAAATGGAATAAGACGGAGAATGGCAACCTGCTTAACCGTAAGCTTTGTTTTACGCGTACTCCTGTGCCCATACATGGTCCGCAGCTTTTTAAACCCTGATGGCACAAGACGGATCATCCGGTAAAACAGCAGACTGGACAGCAGCGTACCAATTACGGAATAAGCAGTGCCTGCAACTGGTCCAAACAATACACCTCCAGTAATACAAACAAGCATTACCGGCAAAAAGAAAAACGGACGGAGCAAATGAACCATTATAAACAAAAGGGGTGCCCAGATTCCTTGATGTTCAATCCAGCCAAGCAGTGCAGAAGAAGCTTCACTCATGAAGTTTGCACCTCCTACCTACAGCCTATGACTATTTTATTTCTTTAGAACAATAGAACCCATAGAATAAATCCCGCCTGAACGAACACTAGTAAGGGCATGCCAACTTTAAACGAAGTATGCTTTGTTTTATGTCTGAAGATCTCCATACCGGCAAATCCCCCCAGAGCTCCTCCTGCACAAGCCAGCATCCATATTGTTTTTTCACTAATTCTGCGGTTCCTTTTTACCGCCTGGCTTTTGTCATAGCCCATAACGATAAATAAACTCACATTTAGAATACCTAAATAACTAAAAATCACTAAAGTTAATTCCATCTCACTAACTCCATTTCAATATAAAAAAAGCCATTCCCTACCGAACGGAAATGACTTTTTGTTTACTTATTTAAGAGCAGATTTAGCTTGTTCTGCAAGACTTGAGAAGCCTTTTTCATCATTGACAGCAAGGTCTGCGAGCATCTTGCGGTTCACTTCGATTCCGGCAAGCTTAAGTCCGTGCATAAGACGGCTGTAAGAAATATCATTCATACGTGCCGCAGCGTTTATACGTGCAATCCAAAGCTTACGGAAGTCACGTTTTTTCTGACGACGGTCACGGTACGCGTACTGACCTGATTTCATTACTTGCTGTTTTGCTGTTTTAAATAGAGCGTGCTTTGAACCATAATAACCTTTTGCTAGTTTAAGGACACGATTACGACGTTTGCGTGTCACTGTTCCACCTTTTACTCGTGGCATGGGAATTCCCTCCTATATAATTCTAATTTGTAATATTATTTCTTCGGAAGCATGTGCTTAATGCGACGGAAATCTCCGGCAGATACGAACGTAGCTTTACGCAGTTTACGCTTTTGCTTCGTAGATTTATTCGCAAACAAGTGGCTTGTGAACGCGTGAGAACGTTTCACCTTTCCGTTACCTGTTTTCTTAAAACGTTTTTGAGAACCTTTGTGGGTTTTCATTTTAGGCATTACAATTTCCTCCTTCAGCTGGTATTGCTTACTTCTCGTTAATCGGAGCAAGCATCATAAACATATTACGACCTTCCATTTTAGGTTTGGTCTCCATTGTAGCAACATCTTTGCACTCTTCAGCCAGACGATCAAGAACTTTTTGGCCCAGTTCTTTGTGTGTAATGGCACGGCCGCGGAAACGTACAGAAGCTTTCACCTTATCGCCTTTGCTTAGGAACTTGCGGGCATTACGAAGCTTCGTATTGAAGTCATGCTCTTCAATCCCCGGGCTGAGTCGAACTTCTTTAATCTTAATCGTTGTTTGGTTTTTACGAGCCTCTTTTTCTTTCTTCTGCTGCTCATAACGGTATTTTCCGTAGTCCATAATGCGGCAGACCGGAGGCTTCGCATTAGGCGCAACCATAACGAGGTCAAGATTTGCATTCGCAGCAATATCGAGTGCTTCATTTTTTGATTTAACACCTAGCTGTTCGCCGTTTACATCAATGAGGCGTACTTCACGTGCACGAATTTTCTCATTAACATTCATGTTATCTTTGCTAATAACTAGACACCTCCAACATATTTTAGAAACCTTATATAAGATCCGTCATCGACAAGTAGTTTGATCCCATAAAAAAAGTGCAGGTACACATACTGCACCCACACGTCTCCTATCAAGTAAAAGGATTAGTAACCTGCCAACTGCTCTAAAGCGTCGATCAGGTGAGAAGCGGGTGCTTCTTCTTGTCTCAGATCCGTTCATTCAGTTACCTAAACTATAATAGCATGCTCACTGGCTCGTGTCAATCCTTGCTACAATGTATGGCATGCTGCCCTTATAGATAGTAAAACATCTTTATTAAAAAATCAATACAATATAAAGAAAAGACCGTGAACACGGCCTATTCTTTTACTTGTTTAATAATTTCTGATCGATTTCATTACGAATTTCTTCTATAAACGTATCTATAGATTTTGATTCAGAGTTTTGCTGACTATAGCGTCTGACGTTTACGCCATTGTCCTCCATTTCGCGATCTCCTACTACTAAAGCAAAAGGTATCTTCTGGGTTTGAGTTTCTCGTATTTTATAACCGATTTTCTCATCGCGCTCATCAACCTCAACTCTTACCCCTGCCTCGCGCAGCTGATCTTCAAGCTTCTTGGCATAATCAAGATGAACATCTGCCGAAACCGGAATGATGCGTGCCTGGACCGGAGCCAGCCATGTAGGGAAAGCACCTTTATATTCTTCAATTAAGAAAGCAACAAATCTTTCCATAGTAGAAACTACGCCTCGGTGAATCACTACAGGGCGGTGGTCTTTACCGTCTTCCCCTACGTAAGTTAAATCGAATTTCTCAGGTAAGTGGAAATCTAACTGAACAGTAGACAATGTTTCATCTTTGCCTAGAGCCGTTTTCACCTGCACATCGAGTTTAGGACCATAGAAGGCTGCCTCGCCTTCTGCTTCTTCGTATTCAAGCTGCATATCTTCCATTGTTTCTTTTAACATGGCCTGTGCTTTGTCCCACATCTCATCGTTATCCACATACTTTTCTTTATCTTCGGGATCGCGGTAAGACAGGCGGAAGTAATAATCATCGATTCCAAAATCACGGTAGACTTCCTGAACTAAACGGACGACTCTTTTAAATTCATCTTTTAACTGATCTGGACGCGCAAAAATATGAGCATCATTTAACGTCATAGCGCGCACCCGCTGAAGGCCGGCCAGGGCACCAGACATTTCGTGACGGTGCATCGTCCCAAGCTCAGCAATTCGCACAGGCAGATTACGGTAGCTGTAGAATTCATTTTTATAAACCATCATATGGTGAGGACAGTTCATTGGTCGAAGCACTAAATCTTCATTATCCATTTCAAGCGTAGGGAACATATCATCTTTATAATGGTCCCAGTGTCCACTTGTTTTATAAAGATCTACACTTCCAAGTACAGGAGTATAAACATGATCATAGCCCAGTCGTTCTTCTGTATCAACAATATATCGTTCAATATTACGCCGTATTGTCGCCCCCTTTGGAAGCCATAAAGGAAGACCTTGTCCAACTTTTTGGTTTACGGTAAAGAGTCCCAGTTCTTTTCCCAGCTTACGGTGATCTCTTTCTTTTGCTTCTTCCAGCATTTTCAAATATTCATCCAAATGGGCCTGCTTCTCAAAGGCTGTACCATAAATGCGCTGCAGCATTTTATTATTACTGTCTCCACGCCAGTAAGCTCCAGAGATGTTTAGTAGTTTGAAAATTTTAATTTTACTCGTTTGAGGTACGTGCACGCCCCGGCATAAGTCGAAGAATTCACCCTGCTCATAAATCGTTAACGTCTCCCCCACGGGAATATCTTCAATGAGCTCAAGCTTTAGCTCATCTCCAATTTCTTTATACTTTTCAATAGCTTCTTCCCTGGAAAGCTCGACTCGCTCTATTTCTAGGTTCTCATCGACAATGCGCTGCATCTCTTTCTCAATCTTCGGGAGATCTTCAGGTGTTAGTGAAACGTCTAAGTCTAAGTCATAATAAAAGCCATTTTCGATTACAGGACCTACACCTAAATTTACTTCTCCATACAGTCTTTTAATAGCCTGAGCCATAAGGTGGGCTGTTGAATGACGCAGCACCTCCAACCCTTCAGGATTTTTATAAGTTAAAATTTCGATAGCGCCATCTGCTTGAATCGGCCTTCTTAAATCGAAGGGTTCCCCGTCTAATTTAATAGCTAACGCCTGTTTACGCAGACCAGGGGAAATAGAGTGAGCAATTTCTTCTCCAGTTGTACCCTTATCAAACTCTTTTTTATTCCCATCAGGAAATTGTATGTGAACTTTTTCTGACATTACCTTACACTCCTTTTATATTAATAATAGCAATAGTAAACCATGTTGTTGATTTTACGTTAATAAGTTATTCAATAATATGACAGTTGATCAAAAGACTAGATTCCGAAGCGATTCATAGTTCCGTCATTGAAATGAGGGGGCTGTTTTCCCTGCCGTTCCCAATCTCTCCCTCAAAACGGACCTTTAACTCGAATTCAAGTCTTCAGATATCGAGGCTTAGATGAAATATCCACATTGACAATTACCATCGCCTTAATAAAAATAAAAACGCCCGTCGCTTAGTACAATTAAAGTACTAAGGGACGAGCGTATTTCTCGTGGTTCCACCCAAATATTCCCGCAGTTTCATCCTGCGGCTCATTGATCTTTAACGCAGATTAAACGCTGTTTATTACTAGTATCCGTTCATAAACAGGGCTCCGAGGCGGTAAACTAATAAAGCCGTCAGGAAGGAGCTTTCAGCCGATGACCCCTCTCTCTATACAAGCGCCACTTCATGTTCTTGTCCTCATCTAAGCTATCATAATATTGAATATGTACGTATTATAGCGGGATTCAATAAAGAAATCAAGCTTTGAGGAACGGAAAAAACGACAGGGGTTTCCAAACAGCTTTTTCTTCGAAGATATTCATTAATAATTCCAGCTTCGCCTCACCCTGCTCATCAGCATATATCATTAATTCTTCGGGTGAATATATGAGAGCAGGAAGAATACCTGGGTCTTCCGGTAAATTTTGAATCATCGGGTCAGGATGGGAATCCAAATAATTAATAAGTTCGGCTCTTCCGACAGGGTTACCCTCCGGGAAGTAATATTTAAGACCTTTGTCGTAGGTAACGTGCAGAAGGGGAACACCGCTCACTTTATTCTTTACACGCCTTCTCCAGGAATCAACCATCATTTGATGAGCTTCTTCCAGCTTATACTCATCAAGCAGCTTTCCTGTAAAATCAAGCAGTTCTGAATAAATATACTTCAAGCACGAAGCAGAAAGCTCATCGAAATCTGAATAAGACCGCTCAAAAACTTTCCTCTTCACAAAACGTTCCATTTCTTTTTCGATATTAGGAAGCTGTACTCCTTCTGGAGGGTCTTTTTTTATTTTGACCGATAAGCGGATAACACGGTCAATTTCGTCAGGATCATCGTAGTAGAAACGATGACGAAGTACCCCCTCCATCCAGGCATTTAATTTTCGTTTGTTAAGGATTTCAATGATTGCCTGTCCCATTTCCGAAAGTAAGCTTCTCCCATTTTCCTGTACAACGACATACCATTTGTTTTTATCTTCTTTAATGTCTCCCTTTAAATCATGCCTTGCACAATCGAAAAAGATCTGATAAAAAATAAACGCATCCTTGCGATTAGAAAAATACACACAAGCCAACATCACTTCCTCCTCACCACAACGTGTAAAGCTTTATCCTCGTCCCATTTCCATGGTTTAAAGCAGTTTGTACTTTATACATATGTGAAGCGTGAGAAAAACATGCTAATAGCTCGCGTTAACCCCTTCGATTTCTTCCATCTACTTTCACAAAATCACTTAACTGTCGAATACGCTCTGTAATTCTCTGAGCTTTGACTTGCTCTACATCTCCCCGGCTGCTCGTTGTAAATATCTTCTCAAGCTCATTTAGGTTATAGTTAGATGTGAAAAACACAGGGAGTCTCTCCATCATACGGTATTGTAATATAGAACCCAGCACCTCATCCCTAAACCATGCCGACTGAGATTCTGCACCTATATCATCCAACATTAATACAGGGGTTGACTTAAAGGCTTCAACCTTGCTGTTCATTGAATCATCTTTAATGGATGCTTTCATTTCTCTAACAAATTCAGGCATGTATATTAACATTGAAGAAATGTTTTTTTCACTTAATTTGTTGGCTATGACACCTAAAAAGTAAGTCTTACCTACTCCAAACGGACCATGAAAATACAACCCTTTACTCGGCAGCTCGTCTTTAATTCCCTCTAAATATTGGACTGTTTTCTCCACAGCCTCTGTCCGATTAGGATCGTTTAAGTCCAGTCTCTCTGAACTCGCTTCTAGAATTTCACGCGGCATATGAAGGCTGTTAATTAACGATTCCTGCCTGCGTTTCTGTTCCCTTGCCCGTTCACGCTGACATTTATCGTAAATCAACTTCAACTCCGCCCCTTCTACAGTTGCTTCAGGCGTGTAGCCTCCCAGAATATTAATACACTCATCCCTCGAAGGACATTTTTCACAGTTTTTCGACTGTGACTGATACTCATAGAATTTAATTAACTGTCTGTCAACCACCTCTTCTGTCAAGGAAGGATGCCGGGCAATCAGCTTTTTGACGTCTTCATCTCGTAAGACATCACGTTTCATTTGGTTAAACCGCTGTTGAAACTGCTTGTGATCTTTCATCCATTTCTGCAGTGATTTTTGGATAGGCTCCATTTACGCGCCTCCTTTTACGATCCATGGCCTTTCTTAGAAAGTTTACGAATCCGCTCTTCTAAATCAGTAGTATCATAGGCAGCAGGGGTGGAATGCTCCTGTTCCTGCCTTTCTCTTTCGGCATCCTGCTTTTTAAACCACTCAGGAATAACTTCAGGCTTTTTATTTTGATATTTTCTTTTAGACTGACCGCCCCATTGCTGATACTGCTGATGTTCTGCCTTGGCTAAATTCATGGCTTGACGAACGGTAGTCACGTTCTTGCGGGCCCAATGACTTGCTATTTTCTCTAAATAAGCTTTGGAGAGCTTCATATCTGTTTTTAATAATACATAGTGAACGAGTACATTCATGACCCCTGGAGAAAGCCCCTGTTCAGTCATAACATCCCGAACAATTCTCATATCCTGGTTGGAAGCCTGGTTTCCATTTGATAGATCTTCAAGTAGTTCTCTTGGCGAGATCTGCTCTAATAGATCAACAAATTGATCTTCCTTACTTCCTGGGTCGCCCTGGGTTTTATTCACTTTTTCACGCTCATTTAAAACGTACTCATTATCCTTCGATTCATTCTTCATAAAATCGTGACAGGCTGACTTAAATTCTTCCAAATCAAGTTCATATTCATCATTTACCGCCCATGTTAACGCTCGTTCGATTTCGGTCGAACTTAGGTTATACAGGGCCGCAAGCTGTACAATCACTTTCTTGTTAACCCCGTTCAAAATCTTACCAGCAGGATACATTCTCTTTTTAAGTGCAGCTTCGAGCCACTTAAAATCGATTGAAGAGTCTGTGATCACAGGTCCTTTTTGTACAGTAGCTTCTTTATGATTTGGCTTGACATACCCTTTCACCTGCGGATTAAACATATGCTCGAAAGAAACAGTAATCTCTTCAAAACCTGCATATACTTCCGGCCAGCTTGTATCAAAGCGGCTTTGCAGCAAATTAAATTTATCCATACCTATCTGGTGCTGTAACAGCAAAGATAAAAACGTATCATTGAAAAACTCTTCTGCAGCTAAAGGTGGACGAAGTTCATATAAGTAAACCGTATCTTCATGATCATTCACGTAAGACTTAAGCAATCCAATCGATTCTAACTTTTTTCTAGCTTCGTAAATCTTGTCTAGTGGGCATGCCAGGTAGGACATAATGACATGGTGTGTTTGTAAATGTTCCTGTTTATTAGTTTCCCATTCACTTATAAGGAACTGATATAGTGATACAGCTAACACACCTATTACAGGTTGATACAAGTGAGTAAGAGCCCACTGCTCGTACTTAGGTGTAACTCCTCTTTTCAGTACTTTAAATCCGTCTATTGGTAAAAGCTTACCAATTGATGAGTCCATTCTTAAATCGTCCTCCTTTCTACAGAAAGCATAACAAAAGAAAATGAGCCGAACGGGCTCATCCTTTATCTTCATGTTTAATTAGGTCTTTTAGCTCGTCAATAAATACATTTATATCTTTAAACTGACGGTACACAGAAGCAAACCTGACGTAGGCCACTTCGTCAATCTCTGTAAGTCGTTCCATAATCATTTCTCCAATGTCTTTACTTTGAACTTCAGAGACGCCCCTGTTCCTCAATTCCTTTTCAATATCTTGAGTAACACCTTCTAATTCCTCTACAGCTACCGGACGTTTTTCGCATGCTCTAATAAGACCGCGCATGAGCTTCTCACGGCTGAATTCCTCCCGCGTTCCTTCTTTTTTCACTACGATTAACGGAACTTCTTCTACCCGTTCAAAAGTGGTATAGCGAAAGTCACAATTCTCACATTCTCTTCTTCTGCGAATTGCATGTCCGTCCTCAATAGGTCTTGAATCAAGAACTCTCGTGCTCTTGTAGTGGCAATTAGGACACTTCAAAAAAATCAACTCCACCTATTGTCATTTAAATCTTAAACTTACTTTTTAGGATCATATATAGGAAATTGACGATCTAATTTCGCATAGCATTCTACAATTAGATTACGGCTGAAGCCTAAATCAACTGGTCCTCCAGAATCCGTAGTAACGGAGAAATCGACAGCTGTTTGAAAAGGACGGACCATAATTATTGTAGCGACTACAAAAGCTTTTCGCTTCCCTTTATACTTTATTGTGATTTCGCCTCTCTCTTTTGAAACTGCTGCTTTCTCGGATGGAGGTGGAAACATTTCTTCAACGGCATGAAAAATTTCATCTCGTTTGGCTTTATAGTATCTCGTTTCAAGCGAAGAATCACGATGGTTTTCACTGGTTTCGGAATGATTACTGAAATATTTAGACAAAAATCCTTTCACGACATAACCCCTTACAAAAAATTCGACATGATCTCTTTATTATTTTAACACGTTTTAATAAAAAGAAAAGCAGCGCCTGTTTTTAAAAAACAAAGGCGCAAACGCCCTGGCAGACACGACACCCATAAGCAAAACGTCCGGGAAGGCGGCCTTTCCTTCCGCAGGTCGGGTTGCTTATGACGCGAGCGTCTGGACGCAGGAGATGGAAGTCACTCTTTTTTAAAAAGATACCCACAGTTTGGAATTTTATAATTTCCTAGACCAGAAACAAAAAAATCACACAGAAAACCTGTGTGATTTTTCTTAAAGAGCCCTGGATTGTTGAACTTCTACAGGTCCCATTCCTCTTGGAACTTCTACGGTTTCATTTCTGCCGGCTTCTAATGCTTCCACTATATATTGAGCAGCAACATTAGGGTCTATACGATCGCCGCACGTATATACATCGATGCTTGCATACCCATGTTCCGGGAAGCTGTGAATCGTTAAGTGGGATTCAGAAATAATAACAACCCCGCTTACTCCATGAGGAGCAAATTTATGAAAAGCTACTTCACGCACCTCTGCACCAGCTCTTAAAGCGGCGTCAACAAACACCTGTTCAATATAACTCATATCATTTAATTTATTTTCATTACAATTCCACAGTTCACTTATAACATGTCTTCCCATTGTATCCATTAATTAGGATCCCCCTTTTGTACATTGACTTTCGTTCCCTTCTAAATATACCTTCATGTACTACCACGGGGGAAAGTTAGTCCTGAGAGGTCCTAACCCTTTAAGTAGACGATGAAATTGACAGTATTCAGAAGTTCAAAGAAAGTATATACGGTTTATCCCTATTTTGCAAGAAACATTTTGTCCGTTTCTCTCGATTATAGGATACAATAAGCGGACTGTCATCAAGAAACCTTTGCCGGGGTCTCCTGTTTCATTAATTTTCCTACATGAATGGCAAGATCTACAACTCTGCAGGAGTAGCCCCATTCGTTATCATACCAGGCTAACACTTTAACTTTTCGATCTGCCATGACCTGAGTTGACAATCCATCTACAATGGCTGATGCAGGGGAAGTGGTATAATCAATGGATACCAATGGTTCCTCGTTATACTCTAAAATACCCCGCATTTCATTATTACTGTCGTATTGAAAAGCCGCATTGACTTCTTCTGCCGTCACATCTCTTTTTAGATCGACTACGAGGTCAACTAAAGAAACATTTGGAGTAGGGACACGCAGCGCCATTCCATTAAGCTTTCCAGCTAAAGATGGTATTACTTCACCAAGTGCTTTAGCTGCTCCTGTAGAAGTCGGAATAATGGACTGAGTACATCCTCTCGCCCTTCGCAGGTCTTTATGAGGGTTATCCAAATTCTTCTGATCGTTCGTGAACGAATGCACCGTTGTCATAAGGCCATTTTCAATACCAAAACGATCTTCAAGAACTTTCACCACTGGTGCAAGACAGTTTGTAGTGCAGGAAGCATTAGAAATTACATCATGGTTTTCAGGGTCATATGAGCTTTCATTAACCCCCATCACAATCGTGGCATCAACAGATTTACCCGGAGCTGTAATAATGACTTTTTTTGCACCTGATTGAATGTGCAGTGAAGCTTCTTCGTTTGTTTTAAATTTCCCGGTAGCTTCAATTACGATGTCTATATCAAGCTCATCCCAGGGAAGTTCCAGAGGATCACGCTCCGAGCAGAGTTCAACTTTACTTCCATTTATTAAAATCCCATTTTTAACAGGTTCAATTTCTCCATCAAATCTGCCATGGACACTATCATACTTCAACATATGCGCCATGGTTTCAGCTGGATAACTTGCATTAACGGCCACGAGCTCTATCGACTCATCTAAGACCGCTTTTCTGAAGACCATTCTCCCTATTCTCCCCAGACCGTTAATCGCAATTCTAGTTTTCTTCATAAGGCAAGCCCCCAATATGTGATATACTTTTAAAAGCTTTTTCAAAAATAGTATAACACATTGGAAGCGTTTTTGTAGTTGATTTTTTGAACATTTTTTAAAAAGGGCTTCGCTGCTTTACTTCAAACAAGTAATAAAAAATGAACCTAATTGAAGTGCTGTTCAATTAGGTTCATTTATAAGGTTCCACTCTGTTAAGATTTGTTTCAATTGAGTGAAAGTGTCTTCAATGGTTTGTGAATTATCAATGACTTTATCAGCTCTCCCGGCTTTCTCTTCGATAGAAATCTGCGATCGAATCCGTTCCTGTGCTTCTTCTCTAGTCGATCCGTCCCTCTTCATTAATCTTTCCAGCTGAGTGTCTTCATCCACATAGACTACAAGTGTACGATCAGCGAAATGAGTGAGGCGGCTCTCAAATAACAAGGGAATATCAAGAACAACAGCTTTTTCTCCTTGATCTAAATAATAATCCCGTTGTTTCAGCATTTGTTTACGAACTTCCGGATGAATAATCTCATTCAACTGGTTTCTCAACTCTTTATCTTTAAATACAATACTTCCCAAGCGCTTACGATCTAACGTACGGTCGGTATTCAATACCTTCACTCCAAAATGCTGCACAATCTTTTCGTAAGCTGGCTCACCTATTTCCACAACCTCACGAGAGATAACATCGGCGTCTACAACAGGAATATGAAATTCGTTGAACATTTTCGAAACCGTGCTTTTACCTGTAGCAATACTACCTGTCAGTCCAATGATCACTCCCATACTAATCCTCCTATACTAATTTAATAAGCCCTATGATTATAAGTAAGATACCTGGCAAATTGGACAAATGGTTAATCCTGCTTCGGAATCTCTCACCACTTTTTAACCCACCGTACAGCATGATGTATGTCATCATTGCAATCAAGCCAGCCGTATAGAGTGGCTTAATTCCAATAAATACACTGCTGAATCCCGCTCCGATTGTATCAAGAGAAAGCGCAAGTCCTAATAAGATTACTTCCTTACCCTGAATTCCTCCAGAGTCATCGATATCAGCGTTTTCAGGCGACTTTAAGACGCGGGCAGGCTGTGTCCAAATTGAATCTTCTTTAGAGTCTTCGTGATTTGAATGATTGGACCAAATGAAGAACACACCTAAACCGATAAAAGATAGAGCAGCCAGCCATTCAAATAAATTTGGATTAATGTAAGGCAGCAATAAATGACCTGCAGTTGCAGAGCATAAATAACATAAACCCGACAGCATCGCAATCCCGCAAATCCCTGTAAAAGACAGTCCAATTTTCTTTAAGCCAATCATGCACCCGATCCCGAAGCTGTCTACACTAACGGCTATCACAAATAATAATGTAAGAAATACAGTCCCCAATACTTTTCACCTCGACATTAATCAATATGAAATAGTATATGGGCGGATAACCTTAATGTGTTACTGCTGACATTGCGGACATATATGCGTACCTCTTCCGCTTACCTTCAACTTTAAAATAGGCGTACCGCACTCTACGCAGTCTATATTTTCTTTACCATAGACTTTAAGCTCTTGCTGGAACATTCCCATTTCCCCCTGCCCATTCAAATAAGTACGGATGGTAGTCCCGCCTTTCTTAACTGCTTCAAGTATGGTCTCCGTACTCGCTTCTTTCAATCTTGCAGCTTCCCCGTAGTTCAGCTCTTTGGCTGTACGCTCCGGATGAATTCGGGCTCTATATAACGCTTCATCAACATAAATATTGCCTAACCCTGCAACGACAGACTGATCAAGCAATACCGCTTTTATGTGACGGCTTGTTTTTTGAAGTTTATTATAAAAGTAATCTACAGTAAATAAAGGGTCAAATGGATCCGGTCCTAATAGGTTCAGAGGCTTTTCTTTCCACTCTTCTCCTTTTTGAAACAAATGCATAGTACCAAATTTACGTACATCATCATACCTTAATTCTGAACCGTCGGTGAATTGAAAAACAACATGAGTATGTTTCGGCTTGGGAAGTGAAGAATCATACAAGCCAAACTTCCCTTCCATTCTCAAATGCGACACCATGGATATATCAGAAAATTGAAATATTAAAAACTTTCCTTTCCTTTCTATATCGATGAGCCGCTGACCTTGAAGCCAGGCTTTAAAATCCATAGGCTCCAGCGGGCGCTTTATAATATTGTCCCAATAGATCGAAACATCTTTAATTTCTTTATTTAACACTAATTGCTTCAATGTTTGTCTAACAGTTTCTACTTCAGGCAGTTCCGGCATACTTCTTTCTCCTCACTTACTTTGCGTCATACCAGGTAGGTCCAAAGGAATAATCTACTTCGAGCGGCACATCTAAGTCCACTGTTTGTTCCATTACCTCCGGCACGATCTTCTTAAGTTGATCAAGCTCTTCTTCTGGAGCTTCTAATATTAATTCATCATGAACCTGCAGAAGCATACGTGCCTGCAGCTTCTCCTGCTTTAACCGTTCGTCTAAATCAATCATGGCTTTCTTAATAATATCAGCTGCACTGCCCTGGATAGGTGTGTTCATAGCAGTCCTCTCTGCAAAACTACGCTGGTTAAAATTACGGCTTGTTATTTCAGGAAGATATCTTCTCCGATTCATAAAGGTCTTCACATATCCCATTCTCTTTGCCTCTTTAATCGATTCGCTCATATATTCTTTTACCCCCGGATAGCTGGATAAATATTTCTCGATGAATACTTTTGCTTCTTTCCTGGAGATACCCAGGCTTTGGGATAATCCATAGTCGCTTATTCCATAAACAATACCAAAGTTTACCGCTTTAGCCTGCCTCCTCATTTGGGAGTTCACCTTTTCTGCAGGCACATCAAACACCTCACTGGCGGTCTGAGTATGAATGTCTTTACCTTCTTTAAATGCAGCTTTAAGTTTATCATCCTGGGCAATATGAGCGAGTACACGAAGTTCAATTTGAGAATAATCACTAGCAAACATTACCCAGTTCTCTTTGGAAGGTACAAAGGCCTGTCTTATTTTTCGTCCTTCCTCCAGTCGGATCGGGATGTTCTGCAGGTTTGGTTCTATAGAACTTAGTCTGCCAGTCTGGGTTAAAGCTTGGTTAAACCTCGTGTGAATTTTACTAGTATCCTTATTAACTACCTTTAACAAGCCTTCTATATAAGTCGACTTCAATTTGCCAAGCTGACGGAATAACAATATTTTCTCAACGATCTCGTGTTCATCTTGAAGCTGTTCCAATATATCTGCAGAGGTGGAGTACCCCGTTTTCGTTTTCTTAATAACAGGAAGTCCTAGTTTTTCAAATAAGATCGGACCAAGTTGTTTAGGTGAATTTAAATTAAACTCCTCCCCAGCCAAATCGAAGATCTCTTTTTTAATGTCAGTCAGCCTCAGGTCAAGATCGTCTCCCATTTTTTCTAATCGGCTTACGTCAACCTGTACACCGCAATGCTCCATTTCCCCAAGGATTAAGGCCAGAGGCATTTCCAGTTCTTTATATAATTCAAATTGTTCATTTTGTTTAAGTTGATCTTCCATTTGATCCTTCAGCTTATAGAGTACTTTCGCTTTTCTTGTTACATGATCCTGCATAACGGTTTGGTCTTCAGGTACCTTTAGTTTGGCCCCTTTCCCATACACTTCTTCATCGTATTGGACTGCTCGTTCGTTCATCCGATGACTAATAGCAGGGACATCATGATTGTTTTCTGATGGGTTAATTAAATATGACGCTAATAATAAGTCGAACGATACCCCCTGCAGCGCGATACCGTGCCTTCTTAGCGCCACGAGAGTACGTTTGGCGTCAAATACCCACTTTTTACTGGCTGGATCCTGAGCCCATTTAACAAATTCATTACAATGTTCTGCATCTTTGATAGTAATAAAATAGTTTCCACTATTATTCACAATTGATATACCAACGATTGGAGAAGAGTGGTAGTTTTCGTGAAGCATTTCTACAACTACAGCTTCTTCACCAGTCAGCGTGACACTGCCGAAATTAGAAACCACATTGACCTCAACTTCGTCCCATTCTTCAGGAGCCTCCTGCGTGGAAGAATCTTCATCAGCTACTCTATTAATTAATGATTGGAAGCCAAGATCTCTAAAAACAGAAGCCACTTTATGTTGGTCATAATCGTTAAATTTCAAATCCTCTAAATCTATCTCAATTGGAGCATCACGCTCAATTGTCACCAGTTCCTTACTCATAAAAGCATCTTGCTGGTGATTTTCAAGCTTTTCTTTAAGCTTTTTACCACTCACATCATTGATCTGTTCATAAACCGCCTCTAATTTATCAAATTGCTTTAACAATTTGACCGCCGTTTTTTCACCTACTCCCGGGACTCCGGGAATATTATCAGAGCTGTCCCCCATTAATGCTTTCAGATCGATAACCTGATCAGGTCTGATCTCCATTTTTTCCATTAGAAAGGCAGGATCATATGTATCTACATTCGTAATCCCTTTCTTGGTTAAGGTTACTTTCACTTTATCAGAAACAAGCTGTAATAAATCCTTGTCCCCTGAGATCACTTTCACATCGTAGTTCTTTTTTTGTCCCTTTTCAGCTAAGGTACCGATAATATCATCAGCTTCATATTGGTCAAGCTGATAGTGCTTTATCTTGAACGCATCCAGAAGCTCCTTTAAAACAGGAAACTGCTCAGAAAGTTCGGGTGGAGTTTTTTGACGACCTCCTTTATATTCTTCATATGTTTTATGACGAAATGTTGTTTTTCCTGCGTCAAATGCTACCAGCATATGATCAGGGTTATCCTCTTCCAATATTTTAAGTAACATTGTAGTAAATCCATAAACCGCATTTGTATAAACCCCTTTATCATTGTTTAATAAAGGAAGTGCAAAAAAGGCACGGTATGCGATACTGTTTCCATCTATTAGTACTAATTTTTCCGCCATTGTTTCAGCTCCTTAAGGAAGACATCATTACCTCTATTCTATCATGTTCCATAAGAAGAAGAAAAAAACCTGTATGCCATACCGTATTATTTGAAATTCAGCACTAAAAAAGAGCAGAAGCGAGGGAAGCTTCTGCTCATCAAAGAGAAAACACCTTGGATGAAAGGGTTTCTATTGTATAGTAGCAAAGGAACGTAAACTGACATTCATTATATTATTAAATATTTGTAAATTCTTTAAATAGTTTAACATGAAATGTTGTCCCTTCGCCTTCTTCACTCTCCACTTGAATAGAACCGTGATGAGCTTCAACTATGTGCTTTACAATCGCCAATCCCAGTCCTGTTCCACCGGAATTACGGCTACGGGCTTTATCAACGCGGTAAAACCGTTCAAATATCCGGGGCACCTCTTCTTTTGGTATCCCTACACCATTATCTTTAACACTAACTATTACATGATCATCGTATTCCTTAAAGTTCAAATGAACATTACCGTTTTCTCCCGTGTAATTGACTGCATTCGATAATAGGTTAATAAAGACTTGTTTTAAACGACTTGTATCCCCTTCTACGGTGGTATGACCTTCAATCTCTCCCTGAAGTGTTATATTTTTCTTTTTTGCCTGGTGCTTCACTATTGGCAGGAGGTCTCTTAAAAAGTTCTGCACATTGAAGTGTTCGAGAGTTAAGTGGAAATCTTCTCTCTCTACTTTAGACAGTTCAAGCAAGTCTTGAATAAGTGACTGTAAACGACCACTCTCTTTCAAAATAATTTCAAGGAATTGTTTTAGCATCTGTTCGTCCTTCATAGCCCCATCCAGCAATGTTTCTGAGAAGCCTCTTATCGATGTGATTGGGGTCTTAAGCTCGTGAGAAACGTTTGCGACGAAGTCTTTACGCATTTGCTCCAATTTTTTCATGTCGGTAATATCATGAAAGACGAGAACGATCCCCTTCCATTGCTTCTTATCACTGAATATAGGAGCCCCTGTGACTTCCAGATGCTTCCGGTTAATATCAACCGGAAGAATAAACGCTTCACTTACAGTTTCTTCAAACATATAAATATTTTGTACTGTCTCATGGATAGCTGTAAAAGGAATGGCATCGTGGTAAAGGTAGCCTACATAGTTTTTCTTACTGCCGCCAAAACTGTCAACAAACGCACGGTTCACCAGCTGAATGTATCCTTTTTCATCTATAAGAATAAGGCCGCTTCCCATATTGTTTATAACAGCTTCCAGTTGGTTTTCCTGCATCCCTTTCGAACTTGTCATTTTCTGCAGGTTTCTTGCCAGAATATTAATAGACCGGCTCAACTGACCCGCTTCACCAAAATGCCCTTCATAGGTTCTGGCCTTATAATTCCCTTTTGCTAACTCGTCTGCTACACCTGCTGCCGCTCTTATTGGGCGAATATAGTTCGAAAACACGTTATACCCTATAAAATAAATTGCGATTAAACCTATCAACAAAGTCATGCTGATAATCAGCCATATGTTTTTTGTGATATTAGACAATGAATCAACTGGCGAAATGAGGATCAACGTTCCAGTCGTATCACCTATTGTTTGAGGAAGTGGATAATAGAAAACATCATCAAGAAGCTTACCTTCTCTCATAGAATTCTCTGTGCTCTTAACGATATTAATGATTCTTTCTTTATCCGCTTCGGTTACTTCTTCATTAGCTTCTACGGTATCGATCAGTATTTCTTCCTCGTCAGATATGAAAACAAGACTTGTATTAATCTGCTCGCTAAATCGGCTCAAGGATTCGCTCGTAACTTGATCTCCTTCTAAAAAATCTTCCACATAAGTAATGAAATATTCGCTTTCAACAGAGATTCTTTCTTCAAAAATAGTTATAAAATAACTCCTGGTCAGTTGAGCTAGTAGTATACCGAGACTTACCATAACAATAATGACTAATACTGTGTAAGTTAGTAAAGGTCTGGTCTTTGACCTCATTTTACTTAGGAACCTCCATTTTATATCCTAAACCTCGGATGGTTTTAATATAAACTGGCTTTTTAGTGTCTGGCTCTATCTTTTCCCGCAGATGACTTACATGCACATCAACAATTCGAGTATCACCCGCGAAATCGTAATTCCATACAGCACTTAATAACTGGTCTCTTGATAAGACACGGCCGATGTTTTGTGCAAGGTAATAAAGAAGTTCAAACTCTTTCGGTGTGAATACAAGCGCTTCTTCTTTAATCGTAGCTTCATATTGTTCTGGATAAATCTTTAAATCAGCTATTTGGATTGTTTGAACCGTATCCTCTGCAGGCTCGCGAACCATTCTTCGCAATATCGCTTTTATTCTGGCTACCACCTCTCTAGGACTGAAGGGCTTCGTTAAATAATCATCTGCTCCCAGTTCCAGTCCCAGAACCTTATCAAACTCATCATCTTTGGCTGTGAGCATAAGAATCGGGGTCTGCACTTGTTTTTGTCTAAGCTGCTTACAAACCTCCATGCCGTCCATTCCGGGGAGCATGACGTCAAGTACAATCATGTCGTAGGTCGTAGAAGAAGCTTTTTCCAAAGCATCACTTCCAGTATAAGCTACATCTGTGTCATAACCCGCTTGGTCTATATTGTATTTAAGCAGGGTGACAATAGATTCTTCATCATCTACTATTAAAATCTTTTGATTCATAAGGATCCCCCCAGTAAACATTTGTATGCCTTCAATTTCATGATACATATTAGTTTACAGTTTGGCACGTTTCTTTACAATTTTTACACAGAAATAACAGTAATTTTTTTCCATACAAAAATTTATAGTATTAACTTTTTAAGTAGATATATAAAAGGTGAATTTATTTGGCTTTTTAACTGATTTTATTGTAAGTCTTCGATTGGAGAGTGAAAATTTATGTGGGTCTGCACTTTATTGTATGGCGGTGAAGAGGACAGCTCGTTTTTCGCAGGGAGCAATCCGGTATATAAGCTTAGCGATCACGTGAGCAATCTGGCAGCCCGTTACTATCTTTCCTCAACATTCTGACGTCTCTTCATAAGTACCCGGACAACTTTTAAAGGAAGGAATTAGAGGGAAAAGAGGCTGGGACATAAGTAAAGCAGTGATGCCAAAAACGAACATTTGTATAAACGCAGATTATATAGTGTGAATTCTCTTTAACATAAATAATCCGAACTGATTTCTACAAAATCATTCGGATTATTTTATGTTTTATTCAGTTTTTTTCCCGACCTCAGCTGAAATAAATATTAATAAAAGTTTTCAAGAGAGCTTGCATTCATTGATTTAGGTTCATAAGGCGGACGTACTGAAACAGAGCCGCTTACGATTTCATCCCCTTCCTCATCATAACCAATAACCTTAACTTCAATATAATGTTCTTTTTTATAAATCTGGTTGACTTCAAGTGTGATTTTGATCTCACTATAATGATATAAAGCCTTTGGATAAGACAAGTTATGTTTAATAATATGACTGCCGGGACCTGGAAGGTGCATGGAAATGATTGATGAAATTTTTCCAAATATCATCACTGTGGGCACCACAGGTTTCTTATATGGTGTTTCTGAAGCATAATCATGCTGAATGTATAGAGGGTTGGAGTCATCAGTCAATCCCAGATACATTAACAGATCACGGTCCTCAATCGTGGTGGCCGCAGTATATGAATCTCCAGCTTTCAATTCGTGAATTTTTCTTCCGAGTTTTCTTTTCTTCCCAAGCATTTCTTCAACCCCTTTATTAGAAAGCGTTTACAATAGTGTGAAAAAAAGGATTCGAGGATATGCCTCGAATCCTTCTTACTTTAGTTTAATACATCTAATACGTTTTTAACAGAAGCCGCTGATTGGTCAAGCTGTTTTTTCTCTTCTTCTGTTAAATCCAATTCAATGATTTCTTCAATACCATTTCCACCTAAAATTGTAGGAACACCTAAATAAATACCTTCATATCCGTATTCGCCTTCAAGGTATGCGATAGCCGGAAGAATCCGCCGCTGGTCCTTTAGAATAGCCTCTGCCATTTGTGTTAAGGAAGCAGCAGGAGCATAATATGCACTTCCGTTACCCAGGAGGCCAACTATTTCGCCTCCTCCAGTACGCGTACGCTGAACGATTTCATCTAAACGTTCTTTTGAGATTAGCTTCTCAAGCGGAATTCCGCCCGCAAATGAGTAGCGTACTAAAGGAACCATATCGTCCCCATGTCCTCCAAGAACGAATCCTGTTACATCTTTTACTGAAACATTCAGTTCTTCAGCAACAAACGTACGGAAACGGGCTGAATCAAGCACACCAGATTGGCCGATAACACGGTTCTTAGGAAGTCCGGCTTCCTGGAATACAGAATAAGTCATAGCATCAACAGGGTTTGTCAAAACAACAATATAGCAGTCTGGAGAATACTTTACAATTTCTTTTGTCACACTCTTCATGATCTTAGAGTTCGTATTGACTAAATCATCACGACTCATACCAGGTTTTCTTGCAATACCTGCTGTTATGATCACCAAGTCAGAACCTTCAGTATCCTCATAGTCGGCTGTACCTTTAACTTTAGCATCGAACCCCTGAACGGGACCCGCTTCCAGCATATCTAAAGCTTTACCCTTAGTCGGATCCTCCATGTCAGGAATATCTACGAGAATGACATCACCAAGTTCTTTCTGTGCAAGCATTAAAGCGGTAGTGGCTCCAGTAAAGCCACTGCCGATTACCGAAATTTTATTTCTGCGTATTGCCATATTGATCTCCCTCACTTAGTCCATATTTTTGATAAGAGCATCACCAAATTCGGAACACTTCACTTCGGTAGCACCGTCCATCATACGTGCAAAATCATAAGTCACTACTTTGCTGCCGATGGTCTTGTCCATAGATTGAGAAATAAGCTGAGCTGCTTCTCTCCAGCCCAGATGCTCAAGCATAAGAACACCAGACAAAATCACAGAAGATGGATTCACTTTATCCAGTCCTGCATATTTAGGAGCTGTACCGTGAGTAGCTTCGAAAATAGCATGACCTGTTTCAAAGTTAATATTTGCTCCTGGAGCAATTCCGATTCCGCCAACCTGTGCAGCCAATGCATCGGAAATATAATCCCCATTCAGGTTCATAGTTGCTACTACGTCAAATTCTTTTGGACGGGTCAGGATCTGCTGTAAGAAAATATCGGCAATAGCATCTTTTACAATAATCTTCCCTTCAGCTTCTGCTTTGTCCTGTGCAGCATTTGCAGCATCTTTACCTTCTTTCTCAACAATACGGTCATATTCTGCCCAAGTGAATACTTTATCACCGTATTCTTCTTCAGCTACTTCATAACCCCAGTTCTTAAAGGAGCCTTCAGTATACTTCATAATGTTTCCTTTGTGGACAAGCGTTACGTTTTTACGACCTTCATTTAACGCATAATCGATGGCCGCACGTACCAGACGCTTTGTACCTTCTGCTGAAACTGGCTTGATACCGATTCCAGAAGTTTCAGGGAAACGAATGTTATGTACACCCATCTCATTTTGAAGGAAATCGATTACTTTCTTCACTTCAGGTGTACCCTGCTGCCATTCGATACCAGCATAAATATCTTCTGTGTTTTCACGGAAAATTGCCATATCTGTATCTTCAGGACGTTTAACTGGAGAAGGAACACCTTCAAAATAGCGGACAGGACGCAGACATGTAAACAAGTCCAACTCTTGACGAAGTGCTACGTTTAGGGAACGGATTCCTCCACCAATAGGTGTTGTTAATGGACCTTTTATAGCAATTTTATAGTCACGAATTGTATCCAGGGTTTCAGCTGGCAGCCATTCGCCTGTTTGATCATAAGCTTTCTGACCAGCTAGTACTTCTTTCCATTCGATTGATTTTTCACCGCTGTAAGCCTTATCGACTGCAGCTTCAATTACCCGGCTGGCTGAAGCCCAAATATCCGGGCCGATACCGTCACCTTCGATATACGGAATGACCGGGCGGTCCGGTACGTTTAAATTACCATTTTGTTCTACTGAGATTTTCTGAGATTGTGCCAAAATAAACCCTCCTAAAATAATTGCTAGATTAAAAAGGGATATTATACCCCTCTTCATCATACGTTAAATTAATCACAATAAAAAGCGCAAGCTGACTCTATTAATTCAGCGCTGCTCGATCGGCTTGTAAGTTTGTCCTTTTGGTCCTACATATTCAGCGCGTGGTCGAATTAGACGATTATCTGCATATTGCTCCAGAATGTGCGCCAGCCACCCTGAAATACGGCTAACCGCAAAGATCGGCGTAAATAAATCGTGATCAATTCCCAGGCTGTGGTAGACCGATGCCGAATAAAAATCAACATTGGCTGGAAGTCCTTTGTTTTCTTTAATATAATCTTCAATTTTAATAGACATCTCATAGTATTTAGAATGCCCGGTAAGCTCAGTCAATTCACGGGACATTTCTTTAAGATGTTTGGCACGTGGATCTCCATTGCGATATACACGGTGGCCCATGCCCATAATTTTCTCTTTGTTTTCAAGCTTTTTCTCAATTGCTGGAACCGCATTCTCAACAGAATCGATTTCTGTAAGCATCTGCATCACACGCTCATTGGCTCCGCCATGTAAAGGACCTTTCAATGCTCCAAGGGCAGCAGTCACTCCTGAATATACATCAGAGAGCGTAGCCACACACACACGGGCAGTAAATGTCGAAGCGTTTAATTCATGATCAGCATGCAGTACAAGTGCCTTGTTCATTGCTTCTACTTCCACATCTTCCGGTTCTTTATTATTTAACATATATAAAAAGTTAGCAGCAAAGCTTAGTTCTTTTTTAGGAGAAACAGGGTCCTGCCCTTTGCGAATACGTGAAAAAGCAGTAACGACTGTAGAAATCTTTGCCTGAAGACGGACAGCTTTTCTTTTGTTCGCTGCTTCGTCGGTTTCATCGGCTTCAGAATCAAACAATCCAAGCATTGAAATAGCTGTGCGAAGTGCAGCCATTGGATGAACTGTTGACAAATCGTATGACTTAAGGTGTGCAATTACTTCATCTGGAATGTCCATATTAGAGACGAGCTCACCCTTGAACTCTTTAAGTTCATTTTCAGTAGGGAGTTTCTGATTCCATAATAAGTAAACCACTTCTTCAAAACTAGAGTGGTTGGCTAAATCATCAATGTCATAACCTACATAGGTTAGTTTGTCATCAATGATCGAACTAATTGTCGATTCTGTAGCTGTAATACCTTCTAATCCTTTAGTTGATGCCATAAGATCTCTCCTTTTGAAATAATGCTACATTCCCTCCTGAACTCCGAGAAAACGCTTAACTAATTCTTTTTGAATTATACTAGGATTTCTTCCCCACCGACAATTATAAAGGATTCTGACTTGAATGTGAATTGAAACCGGTTAATTTCCAACATTTTATAGCAAAACTTCCTATATTTTTCTATGAAGGAGCAATTAAGATGGACTCTTTGAACATCCAGCAGCTCGCAAGGTTATCTATCGTTCTGCTGTGTGTCACAATTATTTATTTCTTTATTTACTTTTTATGGAATTTTTTATTCCCTTTTATTCTGGCTCTTGCGTTCTCGTGGATGGTGCAGCCGCTTGTTCATCTTCTGCACCGGAAAGCCAGATTACCAAAATCTTTGGCAATTATGATTATTCTATCACTTATTGTACTTATCTTTTTTACTATATTTGCAGCCGTAATCACAAGATTTGTAGGGATGATCCAGGAATTATCGAATCAAGACTTTATCGGATATGTTCATACCATTAACGTATTTCACAATCAATTTCTCAACTGGATTGACTTCATATTAACTTATGTAAAAGAATGGGTGTCCACTATTAGCCCAACTTTCAGCAACTCCGTCTATGAGTATTTGGACGAGTTTAAACATCGTCTTGTACAGTTCGGAATTGAACAGCTCCAAAGCCTGCTTCAACTTTTCAGTGGAGTTCTAGGAAATTTGCCAAAACTGTTTATTACTTGCACGATCGCTCTCATTTCCACTTTTTTCATAAGTAAAGACTGGGATAGAATGACCAGATTTTTTTATGAGCAGTTTTCTAGTAAATTGCGTTCCCCTTTACGGACGATAGCTTCTAATTTTAAACACACTTTGAAGCAGGTAATCAAAGCACAGCTCATATTAATGTTAATTACAATGATACTCGTTTTTATCGGGATGCTCTTCATTCAGTACCCTCACCCGCTTTTAATTACTTTAATAGCGGGAGTAATTGATTTCATTCCTTATATTGGAACTGGGGTTATATTTGTACCCTGGATTTTCTATTCGTTTATAACTAACGAGTATGGGCTCACCATTCAACTCTCTATTATTTACATGACAATAATTATCAGCCGGCAGCTGCTGGAACCAAAAATATTGGCTGTACATTTTGGAATTCACCCTTTGGTTCTGTTGATAGGGTTATTTCTTGGTTTTCAAATCTGGGGCGGGATGACTATTATAATTACCCCGATTCTCATTGCTTTATTAAAGGCTATGCATTCATCAGGAGTACCTGCCCAGCTGTGGCATTATATTAAAGGAAATTAAAGAAATGAAAAGGATTACCTCTATTTTTCAGGGTAATCCTTTTCATTTATCTCCTATAAATAGTAATTGTATTTCGGTCCATCATTTTGTTTATAATACGACGCAGACCCTGCTTTAGAGGAGCTCGAGTAGCAGGAACAAGCAATAGGAAACCGACGGTGTCGGTGATAAACCCGGGAGTTAAAAGCAGTGCCCCCCCGACCAGCACGCATGCACCATCCAGAAGTGCATCTCCAGGCAGTTCATGATTCTGCATTGAGTTCTGTACTTTTCGAATGGTTTCTAAACCTTGTTGTTTGGCTAACCATGCTCCAACTATCCCCGTAAAGATAATCAGCAGTATAACCCACCATGGGCCCACTTGATTACCTGCCCATATTAATATCCCTATTTCTAAAGCTGGTACAATTAGAATGAACAGCAATAACCAGCGAAACATAAGATCTCCCTTTCTTAGCCATTTCCTCTATTATATCAAAGGAAGAGTAACAAGCGAAAGAAAAGGCAGAGAAGTCTCACTCTGCCTTTAATCATTAATTACAGGACACTAGCATGTCCTTCATAAATATCTCCTCGGGTACTATCCATAGTTAAATCAGAGCCGTCTTTAATTTTGTCTAAAGCATCCTCTACTCCAACGATGACCGGAATACCCAGGCTTAAACCGACAACCGCAGCGTGGGATGTTAAACCACCCTCTTGAGTAATAATACCTCCAGCTTTTTCAATAGCAGGCATCATATCACGGTCAGTGCTGAAAGTAACAAGGATGCTTCCATCTTCTACACGGTTAATCGCATCTTCTGCATTTTTAGCAACGACTACACGGCCGTATGTGCTTCTGCGACCTACCCCTTGACCTCTTAATAGCACGTCGCCAATTACATGAACCTTCATTAAGTTGGTTGTTCCGCTTTCACCAACAGGTACACCTCCAGTAATAATGACACGATCTCCACGTGTAACTACCCCCGAAGCGAGTCCACGGTCTACGGCAACGTCCAGCATATCATCAGTGGACTCAGACTGAGGACCCATAACCGCATATACTCCCCATACAAGGGAAAGCTTACGGTTCACTCGTTCACTTGAAGTAATCGCTACAATAGGAGCCTGAGGACGATACTTAGAAATCATGCGTGCTGTATGACCACTTTCCGTCGGAGTCACTACTGCATTGACTTTCAAGTTAATCGCAGTATGTGTTACTGATTGACTGATAGCGTCTGTAATTGTCATATCGCTATGTTTGGAACGCTCATCGAGAATCGCTTTGTAATTCAAACCTGTTTCAGTTTTCGTTGCAATATTCGACATTGTTTGAACAGCTTCACGCGGATAGTCCCCTGCTGCCGTTTCACCTGATAGCATGATAGCATCCGTACCATCAAAAATAGCATTAGCTACGTCAGAAGCTTCTGCACGTGTCGGTCTGGGATTGCGCTGCATTGAATCAAGCATTTGTGTAGCAGTAATAACGGGTTTACCGGCTCTATTACATTTTTTGATTAATTGTTTCTGTACAAGTGGTACGTCTTCAGGCGGAATCTCTACACCCAGATCACCGCGCGCTACCATTAAGCCGTCACTAACCTCCAGAATGTCATCGATATTATCGACGCCTTCCTGGTTTTCAATTTTAGGGATAATTTGAATGTGACTTGCATTTTTTCTTTCAAGCAATTCTTTAATTTCAAGTACATCAGACGCACGACGAACGAAGGAAGCTGCAATAAAATCAACGTCCTGTTCGATGCCGAATTCAATGTCTTTTGCATCTTTTTCTGTAATACCTGGAAGGTTTACGCTTACGTTTGGCACGTTTACACCTTTTTTATTTTTAAGGAGTCCGTTATTTAATACAGTGGTTTTAATTTCATTCTTATCCTTAAGAATCTCTTCAACCTGCAATTCAACTAAGCCATCGTCAAGCAGGATTTTAGAACCAGGGTGGACATCATCAATAAGTCCTGGATAAGTTACAGAAAAACGCTCAACGTCCCCTTGAATTTCTTCCATCGTGACATAAACTGTGCTGCCTTTTTCCAGGTAAGCTTCGCCGTTTATTAACTCGCCTGTGCGAATTTCAGGACCTTTAGTATCTAACAAAATCGCAACTGTTTTTCCTGTAACGGAAGCTGCTTCCCTAATGTTTTTAATACGGGCTCCGTGCTCTTCAAAGTCTCCATGAGAAAAGTTGAGCCGGGCTACATTCATTCCATGGTTGATTAAATCTGTAAGAATCTCAACAGATTCAGAAGCTGGTCCAATCGTACTTACAATCTTTGTTTTTCTAATCATTTTTATTTCCTCCTCAAAAGCCTTGGTACCCCAAATATTTAAATAGAAAGTTCTTTAGATAAACGGTACATATCTAAATCAATTGCATGATCACGAGTTAACACTTCAAGGATATCGTGATCAACTAGTTGATTATTTTCAATACCTACCATACGGCCTGCTTTTCCAGTCATTAAAAGGTCAATAGCATATGCACCCAGTCGGCTTGCCAATACACGATCGCTGGCAGACGGAGACCCGCCGCGCTGGGTATGGCCAAGAACTGTAACTCTTGTTTCAAGATCGGTTGCTTCTTCTACTCTTTTACTGAAATCAACAGCACTTGTAACACCTTCAGCAACAATGATAATACTGTGTTTTTTTCCACGGTCATGTCCTCTTTTTAAGCGTTCAATGACTTCATCAAACTCATCATCCATTTCAGGAATAATGATACTTTCTGCACCATCTGCAAGTCCTGCCCATAATGCTAAGTCGCCGGCATCTCTTCCCATCACTTCAATAACATAGGTGCGCTCGTGAGAAGTCGCTGTATCACGGATCTTATCAATCGCATCAATGACTGTATTTAATGCTGTATCAAAGCCGATGGTGAAATCAGTACCCGGAATATCGTTATCAATTGTGCCAGGCACTCCAATGCAAGGATAACCCTTTTCTGTCAGTTTTTTTGCTCCCATAAAGCTTCCATCTCCGCCAATGACGATGAGACCTTCGATACCATGCTTCTTAAGCTGATGAATACCTTTTTCCTGACCTTCTTCTGTTTTAAACTCTTCACAACGGGCAGAGTACAGCATAGTTCCTCCACGCTGGATAATATCCCCTACAGAACCTAGTTCCATTTTCCTGATAGAGCCATCAATTAACCCTTGAAAGCCATGTTCAATTCCATATACTTCAATATCATGAAAAATTGCTTTTCGAACAACTGCGCGAATGGCTGCATTCATACCTGGTGAATCTCCACCACTTGTCAACACACCAATTCTCTTCATCTTCCATCACCTCAAAAGTAAAGTAGTTCTTTTTAGTCTGTGTGCCCAAATACCGAGTAAATCAAACCATAACATCCTTTGTGTAAGCGTCACCATTCTCATAAGATGACAAAAGCCGCACATTTCGTGAGTGCGACTTTCCTTAGAAAGGACAACCTATTCATTTTCCGAATCTAATTATATATTAAGTTCTGAGTAATCGCCAATCTTTTTATATTTGCTGAATCGATCCTCCAATAGAACCTCTTTGTCTTTATTTTGCAATTCAGTTAATGATCTTTGTACATATTCGCCTATTCTCTCAGCCTGTTTTTCAATATTACGATGAGCTCCTCCTCTAATTTCAGGAATTACATCATCTATTACCTTTAACTCTTTTAAATCCTGCGCCGTAATTTTCATTGTTTCAGCTGCTCTTTGTGCTTGATTCGAATCCTTCCATAGTAAAGCTGCCGCCCCTTCTGGAGAGATGACAGAATAGGTGGAGTTCTCCAGCATATAGATGTGATCACCAATGCCCAAACCAAGTGCTCCGCCGCTTCCACCTTCACCAATAACCACGCAGATTACCGGGACTCTTAAGCCTGCCATCTCTACAAGGTTCCGTGCGATCGCTTCGCTTTGACCCCGTTCTTCTGCAGCACGTCCTGGATACGCCCCTTTTGTATCAATAAATGTAATAACCGGGCGATTAAATTTCTCAGCCTGCTTCATGAGCCGCAGTGCTTTACGGTAACCTTCCGGATGCGGCATACCAAAATTCCGCTTAATGTTTTCTTTCGTATCTTTACCACGTTGATGACCGATGACTGTCACAGGCTCACCATTAAACTTAGCTATACCTGAGACAATCGCCTCGTCATCACCAAATAAGCGATCTCCGTGAAGTTCAAGAAAGTCACTGAATAAATGTTCAATATAATCCAGGGTTGTAGGCCGTTCGGGGTGTCTTGCCATTTGCACACGATCCCAGGGAGCCATCCGGTCATATACATCTTTCTCTAATTTCTCCAACCGCTGCTCAAGAGTAGCAATTTCTTCACTTAAGTCCATTTCGCTTTCTTCCGTTAACCTTTTTAATTCAGTGATTTTATCACGAAGTTCAATAACGGGTTTCTCAAACTCCAGCACGTGCTTCATTAAAGCTGCCCCTCCTTACAATGTATATCTAAAACTGTGGAAAGGGTTTCCTTCATTTCATGGCGGTGCACTACACGGTCTAACTGACCATGCTGCAATAAAAATTCTGCCGTTTGAAAATCATCTGGAAGCTTCTCACGAATGGTCTGCTCAATAATACGCCGTCCTGCAAAACCAATCAGTGCACCTGGCTCTGCAAAGTTGTAATCTCCCACAGAAGCAAAGCTGGCAGACACCCCGCCCGTAGTAGGATGTGTCATTACAGATATAAATAAACCGCCGTTTTCGTGATGACGGCGTAATGCAACAGAAGTTTTCCCCATTTGCATTAAGCTTAGAACACCCTCCTGCATCCTCGCTCCTCCGGATGCTGTGAATATGATAAAAGGAAGTTCCTCTTTTCTTGCATTTTCTACAGCATTGGTGATCTTTTCACCTACAACCGATCCCATACTTCCCATTCGAAAGCGGGAGTCCATGACAGCCAGCGCTGTTTCGTTTCCGTTCAACGCTGCTTTTCCAGTTATAACTGCTTCATTTAATGCAGATTTCAATCGATCCTTCTCCAGCTTTTCTTCATAATCCGGGAAATTTAGCGGGTTGTTTGAAATCATATTCTTGTCCCATTCTTCAAAGGAGTTATCATCAAACAAATGCTCAATTCGCTCAAAGGCATTGAGGTTATGGTGATGGTCACAATGTGGGCAGACATTCATGTTTCGAATAAGTTCTTTTCTATAAAAAATCTTTTGGCAGCTAGGGCATTTTTGCATAAGCCCTTCAGGTACATCCTGCTTTGCCTCTTGACTTGGTATGGATGCGTAGCGTTTTTTCTTGCTGAAAAAATCTCTAAGCAAGGCAATTCCTCCTTTAGGACAAGGGTCATTTCTATGTCATAATACATAAACTATTATACATTTGATAACGAAAGCTGTCGGTCGTTTAACAGATCGACAAATTTATATTAAAACAAAGAGTACATTTGCTCTTTGGATTGTTTAATCATAGCCTGGTACATCCTTCTGTACCAATCATCCGAATACGTAATATCGTGAACGGTGTGCGTAAACCCGCAAATGAACTGCCACATAGATAATAGCAGGGGATGATGGGATTCTTCAAATAAATATGTGAATAATTTCAGGTGATCCTCACTATTACAAGCTTCCGGGAGCATTAATTGTAACTTGGCAAGCTGTTCGCTTGATAACTGACCGATTGATAGAATTAAAATTTCCTTTTCAAGCATTTGTTTAGCTGCGAGAAGTTCTTCTCTTGTTCTCGTGTTGTTAAGAAGAAATTTAGACAGCAGACCTACCATATGATAGGGACGGTAAGCCCTCATAAACGTTCCTTCACCGCGTCTTGTTTCGATCAGTCCCAACAACTCAAGGGCTCGTAAAGCTTCCCTTATTGAAGACCTCCCTACTTGAAGCAGTTCGCTGAACATCCTTTCAGATGGCAGTTTATCACCTGGTTCAAGCTTCTTATCTTCAATGTAAGCTTTAATCTGTTCTAGCACTCCTTCATATACCTTCTCATCTAACGTATGCGTCATCGAACAGACCCCTTTCATAGTGACAAAATTCAAGGAGAAAAGCCAAAGGCCTTTCTCCACAGTTTATTCTTCCTCATCTATTAAAGTTAGATATCTGGTTTTCTCAGCAACCTCTTCAGGATCAACGTGATGCCGAGCAACTCCCGATTCCATTGCTGCTTTAGCAACGCTGGCTGCAACAGCAGGCGCTACCCTGGCATCAAAAGGAGCAGGAATAACATAATCTTCATTTAAGTCTTCCTCACTGACGAGAGAAGCAATAGCCTCAGCGGCCGCTATTTTCATCTTTTCATTAATTCTTGTTGCTCTGACGTCTAAAGCCCCACGGAATATTCCTGGAAATGCTAATACGTTATTCACTTGGTTAGGGAAGTCAGAACGACCGGTTCCAATGACTCGTGCTCCTGCTTCCTTAGCGTCTTCAGGCATGATTTCAGGTTCTGGATTAGCCATGGCAAAAATAATGGCATCTTTATTCATACGGGAAACCATTTCCTTTGACAGCAGCCCACCTACTGAAACACCGATAAAGACATCAGCACCCTCCATTACTTCTTCAAGGTTGCCTGCCTGCTTATCCTTGTTCGTAATCTTAGCAATTTCGTCTTTGACATCGTTCATTCCTGAAGTACGTCCTTCATAAATTGCTCCTTTAGAGTCACACATTACAATGTCTCTAACACCAAAATGATAAAGGAGTTTAATAATTGCAATCCCTGCTGCTCCAGCGCCATTTGCAACTACTTTAATCTCTGAAAAGCTTTTACCTGTGATTTTTAGAGCGTTCATCAACCCTGCTACAGTAACAATTGCTGTACCGTGCTGATCATCATGAAAAATTGGAATGTTTGTTTCTTTTTTCAAGCGGTCTTCTATAATAAAACAATTGGGAGCTGCAATATCCTCCAAATTGACACCGCCAAAAGTAGGCTCCATTAATTTAACAGTCTGGACAATTTGATCAATATCTCTTGTATTTAAACAAATCGGAAAAGCATCTACCCCGGCAAAGCTTTTAAACAAAGCTGCCTTTCCTTCCATTACTGGAAGCGCTGCCTCCGGACCGATATTTCCAAGTCCAAGTACAGCGGATCCGTCACTAACTACAGCAACCATATTGCCCTTCATAGTGTAATCATAAACAGTCTCTTTATGATCATAAATTTCTTTACATGGCTCTGCTACACCCGGAGAATAAGCAAGGCTTAAATCTCTGGCATTTCGCACGGGTACTTTGGAATTCGTTTCTAGTTTTCCTTTATTAGCACGATGTATATGTAGTGCTTCGTCTCTCAAATTTGACACAGGTACACGCTCCTTTGTTAGAACTGTAGAATACTACCGAATCTAGTGGTCAGACCACCATTAACTCCTTAATTATAACAGATCAACAGCTTGTGTAAAGAACTTCAAAACAGTGGACTAAGATTTTAAATTTTCTTGTTATTATCTTTTAAAACAACGGATTCTTCCCCAAAAAAATCATATAGCTTTTGCATGCAGGATTTCGTTGGATTCAAAAAATAAGAGGAATCAAGCTGATAAGTTTTTCGTTCTTCCTCAACAAAAACAATCACCGTCGTATTACCCGGGAAATACGATGCTACTTTTCTTAACCTCTCCAGGAGGCGGGCTTCTTCTTTAGTTGTCGTTTTGATAAACAGTCTTTTTCCTTCACTCTCTGTAAACCTTTGGTTATGAAATTTGCTTGTTTCATTAATGATTAATTGCTTCTTATTATTTCTTTCTTCCATTTTTCCGTTAATTAAAACGAGCTGATTCTGTTCTAACCGCTGTTTGACTTCACGATAAATGGCAGGAAACAAGACAGCTTCCATCTCTTCTGTCTCATCACTAATCGTTAAAAATGCCATTGGATCCCCCCGCTTCGTCCGGATCTCTTTAATTTCATCTATGACAGCGGCGGCTTGTACCGAACTTTTATTACTCAGCTTGGCACATTCCAAAAGTGTTTTGTATCCTTCAGCAGCCAGGCTGTTACGATGAGTTTCCAACGGGTGTTTGGATAAGTATATTCCCAGTGTTTCTTTCTCTAAGGCCAGTTCTTTTAATATAGGAAAAGGCTCTACAGGAACTAACTGGCCATCTATACTGCCATCTTCATAAAACAAATCTGGCACATCTTGAAATTCCCTAAAGAGCTCTCCCTGCTCAAGAGCTTGATCAATGCTGGCTAACAGACCGGCTCTGTTCTGCTGGACTTCATCAAAAGCCCCACCCATAATAAGGGCCTCCAGTACACTACGATTAATGTCCTTAGCCTGCAGTCGGAGACAAAAATCATAAAGACTTTTAAACTTACTTTTTTTTCTCTCCTCAACGATAGCCTGCGCAGCAGGATACCCTATACCTTTAATAGATAAAAAACCTAAACGAATTGAACCTTGCTCGTCTAAAGCATAAGGATAACTGGAATTAATAGATGGCGCCTTCACTTTCAATTTAAGATCCCTGGCTTCTTTAACGTATGAAGCGAGTTTATCTTTATCGCCAATTGTGGCGTTGATTAATTCTGACATAAATATAGATGGGAAGTGAGCTTTAATATAAGCTAATTGGTATGAAATATAACTGTATGCTACGGCGTGACTGCGATTGAACCCATAGTTTGAAAACTTAACAATCCATTCAAACAATTGAACAGCCACTGCCTGATCAAATCCATTCTGTTTTGAACTTTTCACAAACTGATCCTGCTGCTGCTCAAGAACATTTCTTTGCTTTTTACTGACGGCTCTTCTTAACAAGTCCGCTTCTCCCAGGGAATAGCCTGCTACTTTTTGAGCCACTTGCATAATTTGTTCCTGATACACGAGCACACCAAATGTTTTTTCCAGAATCGGCTTAAGCATAGGATGAGGATAAGAAACCTTCTCTATATTGTGTTTTCGTTTAATGTAAACAGGGATATATTCCATTGGTCCCGGACGATAAAGCGCATTCACTGCTACGACGTCTTCAAAATGGGTCGGCTTCAATCTCTGCAGCACGCTTTTCATTCCTTGAGACTCAAGCTGGAACACTCCGTTTGTACGACCTTTCTGTAACAATTCAAATGTCTTCTCGTCGTCTAACTTTATGCTGCTGTATTGAAAATCAGGGGATTTATAACTCTTTATTTTCGCTTCCATTTTTCTCAATAATGAAAGATTTCTTAGACCTAGGAAATCCATCTTCAACAAGCCTATATTCTCTAGATCCCCCATCGCTAACTGCGTAAGCGGAACTTCAGCCTGTCCACGCATAAGTGCGGTATGGTTCACCAATGGGTTTTCACTGATCACAACTCCAGCAGCGTGAGTAGATACATGTCTAGGAAGACCCTCAAGCTTAGAAGCTACACGAAACAGTTTAATAAGCAAAGGGGAAGATCGGATATATTGCTTCAAAGCGTCTGATTGCTGTACGGCGGATTTCAATGATTGACTGGTTCCTGAGGAAAGCTGTTTTAAAATAAAAGCAGCGTCACTTTCGTCAATTTCAAATACTTTAAATAATTCCCTCAAGACGCTCCGAGTTGCAAATGTACCAAATGTGCATATTTGAGCCACATGTTCTTTTCCGTATTTTTTTGCTACGTAATCAATAACTTCATCTCGACGGTCATCAGGGAAGTCAATGTCAATATCCGGCATCGTAATACGCTCCGGATTTAGGAATCTTTCAAATAATAAATCATAAGCTAACGGATCCACCTGTGTGATTCCAAGCAGATAACTTACAATCGATCCTGCGGCAGAACCCCTGCCTGGTCCCGCTGCTATATTATTCTTTTTAGCATAATCTATAAAATCCCAGACAATTAAAAAATAGTCACTAAAATTCATAGAAGTAATAACGTCAAGCTCACGTTCTAGTCTTTGTTGAGCTTTTTCATTGTTAGGAGAATATGTTGTACTTAATTTTTCATCACATATCGATCTTAAATAGTCATCTGCCGATTTCCCCTTCGGGACAGGATAGGAGGGCAGCAATGTTTGATTAAATTCTAGTTCAACCTCGCATGAATCGACGATCGCCTTGTTGCTTTCAAGAACTTCCGGCCACCAATCTTTAAAGTAGGTCTCCATCTCTTCAGGAGACTTTAAGTATTGGTGAGACTCCTTATTTTCTCTCTCCCCAGGAGCGTTTAAAGCGATTGCACGCAAACAATAATAAGCCTCGGAGTCCTCTTTTTCTAAATATCGGACTTGGTTCATATTAGTAACAGGAATTTGGTGCTGCACTGACCATTCTTTTAGAGGAGAATGGATTTGTCTTTCCAGATGAATACCATAATCTTTAACTCCTAAATAGAAATCCTTAAACATTTCTTTCCATTCTTTGACCTCTTCGTCCATGCGTCCCGGAGAGTGATGACTGAGAGCATCAGCCCAGGAAGTATCTGAAACTGTAACAATGGCTACTAATTCATCGGCCGAATCCTTAAAATCTTTCAGTTCTATACCATTTTCATTTATCTGACCTTTAGTGCTTAACTGCAGCAGAACTTGATAGCCAATTTTGTTCTTAGCAAGAATAGTCACCGGAAAGAGTTCGTTTCTATAGGATACATTGAGCTTTAAACCGATAATCGGCTTGATCCCGAAAGCTTTGCACTCCTGATAAAAAGCTATAGAACCACTTAATATATATTCATCAGTCAACGCTAATGAGGTAAAACCGAGACTTTTCGCTTTTTCTACAAGTTGTGGAATCTGGATGGTACTGTTCATTAAACTATAGCCGCTATGTACCTGTAAGTGAGTGTAAGACATCCCGTTCACCTCTCTCTCATTATTATTATATGGAATTCAATCAGATGATAAAAGCGTCCTGCATATATTCTTAGTAGAAAGAATAGCTTGGTTATGAATAACCATTACTTCTTTAAGGAAGAGGTTAAAATATGGAAGAAAGATTAGTCATATCAATGATCCAATGTTTTTTTATTGCTTTTGGAGTCATTATGGGAGGCACACTTATTGGAAGTATCGGCAGTTTCCTTACAGGGGAGGCCCCTCTGACATCTATGTTCAGAATCGCCAAAGGACTTAGGATTTGGGCAATTGTAGCAGCAATCGGAGGTACATTCGATGCTATCAGTAATTTTGAAAGAGGAATATTTGAAGGGTCCACATTCGATTTATTTAAACAGGTCATGATTATTATTGCGGCAATGGGAGGAGTGCAGACAGCTTTGTTCGTATTTGAGCTGTTATTAGGAGAGGAGGTTACTTAATGTACATTCCTCCACAATTAAGAAGGAGAGAATGGAGAAGGTTTTATGCAGGGTGTGTATTCGGTGCTATCGCCGGCTATATTCTGTTTGTCTTCATTAATGATCAACTTCACGAACACTTAGAAGAGGAAAACATTGAACTTTCATCAGAACTTAATGAAATAGAAGCTAAATACGAAAGCCTTGTTAATGAAGAAAAGGAAGCTGATGAGGAAAAAAGCCAGGCCATAACAGTTCAAGAAGTAATTCCTAATTACACCAATGCCAAGGAACTGCAGGTTGACAAATTAACACAGCATCAGCTTTCATCTATGGTAAAGGATCAGCTTCAAAGCCTCACTGGTGAAAATATAGAAGATATCAGCGACCAGAGTGAACTCATAATTGCAACAATTGAAAATAAACAGTTTATCGTAGACAATTTCACCTACACATTAACCATAGACAGACTCATTATAGCCAATCAGCTGGAGCTTTATTTATCTATAACACTCGAAAATTAGAGGAGGCATTTATTCAGCCGTTCGGATGTGTGAAAACGGTACATGCTTCCTTTAACTCTTGAGTAATTTCCTCTGCTTCTTCCCAGGATTCAGCCGTTGCTCCGGCAGCCATAGGGTGCCCGCCACCCTTATGCTTCTCTGCAATCTTGTTCACCACAGGTCCTTTTGAACGCAGACGAACACGAATACTATCTTCTTCCTCAACAAAATAAACCCATGCTAATATTCCTTCAATATCCCCAAGAAGTCCAACCAATGCACTCGTCTCCGTCGCTGTTACTTCATATTTTTCTAAGATATCTTTGGGCAGACTGACTGTGCTATAGCCTTCTGGATACAGTTTAAAGTTCTCCAACACATGCCCTTTTAACTTTGCAACCTTGACAGGCGTCTGATACATCTGATTGTACATTTCCGGTCTGCTAAAGTCGTAACTTACTAATTCTGAAGCCGCACGAAAAGTTTTTTCCGTTGTACTAGGAAATAGAAAACGGCCTGTATCACCGACAATTCCACAATAAAGCAGCTCTGCTCCTTTATGGTTTAAAGAACCGCCTCGCTTCTCCCATTCTTTGAATAAATAATACACCATTTCTGAAGTGGAACTGGCTTCTGTATCCACCCAGCTAATATCTCCAAAAGAATCAACTATTGGGTGGTGATCAATCTTAATTAATTTTTCCCCACCTGCATAACGCTGGTCATCAATTCTTGGCTGATTCGCTGTATCACATACAATAACCAGAGCTTCCTCATAGTCTTGATCAGCCACATTATCCATTTTGGCCAGGAATTGCAGACTCGGCTCATCCTCCCCGGCAATAAGAACCTTCTTGTCCGGATAATTATGACGGATCAATTCCGCCAGGCCAGCCTGGGAGCCAAATGCGTCAGGGTCAGGTCGGACGTGACGATGAATTATAATAGTATTAAATTTATTTATCATATCTAAAATCTGCTGGACAGCCATTTATACCAAACCTCTTTCATTCATAATTCTTACTAGTATTATCACATAAGTTCACACAATGATGTAGCAAAACATACTAAAACAAGCTACAATATACACCGAACCTCATTTAATTTTTCAGGCAGGAGTCGATTAGATTGATACTTTTTCCCATTATCATACTTTTATCATTTGTACTTTATATATACTATAAAGTGATGGTTGTTAAAACTAAGGATCCTCTCTCCCAGGAATACTTAAATAGTAAAGCAAAGATGGCGCTGGGAGTATTTGTGTTCTTCTTTGGAATTAACCAATATTTACTCTATGAAACAAGACTCTCCTTATTTATCGGCATTGTTTTCTTAATTCTAGGTGTGATGCAGGTTAGGTTAGGTTTAAAAGCCAGCAGACACTATCAACAAGAATATGATCGTTTACGTGAAAAAAGCCGCTGATCAGCGGCTTTTTATTTATCGATCAATTAGCTGAGCCATTAAGAGAGCTTTACCTACTACAGCATCTTCATACCGGACCTCTACATCAACTTTGGCCACTTTCCTCCCCATCTCCAGCAGCTGAGGTGTAATTTCTATATCGCTCTCCAGCTGCACAGGCTTGATAAATAAAAGTGAAATGTTTTCAACAACTAAATTTCCTTTCTTATGCTTGCTAAGTAAACGGCTGGAGGCTTCGGTTATGAGAGAGGTGAAGACTCCATAGGATAGAGTACCCAGCTGATTTGTCATCTGCGGGGTGACGGTCGTTCTTAATTTGAAGGTTTGATCGTCTTCTGCGCTTACTTCCAGCTGATTACTCACTAAATCATCTATCGTTTCTCCAATTTGCGGCTGCCGCTGCAGATTTTGCAGAGCTTTTAAAACATCTTGTCTTGAAATAATACCTTTAAGCTTATGAGCCTGATCGATAACCGGCATAAGTTCAATACCTTCCCACACCATCATATGAGCCGCATTGGTAAGAGAAGTTTTCGTCTGAACAGTCATTGGGTTCTTGGTCATAACCTTGTCAATCTTTAAGGAAGAATCTTTATTAATTACATCCTTTGATGTCACCATCCCGACCACTCGATTTTTTAAATCTACTACAGGATAGCGGCTGTGATGTGTCGTTTCATTTAATTCGTGCCACCTGGAAACAGTATCGTGCGTAGTTAAATAACTAGCTTCTTCAAAAGACGTGTATATATCATCTACCAGTACAATTTCCTTTTTGATTAACTGGTCGTAAATTGCCCGGTTAATCATTGTAGCTACCGTAAACGTATCATAGCTTGTAGAAATTACAGGGAGTTTCTTTTCATCAGCCAGCTTCTTTACTTTGTCTGAAGTATCGAAGCCTCCTGTAACCAGCACTGCTGCACCCTCTTTTACTGCCAGTTCATGGGCATTCGTCCGATTACCCACTATTAAAAGAGACCCTGCTTCCGTGTATCGCATCATGGCCTCTAATTTCATTGCACCTACAACAAATTTATTTAAGGTTTTGTGTAACCCCTCCCGACCGCCTAAAACTTGGCCATCTACTACTTTTGTAATTTCGGCAAAGGTAAGCCGTTCAATGTTTTCTTTTTTCTTTTTTTCAATACGGATGGTGCCCACACGTTCTATTGTACTTACCATGTTTTGATTTTCCGCTTCTTTAATGGCTCGATACGCTGTGCCTTCACTAACGTTTAATGCTTTAGCTATTCCTCTGACCGATATTTTTCTGCCAACGGAAAGAGAGTCAATATGATCTAAGATCTGTTCGTGTTTTGTAGCCAATAAGATCACCAAACTTTCTAACTGTACTAGTATTTTTCGCTATTATTGTTATTATACAAGTGATACAGTTAGACCGCAATCGTTCACAGGAATACAACCTCATTTATTTCTAATCCCATATAAAAAAGCCCACTTCTATGTGGACTTTTCTTTGCTTTACAGGTCTATTGCTTCTCCCGGCTCAAGTGCACGGCCTTTTCCAGGTTTGACTTTCTCAGCAAAACCTTTGCCATTCTGTTCAATTAATTCAAATGTGTTGTAATGAATAGGAACCACCTGTTTCGCATTAATCCACTCAGCTGCCATTAAGGCGTCCTCAGGCCCCATTGTAAAATTGTCGCCAATCGGTACGAATGCAAGATCAATGTTATTCTGCTCTCCAATCATCTTCAAGTCAGAAAATAATCCGGTGTCTCCCAAATGATAAATTGTCTTTCCATCAATTGTGAGCAATATTCCTGTTGGCATACCTGTATAAATAGTAGTACCGTCTTCTTCTGTATAAGAAGACCCATGAAATGCCTGAGTGAATTTAACCGTTCCAAAATCGAAACTGTGACTTCCACCAATATACATTGGATGCGCGTTTAATCCCTTATTCCCAAGGTAGGTTGCTAATTCAAATGGGGCGACCACCTGAGAATTACAGCGTTCAGCAATATCAAATGTATCCCCTACGTGGTCGTTGTGCCCATGAGTTAACAAAATAACATCAGCTTCAACTTTGTCCGCTTCTAAATCCGTATTTCCGTTTCCAGAAATGAAAGGGTCGATTAAAATCGTTTTTCCATTCGCTTCTACTTTAACTACTGCATGTCCATGAAAAGAGACCTTCACTCTACCACTCCTTAAGAATTTATTAATAATTTTGCCAAGCCTGTTCATATTTTTGAATTAAATTAGGATGGATCAATGTATTCGGTTCTAGTGAAACAGACTCGCCTTCACTGTTTACGATTTCCCTATCTTCATCTTTTCCAAACACTGTCATGGAATGAAGCAGATCATTGGTTAAGAATTCAGTTTCTTCGTTAATCGTAATAGATTCAGGGTTAATTTCACTTCTGCTGGCCATAATGAATCCCCAGTTTCCAAAGCTCGGAATATCGACGTGAAAATTCTCAACCGAAAGTCCTGTGTCTCTGACCGTTTCATCAATTGTCCAATAAACTTCTCTTGCAAAAAGAGGGCTTGTAGCCTGAATCATAGAAACTCCCCCCGGCTCCAGGTGATTTCTTACTAAGGAATAAAATTCTCTGGTGTAGAGCTTATTCAAGCTTTCGTTGTTAGGATCCGGCAGATCAATAATGATTACATCAAATAAATCCTCAGCTTCTTCTAAATACTTAAATGCGTCGGCATTCTCAACTTCCACGCGTTCATCGTTGAGAGCATTTTCGTTTAACTCAATTAAATGCCGGTCGGATGAGGCCAGGTGTGTTACAGCCGGATCTAAATCTACGAGGGACACACGTTCCACTTCGGGGTACTTTAATACTTCTTTAGCTGCGATTCCGTCCCCGCCGCCAAGAATTAGAATCTCTTCTTTTTCATCAGCAGCTTCCATGGGAGGGTGTACAAGTGTTTCATGATACCTGTGCTCATCGGTTGAACTGAATTGCAGAGACCCGTCTAAGAATAAACGAGTATCATTATCATCACGCGTCATAATAATTTTTTGATAAGCGCTCTCTTCACTATGAATGATAGGATCCTTATATAATTTCTGTTCAAAAGAAAAAGCCACTTCTTCTCCAAAAAATAACCCGGCAATCAGAAGTATTCCAATGAATACAGCTGCCGACATATGAATGAACATGCGCCTGATTTCAGAACGGAACAAGTACAATACCACGCAGGCTACAGCTAAATTAATACAAGCGACAAAGAAAGCGCTCTTGACCATTCCCATCTGTGGCCGCAGATAAAAAGCGAACAGTAAACCACCAATAAGACCGCCTGCATAATCCGAAAATAACACCCTTGCCGTACTGCGGCTTAATTCCACTCCGATCTCATTCGCTTTCCTAATCAATATAGGCAGTTCCAAACCTGTTAATGCACCAATGGCAAACGTTACAAGATACAAGAAGAAAGCGTCTGTACCACCCGGGGCGAATGCAGTCATTCCAAACATTGTAAAGCTAGAAAAGCCGCCAATCAAGGCAACCATAAATTCAATCCAAATAAAAGTGACAATCAAATTTTTCATTACTTTTTCACTAATGCTTGCTCCAATTCCCATACCTGTGAGAAAAAGGCTGATTGTAATCGTGTACTGCTTTACCCCGTCTCCTAGAATGTAAGAGCCTAAAGCCCCGAATAATACTTCAAAAATAATGCCGCATATTGAAACAATTCCTGAAGCCCAATAAATAAGCCTGCTTTTTTTTATTCCATCAGTCTCCATTTAATTTCACTCCGATAATCTATGCTGTGCTTACCAATTAAAAACCACTATGGATAAACTCATAGCGGCTTCTTCTGGCGAGGTGTTATGTAATCGATGCTCCAATAACAAAAGCAATCCCAATGGATACTCCCATTGAAATAATACCAACAGCAGTGTTGTTCTCTTTCAACTGAGTTTCTACAGAAAACTTTCTAGTAAATAACTCAAACAGCAGGTAGGCAATCATTTGCAGGGCCACCCCGCACGCGCCCCAGAGCAATGTATCCCAAATAGTAAAGCTGTGATAAATTGCGAATGAAAGTACAATACATATCCCGATAATCTTACCTGAGATCGACATGGCGATGGCCTGATTTCCCGCCTTTACTTCGTCCCAGTCTTTGTACTGTCTTGTTAATTGCTCAAAAATAAACAATCCTATTACAACTACTACAATCCCAATTGCAAAATATCCTATTGTAGCTAATAATGGTTCCATATTATTTCCTCCTTTATTTTCCTGAACCAGGTCCTCCGCCCCGGTTGGATGAACCTCTAAATGACCCTGAAGAATCAGACCCTGACCCTCCGTACATAGAATAACCTCCATAACAGTCTCCGCCGGATTGACATCTGGACTCTCTGCGTTCAGCCCAGTCATTTGACCCAAGCATACGGTTTAATAAAGTATAAGCAAGTAAACCCTGGAAGAAGCTTGGTGAATAATTATTCCGAACAAATTCATCACTTGAAAGCTCAATTAAAATTAACCCAGGCTCCTCGTCACTCTCTTGCAGAATAACAAATTCATCAGGATACACGAGTACCTGTTTTCCGTCTTCACGTTCGCTGACTTCCTCAGGTTCAATCTTTCCTTCAATCTCTTCGGCCACTTCTGGCATCGTTAGTTCTTTAGTCATAAATATTTCAGACTTTCCTTCATCAGTTTCGACTGTATCCAGCTGCGGAAAACTATTACTTAATAATACACGGACAGATTCAGTATTTGACTGTTCAATTGACTCCAGAATCTCACTTCGGGGCGGTTCGCTTGGTAAGTCTTCATATGTATCCTCGGCATTAGAGCCTGACATTCCTTTAGAACCGTCTCCAAACGATCCAAAAGAATTAAACGCAATGACAACTGCAATAATAATGACAATGAACAGACCAGCATAATCCTTCAATTTAGTCTCCTCCCTTCATAAAAAATGAGATGTGCCTGAACGATTGCCAGGCACATTTAGTAAGCAATTATTTTATTTATTTATTTAGTTTTTTCTTCAGGGCTGCTAACTCGTCATCTACGCTGTCGTTTTTGTCTAATTCCTCGAATTCATCATCCAGTGATCGGTTGGATTTCGATAAATCTTCACTTGTCTCTGCTTCCGCCTCATACTGCATAACTCTCTCTTCCATACGATCAAAGCCCTGGCGGGACTCATCACTGCCAATACTTGACATCGTGCGGTTCATTTTCGTCCTCGTCTGCGCAGATTCCGCTCTGGCTTTAAGTGAATCCTTCTTCAGTTTCATTTCTTGATATTCTTTTTTCATTTCGTCCAGTTTCTTGCGAAGGTTCGCGGAATCTTGTTCCGCCCCTTCATAGGAACCTTTTAATTGATCGGCTTGTTCCTGCTGATTATTTTTATCCTCTAATGCTCTCCGCGCTAAGTCCTCATTACCAGCTTCAATCGCTTTCTCAGCCTGCTTCATGCGTTTATCAGCAAGAGCCTGAGAATCATCATATTTACGCTTCAGCATCTTTTCATTAGCAATTTGTTTGGCTACAGCAGTCTCAGCATCTCTAATGTCATTTTCCATATCACGCATAAACTGCTCGAGCATTTTAACAGGATCTTCTGCTTTATCCAACATCGAATTTAATTCACTGCCCACGACGGTTTTTACACGGTTAAAAAATTTAAACATTTAACTTCCTCCTTAATTAGATCCAGCTATTATTTTAAGTTCATATTCCTCAATGTCGAAACCATAGCTTACTTCGACTTCACTTCCCCAGGATTCTAAGGACAAATATGTTTCTTCATCCTCTGACAGGTATTCCGCATAACGGATCGTTTGACCGTTCACGTTTTTGCTTCGGCCTTCTCCGACTACATGCGCTTCACCTTCCTCATCTTTGTGATAAGTCATACTCTCATATTCCATTTTAGCAGGAAATGAATTCACTGGCAGCTTAATGGTCTCATAGATTCCAAGTTCAAGCTCGTCATCCATTTCTGCAGCCAGCCATTTAATGTTTTTCCCTTCTAATAATTGGTACGAGAACCATTCATACCCTCCATCACGATAAGTAATTTTACCAACTACTTCATAATCCACAAGATCATACGTGATAATATCTCCAATTTGTAAGTTTAATGCATTTCGTTCTTTTACTTCCTGCTTCTGATCCTGCTGTTTAGAAAACAGTTTTGAAAAAAAGCCCACGCTTTCACCTCTCCTTCACCATTGACCCTGCGTACTTGTATTTACGGTTGGGAATTCATTTTGTTTCATTATTTTCTACTTTTTATAAAAATACAGCAGAACGCTAGTTTGTTCTGCTGTTTTTCATTTACTTTATTTATTAAGTAAATCCCTGGCATCTGCATATTCAATATTATGTGCTTCTGCAACAGCTTTGTATGTTACAAAGCCATCTAGTGTGTTAATGCCTTTAAATAAAGCTTCATTATCTAAACACGCTTTCTTATATCCCTTATTTGCTAATTGGAGAGCATATGGAACAGTTACATTTGTAAGCCCGAGCGTTGATGTTCTCGGAACTGCTCCAGGCATATTAGCTACAGAGTAGTGAAGTACACCATGTTTTTCATAGGTTGGGTTATCGTGCGTTGTAATACGATCAGTCGTTTCGAAAATTCCACCCTGGTCAATCGCTACATCTACGATGACTGAACCCTCAGGCATATCCTTTACCATTTCTTCAGTAACTATCTTAGGTGCTTTAGCCCCTGGTATAAGTACGGCTCCAATGACAAGATCCGTACGTTTCAAGGCCTCATGTATGTTTAAGGGGTTAGACATCAATGTATTAATTTCTTTACCAAAAATGTCATCGAGCTGACGAAGACGATCCGGATTTAAATCTATAATAGTGACATCAGCACCAAGTCCGGCGGCAATTTTTGCAGCGTTCGTCCCTACTACTCCTCCGCCGAGAACTGTCACTCGACCACGACTCACACCAGGAATCCCAGCAAGCAATACACCCCGGCCTCCGTTGGTTTTCTCCAACACTTGTGCACCTATTTGAGAAGCCATTCTTCCGGCTACTTCACTCATAGGTGTAAGGAGCGGCAAAGAACCATTTGAGAGCTGAACAGTTTCATAAGCAATGGCTGAAACCTTGCGATCCACCAGTGCTTTAGTCAACTCTGGTTCCGGTGCTAAATGCAGATAAGTAAATAATATAAGACCTTCATAGAAGTAATCATATTCTTCAGGAAGCGGCTCCTTTACTTTCATCACCATTTCCTGACTCCAAGCTTCTTCAGCAGTTTCTGCAATTTTCGCGCCAGCTTCCACATACTGTTCATCAGTAAATCCTGAACCTAAGCCTGCATCCTTCTGCATAAACACTTCATGCCCCGCTCCAACTAAACTGACCACGCCTGCTGGAGTCATTGCTACACGGTTTTCGTTATTTTTGACTTCTGTTGGCACACCTATCTTCACAGCGTTATAACCTCCCATTTCCTATACAGTTTTGTGGTAATACTTTCCTATCCGATTCCACTATAACACCAAAAATATGACATGAATAGCCGAATTACGTGAAAGCACTTTCATTGTAACAAAACCGCTTGCTTTCCCCTATACTTTGAATGAAAATTAGAATTTTCAAATTTCATCAACGATGTCTGTGGATGACATCCAGTCCCCCTGTTACTTCATATATGGTTCCTGTAATCATATCGGAGTCCTTCTGGCAGAGGAATTCAATTGTTCGGGCAATATCTTCTCCCGTACCCGGACGGCCAATTGGAGTGGTGATGTCATTAACCTCCCGACTTTCTTTAATCGTACCTTCCTTCATTTCACCGGTAATATTTCCCGGGCAGATCATATTCGAAGTAATTCCATACTCTGCTTCCTCGAATGCAATAGTTTTGGTTAAAGAGACAAGACCCACTTTTGCTGCGGCAAATGCAGATCGGTAAATCCACCCCGGAGCAGAACCTGCTCCTTGAAATCCATAATGAATAACTCTCCCGAACTTTTGCTGCCGCATGTAAGGTATTACTAATTTTAACAGGTGAAATGATGCATCTAGGTTTCCACGTATCATAGAATCCCATTCATCAGTTGTATAATCCATAAGTTTTTTTCTTTCAAATATATACGGACCAGCATTATTTATTAAAAAATCTATTCTTCCAAAGCGTTCAACTGCTTTATTCACAAGGTTCTCCAAATCTTCAGTTTCTCTTACATCTACCTGAATAACCTGGATTTGTTCTCTTTTGCCGGCGTATTTCTGCAGAAGATCATTTACTTTAGACCGGTCTGTCAGATACGTTACCGTTACAGAGTGCCCATTGTTTAGAAATTGTTCAGTTACCCTTCTGCCTAATCCTTTTGTACCCGCTGTAATAATGGCATGTCCCATATCTAGCCCTCCTTGTTCAAACCCCTGCATAAATTAACTTTACTACAAATGAATATGACATTTCATAGAAGACGCTTAAAGGACCTGTTAAGTTTAATGATAAAATTGATAATTCCCCTGAAATGATGTACAACAGTTTTCTATTGTACAGGTTATATTAAACCGATTAGTGACTGAAAATGATTGCGGGAAACGCGAGAGTCAATCGGGTTGCGGCAGACATGGTTCAGGACCTATGATAGAATAGAACCCCATGGTATTTACCTTATCATTTTCACAGCTTTAGGGTTAAAGTAGGCTGTTCAAGAAAAAGATAAAATTACATCATGGGTATAAATGTATACATGATATAATATAAGTAACTTAAGGAAAGGAGCGTTCACAATGACATTTGAATATAAAAATATAGTTGTGGCTGTAGACGGGTCTGAAACAGCTGAGGTGGCTTTTAAAAAAGCAATTGATATAGCTAACAGGAATGACGCTCAACTGATATTATCACATGTTGTTGATACCCGGGCTTTTTCAACAGTAGAAGCTTATGATCGTTCACTTGCCGTTCGTGCCGAAAAATACGCCAAAGAACTATTGGAAGAATATCAACAGAAAGCCGAAAATGCAGGTGTAAAAAATGTAACCGTTGACATTGAATATGGCTCCCCAAAAGTAAAAATTGCAAAAGACGTAGCGCCTAAATTTAAAGCAGATCTGATTATTTGCGGGGCAACCGGCCTTAATCTGATGGAACGCTTCTTTATTGGAAGTGTTTCAGAGCATATTACCCGCTACGCTGAATGTGATGTTCTAGTCGTTAGAGAAGCTAACGTAAAAAAATAAAAAACACAACTCCCTTCCTGTTATGGAGGGAGTTGATTTAATTTACAAATCTTTATTAACTTCCCTTACTATGTGGGGCACTTCAGGAAGGATAAGCTTATTCATCGCCAGCTTCACCGCGCCGCTTGATCCCGGCATCAAAAATATTGCTGTATGATCAGCTACTCCAGCGGCTGCTCTTGATAAAATCGCAGCAGATCCAATGTCTTCAGTATAACTCAACATACGGAACAACTCCCCAAATCCAGGAATCTCTTTATCAAATAACGGAGTAACTGTCTCTATTGTTACGTCACGCTCTGCGATACCTGTCCCTCCGTTTGTTAAGATTACGTCAACATCCTCTCTCTCCAGCCCGTGACGGACAGCCGCTTTTATTTTAAGAGAATCATCCTGTACAATGAGATGATCTATAATCTCATGATCCCCTTTAATTAATTCAGAAGCTATATAATTTCCACTTCTATCTGTTTCTATTGTTCGAGTATCACTTACTGTAATAATCATACAGCGAATGGTTGATGGCGCATCTTGTTTATGTTGTTCTACTGACATTACAACCCCTCCTGCTTTAGTAGATGACGATATTGATAAAATTTTGTTGAAAACTCTGATATCCTCTTTGTTAAATTATAATTAGACTGCGCTCCTATTGCCATACTTACTAAAGGGATACCTTGGAACAGCTTCTTTCTAAACATTAATATAAACAATGTCTTTGACACCTGTTTAAGTGGCTGCTCGATCCAAGGAGCTCCAGTAAGTTCTTCTTCCCCTTCATATATAAACTGTGAGGGGTAGTTTTTCACTTCTTCCGTAATTTCTTTCCAGGCTTCTCCTTGTAAACGTTTTGGCAAAGTAGCTGCATGAAATACTTTTAAAGAAAGCATCATTTCAGCAGGGTGATTCATTTCATGACCAAATGTAAGGCCGACTAACTGAACAGTTCTAAGATTCATCGCAAGCATCAATGGAAAATCAATTCCTAATAAAAAAATTCCTCCTGTACCTGTCAGCCCGCCTTGAGCAAAAGAGTATAACCGGCTTCTAGCTGTTTGTTGATCAGCTATGTAAGTTAATTGATCAACATTGAGCTGCTGCATGTCTTCCATAACTTCAATTTCCTCATTAAAAATACGCCCGACCGTTAATATCCTCTCCCTGGCTTCCATTTGAAAATTTGTTCCCTGAAGAAACGCATGTGTATGGAATAACCAATCATCCAGCTTTGAGAAAAAATCTTTTCGGAGTTTAGGACTGATTTGCCTAAACGAGTCCTGCAGCCAATCTGAATAAATCATCTCAAAGTCATTTGTCTCATTATTCAAATGCTGTTCTTCCCATTTCTTAATCTGTTCTAAAACTCGACGTGAAGACAACAGCCTCACTCCTTCGCCTAATGGGTATTATCTCTATTGTATCCATATTATGTTGTTTTGAAAAATAGGTGATTGAACCCTGAACAAAAGAAAAGGGTTTTAGGAAAATACCCCCTTTCCATGGGCGAATAGTGTGCCTCCCCAGGCTTTATATAAGCCCTTTGGAACACCTTCTCTCCCATAAAAGAGTTTCAACGTTTCCTAAAACCCTTTTTCGATAATAGATCACTAAACCAAGTGTTGTCTAAGATATACATTTTATACAATTAGAGCGAGCAGACAGGAGAGACTCCTGTGATCGCAGTGAGGAGTCTTTCCGCATGCCCCGTGAAAAGCGGTATTTTTTCCTGTTCCTTTTTCTTCATATTCTCATGGAGGGATCAAGAGAACCACGCCTACATACAGTTTTCAACAACCTCGAGTCTGGGACATAAGTAAAGCAGTGATGTCAAAAAACGAACGTTTGTATAAAAGCAGAGGATTAGCGTAGTCAAGATGCTTAGACTGTTGTAGGAACAGCACGAGTCGAAGATCCCGGAGTAAAGCGTTCTTTGCATTCTAAGGAAGCTTAAGGCCGTGCTCACGGAAAGCGAAGCATTTTGACGGAGCGATACTGTGAATTCTCTAACATAAAAAATCCGAACTGATTTCTAGGAAATCATTCGGATTTTTTTATGTTTTATTCAGTTTTGTCCCGGCCTCTTTCTTCTACAATCCTTTTTCCACAGTATCTCGTGCAATCATGACTTCCTCGTTTGTAGGAATGATCATAACTTTTACAGGCGAGTGAGGATAGTTAACAAACGCTTCTTTTCCACGAACTTGAAAGGATTTGGAGTGATTTCTCACTATGTAATTATCCACATTCTATCATTTTTGTATTGGTTAGACAACCCTTTATAACCTTAATTATCCACAACCAAATAATTAATATTTCATCCAGTTTCTACATTATAATAGCAAACAAAAAAACCCTACAAATTGTAGGGTGAATTTAATGAATGTATAATTTCATGAATCCATTTTATTTGTCATGATCGTTAGGAGCTTTATTACTTCAGCGAATCCGATAACTAATAGGCCAGAGATTAAAGTAGGCAAAAACCATATTAGAAATGTAGTCCATCCAACCTCGTAAGTCATATCCGCCATATACAAAGCAACAAAGAATCCTAATGCAATTTCCAACCCTCCCACCCAAAACAATATCTTTGAAATATTACTTGGATTTGAATTTGTATCCCAAATAGGTTCTACTGCTGCTTCTTCATTTCTTTCTTCCATACTGTATCACCTCTTAATGCAAATTTTGTTAATTATTCACTCTATTCTATGAAAAGAAAGGATATTCCTTCATTATTTTTATTTCATCAACCAATTTTAAATTTAATACCTCCAGTATGGCTTTCTCTTACTTTAGGTTTTTCCTTCTTCTGGATATTCTTCATAAATTCATGGATAGTCGGTACTTGAAACACTGTAATTACATCTGAACTAATTTTGTACCTTGTATCAGTAATTATGATGATAAATGGGAAAGCTGAAAACTCATCTGAATAACACAGTGTTTCATAACGTTTCATCTTTTTATCCATCACTTTTTGTGAATAAACATTCCTCTGTATTTCAATAAAGAATGGAGTCCCTTTGATTGTGGTAAATATATCCGGTTCAGCTAAACCTTTTTGATACTTAGGCTCAACGATAAAAGTGGATACGTTAATATATTGTTTTAGCTGCTTGTAGATATCGACTATTTTTAAGAAGTGCGGGATTTTAGTGGAGTTTCTTTTCATTGTGGAATTGTAGGGAAAATAGACATATGGACTAAATGATTTACTTACTTCAATTTGCTTGTCTCTTACCATACGTTTGAGGACTGTATTAGCATTGTTTACGGGATTCTTCAGATGAGAAAAGTACAAGTCTACAATATCATCACGACTCATCACCCTAAAACGTTCTAAGTCATTAATAATTTGTTGATCACGTTTCTTCATTATTAAACAACTCCCTAAGCTTTGAATATTCATCATCTTCAGGCTGCTGTTCCTCTTCTACAATCTCCTTTACTTTGTATGGCTTCAAAAGCTTCTCTGCTTGTTTATTTTCTAATAAAGGACATTGTATTTCTTGCATGGCCGAATTGACTTTCAATAACATACGTCCAGGAGTCTCAATTTTTTCAGCTCCCGGAGTGCCAATTATTTTTGAGTTTGTTAAGTCTGCCGTTTTGAATCCCATTCTTACTGTTAAATTAACCTTCAGTTTTCCATCAAGCAACTTACTATCTGGTCTCTGCATAGACAAGACTACAAATACACCTAGTGAACGGCCAATACTTGAAATTTCCTCAAGAATATCCATAATATCCGTTTCTTTTTTCAGTAAAGCCACTTCATCTATACAAACCATAATGTAAGGTAATTTCACTTTTAACTGATCAATTGAATTTACCCCTTCTTCATCCAGCATATTGCCTCGATTAGTCATTTCTTTTTTTACTTTCTTCAAAGCTGGATGTAACTCTTCAGCAGAATGATAAACCCCTTCTACGTGCTCAATGTTTTTAAACAAGTGAAACTCTGACCGTTTTAAATCACCTAACACTAGCCTTAAATCTGTTGGATTCTTTAATTTTATGAGTGTGGTTAGAATGCTTCTCAATTCACTCGATTTACCTGAACCTGTTTCCCCTGAAATAAGCATGTGAGGATTAGTGACCATATCAAAGCTGTATATGCTCCCCTCTAAATTCTGACCACATACAATAGGCAACTTTAAGCCTTTTATTGATTCTGTTACATCGTCATATCGATACTTAAACTCAGAAGGTAAACCTTCAGGATATACTTTTAATACAACCCTGGATACATCCACTTTTAAATCAATATGCTTTCCAAAATGTTGTTTAAAGACGTAATCCTTTTTAATGAAGGTATCTGGTTCTAATCCTCTTGGAATAGTAAAGACAAAGGTTGCATTGTCTCTTTTGGTATCACAGCGTAACAATGTGGGATAAATTTCATTACCATTTACTTTTTTATAAAATTCACCATTCGTAAATGACTTGAAAAGATTCTCAATGAGCTTTCTTTTGTTGTATCGGTTTTTCAAAAATACAGATTCAAATGCTGGATAAGCATTGCATAAATAAGCTCCCCCGATTAATGACCAACCTATTATAGATAGCACAATTAACCACCTCCAGAATTGATTAAAGTGTTTTGAATATTCTACACCCCCCTCACACTCCCCCTTCAGGACTCTCCACTTCGTTCCGTTTTAAACACTTTCTTATTTCCTTTATCTCGTTACCTTTAAGGCTTAATTAATTGTGTAGGGATACTTTGGTAGGTACTTTTGTTTTTAATTAGTATTTACTTTGGTAGATACCTTTGTAGAATTGTATGGTGGAATGGTCTAAAGATTGCCTGTCTTTATAAAATTTTTGTGAGTTTTTTGCAATTATTTTATAGAGGTTTCCAAGAAGAAATGTAGAAGTAATACAAAGGTGATTAATTTGAAGATGAAATTAGAAGAATTATTTCAACAATCCGGTGTTAAAAAAAGTCATGCTGCTAAAATTTTAAATGTTAGTCCAAATACTGTTTCAAATTGGGTAAAGGGAAGTTCATACCCTACCTTAGATAAAGCTATCCAGTTAGCAAAATTGTTACATGTAGAAATCACTGATCTTTATGAGGAATAAAAAAACCCTACACCAAATGAATGATGTAGGGCAAACTAGGATTAAAAGGGTGATCCACTTAACATCTCACTAAACTATGTAGATGCTGGTATGGTGAAATCATTTCCATTATAGTATATATTTTCTTTTTTGTGTAGAAGTAATAAAGTACAAAGGTATATTTTTACACTTTCTTAACTTCTACATTTTCTTTACCAGATTCAACGGCTTTCTTAACTTGCTCAGTTACGTTCTTATCATCAGCATAAGCCCCTACTTGTTTACCATCGATAATCACACGATAAACAGAGCCTTTAGGCTTGTCTTTGTACATTGTAACTTTTGCATACTTGTTATCTTTATTACTGATCCAGCCTTGACCTAAACGTAACCAGTAACCTTTAACCTCATATAGATGACAGTTACCTTTTGATCCATGACCTTTAGGAAGTTTTTTCATAATTGAAGCATCTAAATTAGGCTCAGTACGATAATTCATTTTCTGTTTAAGCTCAACCTCACCTATACGATCTTCCTTTTTAAGATTGTATTTAGGTTTGCTTGTTTGGGCTTTAAAATCTTCACCGAAGAAACGAGAAATGGCTTTAACATGTACCTCTGCCATTTTATCCGTGTATTCTTCTTGTTTATTACCAAAGATTAACTCAAAATCTTTATTATTTGTCATGAATCCATTTTCAGTTAAAACAGCCGTCATGTTAGTTTCACGGCAGATATGTAGATTTGTCCAGCTTCCTTTTTTGCTTGCATGTAATCCACTCCCATGTGTGGAGTAGCCAGCTTTTTTAACTTCATCTATAAATAGTTCTGCTGCCTTTTTACTGTCCTTTGCTGTATGCCAATAAAAAGCACATCGTCCAGAGGCTGATTTATCTCCCGCATTAGCATGAATACTCCATACTAGATCAACCTTTTCTCGATTGTACAAGTTTGTTCGAGTAGTCAAATCAACATCTTTGCTATTAGCTTTTTGTCCTTCAACTACTTCATGGCCGTTATGTTCAAGCAGTTTTTTAACCTTAAGTCCTAACTTACTGTTGAAATTATGTTCATGGTATTCTCTATTACCCTTCCTCAATCCTTTATCTGGTGGGAAAGTGTTATTACCATGTCCGTAATCTAATCCGATTTTAGCCATTACTTATCACTGTCCTTTGTTGATCCTTCACGCTTTTTAACTAACTCAAATACACCAACATTAGATAAGCCTGCAAATAAACCTGCCCATAATCGCATAGTTAAATCTAAATCTGTAAAAGGAAAAGCAAGCCCTCCCACAAGTAAACCAATAACGATACTTATTAATGGAAGATAATTTTTAGGTAAGTTCACTGATTTCTTCATTACCTGGATTAAAGCAGATACAATCGGCAAAATAACACTAGCAAATAATAATACGGTTTCCATTCCACTCACTCCTATTTTTTATTGCAGTCCAAAATAAACGGTCAACGCTATAATCAATAAGCCTGTTAATATCGGCAAGACAAATTTATATAAAACATTCTTCAAAAAAGATCTAACTGCCTTTTTCTTGATTTGATCATTCTTTTCAAGCTCATCTACTCGAACCTCTACGTTTTCAAATCGGTTGTTTAAGCTGGTTAAATTATCATTAACATTTTTCAGTGTTTCATTTTGCTCTTTATTTATCTCTGTTTGCTGCTCCATCAATAAAGCTAATGTATTCATGGATTTAGTGTCATTTTCTATATTCTGCAACCGTCTTTCATGGTCTTTTATCTTCTGACTGTTCTCTACTATTTGATATTCAATAGGCTTTTCACTCAAACTTACACCCCCTATAAAACAGAAAAGAGAACCCTGTAAAGGATTCTCTAGTATTGGCCTCCTATATGACTTCTGATAAAAACTCGCAAAATTAAATTTGCATTAATACGACCTAAAGAATCTGGTGTAATCTCAATAGTGTGCCTCTGCCTTGAAATCTTCCCATTGCTGTCCTTATCAAGATAATCCTTTAAGTCAATTCGATCTCCACTGGTACTATCAAAATCAACTACATTTCCATCTACAGTAATTTCTACACTGGAAGGTGATTCGGATAACTTATAAATACCATGCTCTACATCGTGTGTATGGTCTGGCAAGTCAATTTCATGAGTATGATCTGGTATTGTGAAGTTATGAGAATGATTAGGAATACTAACATCATGGCTGTGGTCTGGCGTGCTGAAACTATGGGTATGATTAGGTATCGATACAGAATGTGAATGGTCACCATCTGCTGACAAAGTCCTAAAAGTGGTCATAGTATCTGTATTACCGTCTAAGTAAATTGTACCTCCATCAACACTAGCAGCTACAGCTCTGTCTGATGCACCTATATCACCTGTAGTCTGAAACATATCATGTCTATGCTCTCCGCCATTACTAGATGTTTGTGTAGTACTTCCACCACTTTCTGTAGACTTACTAACACCGCCACCTGACGTACTCGTTTGAGTAGTTGAACCTCCATCTTCTGTTGATTTAGATACACTTCCACCACTTGAAGAACTTTTAACAATGGCTCCCCCACCTTTAGTAGCTGCAGAATATGCTCTAAACTCTTCAGTATCAAAGGTAAGTTCACAAGTGTTAATGTTTACTACATCATCATCTACAAAGAAATTAATTGTGGCTGGATTGTCCTGGTCAGCATTGTCTTGATAATCGTAGTTCATGATATTTGTAGCACCTTTTGAATAGGCTTCATTGACTTGCTGCTTTCTTGTTATGTCTGCTTGAGTAGTGGCAATATCATCTAATTTATTGTTTAAGGAAAACTTAATATCTTCATATGCTCCCACTAAATCAGATTTAGACTCTTCTACAACCCTAACCTTGTATGTATCTCCGTTTGGAGCAATAACACGAATCAAGTCACCTAGCCTATGCCTTTCAAACTCGTATTCAGGTAAAATGGACAAGTCTGCACCAGTTGCACTAATACTTAATTTTGGATCTTTCCATTGGTCTAACAATGATTCAGCATTTGCCTTTAAAGATTCTTCATTTTCAAATTTTGTATCAATCCATATATATTTACGCATTCCAAATTCCTCAATGGATCGCTCATCTTCTATGTATGGTACTCCATTATTAACATCATTTATGTTTAATTGGTTAACGCCTTCACCGGCTCCAAGAGGGTATATTCTATTCACAACCGTAGTAGGATCGATATTTTCATCGAATGTACCCATATTTTTACCCCAACGTAATTCACCGATAACTTCAGTCGAAGGTTTGACAAGGTTTAACTTGAAAGGATATACCGTTGTATCATAAGTAAATTGGTATGGTTCATTTATTGCTTCAGGTATCGATAGTACAGGTGCTAATAATCCATTTTCATTTTCAAACGAGTAGTGAAAGAAATATTCAAACTCAATATCTCCTAGTACCCAATTCCTTGTATCCTGTAGGTCTAGGATAGATTGTAAAACTTCTTTTGTAGAATAATTTGTATACTGGTGATACGAAAACATGACATCATCTAATAAAGTAGCTAAAACATGCTCTAACTTGTAGTCTATTATTTCATCTTTGTACCTTGTTTTTCTTGGAATAATACGGAATAGACCTATATATTCGCCTGTTTCCTTTTCAATAATTTGAATAAAATTAAATGACTCACACAAGTCTTTCTTTTCATCATCAGCAGGCAATGAAAAAGAAGCAGTCCATAATTCATTTAACTTTTTCTTATAGGATATTTTATGAGCATTTTCCAATACTCCAATACGCTTCAAATTCCTATCAAATACTGTTACAGTACCGTGATTTGTACGTTCTATGCCTTCAAACTCAATAACGTCATCACTTTTAGAGTAGTCTTCAAAGTATTCAAGATTTAAAAGCCCATTACCTTGTAGATTCTCGTCATAGCCTAAATCTGTTGCATTGTCTAAAAGTCCATTAACTACATCATCATAAGTGGGATTCTCTAATAAAGCCCATAATAAAGCTGCAGCCCCTGCAACATGAGGTGTAGACATAGACGTACCTGTTAAAGTCGCATAATCTCCACCCATTTGACATGAAAGAATGTCTACTCCAGGAGCAACAATATCCACTAAATCATTTGAGCTTTGATTATCGTACATGTTTTCATCTGAATCTACAGCACCAACAGAAATAGTCTCAGGAAAGGCAGCAGGATAACGCATTTCATCTGTATCTTCATCACCGTCCCCTGAGTTACCAGCCGAACATACTACAATAATATTATTCTCTACGGCTCTTTTAATGGCTTCATGTAAGTCAGGATCATCATAAGCACCAGATAAAGACATGTTAATGACCTGTACTCTTTCACCCTTTGAACCTTCCCAATTAATGGCCTCATCAATGGCTGATGTTGCCCAACTCCAGTCACTATTACCTTCAGAATCAATAACTTTATAGGATAGTAGTTTGACTTTCGGAGCTACCCCAACAACTCCATCACCGTTTGCAATTGCCGCTATTGTACCTGCCACATGTGTACCGTGACCTTCATCATCTTGATACGATCCGGTTCCTGTAAAGTCTTTCCCATCTATTACCTGTCCTTGTAAATCAGGGTGATAAGTATCAATACCTGTATCAAGTACGGCAACTACTACATTTTCCCCTTCATTAGACTCTTCCCATATGAGAGGAGCATTTATCATATCTACTCCATATGGAGTTTCATCTGCTGTTGCACTGGTTGAATTAATTATGTATGGTTGCAATTTAGAATCTGCCAATTAATTACCTCCCTTCTTTATTTATTTTTATTAGCCTGTTAGATTACCGTATTCAGTGGTTTCCTCATTGATATAAACAGAGATGCCTGCACAATTATTGACAGCTACGATTGAATTGGTAGTAGATGAGCTTGTGTATATGGCTTGCTCCATTTGATAATCTGAACCCCAATTTCTAAATGTATTGTTATTTATCGTTATCCGATCACTAGAAGTGGTCACTCGAACACCTTGATAGTCACCGTCAGATGCATATCCAATACCTGTAAATAGGTTGCTTGTAATAGCCGTAGTATCATTTCCACTAACCCAAATACCGTGACCTCTTACAAAGAATAAACTGTTACCACTAATGTTAATTTCTTCATTATTGCTGAATGCTTCAATACCTGTCTCAGCGACTGAACGTAAAAGATTTCCGGTAACATTAACTAACCAGCATTCAGATAATTTAATAGCTAATTCAACATTTTTCAATATGTTGTTTGATATTGTCGAGTCAGTAACTCTTGATATGTAGAGGGCATAACCACCATCATAATCAATTACTTGATTATCAGATATTGTGGCATTAACTAGAAGGTTGTCATCATCACCCGTAATACTCATAGCAGAGCCATACGAGCCGCCACCTTTAATTCTGTTACCTTGTATGGTAAATCTTTCAATCTTATTACTTGTTCCCGTAGCATTTCCGTCTGTATCCGTATCGTCTGAGCCATCAACGGCATTAGGATCTAGTGAAATACCTCCACCACAATCAAAAATCATGTTGTCGTTAATTGTTACATCATTCCAGCTATAAGCTCTAAACGCCCAGTGGTGACAGTCTTTTACAATGTTGTTAGTGATAAATATACGTTCATGCCATCTGTCTGCTGTGGCAGAGTGAGAGCCTACAGCTCTACCCCATGCTCCATTTTCCTCACTTGCACCAAACAAGCAATTTTGAATAATAACATCCTGACAAGGTGTATTATCAAAGTTTGAATCTTTCCAAGGAAAAACACCTTGAGACTTCATTAAGTCAAGTTGAATAGCTTCAGAATACTCTTTGCCGTCTACATCTACCATTCCAAAGAACTTAGATGCATCTACTAATACATTTTTACAAGCATTAAATTCAATAGCATGACCAGGATTAACATCTAAAAGTGTTATGTCTCTGAAGGTAATATTTTCACCATGACCAAATACAAAAGCTGTACCACCTGTATAATCAGGTGCATTAGAATTCCAAATACCGCCTTCTATGTAGATATTTCCATGACCGTCATAACCGGTATCCTCTGAGTCAGATTCAATATTTAACAAGAATGTTCCATCATGCTTTTTATCAATAATTGCGTTATGTGCTATTACTTTCGTGTTTTTACGTATGTATAACGGATCAGTAACCCTATAAGTACCAGGAGGGAATAAGACTTCAATCCCATCAGAGTCGTTAGCCTCATCAAAAACTGTTTGAATGGCTTGAGTATCGTCTGCATCTCCATCACCAATAGCACCATAGTCTTGAACATTAAAAAAAGGTAAGTCACCTATACTAACTTTCTTTGAATCAAGATAACTAAAGTTACGATTTAAAGGCTCTGATCGAACCAAACCTTGTATTGCTTCAATTCTGTCTGACATCTACTCACCTCTTTCTAATTTTTTGCATAAAAAAAGAGCCCTCAATATGAGTGGCTCTACATACCTGTATAATGTTCGTTTGTTTGTGTTATTTTTATGTGAGATACATTGTCCATTCTGATAATGTACAAAGTTTCTTGTTCTTCAAATTGAACTGTATCCCCTATTTGCTTATCCACAAAGTTTCTATAGGCAGTGTCTTTATTATTGGCCTCAACTTCTAATGAGGCCAACTTCTCTTCTCCCATGTAGATGTTTAAATCATATTTTTCCACAGTTCCACCTCCCTCCTATCGAACTAGTTCGACAAAAGGAAGTATTTCCCTCTTTTTTTACTGAACTAAAAACTTCTTATGTTGTTCACGTTTCTTCTCTTCAGTTAACTGAGCATAAATTTGAGTAGTAGCCGGATCTTCATGGCCTAGCAAGCCTTGAATTGCTGATAATTCAGCACCGTTATTAAGTGTTAAAGTGGCAAAGGTATGACGTAAAACATGCGGACTTACTTTACTTTTAATGCCTGCATTCTCCGCTATTACTCTTATTTCTCTTTGAATGCCCCTCTTACTTAACCTGCCGTATGGCCTTCTCTCAGATACCATTAATGCCTCATTATCATCTTTTCGACTTTTTAAGTACTTGTTTAAGTGATACATAGCTTTAAAAGAAAAGTAAACTTCCCTTTCTTTATCCCCTTTACCAATAACACTACGACTCATTGACTGGTAATTAACATCTCTTCTATTTAATCCATGTATCTCAGACAATCTACAACCAGTAGCATAGAGGACTTCTAAGAAAGCTCTTTGTCTGATCGTCTCACATGATTCTCTAAGCATTTCTAATTCTTCAATTGTTAATGCTTTAGGTAGTCGCTTTCCTGTTTTGGGTGGCTTAAGTTTAAAAGAAGGATCACGTTGTATAATTTCTTCAGATGTTAACCAGGAAAAGAAACTTTTCAATACTGATAATTTCTTACCAACTGTACTCATTTTCAAATGGTTATAAGCACCCAAATAAACACGGATATCTGCAGCAGAAATATCTTCTGTCTTCTTCTTTACCTTATCTGCAAATATTTTTAAGTCCATTTCATAACCTTCAAGCGTTAAAGGGCTTAATCCCTCCAATTTTTTAGAAGAGAGAAAAAGAATAATCTTTTCGTGTAAATCAGGGTGAACCTCTTCTCGTTCCACTTTCGTAACATGGTACTTGGTTATGATTGAGGATAGTTCACTTTTTGTATCCTCTACATTAATCGGTACAAGACTTGAGATATATCCGGCAATTTCAGAAATCATCAACTCTCCAACGGTCTCCATCTTACCATCTCCCCAAATAGTTAGTTATATAACTTATATCACTAGCATATACTTAAAGAGAGAGGTTGTCAATATAAGTTATATAACCTATAATATATTCAGGAGGTGCATTATGGTAGTTGATAAATCGAAGAACACTCAAATCTTAGTTACATTTCCTAATGAAATGGTTGAAGACATTGAAGAATACTGGCATAAGAAAAGGTTAAAAAACAGAAACGAAGCAATTAGAGAATTAGTACAAAAAGGTATTGAAAAAGAGTCCTCAGAATAAACCTGAAGACTCTTTCTTTGTGTTATGTATTCAAATCATTTTGTCGCAGTATCATCCAACTATTTAACAAATCATTGTACTTTTTTATAAAATCTTTTTGTTTTTTTGCGGTGATGTCGAACAAACGCAACATTTTTTAAAAACCATATAGGGTTAATTATTTTCGTACTAACGAGTCTAACCTTATTTTTATTGAAAGTTCTGCAAACATTGTATAATTTCTTGTATCCGTACTTCGTGGAATTATAAACATAACCCTGACCCGTTACATCTACAGAATTAAACTCCTCTTTACTCAAATGATCCTGTAAAAAATGATAGTACCTTATAAAAACCCCTACACGGGTATCGAATGCTTTTTCGTTTAAAGACGTTACCAGACTACCTCTACTTCTCGTTACGCAGTATATCGTATCGTTAGATACATCAAAGTTTTCAATGTGAAATCCTAATTTCGCTGAAAACATAACGTCATTCGAGACGATTACATTCTCAAATGAAATTTCATTTTCTTCTATTACACTTCTCCTTATTAATTTAGACCAGGGAACAACAATCTTATACCTTAACATCAAATCAGATTTCTTACTCTTAGAGTCGTAATAATCATCAATCGCCTCAGCAAAACGTATGTGTCGATTAGACACATTTCCGGTATCCAACTCAATACTTGTCGGTTTAAAAAACACTACATCAACGTTTGCATTAAAATATTCTTCGACAGCTTCATAAAAACTATCCACAAAAAAATCATCTGAATCAGCAAAAAGAACCCATTCTCCTGTGGCTTTTTCTAGTCCGACATTTCTTGCTGACCCAGCCCCTTTTTTATCTGCATCATTCTCTAAAAACTGAATATTTTTGTGTGTACTGGCATCTTTAATGTTAATTAACTTTTCCTTCTCTTCTTTTTTGCTGTGGTCATCAATCACTAAAATTTGAATTTCTTCTTTATTTGGTACAGTTCCCAATAATCTCAACAATGTTTCGGTAGAATTATAATGCGGTATTATTATCGACAAACGAATCACTTAATTTCCCCCTTGATTATTTTCCATTAATTATAACAATAATAGGGGAAAATTGAAAAAAATAGTAAGATTTTTCTATCAAGGTATCGTCTGAATGGTTACTAGTTAATTTCCCCGAAAGTTCTAAAATCACAACCATCTTCTTCTACGTTAATCCATCCAATGTTATCGCCTGTGCTCAGTGAATTATCATTGTATAATATTTTTCCTCTTTTAAATTCTCCTGTAGTGGGTGGTTCTGTTGCTAGGTTTTCACTCGTATTCGTTAAAGGGTTAAAAGCTGTGGAAATGTTTTCGTCTGTATAAATGGAAAAACTTGAAATGTCACAATCTCCGCATAAAACATCAATGAACTTAACATCATCATTAACAACAAAATAAAAGTCACTTTGCGATTCAGCACCCATCCGATATACCCCACCAAAGTTAGAATTCCGTGTGGGAGTAGTGCTACTCTTACCTTTAACATAGTCAATTTCCTCGTCGTATAAAATATCAAGGTTTTCATCCCAGCACCTTATAGACGCCCTTCCGGGATTCGATTCTGATACATCTCTTCTAACGACGAATTTTTTCGTTTGGCTTGTGTCCACTCTGATTCCTACGGCCCTGCTTGAACCTAGCGTAATGCTTCTATCGTTGACTGTTATAGATGTGTGAGATTTATTTATATTTGAATTTACTGAACCGCACAAAAACATACCCGCAACATTATAGCGTTCATCTGTTTCGTTGTAGATAAAAGTTTTACTTTGCAAATCACCAGAATGAAAAATCAGGTTATTCATATTATCCTCATTTTTATTTCTTATTGATCTAAGGTGATTTGAAGGGTATTTCGATTCGTCCTCTATTTCGATGTACCCGTAACCACTCGTTACAGTGTTTTCTGTTGACTCATTTAAAAATCTAGCAAAAGTATCTGAATTATTTTCGTTACGACAATTTTCAAAAGTATTAGAGTTCCCGTGTTCGATTAGGAGAGGTATTGCTTCTCCGTCATCGGGTTCTCTTAATTCAAAGCTAGGTTTTAAGAAAAAATTGGAGTTATTGTTCGTGTAATTTTCATCATTTGATGTTATTCTAACTCCATAGCGTGATAAGGATGTATTTGCAGAAGATGAACACCAAAAACGTCCTCCCACAATCACATTTTCGTTAAACCATCCCAGCCCTTCGCTTCCTTCATTGGTACAGTCTAAGCCAAACTTATTATCTTGAATATCTCCTAAATGAATTTCACTATAAGCGAATCCTCCATCGCTCCCGATTAATTGTGCTCCAATGGTGAACCCTCGGGCTTCTGCAATATTTATATCACAAGCGTTACTGTTGATTATTCTTACACCGACAGAACTTTCGTCAGTCCAATCAGATAAGGAATCCCTTTTCACTTTTATATTTATTTTCACGCCTTTATTACTTTTGCCTGGTTCACCCACAATCAAAGCAGGTTCGTCATTGCTTCCTGTATAAATTAAGGTTTTTTCCATTATTACATTAATACCAGACGGGATGCTTATCGTATCTGACGTTTGAAAATCACCTTTAAAAGAGAACAGCAACACTGGTTTTGTTGCGTCGTCTTTCAACTCAGATGCTTTTGTTATAGCTCCTTCTATCGTGCTGTATTCATGAACATTTATCACATGTGCTTTCTCGGCCAACTGTTCATCAGTTTTATCTAACCTTTTATATAATAAATCTTCATTTCCTCGTGCTTGAACAACCTCAGCTTCTGAGTCCCCATTTTCTAAAATGATGTCATCTAACTGTTGCTGTGTCGTTTCTGAATTGTCCAATGCTTCATCAGCTGTAGACTTAGCATCAATGGCCGTACTTGTAGCATCGTCAGCAATACTTTTTGCTTCATCAGATACTTCTACAGCATTATCCGCTTTGTCTTCTGCATCTTTTGATTGTAACTTTGCTTGTCTTGCAATAAATTTAGCTGCATTGGGGTTTAGGTTCATCATACAAAATACCCCCACGAATCTCCGTCAAAAATGTATGTATCGCCACTATCAAATTCATAAAATGTGGAGCCTTTCACAACTCCATCAGTAGGCTTGGTTTCATCAGAAGTACCGTAGTATTCCATGCTAATTATGGGCTTGAAAGTTCCTTCTGGTGAATCTGTTTTATCGTTCACATCTAAATATTGTGATATGGGATTACCTTGACCATCCGTCAAAATAGTCGCACTTGTATATTTTTTTGGCATTTAATAGCTCACTCTCCTTTACTTAAACCGGTGTTCCCATTCGAATTGAACATGTGCACTAGGATCTCCACCTTCAAATAACAAGGTGTTTTCCTCTGCTGTTAGCTCTAAAAAATCCCCGCTCATGCCGTCATAAGTATTAAATTTTTCCCATTCATACGGATATTTCATAGACATCGTAGGAGAGATCCAATAGTCATGGAACTTGCTCCCTTTCTCTCGCCAAACAGTCATTAATTTGGAATCAAAATAAAGCCTTTCACCAGCCTCTAATGTGAGGTTGAATGAAACGCTTTTACCTGTTGCAATATTAGTTATCCTTGGATTAATCACATAACCTTCTATCATGAATGAAAAAGGTGTATTGTAATGGGAATAGTTATAGATCCCTACGTATTGTTTACTGTTACTGAATGAGGTATTGGTTTGATTTACATATTCAGCTTCAGGCTCTCCATACTCCAATCCAGAATTGTATTCCTCAACTGTCTTGGGATCATAAGCATCCGAAGCAGCATACAACCAGCCATCATAAGTAGTTAAAGTAAGATCAAACTGGAAAACTGCACGTGTCCTGGTAGGGTTTATGTCACTGCTTAACCTAACGTAGTAATATTTTTCACTCTCATAATCAAAGCTAAGTTTTACTTTTCGCTTTCTTCCTCTGGAATCATGAAATAAATTAACAAATTCACGTAAAACCTTTTGTGATTCTGATCTTTCCTTTTCCATAATCGTTAAAGGAAAAGTAAATGTTCTCACTCCATCTTTAACACCTAAATAATAAAGCCCATCTTTCCCTGGTATCTCTAAAGTTTTCTCCGAGAATGAGGGAGTGGATGGGTTTGTATGTCCTTTATTCGGTATAATGTTAAATTCTTTTAACGATTTGTCATCTAATTTAATCAAATATCATCACACTCCCCTTCCTCTACTCATGTCTTTAAAGTGTTCAAATAATTCCCTTGCCAACTCTTCTATGTCTCGATCATCTCGAACACTAAAGTTAGCACCTTCAAACATTCGTTCAAAGTTGTATGTATTACCAGACTCAGCATTATCTCTATTACTTTGACTTGATGGAGAATCGAATTCTCCCCCTGCATCTGCAGAGGCAAGTCTATTTTTATTCAACTTAGGCATTTTAGGTACAGTAGCATCAGCCATCCTTTGACTAGCCTTTTGGATACGGCCAACCATTGAGGTGATCCCTTGCTCTAATCCTTCACCAGTATATTTACCAAGTTTCATTGTTACTTTACTTGGAGAAGCAATACCTAACTTTTCCTTAATCCAATTAGGAATCCATCCAGACAAGTCTTCAATTGCACCACGAACCCATTTGCCCATGCTGTTAATACCGTCAATTAAACCTTGGATAATCTCTCGTCCGATTTCTTTAAGGTCAATGTCACCGAAAAAGTCTTCGACACTACCCCAAATATCGACAATTGTATCCCAAATATTCCCCATCTGATTTTTAACGGCATCGGCCATTCCCTCAAAATCTCCTTCGAGTAATGAAGAAACCCAGTCCAGGGAATTTTTAAAAGAATTTTCTATGAATTTCCATATACTTTTTATTATCTCAAGTCCCATATCCATATATTTTTTAATGGCATCAATCGTAGAAGAGAATTTTCCATCTGTTTTCTGATTGATCCAGTCTAGAGCCATGAAAAATACGTCTTTCACTTTTTCTAGAATATTGGATATAAACTCTTTGGTTAAATTTAGCTGGTCAATGGCTATCTGCTTCATTTTCTCAAAATCGCCTGTAAATAAGGCTTTCAAGAAAGCTAGTGCGTTTGAAAAGGACTCTTTGATAAACTCCCATGTCATATTAGCCATTTCACGAAACCATTCTAACTTGTTATAAGCAAGTACAAATCCAGCAACAAGTAAGGCTACACCGGCTACGACTGCTAATATAATGCCTATCAAAGGAGCTAAACCAATACTTAATGCTCCTGCTATGGTTATTAGACTACCTATGGCAGTAACGACCATACTAATAATAACAATCAATGGCCCGATAGCTAAAGCTATTGCAGCAATGATTAAAACAATCTTCTGACCAGACGGACTCAATTCATTAAACCAGTCAACAAGCTGTTTCACCTTTTCAGTGATTGCCGTCACTATAGGCTGTAACGTTTCACCTAGTTCAGCCATTGATTGTTTAAAATCCTCAGATCCCTCTTTAGATTTGACTAATTCCTCATTATTTTCACGGTATTTGTCATTTACTTTAGCAAGTCCTGTATCAGCTAAAGCTTCAAGGGCGTATTTTTGTTCGTCTCCAGACTTTGCAGCATTTTGCAACCCTTCATCGAAGTCTTCAAGGTTAATTCCCATACGTTCAAGTAACTCAGCAAATGAACCAGTAGCCTTACCAGTCGATAATGTCTCCTGGAGGCCGTCTGCTAATCCTTCAATATTCATCGTGTCAGGGAACTTAATAACTGCACCGCTCAAAGCATCCATTGCCTTAGTCATACCGTCACTATCGAATCCAGAAGCAAGTAAATTAGATAATGCCTCTACGTTTGCATCAGTATCACCCGTAACACCAGATAACCTTGACAAAGCCTCTTTCATCTTATCTGTACCTACGCCAGCATCTTCAGCGTTTTGTTCTAACCTGGATAAAGATTCACGTGTATCTTCAGTCCCTTTGGTGACTGCAAATAGTCCACCTACAAGGGGAGCTGTTACAGACGTAGACATTGTACCGCCTATGTCCTTCATTTTGTTTCCGACACCTTTAACTTTGTCTCCGGCATCTTTCATCTTATCGCCAAAATTTTGCACCTTGCTTTGAGAACGTTTTAACTTGCCTTCAAAGGTGCTTAATTTACTTTCACTTTCGGTTAACTCACGCTGAAATGCCCGATATTGTTCTTCGCCAATATCACCATTTTTAAACTGACGCTCTACATCTTTTTGAGCACCTTTTAGTTTTTGTAATTTGTCGGCAGTATTTTCAACCTGATCCCCTAACAACTTTTGCTTTTGTTCAATAAGTTCAGTATTACCAGGATTAAATTTAAGAAGTCTTTCAACGTCTTTTAATTCGCCCTGAAGGTCTCTACTTCTTTTATTTACATTGGATAAAGCTTTGTCTAATCCTTTTGTTTCGCCATCAAATTCAACCGTGATACCTTTGATATTTCTAGCCATATTTTCACCTGCCTTTTTTATGGCATAATAAAAACCCCACTAAAAATAGTGAGGTCTCATGTGTTAGAACGAATCAAAATCTGATTGCCTAGCTTTTCTAGTCTTGTCTTTTTCGTCTTTGTTTTGTTCAACATATTCGTCAATGAAATCTAAACACATACCGACAGTAAATACTTCTAAATCGTCATGATTTAAACCAACTTGTTTCACCATAAAGAGAAAAGTATCAGTGTTTATTGGCTCTCCATCAGATTCATCATCTTCATTCTTTACTTTTTTTCGCTCTGCTTACCCTTTAAGGAGCTAATCATTAACTCCTGCAACTGTGGAAGGACTTCAAAAAGTGGAAATTCGTCAAAAGTATCCAGCCATTCAATAGGCTCTGATATTTCTTTGTCAGCAGTTTTTGCTAACACCCAAACAATGTTATAAAAAGTCTCCATGTCCAAATCCTTAAGATCCTTGTAAGTTGGCTGCTTATTCTTTTTTAACTTAGTTAGGCTTTCCATTTTCATTAAATCAGCAAAGAAGTCCTTTCCAAACTGCGTTTTATAACGTAAAGGTGTTGCGCCTGTAGATTTAAAACGTACCTGCTTACCATCAATTTCAATTGTCTTCTCCATTAATTAACCTCCCCTTTTATGCTGACTCATCTTTCTCGTAAACTTCATCGAACCAAGCATCGTAAATAGTAGAAGATGTATTAGTAGTAGTTCTTGTTTTGACATATCCATCAGACTCTCGACCACTTGCAATAAATGTTAATTCATTAGCATTTGGCTCCACCGAATCAGTTTTTGAGGTAGAAGATACTGTAGGACGGTTAGCTGTACAATGATAAAGTACATGTCTAATTGCTTTTTTATCCCCTTGGAATTCAAACATTAAAGCAAATGGGCTACCTTGTGCTGTTAGCTTTTCAGTTATAACAGCATCGTCTTCGTCTTTTTCCTCTCCTAAAACATCAGTTGAAAACTTTTCAGGGATTTGTGAGATTGATAAAGTTCCTTCATAGCCCTGGTTGTTTTGAGCAGAGTAAAATAGCATGTCGTCTGCATAAAATTCCACCATGTCACCACGTGCTTCAAGCGATAATTCTACAGCACCTAACATCTTTTCAGGTGTTTCATAAGTTACTTCACCAGTATCTGAATCAACAGTAATAGGGGCAAAGTGTACATTTTTCAATCCGTATGTAACCTTGTTACTCATTTTATATCATCCTCGTTTCGTAAATTTTTTGATACATTTGTTCTGTTTCAATCCATTCCTCTAACGTTTCATAGGGAATTTCATTTTCATCTAACAAATCTTCAAGTTTTTCTTCAGCTTCTAAATCCTTGTAATCTGTATACAATTCAATTTGAACATTATTAATCTTTTGATGTACTTTGTTATCTGCAAATAAATTTGAAGAAGAATCAACCAGATAAGTGATAAAAGGTGGATCAGGAACAGGATTATTTTCTGTTTGCGTGAAATGCGAATAAGCTACAGGGTAGCCTGCAGCATCTAAAATTGCTTTTAATTCAATTAGTGTCATCCTCTAATCACCTTCTCTGCTGCTTCTAAATACTCTCGAATGGCCTTTTCTTCAGCAGGTTCAATATGCTTCTGTCCTTGAACACGTCCTGCGCCACGCTTGGCATGACCTTTTTCAAGTAAATGAGTCAACTGGTAATCTGTTTTGTTATGTACTACTTGAGCAGTACCTGATTTCTTACTTTTCCAGCCTTTTGCATAATCACCTGTGTCACCTACTGGACTAGTTCTTTTCAATTCTTTAACTGTATTTTTAGCGACTTCCTTTTTGGCTTTCTCTAACCCTTCAGTTACATCATTGGTGTATTCAGCTAGTGCTTGGGCTATTTGTTTACTGATATCATCCATTGCCAACCACTCTTTCACATGTCAATTCTATTTCTTCAAAATTAATTGAGTAAGTTCTAATTACTGAATACTTAACTCCTTCAAATTCCACCTTTGACTCATTCTCATATTCAAATTTATTAATAATGAATTCTATTTCTGGTTTTATTCCTTGGACAGAAGCATCATAAAATTCACTTTTACTAATTGAATTAACGTTACAAAGAATTGTTCTTTTTTCTTCAACTTTCTTTTGATTACCTATCTCATCTTCTTCATAACTAACATGAATGAGCGTTAGTTCATGATCAAACGTCTTCACTATCCTCACCGCCCATGTGAATTATTAAATTATGAAGTCTAAATTGTAGATGTCTAGGCATCCCACTCATTACATCTTTGTTTTGATATCGCCATGTGGAGAAATCAGCAACAAACATTAAATGATAAGAGCTGGCACTATCAAGTACCAGCCCTTTCTCCTCTTCTAATTCAGTTACTACGCCTTCAACAATCTTCGTTATGTATGAATCTCTAACAGTACTACTTATACCTAATCTGGCTTTAACTATATCTAATGCAGATTTAATCATTTCTTCATCCATTATTGATCATCCAGTTCTTGCTGTGACGTATATGCCTTGTCTTTACCTTGTACTTTTTCGCCATTACTCAACTGATACCAGCTACCACCAGTGTGGAGAGGATATTTGTGATTAGGCTTATCTTCCTCTACTTGCTTAATTAGAACTTTACCCATATTGTTATTACTACCGCTTAGTTCTTTAATTCGGTCATCGTCAGGGTTAATTCCATTTCGAGGATAAGCAGCACCTTTTTGATACTGATATTTGTTGTCTTGTAAATCCTTAAAAGATTTTACTACAACATAATTACTCATTTACTGCACCTCCATATTATGCAGATGAACCGTCATCATAGTTAACCAGTACAAATGCTTCATTTTTAGCTGGTTTCCCATCATAACGAGCAGTACCTTTAAATACAGTTTGGTCTTCAACAAAACGTGCTTCAGAAGAAGAAGCCAACTGTACACCACGACGCTCACCTAACATATATTGTTTAAAGTCACCAAATACAACTGCATCATCTGGAGTGTACTGGTCAAATACTACACGCACACCTGCAAGGTTAGGATTGTTAACTCCTTGTACAACTTGACGGCCATCGTCCGTAGTTGCAACGGTCTGAGGTAGGAAGTGCTTGTAATATGTTGCACGTTTCATTACTGCAATAATTTCCCCTACATTGTCTTCCCCATTATCCACTACAGCCAAGTTCGGAAGTAGGTCAGAAAAAGTAAAGTCAGAAGTTACCGCATCATCTTCAACCGCAGGAATGATACCCTCTGGTTGTTTATCAGTAGATCCTCCACCGTTTAAGATAGCGTCATCAATTGCTTTACCGATAGCACGAGCAATACGATCCTCTACATAGTTAGCTAGGTCAATCATAGAATCTTCTACAATATGGTTATCAACTGGTACAAATCCGCCTACTTTATATCCATCAAGTTCTACTGAGTCAAAAGCAAGGGAAAGCTCTTCTAGAGCACCAGAAGCTTCAGTCCAAATACCTTTAGGAATAGCACCGTCGAGAATTGCACGACCAGTACCGCTTAAGTTAATTACTTCAACTTCGTTATAAAGACTTGAGTAATCGCCAATCATTGGCTTAATACGATCCATAACCTGTTCAGGGATTACAAGGTCACTACCAGAAAGGGAACGTTTATTTTGTACAGCTTCTTTTAACTTACCGTAAAATTCACGTACCTCCGGTTGATTTAATCTTTCCATCATTTGTGAACGACTTTCATACTTATTTACTTTCATGTTTCCAGCTCCTTCAATTGTTTGGTGTGTGCGAGTTTCTAACTCAGTATTCATTGAACGCTTAGGTTCATTTTCATTTAGTTGTTCTAGTTCCGCCTCTAAATCGGCAATCTCCGTTTCTAAATCTTGCTTTTTAGTTTCATTTTTTTCTTTATCTGAATCCAATTGATTCACTTCTTCTTCCACGGTTGAAACTTCCTCATCAGATTCCGCTTCCTCGATTGCTTGTTCTAACTCTGCAGATCGTGTATTAAATTCTTCAGTAGTTTGGTTCAATTCTTCTAGCAAAGATTTACGTTGACTAATTTTCTTATTTAACATTAGTTGTTTTAATGCCATTATCTTAATCGCTCCTTTAATTGTTGTTTTCGTTGTTCTAGCTTTCTTGCTTTCATAGTTTCCAAGTCTTTTTTACGAGCTTGGACACCTGTATTTTCATACGCTGGAAATGTAACTACACTACACTCATGGAGGTCTACTTCTTTTAATCGCCATTTAACTGTGCCGTCGTCACGCATATCAGTTTCTTCATTGATAATATTAAAGCCAAATGAACACTGGTCTACGTCCCCTCTTTGAACACGGGAGTATAAATTTACGGCATCGCTGTCGTCTTCATTGATTTTAATACGACCCCATAACCCATGTGAGTCTACTTTCAACTCCAAAGAACCTGATTTATTACGCCCCAATACCTGTGCAGTATCGTGATTAATTAGAGCACGAATATCATTACCTAATGTATTGTTAAATGCTTCAGGATCAATCTCCTCAAATGCTCCAGGGAACAATTCAGTAGGACTGTTGAAAACTGCAAAATAACCTTCGATTGCTTTTTCATTGCCTTCTTCAGCACGAGTAGACAAGTCTGATACTACACTTCTCATTTGACGCTGCTCTCTATTCATCTTCATCACCACCTTTCAATTTGGATTGATCTCCAATTTTGTCAGATGGTATGTAGTTTTCGAGCATGACTAATTGATCTAAGCCATCCAAAGGCGACAACCCTAATTTGTCCCTAACTTCGTTACCAGGTGCTAATCCTTGAGCATAAAGACCAGTAAATACATCAGCCAACTCTTTCATGTCATAGGCATACAGGCTGTGAGCATTAAATTTAAAATAAAGGTCTGGAGCAATTAGTAACTTTCGTGTTAATTCCTGCTCTATACCTTTAGCAATTGGGAGAATAGTTGAGTTAATAAAATTATTGTATTCGCCTCTGTCATAACTCCCGATGCCCATAAAAAAAGCAGGAACCCCAAAGATTCCAGCTACTGTCTTCTTATCAATTTCAACTGACTCATTTAATGCAATATCTTTCAGTGATAAAGGCTTAACTTGATCAACTTCCAACATCTCAGCAGGAATAATCCAAGGCTGTCCAGCTTTAGACGATTGCAAGTATTTTTGATAAACACTATCTCGTCCCTCTTCACTCGAAAGTTCTGCCGTATTAGAATCAACTTTAACTATCAGAGATGGATTGTATTTGCCGCTCATAAACTCTTTTTTCGTTGCACTTGCTTGCTTTAAGTTATATACAATATCCTTTAACACAACTCTATAACCCTGTCCGATGAATGGCCTATCTGGATCTGGATTAATAGTAAAATGTAACACCTCATCATAATTGTAAGTTTTGTTATTATGAATAATTTGATAAGAAGTATCGACATCCCGAAACCTAATTTTATGTGGAGACATAGGAATTAAATCCTCAATTAAACCATCAGAAGTCTTAGGATAGATGACGCTGTTACCTTCACCATGCACCAATAAATTTTGCACAATGCTATATACCCATGCTTTACGAGTCATAAGGCTGTATGGGCTGATATCTAACTTTTTGGACAACTCATTTTTAACTCTAACGTCTCCATTGTCTCCATTTCGCATTAAATGAATCGTCATAGAACTAATCAATTCTGCAATCTTATGTACGGCTATTTTGACCTCAGGATTATCTGCCAGAGTTGTATATCCTGGGACGGCTAAAGTATCATAAGCATCTTGAGTCAAAAACCAACTTTCTGCATCACGTTTACTTGATCCAGGCTTTTTGTTTTTAAATAAAAACCCCATTTATCTAATCACCTCCTTCACTTCCTTTTGCAATACCTAATGCCAATGCCATCAGCATTACACCAGTTATAATCATTCCTAGTATAGTTGAGAACATAAAAAAACCTATTGAAACAAGCAAAATCCCAATAAGTAGAATGATCTCTATAATATTTTCTTTTATTAATTCGATTTTAAGAACCCCCTAACCACTTCGAAGCAGTTCCTGATTTCGCTAAATTCTTTAACATTTGCATTGAAGAGAATACAGATGCATCAAATAAGTCAATCCTTTGAGTAGGCATAACTTTTTCATACTGTATAGCATCGTCTGTTTTCTCTACCGCTTTTACGTTTTGCAAGCAGTATTCATAAGCGTCAGAATGAAGATAATAAAACTTGCCTTCTTTTGCTTTGCTCTCAATACGTCTGAATCCTTCTGACTTCAAATAGTGTAATTGTGGAGTATCTTCAACTCTAAACTTTTCACGCTTCATATTGAGAAAGAATTCTCTTCCAAATTTAGGATCAAATCCAACCTGCTTTATATTGAATCCCATTTCTCTCATTTTTTTGAACCATCTAACAATCTCTTGATGATCGATTACAGCCGAATTAGTCATAGTTAGATGACCGTCGTCTAACCACCCGAATAATGGAATATTATCCTCATCTGCCTTTTGGTAAGCAGCAGGTCTAGGGAAGAATGCATGTGTAATTGCTATGTCTACATCTTTGTAAGTTCCGTACAACGAACTTCCACAAAGGTCATGCAGCTTAGCAAGATCACATCCGCCGTACCAATCGACAGGTAATTTAGCTAATTCTTCAAGTGACCAATTATACTTTTTATCACTAGCTCTAAATTCTTCAATGTTGAAATAGGTATTCATGCTTGATGTATAAATGTTCAAACTTTTAGCCAAAAATGATTTCCTTTGTTGTGGATCGTTCTGCGCCTGTAATGCATCATTCATCAGTTCCTGTGCAGAGACAGAAACGTTATAATTAACATTTGCTTTCTCATGTTCAATAGGATTAGTGTAATCTACATCGCCATCCTCATCTTCATCTGCTTTAGCAATAAAAACAAAATACTGTTCATCCTTAACAGTGCCGTCTAATATCTTTTGACAGTATTTCATCCTGTTATAACAAAAACTATTTGGGTTATCACCTGCTGTGGTAATGCCTATACAAAGACTATTCCTATATGCCTTACCACTCTCTTTGATGGTATTATAATGGCTGGCAGATTTATACAAATGCAACTCATCCAAAATTTGGATAAGGGTATTTAAAGAATCCATTTTGTCACTATTACCAGCTATGGTTTCAATACGCAAATAACCATCTGCAAGATCACCACTTATACTATGCTCTTGGTTGTTATCGAGTACACGGAAATTTTTGTCTTCCCCCATGTTTCGCAAATTAAATAATAGAAAGTTAAAACTTTGCATTGCTTGTTTAAGTTTTTCACCAACAATTATAATCTCCGCTGAAGACTTTCTTTCCAAAAGAGCAAGACCCCAAGATAATGCACTCATGAACGGACTTTTACCCTGCTTCCTCGGCAGAAGACAAAAGGATTCTTTAAACCGTCTGAGTTTTGATTGATTACCTTCTTTGTCTGCATGAAAGAATCCAAGCAAGTTATAAATTACAAATTTTTGCCAAGGTTGCAATAAAAATGGAGTACCCCTTAATGGATACCCCTCGATGCTTTCACCCTTTTGGTGAACAAACGTAGATTCAATTACCTGAATTACAAACTCTGGATCTTTTGGATTAAACACATAATCGGTATTATCAAGATCCTTCATAAATCTCTGACACATTTGAATCTGCTCTTTATTTGCTACTCTTCGTCCTTCAATTGTACTGTTTGCAAACTCCATAACAATATCGTAGTTTTTAAATAATTTATTCAAGTTGACTCAACACGCTTGCAAGTTTAGAATTACCTTCCTTTTCTGCAGAAACATTCTCTAAACTTTTTGGAGAGAGGCATAACCTGTCCGAGTATGCAAGAATATCCTTCCTTAGTTTTTCAATTGAATCCACTATTGCACTTTTCTTCGGATTTCCGGCAGCCGTATAAGACTCATACTGTCTCCCGTTCTCTTCAAAATCATTACGAGCTACTAAATAATCATGATATGTATCAACATAAATATCTATAATGTCCCGATATTCTTCTTTAAAAACACCTAATTTTTTCATGTCATCAATGACTCTTTTCCTTATCGTATTCCGCTTCAATACCTTGCGAGACATGCTTATACCTCCCTTCCTAAATTGGTCAAAAAAACTTTCCTCACAGCCGCTCTATTGGAAAAGGCTCCCATCCCATCGGTATTCCCTAGTGTTATCCGAACTATAAAGAGGGGCGGGTTAATTTCGTTCGGATTTTAGTTCTAATTGTGATTCTTTCACTCAAAAATAAAAAAATAAATTAAATACTTTATCCGTCACAATTAATTATTTTGTCTTTCATTCTTTGCTGCAACTTCAAACCTTTGTCAGTCAATTCATTTTCAAATCGATTATGAAATGATTCATGACACGCATTGCAGCAAGAGTACAAATTATCATCCGTCAACTTATATTGTGAATAATTTTCCAAAGGAAAAATATGATGGACAATCACAGCCTGTGTAACCCTTCCATATCTACGGCATTCACGACACTCATACTCATCTCGCCTCAATATGTTTGCCCTCTTACGCTTTCATTTCGGTGAATTGTAAAATGGTATTGTTTCCTTCATTCACTCATCTCCCTTTCCAGGATACTCTTTAAGACAGTTACTACATCTTGGTGGATGCTTCTCAAGCACCCTACCGGAATGAGGATTTATTGACTCTGTCCCACGTCCAATTATCCCACCACATTCACAAACCGTCTTATGCTTATCCAATCTAAAAGCACCACTATCATTCATTTCTTTTAGTGTTTGATTTGTCTGCTCCATCTGTTCTGCAATCTTCTCCAGTAGCTCAAAGTATCCAATATTATTCATTTGTCTTCATCTACCTTTTAGATAATAAAAAAGAACGACCTTTTAACAAGATCGTTCAAAATATTACTTATTAATTTCTAAATATACTTTAATATTCCTTACTTCCTGATCATTGTCTGGGAATTGAATTTCGATTCTTTTTACCATATAAGCATTAGAAGTGTCAGAGTTTACGATTTCTCCGCATTGCAATCTTCCATCCCATTCCTTAGGTAAGCTTTTATACAATTCTTCTCCTGTTTTACGGTCAATTATTCTGTCATCATGATGGAAACTGAACTTATCTGTTGGGTGTATTTCCATTCCTTTAATACTCATTTGACAATTAAACCTCCCTTCATTTTGTCGTTATCTTACCTTTCGACATTTATGGAGAGATTCCTTCCTTAATATGGATTATTATGATATAAAATTACTATATTTTATGTATTTTTCGGTGAAAATTGTTCTATGTATTTACTTCATACCTTCTATATCCAAATCGTCCTGTTGCTTATCAGTAAATTTATTTGTTAGGTCAATACGCCTATCTTTCTTATCTAGCAACTTAGACAACCTAGCATCTACATACTCTTCTATTTCATGCCTCTGTTCTTCATTTAATAACTCGGCAACATTATTTATTTTGGCATGTTTACCATGAATTTTTAGCGCAGCACAATCATATGCGTATGCAGCTTGCTCTTCAGAGTCCCATGTTTTAAACTCGGTTTTCTTTCTATTTAACCGAATTTGACACCTCATCTTACCGTCACCTTTTCGAGGACTAACACCTTTGTATTTACTTTTGCTATTTTTATTTTTCCGTCTATTATAATTATTTTCAGCAGGTGAGGCACTTCTGAGATTACTCTTTCTATTATCTCTGCCCTCTTCAGTTCTATCCTTATGATCTCCCCATATAGATGTGTCTTTTAACCCGAGGATCAAACGATGCATTCTAATATTTTTCTTCTTTTTTGAATCCCACGCATAAACATAATTGCCCTCACACCCTGTAAGCAGCCACCGATATTTGTGCATTTTAAGCCGCATATAGTCATCTGTATTTACCCAGCACTTCTTTCCGGTGCCATGCTTCCCTTCTAACAGGATTTCAACATAGCCATCCTTTACATTTACCTCATTCATTTAATCATCCTCTTCCACATTTTTCTAGTGCATGACCGTTTTTCATACACTGATTACAGATCCCACTCTCTAATGCATAATAAGACCCACCTAAATTAATAGATGAGCCTCATATACACTAGAAGGGATGTGGAGTCCCTAATCAATGTACAAACATAAATAAAAATCACCCTGACAAATAAATGCCAGGGCTTAAAAGGGAGAAATTTATTAATGTATATTTAAAGTGGCATTAGCCACCTCAAACCAATTACAAATATATCCATTTAATAATTCACTTTACTTGACACCCAAAATATAGTAAAATAAATTTGGATATTTTTATTCAATTTTAAAAAAATAAAAAAACCACTTGCTTCTCTTCTTAATCATTGATATACTAAGATTACGGGAACGAATGTGTTTATTTTAAAAACAGAAAAAGAGGGAAAAGTCATTTACTTGGATCTATGCCCTTCAATGCCACGAAATAATGCATGCGTTCGTGTTTCAATCCCCTCTCATATTAGTCAGACACAAAAAGAGCCAAACCCCTTGACATTAAAAGGATTTGGCATATTGATGTGTGCATTTTTAGTTTTGTTCTTTGAACGCTTCAATGAAACGTTTGGGTTGTGATTTAAACATCAGATTCATTAACCTAAGATTGGATTTTTTCTTCCCTTCCTTCTCTTTATTTTCAGCATCATCACTAATCATTTTAAGTATAGCGAACATCGTATTTTCATTTATCTTCAGTCTTCCAAATAAGTTATGGTATTCTTCAGTCACATCTTCGAGCCTATTATGTAATTCATCCTCATTGCCGCCAGCAGTATTGATAGTAGCTATTTTCCGTTGAAATTCATCTGCGATTGGACTTACCTTGTTTTTCTGCCTACGATTAGCTTGTCGGTTATCCTTTTTATTCAGCAGAGTCAGTAATTCAACGTGTTTATTACCGTTTGCCGGCTTTAAACTTGTCATTATGTTATACAGATAATCCATCGGACATTTATAATGTTCTCGTGGTTGCTTGCTTTTACCATGCTTATCGTTATGTACGTACTTCCAGAAGTTAGGCTTGCAACCAACCTTTTCACCTTTATCATTTTCTTTTGTAAGTAGATCAATATCTTTTCGGATACGCCTAACTTCTGCATCAATATTTACATCGTATTGCCGTTTAACTCCATCAATTGATACTCCCGATAACACACCGAGTAGGTCAACGTATTTTTGTAACTGTTTAGCCTCTTCATCATACTGACCTTTGTTCTTCTTATGTGCTAACTTGGATAATGCAAGCTGGCCAAGGTTAGTTACTTCTCCGATTTGTGTTTGAGCATCACTTAATTTATTATCTGATACTGCCATGTCGTCTAATGAGTAATGATAAATAGTAGGATCAGCAGATAATCCATTAACATTTACATTGTAGTTGTTATAACACTTCTCTCCCAATTCCAGAATAGTGGGATGATCCACCAGAAGCATTGTATCGCTGTCCCAGTCGCACCCGTTTAATTTTTCCATTATGTTATGTTCAAATGCTGAAACAACCACAATATTATCTGATAAGTCTATGTATTTCTCGATTAAATCATTATTAACATTCTCACCAACAAAGACATTTGATTGTCCCGAATGCGGTGAACGGAAACCTGTATACTTTCTATTAAATCCATCTTCACCAAACAATGTAGTATGTATTTGATTACCTTGCAATGTTAATGATTTATCAAACCTTTCACCGACAGCATGATACAAATATTCAATGGGATTCGACAACATTGTTACATACTGTCCCGGGATGCGAATTTTCCCTTTCTTTACATGGCTCACATAGTTACTTATTGTTTTACTTCGATACTCCCGAAACATCTTAGTTCCAACAATGTTCTTATTACGCTTATATAAGTCAATAAACATTTGATTGGAGTTCATGTCATTCTTTTCTTTTTCAAGATGTTCTATAAATTTCTCATCTTTGTTTTTAAGATCCATTATGTATCCACGTTCATAATAATCAACCAATGACTCAACTTGCTCCTTAGAGGCTTCTAGACTATTTAAAATCTGGTATGAGGTCTGGTGGAGTGGCACACCTTGAGTATATCCGTATTTATGCGTGGTTGGTTTTTCAGTCTTGCATATACCAAACACATTCTCATCTGCATTTACTACTGATTTCCAGTGTTGCCACATATCATTCTGTTGGTCTATTTTATCTGACTTATCACTTATGCACTTAGAGAACTTCAGTGCTTTAAGGCAACTAGGATTCATTATCATGCGGATTGAAGAAGCCTTAATTTTATTCCCGAACATGTCATCGATTTTCCATGTATCAAAGTCAATGCCGTTCTCTTCTGCATAGTCCTTTAAGAAGAGCTGTATGTTTGCAGAAAATGCTGCAGCTTTCATAAAGTGAGATCGAAGCAATAGCATCTTGCCTTTACCTTCACATAACTCACTTTCAATCAAAGCTGCACCGTCAAACACTTCATTGTTTATCATGTAATTCTCGGTTTCAACACTGTCAATTTCTCCGCTTACCTTCTTAATTACATTGGATGTTTCAGAGAAACTAGAAACCTTGTCATCGACCATGAGAATTGATTCAGGGTTGATATTAATGAAATCCTTGCACGAGCTGGTGATTAAACTCTCATACGCTTGCAAGGACGGTAAATCAACCTGCTCTCCTTCTTTAAATTCAATTCCCATTCGACTCCACTTAATCATGTCCCTATATAATTCATCTTTTATAAACCATGCCATTCCCTGTCTCGATTTTGATCCAGATCGCTTATAATAGCTATATTTAGTTTCTGCAACAAGCTCACCAGTTTTAAAATCGTAGTCTTTAACAATAAATCCATCCTTATAAATCTTTGTCCGTAATTCTTTGGAAGAGTATGCTTCAAACCCTTCCTCATCTTCCTTCAATTTCAAAGATATAATTTTATTATTTAGTTTTTCTATGTACTCTTCATCGTCAACAGATAAAGTAAATTCCTTGTTATCTTCAACAACGTTACCGTATTCATCTTCTATATCTTCAGGAATGGCAAAATAGTCTACGTAATCCAGAAGTTCATTTATTTCCCCCTCATAACCCTCTATCATTTCAGCACTGCTTCTAACTTTCTGGTCAAACTTTACGTTGATAATATCTGCAGAAAATGTTTTGATTGGATGTCTTTTGCTTGTAAATGTAGTAAACTCATCCATTGTCTTCAACTTTCGCAACTCTAGCGATTGTGGAACGTATCCCACAAACTCTTTATTTAAGAAGTGACCCCGAAAATTGTGTTTGAATAAATCAGATGCTTCTACCGACATGATATATATTCCGTTATTATTGTTCATTTAAAAATTTCCCCTTTATATTAGTAGTATTTTTCTAAATCACTAGGAAGCCCGATCACTCGCTCATCTTCGTATTGCATATCTCTTTCTACCTGTTTAACATCACTATCCCATTCGCCTTTTTCATCAGGTCTATACATTTCAACATCCTCATTATCCATAAGAGATACTTTTCTTATAGACCAACCCACACCATCAGGAGAAGCACTGTCACGTTCTCCGTACAAATAATATATTTCGTCGATTTTATCTGATTGATTCCATTCGGCATGGGGAATTATTCGCCCTTGCACTAACAAAGCAACATCATCTGTGTTATGAACAATATCTGTTGCTTGTTTTTCACGTTTACCATTCTCTTTTCTTTCCAGACACTCTTTCGCTTGTTCCATATATGGCTTATCAATACTATTTTTAAACCATTCACCTTTTTTACTATTTAAGATACGTTTCCGTTTCTTATCACACTCGGAAATAAAATCTTGATCATCTAAATGAAGTATATATATTTCATAATCATCTTCTGTGAGATTGCCCTTAGACAACCAGTTACCGGTATCAAAAGGAAACTTATTAGATTCTCCCCAAGAGTCATCTACACCTGCATCTAAATCAAGAGTATTTTCTTTTTCTTCCTTCTTCTGCATGTTCGACTTTTCTTCATCTGTGAATGGAACAATTTTATATTGATTACTGTCTTGTTTCATTTGACCATTTCTAGCTTCAGCGTTTGAATAATCACCAACATTTTTGAAAATCAACCCGTCTTCCACACACTCGTTCACGTATTTATCAGCCGTTTTAGGATTGACATTTAAAATATCTGCCCATCGACTCTTGGAACAATGGAAAGAACCATCTTTTGTACCCTTCCATTTAGAAACAACAAAGTAAATATAGTTATGTACCATCCTATTCATTGAGTCGAACGTATCAAATGGAATATATTCATACCCACCAAGATTTTCTACAAATGTAATCTTCAATAATTGATCATAATTTTTTGGCTCACTATCAACCTGGACAACGCCTTTATCCAGCAAATTTAACAAACAACTCTTAACCCGTTTTCTTGCTTCTTGCAACTTGCTATAAAATTTAATATCATTAAAGTTACGGGAGTATTGTTCGATACCGTCCATGCTTATCACAGTTTCTAAATTAAAATTATTCAACCTTCTTAGAATCGAATACAAATACAACTCATCCACAGATAATTTAAATTCACTATTCTCTTCAACCAAAACATTATACAAGCGAATACCTTTCACGTTTTTCATTTATAAAATCTCCTTCTTTTAAATTAAAATTAACCAACAACACCCAACCCATTTATAATTGTGAAGGCATGGTTTTGACTTTTTCTTTTGAACTTGACCTTCCCTTGCGAAGCAAAAAACAACACACACAATTTCTCTTTGTATTAGTTAATTTGTATATAGTTACTTTGTAAACTAGGTAAAAAAAGGGTGCAAATGGAGAAATTTTTTCCACATATCGAGAAAGAATTTCCTCAAACGTACCGTCTTTTTTCTTAAGAATTTCCTCAAACGTACCCCTTTTTTTCCACACCATGTTATTCAACTAATTCATCTGATCCTTTTCAGTTACATTTTCTTTATACGCATCTAGACATTTCTGCAGCTTTTCGGATTTACCGTATAAGCTGAACATCTTTCCACTCTTTGGGTTAATTGCGATTGTGAGTGGGACAATACCAGAATGCTTATATAGGAAAGAACTCAGATTTTTACTGTAACAATAAAATAAGTCTTCATTTCTAACCATTTTTGATTATCTCCTTTTCGAGTTACTGCATTTCATCTATGTATTGCTGGTAAGCGGTGACTAACTCATCCGGCATATCACGTTTATTGCGTTCCCATTTACTTAAGTATGTATAGTGACAGCCTAACTGTTCGGCAGCTAATTCCAAGCTAATGCCGGCCCTTCTACGTTTTATTTGTGTAGACTCTCTTTCAGTCAACTCCACCCTTCCCACCTCCTTTCAAAAATAAGACTGAATAAAAGAGTGATTTTAGCCGAATTTAAATATTAAGGCTTGACTTAACCAATTGAGTTATTTTATACTTTATTTACAGATTGAAAATACGGTTTTGAGTAATCACCCCTAAATTACTCGAATTATTCAGTTATCAAGGTTCAACCTAAAATTGGATACAAAAAAAGTCAGAGATAGTCAAATGGACTACCTCGTTTAAGTATATCATTTCTATTAACACAAAGTCAATAGATTTGTATAATTTTTTATGAGAAATTTTAGTTTGTATCTAAATCGTGTCATTTAACTTCTGTTTGAAGCTGGTTTTAATGCTGATATTGGCTTATCTAGAATATCAGCTAAAATGTTGTGTTTGCACTCGGAGTGGCTACCAATCTCTTCATCTAAAAGAATGTTTTCATTCTCTACACCTATTCTTTCAGTGATAGTTTCATCAATAAGGTCGAATATTTCGTTTTCGTAGTTGTTAGGGATGAAATTTAAACCTTTGTCACCAGTTAATTCTTCTACGAAATCTTGGACTGTTTCATGTTCAAGCTCAAAATCATTTACTTCTTCAATAAAATAATAAGTTTTCCCAAATTCCTCTGCGCTATATGACTCATACTTAACATTCTTTTCGATGAAATCTCTGTACATTTCTCTGACAATCATCAATACTTCATTTAAAATATCGTTTTCTTTAGGTAATTCAATGCTTTTAGCTTCAATAAATTCTAATTCTTCAATGTTAAAATATTTTTCCATTAATAATCTCTCCCTTTTTTTTTATATTGTCCCTACTATTTATTTTACTAACTTTCGCCTTTTGCGCAACCAAAACTATTAGATTAATTTAAAATCAGAGCGAACTAGCCAAGTAACTTCATCCATTTCTTTAATGTAAGCTTTGTATAAGCTGCTGTATTCGTCGACATCGTACTCAACGATAAGAGCACTTTTACCATGATAGGCTGCGCCTGCAAGATCGTCCTCTGAAGTTATTAAAATAGGCTTACTGATAAGCGTCTCTTCGATTAATTGATCAATTTCTTTTTCATTTTGATTCATGTGTTTTCCCCCTCTATTGTTGTTGGCAGATTTCTGCATTTTCTAATGAGCAAGTATTAGTGACCGTATCAACACACTGGTCAGCCTTACTTTGATTTGGTGCAAAGCTGGCGATAGCAACCACGATCAAGAACACTGTAACACTATAATACACTTTTTTGATCATAAATACCTCCTATTTCCCACAATTGCCAGCTAAGGCATTGCTTAGAGTGCCATTATGGTAGTCTAGGTAACTGGCTTTCATTTGATCAGCAGTCTCCTGTTCTACACTTGCATCTTCACTAATTGTGGATGCTTTTTCCTGGTCTGTTCTTTCCTCGTCTGCCGTAATCTGACCTACTCCAAACATTAAGCTACTTCCAAGAATTACTCCTGTCATTAAATATCCTAATTTTTTCATTTTACATTCTCCTTTTTTGTTATTGATATTTCTGGATTCGTTACCTGATGTAACAATACTTTCGCTTCATTATCTTCTGTCGATCTCCTCCAAAAGTCTAAAGCTGTTTGGAGCTTTGCTATTTCATCGTAATCTGCTTTAATGGTAACTACCTTCGACGAAGTGTGATTGATTACCTTCATTTTATCGGCTCCTTATAGATTGAGTAGTGCAAATAATATAAAATTGTAAATGAGAAAGCCTGCTCCATAAATGAAAATATGATCGTTATTGCTTGATTTGCTTTTGTCTTTCACTTGTATCGCCTCCCGTTTCGTCTAACTTAAATTCATTATACGATATGCGATAAACGATTACAATACCCTTTTTAAAATTAATAGATATTTTTTATGCGATAGCGTATAATAGTTGGTGTAAGGAGGTTGATAGTAATGGAAAAATCAGAACTGATTAATGTCAAGCCAAGACTGAACAAAATAATGAAAGAGCGCAAATTGACTCAAATGAAGCTATCTGAGATGTCTGGAGTTACCCAAGGGTCTATATCTAGATTTGATAATAAGACACGCCATGAAGCCTCTCATCTATTCAGCATTGCTAAAGCACTTAACCTAAAGATTGAAGACTTATTTGAATACGATGAAGACAAGCAGTCCTAATCATAGGGCTGTTTTTTTATGCCTCTTCACCTATCCAGTCATATTGAAGTAAACCGTGGCCATTATACTTTTCCTTCGATGCTTGTTTGAGTAGTCTAGCTTTTAATCCACCATAAAAATATTGAATAAAAGATGTACGTATCTTGTTATTTTTCTGCATGAAGACTGCTCCTTTAAACACTTGAATAGCAATATTAACGTATGTTTCGGAAGATTGTTTAAGTTTTACAGATTTGCAAACATTTTGTACACGCAACCAAAGCGTATATATATCACTAGCATTATTAAAGAAAGGCTTAACAACTTCTACAAACTCATTAGGAATTGTGTCTGGTAAGTATGTATGATTTAACTGTCCTTTGTTGCCTACGTTATTACTAGATCTTTTATCTAATAGATTGCCAGATTCAGCAGGGCTAGTTTCCTCACTATTTTTAAAGTGTTCAGACTGCACTTCACAAAGCTTTTCGTCATTTTGTCGATGGTTCATTTTCGATAGTTCATTCGACATGTCACAAAGAACAAATACGTTATGTCCAAAGCCACCACGCACTCTACCAGACGTTCTAGTTGTACGATGGACTTCTAAGGCCTTCAAGTCTTTAAGCACCTTGAGTGAGCGTTTAACAGTCGATTCTGACTTGTTAATTTGTTTAGCAATTGTTGAGTATTTCATAAAGCAAATTCCGGTAAATTTTACTGCATGGTTAGCGATTAATCGATAAATTGAGATGATAGTTTCATTGAGCTCATACTTAAACTTGTAGAGGAAACCTCTTATAGATAGGTTTAATTCTTCTGTAGATGTAAATTTCGATAAGTGTTTATAATTTGATACGTTTCCGTTTGTTAGCATGTATACTTCTCCCTTTTCGCCCGGAAGAGAACAATTGTTCGATCACATATACATACTTAAATAAACTTGCCTTACCTTATATTTTTTGGTAAGATAAGCGTAGGTGAATTAAGTTTGTCTAGTGCTGGTAACACTAGATGTATAAGTGACTGTCCTTGGGTGTTCTCCCGAGGGCTATTTTTTTGTTTTATTTTTTCATCCTATTTGTTCTAGTTTTCTTTTTTTGTTGAAGTAAATTTATTGGTGAAAATTGAGCATGTTGTTTTTTGATTGTGTCATCTAACACATGTGCATAGATAGCGGTTGTACTTGCATCCGCATGAGATAAATAGGATTGCAATACTCTGAGCGACCCACCTTGCTCTAAAAACATCTTACTTGCTGTGTGTCGGTATAAATGTGGATGTATCCTACGTTTTATCCCTGAACGCTCTATAATCTCTCTAAAATGCTTCCTAAAGGCATTCGGGGTTAAAGGATCTCCGAACACTGTTAAAAATAGATGGTCATTATCGAACCCCTCTGTTTCTTCAATCAATTCCTCTACAAGCTTCAAGGTTCTGTTCGAGAGAGGCATAACATGGACACGTTTATTCTTGGTACGTTGAAAAGTGACTGTCTTTTGATTGAAATCAAAATCTTCAACTTTGACCGATAAAACAGATTCAATCCTTCCAAAACTATCAAGCATTAAATGACAAGCAACATAATCCCTAAATTCGGTGTAGACGTGTTTTTTAAAAGTCCTAAATATTGTGTTTAACTCTCCGATAGTCATTACATCGATTTTCCGTTCTTGCTGCCTGAGGTTTTTTATACCTTGATAAATATTGTTAGTAATACCTTCGCTTTCAAGTAATCGAAAAGAAGCTTTACCGTAACTGATGTAAGTATTAACAGATGAAATTGAAATACCTTTATTCCCTTCTTTCCTTCGATTAGGATTTCTAAGAAATGGTGTTTTCTCTTCCATCTGCCACGTAATAAAGTCCCTTATATCGTCTGTTGTCAAAGTTGATACATCCCTGTCTTCACCGAAAAACCGATCCATATCATTCCAATACTTTTCATAATTAAAAATCGTATTTTTACTTAACCCTTCTAACTTTTTTAACTTGATGACAATATTACGGGCATCGTCTAGGTTGTGGAAATTTTTATTGTTTCGACTATAGCGTTTAGTTTTTCGATCTTGTGGTCTTGGCATAAAAAAAAATGACCTCCTTCCAATGTAATAAAATTACAAAAGAAAGAAATCACTCAAAAGTTTGTATTGGTTAGAAACACACAATAATAACCAATATTTTCAAGTATTAATTTGTCCAAAACCCTTTCATATCAAGGCTTACAATCCTTTTTCCACAGTATCTCGTGCAATCATGACTTCCTCGTTTGTAGGAATGATCATAACTTTTACAGGCGAGTGAGGATAGTTAACAAACGCTTCTTTTCCACGAACTTGATTTAGGGCTGGATCCCAGTAAACCCCCATAAATTCAAGACCTTTTAATACTCTTTCACGAATGGAAGTGCTGTTTTCCCCCACACCAGCAGTAAAGATAATTCCATCAATTCCGTGCATGCGTGAAGCATAAGATCCAATATATTTGTGAATACGAGCCGCAAAAACTTCCAAAGCAAGCTCTGCGCGCTCGTCGCCTTCTTTTGCTTTTTCTTCAATATCACGTAAGTCACTTGAGAACCCGGACAATGCCAGCATACCACTTTCTTTGTTTAAAACATTCATGACTTCTTGAGCGGATTTCCCTGTTTTCTCCATAATGAATGGAATCAAAGCGGGATCAATATTACCGGAACGCGTCCCCATAGTTACACCAGCAAGAGGAGTAAAGCCCATAGATGTATCGATCGACTTTCCGCCTTCAATCGCAGCAATACTGGCTCCGTTACCCAGGTGGCAGGATAGTAATCTAAGCTGTTCAAGCGGTCGTCCAAGCATTTCAGCAGCCCGCTCTGAAACATACTTGTGGGATGTACCATGAAAGCCGTACTTACGAATACCGTATTCTTCGTAGTACTCATATGGAAGACTGTACAAGTAAGACTGTTCCGGCATAGTCTGGTGAAAGGCTGTATCAAAGACTGCCACGTGCGGCACAGTTGGCAGTACTTCACGGAAAGCACTTATACCTGTTAAGTTAGCAGGATTGTGCAGGGGTGCTAAGTCAGATACGTCTTGAATCTCTTTAATCACTTCATCAGTAATCAAAACAGAGTCACTGAAACGCTCTCCGCCATGAACGACACGGTGGCCGACACCATCAATCTCATCCAGGGATTCGATAATACCATGAGCCGTCAATTTATCTAGAAGCATTTTTACGGCTACAGCATGATCATCTATATCTGTTACAGTTTTATCTTTCGCTCCATTGAACTCAATCGTGAATACTGAATCCTGTATTCCAATTCGTTCAACTAACCCTTTAGTTACTACCGTTTCTTCAGGCATTTCAATCAATTGAAACTTTAATGAAGAACTTCCGGCATTAATTGCAAGAATATTATTCAACGTTGTCATCCCCTTAAATATAGGTTCGCATCTTTCTACCACTACCCATTTAATCACCGGCACCTCTCAATTTCAAGGCGGAAAATAATTGATAACGTTTACTTGTTATATTTTTTATTTTCTTACAATTTACCCGCTTTATAATCCTCAAACCATTGATTCATCTGAGACAAAATATCAGCCATGGCATCAGGGCTCTTAAATGATGGAAGTTTGGCGAGCAAAGCTTGTTTCGGCGGCTTTGAACCTTTCCCTTTTTTCTGTAAAATTAATATGCTCTTTCCGTGCTTTTCATCTTTAAACAGGGACTCAGACAGCTGCAGCATACCTACTATGTGAGCATGTTCCCGAAGAAATTCGTTCAATGCTTGAGACTGATCGCTGTCAAATAAAAAATTCGGTACAATAAATATAAGAAATCCTTGATCCGATGTATAATTTAAGCTCTGCTCTATGAGCAAATGATGGGCAAATGAATGGCCATCCTCAGACTTCAGCTGATATTTAGCGGCCTGAATATCATCAGGATAATAACCGACCGGAAGATCCCCAATTACAATGTCGACAGGTTCCATAAGAAATGGGCGCAGACTGTCCTGATGGAAGAATTCGATCTCATTCTTCTGCAGGTTGGCGTTTGCAACTGCCAGCTGGATCAACGTTTGATCTACTTCGCTTCCATAGGCTCTCACATTCATATCGAGTTGATTCATTACCGAAGTAATTAAGTTTCCTGTGCCTGCTACAGGGTCAAACAAATTCACATCTTCTTTGCCTTCGGCTAGTTTTGAAGTAATATATCCAATAAACATGGCTACCGAATCCGGGGTAATTAAATGCTGTTGCTGTGTAGCACCCTTCATTCCCTTTAAGATAGCCAGCTGTACAGCTTTTCTCTTTTCTTCTTTCTGAAACTCGTCCTTGTTCACTTTAGCCAGCTGATTGGTAAGTTTTGTTTTAAGATCTTCTTCTAAATCATCGAAGGGCTGACCGTGAAATAGAGTATCCAGCGTCTCTGCCAGACCTTCTAAATAAGTAACGTTTAAATCGTTCCCAACTACATCTGCAGTTTCATCAATCCATGTGAAAAGTGTTTCTACTTTTTGCTGATTCATAATCGGCCTCCGTTCCCATTTCCATATAAAAAGACGCTATTGTTCCACCACAACAAGCGTCTGACAAAATAACATCATTCTACTTATAACCTTAACTAATATATTAAATGACTTCAACATTCGACTATATAAGATTTCCTATTTCTTGTCCAGCCAAATGTTCATTGCTGTTTATTCAATAAATGAAATGATAGAATACAATCATGATATCGTATACAGGAGGATTAGAAATGACAAATGATCGTCGAAACTTATACTTTTACTACCACCCGAGTGATCAGTTAAATGAAAAGCTGAGACCCTTAATTAAATTGGCTGAAGAAAATAACTTCCAAATTGTAGAAGATGCGAAAGACGCAAACATCATCATATCTGTCGGTGGTGACGGTACTTTCCTGCAAGCCGTTCGAAAAACCGGCTTTCGTCAAGATTGTTTATACGTAGGAATAAGAAGTGAAGATGAGGCAGGCTTATATTGTGACTTTAATTTAAATAATTATAATGAAATGGTGGATTCTATGCTGAACGCTGAGTTAGAAGTGCGCCGTTTCCCTCTTATTGAAGCCACAGTGAATAACGAATATAGTTTCCTTTGCTTAAACGAGTGCAGTGTTCGCTCTACTTTGATTAAATCCATTGTAATAGATGTAAGTATTGACGGTAAATATTTTGAAACTTTCCGCGGAGATGGACTAATTGTAGCTACCCCGACAGGAAGCACGGGGTACAATAAGTCAACAAAAGGTGCAGTTGTAGACCCGAAAATTCCATGTTTCCAAGTAAGTGAACTCGCTTCTTTAAATAACAACCGCTACCGTACACTAGGTTCTTCCTTTTTATTAGGTTCTGAACGAACGTTAAAATTAGAAGTGATTCAAGACGGGAACGATTTCCCTATCATCGGAATGGATAACGAGGCTCACTCGATCAGAAACATTCAAGACATAACGGTGCGCCTGAGTGATAAACAAGTTAAAACCGTCAAATTAAAAAATAACTCCTATTGGGAACGTGTCCAGCGTACTTTTCTATAACATTTAAGACATCCGGACAAAACTGAATAAAACATAAAATAATCCGAATGATTTTGTAAAAATCAGTTCGGATTATTTTATGTTAAAGAGTCGCTCCGTTAAAATGCTTCGCTTTCCTGCGGAATCTTCGGCTCATGCTGTTCCCACAGGAGTGTTCGCATTTTGACTACGCTAATCATCTGCGTTTATTCGAATGTTTGTTTTTTGACATCCCTGCTTTACTTATGTCCCACTCCTTAATTAATGAACTGCTGAGGTGTTTCAACATCACGGCTTTAGAATCTTTGGTACATGATATCTCCATCTACAACTGTCATGGTTACTGTAGCTTCAGCAAGTTCATGGGGCTTCAGCTGAAATAAATCACGGTCCAGTATGGTGAAATCCGCTTTGTAACCTTTAGTAATCATTCCCTGACTGTTCTCTTTGCCTATAGCGAAGGCACTTCCTTTCGTATAGAGTGAAATAGCTTCAAACACCGTCAGCCTTTCCTCCATCTGGTAAGATTCATTATTATAGCTTGCCCGTCTGTCTACGGCAGCCCTGATCCCTAATAAAGGGTTAATTTCTTCAATCGGGGCATCAGAACCTCCCGCACAGACAACCCCGGCATCCAACAACGTTTTCCAGGAGTAAGATGATTTAAGTCTGACTTGGCCTAAACGTTCCATCACCCAGGGAAAGTCTGAAGATACAAAGGTCGGCTGGATATCAAGAATAATATTTAACTTTTTCAGCCGTTCAATGAGTGATGGATTTAAAATTTGAGCATGTATCAATCTGTCTCTTTCCCCTGTTCGTAAAGGGTGAGCTTCAATTGTACTTATTACCGCTTCTGCTGCAGCATCTCCAATTGCATGTACAGCGACCGGCATGTTTCTTTCTCTTGCTTTTAACACGAGTGTTTCCAGCTCTTGTAAAGAGTGAATAGCCACCCCCTTGTTTCCGTCATCATCTGAATAGTCTTCCTGCAGCCAGGCAGTCCTTCCTCCAAGCGCCCCATCAGCAAAGATTTTCATAGCCCCTAATTCTACGAAATCATTCCCTTTTTTAAAACCAAGGCCATTTTCATGCATGTCATCCACCACACCATGATGGACGAGAAGGTGGGCCCTAAACTTGACCTTATCTCCTTCAATCACTTCATTAAAAGCATTAAATGTTTTCGTAAAACCTCCATAATAATTTAAATCTTCACTATGTCCGCCGACCAAGCCAAAAGCATGCATATCACGAACGGCTAATTCAGCAGCTTTACACAAATATTCAGTGGTAACCTGAGGCATTGCTTTCTTAACCAGTTCTTGAGCTTGATCTAAGAAGTATCCGCTGGGTGTGCCGTCTTCGTCCCTAACTACGACGCCTCCCTGCGGGTCTGTTGTTTTTTCGGTCACTTGAGCTAACTGCAACGCTTCTGAATTGGCCAGAAGTGCATGACGGCATACCCTTGTCAGCATCATTGGATGATCCGAAGAGATAAGGTCCAATTCTCTTCTATGTATAACTCTTCTGTCTTCCCATTGATTCTCATTCCATCCATCCCCAATAATCCACTCGCCGGGCTCCAACTGTTCTGCATGCTGGCTGAGCGCCTGTAATACTTCTTCAGCAGACTTCATAAAGGAGAGATCGAGCCTCATTAAACGCTCTCCGTGCCCCATAATATGCAAATGACTGTCAGTAAAACCAGGATACATTACCGCGCCTTTTAAATCATGTTCTACTTTAATTTCACTTTTATAAACTGTATATAAGTCGTTAGTACGCCCAGCAGCCACAATATCACCATTTTCGGTGATAACTGCTTCTACCCAGTCTCCCTCTTTCTTCATTGTATAAATCTTCCCACCATACCATAACTCCATATTACTTCGACTCCTTGGCTATAGTTTTATGAAACCTCCCAGCATCAAGACTGCTGAGAGGTCGGCTCTTTAAAATAAGTTTTCAAACTCACTATCAAAGTTTTTTTCATGTTTAATTTCTATGATCTGAGTTTGATCTACAGCTTCATCCAATTCTTTTGAAAAATCAACATTAGACTCATAATAACTTGCATTTTCCCTTGTCGGCTTCGTCTTAGGAGCTTTTGGAACAAAAATCGTACAGCAATCCTCGTAAGGAAGTGTTGAAATTGAATACGTGTCTATTTTTCTTGAAATATCAATAATATCCAGCTTATCCATAGCTGCCAGCGGGCGAAGCACAGGGAAGTTTGTAACTTCATTAATTGCGTTCATACTCTCCATCGTCTGGCTTGCAACTTGTCCTAAGCTTTCCCCTGTGGTCATCGATAAAATCTCTCTTTCGGCAGCAATTCTTTCACTGATTCTCAGCATCATCCTCCGCATAACTGTCATACTGTACCCCTCCGGAATCTGCTGATGGATCTTTTGCTGTAAATCAGTAAAGGGCACAATGTGAACATTTATGCGCTGGCAGTACTTTGATAGCTTCCCGGCTAAATCTAATACTTTTTGTTTAGCACGATCACTAGTGAAAGGGGGAGAGTGAAAGTGTATAGCTTCAAGCTGTACGCCTCTTTTCATCATTAAGTACCCGGCAACTGGACTATCAATTCCTCCAGACAACATGAGTAAAGACTGTCCGGAAGTCCCAACAGGAAAACCGCCTGCACCAGGATAATCCTTGGCAGTGATATAAGCCGCATCATTTCTTACTTCTATTTTTATCTCTACGTCAGGATTGTGAACATCAACAGTAACTCCATCCGTATTAGCTAGAATATGTCCGCCCACTTTATAATTTAAGTCTTGAGAACCAATTTGAAAGCTTTTATCTGCTCTTCTTGAGGAAACCTTAAACGTTTCTGCATCAGGGTCATCCTTGAAGGCAAATAATGCAGCATCTTTAATTAACTGCTCATCTTTTTCTACTTTCACCGCAAAAGAAAGTGAGTGAATTCCGAACACCTGCTGACATTCATTCATAACTTGATGGGGATCTTCTCCGTTGAGGACAACATACATACGGTCTCTTTGTTTCTTTACTCTCGTATATGAAAATTGCTGGCTCAGCTTTTTTATTAAATGATCCTGCAGTTTCCTTTCGAAGTATTTTCGATTTTTCCCTTTAATCGCCATTTCCCCATAGCGAATTAATATTGATTCAAATTTCATATTATTGCTCCTTTATCTTTTTAAATAGTTAATGGAACGTTTAAAAGCTTCTATAAATTTGTCTACTTCTGATAGATCATTTTGATAAGAAAGACTGATTCTTAAAGCTGAGTTCATTATTTCTTCTTCCACACCACAAGCTTGCAGTACAGCACTGCGGTCCGGATGCTTTGAAGAGCAAGCAGATTTAGTTGAGATATAGATTCCGCTCTCAGCCAGTAAATGAACCATAACTTCAGGCTTAATTCCCGGTACTGAAATATTTACAATATGCGGTGCACCTTTCTTAGGAGAATTTATGACAACCTCGTCCATCTGCTTCAATTTCGAAATTAATTCAGTACGAAGATTATATAATTCCTTTACCCGTCCTTTTTCCTTCTCCTTAACTAAACGTAACGCTTTATTGAAAGCAACCATCCCCGGCAGATTTTCTGTACCTGAGCGAAGGTTGATTTCGTGTCCGCCCCCATGAAAGAGAGGGAACAGCTTGATGCCGTCTCTTACAACCAATACACCTGTACCTTTAAGTCCATGGAGCTTATGACCTGAGAGTGTAAGGAGGTCAATCGGAACTTCATTCATAGCTAGTGGAACCTTCCCCATCCCTTGCACATGATCAACATGCAAATAAACTTTAGGATAACCGGAGGTGATCTTTGCAATTTCCTTTATTGGCTGAACCGTTCCCAGCTCATTATTAACGGACATGACACTTACAAGTATGGTATCGTCTCTAATCGCTTTTTCTACATCAGCCGGATCTACACAGCCATAGCGGTCAACGTCTAGATAAGTTACCTCAAACCCCAACTGTTCTAATCCTCTAAAAGCTTCGATAACAGAGGGATGCTCTACACTGGAGGTTATTAAATGTCTCCCCCTGTTCTGGTGCTCTAAAGCCGCCCCTTTAATAGCCAGATTATTCCCTTCCGTTCCCCCTGAGGTGAAAATTATTTCATGAGCATTGACCTCGAGTTGTTCCGCAATTTTAAGTCTGGTTTGAATCATCAACCTTTCCGCCTCCGCTCCGAGAGTATGAGGTGAAGAAGGATTGGCATAGTATTGGTCAGCAACCTTCTCAAATACTTCAAGCACCTCTGGAAATGGTCTGGTTGTAGCGCTGTTATCAAAATAAATCATTATATTTGCTCCTTTAAATCAATCCATAGCAGTCCATAATCTTACCATAAACTCACTATAACAGTCTATCTCTTACAATAAGAGCCGGCATTCTTAAAGAATGCCGGCCCTTCGCTGCTTCTTATTCAGATAACCCAATGTCTAAAGCTTTTAAAAGAGTATCAATACTAATTTTTCCATCAACACTCATATCATCAGCCATATTTTCGCTAATTGTCTGCTGGCCGAGTACCGTCTCTGCTTTTTCCACTTCTTTGCCTTCAGTTAAAGAGATGCGATGAACATCTATTGATTTTCGCTCATCCACCCCAGTATGGTAAGCGGAGCTGTGGGCGCCGGCATCCAACTGACCGCTGTCAGCAGTAATTAATAAAATAATAGTAATCGTCCAAACAATTAATGAGCTTCCCGCTAATAATAAAATTAATATTTTTTTCATGAAACAGCCCTACGCGAGTGCTTCTTCTTTATTTTCAATACGACTGAGTGCGCCAGGATCGACTTCCTCGATAGCAGCTGATGCTCTCTCCAATGCTTCTTCATATCTATAGGATCTAAAATCATTCTCAGCTTCCATCAGCCTTGCAGCAAGCATTGGATACTGACTGCGGTAACGATTACCATATTGAATAACACGTTCAGCGGTACGTGCTTGACGAAGGAGCTTCTTAGCCTGTTCATTGACCTCTTCTGTTTGAGCAACAGCAGATTCCAGCTTGTCATTTACCTCGTTCATATCTAAAGGCTGCTTTTCCAGACTTTCAAAAACATCGTCAATGTGCTGGCTGGCTTGCTGCATACCTTCAAAGAAAATCGTTGGTATACCGGGAAGATTACTTCTTTTTAAACGTCGGTCCGTATCATTAATTAACTGTTCCATTTCAGACAGCTTAGCTTTCGCTTCAAGTTCATCACTTCGCAGACTCTGAATTCTATCACTGAACAGCTTATGGTTTTCTTTAAGACTCTCAAGCTCTACCATTAGGCTGTCCAGATCATCACGCAGCTCTGTAAACGAAGTCTCATTATCATTTAATTTCTTGTCAAAGCTTAAATACTTTTTCTTCAATTGAGTCATCTTTTGAATAATATTCTGGTGTACCTCTTCATCTTCGCCTTCCATTTGGTAAGTCATCTGCAAATCATATAATTCATTATTGGTCTCTTCCATGACTGCTTCCAACTCGTCGAGCAGTCCTTTTAAAGAGGGATGCTGCTGATCCACGTAACTATGAGCTAAGGCTTCTTTCTCCAGAATTTGATACATTTCCTGTATACGGGGCTCGATCTCTTCAATTAATTCCTGCACCCCCTCCTGGTCACCTTTTTCAAGCCTTTCGAGGTTTTTACCAAGCTGTTCTTTATAGTTTTCAATTTCAGGTTGGAATCCTAAATATTGTACACGGTATCCCTCTTCTTCCATTTCCTTTAACCCGCTGAGAAGCTCATTAAGCTGGTCTGGCAGTTCCTTATTCGTTTTCTTAAAGCGATCAGGGAAAAAGCTGACATCTTCCATAAGAATCTCCAGCTTTTCTCTAATGGAGTGTACAAGCTCACTTGCTTCTAAGTAATTCCCCTGAACTGTAAGATCTGCATACTCTTCCAAGTCCGCTTCTAAACTCTGTATTCGTTCTTCAAAAACTACAGCAGCTTTTCCATATTGATGGCGGCTATGTAAGAGTTTTCTTTTAAGTTCTTTGAGTTCAGGTTCAATGGCTTCGATTTCCATTCGGCTGCTTTTCTCTGAGTCGAGAAGCATCTCAAGTTCCTCGAGCATCTTAGCTATATCTTCTTCTACACTCTGAAGCTTTTGTTCTGTATGATTCAGCACCTTTTTCACTTTTGAAAGGCGATAGCGGTCTGCTGCTTCTTCGGCATCAAATAAATCTTCTTCTAAATCCGGCAGTTCTTTTGTAACAATTTGATCCCAGCGATCACGCCAGGTCTCGAATCTTTCCTGAGTTTCTCCTGATAGATTAAGAGCTTTCACTCTGGATAATTCATCGGACACATTCCGATGCATAATATCCATTTTCCAGCCTTCGAGTCTATCAACTTCATCGTATACTTTTTTACGCCAAATTAAGCCAAAGATAATCAGAGCAATTAAAACTAAAATGCCTCCAATAACGTACCTCATAGACAGCCTCCTTACAAAATAACAACGTCAAAATATATCGTCCAAAATTAAATTTAGTTGTCTCTTATGATACCATGGGAGAGACCAATTTGGCTAAAATATTTCAAATAAATTATCAGATTGACAATTAATTCAAGTGTGAAAGGAGAATATCGTCATGAAGGACGGCCACATTCATACTCCCTATTGCCCACACGGCTCTAATGAAGCTTTGGAATCTTACATCGAAAGGGCTATCTCATTGGATTATTCTTCAATGACTTTTACCGAGCACGCACCTCTGCCTCCGTCTTTTACAGACCCTGCTCCTAACCGGGACAGCTCTATGAAGATGGAAGACGTTAACGACTATCTCGAAACTGTATCTCGCTTAAAGAAAGCATATAAAGATGATATTACTATTCACACCGGATTTGAGGTAGATTACATTTATGGTTATGAAAGGGAAATAGAAGCCTTTCTTGATCGGTACGGACCTTATGTAGATGACAGCATTTTATCTGTCCATTTTCTAAAACCAGCAAATGACTGGTATTGCATCGATTACAGTCCGGCGATGTTTAATCAGGCAATAAACGATGCAGGTTCGATTTACAACCTTTACAGCCTTTACTATGCACAATTGAAGGAATCAGCCCTCTGTGATTTAGGCAGATACAAACCTAAACGAATTGGTCACATGACATTAGTAAAGAAGTTCCAGCAAATATACGATCCGCCGGCCGAGTGGCGCCATATGGCTATTGAATTTCTGGACATAGTTAAGAAGCAGGAGTTGAGCCTTGACTATAACGGTGCAGGTATAAAGAAAGAATATTGCCTTGAGACCTACCCGCCCCTGTCAATCGCAACCCTTGCTTCTTCTAAAGGTATCCCTTTAATTTATGGATCTGATGCCCATCACCCCGACGGTTTAAAACAAGGCTATGAAACACTGAATGCAAAGCTGATTATGAAATGACGGCTTTCAAATTAAAAACGTCCTGCTGCTTCATTAGTTCTGCATAGATTTGTATAAAGTGATGAATGGATTCCTCCGACAAATAGAGGCCCTCAAATTCCTGCGGCATCATATGCGGGACATTTAACAGTCCCTTAAATTGAAGCAGGCAAAGCTTCTCCCGATAAGAGAGTTCAAATTTTGTATTTTTATCAAATAAAATTTGTGATAATAAGTGATTCTCTTTAGCCAGGTACGTTACAAGCATCTCTTTAGCAAATACCGTATTGAGTGATAATTCACGATAAACTAAACAAGAGAGTTGATAATGAACCTGCTTATAATGTAAAATTCCTTTAATCAATTGTTGTAAATCCGTTTCAGAGTTCTCTTGAGCTTCATGTTCGATCATTTCTAAATAAGGCTCAAAATACTGAATGGCTAAAGATTCAAACAAACCCTGCTTACTTTTAAAGTAATAATGGATTAAAGAAACATTCACTTTCGCTTTCTTAGCAATATCCCTGACAGAAGTACCGTTAAACCCATTGCTATAAAACAAACTACAAGATACATCCAACACTCGCTGCCTTGTATTCATTTCACGGTTCATATTTTGGATTCCTCCCTATTAGGAGGATTCTCTAAAAATAACTAGATTCCTTTAATAATCGTCCATCAATTCCCGACAAGATTACGCGTATCATGTCGAAAACATACTAAGGAGGTCCTAAATATGTTTCAATCCAAACAATATAAAGGGACAAAAGAAGAACAATATCAATTACTAATAAAGCAGCTCGATGCTCTTTTAGAAGGGGAGCCAGATGAAATTGCAAATTTATCTAACGCTTCTGCATTATTGAATCAATTTTTGGAGGATGTGAACTGGGTTGGTTTTTATATATGGAAACAGGGAGAGCTGGTACTTGGACCTTTTCAAGGACTTCCAGCCTGTGTCAGAATACCCTCAGGAAAAGGTGTATGCGGGACTGCAGCAGCTGAAGGTAAAACTCAGCGCATTGAAGATGTTCATGCCTTCCCCGGCCATATTGCCTGCGATGCAGCGAGTCAATCTGAGATCGTGGTCCCATTATTTAAAAATGGCGAGATTTACGGTGTGTTAGATATTGACAGTCCCTCTGTAGGCAGATTCGATGAAATGGATGAGTCATATTTAAATTCATTTGCAAATACTTTAGAAAAATATCTTTAATTTAACGGGCAGATTTCCTGCCCGTTTTTTTGTACCCTCTTGACTTTACTTCAAGAAATCCTATATAATAGCCTTTGTGTAAAATAAATGGCAGCCTATGTGGAACCGGCGACTGTTTTCATTTTATTCCTCTATTATGAGGTGCATCGTGTAACTCTCTGCTGCTGGAGCGATGGTGCATGAAAATAAAATGTACAGCGTTATCAGGAACACACTGTTTTTATTTTATGCAAAATAAAATAAAAGGAGGAAATACCTATGGCACGTTATACAGGTTCTACCTGGAAAAAATCACGTCGTTATGGCATTTCTTTAAGCGGAACAGGTAAGGAGCTTGACAAGCGCCCTTACGCTCCAGGACAACATGGTCCAAACCAACGTAAAAAACTATCTGAATTCGGACTTCAGCTTCAAGAGAAGCAGAAGCTTCGCTTTATGTATGGATTGACTGAACGTCAATTCCGTCGTCTTTTTGAAGAAGCAGGTAACATGAAAGGGATCCATGGTGAGAACTTCATGATTCTTCTTGAGTCTCGTCTGGACAACCTTGTTTACCGTCTAGGTCTTGCCCGTACGCGCCCGCAGGCTCGTCAACTGGTAAACCATGGTCACGTAACAGTAGATGGCGGTCGTGTTGACATTCCATCCTACCGTGTGAAGCCTGGTCAAACAATTGGTCTTCGCGAAAAATCTCAAAGCTTAGACATCGTTCAGGATGCTGTTGAAGTTAACAACTTTGTACCTGAATACCTAACTTTTGATGATGAGAAGCGTGAAGGTTCTTACTCTCGTTACCCAGAGCGTGCAGAACTTCCTGCTGAAATCAACGAAGCTCTTATCGTTGAATTCTACTCTCGTTAATAGAGTTGGAATGCATATTATAACAATGAAAGCCTTAGAAATGTTGTTAAATCAATGTTTCGGGGCTTTTTTAATTCTTAACAACTTTGAGAAATGATGTATACTAACGCATTAAATTGGGGCTAAATGGGGCTGAATTGGGGCTAATTATTAATAGCGTGGGCAGACACATATAAAGGAAAATCCTTATAAAGAATTTAATATAAAATTATATTTTTGTTAACGTGTATTTTTGAATAAATCCATGTAGTTGCATATGCTCTTTTCCTTAATAACTGTTAAGTAGAAATATTGAGTTCTACACTGACAGTTTATTTTGTAGTATTTACTTTAGTTTCTTAATAATAGTCAAACTTAATTCCCCTTAGATGAACTTATTTTTGCCTCAATGACATCTACTTATTAATTTAGAATTACCATTGTCACCCAATTTTTTATTTCAACCCTTGATTTGTAAAGAAGTGTTTAAGTGAATTTATACCCACACCGTTTGAATATGAGAACCTGCTGACTTCAACTTCAGCCGAAGAGTTTTCACATGCGTATCCACTGTTCTCATCGTACCTTCACTTTCCATCCCCCAAATTTGATCAAGCAAATGTTCTCTAGTGAAAACCTGCCCCTGATTTCTAACTAGAAAGGCAAGCAATTGAAATTCTTTCCTTGTAAGGTTAATGGTTTTTTCGTTTACCTTGACCACATGCCCTTTAAAATCTATGGATATATCCTGGTGGTGAAAGAATTGATCATTTCTATATTGATGGCATTGGCCCTTCGAAATGTTGCTTCAATTCTTGCCACAAGCTCTTTTGGACTGAACGGTTTCACAATATAATCTTCTGCGCCTGATCTCAGCCCCATAACACGATCATCTTCGTTACCCTTTGCCGTCAACATCAATATAGGTACATCAGAAAAGTCACGAATTTCCTTACAAGCCGTAATCCCAACCATCCGCGGCATCATGAGATCCAATAACACCAAGTCTATGTTTTTCAGCTTAATGGCTTCTATAGCTTCAATCAGCGGTAAAGACGGTGTCACACACACAGTGTGTGTGAGTTATGAAGTTCTAAATAGGATTTCAGCATCTTGATCATGTCAAATTCATCATCCACCACAAGTATGTTCATTCTTTCCCACCTCCCCTTACTATCGATACCGGACCTCCCGTGACCGGAATTTCCGAAGTCACCTGAAAGGATTCAGGACTAACTTCTGGACTAAATAGTTTCACAGGCATTAGATTTGATCAAGCTGCTTCCCACTTTGTGCATCTAGTACATAAATATGACGATTTAACTCACCACGAACCGGACCATGTCCGCCTAAGTATAACTTTGAATCATTCACCAAAATCCCTTCTGGATGATGAGGAACAAGAAACTACTCGTCTACGCGGAAATTATTCAAATCAATAACAGATACTGTAGAGCTTTGTTGATTAACCACATAGAGGTGCTCATTTTTTTGATCAGCTGTTATGGATAATGGAAATTTCCCAACCGATACTTTTTCAATGATTTTTTCTTTATCTGTGTCAAAAACTTGAATTTGATTATTTTTACTATCTGATAAATATAATTGCCCCACCTCGGAATTATAAAGAAGGTCATTTACACCTGAACCAACACTAGCCCATTCCTTCAGTTTTCCTGATTGTAAATTTAATAAGTAAAGATAGTCTTCCTCTTTTGTTGTAAAAGAGATATGAGAGTCATCAATCCGAACCATATCAGCAATCGTAAAATCTAATTCTAATGAATGACTTGATTTGTCTCTTCGTTGATAAAAGATAGTTTATTATCCTTTAGATGCGAAACCACTATTGTATTTTCCGGAAATTATACCGTTCACATTATTTTTTTCATGCAGGCCTTTTACCATCCTTTTTTATAAGTTTGCCCAACGCTTTCTAGTATAAAATATAAGTTTGAAATCTTTGCGAATTCTCAAGGGAAAGTTTCTTTAAAATACAAAAAGCCACTCAATCAATCTTTGAGTGGCTAAAGTTTATTGATATTAACAACAGAAAGTATGTCATTTGGAGTTGCATATCGGGCTGAAGTTCAACCATTTATGTATTAGTAACTAATGAATAATCAACGTTACTCGGTAAATTGCACCCCTGGATACTTTTTTCCGGTCTAAAAAGTATTAAGCAAGTTTTTTTATGACTGAGAAAACACCTTCGGACGAAATATAAGCTGCACGCATTCTTCCTCCATAAATGTTTTTACTTTCATTCTATAGACAGGCTCGATCACTTCGGGAACAAGCACGTCTGCAGTCGGACCCGAACGGACGACTTCTCCCTCATTAAGCAGAACGAGGTGGTCACAATAACGTGCCGCTAAATTTAAATCGTGAAGAACAACGATAGTTGTAAATCCTAACGAGCGAATCAATTGAAGGATTTCATGTTGATAATGAATATCCAAATGGTTAGTAGGTTCATCAAGCAGCAGAAGATCCGCCTGTTGAGCAAGAGCACGGGCAATGAGAGTCCGCTGCCTTCCCCACCTGAGAGTGTTGTAAAACTAATTTTCTGAGCCCCTCCATATATGTAGAGAGTTTCTAAACACCTAAACCAAAGGCTGCCAGGAGGCATTATGCCTTAGAAGATAGTCGGTACCAAACCACCATCCATACGGATTGGGGACCCTTTAAAGGCCGATGCATAAGGGCTACAGACAAATGTAGTTAGCCTTCCTATTTCTATAGGTCTGATAAATCTTTGTATCTCAGATTGAGGTAGGTTTGTAGTCATAAATTCCTTCTCTTTTTCTGAAAAAGTCATATCTTTATGGTCGTACATACCCTCAATGATTTGATGCACATTTTCAGAGAGTGTTGGTCCTGGCATGATTGTATTGACCGTAACATCTTTTCCTATTGTTAATTTAGATAAGCTTTTTGACAATGATAGAAGCATTGATTTTGTCATACAATACTGAGGCATTTGTCCGGAAGGCATAACTGCTTCTTCACTCGCAATAAAGATAATCCGGCCAAACTCATGGTTCAACATTTTAGGTAAATAAAATTTAGATAAACCATTCGCAGCAAGAACATTGGTACGGAAGTATTTTTCCCATACTTCATCGTCAACGTCCTCATATTGCATGATCTCATAGATACCCATATTGTTAACTAAAATATCAATATTGGGATACTTATTGAATAAATTCTCTCGTTGTTCAACATCCACAATATCGGCTGCAGCATTTTTGGGAGACGTGGTAGGGAAATCTGATTTAATTTCATTTACAATCCCCTCTACCTCTTCATAATTCCGGCCATTAATAAGGACATTAACACCTTCCTTTGCAAGCTCAATAGCAATTGCTTTACCTATACCTTTTGTTGAGCCTGTAACTAAAGCTGTTTTGTTGGTTAGTCCCATGTCCATAATTCATTTCTCCTTTTCGTTAATAGTTAAAAAAAGATTAGTTTATCGAGTTTACACCTAAATGTTCAGTACGCCAATTTGAGGGTGTATCTCCCTCCCAAAGCCGAAAGGCCCTATAGAACGAGTTTTGATCCTCATAACCTAAGAGGAAGGCTACTTCACGAATATCGAGCGAAAGATCTGCTAAGTACTCCCGTGCCAGTTCTTGTCGAACTTGTGTTAACAGATGTTTGAAGCTCGTCCTTTCCTCATGAAGACGGCGCTGCAAGGTACGATTGCTCATCCCTAACTCGGCTGCGACAGTCTGGGTGTTGGAACGTCCTCCTGGCAGGCTGCGTTTTATGATCCATTTGACCACCCCGATAATTGAATGGCTAAGTTGCTGCTCATCGACCGACTGGTCCAAAATGGGAGTCAAGATTTCAAGCAATTCTGCGTTATACGAAACAAAAGAACTGTGAAGATCACTTCTATGGAGCGTCAATTTGTTACGATTTCCACCGAGCTGGACATGGCACCCGAAGTAAGCTTCAAGCGACTGAGCGTCGCCTATTAAATGCGAAAATTCGACGGACTTCGCAGTCAATGGCTGACCAGTTCCCCGGCGTCCTAATTCTAAAAGAAACGCAAGCGTAATACCTACTAACATCGAAGGACCAGATTGCTCTGCAGACAACCATCCCAGTTCGATAGTACATTCATCGCCTTCCTCTGAGATAAGTAAGCTTTCAGGGGGGCACAGCTGTTTATACCGAGCCATACGTGTTAGTGCGTCACGATAGTCTCGAGCGTGATAAGCTGCTAAAACAGTTGGTGGAAAATGAACTGTTTCGAAGCCGGTCGTTAGCTTGACGATCCCTTTAGCTGTGTCACCTATGATATCGGAATACGCCTGCCAAATTGAGAAATATTGGGAAAAGGTGACAGTTGGTTCATTAATGATAGTGAGTGGAAGTCCCGCTTTTCGGGCCACTTCTTGGGGGAGAATCCCTAGTTGACGCAATCCCGTCCAAAATCCGGTCGGGAATTTAATACTAGTATAAGACGTCATTTATAAACCCTCCCTTAGCTATCTATAGCCTGAACAATTTTTATAGTGTCCACCCTGTTGGTAGGATAGTTATCATATTATCAATCCCATGTTGTTTTGTAACTAGCAAAAGGCGACATACTACTAGCTGTTTACGTCATATTCATGCTGTTGATGTGATTGAATATGTATTGGCATTTATTTATTTATTCCTATTCAATAGCGGGTACATCCTTAGTTATCTTATAACAACCTGCTCTCCTCCATCCACAAACTAGCCCGTTTGTGGTTTTAGTCTACCGAAGTTTTTTTGCTTGTAGGATTAGTAGAGTGAAGAATACACCAATTTAATTTTTTTGTAAATATGATAATAACAGCAGCTTATATAATAGTGTATTGGCTACACTATATGCTACTTTACAAGTTTCTGAAAGATCTTATACGGATATTCTAGCTATCCCTCTTGCTCATAATGATAGGTCGTTACAATGCAAGTATCATTTTAGGTGTTTAGATGAGTTCTGCACGAGGGGATCAGTAAATGGCCAAACTGAAAGTTATTTTGGACCCAGGACATGGTGGAAGAAATCCTAGAGCTGTAGGAAATGGTTTACAGGATTTTGAAATCATTATTGACATACGTCCTTTGTCAGAAAGCTGTTTACAAAACAATAAACAGTTGTTTAACAACTGTTTATTGTTTGGAATAAGGGAGTTTAAAGGTAGTGGATATACTTTGGTTGTGATTTTATATTAATTCAAAAGGAGCAATTAAAATGAACAATATCTTATTTATGCCTTTATTGTCCATTCCCTCTGCGCATCATGACGCTGCGGCCATGCTCGACGACCTCACCATCGCGTTCCCGGCGGGGAAGTTCACGGCTGTGATGGGTCCGTCGGGTTCGGGCAAGTCGACGATGACAATATATAGTAATCAAGTTTGGAGGTGGGATCATGGAAGTAACTTATAAACGGCAGTCCGGGAGCGCCCTGTCAGCCAACGCTGATGACGCTGCGACCAAGCTCGTCGGCGCAGTTAAGCGATACGGCTCTGGCGAGTCGGCCGTCGTCGCGCTCGACGACGTCACCATCGCGTTCCCGGCGGGGAAGTTCACGGCTGTGATGGGCCCGTCGGGTTCGGGCAAGTCGACGATGATGCACTGCGCCGCCGGGCTGGATCAACTGACGTCGGGCCGTGCATTCGTCGGCAGTACCGATCTGTCGACCCTCGACGATCGCGAGTTGACCAGACTGCGCCGAGAACGGATCGGGTTCGTGTTCCAGACGTTCAATCTCGTTGCGACCCTCACGGTTGAGGAGAACATCTGCCTTCCTTTAACGTTGTCGGGCCGCCAGCCAAGCGATGGAGTGCTCAATCAGGTCGTGTCGATGCTGCGCCTCGGTGATCGCATGCATCATCGGCCGGCGGAACTCTCGGGCGGCCAACAGCAGCGCGTCGCCGTCGCCCGGGCGCTGGTCGCCCGGCCACAGGTGGTGTTCGCCGACGAGCCCACCGGCAACCTCGACACCCGGTCCGGACAGGAGATCCTAGGATACCTGCGATCAGCGGTCGACAAGCATCATCAGTCGATCGTGATGGTCACGCACGATCCCAACGCCGCTGCCTGGGCGGACCACGTCGTGTTCGTCGTTGACGGCAGAGTGCACGACGTGATGGATCGCCCTTCGGCCGATTCGGTGCTCGACGTGATGAAGGGGCTGGGACGATGAGCCAGATGGTGCGGAGCGCGGTCCGAAGCGTGCTCGCGAGTCGGGGTCGGTTCCTGCTCACGGGCACGGCGATCGCACTGTCGGTGGCGTTCCTCGTCTCGACGCTAGTGCTGTCCGACTCGATGCGCGGCCGAGCGGCCAGCGATATCGCCGAAGCGTTGGCCGGGACTGACGCCGTGGTGCAGGGTGTTTCCCTCGGCGAGCCCGGCGGAGGACCGGGAGATCCTGTCAGGTCGGTTCGGCAATCACTGGATCCCGATATGACTGATCGCGTGGCTGCGGTCGACGGTGTCAACGAGGCCGCCTCGCAATGGAAAGGCTTCGCAAAGCTGGTCGTCGACGGATCGCCGGTCGGAACCGGCACGGCGAGCGACGTCGGGCGCAACTGGGTCGCCAACCCGGAGCTCAATCCGTTCCGGCTCGAGAGCGGGCGACCACCGACTGAGGTCGGAGAGGTCGTGATCGATCGATCGATTGCCGATGACGCAGGCGTGGCTCCGGGCGACGTCGTACAGGTCCTGACCGCGACGGGGATGCATGACGCGACCATCACCGGTATCGCGACGTTCGCGTCGGCGGCCGCGTCACCGTTGGAGCGAACGGTTCTGTTGCCCGACAGAGCGGTGTCCGCCTGGCTCGACACGGCGGCGCCGACCGAGGTGCTCGTCGACGTCGCAGAGGGTGCCGACCGCACCGAGGTGCTCGACCGGCTGTCGGCGCTGTCCGATGCTGAAGTCGTCGATGGACCCGACTACATCGGGACGATGCAGGACGCCGCGACGTCACCGCTGCAGTTCCTAAACGTGTTCCTCCTGGCCTTCGCCGTGGTAGCGATTCTGATCGGCGTGACGATCATCTTCAACACGTTCACGCTCACCGTCGCCCGCCGACGGAGGGAGTCAGGACTGCTACGTGCAATCGGTGCGGAACGACGCCAAGTCCTCGGTGGAGTGGTAATCGAGGCGGCGTTCGTGGGAACGATCGCCACGCTCGCCGGCCTTGTATGCGGGGTCGCGGGAGTAGGCGCGCTGCGCTGGGTCGTTGGACTCACCGGGGTTAGCCTGATCACCGGTCCGACGATCGTGAGCCCGACCTCGATCGCGATCGCCGCGACCGTCGGTATCGGCGCAACGATCCTCTCGGCATGGATCCCGGCTCGCCGCGCGGCGGCGACACCACCGATCGAGGCGCTGCGCGAGAGCGCAGCGGAACCCCGGATCGTGAGCCGAGTGCGGACTGCAAGCGGACTCGTGCTCGCCGCGGCAGCGATTGTTGGAGGAGCTGTGGCTGTGGTCAGCTCGAACCCAGTGTGGCTCATGCTCGCTGTTGCCATTATCCCGGCGCTCGTGCTGTGCGGCCCGGCGATCGTGACAGCTTCAGCACGTTGGAGCTCTCCGGCGGCCCGCCGCGCCGCCGGTGTTTGCGGCTCGATCGCAGCGGGCAACTTGGCTGCGAGCCCCCGTCGATCGGCGTCGACGGCGCTCGCGATCATGCTCGGAACCGCGATGGTGACGATGTTCGCGATGTTCGCTAGCTCACTGACGAGTTCGGTGGGAACGGACGTTCGCGACGGACTGCAGGCGGACCAGGTGGTCACGTCGGCGACCCCCGACTTCTCGACGATCGACCCCACCCTGGCCAGCCGGATAGCAGAGTTGCCCGACGTCGACTCGGTAACTGCGCTGTCGATCGACGAAGGGATCGTGGAAGGAAAAGCCGAGATGATCGGCGGCATCGACCCGACGGCACTGCCCACTATGTTCGACCTCGACCCGATAGCCGGCGAACTCGCCGATCTGAGCTCGGGAGGCGTGGCCGTGGTCGGTGACGACCCGGCGCTGCTTGGCGGAACCCTGGAGATCGAGTTCGATCGATCGACCATCGAAGCGCCAATCGTTGCCGTGGTCGAGAGGAGCACCGGCGGTTTCGAAGCCCCAGCGTACTTCGTCAACCGCGCGACACTGGACGACTCGGCCGGTGGGCAGCTCGATGCGCAAGTGTTTGTCGATCTCGCCGACGGAGCAGGGTCGGGCGCCGAGGAAGACGTGAGTGCCCTGGTCCGAGATACGCCCGGGTCGTTCCTGGCGACCCGGGAAGAACACGTCGCCAGCAGCGGGAGCGAGATCGCTGCGTTTAGGAACTTCATCGACGGGATGCTCATTCTGGCGAGCTTCATCGCGCTTCTTGGAGTCGCCAACACCACGGCGCTCGCGATCAATGAACGCTCTGGAGAGATCGGGCTGCTGCGAGCGGTCGGGACGTCTCGGCGGGAGCTGCGTCGCATCGTGCGGCTCGAGGTGGCACTCCTGTCGTTCGTTGCAGCATCGATCGGTATCGCCGTCGGAGCTGGCTTCGGCTGGGCGATGATCGATGTCACTGGAGGCGCGGAGATCCCCTCAGTCGTAGTACCCTGGCTCCGTCTGGCATTGACGATGATCGTCGCAGTCGCAGCGGGCGTGGTTGCTTCAGCGTGGCCCGCGTTCCGGGTCTCCCGGGTACCTGTGCTCGAGCTGGTGAGCGGGGACCGCTGATGCGAAGGTCTCTGCACCTGGACCGGGGCTGCCACGACTGGTCCCGGTGCATGCGGTTGACGTACTCGGCTTTTATCGCGTTCGGAAAAAGGAGGTGCTGAAAATATGCAAAAAAAGGTATTAATCATTTCTTCTGATAATACAGGACATGGACATAAGAGTATAACTGAATCTTTGTCCGAAAAGATTGGTGTGAATAGTGATGATTTAAAATTACATGTAGTTGATGGTTTTTCACTTGGCGGTAAATTTCTGTATTTAATTGGAAGTTCTTATGGACCAATAACCCGAACTGCTGAAAACTTATGGAAAATAGTATGGAAATTAACAGCAATAAAAGCATCTTTGGTAAACAATTTTATCGAATTACAAATTAAAAGAAAATTTTTACAGCTTATTGAGGAAGTTGAACCGGATGTAATTTTATCGGTCCATCCTAACTTTAATGGATCAATTCTCAATATTTTAGAAAAGCAAAAAATTAAAATACCTTTTCTTACGTTAATTGCAGACTTAGTAAATATTTATCCATTGTGGGCAGACCGGAGAGCAGATTATATTATATGCCCTACGGAAGAAGCAAAAGAGAAATGTAGGGAATTTGGGGTGCCTGAGGAGAAAATAGCTGTTTTAGGATTTCCTGTACGTTCTCGTTTCTTTGCCAATGATAAAAATTTGCAGGTTGCACAAGACCAACAAACCCCTCTTACATGCTTAATTATGAGCGGTGGTGAAGGGATCGGCAATATGAAAAGTATTGCTGAAAATATGTTAGATAATTTTGATTGTAGGGTAAAAATTATTACAGGAAGAAATGAAAAATTAAAGGCTGAATTAGAGGAATCGCTAAGTAGATATGGTGAAAAAGTTGAAGTCTATGGTTTTACGAAAAATATTCAAGATCTAATGTTTGCATCCGATATTGCTCTTACAAGAGGTAGTCCAAACACTCCACTTATCATTACTGGTGCTTTACCTGGTCAAGAAGAGGACAACCCTGCATTTGCTCAAAAGCTAAATCTTGGCGTAGTATGTAACTATATAAATAACATTAAACCGATTATTGAAGATATATTAAAAAATGATGGTTATAAGTTGAACATCATTAAAAGATCACAAAAAGCGTTCATCAATGATCATGCAGCAGAGGATATTTTTCAGTTTATTTTAGAAACTGAAAAACTTTATTATCAAGAAGAGACAAATTATGAAGTTAGTCTTTTGTACAATTAATGATCTGTTTAACTGGCATACATGACAGTATTCCAAGTAAGGAAAAGCTTATTTGGAATACTGTTTTTTATTACGGTCCGGGTTCCTCACCCGGACGTTCGTGACGGACTGCAGGCGGACCTGGTAGCGTCGGCGCCCCCCTTGGACTTACAAAAAAATGGCCTTTCGTCCCTGAAAAAACAATCCACTTTGTTCCGAATGTTGAATCCATATATCAATGGCAGCAAGTAAACTCCACATCGTCCGAGGAGATTGTTGTGACGGGGATTCCCGATAAAAGAAAGGCCGATTCAAATTAAGTCCGAAATACAGTATAACATTATTGCTTACGGCGGGATTATGGGCCTTGGAAATATTATCGATCCCCTGAAACAGTCTTCTTCAAAGTGTAATTATTATGTACTGTGTAGTATGAATGATCAGTTATATAAACAATGGTTGAGGAATTAATGATTGATGACCTTTTGGAGTTTGTACCAGTTAGTTTATGGAAAAAATAGTTGAAGAAATATCATTTAGAAAACATATGGACTTCCGCTTTCCTAAAAATGGTCTAATTAAGGGAAACACTTTTCCGATTTAGATATCCCATTCTCTGTTATTTGCGTTGATTTAGTTTCAGGAGAATTAGTTGTATTAACTGAAGGAGAGGTAGCGAAAGCAATTCGAGGAAGTATTGCAATACCCGGATTTTTACCGCCAGTTGAAATTAAAAATCATATTTTGGTTAACTCAATCTGTTACTTAGCAACAGGAATAAATGACTTTTCGTTGATTTTATAAGAGTCACTTTAGTTTAAAAACTGTTTAAGTTTTAAAATAAAGGAGTTTAAAAATAACTGATAAACTATTACTAGATGATTTAAAGAAGGGCATATCCCTATTATTTTTAAAATTGTTGCTGAATCGTGTTTATAATGAGTGCATGACTAATTATTATTTGCTTGGAATAATAGGTTTGATAATTAAATACCGGAATTCAGTTGACTCTATTTCTGGCCGGGTGAGTGATAAGAACGATTACATTAAGGATGAACCTAATGAAAATAAAAACCCCAGGGATTCAAAAGATAGGTTCGTTAAAGATGGATTACTAGTTAAGCTTGCGTAAATATACGGAAAGTAGTACGTGTTTCGTAATGTAAAGGATGATATGACAAAGAGGTGTAAGAGTTTTGACTATAAAACTTCGCTTATTCTTATCTAATGCATTAATAATTATAATTTTATTAATTGCTTTCCAATTTGAAGAGTTGATAGAAAAGGATGACTTAGAGCTAATACTTAATGATATTGAGCAGATGGACATACTAGACAAAAGCGAAGCTATTGCTTTTGCTATATATAAAGATGAAAATATCTTATACGACATAGGAGGTTTTCAGGAAAATGAACTTTTTGATATAGCTAGTGATCAAGAATCTCGTCATCATTTTACTAAGGATAATATGGCACTATATTCGGTAAATAGTGGGGACTATCGACTTTATTTATCTTATGAATACGGTGATGAAGAAAATAAGATTGAAGGTTATACCCCCCCTTTTCCTTGGGATATTGTAATAATGATACTTATTTTATTTGTTGCAATCTGGCTGTTACACAGGATGGTGTTCAAGAGTATTGTGATTCCTTTGGATATTCTTGTTGATGGAGTGCGTGAAATTCGTGATGGAAACCTTAACTACCGTCTCCGATACAATAGAAAAGATGAATTTTTAAATGTCTGTGAGGATTTTAATGAAATGGCTGGGCAGTTACAACGATTAATAGAAGCAAAAAAGAAAGATGATGAAAATAGGAGAGAATTAATTGCTGGGATTTCACATGATTTGCGTACACCACTTACATCCATTAAAGCATATGTGGAAGGTCTAGAAAAAGGTGTAGCTTCAAATCCAGAGATGAAAAAGGAATATTTAAGGACAATAACTAAAAAGACCGATGACTTAAATCATGTTGTCAATCAACTTTTTTTGTTCTCAAAATTGGATACAGGTGATTTCCCTCTTTCAATAGAAACCCTGGACATAGGTAAGTTGTTAAAGGTCTATGAACAAAATATCAAAACAGAGTACAATGAGCGAGGTTTGGAAACAACCTTTTTAAATTTTGCGGAAAATGTTTTCGTGAAAGTTGACTCTGTTCAAATACGAAATGTTTTCACAAATATTATTGAGAATTCTTTAAAATACGGAAACCAATCACATAATTCACTCACAATAGAATGCATTCCAAGGGGAGAAGAAGTAAAAATCACATTTCAAGATAATGGACCAGGTGTGCCCGAAGATAAGCTTAAAAATTTATTTAATGCTTTTTATAGAACAGATGCAGCTAGACGGAACCCTGGACAGGGGAGTGGACTGGGTCTCGCCATTTCACATAAGATCATAGAGAGATGTGGAGGTACTATTTCTGCAAAAAGTCCTTCTAATAGTGGTTTGATCATAACCATTGCTCTCCCTATAGTTGGAGGTAAAAATGAAACGGATTCTTATAATTGAAGATGACTATGCAATAGCTGAAATTGAGAAGGATTTTCTTGTGATTAATGGTTATGAAGTAGTTATTGTAGAAGATGGAAAAAAGGGGCTGGAGAATGCTTTGTCAGGTAAATATGATTTAATACTGCTAGACCTAATGTTACCTAATATGGATGGAATCGAAATCATAAGGAGAATTAGAGATCAATTAAATATTCCAATATTAATGGTAACTGCTAAAACTGAGGATATAGATAAAATTAAAGGATTGGGCTTAGGTGCAGACGACTACATTACCAAACCTTTTTCTCCAACAGAACTTATAGCTAGGGTGAAAGCAAACTTGGCGCAATATGAAAGAATGTTATCGGGAGAACCTCAACTGTCAATTCCTAAAGACATTGTTTATGGGCGTCTTCGTATAAATACACAATCACGACGGGTCTATAAAGATAACGAAGAAATATTTTTTAAGAACAAAGAATATGAGTTGTTATATTTCCTAGCCACAAATCCAGAGACAGTCTTCACTAGAGAAGAATTATATACACGTATTTGGGGACTAGATGCCTATGGTGACAGTAGAACAGTTTCTGTCCACATAAATCGGATAAGAGAAAAAATTGAAACAGACCCCTCTAATCCCAATCATGTACAAACTGTTTGGGGAGCCGGTTATCGTTTTCAGCCATAGATTAATCAAATATATGGATCATACTAAGGGTAACAGGTCGGTGAGGGGCAATCATTCATGTGTTTAGATTGAAAAATAGAAATAACTATAATGTCTGAACAATCTAGCAATAAGTAGAATGTCTGAACAATCTAGCAATAAGTAGAATGTGTAACTTTATGCAATGCTTCAAGAATCATGTTACATGCGTTCTTTGATTGATGTATATAATCTGCCCAGTTAGAGTCTACTTCATGTGTTAAAATTACCGAACAATTGGAGCTTGTTCGCTGATCAAAATCAAGGAATATATATAATATTTAGGAAAAAAAAGCAATTCTAAACGTGGTCATCAGGAGCCTTGTCAGCTACAACATTCAGGATGATGTTATGCTCTAAAAGTGCCTTTAACGCGCAGAGCACCAACGTGAATCCTCCCATAGAACCAATGGCATAGTTCACCATATCATCTCCATCGCCTGAAAACCCTGAGTTTGTAATAGAGACAAATGTTTCTTTTTCTGTTCGGGGAGTAAATATCCACTCGGTTTTGGTGTTGTCCGATGATACGATCCGAATCAACTTGTTTTGCTCTAATTCTTCTACATAAAGATCATCAAAAACACCGTACATCTCCCATTCCCACCTAAAATGCTTTCCTTCTTCTAATATTCCACTACTTTTGGTGAACCAGAATTTTGTAGTAATTTCCGGGTTGATAAAAGCTTCAAATACTTCGTCAACGGGTCTACGAATCAGCATTTCTGATTTAACAACCGGCACATTATTTAGTGTTACCATCTTATTTTCTCCTTTCATCGATCAAGAATTATTGCTCGTTTTATTACCTCTAATTTCAATCAAGAGATTTAAATAATATTTGCTTCATAGTGTAATTACATATTTTTATTACTTTCATATTGCAACAGAACCGAACTTTACAACAGCGATATAAGTTAATTCAAATCGGTATTATTCTTTGTTTCTGCCATGCGCTTAATCAATTCTAACTTTCTATCCCAATCCGCAGCTAGATTTGCCATCCACTCTGCTGTTGAAGACAGTTGCTGTGGACACACCTTATATCTTACTTCCCGCCCAACACGATTGCTGGATACAAGTCTAGCATCTTTCAAGATTGTTAGATGTTTAACAACTGCCTGACGAGATACGGTTACCGTAGTTGCTAATGTTGTTGCTGTAGCTTGTCCTCTTAAAGCGATTAAGTTAAGTAACTCACGACGTGTGGGGTCTGCTAAGGCGATCAAGGTATTTTCGAAATTACTACTGTCTGTAGTGGCCAATTTATTGCTCAGCTCGCTTCCGCAGTACTTCCATTTGCATCTCCCAGCCGCGGGCATTCCCTTTAAAGAACTTTCTTCGTTCTTGTTTGGATACTGCAAGTCTTTTGAAGTCAATTGGAGGTTCTGATTGTTCTATTAACACCGAGAATTGTCCGTACTTCGTGTCCGCCACCACCCGTGAACCATCTACCTGAACCTTGTCAGGACCTGGTGCATCACCCACCCACCATGCCGGTTGGCTAATTAACTCCCATACCGTTTGGATAGATGCATTAATAAAAATCTCTCTTTCAATTCGATCATTATCCACTACTACCCTCCTTTATTTACTCAAGGTCAACCAAAGTGTAGCGCATAGGGAAAATTAGTCATACATTTAATTCTATACTTCACTCTATACTATCTCGAAATCAAGTCTTCAATTATCCTGCCTGATTGCTGAAGATTTTAAATTGAGATAAATCATAACTCCAGGGGGACTTTTACGGTGCCCGTATCAATTTCTATAGCGAACCACACCATCAAATAATTCTCCATCCGGTCTGAGTTTTCCATTGTATTGCTCCCCATTATCTATGTACGCATAGTTTTTTACACAGTACAGGTTGTGTCTAGTTAATATAGGATTATTGGGGCGTGTTTCTAGATGAACGACAGTATCCAGGAACATCATTTCATGAGTAATATTTCTAAGTGGGGGTTTTAAGTCTTTGCCTCGAAAAGACCATGTTTATCTTTAAAACCTAGAAACTGTTCATTTAAATCTGTAGAAATATGCATATGGTCGACAGCATAACTCACTCCCTTATTAGTAAGATAATCAATAATTCATTACTGTATGGCAAACAAGAGTATGAGGCAATCATCTTTTTATCCCTCAGATCTTTTACAAACCGTGAGATATTGGCACGTTGAACACTTTCTTTTGAATTTAAATTTCTGTAAATGAGCTTCCTAAGGTGTTCGTTTGTTAAACCTCGAAACTTATACAGATATCTTAAAATCTCATCTTGTTTGTTCTTTATTTTTTCGTTTTCCCAGTAAATCACCGATTCCAACCCCTTCAAAAAATTTTGTAAAACAAAAAAGCCCTTTGGAACAAGAAATAGACATAAATATCCTACTTCTGCTCAAGTGTTCAGTGATAGTTTAAATGGGAGTGGGGCTAAAAGTGGGGCTGATTCGTAACTAATTGCTCAAAAGCCCGTATATAGCAAGGGTTTTTGTTGTTATTGAATTCTACTCTCGTTAATACTTTCTTAAGTTTTATCAAACCCCTCAAAGGATTTATACCTTCGAGGGTTTTTTTATATTGTAAACTGCTCTACTTTTACTGTGAGTTTTGCTGCATGCCGCCAGCCATCTTAGCAGCACTCTGAACCACACTTGTCAGCTGGTTAGATTGACCTGTCATCATACTGTAAGTTGCAGCACCTATACCCACAGAAGCAACAATTGGCAGCCATTGAATATTTCTATTTTTCATTTACATATCCTCCTCACAAGTTTTCATTGGAGCCTTTATATTTTCACTCAACTCCTAATATTTATAAGTGACAATCCTTACCTTTTCCCTGAAGAAAAGACCGTGCGTCATGGACACACGGTCTTAAATATCATTAAGCAAAACGTATAAGGAAATATTTTTTCTTACCTCGTCGGATAATCATAAAACGATCTTCAATTCGGTCTTCTGTCGAAATCGTATGATGAAGGTCCTGGTTTCTTTCGCCATTAATATATATAGCTCCATTATTAATATCTTCCCTGGCCTGACGTTTGGATGAAGAAATACCGGCCATAACCAACAATTCAATCAGCGGAGCATCCTTGACCTCAGAAGTATAAGCAGGTACGTCTTTAAAGCCTTGTTCAATTTCTGAACCTGTCAGCTCCTTAATGTGTCCGCTGAATAGGGCTTCAGAAATTCTTTCTGCCTGTCTCAGTGCTTCCACATCATGGACAAGTATTGTCATTTCTTCAGCCAGTCTTTTTTGAGCAACCCGCTTTTCAGGCTGATTTTTTACTTCTTTATCAAGTTCTTCAATCTCATCATGTGTTAAAAATGTAAAATATTTCAGGAATTTAACTACATCCCGATCATCGGCATTGATCCAGAATTGGTAAAACTCATACGGTGAGGTCTTGTCTCTATCTAACCAGATAGCTCCTCCTGCTGTTTTTCCAAATTTTGATCCATCAGCTTTAGTAATAAGAGGCATCGTCAATCCATAAGCTTCCACATCTTTTTCTCCTGCAGCTGAACGGCGGATAAGTTCTAATCCAGCTGTAATGTTCCCCCACTGATCACTTCCGCCAATCTGCAGTGTGCAGTTTTCTTTTTCATTTAACTTTTGAAAGTCTAAAGACTGCAAAATCATGTAGCTGAATTCCGTAAAGCTAATGCCGCTTTCAATACGGGACTCTACGGAATCTTTTGCAAGCATATAATTGACTCCAAAATGCTTTCCAGTATCCCTTAGAAAATCAATGATTGTCATCTGAGAAAGCCACTCATGATTGTTACGAGCTGCAGCAGCATTTTCTCCTTCGTCAAAGTTTAAAATTTTTGCAAGCTGTCCTTTAAGCCTTTCACTAAACTGATGTACGACTTCCGCTGAGTTAAGCTGCCGCTCGGTAGAACGCCCGCTGGGATCCCCGATCATTCCCGTTCCCCCCCCAACTAGTGCTATAGGACGGTGACCTGCCTGCTGAAATCTTTTAAGAAGCAACACAGGCAGCAGGTGCCCTATATGCAGACTGTCGCCAGTTGGATCAAAACCACAATATAAAGTCACCTGTTTCTCTTCTAAATGCTTTCTTAGCCCCTCTTCATCTGTAATTTGATTGATTAACCCTCTTTTTTCTAAATCCTGTAATAAATTCATTATTCGATTTCCCCTTTTCCGTTTTTATCCAATAAAAATAGACCTCTCCCCATGAAAAGGGACGAGGTCTATTCGCGGTACCACCCTGCTTGCATAGTCAGTCTATGCCACTCGAAATGATAACGGTTATTGACACCGTCTTCTGATTCATACCAGAAGAATGCTCCCGACCGTATTTCGAACACTACTGTGTACCGGACTCCCACCCTCCGCCGGCTCTCTAAAAACAGGGAATAGTATTCTACTGCAATCATTCATCGCTTATCTTAAACTGTATTATATTATTAGCACAATCACTTGTGAAAAGCAACATTTTTTATTATCGAATCATGTCCGTAAAGCACAGCATGTGTTATAATATAGTGTGGAATTTAGGAGGTTTTGCAATGTCGAATAACCCAAAGAACGAACGTAATAAAGTGGATTGGAAGTCGCTCTGGCAAAGCGGCAAAATCCAAAAAAACAGCAGGATCGGTTATGAAGTGGCTTGGAATGTGATCTTATTTTTTATCATAGTTGGTATTATAGGTTTATTCTTTGCAGGAGGTGTCGGAGCGGGGTACTTTGCTTCGCTGGTAAAGGATGAGCCTACGAGAAGCCAGGCAGATATGGAAGAAGATATTTACAATTACGAAGAAACTTCTGAAGTATATTTTGCCGGGGAAGAGCTGTTAGGCGATGTGCAGACAGACCTGTACCGTGAAGAAGTATCGCTGGATGACGTTAATAATAATTTAAGCAATGCGGTTATCTCAACAGAGGACGAATATTTTAATACTCACGACGGTGTGGTTCCAAAAGCTGTCATGCGGGCACTTGTTCAGGAAGCCACCAACTCTTCCGTTAAAACCGGAGGAAGTACCCTTACACAACAAATCGTAAAAAACCAAATTTTAACTAATGAAGTGTCTTTCGAACGTAAAGCAAAGGAAATACTTATCGCCATGCGAGTAGAGAAATTCTTTGAGAAAGATGATATCTTAGAAGCATACTTAAACATTGTCCCTTTTGGCAGAAATTCTAATGGAGATAACATAGCAGGGGCTAAAACTGCAGCAGAAGGTATATTTGGGGTGAGTACTGATGAACTTTCTATACCTCAAGCTGCATTTATAGCGGGTCTTCCTCAAAACCCTTACAGCTATACTCCTTTTGAAAATAACGGAGATATTAAATCAGAAGAAGCTCTTCAGCCCGGTTTAGACCGAATGGAAGACGTGTTAAGCAACATGCATGATGCAGACTATATTTCAGATGAAGAATATGAAGAAGCACTTGAGTTTGATTTAGTGGGCAGTCTTGCGGAACCTACAACAAAATCAAGGGAAAAATACCCTTATTTGACGGATGAAGTCCAAAGACGAGCTAAAGATATAATGGTGGAACAACTGGCTGAAGAAAATGGAGATTCCATGGAAGATATAGAAGAAGATGAAGAATTGAAAGATGAATATGAAACTCTAGCCGAGCGGCAGTTAAGTTCTGGTGGCTACAAAATTCATACGACTATCGATAAAGAAGTGTATGACGTCATGCAGGAGGTAAAAGATAATTATAATAACTACGGATCCAACCGTACAGTCGAACTCCAAAACGAAGATGGAGAACTTGTTGAAACTGAGATACCAGTGCAAGTTGCGAGTACGCTGATCGAAAATTCCTCCAGAAAAATTTTAGGCTTCATAGGTGGACGAGACTATGAACAGAAAGTATATAACTATGCCACCCAGGCTAAAAGACTGCCAGGTAGTACAATGAAGCCCCTGGCAGCCTATGGTCCAGGCATTGATATGGGGGAAGTACAGCCAGGATCTGTTATCGCTGATGTTCCTTATAACTACCCTTCAGAGTTTGGAGGGGGGAAACCTGACAACTACGGCGGAGGATTCAGCGGTTTTACATCAGCTCGTGAAGCTTTAAAGAACTCCTATAATATTCCGGCCATTAAAGCCTATATGGAAATCATTGATGAAAACCCAGGTGAAAATTACTTGGATAAAATGGGTTTTACTACATTCAATGAAGAACACTATTCCTATCCTTCTTTAGCCTTAGGTACTGTAGACGTTAAAAACGAAGATATTACGAATGCTTACGCTACCTTTGGTAATGGCGGAAATCATGTAGACGCTTATATGATTGAAAAAATTGAAACAAAAGAAGGGGAAACATTTTACGAACATGAACAAAGTGAGGGAGAGGAAGTATTCAGTCCTCAAGCAAACTATCTTACTATCGATATGATGCGCGATGTTCTCGATTCAGGTACTGCTTCCTCAGTACCGGGACAACTTACGAACTCAGGGGTTGATTGGGCCGGTAAAACAGGTACTTCTCAAGATTATAAAGATGCCTGGTTTATAGCAACAAATCCTAATGTAACGATGAGCTCCTGGATGGGATACGACTTCCAGGAACAACTTAATAGTAATGGCTACAGCCAAAGAAACACAGGCTTATGGGCTGAAGTAGTCAATGCAGTCTCTGAAGTCCGCCCTGACTTAATGGTGCCGGAGGGAGACTTTGAGAAACCAGACGGGATTGTCGACCGCTCCTACTGTGCCACCTCTGGTTTGTTAGCCTCAGACCTCTGTGAGTCGGCAGGACTTTCTAAAAACGATATGTACATTTCAGAATTCGCACCTTCTGAAGAAGACGACAGTTTAATGAATGGCGATTTTGTTGATATTAAAGGAGATATTTATCCTGCTGGTGACAATACACCTGGTGAATTTATTATTGATGAAGGTGACGGCGTCATTATAAAACCAGACTTTCTTGAAGAGAATGATTACGATTCTTCAGATGTATTAGAACATTTACTCCCTGACTCTGGTTCTTGGGATAATGTAGCACTGCCTTCTGGTGAAGGCTCTGGTGCATCATCGGATGAAGTTGAAAATGACGGAGAAGCTCCAGCTGCTCCAGGATCCGTTTCAGCAGATTCATCTTCGATCAGCTGGTCGGATTCCTCCAGCGATGATGTAGTCGGCTATCGAGTTTACAGAGCTTCCTCACCAGACGGCTCCTTTTCTAGAATTGGAAGTACAAGAGGAACCAACTATGATTTCTCAGGTGACGATGGAGTCTATGCAGTTCGAGCCGTGGATTACTTTGGAGAATCCTCCAGTCTCTCTTCCACTACAGAAGTTGGAAACCCTGGAGAGTCTAATGAAGAAGAATCAGACGACAACTCTAACGAAAATGACTCTTCCGAAGACAATAGTTCAGAGGATAGTGAGTCAGACAACAACGGCCAAAGTGAAGAAAGCAGCAATTCAGAAGACGATAACGAGTCGGAAGAAAACGAATCGGAAGAAGAATCTCAAGACGAAGATAACGAAGGTTCAGAAGGCGCTTCTGAAAACGATGATTCTGGCGATTCTGATGAATCTAATGAAGACAACACTGATGAGGACGAATCTGAAGAAGAAGAACCTTCTGAAGATGACGACTCAAGTGAAGAAGAATAAAGTCCCTTTTAAGAAAACTCCAGTTGCTTACGACTGGAGTTTTCTTTTCTTATCCCATTAAAAATACCTTCCATTCATGTATAATGGAAACTATATGAAGTTCTCATCTCTTAAACAGGTGGTGACGCTATGGAACATAAAAAAACTTTTAATGAACGAACATTTGAAACAGACTATGGATTAATGACCATTCACGGTCCTTTATCAGCCGACCAGCTTAATGAGTATTCATTCCATGAGGATTTAAACGCATTCCGCCCGCCGGCTAAACAATTCGAAGCATTAAAAAGTATTGCTGAATTTGAGGAAGGACGAATTATTGCTGCCACGCATGAGCAAACCATTGTCGGGTATGTTACCTATCTTCATCCTGATCCTATGGAAAGATGGTCTGAAGGTAATATGCCGGATTTAATTGAATTAGGAGCCATTGAAGTGATCCCCCAGTTTCGAGGGTTTCGAGTAGGTTCTAGAATCCTTGAATTATCAATGTTAGATTCTTTTATGGAGAATTATATTATCATTTCAACTGAGTATTATTGGCATTGGGACTTAAAAGGAACAAAGCTCAGTATATGGGACTACCGGCGTGTTATGGAAAAAATGATGGGTGCAGGCGGTCTCACCCCGTCACCAACAGATGACCCGGAGATTATTTCACACCCGGCCAACTGCCTGATGGTGCGCATTGGTAATAATGTTCCTCAACCTTCAATTGATCAATTTAATGAATTGAGATTTCTTACAAGAAATCAGTACCGTAAAGTGAAGGGGGATTAATCTTGCTTGTAGAAGAAGTTATGAAAACTGAAGTGATTACACTTACACCTTCAGAGCCCATTGAAACGGCACTTAAATTATTAAATGAACACCACATCCGTCATATACCCATCGTAGACAGCAGCAACTGTGTAATAGGCATAGTTTCAGACAGGGATGTACGTGATGCCAGTCCTTCCATACTGGATGCCCCTTCTGACGGCAGCCAATTAAAAAAGCCTATTCAATCTGTTATGACCAGTCCAGTAATTTCTGTTCACCCTCTTGATTTTGTCGAAGAAGTTACTTCCATTTTTTACGAACATGAAATCGCGTGTGTGCCCGTAATGAAAAACGAACAACTAGTGGGTATTATTACTGAAAAGGATATGCTTCATACGCTGATACAGCTCACAGGCACTCATGTGCAAAGCTCCCAAATTGAAATTAAGGTAATTAATAAACCCGGCATGCTTCCACAAGTTATGCAAGTATTTGGCAGAAGAAAAGTAAATATAAGCTCTGTTCTCATTTATCCCTATAAACCTGATTCACAATATAAGATTATCGTCATTCGCATTCAAACAATGAACCCTTTACCTACGATTGAAGACTTAAGAGAAGCAGGATATGAAGTCCTGTGGCCTAAAATGCCAGGGATGACCTCATGAACTGTCAAGCAAAGTTTGTTTTCACGGATGATTTCATGAGATACAAGTTTCGTGATGATCACCCTTTTAATCAACTCAGAGTGACGATGACGAAAGATCTTTTAGAGAAAGAAAAGGTATTGGGAAAAGAGAACATATTAGAACCAAGAAAAGCAACTGAGGAAGAGCTTAAGTTATTTCACAGTCCTAAATATGTAGAAGCAGTAAAACGAGCCAGTGAAGAAGGTCTTTCTGAAGATGAAGGGTTAGAATATGGAATCGGTACAGAAGATACTCCTATGTTTAAAGGAATGCATGATGCTTCCTCTCTCTTAGTAGGAAGTACTCTTAGTGCTATTGATGCTGTTCTCGACGGTAAAACAGAGCATGCCCTGAATTTAGGGGGTGGTTTACACCACGGGTTTGAAAGAAAAGCTTCCGGCTTTTGTATTTATAATGATGGCGCTGTAGGGATTAAATACATTCGTGAGAAAACAAATTATAAAGTTCTCTACGTAGATACCGATGCTCATCACGGAGACGGAGTTCAATGGGCTTTTTACGATGACCCTAATGTGTGTACATTCTCTATTCATGAAACAGGCCGTTATTTATTTCCTGGAACCGGAAATGTAAACGAACGTGGTTTAAAAGAGGGGTACGGTTATTCGTTCAACTTACCGATTGACGCCTTTACAGAGGACGAATCCTTTATTGAATTATATGAATACGCTTTCAAGGAAATCGTTGAATATTTTAAGCCTGATATAATAATTACTCAAAATGGTGCGGACGCTCACTATTTAGACCCTTTAACACATTTGTGCTCTACTATAAAGATCTATGAACAAATCCCCAAAATCGCTCACGACCTGGCTCATGAGTTTTGTGAAGGAAGATGGGTAGCCTTAGGCGGAGGCGGTTATGATATATGGCGTGTGGTACCACGGGCATGGGCACAAATTTGGAAAGTAATGGTTACAGGTACCCCTTTCTCCGGGGCGCTGCCTGAGGACTGGATTACAAAATGGCAGGAGCATTCCCCGGTAGTCCTGCCCGGGGTATGGAATGATCCACCTCATCCTTACAAAGAAATCCCTAGAAAGCAAGAAATTACAGAAAAGAATAAAAAAATTTTACAAAACTGTATGCAGTTTATTCACAATCAAAAAAATTTCGATTCGACTACTTAACGAAAAAGTGACTTCCTGACGAAAGGAAGTCACTTTTTATCTACTTTTATGGCGAATAGCTTTCATCCAATATTACAATTTCTACTCGACGATTCTCACGTAAGTTCTCATCGCTGTCATTCGATTTTACCGGTTTAGTATCGGCATAAGCAGCTGCCGACAGTCTAGAGCTTTCTAACCCTTCAGTATTACTGGATAGAAAACGAATGACACTGCCTGCACGTGCGCCCGACAACTCCCAATTTGATGGATACTGCAAGGTTGAAATCGGTCGGTTATCAGTGTGACCTTCTACTTTAACATCGTTAGGAACAGATTTAAGGAGCTGCCCAACCTTAGTTAAAAATGGTTCGCCAGAAGAAAGAATTTCTGCTTCACCCGTGTCAAACAAAAGCTGCTCCTGAAGTACCAGCACCACCCCTTGATCAGTACGTGTAGCAGATATAATATCCTGAAGATCATTATTTTCCAGAAATTCTTCAATTTCTTTTAGAAGATCATCTAATTCAGCTTCATCCCTATCTTCTTGATCTGCCTCTTCCTCAGCAATGTCATCTGGATCTTCGACAGGCTCCTCGAACTCGTTCATCTCCTCACCATTTTCCTGTATTTTAGCTTGTTCTGTAGGGTTTTCATTTTCTACAGGTGATGGATAGAAATCAAAAATCATCTGATTCCTGAAAGATTCAGCAACCGCATCAAATTTAACTAAGTTAATTTGAGACATTGAAAATAGTAATATAAAAAAAACGAGAATTAACGTAATCATGTCCGCATAGGTCGTCATCCACATAGGCGAGCCCTTAGTTCTATCCCGATGCCTTCTCTTAAGCTTCATTGGCGGTTTCCTTCACGAGTTCCTCATCATCATTCTCAGCCGCCTCAGCTGCTGACTTATCCTCATCTGATAGAAAAGCACTTAATTTCTCTTCTAAAATTTTAGGATTTTGTCCAGATTGTACACCAATTACGCCTTCGATAATGACCTGCTTTGCAAAAATCTCCTGATCTGTTTTGTTGGCCAGTTTCCCTGCCATAGGCAGAAAAACAAGATTAGCCAGCAATGTTCCATATAGAGTGGTTAATAAGGCTACAGCCATTTTAGGTCCCAGCGTTTCTGGATCTGTTAAAGATTGAAGCATTAGCACAAGACCAATTAACGTTCCGATCATACCCCATGCAGGCGCATATTCACCGGCCTTTTCGATAATTGTCCGTCCCCGGTAGTGTCTTTCTTCTAAAGCAGTAATTTCTGCACTTAATATATCGTTAATCACTTCAGGCTCAATACCATCTACCGCAAGAAGGATTCCCTTTTTTATATATGGATCTTCAACCTCTTCAAGCTCCGCTTCCAGTGCCAGTAAACCCTCTCTCCGCGCTCTTTCGGATAACCCTACGAACAGCTGGATCAATTCTCCGATACTCCTGTCGTTTTTTTTAAAAGCTTCTCTAACAACACGAAACGATAACTTTATTTCAGAAAGATTGAAATTCACTAGCAAAGCTGCGGCTAAGCCGCCTAATACGATAACAATTGAAGATACCTGAATAAACGATGCTACGCCATCCAATCCCGAATTCGTCAATATTCCGAACATCACCATAATAAAACCAAGAGTAATACCTATTGGAGTCAGTAAATCTCTTTTGCTCATTCAACTCTCTCCCCGATTCACAAATACCATTACAGTATTTATATCGGCACTATTTCTTATGAGTTGAGTTTCTTTCAATAATTCGATGAGGTAATGTTACATTTTGTTCTTCGACTTCTTCTTTATTCATAAATTTAGTTAATAGTCTCATGGCGACAGCACCAATATCATACATCGGCTGAACTACTGTGGAAAGGGTTGGACGTACCATAGTAGCTAAACGAGTATTATCGAAGCCAAATACTTCTAACTCTTCAGGTACACTTACCCCGTTATCCTGAGCTCCGTGAATCACTCCAAGAGCCATTTCATCAGATGCTACAAATATTGCCTTAGGCTTCTCCTCTAAAGTCCATAACTGATCAAATGCTTCTAACCCTGAATCATAAGAATAATCACCTGTTGTAATAAGATTCTCAACCACTTCTAGTCCTTGATCACGCAAAGCTCTCTTATAGCCTTCAAGCTTTTGCGTATTGATTTCGGTATTTTCAGGTCCTGAAACAAAACCAATCCGTTTATGTCCATGGGACAAAAGCAATTCTGTTGTCTCATAGGCAGCATGTTCGTAATTAATGTTTACGGACGGGGTTTCACCTGATTCATCAATTGTAGCCGCTAACGCTACAGGTACCGAAGCATTTTTAAATTCACGTGTATGGTCCTCAGTAATTTTCCCTCCCATAAACACAAGTCCGTCCACCTGTTTACCTAGCATAGCATTAATAAGGTGCAGTTCTTTATCTTTATTCTGATCTGAATTACTTAAAATAATATTGTAGTTGTACATCGTGGCAATATCCTCGATACCTCTTGCTAACTCTGCGAAGAAAATGCTTGAAATATCAGGAATGATTACTCCCACTGTCGTCGTTTTTTTGCTGGCAAGTCCTCTAGCTACAGCATTTGGCCGGTATCCAAGACGTTCAATCGCCTCGTGAACTTTTTTTCTAGTGGCCGGTTTAACATTAGGGTTGCCATTCACGACCCGGGAAACCGTTGCCATTGATACATTTGCTTCTCTAGCTACATCATATATTGTTACATTCATTCTGCTTCCTCCTTCGTCATTCTACTGACGACATGTTAATAAAATAATCATACGATAGTTGTACCTGTTCCGCAATCTTCGTGTATATCCTTCTGCATCTTATATGAATACCTTCCCTATTATAACGGATTTTCATACTACAAAAAAATAAGTCAGGCTATTTCGCTAGCCTGACTTAACATTTTATTGTTTTTTCAACTCTGCCATGAAGTCTTCAAATGTCGGAATGTCCATTTGCTGAGCAGAATCCGATAGGGCGACTGCCGGATCAGGGTGAACTTCAGCCATTACTCCATCTGCCCCTACAGCCAGGGCTGCTTTAGCAGTTGGCAGAAGAAGATCTCTTCGGCCAGTAGAGTGAGTTACGTCGACAAGGACAGGAAGGTGAGTTTCTTGTTTAAGAATTGGCACCGCAGAAATATCTAATGTGTTACGTGTAGCTTTCTCATACGTACGAATACCACGCTCACAAAGAATAATGTTTTCATTACCACGGGAAATAATATATTCAGCTGCATTGATGAATTCAGAAATTGTTGCAGAAAGTCCGCGTTTAAGCAGGACAGGTTTATTCACTGAACCTGCAGCCTTTAAAAGTTCAAAGTTCTGCATGTTACGTGCACCAATCTGAATGACATCCAGGTAATCTACAGCTTTCTCAATATCTGCAGGGTTCACGATTTCACTTACAACAGCCAAATCATGTTCATCCGCAGCTTCTTTAAGAATCTGGAGACCTTCTAAACCAAGACCCTGGAAGTCGTATGGAGATGTACGAGGCTTAAATGCTCCTCCACGCAACAGCTTGATTCCCTGCTTTTTAACTGCCTCAGCCACCTGAGACACCTGTTCATAGCTTTCAACAGCACATGGCCCCATTACGAAGTGAGGATTGCCGTCTCCAATACGATCACCTTTAATATCGACAATGGTATCTTCGGGCTTTTTCTTACGGGAAACGAGAAGAGCCTTTCGATGATCATCTTCCTGCAATTCAAGTCCAGCTTTAAAAATTTCCTTGAATAAGTGAGTGATCGTGGAGTCTTCAAATGGACCGTTGTTATTCTCTGTAATTTGATCGAACATAACGCGCTCTCGAACAGGGTCAAAACGATTCATACCTTGCTTTTCCTTGATTTGGCCAATATCCTTTACCAGTTCACCGCGTTTATTGATTAAATTCAAAAGCTGCAAATTGACCTCTTCAAGCTGACCGCGCAGCTCATCTAATTGTTGGTTACTCATATTGAATCCTCCTAAATTTTTGATTGCTAATTATTATAATAATTTCATAGATAATTAGGGACAATTATAGCTAATATTAACGCTGTTGTCACCCTTTATAAGGATATTCATTCAGATTTTTTAAAGAAAGATGTTAAATCATTAAATATAAAGCTGTTCTACGTATTTCTAAGCGTCTCTGCTTTAATATTATAATGACTTGCATCCCAGACTGCTTTACCCTGTTTAAAATAAATGGCCTGTGGGGATTCATGGCGAATTTGAGTTTGTTCGGCAATGTAGGTACTAAGTGCTCTGGCCTCCTGCACATACAGCACGTAGCACGGGGATTCAGTCTTATCGCTAAACCCTTCGTACTCCTTTAAAGCACTGGAGCTTACCGGGCAGGTCAAGCTGTGCTTTAATAAATAAAATTCGGGTTGGTTCTCTTTAATTTCTTCATATTCATTTTGACTGTTTATTAAATGGATCATGGTTCTTCTCCTAACTTTTTTAAATTAGAAAAACAGAGGCACAAGTGCCTCTGTCTTGTTTTAGATATTTGATGAAGTCGTGGAACTTTGCTGTTTCTCAAGTTCTTGAGCTGCTTCTTCGATAGCTTCAGCTACTTCCTGAGCTGCCTTTTCAGCTTCTTCGTCTTCACTTGATTTAGACCCCTTTACTTTATCCTGCAGGGATTTAGTAGAATCTTTAACTTTAGTTCCAAGCTCCTGAGACTTTTCAGAAACATTTTTTGACAACTGGGTTGACGATTCAACAGCACGGTCTTTCCATTCGCCCGCACGCGCTTTCCATTCGCTAGAGCTTTCATTAATATTCCCTCGTAATTCACGACCGGACTTTGGAGCCATTAGTAATGCCACTACTGCTCCTACAACACCGCCGATTAAAGAACCGAATACAAAATCTCTTCCTGCTGTGTTGTTTGTTTGTTTTTCCCCATTTACTTGATTTTTCTCTGTACTCATTAAACTCTACCTCCTGTTTGTTTTAAATCCTCTTTCTTTGCTTTCTTCCATAAGTTAATGGCTACCTGCCCCCACTTCATAGCCTGGGCGGCAGATTCGTTGTGGTCCTGGGCGGAATGACTTAAACCTCTGGATATTGAGCGTATCGACTGATTAAACTCTTGTACAGTATCCCCAATCCCTTTAACCCCGTCAACTAAGGTGTTTAATTTTTGAGATTTTTCTCCGACGTCTTCAGCAAGTTTGTTTGTTTTGTTTAGTAAGGCTGTTGTTTCAAGGGTCATTCCTTCTAATTGCTTCTCTACCCCCTCAAGGGTATCCGCAACGTTGTTCATAGTCCGGCGGACAGCTGTGAGTGTTCTGGCAAGAAAAATAACCAGTACACTAAATGCAATAGCAGCAATCAGCGCCGAAATGTACAAGATGATAACCATATCCAAGGTACACTCCTCCACATATGTATTTACCACATTAGTATTTACCCAAAACAGTAAATTATAAACTATTTTGGTTTAATTTTTATATTCGCCACATGTGCAGAGATTTCCTCTTTATTTTTTAAGTAATTTGAAAAGCGAGTAAAATTATTTTACACGCTCTTCATCTTTACTTATGTCCTCATACGCATGCTGAAATTTTTGTATATCTCCAGCACCCATAAATAGCAATACGCTATTCTTATGCTCTGATAAATGCTCTGTTTCTGTTACATCGAGGATAGTAGCTTCAGGAATAAGCTCCTGAAGGTTTTCAATGGTCAATTTCCCACTGTTCTCCCTCGCTGAACCAAATATATCACACAAGTAAACAGAGTCCGCCAGCTCCAGACTTTGGGCAAATTCCTTTAAGAACGTTTTAGTCCGGGTAAAGGTATGCGGTTGAAAAATAGCTACAACCTCCCGTCCCGGATACTTCTTTCTGGCTGAATCAATCGTAGCTGTGATCTCAATAGGATGATGAGCATAGTCGTCTACTAATATTTGGTCTCTCCACTTTTTCTCGGTAAAACGGCGCTTAACCCCTCCAAAAGTAGACAGTTTACTTATTTCACTCTCTGTCATTTCTTCATAGTGGCAAATCGCAATAACACTCAGTGCATTAAGTACAGTATGCGTACCGTACTGAGGTATTGTAAATGTAGAATAAAATGTATTTCTTACAAAAACATCAAACGTGGTCCCATTCTCATCTTCGTGAATGTTTTGTGCTTGAAAGTCATTCGTATCGGACAGTCCATAATATAACACAGGGACATTGGCTTGAATGTGCTGTAAATGTTCGTCATCTCCGCAGGCAATGATTCCTTTCTTAACTTGTTTTGCCATTTGCTGAAAAGCTTGAAATACATCTTCAATGCTGGTGAAATAGTCTGGATGATCGAAGTCTATATTCGTCATAATCGCATAATCAGGATAATATTCTAAAAAGTGGCGGCGGTATTCACATGCTTCAAAAACAAAGTATTGACTATTTTCGTTTCCTTTTCCAGTACCATCACCAATTAAGTAGGACGTTGGATAATTTTCATTTAACACATGAGAAAGCAGACCTGTCGTAGAGGTTTTTCCATGGGCTCCCGTTACAGCTATGCTTGTATATTGCTTCAGCCATTCACCAAGAAACTCGTGGTACCTGTAATAGGGCAATCCTAATTCTTTTGCTTTTACTATTTCTGCATGGTCATCTTTAAACGCATTTCCTGCTATTACTGTCAGGCCTTCTTCAATATTATCAGCAGAAAAAGGTAAGACAGGGATATTCTTCTCAGTTAAAACTTCTTCTGTAAAAAAATGTTTATCTATATCTGATCCTTGAACTGTCTCTCCAGAATCGTGAAGGATTTGTGCTAATGCACTCATACCTGTTCCTTTTATACCAACAAAATGGTAAGTCGTCATAAACCAGTACCTCCAAAATAAAGTGGAACACTTTAAGTATTATATGTAACTTTTCTTAGCATGCGAATGCAGACTCGTACATATTCAAAGATGTTTCAATTACTAATAACCTATTTTAACACGTTACCCTGGTTAGAAAAAGCGGAAAACGACATGAAGCTTACTCCCTTCAAAGATTCCAAAAAAGAGCAAGCTTCTAATAAATTGGTCTTTAGTTTTCAGTAAGAAAAGGAACTTTCTCTAATCGAGGGTTTGGTTTATATCTACGGCCTTCTTTGGCTTCATGATCGCCATTCATAATGACATTGTCTCCGGTAAAGCCTATTCCGATCTTAAGAAGGCTGCCGCCGACACCGTACATGTCTACGGGCACTTTTAACTCTTCAAACGCTCGAATCCGGTCTTCTGTAAATCCGCCGCTTGCCACGACCTTCACATGCTGGAATCCTTCCTCATCCAAAGCTCGTCGCAAAGCGAACACCAACTCTGGATTTACTCCGCGAGGATCAAACGTTCCCATTAAATGTTGATTTCTTAAAAAATATTTGTCCACTAAATTCCGTGATGTATCAAGACGGACACCTTTTAATTCACTGCCAAACTCCCGAGCAACTTTAAGAGAATCGGTAATTACGTCATTATTATAATCCACGAGAGCCATCAGCTCGTCTTCAGGAAACTGCTGCTTATATGCTTGTGTAGCAGCTACGACATCACCTTTAAACATTTGAATTAACGCGTGAGGCATTGTGCCCATACCTTTTTTTCCCCACCATTCATTCATGGCATGAGTTGCCTGAGCTGTGGAACCGCCGATAAATGCAGAATAGCCGTCACCCGCCTGCTGAGTAAAATGATCATCCCGGTCGCCCATGAAGATAATAGGCTTCTGCCTGCCTGATGTTCTTGCTGCCTTCACAACGTCATAAACATTAGTGGCTACCGACGTTCTTCTTGCAAGGATCCCGTCAATAATACCCTCAAGATAACCAAAGTATTGATAAGGGCCTGTAATTGTTAAAACCGTTTCATAAGGTTCTATCCTGTCCCCATCCTTTAAAGAATGAATTTCGAGCTTTTCAGGGTGTTCAGAGAAAGTGTGAATAAGAGCGATTGCTTCGTCCGTTCCACAGAGAACCGCATGATCTTTTTGAAAAAATTGCATGGTCACAATGTTGTCATTCAAATGATGTTCAACAATTTCTTTTGTTTTTAAAAAATAGACAGCGGAAAACCATCCTTCAGCCACTCTTTCGTCAAACTTGAAGGTTTGGTTTGTTAAACGCGAAATTTCACCATTTAATTTTCTTGCGATTTCTTTTTCCATGACGTAACTCCTTAAACATAGGATCTCTCATACATTTAAATATTCTTTGTTTATCATATTAAATTGGGGACTTTAACACAAGTCCCCAACTATTATATAATTCTCTATTGTACCATCATATCCTCTACCTGCTGGGGTGTAAGCAATATATCCCTGGGCTTACTGCCTTTTGCTTCTGAAATAATTCCATAATCGGCCATTTGATCAATTAACCTTGCAGCCCGGTTATAACCTACTTTAAAACGACGTTGAAGCAGTGAAGCACTTGCCCCGTTCTGTTCAACCACAAATTGAACCGCTTGTTCAAATAACTCATCTGCTGCTTCTTCACTAGAAACCTGCTGCATTAATTCCTCCTGCTCAAACAAGTAGTTTGGCGGGGCTATCTTCTTCACATGATTTGTTACGCGTTCGATTTCATCATCTGATACAAAAGCTCCCTGAATTCGTACGGATTGGCCAGATCCGTTTTCAATAAAGAGCATATCCCCTTTCCCTAACAGCTTCTCCGCTCCGGCTGCATCAATGATCGTACGTGAATCTACTTGAGAAGATACGCTAAACGCAATTCTCGTAGGGATATTGGCTTTAATTAATCCTGTGATAACATCTACGGATGGACGTTGGGTAGCCAATAAAAGGTGTATGCCGCATGCCCTTGCTTTTTGAGCGATTCTACAAATAGAATCCTCCACATCTTGAGGTGATACCATCATTAAATCTGCTAATTCATCAATTACTATTACTAAATACGGAAGCTTCTCTTCTCTACGACCCTGCTGAATCATTTTTTCATTGAATCGTTCAACGTCTCTTGCACCCTCAGCTACAAACTTCTCATAACGTTCTTCCATTTCCTTAACTGCCCACTTTAATGCAGACGTAGCGGCCTTTACATCCGTAATCACAGGAGAAACCAGATGAGGCAGACCATTATACGGCGCTAATTCTACCATCTTCGGATCAATCAGCATAAATTTGACGTCTTCATGGTGGGCCTTATAAAGCATGCTTATTAAGATCGTGTTAATACATACACTTTTGCCGGATCCAGTTGCTCCTGCAATTAACCCGTGTGGCATCTTCTTCAGGTTAGTAACGGTAGCTTCTCCGCCAATATCCAGTCCCAGACCTACAGATAGGGGGGACGGGTCGTTTTTGAAGGGTTCAGATTCAAAGATCTCCTGAAGACCGACCATTTCAGGCTGGCGGTTAGGTACTTCTATACCTACAGCCTGTTTGCCCGGAATGGGTGCTTCAATCCTTATATCCCTCGCAGCCATACTCAATTTAATATCATCTGCCAGGTTTGTAATCTTACTAACCTTTACACCAGGTTCAGGCTGTACCTCGAACCTGGTTACAGCAGGACCCTTCATTGCATGTACTACTTTTGCTTTAACATGAAACTGGCGCAGCGTATTCTCTAAAAGATCCATTTGAGACCTTATCCAGTCCTCATCATCAGTAGATTTCTTCTTCTTATCATTTAACAAATGAAGAGGTGTTGCTTGCTGAAGCGGACGCTCAGGGACATTTTCAATACCTTTATTTAGAGTTTTTTTTTGTTGGTCACGAGAGCGTTTGTCTCTCGGAGTCATAACTACATTAAAGGGAACGCTTTTTCGTTCCATTGTTTTCTCTCTTGAAGCTGGTTTTTGTTCTCTCTGAGTTTGATAACTATTTGTTTCCTTTTTTGGCTGCTCCGGGCTCTCAGCCTGCTCCATGGGATCCGGTTCTTGTGAGATAGAATCTAATGGACTTTCCTCTTTAATTTTCTGTTCTATCTCTTCTTCTGGGTCTTCACTATTTGGGAAGTTATCCTCCGGATTTTGGACGCCTTCTTCAACTACATCACTTTCTTCAAGCGGTTCTTCGTTACTGACAGGAAGCTCTTCATTAGCTTCATAGTTATAACCTGCCGCAGTCTCCGCTTCCGCTATTTCCTTTTCCTCTTCAGCCCGTTTGCTGGATTCGATTTTGCCTAAAACCCGCTGTCGCACGCTCTGCCAATGTTCTTCATCATACCGTGCCTGCTCCATTCTTGCTGTTTTCCCATTATTATTCTCTACTTTATTTACTAATTCTTCAAAGTTAGTTGCAGGAGTGGAACGCGGGTGAAAACCGTACACAGGAGATGGTACATCTGTTGGAGTAAAAGGCTGTGCCGGTGTTTCTGGTACTTCCTTATCTTTGGTCCGCTGTTCACTAGACGACGCGGTTCGATGCCTTCGTGAATTTCTTGGAGCAGGCGTTTCCTTCTCCTGGTTTGAATATGAATGCCTTTCTTTCCGGCGGCTTTGACGTTCACTATCCGCAGGAGCCTCCTGAGATTTTGTATCTGGTATAACAGGAAAGCGAAAATTACCTTGTTTCGGGTATTTATAAGTCATCTTCGTATTTGCATTTAATTCATTACGGTCCTGTCCATTACTTGTTTGCTTCGTCTGGTTATAGCCACGGCCGCCATCCTCTTCAAATAGACCTTTAAATTTATTCTTAAATTCATTCCACATGATATTCTCACACTTTCCTTTTCTCTCTATATAAGTATTGGTAACTTTTATTTTAACAGGTTTTTAAGCAGAATTGGTTTACATTCTATTTAAAAATTTATGAGAAAATAAAAAGAAGCAAAGGGCTTAGTACATAAGTTCCCTTTGCTTCTAAATACCGAACTTCAAGTCACTTTAACGGACGCAGGTGACAACGAGCATTCTCTTAAATAAAAAATCTGCCGCATTTAAAATTCAAATGGACGACCTGGTTTTTCTTGTCCACTTAAGACAAGGATTCCTTTCTCCTCAGGTGCATCTTTTAGACCGAGTTCTTTGGCTGAGCAGATCATTCCTGTAGAGGGCACACCACGAAGTTCCGCTGACTTAATTTTCATTCCTCCCGGCATGGTGGCGCCTACTTTAGCGACAACGACGTATTGACCTTGTTCGACATTAGGAGCTCCGCAAACAATCTGAAGTGTTTCATCCCCTACATCTACTTGACAAACACTTAGTTTATCAGCATTTTTATGCGATTCCTTTAAACTAACATATCCAACCACAAACTTTGGAGAAAGGTCAAACTCTAATGAATCATCCAGATTATTTTCGTGAAATAACCCTTTAATTTGATCAAGAAGTGATACTGTCAATTGGATTTTTCCATGCTCTGCTAAAGTAAAATAATTAGAAGCATTAAATATGTTATAACCTAATACATTTCCTTTTTCCTGGTCAATTATTTTTACAACATCTCCATAACTTTCAAACGAGGTGCTTAAACGATCGCCATCTGCAATAGGGACAATCAACACATCTCCAATGCCATTCGGGTTATAAAAAACATCCATTTATTAATCTTCCTTTCGTTTATCCTTTGGTTTTTTTTGAGCTAGTATAAAGATCGGCTCTAATGTTTTGTTTTCATATAAAAAGGAGAGAGAGGTAACAGGTACATTCCCTTCTGCAAAGAACTTCATAGCCATTTGAGCAAGAATATCATAGCCTTCGGGATTTTTTATATCAGCAAAGATAATTACGTCCTGATGAGGAATGCTGATCGCTAATTCCCCTTCAAACTCTGCTTTCATTTTTTCAAGAAGTACTTCATTTAAAATACGGCTTGCATCATATCCATCTTTGACAGACTGGAAATAAAAATCATTTCCATAGACTGTATCTTTCTTCATTTCTACTTCAAGCGACCTGACGTTGAAGCTCGCTATCTCTTTCAGCCTGTCTACAGACCAGTTTTCACGCATGACCATATCCTCGTCAATTAGTTGATAGGATTTCCCTAAATCAAGGGCATAAAATATGCGTGTTTCTGCAGTGTGTTCTGTGTTTACTAGCTTTTTACCACTATCTGTTTCTGTGGGGAAAGATCCAGCGCGGATCACAGGAAAGATCTTCTTCTCTTTTCCTTCTAAGGAATGCGTCTCATTCATGATCCGTAACGCTTCCTCTACGTGATCCTCTAACTCTTCCAGCGCGGACTCTCCGCGCCTTTCATATTTAGCAATTACTTTAGGAACAGTAATTGTTATACCTTTTCCACTACCTTTCCATTCAATTCGAAATGTATCTTTATCACGATTGAAAGTTGTTTTCCATTCATCTTTCTTAAATCGCTCTTCCAACATCTTTTTCATTTTTATACTGGTTATTTTCATTTATTCTGTTCCTCCTTTTAACTGCGAGGTTTAATCCGTTGTCTATTTTAGCATAATTACTCCAAATAAACGAAAATGAAGAAAAAAGAAAGGAGTCGGGACAAAACTGAATAAAATATAAAATAATCCGAATGATTTTATAGAAATCAGTTCGGATTATTTATGTTAAAGAGAATTCACACTATCGCTCCGTCAAAATGCTTCGCTTTCCGCAGACACGGCCTCACCTATTAATCTCTTTAATGAATTGTTCAATTTCCTCTTTTGTCTTCGCATCTTTACTGACAAACCGACTAACTTCTTCACCTTGATTGTAGGCCAGGAAACTGGGAATACCGAAAATATCCTTTTCAGCACAAATATGAATAAATTGATCGCGGTCTACATAGACAAAGGTCCATTCTGTATACGACTCTTCCAAATCAGGAAGAATTGGTTCTATCACACGGCAGTCCGGACACCAATCTGCAGAAAACAGGAGAATTACTTTACCTTCATTTATTAAATCATTTAATTGCTGATCAGAATTTAGAGTAATCATACATACACCTCCGCCTGCTATTTTAGCATACCTTTACTCATAATCAATTACCATGTCTCCGGGTTTTATCCAACCCTTTTTCTTAAACCATCCTGCAACAAGTAAACTAATAACTGCCGGACCGATAAAATGGAGCATCAAGATACCCCCGGCTACCTGCCAGGAGAATCCTAACGATTCAAAAGTCATAATTTGACCTACAAGTCCGCTCGTTCCCATCCCCGCGCCTGCTGCATTATTCTCAAAGTGAAGCCACACCGTTGCAACCGGGGCCAGTACTGCTCCAGCAATTGTGGGAGGGACTAGAATGATTGGATTTTTCACTATGTTTGCAACCTGAAGCATAGAAGTTCCAATTCCTTGAGCTATAGCTCCTCCGATTCCATTATCACGATAACTAATCACTGCAAATCCTACCATCTGCGCTGCACATCCCACAGTTGCTGCACCTGCAGCGAGACCATCAATGGAAAGCATTAGAGCTATAGCTAAGCTTGAGATAGGGGCCGTTAAGGCAATTCCCATTAATACAGCAACCACCATCCCCATTATAATGGGCTGCTGCAGGGTGGCCCAGTTTATAACCTGTCCAAACCCTGTCATGAATCGATCGATAGGGGGACCAATGAATGAACCAACTGTAAAACCAATCACAATAGTTACAAATGGAGTAAGAATAATATCAATTCTCGTTTCTTTACTGATCAGCTTACCGAATTCCGCTGCGATTAATGCTGCGGCATAACTTCCTGCTGGCCCGCCTAATTCAGCACCATAAGCCCCGCTGAATAAAGCTGCAAAAATCACAAGCGGCGGAGCTTTCAATCCATATGCAATCGCCGCACCAATAGCTCCTCCCCATATCTTTGACTCCATGGCGAATGAACCCATCTCAATAAAAGGGGCGATGTTCAGTTGATTACCAATGGTTTGAATGATCAAGCCGATAATTAGGGAAGAAAACAAACCAAGCGCCATATAGCTTAAGGCTGTTATTAAATAAGCATGAACGGATATATGTATTCCTTTTTTCTCTAGAAAGCGTTTCATTTTTCTCTGCCTCTCCTTTCCGCAATGCATCTATATTACACCACCGTTTTACAAGTGTAAATACATTAAAGTAAATACATATAAACTTTAAGGACTAAAGTTCTATTTTGTATTTTATAGTATTGTTTTTGTAGATCTTTAGTTCTATACTTAACTAGTAAATTCTATTAATCTATTGGAGGGTTATGATGAAGTCGATAAAAAGCCGGATAAGATTCATGGTTATTCTCTCATTAGTCAGTCTTGTTGTCCTTATTAGTTTTTCCACTTATTTTTTCAATAAACAATCTAGTATGACAGAAGAAAGACAAAATATTGATGAGGTGCTTGCTGCGAGTGAAGAGCTTAAATATTTAATGACACTTACTTCCATAGATGAACAGACATTTTTTAATAACCCCGGTGAAACAAATGGTGAAGCTATTTCTGAAGCTATTACAAAGGTAAAAGAAACAGCAGATGATTATCAAAGTACATATACGAATTACCCTGACATATCGAATCAGTTTACCGAAATATCCAGTCAATCTGTCAAATATCAAGAAGAGCTTGAATTATTAGTGAGCAGCTTCCGCATTTTAGGATTTTCTGAAAATGAAGGAATGTACAAATTCATTTCAGAGTCTTACGCAGAATTTATGAATTACACAGAAAATCGTCCAGAACTTGAAAATGATCTGCTTAATATGAAGCTTGCTGAACAAATATTTCTGGAATCCCCTTCTGCTAGTAACCTGGAAGCAGCCAAAGAAGTATCAGGGGAAGTTAAAGATGGATTAAACAATACTAGCTTAAGCAGCGAAGATACCTCATCTCTTAATCAAGATTTACTTAAATATGAGCAGACCTTAACAACTGTAAACAGTACCTACAACCAAGCCAATAATGTTAAATCCTCCTTCGAAGAAATATCCAATAACATTACAACCTATACAAATGATGTAATTGCTTCAGCACAAACCATTAGTAAGGATTTAAAGGCAGAGCAAGCAGCCGCTAAAAATACTATCATTACGTTACTGTTTGTCTTAGGAATTGCCGCATTATTTTTAACCCTGCTGACAGGATATATACTTATCAAAAATATCACTGCTTCAGTCCGTACTCTTAAAGACGGGGCCGGGATAATAGGTGATGGTCAATTATCCCACCGTATTGTACTAAGTACAAATGATGAAATGACAGAAATCGCTCAACAGTTCAATTTAATGGCAGAAAAAATGGAAAATTCTGTTTATAAAGTTCATTCTGCATCCAAGGTTCTTCAGAACTCTTCAAAGCATCTTACAAGTGTTTCGGAGCAAACAAGCACTCAGGCTCAGGAAGTTAATGAAGCTATACATCAAGTAGCCGAAGGTTCACAGAATCAATCATATAAAATTGATCAGAGCACAGGACTTATGAGCAACGTTTCAGATGCCATTCTAAGAACAAAACAAATGACTGGTGAGATCAGCAGCAAATTAAACGAAGCGGAGAGTAAAGGTAAAGACGGATTAACGACTGTTTCCGACTTAGAGACTACTTCCAGCTCATTTATAGAACTCGCTTCACATATAACCACCGAAGTCCAGGCAGCAAATGAACAATCTAAGGAAGTTAATAAAATTGTGGAAACGATTGAAGACATTGCTGACAGCACGAACCTTCTTGCTTTGAATGCTGCCATTGAATCCGCACGTGCCGGTAATGCTGGAAAAGGGTTTTCAGTAGTAGCCGAAGAAGTTCGCAAACTAGCCGAACGATCGAAGGTAGAAGCAGGAAGAATCCATCACTTAGTAGCAGGCGTGTCTAATCAAATGCAAGGATTAGCTGCGAATGCTGAGGAATTTGACAGCTTTAAAAGTTCTCAACAGCAAGCAGTTATGCGGACAAAACAGTCTTTCCATCAGATTTCAAGCTATGTGAAAGAAATGAACAGCCAGATTACAGAGGTTCAATTGTCCGTAGATGGAGTAGAGTATGTTAATGAAGAGGTTAAGAAAAAACTTCACGAGATCAGCCTTATCTCAGAAGAAGCCGTTGCTGCTGCTGAAGAAGTGGCCGCTTCAAGCGAGAGCCAGCTCCAGACCATTAGTGAAGTGAATGAATCTGCATCTCATTTACAGAACTTATCGAAAGAACTTGCTGAAGAGGTAAGTCAATTTTCAATGAGTGATACAATAGAAAGCATCCAGGAAGAAACCGATGAAATGGATAATTCGGAGGCAGATGATCAATTCCTTTCTGTAGATGATATAAATGAGAACGAATCCGAAGAGAATGTTGCTTCGAATCGAAATGAACGACTTTCCTCTTAGTCAGAAATAAATTTTGACAAAACCAAAGTGAATAACTAGACAAGATAGAAAGTTATGAACATACTAAATTTATATAATTCTTGAGAAGGGATTTGAGAAAATGGAATTCACTATTTATCTAGCAGGACAGATTCACGATGATTGGCGAGAAGAAATAAGGAATAAAGCAAGGGAAAGAGATTTGCGGCTGCAATTTGTGGGCCCTCAAGAAAACCATGAACGATCTGACAATGTAGGCGAAGTTATTTTAGGAGATCAGCCGAACAAGCGTCTGATAGACGATGCCGCTTCTGATGTCAATAACTTTAGAACGCAGCTTCTCTTAGAGAAATCTGATGCAGTGATCGCTTTATTCGGAGAGAAATACAAACAGTGGAACACAGCTCTTGATGCCGGTCTAGCTCTTAGAGGAAATAAGCCATTAATTTTAGTAAGGCCTGAATCATTAATTCACCCATTAAAAGAATTATCAAACCAGGCCAATGTCACAGTGGAATCTATTGATCAAGCATTGGATGTGCTGGCCTATGTATTTGAATAAGCAAAAGAACATCCCTCAATAATAAAAGGGATGTTCTTTTTTTTTACTTCTGGTCGTGTTCCCATTGACCTTTTAATAATTTAACAACGTGTGAAAACATTTCTTCTCGTTTTATAACACCATTAGTAAAGATTCCGATAGCTCCTTCATACTTGCTGACATTTGACTTCTCAGCGTAGGCATCCATTAGTTCCCCTAACTCTCTCCCGGTCTGCAACCCTTCATTGATCTCATCTGGAAGCGGAATTCTTGCACCACTGGCTCGATACACATTCTCTTTCTTGTCGACCAATGCACCCCAATTACAGAGGAATAAGTCGCCATCAACCTCCATAACACCGCCTTCAAGTCCGATACCGAGCTCACTTTTTTTCATAGCCGCACATTCACGTGCCCGATTTACAGCCCCTTCTAATGTTTCTTCATCAGAAAAAGGCTGGGCAGCTACTTTCGACTCTACTTCTATGCTGGAGACATCATCTTTAGCAAAAACTTTTTTAACTGCTTCCACTTTAGTTGGATTGGTCGATCCAATAAAAACTTTCACTCACCGTCCACCTGCCTAAAACTATTATCGTTTCTTCATGGTAACACAAAGTCGTATAGGCTATCAGCCATATACGACTTATTCATCACTTATACTTGTGATTTAATATAATCAACGGCGTTCTGATCTGTGGCCTTAACAAGACGTACAATTAATTCTTTGGCGGCTCCATAATCATCTACATGAATAATAGAGGAGGACGTATGAATGTACCTTGAACATATCCCCACTACTGCAGAAGGAACACCATCGTTAGTTGTGTGCACTCGACCAGCATCTGTTCCGCCCTGGGAAATGAAATATTGATAAGGGATATCGTGGGTTTCAGCTGTATCCAGAACAAAATCCCTCATTCCCCTGTGCGTAACCATAGACTTGTCTAAAATTCTTAACAGTGCACCTTTTCCAAGCTGTCCAAATTCTTTATCATCCCCGCTCATATCGTTAGCTGGTGATGCATCAAGCGCGTAGAATATATCAGGATCAATCATATGCGACGAAGCTTGTGCGCCCCGCAGGCCAACCTCTTCCTGTACTGTAGCTCCTGAGTAAAGCTGATTAGGAACGACCTCATCCTTAAGTTCTTTTAGAAGCTCAATTGCAAGGCCACAGCCATAACGGTTGTCCCAGGCTTTGGCAAGAATTTTCTTCTCATTAGCCATGGGTGTGAACGGACATACCGGGACGATTTGCTGGCCAGGTCTAATGCCAATCTTTTTAGCGTCTTCCTGATCGTCTGCACCAATATCAATAAGCATATTTTTTATTTCCATCGGCTTTTTTCTTTGTTCAGGCGTTAGATTGTGAGGAGGAATTGACCCAATAACACCTGTTACCGGCCCCTGCTCAGTTATAACCTGAACCCGCTGCGCCAGAAGAACTTGATTCCACCAGCCTCCAAGTGTCTGAAAGCGAAGCATTCCATTTTTAGTAATCTGGGTAACCATAAAGCCAACTTCATCCATATGCCCTGCCACCATCACGCGGGGGCCAGTCGATTTCCTAACACCGAAGACTCCTCCTAAACCGTCCTGGATTGTCTCATCTGCATACTTACCTAATTCTTCTTTCATAAACTTACGTACAAGATGTTCATTTCCAGGGGCACCAGGCAGTTCAGTTAACGTTTTAAATAATTCTTGAGTTACTTGGTTCATTATGTACATCTCCTTTATTTCCATCTTCTTATAGTTTACCTAAAATCGCCAGCTGATTCTACATTATCGATTCTAGGTTTTAATTTCCTTTTAATGAGAAATCTAGTATACTGAGAGATAGTATATTGATTAGAGGTGAGTGAAACTATGAATTGGAAAAAAGTAGCCATAGCTGCTGGTGTTGGAGCACTTGCAGGTTATGTCGTTAAGGAACAAGTAGCTAACAAACAAGGCGTCACTCCGGAAAAAGCTCTAAAAATTGCCAAGGAAGCATTTAAAAAACAGGGTCCGATCAGTGGATCTTGGATTTACATGAAGCCTGAGGAATTAAACAAAAATGGGATTAATTACGATGTTTACCGCGGAGGTATTTCTAAAAACCAGGACGGTGAAACCTCTCAATACGAATTCTTCATTGATTCTGAAACTGGTACAATTATTGATGTGACTGAACAAACAGCATAGTACAAATTCACCCCCGGCTTTCTTCCAGCCGGGGGTATTGTTTATTTATAACTTGATGGGGGTTTATTGACGGATTCCATAATTTTTCCATCTTTATTGAATTTCAGCGCACGATATACGGCATCATGATAAAATGTATACCATGCTTCTTTTGAATACCCAAAGTCCATCCACTTTTCTTTCTGGTGTACCGAAGTCACCGGATAATCATCATAAGCCAATGCCCACAACACATTCTGATGTGCATGGGTCGGCATAAGATCGGCCATATGAATAAAAGCTGCTTCTTCATCTTCATAACAAATAACGGCATGTCCATCACTGTGCCCGCTCGTATGAATCATTTTTAATCCCTCTGCAATTTCAGCTTCTCCTGTAAACGTATGTACCTGGTCCACCACAGGCTTCCAATTATCTTCCCAATACGTATTTTTTGAGCGAATATTGGGATGCCTCATTTCATTCCACTCTATTTCACTGGTAATAATTTTGGCATGAGGGAAAAAAGGCACAAGCCGACCGCCTTCCCATTTTGTCAATCCACAAGCATGATCAAAATGCAGATGAGTCATACAAACAATATCAATATCCTCAGGTGCGAGAGACAAACTGGCCAATTCATCCTTCAGCTTTGATTCTTCTTTAACTCCAAATATTATCTTTTGCTTTTCTGTTAACTTGTTATGACCAATCCCGGCATCTATTAGAATATTTTTCTCATTTAATTGCAGGAGTATTGGATCCGTCCTAAGTTCAATCTGGTTTTGTTCATTTACTGGATATTTTTTACTCCATAAAGCACGCGGCACAACTCCAAACATAGCTCCTCCATCCAAATGAGTAACTCCACCGTTTAGCCAGGTCAGCTTTGCTTTACCAATATTAATAGATTCCACAGCTTTCACCTCCAAGAACATGCCTTAATTTTATCATAGACTGGAAGTAAAATGTAAACGTTATCACTACTGGAATCTTGCTTTACATCTATAAATAGGCTGGCCTTTTTCAGAAAACTTCTCTTCATATTCTGTCGTTACATTTAGAGGATCGTTTACTTCGTGCAAATCTAAAGAAATTTCTTCTACAATCATCCCATATTGAGAAAAGCTGGCGACAGAATACTCGAAAAAACCTCTATTATCGGTTTTAAGTGTGATTTTTCCTTCTTCTTTTAAAATATCTTTGTATTGATCCAGAAATGAAGGAAACGTTAGTCTTCTTTTCTCGTGGCGCGATTTCGGCCAAGGGTCAGAGAAGTTTAAATAAATATGATCGACTTCACTCGTTTGAAATAGTTCCCGTAAGTCTTCTGCGTCCTCATTTAGTAACCGCACATTCGAGGTATCAGCATTCAGCACTTTTTTTAAAGCCCCTACAATTACACTTTTCACACGTTCTACTCCGATAAAATTAATATCAGGATGTTGTTTCCCCATCCCGGCAGCAAACTGCCCTTTTCCTGAACCTATCTCCAGATGCAGCGGCTGTGGTTTATTAAAAGCAGATTGCCAAGCGCCTTTGTATTTTGCCGGTTCTTCTATAATAATGTGGTTATTTTCACGCATAAACTCATCGGCCCATGGTTTATTTCTTAATCTCATAGGAATTCCTCCTTCTTATCTTTACAAATCTTATCACGAAACCTATTCCTGTAAAAGTTTTTATGATAATCGAAGATACTCATTGTATTCAGGGGGATTTCGGTATTAAAGATACTTATTCCGAGTTATTCTTTTATATAGGTGGCATTCCATGAACATCACTTAAATACCGCTGAATATGGGTGTTGGGTTGAAAACGCTTTCTGATATATGATGTTAAATATGCAGTTATTTATATTAATTGAGGAGTGAATTGTTCATTTATGAAATTAATACGTCAATCAGCTGAATTATCTGTAGTAGCAGTTTTTTCCGTACTCTTTGCGGGCTATGCAGTATTTATATACCCATTTGAGAAATTAAATGAAAAGCTGAGTTCAGAAGTAAGAGCGAAGAAAGTAAAATACGCAACCTTTTCTTAAATAAAGGAATTAAAAAGAGCGTTCCCGTTTATATGAGGATCGCTCTTTTTCTATGGCAAAATGTTGTAAGTGTTCATCATCTTACTTAATTTATGAATTCTGATCTCTGCTTCATTATATTCCCCACGCATCATATGCCATTGGATGAAAGAAATCGACTGGGAAACGGCATACCATTTCATCCGTTCCATCAAATGGTCACTTTCAATTCCGCCATATTGCTTCATCCAGCCTTCCCAATTCTCTTTAGGAATGTAAGTAAATAGCAGCATACCTAAATCTAGAGCAGGGTCAGCCACCATCGCATTATCCCAATCTATTAAATAAAGCTGATTATCAGAAGACAAAAGCCAATTGTTATGGTTAGTATCACAGTGACAGACAACGTGCTGATCATGTTGAGCACGTTTTACATTATGCTCTAAGTACTTAACCGCGTGGTGAATTTCAAGGCGTGAGTCGACCTGGTCAAGTATTTTCTGGTTCTCTTTTATATCATTCAAAATCTCATCAGGAGTCAAGGGATGCTTCCCTAAACGCATCAGCATATCCAGGAGTTCAGTAGAATGGTGAATTTTACTTAGAAGGGCAGCCACCCTCGGATGCTTCATCTCTTCCGTGTTCAATTCTCTTCCTTCAAGCCATTCCTGCGCTGTAATTACATCACCATTTTCAAGTCGTTTCGTCCAAACGAGCTTAGGAACAATTCCCTCGGCAGAAAGAACGGCAAGAAAAGGAGATGAATTTCTCTTTAAAAATAAACGTTTCCCTTCATTTTGAGCGTAATATGCTTCCCCAGTGGAACCTCCAGCGGGAGTGATTGTCCAGTTTTGACCTAGTATATGCTCCAACCAATTCACCTTCAATTCCTCAAATCTTCCTGTGATAGCTCACGTAGTTGTAGTTCAAGTATACCGCATATTCCATTAAATCTGTAGTTCATCTTACACCGTACAAAATAAACACCTTTTTACAGGTTAACTCAAAAGCTTATCAACTTTCAAGGAAAATTTATTAGTCAGTTAAAAATACCCTTGGCTGACGAGTTTTCCTTATAGTGCATTTGTCACATTTATATATCTGCCCGTCCATCTGCAGTAACAGACCAGAAGATGATTTTATCTTTATAGAGGATCCTTTTAAGATATGAACTTTCTTTAATTTTGTATGTAATCCTGTAAAAACAGTGGCAAACAATAACCCCAGTTTCCATTTGGCTAAAGGTTCGATTAGTACTATAGTGAACCTCATAGATTTCAACTTAGAAGCAGGTGCTATCTTCATCCCTTTACCAAAATAAGGGTGATTGGTAATTACAGCCAGCGTAAACGATTTAAATTTAACTCTTCTACCTTCTATATCGACTTCAAGCAGAGAGTATTTAAATTTTTTTAATATATATATAAAACCTGCTGCATAGTGCACCCGGTGAAGACGCCATTTCTTTAACTTTTTTCTAAAAACAGCATCATTAGTCTTCGAAACTATTTCACTATCTAAACCTGTTCCTGCACTATTTAGAAAATATATAACCTTCGATCTCTGTTGATACACAGTTTCTGCTTCACCGATATTAACTTTTAAAGTTTTCGGGCTTAACACTAGTTCTCTAAACAGCTTTACCCCTTTTGACTGTATTCCTAACCCTCTTACAAAATCATTGCCGGAACCAGCAGGTATAATGCCGACTGGGACATCCGGCCATGCAGCTAAACCATTCATCACTTCATGTACTGTTCCATCCCCGCCGATGATAACAACCGCATCAATAGTTGAATGATGCGTCCTGACTATGGACTCGCTAAGAATTCGTGCATGACCCTCGTATTCAGTCTGAAAGGAGCGGCAATTTTTTGAAGTAAAAAGAGGATCTTTTTGGATGGCTTCAAGCTGCCTTAACGCAGCCCCATTACCTGCATATGGGTTAGTAATAACAACATACATAAGTCCTATCTCCTATTCGAAATCGAATTATTGCTTCCTGAAAGCAGCGGGCATCCATTTTGGTCAGGGCTACTACTTCGGTAAGCCTGCTGCCCTTCAGCAGAAACAGATTACTCGTCAGTAGCCGCTGTTTCATCATCTTCCCATTCCGGTCTTTTAACAGCGATCGTCCGGGTATGCTTTAATAAATTCTCCGCTAATGCCAGTTGTCCATGTTTAAGTGGCGCTCCCAGCTTTCTTTTTTCGGCCAGCCAGCTCTCAAAAGAATGCTTATCGATGTAAGAAGTTAAGTAAGGTTCTTTAGATGCTGAAATCGTTAAGTCGTACGCCAGCACAGTCAGCTTAAAGTCAATGGGATGTTCATATGTTTGCATAATACTTCTTAAAAAAGTTTCTGTCCTCCTTAAGCTCAACAAAGGACTAAATATAGTCCTCTGCTCTCCATCTTTTTCAATCATCCATTTGTTTTGTGATTGAGGGGATATGAAATCTGCTTCTACGTCAATACAGCTTACGAGTTCAATGTGATAGGGACCAATAATTATAATATCCGCTTCCATCGCAGCCTTTTTCAGCATGACTACAGGTTTATACATGATTAAATAATGGTCAGGAAGCCTTTGAAGCAGCATACGCAAATACTTTTCATTCTCTATACCTGGATCAATAAAAGATTTTTCAAGCAATGTCGTGCTCGCCCACTTCAACTGAAAAGGGTATAGCTCGTCTAAAAAATATTTCTTTAGCTCGTTTATATCACCAGGTATCCAGGGCTCTTCAACTGGTTCTTCCCATTGTTCTTCTTTTATTTTGTTACGGGAAAATAATTGTTTCCAGTTAAATGGTTTGTGATCAGGTAGTTCGGTCGACTGCTCCGGGTGAGAACCGCCGTCAAATTGACCATTTTCCCAATTCCTCTTTACTTTTTTCCACTTTTCCTGCTTTAACCTAATATATTTAGCTGGATAGTGATAGATGTCGCTCTCATACCTTGAGATATAATCCTGTAATTTAATAAGTTGTGCCATTTCAATCCCCTTTTAGCTTGAATAGAGCTGTTTTTTCATATTTAGGTTTATTCGCAGGGTGGATCTTGTATAGGCAAAAATAATTGATCTCCATATTTAGTTCTTCCGTTAACCAATTTTTGGGCTGTATCCCTTCTTTCCATTTTTTAGCTAAGGTGATATGAGGAGAATAGGATCTCTTTTCTGTCGGAAAGCCAATTTCCTTTCCCAGTATTTCAATCTTCTGTTTTAAAGTCATTAAGGAAGAATGTTTTTCCACATCCACATAGAGTACTCTTGGATGGTTCTGATCACCAAAATAACCAGCAGGACCGATTTTCAAAGGAAAACGAAAGGGGACCGGCAGTTCTTTCAGCCTGGCTGTCCATTGGTGAATCTGCTCCGTCGTGCACGCGCCTAAAAATTTTAAAGTAATATGGAGATCTTCCGGATGAGTCCATACTTTAAAATCTATAGAGTTACGTAATTCCCTTTGCTTTTCTAAACAAACTTCTTTAACTAATTCAGATACTGATATACCTATGAAATAATGAGAACTCATGAAACCATCTCCTTTACTTTCACTTTAGTCCAACTCTTTACGAATCATACCAGCTCTACGCCGATCGGGCAGAGTTCATAGATCCCAATACACTCACCGTCTCAACTTTATGTGTGAGCCACCATTATTTTCATAGTATCTCATGTACGTTACTTACTTAATTGATATATAGCTTCAGCATAAATTGCAACAGCTTTTATCATGTCGCTTAGTTTGATATGTTCATCGGCCTGGTGAGCTGTATCAGGGCTGTCCTTAAATAATGCACCATAAGCAACTCCTGTTTGTAAAGCTCTAGCGTACGTAGCTCCCCCTATAGACTGCGGCACAGCCGAATCGTCTGCCTGCTGATTATATATTTTCAGTAGCGTCTGCACATCTGGGTGGTCTTTTTCAATATGAAGTGCTTTCATATGATCATGCACTTTTAACTTACCGTTTAGTTTATCCGAAAACAACTGTAAACGATTAAGTATGACTTCAGCTTGTACAGTTACGGGGTATCGAATGTTTAAGCCTATTCGGCATTCTTCTCCTATTTGCCAATCCACTGTACCTGTATTACACGTAAGAGCGCCGGATATGCGATCGAAGAAATTACACCCAAGCTCTTTGCCGTTTGAAGACGACAAGTGATTGATGATGCAATCTATAATGTCTGTATGGACACTGTTGAGCTTCGTTTCTTTTAAGAATTTCAGCAAATGTAATGCTGCATTGTTTCCTTTCTCAGGCGTACTGCCATGAGCTGTCTTACCTATGAAGGTTATGGAGTAATTTTCATTCCGTTTTACTATAGTGCCTTTTAAATCATGACGTTGCAAATAATCCTTGCATTTATTTTCTATTTGTTCATCGACCCTTATCTCCGCAATGGCTGTATCAGGAACCATATTTAAACGATTACCACTGGAAAACGATAGTAAAGAGTTAGACTCAGCGTCTGGTATAGAACAAGTTATATAGGCATCGAGTAATCCTTTTTCAGCGTGAATAACGGGAAACGAGGCGTCAGGTGTAAATCCAAAAGAAGGCATTTCCTCTTTTGTGAAATAATAATGAATCCCCTTCCAATCTTGTTCTTCATCAGTACCCAGGATTAACCTTACTCTTTTCTTCGGTACAAATCCTTCATCTTTTAATAGCTTCATAGCAATATAGGCAGCCATCACAGGGCCTTTATCATCCTGTGCCCCTCGCGCATAAATTTTCCCTCCTTCGACTACAGGCTGAAAAGGGTTCGTTGACCAGCCGTCTCCAGGCGGCACAACGTCTAAATGACCTAGAATACCTAATATTTCTTTACCCTCACCAAATTCAATGTGTCCTGCGTGACCCTCAATGTTTTTACTAGAAAATCCGTCCTTTTCCCCCATCTCTAACATTAAATTTAATGCTTGATCGATAGGCTTACCATATGCAAATAGTTCATTTTCTTGATATACACTGGGCACCTCTAAAAGTGGAAACAGCTTCTTAACATATTCCTCTTGATATGATTGAGCTAATTTAATGAATTCCAAAGCTCAACTCCCCTTTTTCACTAAATTATTATAGGTTTCATGATCACAAACTACGTATAGTTCAGCATTTGTAGGAATAGGCTCTTGTAAACGGCGATTAATCGTTAAGTCATTTCGATCCGCTATTAATGTTGCTCCCTGATTAAGAAGGTCGCGGAAGGCATCTCCATAGGTCTCCCAATGATCTGGATGAGGAATGTGATACAAATCATCTCCAACAGAACGACTGAGCAGTTGACTATAGATGCTTGAGACTCCTTTTCTAAAAGCAGATCTTACAGCTAACGATGAGATCGTCTCGTTCGACACAATAAATTCATCAACTTTAACGTGCTGAAAATTCTTTATATGTCTTTCTTCCATAATTTCTACAACAGTATGCACATTAGGAGCAACTGTCTCGATTGTAGAAGCGACGAGCAAAGTTTTACCGTCAATCATTTGGTCGCTTCCAAGCGAGTCATCTGCAAATATTAAAACAGCCTTCGCCTCATTTATATTAGCTCTTAATAATGTTGATTCTTCTGACGCATTTCCTTTTATGTAATGAATATTCTCACCCAATAAAGGAGCTTCCTTCAGTTCGTCAATTATTATTATTTCTATGTCCTTTTTCGTATCCTGTATCTCTTCTATTGCAAATTTTGCTTTTTGGGACCAGCCAATGATAATAAAATGCTGTTGATCTTTGTACACAATATCACCTTCCAACCTTTTTTTCCTAAATATAGTCATACCATCAACAATTTTCCCAATCGCTACACCTATAAGACCTATTCCAAATATATATAAAAATATACCAATCATACGGCCTGGAACCGAAACTGGATAGTAATCCCCATACCCCACCGTTGTTACAGTAGTCATTACCCACCAAAACCCATCAAATAATGTAGGAAACGTTTTATGTTCTACAATGACAATTAAAGTTGTAGAAAGAAGAACGAGTAATAAGCTGGAAATAAACAACGTATAATTATTGATTTTAACCATTTTCATAAATAGTTTTTTCAAGATAAACAAGTTTTTTCCCTCCCTTAATAATGTAAATTTCGTGAATTATCTGTTAAAAGATCGCAGGAAAGTAGCCCTTATCCCTGCACTAGTGTAAAATAATAATTAACTTCTAAGATTCACTGGCACCACAATTTCCTCTAATGAAAATAAGGAGTGGTTTTTTGAATCATCCAACAAGCCGTATGTTAAACCGAATTAAAGCCGTTTACATGTTTATTCAACAGAATGGACCTGTAACTACAGCTCAGCTGGCTGATGAATTTGGGCTTACGGACAGGACGATGCAAAGAGACATAAGCATTTTGGAATATAACGGACTTGTATGCAGTCCGTATCGTGGAAAGTGGACAACAACAGAAAAAAAAGTTAAGATCTCATAATATTATGTAAAAAGGAACACCCAGAATCAAAAACTGGGTGTTTTTTCTATGGTGTAAGATTGGTAATATCTTTCAAATAATTTATTTCTTCTTCTCTTAATTCTCTATATTCTCCAAGTTCAAGAGTAGGGTCCAGCTGCAGCTCTCCTATACTCAGACGTTTAAGAAAAATGACTTCTTTACCTGATGCTTCAAACATCCGCTTAACTTGGTGAAATTTACCTTCTGTAATCGTTAGTTTAATTTCAGACCGCCCCCCTGCCTTAACTATCTCTAAGACTGAAGGTTTAGTAACATAGCCATCGTCCAGCGTGACGCCTTCTTTAAAAAGTTCAACATCCGCACTTGTTACTTCCCCGTCGATATGAGCATAATATGTCTTCCCGATATCTTTCTTGGGCGTCGTTAAACGATGGGCAAGCTGCCCGTCATTTGTAATCAAAAGCAGCCCTTCCGTATCCTTATCTAATCGGCCAACCGGAAAAGGAGAAAAAACGGCATCCTCCGGCTGTAAAATATCTATAACCGTTAAATCCTGTGGGTCTTCAGTAGCTGAGATGACGTCACCTGGTTTATTAAGCATCAAATAAATATACTCTCGATACTCAACAATTTCTCCGTGGACACTAACCTCTGCTTCATTAGGGTCAATATGAATTTTAGGACTTTTTTCAACTTGGTTATTAACCCGTACATTCCCCGATTTCAACAGTTGTTTAACCTCTTTCCGCGTTCCATAGCCCATATTGGCTAAAAGCTTATCAATTCTCATTCGTATTCACCTGCCTATCTGCGTCTCAAAAATTTATCTAAAACTCGGACACGTCCACCTAATATTCGTTCTAGTAATGTAGTTTGATAAGACATCCACATATACAATACACCACCGAGACCAGCACTAATTAAGAGGATAAACAAAGCTGCCAGCCGATCATCCATTGGGTTCCAAACTAATCCAAATCCTGTTTTAATGACCCAGACTACTCCACCCATGATTGTGGTAAGAATACCAATCAGCAAAGTACGTTTAAGTACAGCTTTGTATGAAAAATGTATTGAACTTTTTATTTTCCATAAATTTAAGAACAATGCTGCAAATACCGCCAGTCCCGTTGAGATAATGGAGCCTTTAGCACCAAACAATATAATAAACCACGTATTTGTGGCTAATTTTATAAATAGCCCTGAACCTAAACTGACGAGTGCAAAGTTCTGACGGTTAATCCCCTGTAAGATGGCAGCCGAAACGGTATAAGAAGCAAATAATAATCCAACAGGCGCGTACCACCTCAATAAACCGCCATAATAATCAACATTTTCTACACCATAGAATGAGCCATAAGCTTCATAGGCTAATACGGACAATCCTACAACAGCTGGTATAATTAGGAGCGCTATAATCTGCAATGCTTGATTAATTTGATGATTGAGCTGAACCATGTTCTGTTTAGTAAAAGACTTTGTAATTGCAGGGAGCAGTGCCAGTGACAAACCAATTCCTAAGGTTACAGGAATAATGACAAGCTTGTGACTGAGTACATGAATCGCAGATATCGAATCCCCTGAAATCTCACCCAGCCCTGCAGCTGTCATGGCTTTTTTAAATGTGAATTGATCTATCAGCTGATAAAGCGGAGTTGCAATCCCAACAAGTACAAAGGGACCTGCATAACTAATTAATTCTTTAAACATATCTTTCTTAGATAAATTATAGGAGTATTCCTGAGCCTCTAATTGACGATCCAAATAAGGTTTACGCTTCTTCCAAAAAACAAGTAAAACTATTAGCGAAGCAATTCCCCCGATAAAAGCGGCAAATGTAGAGAAACCGATAGCCATAGGTATGGAACCTTCAAACATATATAAAACAATATAAACTGACACTAGAAGGAAAATGATACGTGCAATCTGCTCAACCACCTGGGAGACTCCAGTGGGTGCCATAGATTCGTTTCCTTGAAAGAATCCACGAATAATACTCATACTAGGGATAATCAACAAAGCAAAAGCTACCATTCGAATAACCATTGCTGTATCTTGAAAGGAAGCTTCACTGTCTTCACTGGATAAGCTTAACTGTGCAATCGGCTCTGCACTTAAAAAAAGTATTAGAAATGTGATAACCCCTGTAATACTCATTAGCTGCATCCCTGACTTAAACATCTCTCTGCCAGTTTGATAATCTTCAAGTGAATTATACTTTGAGACGAATTTGGACACAGCCATAGGAACACCAAGTGTAGATAAACTTAATAAAATGTTGTATGGTGTATAAGCATAGAAATAGAGTTCCATACCTTCTGGACCTACCATTTGTTCAAAAGGAACAGTATAAATCATTCCTAAGAACTTTGATAAAAAGGTAGCACCTGTTAAAATCATCGTTCCTTTTAATATTTTCGACATAATTTTATCTTCACCTTCAATTATTTTAGAGTCAACTTTGTCTATTTTATCATAAAAGTTCGAATAACATTGAATAAGATGTGCTAAAGAAAGGAAGTTACACAAATGTCTTACCAGGTCATCATCATTGGAGGAGGCCCATCGGGATTAATGGCAGCTATTGCTGCAGCGGAACAAGGAGTAAAAACTTTATTAATAGATAAAGGGAAAAAACTCGGCACAAAGTTAGCTATCTCAGGAGGAGGGCGCTGTAATGTAACTAACCGCCTTCCTGAAGATGAGGTTATTAAACATATACCAGGAAACGGACGATTTCTCTACAGTCCATTCTCTATCTTTAACAACTACGATATTATTGACTTCTTCGAAACATTGGGGGTAGGTCTAAAAGAAGAAGATCACGGAAGAATGTTTCCCGTGAGTGACAAAGCAAAAGACGTGGTCAATGCCCTTCTCGACAGACTCGAGGAACTCCATGTGGATATACGAAGGAGTACTCCTGTTGAAGCCATTCATTATGATGAGAATACTCACACCGTAATATTAAAAGATGGGGAAACAATAACTACCCAATCCCTGGTTCTCGCAGTAGGAGGAAAAGCAGTTCCCCATACTGGTTCTACCGGAGACGGATATGCCTGGGCCAAGAAAGCAGGTCACACCATTACCGAACTATTTCCAACAGAAGTGCCATTACTATCTAATGACCTTTTTATTAAGAATAAGACTTTGCAGGGTCTCTCTCTCCGTGATGCAGCAGTATCTGTCCTGAATTCAAAAAATAAAAAAGTGGTAACTCATAAAATGGACATGCTCTTTACCCATTTTGGCGTTTCCGGTCCAGCTATTCTAAGGTGTTCGCAATATGTAGTCAAAGAACTTATGAAAGGTCATCATCCTGTAGTAATTGAAATAGATTGTCTTCCGGAAATAAGAGAAGATCAGTTGTTCAATGAATTACAATCTTTAATAATGAATCAACCCAAAAAAACTATCCGTAACACCCTAAAGGGCAAACTGCCGGAGAGGCTATTAGATTATATATTGGAAAAGTTAGGCATTGAATACCATGAGAGAGCTGCAAATATATCTCACGAACAATTGAGAGGTTTTATTAATCAAACTAAACATTTTCAAGTGAAAATATATGGTTCTCAGCCAATAGAAAAAGCATTTGTAACCGGAGGAGGGGTTTCTATTAAAGAAATCGTACCGAACACCATGCAGTCAAAATTGATGAATCGCTTATATTTTTGCGGGGAAATTCTCGACATTCACGGATATACGGGAGGGTATAATATCACTGCAGCCATGGTAACAGGCCGAGTAGCAGGCATGCATGCTGCTTTTGAAGCAATGAATTGAAATATGTATGAAAATCGGGAAGTGCTATCCACTTCTCGATTTTCTATTAAGGTATTCCTCTCTCCTCCCTAAGACATCATTTATTAGATACTGCATTTCTTCGCGGTCTGCTTCAGTCATTATTGGATCTAGTTGATCCCAATCTAAACTATAAAGAATGTAGTATCTCCGGATTCTTTTAAAATAAAAGATTGAGTTAGGGAATTTACTAAAGTAACCTCTAACCATTTTTTTTCTTGAATAACTCCACCTTATAAGTTCAATACTTCTTCACCCCGAACATACATTCTTATCATTATAGTATATAAGATTATATTTATTAACTCAATAAGTATTTTTGTATGAATCGGTTATAAATTTCCCACTGAAGTCATTCAAATACAGGATAAGTCTTCTCTCACAATTCTAAATGTTTGTATAATCAATATTTCGTGTTCTACTCTAGAATTGTTATTACCACTAGATACGAATGTTTTTTGAAACACCCATTGGGAATTGATATAAATGAATTTCTCATAAGATAGAATACTCTATTTAATTTTCAATAATATGCTCAAGAAGTTATCTACGCTTTGATTTTTTTATGAATTCCCAGACAAAAACAAAGTCGTAGGCGCCCGGTTAGACACGAACGAATAAGCTGAAACGTCTGGAGGAGGTGAGACCTTCCGCAAGGAGGATTGCTTATGATGTGAGTATCTGGGTGCTTACGCCGTTATCCTTCAAAGCAATTTATCTACAGCTTTGAATTTTATAATTTTTATGACAACATAAAAAAACCGAAAGCATATATGCTTTCGGTTTGCGTTGACGTGGCAGCGTCCTACTCTCACGGCGATCAACCCGACTACCATCGGCGCTGAAGAGCTTAACTGCTGTGTTCGGCATGGGAACAGGTGTGACCTCTTCGCTGTCGCCACCACATCATTTGGTTTGAGGTGAACCCTCAAAACTGGATAAGAGGTTATACAACACATCATGACGATTCGTTGATTTTTCACAAAGGGATGTAGTTAAGTCATCGATTGATTAGTATCCGTCAGCTGCACGTGTCGCCACGCTTCCACCTCGGACCTATTGACCTCATCGTCTCTGAGGAATCTTACTTACTTGGCGTAA
>NZ_JAIZEO010000019.1 GCF_024189315.1 Halobacillus sp. A5 | reverse complement strand
CCAATTTCCCTTGTCCATCTGCTGTCTCAAGGGACGTAACGAGTTCCTGAGCTGTCATAAAATACGTTTTCAATCCTTTGCTTATGGCTTCTAGAGCGATTGAAACCGCAAGGTGTGTTTTCCCAACGCCAGGCGGACCTAGGAAAATAAGATTCTGACTTTGTTCGATGAAACTGAGACTCATATATTCTTCGATGTCCCTTCGGGTCACACCACTAATACGATCAAAGTCAAACGTATCCAACGTCTTTTTGA
>NZ_JAIZEO010000018.1 GCF_024189315.1 Halobacillus sp. A5 | reverse complement strand
ACACCGCGAATCAACGTGCTCACTCTACAACAGATCGGACGCCTGTAGAGTTATGGATGAAAGAATCTCTCGATTCTCTTCCTTCTAAATTTGAAGTAAGCTATCTCACCTATCGGAAAATAGGAAGAGATGGTGTGCTGAACTATCACGCTAGAAAAATTCTTATGAGCTCTACTTATGCAGGACATGAAGTCATGATTAAGGAAACCCTGGATGGAAGGATTACCGTTTACCACCATGGCGAAGCCATTCTTA
>NZ_JAIZEO010000017.1 GCF_024189315.1 Halobacillus sp. A5 | reverse complement strand
AACCCGACTACCATCGGCGCTGAAGAGCTTAACTGCTGTGTTCGGCATGGGAACAGGTGTGACCTCTTCGCTGTCGCCACCACATCATTTGGTTTGAGGTGAACCCTCAAAACTGGATAAGAGGTTAGACAACACATCAGGATCCGATTCGTTGATTTTTCACAAAGGGATGTAGTTAAGTCATCGATTGATTAGTATCCGTCAGCTGCACGTGTCGCCACGCTTCCACCTCGGACCTATTGACCTCATCGTCTCTGAGGAATCTTACTTA
>NZ_JAIZEO010000016.1 GCF_024189315.1 Halobacillus sp. A5 | reverse complement strand
GGCTGGATCACCTCCTTTCTAAGGAAACATGAAAGGCGGAAGCGACCGTTCAGACCCTGCGGGGTCTGGGAGCTGAAGCTGGACATGACGGAAGACGTACCTGGTTGGTTGTTCAGTTTTGAGAGATCAAAGGATCTTCTCACGATGAACCTTGAAAACTGGATAAGAGAATCGAGACGCATGCAGATGCGTACTTGATGACAAGACATCAAACAAAACGAAACGTCTTTTCACAAAGAAGTTAAGTGAATAAGGGCGCACGGTGGATGCCTT
>NZ_JAIZEO010000015.1 GCF_024189315.1 Halobacillus sp. A5 | reverse complement strand
CTTATACAGACATTGCCCAACTCTTAGGTATGCATCGTCATACGGTTAAATCCTTAAGCGAACGGGAGAAAAACCACATACAAAAGCGAGCAAATAAAGGGTCTAAGTTAGATCCTTACAAGGACTATTTGCTTAAACGATTACAGGAAGATCATGTTTTCAATTGTGAAAAACTCTATCAGGAGATCCGAAAACAGGGGTATTCTGCAGGGAAGACGATTCTAAAAGATTTTGTACAGCTTTATCGCAAGTCCTTCAAGGAAAGTCATACCCGGAGGTATGAAACAGAACCGGGAGAACAAATGCAGGTGGACTGGAAAGAAGCTGGTCTTTATCAGGTAGATGGAGATACAATTCCCCTTATGATATTTGTGGCCACTCTCTCTTATTCACGAATGAGTTATGTTTGTTTTGCGGAGAAGCAAGACCGAG
>NZ_JAIZEO010000014.1 GCF_024189315.1 Halobacillus sp. A5 | reverse complement strand
GGCTGGATCACCTCCTTTCTAAGGAAACATGAAAGGCGGAAGCGACCGTTCAGACCCTGCGGGGTCTGGGAGCTGAAGCTGGACATGACGGAAGACGTACCTGGTTGGTTGTTCAGTTTTGAGAGATTAAATTAAACTCAAAATGAATGGGCCTGTAGCTCAGTTGGTCAGAGCGCACGCCTGATAAGCGTGAGGTCGGTGGTTCAAGTCCACTCAGGCCCACCATTCATACGGGGCCTTAGCTCAGCTGGGAGAGCGCCTGCTTTGCACGCAGGAGGTCAGCGGTTCGATCCCGCTAGGCTCCACCATATTATATAATCAAAACACAATATGTACTTTTGTGTTTTATAGTCAACCCTTAAAAAGGTTGATGGCGAACCTTGAAAACTGGATAAGAGAATCGAGACGCATGCAGATGCGTACTTGATGACAAGACATCAAACAAAACGAAACGTCTTTTCACAAAGAAGTTAAGTGAATAAGGGCGCACGGTGGATGCCTT
>NZ_JAIZEO010000013.1 GCF_024189315.1 Halobacillus sp. A5 | reverse complement strand
TAAGTAAGATTCCTCAGAGACGATGAGGTCAATAGGTCCGAGGTGGAAGCGTGGCGACACGTGCAGCTGACGGATACTAATCAATCGATGACTTAACTACATCCCTTTGTGAAAAATCAACGAATCGAATCCTGATGTGTTGTCTAACCTCTTATCCAGTTTTGAGGGTTTTAAAGAAAACTCTTGATATTTTTTTAAAAGGACAATATAATATATCTTGTCCTAAAAAATAAGGTTTGGTGGCGACAGCGAAGAGGTCACACCTGTTCCCATGCCGAACACAGCAGTTAAGCTCTTCAGCGCCGATGGTAGTCGGGTTGATCCCCGCGAGAGTAGGACGCTGCCATACCTTACATAAATCCGGAGGATTAGCTCAGCTGGGAGAGCACTTGCCTTACAAGCAAGGGGTCGCAGGTTCGAGTCCTGCATCCTCCACCATTGCCGGCCTAGCTCAATTGGTAGAGCAACTGACTTGTAATCAGTAGGTTGGGGGTTCAAGTCCTCTGGCCGGCACCACCAGTTTCATGTTTTCAGTTTGTTATTAAGAGCCATTAGCTCAGTTGGTAGAGCATCTGACTTTTAATCAGAGGGTCGGAGGTTCGAGCCCTCCATGGCTCACCATTTATTTGCGGGTGTGGTGGAATTGGCAGACACGCTAGATTTAGGATCTAGTGCTTCACGGCGTGGGGGTTCAAGTCCCTCCACCCGCATTATAAGCGGAAGTAGTTCAGTGGTAGAACACCACCTTGCCAAGGTGGGGGTCGCGGGTTCGAATCCCGTCTTCCGCTCCATTTACTTACACAGCTTAATAAGAAATAGTTAAGTAAACTTACTTGCAAGTGTCGTGCCGGGGTGGCGGAATTGGCAGACGCACAGGACTTAAAATCCTGCGGTGGGTTTCCACCGTGCCGGTTCGAGTCCGGCCCTCGGCACCAAAATAATTTTATATGCGCCCGTAGCTCAATTGGATAGAGCGTCTGACTACGGATCAGAAGGTTAGGGGTTCGACTCCTCTCGGGCGCGCCATTACTTACGGGAAGTAGCTCAGCTTGGTAGAGCACTTGGTTTGGGACCAAGGGGTCGCAGGTTCGAATCCTGTCTTCCCGACCATTTTTACGAGGGGCCTTAGCTCAGCTGGGAGAGCGCCTGCTTTGCACGCAGGAGGTCAGCGGTTCGATCCCGCTAGGCTCCACCATATTTGATCTTTGAAAACTGAACGAACCAACCAGTACGTCAACATCTTCTTTCTATATAGAAGGAAGTAAAACAAGCACATTCGGTGTGCAAATGAGCAAGTCATTCTCAACTTTTATGGAGAGTTT
>NZ_JAIZEO010000011.1 GCF_024189315.1 Halobacillus sp. A5 | reverse complement strand
ATTTTTCACAAAGGGATGTAGTTAAGTCATCGATTGATTAGTATCCGTCAGCTGCACGTGTCGCCACGCTTCCACCTCGGACCTATTGACCTCATCGTCTCTGAGGAATCTTACTTACTTGGCGTAAGGGGAAATCTCATCTCAAGGGGGGCTTCATGCTTAGATGCTTTCAGCACTTATCCCGTCCACACGTAGCTACCCAGCGATGCTCCTGGCGGAACAACTGGTACACCAGCGGTGTGTCCATCCCGGTCCTCTCGTACTAAGGACAGCTCCTTTCAAATTTCCAACGCCCACGACGGATAGGGACCGAACTGTCTCACGACGTTCTGAACCCAGCTCGCGTACCGCTTTAATGGGCGAACAGCCCAACCCTTGGGACCGACTACAGCCCCAGGATGCGATGAGCCGACATCGAGGTGCCAAACCTCCCCGTCGATGTGGACTCTTGGGGGAGATAAGCCTGTTATCCCCGGGGTAGCTTTTATCCGTTGAGCGACGGCCCTTCCATACGGTACCGCCGGATCACTAAGCCCGACTTTCGTCCCTGCTCGACTTGTAGGTCTCGCAGTCAAGCTCCCTTGTGCCTTTACACTCTGCGAATGATTTCCAACCATTCTGAGGGAACCTTTGGGCGCCTCCGTTACTCTTTGGGAGGCGACCGCCCCAGTCAAACTGCCCACCTGACACTGTCTCCGGACCGGATCACGGTCCTGGGTTAGAATGTCCGTACAGCCAGGGTGGTATCCCACCAGCGCCTCCACCGAAGCTAGCGCTCCGGCTTCTATGGCTCCCACCTATCCTGTACAAGCTGTACCAACATTCAATATCAGGCTACAGTAAAGCTCCACGGGGTCTTTCCGTCCTGTCGCGGGTAATGTGCATCTTCACACATAGTATAATTTCACCGGGTCTCTCGTTGAGACAGTGCCCAAGTCGTTGCACCTTTCGTGCGGGTCGGAACTTACCCGACAAGGAATTTCGCTACCTTAGGACCGTTATAGTTACGGCCGCCGTTTACTGGGGCTTCGGTTCAACGCTTCGCTCAAGAGCTAACGCATCCCCTTAACCTTCCAGCACCGGGCAGGTGTCAGCCCCTATACTTCGCCTTACGGCTTCGCAGAGACCTGTGTTTTTGGTAAACAGTCGCTTGGGCCTTTTCACTGCGGCTCCTCGGCAGAGGAGCACCCCTTCTCCCGAAGTTACGGGGTCATTTTGCCGAGTTCCTTAACGAGAGTTCTCCCGCTCACCTTAGGATTCTCTCCTCGCCTACCTGTGTTGGTTTGCGGTACGGGCGCCTCTTTCCTCACTAGAGGATTTTCTTGGCAGTGTGAAATCCGGAGCTTCGGTACTTGATTTCCCTCCCCATCACAGCTCAACGTTGCCGGACGGATTTGCCTATCCGACCGTCTTGCTGCTTGGACGCACTCATCCAGTGGTGCGCTCTCCTTATCCTCCTGCGTCCCCCCGTCGTTCAAACGGAAAGGAGGCGGTACAGGAATATCAACCTGTTGTCCATCGCCTACGCCTTTCGGCCTCGGCTTAGGTCCCGACTAACCCTGAGAGGACGAGCCTTCCTCAGGAAACCTTGGGCTTTCGGTGAAAGAGATTCTCACTCTTTTTTCGCTACTCATACCGGCATTCTCACTTCTAAGCGCTCCACCAGTCCTTACGGTCTGACTTCACTGCCCTTAGAACGCTCTCCTACCACTGATCCTTACGGATCAATCCGCAGCTTCGGTGGTGTGTTTAGCCCCGGTATATTTTCGGCGCGGAGTCACTCGACCAGTGAGCTATTACGCACTCTTTCAATGATGGCTGCTTCTAAGCCAACATCCTGGTTGTCTAAGCAACTCCACATCCTTTTCCACTTAACACACACTTGGGGACCTTAGCTGGCGGTCTGGGCTGTTTCCCTCTCGACCATGAACCTTATCACCCATGGTCTGACTCCCAGAACAAAGTCACTGGCATTCGGAGTTTGACTGAATTCGGTAACCCGGTAGGGGCCCCTCGTCCAATCAGTGCTCTACCTCCAGGACTTTCTATTCTGAGGCTAGCCCTAAAGCTATTTCGGAGAGAACCAGCTATCTCCGTGTTCGATTGGCATTTCACCCCTACCCACACCTCATCCCCGCAATTTTCAACTTGCGTGGGTTCGGGCCTCCAGTCAGTGTTACCTGACCTTCACCCTGGACATGGGTAGATCACACGGTTTCGGGTCTACGACCGCATACTCACTCGCCCTGTTCAGACTCGCTTTCGCTGCGGCTCCGCTTCTATGAGCTTAACCTTGCATACGGTCGTAACTCGCCGGTTCATTCTACAAAAGGCACGCCGTCACCCATCAATGGGCTCCGACTACTTGTAGGCACACGGTTTCAGGATCTCTTTCACTCCCCTTCCGGGGTGCTTTTCACCTTTCCCTCACGGTACTGGTTCACTATCGGTCACTAGGGAGTATTTAGCCTTGGGAGATGGTCCTCCCGGATTCCGACGGAATTCCTCGTGTTCCGCCGTACTCAGGATCCACTCCGGAGGAAAGAAGATGTCGACTACAGGGCTCTTACCCGCTCTGGCTGATCGTTCCAGATCGATTCATCTATCTTCTTTCTTGGTAACTCCAAAGGAGTGTCCTACAACCCCAGAAAGCAAGCTTTCTGGTTTGGGCTGATTCCGTTTCGCTCGCCGCTACTTGGGAAATCGCGTTTGCTTTCTCTTCCTCCGGGTACTAAGATGTTTCAGTTCCCCGGGTCTGCCATCGTTACCCTATGTATTCAGATAACGATACGGTTCCATTACGAACCGTGGGTTTCCCCATTCGGAAATCTTTGGATCACAGCCTGCTTACGGCTCCCCAAAGCATATCGGTGTTAGTCCCGTCCTTCATCGGCTCCTAGTGCCAAGGCATCCACCGTGCGCCCTTATTCACTTAACTTCTTTGTGAAAAGACGTTTCGTTTTGTTTGATGTCTTGTCATCAAGTACGCATCTGCATGCGTCTCGATTCTCTTATCCAGTTTTCAAGGTTC
>NZ_JAIZEO010000010.1 GCF_024189315.1 Halobacillus sp. A5 | reverse complement strand
GAGACGATGAGGTCAATAGGTCCGAGGTGGAAGCGTGGCGACACGTGCAGCTGACGGATACTAATCAATCGATGACTTAACTACATCCCTTTGTGAAAAATTAACGAATCGAATCCTGATGTGTTGTATAACCTCTTATCCAGTTTTGAGGGTTTACCTCAAACCAAATGATGTGGTGGTGACAGCGAAGAGGTCACACCTGTTCCCATGCCGAACACAGCAGTTAAGCTCTTCAGCGCCGATGGTAGTCGGGTTGATCCCCGTGAGAGTAGGACGCTGCCACGTCAATATAAAAGCCTTAGAAGTATACATGCTTCCAAGGCTTTTTTGTTGTCTCAGAAATTATATATGTTCTACAGGTTGGTGAAAAGCTTGAATGGATGCATTCATGGTTCCTCTATTAAAATATGAAGAAAAGGGACCAGGAAAAAAACCTTTTAATCGGGGCAGGAGAAAACTCCTCCTTGATCTGCGAGTGCCGGAGCCACTCCTGTCTGCTCCTTCCTCAGTAATGGAACTTGGAGACTTGTGAAAGGGCATGCCGCCTCTCCTTCCTTTAGACGTTTCGGTTATTCGTTCGCGTTTACCCGGACGCGTGCGTCTTTGTTTTGTATACCCCAAGCCTGCCGTCCTCTATTACCGGAAAAATTCTTTGAGAAATTAGTATAGATTTCATAGATTCGGAGATACTAATGTTAAAGATAGCTTGTCTTTATAAAGACAGCTGAAGGAGGTAAACTAATGGAAAGCAAAGAGTGTTGCAGCATTTGTTCCATGCAGAAAGCCGACGGGATTTATTTACTCCGCATTTATATTTGTTCTTCCTGTGAAAAAGAAATGATTCAAACGTCAGTAGACGATCCGAAGTACAAGTTTTATATTGAACAGATGAATAAAGCTCATCGCGCGATGATTTATTCATAGATTCCATTCCATCCTTAAACAATTAGGGGTGGTCTTTTTTTGGTGCTTTCATGTAGCATTTAAAGTAGACATTTTAAAGAGAAGGTGACGTCAATGCAGGACAACAACAACGCTCCATTATATGAACGGCTCATTCAGCATATAGAAAGAAGACCACTCTCTTTCCACGTACCCGGTCATAAGTTTGGGGAAGTTTTTTCGGAAAAAGGGTACGATATCTTTCAAGGTATTCTTTCAATTGATGCTACGGAAGTACCGGGGCTGGATGACTTGCATGCAGCGGCGGAAATCATTAAGGAATCACAAGATTTGGCTGCACGTTTTTTTGGCTCAGAAGAAACCTATTTCTTAGTAAATGGAAGTACTGCCGGCAATATGGCGTCCATCTTAGCTGCGTGTCGTCCCGGCGACACGGTTCTGGTCCAGAGAAATTGCCATAAGTCGGTGCTTCACGGGTTAGAGTTGGCGGGAGTCGATCCTGTTTTCTTTACTCCTGAGTTTGAAGATCATACCAGCCGGTACTCGTTCCTCCATAAGAATGTCATCATCGAAGCATTAGAGCTGCACCCGCGGGCATCTGCTGTTATTTTAACTTATCCGGATTACTTTGGCCGCGCCTATCCGATTAAAGAAGTCATTGACGCGGTGCATCAATACGATGTTCCAGTTATTGTTGATGAAGCCCATGGAGTTCATTTTTCACTGGGAGACCCGTTTCCCCCCTCCTCCGTTCATGCGGGAGCTGATCTGGTTGTTCAGTCCGCTCATAAAATGGCTCCGGCTTTAACGATGTCTTCTTATTTACATATATCAGGGGAGAGGGTGAACAGGGCACGGCTTTCGTATTATCTGCAAATGCTTCAGTCGAGCAGTCCCTCCTATCCGTTAATGGCAAGCTTAGATTTAGCACGACTTTTTTTAAGTACGTTTGAAGAAAAGGATAAAGAAAGTTTACTGTCCTATTTAGGAAAGATGAGGGAAGTGATTGCTGGAGCAGAAGCTCCATATAGGGTTCTACCTGTAGACCTTTTTGACGACCCTTTAAAAATCACCTTAGAAGCTCAGAAAGGGTACACAGGATTTGATATTGCAGCAAAGCTTGAATCTGTGGGGATCTATGTGGAGCTCGCTGATACAAAACAGGTCCTGCTCATAGCCGGACTTAGTCATAGCATAGAACTGGGCAGATTAAAGAAACGTTTAAGTGAAGTGAATTGGCAATTAAAAAGTCCTGACGACCATGGTACAATGAAGAGAGAACTACTTAGCATTCCAAAGGTACAGTCTTTGGCGTTAAGTTATCAAGATATGCAGCAGGAAACCCCTGAGTTTGTAAACTGGTCCCAGGCCGCAGGACGGATTTGTGCAGAGGCTGTCATCCCATACCCTCCTGGTATTCCTTTCATATTAAAAGGAGAAAGATTGACGGAGCAGCAAATTCATTATGTGCAGAGCCTGCATGAGCAGGGAGCAAGTTTTCAAAACACAGATATTAAACAGGGGACTTGGGTGTTTTAAAAGGAGAATGTTTGTGGTGAAGGGTCTTTTTGTTACGTTTGAAGGCGGCGATGGAGCCGGGAAATCTTCTATATTAAAAATCATTGGCGAAGAATTAAAAAGCCGCGGTCTTTCAGTGTTAGAAACAAGAGAGCCGGGTGGAATTCACATCGCGGAGCGCATTCGCCAAGTCATTCTAGATAAAACTCATACGACAATGGATGGACGGACTGAAGCTTTGTTATATGCCGCTGCACGGAGGCAGCACCTGGTAGAGAAAGTCCTTCCAGCTTTAGAGGAAGGCAAGGTTGTCCTGTGCGATCGTTTTGTAGATTCGAGTTTAGCTTATCAAGGTTATGCGCGGGGATTAGGAATGGAAGAGGTTTATCAAATTAATAAGTTTGCGATTGAGGATTGTATGCCGGATGTAACCTTATTTTTTAATATTGAACCTGCCAAAGGCCTGCAGCGAATTGCAAGCAATGAGGAAAGAGAGAAAAACCGACTGGATTTGGAGGCCATTGATTTTCACGAGAAGGTATATAAAGCTTACTTGTACCTGCTTCAAAAGTATCCGGAGCGTATGCAATCGATTAATGCGGACCAACCTATTGAAGACGTGAAAAAAGCCGCTATGTCTGTACTTCAGCCATTTTTATCAAATGGCTGAGTTTGGTATAATAGTAAAAAAATCCTATGGGAGGTTATTTCCTCATGAAGATGATCATTGCGATTGTCCAAGATAAAGACAGTAATCGTCTGACGGATGCTTTATCTGAAAATAATTTAAAGACGACGAAATTATCAACAACCGGCGGTTTTTTGCGAGAGGGAAACACTACATTTATGATCGGCTGTGATGATGGTGATGTAGATAACGCCTTAGAAATTATTCGCAAAAACTGCAGCCAGCGTGAACAAATGGTGGCGCCTATTTCCCCTATGGGCGGAAATGCCGATTCTTATATTCCAAAGCCTGTCAAAGTTGAAGTAGGCGGGGCTACTGTATTTGTTCTGCCCATCGACTCATTCTTTCAGTTTTAAAAGGAGTTAACGTATGAAAATCACGCAGGATGTGAGAACCCAGCTTGAGGGTACAAAGCAGCAAGCTCAGTTAAATCATAAAGGCCGTCAAAGCTTCGATTCTATGGTGCAGTCACAAACGAGACAGCTCCATGAAAGTCAGCTTAATCAGCTGATGGATACCATTACGACTCAGGGAGAAAAGGTGGCCCGCTTTCGATCCTTCCGTGATTTAGCTAAATATAAACGGCTGATCAAAGATTTTCTTGAGGAAGCCGTACAGTACGGCTATAACGTTAAACAGAGCCACAGCTTTGACATCAATGGGCGCGGGAGAAAGTTAACGATTGTGGAATCAGTCGATGAACGATTAGCAGAGCTGACGGAAGCGGTTATGGATCAGGAAAGAAGGTCAATTGATCTTCTCGGTATTATAGGAGAAATTAAAGGGTTATTAGTTAACTTATATACTTAAGGACGGAAAGCTTATGTCGACATGGACAGAATTGAAAGAAATACAGCCTTTAGTTACTCAAATGCTGACCAACAGCTTTAAGAAGCGCCGTATTTCCCATGCTTATTTATTTCAAGGGGACCGCGGCACAGGGAAACGTGATATGAGTGCGTTATTTGCGAAGAGTATCTTTTGTAAAGAGAAAGATGGTGTAGAGCCCTGTCAGCAGTGTATTGAATGCAGACGGATTGATTCAGGCAATCACCCTGACCTTCATTGGGTGGAGCCTGATGGTCAATCGATTAAAAAAGAACAGATCCTTAATTTGCAGAAAGAATTCACATATACTGGCCTTGAGTCCAATCGAAAGGTTTATATTATTGTCGACGCTGACAAAATGACGACCAATGCATCCAACCGCCTGCTTAAATTTCTTGAAGAACCGAGCCAGCAGACGACGGCGATTCTTTTAACGGAAAACAGTCAGGCGATGTTAAACACGATTCGGTCAAGGTGTCAGCTGCTTGCCTTTCAGCCGCTGAACCCAGAAAGAATTGAGCAGCAATTAGAGCACGAGGGTGTTTCAAAATCAAACGCCAAAATCCTCGCATCTTTGACAAATAATTTAGCAGAGGCTCAAGAATTAAATGATGATGAGTGGTTTGCTAATGTGCGAAAATTAGTGATACAATTAGTTGAAGTGCTTCTTAACAAACCTAATGAAGGACTTTTATTTATCAACCATCAGTGGATGCCTCATTTTAAAGAAAGAAAACAGTTACAGATTGGGTTAGATGTCCTGATGCTTTGGTTCCATGATTTGATTCATTACAATTTGGACCGTGAGCAATCCATTGTTTTTCAGCAGGAGAGAGAAAAAAGGGAACAAGCATCGTTTCATTGGTCGCGGCAGTCTGCTGCTCATTCCTTATCTTTGATACTTGAGGCGAAACGAAAAATAAATCAGAATGTCCATCCGACACTCGTGATGGAGCAGCTTACACTTCAACTGCAGAGGTGATTATATAGTGATCGAAGTTGTAGGTGTCCGATTCAAACAGGCGGGAAAAATATATTACTTTGATCCTGGCGAATGCCATTTAACGACCGATGATTATGTCATCGTGGAAACGGTTCGAGGGATTGAATTCGGGAAGGTCGTTATTGCTAATCGACAGGTCGAAGAAGAAGACGTTGTTTTGCCATTGAAAAAAGTAATGCGCAAGGCGGATGAGAAAGACAAGCTGTCTGTCGATGAGAATAAAGAGATTTCTGACGAAGCTTATCGAGTTTGTGTAAGTAAAATACGTGAACATAAATTGGACATGAACCTAGTAGATGTAGAATATACGTTTGATCGAAAGAAAGTAATCTTTTACTTTACCGCAGACGGACGAGTTGATTTCAGAACACTCGTTAAGGATTTAGCGTCTGTATTTAAAACACGAATTGAATTACGGCAGATTGGAGTTCGTGACGAAGCTAAAATGCTGGGAGGCATAGGGCCTTGCGGACGTATGCTTTGTTGCTCGACTTTTCTGGGTGATTTTGAGCCTGTATCTATAAAAATGGCAAAAGATCAAAACTTATCTTTAAATCCAGCAAAGATTTCCGGCTTATGTGGTCGACTGATGTGTTGTCTGAAGTATGAGAACGACGAATACGAATCCGCTAAGAAAGAGCTTCCGGATATTGGGGAAGCGATTGCTACTTCTTACGGAAAAGGTAAGGTGGTCGGTCTCAATATGCTGGAACGGCTTGTTCAAGTCGAATTTCGTGAGCAGGAACGAACGCTGGAATATTCCTTACAGGAGCTGATCGATGAAGGTATCGTTCAAACCGAAGCCACAGAATGACGGGGTGGAGTCAAGCGTGAACAAGAAAGCTATATTTGAACAAGTATCTCACTTAGAAACGCAGATTGGCGAGCTTTATGAACAATTAGGTGATTTAAAGAAGCAGCTTGCTTATTTACTAGAAGAAAATCAGCACTTGTCGCTTGAGAATCACCATCTTCGTCAGCGTTTAGACCATGAAAATGAAATTGTGGAGCAGTCAGATTCTAAATCGAAGAATGAAAAGGGAACGGTGGTCGGGGAAGGATACGACAATTTAGCCCGTTTATATGAAGAAGGCTTTCATATCTGTAACTTGCATTTTGGCAGTCCACGTGATGAAGATTGTTTATTCTGCCTCTCATTTTTAAACAAAAAATAATTCTATGGGTCCAGGCCTTTCCTTTATACACATAAGGAAAGGCTCTCTTTTTCTGATTTATTCAAGTAAAGCCCCTCTTTTCTTGAAGACTTGAAAAGCTAATGGCTGGGAGGGGCAGGGAAAACAGTCCGCTTTCCTCGGGCAGCCGTCGAGGCTCCTCGAGATCAGAATTATTGTTACGTGAGAAAAATAAAGACCGTTAAGATTAAAGGAAGTGCAGACGTATGGTGAAGTTAAAAGGCGATGAACGCATCGACTTTTTATTAGCAGAAGAGAACATGAGAATAATTCAAAGTGATTCCGTCTTTGCGTTTTCTATTGACGCGGTTTTTTTGGCACGCTTTACCTCCGTTCCACGAACGCGCGGCAGAATCCTGGACCTTTGTACAGGAAATGGAGTTGTACCTCTATTTTTATCGAGAAGATCTCAAGTTCCTATTACAGGGGTGGAGCTTCAGGAGCGGCTCTATGATATGGCTGTACGTAATATCGAGCTCAATCAATTAGAAGAACAGCTGACCATGATTCACGGTGATCTAAAGGATATGCCCAAGACGCTGGGTAACGGGAAATACGACCTTGTGACCTGCAACCCCCCTTATTTCCCAACCCCCGCTCATGATAAAAGAAATATCAATGAACACTTAGCCATTGCCCGTCATGAAATTTACTGCTCACTTGAAGATGTAGTGAAATCGTGCAGCCGTTTGACGAAATCAGGGGGAAAAGTTTCACTTGTGCATCGTCCGGGGCGTCTGGCTGATATTATTACTTTATTTCGAAAGTATCAGCTGGAGCCAAAACGCATTCAAATGGTCCATCCTAAGCGGGGAAAAGAAGCCAACGTGCTTTTGATTGAGGGGACGCGCGACGGAAAGCCTGATCTTAAATTTCTGCCTCCCCTGTTTACCCATAAGGAGAATGGGGAGTACAGTGAAGAGTTCAGGGAGATTCTATATCATGGCAGGTAATCATTATGTTTATATTATTCGCTGTAAGGATCAAACCTTGTATACAGGCTATACGAATGATTTATCAGTCCGCCTGAAGAAACACGTTCTCGGTAAAGGGGCGAAGTATACGCGGGGGCGGGGCCCCTTCAGCCTTGAATACTGCCAGCAGTTTAATTCCAAGACGGAAGCGATGCAGCAGGAGTATCGAATAAAACAATGGTCAAGATTGAGAAAAGAAACGTGGATTTTAGAGCAGGAGGGAGGGTTACGGAATGAATATTCAAAAGAGCTACTCCAACCATGAAGGAAGAGGGACGCTGTTTATCGTGCCGACGCCGATTGGAAATTTAGAAGACATGACTTACCGGGCCGTTTCTGTGTTAAACGAAGCTTCAGTCATTGCGGCTGAAGATACGAGAAATACCAAAAAGCTGCTTCACTATTTTGAAATAGCAACACCGTTAATAAGCTACCATGAACATAATAAACAATTACGTGGGCCACAGCTGATAGACCGGCTTCAAGCCGGAGAGGATGTAGCGGTAGTCAGTGATGCCGGGATGCCGGGAATTTCTGATCCAGGTGCTGATCTTGTGCAAATGGCTGCAGAGGAGGAATTCCCAGTCGTCGTTCTTCCAGGGGCGAATGCGGCTCTTCCGGCTCTTGTCGGTTCAGGACTTTCGACGGAGGACTTCCGCTTTTGTGGCTTTTTGCCACGTAAGAAAAAAGATCGCCTTGCTGCATTGGAAGAACTTAAGAAAGAGAAAGCCACGCTGATTTTCTATGAATCCCCTCACCGGTTAAAAGAGATGCTGGAGCACGTGCATCAGCAGTTTGGCAGCCGGCGGGCCGCTCTTGTCCGGGAGTTGACGAAGAAATATGAAGAGTATGTCCGTGGGTCTATTGAAGAACTGCACGAATGGGCAAATCAAGAAGTAGTCCGGGGCGAATTTTGTGTCATTGTGGAAGGAACTAGTGAAACGCAGACGGAAGACTCGTTCTGGTGGACCCATTTATCCCTTATGGATCACGTGGAGTATTATATAAACGAAAAAAATCTAAAGTCAAAAGAGGCAATTAAGCAGACAGCGCTCGACCGAAAAATGCAGAAGCGGGATGTTTATCAAGCCTATCACGTGAATGAATAGTAAAAAAATCAGCCCTTACTGTTAGAAAGTAAGGGCTTTGTTGTCCGAGCATATGTCAAATGTCAATATTAATTAACCAGCAGTAATCATCGATCTCTCTATATTATTTGTTGTTTAACTGTCCTTGAATTTCCTGAAGCAGCATATTAGCTCCTTCTTTGCTTAATACAAGGTTGCCGTTGGCAAGCTTCATATTCTCGTCAGACACTTCCCCTGTGACGTGACAAGTCATGTTCGGTTTATATTTTTTTAGAACAATGCGGTCATCGTCAACATAAATCTCTAATGCGTCTTTCTCATTGATTCCTAGTGTGCGGCGCAGTTCAATCGGAATTACTACGCGCCCCAACTCGTCGACTTTACGTACAATACCTGTAGATTTCATGTTTTTTTGTCTCCCCTCAATCAAAAGTTATTCGTCAAATATCGACATATGTCTCGCACTATATAGTACCAACGTTTCCCAAAGCTGTCAATTCACTTAATTTCCAAAATTTCTTGACATCACATACCGTACAGGGTATATAAAAGTAGTTGTGAAATAAGAATTAACGCTCAATATATATACATTGAGCGAATTCATACATTCCAAAATTGGTTTATATATCCAATGGGGTTTATTAGTAGTTTATCAAATAATACCTCAACGTCCTACAAATTTGTTTTCATAAGATGATTGAATTTTTGACATTTTCGTTAAGGATTCGGTATATTTTAGAGTTAGATATGGTTATACAGAAATTAACCGAAAAGAATGGTACAATACACTGTATGAATGTTTGAAAATGAGGAGGGCACATGATGTCAGAGGATAAGAAGACATTTTATATTACTACACCAATTTACTACCCAAGCGGTAACTTGCATATAGGCCACGCTTATACAACAGTGGCAGGAGACGCGATGGCACGTTATAAGCGGCTTCGCGGATTTGACGTCATGTACTTGACTGGGACGGATGAGCACGGACAGAAGATTCAGCGGAAAGCCGAAGATGCCGGCGTGACTCCTCAGGCTTACGTCGATGATATTGTAACCGGCATTAAAGACCTTTGGGACAAGCTGGATATTTCATATGATGATTTTATCCGAACAACTCAGGATCGTCATAAGAAAGTAGTAGCCAAAATTTTTGAATACCTGCTTGAAAAAGGTGATATTTACCTTGATGAGTATGAAGGCTGGTACTGCACGCCCTGTGAGTCTTTCTTTACGGAACGACAGCTTGAAGACGGACACTGTCCGGACTGCGGTGGTCCTGTCGAAAAAGTAAAAGAAGAATCTTATTTCTTTAAAATGAGTAAATACGTGGATCAGCTGCTGGAGTTCTATGAAAAAAATCCAACGTTCATTCAGCCGGAAAGCCGTAAGAATGAAATGATTAATAACTTTATTAAACCTGGGCTTGAAGACCTCGCTGTGTCGAGAACTACCTTTGACTGGGGAGTGAGGGTTCCATCAAACGACAAGCATGTCGTTTATGTATGGATCGATGCCTTAAGCAATTATATTTCAGCGTTAGGCTACGACAGTGATAATGACGAGCTTTATCAAAAATATTGGCCGGCAGATGTCCATCTTGTAGGAAAGGAAATTGTGCGTTTCCACACGATATATTGGCCGATTATGCTGATGGCGCTTGACCTGCCGTTACCGAAAAAAGTATTTGCTCATGGCTGGATCCTCATGAAGGACGGCAAAATGTCCAAATCAAAAGGCAATGTTGTTGACCCTGTTCAATTAAGCGACCGCTATGGTCTTGATGCGCTGCGCTACTACCTGCTGCGCGAAGTTCCGTTTGGTTCTGATGGTGTCTTTACGCCGGAAGCCTTTGTGGAGCGGACAAATTATGATTTGGCGAATGATTTAGGAAATCTTCTGAACCGTACAGTCGCTATGATTAATAAATATTTTGACGGAGACATTCCAGAGCTTACCCTGGCAGAGGATGAGTATGATCAGCACCTTGAGAAGCTTGCGCAGGAAACGAAGGAAGCAGTCGAGGAATCACTTGAAAATATGGAGTTCTCTGTGGCTCTAGCTGATTTATGGAAGTTCGTCAGCCGTACGAACAAATATATTGATGAAACGCAGCCGTGGGTATTAGCCAAAGACGAAGCGAATCAGCGACGTTTAGGCAATGTTATGGCTCACCTGGCAGAGTCACTGCGTCATATTGCTGTTATGCTTCAGCCGTTCTTAACGGAAACACCAGAGAAGATTTTCAAACAGCTTGGTGTAGCGAATGAACAGGATAAAGAGTGGAACAGCATTGCTGAATTCAAAGGTCTGCAGTCTGCGGTACAGAAAGACGACCCTATTTTCCCTCGTCTTGAGGCAGAGGAAGAAGTACAGACCATTAAAAACATGATGAAAAAACCGGCAGCGCCAGTTCAGGAGAAGAAAGAAAAAGCGAAGAAGGACCAGCCTGAGGAAGTGACCATTGATGACTTCATGAAGCTTGATTTCCGTGTGGCAGAAGTCACGAAAGTGGAAAAAGTGAAAAAGGCAGATAAGCTTTTGAAGCTTCAGCTTGACCTTGGTGGGGAGAAGCGTCAGGTAGTCTCCGGTATTGCTCAGCATTATGGTGAAGAAGAGCTGACAGGGAAGAAGGTCATCTGCGTAACGAACTTAAAACCTGTGAAGCTGCGCGGCGAGCTCTCTCAGGGTATGATTTTAGCTGGTGAAGACGATCAGGGCAAATTAGCTTTAGCGTCCATTGATCAGACTCTTCCAAATGGAGCCAAAGTAAAATAAATGACAAATCAAGGGGAAAAGCAGGGTTAAAGGCTTTTCCCTTTTCTTATTAATGAGGAGGATCACAATGTTATTTGATACCCATGTTCATTTAAACGCAGATCAATTCGAGGATGATTTAGAGGAAACGATCGACAGAGCCCGTGAAGCGGGAGTAAAGTATATGACCGTCGTGGGTTTTGATCGAAAAACCATACCACTCGCGATCCAAATCGCTGAAAATCACGATCATATTTATGCAGCAGTAGGGTGGCACCCCGTAGATGCCGTAGATATGACGGATGAAGACCTGCAGTGGATAGAGGAGTTATCCGCACATCCTAAGGTCGTAGCGATCGGAGAAATGGGTCTCGATTATCACTGGGACAAATCGCCGGCAGATGTGCAGAAAGATGTGTTTCGGCGTCAGATCCGGCTTGCCAGGAAGGTGAAGATGCCGGTCATAATTCACAACCGCGAAGCTACAGAAGATATTGTGGAGATATTAAGAGAAGAAAATGCTGCTGAAGTCGGAGGGATCATGCATTGCTACAGCGGGCCTGTTGAGACGGCGAAGGAATGTGTGGAAATGAACTTTATGATTTCACTTGGGGGTCCAGTGACTTTTAAAAACGCCAAGCTGCCTAAACAGGTAGCGGAAGCCATCGATTTGGAGCATATGCTTGTCGAAACCGACTGCCCGTTTCTAGCTCCTCATCCGAACAGAGGAAAGAGAAACGAACCGGCTTACGTCAAGCTTGTAGCGGAACAGGTCGCTGAAATAAAGGGGCTTTCCTACGAAGAAGTGAGTGCGCGAACAACCGAGAATGCGCTCAATTTTTTCCGGATTAAGCCATAAATTGGAGGACTTTAGAACTAATATTACAATGGGGTTAACAATCTGTATAGGAACTGTAACATGCTTGTTATGTTAATTAACTAGGTAAAAGTGCATAATGTTAAGAGTCAGCAGAGTGAATGCTGACTCTTTTTTATTTAGACAGAATATTCTTTGAAAAACGATTGTCATATTTTTAGAAAAACGTGGACGAATGAAAGGAGGAAGGAACTATGAAACTTATGAAGAACACTAAAGCAGCAATAACTTCTGCATTAATGTGGACCCTGATAATTTCAGCCTTTACCATTACTTTTCTTGGATTCGTTACGTATGAAGCAACGAAGGCTTCAGTGAAGGTGACACACGACGGGGAAACTCAGGTGATTCGCACTCATGCTCAGACTTTCGAGGATTTATTACAGGAACTTGATATTAAACCCGAAGCCCATGACCGGCTTTCACATGAATTATCAGAACCTATTGAATACGGAATGGATGTTGAATACATAGCTTCTAAATCCATTAACTTAGCCATAAATGATGATACGAAGCAATTTCATACCACTGCTTCCACAGTAGGTGAATTCTTTGAAGAACAGGAACTCGAGTGGAAGGAGCATGATGAAATATCGCATGACTCCAGGGCTCCTATTGAAGAAGAGATGGGGATCACTGTTGATCGAGCGATCCAGATAACGCTCAATGACGGCGGAGAGGAAGAAGAAGTGTGGACGACCGCTTCTACAGTCGATGAGTTACTGGATTCAGAACATATTAATTTAGGCGAACTTGATGAACTAAATATGAAGAAAAACGAATCCCTGCACCAAAATGATCATCTTGATATAACACGCATTGAGAAAAAGACAGAAACCATTGAAGAAGATGTGGAGTATAAAGTGGTAACAGAGAAAGATGACTCCCTTCCGAATGGTGAAGAAAAAGTAGTGACTTCCGGCGAAGACGGCAAGGTAACGAAAGAATTTGAAATTATTATTAAAAATGGAAAAGAGTCAAAACGTGAATTAGTGAAAGAAAAGGTAGATAAAGAAAGTATAGATGAAGTAGTAGCTCTGGGAACTAAAGAAGAATCGGCACCTGAGCAGTCGAGACCAGAGGAAGATAACAAGTCGAATTCCTCCGAACCTACATTAGTTTCGACTTCTTCGGATTCCTCTTCTAAAGAGGACCATTCGAGTTCTTCTAAAGAAGAAGAAAGTAGTTCAAACACAATGAAAATGAAGGCTACAGCATATACAGCCAGCTGTTCCGGCTGTACTGGAAAAACGGCTACAGGTATTGATTTGAATTCCAACCCTGGCAAGAAAGTCATCGCTGTGGATCCAAGTGTCATTCCTCTTGGCAGTGAGGTTTGGGTCGAGGGTTATGGAACTGCAGTTGCAGGAGATACCGGCGGTGCGATAAAAGGAAATAAGATTGATGTTCACGTTGCTTCTACGGGAGAAGCTCAAAGCTTTGGAAGCAAAACGGTGGACGTAAAAGTGTTAGATTAATAACCAGCAAGCAGAGGAAGGTCGTTTCCTCTGCTTTTTTTCTATGCTATGATATGGAAGATTATACGAGAGATTGATGGAGGAAATACGATTGAAAATTAAAGAAGTGATTGTCGTAGAAGGCAGAGATGATACGGCAAGAATTCAACAGGCAGTTGATGCAGATACAATTGAAACGCAGGGTTCAGCTATTGATAGAGAGGTACTGGAGCGAATAGAGCTGGCTCAGCAGAAGCGGGGCGTTATTATTTTCACAGATCCCGATTATCCAGGTGAGCGGATCCGGCACATCGTTTCTGAGCATGTGCCAGGGTGTAAACATGCCTTTCTTCCTAAGGAGCTGGCAAGAGCTAAACACGATAAAGGAATCGGTGTAGAGCATGCCAGTACGGAGGATATAATAGAAGCACTGCGGGGCGTCTATGAGTTGACCGAGCAGGACGCGGGAATGATAGAAAAAGACGAACTCGTGACATACGGATTGATCGGCGGCCCACGGTCCCGTGAGCGAAGAGAGAAGCTCGGCCTCATACTTCGCATAGGAAAGACGAACGGTAAGCAGCTTTTGAAGCGTTTGAATATGTTTCAAATTTCAAAAGAGCAATTGCAGGAAGCCATGAATCAAATTGTTCAGGAGGAAAAAGATGAGAAATAAAGCTGTAGCAACACCAACTCGCACGAAAGAAATTCTCGACACGTATGGCTTTGCATTCAAAAAAAGCCTGGGTCAAAACTTTTTAATCGACGTTAATATTTTGAAAAATATTATAGAACATGCGGGTATAGACCGTGAATCTGGAGCTATAGAGATTGGCCCTGGAATCGGCGCATTAACTGAACAGCTCGCCATCCACGCTGACCGGGTCGTGGCATTTGAAATTGATCAGCGCCTTCTTCCTATCCTGGAGAATACACTGGAGGCTTATCAAAACGTGAGCGTAATCAATCAGGACATTCTGCAGGCCGATGTCAGGGAAGTGATGGAACTGAAGTTTAAAGAAGGACAGCCTGTTAAAGTAGTCGCCAACCTGCCTTATTACATCACTACACCCATTTTAATGAAGCTGCTGATGGATCGTCTGCCGGTAGAAAGCATTACTGTAATGATTCAGAAAGAAGTCGCAGAACGTATGGCCGCTTCTCCTAACTCGAAAAGTTATGGTTCCTTATCGATTGCCGTCCAGTATTACACGGAGGCAGAAGTAGCTATGACTGTACCAAAGACAGTGTTTATGCCCCAGCCAAATGTCGATTCCTCGGTTTTACATTTAAAAATGCGCCACGTGCCTCCTGTAGAAGTTGAGAATGAGGAATTTTTCTTTGACCTTGTCCAGGCGACTTTCGGGCAGAGAAGAAAGACATTAATGAACAACTTAGCCCGCCATTTTAAAGCAACAATGGATAAGCAGCAGATCAGAGTACGTCTTGATGCTGCAGGCATTGATCCCGGACGCCGCGGGGAATCGCTTTCTATGGAGGAATTCGCCGAGCTAGCCCGTCACTTTTACGAAAAGTAACAGGTAGAGAACTCACACATAGACTAATGTAGTGCTTGCTGTGAGGTGGGATGCGGATGTTAACACATGGAGACCTGGTAACCAGAAAATCATATGACCATGACGTTTTATTTCGAGTTTACTCCATTGAAGGCTCAATGGTGAAATTAATTGGTGAACACGTCCGACTACAAGCGGATGCTCCTCTTGAAGATCTAAAAAAAATCACTGGATCTGAATACGAAGAGCGAAAAACACATATAAATAAACAAGAGGCTTGTTCGTATCGTCTCTTTCGTCAAGACTACCGCCTGCTTAAGGAAAAACGGGAGGTGGAAGCTGGAGGCGGTTATGAAAACCTGGAAGAAAAATTGAATTACTTTCAAATTTCCCCAAGAATCCTCCATATTGACGGTGATCCGTTATTTTTAAAAAAATGTGTTCAATTGTATGAACAGCTGGGCCTGCAAGTACACGGCCAATATATTCAGGAGAAGAATATGCCTTCTGAAGTGACTGCCCTTGTACAGAAGATTCAGCCTGAAATCATCGTGCTGACGGGTCACGATGCATACTCCAAAGCAAAAGGTTCAATAAGAGAACTGGAATCCTACCGCAATTCAAAGTACTTCGTTGAGGCGGTGCGAAACCTAAGACAGCACTACCCTCATTTCGATCATTTAGTGATATTTGCCGGAGCCTGTCAATCTCATTTCGAATCGATTATTAAAGCAGGTGCTAATTTTGCCAGCTCCCCAGCCAGAGTCAACATTCATGCTATTGATCCAGTATATGTAGCGGCACGGGTAGCTTATACTTCTTTTATGGACCACATTAATATTTGGGAAGTGGTTCGTAATACGATCAGCGGTGAAAAAGGGTTAGGCGGTCTGCAGACAAGAGGATTATTAAGAATAGGAATGCCCTATTCTGAAGATGTCGAAAATTAGCATAATATGCAGGACTATAAAGGGATTTACCGACGATTGTCTACTGATAAAATACAAACTTATTAAATTTACAAAATAACCTCTAATTCAAGTAATATTATATTGACATTGAAATTAGCATACTGTTATAATTAAATATTTTATTTGACTTTGTCCGAAAAAAATGATATGTTTATCATTAGTGAGGTGGAGTATAGTGGCTAAAACGTTAGTAGAAATCAAACAATCCCTTGAAGGGCAAATTGGAAAACGTTTAACATTAAAAGCGAATGGCGGACGCCGTAAAACCATTGAACGATCAGGGGTTCTTGCTGAGACTTATCCAGCCGTTTTTATTGTTGAATTAGACCAAGACGAGAATGCTTTCGAACGTGTATCATATAGTTATGCAGATGTACTCACAGAGACTGTCGAACTAAGCTTCGACGACTTATCAACGGTGGCTATGGAGCAGTAAACCTGAGGGTTGCTGCTTTTTTTGTTGCTGGAATAAAGGGAGAGGGAAAAATTTTATCGACTCTCACCATGTAAAGGGAGCATAATCGTTGGCGGTGAGCAAAACCCTCCCTCTTTTTCCTTTTTCTACATTACATGAATATCCCGTTGCTCTTCATACTAATATTGTCGTAGCTAAGTGATGGCGAAAGGAGCTGAAGACGATGGGGCGCAGAAGCAGGAGTATGATGTCCGATTCGTTGAAAGAAGAAATCGCAAAAGAACTTGGGTTTTACGACAAAGTCGAAAAAGATGGCTGGGGCGGCATCACAACTCGTGATGCTGGTAACATGGTGAAGCGTGCCATTCAGATGGCAGAAGAGCAAATGGTGAAAAACCAAAAGTAACGAAGGACAGCTCAGTGAACGATATGTTTGCTGGGCTGTTGTTTATTATATCTCTAAAAAAGAAATAATCGAGGCACCTGATACTGGAAAACTTTTTTTGATTTTTGACTCACATTCAGCTTTCCAGTACTTTGTACCATTGAGCACATACTATAGGAAACGGAACCCATTTAAGGATAGAGGGAAACAAAAGGTCTCTACCTCTCTCCATTTATAATGTGGTACAATGCTGAAAGAGATTGTGACTTAGGGAGGTGGGCTTGTGGTTGTTTTAGAGAAGGCACCGGCCAAGATTAATTTATCACTTGACGTGTTACATAAAAGAACTGATGGATTTCATGAAGTGGAAATGGTAATGACGACTGTCGATCTGGCCGACCGCATTGAACTGAAGCTGATCGAAAGGAATCAGATTAAAGTTGTATCGGAAAGCCGCTTTGTTCCAAATGATGAAAGAAACCTTGCGTATCGTGCAGCTAAGCTGATGAAGGAGCATTTTTCAATAAAAAAGGGCGTCCGCATTTTTATTGAAAAAAATATTCCGGTAGCGGCTGGACTTGCCGGGGGGAGCAGTGATGCAGCAGCAGTGCTGCGCGGCCTCAATAAAGTATGGGAGATTCATGCTGATTTAGATGAGCTTGCTGAGCTTGGAGCCAGGATAGGATCAGATGTCTCATTTTGTGTATATGGCGGAACAGCGCTTGCCCGGGGACGAGGAGAGAAAATTACTGCACTGCCTTCCCCGCCTCCATGCTGGGTGGTGCTGGCTAAACCTTCGGTAGGAGTCTCCACTCAGACCGTGTATCAGAAGCTCAATGTTAATAAAGCGGAGCACCCTGATACAGAAGCCATGATTAAAGCGCTTGAGAATAAAAATTTTGAAGCGATCTGCGCCAATGTATCGAATACATTAGAAGGTGTGACGACGAGACTTCATCCTGAAGTAAATCAGATCAAAGAAAAAATGAGGGATGCCGGGGCGGACGCGGTGTTAATGAGTGGAAGCGGTCCTACCGTTTTTGCTCTTGTGTCGCAGGACGCCAGAGTGCAGCGGATTTATAACTCTTTAAAGGGGTTCTGTCCGGAAGTTCATATTGTGAGAATGTTGGGAAATCGAGAAACCCCTTGCTAAAATCCGTACAAATCTGATATATTTAATAATAATATTCGGATTTCGGGGTGTCATTTTCTATGAAGAGAAGTGAACGATTAGTCGCCATGACCCATTATGTGCTTGACCGTCCTCGTGAATTGATCTCTCTGCCCTTTTTATCAGAGAATTATGAAGCAGCCAAGTCCTCAATCAGTGAAGATTTAGGGATAGTAAACAAGATTTTCAAACAAGAGGGTATTGGATATTTAGAAACGGTTTCTGGTGCTGCAGGCGGTGTTAAATACATTCCTGCGTTTTCCCAAAAATATAGTGAGCGATTTGTTGACGAGCTGTGCAGCCGGTTGGAAGACCCTCAAAGGCTGCTTCCGGGCGGGTACTTATTTATGAGTGATCTGCTGGGAGAGCCGGATACGATTAGGAACATTGGACGTTTGTTAGCTTCTGCTTTTGCAGATAAAGAGATCGATGCTGTCATGACAGTGGCCACGAAGGGGATTCCATTAGCTTATGCTGTTGCCTCTTACTTAAACGTTCCTGTAGTGATTGTAAGACGAGACCCTAAGGTGACAGAAGGATCTACAGTAAGCATCAATTACGTATCTGGTTCTACTCGAAAAATTCAAACGATGGTATTGACGAAACGGTCATTGAATGAGGGATCGAGAGTCTGCATTATTGATGACTTCATGAAAGCCGGCGGAACGATTAACGGAATGAAGAGTCTGCTTAAAGAGTTTAATGCAGAGGTTGCGGGCATTGGCGTACTGGCAGAAGCGGAAGATGACGAAGAAGACCGTGTTGTCGATGACCATGTGTCACTTGTCCAAATTATGAACGTAGATGATCGTCAATCTAAAATTGAGGTTCATCCTGGTAATTTTTTAGCACGGATGAATAAAAAAAATTAAAATGATGTTTCTAAGAAAGAAAGCCGTGAACCGTTGGTGTGAAGGCTTTCTTTTTGTATGTCTAAAGTCTCACAAAACTGCTAAATTATTGTTTATTAATTTTTTTTAGAAATTAAGCAGGAATTTCTGGTGGTTTGTGGAATTTATTTAGTAAGTTCTTTTTGGGAAAAGGTGGTGAACTTTAATGGAAGTAACTGACGTAAGACTGCGACGCGTGAATACCGAAGGAAGAATGCGAGCAATTGCTTCTATTACCTTGGATCAGGAGTTTGTTGTCCATGACATTAGGGTGATTGACGGCAACAATGGCTTGTTTGTAGCAATGCCGAGTAAGCGTACTCCTGACGGGGAATTTCGTGATATCGCCCACCCGATTAATTCGGGGACACGTGGTAAAATTCAGGATGCTGTTCTTGAGGAGTACCATAATGTGGGAGAAGCGGAATCGGGAGTTGAATATGAAGAGGCAGGTGCATCTTAATTACCGCTTGTAAAACAGAAGTCTGACCTTCAAGGGGGGGTCCGGCTTCTTTTTTATGCTTGTCTTTAAAGGCAGCCGGATGCCTTTGCTTCTTCATGACAGGAAGTTTGTTGTAACGAGGGATATCTGCTGATTTTAAAAGGGGTAGTTGTTGAAATCAGGCCTGTTTTAAGATATTATTCATAGTGGATAAATAGGATGGAGGTTGCTTCATGACCCAAAAATATGCAGTTGTATTAGCCGCTGGCCAGGGGACTCGAATGAAGTCTAAGCTATACAAGGTACTGCACCCTGTATGCGGTAAACCTATGGTTCAGCATGTGGTTGATCAATTAAATAAACTACAATTAGAAGAGTTAATTACGATCGTAGGTTTTGGTGCGGAAAAGGTTCAGGATCAGCTTGGAAATAAAAGTCATTATGTCGTACAGAAGGAGCAGCTGGGAACAGGTCACGCCGTTCAACAGGCGGAAGACATTCTCGCTGACAAAGAGGGCGTAACGATCGTTGCCTGCGGTGACACTCCTTTACTGACAGAGGAAACCCTGCAAAATATGGTGGATCATCATATCGAGACGGAAGCGAAGGCCACGATATTAACAGCTCATGCTGAAGATCCTTCCGGGTATGGAAGAGTAATCCGGGGCGGAAACGGTCAGGTTGAGCGTATCGTAGAGCAGAAAGACGCTTCAACAGATGAGCAGGCTGTACAGGAGATTAATACAGGAACGTACTGCTTTGATAATAAACACCTTTTTGAAGCGCTCCAGAACGTGTCTAATGACAATGCTCAAGGGGAATACTATCTTCCGGACGTGATTCAAATCCTTAAAGGTCAAGGAGAAGTGATTAGTGCCTATCAGACCACAGACTTCTCAGAATCACTGGGTGTCAATGACCGGGTGGCCTTGGCAAAAGCGGAGAAAATGATGAAAGAACGTATCAACACCGCCCATATGCGTAATGGCGTATCTATCATTGATCCCGATAATACTTACATTGGTCCTGATGTTACATTTGGACAAGACGTTACAATTTACCCGGGAAGTATTCTAAATGGAAATACCCATGTAGAAGATGACGCCGTTATAGGTCCGCATTCAACAATTACAAATTGCCGCGTTGGTACGGAAAGTGTACTCAAACAAAGCGTGGCGTCAAATAGTAAGATCGGTACTCGGGTACAAATAGGTCCTTTTGCTCACATCCGTCCTGATTCTTCATTAGGTAATGATGTCAAAATTGGTAATTTTGTAGAAGTGAAAAAGGCTGAATTTGGTGATGGAAGCAAGGCTTCTCACTTAAGCTATATCGGTGACGCAAGCGTAGGTACAGGTGTTAATATCGGTTGTGGTACAATAACAGTGAACTATGACGGTCACAACAAATTTTTAACGACCATTGAAGATGATGCTTTCATTGGTTGTAATTCAAATCTTGTGGCTCCGGTCACAGTAGGTAAAGGAGCATATGTTGCAGCCGGATCGACGATTAATCAAGATGTGCCTGCAGAGGCTTTGTCCATTGCCCGCTCGCGTCAAACGAATAAGGAAGGCTACGCTGCAAAAATCCAATCGAATAAAAAAGACTAACGGAGGGTTCAAATCCATGGCAACTGGATATAAGGATTCAGCATTAAAGGTGTTTTCTCTTAACTCAAACCCTGAGCTTGCTAAAGAGATTGCTGAGAATATCGGGACAGAATTAGGAAAGTGTACAGTCACCAGCTTCAGTGATGGTGAAATACAGATCAATATTGATGAAAGTATCCGCGGATGTGATGTATATGTTGTCCAATCGACGTGTGCACCGGTGAATCAGCACATTATGGAATTGCTAATCATGATTGATGCATTAAAGCGTGCCTCTGCCAGAACAATAAATATTGTGATGCCGTACTATGGCTATGCACGGCAGGACCGTAAAGCGCGGGCAAGAGAGCCTATTACAGCCAAGCTTGTCGCGAACCTGCTTGAAACGGCTGGAGCGTCCCGAGTAATTATGCTGGATCTGCACGCACCGCAAATCCAAGGGTTTTTCGATATGCCGATCGACCACCTGGTTGGGGTGCCGATTTTATCAGACTACTTTAATTCCAAGAGCTTCGATGATGTTGTCATAGTTTCTCCCGACCACGGTGGAGTTACAAGAGCACGGAAAATGGCGGATCGTTTGAAAGCTCCGATTGCAATCATAGATAAACGCCGCCCTAAACCAAATGTTGCCGAAGTGATGAATATCGTTGGTAATGTGGAAGGTAAAACGGCAATTATGATTGATGATATTATAGATACAGCGGGAACGATTACGCTGGCTGCTAATGCCTTAGTGGAAAATGGGGCAAAGAACGTGTATGCTTGTTGTACACACCCTGTTCTTTCAGGTCCGGCATTAGAGCGGATTGAAAACTCTAAGATTAAAGAGCTTGTGGTCACCAACACCATTCCACTGGGAGAAGAAAAAACGATTGATAAGATCACTCAACTCTCTGTTGCCCCGCTTATCAGTGAGGCCATCATCCGTGTGCACGAACGTCAATCTGTAAGTATCTTGTTTGATTAATACTGACTATTGTAATGAAAAATGTTTAACTTCTGTTAGAAAAGGGAACCTGAAAATAATGAATGGTTAATTAACTGGAGGAGATTATTTTGGCAATTACATTGAAAGCGAATCAAAGAAAAGATTTAAAACAATCAGTGACACGTGAACTGCGGCACGAAGGAAACGTTCCTGGTGTCGTATATGGTAAAGATAAAGAACCTGTAAACGTAGCTGTAAACAGCATTGAGCTGTTAAAGACAGTACGTGATGAAGGTAAAAACGCAATTATTTCGCTGGATATTAATGGTAGTTCTACTGTTAATGTCATGCTTCATGAATATCAAGTTGATCCGTTAAAGGACGAGTTGATTCATGCGGACTTCTATATTGTTAACATGTCTGAGGAAATGGATGTAGAAGTTCCGGTACGCCTTGAAGGTGAGGCTGCGGGAGCTAAAGAAGGCGGCGTTGTTCAGCAGCCGCTTTATGATTTGGCCATCCGTGCAAAACCGGGAGACATTCCTGAAGAAATCCTTGTAGATGTTTCTGAGTTAAACATAGGTGACGCCGTGATGGTTGGTGATCTAAAAGAATCCCGTAAGTATGAGATTACTGAGGATGACAACACGACAATCGTTTCCGTGACTCCACCGGAAGAAATGCCGGAAGAGCCAGACTTGGATAACGCTGATGCAGAGCCTGAACGCGTTGGAGAAGAAGCTGACGACGAAGGAACTGAAGACGATAACAAAGGAAACAAAGAAAACGAAGATAAATAATCGTATAGTAAAGCATAGGGCGTAGCCGGTGGTTGCGCTCTTTTTTTACGTAAACGGTATTTTGACAATTTTTTTATTGTGGATTTGTTATAATGAAGCGAATGTGAATGAAAGAATAAAGGAAGATCATATATGAAGTGTATTGTTGGATTGGGAAATCCAGGGAAAAAATATGAACGCACACGCCATAATGTAGGATTTATGATTCTCAATGAATTAGCGAAACAAAACCAATGGAGCATCTCTCAGGAGAAGTTCAAAGGCCATTATACCGTGGAGCACGTTAATGGGGAGAAGATACTTCTGCTTAAACCGCAGACGTATATGAACCTATCTGGTGAATCGCTTCGATTATTCATGGATTATTATGATATTGCAGAAGAAGATGTCCTTGTAGTATATGATGATTTGGATCTCCCTCCAGGTAAAATCAGATTGCGTCAAAAAGGAGGGCATGGCGGTCATAACGGTATCCGCAGCATTATTGACCAGCTGGGCACTAAAGACTTCAACCGCCTTCGCGTAGGAGTGGGACGGCCTTTAGGATCCACAACTGTCGTTGACTACGTGTTAAGTCCTTTTAGCAAAGAGCAGCAGGAGCCCGTCAATGAGGCCGTGACGCATTCCGTGAAAGCCTGTGAATCCTGGATGGGACTTCCTTTTAACGAAGTGATGAATGAATTCAATGCCAAATAAGAACTGTATAGGCTTGTAAGAAGCCGGCAACAATAGTGACATGTACTGCTAACAAGGAGAGTGTATGTATGCAAATCAACTATATATGCCGGCATTGCCAACGCCAAGTTGGAAAACTAGATCGGGAAAGGGTCGAGGTTTCTGAGCTTGGCTTAGAGTGTTTGTCTGAAAATGACCATCGAGAAATGATTACGTATGATCGAGAAGGGAATATGAACATCAAAACCATTTGTGATTCGTGTGAACGTTCCCTTCAACAGCATCCTCATTATCATGAGCTGGACTTTTTTATTCATTAAACCAGAACGACTCCTCTAACGAGCGCTTCTGGTGATGGAGGAGTATGTTATGGACGGAATTAAAGAGTATTTGTATCCGCAGGACGATATTCATTCAGTGATTGAAGGCTTTCAATCAGGAATGAACGAACAATTGGTGGCTGGCTTATCCGGGGCTTCCCGAAGCTTAATGATTTCACTGCTTAACGAATCATTAGAACGGCCGGTCCTCGTAGTTACCCATCAGCTGATTCAAGCTCAGCAGCTGTATGATGACTTAGCAGAGCTTAGTGATAAGGATAATGTTCATCTTTACCCGGTGAACGAGCTGATCGCTTCAGAGATTGCAGTAGCAAGCCCTGAGCTGAGAAGTCAGCGGATTGAAGCGCTCAGCCAGTGGCTGAGACAGAAATCTGGTATTCTCATTGCTCCTGTAGCTGCGTTGAAACGGATTATGCCGCCTAAATATTATTGGGAGCAAAATATGCTCCCTTTTCGTGTTGGTGAAGATGTAGATTTGGATGATTATTTAACCCGGCTTATTCGTATGGGCTATGAGCGTACGGATATGGTGTCGAGCCCGGGAGAATTTTCGCTTCGCGGTGGTATTATCGACGTTTATCCATTAACGGCAGAATATCCATACCGTATCGAGCTTTTCGATACAGAGTTGGACTCCATTCGTACATTTGATTCAGAAACACAGCGTTCACGTAATAAATTCAGCTCGGTCAACATAGGGCCTGCTACTGAAATGCTGTTAACCGAAGAGGATTTTACGAGGGCCTCTCATAAACTTGAGGAAGCGTTAAGTCATTCTTTAAAAAAACTGACGAAGTCTGAAGCAAAAGAGACACTTACGTCTTACATTGAACGTGACATTGAGCAGCTGCAGCACCGTGAGCGTTTTCAGGAAATGTATAAATATATTGGATATTATTATGAAGAGCCGGTAAGTCTGCTTGATTATTTACCGGATCATGGACTTATCGTATTGGATGAGGTAAGTCGTATTCAGGAGACAGCAGGTCGCCTGGATCAAGAGGAAGCAGAGTGGCATAACAGTCTGCTTGAAGTAAATCAAATGGTCCGGGATTTACGTATTTCGTTTGACTGGCATGACACTTGGGCGGGTATGAAGCAGACGAAGCTGTATTTATCAGTGTTTATGCGTCATATTCCAAATACGCACCCTCAAAACATCGTAAATATTTCAAGCCGTCAAATGCAGCAGTTTCATGGTCAGATGAACCTGCTGAAAACGGAAATGGATCGCTGGATAAAGCAGAATTACAGCGTAATCATTTTAGCTCCTGATGATACGAGGGCGGAGAAGATTCATTCAGTGCTGGATGATTATCAAATGGAGGCCGTCATTGCCAAACAACATCCTAAGCTGCCTGTACAAACTCCGACTATCGTAAAGGGGAGTATTAGCAGTGGTTTTGAATGGCCAATGCATAAGCTTGCTGTTTTAACGGAGAACGAGCTGTTTAAAAAGCGCACGGCGAAGCCGAAGCGCCGTCAGAAGTTATCAAATGCAGAGCGGATAAAAAACTATCAGGAGTTAAAAGTCGGCGATTATGTTGTACATGCGAATCACGGAATTGGCAAATACATTGGTATAGAAACATTAAAAGTCGGAGACAGTCACAAAGATTTCATGATGGTGAAGTATTCAGGAAATGATAAGCTTTTTGTTCCTATTGACCAAATCGATTTAATTCAGAAGTACGTAGGGTCAGAAGGCAAAGAACCTAAAGTTTATAAACTCGGCGGCAGTGAGTGGGCCAAGGTGAAGAAGCGGGTTCAAACTTCTGTGGAAGATATTGCTGATGACCTGATTCAGCTTTACGCAGAGCGGGAAGCTTCTAAAGGGCACGCTTTTGACGAGGATGGCGAAATGCAGCGTGATTTTGAAGCAGCCTTCCCATATGAAGAAACCGAAGACCAGATTCGTTGTGTCGATGAAATTAAAGAGGACATGGAGAAAATCCGGCCAATGGACCGTCTATTATGCGGAGATGTAGGCTATGGAAAGACTGAAGTTGCTATCCGCGCCGCTTTTAAAGCGGTGGAAAATGGGAAACAGGTGGCTTTGCTAGTACCTACCACCATCCTGGCTCAGCAGCACTATGAAACAATGCAGGAAAGATTCCAGGATTTCGGCATTAACATCGGTCTCCTCAGCCGCTTTCGAACGAAAAAGCAGCAAAAAGAAACAACGGATCGATTAAGGAAAGGACTCGTTGATATTGTCGTTGGAACCCACCGCATCTTATCAAAGGATATTCACTTCAAAGACCTTGGTCTGCTGATCGTCGATGAAGAGCAGCGATTTGGTGTAAAGCATAAAGAAAAAATTAAACAATTGAAGTCAAACGTAGATGTGTTAACGTTAACTGCTACTCCTATTCCGAGAACACTTCATATGTCGATGCTCGGTGTCCGTGATTTATCGGTCATCGAAACGCCGCCTGAGAATCGTTTCCCGATACAGACCTATGTCCTTGAATATAACCCTGTATTTATGAGAGAAGCCGTTGAACGCGAAATGGCTCGTGACGGGCAGGTCTTTTTCCTGTTTAACCGTGTGGAGAACATTGAAAGAATGGCGCAGGAAATATCCGCTCTTGTTCCTGAAGCGAGAGTGGCGTTTGCTCATGGACAGATGAATGAAACTGAGCTTGAAAATGTCATGTTCTCATTCTTAGAAGGGGAATTTGATGTGCTGGTCAGTACGACGATCATTGAAACAGGTGTGGACATACCTAACGTTAACACACTGATTGTATTTGATGCGGATCGTATGGGACTGAGTCAGCTGTATCAGCTTCGAGGAAGAGTAGGGCGTTCCAATCGTGTCGCTTACGCCTACTTCACGTATCACAAAGATAAAGTGTTAACCGAAGTTGCGGAGAAGCGGCTGCAGGCTATTAAGGAATTCACGGAACTTGGATCAGGCTTTAAAATTGCGATGCGTGACTTATCCATTCGCGGAGCTGGAAATCTGCTTGGCGCCCAGCAGCATGGTTTCATCGACTCTGTAGGCTTCGACATGTATTCTCAGATGCTTAAAGATGCCATTGAGGCAAAACGTCAAGGCAAGGAGCCCGAAGCGATTCAGCCATTCCAAACTGAGCTTGACTTAAACATCGATGCTTATATTCCAGAAGACTACATTTCTGATGAAAAACAAAAGATTGATATGTATAAGCAGTTCCAGGCGGTAGAATCCGTAGAAGATATTCATGACCTTCGTGATGAATTGATCGACCGGTTTGGGGATTATCCGGATGAGGTTGAGAATTTGTTCCGGGTTTCTTCGATCAAACACTATGCCAAACAGGCACGAATAGTGTCTATATCTGAGAAGAAAAGGAAGATCGTAATGCTTATGGAAGCCGGTCAAAGTCAGCTTATTGATGGCGCAAAGCTGTTTGAAGTGGCGAATGAATTCGGCCGCATGATCCAGCTTGGTACGGAAGACAGTCAGTTGAAAGTCACTATCACCTGGGACCGTCAGGCTCAGGCGAAACGTTATGATGCAGTAGAAGAGTTTTTAGAAAAGCTGCCTCAGTTAACTCGCGAAGCAACAAGCGCTTGACGTATAGACGCCTTTATTCATAAGAGTAAGGGCGTCTATTTTGTTCTGCTCTGTTAATAAACGGGTTAGTATGAATGAGAGCCGTTTCGGCTGCAAATTGAAGAAAAGCGCTGACAAATCCTTCCCTTCAACTACTTTTTATTTTTTATGCATAGGTTTTTTATGGTGTATCATACTATATTTATCACCCATTTATTCTGTATGGAAATTTTGGCAGGATAATGTAGGTTGTAGCACCATGAAAGGGAGGCAGCATTAGAATGAAAGCAACTGGTATTGTTCGTCGTATCGATGACTTAGGTCGGGTTGTCATACCTAAAGAAATTCGCCGCACATTGCGTATTAGAGAAGGGGACCCATTGGAGATTTTTGTTGATCGTGAAGGAGAAGTTATTTTAAAGAAATACTCTCCTATTAGTGAACTTGGCGATTTTGCTAAGGAGTACGCCGAAGCCCTGCACGATTCCTTGAAGGTTCCTGTCCTTATTTGTGATCGAGACGAATTTATTGCCGTCGCCGGCGAGTCGAAAAAGTCGTATTTAAACCGTCAAATAGGAAGTCTGATGGAACAGGTGCTGGACAAGCGGTCTGCTGAGTCAGAGAAGCATCCCCAGCCTGTAGAAATCGTGCGTGATCAGGAAGAGGACGTTATTTCTTATATTATTTATCCTATCATTGCGCAAGGTGATCCAATCGGCTGCGTAGCTGTGTTTAACAAAGAAGGTTCACCGATAGAGGACGGAGCCCAAGTGGCAGTACAGACAGCTGCCCAATTTTTAGCGAAGCAGATGGAATAGGAGAGAAGCCAGGTCTATCAAGAGATCTGGCTTGTTTTATGCTATAATATAACTCAATTATTCTGTACAACGGAAAGGGAAAACCATGGAACACTCTAACGCGTCACACCGGCTTGTAAAAGGTGCGCTTTTACTCACGGCAGCCGGACTCATCGGTAAAATATTAAGTGCGGCTTATAGGATTCCATTACAGAACATTGCCGGGGACGTGGGTTTCTACATTTACCAGCAAATTTATCCGGTGTTAGGAATGGCACTAATGCTCTCTTTATACGGCTTTCCCGTGGCTGTTTCTAAGCTTGTAGCTGAGCTTGAAGAGCACGGGATTAAACTTACATTCCGCTCTTTTTACATACCTGCGTTTACCTGGTTGTCTATCGTTTGTGGAGGTATCTTTCTTGTTGGCTTTACGCAGTCAGGACGTCTGGCGGATGTCATGGGAGACCGCGATCTTACTTCGTCTCTTCAGGCTGCTTTTTTTGTTTTTCTCCTTCTGCCATTGCCCTCCCTGATCCGAGGGGTTTTTCAAGGAAAGGGTATGATGATGCCGACGGCTGTATCCCAATTGAGCGAGCAATTCGTCCGGGTGATTGTAATAATAGGCGCCGCGCTTTATGTATCGCAGGCCGGGGATCTTTACTTAATTGGAAAAGGAGGGGCCGTCTCATCTATATTAGGAGCTCTCGCGGCTGGATTGGTGCTTTTTGTTTTCTGGATCCGGCGGGAAAGGCCGGCCGCAGGGAAGAAAGTTTTTTCTAACCTTTACTTTGTTAAAACAATATTCTTCTATGGCTTATTTATCTGCATGAATTATATGCTGCTGCTTTTTTTACAGCTCATTGACGCACTGACCCTTATTTCGGGGCTGCAGACGGCAGGATTTTCATTAGAAGAAGCTAAAGCTGCCAAAGGTGTATTTGACAGAGGTCAGCCCTTAATCCAGCTTGGGACGGTATTAGCCTCCTCTCTTGCTTTGGCCTTAGTGCCATCAGTGACGAAAGAGAGGAAAAGCAAAGATCCTGAACGAGTCAACCGTTATATCTTTGGGGGAGTGAAATATTGTTTGCTAATTGCGGCAGGGGCAGCGGCTGGACTAGTCACTCTATTTCCTTACGTAAACGAAGTGTTCTTTCAGGATTCAAAAGGTTCTCCGCCGTTGCAGCTTCTTATGCTTGCCATTTTGTTCAGCTCTCTGGCGATTACGTTTTCTTCTATTCTCCAAGGTTTTGGCAAGGTTATACATACCGCCCTGGCAGCAGTGCTGACGCTTGTTGTGAAGTGGTTATTGAATGTGTGGTGGGTTCCTCCATTTGAAGAATATGGGGCGGCTGCTGCTTCTGTAGTTACTGCAGCCTTTGTTGTAGGGTGTCATATCTATATGCTGCATAATGAATATAAGACCACGAATTGGGTGGAGCTTCCCTGGCTGCAGATGACAGGGGCGTTAACAGGCATGATCGGCTTTTTGTTGATGGTTAGTCCGTGGTTGGACACCATTGAGGGCCGGCTCGCTTTATTGGTCTCTCTGCTGTTAATCATAGCGTTTGGTGCCTCGATTTACCTTTACCTGCTGATTCGCTTTAAGGCGCTTGACCAACAGGAACTAGAGCCGCTCCCTTTTTCTGAAGGATTGATCAAACTATTACCGGGAGGAAGATAAGGCATGAATACAATATCAGTGATCGGGCTTGGTGCTGGAGACATTGACCAGCTGCCTTTAGGGATTTATCGCGAATTACGGCATAGCGAGGGCGTGATTTATGCTCGAACGCTTGACCATCCTGTCGTTACGGAATTACAAAAAGACGGGCTTACTTTTCAAAGCTTTGATGCTATATATAAACTTCATGATCAATTTGAAGATGTTTATGAAGAGATTGTTCAGCGGTTGGTAAAAGCAGTAGAGAAAGAGGATGTGACATACGTGGTTCCCGGGCACCCGATGCTTGCTGAGCGGACAGTTCAGCTTCTGATGGGGTGTGAAGACTGCAAGGTAAAAATAAAAGGTGGTCAGAGTTATTTGGATGACCTGTTTACTGCTCTTCGTATTGATCCCATTGAAGGGTTTCAGTTCGTGGATGCGACTTCTTTCCATCGGGATCAACTCCAGCTGCAGCAACACCTTGTGTTCTGTCAGGTGTATGATGCTATGATGGCTTCAGAAGTGAAGCTGGTGCTTCTTGAGGACCTGCCTCCTGATTATGAGGTGACGGTCGTAACGGCAGCCGGGGGACGTGATGAGAAACTTGTGAAAGTGTCTCTTGAAGAATTGGACCGTGCTGTCGAAGTGAATAATTTAACGAGTGTGTATGTACCGCCAGTCAGTAAAGAGCAATTAAATCATCAATTCTTCCGTCTGCGTGAAGTAATTCGGGATCTCCGCGGACCAGGAGGCTGTCCATGGGACCAGAAGCAGACTCATGAATCGTTGAGGAAGTATTTGATTGAAGAGGCGTATGAATTGATTGATGCTGTCAATCGTCAGGACGATGAAAATATGATCGAGGAGCTGGGTGATGTGCTCCTGCAAGTGATGCTTCACAGTCAAATTGGTGAGGATGATGGTTTCTTCACTATAGATGAGGTGATTCAGACGGTAACGGATAAGATGATCCGCCGCCACCCTCATGTATTTGGAGAAGTCCAGGTCGAGGATGCCGAAGAAGTGGTAACGAACTGGGACCAAATTAAGAAGCTGGAAAAAGGAGAAGAGCCGGAATCTCTGTTAGACCGTGTGCCTGTAAGCTTTCCGGCGTTACTGCAGGCGGAAGATTTGCAAAAGAAAGCTGCGAAAGTAGGATTTGACTGGGATAATGTCGAATTAGTATTAGCAAAGGTAGAAGAAGAGTGGCGGGAATTTTTGGAAGCGGAGCAGGCTTTGGACCGGGAAGAAATGGAGAAAGAATTTGGAGACTGGTTATTTGCAATTGTGAACGCAGCCCGTCATTATAAAATTAACGGGGAAACTGCTTTACAGCGGACTAACCAAAAATTCCGGTACCGTTTTTCTTCTATGGAGAAGCAAGCGAACAAAGTTAATCGGAAATTAGAAGATTATTCATTAGAAGAAATGGAGCAGCTATGGGTGCAGGCGAAATATGAGAAGGAGGAAGATAAAGGATGAGGCTGGATAAGTTTCTAAAGATCTCAAGGCTGATTAAACGGCGGACACTGGCCAAAGAAGTCGCTGATCAAGGGCGTATTAACATTAACGGCACACCAAGCAAAGCAGCAACTAAAGTTGAGGTGGGGGATGAACTGACCATCCAGTTTGGGCAGAAGCTGCTGACGATCGAAGTGAAATCACTGCGGGAAAATGTGAAAAAAGATGAAGCTGCGACCCTTTACGAAATAAAAAGAGAAGAACCAGTAAAGCAGTAAAAAGACCCTCTCCAAGGGTCTTTTTTTCGTGAATATAAGGAGGGTGTTAACGGTTCTATTTTCTTCTTATTCTTCATAGCTTGTACTAGAGAAGGAGGCTGTGAAATGGAAGGGTATGAAAAGAATCTAAGTGGACGCAGTAATAGTCATCACCAGGCCGAGCATAATGTAAAGGTGTGGAATCGCCGCAACCTTGAGATATCAGGTGTAAAGGAAGTTGACAGCTTTGACAGTGAAGAGTTTCTTCTTCAGACATCAATGGGCTACCTCGTTATTCGCGGTGAAAACCTTCAGATGAAGAATTTGAATGTAGATGAAGGCGAAGTCGCGATTAAAGGTCGTGTATATGAAATGACTTATCTGGATGAGAATCATGGGGAGAAAGCTAAAGGTTTATTTAGCAAGCTGTTCAAATGACGCTCACCACGCAATTCATGACGATGATCGCTATGGTCGCAGGAGGTATATATACTGGCGCAGCCATCGACACGTTTGAACGGCTTTTCCGTAATAGAAATAAGAGAAGCTGGCTTGAGTTTGCGTGGCAGTCTGCCTTTTGGATGACTCAGGCTGCTTTTCTTTTTTTTCTATTGTATTCGGTAAACTACGGTGAGATCCGAATGTATATCTTTGTCGCTTTATTCTGTGGGTATGCAGGATACAGGGCATTGTTTCAACGTGGATATAACCGTATTCTCGAAGCTGGAATCCGGGTGGTTATGGGAATTCTACGCTTTTTAAAACGATTATTTGACATCTTTATCGTCTGGCCCCTCACAACCTTGATCATAATATCGAAAAATGTATTAATATGGGTTTATCGTATTCTATATAAGGGTATATTCATAGTGTTTACTGTCGTATTCTACCCTATTTTGTTACTATTTCGTATCATATGGAAGCTGTTACCGGAAAAAATAAAAAAATATTTTCTCCAATTAGCAGGATTCTACGATACAATAAAGAATATTATAGTTAATAAATGGAATGGGAAAGACAAAGATGAATAAAGTCTTATGATGCGTAGTAAGGACAAGCACTGAAGATCCGTAGACTATTAAACAAGGGGGCCCGACGGAAATGGCAGATAAGTCTTCAGTTACTCGCATGGATTCTACATACATGAAGAATTATGATGCTCAGTTGGAACGTCATGCCAGGAAAAAGAAACGGTTGATGCGCCGGATTATACTGTTCAGCCTTTTAGTTATAATTGTTGCAGGATCAATGGTTACCTATCACTTCCAGCAGAGAGCACTCCATGCCGAGAAAGTAGAAGAGTACAAGCAGTTACAGGCCGAGATGGACGAATTGGAAACTGAGGAAAAGAACATAAATGAAGAGATCGAGCTGTTAAATAACGAAGATTACGTCTTACAAATTGCCAGATCGAACTATTTCTTCTCCAAAGACGGCGAAATTATCTTTAAAATGCCAAATGATGACCCATCTTATTGACACTCTTTTCATAGCTTATATATAATAGTAAAGAAGGATATTTTTATCGAAATCTAAGGAGGAGCATTTTTTTTATGTCAATTGAAGTAGGCAGCAAGCTACAGGGTAAGGTAACGGGTATCACTAATTTCGGAGCATTCGTCGAGCTTCCAGATGGGAAGACTGGACTTGTGCACATTAGTGAAGTTGCCGACAACTATGTTAAAGACATTAATGAGCACCTGAGCCAGGGTGACGAAGTTGAGGTTAAGGTCATTAATGTTGGAGATGATGGGAAGATCGGTCTATCCATCAAAAAAGCAAAAGAAAATTATGGTCGTCGTGCGCCTAAGAAGCCTCGTAAACCTGTCGAATCATTCGAGCAGAAGATGAACAACTTTCTTAAGGACAGCGAAGACCGCTTAGCATCACTGAAGAAGCAAACCGAGACCAAACGTGGAGGTCGAGGTGCTAAAAGAGGATAGCTTGCTGTCTAGGACAATAAGTAAAAGATGCGCGTTTATATAAAGGCAGGCCTGCTTAAGTAGCAGGCCTGTTTTTTTATAAAAGATCCATTTAATGCGGCTGTGGTTATTAGATGAACATTAGTTCACCTTTATCACTGCCGGCGTTATTTGGTTATTTAGGAGGGAGTCTGTGATGTCACTGCTGTTATTTGTATTAGCAGGGTTAGCTGAAATCGGGGGAGGCTACTTAATATGGCTTTGGCTCAGGGAAGGCAAGCCGTATTATTTCGGGATTGTCGGGGCCGTTCTGCTCGCATCCTACGGAGTAATCGCCACCTTTCAATCATTTCCTGCCTTTGGACGGGTGTATGCAGCTTATGGAGGGGTATTCATAATTTTGTCGGTGCTGTGGGGCTGGGGCATTGACCGTAAGATGCCAGATGTTTATGACTGGATAGGAGCGTCTGTCTGCCTTATTGGAGTAGCTATCATGTTGTTTGCTCCAAGAGGATAATCCTTGTTTGCTTGTGATATTCTGCTGACCTCTACATATGATTCAAGTATAAGAGAGGAAAGAACAGTTGTAATTGTGAATCCGTACGCAAGGAGGAAGGCGGATAGAATATTTTAAAAAGCACGGATGGATTGGCACTAGTATTCTCTTAGCATTGTGGTTTCCAGCCGGAATCTATTTACTCATTAAGTATGGCGCAGGTCCTGACAATAGTGAATGGATTGGTTTCTTTGGCAGTTACCTGGGCGCAATAGTTGGAGCGATTGTGGCTTTAGCTATCAGCCGTATGCAGACGCGGAGCTCGAGAGATGATTTAAGGATTCAAATAAAAAACCAGGAACAGCTAGTGACAGAACAATTGGCACAGGAGAAACATTTACAAAGAATGGAGAATCGTACGTTCGTTGATTATACGATGTTTCAAGGTCCTTTGTTAATGGAGGGCCGGCCGGGGGATTCCACAAGAATTTTGCTCCATGAAAGAATCAGTCTTATTATTAAAAGCCGTTCTAATGAATGGTTACAAAAGCAAAAGGCTCTCTTTATTAAGGTGGACTACTACGGGAAAGCTCCATGCATTTTAGATGTCCACTTCACTATGGAGATCCAATCTGAAGAGGAAGCCTACACTATCACTGCTTATAAAAATGGAATAAACAAGGAAGATCATATTTTTATTCCGGTTAGTCTAGCAGGAGGCACAGAGCAATTAACGAAGCTTGAAGTTAAATATACGACTTTATTTAATGAGAATTTGATGTTTGTTAGTGACTTAATTAATAAGATAGAGAGGTACTATTCTTTGGAGGGAGGGGTGGAGACACTACTATATGAAAGAGAGTTTAACAGTGAGTCTTATATGTTTCCAGGTAATACAGAGGATCTTTAAAGAATGAAAAAACGTCTTTCTCTTCAATACTAGAGAAAGACGTTTTTTTCATAATGTGATGACCCGTACGGGATTCGAACCCGTGATACCGCCGTGAAAGGGCGGTGTCTTAACCACTTGACCAACGGGCCTGGTTACTATGTATATCATTGTGTGCGGTATGTCTTATTCGAGTCGCATCTATCAAAGCCATTCAGCACTTAATAGTAGCGGCGGAGGGGATCGAACCCCCGACCTCACGGGTATGAACCGTACGCTCTAGCCAGCTGAGCTACACCGCCATGTGTTTGGTGCTTTTAGGCACAAGAGTTATAGTACACTATGAAAAAAAACATGTCAATATAAAATAAAATTGTGAGATTACTCTGTCAATTTCGATAGAGAATCTTTGGTTATTTTGGATAAGTAACGAATGTCGTGAGTGCTATTTTGTAGAAAGGGGCTCCGATTGTTGGAATTCCATCGAAGTTTTTGTTCTTGTCCATCTGTTGTTTTGACAAAATGATCCAGTTGGATGTGGTTTAATAGGTCTATCAAAAAGGAGTGGTGAATATTATGTTGGGGACGGTTATGAAACGAGCAGGTCGCGAAGCTATATGGAGAGAGTCATCATTAAATAAAGGAATTGAAAAAATGGCGCTTTCGGCGTTCACGTTTTTAGCCAGCAAGGGTGTCTTCCATATGGCTCTTAGTTTATTACTGGGACGAGCTGTGATCTTGTCTTCGATGGCTCCGTTCGGTGTTGCTTTCTTAGCTGTGATCTGGTGGTTCAAGCGTCCACTCATCCTTCCGGCAACAATGATGATGGCGGTCGGTGCAGCTACATATAGTTATGGACATGCTGGATTTATTGCTGGTGCTGCTGCTTCCATTCTTTTATTAACGGGCTTTTTAAACAAGCTTCATCAACCGCAGAAGTGGCTGCCGGTAATGGCAGCGTTAGCGAGTATGATTCCCCGGACGATCAGTCTGGCCTTCTTAGACCGGTGGCATCTGTACGAAATCTTTCTTCTCCTTTCCGAGGGGGTTCTGACTTTTATACTTGTACTTATCTTTATGCAGAGCCTGCCCCTTTTATCACCGCAGCGCTATCATCCTACTTTAAAAAATGAAGAAATTGTCTGTTTTATTATTTTGCTGGCTTCCGTTTTGACGGGGATGATCGGGTTTGAATATCAGGATGTGGCGATGGTTGATGTCTTCTCGCGATATTTGGTAATTTTGCTGGCATATATTGCCGGTGCGGCTATAGGGTCTACGGTGGGGGTGGTCACCGGCCTTGTCCTGAGCCTGTCTAATGTGGATCATCTATATCAAATGAGTCTGCTCGCTTTCTCGGGGCTGCTGGGAGGTTTATTAAAAGAGGGAAATAAACTGGGGGTAGGTGCAGGGCTTTTTGTAAGTACCATTTTAATGGGGTTTTATACAGGGGATGGCTTGACTGCTTCATTATGGGCTTCCTTTTTTGCGATCATTCTGTTCTTTATGACGCCTGACCGCTGGGTGAAACGATTATCACGTTTCGTTCCAGGGACTGATGAACATCGTCAGGAACAACAGAAGTATTTACAAAAAGTTAGAGATGTAACAGCTGTTCGAGTTGGGAAGTTTTCGGATGTGTTTGAGGCTTTGTCTAAGAGCTTTCATCATATAGAACGTTCTCAAGTAGAGGAGGATGCTAATCGCGAAGTTGATTACTTTTTAAGTCACGTCACGGAAAAAACCTGCCAGGCCTGTTTTAAAAAGGAAAAGTGCTGGATCAATCAATTCGATGAGACCCACAATTTAATGACAGATTTAATGGAGGAGATTGATGAGAAAGAAGAAGTAAGCCGGATGATGCGGAAGAATGTGGACCAATATTGTGTGAAGTCCCAGAAACTGATCGATACGATGAAGCACGAGCTTTCGTTTTATCATGCCAATAAGCAGCTGAAACAGCAGGTGCAGGAGAGCCGTAAGTTTGTCGCAGAACAGCTTCACGGCGTTTCAGAAGTGATGAACAATTTTGCGAAGGAGATTGTAAAGGAACGGGAGCATCATGAGCAGAAGGAGCATATTATTCACGAAGCATTAGAGAGGCTAGGTTTAAACGTTGCGAAGCTCGAAATCTATACATTGGACGCAGGTAATATAGACCTGGAGGTAATTATTGAAATTGACCAATATCGAGGGGAAGGTGAAAAGTTAATTGCACCGCTGCTTACAGATATCCTTCAGGAAACCATTGTGGTTACGATGGAGGATATCTCGCCCTATCCAAATGGGCGCTGCTTAATGACGTTTGGGTCTGCAAAGCATTATACCATTGAACCAGGTGTGGCTCATGCCGCTAAAGGAGGAGGATTTATTTCGGGAGACAGCTATTCCATGATGGAATTAGGAAGGGGGAAATATGCGTTAGCGATAAGTGATGGGATGGGAAATGGGGAGAGGGCACATGAAGAGAGTGTGGAAACGCTGCGTCTGTTGAAACAGATTCTGCAGTCGGGGATACAGGAATCTGTGGCCATACAATCGATTAATTCGATTCTTTCCTTACGAAGCAATGATGAGATTTTTTCTACTCTAGATTTAGCGGTGATTGATCTTCACCTCGCCACCTCTAAATTTATTAAAATAGGCAGCACTCCGAGTTTTATAAAGAGAGGAGATCAAATTATTTCTGTTGAAGCGGGCAATCTGCCAATGGGAATTATTCGAGAGGTGGATGTAGATACAACCAGTGAACAGTTACGAGCAGGGGATCTTTTAATTATGGTGAGTGATGGCATCTTAGAGGGACCAAAACACGTCGAAAATGTGGAGGTGTGGCTGAAGAGGAAAATAAGAGAAATTCATCAGGAGGATCCTCAGGAATTTGCAGATATTCTATTAGAAGAAGTCATTCGTGCTCAATCTGGAGGAATTGATGACGATATGACCATCATTGTCGCAAGGCTTGACCATTATATGCCTGAATGGACCGCCATCCCTTTTCAGAAAAAACAAGCGTAGATTAACGTATATTCTTCCTCAGTTTCGGCGAAAATGGTCGTAACACATGAGGAGGGAAACTCGATGAACGCAGGTCGATTAAAACAAATTCTATTGATAACGGATGGGTGCTCAAACTATGGAGAGGACCCTGTTGCTGTCGCTGCATTAGCGAGAAACCAGGGGGTAACGGTCAATGTCATCGGGGTGCTCGATGATCATCAGCCAGGGGAGCCGCAGGGTCTAAAAGAAGTAGAATCCATTGCTGAAGCCGGAGGCGGGGTTAGTCAGATCGTTTATCAAAAGAATTTATCTGAAACGGTCCAAATGGTGACGAAGCAGGCGATGACTCAAACGATTCAAGGGGTGGTCAATAAGGAATTGCAGCACATCCTGGGCGAACGTAAAACGATTGAAGAACTTCCCCCCGAGCAAAGGGGAGAAGTGGTCGAAATTGTGGACGATCTTGGGGAGACCTGTCAGCTTGAGGTCCTTGTGCTCGTGGATTCAAGCGCGAGTATGCATCATAAGCTGCCTACAGTGAAGGAAGCACTGGCCGATTTATCCTTAAGTCTCAATGCGAGAAGCGGCTCAAATCAGTTTAGTGTATACTCCTTCCCGGATCCAAAGCATACCATTAAGCAAAGAGTGGACTGGACGTCTGAGCTCAGTGCTATTCATAACCTTTTTTCCAGGTTGTCGAGTGGAGGATACACACCGACAGGACCTGCTCTTAAAGAAGCTCTTTATGCATTTACAAATAAGTCTATTCGACGAGATGAAGGCAGGGTGGATCCATATGAAGAAACCGGTTTTTAATGTAACCGACGGCACTCTTGTGCGCGGAAAATGGAATCATCATGCTTACCATATTGTGAATAAGCTTGGAGAAGGAGCTTGCGGGGCAGTTTATTTGTGCCGGAAAAACGGGGTTTCGTATGCGCTGAAAATAGGGACCGAGAGTTCGAGACTCATGCTGGAAGTGAATATGCTTAAGAAATTCAGTAAGGTCCAAGGAGTGAAGCTTGGGCCTTCTTTTGTTGATGTGGATGACTGGGTCACTTCCACAGGCTCCACTTATCCCTTTTATGTCATGGAATATATAAAGGGAGATTCTTTAGCGGCATTTTTAAGAGGAAAGAAAAAGGAGTGGGTAGGGATTTGTGCCATGCAGCTGCTAAGTGATTTAGAGCACCTGCATCAAGCCGGTTTTGTTTTTGGAGACCTTAAAACTGATAATCTATTGATCGCTGATTCAAAGGTTCAATGGATTGATGTTGGCGGCGTCACCGCAATAGGGCGTGCGATTAAAGAGTATACAGAGTTCTATGATCGTGGATACTGGGGATATGGATCTCGAAAAGCAGAACCGGGGTATGATTTATTTGCTGTTACGATGATAATGCTCGAAACGGTATATCCTAAGCGTTTTAAAGCCCAGAAGGATCCGAAGAAAACACTTCAGGAAAAGCTGAAGCAGGCCCCTCTCCCTTCAGAATATAAGAAGGTCATTAACGATTGCTGGCAAGGTAAATATTATACAGCTAAAGGTATGAAAGAAGCTTTAGGCCAAATCCTTATGAAGAGAGCACATCCTGCTCAGACGGTCACTCGGAAAAGCCTTCACCACGAGGCGGCAGAATGGGGGGAAATGCTCGGGGTCACCTTTATTGCTTTAGTGTTTTACGGGATCTCCGCTTGGAATTTATGGTTATAAAGGAAAGCTTTGCAGGAGAGGGCTTTGTGGTGGTACGATGGTAGGAGATGTGATAGGAGGTTTACAGCAAGTGAAAGACGTGGAAATCTTTATTAACAAACATGAACTGCTTCAATCGAACCATCGCGTTGTGCTTGCTGTATCCGGCGGCCCGGATTCTCTCGCTCTTTTTCATTATTTTTTACAGATTAAAGCTAAATACCAGCTTTCTCTTGTTATTGCTTCAGTGGACCATGGTCTGCGTGGAGACGAATCAAAGCAGGACTTAGAGTATGTTAAGTTACTTGCAGAGAATTGGGGAGTCCCTTTCTGCGGGACGACGGTCGATGTTTCTTCCTATAAGAAAGAGACGGGCATGGGGACTCAGGAAGCGGCAAGAGAGATGCGTTACCGTTTTTTGGCGAAAGTAATGGAAGAGGTAAAGGCGGATAAGCTGGCTTTTGGACACCACGGTGATGATCAAGCAGAAACGATGCTGATGCAGGTGACAAGAAGTGCTATGCCCGAAGCTGTTCACGGCATGCCTGTAAAGCGCCCCTTTTCCTGTGGTGAGATCATCCGCCCATTTTTGTGCTTAAACAAAGAGCAGCTGCTGAACTATTGTACTGAAAATCATCTCAAGCCACGTTTCGATCCTTCAAACGAAGAGGATGATTATACTCGTAACGCTTTCCGTAAGCAGGTGCTCCCTTTTCTAAAGTCGTTAAACCCTAAATTGCATCAGCATATGCAAGGGCTGAGCGAGCGCTTTTCACAAGAACGTTCCTACATTCAAGAACAGGCTGGACAAGTTCTGCAGATCGCTGAGATGGCAGGTGGAAAAGGCGGCTTCACACAATTTTCAAAAACTGCTTTTCAAAAGCATCCGCTTGCTTTACAAAGGAGTGCCTTTCATCTAATATTAAACTATCTGTATGGTAATCAAATTGAAGAAATCTCCTATTTACATGAGGAGATGTTTTTTCACCTTTTGGATGAACAAAAACCTAATGCAAGCTTAGATTTTCCAAAGGGTTTAAAGGTAGTCCGTGCTTACGATGAAATCACATTCACCTTTAATCCGGAACCGGAAAAAACTGCATTTGAACACACATTATACATAGGAGAGCAAGTTTCACTTCCAGATGGATCAACCATTTCCCTAGAGGCGGGAGGAGATCCCCGGGAGCAGGAAGGATATGAATACGTTTGTGATTCACATCACGTGTCCCTGCCGTTAATTGTTCGAAATCGAAAACCGGGAGATCGAATGATACTTAGAGGAATGAATGGGTCTAAGAAGGTAAAGGATATTTTTATCGACCAAAAGATCCCTGCACAGCTTCGCGGCACATGGCCGGTTGTTACGGATCATGATGGTCAAATCCTATGGCTGGTTGGTTTAAAGAAAGGTGAGGGGTGTACTAGGAACCCTTCCGGTACATGGCTTCGATTACAATATAAAAAATAACTGAGAACGTAGGAGGAGCTTTCATGCACAACGAAATTGAGAAAATCTTAATTTCTGAAGAAGAAATTCAAAATAAGTGTAAAGCACTTGGAGCACAGCTGACAGAAGAGTACGACGGACGTTTTCCTTTGGCGATCGGAGTATTAAAAGGGGCCATGCCATTCATGGGGGATCTGCTGAAGCGGATAGAAACCCATCTGGAAATGGACTTTATGGACGTATCCAGCTACGACGGGGGCATGCGTTCCACTGGCGAAGTAAAAATTGTCAAGGATCTGGATACTCAAGTAGAGGGAAGAGACTTAATCATTGTAGAAGACATTATTGATAGTGGCTTGACGTTAAGCTACTTAGTGGACTTATTTAAATATCGTAAAGCAAAATCCATTAAAATTGTTACGCTGCTTGATAAACCAGCAGGCAGAACATCCCATATTAAAGCCGATACCGTCGGGTTTGAAGTACCTGATGAATTCGTCGTAGGATATGGTCTTGATTACAATGAAAAATATCGTAACCTCCCTTACATCGGCATCCTTAAGCCGGAAGTGTATGGTGGATAATGACTTCCAATATACGACTTCCATTAAACGTGCTGAATGTAAGGGCAATTAGTTGTGTGTTTCGTTTTTTGTGTGATAACATTTACTATAGTTTTTCTCGCTTGGGAGGAGGTAGGAAATGAACCGGATATTTCGTAATACAATCTTTTACTTACTAATCTTCCTCGTAGTTATCGGCATAGTCGGTCTATTTAGAGGTCAAGGTGAGCCAGAACAAACATTAAACGTGAACGAATTTTACGATAGATTGAATAATGGTGAAATCGAAGAAATGACGATGCAGCCTTCTAATGGTGTCATTCGTATCACAGGTTCAGTAGCTGGCAGTGAAGAAGGTGAAACATTCACCGCAAACATTCCAGCCAACGAAGAAATTGTTTCTAACGTAACAGAAGAAGCACAGCAGCAAAGTATTTTAAACGTTGAAGAAGAAGAACAACCGAGTGTATGGGTGACTGTACTTACATCCATTATTCCGTTTGTGATCATATTTATCTTGTTTATCTTCTTGCTTAATCAGGCTCAGGGCGGCGGAAGCCGGGTCATGAACTTTGGTAAGAGTAAGGCGAAGATGTACAGTGAAGATAAGAAAAAGGTGCGCTTTAAAGACGTTGCCGGGGCAGATGAAGAGAAACAGGAGCTTGTTGAGGTCGTTGACTTCTTGAAGGATCCTCGTAAATTCACCGCTGTAGGTGCGCGTATCCCTAAGGGTGTCCTGCTTGTGGGACCTCCGGGTACTGGTAAAACATTACTTGCGAGAGCCGTTGCGGGTGAAGCGGGAGTACCTTTCTTCTCCATCAGTGGTTCCGACTTCGTAGAAATGTTTGTCGGTGTCGGTGCTTCCCGTGTGCGTGACTTGTTTGAGAACGCTAAGAAAAATGCGCCATGTATCATTTTTATCGATGAGATTGACGCAGTCGGACGTCAGCGTGGAGCCGGTTTAGGCGGCGGGCACGATGAACGTGAGCAAACGCTGAACCAGCTGCTTGTTGAAATGGATGGGTTTGGAGCTAATGAAGGAATCATAATGGTTGCAGCTACCAACCGTCCGGATATTCTTGACCCGGCCTTGCTGCGTCCAGGACGTTTTGACCGTCAAATTACGGTCGACCGCCCGGATGTTAAAGGACGTCAAGCGGTACTGGGTGTTCACGCTCGTGATAAGCCTCTATCTGATAATGTTGATTTAAAAACCATTGCTCTTCGTACACCAGGGTTTTCTGGTGCCGACTTAGAAAACTTATTAAACGAAGCGGCCCTTGTGGCAGCTCGTTCAGACAGTAAAGAGATTGATATGCTCCATGTTGATGAAGCTATTGATCGTGTTATTGCCGGCCCTGCTAAGAAGAGCCGTGTAATTTCTAAGAAAGAGCGCAATATTGTGGCTCACCACGAAAGTGGACATACCGTTATTGGTATGGTATTAGACGATGCGGACATGGTTCATAAAGTAACTATCGTGCCTCGCGGTCAGGCAGGCGGTTATGCGGTCATGCTTCCAAAAGAAGATCGTTACTTCATGACGAAGCCGGAATTGCTTGATAAGATCACAGGTTTACTTGGCGGCCGTGTTGCTGAAGAGATCATGTTTGGTGAAGTATCAACCGGTGCTCACAATGACTTCCAGCGTGCCACTTCTATTGCCCGTAAGATGGTAACTGAGTATGGTATGAGTGAGAAGCTTGGACCGCTTCAATTCGGTCAGAACTCCGGAGGACAGGTATTCCTGGGTCGTGACATTCAAAATGACCAGAATTATAGTGATCAAATCGCTTATGATATTGATACAGAAGTTCAAAGGTTTATTACGGATAGTTATGACCGGGCTAAGACGATTCTCACAGAAAATAAAGATAAGCTTGAACTTATCGCAAGCACTTTATTGGATGTAGAGACACTGGATGCCACTCAAATCGAGTCCTTATTTAAGAAGGGGCGCCTGCCGACGGATGAAGAGCTTGAAGAAATTGCGGTTGAAAACAACAAGCAGCTTCGAGCTAATCAGGAAGAGCAGAAAGAGATTGATGAGCGTCAATCCAATAATGAAAATGTTCGTGTGAATCTCAAATCTAAAGATGATGAACAAGATTCTTCTGAGGGATCTTCCTCACCATCTAATGAGAACCAAAATGATAAAGAAGACCAGCAGGATAACCATGATCGTAATGATCGGACGTAACAGTCTTAAAGTCACATTCCCTATAAAGGGGATGTGGCTTTTTTCTGGCTTTAGTCAAAACTCATCATCCCATTGAGTTCTTTAATTGTGATATGATGGAAGCCGAAGGAAAAGAAACAGGAGGCTTGGCATATGATTTTTGTCCTTGATGTAGGGAATACAAATACGGTTCTCGGCGTCTTCGAAGACAGCCAATTAAGTTATCAATGGCGGATTAAAACAGACAGATACAAAACAGAAGATGAATACGGCATGCTCATTAAATCATTGTTTGACCATGAAGGTCTTACGTTTGAAAATATAGATGGAGTCATTATTTCCTCGGTAGTTCCACCAATAATGTTTGCGCTCGAGCGCATGTCACGCTATTATTTCAAAAAAACACCGATGATCATTGGGGACAAAGAAGTAGATCCAGGTTTACCTATGAAATATCCGAACCCTCACGAAATTGGAGCAGACCGAATCGTTAATGCTGTGGGAGCGATTGAAGAGTATGATACTCCGCTCATTATCATTGATTTTGGTACAGCGACCACCTATTGTTATATCAACAGAAACGGCGAATACGTGGGCGGAGCCATAGCTCCAGGAATCAATATTTCAATGGAAGCCTTATATGCAAAAGCCGCAAAGCTGCCAAAGATTGAAATAAAAAGTCCTGAGCAGGTTGTAGGAGCTTCCACGGTGGAAGCCATGCAGTCAGGCGTTTTTTATGGGTACGTCGGCCAGGTGGATGAAGTCGTCCGGCGAATGAAAGAAACGGCTGAAGCTCCGCCGACGGTTATTGCAACTGGAGGGCTGGCCACACTAATTGGTAATGAATCACGGACGATTGATGTAATCGATCCTTATTTAACATTAAAAGGGTTGAATAAAATTTATCAAAACAACAAAGATAATAAAGCATTCAAAGGAGAAGGATGATTTATGTCAGATTATTTAGTACGAGCAATCGGTTATAACGGCCAAGTGCGTGCTTATGCTATTCAATCTACAGAAACTGTAGAAGAAGCCCGCCGCCGGCAGGATTCCTGGGCAACAGCTTCTGCTGCGCTGGGGCGTACACTTACCGTTAGCGCTATGATGGGTGCTATGTTAAAAGGTGAAGATAAACTCACTGCAAAAATTGAAGGAAATGGACCTGTCGGGGCCATAATTGCCGACGCTAACGCCAAAGGAGAAGTTCGAGGTTATTTAAAGAACCCACATGTTGACTTTGATTTAAACAGTCAGGGGAAACTGGATGTTGCTCAGGCTGTAGGTACAGATGGCACGCTGAGCATTGTGAAAGACCTTGGCATGAAAGATCACTTTACAGGCTAGGTTCCGATTGTGTCTGGTGAAGTGAGTGAAGACTTTACGTATTATTTTGCAAACTCAGAACAGGTACCTTCTGCTGTGGGGGCTGGTGTTCTGGTAGATACCGATCATTCAATTCTGGCCGCCGGCGGGTTTATTATTCAAATGATGCCGGGAGCCGATGATGAGACGACGACGGCTTTAGAGCAACGTTTAAGTACGATTGCTCCCATTTCAACTATGGTACGTGAGGGTAAAACACCGGAAGAGATTCTGGAAGCATTAATTGGGGATGAGCTTCAAATCCTTGATTCCATCCCTGTGCAATTTAAATGCCACTGCTCAAGGGAACGAGTGGAAATTGCCATCTCAAGCTTAGGAGATGAAGAGATTCAACGTATGATTGATGAAGACAAAGGTGCGGAAGCGAAATGTCACTTCTGCAACGAAGCGTACAATTTTAACGAACATGATCTAAAAGAATTGCAATCCAACCCTTCTTAACTATAAATCAGCGTAAAGCGAAGCGTAATTATTATTGCGTTTCGCTTGTTTTGTTTAAGGGAACATTTTTATGAAAGTTGATAGAAATGTTTGACAACAGTCTGTGTATTGCGTACATTAGTATTAAATCCTATTAAAATACTTGGTTTTAGGAGTGAGATCATGCGTATAGCGAATAGTGTTAGTGAATTAGTGGGGCAGACCCCTTTAGTAAAATTGAACAAAAGCGCTGATGAAAACAGTGCAGACATCTACTTAAAGCTTGAATACATGAACCCCGGCAGCTCGGTGAAAGACAGGATTGCCCTTTCAATGATTGAAGCTGCCGAAGAGTCAGGTGATTTAAAAGAAGGCAGCACGATTGTTGAGCCTACAAGCGGTAATACAGGTATCGGACTTGCGATGATCGCGGCTGCTAAAGGGTACAAAACGGTTCTTGTTATGCCGGATACAATGAGTCAGGAGCGTCGTAACCTTTTACGTGCTTATGGTGCTGAACTTGTTTTAACCCCGGGAGCTGACGGAATGAAAGGAGCTATTAAAAAAGCTTCGGAACTTCAGGATCAACATGGATACTTCATGCCTCAGCAGTTTAATAACCAGGCAAACGTAACGGTACACGAAAAAACCACAGGACCTGAGATCGTAGAGCAGATGGGTAATCAGCTGGATGCTTTCGTATCTGGGATTGGTACAGGCGGTACAATTACGGGTGCTGGAAAAGTGTTAAAAGAGAAGTACCCGGAAGTGAAAATTCATGCAGTGGAACCAGAAGGATCTCCGGTATTGTCCGGAGGCCAGCCGGGACCTCATAAGATTCAAGGAATTGGAGCAGGATTTGTTCCTGGAATTCTCAATACGGAAATCTATGATGAAGTACACCAGGTTACCACAGAGGAAGCTTACGACTGCGCAAGAGAAGCCGCTAGAAAAGACGGCATTCTTGGAGGGGTTTCTTCCGGTGCAGCCATTCACGTAGCTAAGAAAGTTGCTAAACAGTTAGGAAAAGGTAAAAAAGTTGTGGCTATTATTCCTAGTAACGGTGAACGCTACCTTTCCACACCTCTTTACCAATTTGAAGAGGAATAAACTGACCCCCAAACAAAAGCTGTGCCCTTATAAAGAGGGGCGCAGCTTTTTTGTTTTAATAAGGGAGGATGGTGTAAAATAGAGAAATAATTATTGTGGGAAATGAGGAAGTGAAATGAGTTTTCAGCTAGTGACAAAAAAACGCTCCTATTCATTAACAGAACAGACACTTGTAATGGGTATCTTAAACATTACTCCTGATTCCTTTTCTGACGGCGGACGGTTTAATCAAATTGATGCTGCTGTTGCCCATGCGGTTCAAATGGAGAAAGACGGGGCGCACATTATAGACGTTGGCGGCGAATCTACAAGGCCTGGACACCGGCCTGTTTCAGAACAGGAAGAAGCAGACCGGGTCGTTCCAGTGATTGAAGCCGTAAAAGAACGGGTTTCCATTCCCATCTCTATCGATACGTACAAAGCTGCAGTAGCAAGGCGCGCTCTAGAAGCCGGGGCAGACATAATCAATGATGTTTGGGGGGCAAAGAAAGAGCCGGAAATAGCTGAAGTGGCTGCTGAACTTGCCGCTCCAATTATTTTAATGCACAACCGTGAGAATAAAAATTACAGTTCGTTAATTGTCGATATGAAGGAAGATTTGAAGGAAAGCCTTAAACTGGCAAAGGAAGCCGGGGTCAGCGACCAACAGATCATATTGGATCCGGGCGTCGGCTTTGCTAAGACAATGGAGGACAACCTTGAAGTCATGCGTCAGCTTGACCAGTTTCATGACCTTGGCTATCCGCTGTTATTGGGAACCTCGCGGAAGTCGTTCATCGGACATGTCTTAGATCTGCCCGAAACAGAGCGTATGGAAGGCACAGGAGCAACGGTTTGTCTCGGTATTGCAAAAGGAGCTAAAATTGTTAGAGTGCATGACGTAAAAGAAATTGCTCGAATGGCAAAAATGATGGATGCTATGACAGGGAGGTCAAGGTGATGGATCAAATTCAGTTAAATGGAATGGAGTTCTGGGGGTACCATGGACTTTTTCCAGAAGAAAACAAACTCGGACAACGTTTCTATGTTGATTTAGAATTAGAAATGGACCTTAAACCTGCAGGGCGGTCCGATGATATGGACCTTTCCATAGATTATGGCGAAGTCTATGAAGTGACAAAGAAAGTTGTCGAAGGGAAAACGCGGAAGCTGGTAGAAACTGTAGCTGATCATTTAGCTGATGAATTATTGCAGCAATTTACTCAGTTAGCAGCCTGCAGGGTGAAGGTGACGAAGCCTGATCCTCCTATCCCTGGTCACTACAAGTCCGTAGCGATTGATATCTACAGGAGAAAAGAGAATGAATAGAGCTTACATTGCCCTCGGATCAAATCTGCAGGAACGGGAGCAGTTTTTAATGGAAGCTGTCGAACTTCTTAAGACTCATTCAGAAATAGATTTCATACGAAGCTCGAATATTTACGAAACGGCCCCTGTGGGCTACACAGACCAGAATGATTTTCTAAACGCAGTGATAGAAGTCGAAACACGGCTGAATCCTTTAAGTCTGCTCGATTATTGTCAAAAAATCGAAGCAGATTTAGGCAGGAAAAGAGTAGTTAAATGGGGTCCGCGCACAATAGATCTTGACATTCTGCTCTACAATCAAGAAAATATGAAAGATGAGCGTTTAACGATCCCTCATCCACATATGCATGAGCGGGCTTTTGTGATGGTACCTTTGGCTGATTTGAACCCGGAGGCCTACATTTCTGCATTAAAGAAACGCGCAGAGGAAATAGTGAGAGATCTTCCTCCTGAGGAAGTCGCCGGCGTAACCCTTTGGAGGGGAAAAATTTTATAAGTAATAGTCTGGTATAGATCGTGGAATAAGACTATCTCAGGTTTCACAATTCTGCACCGGGCAGCCTCGGCCAAGTGGCCGGTGTATGTAATTCAGCCTTCCGTTTAACGGTTAAAAAATAAGAAATGCTGGAGATTCTTTATGAATTGGCAGCAGATCTAAATGAGCGCATGAAGTTTCGTTGGCGTTTCTACATTGACACCTTTCGAGGACTTTTCTATACTAAATCATAGTTAGAATACTGCCAGTGGTTTACTGGCAGTTTTTATTTGTGAGGTTATGTTAAATGCAGGTGTTGATGTATTAAGGAAATAATTAAGCTTGTATTGAATTAAAGCCCCTGATAGTTGAAACGATATTTCAATATATTTTTAGGGAGATATTAAATTCAGTGTTTAACAGAGCTAATTGCGAAAACGTTAGGTTTATATATAAACTTTTATAAGAATGGAGTGATGATTCATGTCCGAAGAGCTCAATGACCAAATGCAGGTGAGAAGAGAGAAGTTGAACAATTACAAAGAACAGGGACTTGACCCTTTTGGCAGTAAGTTTGAGCGTACAGCACTGGCAAGCGAACTGCAGTCGCAATACGATGAATATACAAAAGAAGAACTTGAGGAGAAACAAATTCCCGCCACAATAGCAGGTCGAATTATGACGAAGCGTGGAAAAGGGAAAGCGGGTTTCGCTCATATACAAGATCTCAGCGGTCAAATTCAGCTGTATGTGCGTAAAGATGCCATCGGGGAAGAAGCCTATGCGATCTTTAAGTCTGCTGATATCGGTGATATTGTCGGAGTTTCAGGAGAAATGTTCAAAACAAACGTAGGAGAGTTGTCCGTTAAGGCAAACAAATTTGAGATCTTAACAAAATCTCTACGCCCTTTACCTGAAAAATTCCACGGTCTAAAAGATGTCGAACAGCGCTACCGTCAACGTTACTTAGATTTGATTACTAATCCGGACAGCCGTGATACTTTTGTGCTGCGCAGTAAAATTATTCAGTCTATGCGCAGATATTTAGATAACTTAGGATTTCTGGAAGTCGAAACTCCAATGATGCACAGCATACCTGGAGGAGCATCGGCGCGGCCTTTTGTTACTCATCATAATGCGCTTGATATGGAGCTTTATATGCGTATTGCGATCGAGCTTCATTTAAAGAGACTGATTGTAGGCGGGATGGAGAAGGTCTATGAAATCGGGCGAGTCTTCCGTAACGAAGGCGTCTCAACCCGGCACAACCCGGAATTCACAATGATCGAGCTTTACGAAGCTTACGCGGATTACCATGACATTATGAGTTTAACGGAAAACTTAATCGCGCATATTTCCAAAGAAGTGTTAGGCACAACTATAGTACAGTACGATGATCAGGAAATTGATTTAGAACCGGAATGGACACGCCTGCATATGGTAGACGCTGTAAAAGAATACACTGGGGTAGACTTTTGGAAGCAAATGAGTGACGAAGAAGCAAAATCCCTTGCTAAAGAGCATGATGTAGAAATTCAAGAAACAATGACATTTGGTCATATAGTCAATGAGTTCTTTGAGCAGAAAGTGGAAGAGAAGTTAATTCAGCCTACTTTCGTATATGGGCACCCGATTGAGATATCACCACTTGCTAAGAAGAATCCGGAAGATGCTCGTTTCACTGATCGATTTGAGTTGTTTATCGTAGGACGTGAGCATGCAAATGCATTTTCTGAGCTAAACGATCCAATTGATCAGCGTGAACGTTTTGAAGCACAGTTAAAAGAAAGAGAAGAAGGAAATGATGAAGCTCATTTAATGGATGACGATTTCCTGGAGTCATTAGAATATGGCATGCCTCCAACAGGCGGTTTAGGAATCGGGATCGATCGTTTAGTGATGCTTTTGACAAATTCTGCATCCATTAGGGATGTATTGCTTTTCCCTCAAATGAGGAAGAGATAATAACAAAAAGAACTTCCAGCCTGATTTAAAGGGCTGGAAGTTCTTTTTTAGTTAGAATATCTGAAGGGGTTCTGATATACGAAAATTAGTATTCTATTTATAGTGATATGTATGTGCGTATGCAGCCTGCTTGGACATGAAGGTCAGTTCACTTTTGCTTTATCGCAGAAATGTTTTGAGTAAATGCATTAGCAGGATTGTATGTTACGAATTTCACATTAAAAAATCTGTGGATGGCGTCCTGGTTACATCAATGCTTCTGTGGAGATCTAAGAAAACCGGACTGTTCATCTTTCGATATTCTGTACCGGACTGTAATAGAATAAGTAAACTTAAATTCACCTTAATTTTCGACTAAATTCAACAAAAAATCTTATATTGAATGCGATAAGTCAGAATTTACTTTTATTTAAAAATGTACTTGATGTGGAATGGGAACCGTGATATATTAATAAACGTCGCAACAAGAGGTGCGGCATCGCAAGAAAACAAATCAAATCATCTTCGAAAAAGTTATTGACTTCAACTCGTTAAGATGATATATTAATTAAGTCGCCATTTTGAGGCGTCAAACGAAATTTTGATCTTTGAAAACTGAACGAACCAACCAGTACGTCAACATCTTCTTTCTATAT